>JAJFIQ010000001.1 GCA_021774785.1 Emcibacter sp.
AAACCTGCCTCAAACAACATACTCAAAAAGATTTAAATGCTGTGGCTATTCAGCTAAATAAAAGGCCACGGAAAACTCTAGGCTATAATACTCCTGAAAAGGTAATTTTATATGATGTTGCATTGACAGGTTGAATCTACACCCATCTTCTTCGCGGGGCAAAAGCCATGAGGTTTAGGGTCATCGAAGAACACATTGGCACATTGCCCACTTCCCGCCTATGCCAGATTATGGAGGTCAGCGCTCGTGGTTATAGAGCCTATAAAAGCCGACCTATCAGCCAGCGTCAGCGTAACGACATGGTGCTACTGGCCCATAATTGTTATGATAATGCGGCTGTTGAAACATTCTTTAAAACCATCAAAGCAGAATTGATCTGGCGGCACCTCTGGCAAACAAGACGCCAGGCAGAAGTAGCAATCTTTGAGTATATAAACGGATTTTATAATCCGCGCCGAAAACATTCAGCGTTGGGATGGAAAAGCCCCTTGGCTTTTGAAAAGGAAGCGGCTTAAATGAGAACAGGGAGCGGAACCAAAATGGGACAGGACTAGTTAATTTGCACCCAAGCTGCACCCAAGAAACGTAAAAATGCCTAAATCTCGAATAAGAAAAATCCCGTTAACTCATTGAATTAACGGGATTTTATTTGGTCGAATGACAGGATTCGAACCTGCGACCCCTTCACCCCCAGAAACGCCAGACAGTCATCTATGGTTGGGCATGGTTGATACAATACTACAATATTATCAATGACTTAATATGTTAATTCTAACCATACGAAACCATGCGCAACCATATCAAACCAGCAATATATTGACCTCATTATTGACCTCATTATTGACGTGTCAACTTATTTCAACTATTGTTTAATAAACAAGCTAAAGGGTGTTATTCGGTGAGATTTACAGACATAAGTATACAGGCATTGAAACCTAGCGGCAAGCAATGTGAATATTATGAGCAAGGTTCAATGGGATTTCATGTGCGTGTCACCAGACGGGGAGTTAAGACATTTGCATATAGATATTCATTTGGCGGCAAAGCTAAAAGGATCACTTTTGGAAGATATCCTGATATCTCCCTTGCTGATGCCAAAACGGCGGCGGCTGACGCTCATAACAAGACTCTTGGAGGTATCGACCCAACGGAAGAATAAAGAAAAAGAAAAGAGCGCAGCGACTATTCAGGACTTAATCGACTTATATATCAATAATCATGCTTCCTATAATAACAAATCATGGGAATCCATTAAATACACGCTTAATCATTATATTCCGCCTGACTGGAAAGATAGAAAGGCAAAATCCATTGAACGTTGGGAAGTTTTTTCATTTCTTGAAGGTATAAGGAACGCTGGTAAAGGCGCTACCTGTAACAGGGTGCGGGCTTACCTGAAGGTAATGTTTGAATATGCCGTTGAACGCTCAATACTTGATGCCTCACCTCTTTGGGGAATAAAAAAGATGTATAAAACCACCTCTCGGGACCGGGCATTAGATAACAACGAAATCAAATATTTCTGGAATAATTTTGCGACGGTTATAAATTGCTCAAAGGTCACAGAATTAACTTTGAAAACCATGCTGGCAACCGGACAACGGTCCGGCGAGGTGCGTCACATGAAGACAGAAGACCTTAATTATCAAAATTTGATCTGGACGATACCGGCCAGCATTTCCAAGAATAAAAAAGAACACCGTGTCCCACTAAGCCCTTTGGCAATAGAATTGATCCGAGAAGCCTATCAACTTCATAAAAAGCATGACTATATCTTCAGCTCACCTGTTAAGCCCAATGAACCGATGGATCGACATGCTATCGCTCGGCCTGTCGCCAATTTCAGCAAGAAAGGTGATATCGAAAAATTTACCCCGCACGATTTACGCAGAACGTTCACCACCCACTGCACACGAAATAGCTTAAGGCGCGATTGGATCAAATACGTCCTGAACCATTCAGAAGGCGATGTCACAGCCGTCTATGATAAATATGAATACGATGACGAAAAAAAATCTATATTTGACGCTTGGGCGGGGACATTGCTGGAGATCATCAACAGTGGAGATGAACAAGAGGAAGAAAAAACTGACGTAGTTAATTTCTTGCTCGTAGAAAAAGAGGAGTGAATTGTGTGGTCCCGATCCTTGTCGATACTCACATATGTCTGAGCCAATACACGCATTATTTCTATTTCCGGCCAGTGTCGCGGGAGCTAAACCGCCAGCTTACGACGTTGTTACCAAAATATATTTTTCATCATACCTAAGCTATGAAATATATAGCCATTGCTTTAGATTAAACTGCATTTTTATTCAGAATTTGCGTTATGCAAGTTGCTGATGGACCAGTTTTCTAAATCGTCAATATGATACACTACAATTGACCCATGCTTGCGATAGCATGGCCCCTGCCCCAGACAACGCCTCTTTTCAAGAGCAGTGGGGCGGAGAGCTAAGTATTTCGCAGCTTCTTTTGTATTCATATAAGGACTTACATAACCCGTAGATGATATATTCCCCGGAGCCCCTTTAGACTGAGATGGTAAATTACTCCTTTTATCCTGCTTCATCATCAATCCCCATATTGGCGATCAATCTGTTCACCTCCTCATTCACCACACCGAGTTCACTTTCATGTCCAATTGTCGTGTAAAGATAACGAATAGCAACGGCGGAAAAAATGATCATGCGGGCCAACCGCCTGATCACGGCATCGGTATTAGTGGAAATATCTTGCTGAATTAGCGAACGAATATATTCTGCTTTCGGCAGACCAGCGTAAGTTGCGCGACGGTCCACTTCCCGGTATTGAATATCAGAAAGCCTTAGATTAATACGACATATTTTTTTCATGTTACACACCTTGTTTTGAGTAAACAGATGTGTTGCCGCTATTCGTTGATTGGTATCTTCCGTACTTCGCCCAGTGTAGCACAGCGTAGAGTGGATTCCCACCCCGAAATCGGAAAAATGGCCCGCAGATTATATTTAACTTAACTAGCAAATGACAACATCCAAATCATCATGAATCTGGCCAGGGCCTACTGCCTACAGAATGAGTTCCTTGAGTTTAACAAACCAATGCAAGCTACTATCTGAAATCAGAATGTTCCCTCACAAGAAAAAGTTCTGCATAGCCCTAAATTTATAACATGGCACCTAAAAAAGTTGCTTGATTGTTTTCATAGGCAGAAACATACGACCCCGGTCCGGTAGCTGAATAAAGCCATACTGCGCATAAAAGGCTACCGCAGTTTTATCAAGCGGGTCCACCACAACAGCGATAGATCCAATTTCCGAGGTAGATATATCATAACTTCTTTTCAGCGCATCAAGAAGAAGCTGCTCCCCAAGCCCCTGCCCCTGAAAGTTCCGATCCACAGCAAGGCGGCCCAGCAAAGTCGTTGGCAGGGATGAATAGGAAGAGGGCATTTTCTTTTGGATATTCAACGGTACCTGATCATAAGGAATATTGTCATTGGACAGGGTGTAATAACCTTTGACCCGTCCAGATTTTGTCTCTTCCGACAGGACAAATACCACGGACAGGCGACGCTTCATATCCTGCCCGGCCTGCTTGTGCAAATACCGGTCCAGCATATCCTGACCGCAGGAAAAGGCAGCCTTATCATGCGTAGGTGCAAGCGGCACTGTAAGATACACCATTATACAGAGGTGGCCTTCCTATAACGTTCGGCAGCTTTACGTAACTTATCACCGGGAGTTGGAGGGTTCATAACGGCATCAAAGAAAATTTCCCTATCCCGATCAGATACAAGCAGGGATTCATAGCTGGAAATGATTTCTTTCGCCTTCTGTTGTGCTGATGTAAACACAAATTCCGTCAGAGAACGATAGCCGCCAACCATAGCCGCTTTTTCAAAAAGAGCTTTTTGTTCTTCGGGCAATTGAGCATCAAATCGAGCCTTCACAGATGATCCTACCATTATTCTATCCTTTGATAACCATTTCAGATAATAATATACGGTATATTGCCGTAAAAGTCAATGTTATTACGGATAATTAACGTATAGTCAAAACAAACTAATTTGCGGGGTACATGCTGAAATGCCTTCCCCTCCAAACGATATCAATAGTAGAACCACAAAACAAAGCACCTATGCAACCCTTGCATTGGATCACCTTTTCATGCCACCGAACACTTGTGCCATCCATTAAATCGATGCAGCAAGAAAATTATATTACATGGTCTGGTTTTTCTTCATAGCTATTTCCAAGGCAAGGACATTCAACTCACTAATAACCTGCGTAATGTGCATTTTACTCATGGTCGAAATGTTGATTATAAATGCGCTATATGTTAGAATACCAGATGCATTCAAGTGAATTGACTTACAATGGATTTTCTATCAAATATCAATGTGCCTTTCGGCGTTATTTTCATCCTCGCCCTGCTGTGGGTGGTCGGGATCGGTGCGCTCATTATCCGGAAAAACAAGTTAAATTCAGATCACCCGCGATCACGGTTACTAAACGATGCCTTTGAACCCTGGAACGGATCAACTTCACCTGGCATGATTATCAACTCTTTTGACAGTGATGCGGAGCGCCAACTTGATCTTACACCCAATATTCATGACGATTTTCTCGACACATTTCGTAACGATGATTATCATAGGAATGGTTACTAAACTATATCATTCATCATCATCTGATTTTGGTAAAGGGCGACGACTGTGCCGCCTTTTTTGAACCGGATTTTCACGTCCTCCCCTTGAATTAGGTGTGTTATCAGATTGGTTTTGAGAACCGGATTGTTCCTTCGTCCAGGCTTCCAGGTCATCCGGCGATGCTGTAAACGTCTTCTCAAATACGCCTTTTCCAGCCTCTTTCGATATTTCCTCTTTCTGCGGTGTAGCGGCTTCCCGATCCGCTTTTCTTCCAGATAAAGCCTCTGACGTATGCTCACGCACATTGGCATTTGAAGATTTAATGGATGAAGCCGTGTCGGCAATATCCGGCCTAGGTGCTTGGGCTTCGATTGCCTCTCTCCCAGTGTCAAAAGTTGCCCGTACCCCAGCTATATTCTCTTCCCGTCCAACATTTACCGACGCGGCAGAAGGCTCACTGACATTCGGGGTATTCACCGATCCAAAATTCTGGTCCACATAACTCTCAACAAAATCTCCCACATGGGCACGAACAACCGCCTGATCATCTGCATTTTGTGAGACCAAAAGGCGACGCGCCTCAGACGGCCCATAAGGCGTGCCTGTTTCGCTGCGGGCGTCCGATAGATATTCAAAGAAGGATTGGTCAAGGCAATTGAACAAAGGTCGTGTTCCCGAGATGGCCCGTTACCTGATGAAAAATCCTGAAAGCTATGTTTTTTTCCGCAATCACGGCGTCCATTGATGGCAATGTACATTTTCAGCCCTCTTCAAATGATGCAAATGGTGAACGGGTTGGGGCACTAGAAGTGCCTATGGACGCAAAATTTATTGTAAATGACGGGCAACACCGACGAGCAGCTATTGAGCTGGCTTTGCATAATAATCCTAAAATTGGTGATGAAACTATTGCAGTTGTTTTTTATGTCGATGTGGGCTTAAAACGTTGTCAACAGATGTTTGCTGATTTGAACCGGTATGCTGTCAGGCCTTCACGTTCTTTAAGTGTTTTGTATGATCATCGTGACGACAAAGCAGAGCTAGCGCGTCAAATAGTTATGAAATGTGAAGTCTTTCGTGATGTTGTTGATGAGATGCCCCTAGTTTATTAGACACCTTGCCTCTTCACTATTGTTTGTAGTTCAAAATCAATTGGTGACAACAATCCGTTATTACCATGTTTTCTTTTTGGGTTGTAGAAAAATTCTATGTAATCAAACACATCCTGCCTAGCATCCTTACGGGTTGCATAGGTTTTCCGCCTGATCCGCTCTCGTTTCAATAAATGAAAAAAGCTTTCAGCCACAGCATTGTCATGGCAATTACCACGTCTACTCATGCTGGCTTGCAGATTATGATCCGTTAGGAACTTCTGCCACTCATAACCTGTAAACTGGCTACCTTGATCGGAATGAACAATTACTTTCTGTTTTGGTTTACGTCTCCAAACTGCCATCAACAAAGCACTCAATACCAAATCCATCTGCATACGTGACTGCATCGACCATCCCACCACCCGGCGAGAATAAAGATCAATCACAACGGACAGATACAACCAACCCTCATGGGTGCGGATATATGTAATGTCTGTCACCCAAGAACGGTTGGGCAAAGCCACTTTAAAGTCCTGCTGTAGTTGGTTTGGTGCGACAATGGCAGCTTACCACCATAAAACCCAGTTTTACGTCTGTAGCCTATTTGCGCCTTGATACCCGCAATATTAGCCAGGCGCGCCACACGGTTCAAACAGCAGATCTCACCGATAGATCGTAGGTCATCATGAAGTTTGCGATAGCCATATACACAGCCACTCTCAATCCAAGCCCGTTTGATGAGGTCAATTAACCTGAGGTCATCTTTTGCGCGGTTACTGAACGGTTCTTTAAGCCAAGCGTAAAAACCACTGGGGTGAACTTTAAGGATACGGCACATAGGCCGAACGCGGAAAACAGGACGATGCGCTTCAATGAAGGCGTACTTCACTTGACATCCCTTGCGAAGTACGCTGTTGTAGATTCAACCTGTCAATGCAACATCATATAAAATTACCTTTTCAGGAGTATTATAGCCTAGAGTTTTCCGTGGCCTTTTATTT
>JAJFIQ010000002.1 GCA_021774785.1 Emcibacter sp.
GGCGGATATCTTTAACCATCTTGGTGGCTTTTAAATTAGTAGGTTTAGTTCTCATCTTCATTCCTTCACAAAATTACGATGAGATCAAAACCTCTCTTATGCAAATACTTTAAATGGTCTCATAGGCTTTGACGGGGAACATGTTTCTTTATCGTAAGGTGGGCGTTGCATGGCCTCTCTTGAAAAAAGGTCGAAATTTAATTTTTCTAAATCTTGCTCATTGCGTGTAATTGTAATTGATATATTTTGCTTAGAATCTGCTTTTGCGGACACTTTGTAGTCAAAATCATCGCATATACCAGCATCAATTAACCCAAAGTCATCTGGGTATTCATCGCTAATCAATAATATTGAAAAGTCTTTCTCTTCTTTTGCTGGTATTAACGTTCCGAGATTGCGATAAAGGCGATTAAGTGAATACTTGTCCCAGCTATCACGCAATTCAATAATGGAAATTGCGGTTCCATGTAAAATGGTTTGTAAAGTGTTCTCTATTCTGGGGCAGTGAGACCACAAGATTTTTCTTACGGCTTGATTTAAGTCTAACGAAGGTACTTCCTCAAGTTTGGCGGATACTTCACCTATAGTTTTTAGCTTTTCGTTCTCAAAATCTTGCCAGTTAACATCCCATCGGCAACCAACAGATTTATCAGCTTTTTCCTTAGGAACAGTTTCCAAATGACATTTTGAACCTAATCTATCTAAGGCAAAACGGCCAATGCCTTTAGCGCCTGTTCTCACTCTTCCTGATGGTGTTTTAATATCAGTTTCTTTATTGTTCGTTCCTATCGTCATCCAATGAGTTTCGATAGTATTGGAATTCATTCCGTCTCCGTCATCTAGGATATGAAGCGAGTTTTTGTTATCAAAGTATAGTATGCAAAATTTGGCATCTGCATCATATGAGTTTTTAACTAGCTCAATGATAGCGCCTTCAGCATTAGATACATTTTCGCGACCAATGAGACGCGCTGCTCGTGCAGAAACTTTGAATGGTAATTTTTTTGACACTATTAATCCTGTGGCTAGTCAACCGATAATACTAATTAGTAGTTGAATGTGATTTCTAGAGCAAATTAAATATTTTCGATGCCTACGGAAACTAAAGCGGTGCGGCGTACATAGGTGTGGCTCACTTTGAAATTTGATCCCTGTCTCGTTTGCTCCTATACTGTGCTTATAGGTAATGAGCAGGAGGTAATATGGCAAGCAAACTAGAAAAGTGGGCTAGATCAGAGCTGCAATATCTTAAAAGCGAAATTGTATGGTTGAAAAGTGGTGCTGCTTGGACTTCACCAAGTGGAGATAATATCAATGACTTGAAGATGAAAGAGCTGGAGGCGCGTTTGGAGCATGCGAACCAAGTTCTAGGCGCAGATGAAGTCTAAGGAATACCTGTTTTAAAGGCACTTAATCTATACTCTAAGTCCCAATTCAAGTTGAATGTTTTCAATAGAAGCCAGAGTGTTGCGGCGCTGGTGGCTATCTGGTGAACTCATCGCCAAAGCATTGAAACATGCTCTTAGCATTCCTCGCAGCTCGTTGGTGCTTTTTGTGGCCAGTTCGAAGTGGGTGATTAGTCTCATTTTATCCTCCTGTTATCAGGAGACCCCGTCCATCGGAGTCTTTCTGACCCCGATGCGCCAAAGGCTACGCATGGATGGAGGTTGATTGTCACAGCCGAGGGTTTGAGGCTGATCTCACATAAGAAAAGGGCTACAGCACAGAACTGTGCGGTATTAAGAGTATTGTTTAGTTACCGAGCGGGAATAATTTGGTGATATATGCTGCTATATAGTTTAAAGTTACCGAGCGGGAATGTTTGTTGCATTCTTGGTTGAAATCGTGTTAATGTTACCGATCGGGAATTAATTGAGGCTTATTATGATGCAAACACCACAGGATATTGGCGCAGCCATTCGCAAAACACGCAAAGCGATGGGCATTACGCAGAAAGATTTGGCGCTGACCTCTGGGACAGGGCTACGGTTTATTATTGACCTTGAGAAAGGTAAGCCGACCTGCCAGCTCGCCAAAGTGCTGACCGTGTTGCAGACGCTTGGCATTAAAGTGCAGCTACATGGCCCATCCTATGATGCAATATCTGGCGATGGTAGTGGGCATGGTTCAGGTGCAGGTAATGGTGATGGAAGTGGCTGGGGGTAAGATATGGCGCGAACTCTTGATGTATATTTGCTTGAGCATTTTGTTGGTCAGTTGACGCAGAATGATAGCGGTGAGCTGGGGTTTTCCTATACGGCTGAATGGTTAGAAAGTCCGCAGGCAATACCTTTGTCTCAGTCTTTACCCTTGCAAGCTGAGCCATTTTTAAACCCTGATTGCCATGGGTTTTTTGGAGGTATATTACCCGAGGAGGCCAAGCGCGAGCGCATTGCTAAAAATCTGGGTATCAGCAAAAAGAACGACTTTGCTATGCTGGCAGAAATTGGTGGAGAATGTGCTGGTGCTGTGACTTTCCTGCCAGAGGGGCAATCATTAGCTACAGATGCAGCAAACTATAGAGATTTATCAGAAGAAGGCTTGGCAGAAGTTTTAAGAGATTTACCTAAACGCCCCTTACTTGCTGGGGAAGAAGGTATTCGCCTTTCGCTGGCTGGGGCGCAAGATAAGATCACGGTACACCGCTCGAAGGATGGTTTTGCAATACCGATGAATGGTGCGCCAAGTACGCATATTTTAAAGCCTGCCATTGAGCGTTTCGAAGACACTGTTCTCAATGAAGCTGTTTGCATGAAGCTGGCAAAAGCGATTGGTCTACCTGTTGCAGATGTTGAGATACTAGATATTGAAGACATGCAGGTATTATCTGTTGAGCGTTATGACCGTCTAATTGGTGAAGGTGCTATTCAGCGCTTGCACCAAGAGGATTTTTGTCAGGCGCTTGGTATTGTGTCAGAGATGAAATATCAAAATGAGGGCGGTGTTTCGCTCAAGCAGGCTTTTGGTTTGTTACGTTCCGTGTCTGCTGTGCCTGTTATTGATTTGCAGAATTTGCTTGATGCGGTGATTTTCAATTATCTGATAGGGAATAATGATGCGCACGGGAAGAACTTTTCCCTGCTTTATAGGGCGGGACAAATACGACTAGCCCCCTTTTATGATTTGTTATGTACGGTCTATTACCCTGAGCTTGCTACCAAGATGGCGATGAAGATTGGCGGCAAGTATAAGCCCGATGATGTGTATGCGCGCCATTTTGAAAAGCTTGCAGATGAGGCAGGGCTATCCAAGCCGATGGTGCTTAAGCAAGTGGCTGTGATAGCAGGCAAAATTCTAGGCTCCCTTGAGGCGATAGAAGCTGAAATGCCTGCATCCTCAAAGCTCATTGATTTTATCCGACAGCGTGTAGGGAGCTTAAAGGAACGTATAATCTAGTGTTCTAAGCTAGGCCCTTTGTTTCGTCGTGGTGACTTGATTTTTTCAAGGCGGGATTGGGTGTTGAAGTTGTCAGTTACCCGTATATTTTGACGTTCTTGCATGCGGCTATAGCTTGCAAGGTCTTTATGCAGTTCTGCTTGCTGTTTAGTGGCCTCAAATCGCTTTTGCTGGATTTCAACTTGAAGTTTCCTTCGCTCATCTAACTGAGCTTTACGCAGGTCGTTTGCTTGTTGTTTGTCGCGCTCAAGAGCCTTGAGCGTTTCAATTTCATTTTGCCTTCGTTGTTCTGCATGTTTGCCCGTTAGCTTGTCCCACATGCCTTTAAAGCCTTTACGCATACGAGCAGCGCGATCATGTCCGTCGTCGAATGGTTTGAGACTTATTTAGCTTATTTCATCAGGAGGCTTTGATCTCTGATTATTGTTAATATTAAGCGACTATCTTACGATGTTGCAAGCGTCTTTGTTTGATAGTTTTGTTTTTGATTAATCTCCT
>JAJFIQ010000011.1 GCA_021774785.1 Emcibacter sp.
GACTGGCTCTGGACTTACAACAATGAAAGACCCAATATGGCTATCGGCGGTATCACGCCAAAACAGAAATCGGCCATGGACATGTCCATAGCCGCATAACCGTTCTACTTACGATGCCCTCTATAAAGGGGGGTATTACCGATGAACGCCAGCTATGTTTATGGGGCCGAAGAAAGCCGCATCTACAAACAAGATGGCGCGTCAGGTTATCGCTTTGCCAACTATAACGATATGGTGCTGGGCGAACACCCGGGTACCTCGGGCAGTGCGCTGGGTAGCTGGCGCTTATACGTGCCCGGCATCGGCATTGATGACCGTATCGCCATGGTCGATATGTCGGGCAGCACGGCGACGGCGGTGCATTACTATATGCCCAATCGCATCGGTTCGGTCATCGGTATGGTCAACACGGCGGGCGTGCTGACGGACCAGTATCTGTACAGCCCTATGGCGTAGAAGAACCACTGGCCGGATCAGGAAACCTGTTCCGCTATACCGGGCGGTATTACGACGCCGAGACGGGGCTGTATTATTATCGCAAGCGCTATTATGATCCCGGCACAGGCAGGTTCCCCAGCCCGGACAGCATCCTCTACGCTGGCGGCCTTAACATCTACAACTATACCGGCGGCGATCCCATCAATAATGTGGATCCGCTGGGGACTGAGTGCTGCAATCGAAAACGAAACAATAACAGCGCGTTTAGAAAAACTGCAAACGGGTTTGTGCTGAGAAATGCACCAAGCTCCAGCCTGAATACACAGGGTGAGCCATTTACAGATGCAGTGGGCGTGGCAGCGCTAGGGATTGCAGGTTTAGCGGGTGCTGGTGCTGGTTTGACAATAGCTGGCCCGGCGCTTGTGGAAGCTGGTTCGTTCTTGCCAATATTACAAGGCTCTACCTCTTTAGCGACTGCCCCTATTGGCGCTGCACCTGTTGCTGGGGCCGCATTCGTTGATGTAACAGCAAGTGGTACTGCTGGAACTACACTTGGTTTTGGTTCCGTCACGACTACAGGTCCAGCATCATTTCCCCTAATAGAAGCTGGAGCACCAACTGTAGTAGCTGGAGCCAAAACAGCTTTGGACAAAGTGATTCTTGGCACTGCTACAGTAGCAGCAGTTTCAGCAACTATAAAGGTTGCTTCAGATAAAATTAAAGAGCATTTTGGTGGTCAATCAAGCACAGAAACAAATAACTCAGATTGTCAATCTTCACAGGAAGCATGCTGATGGAACATTGTAGATGCGAAGTTAAAGGTAAGGCAAAAAAATGTTTAAATTTCTCAGGAAAAACAACCATTATTCCTCAGATTCGGAAAATTACTATTTTTCAAAATCCAATTCGTTTTATTGCTCTAACCATGCCGATTGGAAGACTGTTGGTAGTGTTATAAAAGATGCCAAGTTATCGCCGATTCAAGCAGCAAAAAAGTATAAAGACATGAAATTGGACGAGGCAAAGGATTTTGGTAAACTTATTTTAAAATTGATGTTGTTTGTAGTGAATGCATTTGCTGATAACGAAGAAAAGGCACTATCGATTTCCAAAGCGATCATTGATAATGATGAACTTCGGTTTCTTGATGAGCATGATAAAAGGTATATCCTATTACTTATTAGTGGAACCTTACACAATCATTTTAAAAAAATTCCCAAAAACATGGTTGGTATGCGTGTATACAAACCAGATATGAAAAAAGTGCATCCCGAGCTGAAAAAAATATTTTTATTAAACTTGGATGACGTAAAATTTCAGACAGAATAAATTCGCCAATGCACTCCCTCGTAAAACTTGCCCTCTTTGCACCCCTCCTGAACACCATGTTCGCAGGCGGTGCTTGGGCCTCACTGCTCCGGTCAGACGGTGATGTAACGCAGCTGAGCTATGATCTGGCCTCACTCACCACGCCGGTGAACTTTGACTTCACCAATGATGGTGCCGGGCGTTTGACCGCCGAGACCATCTCTGACCCGGCCTGGATGTGGAAACCCACCACAGAGCGGATCACCGCCTATGATGGTGCCAACACCCTGGACCAGCTGACCGGCTATACCCGGACGCAAGGGTCTGCCACGCCAGAGGTGACAGACCTGTGCTATGATGGTTCCGGCAACTTATCCGGCACGTCCACCACAGGCAGCAACGCCTGTTCCGCTCCGGTGCGGGCCTACACCCATGATGCCAATAACCGCATGACGGCGGCCAGTGATACGGTCACGACAATGAACGCCAGCTATGTCTATGGCGCCGAGGAAAGCCGCATTTACAAGCAAGATGGCGCCTCGGGTTATCGCTTTGCCAGCTATAACAACATGGTGCTGGGCGAACATCCCGGCACCTCTGGCAGCGCGCTGGGTAGCTGGCGGCTGTACGTCCCCGGTATCGGCATTGATGACCGCATCGCCATGGTGGATATGAGCGGTAGCACCGCCAATGCCGTGCATTACTATATGCCCAACCGCATCGGCTCGGTCATCGGCATGGTCAACAGTGCTGGCGTGCTCACCGATCAGTATCTGTACTCCCCCTATGGGGTCGAAGAACCACTGGCCGGATCAGGAAACCTGTTCCGCTATACCGGGCGGTATTACGATGCCGAGACGGGGCTGTATTACTACCGCAAGCGGTATTATGATCCGGGTGTTGGCCGCTTTGGTGGCCCCGATAGCATCCTCTACGCTGGCGGCCTTAACATCTACAACTATACCGGCGGCGACCCGATCAATAATGTCGATCCGTTGGGGACTGATTCGCAACTTTCATGCCGGAGCGTGGCGGTATTTGGATCTCATTGCTTTATCTCTGTTACCAATTCTGATGGCTCTGATCGTGCAAGATTTTCGTATGGACCGCAAAACAACAGT
>JAJFIQ010000012.1 GCA_021774785.1 Emcibacter sp.
ACAATGTCAAAGATCAAATTGCACTTAAAGCGCAACAAAACACAACCAAGGCCCTAATAACTCTGTCCCTAAAGACAATGTCTCAGCGGCCCCTGCCGTGTCGGTGAAGCGGGTTATAGGAGCTTCAGCAAACCTTGTAAATACCTAATTTCATATTTAACAAACTTTTTTGTGAAAAACGTTGCTCACGCTCGGTTTTTTGCAAATAAAAGAATGGTCTTCCCTAGCTTCCACCTTTCAGTGAAAAGAAAATCATATTAGCACAAATGCGTGAAAAACTACAGAAGAACGACAATATAACTATCAATTGTTAAAAATATTCGTTTTAAAACAATATCTTATAGGGATACGTCCGCTCAGTGTTTGATTGTTAAAAAATTACCGAGATCAAGAGAATCGGAATCGACTCAATCAAATCCATTAGGTTACGATGATGTGATATATGTCATCATAGCTTCAGACTCGGCTTCCGTCTCTGCCATCCGCTGTTTGACCGCATCCCCAATGCTAATCACCCCGACCACATTTCCGTCATCCACAACGGGTAAATGACGAATTCGTTTGCTGGTCATCTGCTCCATGACTTTCTTCATGTCATCATCAAGAGAACAGGTGTAAACACCCTCTGTCATGAAATCGCAAACTTTGCCCTTAAGGATATCACCACCATGTTTGGCAATTGCGATAATAATGTCTCGTTCTGAAAGAACCCCGCACATACGACCTTCACCTTCACAAACCAAAACGGCACCGATTTTATTTTCCCGTAAGGTTCTGGCAACTTCCATTAAACTATTATCTGGTGAAACAGATATGATCTGATGACCTTTATACTGAAGAACATTTCTAACGTACATGGAACCTCCTGTTAGTCTAAATATCTGACGAAAAACTATTATATACGAAAAAAAACGAATCTACGACCTAATAATTAGCGTTAATTTCTGAAATATTGACAAAGGCCTTGTTTTTGCCAGAAAAAAATCAGACAACAAATGTCATGACAAAAGAAAGTTCTTTCATATTTAAGTCCGCCCACTATGAGCCGGAAAAGAGAGCCGTGTTTTTGGACTATGCTTACGCATCAGGACTAAACTTTACGGAAGTCATATCTTTCCCCGGCGCCAAGACCAATTTTTCTGCTGAAGAAGGGGATACCATTGAGAAACTTGTGCGCGTACTGCATCTGGCCGCTGGGATCAGTTACTATAAGGCCTATTGTCCGGATTTGATTGTCATTAACAATCAGGCAATCAGCCAAATTGAAGCTGACTTTTTCTATAAATTCTATCTCATGGGACTTGGTGAGTTTTCTGTGGAGAATAATCTTGACCTTCGCCAGACTATCAATTTTCCGGTTACTGAACAAAAGGCACCACAGCCGAGCGTCCTCGCCTTACCTCGAACGAATGTGGTTCCCATTGGCGGCGGCAAGGATTCACTGGTCAGCCTGGAAATATTACGGAAATCAAAACAGGCCTTCAGGCCCCTTGCCATAAATGCGGGACAGCCCATATTGGACGTGATTTCCAGTGCTGGATGTTCGGATGCAATTCTGATTACCCGAAAAATTGACCCCGCCCTGTTTTCGCTCAATGAAAAGGGGGCCTATAATGGTCATGTTCCCATTACCGGCATCCTTAGTTTCATCATGGCCCTTGCTGCAGTCCTTTACAGCTATGATACGGTAGTCATGTCCAACGAACAGTCGGCCAATGAAGGCAATATGACCCGGAACGGCCTTCTGATAAATCACCAATATAGCAAATCTCTGGAATTTGAGCTGGACTTCAATCGCTTTATTACCAACCATGTCATAAGCGGCTTTCGTTATTTCTCCCTTCTGCGACCCCTGTCAGAAAGTGGTATTGCGGCATGTTTTGCCCGTGAACCACAATATTTTTCCACATTCAAAAGCTGTAATCGCAATTTTCATATTTCTGAAGGCATGCGAAAATACGGCTGGTGTTGTGACTGCCCCAAATGCCGCTTTGTATATCTGGCCCTTGCCCCCTTTATTGGAAAGGTTGAACTGATCAAGATCTTTGGCAAGGATATGTTGAATGACGAAGCACAGGAAGATGGCTTCAGGGAACTGCTGGGTCTTAAGGGTCATAAGCCCTTTGAATGTGTCGGAGAGATTGGCGAGTGCCGCCTGTTACTGAAAAGCCTGACCCTAATACCGGAATGGCAGGACAGCATGCTGATGGTGCAACTCGCCCCAGAAATAGACGAAGCAGGATTAAGGCTATCCGACCTCACAGCCAAGTCATTAATGAAACACCCAGATCATAATCTGCCCGTAGAATTTGAAAGAATGCTCGATGAATTTATCGGATCTTGAAAATAAAAAGCTCGCCATATGGGGGCTTGGCAAAGAGGGGCTGGAAAGTTATCGCACGTTAAGAGCACTATTCCCCGCGAAGCCTCTATCACTGATCAATCAAAATCGCCCCGACAATCTGCCGGACGATGAGCTGGTCAGTTTTATTTTGGAGAGTGAGCTAAAAGAACAAATAGAACAGATTGATGTGGTGATCAAAGCACCCGGTATTAGTCTCTATCATCCCCTGATAACTTTATTGAAGCAGCAAGATGTTACCGTAACTTCTGCAACGAAAATCTGGTTCGCTGAGCCTCGCGAAGCCACCACCATTGCCATCACAGGCAGCAATGGGAAAAGTACAACCTGTGCTTTTCTCAGGCATATTTTATCAGGTTTGGAACATAAAACAGAACTTGGCGGCAATATTGGCACCCCTCTGTTAAGCCTTGGCAGGGATGCTGAATATTATGTGGTTGAGTTGAGCAGTTACCAAACCGCAGACTTGACCGATGCCCCAGATATTGCTGTTCTGCTCAATTTGTTTCCGGAACATATCCAGTGGCATCACAGCCATGAACAATATTTCAAAGATAAACGCAATCTGATCAGGACAGGTGCCAAAGTCAACATCCTGAATCACACGGACCCCAAAACCAATGACTTAATTACACAGCCGCCAAAAGGAACATTATGGTTTAATGATCCAAAGGCCGTCCATTGTGACGCCAAGGACATTTACGATGGCAATGACATTTTAGGCTCCGTCAAAGACCTGACCCTGCCCGGCGAACATAACCGGGAAAATCTTTGCGCGGCACTTACGGTATGTCAGGCATTGGGGTTTGATCTGAAAGAATGCTTTGACTTGGCTGCATCTTATACGGGGCTAGCCCACCGGCTGGAAAATATAGGCACCATAGCGGGCAGGACATATGTGAATGACAGTATTTCAACCACACCGGAAGCTACACTTGCCGCATTGAAAAGCTTTGAAGGGCAGGATATTACCCTCTTGGCTGGGGGACAGGATAGGAATCAGAGTTTTTCATCCCTAGTGCAATATATTAAAACTCATCCCAAAGTAAAAGTCATTACAGCATATCAAACTGGTCCGAAAATTTATCAGAATCTTAAGAATAATGGCTTGGCTTCTTCTGTGATAGCGGCAACAGACCTGAATGATGCTGTAGTAAAAGCAAAAAACATAACGCCACTTGGCGGCATCGTCTTGCTTAGTCCGGCGGCACCAAGTTACGATGCTTTTGAAAATTTTGAACAACGAGGCGGCTTATTCCAAAAATATAGTAAAAATACAAAATAGAAATTTACCACTTAGTTAACTTGTTTCATCTATAATCCTGCCAGAATATAAAGAAACATATGAAAAGGTAGTATTACTTGAGTTTTTCAAAAGCATTTTTTCCTGTAGCCATTACTGTGCTTATTGCCTTATGCGCAATTATTATTAGCCTAAGCATGGCCGATAAGGCCATCAAGGAATCCGGACATAACCAGTCCCATCATTCAATGGAACAACACGTTAAAAACATACAGGATTTTCAGGCAACCATGCTCCTTGACTATACGGAGTGGAGTGATGCATTCACAAAATTGACCATTGAAAACGACATGGAATGGTTCAGCTACAGCATTGGCGGTGCTAATTTACTCAACCGCAAAATTCATGGCATGGCCTTTATAAAAAATGATGGAACTCTGGTCGATCAACATATCAGGGATGATAATATCGTTTTTTCCATATCACAGGAAGCTATCAAACGAGACTTTGAATTTATAAGACAAGAAATATTGGACAACACAGCATTAGATGCCAAACCCATATCTTTCTTTCTCAATAATAATGGCACGCCGACTTTATTCAGCTTTTCTCCTGTTACCCATCCGGATTCCACCGTATACGCGGATTTTAGTATGGACCAGAGGGACTTTCTGGTGTTCTGGACGGCCTTAACACCGGAAATTCTGTCACAGGCCAGCGAAACACTTAAACTTAAGAATTTAATCATAACATCCAAGCTGACGCCCTATAATTTACTATTGAAAGATAGCATTGGTAATGACATCGCATCACTGGAATGGGCGTTACAGGAAGAAGAGAATAACCCCCTAGCCTTGTCTTTATATACAAGCCTTGCCATGTTTTCACTACTTCTCCTCGGCGGGTATTTTTCTTACGGAAGAATTTTTGATTTAATCAGCGAACTGGATCAGGCCCGAAAACATGCCGAATCTGACGATAAGATAAAATCTGAATTTCTAGCCACTATGAGCCATGAGCTTAGAACACCGCTCAATTCTATTATCGGTTTTTCTGATATTTTGTTATCCGGCACCAAAGATACTTTAAACGACAAGCAAAGTGAATATGTTGGTCATATTCAATCAAGCGGAACACATCTTTTAAATATCATCAATGAAATACTTGATATGTCTAAAATAGAGGCGGGGAAATTTGAACTTCACGAGGTAGAAATAAACCTGAAGCACACTTTTAACCAATCCCTCATTTATGTGGAAAAAGCAGCTAAAGACAAAGACATCACTTTGGTAAAGAAAATTCCCAACATTCTGAATGAATTTGTCGGTGATGAAAAAGTCATGCGACAGATTATGCTCAATCTGCTTAGCAATGCCATTAAATTCACCCCTGAAGGGGGGCAGGTCACGGTAAGCTGTTCCGTAACGAAAACGGGGTCTATGGAAATTAACGTGGAAGATAACGGCATCGGGATATCGCCGGAAAAACTTAAATTCATTACGGAACCATACCAACAAGATCAAGAACATAAAACTCGAAGCCATCAGGGAACCGGTCTTGGTCTTGCCATTTCAAAGGCTTTTGTGGAATTGCACGAAGGAATAATGGATATCAAGAGCGAGCTGAATAAAGGCACCCGCGTCACACTTACATTCCCCCCATCCCGTGTTTTGAGCGAGATGATTTAATATCCGCCCTGACAGAATTTTAAAACGACCGTTTTAGTTTCTTTTTGTTTTAATTTGTGGCACACTTCTTCCATAAAAAAATAGGGAGACAAAATACATGCTTGGACTCATGCAAGACCGGCCACTTTTAATCACATCCATTATGGAATATGCGGCACTATACCATAGTGATTGTAAGGTTGTAACCAAGGCTGTTGAAGGAGGCATCCACAGGACGACTTACGGAGAAATTACCCAAAGATCCGCCAAACTTGCCAACGCATTGGCAAAACTTGGCCTTACCAGTGGTAATTGCGTTAGCTCAATGGCCTGGAATACCTATCGCCATTTGGAGCTCTATCTGGCAGTGCCCTGCATGGGGTCAATATTAAATACGGTTAATCCCCGCCTGTTTCCTGAACAAATCAGCTATATCCTTGCCCATTCGGAATCCAAAATCATATTTGTGGATTTAACTTTTGTACCACAACTGGAAAAGCTGGGGGATAAAATTGCAAAGGTCGAGACAATAGTCATTATGACGGACCGCGCCAATATGCCTGATACCTCACTTGACAATGTTCTTTGTTACGAAGAGCTTATCGATGCTGAAGACGATCATTATGACTGGCCGGATCTGGATGAAAATATGGCAGCTATTTTATGCTATACTTCTGGCACAACCGGCGACCCCAAAGGCGTCCTTTACAGCCATCGCAGCACCCTCCTCCAAACCTATAGCTCATGCACCAAGGACAGTCTTGGTGTAAGTAAAGCCGATGTTATTTTCCCGATAGTCCCCATGTTTCATGTCAATGCCTGGGGAACACCCTTTGCCGCGGCTATGACAGGAAGCAAGCTGGTTCTCCCGGGTGGTGATATGACCGGTGAAAATTTCTATAATATGATCAAACAAGAAGGATGTACAATTTCCCTTGGGGTTCCCACTATCTGGTTGGCATTATTGCAATATGTCAGCACGCTGGAAGATGATGATTTTACTAGCCTTCCCATAGAAAATTTTGTTGTTGGCGGGTCTGCGGCGGCCCCCAGCCTCATTGAAAACCTGGAAACTACTTTTGACTGTTCGGTCGTTCATGCCTGGGGCATGACAGAAACCAGCCCCCTTGGGTCAGTGAATCGCCTTTTGGCTAAACATGCCGACCTGTCCGACGCAGAGAAAATGGAGATCAAGGTCAAACAAGGCCGGCCACCCTTTGGTATAGAAATGAAAATTGTCGATGATGAGGGTAATCAACTGCCCCGCGACGGCATTGCATTTGGACGGCTGATGGTTCGCGGTTCATGGGTTGCCAAAGCATATTTTAAGCAACCCGACCTTCATATTCTGGATGATGAAGGCTATTTTGACACCGGGGATGTATCCACCCTGGACCCGGATGGTTATATGACCATCGTTGATCGTTCCAAGGATGTCATTAAATCGGGTGGCGAATGGATTTCTTCCATTGACCTTGAAAATGTCGCTCTGGGACAGGCGCAAGTGGCAGAAGCCGCCGTCATTGGTATCGCCCATCCCAAATGGCAGGAACGGCCCCTGCTGATCATCCTGCCCAAGCCTGGAGAGTCGCCTACCAAGGATGATATTCTGGGATATCTGGACGGTAAAATTGCCAAATGGTGGACACCGGATGATGTGGTCTTTATTGACGAAATGCCCCATACCGCTACCGGCAAAACCCAGAAACGGGATCTTCGCGAAATATTCAAAAATTATACTTTCCCAGAATAAAGAAGACGTCAAAGATGATCTTCTTCAAGAAAATTATAGCAGCCTGTTTTAGCCTGTGGTTTTTATCATCTCATGTTATGGCAGGGCAATATCGAATATTAATCACCAATGATGATGGCATTGATAACCCGGGCTTAATCGCCCTAGCCGAAAATCTGTCACAGAATTTTCAGGTCATCATCTCGGCACCAGCTAAAAATATGTCCGGTAGCAGCCATGCGACTAATCTGTTCAAAGGCCCCATGAAGGTTGATGACATACAGGGCAATGGCAAATATACCGGCTTTGCCGTCCACGGCACACCAGCGGATGCGGCGCGCTTCGGCATTATAAGAATGAAAAACAGGAACATGCCCGTTGATCTTGTTATTTCAGGCATTAATCCTGGGATGAATATTGGTACCCTTTCCCATTTATCCGGTACGATTGGTGCGGCAATGGAAGCCCCATATTATGATATTCCCGCCATAGCGCTGAACCTTGACCGCATGGCCATCAAAGCAGAAGGGTATGAACCTGCTTTAATTTTGGTCAACAGGATTATTGGAAAAATTCAAAAAAATGGCCTGCCCAAAGGTGTTATCCTTAATGTGAATATCCCTAAACAATCAAAGGGCCTGAAAATAGTGCCCATGGGGCCGAGCATGCTTGACATACAGTTTTTTACCAAAAAGGAAGAAGGCTATTTGGCAGAAATATTTCTGCCTAAGCCAGAGCCGGACAGAATTAACAATGATAAGGATGCCTTCCTGAACGGTTATACCACCATTACCCCCCTGACAATCGACTGGACAGCACAGAAAATGCTGCCTAAACTTAAAGAATGGAAATTAAAATAATTTCTTTGGGGTGAAGAATATCTTTAGAAACCGCACCAGAAATAAACCATAAGCCAATATCCATAGAATTCCCGCACCGTGAAGTATCCCCATATAGTTGGCATCCGTGAATAAGGGTAATAGTGCCCGGCTGACCGCAGCAAGATTTATAAATACGAACATCACAGTCAGGGTCTTTTCATTATCCAGCAACAAACCGGAATGGCCTAGTGTGGCGCGGGACATAACACCCAATGTCAATGACCCAACCGCACCCACCGTGAAGGCATGCATGGCATGGCTCAAGGGGGCCGCCGCATCCGTTAAACTGCCATAGGCTATAAGGAAGAAACCCACCGGTATCCAGAAGTATCCCAGATGCAGAATGAAAAGTAGCGGATCATGGGCCACCTTCCAACCTTTCCAACTCAGGAACCGGCAAAGGGTGACTAAGCCTGCTATTGCCGCGATGACACCGATTACCATATTTCCCGCATCAACAAGAAACGCCACAGCAAGGCTAAAAATTGACAATACGGATAACGGCAGAAAAATAGCAGATGTCGATATTTTAATGGCCGGATATTTATTGCCGGTGAAGCTCGGTATAATTCGCCCCCCGATCACATTCATCAGAAATACGATAAATAAAGTTGCCGCCAGAAATAACTGCCGTACTTCAAAATCAATCCACCCCATTACAGCCAGATGGCTAGTAATATTCAAGGCGGCAAAGAACATCAGAACCGCCGGTAGAAAATAATTCCGTTTATTGCCAACCTTAACAAGGGCGCCGACAATGCCAAGTATGGCAAGGGGCAGAAAAATTCCATCCACAATCAATGGTAGCCAGACGGGCAGTTCAGCACTGAAAAAGACGGTAACCCGCCCCAGTATCCACAGCAACCCCAAACCTGCCAGCTTTAGCCCTGTGGGGGTTGGCTGTCCGGTCCAATTGGGTACGGCGGTATATAAAAACCCAATGATTACCGCCACAACCGTGCCGAAAATCATTTCATGTTGATGCCAGCTCGCCGGTGAAAAGCGCGATGGTAAAAATTCTGCCATTCCGGTGATCAACAGAACCCAATAGGACAAAAGAATAATGGCCGACAGGACAGCCAAGGGGAAAAACACTCTGAAACCAGCAGATAAAACCACATTAATTTTGGTGCCTGATTGTGACATGCTGAATACTCTCATTCGAACTTACAATTTTGAAGATATATTTATTATACATCTTCAAAATTGTAAAGCCCATCTTTTAAAAATACTATAAGAGCAAGACAGTCACCTTAAAAGCTATAATTGACACTGACACCAAACTGACGGCTTTTCGGTAATGTAATCAGAAATGCTCTTGGCAATGTGGGTAATGAAGCATCAAAAAAACGGGTAACATCTGCGGGCGTATCATCATCAAACAAATTTTTGACATATACGGTCAACCTCACATCCTGCCATTCAATGCCCGAATGAATATTAACCTTGGTGGAGGCCCCTATGATAGCCAAATTATGGACCTGAACAAAACGGCTTGATTTATAATTCATATCCCCACGCAGGAAGAAATCCATACCATCACTGATCGGGTAAGTAAAGCGTGATGACAGATTTACGGTATGTTTCGGTGCCCGTGGGGTACTATTGCCTGCCACTGAGGAAACGCCGGTAAGCTGTTCGTGGGTTTCATCTTCAAATTCGATAAATTCCGCATCAGAAAAACCATAGCTGGCTGAAAATTTCACATAATCATTAGGGCGTGCCTGTATTTCCGCCTCAAAACCCCATATTTCGGTCTTGCCAGCATTATGAATCAGGGGCCTTGCCCGACGGTGACCGATCACGGGAAAGGATGTGGTTAATTGCTGTTCAGTCCAGTCAATGAAGAAGGCAGCAACATTGATATTCATTTTGCCATCCAACAGGCTCGTTTTTGCACCAACCTCATAATTCCAGACTTTTTCCTCGGCATAGGTAAGAAAATCAGCCAGCCTTGTCCGTTCAGAATCAGGCACTCTACTGCCAAATAGATCACCGTTAAAACCACCCGGTTTTGTTCCCTTGGCAACGGTCATATAAAGGCTGGCCTTCGGTGTGATCATGTAATTCAGGGCGAAGCGCGGAGTCGTGCTTTTGAAAGTCTGTGACTGGACACCGGAGAGCGGCTCAATGGAAATTTCATCCCAGTTACTACGCATCTCCAAAGTTGCGGTCAATTCTTTGGAGATATCATATTCAAGGGAAGCAAAAATTGCAAAATTGCTGATCTTCTCAACGGGAGATACCGTAACAGAAGGCCGTGTGGAAAAGGGAACTTCCAGCAGGTCATTTATTTCCTCATAATAATAATAACCGCCCACAAACCAACGAAATGGATCTTCCCCTAGGGAGTTTATTCTAAGCTCCTGAGAATAGCTTTTGATTTCAGTTTCGGACAATACATGAAAGGCCCCACCCAAGGCTGCAATGGGCACAAAATCATTATCACGCTGATCATTCAGTTGATCATTACTGTAGGAAGAAATGGAAGAAATACGGAAACCATCCTGTTCCCAGTCCATAATCAGGCTGGTGCGGAAAATATCACGTTCCAGACCCGGGTCATCAAACACATCCAGATTCAAAGCCACAGAATCGGGTGACTGTATTTCGCCACAGAAATATCCACCCGTAGATAAAAAACAATTATTCATGGCCGCAGGTAATATGGCATTGGCCGTATGACCATCATCATCTTTTTGATAGAATACCCGAAGATAAGTCCCAAAATTATCGCTGGGCTTAAAGGTCAGGGCAGCCGCGATGCTCTGGCTTTTTTCCTGACCGACCTTACCACCACCGGGTCCGGTATTGTCATATTCGCCACCAAATTCATAATGACGGGCGGACAAGGAAAATCCAAGCCTTTCCTCAATCAGCGGACCTGAAACTCGGGCGGTAAATTCATACTCATCATGACTCGCCGCACGGGCAGAAATCTGCCCCTCCAGCGCATCCTGGGGACGTTTGGTAATATAATTTATCGCACCCGCCAATGTTGCACGACCATATAGCGCACTGCCCGGCCCTTTCAGGACTTCCACCCTCTCAAGGTCAAACAGTGGCGTCGATGCCATACCGCCCGATACATATACACCATCAATGAAAAAACCTGCATTGGCGGCCCCCAGTATATTTGACATACCCCTGATCACGGGACGCTGTAAATTGTTTCGACCAAAGGCTTCATCATAGGTAAAGTTTGATGTAAAGGATGCTATATCCTTTAAGCCGCTTATTGCCGACCCTTCAATCATAGATGAAGATAGAACGCCAACTGATGCCGGAATATCTTGTATGTTTTCACGACGCTTGCGAGCAAAAACCACAATTTCATCCATAGACATATCAAGTTCCGATAACATATCGGCCTCTGATGCAATCACATTACTTAACGGAAATGTAACGAACGAGGCACAAAGAACGGGCAATAGGTTTTTTTCTAATTTCATAATATTAACTCTCAATCATACTTATACTTTATATATATGGGCGACAGTGATTAGGCTGCCAATATGATAGATTTCTAGAACTGATTTCACCTGCACTCCTTGACCTTCGTCAAGCAATTTCACCGCCCCTCGGGTATCCCGCAATCCTTGACGTGCGTCAAAGTTTTTCCCGCGTTTAAGCATAACATTCATTGCGGGTACATCATTAGGAATGGGTGCCCATTAGGATTCCCACATGCTATTTAGAGGAAACGAAAGATGAAAACGACGAAATTTAACCTCCCTGCAATAGGGGTCATGGTCGGTCTGTTAACAGCAGGATTCAGCATGAATGTTGCGGCAGCCGAGCCAAGCCTTTCAGAAGCAGACTTTGATAAAGCAAAATCAATGTATTTCCAGCGTTGTGCTGGTTGTCATGGTGTTTTGCGCAAAGGGGCCACGGGTAAAAGCCTGTTGCCAAAAGAAACAAAGAAACTGGGCCAGGTCCGGCTTGAAAAAATTCTCACCTTCGGTACTGAGGGAGGAATGAATAACTTTGATGATATCTTCTCCAAAGAAGAAATCTCCCTGCTGGCTACCTATATCCAGCTTGAACCACCAGTACCGCCGGAAATGTCTCTGGCATTGATGAAAGAACGTCATAAAGTCTATGTGGAGCCAAAGGATTATCCCACGAAGCCCCTGCATGATCGTAACTGGCAAAATTTCTTCATCGTTATTGAACGCGATGCCGGTAAAGTAGCCATCATTGACGGCGACACAAAAGAAATCGTTACACATGTGGATACGGGTTATGCGGTTCACGTGCTTAAAACCACCGAACATCATAAAACACAAAAGCCCAAAGATATTGCTGGCCGATTCTGGTTTACCCAAGGCCGTGATGGTAAAATGACCAAAATCGACCTGTGGCAAACACCGGATAAGATGTTGGTTGCCGAAACACAGATGGCCTATGATGCCCGCGATGTTGCCGTATCCGGCGATGGTAAATATGTTATCGGTGGTGGCTACTGGCCGCCGCATTTCGTTATCCTTGATGCAGAAACCATGGAGCCTCTGAAAGTGGTTTCAACACGCGGTGTTAATGTGGACGGTGATTTCGTTAACGAAGCCCGTGTGGCCGCCATCTATACCACGCCTCTCGCACCAACATTCCTTGTTGCTGTGAAAGAATTGGGTCAGATGTGGCAGGTGGACTATAGCGATCTTGATAACCTGCGGATTGACACTATGGATACCGCTAAGTTCCTGCATGATGGTTTCTTCGACAGAACAGGTCGTTATTTCCAGATTGCTGCCAATGCTGCAAACAAGATGGTTGTGATTGACACCAAAACCCGCAAACTTGAAAAGATCATCAAAACTGCTTCAAAGCCACATCCTGGCCCCGGAGCAAACTGGATTGATCCAAAATGCGGACCCGTTGGTGGTACAACTCACCTTGGTGAAGGTACGGTTTCTGTCTGGGGTAATGACCCTGCGGGCCATCCCGATGAAGCATGGAAACTTTGTTATGAAGTTGAAACTGATGGCGCCGGTGTTTTCATTCGGACACACCCTACCAGCAAATATGTCTGGGCTGATCAGTTGAAACACCCTGAGCCAGAAATTCAACAGTCTGTACAGGTTATTGACAAAGAGACTCGTGAAATCGTCAAAACTATCCGTGTTACAGAAGAAGAAGGCAAAGCAGCCCTTCACATGGAGTTTAACCAGGATGGTACTGAAGTATGGGTTTCTGTCTGGAACCGTAAAGATGCGAGCAACCCGACAGGTGAAATCGTTGTCTATGACGCCAAAACTTTGGAAGAAAAGCACCGCATCAAAGGCCTGACAACACCAACTGGTAAGTTCAATGTCTTTATCCGGGTAAATCACGTTACCTGATTATCATTCATAAGCGGGCAAGGCTTCTGTCTTGCCCGCTTATTCTCGTCTAATTATTATTTTATAAATTTATGCTCCCGGAGTATCGGAAAATGACCAGATCACCCCTGAATAAGAAAAGCTTCTTTTCCCGCAAGATATTGCTCGGCACAACTATTGCCGGCGCCTTTGCTTTCTTTATAGCCGGTATCATTTTCTGGGGTGGTTTCAATACGGCCATGGAAGCAACCAACACATTGGAATTCTGTATCAGTTGTCATGAGATGGAAGAAAATGTGTATGAAGAATATAAGCCAACAATCCATTTTGCCAACAGAACCGGGGTTCAGGCGGGCTGCCCTGATTGCCATGTTCCCGATCCCTGGGTTCACAAGATCGTCCGTAAGGTTCAGGCGACCAATGAACTTTACCATAAAGCCATGGGTACTATAAATACCCCGGAAAAATTTGATGCCGAACGTCTGGATATGGCAAAACGGGTCTGGAAAACCATGAAAGAAACCGACTCCCGTGAATGTCGGAACTGCCATCATTTTGATAATATGAAGCCGGAATTTCAGGCCCCCCGCGCCAGAAACCAACATTTAAATGCCTTTAAAACCGGCCAAACCTGCATCGATTGTCATAAAGGCATTGCTCATACCAATGTCCGTCATATGCTCAGCGATGAAGAACTTGAAGAATTGGAAAAACCAAATCCGACCTATATCCGTGACGTACCCGCGATGTTTGCTGAAGGCATGAAAAGAGTAGCCCTGAAAGAAGAAGCAGACGCAGAAGCAGAAAAACTGGCTCTGTCAGAGGCTAAAGCAAGTGAAGCGAGACGGACAGAGGCAGCGGTTGACGAAGCGCTCGCGCTGTACAAAGCCAAAAATGGCAAAAGCAAAGCTATAAAAGCCAGTGCCATCAATGTAGATTGGTCCAAAGCTTCCAGCCGCCAGATCACCCTGTTCTATCCTGGTGAGACTTCTATCGAATGGGTTCTGAATGGCCGCGATCACGGCGGCGCACGCCCGTTCGATAAAGGAAATGATCGTTGCGTGACCTGTCATGATAAGGAAACCGCCGATATGGGCCAGAAAATGGTCAGCGGTGAGAAGGCTGAAAGCAGTCCCATCCCCGGCAAGCGCGGCAGTATTCCGGTAACCGTGGAAGCCACCCATGACAATGAAAACCTCTATATGCGTTTTAGCTGGGACGATGGTGATCATGCACCGGTTCCCTTCGTCGAGGGCGGTAAAATGGATCCCGCAAACCCCATGAAACTGGCAATCATGCTGTCCACAGATGATGTGGAATATACTGATCGTGCCGGTTGCTGGAGCAGTTGTCACCATGATGCCAATAAAATGCCCCATAGCCCGGACGCGGATACCCTGAGTGCCAGCCCCTTTGCCGCACAGCTTGATTTCAGCGGCGGGGTCAGTAAATACCTGAAGGAAAGCCGCACTAAAATTGAAGTTAAGGGACGGCGTGGCAAAATGCGCGGCGGATGGGACAAAGTGAAAGACGCAGATGCACTGAAGGCTGAAATGGATGCGGATAAATATATTGATTTACTTCGTTATAAGTCTGGCGAAAAGCTTTCTGAAGATGGTCATATTTTTGCTGAAAGGGTCATGTCAGGCGGACAAGGGGCTGAATTTGAGGCAAGCTTAAAAGCCGGAACATGGTCACTGGTCATGAAACGCAAACTCACTTCTGATCAACCCGGCGATATTGCCCTCAGCTTAGAACAGGTCTACAACTTTGGCTTTGCCATTCATGATGATTACAGCAATTCTCGCTTCCATCATGTGTCATTGGGCTATAAGCTGGGATTTGATAATGATTCAACTGAGGTCAATGCTACAAAACAATGATATTATGACAAGATATATTCTATCCATAATCAGCATTTTAATCATAAGCGGCTGCGCTGCAACGGCGCAGCCCAAAACTATTCAGATTGATATCCTGAAATTCAAGTTTATCCCGGCTGAAATTACCATTAATAAAGGCGATACCATCGTCTGGGTCAATCAGGAAAAGCGACAATATCACAGCGTCTGGTTCGAGGAGAGCGGCGCACCAGAACCGGATTATTTTTTTCCCGGTGAAACTTTCACACAAAAATTTAACGACGCCGGAGACTTCCCCTACCGCTGTGGCCCCCACCCTGAAATGCTCGGCAAAGTCACGGTGAAATAATCACAAAAGCTTTCCCTCTACCATTCGGCCAACGCCAATATGATCGATTTTTCCGGTTGCCAGTACGGGTACATCATCCACTTTCATGATCGTTCTTGGCAGCATCAGGTCGGGCAGACCCAGGGCCTTGATTTTCTTTGAAATAGCCTTCCGTTCAGCATCTTTACAATCCGTCACCAAAATGATTTGTTCGCCCTTCTTTTTATCAGCACGAGAAACCGCAGCATGGAGATTATCCGGCCACAGTGATGCCACAACCGCTTCTACCGCCGTCAGTGATATCATTTCACCGGCAATTTTGGCAAAGCGTTTAGCGCGGCCAATAATCGTAACATATCGAACTTCGTCAACTTCGACAACATCGCCCGTGTCATACCAACCATCCTTTGGCGGCACCAATACACCAGGATTATCCGCTAACAGATAGCCCAACATCACATTGGGGCCACGAACCACAAGCCTGCCCCCTGTTTTAATCCCCGGCACCTTTGTTAGTTTATATTCTATATCGGGCAGCAATTGTCCCACTGATCCGGCTTTATTATGCATTGGTGTATTCACGGCCAGCACTGGTGCTGTTTCCGTGGCACCGTAACCCTCAAAAACCCGCACCCCGAATTTTTCTGCCCAAGCTAGTTTGGTTTCAGGTTTCAGTTTTTCTGCCCCAGCAAAAATATAGCGCATGCTGTAAAAATCATAGGCGTTAGCATAACGGGCGTATCCGGTAAGGAAGGTATCTGTCCCAAACATGATCGTGGCATTGGTGTCATAGACCAGTTCCGGTACGATTTTATAATGCAGTGGTGAGGGATAAAGAAAGGTCTTTAGTCCCGCAAGCAGGGGCAGAAGCAAGCCCCCAGTCAGACCGAAACAATGGAATATCGGCAGGGCGTTAAACAATACATCAGAAGGATTGAAATCAACCCGGGCTGCCAGTTGGTATCGGTTAGACTGCATGTTGCGATGACTGAGCGCTACCCCTTTGGGCACACCTTCCGAACCGGACGTAAATAATACAACAGAAATATCTTCTGCATTTCTTTCCGGCACCAGATGGTGATAGAAAAACCCTGCAAAACGGCGCGCGATCAGACCATAGATTTTTGATATCAGCCCAATCTCTTCACGAATATCTTCCAGATAGATAAATTCCACCTGATCCTTCAGCCCCGCGATCACATCTTCCAGATCGCCAAGCTCAATGAAACGGCGACTGGTTAATACTTTCGAGACCTGAGCCGCCTTACAGGCCACTTTGATATTGGCAACACCCGCTGAATAATTAAGCATGGCCGGAATACGCCCGAAAAGCTGCAGGGCAAAGAATGTGACAACACAGCCATTGGTATTGGGCAACATCACACCGACAGTTTCCCTCGGAGTTGCTCTGCGGGCAATATGGCGGCCCAAAACGAAACAGCCCAGAATTAGCCTGTTATATGACATAGGGTTTCGGTCCACATCCTCCAGCACACCATAATTTCCGCCGTGGGTAGCCCGGCAATCAAGTAAGGACTGAAACAGTGTCTTGTCACGGTCACTGGTCTGAAACATCATGTCAGACATAACTGTATAGATTTTTTCTCCTAATATATTGCGTCCTTCCTTGCCAGATATTCCTTCTGGCAAAGACATATCCACGGGTTCCAGAATGGTGATAATGATTTTTGGGAACAGGCGAATTTTAAGCTTTCCCCTTAGGCGTGAAAAAGGCGAAAATTGCGCCCCTTCGATCTTGATGGGCAGGATGGGGGCATTGGATAAATTGGCAATGCTCCCCGGCCCCTCGTAGATTTTCATCAATGAGCCGGTAACCGTCAGTCTTCCTTCAGGGAAAATAACAACCTTGCGCCCTTTTTTAACCTCATCAATCATGGTTTTTGCCGCCATTGGATTGCTGGGGTCAAGGGGGAGCAGGCGAATAAAAGCGTAAGCAGGCTTTACCCACCATTTATCGGCGGTAAAAGTATTAATGGCAAACGTCATTCTGTCCGGCAAAAATGCCCCGAGCAATGCACCATCTAGATATGACGTATGATTAGCGACGATGACAGCCTTTCTTCCGGTTCTATAGTAATTTTCCATACCATGAACTTCTACCCTATTGAAAAGCCGGAACAGGGTACGGGTAATGGAACGAACCAGTTCCTCAGGCAGTAAGTTACAGATATAGATAGCCACAAAGGCATTCATGATTGCCACAGTCAGAAAGACCTCGGGAATAGTAAAGCCAATACTGATCAGAAAGGCACTGCCGCCAGCAGATATGGTCATGAACAGTGAATTTATGATATTGGTGCTGGCAATCATGCGGGAGCGTTTTTTCGGTGCACTGCGATCCTGCACTATGGCATAGAGTGGCACAATATAAATACCGCCGAATACCGCAATCATGACCATATCAATTAAAATACGAATATTGACACCATGGGACAGGAACTGGCCGATATTAATCAGGTCGACACCCACAACCCCGACATAAGCCTGACTGGCAAAATATAAATCAACGCTGAATAGGGTCATAAAAATCGCAGCTGCCGGAACATAAATGGCATGAATTTGTCCTTTTAACAGCCGGTCACAGATATATGATCCAATACCAATACCAATTGAAAATGCGCAATTGAAAAGCGTGCCAACTCCCTCATCCGCCCCGATAATATCGCGGCTGTACGTGGGAAGTTGTGCAAGGAAAGAAAGACCAAAAAACCAAAACCAGGAAATACCCAGAATTGACAGGAAAATTCTTCGATCCTTTTGTGAATCCTTTATAATATTTTTGGTTTCCTGAAGAATATTGAAATTAATTTTAAGGTCGGTGGCCACAGGAATTGTTTTTGGAATTGAAAAACTGGCTATAAAACCGATGGTAGCCACCGTAATTACGGTTGCGGAAATAATCACAGGACCACTATCGGTCAAGATCAATACCCCACCAACAATAAGGCCCAGTATGATTGACAGGAAGGTTCCCATCTCAATCAAGGCATTACCACCTATCAATTCATTCTGTTTTAAATGCTCCGGCAGGATACTATATTTCAAAGGCCCGAAAAAAGCTGACTGGGTTCCCATGAGGAAAAGTGTCACTAGCATCACGGTAACATTCTCACTGTAAAAACCATATGACGCCAATGCCATCAACAGGATTTCTGCAAATTTTATGGTTCTGATAAGCCTGGATTTCTCAAGCTTGTCGGATAATTGTCCGGCAAGGGATGAAAAAATAAAGAAGGGCGCAATAAAAATTCCGCCCGCCAAAGGCACAATAACCTGCACATTATCCCATCCCTGATCAATGGCAATTTTATAGGTGATCAGAAATACAAGTGCATTTTTGAATACATTATCATTAAACGCCCCCAAAAACTGTGTGACAAACAAAGGCGCAAACCGCCTGGTTCTCAGTAGGTGAAACAAATTCCCGGACAAAGCTAAATCCCTATTTTATTTTTATGATGACAGTCTATGAAGATTCAGGGGGATAAGACAAGTATTTTTATTAAGGGAAATCTAGTTTTGAGCGGCAATTGGAAATCTGAAATAAATTTTTGTGCCAATATCTTTATCTGCTTCAAGTTCAAGCTTTCCCCCATTTTGAATGCAAAGCTTCTTGGCTATGGGCAGCCCCAGCCCCATACCACTATTCTTCTTGGTTGCAACCTGTTCACCAATCGTAAATGGCTCAAGCTTGCTGGCTAATATATGAGACGGAAGACCGGGGCCTGTATCAAAAATAGCAACCGTTACATGTTCATCATTTTCCGTAATGCTCATGCCGACAATATCACCTTCCTTAGAAAACTGAATTGCATTTTCGGCTATTTTACGGAAAGCAATATGCAAATCCATTCTATCGGCAACAATATTAATTTCCTTATCCGGGGTAGTTTTGGTAAATTTTCTTTTCGCCTTCACGGCAAGTGCCTTAAAACAATTAATAAATTCAATGTTAACCAACTTGACAATATTAATTACCTCTGGCTCATTTTTGAATTGTTCACCACGCCCAACCAACTCTAGAACATTGCTAATTTTGTCCAGAAGCTCATGACCAGCCCGCTTGATATATCCCACATTTTCTAGAAGGTCTTGATCTTTGGTGCTCATCTCAAGAACTTCAGAAAATCCGATTATATGATTAAGCGGCGTACGAAGCTCATGAGATATATTAGTCATAAAATTTGATTTTGCCTCATTTGCCAACATCGCTTCTATAAAGAGGTGATCAAGTTTTTCCTGCAATTCCTTTTGGTGGGTAATCTCGGTTCTGATGGAAACATATTGCTCGGGCTTCAGTGTTTCTTCGTTTAAAATGGGGACAATGGTCGATTGAACCCAATAGAGTTGACCATTCTTTGTCTTATTGCAAATTTCACCATGCCACGTCTCCCCTGTAGTTATGGCCTTCCACATAATATTAAAAAAATCTTTGTCATGGATACCCGAGTTCAGGATACGATGATTAGAACCCATCAATTCATCATGAGAATATCCGGAAACATCGCAAAACTTTGAATTAGCACATATAATATTTCCTTTAACATCGGTAATTGATACCAACGAATGGTCGTCCAAAACACTGCTTAAATATTCTGTTGGTGCCTGAGGATTATTAGTCATATCTCTCAATTTTCCATTCTTGTCTTTACTATGAATTATTTGTTTAAAATCCCCCATGTCAATTCTCACATCACTCTGATGGAAGCTACAAACTGTTCTGACTGTTGCTTCAGATCAACAATTTTAGCTTCCATATCAGAAGAAGCCTCAACCATTTCATTGGCGCGGTCCAGGGTTTCTGCGGCTGTGCCACTAACCTTGATAATATTTTCGGATACTTCGGACGTAGCTTGTGAGGTTTCCTGAATATTGCGGCTGATTTCCATTGTCGCCGAAGTCTGCTCTTCAGTCGCAGCAGCAATAGCAGTGATAACTTCATTGAGAGATTCTATGCTGGTTCTAATATCATTAACAGCCGTCACAGATAATTTGGTTTTATCCTGAATACCCGTAATCTGACCGCCAATTTCATTGGTGGCTTCTGATGTCTGCTGTGCAAGGGATTTCACCTCTGATGCCACAACAGCAAACCCCCGGCCGGCTTCACCGGCTCTGGCCGCTTCAATGGTAGCATTAAGGGCCAGCAAGTTTGTTTGATCTGCAATATCATTGATCATTTTAACGACCTGACCAATGGTTTCTGATGCATTATTAAGTTCTTCAATAGTGACGGAAGTCGTCGTTGCATCCTGCGATGCTTCCGATGTTTGCTCGGATGACGTATTTATCTGCCGGGAGATTTCTTCGACGGAAGCATTTAATTCTTCTGCTGCTGAGGCAACGGTTTGCACATTCACCGTCGCCTGCTCAGCGGCAGCGGCAACAGAACTTGAGAGATTTTGCGTATTTTTGGCATCATCAATCAGGCTGCGTGCATTACCATTTGTTTGGGTGGCAACATCTGAGAGGTTAGTTAAAATAGACAAGACATCACGTTCATAGTTATCTGCCAACTCATCTAACTGTTCTTTTCTTAACTCATCCTGCTTCTTCATGGCAGCGGAAGCTTCATTGATGATCCTAGCGCCACTTCCAAAATCCCGTAACATGCCTCGGGTCAGGAAAGTACGGTGATATTCTTTATTCAAAGCTGCCTGTAGTGAGGCCCCCGATTCTCGGATAAAGGCATCCGTCAGGTCATAGGATTTATTAATGGCGGAAAGAGTCGGCGAAAGATCACCGAACTCATCCCAATGAATGACCCGAGCCGACAAATCACCATCGGCAACTCTTGTGGAAACTTCCTCAATCTGAGCAAAGGCTGATTTATAAAGTTCATTCTCGCTACGAAGCAGTACTATTTCGTCATCGGGAGGTGAATTATCGACCTTGCTAATATCTTGTGAGTTTTTAAAAATTTTTAACATGAGTAACCCCTTTTCTTAGAATAAAATAAATTCTGATAATAAATGTCCATTACAATAGAATTCATTGTTGGTTCACTTTAATATTGGTGCGATTTGCTGCTCAAAATAACCTTTCAGTTCCTGTAGTTGCCTTTTTCTAAAATCATCCTGATTTTTTAAAGCTACTTTCTGTGTTACCTCTAAATCACGAATGAAATTATCCATAAAATCATAGGAATTATTAATTTCTGAAAGCGCGGGTGAAAGTTTATCGAACTCATCCCAATTGGTAATCCGGGCCGATAAATTTCCATCTGCAATTTTCTTGGCTACTTCCTCTATTTTTGAAAATGCTTTTCTGTAGAATGTATTTTCACTGCTTAGCTGTTCCAGCTTGCTAAAGAGAAATGAGTAATCCAAAGAGCTCTCGTCGATGGCATTATCGTCCTTGATACTATTTGAGTTAGTTTTATTAGATGACTGCATTATCTTTACCCCCTTAAAGACCAAATAAACTCCGAATATGTTTTACCTTCTTCTTCCAACAGACTTTGCAATAAAGCGTAACTTGCTTCCATTCCAGTCTTGGAGTTCGCGTGTTTATTTTCCTCATTTATCAAGGTCTGATAAATGCCGGAAATAGCTTCGATTTCATTTTTATTGGGGTAACGTCTGTTTGAATGATAACCCGTAACCCGGCCACTATCATCTACACTGGGCGTAACATGGGCAATAACCCAGTAATATTTTCCCGTCTTAGACATATTCTTCACATAAGCGAAAATTTCGTTCCCAGCTTGTATGGTATCCCATAACAATTTAAAAACGGCGCGTGGCATATCAGGATGCCGAATAATATTATGAGGTTGTCCGATCACTTCTTCTGTCTTCATTTCAGCAACGCGACAAAAGACATCATTGGCATAGGTTAATATGCCCTTCATATCTGTTTTGGAAACGATGATTTCATCTTCCCCAAATACACTTTCTTCGTTAACTGGCGTTATAGAATGTTGTGCCATAACAAAATCCCTTTTGTTAAATCTACCTGTATTTATTCGACTTTTTATTTATTTAAATTCCAGAAAAATCTTTAATGTGTGAAACGATTATTCATCAATGATAATTTTGCCTCTGGCTAAAGCCTATGCCTAATTAGTTAGGCCATTAAGCATAGTAGTATATCATATATATTAAGATATAGTAAAAAAGACCTATATATTTCTACCATAAGTTGATAATATTGAGAATTATTATTATTTAAAGAAGAAATATATTACATATCCACACGGTAAGATGCGCAAGGATGCAAAGGTGCTAACATCCGTTTTTATTTAAAACAATAGATGTTCTCAGCGTTAACGAATGGAATATGGTAAGGCTGTAAGAAAGTCAGAATTTAAGAGATTTAACGCGCATTCGGAATGATTAACTATTTAGGCAATTGGGAATCTGAAATAAACTTTTGTACCAATATTTTTATCTGTTTCAAGTTCAAAACTTCCCCCATTTTGCACACAAAGTTTCTTGGCAATGGGCAATCCTAATCCCATGCCACAATTGGACTTAGTAATGACCTGTTCACCAATTGTAAATGGTTCAAGTTCACTGGATAAAATACGTGATGGAAGACCGGGCCCCGTATCAAATATGGCGATTGAAACGATATCATTATCTATGGATACGCTCATACCGACAATATCATCTTCCTCTGAAAACTGGATTGCATTCTCTGCTACCTTACGAAAAGCGGTCAACAAATTCATTTTATTGGCAACAATATAAATCTTCAGATCCGGAATAGTTTTGGTGAATATTCTTCTCGACTTCAAGGCAGAAGAATGAAAATATTCAACAAACTCATTATTCAGTAAATTTACAATATTTATCTTCTCTTTGGTTTTTCTCAGCTGCCCCCTTTGACCAACCAATTCAAGTACATTATCAATTTTTTCAAGTAAATCATGTCCGGCTTTTTTGATATATTCCACATTCTCTAGCAAGTCGGGATCCTGGGTGCTCATCTCAAGAATTTCAGAAAATCCAATAATATGATTAAGAGGGGTGCGCAACTCATGCGACATATTGGTTAGAAAACTGGACTTTGCTTCATTGGCGGCAACCGCCTCCAAAAAGAGGTGGTCCAGATTTTTCTGCAATTCCTTCTGATGGGTAATTTCGGTCCTGATAGACACATAATATTCCGGCTTTCCGGTTGCTTCATTTAAAAACGGAACGATGGTAGATTGCACCCAATATAATTGACCCGATTTAGTTTTATTGCAAATTTCACCATCCCATATGTGACCGGAAGCAATGGTCCTCCATAAACGAATATAAAACTCAGCCCCATGAACATCGGATTTCAGGATACGATGATTAGCACCAATCAATTCGGCATGATCATAACCCGAAACATCACAGAACTTTGAATTAACATATATGATGTTGCCTTTAACATCACAAATAGACACCAACGAATGATCATTCAGAACCTGAAGTAATTGTTCAGTAAATCTCTGAGTATCATTTCCAGGATTATTCATCTTATTGATCTTGTTAAACCAAGTATGCGTCTGAATTCGTTTTCCCACAGTATCTCTCACATCACTCTAATAGAAGTAACAAATTGTTCCGATTGTTCTTTCAAATTCTCTATAACATTTTCCATCTCCGTCGATGCCACAACGAGATCATTCGCACGGTCCATCGTAATTTCCGCCGTATCATTAACCTTGATAATATTCTGGGACACTTCCGTTGTCGCTTGTGAAGTTTCCTGAATATTACGGCTGATTTCCATGGTTGCAGATGCTTGTTCTTCGGTCGCCGAAGCAATGGCACTGATAAATTCATTCAGCGATTCAATACTGTTTCTAATACCATTAACGGCCGTAACCGATAATTTGGTTTTATCCTGAATACCGTTAATCTGGCCGCCAATTTCACTGGTGGCTTCTGAGGTCTGCTGGGCAAGAGATTTTACCTCTGATGCCACGACTGCAAATCCCCGGCCTGCTTCACCGGCCCTGGCTGCTTCAATAGTGGCGTTAAGAGCCAGCAGGTTTGTCTGATCAGCAATATCATTAATCATTTTTACAACAAGCCCTATAGATTCAGAGGCTTGGTTGAGCTCCTCAATCGTTACCGTTGTTGTCGTGGCATCCTGCGCCGCCTCTGAAGTTTGCTCAGAGGATGTATTTATCTGCCGGGAAATTTCTTCTACGGAAGCATTTAATTCTTCTGCGGCTGAAGCTACGGTTTGAACATTCACCGTCGCCTCTTCTGCTGCAGCGGCCACTGTACTGGATAAATTTTGTGTGTTTTTAGCATCATCAATCAAATTACGGGCATTACCATTTGTTTGCACCGCCACTTGAGATAGTTTGGTTAAAATAGTCATGACATCACTCTCAAAGTTATTCGCCAAACCATTTAACTGTTCTTTGCTGAGCTCTTCCTGCTGTTTCATGGCAGAGGAAGCATCATTAATGATCTTCGCACCAACGCCAAAATCCTGCGACATACCACGGGTCAAAAAAGTACGGTGATACTCCTTTTTCAGCGCAGCTTGCAATGATGCACCGGATTCACGGATGAAAGCATCCGTAAGATCAAAGGCTTTATTAATCGCCGCGAGTGTTTGAGAAAGGTCACCAAATTGATCCCAATGAATTACCCGCGCCGTCATATCGCCTGCGGCGACTTTAGTGGCCACGTCTTCTATCTGGGCAAAGGCTGATTTATAAAATGAAATTTCTAGCCGAAGCTGCTCTAGTTCATCATCGTGGACTTCTGATTCTACAATATTTTCAAGCTGTGACTTCTGAAAAAATTTTAACATACTCATTCCTTTACAAACTCATAATTATTAAAAAAGGTATCACAAAAAATATGATTTTTAGAAACTCATCTTAATACATGCACTATTTGTTTCTCGAAATAGTCCTTCAATTCCTTTAACTGTGCTTTTCTAAACTCATCCTGATTTTTTAACTCGGCTTGCTGTAATATCTCGGATTTTCTAATATAGCTGTCCGTGAAATCATAGGCTTTATTAATGGCAGAAAATACAGGAGACAATTTATCAAGTTCATCCGTATGGGGAACACGCGCAGACAAATTTCCCGCAGCAAACTTATTGGCGACATCCTCAATCTTTAGAAAGGCATTTCTATAACGTGAGTTTTCCTTACTAAGCTGTTCCAGTTTGCTAAAAAGAAAGGAATAATCCAGAGAACTGTCTTCAATTGTTTTTTTAAGCGGCAACATCATTCTCTCCCCTTAAAGACCAAACAAATTCTGAATATGTTTTACCTTGTTGCTCCAATACACTTACCAGCAAAGCAAAACTTGCCTCCAGTCCGGTTTTGGAATTTGTGTGTTTTTTTTCTTCATCCATCAATGCCTGATAGATGCCGGAAATGGCTTCAATTTCTTTCCTTTCCGGTAGACGCCTGTTTGAATGGTAGCCGATGACCTCGCCATGCTTATCAAGGCTGGGGGTAACATGGGCAAAAACCCAGTAATATTTTCCCGTCTTTGACATATTCTTCACATAGGCAAATATTTCGTCTCCGGCATCTATGGTGTCCCAGAGCAATTTAAAAACCGCACGCGGCATGTCAGGGTGTCGAATAATGCTATGGGGCTGTCCGATTAATTCTTCAGTAGACATTTCTGCTACACGACAAAAGACATCATTGGCATATGTCACTCTGCCTTTTAAATCCGTCTTGGAAACGATGATCTCATCTTCCCCGTACATACTTTCGATATCTACAGGCATTATTGAATGGAGTTCCATAACAAAAATTCCCTTTTAAAAACTGCCCTTAGTTAACCTATTTTTTTAAATTTTTTTAAATGTGTATAATAATGTGCTCATTATAGTAATGATTACTTATTCTAAATTACTAGCCCTAATTATTTAAGTCATTAAGCATAGGATAATAGTGATAGTAACGATGGCCAGTATTGTATAAATTGTATTAATATTAAGTAAAAAGTACTAATATTCATCAACTTGAGGTTGATTATAATAATTATTATTAAATTCTGCGGTCACGAAACTATAACTTTTAACCCTCTCCTGTTTCCCTTAACCGCCTGATCTTGGTTATCATTTTTAAAGTAATTACTTGGGCCGCTGCAGTTGTTTCTCTTATGGCTTCAGCCAGAATAAAACTGCCAACTTTACCCTGCAATAAAAGGGTTTTATATTAACCTCATGCGAATCATTCCTTGAATGGCACCTGTATATTATAGACCCTTAACTAAGATAGAGCATGGGAAAGATATTATTATTTAACAACTAAAACATTAACTTAGATCAATTATTTTATTTTTCTTTCCAAACTATTTTTTCTTCCTGCCGCCTGTTAGGTAAATGAAGTAAAGGGGGTCTAAAAGTGAACGTTATAATTTCTTGAAGAAGTCTGATTGCATTTCGATTTTATAACATGCAAGGATATAGCCATGATGTACGGCTCTCTATAATTTAACTGGCACCGATAATTCCATCTATGTGATTAGAAGCTTTTGTAGCCAATCCGGGAATTATTCTGCTAAATATTTACACAATTATACGTTGTGCTAATTAAAAGTTACTAATATAGGATTGTAAATCCCTTGGCCTATATAAATAGCATTAAATATAATAGTCATCATGAATTTTATGATAACCAAAATTATACTTAATAGGGGTATGCCCAATATAAATATAAAATTCCACGGCAGGGTTACAGCCGAGAGGATTCTGAAATTAAGTTGCTATAATAGGCCAATGATTTTTCGGTACCTTTAACAAGCTTGAAACGCCCATCACCGGTTGGATAAATGAGTTTCTCTCGAATAAGAATATAAATCCCTTGGCTTAATGCATAGTCCTCATCGTTCTTGGGTAAAAACACTGAAACACCATTCTTGGTAAGTTCTTTCATTATGCCGATGGCTCTGGTTTTAAGTTCTATTTCCGATAAGGGAAATTCCGTATTATCCTGAAAGACACGGGCTAAAATATTTGTGGGAAGGACCGGAATAAGCTTATCGATCTTCTCCGCCAGCTCCTGGCCAAAGTTGCCGATCATTTCGCGACGGGCAGAAGGGGACAGTTTTTTAATATCAACCTTGTTCTTCTTTTGCCAAGCATTAAGCGAAACTGGTTTGCCAAAGTTGGCACAGGAATAGCCAAAAGGTTTATGGCGACGGGGCAGTACATACGTGGTCACGGTGGCAATAAAACGTAAAAAGGAATAGAGTGAATAAAGTGCCCCCTTGCTTTTAAAGCCCTTATCCTGATTGGCGATCAAGCTTTTAAATTCTGGTATCCTGTCATAATTCAATGCCGCGGGCACAAAAAGGATGTCTTTACAGTTTCCTTCGTTGTTGGCGCGCATCAAATAATTCATGAGGCCAAGCCTGAGCGAGCGCATTTGACCATCGCGCGAAAGCCCGCCTTCAAGGAAAAGCCCTTGCGGCACACATTGGGATGTTGCCAGATAAATATAACGCCTTAACAGGCAATGATATAGCTTATCGCCACTTCGTTTACGGGATATAATATAAAAACCAAAGGCATGTAAAATTTGCCGAAAGGGAAATGTCAACGCCCATTCGCCAGCGGAATAAGAAAGGGGAGCGCGGTGAGAGGTCCAATGAATTAACAGCAGGGGATCAAAATTTGACCGATGATTTGATACTAAAACTACTGTTTCATTTTTATCTATTTGGTCATAGTTACGCTCAGTTTCATAACCGACCCTCACCCAATATAAAAGCTGCAATGAAAATTTTGTCAGCCAGTAACCTAGACGAAAATACAGAAAAGCGTTGAAGGACGGCACGATCTCATTGGCATATTTAAGGGATTTTTTTCTTATTTCCTCATCTGAGATTTCACCCTCTTTGATTATTTCCGTTATAACTTCCTGTACGGCCGCATCGCTACGCAGCCGGTCAACCCATAACCGCCGTGAGGCAAGGGCATAAGTAGGCAAGCCGAAATCCAGCTCTTCATCAAGTTTTCGCTCGGTGGCCTTAAAACGTCTGTAAATTAGTTTTTGTATGACAGGCAGGATGATCAGTTGTAGAAGGCCGTAGGTTGCGAGCAATAGCAGAACAATATAATACCAGAACTTTAATTCTACAATTTCTGACATCCCTCACTCCCGATTATTTATTATAGCGTTTCATTCTGTAGGATTTCCGCAAGCTTTTCAAGCGGGGCGGCATTATTGATAATTCCCAGGGGAATAGTGAAATGCCCCCGGTTATATATGAACCGATTTTCAGACGGCACATCCCAACAGTCCATCTGCTTATGCGCGGAGGGCGTCGGGGTCACCGTATCGCGCAAACCCGTTACACTGACAATATTCTTTCCCGCAATACAGGGCTTTGCCTTGGGATCAAGTCTTTCAAGCCAGATCTGTTCCAGATCCCGGTGCCAGCCCTTTGCTTTCATGGTATCACCAATATTCCAGATATCGGAAAGGGACCCTTCCAGAGCCGTTTCTGAAATATGAGCACAGTGGGCCGCGATAAAAAGTGCTTGCGGTTTTAGATATTCCGGCCAGTCTCTCGCCTTAACCGCTACGGCCTTGGCCGTTTGTGCCCCAAGACTACTGCCGCCGATTGCAACGGGGCCTTTGCTGTTGCTTCGGCTCCAATGAATTATGGTTGCCCATTCCTGAAGCTGTGCCGCCATAAACTCGACCATACTGACAGGGACTGCGGACAGCAGTTGTTCGCCACCATAATGACCGGGCAAGACCCGCCGGCCATGCCAGGGGGCTTCCGGTTTTATGACCCGAATACCCATGCGGATAAGATCACTGACCTCATCAAGTATTTGATGGTAATGGTCGCTCTCTACACAGATGCCATGTCCAAAGATAAGGGTGGGCGGATTCTTAATTCCGTGGGGTTCATATACCCGGGCATATACATGATCATCCATTTCCGTCGACGTAGACTGAAAACGTATCCAATAGTCTTGACCCCGTTCCGTCGTGACACAGCGCGAAACTTCCACTTCCGGAAATTCTTCTGGTAATTCAAACAAGGCATCCAGCTTTTCCCCCTTGGCGCCAAAACGCTCTGCGACCTCCGCCGGTGTCGGGGGCGATACCAGAACCGATGTTTTAACCAGCCGTTTCAAGGGCAGAAAAAACTTACGGGTCATATTATAGGCTGTACGGTTATCCAGCCTCATTTCCTCAACAATGGGCAGCCTCTCCCCAGCCACCTGCTCCGCGCCAAAAAAATAATCATGCCATAATTTTTCGGTGGAGAATGCTTTCAATCGCGCCCTGTCAAAATAATATAGTGCCTTGGTGATTTGTTTGCGCTGTCTTTCACTTGGAAGGGCCAGCGGGACATATTTGATAAATTTATCCACATCGCCTTCCGCTGCCCGGGCGGCAGCCCATAGCCTCGAGAGGGGAAAGAACCAATTTTTAAGAAAATAAAGAATACATAAATCAAACCAGGGCCGGGCAATCAACTTACCGACCGGGGATTTCAAAATACGGGTTGCAAAAGAGATATTTCCCTTTGACCGTGAACTCATAAAAATAATCCATTCTGCACGCGCAGTAACAAAACTATAGGGGAATATTAATAAAAAGGGTCCCAATTTCAAGCAGGGTATCTCAATCCCCTATTGCCTGCAAATCTAAAACAGCAGAAACAATGAATCTTTTTGTAGATGAAGCCCTTAAATCATCAAACGGATAACATGTGATCAGTGATAACCTACTATAATCATTATTCATCAAAAGGTCAGTTTCATTGATATCAACGATCTGAATATCGTCTACTTTATAGCGGTAAGGAAGCCCATTTCCATCCGTAATTTCAAAAATATCACCCATTTTTACATCTTTGAGAAAACGAAAATGGCTGGTGCGATGCGCACTGATTATACTATGCCCCACCCCCCCCGGTCGCATACTCCCAGATAACAAGCCGGGCGCAAAGGCAAGTGTTCGTCCTGTTGCGCCCGCTAATACGATATAATGTTTATCAAGTCGACTATAGACCAGCTTGGCAACCGGCCATGTATCGGCCCAAGGCCAGGGCTTTATCTGTTTTCCGCCATCCAGCGTTTGTTGCCATGATACGTCCAACAGATGTTGGCCCAATATGGCCTTGGCTTTTAAATATATACCATCGAAAAACAAGCAAAACCCAATTGCAAATATAGCAATGACGGTTTTCATATCAAACTTTCATTCTTCTTCTTTTCCAAAGCAGAAACCCGGAAAACATCACTAATGATAAACCGATGATTATATTAAGGTCATCCCTGAGAGCCGTTTTTGGGTATGCCAGCGTCCGCTTGTGAAGCCAGCCTTTTGGGTGATGCTGGGGAACCTCTTTACTGGTCAGTTCTTCTTCAATCGGTCTTGCTGTTGTTTTATCGACGGCCACAAGGCTGGTATATTTACTGACCAGGTGATGTTTGATCGCCAGTGCCGTAATGTCCCGTTTTACGGCGTCAGCATCTGCCCCCTCATATACACTATCCAGAAGTGAGGATATCTTTTGTCGTGCCCATAATTGTGGGATACCGTCATGATTTTTCTGTTCCCCAAAGTTCAAACTGGTTTTCCACAGATTAGCCCGCGTCTGACCGGAGATACTTACAGCTCCCTTAGGTGCTTTTAGCTTGGCTTTAATTATGAGCGGTTCCCCCTGATAAAGGTCTGGAATTTTTCTCGGCCACATTTCAACCTGTGAATCCTCCGGCCAATCAACTTGCAAATTGGTCAACACTGGTGCCGACAATTTGCTGAATAGATTTTGCATCTTTTCCGAAACTTCCTCTACATTGCCGATATAGGTGAATGTCCCGCGACCATATTCAGCGGCTTTTTTCATGAAAAAACTATTTGGCGCAGATCCGATTCCAACCGTAAAAAGTCTTGATTTTCCAATTTTGTCTTTAATGATCGAAAAAAGATCATGTTCATTGCCGATGGCACCGTCCGTGAGAAAAATAACCTGCCGTACTCTGCTACCCGACCGCTGATTGTCAAGAGCCTTATGAAGGGCCGCAGACATCTCGGTTCCACCGTCCGCAACCAAAGCGTTAACGAAGGTCAGCGCCTCATTTTGTGTGGATTCCGTTACCGCCACCGATCGCGGATATAAAGTGGTATAGCGTGAATCAAATTCAATGATATTAAAATAGTCACCTTTGGGCAGTCGTTTAACCGCCAGCGCCATTGCCTGTTTTGCCTGCCTGATAGATGCACCACCCATTGAACCAGAGGTATCAATAACAAAAACGGTTTCCTTGGGCAGACGGGTTACTTCCTTAAAAACCTCATTTCCGGGAACCAGCATCATCAAGGCATAATGATCTTCACCATCGCTATTCTGAAAAAATGCCGCCTTGGGTTCCTGTCCCAGTTTTAATTGCCAGGTAAGCACAAAATCCCGATCGGCTATGACATCTTCCATCCCAAGCTTCGTCGCCCAGTGACCCTGTGATTTTTTTTGTTTAATAATGTCATGATAACGGCTTTCAAGGGAGGCCAGCTCTATTCCGGCATTTATATCTGCCGCAATGGTAAGAACATTTTTTCGCTGACTTTCTGGAGGAATAACAGGTGAGATCAAAATGTGCTCCCCAGAAAGGGTCTGTGAAAATCCGTCTTCCCCAATGGTGATTAACCCTTCTGATATTTGGTGCAAGGGTGTATATCGCGGGCCGACAACACTTGGAAAACGCAGCTCAAAAATACCCTTGTCATAGGAAACTTCCTGTTGATATTCAATTCTGACAATAATTTCTTCGCCCGGAGCAATATTGGCCACCTTGGTTGTGAAAATATTCGGCCTTTGCTGCTCCAGAAGCGATGCTTTTTTACCGGCCTGTTTGGCGGCAATATAGGTTTTTTTAGCCTGTTGCTTTTCCTGAATTTCACCTTCAACGATACGGTCTCCAATGATAAGTTTCAAATGATCCACGGCGGCATTTTCTGGCAATGGGAACATATAAGTCGCTTCTTGCCACTGATCCGTGGTGTTTTTAAATTTCTGATTAACTTTCACCCGCGCCGTTATGCCGTTAATAGAAATTTTCACATCAGTATCCAGCAAGGGCGCTTCAAGGGAACCCTGCTCCGTATCGCTGACAAATAGCAAAACCGGAACATCGGCACCAGCCTGTTGAATGATGATGAGATTAAAAAAGCTTAGCGTTATCACACGCATTCTGCGTAATATTGTCATTGGTTATAGACCCCACATTTTTAGATTTGAAAATTTTAGTGGGAGAATATTATTGTGAAAATATGTCGCTATGAGGGAAAAAAGAAGGCGATTAATTGTTAAAATTTAGACCGGAACTCCTTATTCTCGGCATAATTTGTCATAATTGGGCGCTTTCGGGTTTATCATTACCTATGGTCCTCTGAAGTTTGAGGTGAAACTGATAAAAACCCCCATACATTCATACAATTGAATTTACATTTGACTATATAAATCCTTTTTCACCCGCCCAATATGGTTTTCGCATGTCCACCTTCAGGGTTTTTCCTGCCGCAGATATGGGAAATGGCTCCGTTCTGAATTCAATGGTTCTGGGACATTTGTAACCCGCGATCTGCTTCTTGCAGTGATCAATTAGGGCCTGTTCTGTGACGGTTTGTTCCGGCTTTAAAATCACAATGGCATGAACCGCCTCGCCCCATTTATCATCGGGGATACCAATAACGGCAACATCCTGAATAGAGGGATGTGTTGATATTATGCTCTCCACCTCTACTGAGAATATATTTTCACCACCGGAAATGATCATATCTTTCACCCGGTCTACCAGATAAATATAACCATCTTCGTCCATATAACCGGCATCACCAGAGGCAACCCAGCCATCCTTTAGAGTTTTGGCGGTCTGTTCGGGCATATTCAGATAACCCAGCATAACGGTTGCCCCAGCGGCATGAATTTCACCAACTTCGCCAGTGGGGAGTATATTACCTTCTTCCCCTACGATTTGCACACGTGACATTATGGTGGGTTTGCCAGCCGATTTAAGCCTTGGGTTGCCTATGGTATGATCAACCTTTGACAGCAGCGTTACAATCGGGGACATCTCCGTCTGACCATAAGCCTGCACCAGTTCAACATTTGTCATTCTTTCCATCAAACCCATAAGTACGCCTTCGGGCATGGGCGATGCGCCATAAATTATAGTATGCAGGGATGAAAAATCCACCGCTGTTAATTTTGGCGATGACAGAAGAATTTTAATCATTGTCGGGACGAGCAGGCAAAAACTAACCCGGTGTTTTTCAATGGCCTGCAATACGGCATTGGGTTCGAACTGTGGGATAAAAACCTGTTTGGCCCCCATCATGGTTGCCGCGACAAGAAGTGACATATCAGCAACATGAAACATCGGGGCCGCATGCAGACAAATATCTGATTCCGTGATTTCAATAGCGTGTGTGACGGGCAAACTGCTGCTCCATATTCCTGCATGACACAGCATTACCCCTTTGGGATGTCCGGTCGTGCCCCCTGTGTACAGTATAGCCGCCATATCATCATCACCGCATAATACACGTTCCGCCCTACCGCTCGTATTTACCAGACTTTCATACGGTATTGCCCAGTCAGGACAATCCCCTTCACTCATATATATAAAATGCATAACGGTGCCGTCGGATTCTGCCTTCAACTGTTCAACCACAGATATAAAGTTTTGTTCAAAAAACAAAACTTTTGCCTCACTATCAGTAAGGGCAAATTGGTTTTCTCTGGCGGACCAGCGAATATTCAATGGAACGACAACTGCCCCCATCCACCATGGGGTATAATAGACCTCCATATAACGGTCAGAATTTAAGGATAGAACCGCCAAGCGGTCTTTTTCTTTCAGACCCAGCTTCTGCAAGCTAAAGGCCAGAGCGGCAATGCGGTTCTGTAATTCGCCCCAATTATGAGTACGGTCCCCAAAAATAGTCGCCACATCATATTTTTTGGTCAAGGCATAATGTTCGATCATTTGGGTCAGACTAATACGAGAAGACATCTTTTATCATCCTTTCACATTCTGGTTTGTGTGCGGCTTAAAAGCTTAATTTGTATCACGTTGCATAGCCTGAGGAATATACTAATGAATACAGAGAATATATAAATATAAAAACTCTGAATTTAAATGATAATGTAAAATATGGTGCACAAAGATAGAAATCAGTTGAACCAATTATTCGATGAGCTAGCCACTTGGGAAGAGATATTAAAGGATGCATCTTTAAAGGATAACCCTAGCGACCCTGAACCGTAGCAAAAAGCATTTAAGGCTATTTTATGGCTAGTTTGTGGCTATGGCGCTCTTGATTTTCGGCTAATTATCGGCTAAATTAAGGCTATGACTTGGAAACCAAATTATACTATATCCGACAAGCTTCTTTTCACTATTCGTGAAATTGGTGAATCCATCGGTGAGATTAAAAGCTTTTCACTTACGGGCAAAACGCTTGCAAAACTTGAACTTGAGGCCAGAGAATTGTCCTCGTTTGCCTCGACAAGTATTGAAGGCAACCCCTTGGCATTAACAGATGTGAAATATCTTCTAAAAAATAAAAAAGAACACATTCGTGATACAGAGCGGGAAGTATTAAATTATAATAAAGCCCTACGAAAATTATATACGGACGTTGGCGATCAAGCATTTAAACTGAACAAAGCCACATTAGAAAAAACTCAAAAACAGGTTGTTGAAGGCCTGATGGATAATCCGTCAGATATAGGGCATATCAGACAAGCCCCTGTGGTTATTCGTAACCCACGCAAATTGGATGAATTTGTATTTCTACCGCCCGAAGCCAAAGATGTTGAAGCTTTAATAAAAGATATGTTTGATTTTATTAATACGCATATTGGTAAAATTGACCCCATTATATTAGCAGGTATATTCCACCGCCAATGTGTGATTATCCACCCCTTTATGGATGGTAATGGTCGCACAACACGCCTAATTACAACGGCTATTCTTGGTAAGGCTGGACTTGATTTGTTTGAAATTTTTAGTTTTGAAAACTATTATAATCAAAATATTACCCGTTACTTTAAAGCTGTTGGATTGCAAGGTGACTATTACGATCTAAAAGGTGAGATCGACTTTACTGGCTGGCTAGAATATTTTGCTGATGGGATTTTAGACGAGCTACGCAGGATACGCAAAGCACTTCCTGAAAAATTAGAGGCCAAACCACGCTTAGAGCCGCACCATAAACAAGTACTAGGTTATATTGCAGAGCAAGGCAGCATTACTCAACGCGAATATAGTCAAATATCAAACCGCAGCCTAGCAGCGCGCAAACTTGATTTTGAAAGGCTTCTTACTCTTGGCCTGATAAAAACCGAAGGGTCAGGGCGCGGCACTTATTATGTACGAAAGGCTTCCTCAGATTAAATTTAATGCACCCTGAGCCCTAATAACTGCGTCAAACCCCCGAAACAATAACACATTTAAACCATTATAAGCTCTGCCCGATTGGGTGGAGCTTTTTTATTGAGGAACACATGAAAGATCGCCGCATTGCCCCCATTTCTGTCCGTGCGACAGCAGAGGAACGCGCCTTGCTAGTGCAGTTCTCTGAGGCGGCAGGCATGTCTTTAAGTGGCTATATGAAATGGTGTTCACTGGAACGGGACAAACATAATGCGGTTAAACTCCCTATCACACGCAGGCGCAACCCTACTATAGGTGCAATCAGCGCGAGTGCGCTGCTTACGGTAAATCGGTTAATGCCAACAAGATGCATGCTGAATTTTCTGATCTATTGGAAACCCTGACACCCTCCACAGGGCTTATTAAAGTCTCCACCGTTATCTTTGGGGATGTTTGGGATCAGAAAATGAAACTCTTCAAGAAGGATATGGAGCAAGTGAAGAATGAGCTAATAGGCGTGGATGATAAAATCCAAACCTTGCTGGATCGTATTCTTAAGGCTGAGAGCGATACTTTGATCACAGCCTATGAAAATCGTATTCAGGAACTGGAGAGAAAGAAGCTTGTTTTAACCGAAAAACTTGCCCAAAAGCAGAGACCCTTGGGAGAAAAATTGAACACCTTCAAAGAAGCCATTAAATTCCTCTCTAACCCGCAGAAACTATGGAACTCCGACAAGGTAGAGGATAAGAAGGCTGTGTTAAAATTAGCCTTTTCAGAGAGATTGCCCTACACCCGAAATATAGGGTTTGGAACACCAAATTTATCGTTGCCTTTCAAGGCTTTAGGGGCAAATTGCGCTTCAGATTTTACGATGGTGCCGCTGGGAAGAATTGAACTTCCGACCTCGTCATTACCAATGACGCGCTCTACCACTGAGCTACAGCGGCCCTGTACTGAGGGCCAGACAGAAAAAATACACTGTCAGAATGGCGCGGAAGATGCCATAGCTTTTAAGCGCGTGCAAGCCCTATTCCAGAATTATTTGCGATTTGAGGAAAATGTCCGTAAATTGGCCTTAATTGGCCATAAACTAACGGGATCATCATGAATAAAAAAGACAAGAAACAGGAAAAACAGGATCGGCTGGCGCAAGCGCTAAGGGATAATTTGAAGCGACGTAAACAACAAGCCTCCACCCCGACCAAAAGCGTGCCTTCTTCAGATAAGGAAAAAGAATAACCTTGCCATATCCTCCAGACTTGTGGACGACCGCATTCTGGGTTACAAAAACACAGACAGTAAAATTATACGGAAAGGATCAAAAGTCATATGGCCATCATGTCAGATAAATGGATCAGGGAACAAGCCTTGAATAAAGGTATGATCGACCCCTTTGAGGATCGCCAAAAGCGCGAGGGGGTAATATCCTATGGTCTGTCATCATATGGTTATGACGCAAGGGTTTCAGGAGAATTCAAGATTTTTACCGATGTGGATTCGGTAACCGTGGACCCGAAAAATTTTGCATCGGAAAGTTTCGTTGACCGGCCCGGTGATGTCTGCATCATTCCGCCAAACTCATTTGCTCTGGCACGGACTGTAGAATATTTCCGTATCCCGGAAAATGTACTGGTGATTTGTCTGGGTAAATCCACCTATGCCCGTTGTGGTATTATCGTCAATGTGACCCCGTTAGAGCCGGGCTGGGAAGGGCATGTAACGCTGGAGTTTTCCAACACTACACCCCTGCCTGCCAAAATCTATGCCAATGAGGGAGCCTGTCAGTTCCTGTTTTTTGAGGGTAACGAACCTTGCGAAGTCCCCTATAATGCCAGATCCGGCAAATATATGGGCCAAACTGGCGTAACATTACCCAAGCTCTAAAAACCTGAAGCCCATAATGGGCTGAAGCAAGGCCGACTGGCCGCCCGAGTTAATATGCGGAGGGGGAGCTGCCCTAGCTTTAGTTCACTAAAGCGGAAAATAAGGAAAGGGCATGGGGGAATTATCCCCCCTAAACTAAAAAAGAGACCATATTATATGGAAAAAATTGTCATTAAAGGCGGCCATAGACTGGAAGGCCAGCTACCCATCAGTGGGGCCAAGAATGCGGCTTTACCTCTTATGTGCGCCGGATTGCTCGCCAAAGATGGTCTGACCCTGCATAACCTGCCCCATCTGGCCGATATAAAAACACTGGCCAGCCTGTTGACAGAACTGGGCAGCACCATCAGCTATGACGAGGAAGGATGGGATATAGGCAGCGGGCAGACTGTAACCATTGCCGCCAGCCACATCGCCAGCACCACAGCCCCCTATGACATGGTTCGCAAAATGCGGGCCTCCATATTGGTTCTTGGGCCTCTTCTGGCACGAGAAGGGGAAGCCATAGTCTCCCTGCCCGGGGGATGTGCCATTGGCAACCGTCCCATTGATCTACACCTGAAGGCTTTTGAGGATATTGGGGCTACTATTGAACTGAAAGACGGCTATGTTCGGGCATCGGGAAAACTCACCGGCGGTACGGTTCACTTTCCCATCGTCTCTGTGGGGGCTACGGAAAATATCCTCATGGCCGCCTGCCTCGCGGATGGCATAACCATCATAGAAAATGCCGCAAAAGAGCCGGAAATAACCGACCTTGCTACGTGCCTGGTTGCCATGGGGGCTAAAATATCCGGCATTGGCACATCACGGTTGGAGGTCGAGGGCGTCAACGAACTCCATGCAGCAGAATATACCGTTATGCCCGACAGAATCGAAGCCGGAAGCTACACTGTTGCCGCTGCCATGACGGGGGGGGAACTTGAATTGCTGGGGGATAATCTGCCCTATGTCATGACCGGAACACTTGAAATTCTGAAACAGGCGGGACTTGTTTTTACTGAAACGGAAAGGGGCTTGCTCACCCGCCTTGGGCCAGAAAAAATAATTGGCATTAATGCTGTAACCCAGCCCTTCCCCGGTTTCCCAACCGATATGCAGGCACAGCTTATGGCCATGATGACATTATGCGACGGTGCATCGGTCATCACAGAAACCATCTTTGAAAACAGATTCATGCATGTACCGGAATTATGCCGTATGGGGGCGGATATAACGGTCAATGGTTCTACCGCCACAATCAGGGGTATTGAGAAGCTTTTGGGCGCGCCCGTCATGGCAACCGACCTTCGGGCTTCCATGTCGCTCGTACTGGCCGGACTTGCCGCAGAAGGCGTCACAGAGGTCAAACGTATTTATCATCTGGACCGGGGCTATGAACGTCTGGTACAAAAGCTAGGATCATGCGGTGCGAAAATATCCCGCGAGAAAGATAACGACATTTAATAGTCAGGGGAAAATATTGGACAAGCTGAAGCTCAAGGCTGAAGACATAGAAGACTTAACCATCATGTCCGCGTACCTTCAGGACGCGATTACCATGATGGGCGATATAGTCTATCTGCGGGACAGCAGACGGTTTGTCGTTATGCTCAACCGCTATGTCTGGGAAAATAGATGTCCTGATACCGGAAATGTCCTTCCTGAAATAAGCATTCCCTGCAGCCGCATTCGCACGGGTCTTCATTTTGATGACGTATTAAAAATCGACAGTCAGAATATCGCAATGTCGCTGAAAGAGCACCCCCTTGAGCTATTATCCATAGAAGCCTATCAATTGGAAAACGATACATATCACGTGGTTTTTGTCTTTTCAGGCAAAGGTATAATCCGACTTGAGTGTGAGATGATTTCCGCCCATATGCAGGACATTGGGGATGCCTGGCCTGCCAAATGCCACCCCAAACATGAAATTCTTAACGTCCTGCAGAATGATAATACTGGATAGTTCGCTCACAATTTTGTACAACGGGGCAATTTTTTGAATTTCAGGAGTGAAAGTAAGTTGTCTTCTAACGAACCTATGATCATGGCACTGCCCAAGGGCCGTATCCTAGAAGAGGTCATGCCCATCATACGCGGTGCCGGAATAATCCCGGAGCCAGAGTTTGACGATCCAAAATCCCGCAAATTAACTTTCGACACCAACAACCCCTTGCTCAAGATAATTCGGGTCCGAAGTTTTGACGTGGCGACATTTGTTGCCTTTGGTGCTGCCCAGCTTGGGGTTGCGGGAAACGACGTGTTACTGGAATTTGATTATCCCGAAATATATGCACCGCTGGATCTGGACATCAGCCATTGCCGCATATCCGTTGCGGAGTTGAAATCCCTGAGCATTGGTGATGATCCAAGCCGATGGAGCCACGTCCGCATTGCCACAAAATACCCGAATCTGACCCGCAAACATTTTGCCAAGCGCGGTGTACAGGCAGAATGTATCAAGCTGAACGGCGCTATGGAGCTGGCACCAAGTCTGGGCCTGTGTCGTCGCATTGTTGACCTTGTGAGTTCGGGTGATACACTCAAGGCAAATGGGCTGGTGGAAATCGAGAAAATCCTTGATATTACCTCGCGCTTCATTGTCAACCGTACCGCTTTCAAAACCCGTAATGAGGAAATCAGCGAGATATTGAAAAATATTAGTGCCCGAAATGATTTAAAGTAATTTACACATGGTAACGACATTAAACATAGCAGACACCGGATTTGATCAGGATTTTAAAAATTTTCTGACTACCCGCAGGGAATCTGATGCGGATGTTGCCGATGTGGTGCGGGATATTTTGAAAGATGTTCAAGCCCGGGGCGATGAAGCCCTTTTTGACTATACCGCCCGTTTTGACCGGCTTGAAATGACCGCAACAACTGTTCGGGTCAGCGAACAAGAATTAAAGTCTGCAAAATCTCAATGTTCTAAAGATGTCTTGGACGCTCTTAAACTTGCTGCCAAACGCATTGACCGTTTTCACCGCCGCCATTTACCTGTGGATGATGCCTATACAGACGAGGCCGGTGTTACGCTTGATGCACGCTGGACAGCAGTATCATCGGCGGGAATATATGTGCCGGGCGGCAAGGCGGTTTATCCCTCCTCCGTTCTGATGAATGCCATACCAGCCAAATGTGCGGGTGTTGACCGCATCGTCATGGTGGTTCCAGCACCGGATGGCAATCTCAATCCCCTTGTGCTGGCTGCCGCAGAGTTAGTGGGCATTACGGAAATATACAAAGTCGGCGGCGCACAGGCGATAGCAGCTTTGGCCTATGGTACAGAATCCATCGCACCCGTTGACGTTATCACCGGACCCGGCAATGCTTATGTGGCCGCCGCAAAACGCGAAGTTTTTGGCACTGTCGGCATTGACATGATTGCTGGCCCTTCGGAAATTCTGGTGGTTGCCGATGGCAAAAATGACCCGCGCCATATTGCCATGGATATATTATCACAGGCAGAGCATGATGAAGTGGCCCAAGCCATTCTTATTACCGATGACGAGGCATTTGCCAAGGCAACTTGCAAGGCCGTGGATGACCAGCTGAAAGTCCTGCCCCGGTCTGATATTGCGTGGGCAAGCTGGAATAAACATGGGGCGGTTATTCTGGTTCGTGACCTTGCTCAAGCAGTACCCCTAGTCAATCAGCTGGCACCGGAACATCTGGAGCTAGCCATTGACAATCCGCGCGACACCGCAAAAGACATTCAAAATGCCGGATCAATCTTTCTTGGGCGTTATACTCCGGAGGCCATAGGCGATTATGTGGCTGGCCCTAACCATGTGCTGCCCACCGCCAGAAGTGCCCGTTTTTCGTCGGGTTTGAGCGTTCTTAATTTTATGAAAAGGAATACTCTGATAGAATGCAGTCGTGAAAGCCTCGCACGGGTTGGCCCGGCGGCCATTACGCTGGCCGAAGAAGAAGGCTTGCAGGCCCACGCCAGATCTATTGGGATCAGACTGTATAACAAGGAATAGACCATAATAAATAATAGGACAGGGAAGTAATGAGCGAGTCGGGCAGCAGCTATCGTATCTGCCATATCGAACTGGATGAAAAATCTATTATTCGCCGCAATGCGGATATTGATCACGAACGCCGTGTCGCTATTTTTGACTTGCTCGAAGAAAACTCCTATCAGCCAATGGAAGCTCTGCCCGACAATTATGTCGGGCCATATCGGATTGTTCTCAGAATGGAAGATAACCGTCTTGCCATGGATATATATTCTGACGAAGACCATCAGTTGACCCGGAAACTGACCATAATTGCCATGCCATTGACGCTTTTACGAAGAACCATCAAGGAATACTTCCATATCTGTGACAGCTATTTTGCCGCTATTAAAAGCTCTAGCCCCCGCCAGATTGAAACCATCGACATGGCTAGGCGCAGCCTTCATGATGAAGGGTCAGAAATACTTCAGGAAAGACTGGGAGAGAAAGTAAAAATGGACTTTTCAACCGCCCGCCGCCTGTTCACCCTGATTTGCGTTTTACAGATCAGATAGTATATGGCTAACGTCATCCTACCCAGCCCCCTTGCACCCTCACCCGTTGAGATACCTCATAGTGTCTTATTTATGTGTAGTTTCAATGCGGTACGTTCGCCTATTGCGGAGGCGCTGACTAAATATTATTGTGGACATCAAATTTTTGCCGATAGCGTCGGCATACGGGCAGAAGAAGATAGTGCCAATCCCTTTGCCATCGCCGTTATGGAAGAAATCGGTCTGGATATATCAGATCATACACCCAAAATGTTTGAAGACCTTATGGATTCATCCTTTGACCTTGTAGTAACGTTAAGTCCCGAAGCACAACATAAAGCCATTGACCTTACCCGCACCCTGGATTGTCAGGTAGAATATTGGCCTACCCTTGACCCCACTGCCGTTATGGGTAATCGAGAGAATATTATCGCTGCCTTTCGTCAAACCCGGGACATGTTAACGGAAAGAATAAAACACCGTTTTGATGTCGGTTATTCACCGGTTGTATAGACCGATGACTTATTAAAGCAAATAACACTTGAAAAATCTGTGGTTTAAGCTATTTATCTCGGCAAAGATTTTTAATGAGGAGCCACTATGGCGAAAGAAGAACTTTTGGAAATGCGGGGCACCGTTACTGAACTACTGCCCAATGCCATGTTCCGCGTAAAACTTGAAAATGATCATGAAATCCTTGGTCATACAGCCGGAAAAATGCGCAAAAACCGTATTCGTGTTCTTGTGGGTGATGATGTACTGGTTGAAATGACACCCTACGACCTTTCAAAAGGCCGGATTACATATCGCTTTAAATAAGTGAGCCGCTTTTTTTGTCCAAAAACGATTCCGGCTTCACAAATTCATTCGGTTTCGGTTACTGTGGCTTCATGACTTCATCACAACAAAATAAATTTCACTTAATATTAGCCTCCGCTTCGCCGCGCAGAGTGGAACTTCTGGCACAGATCGGCATAATCCCGAATCAGATTATCCCAGCGGATATTGATGAAATCCCATTGCCAAAGGAAGCGCCGCGCCAATTAGCCGAGCGACTGGCCGTAAGCAAAGCCGCCCATATTCAAAAAATCCAGTCTGATAGTTTTATCCTTGCCTCTGATACGGTTGTAGCATTGGGCAAGCGCATATTGGGCAAAGCATCAACCAACGAACAAGCACGGCAGTATCTCACCCTTCTTTCGGGCCGCCGACATAAGGTATATAGTGGCATTTCCCTGATCACACCTGATGGTGGACAAATATCCCGCGTTGTCGTAACCACGGTGATCTTCAAACATCTTTCCACTGCTGATCTAGACCATTATCTCAATCATGATGAATGGCAGGGCAAGGCAGGGGCCTATGCCATACAGGGAAGGGCCGCCCGTTTTATCAAGGGCATCAATGGCTCTTACAGCAATGTGGTGGGACTGCCTCTGTTTGAAACCGCAAATATGCTGCAGGGAAACGGCTATGACCTCTGAAGTTCTAATTAATTCGGCTATCGGAGAAACCCGCCTCGCCCTCCTGAAGGACGAACAGACAGTAGAGATACGCCTGTTCCGGGATCATGAACCCAGTCTTATGGGCGCGGTCTATTACGGACGGGTAAAATCTTTGAGCAAAGAATTTCAGGCAGCTTTCATTGATTTGGGCAATGATGTGACGGGATTTCTTCCTCTCACTCTTCTGCCCAAGCGTCCCGGCGGCAAACCAAAAGACCTGACCACATTGCTTAATGAGGGTCAGAAAATAATCGTTCAGGTCACCGCCGATGCCACCGCAGATAAATCCGCAAAACTCACAGGGCGGGTTGAAATTATTAGCTCCACCCTGATCCTGCATCCGTTCCGCGAAGGGGCCTTTATCTCCAGCCGGATCAAAGACCCGGAACGAAGACAGGAATTGAAAAGCTTTACTAACGACCTGAAACTCAAGGGCATGGGACTGACGCTCAGAACCGAAGCACAGCATCTGTCCAATGATGATATAAAAAAAACTGCTGACCATCTGATCCGTCACTGGATAAGAGCCATGGAAAACAGAGACAGAAAGAAAGTTCCTTTCCTGCTGTCTCAAGGCCCAGACAATCTACTGCAAATCCTAAGAGAATATGGCTGTGCCAAACATGACAGAATAATCTTTGACCAGCCCGCCACTCTGAAACTGGCTCAGGTCTGGGCGAAAGAATTTGCGCCGGACCTGCGGGAACGGATGATGCTCCACTGTGAAACGATGCCTCTGTTTGAACATTTCGGGGTTGAAGAAGAACTGGACCGTATGCTTGATAAAAAAATACCCCTGCCCTCTGGCGCCTGGATCACCATCGAGCAAACCGAAGCCATGGTTACCGTTGATGTCAATATGGCGGGCGCGCGCCTGAACAATGATCCCATAAAACAACGGCTCAGTATAAATTTTGAAGCAGCAAGGGAAATTTTCAGGCAAATACGACTGCGCGGGATCAGTGGCCTGATCGTTGTTGACTTCATCAATATCTCTGGCAAATCAGACGTCAGTAACCTGCTTACGGTAGTCGATAATTTAATACAAAATGACCCCATACAAATCCAGCGCAGTAACCTGTCTGCCTTTGGCTTGCTTGAACTGGCACGAAAGGCTGGCCATCTAGCCCTTAGCCAGCAAATACTGGCCCAGCCACAGCTCGCACCGACCATAGAAACTGCAGCTCTTACCCAGCTACGCCAGTCCGAACGCGATGCTTCTGCCAAACCCGGCATTCCCCTATCGGTCAAGGTCACGCCAAAAGTTGCGGCCTGGCTAAAGGCACAACCGGGCCTTCTGAATGAATTTACCCGACGAACCGGAAGCAAACTGGATATTAAGGGAAATAAGCCATGAAAGCCGCAAATAGCAATAATCTTTGCCCAATATGTGAGAAAAATCCTGCCACGCCCAAGTTTCACCCTTTCTGTTCCACCCGCTGTGCCGATGTGGATCTGGGCCGTTGGCTCAAGGGCAATTATGTGATTCCCGGTGAGAAAGCTGATGTGCCCGAACAGGACCCGGATGAAGCCAGTTAAACCCTTGAAAGCTGTTGATAAACTGCGGCTTTGACGAGTGGTTCATTTTTTTCAAACGAGTGCTGGACAGACCCCGTCTTTTTTTCTATAACCCATCCACCCACGTAAGTGGCCCCCTTAATAATCCCCGATGCCCGGGTAGCTCAGGGGTAGAGCAGCGGACTGAAAATCCGCGTGTCGGTGGTTCAAATCCGCCCCCGGGCACCACTATCTAAATTTTATCCTTTATTTACAATGCGTATAGAATAAAAAGTGTCCCACTCTTCTAAGGCTTTGTAAAAAGTGGGACACTTTTTCTAATTTCCGCTATTTTTTCACAAGATGATGCATACCACTTTCAGCTAGTGATTTTTGATTGGCTGCGCGTGTATAATGCACAACTTGCCTAGAAGTCGTCCATAGATATGATCCCAATTATATGAGCACAGCCCGCCAAGCTATTGATGATATTATGATGGAAGTTCAAGAGAAATGTGACACACAAATTATCTTGAACCATCTGAATATTAGGGAGATTCCTAAGCCTTTGCAAGATAAGGGAATGGTGGGCGATACAAGATTTGAACTTGTGACCTCCTCGATGTCAACGAGGCGCTCTACCCCTGAGCTAATCGCCCCACTATGATAGATAGTGGAAGGAGTTATAATCATTTTCCCGTCTTTGGCAAGGCAAAAGCTCAAATTCTTGTTCATAGCTTGTTCAGATATTCTTTGTTATGATAGGTCTGAAAAAAGAGGTGAAATCATGCGGCTATTATGGCGAAGAACTTGGCTGATAGGCATTACATTAATTGTCCTTCCACTCATCGGTTGCAGCAAAACCATTACCAGTGATGTGACGCGATTCCATAACCTTCCCGCTCCTGATGCAGAGAGTATTGAAGTTGTTTCCATGGACCCAAACCTGCAAAACAGCCTTGAATTTGGTCAATATGCAGAGCTTGTGGGAAGACATCTTGGCCGCTTTGGATATAGCCCGCCGAACAACACATCTTCCACATATATTGCAAGAATTGGTTACGGGATTCAGACAGCAAGCGGGATAATTGATAATGGTCCCCGGTCATCAGTTGCCATAGGCGCCAGCAGCGGCGGTCACCATTCCGGAGTAGGGGTCGGCTTGTCATTTCCCATCGGTAACAATGAACCCCGTCAAGAATATATCCGTATCTTATCCATGGAAATTATCCAACGCTCAGATGGCGTCAAGCTCTATGAAGGGCAGGTTACAAGTCGTGGTCAGGAAGGATTGCCGATTATGATGCCTTTTCTTGTGGACGCTATGTTTCAGGATTTCCCCGGCGAAAGTGGTACATCAAATAGAATTAAAACAACCCCTGAATAGCTTGACATAAAGACCAACCCCTCCTATGTAAGGCCACGGGCATGGGATGCCAGCCGCTCGCGGCCATTGGCTATGGTGAAATTCCCTTTAAATGAACACAGGATCCATTACAGGACCTGACAGCAATGCGAGCCCTGTCAAATATGTCCACAATGAATGGAGACATAACATGAGTTCAACAACACTCACCTCTGATAACCTGAAACTTCAGGCGCGCCGTATGCGCGATTACTTCGCCGAAAAGAATATTGACATTAGCCATTCTTCGGCCCTTGAAACGCTAGCAAAACAGCATGGCTTTAAGGATTGGAATATCCTGTCTGCCACACTTAACAGACAGTCAAAGAAAATACCTTGGCCGGGACTTGAAGACAAGATAAGCGGCAGCTATCTTGGTCATGCTTTTACCGGAAAGATACTGAAAGTTCAAACCGCCCGCATGGAAAATAACCGACGATATACGATCCTGTTTGATGAACCAATAGATGTGGTGTCTTCAAAGCACTTCAGCAATTTTCGGCAGAGAATAAACTGTATTCTGGATCAAAACCTTAAAAGCGTCGACCACAAAGGCCGCCCGGATAATATTATCCAAGTCATTTAATATAGCCTTCTGAAAACGGGAAGTCGCAAAGACCAGCGGCTTCCCAAGATGGTCTTTTGGGTCATCAAATAAACCTAGAACGTCTGATTATGCTCTATTCTATAAATACGGTTCGTTTTTCTTTGGGAAATTGGTAATACATGCCAAACATCAGAATATCCACATCCTTGCCATTTCGAGATAGGGGCAAACCAAGCGCATAATAATCCATGAAAGATTTACTGGACCATTTTAACTTGTCAAAATTAATATAAGGCCGCTTTTCCTTAATCAGCCAATTATAATTTTTCTTTAATATTTGTTCAATCAACGGAAATTCGTCCAGGTATTTTCCGGTAACGTCAAGGCCCATAGCCTTCACCGTTTCAGTACCAATTAACCTCATTTTATAGCGGCCCGTTTCATGCTCCACATCGACAAGGCTGATATGGGGTAACAATTTTACAATTTCAACGGGATTCAAATCGGCACGGGAAGGCATTGAACGCTCACCCTTCATATCCAGCCAATATTGATATATGTTTTGCAATATACTATTGGGAAGGTCATCCACAGAAAAACTATCAATAAAAATCTTATCGTTCACTAATTTATCTCTCTAAGAACTCTGGAAATTTGACTTTTTATAAACCAGAACCGTAAAATTCGGTTCTTTTCTCCTTAGGGAATTGATAATAGATGCCAATCATTAATATATCCACATCTTTCCCATTTCGGGAGATGGGAAGACCAAGGGAATAATATTCCAAAAAAGATTTACTCGACCATTTTAACTTATCATAATTAAAATAAGGTAATTTTTCATTTGTTAGCCAATCATATCTTTCTTTCAATAGTCCATCAATAAATGGGAAATCATCCAAATATTTTCCGGTAACGTCAATGCCCATAGCCTTTACGGTTTCATTGCCTATCACTTTCATTTTATAGCGGCCCGTATTATGTTCCACGTTAATGAGATTGATATGGGGCAACAGTTCAACGATATCAAGAGGGTCCAAATTAACACGGAAAGGTAAAGGATGGTCCGCCTTCATCTTTAGCCAATATTGATATATATCCCTTAGGATACTATTGGGAAGGTCTGCAATGTTGAATGAGTTTGTTAACATTATGACTCCAACAAGGATTCTATAAAGAATATTTCTTACCAAGTGTGAATGCATTAGTATTTAATATATTAACATATCTCGGCTAATACATCAAAAAATTATACCAACTGTTCTTTGGTTTTCAGAAAACGGATTTCTGGATTGTCATCCTTTGCCTTGTCCAACCGCCAGGCATTACGGGCAAGAAACACAGGCGAACCACTATGGTCTTCGGCCATATTGGCCTTGTTGCTGTCAATGAAGGCTTTCAGCTTGAATTTATCATCACATTCAACCCAGACTGCAGTGTGCAGCGACGTGGCCTCAAAACGACAAGGCACATCATACTCGGTGCGAATGCGGTCACCCATGACCTCAAACTGCAGCATACCCACAACACCCACATACCATTCGGACCCGATGGTGGGTTTAAAAACTCTGGCGGCACCTTCCTCCGCCAACTGTTGCAGGGCACGGCCCAGATGTTTAGCTTTCATAGGGTCTTCCGGGCGGACGGTCTGAATATATTCCGGTGCAAAATTGGGAATTCCGGTGAAGCGCAGCTCTTCGCCCTCGCTCAGGCTGTCACCGATACGCAGGTTTCCGTGGTTTGGAATGCCAAAAATATCGCCGGGCCAGGCCACTTCGGCCAGCTCCCTATCCTGTGCCAGAAACATCACCGGATTATGTAGATTGACCATTTTGCCGTCGCGAACCTGTTTTAATTTCATACCGCGCTTGAACTTGCCAGACACCAGCCGGAAAAAAGCAATGCGGTCCCGATGCTTCGGATCCATATTAGCCTGAATTTTAAAGATAAAACCGGAAACTTTGCTTTCATGAGGATCAACAGCGCGGCTTGTAGTTTTAAAGGTTCCAGGAATGGGTGAACGGCTACCAATGCCTTCCAGTAATTCCCGCACACCAAAATTATTAATGGCGCTGCCGAAATATACTGGCGTCATGGTACCATCAAGATAAGCCTGGCTGTCGAATTCGGGGCAAAGTTCCCGCACCATGGCGACCTCTTCGCGCAGTTGTGTCAGTTGATCCTGCGGCAAAAGATCATCCAGCTTTGGATCATTAATTCCTTCACAGACAACCCCCTCATCAGGCCGGTCATTCTTGGTTTTCTCAATCAGAATCAAACGGTCATTAATCAGGTCGTAACAGCCTTTGAAATCCCGCCCCATACCAATGGGCCATGTAGCCGGTGTCACATCAAGGGCAAGCTGCTGTTCGATCACATCAAGAAGCGCAAACGGGTCCAGAGATTCCCGGTCAAGTTTATTGATAAAGGTTGTCACTGGCATATCCCGCAGACGGCAAACTTCAAATAGTTTCCGGGTCTGCCCCTCAATGCCTTTCGCTCCGTCTAGCACCATGATGGCACTATCCACGGCGGTTAACACCCGGTAAGTATCTTCGGAAAAATCTTCATGGCCCGGCGTATCCAACAGGTTAAACATGCGACCTTCATATTCAAAGGTCATCACAGATGAGGCCACTGAAATGCCACGCTCCTGCTCCACTTTCATCCAGTCAGATCGAGCGCGTCTTCGGTCACCGCGTGCCTTGACCTCACCTGCCATCTGAATCGCACCACCAAATAGTAGCAACTTTTCCGTCAGGGTCGTTTTACCCGCATCAGGATGGGCAATGATGGCAAATGTCCGACGTCTATCGACTTCGGTCTGTAATTGGCTCATGGAACGGTCCGCAATTTCTATACTTCACTATTGCGGCGGAATTTACGCAACCCCATGACAGAAGTACAGCAGAAACTCATTTAATGGTATGCATAGGGTTTTTTATTGAGATTCAGGTATCTGTCCCTTAATAAAGTACGGCGCGAAACCAACGGATGATTAACACCGTTGACAATCACATGAACGGTATTGGATGTCACCTCAAGCGGGTCACCATCCCACAGGGCAATATTGGCAATCTTACCTTTCTCGATGGAGCCGAAAAATTTATCAATTCCAAAGATACGGGCCGGGCTTATTGTAATGGCCTCCAAAGCACGTTCCCAGCTAAGGCCGTGAGCCACTGCCAGCCCTGCCATATGATTGACCATAAAGGCATTATGGTTTGCTGCCATACCTCCGGGTGAAATGGCAAATTGCACGCCTGCGGTATCCAACATCGCCGCATTACGGAATGTGGCCGCCAATTTGCCAAATTTTTCCGGCAGATTTTCTTGTGGATTAATGATAACCGGAATTTCTGCTGCCGCCAGTTCATCGGCCACTTTCCAGGCTTCCACAGCACTATTCAGGATAAGATCAAGGCCATAATCCCTTTTCAGCGCGATGGCCTGACGCAAATTATCTTCGCTATCTACTGTCAGGACAAGTTTCTGCCTACCCTTAATGACCGGCACCAACGCGTCCATATTAAAGGTGGTAAGCAGGAAATCCCCCGGCCCCTCACCCTCCATAATATCGGAACGATTCTGGTCATAATATCTTACCTGATCCAGTATCAGACGCATGGTAGCCCAAGCCACATTCCGATTTAAGGTTTTTGCAAAACTGGCCACCATTGGCCCCTTACCGACATACATATCAGCTCCCCCTGTCAGGGAAATAACCGCCCCGGAGCCATAAAATACACTGTCTGCCAATGAGGGCTGAGTTATGGCATGAGTAAGGCCGTGACGTCGGTTGTCAGCAATAACGACGGAATTGCTTTTCAGACCATACCGCACATCAAAAGCCGCCGTGAAAGGCGTTTTCTTCGCATTATGTTCGTTAGAATCTTTGGTTAAGGAAATTTCAGACAGCCCCAGTCGACTGCTGCTATGCATAAAGCCGGGTACAATGGTTTTACCCGCCGCATCAATCACCTCGGCACCATTCGGGATAGTCACATTTTGTCCCACGGCTTTTATTTTACCGTTTTCTATCAAAATAATGGCCTTGCTCAAGATGCCTTTCTTGCCAAGTGTATGAACGGTTCCCCCTTTGATTGCCAATATTTTGGCCAAAGCCACAGGGCCGGTCAGAAAAAATGCTACGAAAGCGGCAACAATAATTTTTAATATAGATTTTCTCATTGGTGTGCTCCCCTTGCATTTTGTCCCAGTTCAAAATCACCTTGCCAATAGGTATCTGGATCAGCACGGTCATATAATAACGCGCCGTCAATGAAGACCTTCTCTGCCAGCGAATAAACACTGAAGGGGTCTCCGGACCAGATCACCACATCGGCCATTTTTCCTACCTCAAGCGAACCCGTTTTATCGGCTATACCCAGTGCTTTGGCCGGATTAAGCGCCAGCCATGTGAAGGCTTCCCCTCTGGTGAAATTCAACCCAACCTTTCGACCATCGGCCCATGCCTTGGCGGCTTCCTGATTTAGCCGCTGAATACCATTGGGGTCATCTGAATGAACAATAGCACAGGCCTTTGCACTCGCCACCATCGGGATATTCTCATCAACGCCGTCAAAGGCTTCCAGCTTAAAACCCCACCAATCAGACCACATGGCGGAACAGACTTTCTCCTTGGCTAGAATATCTGCAATCTTGTAACTTTCCACAGCATGATGGAAAGTGGAAATTTTATAATTGAACTCATGAGCCATATTGATCATGGACACCATTTCATCGGCCCGGTAACAGTGGTTATGGATCAGGATTTCACCATTCAGAACCCCCATCAGCGTATCCAATTCAAGGTCCTGAGACGGCGCACTAACATCTTCACCGGCTTGATATTTTCTGGTGTAGCTATCCCACTTACCTTTATAATCCCGTGCCTTGATCCAGGCTTTCCGGTAACCGGCCATATTGGCCATGCGGGTGCTGGGGCCGCCTTTTTTGCCATAAACCCGTTTTGGATTCTCGCCACAGGCCATTTTCAGGCCGTAGGGTGCACCGGGAAATTTCATACCCTCACGGGTACGGGAGGGTACGTTTTTTACCGTGGCACTACGCCCACCAATCAGGTTGGCTGATCCGGGCAGTATCTGTAATGTGGTGACACCACCGGCAATGGCTCTTGAAAAACCGGGGTCCTGCGGCCAGATGGAATGCTCTGCCCATACATCTGCGGTAACGGGACTGGTGGCTTCATTGCCGTCCGACAAGGACTGGTGATGTGGCGAAGCATAAACGCCCAAATGGGAATGAACATCAATGATACCCGGTGTTACCCATTTTCCGGTACCGTCAATGACCAATGTACCGTAGGGAATTTCCAGTTCAGACCCAACAGCAACGATCTTGCCATTCTCCATCAGAACCGAAGCCCCTTCAAGCTGCTCCCCCGCTCCCGTTAATACGGTGGCGTTATTAATCACCGTTGTCACGGAGGGATAAGGCTCGTAAGTGCTTGGATATGGATTTTTATTTATTTCTACAAAAGGCTGACGGTCTTTGGGTGCATCTTCTGCCGCAATCGCAGTCGCCGTAATTAATGCTGCCGCAGCCCAAAATATGGTAGCCACGACCATAGCTTTATCTATCCGAAACATATCAATCCCCTGATTAAATTCATTTATTACTTGCTATTGAAAGAAAGATTAACAGACTATGGTTGAAGGTTCAAATAACAAAAAAGAGACTGCGATATGAAAAGAAGAAATTTTTTTAGTGTGATCGGGATCGGAAGTTTTCTGGCATCCTCCATGAGTATGGCCCGTTCAGCCACGACGGGAAAAATCGACAGTCGCTTGAAAGAACTGGGCATAACTCTGCCGGAAGCTCCGGACCCCATGGCCGCCTATGTCACTTATCGCATCAGCGGAAACCTTGTTTATATTGCCGGACAAGGGCCAATTCATACGGTGGAGCATCCGGGCCTTGGCCGTGTGGGTAAAGACCTGACCACCGAACAGGGCTATCAGGCGGCACGCAGCACCGGGCTGAATATTCTTGCTCAATTAAAAAAAGCCTGCGACGGCGATCTGGACCGGGTTGTGCAATGTGTGCAAATTCAAGGTGTGGTAAAATGCACCGATGATTACACCGACAGCCCGAAGGTCATTAACGGCACCTCTGAACTTTTCAAGGATATATTCGGGGAACGCGGCCTTGCCGCCCGGGCAGCATTAGGCACCAACGCTCTACCCGCTGACATCGCAGTCGAGATATTATCCACGTGGGAAATAAAAACATAGTCTAATATAAATTCCAGAATCACCTCACCGGCGTAGCGGAAATGCGGCCCCGGTTGGTGCGGCGATCACGACGGGGTTGCTGCACTTGATAGGCCTGCGCGCAATGCTCTGGACAATAGGGGAATGATGGTGCCGACGGTTTGCCGCAAAAATGAAAATCCACCTCACCCGGATGACCAATAGGCCATTTGCATATTCTTTCAGTCAGTTCCAGAAGAGACACCTTACCGCCGCTGGCTTTAACCTTTGGCTGGGCAACTTTTTTCTCTACCGTCTTTCTGGCCTTCTTTTTAGGGTCGGATTTCACAGGCGACGGGCGTGAGGCAAGGTTCATACGATGTGCCTTGCCAATGACAGCATTTCGGGTAACACCCTCGGCAAGTTCCTTGGCAATCTGGCTGGCGCTCAGCCCCTTGTCCCAGAGTTCCCGTAATTTTGCGACCCGCTCATCTGTCCATGCCATATTCGTAATCCTTGCTCATCGGTTAGTTAGTTGTCTTAAGCGTTCTGCATTTAAGCGTGATAAAGTAGGTGAGGCGAACTGTACATTTGGTACCTGATCCGAAATCTAACACAGTCCACGATTGAACGAAGAACACTCTAGCTTGCAGTAGATGATGTTCTACTGTAAAAATGGCCAAAACAAAAGCCAAAAGAATCGCGAAAGACTATTTCATGAAAAGCATCTGGACCATTGGTCAAAACCTGCCATCCTTTGGCACCAAAAGAATCGGCGCCATTAACTGGCTTGGCGTATGGACACTTTACACCAAAGAAGTACGCCGTTTTCTTAAAGTGGTTGGACAAACCGTGCTCTCCCCCGTGATCACAACCGCCCTTTTCATGACCATTTTCACAATCGCGCTCGGCGGCAGTGGTCGCTACGTGGGTGAGATTCCTTTCGGAATGTTTCTGGCACCGGGTCTGGTGACCATGGCCGTACTGCAAAATGCTTTTGCCAATACCATCTCCAGCCTGATGACGTCCAAGATGCAGGGCAATATTGTTGACCTACTGCTGGCCCCCTTGGGCCCCGGTGAAATGACTTTGGCCTTCACATTGGCGGCGGTAACACGGGCGGCCATGGTGGGTGCCTTCGTAATATTCTCCATGTATCTTTTCGTAGATTTGAGTTTTCCCAATGTCTGGGCGTTGCTTTATTTTGGTACCTCTGCAGCAATCATGCTGGCTTTACTGGGCATCATGGCCGGAATTTGGGCCGACAAATGGGAACAAAGCTCCAGTATTACTAATTTTATCATCGTGCCTTTATCCTTCCTGTCCGGAACCTTTTATTCCATCGACCGGCTTCCGGGCATATGGCATGACATCAGTCAGCTTAACCCATTTTTCTATCTGATCGACGGCTTTCGATATGGTATCATTAATCATGCGGACGGAAATCTTATGGTTGGCGTGGTCTATATTGCTGTCCTGAACGTCATGCTAGCTTTCATATGTTACCGCATGTTTGCGACAGGCTATAAGTTGCGCCCGTAGATAAATTGTTGTATTGACAGTCCCCGATTTAAAAAAACAGAGAATAACGATGAAAAACAGCCGCAATGACAACAGGGAAGAAACCATCATTCCACCCGTCTTGCCAACCTATGCCAGAGCCGACATTGCCATCGAATATGGCAAAGGTGTCTATGCCTATGATCAAAATGATAAAGAATATCTGGACTATGGCAGTGGTATTGGTGTCAACAATCTGGGTTTTTGTCATCCCGAGCTTGTCAAAACCATAACAGAACAAGCCGGTAAGGTCTGGCATACGTCAAATATTTACCGGATTCCGGGACAGGAAAGGCTGGCGCAGCGGCTGGCAGAAAATACTTTTGCTGATACCATGTTTTTTACCAATTCAGGAGCAGAGGCCGTAGAATGTGCCATGAAAATGGCCCGGCGTTATCATGCGGAGAATGAAAGCCCCGAACGCTACCGGATTATTACCTTTGAAGGCTGTTTCCACGGCAGAACACTGGCAACCATTGCTGCATCCGGTCAGGAAAAACTGATCAAGGGATTTGGCCCCATGATGGAAGGCTTTGACCATGTGCCTTTTTACCGGGACATGAGCAAGGTTGAGGCCGCCATTACCTATGAAACAGCGGCCATAATGATTGAGCCGGTCATGGGCGAAGGCGGCATAAAACAGGTCTCTAGCGATAACATGCGCATCTTGCGTGACCTTTGCGACAAGCATGATATATTGCTGATTCTTGATGAAGTTCAGTGCGGCATGGGCCGGACGGAAAAATTATTTGCCTATCAGCATAGTCACATCAGCCCTGATATTCTCTGTACAGCCAAGGGTATCGGAGCCGGCTTCCCCCTCGGTGCCTGTCTTGCAACAGAAGAAGTGGGACGTTGTATGAATGCCGGCAGTCATGGTTCCACTTATGGCGGCAATCCCATGGCTATGGCCGTCGGCAACAAAGTGCTAGATATTTTGCTGGCTGACGGTTTCTTCGATCATGTGGAAAAAATGTCCTATGATCTACGTAAAGGGTTGATGACGCTACGCCATAGACACCCACGGGTGATTGAACTGGTACGGGGTATCGGCCTTATGCTGGGGCTGAAACTTAACATCGAACCGCCGGCCTTTGTGGCCAAAGCCATTGAGCATGGACTATTGGTCGTTGGGGCGGCAGATAATACGGTGCGGCTATTACCACCCCTGATTATTGAGAAAAACCATATTGATGAAGCTCTGGAAAAACTGACAAAAATATGCGCAGAAATTGAGAAGGAACTGCCCGAGCCGCAGTCAGATGAGGAATGAGTAATTTTAAACTAAAAAAACCTTACCGGCATTTTCTCGACCTCGCGGCCCTGTCCCCGGATGAGGCTCGTGAAATTATTGAAAAGGCCAAGGCATTGAAAACGACCGCGACCGAAGATGGTCACGGCAAAGGATTCATCCATCCCGATCGGCCTTTGGCGGACAAGGGGCTTGCCATGGTCTTTGAAAAACCATCGACCCGCACCAGAGTATCCTTTGAAATGTCCATCCATCAACTGGGCGGCACCGCCATTGTGCTTCAGGGCAATGATATGCAGCTTGGCCGGGGTGAGACCGTATCGGATACCGCGCAGGTTCTATCAGGCTTTGTGGATGCGGTCATGCTGCGTGCCGACAGTCACGAATCTCTGCTTGAAATGGCCGAACATGCCACAGTTCCGGTTATTAATGCCCTGACCGATTTTTCCCACCCCTGTCAGGTGATGGCAGACGTGCTGACCTTTGAAGAGCATCGCGGACCCATCAAAGGCAAAAAAATCACATGGTCCGGTGATGGCAACAATGTAGCGGTTTCCTGGATTCACGCTGCTGTTCTGTTCGACTGTGAATTGGTGCTCGCCTGTCCAAAAGAATTCTGCCCCCCGACACAGGTATTGGAATGGGCAACCAATAATGGTGGCAAGGTTACCTTGACCCACGACCCCGATGAAGCCGCAAAGGGTGCCGACTGTATTATCACGGATACATGGATATCCATGGGGGATTCGGATGCTGATGAACGCATCGCCATTCTCGCCCCCTATCAGGTCAATAAAAAGCTACTCGATAGTGCAAAAGATGACAGCCTGTTCATGCATTGCCTGCCCGCACACCGGGGGGAAGAGGTTACCGATGAGGTGATCGATGGCCCTCAATCTGTTATCTGGGACGAAGCGGAAAACCGCCTTCACATTCAGAAAAGCATTCTGATGTGGTGTTTTGGAAAATAATATGACCCCCATATATACTGACAGCTGTCTGGCGTTCCAGATCGAAGGACAGGACATCAAAGGCCGGATTATCCGGCTGGATAAAGTCCTGAATGATGTATTGAACAACCATAATTACACCGATGATGTTAAACAGCAATTGGGGGAGGCCATGGCGCTGTCGGCCATGTTGGGCAGCATGATGAAATTCGATGGCATCCTGACGCTACAGCTAAAAAGTGACGGCAGAATACAGACATTGGTCAGCGATTTTTCAACCGATGGCAACGGATCGGGCGTGGTGCGCGGCTATTGCGGGACGGGTGAGAATGAAAAGCCAATTCTGGGCGATGGTCAACTTATGATTACCATAGATCAGGGCCAATATATGGACCGGTATCAGGGCATTGTGAAACTTAACAGCAACAGCCTGAAAGAATCTGCTGAAGAATATTTCCAAACCTCGGAACAGCTACCAACCCATCTCATACTATCTTGCGAAAAAGCTGATAACGGGCGATGGTGTGCGGCGGCAATCATGATCCAACATCTTGCCCGAAATACAACGGAAGAAGCACTGGATGACAGCCAGCGGCAAGATCACTGGAATACGGCATGCATATTGTTATCCAGCATCAAAAAGTCGGAACTACTGGATCAAAGCCTATCATTGCAGGATTTGCTGCTCAGACTTTATCATGAAAGCGGTGTCCGGGTTTTCACTACCACCGAAATGAATGTCGGCTGCCGCTGTTCCGAGAAGAAACTACGTACCGTTCTTGCCAGTTTCAGCCCACAGGAATTACAGGATTGTGCTGAAGACGGCATGATCACCATGACCTGCGAATTCTGCATGACCGATCATAAGTTTGAGTTGAAAAAACTAATTAACTGAGCGTAAACTCAGATACACCTATCCGTTATTCCCCCATATTTCTCCTGTCATTCCCGCCTGCGCGGGAATGACGATTGGCGCGAAGAAATGCCAATGCTCATACTGCGCCATAGCTAAAGTATCATTCTAAATGACCCTTGATTAATTGTTATCTGGCGATTAATTTATTGAGCGACTGCTTCCGACCCAAAGCGGACATTCCAGTTAATTTACTCTTTTGGTAGCAGGCTTATTATCGGAGCTTGCAATCTGGGGGAATATTATGAATTACGGTTATACTAAGCTATTTACAAATTGGACTAAGGAAGAAATGAATAGGCCTTTGGTCCGATTTCTTTATTTTATCTTTTATTTTTTCAAAGCAAATCCAGATAACGAGAAATATTATCCTCAAGTTAAAAAATGGTTGATTGAAATAGATGACGACGGGCAAGTAATCAGGGAAATAGGACTGGATGTTGAGGGCAATCCTCTGTTTAGCTCACCCAACAATAGAAATTGGGGTTTTTTACGGACTCTGAGGATAGATTCGAAACTGATGAACTAGAACTTGTTGAGATGTATCTCTTTGAAAAGATGTGGTCAAAACTAAATTAAAGCGAATTTCTGAGCGGAGGCTTCCGACCCACAGCAGGCAGTTATAACCTGCATCAATCAAGGACTATATTTACATCGGGTTCTGAATTTTATGATAATAATTGTGAAATAGCTTTACTTATAACCTAAAGTAGTGTCTATAAATCCATGTTTGATTTATAAATTTACTAATACATCCGCTTCTCTTTCCAAATAATTAGGTTCAGTCGAGGGTAATAGGCGTAAGTCTTTATCAAGCCCGAATGTTCGATCACAATATTGTGGTTGAATAAAATACCAATATTTGCACAAGGAGAAATAACATGGCAACTGGTACAGTAAAATGGTTTAACCCAACTAAGGGTTTTGGTTTCATCGAGCCTGAAAACGGTGGTGGTGATGTGTTTGTACACATTAGCGCAGTTCAAAATTCAGGCCTTAACGGTTTGGACGAAGGTCAAAAGATTGAGTTCGAAGTTCAAGAAGAAAGAGGCAAGCAATCTGCTTGTAACTTAAAAACTGCTTAATTAAAGCACCATTCATAGTTATTAATTAAACACGGGTCAGATTTAAGGCCCGTGTTTTTTTGTTTTGGGACAGCCTGTCACCAGAAATCAGTTGCGAAACCATACGCGCTAACTGTCAAGTGAATGATCACTTTTGGCCGAAAGAAGACACGCATTTCCTTCAACAAGGTTCAAACCCGGCACTTAAATTCCCTTTAGAACCCCACCATCACAGGCTATAGCCTGCCCGGTAATATAGGTCGCCCGCTCTGAACAGAGGAAAGATACCAGATCACCAAATTCTGACGGCTGGCCCAGTCGTTTGGCCGGGATGGACTGTGCAGCTTTATCCAAATCAATACCAAGACCCGCCATACGGTCGGTCATGATAAATCCAGGCATCACCGCATTGATAGTAACGCCGTGACCCGCCACCTCTGACGCTATACTATTGATCAAACCATGAATTCCTGCCCTGAGCGCATTGGAATAGAGCAGGTTCGGCACCGGTTCCTGTGCGGCAAAGGACGTTATAACAACAATTCGGCCCCAGCCTTTTTCCTTCATAGGCTCCAGAAAAGCGGTGAGCATTTCGATGGTAAAATGAAAAAGCTGATCGGTTGCCTCACGCCAGCCATCAGGGGTGGTTTGAGCAAAGGTAGCCGGTGACGGCCCACCGGTATTAATCACCAGAATATCCGGATTGCCAATACTCCCCCGCGTTTTATCAATGCAAGACATAACCCCGGCCTGGCCCGAAAGGTCGGCCATAATCGGTACTGCTTCAATTGCCTGTGCGGCTTTATTCAAGGTTTCCTTCGTGCGAGCGGCCACAGCAACCTTTGCCCCCTCCCGGGCTAATGCCGCAGCACTGGCATAACCCAGTCCTTTTGATCCCCCTGTTACAAGTGCGGTGCGTCCTTTAATGTCCAAATCCATAATTAATCCTTTTAATTTTCCATCCAGCGGATAAATTCTTCGGCTGTCTTTCGCGTTTTGGGCGGCACCTCCTTTTTGGGATAGCCCAGATAAATGAACCCGACCAGCTCTGTACCAACTTCAAATCCAAGGGCTGAAACCGTATTCTCAGAATAGGTCACGCCACCCGTGCGCCAGAAAGCATTCAGCCCCAAGGCAGACGCCGCCAACAGAATATTCTGACAGGCGGCATTGGCCGTTGCCACATCCTCCACCATCAAGGCCTGCGTCTTATCTGACTTTGCCGCACCAACCACAATAATCACCGGTGCCCGCAGGGCCTTGTCTCTGATTTTTCCCAGAAATTTCACATTCTTCGGGCTTTCCGGGTCTTCTATATCCTGTGCCAGATGATCTGCCATGACGTCACCCAACCTCTTGCGGCCCTCGCCCCGAATGACAAGAAACCGCCACGGGTCAGTGCGGTGGTGAACCGGCGAACATACTGCCGCATCCAGTATTTGCCTGATCAAATCCGAGGCAACGTCCTCATCTGTCATAAAGGCGTTACTGGTTCTGTGTTTAATGGCTTTTATGATTGACATTTCTTATCCTGAAGTTTTCATGGCATGTAACAGACGGCCTAAAAATTCATCGCAAGAACTAAGTTCTGATTTTTCGATATATTCGTCCGGCTTATGGGCCTGTAGGATACTGCCCGGGCCACAGACCACCGTCGGAACCCCACCCGTGGCCTGAAATATTCCAGCCTCCGTACCGTATGACACCACGCTCACATCATTCTGGTTGGCCAGTGCTAGAACCAGCGTTTCCGCCGATGATCCTGTTTCGGGCAACAGGGTCGGCACGATGGACAACAGTTCAGTATCAACACGAGCATATTCCACAGACCGAGTCTTCATTGACGGTAGAATATTTTCCGCCACATGAGCCTTAAAACGGTCCATTACCTCTTCCTGGTCTGGCCCCGGCATGGGCCTGTAGTCCCATTCAAATTCGCAATAAGACGGGGTGATATTGGCCGCAGTACCGCCCTTTATCCGGCCCACATGGACAGTGGTATAGGGGGGATCGAAGCCCTCAACCAAAGGTGCGCGCATCTTCATTTCTTCGGCTAGCTTATTCAAAAAACAGATCATTTCCGCCCCATACATCACCGCATTAAGACCCCTGTCGGTGCTGGAATGGGCCTCCAGGCCGTAAATGCGAGTCAATAGATGATATATACCCTTGTGGGAATTAACCACCTTCATATTGGTCGGCTCGCCAACGATGCAGGCTCTGGAGCGTATGGGCATGGCGCGTACATATTCCACAAGGCTCATGACACCCGTGCAACCCGTCTCCTCATCATAGGAAAAAGCCAGATGCAATGGCTCCTTCAGGTCAGCCTGTGCGAAATCCGGAACTGCGGCGAGAACACAGGCGATAAAGCCTTTCATATCACAGGTACCCCGGCCATATAACCTGCCATCCTTCTCCGTCATATCAAAAGGATCATGGGACCAGTTCTGCTCAGCCACTGGCACAACATCCGTATGGCCGGACAATATGATGCCGGGGATGTCTTGGGGGCCAATGGTCGCCAGAAGATTGGCCTTGGTCTTTTCCTCATTATAAAAGACCTGTGACGAGACATCATGGTCTTTTAGGTATTTCCTTACAAAATCAATGAGTTCAAGATTTGACTTCCAGCTGGTCGTATCAAAGGATATGAGTTTTGCCAGCATTTCAGATGATGAATATTCTTTCATTTACGGCCCTGTGTTTTTTACGTTATAGTTTATAGCAGGAATAATAATTAAAAGAGAATGGAAAATAAAATGCCATTTAATCCCTTGAAACGCCGAAAATACGGCTCCACCAAAGCTGTTGTCAGTGAGCTGTTCAAACAGGCTGGGGGCATACCTACTGTTATGGAAATTCTGGATATTGGCCGCACCCGCGCCTATGATTTCACCGACCCCAACGGCGATGCGGAACTTTCTCTGGAACGGGTGGAAAAACTGGTGCGGGAAACGGAAGCCACCGTAATATCGGAACATTTTGCCTTTTTGGCAGGTGGCGTATTCCTGCCGATCGAGACCCTGGATGACGATGTGGACTGGCATTCCCTTGCCTCCCGCGCCAGCCTGAAAAATGCCGCCAACATTGGTGGCATTCTGGACAGCATCAGCCTCTCCAGCACATCACCGGGATATATTGACGCCGAAGAGGCCCGCGAGCTCATAAAAAAACTGGACAAGCATTTTGCCTTGCTGGCCCATCAACGACAGTTGCTGATCGGTATTATTGAGGAAGAAATAGAATAGCGTCTAGGCTTTCCAGAATTGGGGCGAGAAAAGAATAAGCACGGCGAAAAGCTCCAGACGGCCCATTAACATCCCAAGGGTTAAAAACCATTTAGCAGAATCAGGCAGGGACTGAAAGGTACCCGTAGGCCCAATGATGGGTCCAAGTGCTGGCCCCACATTGGATATGGCCGTACCGGCACCGGATATGGCCGTGATAAAATCAAGTCCCGTCAGGGAAAGCGCCAGAGCCAGAACCAAAAAGCATATCAGGAACAAAAACAGATAGCTGATCACGGAACCCATAACATCATCCTTGATGGGCATGTTATTATAGCGCGGGATGAATATACCGCTGGGACGCAAAAGATGTTTTAAATGTGCCACGACCATAGTGACCAAAACCTGAAGCCGAAATATTTTTATCCCGCATGATGTGGAGCCCGCACAACCGCCAATGAACATCATAAAAAAGAAAAATACCATCGCCAGCGATCCCCAAGTGGTATAATCCGTCGTGGCAAAGCCTGTACCCGTCAATATGGACACCACATTAAACGTAGTATAGCGCAGGACATCCACCAGACCCTGATCATTACCGCTCCACCGCCACAGGCTGAGTATGGCAATCAGCACGACAAGCAAAGCCAGAAACCACTTGACCTGAGAATCCCGCCAAAGAACCAGACTATGCCCCTGCACCATTTTCAGATACAGGATGAAGGGCATGCTGCCGATAATCATGAACAGAACAACAATATAATCTATCAAGGCACTGTTGAAATGGCCGATGGAACCATCCGAAGTTGAATATCCCCCCGTGGCAATGGTGGTGAAGGCATGGCAGGTGGCTTCAAAAACAGTCATGCCTGCCGCCCAAAGGGCCACGGCACAAATGATGGTCAACCCAATATATAGCAATGATATGGCGATACCCAATTGCGCGGCACGTGGCAGAACTTTCTCCGCCGTGTCAAAGGCGCCGATCTTAAAGAGCTGCATACCACCCACCCGCAGGAAGGGCAAGATAATCACGGCCATGATAATGATACCAACACCGCCAAACCATTGCAAAATTGCCCGCCAGAGTAGAATCCCCGGCGGTGCGCCGTCAAGGCCGGTAATGACCGTGGAACCCGTCGTGGACAGGCCTGACATGGCTTCAAAAAAAGCATCAGTATAGCTTAGGGCAAGATCGGAAAAAACAAAGGGCAACGCCCCGAATATGGGGATGACCACCCATGTAGAAACGGTCAGGATAAAAGCCTGTTGAATGGAAAGTTCCTCGTCTTCGCCCCGGCTGGTCAGAAACAACATGCCGCCCACAAACATGACAAGTCCGGAACAAATGGCAAAAACCTGCCAGTCCGGATTACCCACGGCCACATCAACCAGAGCAGGAAACAACATCCCCACCCCAAGAATGAGCAGAAATAATCCGTTAATCAGCAATATGGGTCGAAGATCAACCAATCTTAAGTCTGCCCCTTATTTGTTATCCCTTATGCGGCTCGAAAGTCCCCACAACAGACAGAAATTCACGTCGGGTTTTATCATCTTTGCGAAAGGCGCCTACCATACGGCTCGTCACCATAGAAACACCATGGGCATGAACCCCGCGTGTGGACATACATTCGTGTGTTGCCTGTATGATTACACCAACGCCTAGTGGGTCCAAAACTTCCTGAATACAGTCTGCAATCTGGGCCGTCATTTTTTCCTGAACCTGAAGCCGCTTGGCATAGGTTTCCACTACACGGGCCAGTTTGCTGATGCCGACCACTTTTTTATTGGGCAGATAACCTACATGGGCTCGGCCAATGATCGGTGCCATATGATGTTCACAATGGGATTCAAAGGGTATATCCCTGAGCACTATCATCTCATCATAGCCGCAAACTTCTTCAAACGTGCGGGATAATATCTGGCGCGGGTCTTCATCGTAACCCCTGAAGAATTCTCCGTAAGCCTTTACAACCCGCTTCGGCGTATCCAGAAGCCCTTCGCGTGACGGGTCATCCCCGGCCCATCGCAGAAGGGTTTTCACGGCCTCTTCTGCTTGCGCTTGTGTTGGTTTATCGGTTTTTTTTAACAAATTATTTTCCTGTTAGCTTAATTCAAGGTATGGGAATCATAGGGACTGTCCAGTGAGAAAGCCGGAATTTCCACTTCAAATGAGGTGCCGTCATTTTTATGCATACTGTAATGCCCCCCCATAAAGCCCGATGCAGTATTAAGCGGCGCACCACTGGTATATTCAAAAACAAACCCCGGCTCTATGACCGGCTGCTCCCCGACGACACCTTCACCCTGCACCTCTTCCGTGTGTCCCAGAGAATCAGTGATCCGCCAGTAACGGCTTTTCAACTGAAGCGGCTCTGCGCTCAAATTCTCTATCTGCACCTGATAGGCCCAGAAGTAGCGACCATCTTCCGGATCTGACTCATCCTCCAGATATATGGGTTGCACGGAAACACGCACGCCCTGAGTGATTGCCTCATAAGAGTCTTCGCTAATTTTCATAAAATCAACTTTATCTTCGTTCATTATATTTCCGCTATATGAGCTGCTCTTTGCAGGTCTTCAATCAAGTCATCGGGATGTTCAAGCCCAACTGACAGGCGCAGCATCCCTTCTGTAATACCAACTTCAAGTCTGGCTTCCTCGGTCACACTGGCATGTGTCGTGCTCGACGGATGGGTGATCAGACTTTTTGCATCACCAAGGTTATTAGAAATATCAATAATTTCCAAGGCATTAAGAAATTTAAATGCGCGGTCGCGGCCACCGGGCACATGCAGGGCGACCATGCTGCCACCCATTGTCATCTGTTTCATGGCCAGTTCATGTTGTGAAAAATCAGCCCGTCCGGGATATTTAACATAATCAAAACCGCCAATATCCGCCAATGCATCGGCCACTTTTGCCGCATTTTCACACATGCGTTCAACCCGCATATCAAGGGTTTCCAAGCCTTTCAGCAGCACCCAGGCGTTAAAGGGGCTGATATTCGGCCCCGTATGACGTATGTAGGGCAGGATACTATCCTCAAGAATTTCTTCGCTGGTCAATATGCAGCCACCCAGACAGCGGCCCTGTCCGTCAATATGTTTGGTGGCAGAATAAACCACCACATCCGCCCCCATAGTCAAAGGCTTCTGCAATACCGGTGAGGCAAAGGCATTATCCACAACCACTGTCGCGCCATTTTCATGGGCCAGCGCGGACACAAAAGCGATATCCACCACATCCAATGTGGGATTAGCCGGCGTTTCAAGAAAAACCGCAACCGTATTGGGTCGAAAGGCTGCTTCCCATGCCTCGTGGTCTGATCCGTCAACAAGGGTGAATTCAACGCCGAATTTTGGCATCAGGGTCTCAATCACCACCCGACAGGAACCAAAAAGCGCGCGACTGGAAACCACATGATCTCCGGCCTTGACCAATGACAGCATGGTCGACGATATGGCCGCCATTCCGGTTGCCGTGGAACGGGCCGCTTCCGCCCCTTCGATCAGAGCCATTCTGTCTTCGAACATGGCGGCAGTGGGATTGCGCAGTCTGGAATAGGTGTAGCCTTCCTGTTCACCGGCAAAGCGGGCCGCCGCATCCTCTGCACAGTCATAGGCATAGCCGGAGGTTAAGAACATGGCCTCGGATGTCTCACCAATTTCACTGCGCCATGTGCCGCCCCTGACCAATTGGGTCTGAAGCCGCCATTTATCGGTTGCGTCGCGATTTTGTCCGCTATCTCTTTTCATCGTCTTATCAAGCCTTAAAAATTACTATTATTTCCTGACTAGGTAGCCAGTAATGCAACCTACGTCAAGAAAAGCTGATCTTACCATCATATTTCCCCACCTGCCCATAAAAAAAGAGGCGAAAAAACGCCCCTTTGATGTTTCGTTCTATTAGTGATGCGTTTAATTATGCGACCGGATGAATTTTTTCACCTTTGGGGCTATTTTATTACGCCATTTGCTGCCGTTGAAAATCCCGTAATGGCCAACCTGTTTCTGCTCATAGTGGGTTTTCTTGGCTTTGGGGATATTGGGGCATAAATCATGGACGGCCTTGGTTTGACCGATGCCGGATATGTCATCCAGCTCGCCTTCCACCGTCATCAGGGCCGTTTTGGTAATGGCGGCTGTATCTACCGGGCGACCATTCGATATCCACTCGCCTTTGGGCAATAGATGTTTCTGGAACACCACGTCCACGGTCTGTAGAAAATATTCCGCCGGAAGGTCCATCACCGCCAGATATTCCTCATAAAACAGGCGATGTTTATCAGCGCTTTCATCGTCCCCTTCCACCAGATGATCGAACATCTTTTTATGGGCTTCCACATGATCTTCCATATTCATATTCAGGAAAGCAGACAGTTGAAGGAATCCGGGATAAACAACCCGCATGCATCCCTTGTTGGGCCAGGGTACATGATGGATCACATGTTGCCGGAACCAGCTCAGGCTACGCTCGGCACTGAGTTTATTGACCTCTGTCGGGCAATTCCTTGTATCAATGGGGCCACCCATCATGGTCATGGACGCAGGCACACAAGAATTATCATCTGCTGACATAATGGATACCGCCGCCAGAACCGGAACCGACGGTTGGCATACGGCCAGAACATGGGTATCGGGGCCGAGCGTCTCCAACATCTCAATCACATAATCAATATAATCATCCAGATCGAACTTGCCCTGAAACAGCGGCACGTCACGGGCATCATTCCAGTCGGTGATATAAACCTTATGGTCGGGCAGCATGGCATCTACCGTGCCGCGCAGAAGGGTGGCATAATGGCCGGACATGGGCGCAACGATGAGAAGTTTCGGGTCATTATTTTTAATATCGCGCTGGAAATATTTCAAATTACAGAAGGGTTTTTCAAGGACATTATGTTCCTGAATGGCAACCACATCACCATCAATAATGGTTTCATGCAGGCCGAATTTCGGCTTTCCGTATCGGCGGGTAAGCAGTTCCATCACATCACAGGCCGCAGAAACCTGTTTTGCACCCGGCATATGTGACAGCGGGTTTAACGGATCACTTAACGCCTGCTGCGTCATATCTACGGCATATCTTGCAGGTGCGAATAAACTGTGCTGAAACTCATACATGTGATACAGCATATTAATGGCCCTTTTAACTCGAACTTATTTATAATCCCACATTTTCATTAACATAGGGATAATTTTATTTAGAATGATACTAGACATAAGCTTAGTTGCACCGCAACATAAATTATGTAAAATAAGCATTATTTACGCATAAAATAGGGAAACGACATGGAAAACCACTCGTTATCGGGTCGCACAGCACTTATTACGGGGTCTACCAGCGGTATTGGGCTGGGCATGGCACAGGCCTTGGCGCAAGCGGGGGCAAATATTGTCCTCAATGGGTTGGGTGATCTTCAAGAGATAAATACCCTCACCGCAGAAATGGCGGAACAATACGGCGTTGACGTTATCTATGACGGGGCCAATATGCTTGACCCCGCTGAAATAACCAACATGGTAACGACCGCAGAGGCGAAGTTCGGCTGTGTCGATATTCTGGTTAATAATGCCGGAATACAATATGTTTCCGCCATTGATGAATTCCCCGAAGACAAATGGCAGGCGATCATCAATATCAATCTTGTGTCCAACTTTCATACTATTAAAGCCGCCCTGCCCGCCATGAAAGCACAGAATTGGGGGCGAATCATTAATCTGGCTTCTGCCCATGGTCTGGTGGCATCCCCCTATAAAAGTGCTTATGTTGCGGCAAAACACGGGGTTGTCGGCCTGACCAAGACGGTGGCACTGGAAATAGCCGAACAGCAGATCACCTGTAATGCCATATGCCCGGGATATGTGCGCACCCCCCTTGTGGAAGGCCAGGTCGCTGATCAGATGAAAGCCCATAACATGTCGCGGGAACAGGTGATAAATGACATTTTTCTGGTGGCCCAGCCCAGCAAAAAATTTGTAGAGGTTGAAGAGTTGGGGCAAGTTGCTGTATTCTTATGTTCGCCGGCGGCCAAGTCCATAAATGGTATTAGCTTGCCCGTGGAAGGCGGCTGGACAGCAAAATAAGCAAGAGGATAAAATGAGTAAATTTCACCGTAATAAAAAGAAAAAATCATCCGATCAGGATAATCGGGCAATTTGGTTGTTGGGATTTGCTTTTATTTTAGTGATCATCTTATTTGCCTTTCTCTAGAAATTCCGCCTTTCAAGCAAAATCTAACGACAGCAAGAAACGGATATTTATACCCTTGAATGCCCTTTATATTTCTTTCTTTTAATCAGGAGAGAGAATATGAGTTTCATTATTAGAGCATTAGATCACCGTCAGTTTGAACATTTATACGGTCTTTCAGAAGACGCCCTCAAAGAAAAAGGCGTGGTTACATATATCGCTGATAATACAATTTTTCCATGTCGTGTTACATTAGAAGGGGCAAAACCGGGAGAACGTGTATTTTTGTTAAATTATGTACATCTTGACTCAGATAGTCCTTATCGTGCCTCCCATGCCATTTTTGTAAGAGAAGGGGCAAAGGAAAAACGACTGTTAGTCGATGAAATCCCTGATTATATAACACAGGCCTATATTTCAGTTCGTGCCTTTGACCAAAATGCTATGATAATAGCTTACAATCATCTTGAAGGATCGGAAGCAAAGACCTGTATAGAGGAAATGTTGGCCAACAGTAATGTGGAATATATTCATGTACATTTTGCCGGACCGGGGTGCTATTTTGCAAGAGTTGAACGGGCCTGAACAAAAAATGTTACAACAAGGTATGGTTTTTAAGGTAATGCGCGACGAAAAGTAAGATTAATCCGGCAGTCCCGCATGATTTCCGGCCCGTCCGGCAATAGTTTTCGCACCCCGTGATAGCACAGCCGTGACGGGCCGCCAAAGACCAAGGTATCTCCGTCATCCAGCCGAATATTCAAGGGACGGCCACCGCGTTTATTACCGTAAAGCTGAAATACAGCTGAAAGCCCAAGGGACACCGATATAATAGGCCAGTCAAAGCAATGCTCGTCTTTATCCTGATGAGGGCTTAGGCTTGCCGTAGGGATATATCGGTTAATCAGACAACTATCGGGGTGATACCCGCTAAATCCTGATTTCTCCGCAGCATTTTGCGCCAAAGCAAACAGTTCTTCCGGCATTTCTGGCCAGGGACGGTGTCTCTCTGGATCTGTAGCAGAATAACGGTAACCTTTATGGTCAGAAACCCAGCCCACAATACCACAGTTGGTGATGGCAACGGACATGCGCCGTCCGCCGGGTGTCTGCATATGGCGAAAGGGTGCCACGGCAACAATTTCCTTCACGATATTCAGAATTTCCTGCCCGTCACAGAAGCCCGGCAGCAGGGTAACACCCTCACGGATTTCTTCCCTCTCCGGTCGTAGAGATGCAAATAAATCTGTCATCAATGTCTATTCCTATTTTGCATCATGAAGGATAATGCCTAACGTATAACGATTTCCTGTTCTAACCTTACTCACCCCATGCCTTAAACTTGTTCTGGAATAGCCCTTCACCGTCTTTCGCGGGCGGTAATTCACCGCAAAGATAGCCGCCTCTCCCTTTTTCAGGGGAATTACATGGGCTCTGGACTGCATACGCGGTCTGGTTTCCGTTATAATAAATTCGCCACCGGAAAAGTCCACCTCTGGTTCACTCAACAGGATGACCGCCTGAAACGGAAAATAAAGTGCACCGTATAAATCCTGATGCAAGCAATTATAATCTTCCGGTCCGTATTTCAGAATTAACGGTGTTGGGCGCATCTGGCCCCCATCATGGCATGTTTTTAAAAAATCTATGTGGTTAGCGGGGAAATAATGGTTGTTCATATTCAGACGTTCCGCCCATATTCTGGCTGCTGGCACCAGCCTGTCATAGAGCCTCATCCGTAAATCCTGCACCAATGGCGGCAAGGGGTAAGAAAAATATTTATATTCTCCCCGGCCAAAATTATAGCGAGCCATCTTGATATGGTTACGATATTCCGCCGTCTCATAGCCCGCTATTAACAACTGACATTGCTCATCATCCAACAGGCGCCCTGTGGTGGCAAAGCCGTGTTCCACCAACGCATCGGTTAAATTCGACTTCTGGATTTCCAAAAAATCATTCATTGCTCATATCCTAGATATTGAAACCATAATTTAACATTCAGGATGATAAGTACACTCCGGTTCTTGTGGTGAAATATCTAATTTAATTCATCAACAACAATCGGAGTTTATCTGCCTTGCACATAAATTATAGTCCTGCTTGACGCGAACATCCATTTCAAAGGACAATAGAGAGATGACTGATTTTAATGAAAATGATTTATGGCAGGCCGTGCAGGACCGCAATGCCGACTATGACGGGCGGTTCTATTATGGCGTCATGACAACAGGCGTATTTTGCAGACCTTCCTGCCCTTCACGCGGGGCGAAACGGGAAAATGTCCGGTTTTTCACAAAGCCTTCAGAAGCGGAAGCGGCGGGCCTCAGGCCCTGCCTGCGCTGTCATCCCCTTCAGGATAACCCCACGTCCGTTTTGATGACAGAAGCTGCTCATTATATTGAGGGGCATGCGGATGAAAGCATTTCCCTGTCCCGTCTATCCAATGAATTTGGCCTGAGCGCAACTCACCTGCAAAAATCATTTAAACGCCAACACGGGATAAGTCCCAAAGAATATCAGAATGCCCACCGCCTGAAAAAACTCAAAGACGCCCTGAAATCCGGAGACGATATTTCAGGCGCTATATATGAAGCGGGTTATGGCTCGGTCAGCCGTGTATATGAACAGGTTGATGGCCGAATTGGCATGACCCTGTCCGCTTATCGTGACGGGGGAAAGGGCGAGAAAATCGCTTATGTCATCCGTAATACTGCCCTGGGCCCCATCATTATGGCGGCCACGAACAGGGGCGTTTGTTTTATCCACTTCGGCAACGATGAAAATATTTTGCTCAGCCTTTTATCAAAAGAATATCCGCAAGCAGAGCTTCTTCCCTCGTCCGCCGTAGATACCCCTGAACTTGCCCTGTGGGTTGAAGCATTGGACCATCACCTTTCCCATAATGCGCCCCGGCCGGATATTCCGCTGCATCTTAATGGCACGGCCTTTCAGATGCGGGTCTGGCGGTTTCTGATGTCTGTTCCTGAAGGTGAAGTGAAAAGCTACAGCGAAGTGGCGCAGGCCATCGGCTCGCCCAAAGCCATAAGGGCGGCGGCAACGGCTTGCACGGTTAATAATATTGCGATTCTCATACCCTGTCACCGTGTCTTGCGAAGCGATGGAAGCCTTGGTGGCTATCGCTGGGGGTTGGCGCGGAAAAGAACATTGATCGATCAGGAACGTAATAATATCAGCAATAGTGCCTAGGAATTTACCATGGCCGGAACATTTATACTTTCCCGGTCTTTAATACCCATGACCATGAAAGCGGCAAGGGCCGCCAGAATAACCGAAGCGATCCAGACTTCCTGATAACGGGCAAATATATCAAATAAATATCCACCCATATAGGCCCCGACAGCAGCGCCAAAGGCATGGCCCATAGCCAACACACCAAGGGTCAAACCCATGATGCGCATGCCAAGGTGACTTGCGATCAGGCTGGCGGTCACCGGAACCGTTGAATAATCAAACAGACCAAATGCAACGCTAAAGATCACCAGCAGGGCATAATCATCGACAATATACATCAGCACCACAAAGCTTGCCGCCCGCAACAGATATATCCCGACCAGTAAATATACCCGGTTCACGCGATCACTGAGATATCCGGCGATGATCATACCGACCATATTAAACGCCGATAACGCACCATAGGCTACGGCACTGGTAAGCGGCGGATAACCACAAGCGACAATATAAGGCAACAGATGTGTTTCAATCACCCCGGCGGTTGTGAAGCCGCATAAAGTAAAGCTCCAGAATAGAGCATGAAATATCGGCTTTTTAACCAGCCATCTCAACTGCTCTGACAGCGAGGGTTTATCCTGTTCATTCTTTGTCTGAACCACAGCGACACCAAACTTTTTTGGCAATAACCGCCAACATAATATAGCCACCAGAACACAGATGATAGCCAGAAACATATAACTGTCCCGCCAGTTATAGGACCCAAGCATGACAGCAAACAGGGGTACGATTAATAACTGCCCCGCAGTAGCCCCAGCCGTGGCGACACCCGTTGCCAATCCACGATTCTTGTCAAACAACGGGGATATGGTTGTTACAATGACATGCATGGCAACAACCCCAAAACCCACCCCGGCAATCGCGCTATAAGCGATTAAGAAAAGCCATTGCGTCTTCATGATCGCGATCAAAACCGTGGCTAGGGCAATGATCAACATGCCACCAACAATTAATTTTCTGGCACCAAAACGGTCAACGGCATTTCCGGCAAAAGGGGCTATTAAAGCCATAACCACTAGACAGATTGCCCCGCCGGTGGAAATAAAGCTCCGGCTCCATTCCATCTCCGCTGACCAAACCGGCATCACCAGACCAATTGTCGATCTTATGGAAAAGGTCAGGCTTAAAACAAAAAAGCCTATTATAACAATTAACCATCTAGAAGAAACAAAACCAGTCATCGGACCATCCATTCGTGATAATAAATTAGATTTTCTTATCTTAAAAGGCTATGATGCCTTATGTGATAAACCATATATCTTTAATATCTAAAAGGTGTAGGGTTCTCAAATCATATTAATTAACCATTTAAGATAGAAAAACTAACTTAATGGAAAAAAGATTACCTGCCATAGGAAGCTTGCTGGCCTTCGAAGCCGCAGCCCGGAACTTAAGCTTTAAAAAAGCCGCCGAGGAATTGAATTTATCGCCGGGCGCGATCAGTCAGAAGATCGGTAAACTTGAGCAGATTGTCGGTGTCACCCTGTTCAGGCGAACCCCGCATCAATTTTCCCTGACCGTTCATGGGGAAGCCTATCTGCCCACAATACGTCAATCTTTACAACAGATTTCCGTAGCCACGACTGAATTGTCCCGGCGCAATCAGAATTCAACCTTAACCATCAGCATTGACCCATCCTTTGCCGTCAAATGGCTATTGCCACGCCTGAGTGATTTCAATGACAAACACCCCGACATAACGGTGAATATAAATACCACCAATCGTTTGATTGACTTTGACCGTGAAGATATCGACCTTGCCATCCGTCATGGGCTAGGCAATTACAAAGGACTTTTCTGTCAAAAATTATTCACCGAAAATTTTGTACCCGTATGCAGCCCAGCCTTGCTCAAGGCAGACCCGCCCCTGCGTTCGGCAGATGATTTAAAACACCATACCCTGTTGCATGATATCATGGGTCGGGAATGGCCCCTCTTTACGGATATTCTGGGGATATCCGGGGTTGATGCATCACAAGGGCCAAAGTTCAGCAGTAGCATTTTAATTCTACAGGCCGCTCTTGACGGGCAGGGCGTCGCTTTAGTGCGGTCTGCCCTAGTCCAAAATGAACTAGCCAACGGAAATCTGGTTCAGCCTTTCGACATCAACATGCCAAGCGATTTCGCCTATTATCTTGTCTATCCGAAAGCCGCAGGCGAAAACAAGACCATTATGGCTTTCGGAGACTGGATTATCAGCCAGACGCCTTAAAGGATGAACTTAATCACTATTATCCCTTAATGCCCTGCAAAATGATTTTCCTCGGGCAAAAGCACGATCACATTAGGATTAAGTCCCATATCAGCCAGCGTGGTAATGGTTGCCACAACTTCTTCTTTCTTGAGATCAATCACATTAATCGTACCCGAAGACATGCCCGGCAAATTTAACAGGCTGTTCTGCACAAACCCCATTTTGCCGTCATTGGTGAAAGCAATATGATGGGAACCCTGGTCGGTCTTTACTGTTTTCATAAGCTTGGGTTTGCCCACATCCTCTTTCAGGTCAAAGATATGCACGAAGCCCGGGCTGGCAGAAGAGATATACATTGTATCCACATTCTGGTTAAAATAAATCTCCAGCGGAACACCGGCATTAACTGTGGAAAAATCAAAGACCTGTTCCGACCTGAATTTCTTCTTGCCACTATCCCATGTGAGTGTCCACAGCGTATTGCCAAACATATTGGTCACATAGGCGATGATTTCATCACCCTTGGGAACAAACAGAATTTCCACCGGTGCCTCACCTGATGGCGATGCTTTCAGGGATACTTTGTGGCTGCCCAGAATTTCATGTGTGGTGGCATCAATCTCTGTAATAACTTCACCGGGGTTTGTCATATCACCTTTGACTGTACTGGTAACCAATATACGGTTGATTTTTGAATTAACCGCCAAGCCATGAGGATATATTCCCGGAATCCGGATGACATCAATTATTTTGTCTGTCTGAACGTCACCAACAATGACCGTTCCCGACGCCATACAGGTCAAATACCAGCGACTGTTATCCTCATTAAGAACCACATCTTCCCCCATGGTGCAGTCAGGCATAGCAAGAGTTTTGAGACGGAACGGGTTGGCTGTCATATCAAGAACACCCAACTCCTTTTTCGCCAAGGAAGTGAGATAACCTTTTGTCATGGTTCGGTCATAAAATATATGGTGAGAAACCGTATCATTCGGCAAGGGCATATCCCACAGGATTTTACCAAAATTCTGTGACCCCGGATCAACATCCATGATCACGATACCTTCTTTACGTTCTCCGGTCCCGGATAGTTTGAGGCTTTTCAAACTGTCAGGGCTTTTTGATTCATATAGCATCATTGCCAAAATTTCGGCATGGGCAGCTGAAAATAAAAAACTAAATGCTACAAGACTTGCTGTAATAATTTTAGAAATACTCATTAGGCCCTCCTATAAGAATATTGAATATGTTGAATATATACCTTAAAATGAATTTCTAAAAGACGATTCTTTCTATGGTTTAAGTAGGGGGACAAGTTGGATTATAATTTATGGTTCAAGCAACGATCGCACGTAAATAAGATTTTTACCTGTAGCCTGTTGTTTATTGCATTGAATATTTCGATTGCGGCGGCCCACGGGCTTGGCGTAAGACATCAACTTGCCATACCACTTTATTATTATATTCTGGGTGCCGGCTTGACGGTCGGCTTGTCTTTTATGGTTGCATCTGTCTTTCTAAAACAGGAGCAAACTGACAAGCAGACTTTTCACTGGCGTTACACAGGGGCAGGACAACAACAGCTTAGCCATATGGTAGAAATTGCCATTCCGCTGATAAAAATTTTAAGTATTATCACCTTTTTAATCATTATCTTTGCTGGGCGGTATGGCCTTCAAAGTCCGACACAAAATTTGGCGCCTATCCTTATCTGGTCACTATGGTGGGTGGGGGTGGTTTATATTCAGGCCTTGGTTGGTGATATCTGGCGTCTGGTAAATCCATGGTCCATATGGTTTGGCCTGTTTGAAAAAATGCCTTTCTTTACCAAATATATTGGCCGAATATCCTACCCCAAGAAATTATCGTGCTGGCCTGCGGTGGTAATATTCTGGTTTTTTGCCTGGCTTGAACAAGTCGCACCCTTTGCAGAACAGCCGCAGCCTTTGGTACAATTGATTTTGGTTTATTCCTTAATCACTTGGGCTGGCATGTTTACATTCGGCCATGATGTGTGGCTAAAAAGGGGTGAAGCCTTTTCTCTGCTATTTACCTATCTGGCCCGTATGGCTCCAACCACATACAAGGCCGACCAGAACCGCTTATATTTAAGACCGCTGGGCGTTGGGCTTCTGGTCAGAAAACCACTTGATAAAGCTGCCACATGTTTGATCCTTACCCTGCTGGCCAGCGTAACTTTTGACGGCTTCCGCGATACTGTATTTTGGGCCGATTTGGTCCATTGGCTATTGGCTCAACCAATGTTGTTCAAGCCCCTGTTTAAAATTCAACAGTCCGGCATCGATCTGTTGCTATTCATCGAAAGCATGGGGCTTTTGCTGACGCCGCTTTTTTTCTTCCTGAGTTATGGTCTGATCAGCAGCCTTGCCGCCCATCTGTCAAAATCAGTCCAAACCACAGGTTCCATGGCCGGATATTTTGTCCTTACTCTGGTGCCCATAAGTTTTGCTTATCATATAGCCCATTATTTAAGTTTTCTGTTGCTGGCAGGACAGCTTGCCATTCCGCTTTTTTCAGACCCCTTCAATATGGGGTGGGATTTGTTGGGGACCACGGGACGACAGTTGGACGTGGGTATTATCGGCATTAGCACCACATGGTGGGTGGCGGTTGGTGCGGTGGTGATTGGGCATGTTTACGCGGTTTATCTCGCCCATGTGATGGCCTTAAGGTTATTAGCAACAAAAAAAACCGCCCTTATCAGCCAGACGCCCCTGATCATCCTTATGATATGTTATACAATGATGAGCTTGTGGATTTTGGCCCAACCAATTGTGATGAACGATTAAGGAAGGAGGAAGCTAATATGAAAAAAAGACTTTTATTTACTGTGCTGGCCTATTTCGTGACCTGTTCCACTGCCTTGACGCAACAAGCTATTATGCCGAAGTTTTCCACACAGGCCCTAGAGGGTAAAGTCGTATACCAGCAGAATTGCGTGGAATGTCACGGCAAAGACGTGCTGGGTACCGATCTTGGGCCGCCTCTATTGCATCCCTTTTACCGACCGGACCATCATGGCGATGACGCCATAAAAAGAGCCATTAAAAAAGGTGTTATGCCCCATCACTGGCTTTTCGGCGCTATGCCCGCCATTGAAACAATCAAGGATGAGGACATTCCAAAACTGATATCTTTTATCCGTGAACTACAAAGAGCCAACGGCATTAAATAAGCTCTATTCTGTAATGCCCATTATCAGAATCAACATCAACAAAATGCCAGAATTACAGCCGCCAAGTATTGCCGGTCAGGCCCACGAGCATATCCGTTTATGCCCTTGAACTGCCACTTACCGACAGAAAGAAATAATCAAACGTCCATGCCGCGATGACCGTATAATAGCTCATGATGAAAAACACACCCAAAACAGTCAATCCGCCAAGCGCACTCCAGCGGGGACTTGGGCCTGATCCTCCCTGTCATTATTATGCTAGCGTAAAATTATATGGCACTGCCGTCAAACTATCCCTGATATTATCACTGAAAAATATAGGATTGATATGGTGATCGTCTCTATGAGAATGAGAAATACCGGCTTCCATCCCAGCGAAAACATATCCTTCAGTGACGTTTTCATACCCACCGCCGTTATGGCCATCACCAACAGCCATTTGCTGGCATTCTGTAAAAAATTCAGGATTTCCTGCGGTATAATTTGCAGGGAATTCAAAATTACAAGAGCAATAAAACCCACCAGAAAATAAGGAAAAAGAAACCGCCCTGATGATGTCTGGCTGCGCTGTTTCCTAAAGCCGATGGCAAAAAGAAAAAGAATAGGCACCAGCATAAAAACCCGAACCAGCTTGACGATTATCGCGGTATCACCAGCCTCTTCAGAGATACTGTATCCTGCGCCCACCACTTGCGAAACATCATGGATCGTACCGCCGATCAATATGCCCGCCTGATTATCATCAATGCCTAGAAAGCCAATGATCACCGGATAGAAAATCATGGAGATCGTTCCCATAGCCGTGACCCCGACCACAGCTATCAGGGTATTATGCTCCAGCGTTTTTGACTTTGGCATCACCGTAGATATAGCCAGTGCCGCAGACGCTCCGCAAATGGCCGTCGCCCCGCCAATAAGAAGCCCCTGTTCACGGTCCAGTTTCAACAGCCATGCCCAGACAATACCCATCGCAATAACAATCCCGATGGCCAAAATTACAAGAGTGAGAACTTCACCACCAAGGGCCGTAAAATCAGACAACATAATGCGCGCACCGATTAAGGCGACCCCGACCCTTAATATTGACTGGGACGTGAATTGCACGCCTTTTTTGGTCGGACTTTCCTGTGACAGGAAATGAAATACCATGCCCAGCAACAAACAGAGCAGCATTACAGGGGCGTTATAATGCTGAGCAATAAATTTGGCCGCTAACGCCACCGTGCCACAAATCAGTATCCCTGGTGCCAAGGCACGCACGTGGTTCCAGAAAGGCTCTTTTTTCTCACCATCCCCGGGATAGAAGCCTTCAATAGAATCCAGATAATCGTATTTTCTTAAATGCTCGATATCTTTCATCGGGTAAGCCTATTTAAAAAGATCATAATCTATGGGTTGGTGGCAATCAATGCGACGGTCAATATCCGGCATGGGATATTTAAGCCCCGTGGCACAATTGAACAGCAACACACGTTCGTCTTTACGGACCTGACCTGTTTCCAATGCCTGTTGCCATGCAGCAAAGGTGGCAGCCCCTTCGGGGCATAAAAGAAAGCCGTCTTTCTCGGCAACCTTATCCCTTGCCTGAAAAATCTGCTCGTCACTGACGGCAATGGCAAAACCTTTGCTTTCCCGCACCGCCCGCAGGATCAGAAAATCACCAACTGCTGCCGGAACCCGAATACCCCATGCGGTGGTATGGGCATCCTGCCACAGGGGGGCATGTTCAACCCCATCTTCCCAAGCCTTGACGATGGGCGCGCATCCTGTTGATTGCACCGCAACCATACGCGGGCGTTTTGAGCCAATCCAACCGATGGCTTCCAGTTCTGCAAAAGCCTTCCACATACCGATCAGGCCGGTGCCGCCACCGGTGGGGTAAAAGATTACATCCGGCACATCCCACCCATATTGTTCGGCAAGCTCCAGCCCCATGGTTTTCTTGCCTTCAATCCGGTAAGGCTCCTTCAGGGTGGATATATCGGTCCAGCCGATGGGGTCTTTACCGTCGAGAACGATCTTGCCGCAATCATTAATCAGACCGTTGACTTTATAGACCTTGGCCCCCTGCAATTCAATTTCCCGAACGTTCGTTTCCGGCGTGTCATCGGGGCAGAATACTGTTGTTTTCAGTCCGGCATAACTGGCATAGGCCGCCAGCGCCGCCCCCGCATTGCCATTGGTGGGCATGGCCAGATGGGATTGGCCCAATTCTTTTGCCATAGCAACCGCAAGCGCCAGCCCGCGTGCCTTGAATGATCCCGTCGGTAATCGTCCCTCATCCTTAACGATAACCTCAGTTCCCTCCGGCACAGAATTTTTCAGGGGAACCAGCGGGGTCATCACCTCGCCCAGACTTACCACATTCTCAGGATGTTGTACCGGCAGGAATTCACGATATTTCCAGAATCCGCCAGCCCGCTTTTCTATTTCATGCTTGGTTACGGACTGCTTTATTTTTTCCAGATCATAGCGCACCAGCAACGGTTTGCCCGCCTCGGACAGGCCATGGGGCATGCCTTTTTCATACAGGTCACCATGCATGGAACATTCCAGGTGGGTGATAAATGATGGGTTCTTTTGGTAAAGTGCGCGCGTTTGCTCAGTTTCAAGATTAAACAATACCATTATGGATTTATCCTATAATTTAATGACAGCCATTTTATCCTGAGTCATATCATGCATAGTATAGCCAATACCACCAGTATTATAACCGGATTGGCGACGTCCGGCGAACGGCATCCAGTCCACCCGAAAGGCCGTATGGTCATTGACCATAACAGCTGTGGCATCCAGCTCGCTCACTGCCTTCATAGCCATATCCAGCCGATTGGTAAAAACCGATGCCTGAAAGGCAAAGGGCAGGGCATTAGCCGTTTCAATGGCATGGTCCATTTCATCATAACCATACAGACAGGCCGCCGGGCCAAAGATTTCATTGAGAGAAACTTTCGCATCCGCAGGCGGGTTGACCAATACCGTCGGAGCATAGGTACTATCGCTCAATTTTTCACCGCCACACAGGATATTTGCCCCACCTGTCTTCGCTTCTTCAATCCATTGTGCAACACGCGTTACTTCCCGTGGACTGATCAGGGGGCCGCATTCGGTTTTTTCATCAATGGCATTGCCCACTATAAGTTTTGACGCGCCATCAGCCAAAGCACCCGCGATTTCATCAAGTCGGTTGTTGGGGGCATAAATACGCTGGACAGAAACACAAACCTGACCCGAATGATAAAATGCCCCCTTGAGCAGGCTAGGGATCATGGTAGCCACATCTGCGCTGTCATCAATGATCACCGGCGCAACTCCGCCATGTTCAAGAGCACAACGTGTTCCCGGTGCCAGTTTGGAACGCAGCATCCAACCCACCTGTCCCGACCCAATAAAACTGAAAAACGCCACCCTAGGGTCCGTAATCATCCTTTCGGCCGTCGGAATATCACAGGCCGTAAAGCGACACCATTCTTCCGGTAGTCCCGCCTCATAAAGAATTTCAACGAATTCCCGGCATGATAACGGTGTGTTGCCCGCTGGTTTTACCAACACCGGACAACCAACCGCCACCGCCGGGGCGACCTGATGCACGATCAGATTAAGCGGATGATTAAACGCCGAAACCGCCACAACGGGGCCAATGGGCTCGCGTGTGGTAAAGGCCAAGCGTCCGCTGCCCGCCGCCGTCAAATCCATGGGAATTTCTTTGCCCGACATATGGGACAATTCCTTGATACACAAACCGATACCGTCAATTGCCCGAGTGACTTCCACCCGCGCATCCCTCAGCGGTTTGCCACCCTCACCCGCAATCTGAAAGGCCAGATGCTCAAATCTTTGCGTCATGATATCAGCCGCTTTTTTGAGAATCTCGATGCGCTTAAAGGCCGGTAGCCAAGCTTTACGGTCCCGAAATAATTTATGGGCCGTTTCAAGATAATTATCTATAGTTTCCCAATTCGTTAGCGGTACTGAACCAATGGCCTTTTGATCAAAAGGGTTAACGACTTCAAGCATATCTCTTACCTCTGTATCTTTTTATTATATCAAACAGGTTTTTTCTGCCAGATCATCAATCAGGACTTTTTGATTTTCAGAATAATCCACTGGCACTTCAACCAAATGTACGCCGCCAGCCGTGAAGGCCGCCTCCAATGTGGGAACCAGATCTTCCGTTACGGCAATGCGATGTCCTGTCGCACCATAACTATTCGCATATTGAACAAAGTCAGGATTACCAAATTCCAACCCCCAGTCCGGAAATCCTCCCCCGGCCTGTTTCCAGCGGATCATACCATATGAGCTATCGTTCAGGACCAGAACCACCATATTAAGACCAAGACGCACAGCGGTCTCCATTTCCTGTGAATTCATCATAAAACCACCGTCGCCACAAATGGCCATCACCCGCCGGGTGGGATAAATCATTGCCGCCATCATCGCAGACGGCAGTCCCGCTCCCATGGTGGCCAAGGCATTATCCAACAGCACCGTATTTTGATGATAGGCTTTATAATTTCGGGCATACCAGATTTTATAAATGCCATTATCCAGCGCGATAATATCCTTATCACCCATTATCTTACGGGTATCGGCAACAAATCGCTGGGGGATGACGGGGAAGCGCGGGTCTTCTGTATTTTCCGTGATATGCAGTTCCACCTCATCGCGAATTCTTTCAAAATATGATATATCACAATCCGTATTTTTGCCGATCCTGTCTTTCAGGCAATCTATGGAACAGGCTAAATCACCCACCACTTCAACCTCGGGGAAATAAACCTGATCAACCTGTGCCGATTTATAATTGACATGAATAACCTTCATGCCGTCCTGTTCCATGATGAACGGCGGTTTTTCAACCACATCATGACCGATATTGATAATCAGGTCGGCACGATTGATGGCGCAATGCAAATAATCCCCTTCGGTCAGAGCCGCAGTACCAAGGAAAAGTTCCGACCGTTCGTCAACAACCCCTTTACCCATCTGAGTATTAAAGAAAGGTATCCCCGTTGTATGAATAAAATCACAGAGCGCGTCACGGGCATCTTTTCGGTTGGCCCCGGCCCCGATCAAAATGAGCGGCATATTGGCCTGTTTAACCAGACGGGCGGCTTCATCCAGCACCACATCACTGGCGACGGCATAATGGCGGGGGTGGGGCGGCAGAACGGATTCATCCGTATCCTCGGCAGCAATATCTTCCGGCAGTTCCAGTAGAACAGCACCGGGGCGTTCTTCTTCGGCCATACGAAAGGCTTCACGTACAAGAGCGGGGATGGTATTGCCATGAACAATCTGTTTTGACATTTTGCATATGGGATCAAACAGGCTGACAATATCAACAATCTGGAATTGTCCCTGTTTGGATTTTTTGATCGGTTTCTGGCCCGTGATCATAATCAATGGCATACCGCCCAATTGGGCGTAAGCCGCTGGGGTTGCAAAATTTGTTGCCCCCGGCCCCAGAGTCGCCATGCAGACTCCGGCTTTCCCCGTCAGGCGGCCATAAGTCGCCGCCATAAAACCGGCTCCCTGTTCATGGCGAGTGAGAATTAATTTAATGTTTGATGTACGCAGGGATTCAACCATATCAAGGTTTTCTTCCCCTGGAACGGCAAAGATATACTCAACCCCTTCGGCTTCCAGAGCCTGAACAAACAAGTCAGAGGCTTTTGTGGCTTTTGAAACAGTCGAATTCATGTCATTTTTCCTTTGTTAGATTTTCACACACAGTAGCCGCCATTTTCTTCGTCTGGACTGGGGTTCACTGCCAATCCCATATATTCCGGTAAAATATCAGGGCGAGGATAGAGTTCATCCATGGGTACAGATTTTCCATTCTCTTGCACGATGCGGATATGTTTCCGGCCCATAAGACGCGGCCTAACCACACCACAGGAATGGGAAATAATATGCACTTCATGAATAATGTTACTGCAGTAGCTAGCAACCTTTACGGCTTTGTCTATGGGGTTCAGTCCTTTTTGCAGCCTTGCATTATGCGTTGTTATTCCTGTTGGGCAGGTATTCTTGTTACATTTCAATGCCTGTATGCATCCCAGAGAAAACATAAAACCACGGGCGGAGGTTACAAAGTCCGCCCCCGTTGCCAACGCCCATGCCACCTCTGATGGCGTAATCAGTTTGCCGGAAGAGATCAGCCGGATACGGTCCCGCAAGCCATAGTGATGCAGTATATCAGAAACCAGCGGCAATGATTCTTTTATTATCAAGCCCACATTATCCATCAGCGGCATGGGAGCGGCCCCGGTGCCACCGTCACCACTGTCAATAGTAATGAAATCAGGTGCCGTCTCGATACCGCGAATGTGTATTTCCTCGCACATTTCCCGAATCCAACCGAAACTGCCCATAACAGACTTGAAACCAACCGGCTTTCCCGTGACATCACGGATATGACCTATCATATCCAGCATATCACCCACACTGTCAATTTCCGGATGTCGGTTTGGGGATATGGAATCCTCCCCCTCTGGAATGCCGCGTATTGTGGCAATTTCTGCTGTGACCTTAATACCGGGCAAAATACCGCCCTTGCCCGGTTTCGCTCCCTGGCTCATTTTCAATTCAAACATCCGCACCTGCGTGTGAGCGGCCACCTGCCGGAGCTTTTCATCGCACAGGTTGCCCTGCGCATCACGTACACCGTATTTGGCTGTACCGATCTGCATCACAATGTCACAGCCGCCTTCAAGATGATGGGGCGACAGGCCGCCTTCCCCCGTATTCATCCAGCAACCGGCCACGCGCGCGCCTTTGGATAAGGCCCGAACCGCCGGAGTAGACAAGGCGCCGTAACTCATGCCTGAAATATTAAAAAAGGATGGCGCATTATAAGGCTGCTTGCAGAAGGGGCCTATTTCCAGCGGTTGCATATCAACGGCATCTTTATCCAATGTGGGGAAAGGGCAGTTGATAAATATCACCGTTCCGGCAGGGGTTAGATTTTTAGTCGAACCAAAAGCAATTGTATTGTCATGGCCTTTGGCTGCCCTGTCGACCCAATCCCGTTCAGCGCGATTGAAGGGCATTTCCTCCCGGTCCATGGCAAAAAAATACTGTCTGAAAAACTCTCCTAATGTACTAAAAATGTAACGAAACCGCCCGAATACAGGATAATTGCGCCGGATGGCATCCTGTGTCTGGTTCACGTCAATGATGAATAGTATGGCAATAAATAATACACCCAGACCCAAGGCAGAAACGAACAACGTTGACAGAATATTTAAATTACTTACGACAGTATCGGCAGAAGGCATGATATCCATGATCAAATTTCTTTCGTTATCTATTTCAGAAAAGCCACTCCATTCCCAATAACACAAGGGCGCAGTAACGTTAAATAACAAGAAAGTGAGAAAACACACAACAGCACTCCCCCAAGTAACAAAATAACTCTATAGGATCATTTAGCTTTAGTCTAAAAAAAGAGGAATGAGTGGTTGGGGTGGCAGGATTCGAACCTGCGCATGACGGGATCAAAACCCGTTGCCTTACCGCTTGGCTACACCCCATCAGACATAGGATATCTGAAAGATGCGCGAACATAGGCAGATTCCGGTCAACTTGCAACGGTGATTTTACAAAAAAAAGATTTTTTTGCACCACCTAACAATTTTAAGGATTTGACAAGGCAATTACACTAGAAGATAACTCATAAAATATTATTTCCATTAGAGGGATTTAAATGGCCATTGTCGTAACAGGTGCTGCAGGATTTATCGGATTTAATGTTGCAAGACTTCTTCTAGAACGCGGAGAGGAGGTTATCGGCATTGATAGCATTAATGATTATTACGATGTAAACCTTAAATATGCCCGTCTGGCCGAAATTGAAGACAACCCCGCTTTCACCTTTTTAAAAATGGATTTCTCCGATTTCGAAGGTCTTAAATCTGCCCTCGATAAACATGATGTCAAAAAAATCATTCATTTGGGCGCACAGGCGGGGGTACGATATTCCCTGACCAATCCCTTTGTCTATGCACAATCCAACCTGATAGGCCATCTGAACATCATGGAATATAGCCGCCATAAGCAAGGCTTTGAACATCTGGTCTATGCTTCATCATCATCCGTATATGGCGGCAATAAGAATATGCCTTTTTCTGTGGATGACCGGGTTGATAATCCCGTGTCCCTCTATGCCGCAACCAAGAAAGCGGATGAGCTGATGAGCCAGAGTTATGGCCACCTTTATCGACTACCCCAAACGGGGCTGCGGTTTTTCACCGTCTATGGTCCGTGGGGACGGCCGGATATGGCCATGTGGATATTCACAAAAAAAATTCTGGCTGGCGAGCCTATTCCCGTATTCAACCACGGCGACATGCTGCGGGACTTCACCTTTATTGACGATATTATCGATGGCATCGTGCGCTGTCTGGATAATCCGCCTGCGGATGACGGTACCATGCATACTATAGGCTCCGATGCTCCGCACCGGATATATAACATCGGCAATAACAATACAGTAAAGCTTCTAGATATGATCAAGGTTTTGGAAGAGGCCCTCGGCAAAAAGGCAGAAATGGATCTGCTGCCGATCCAGCCGGGGGATGTAAAAGAAACCGCTGCCGATATTACTGCCATCCAGAATGATCTGGGTTTTGAGCCAAAGACCAAAATCGAGGAAGGCATTCCTAAATTCATTCATTGGTATAAACAATATCATCAGATTAACTAAAGGAGAACGGGTGGCTTGGCATGGGATAACATAGTTTCAAGAATAATTTGGATGCTCATACAGCCTAGCAACCTTATATTTATACTTATGCTGGTGAGCCTCATATTAATTTGGAAGGGTCGCCGGAAAATGGGGTTGCCGGTCCTCACAGTCTGCGTGGCCTTCTATTCCCTTGTTATGTTTGGCCCTTTGACGAGCTGGCTCTTGGTACCGTTGGAAAAACGTTTTTCTGTCTATACCAATGATATAACCCACGGCCCCTATAGTGGTATCATTATTCTGGCCGGGGCCGAACGCATTAGAAACAGTTCATATCATAATCAGGTTATTCTGAACGGCGGCGCAGAGCGGTTGATAGAAGCCGCAAAGCTGGCGCGACTTTTTCCTGATCTGCCCATCATATTTTGTGGCGGCGGCAGGATTGAAGGCATGATGACTGAGGGGGAGATTGCCCAGAAATTTTTCATTGAGGCGGGGATTGATCTGAACCGCGTGCGCTTTGATGATATATCTTACAATACCTATACCAATGCCATCGAAGCGAAAAAACTTATTGAGAAAGATGAAACGGATACATGGCTGCTGGTTACAAGTGCCTTTCATATGCCGCGCGCCGTAGGCTCATACAGAAATGCTGGCATCACTATACAACCCTATCCTGTCGACTATCGGACCGAATTATCACCGTCATTAAGCAGCAAGCCAAATGCCGGGCGCAATTTTTACGAACTGGATTTTGCTGTCCATGAATGGGTTGGATTATTAACCTATTACATTAGCGGTCGTAATGATATTTTATATCCGGCCCCTTAATTTTTTAGGTCCGTATCAGGATAAAAATTGCTCCATATCATCCAGAGAACTTCACTGTCAACGGGTATTCTGTCAAGCTTCCCCGCCGCTATATTACCCTGCACATCTATTTCTGTAACCGTCATTATCTGACCGTCCAATATGCGGGAAAACCCCGCCACAGTATCGAATTCTGCATAATAGACGATGACAACATCTTTGCCACCGATTGTGGTATTTATAATGGGGTTTCTTTCCAGAAATCCTTTGGTATAGGCTATGGTATCATCCCCGATCACAACTCCATAAATCTGTTCTTTGGGATGAAGGCGGCTATCCATGTGTTTCATGGTGGGAAAGGCCGGCTCATCTTCCGTATACTGGCGGTGGGTCACATCAAGCACCATACCGCGCACTATTTTATCCCACAGGTTTTCTACCGGGTTAAAAAATACCCTGCCTTCGGGATATATATGCTCAAATGCCGCCAGTGACATGACCTGTGTCGGGTATTTGCTGAGCCGTGCCTCGCTGCGTTCCAGCCTGCCGTATATCTGTTGTATGGGGACATTGGTATTCTCATCAAATAATACCAGATTATTTTCAAGCTGGAGCATGACCTTCAGGTCGAGTTTCTGATCGTTGGCATAGGGACGATAGGCAGTACCAAGATGACTCAGGCTGCAATAGGCCAAAGTGATTTCTTCCCCACCAATGATATCCCCGGCCACATGGGGTTGGGCAATCCAATTATGGGGAAAGGCGCGGGCGTCCCCGTTGACCTCAATCACCATAACCTTTTCATTCTGGTTTAAATATTTTTGCGCTTCCTGAATAGAAACATATTTTGCCGTATCCTGCTGTGTCTGAAACATAAAATAGGGCACATTGATATAACCACTGAAAAACAAACCACTGAAAGCGATGATGTTAACAGCCAGAATGGTCTTGGATAAATATCGATTCTGGATACTGAAGAAAAGAGCAAGCCCAAAGATGGACAGGCCCAACACCATAAGTTCTATTCTAAAATCCCACACCATCATTGTGACTGAACGGGGGAATTGAACAAAAAGCTGGGTTAGGTCTCCTAAAACTGCAAAGCCGCCCAAAGCGATCAGATGGGCAAGAATCAACAACATAGTGACATTACGTTTGGACGTGAGCGGTATCATATTTCCTCCTGTTCAGAACAAAAAATATATACAATATAGCATCAAGACTATTCAGATAGGGTATTTCCTGTACAAACAATGCAGAAAATCAAGCAAGCAGATTCCTGAAGATTGCAGGAAGGGCTGCGGGAAGATTTTCAATATGGGGAATAATTGCCCCGCCACCCGGTCCGAAAAGATAGGGGAAATAATCCCGCGCTTTCTCATCAACGGTAACCCCAAAGACTGCAACCCCCTGTTTACGAGCTTCACGGATGGCCATTCTGGTGTCTTCGATACCGTAACGGCCCTCATAATGATCCATATCATTAGGCTTGCCGTCACTGATGAGAAGTAACAGTCTGTGATGATTGGGCCGTTCAAGTATCTCTTTTGTCACATGACGGATGGCGGCACCCATGCGGGTATAATAGCCCGGCTTTAGAGCAGAAATTCTATTCTGTATATGGACTGACATATCTTCGTCAAAATCTTTCAGGCAATCCACCCTGATATTATGGCGTTTGCGGGATGAAAAACAATATATGGCATTGTCATCGCCACTGGCCTTCAATCCCAGAGCCAAGGTCATGAGTGCTTCCTTCTCCACGTCAAGAACCCGCCGCCCGTCAAGCCATGAATCCGTCGACAGGGACACATCAGCGAGAATTGCCGCCGCAAGGTCACGGGTCTGATTGCGGTAATCAAGATAAATCTGGTCACTGCCCTCGCCCATGGCTTTCAAATCACATTGCGAACGAATCATGGCATCAATATCCAGCTCCTTACCATCCTGCTGCCGGTTTACACGCTCCCGTCTGGGGCGCAGGGCTTCAAATTGTCGCTGAATACGTTTTATGCGACGCCGCGTAGCATCATCCGGTTGCCAGCCTTCGTCTTCTTCTTCGGCCCGGGCGGAAAATACCGCACAAAAATTCTCTCTATACCGCTGCAAACGGTAATCCCATTCCGGATAGCTATATTCGGCAACCAGCTGACTTGTTTCAATGCCTTGTCCCGCCACAGCCATATCAAGCTTAATGGTGGAGGCAACCGTCTTTTTATTACGGGTCAGAGACATTTCATCCATATCATCAACCGCAGAAGCAACATCTTCGTCCTCGTCATCATCAACACCACGATTGACGTTGACCATTTCCGCCATAGTAACCACTTTCTCAAAGCGGTTCAGAGCCAGAGGGTCTTGTTTATCCACCTGATCATTTTCTTCTCGCACACCCGCATGTTTACGGCCATCACGCAGATCTTTATAGGTGTTATTGACACTTTCATCTTCTTCTTCGAATTCTGAGCTGTCGATTATATCACGATGCTTCACATCCACTTCACCCCACAGGGGTATAGAGAGGAAGCTTTTATACTTTCGGGGCATTTTCGGAAACGCGGGCAAATTTTCACCGCTTGAAATCAATTGAATAAGATTTACCGCTTCCCCGTGCGCCCCCCCGCTGTTAAAAAGCAAATCATGAATGATCTTTTCCAGTCGCGCCTCATAGGTCGGTAGCTTTCGCTGAGGCCGGGCCTGTTCCAGTGCTGTGCAAAGTTCTGCGTATTTCTTAGCCAGACCGGGATATTTCCCAATGACGAATTCAGTGGTCTGCCATGACTGCGCAATGAAAATCAAATCAGCATGAAGCGGGTTTGCAGGTTTGAGAACAGGGGTGTCACTGGCATGGGCTAAAAATGCCGCCAGCCAGATATACAAAGACCGATTCAAATGTTTTTCGGGAAAATAATCTATCATGGTCGGCAACAGCAGACTGTCATTGTCACGCTTAGCCAGAGCGAGCCTTTCATTATCCATACCCAACCTCAGCCGCCAGGACAAGCGGTGATTCTGGGATGTTTCGCTGACACTACTCACATCAATGCCCGGATCACCGCCGATGGCCCGAAAGAAAATACTGATCACTTGCCTGATGTCTTCCAGTCGAACAGCGGCTTGACTATGATGAACATAGCTGGATTGGTCACGGACAAGCTTATGCCATTTTTTTCCGACCAGTTCTTCCGGCTCAAATAAATCAAACATCATTTATCCAAAAGTGGCCTGCACCACTTCCATCAATCCTTCCTTGGCACTTTCATCATCGCTTAACGGCTCAATCAAGGTGGCTTCGGCAGCCTCCAGCGGGGCGACCCCCGCCATAATCAAAGTAGCACAATAAACCAGAAGACGGGTTGAGGCGCCTTCTTCCAAATCAAGGTCTTTCAGGTTCCGAATACTACGGGCAAGATTAACCAGCGGCACACAACGCGCCTTATCAAGTCCGGTTTCCTGACATATAATATCCACTTCCTGCTGGGCAGGGGGATAATCAAAATGAATGCCAATAAAGCGTTGACGGGTACTGGGTTTCAATGATTTCAGGATATTCTGGTACCCCGGATTATAGGAGATCACCATCATGAAATCTTCCGGTGCTTCGAGTAGCTCGCCTGTACGCTCCAAGGGTAACATACGTCGGTCATCGGTCAGGGGATGGAGCACAACCGTCACATCCTTTCGCGCCTCAACCACTTCGTCAAGGTAACATATGCCGCCGTTGCGCACAGCCCCGGTCAGGGGACCATCAACCCACTGGGTTTCACCACCTTTCAGCAGATAACGACCTGTGAGGTCGGCGGCGGTCAAATCATCGTGACAGGCAACTGTGGTCAGGGTCAATCCCAGTCGCGCCGCCATATGAGCTACAAAGCGGGTTTTGCCGCAGCCCGTAGGGCCTTTCAGCATCACCGGCAGACCTTTGCGAAAGGCCGTCTCAAAAAGCTCACATTCATTTGCCGATGGCATATAGAAAGGAATCTTTGAATCTTTCATATTTTTACCCTGTAAAATTATATTTTAAACTAAAAAGACGGTGACAGATATAGCCGCCACCGCCTTTGATAAGGATCAATATCCTTTGATTAATCGGCTATTGCCTGCTTTTCGTTGCCTTTAGAGAATGTTGCATAAACAAACAGCAATACACCAGACACCACGATGATACCAGAACCCAGCCGCATCCAGTAGAAGAGAGCGATCTGTTCTTGAACCTCCATATAGTCCAAACCCATTACTCTTTCCAGATGCGTCTGAAGAACACCAGCGGCGGTTAAGGTGAAGGTCATGAAACACATGCCCGCACTGGTGATCCAGAAACTCCACATATTCAAGGTCTGGTTATAGGGTTGCTGACCGCGCAGATGCGGCATGGCATAGGTTATGATCGCAAGATTGATCATGACATAAGCTCCATAAAAAGCCAGATGACCATGTGATGCCGTAACCTGTGTACCGTGGGTATAATAGTTGATCGGTGCCAGCGTATGCATAAAGCCCCAGACCCCTGCCCCAAAGAAGGACAATACCGTACAACCAAGCACCCAAAGCAAGGCCGCTTTGTTGGGATGGTTGCGGGTGCTTTTCTTCACAATATAGAATGAGAAAATCACCATGGCGAGGAAAGGAAATACCTCCAAGGCTGAGAAGATACTACCCAACCATTGCCAGTAACCGGGCGTTCCGATCCAATAATAATGGTGGCCCGTACCCAGCAAGCCGGAGAAAAGAGCCAGACCGACGATAACATAAAGCCATTTTTCAATAACCTCGCGATCAACACCTGTCATCTTGATCAACAGGAAGCCAAGAATAGCCGCCAAAATTAATTCCCAAACACCTTCCACCCAAAGATGGACAACATACCACCAGTACATTTTATCCAGTGCCAGATTGGACGGGTTATAGAAAGCGAACAGGAAGAACAGAGCCAGCCCCCATAATCCCATAGTCAGGATAATAGATACGACGGTTCGTTTGCCCTTCATCAAAGTCATGGAGATGTTAAAGAGGAACATCAGCGCCACGACAACAATAGCAACCTTTATCCATAATGGCTGTTCAAGAAATTCCCGGCCCTCGTGAATGCCGAACAGATAACCGACAACAGCCGCCGCCGCACCAAAAAGGAATAGCCAGAACTGAACCCATGCTATTTTTGGGCTGTAAATTTCCGTTTCGGTTTCTTCGGGCAGCAAATAATAAGCCGCACCAAAAAAGCCCATCAAAAGCCAGACAATCAGCGCATTGGTATGAATCATGCGAATGATATTAAAAGGCACCAGATCCGACAAAAAATTCGGAAAGACATAAATGGTCCCGGCAATCAAGCCGCCAAGTACCTGTGCTACGAACAGGCCCATTGCCGCTATAAAATAGGGATAGGCCAATCTTTGTGTTTGATATTTCATAATATTATTCCCTCTCCCTTATTCATCATCTGGCGTGGGGGGCCAGCCTTGGGTATCAACCCTGCTGATCCATTCAAAAAATGCTGCCAGATCTTCATGTTCCTGATCTGTTAAATTGAATTGGGGCATTTGCCGGCGGCCCTCAATACCGGTCGGCATGGCTTCCATCCAGGCTTTTAAAGCCTCACGACCAGCTTCGGCATCCTCGTCACCGCCAAATTTTATCCATACTTTGCCTAATTCAGGTGCAAAATACGCACCCTCACCAAACAACGTATGACAATTGATACAGGAATTCTTCTCCCATACCCGTTTACCGCGCTCAACTGATTCTGTCAGCGTGCTTACGTCTGTACTTTCTTCTAAGATATGAAAATGGCTCTGAACCGTCAGAGTCACGAATATCACGAAAAAGAAAATCGTACCGCCAAAGAATATATTGCGGGCCGCCGTCTTCGTCATTCCTTCCGACATAATTGATTTCTCCTGCTTTATTATTATTTCAGGAGAAGGTTATCGCTCTTGTTCCACCCCTGTAGAATAAAATTGATATACCCCTCCACATAAAGATAGTTAATAAATACATCTTTTAAAGTCTTTGATCTACGTCAAATTATCGTAACAGATATGGGAAATTAAAAGAAATAAATATTCATGCATTTTTAGACTATCTGGGTTAAAACACTAATGCTAACCATGGTCAGGACCTATGAATATTCAAGAAACAACCTTTACATTCAATGACGCCGAACAAAACCTACGGGTCGGAATTATCCATAATCCAGATCAATGCATTGGGAATGTAGGGTTATTGATTGTCGTTGGTGGTCCACAATATCGTATCGGTGCCCACCGCCAATATGTTCATATGGCTCGTCATTGTGCGGGCATGGGCATCCCCGTCATGCGATTCGATTATCAGGGTATCGGCGACAGTGACGGCAGCTATGGGGGCTTTGAACATGTCTCAACAGATATTCATATTGCCATTGATGAATTTCTGGACCGCGTTCCTGATATCCAGTCAATTGCCATATGGGGTTTATGCGAGGGGGCATCTGCCCTTCTTCTGGGTGGAGCAGAGCATAAATCTGCGTCCCATATCATACTGGCCAACCCTTGGGTCAGGTCGGAGAGCGGCCTAGCCCGCGCCTATGTCAAACATTATTACCTGGACCGGTTGAAAAGCCGGGATTTCTGGCGGAAAATATTCTCTGGCGGCTTCAATATAAAAGCTGCTCTGTCTGGATTCCTTTCAAATATCAAAAAAGCATTTACGTCATCCCCATCGGTTCCAGAAGAAGATAACCGCCCTTTCCCGGAAAGAATGGTATCCGGCCTGAGAAAATTTCAGGGGAAATCCCTTTTGATCCTGAGCGAAAATGATTTGGTCGCTCGTGAATTTAATGACTTGATCTCAACTGATAGTGATTGGAAAAAGACTATTCGGGACAAAATTTCCCACCGGATTGATATTGCAGATACAGATCATACTTTCTCAACAGAAAGATGGCGCCTTAAGGTCGCGGAGGATACTGCTAACTGGATTCTGTCAGAGCAATAAGTCATACATATCCAGCGGTGTTTTATGTGCGCCCCCCAACTCATTAATAAAAAAATCAAAGAATATATCCATATCCTTTAGAAATACTTCAAGATCATGATCATTCTTAACGAAGGGAGCCCCGCCAAGCATCATTGATGAGCTGTGATAAGCATAGTTGAAATAATTATGTCCAAAGGCTGATGCACGCCGGACCATTCGAATATGATCTTGCGCCCGAATACCTTCCGGGGTTAGGGGAATACGCTCCAACAGTCCGGTCTTGACCAACACACCTGCCATGAATGATTTAAACCCTGTTGCCCCCGCCAGTGCCGGATATAGAAAACTGCCCCATTTTGCCAATAGCCCATCATACCCGCGACAATTTGGAAGCTCGAGGAGCTTCTCATCACCATCACCAAACCAATAGGGTTGCGTCGGTAGTCCAATGAAATTTGGCCCATAGTCATGAGTGTAACTGGTATCCGCCACGACGCTGGTATCGACTTTATAACCAAGTTCTTTCAGTATCTGTCCGGTATTTGGCCCCGCGCCATATCTTCCCGCCTTGAATATCTCCGGACGACGTCCTGTTCTCTTCTCAATAAAATTTGTCAGGGTGGCCAGCTTTTCCATTTCCTGCGCGTAAGGCAGATTTCCGGCATAAGAATTGACGCGATTGACCTCCTCGTCATAGGGGGGGGATACCCAGGGATGCAGATGGGTTCCAATGATGCATTCCCCCTGATCAGCCCATTCCTTTAAAATACCGATGGCAGTATCATTCTCAACCACAGGATAATCAATGCAATAGGTGGGGACGATGCCGTATTTTCTGAAAATCTTCTGGGCTTTATGCTGATGGGATATATTATCAACTGACCTGTTGTTCCTGTTAAAAGGTTCCGCCCAGTCAAATTCCTCCTCCGTATCAATGACGACAGTCAACAGAGGCTTTTCAATCAAAGGATATGCACGTTTTTTTCTGGATAACAAACCATCACTCCAAATAAAAAATTTCTTCTATTTTAGCCTGCAAGACACTTTCTCGGATTTCTGTCCAATTTCGGAATGAATTAAATAATATGTATAAATATCAAATAGCGTCTTTAATCCACGCCATTCTATTTTTAGAATATCAACGTATCTTTCATATAACTCTTGCATGGTATGCGGTATTAGTTAAAGCATGCCTTTGTAATATTTAATATCCCTAACATTTACCTGAAATAATTCTATGTTTTCCCGTAACAAATAGCAATTAACTTTCTTTTTGGTGTAAATATGAAATAAAGAGCCACTGGTTTTTAAAAATTAACTAATATTTTGTAACCTGAAAATACATATAAATAATTGAGACCTATATTTTATTATTAAAATTAATATAATGATGGTACTTGCAACGTAATTAAATAAACAATGGATCTATAATTTGGAATTATTAAAAGGGCTAGTTTCCAGCTTATTATTTTTATTTTTCAATATTGGTATATTATATGTCATATATTTGGCGTTCAAAGAAGATATGCATATTGAAAGAGAAGAAACAAATATCAAAAATCATAACGATATTAGACATTAGCCCATGCGTGATATTTTTATCTTCTCGGCGATTATATGTATAGTCCTCGCAACCCTTCGCAAACCTCAAATTGGAATCCTTGGATGGTTATGGCTTTCAATTATGAACCCCCATAAAGAATCCTTTAGCTGGATTTACAACCTACCAATTCTTGATATTATTGCCGGGGCAACGTTAATAAGTGTTGTAATTAATTTCAAACAAGCAAAAAAAGCTGATTTCCATCCCATTGCCGTCATATTGCTTATATTTTATATTTGGATATGTTTGTCTACTATCTTTGCTGTTTCATATAACCTGTCTTTTCCCAGATGGGTAGATCATTCAAAAACAATGCTGTTTGTCATGCTGATGATGCTATTTTTAAACTCACGGCACTGGATCATCTCCGCCATATGGGTATTTATATTTTCAGTCGGCTACACAGGTGTAAAAGGCGGTATTTTTACAATAATTAGTGGAGGTGGTGCAAGAATATGGGGAGCGCCAAATACGGCATGGGGGGATAATAACGGCGTATCCCTCGCCATGCTGATGGTTATACCCCTGATGTTTGCCATGAAAGGGCTGCTTGATAAGAAAATTCTTCGTTTTGGTATTTATGGCAGCTCATTCTTGTCATTCATTTGTATTTTAGGAACCCAGTCCCGAGGCGGACTTGTTGGCATTATGGGAAGTGGTCTTGTTTACTTTGCTAGAACCAAACATAAAATAATCATTGGTTCTTTGATATTAGTCGGTGCGATCAGTGTTTTGGCATTCATGCCAACATCATGGAAAGACCGAATGCAAACTATTCAGACCTATGAACAGGATCACTCTGCCTCCACCAGAATTCTCCAATGGAAATACGCCATACAATTAGCCTCAGAGAGTCCCATATTAGGCAATGGTTTCCATGCCCGTTATTATCAGCCCTATTATCAAAAATATATGGCCGGCATTGATGTAAACCGTTCTGCTCACAGCATTTATTTTCAGGTGCTGGAAGAGCATGGCTACGTAGGGATTTTTATGTATTTGCTCCTCATGATTACCGCTATCATATCGGCAAATTTAGTTTCAAAAAAATCCGAGGATCGGGAAGATCTGAAATGGGCCTCTACGATATTATTTTATGCTCAATTCAGTATCGTAGGATTCGCCTTTAACGGACTGACGATCAATGTGGGATATATCGATTTATATTACTATATTCTGGCATTCATTGTATTATTGATCAGTCACATAAAAATAGAAATGGCAAAACCGCCACCAGAAAGTACAAAAAAATCTCAATTTAAATATAATTGACCAAAATTAATTCGGATACAAATATGAAAAAAATCATTCACCTCATAGCAGCGGCTCGGCCAAATTTTATGAAAATAGCACCCCTGTATCATGCTTTGAAAAAGCAGAACTGGTGTGAGGTGCATATTATTCATACCGGTCAACATTATGATGCCAATATGTCCGACAGTATTTTTGCCGATCTTATGTTGCCACAACCCCATTTTCATTTAGGCATCGGTAGCGGCTCTCATGCCCATCAAACCGGAAATGTCATGTTGAAATATGAGCAAATAGTACTGGAAGAAGAACGGCCCGATTTTCTTGTGGTCGTCGGCGATGTGAACCCGACCGCAGCCTGCTCAATGGTGGCTACCAAACTGCACATCCCGGTCGCCCATCTGGAAGCAGGCCTCAGAAGTGGTGATCGTCGCATGCCCGAAGAAATAAACCGTCTGGTAACAGACGCTATTTGCGATACCCTGTGGACCCCCTCACCCGATGCCGATGAAAATTTGCGCAATGAAGGGCACCCCGAATCCCGCATCGTCAGGGTCGGAAATATCATGATGGACAGCTTTGAGTTAATTCGCGATAAAATTGAAGCAGAAAATTCACCAGAAAAATATGGGCTTGAAACTGGTAATTACGGCGTTGTTACGCTGCATAGGCCGTCTAATGTAGACGAATTTGACACCCTAAAAATGCTGGTGGATCAACTGATCAGCGTATCGGAAAAAATCCAGCTGATTTTTGCTGTGCATCCCCGCACAAGAAACAGCCTTCAAAAACATGGGCTGTGGGACAATATCCAATCAATTGACCGGCTAAAACTGGTGGAACCTGTAAGTTATGTGCCGTTCATGGGTTTGGTAAAATCTGCAAAGCTGATTATAACGGACTCTGGAGGAATTCAGGAAGAAACGACCTATCTCAATATCCCCTGCCTGACGCTGCGGGAAAATACCGAACGCCCAATCACCGTGACCGAAGGCACCAATAAACTGGTCACAATAGAGGCATTACAAGATAATGTTGATCTGGTCCTTGCCGGTAAATGGCGTTCGGGTACAAAACCTGAACTTTGGGACGGCAAAGCAGCGGAGCGCGTTACACAGGAAATTAGAAAATGGCTATTTGACTAATGTGAACTTTCTGTTCTTTTCAAACGCACGCAATTGCAGGCCGCAACAATTTCCATATTTTTTTCTGGTGACTTATAATATTGGTATGTAAGTTATTGCTTGATAGTGAATTCTTGATAATAAGGTAATAAATGATAAAAATCCTATTTGTATGTTTGGGAAATATTTGTCGATCACCCACAGCAGAAGGTGTCTTTCGTCATAAATTAAATCAGGCCGGAATTCGTGACGGGTATCTTGGAAGCATCTTTCTCGATTCTGCTGGAACCGGTGCCTGGCATGTGGGATCACCGCCCGACCGGCGTTCACAGGAAATGGCTCTAAAATATGGGGTCAGCCTTAAAGACCTTCGCGCCCGTAAAATCACCCGACAGGATTTTTCCGATTATGATTATATTCTTGGCATGGATCAGGAAAATATTCGTAACATGAAAGCAGTCTGTCCGCCGGACCATCACCATAAAATATCTCTTATCATGGATTATGCAGAAAACTGCCCCGGCATTACTGAAGTCCCTGACCCCTACAGCGGTGGCCTGGAGGGATTCGACAGGGTTTTTGATATTATTGACCGGGGAAGCGCAGGCTTATTAAAGCATATTCAAGCTCATCATACTTTATAGGATATACGAATATTTCCGGAAAGACTTGAAAAATCCCATGATCCTGCCAATATATGCATCAAGTTACTCATAAGAATAGAAGGATAAAAATTTAATGGTTGAAGACTATAGATACCGCTCCGGCGCACCGACCGACGCCCGCTCTGCCGCTGAAATCGACGAAGGCCTACGGTCTTATATGTTGACAGTATATAATTATATGGCTTCTGCCTTGGTCCTAACCGGCCTCATGGCCTATGTCACAGCCAATGTACCAGCAATCTATTCCCTGCTATATACCTTTGCTTCCGCACCGGATGGCTCTATTTACCTGACCGGACAGACCATGTTGGGCCTGATTGTCATGTTCGCACCATTGGGTCTGGTGTTTTTTCTCAGCTTCCGCATCAATCATATGCAAGCCTCAACCGCCCAGATGGTATTCTGGATTTATGCCGGACTAGTGGGCATGGCAATTGCCTCTATTCTGTTTGTCTATACGGGCACAAGCATCGCTAAAACATTCTTTGTAACAGCGGCTGCCTTCGGTTCGCTCAGCCTATACGGCTATACCACAAAGCGTAATTTGACCGGCATGGGTAGCTTCCTGATCATGGGCTTATTCGGCATTATCATAGCATCAATCGTAAATATATTCCTGCAATCAGGCATGATGGATTTCATCATTTCTGTTGGGGGTGTTTTGATTTTTGCTGGCCTTACTGCTTATGATACGCAGAAAATCAAACTGATGTATCTTCAAAATGACGGCAATGAAACAGCCACCAAGAAAGCTATTATGGGTGCACTTAGTCTCTATCTGGACTTTCTCAATATGTTCCTGTTCCTGCTACGTTTCATGGGTAACAGAAACTAGGGGTGCCACAAACAAGATTAAAAAACGGCTCCATTCCGGGGCCGTTTTTTTTGATCTAATTCCCGCCAAAAAACATCATAACAGGCAATATTAGCCATTGCCTTTAGGTTAATTTAAAAGTAGTCTCCGCTCACTCTTACCATAACGTGTTAGCACCCGTAGCTCAGCTGGATAGAGCGCTGCCCTCCGAAGGCAGAGGTCAGAGGTTCGAATCCTCTCGGGTGCACCAAATACTCCTTAAATATCAATATATTACGTTGGACATGCTTTGTTCTAATTAGAACTTTGTCCGAGTTATGTCCGTGTAACGTCCTTAAATCGGGTTCTTTTCCGATGGAGGTGCGCTATGGATATTAAGCGTATTTCCCCCTATCCAGATCATTGCACCGTCACCCTTGATATTCCTTGGGATGTAGCTGAAGCCTTGGTTTCAGCAGGGCCAAGTTTAATCTCAAGTCTGCGTGATGTTGTCAAACAGCATAAGCAATCTGTTGATGCTGATGAAAAACTAAACACATACCGAGATCATAAAGCTGATACCCCTCAACAAGAATGGCAGGCCATGGCTGAGCCTGCGGATATAGAAATTCGCCTGTTGATGAGCGAAGGCGATCTCTCTTTCCCCCAAACAATCAGCAAGACCGCCAAAAAATATGGTTTCCCCCCTTCTTCCATGCGAGCTTTAATTGAATCCTATAGAAGGTCACGTAAAGAAGAAGTAGCAAAATCAAGAACTACTGAAGTCATTCGATTATACTTTAAAAGTCTCAGTGATAATGAGATTGGCAAGCGCGTTAATTTATCAACAAGAAATGTACAACGCATTCTTGCTGAGCATAAAGACATCATCCAGTTTGCACGTAATCAAATTAATATCACCGATAAAGCCGAAGCCAAAAAAGAAACCAGAGAAGAACGTAAAACTAGATTTCTACGCCGTAATGCTGAAATTGTTGAACAGCATCTTCAGGGTGTAAGTGAGCATCAACTAGCTAGGTCATTTAAGCTTGCAGTGCTGACAATTCGCAAAATTCTTAAGACTTGCAAAACCACCACCTCAGAGCTTGACCGTGAACGCATACTGGAATGCCGTAAAGCAAACCACAAAAGAATTTCTATTCAACTCTATCGGCAATACCGCCGTATTAGGCCTCATAATCAGAATAGTCTCACGGTCTATAAAGACCTTGCTAAGCAATTCTCGCAAGCCTATGGCGATGGCGGTGAAATTCCTACTTTCTATGTCGAGCATCTTATTCAGGCCAGACGTAGAATGGTTACGGCCTATGTTAAAAATCGTCGCATTAAAACCATTATTCGCCTGAAGGCTAAGAAACGCAATAATTCTGATATTGCCACGGCCATTGGTATTCATGAGAAAACCGTAGCTCGGATATTTCGCGAACATAAAGCTTCTCTAATTCGAGGAGAAGCATCATGACTGATCGTGAATTAGAAATACGGGGACATGCAACATGGGCTGTATCCACAATTTCAGCTATAGAAATTCTTAAAAGGAATAATGCTGAAGGCCATGCTCAGCAACTTACATATAGCCTGCGTAAATTCTACGATATTGCCGTAGAAAAATTTGGTGATGAGTTTCAAGAAGTATTCCATATCCTTTTTGAAGAAACTAACGGCCCAACAAACAAAGACCAGGGCAATAGCTCAGTAGATGGGGAGACCCTTCACTGATGCAACCGCCTTTCAACCAATCTCAGTCCTTGCAAAATTATCTCAATGACGACCGTGTCAAGAGCCTTCACGGTTCTGGGCGCAGCCCTGAAGTGGTGCGGAAGGCTCTTTACTCGGCGGCGACACCCTACGCTTCACGCACGAAGTGTGGGAACGAAGGACCCGCACTTCTGCCACGCGGCGAGCGGGAGGAGTTCGAGGGGGAACCCCCTCGCCTGTCCCTTGCCAAAGGGACAAATCAAAAGAAATCCCTTCTTGAAGGGACAATACAAAGAAACCATGACGGTGACGTTTTTGATGCAGCTACCGGAGAAGTCCTCTTAGGTGGCTTCAAGCTCCCTATAGGCGTTGGATGCACCTCAACTGGTGAATTGTGGGATAAGACGATCGCCACGGAGATAGAGCGAAATTCATGGATTGAAGGCCAAGGCCGTGATCGTGTCCTGAAACAACAGTCTGAAGATATAGCCCGAAGATTGGAAAGTCAGGACATTAACGCCTATCAGACGGAAAATAACACTACAATAATTGGTTTATGTACTGGCATAGCTGAGAAAACTCTTTCATTCCGCAACTCAAATATCATCCCTGTTATGCAATCCAAGAATGTCCATAATATGATGAAATCCCTTCAATATTATGCGGACAATCACAAGAACAAGAAACAGCTTCGCATGTTGGTTGTCAGTAATGGCTGGGTAGCATCACCAGATTACCGTGAAAGTCATAAGGCCTTCACCAGACAAATATCAAAATTTGCCGCTGATGAGATCACAAAATCAAATGGTGTAGAGCTTGTTTATTATAATGTTGAAAATACAATTAAGCGGAAAGATGGTGTTCCTCACCTCAATATGCACGCCCACATATTGATTAAATCAACGCGCAGGCTTGGCCCTAAGAAATGGAAAGGCTTCATTAACTGGGCGAAAACCCGTTTTCCTAAAGGTTATGTAAATGACAGCCGTATTCGTAATGTGAAGGAATGCGTTAAATATGTATTCAAGCCATGTGAATTTGAGCAGCTCACAGATATAGAGCTTGCGGAATTATTTCACCAGATATTCAGAATGAAGTTCTTTCATCCTCTCGGTGAGATTAAAGCTCTCCGAAAGAAAATGAAAGAAGATGGCCTGAAGCTTGTCAGAATGCCTTCAGGAAGGGCAGACGAGTGGAATTGGCACATGATGCCCAAAGCAAAGGCTAACCCGAAGCAGACACGCAATAACAGCGGCGCAACCAATAACATAGTTCTGGCTATTACCAACCCCATGCCGAAATTCTCAAATCGTCGGGAGCCTTGTCTTATCGTACGCGATTACACAGGCGATCTGGAAGCCCTGATACAGCAAAGGGCAATTTCTGACCTGAGAGATCAGGCTATGAAGATATGGCGCGCACGCGCCTCTATGAAGCACACAACAACGACAACTGTCCTGAAGACTTCCCGAAGTAATCCTCAGTCTGTCGATCAAAACCATTCTCGGCCTTCCGATTACGGAATTCCGAAAATTCCAGATTATCTGGATCACTGGGAACTCACCGAGAACCCAGAATTAACTCTCGGGGAAGCATCCCTTCCCCTTAATTTACAATTACTTAACTGAATAAGGAACTTTTTATCATGACCACAGAAATTAATACAACTGACTTTGGAAACCGACTTAAGCTTGCCCGTGAGGAAAAGCGTTATACACGACCTTCACTTGCAAAAAAGACAAATATCCCTGTTAAGTCTCTTGAAAAATATGAATATGGCGATGCAACACCAACTATAGAACGGTTTTATAAGTTAGCTGAAATTCTTGACGTATCAACTCAGTACCTTCTTGAAGGTGACAAATCTCAAATCGTTGATGAAATAGAACCTACTCATGTGAATGAAGAAGATGAAAACTCTATTGAAGAAAAATGTCATTATATTGATGAACTGAGAGAAGAAGGTTTTCAATTGTCATGGCGGTCTGCACCAAGATTAATCTTAGAAGTCAAAAATGAGATTGAAAGCTATGATGTAGACACTTTACTTGATCTCGCAGAGGTTCGGGGACTTTATGTCATTTCTGATGATGAAATAGAAGAATTATCAAACAATGATAAAGAAATATTTGAGGAAACTTCCGAACGCATTCTAGATACTCTTTATTTTGGTATTGATCTTTATGCAATTCATAAAAAAAGCCTTGAAGAATTGGCAGTTAAATTGAGGCTAAAAACTAAAATCATCAAGAAAAGTGCATTAAATTCACGTAGAAGTATATCTGAATGGAATAATATTTCTGACGTTATTGCCGCTATACGCCCACTCTGCCGTGAAAAATCCTTAAAAGGAAAATCTCCTGATTTTAAGGATGAGAATAGATTCAAAGCAAGAGAGATCGCTTAGGCGATCTTTTCTACTCAAAATAGTAAAACCAATTTTAATTAAATATTACAGCACCTTAGAAAAGAATTTCATTATTACAAACAAAATAAGAAAAATGGTTGTATTCATTTGCATTTTAGGGGAGAATCTTCCCATGAACACAAGAACATATAAGCCACGAGATACATTCAGAAAACCCGAGCCATTAGGTGCTTTGTTAAAGGCGGCCCGAATGGATAAAGGGTTTACCCGTAAAGAAGTTGCTGAAAAAGCAGCTATCACAGCAAGTTCACTCGTTAAATATGAACGATGGGGCTTGGACGGAGAAGGGCAATGCCCGCCTGCTGATAAGCTTGCCAAATTATGTTCAGTTCTAAAAATTGACCCACAAGCCGCCCTATTAGGCTCATTAAATGACCAAGAATATTCACGTTATCAGTATCATGATTTCGATATTCTTAACGGACATCCAATGATTGTTTGGTTAGAGGGACAATATGCAAAAACCCTACGGGACTGCAATGTTCTAAGAAGTGGATTAGAGTTGCTCATAGATATTATAGATCCAATAGATAAAAAACTTAGTCCCTCTCAAAGTTGGTTACTACAAGAATTATACGAAACAAAAGAGCGTCATGAAAACTTTGAGGCTAGGATGGTTCGTATTGGAACTTTCTATTTTGATGTTTGGCGCGATATGTATCTACCATCTACTGATAGAGGTGAAACAAACTGGTTTTATGACATAAATGTAATTGTTGACTTTGAGAATTTGTCTGATGAAGAAGTATCCGCCCGCATGACACTTAACCGTGTATCCTTACAGAAGACAATTAGCAGAATTTCTGAAAGCTTACCACCTAGCCAATTAAATGAAATTATTGAAGTACTGGAATGGACACGTGATCATAATACAGATGAAAAATGGATTGCGGAAATGGCCCTTAAATTTGATCTCTCTGATAGGTATAAAAAAAACGGATCACTAATGAATGCTGGTATTGAAATTAGAAAAGCCAGAGAAGATTTTTTAAAAACCGTTGATAAATATATAACTGAATAAAAAAGAGCTCGGGAGGCTACCAACCAAATCCGAGCTCTTTAGGAACTTACAAATAATGATTTACTTTAAAATAACCCATATTGGGGGACATGAATTATGAAACCATATTTGCATTCTCATACTACTGGGATTCCCCAGTCTGTTCAATCATTGAATCTTGAATTATTGCTATTGGAGAAATCCAATGAAGAATAATCATGAACTGCTTACAGCTAAGCAATTTGCAACACTTCTAAATGTAAAAGAGCGAACCCTCCGTACACTTAGATCGCAAGGTAAAATTGACTGTATTAAGGTTGCAAATAAATACATGTATCCTGCTTCCGCTAAAGATAAATTTATTGAACAAAATATGAGGGAATCATGCCAAGACCAAACACAGGACCCTATCTCGTCTTTCTCAAGAAAAGAGAAAAATACTATATCCGATGGTCTGACAAAGGCCGTACCCGCGAAAAAAGCACGGGTACAGCGATTGTCGGAGAAGCTGAAAAAATCCTCGCGGACTTCATCAACTCAAAACAACAACAATTTGGGCCACGTGATCCCGGGAAATTTCTAATTATGGAAGCTCTTGAACATTACGCTGAAGAACGCGCTCCGAAGACAGCAAACCCTGAACGCATCGGCTATGCTTTGGATGCCCTCGCCCCTTTCTGGGAAAACAACTTTATTTCTGATATTACGGAACAAACTTGTGAAGCATATTGTTCACATAGACAAAAATCAGACGGTACTCATAGACGCGAACTGGGCATTTTAAGATCATCAATCAATCATGAGGTCAAAATGGGCCGATTAACACGCGCCCCTTATGTATGGCTACCACCAAGTCCCGAAGGTAAGGATAGATGGCTCACAAGGACAGAAGCCGCTTCTTTATTACGCGCCGCTAAGTCAGAACGTAAAGTCCGTTTATATCTGCCATTATTCATTTTACTTGGCCTTTATACGGGAGCCAGAAAAGAAGCTATTCTTTCATTACGTTGGCCGCAAGTGAATTTGAAGCAACGGCGTATTGATTTCAATCCAATTGGCAGAAAGAAAACCACAAAAAAGCGCGCCCATATTCCCATACCCAGACGGCTTATGAGGTTTTTAATTGAAGCAAGAAAGCGCGGCTGTGAAACTGGCTTTGTTATTCATAATCATGGTGCTCGACTGAAAGACATTAAGCGTTCATTCAATACGGCTGCAAAGAATGCAGAATTAATTGATGTTACGCCTCACACACTAAGACATACAGCAGGTACTTGGATGGCTCAAAAAGGTGTTCCATATCACGAAATAGCGGGATATTTAGGCCATACGATTGAGAGAACCACAGCCCTCTATAGCCACCATCACCCAGACTATATGGAAGCAGCACGGAGGGCCTTTGATTAATATGTCCAAGTTATGTCCATGTAACCCCCGTCATACAGCGTCCTTTTGGGCCTTATTTGACGCGAACAATCACGGAACAAGCGCAGTTTTCCGCGCAGTACGGTTTACTCCGAAGGCAGAGGTCACAGGTTCGAATCCTGTCGGGTGCACCAATCACGTACAAAACTGGGAACTCTTTCTTTTGAGGAATTTCCCTCTTTTAAAGCAACTGCAAGAGCGGCCTTTGGACCAGTTACCGTAATGTTCTGCTTGCCCACATCAACACGGCTCACCAGCATCTTCAT
>JAJFIQ010000013.1 GCA_021774785.1 Emcibacter sp.
ACAATGTCAAAGATCAAATTGCACTTAAAGCGCAACAAAACACAACCAAGGCCCTAATAACTCTGTCCCTAAAGACAATGTCTCAGCGGCCCCTGCCGTGTCGGTGAAGCGGGTTATAGGAGCTTCAGCAAACCTTGTAAACAGGAAAATTACTCTTTTTTGAAGTTTTTTCTATAATCGCTGATTTCTGCGGTTTTCTGATTATATTAAGGGGGTTAACCACAGTAATTAATCAAGAAACCAAACAAAATAGAAGCCTTGATTTGACATATGGGCTTTCTGGAGGCATTTTTAACCTAAAATTCGTCAATTTAAGTTAGAAAATATATATGCAGAACAGGGAATCGGTCTTAAACAAACTGAAAAATACATTTCTAGGCCAAACCACGGCAAAAAGAAGCAAACGTCTCATTGCTGGTATGGGCTTGTTCGTTTGTGGTGCCGCCATGGGCAATATAATAAGTATTTCCCCGACGCCCAGAGCAGAACAAACCGACAGCCCGGTTATAGTTCTTGAAGAAGAATATCTGAATAGTGCCAACTATACGCCATCAGACGATTTACCTCAAAATATGAACCCGGAGATTCTCACCCCGGAATTTGAACTGCGAGACGTCAGCATAAAGCGCGGTCAGGGCATGATGGATACATTGGTCAAAAATGGTGCCGATCGTACCGACGCCTATAAAGCTATCAAGGCCCTGTCCAAACATTTTAACATGAAAAAATTACAGATCGGCCAGACATTGCAGGCGGCCTATGACGAACAGGGACGCCTAACGGGCCTGAATATGCGAAAGAGTTTTGATCATATGATCCGGGTCAGCCGCACAGACGACAGTTTTGCCGCCGCCTTAGAAGACCAGCCATCCCTTAAACTGACCCGCCATGTTCAGGGCGTCATTGATGACAGCCTGTTTCTGTCCGCCTACCGTGAAGGGCTGCCCAACAGCGTCATCGTCGACATGATCCGGATTTTCTCCTTTGATGTGGATTTCCAGCGTGAGATTCGCAAGGGCGATAGATTCGAAATATTTTACGAACGTAAAATCTCCGAAGATGGCCAGCGGGTCGAAGAAGGCAATATATTATATGCCAAGCTTACCCTGCGCGGTAAACCGGTCAGCCTTTATCGTTATAAGCCGACCAAGGCCCATTTTGCTGACTATTTCCATGAGAATGGCCAGAGTGCAAAAAAAGCACTTATGAGAACCCCCATTGAAGGGGCGCGGCTCAGTTCCTATTATGGTCGCCGCAAACATCCGGTGCTGGGCTATACCCGCATGCATAAGGGTCTGGACTTTAGCGCGCCCACCGGAACCCCGATCATGGCAGCGGGAGATGGTATTGTTGAGAGAGCTTCCCGCTATGGCTCTTACGGCAATTATATACGCATTCGCCATAACGGCACCTATAAAACCGCCTATGCCCATATGAGCAAATATGGCCGGGGAATTAAATCGGGCAGACGGGTGAAACAAGGTCAGATCATTGGCTATGTGGGAGCCACGGGTCGTGTTACCGGGCGGCATCTTCATTATGAAGTGATGATGAATGGCAAACAGGTCAACCCGCTGCGCCTGAAAATCCCCACTGGCATCACCCTCAAGGGCAAGGACAAGGATAGCTTCCTGATTTTCGCCGGGAATGTGGATGACCGGATCATCACCAAAAAAGATAATATCCTGCTAACCTGGAATCAGGAAGTGGCCATGAATGATGTGGATGATACAACTGTGGTTCTACCATCACCATAAATAATGTATTTACTGACGGTTTTTGATTCGGCTCAGGGCCACGGGCGTTATGCCCAGATAACGGGCAATATCGTTCTGGGTCACTTTTTCCAGCAGTTCCGGCATATTTTTCTGAATAAGATCGTATCTTTTTTCTGCTGATAGACATAAAAATTCATATTCCCGGCGTTCTTTTTTCAACGCCAGTTTCAACAGGACTTCAATGATAGTGCGGGCAATTGACTGGTCCTCAAGGCTTCGTTGATAGAGGTCTTCAAAAGAAACCATAATAAGTGTCGCAGGCTCCAGACAAATCACACTATAGGAACAGGGCTGTTTTAAATGGACAGAGGTCAGATTGGCAATCACATTACCCGTACTTAAAAAGGATTTGACGAATTCCTTGCCATCTTCGGAAATATAATAGGCTTTCAGAAACCCCTGCTTAATATAATAGAGTGAACTATTCATATCCCCCTGCCGGAACAGATGATCGTCTTTATCTTTGTGAATGATCTGTCCCTGATCAATCAAGAAATCATTAAATTCCATATTCGTTTTAACCCAGGTTAATTACGGCCCCTCAATCGTGCTTTAGGATAATGTCAATTTTCAGAAACTTAAAGCAAATTGATCACCATGCAACTTACCCAGAAACGCATTATTATTACAGGTGGCACATCCGGCATCGGTTATGAGGTCGTAAGGCGGCTCCATAAAAATAATGACGTGATTGTAATCGCCAGAAATGCCACAAAGTTGCATCAGCTGACCCAGAAATTCAAAGGGATCACGACATATCAGGCCGATTTAGCTTTAAGGCAAGATGTGGAGGATATTGCGAACCGCTTATCCAAACAGTTTAACACCATAGATGGCATCATCCATAATGCCGCCGTGCAATATACCCCAGCCCTTACCGATGAAGAATTCAGATATGATACCGTCGACCGGGAAATTGCGCTCAATTTTACGTCGATTTGCCGTCTGACCTATTTGTTACTGCCAGCCTTGCGTCATGATGCGCCTGCTTTCATCCTGAATGTAGGCTCTGGCCTTGGGCTTGTGCCAAAGACAGGGTCGGCCATCTATTGTGCTACCAAGGGGGCGTTAAATATCTTTTCGCAATCCCTGAGACTTCAATTAAGCAAGACCAATATCCGCGTCCTGCAGGCCATTATGCCTCTGGTGGATACCCCAATGACAGAGGGGCGCGGTCGGGGGAAAATGACCGCCGCCGAAGCTGCCCGCCAATTGATCCGGGGTATAGAAAAAGAAATAGCCGATCATGATATTGGCAAGGTTAAAGCTTTGCGGTTCATCATGCGTCTCTGGCCCGGCCTGGCCCGACAAATCATGAAAAGAAGATGATGTTATGAATATAATGTTTGCGTTATTTTTTATCTTACAGACGAGTACCACCGTGGCAGAAGACACCATAGTCCGGGTAACCGGCATTGACCCACAAAGAGGGGGAAATATCAGCATATTCATTTTTGGCAAGGACGGTTATCCGAAAAGGCATGACCGGGCCCTGCATGTGCAAACACGAAAAGCCCATAAAGCGGACATGACATTCCGGTTTTCCTTGGATTTGGCAGAAATAGCTATAAAAGTGCTGCACGATGAAGATGAAAATGGCAAAGTAACAAAAAATCGTTTCGGTATTTATCCGGCAGAGGGGCTGGGGTTTTCAAAAGAGCAGCGGGTCAAAACCTTCGGCCCCCCAAAATTCAAAAAATCAAAAGTGATGAAAGAAGAATATCTCAAAGGGTTAGAGATCAGTATCCGTTACCCCTGACAGGAAATATATCCATGAAAGAAATGCTCAAAATAATGCTGATATTGTTTATGGTCTTCACCACAACCTTTATCGTGGCCAAAACCACCGGACTGTTCAGTCTGGAACAGATTGAAGGCTGGCTTATTCAGGCCAAAGAAGCCCCGCCCATATATATCATAGCCATTATAATTGCATTGCTGTTCATGGATTTATTTATAACGGTTCCTACCCTGAGTCTGATTATGTTATCGGGTTATTTCCTGGGCTATCCGCTTGGTGTTTTTGCCTCCATCACAGGCTTGACGGTTGCCGGATGCAGTGGTTATCTGTTGAGCTATATTTACGGCAATAAAGTCTTACGGTTTCTAATAAGAGATGACGAAAAACGCGAAGGCATGAAAAGTACTTTTCACAAACACGGTTTTGCCATGATATTGCTGTCACGGGCCATGCCCATGTTGCCGGAGGTCACGTCCTGCCTGTCCGGCTCCACCCGTATACCATTTTTCAAATTCCTCGGTGCGTGGGCCATAAGCTCCGTGCCTTATGTGCTGATTGCGGCATGGTCCGGCTCGGTCAGTTCGTTAAGCAACCCCATGCCCGCCATCTTCACCGCCATCGGTATCACCTCGGTTCTGTGGCTCGGATGGTTTCTGTTCCACCGTTATCACAAAAAATATGCTGTGAACGGCTAAGGTCTGCGGACAATTAAGGTCATTTGACTAAATTTCCGCAAGTGGTCGCATAATTCACTGGATGAAGAAACACCTATGGCCTATATTGTAGAAAAATTCACTGGAGTGAGCATAAAATGTCTGTGATACGTACCGTAGTAACTTCTGTTTTAGTCATATTTTCTTTCTGCGTGGCGGCAAATGCCGCTACCGAATGCCGGGCGCCACTGGCCCCAACAATTCCTAATGGTGTTTCAGCACCCAAAAGTGAAATTCTTGCCGCACTGAAAGCCATTAAAAAAGACTTTCAGCCCGCCATTAAAAATTTCCAGATTTGCGTTGCTACTGAAAAAGCGGCGGTGGGTGATGTGGCAACAGAAGAGCAGATTGCGGAATGGGATATGCTTTATGATGCGGCCTATGCCCTTGAATCGCAAGTGGCTGAGAATATGAATATCACCATACGGGCCTATAAAGCCCGTGTCGCCGCAAAAAAAGCGGAATAACCACCCTAGCGCATTAACATCGGCCCTAGCTTTTTTCCACCAAAAATATGGATATGAAGGTGGGGGACTTCTTGATGTGCGTCATCGCCCGCATTACCTAGAATTCGGTAGCCGGGTTGTTCCAGCTCCTGTTCCCGCGCCACATGACCCACCGCACGGAAAAACCCCACGATTAGGTCTGCAGGGGCCGAAGCGGTAAAATCTGCCATGCTCACATAATCGCCCTTGGGAATCACCAGAATATGGACCGGGGCTTGGGGGTTAATGTCATGAAATGCCAAGGCAAAGTCGTCTTCATAGACTTTGTTACAGGGTATTTCCCCGCGCAGAATTTTGGCAAATATATTTTCACTGTCATACGTCATGTTTTTGGTCCTGTTCCTTAGGCAAAAAATCAATCTACTCTAATCTCACTAACGCCACCAATTAAAAATAAGTTGTAGAAGCACCTTCCGATTTACACGATGGGTTCCCGCAAAAGAGACATAATTTCCGCGCCAATGAGCATGTCATGCTCCTGCCCCAGTTTTTGTTTTCGGATGCGGCCTTCCTTATCCAGCAGGATGGTGGTTGGTGTTCCCTGCATATCATAGGCCGCCATGGTTCTTGGTATATTACCACGGGCGGATACCTTATCAACACCAACCGGAAAGCTTATTCTATATTCATGTAAAAAAGCCTCAAGCGAGACCGGCGTCATCGCCTGATGATGTTCAAATACCGTATGAACCCCGATCACAGACACCTCTTCAGCGCTGAACATTTTATGGATATTCTGTGCTTGGGGCAGGGCATGATTTACACATCCGGGGCAAAGCATCTGAAAGGCCTCTATCACGACCACCCGCCCCCGCAGGCCCGCCAGCGTAATTTCGTCTTTGCTATTGAACCACTGGCTAATGATCAGTTCGGGGGCCTGCCGATAATGGGGTGTCATATTTAATTCCTTATTTACTTCGTTTTGATGCGATGGGCTCATTTTCCACACACGACAATATTAAGGCCGTATTTTGCTAAATACAAATCCGGTATCCGCCGTGCTAATATGACAGGAGTGGCACTGTGTCATACGGTCCGTCACTAAGCGGCTTTCGGTATTTCCTTCTGCAAAACCCTCATATCCCCAACCATCTGTTGAAGCATAGTCTTTTCCGGACTTCTTCATAACGCCCGTCAATATTCGCGCGCCTTCTTGGACAACATCGCCACCTTCTACTGTTTTTAATAAATCAAAAACCAGAATAGAGCCATCAGAAAAGTTTCCTGTTTTAGAGCCTTCCACAGCTTTTTCATTAGCATAAATATGGTGGATACCCTCAAATGGGTTTGCCAAGCCATGTTCGGGCAATATGATCATAGATTTAACATGGGTCCAGGACCGATACTCAGATGGCAGGTTAATTTTTGCCGAATTATTTTCGGAAAAAGCCGTCAGACCGAATCCCAAAACACCCAGAATGACCCCTAGCAGTATAATTGATTTACGCATATTCATATCCTTTTTTAAAATTAGTATCGAATCAATACTAATATACTTTATCAATCCTTGCAAGCTGAGTATCGACTCGATATAATAAATTCATGAAGAATACTGAATCCGCTAATAATGATGTTTCTATGATAATAGAGCGATTGGCGCGCATCATGCGGGCCGCAGAGCATAGTACCGGGCTGGACCCTGTGCAATGGCAAGCATTGCGTTATTTGGCACGCTGCAATCGTTTTTCCAACTCCCCAAAGGCACTGGGTAAATATCTGGTGACGACGAAAGGCACGGTATCGCAAACGGTGAAAATACTGGTCAAGAAGGAACTTTTAGAAAAACATCCCCGGCCTCACCATGGGCGTTCCATCACCCTCGTCCTGACAGAAAAGGGCAAAACCCTGTTACAAAACGACCCCTGGAAAAAGATTTCCTATCGAGCGCAACAGTTTGATCACATGACAAGGGAGGCCTTATTTGAGGGTTTGTTTGACATTTTACATGCTGAAATCACGGATGGGGCCATACATCCCTTTGGCGTCTGCAATAGCTGCAACTTCTTTTGCCATTTGCCCCCCACACAGGCCTCAACAAACAAACCGCATTGGTGTTCCTTGTTAGAAACCGGGTTGGATAAGGAAGATTCCGCAAAAATATGTGAGGAACATGAAAGGCCTGATCAAGCTTTATAATAGGGCTATTTCATGGGTGGCGTGGACAGTATCTTTAATTTTCGGGGTTATCATGACCTTGAAGATTGAACGAAGATATCTTTGGGGAGTCGATTACAGCCCCTTAAAATTTCTGCTTACTATATACTATACTGCCCGACCACCCTGCCCTTTAATCGTCAAGAATTTATCTTGTATTTTTTTATAAATAGGCGATATCATTTTTGCACATCTCTCCACTTCAGAATAAATAAGATTATTTTCTACCATGTTATGGGTCATATCTTTTCGAATATTATTAAATTCCTCAACCTCAAAATATATTTCATCTCCAATAAAACCATATTTTCTTGCAAGTAAAGCTTTTGATATCAGAAAACGAGCCTTCTTGAACTCATCATAATTTAATGGAATACCACCATTACCTGCCGTAGTTTTAGTCATCAAAATTTCGAATATAAATTCCAACATTTGGTAACCAATAGAAACCGCTTCGATATAATGTTCTGACCTCATGGCTCTAGAGTATAATTTTATTAAATCCCATTTTTTCATCTCTTATCTCGAATTCTTCTCATCTATCCCCGAAATTCCCTCGCGCTTTGCTAACTCATCGAATATGTCATCCGGCTGAATACCCATATCTGCCCATAACACCATCATGTGAAACAGCAGGTCGGCGGATTCTGAGATTACTTCGTCTTTGTCCCCCATGACGGCGGCAAGGGCGGTTTCTACCCCTTCTTCACCGACTTTCTGGGCGATTTTTTTGCGGCCTTTTTTGAAAAGTTTTGCCACATAGCTTTTGTCGGTGTCACCGCCTTTACGAGAAGCGATGACCTGTTCAAGCCTGTCTAGTATTTCTGCCTTATCCATCGTCTATAACCTCACCGCAATCTTGGCTTTGTCCATATATTCTTTGGCCTCGGTCACCGTATATTCCCCGAAGTGAAAGATTGAGGCCGCCAGAACCGCACTGGCATGACCATCCCGCACCCCTTCCACCAGATGTTCCAAAGTGCCGACACCGCCGGACGCGATCACGGGGATAGAGACACTATCGGCGATGGCGCGTGTCAGTTCAAGGTTAAATCCGGCCTTCGTGCCGTCCCGGTCCATTGAAGTAAGCAGAATCTCGCCCGCACCATATTCCGCGACCTGTTTGGCATATTCCACCGCATCAATGCCCGTTGCCGTGCGACCGCCGTGGGTAAAGACTTCGTATTTGTTAGGGCCAACCGATTTGGCATCAATGGCAACCACAATACATTGGGAGCCGAATTTTTCCGCCAGTTCCCGCACAAGCTCAGGTCTTTTCACTGCCGCCGTCATCACCGATACCTTGTCCGCCCCCGCGAGCAATAACGCCCGCACATCTTCTGCAGTACGCACCCCGCCGCCGACGGTCAGTGGCATGAAACATTTCTCCGCCGTCGCTCTGACCACGTCAAGGATGATACCCCTATTATCGCTGGAGGCGGTAATATCCAGAAAGCACAGCTCGTCCGCACCGGCCCTATCATAGATTATGGCCTGTTCAACGGGATCACCGGCATCTTTCAGCCCGACGAAATTAACCCCCTTGACCACCCGGCCATCCTTCACATCAAGACAGGGAATGATCCGCGCTTTAAGCATCGCTCGTCCCTTTCAGGAGGGCAATGGCTTGACCAATATCCAGACGGCCATCATAGAGGGCGCGACCAGAAATAGCCCCTTCCAGATCAACGTCCGCATCTTCTGCTGCGGTTTTCAATTTATTAAGATCACCAAGGCAAGACACCCCGCCAGAGGCAATCACCGGAATAGTAAGCGCCCGGGCCAGATCAACGGTGCCGGATACATTAACCCCGCCCATCATGCCGTCCCGGTCAATATCGGTATATATAATGGCAGAGATTCCCGCATCCTCAAATTTCCGGCCAAGGTCTATGGCCGACATGTCAGATGTTTCGGCCCAGCCTTCAACCGCCACCATGCCACCTCTGGCATCTATACCAACCGCCACATGACCGGGGAAGGCTGCTGCCGCTTCGATAACAATTTCAGGATTTCGCAAAGCAACCGTGCCCAAGATTACCCGTTCAATGCCCTTAGCGATCCATGTTTCAATTGTTTTTAAGTCCCGTATTCCACCGCCAAGCTGCACCGGAACATCAGCCACCCCAAGGATTGCATCAACCGCATCGCCGTTCACCGGCTTTCCGGCAAAGGCACCGTTCAGATCCACCAGATGCAGCCATTCGCAACCGGAATTCTGAAATTCCAGTGCCTGATCCGCCGGGCTGTCGTTAAAGACAGTGGCCTGGTCCATCTCACCCTTGAGCAGACGGACGCATGCCCCGTCTTTTAAGTCGATAGCGGGGAATAACTTCATTTAATCCAGATCCTTGGCATAATGAAAGCCCGATAGAAATTGATTATTCACAAAAGCAAAGCGTTTTTTCGTACCCCATTTTTCCATACCCAGCCACTCACAGATGGAGATCGCCGCCAGCTGATCAGAGCGCACCGCAATTTCCAGTGACCGGCAGCCATGAACAATGGCATAATCCTGAACCCGGCTGATCATTTCCTTGGCAAGACCATAATCCCGCGCCCATGGGGCCAGAAAGAAATTGACTATTTCAGCACGGAAAGCCCCGACCTCATTACTGTGGGGCGGGCGAACCAACTGACAGGAACCCGCTATCTGACCATCCATTTTGGGCAGAAACAGGGATCGCTCCCGCATCAAAACCACGCCTTTCCAGTAATTTTCCATCGTTTTCTCTTCCGGCGTTGTAAGCCAGTTGAAACTTTCACCAACAGAAATAGCTTCCCGTGTCACCTCGCATAGCTGCATCAGCTCTACATTATCGAGGCTTTCTACAAGATCCACCTCAAGCCGGGGGCTTTGTTGTTTCGTTGTATTTTCAGACATAATCTGCCTTTACTTCCAAAGTTAAATTAATTATGGCCGCCAGTTCAGGAAGTTCCCGATCAGCCGCAGGCCCACCCGTTGACTTTTTTCCGGGTGGAATTGTGTCCCGATAATATTATCCCGCCCAACCAGTGCCGACAGGGAACCACCATATTCTGTTCGCGCCAGAATATGGTCCGGATCATGGGCTTCAAACTGATAGCTATGGACAAAATAAACATGATCTCCGTCTTCTATGCCCGCCAATAGAGGATGAGATTTATGCTGTTCGGCTATCCTTATTTCATTCCATCCCATATGGGGTACTTTCAGATTTTTACCTTCGGGTATCACCAACGGTTTGATTGCCCCCTTGATCCAGTCAAGCCCCTGATGAATGCCATGCTCATGACCCTCACTCGCCATCAACTGCATGCCAACGCAGATGCCCAAAAAAGGCCGACCTTCATTTATGACCACTTGTTCCAGACAATCCACCATGCCGTCCAGTGCCCGAAGTCCCCGGATACAATCACCAAAGGCCCCGACTCCGGGCAGGATAATATGTTCGGCATCCACCACCACATCAGGACATGAGGTCACAATAACTGGTCGATCAAGGCCACTGTCCCGAAGACATCTCTCGACCGCCTTCTCAGCGGACCTCAGATTCCCTGATCCGTAATCTATTATCGCGACAGCTTTGGATACTGTTTTGGATTCTGGCATTATAAATCCGACTTGTCACCAATAACACCCTTGGTGGACGGAATAGCATCCGCTTTACGGGGGTCAATTTCCAATGCCTGCCGTAGCGCACGGGCCAAAGCCTTGTAACTGGATTCAATGATATGATGATTATTTTCACCATATATATTTTCCACATGCAACGTCATCCCCGCGCCAAAGGCAAAGGCCCGGAACCATTCCTGAAATAATTCCGTATCCATATCACCGAGCTTGGGACGGCTGAAATCTACTTTCCAGACCAGAAAAGGCCGACCGGAAATATCCACCGATGCCCGGGTGCAGGTTTCGTCCATGGGAATGATGGCATTGCCATAGCGGGTAATGCCCCGCAGGTCGCCCATAGCTTCGCGAAAAGCCTGACCCAGAATGATGCCCACATCCTCAACCGTGTGATGAAAATCAATATGGAGATCACCTTTGGCCCGGATTTTAAGGTCAATGAGGCTATGGCGGGACAATTGTTCCATCATATGGTCGAAGAACCCAATCCCCGTTTCCACATCATATATGCCTTGCCCGTCCAGATTGACAGAAACGCTAATTTCCGTCTCTTTGGTTTTGCGCTCGCAAGTGGCTGTGCGCATGCTGCTCTCCATCGATTGTTGGCTTTGGGGCAACATATAGCAGTAGTCGTCTAAAAAACCAACAAAACTATGATCTGTTTGGCTTCTTGACCCGTTATTATTTTTTATAGAAAGTCTTTGGTTTTTCCTTTTTACGTTTCGGCCTGCCATCGCACCAGATATCATAAGTTGCTGCACCGCCGGTCACAACGGTATTTTTGGACTTTTCAACAATGATGATTCTGGCCTTTCCTTTCACTGCCTTCGGACCATCTGAACCCTTTATGGCAAGGGATTTGCTAGTATCTGGCTTGTGATAGCTATGAGTCCATTGTGAAATCTGCTTCGCACCCGCCTTGTTAAACTTCAGAAGCTTAGTGGGTGTCATCCATCTTTTCTCACCGTCTTTACCAAGAATTTTATACTTCACGGTTCCGGCTTTTGATGCGGTAATCTTACCATTAAATTTTATTGACGTCGGGCATGTTTCCGAAATTTTTGGCGTAACGGCCAGAGCTATTTTCAATTTCAGGACTTTGATATTTTTCTTTGTATGCATGGTGCTGATATTTTTTTTCGGGATTTGAATGTCTTGGGCAAGATACAGGTCACCGCTATTTTTATATTTGGATATCTTTTTTGGGGGGGTGCTCATATGCGCATTTAATTTAACCATGGCAACGGCCTGCCCCGTTGTAGACAATAAAAACCCCAAAACATTCAAAGTAATTATAAATATTTTATTCATTTTAATGCTCCTGACCTCTTTTGATGCCCCCCTATCCTCAGGAGTATATTAATAATTTCTAATTTGGCAAAATTTATGACATTTTAAAGGAATAATATTTTTTTGCCCTTCCCCTTGACCCTTCCGCTATAATTCCCCAAATGTGAGAGAACATATTCAGGAAAGGCTTAAACTTATGGCTGAAGAAAAAAGAGCCAATAACGGATCAGGATGGCGGGGTACCACCATTATCAGCGTTCGCAAAGGCGACAAGGTCGTCATCGCCGGCGATGGGCAGGTATCCCTCGGTGATACGGTGATTAAAGCCAATGCCCGAAAGGTACGTCAATTGGGTGACGGTAGTGTTGTTGCCGGCTTCGCTGGCTCCACCGCCGATGCCTTTGCCTTGTTTGAAAGGCTCGAGGGCAAGCTGGAGCGCTATAACGGCCAATTGCTGCGCGCTTGTGTAGAAATGGCCAAGGACTGGCGCACCGACCGTTATCTACGTCGGTTGGAAGCCATGATGATTGTGGTCGATAAGGAAGTCAGTCTGGTCCTGACCGGAAATGGCGACGTGCTGGAATCTGCTGATGGTATTCTTGCCATTGGTTCCGGTGGCAATTATGCCCTTGCCGCCGCCCGCGCCCTTTTGGATCAAAAACTTGATGCGGAGCAGGTGGCCCGCAAAGCCATGGGAATTGCCTCTGATATCTGTGTCTATACCAATAATAATCTTACTGTAGAAATACTGGAAACCGAATGACTTCTTTTACCCCTCGTGAAATAGTATCCGAACTGGATCGTTATATTATCGGCCAAAGCCAAGCCAAGCGTGCGGTGGCCATCGCCCTGCGCAACCGCTGGCGCCGTCACCAGCTTGAAGATCAGATGAAAGAAGAAGTCCTGCCAAAGAATATCCTGATGATCGGCCCCACAGGAGTTGGTAAGACTGAAATTTCCAGAAGGCTGGCAAAGCTCGCCAATGCACCTTTTGTCAAAGTGGAAGCCACCAAATTTACCGAGGTCGGCTATGTGGGTCGCGACGTGGAACAGATCATCCGTGATCTGGTGGAAATCGCCATCGGTATTATTCGGGAAAAGAAACGCACACAGGTCACAGCCAAAGCGGAGCTGGGAGCGGAAGAACGTATTCTGGATGCGCTTGTGGGTGAAACCGCCGGTGCTGATACCCGCCAGAAATTCCGCAAAATGCTGCGGGAAGGCCAGATGGACGACAAGGAAATAGAAGTTGATGTGGTGGAAAATGCCTCATCCGGCATGCCATCCTTTGATATTCCCGGTATGCCCGGTGCCAGTATGGGCATGATCAACCTGAATGACATCATGGGCAAGGCCATGGGGCCAAAGACCGAGAAAAAGAAAATGACCGTCAAAGAGGCGGGAAAAATTCTGGAATCCGATGAAAGTGACAAGCTGGTGGACGAGGACGGTATCGTCCGCGAAGCCCTCATCGCCGTGGAACAGTCGGGCATTGTCTTTCTAGATGAAATTGACAAGATCGCCGGACGGGAAGGCCGTAGTGGCGGCGAGGTTAGTCGCGAAGGTGTGCAGCGCGACCTGCTGCCACTAATTGAGGGCTGCATCGTATCCACCAAATATGGCCCGGTGAAAACCGATCATATCCTGTTCATAGCCTCCGGTGCGTTCAGTCTGGCAAAACCGTCGGACCTACTGCCGGAACTGCAAGGCCGCCTTCCGATCCGGGTAGAATTACGCGCTCTGACAGAAGAAGATTTCAAACATATCCTTACCGAACCCGACTTCAGCCTGATCAAACAATATGTGGCCCTGCTAGCGACGGAAGAAGTAACACTGACCTTCACCGACGATGGTATTGGTGCCATTGCCAAGTTATCGGCAGAGATCAATCGCAGTGTGGAAAATATCGGTGCACGCCGTCTGCATACGGTGCTGGAGCGGGTATTGGACAACATAAGTTTTGATGCTACTGACAAGTCAGGTAATGAAATTATCATTGATGATGCTTATGTCACCGAACATATCGGCGATCTGTCAGATACATCCGATCTGTCGAAGTTTATTTTATGATAATTTTATCTGGCTCTTGTGCCATAAATCCAAAGTAATCAAATTGAAATTTGAGTACGCAAATACTCTAGGCCGCCCCAATAATTAACGTCATCATATTTAATTTTATCCTGCTCGATCTTAGCAGAGGCATATTTCAGTGCATCACAAATAGTTGGACGTATTGTACCTAATATGACCTCTTTATTTGTTAGCAGATCAGCTTTGAGCAAATAACCAAGCCAGTCTAACCAGTTTAGAAACCCCGCAAACGAATCCGCTTGTTCTTCATTTAAAGTACCTCCTGCCGCAAGTATGAGCATAGGGTTTTTCCATTCGCCTTCCCAGCGGGTTCTAAAATCAGCTGAAAGTATAAGAGCCGTTTGCAGGTCGCGAGAACGTGATGCCGTTCGAACAGAAAAAAAAAGGCCTAAAATAACAAGCGGAATACCAAGAATTTGAAGGAAAATGGATATGAGATTTAAGTTTTCGATCATGCGCCCCTCCTATATGGATTGATGAATAATATTTTTCCCGGCTATCAATCTCTTAAAATATACATGTCCCCTGAGAATTGTATATATATACTCCGATATATTTTGTAATCGCCTTAATAAAATATTATCTTGTCAAAATTAGTTTTATTGAAAATCTTGCAAAAGGTGAAGTCAGCCGCCATAGGCTCGCCAAATTTTATCGGAAAAATACGCCACATCGAATATAATCCACCTATGAAAATTATTTTGGCCCCTATGGAGGGCGTGGTCGATCATGCCATGCGGGAACTGCTGACCGCTTCCGGTCATTATGACCTGTGCATCACTGAATTTGTCCGAGTCGTGGATCAGGTCTATAAACCACCCTATTTCCATAAAATATCCCCGGAATTACGTCAGGGTGGCAAAACCCATGCGGGAACCCCCGTGCGGGTACAGCTTTTGGGGCAGCACCCTGAATGGATGGCGGAAAATGCTCATGTGGCGACAATGCTTGGCTCACCCGGTATCGACATAAATTTTGGCTGTCCAGCCAAGACCGTGAACCGTCACAAGGGCGGGGCGGTGCTGTTGCAGGAACCGGAAACCCTTTTTAAAATCGTTACAAAAGTCCGCGAAGCGGTGCCTGACCCCCTGCCCGTCAGTGCTAAAATGCGTCTTGGATATGAAAATACCGATCTAGCCGTGGACTGCGCCCGCGCCATCGAGAAAGGGGGAGCCAGTATGCTGACCATCCATGCCAGAACAAAAATTGAGGGCTACCGACCCCCCGCCCACTGGCACTTGATCAATGATATACGCCAGCATGTGAGCCTGCCCATTGTTGCTAACGGCGATATATGGTCACGGGCCGATGCCATAAAATGCCGCCGCGTTTCCGGCTGTGATGATATTATGATCGGGCGCGGCGCACTGTGCCTGCCCAATCTGGTGTCCGTCATTCGGGAAGATGCGGCGCCACTGCCCTGGGTCGAGGTTTGCCAATTATTAATCCAATATGCCGCATTTGTTCGCGATAGTAAGGCGCGGGGATATCTGCCCAGCCGTATAAAACAATGGTTCAGTTACCTGAAACGGCAATACCCCGAAGCCCATACCGTGTTTGAAAAAATTAAACGATTACGGCAATTGGATGAAATTATTGCTATAATAAGACCATGAAATTAAACTTTGATAATCAGTATGCCAAGTTAGGCGATAAATTTGCCGCCAAAATGAAGGCCCGCCCCCTGCCCAACCCCGGCATGGTGAGTATTAACCCACAGGGTGCGGAACTCATAGGCCTTCTGGAAGATGACTTATCCGGCAAAATTGCTTTGGAATTTTTCAGCGGTGCGGAAATGGTTCCCGGTGCAGAACCGGTGGCTATGGTCTATTCCGGACATCAGTTTGGCGGCTATAGCCCCCAACTTGGTGACGGTCGTGGTCTGCTTCTGGGGCAAGTAAGGAATGAAGATAATATTCTGTGGGATATACATTTAAAAGGCGCCGGTCAGACCCCTTTTTGCAGAGGCGCCGACGGCCGGGCGGTCTTACGCTCCAGTATAAGGGAATATCTCGCCAGTGAAGCCCTGCATCACTTAAACATCCCCACCAGCCGCGCCCTATGCCTGATCGGCAGTGACGAACCGGTGATGCGGGAAAGGCTGGAAACTGCCGCCGGGTTAATCAGGCTCAGTGAAAGCCATGTGCGTTTTGGCACGTTTGAATATTTCTTCTATACCAGACAGCATGATGAGCTGAAACGCTTAGCAGATTATGTGCTTGAAATTCATTACCCTGCCTTTCTGGATGATGCCTCGCCCTACGATCGGATGCTGATGGAGATAGCCGGACGGACTGCGGAAATGATCGCCCACTGGCAGGCCTTCGGTTTTGCCCATGGGGTGATGAATACGGATAATATGTCCATCCTTGGCCAGACCTTCGATTATGGCCCATACGGCTTTATGGAAGCCTTTAATCCCGGTTATATCTGCAATCATTCAGACGATATGGGGCGATATGCCTTTGATCAACAGCCGAATATTGGGCTGTGGAACTGTCTAGCTCTGGCTCATGCCATGGAGCCGTTGGTCATGCCCGGCAGTATAGAACATATGAGAGGCCATTATCAGGCACGTTTTTTTGAATGCTATGATAATTTGATGAACCGGAAACTGGGGCTGGGTGAGCCAAAAGAAGGCGATAGAGAGCTTATGAACAGGCTACTTTCTCTCATGAAAGATCATAATTCGGATTATACAATTTTCTTCCGGCAATTAAGTGACGGAGCAACAGAATATGGTGATGGTTTTACCGGCTGGTTCAATGATTACCACAGCCGTCTGGAGCAGGAAAAAATCACCCCAGAACAGCGTCGGAAAAATATGCGGGCCGTTAATCCTAAATATATCCTGCGGAATTATCTGGCACAGACTGCCATCGAGAAAGCAGAACAGGGCGAATTTGACGAAGTTGACCTGCTTATGAAAATATTGCAGAAACCTTTTGACGATCAGCCGGAATTTGATGTTTATGCTACTGAGCCTCCCGAATGGGGTCGGCATCTGGAAATCAGCTGTTCATCCTAGAGCCTTTCCAAGAAAAAATCGCATAATATAATCCGGCAGCAAGTGACAGGCCAAGCCCAACCCAAAGCCAAATCATCATGGGAAATTTCTTAATCACGATATTATATTCCGGCGTCTCAACGGGATCAAAATCAAGATAATTTATCGCCGGTAACCAAACCTGAAGATCATAAGTCATCCCCCGATAAATAAAAGGGTTCAGCATATGCGAACTCTTATTGGATTCTTTGGTGCGGGACAGGCGGGCAAAGCGATAGTCCACGGCCTCACAATATTGTCGGATCGGTCCCAGATCACCAGCCAGCGGTTGCCTGTCATCCTGATAAAGCGTCTGTCCCTGATCAATTAATTTATAACCATCACTCAACAACAGTTTTACCCCGGTTATGGCCCGGAACCGTGATGTCTCATCATAAATTTCCACAGGGCGGCTAATTTGAAGGCTATGGCGATCAGAAATCCTGATCGGCTGATCATAGGCGGCCGGAAAGTTCACTTTTTTTATGGTATTACTGTCCAGAATACTGGCACTCAAGGCCGCGAAAAAACCAATCATCACCCCCATATGAATGACACCCACGGGCGCTATATAATTGACATAGGCTTTTTCCTTGCCGCGCACGACCCCAATAGGCAGGGCATACAAAAGGCTGGCAATGGTAAAATACCCCACGGCCCCAAGCAGCATATTCAGCAGGTAAAAATTTCGTCGGGTTGCGCCCGATGTTACCCCCGTCCCGTCATAGAATATCTGTAACGGCTGAATGGTTTCCGCCAGCAGGATACTGACCAGAATGATCAGTATAGTAATCCATATCCGATGTTTATTGATGGGCAGAAAGCGATGACCGCCAAAAATAGCAATAACAAAAACAATGGGTACAAGCACTTGATTGACACCAAAATTATCCACTGTCCATTTTTCATGCTGAGCTTTAAGCAGGTTGACCAGGTCAGCCCCGCTGACATTGGCAATCAGGGCAAAAAATATGGGGGGCTTGTCCTTGGGTATATCAAGCAATGCCCTCACATAAGCTTCACCCAGAAAATAACATCCGATCAGGCCAAAACTGAAAAAGCCCCAGATGGCAATCTGGATCATCAGCCGCCCCTCTGTCATTCTGGGCCTATTCTGAGCGGACCGCCGGAAAGATAAAGCCAGCGATACAAAGGCCGCTATTAATATCACCCCAGTGATAAAGGCTAAAATCATAACCGAAGTCTCGCCCAGATAACGATGGGAACTGATCAATTCCCCGTTGCGGGTCACCAGCATGGACCCCACGGCGGCAGCCCCCGTTAATATGCTTAATGTCGGCAAGCTTCGGGCATAGGCACCATCGGGATGATAAGAACGCAGACCATGGAGATAGGCGGTAAGCCAGCACCAGACTACAAAAGATGCTGTCTGAACCGGGTCCCAATGCCAGAACTGACCATAGAAATAATCTTCATAGGCCCACCACATACCACTGATCAGTCCGGCTGACAGGACCACCCATGCCCAGCGGCTGTAACGCAGAGCTATTTCTTTCCATGGACCACGGCCCTTTACCAGTGCCTCTGACGCCGCACCAACTGGCACCAGTAACAATAAATAAGTCACGAAGATCAGCGGCGGATGGATGGCCATCCAGAATTTGGTCAGATGGGCATTCATGCCCTGATAGGGGCCATGGGCAAGCTGTTCAATCGTGGTCATCTGAAACGGGTGCCAGATCAGTAATCCGATGACATAAGGTATGGTCAGGATGATAACCCCCGGACCGGCCCAGCCCGCATAACGACTCAAATGCAAGCAAAATGCGGACAATAAGAGGCTGAGGAACAGCAATGTTCCCTCCTCCCCACCCCACAGGTTCGCAAGCTTCAGATACAGCGGCAAGTCTGGCGCACTATAGAGCCAGACATAGGCATAATGAAAATGATCAAGGGCCAGATTAAGACTCAGGCTGATCGTGAGACCCATGAGAAGCGAAAAGTTTGCCCACAGTAAAGCACACCGGTATTTTGACACCACCAATGCCCCCACCAGGAAAACCAGTGACAGGAAAATGGCCGTGGCAAAAAACAGGCTGTTATCTACTTCAATGTCTCCCTCTGGATCATGCGCAAGGATGCCGTGCTTTGGTCGCCGCATCCCTTGGGCAGAAATATCTGGCCGATTTTTTTAAGATTTTCCGGATCATAAGTTGCTACATCGCAAGCGGCACCACCCACATAGACCTGACCCCCGTCACCGGAAATATTCACCGCATAATAGGTATGGTCCTGATCAACACGGGCGGCCAGTGTATTTGTCTTCAGATCAATTTTACTCAGCTGGGTATAGGTGCCAAAGGCGTATTTTCCCGCCGGGCTGACCACGGTTGAGAATATCAGGACAGACGTATTTTCAAAATCATTGATTTCATATTTTCCGCTATCCAGATCAAGGGTCATCAGACCGGTTTTATAGGCCGCCGGGTCATCGACAGCTTTATCAGTTTTCACGGAATAGACCGGGGTTGAGAATATGTCCGTCTGATCCCACAGCGGCCAGAAGTCGAGCACATCGGGCAGAGAACGATTTTCCAATGTCCAATTGCGAAGCGGCAGGGTTTCGACAATCTCCCCATTCTCCGGATTCATTTTATAGATGTCAAACCCCAAGGCATAGAGCCATTTATCATTCTTTGATTTCATGAGCATATGGATACGGCGCGGCACATCAAAACTGCGAATGGGCTGGGCCTCAAGCCCGGATGATGTATCATAAACCGCAATCCGTGTCGGCAGTTGCTTATATTCCGACAGCATGATCTGTGTCGATAATTGATAGACATAAAGCTCTTTACCGTCACGGCTCACATCAAACGCAAAGAAACCCTGCCGTCGAATATCGCCTTCGACAAAATCCGCGCGGAAAACCTGTTCGCCAGTATCAATATCAAGCCCGACAATGGACTTCATGCGGTTGGTCATAACATAGACCACCTTGCCATCGGGCGACGGGGTGAATGAGAATACCGTCCGACCGGCATTGGGAACTGCATGACTGCGGACAACTTTCTGTTGTGCCATATCCAGAATATGAATATAGCCGGGCTTGGTGCCGGTAATCAAATATTCGGTTGTATCCGCCTGAACACCCGATGAAAACAGAAAAACGGCCGTTAATACTATCACTATTCTACGCATCATCATATCCTTACCGCTTTGGGAAAACAGAATTCAACCCGCGCCAGCCGGCCCCGGCATTGGCTTTATCCATGTCCCAATCAGGATAAGTATTCATCACATCAGGCACCTGTGCCGGCCACCAGCAGGGATCGGAACAGCCATAAAGGTCGGCTTCCATGGGCTGACATAAGGCTGCAATGCCACCGAAGGCATCCACTTCCCAGCCGGGGTCCATGGTTGACGCGCAGCCCGCCACCGTCTGCATGGCGACGACTTCCTGTCGCTCCTCATCGCTTGGTGCAGATTTCAGGGCGTGGGCTTTCAGGTTCATCGGTTTTAAATGTTTCATGTTATTTCCCCATATCTAAAGGGTTAAAAGTGCGGTTGGTATTCAGCAAGGTACGCGGGCTGACATGCTGTTCAAAATAATGCGGGTTTTCCTGTAAAATACGACTGTAAACTCCGATACCAAAATCAATCCAGTCCCGCATCAGGTCACAATAATGGTAGGTCGGCTTGTTAATGTCATCATAGGTGGCATAGGATTCGTGATAGCAGCCCCCGGAACAGAGATTCCTGATCCGGCAGCTATCGCACCAAGTGCCGTCCCGATCAGCACGCCCTTCAAGAAATTGTCCGAGTTCATGTTTTTTAATACCACTGTCCACATCACCGTATTTATCAATATCGGAACCGGTAAAGCGGTGACAAAGATTCAATCCCCCCTCATGATCCACCGCCAGAAGTCCAATTCCCGCACCACAGGGCAAAGCTTTATTGGTACCTTCATAAAGATCGGTCATCATCTGGTGCATGTTGGAGAAGCCATTGTTGCGTCCCACAAGGGCTTCCGCCAGATAATGCGCGCCCAATTTTTTCATATTCTGGAACACTTCATACAATTCTTCATTACTGAGGTTAAAGAGCGAAATATCACCCGATGTAACCGGGGCAAAACCCACTTCGGCAAAACCAAGATCATATTTCAGGTGATTGTGAATGCCGACCACATCAGTAACCCCGGCGGTTAGTGTCACCCGAGCGCCCACAGGGCGTGCGGTATAACGCTTGAGCAGCATCTGGGCTTTTTTCGAGACGACATCATAAGTACCCTTGCCACCAATGGTCTTGCGGTTCTTGTCATGTGTCGCCTTTGGCCCATCCATGCTGATGGCAATGCCGAATTTATGATCGTTAAGATAATCAACAATGTCCTCGTTCAGCAACGTAGCATTGGTGGTTAAGGAGAAATCGACTTTTTTGCCGACCGAAGCACAGCGTTCCTCAGCGTAGGCAACTGCGCTTTTGATCAGGGGTAAATTGCTCAGTGGCTCACCACCGAAAAATACCACATTAACCCGGTCCCGGCTTTGGCCTTCTTTCAGTAAAAGATCAATTGATTTCTTCGCCACATCAAAGCCCATCAATTCCCCCTTGGCGGGCGTGGTCAGGTCTTCCTTGTAACAATATGTGCAACCCAGATTGCATCCGGTATTCACATTCAGGATGATGGTGCTGAGCGGATAATTTTCAATTTTGATTTTTTCATGATCGGGATGAAGCGGACTATCGCCCTTGATGATTTCCATTTCCAGAAAATCCTCTACCACGTCCAGCAGTTGCTCAGGCGCGTAACGGTCCTTGAAACGGGCCTCCATATCCGCTTGACTGACCGTTGTTTTTTCCTTGAACAGATCAAGTATATCGCCTGACATCTGGTCCAGATCGAACAGGGATGTGGTCGGGATATGGAATAATATCCGCTTGTCACCCACGGTTACATCATGGGCATTATGCGCGATATATTGTAGTCCTGTTGTCATCAAAATTCCTGTGTCACCTTATGGGTGGTAAATTCCAGCGTTGTACGGTTACGATCAACTGGGCTTTGCCGGTGATCTCCCGGCTGTCTTCTATTATGCGAGCAACGATATTCAAATTACCAGCATTATTGGTGGCATATTTCCGGTCCGGATTTGGCCCGGCACTAGCGGGCATAAACTGGCCCTGGCTGTTAATGCTTCCGGCAAATTCTACGTCCTTCATTTGCCGGGCATCCTCGTTAAAGGGTGCTGTCCGCCATTCAGCCGGCATAATGCCTATTTTTATATTGCCTTTCATATAAGCAACCGCCTCGAACTGAGCCGTGACTGGCGGGGTCTGTCCACCGCCCAGACGTGCAATGGTCCATGATGGCGTCACCTGTATCGACTCGATCTGATCATACAGAATAATTTCTGTCACCGCTTGACCGACAGTGACGTTATAAGAACCGGGCGTGATATTTTCATCGGCGGTGATCTTTACAGTCACGGACGTACCATTCTGCGAGAGAACTTTCACAGCAAGCCCCTTGTCACCTGTGACTTTTCCCGTCAGGCCAACGCCATGAAGGGTAATCTCTTTACTTTTACCAACCCGTATATAATCAGAGGATTTAAGAAAAACTTGTGATTCAGTGCCTTGCATGCGCACCGCCGTAAACTCACCCCCTATGTCATAATGGATGGCATCATGCCAACGGCCTGTCATCTGATTACCATCTTCGGTCAGGGCATATACCTCACGGATTTCCGACCCATTCAATATGCCGGACCCCCGCCACTCATAACCGGTATAGATCACGGCCTTACTGTCGCCGGATATGACCTTGCCATTCATGTCATGCAAATCATATTCGGCTTTATATAAGTCGCCGTCCTTGACAACCGTCATTACCCCCTGATAACCACCCAGACCCGGACGATGGCCAACAACCCGCCATGAGCCAACAGGGTTTTTGTGATCCATTGCCTTCCAGTCATCCCAGACAGAAGCCTGAAAAGGATAAAGCGTGCCAAGTTCCTTGTATGTTTTTGTGGTCACCTCCTGCCACCAATGTCGATCCCGCGAACGGGCCTGATATTCCAGTGACGGAAATTGTCCCACATGGAAATGCATATGTTTCAGCCAGTCATTTTTCGTCCTGCGCTGAAGGCCGTAGCGGGCGTTGGTGTGACAACGGCCACAAAGAGCATCCAGATCATCATTCACTGCGCTATCGACAAAATGTGCTCTCTGTTCCAGCACATACCGGAAAGGTGCCGCTTCCGATGGGGCCAGACCATATTCTGATGATAGATATTTGATGATAGCAAAACGTTCTTCATCCTCAAGCTCAAGCCCGTGGAGATGCTGCATACGGAATATGGTCATGTCCCAGCCTTC
>JAJFIQ010000014.1 GCA_021774785.1 Emcibacter sp.
TGTTTCTCCCATTTTAAAGCCTCCTTGAAATAGGGGTTGCACATGCAACCCTTGGAAGCCTCTTAAAACGGGGTGTGCAAACGGAGGTAAAAATCGATGGGGTCTAGGTGCGGCCCACAGGCGAAGCCGAGGACACGGCCCTGTCTATTTTTATCGAAGTGCGTGAGGGCACAGCCCTATAGCGAGTTTCAACAAGGTTTTCGACATAAGATGTCTAGGTAGAGGCTGGTACGCCTAAACCTAGAGTAGAGGCCGTTTTGGGAAAATTGGAGAGGTGGGAAATAGTATTTATCAAAGGTAAGTTCGCTTTAATACCAACATAAAAAATTAATTGATGCGTTTATTTTCTTGAATCACATGTTCATTATTTTAATGAATCTAAAAACAATAATAAAAAAATATTTGCCTTATTGCTAAGTTTATATAATGTATTGATTAGGGAAAATTTTTATACAAGGGGCAACGATGTCAGATATTGGGAGTGATTTTGCGCGTGTTCCAGTGCCAGGTGCGGAGCAAAAAGGATCAATTTGGATTGGAGTAACATCTTCCGCATGGGTTATTGCAGTAACAACACTTTTCACTGGCGGATCACTGGCTGAAGGCTTGGGATTAAACGACGCCGTATCAGCGATAGTTATTGGTATGCTTCTGGTTGCCGTGGTCGGTTATTTGATGGGAAAGTTAGGCTCAAAGCATAACGTCTCTACCACAATGCTCGCCTACCATACATTCGGGAAAGGTGGTGCCGCGCTACTTGGTGCGATACTAGCAATCACACTCGGTGTTGGGTGGTTTGCGTGGCAGGTTTCGTTTTTCGCACTCACTCTGAATGAAATGTATCCAACCAGCACTTTTGCTGACCCTCGTTATTCGATGGTTTGGGCAGGTCTGCTCATGATAGCTACTGCCTATGGGGGGTTCCGCTGGCTCTCGTGGCTTAGTTTTGTCGCCGTCCCGTTGGTTCTAGCACTTGCTACCTACGGCATGATTCTGGCTGCATCATCGGAGTCTGTATCCGCATCACAAGCTGTAACGGATATTGCAAGTGGCAATGATATGAATATTTTTAATGCCGTAACAGCGGTCGTAGGGAGTGTTATTTTTGGCGCAATCGTTCTTCCCGATATATCGAGATATGCAAAGGCGAAAGCCAGCGGTGCAGTTTCTGTGGCTTTAGGGTATGCCATATCCGGGGTGGTTGTAATGATTGCTGGTGCAGTCATGGTTAGTGCCGTCAATGTTCCTGCGATTGGCCAAACTGCCAATATCCCCGCCGCTATGTCTGCTCTAGGGCTAGGCACGGCAGCATTTCTTATCCTGCTTTTTGCGCAATGGACTACCAATGACAGCAACTTGTATTCAGGGGCGCTTGGACTCGCTGCTGCAACCAACTTACCTAAAGGTTTGCTGGTTCTCGTTATGGGTATTGCTGGGATCGTGATCGCTTCTATGAACATACAAGATATGTTTGTTCCATTTCTCGTTATACTGGGAACATTTATGCCACCTGTTGCTGGTGTGATGGTTGCCGATTATTATTTCGGTGCAGGAAACGGTGGAACCCGAAACTTTGAGAGCGAACAAAAAGTGTCAACTTTTAACACCCTAAATATTCTGGTTGCCATTGCGTCTGGTATAGCAACTTATTTGCTTGCTGGATTAGGTGGGGTATTCGCCTCCTCTGCGATAATCGGATTTCTACTCGCACTCATTTTCGTCGTCGCTGTTCAAGCTGTGGCAAAACCTCTATCGGACTCAATGTCCATCGGTGTGTCGAAGATATAAGCGCACTCTAATATAGGACGTATCTTATGGTCGGCGTCGCGTTTGTAGCTTTGTTATTGTCCTTAGCTACCTTCTTTGTAATAGGCTCGCTTGGCAGCAATCGCCTGAAAACGCGTGAGCATGTCTTCTCCACGGCGTTGCTGCTGGATAAATCACAGGTTACGCGAACCACGCTGGCAGCTAATGTCGCGATGGCTGGTGGTATAGAATGGTTTTTGACGCGAGGGGGAAGCACCAATCTCTGGATATTGATCTGGGGCCCGGCAATGATTTTGGCTGGTTTATATATTAATGCGATTTTCATAAAAAAATATGCACCGCAGGAAGTTTTCGATGAATACTCTTCCTTCACCTCTCTAGTCAGATTGCTTTTCGAAAACCGAATTATTTCGCTCATCATCATAACCGTAACCAGTTTAGGTTCTCTAACAATTCTAGTTGTGGAAATGCATGTGGGCCTACAATTTTTCGCTGTTTTCTTTCCCAATGCAATCACAAATAATCTTTGGGTACTGTTTGGATTATTACTTGTCGTAACGCTTTATGCAGTGATCGGTGGCTTATCGGGAATTGTCAGAAACGACTGGTTACAAAACCTTTTGGTTCTTTCGATCATCGTGGTAGTGGTGTTATTGGCTTTGAATATTCCAGCTGGGAAAATTCTCGCGGATGAAAATTTACCTTTCTCAACTTTGAAATTAGAGACAACTCCAACAACCCTAATTTTTTGGCTAATTGTAGTCAACTTTGCATTTATTCCTACGCAACTCAGGTTTTGGCAAGTTGCTGGAAGCTCCAAGGATCGAGAAAATTTTGTCGAAGGAATACAGGGTGCCGCATTTCAGACCGCGCTATTTTGGGCAATAATTGCAGTCGCTGGATATCTCTTGAGCGTCTATACCAACGCAGAATATAGCAGTTTGTTTGAAATGATGAATGCCATAAGGGCAACCGAAGGTGACAGCATTTTATCAGTTGCTTTCGTGGTGTTTGCTTTAGCTGGGTTTGCGTCATTGGTAAGCACGGCGGACTCCTCAATAATCTCACTTTCTCAGATGGTTTCTGACAATTTACCAATCAAACATAAGACGGCAACCGCTGCGCGTATAATAATTTTCTTACTAGGAGTGGTAGTTTTCAGTTTATATGCTGCCATTTTCAATATCTTTGGTGAGACATTCATTTCTGTTTTCACTTCTGCGTTCAGCCTATTTATTCTGGTCGCACCAATATTGGCATTTGGCATGATTGATAGAGTTGTCGCCAAAAATAGGGCTTTTCAAACATGGTCAATGATAGGATTACTCTTAGCTCTCGTACTCGTTCTATCCAGCACTTATGCTGAATTGGAAATCTTGCCGGATTCATTATCCGCTGGTTCTTATGGGCTTTTGATAGCCTTAGCTGGATGTCTGATAGGTTTTGGGGTTGCTCGTCGTCGAACAAATAATGCCAATGGATAGTAGTGTCGTTTCAGGTGTGTGGGCAGGAATTCTTCTTGTTTTCTTTTTCCATAACCTTTGGTTTGGCTATGTAATCAGCAAAATTGAAGAGAGCTTTTTTGGAACTTTTTTCGATACGAAGGTCATATTAAAAAGTGGCCAACGCTCGCCCTATAATCTTGAGGATGTCCCAGAGATCTCCTATGAGCTGCAAGCTCAAAAATGCACTAATGTACCTGTCGAGAAGAGATTTGTTGGTACCAATAGAGAGATTGTATTTCTTCAAAGAACCATAGTGCCAGTGTTGGTCGCGATGAATCGATTTGTAATATTATTTTGGATTATAGGGTTACTTTTATATCTTGATTTTATTAAAGATTTTCTCGCAAATCACCTTGCGGATTCTGCCGATTCGAATTTTTCACTGTATAGCAGCGGTTTCATTGGTGGTGCGGTATTTATTCACCTAACTTACATTTTAGTATTCCATCGAACAAGAATTAGCGAATATATACTTCTCGGCAATAGCACGAAATTTAAATCGAAAATAGATTTAATAGTGAGATTAAGATAGATTGGCCATGTTCAAAAACATTCGGTTTTTTGTCTACCATCTGCGTTGATATATATAGTAATATAGTTGTGTTAATCCCCAAAACCTGTTTTCAATAAATAATTGCTTTTGCAAAGAGCCTCAACATTTGTTCTCGCGCCCAACTTCTTGCGAATAGCACTAAGGTGCATACTTACCGTCTCTGGCTTCAAGCTCAACTTATAAGCTATCTCTTTTGTACGATAACCAGACGCAATGAGATCAAGAACCTGTTGCTGACGTTTTGTCAGCGTAACAGGTTTTCCGCCGTTAAACGTGAGGTAAATCCAATCTCTTTTGGGTGTTTGCGACATAATAGTGGGCGAACCCAGATAGGTTCAACCACTGCTTTGTCATGATATAGATATGGGTATTAAAGCGCCCATTTTCAAGGTCAGGTCAGAACTAGCTGGTGCATTTTCGTTTTGTGCTGAAGTTGTTTTTTGATCTTCTCTGCAATGGCTTTCTCATAACCCAGTTTGCTGGCTAGACGTTTGATAGAGCGTGCTTCACGCTTTTCTTGCTGTTGCATGATGGTGGTTTTGCGCTCTAGGCGCGTTTGTTCCAGTTTATGTGCATCTTGTAGATCGGATAGCTTTTCCTCATGCTGTTTTTCTCTGCCTCGATCCTCAAGATTGCGTTTCCACCTCAACACCATTTCAAAACCGAAGATTGTCCGTAGCTGTTTGATTACGCCTTGCGGTGGCTTGGCGCGTCTCTTTTTGTTTATCTCGGTTGTCTCGGTACGTTGGATTTGGGTGTGATGGTCAAGCTCCTCTTTATGACGTAGCGCCATACTTGTTGCTTCATGCTTCAAGGTTCTTCTGCGCTTGATATTCAGCTTATCGGCACGCTGTGCCATACGGCGTAATTTTTGGAATAGTCTTTGCTCGCGAGTAAGGTCAGTCTTTTGATTTGAACCGGCAAGACGCCTTGAGTCCAAGGAGGGTTTGATTGTTCTTTGTTTGGCTTTGGCTTCGTCAACTGATGGGCAAGACTCAAGATTACCAAGCCGAGCTTTAATGGCTTTGGTGTTCACGCCATCAATTTGTCTGGCAAGGGCGTGAACTTGCCCGTCCTGATCCACGATTACAAAAGCTCTGCGATTACCCCCCGCGACCACATAACCCGCATCCGTCATTGCGGTGATGAATGCCTGCTTATCCCCATGCTCATGCCATAGCTTGGTAATGGTTTGCTTTCGGGCTTTGGTCGTATCGAGATCACGGTTTTGCCCGTGCGATTTGGCGTGGTCATAAGCTTTTTCTTTGGCATTACCGTAGGCCAATTCCAAACCAAACTCTTTGACCAATTCCTTGGCACAAGCTTTGAGCTTGTAATGGTCATTGCCAAGGTGAACGGCTTTAAGCTCTGGGGTGATACGGGACCACACGACATGAGCATGCTTTCTAATATCACCATTACTCTCACCGGCCTTATCGTGGAAGACGATGGCGCGCGGTTGATCCTCTAAGCCAAGTCGCTTTTCAATATGGTTGATAGCGTGCAACCATTCCTCATCACTTAGATCACGTTGGTTTGGGTCTGGATTTATAGAGAGGCTATAAAAGGCTTTGGTGGCGTTGGTCTGATCGCAAATCAATTCCCATTCTCTAAAGCCATCATAGAGATTGTCGGCTGCCATGCCTCGCAATTCAGCAACATGGACTTTCTCATTATCGACCTCATTAGAGAGGTGCAAAGCCAGATCAACCGCACCGCGCCGTTGTGATCCTTTCAAGATCATGGCTTACGACCAAGAGAAGAAAAACATTGATCGCGTGTGGCTAATATCTGCCTTTGAAGCGCGTCCAATTTCTCACGCTGTGGTGCGGTTTCTTCGCTAATGGCAAACAGGATAGCAAAGGCTTTGAGATCATCAGCCAATCTCCCAAGGCAAGCCAGCACCAGAGCAATTTGTTTGCCCTCTGATGTGGAGACGCGCTTGCGCCGGGAAGCCGTATTATCACCGCCAGCAAGTGATGCATTACGCATATAGGCACTCAAGCTGGTACGTCTGGCATCTGCTTGTCTGGCGATGGTTTGTTTTTCGCTGTCGTTTAAGCGCACGGTTACTGACCTGTTGCGCTGACGGGTTTCTGAGCCACTATTCGTGGTCTTGCCAGAACCCGTAGATTTGGGTTTGGTGTTCATAACTGGGTTGTCCTGGTTGGGGGTTGCTTTGCCTCACCCAATGCACGCTCATTCATTGATGGGCGTAACAAGGCGCGTTTCCGCGCCACGGCTGTAAGCCGAACGTCAGACAAGGCTCAATGCCTGTTTGACGTTATATGGGGAGGGATCCAATGGGAGGGGCAAAGCCCACTCCCTTGGCAAGGGCGCGGTAAAACCGCGCATACCTTGTACCTAAACTTAACTTACCAGAGGTGAACCTAAGCCTGCAACATAAATAGATGCAGCCTGATGCTGTTGCGCAACTTCGAACTTAATTTTGTGTTGTATCTCAACGGGATAACGTGGTGCGTCATGACCCGTTTGCATGGATCATGACGCAAAATTCGATTTTTTCATAAAAAACTTACTGAAACTTGTAAGCCGCACGTAAACGAGACGAGACAATTTTCTCTAATACATCCGGGCGCACTGAGCATTGGCTTGGCATGTTTTTTCGTATCTTAGTAAGAGATCGAGATGCTGTAAGGCCATTAAAGCCTGCATTTGCATTGTAGGAACATATTTCACCTGCCGCATCGAACATATTATCTTCGATGGTTTTAACAGCACATTTCATATTTTGCCCTGACTTCCCAGAATTGTGCGTACATCCAAATTGGGCTATATTTGACCACATATAGGAGAGTTCAGGGATATTGTATAATTCATACAAAATCTCAAATTGCTCCAAATATGGGCGGTTTTTTCCAAAAGGTAGTGTGGCGCGAGTCGGTGAGATAATGACACCGGTGCTTGGAGAGGTTTTACGACACGTCCCGTTTAATCGGCCAGCAGACGCATCACTAAAGCACGTATCTAGGGAACCGCCGGGCCGTGCTGGGAAAAGCCCACATTTTTCTGAATTATTAATTACGCATGTTGGTGCGCCAAGTCCTGCATATGATGTAGAGTAGGCTTTTGCAACAATTCGAACGCATTGTTCCACGGGGTGTGATAACCCACTGAGCAAAGATGGTGGATAATCTATGGTTTGTGTCGATGCAGCAGGCTCTCTGTCGACTTTCTTGAAAACCGTATTAATATCAAATCTGGCATTTCTTTCTCACTTTTTCTTGGCATGTTTTGCGAGCCTTGGCATGGATTGTGCTCCCGCTTCCGAATGAATTGTAGCCGTTAGAGTTAAAGAAAAAGCGATGCCAGAAGAAATGAAAGTATCTTGGATTGCAGATTGATCATTTTTGCTCCCCCTCATTGCTATAATTGATGATGGTATTCTTTACCGCCTTCACCGCCTGACTTGTGCGGAATCGATCCATAAAAACCATAAAAGGTATGGCCAAAAAAAACGGCTTTAAAACCCAAGGCATAAAAAGCGCCATTAAAACAAATGGGGTTGAGATGCCAATTCCCATTGCTAGGCTAGCTCCCAAATGTGTAGCATAAGCTTTGCCGATCACGCCATTTTCAGAATTTTTTACGGCTCTGGCGTGCAGTATGCCATTCTTCATTTTTCCTGCGGCACTGACAATATCCCCATCATTAAGAGGGAAAAGCGACTTGCTTTTGATTTCGATAATTTTTCTTTCGACCTCAAATGTAACAATTTGACCGCCCGGACTAAAAGAGGCCCCTTGTGCGGCTGAACCTCTACCTTGTAGTTTGGCTTTTCCAACAATAACTTCCATTTTTCTAACTCTTTTTTGCAGATTGATTTATGGGTTTCTCAACCAATGATGACGACCCATGGATCGCCGCGCTGTTCTAATAAGGAAGAGCCGCTATTACAGCTCGCCAATAGCATTGCGGCAGCTAAAGGTAAGATTGATTTTTGCCAGCTCATTTGATCGCTCCTGATTTACCCAATTGCTTTATGAAAGTTGGGGTTGACCACTAGCTCTGAGCTATTGCTTGATTTTTCTTCTCACATTTTTGTGTTCGCCTTGCCAAACCGCTTGACCAGTCAGCCCTTTACATATTATACCAACTTTCATAAAAAAGTTGGGTTATTACTCTCGCTCTGATACCATCCCAAAAAGAAGAAAGGTAATCTGTGCGAAACAAGAAATTGATCAATAATATTGTGGGATCGCGTGGCTAGAAAATCGTCTTTACGCAATCCCAACCACCCTAAAAAGGGTTCCTCCATCAAGGTTGAACCCATTCGTGATTCCAAAGATATAAAGGCGATTAAAAAGCTTTTGAAAGGTCACCCTCGTGATCTTTGTTTGTTTAGCTTCGGGATTAATACAACTTACCGTGCCAGTGAAATTCTATCTCTTACCATAGGCCAGATTGAGCATTTACAAGCTGGGGATCGCTTAGAGGTTAAACAGCCTAAAAGTGGCAAGTACCGAGCTATCACACTGAACAAGACAGTGGTTGCCGCTATGCAGAACTGGCTACAAGTTCATCCCGATAAACGTAGTGATGCGCCTTTGTTTATCTCACAGCGCACGAACAAGGCTCTAAGCGTCTCCACGGTCAATAATATGGTCAAGCGGTGGTGCCGGAGCATTGGTCTTAAGGGCAATTACGGCTCGCACTCCATGCGCAAGACATGGGGGTATCACCAAAGGGTTAGAAACAAGCAACCCATTCCCTTGCTCATGGTTGCCTTTGGGCATACCAGCCAAGGCCAGACGCTTGATTATCTCTGCATTCAAGATGACGAGATCAGGGATTTGTATGGGATGGAGTTGTAGATAATTTAACATAAAGCAGAATTTATGGCCTTAAACAAAGTTTCGGCTCTATCTGCTGTATTGCTTGGTAAATCGTCCGCAGAATTCCACGTGTTGAAATCGTCCAGTAGAACCTTCATCACCATTCTTTTATCAAGCGAAGTTCTGCCATGTTTGTCTTTAAGAACGTTTTCCACACGTTTTGTAATAAGCGTGCTTCCATCCTTTGGTAAATTTGCTTCTTTAATAGCAGTTCCATACGCCTTGTTGACACATTCAACGTAAAATTTATCTGGGAATATATCCTCTATCGCGGCGTCCGTTTTTTTAATTCCAGCCGCTTTCCCGAGCATCAGTATTTTAAAGCCACTGTCTGTATCTGCAGCAATTTCTTTCAAATAATTTTCTTTAATTTTTGTTGCTGCCAGATTTCCCGCATGATCTGTATCAAGCAAAACGCCTCCATTCCAACCTTGCCCAATTATAAAACCTGCAAACATTGGGGTTTTTGGTGCCCCCTCCGCGGGCCACATATAAATTTGATCAGACAATCCTTCGCGTCCAGAGCTAATAAGAACATTTGAAAGTTTTTGTAAAATCAGTTGTTCATACCCTCCTTCAACGATGAGGGTTTTACGATTACCAAGTAACCCTGCCAAATTGCCTCTTAGACCCAAGCGTGCTTCAATTACGGCCATGGGAGCTCGGTTTGAGCTAACAACTCCTTCGATAACTGTTGATTGGTGGTCTCGTTCCTCCACAATTCGGACACGCTCTGGAAAGGCAGGGTCAACTAGTGAGGATAAGTGAGTGGTATACAAAACCATGTTGGTTTTTGATAACTCGTTAAAAACATTCAATAAATCACTTTGCCCATCAGGGTGTAAGTGAACGCCTGGTTCTTCCAGTAGTAATATGCAATTCTTAAATTCACCATTACTTGCATGGGTGAATTTCCATGCGAAAGATACGTGCCAACGAAACCCTGTTGATCGCATGTGCAACCTTACAGGCATTCCTACTCCCTCGTCTTCTGCAAAAATATTTAGGGTAGTCCCATCAATATCGATATCAAAACGCACTTTCTTTTGAGACCATAGTCTTTGAAATTGTTTGGTTAAATACGCAGATGCTGATCGTTTGTCGAAAGACCTTTTGGTTCTACCATCTGAGGTGTTGCCGAGAATTAAGAACTCATCAATATCAATTTTCGCTAATTTTAAAATGGTTAGAATGGTTTGGTCTTCAGGAGTTAAACCATTCCACCCAGTTTGGTCTTTTCGATTAGCTAGTTCGTTTAGTTCAGTTTGATAGCCCCCTAGGGAATACCCTTCAATATATACAAATTTTGGAAGGTGTTTTTTTATCCATGCATCTTTAACACCGTCATCAACCTCAATGTTACAGTCAAGTTCGTACCTTGTTTCATCACAATATGTTCTTGAAGCAATAATTCGTAATATTTTTGGTTTTATACTCTGTGCTTTCGTTTCTGTTAAGGCTGTCAATCCGGCATCTTCGTCTTCGTCTTCGTCTTCGTCTTCGTCTTCGTCTTCGTCTTCGTCTTCGTCTTCGTCTTCCCACAATTCTTGGATTATATTTTCGTTAGAAATCAAAAAATGTGCAACACATACAGTTGCGTCTTCATCACGCCCGCTCCAATCAGAAACAGGCCAATCTTCATCAATTTTATAATCTGCTTCAGCCTCAAAGGGGTTGATTCTATATAAAGCTTCGAAATGATTGCTCTTACCTGCTTCGTTAGGCCCAACAAATGCAGTAACATCTCTGGGGAAAATCCATCCTGAGTCCTTGATGTTTCTATAATTGGTAACTTTAAATTTTTCTAATTTCATTTTGTTTTTGATTTTCTACCCAAAATTTTCTTATACGAATATATACCACAAATGCAGGCAGTAGAGTCAAATTATATGGGATGAATATCCACACAATAAAAGCGCGACTCATTTGAGCCGCACTTTACCTTGTTTAGAGCATGTCTTGCTGGTTAGCATCACGCTTGTGGTTTTAATCTACGGGTAGCGTGAAAATCACCCCTTGGTGCAGAGCAAGCTCGGCTGGGACATGATCGAGTTTCATAATGCCGCCTTTCTTACCATTTTTACGAGGCCAGATTGCGCCTATCTCGCGGGCTGGGCCTAAGATGTCGTTGCCGTTTTCATCCTTGCCAGTGATCCTTGCAAAGCTGAGCCTATGTGTTGGTCTCACTTTGATTGTTTGAACATTGGTTGTGGTTTGCGTTTGGTTAGTCATGGGATTGCTCCTTTTGTTTTTCATCCAGTTTATTCTGGCTGATGCACCGCCAGCGACGGGCGAGCGATAAAAAAGCTTCAAGGGTTAACGCGGATGCTTGGAGCGGGCCGCCCTTTAAGGTTTTTGCTCGGCTGTCAGGGTTCATCAATCCTGCCAGTAATGGACGGGAGCAAAACAAAAGAGGCAAAACCCCTTTCACCAGAAGCACGAACACTATCAGTTTTGATAGTATCAATTTTGATAGATTGCGGGCGGTTTTCCGACATGAGATAAGGG
>JAJFIQ010000015.1 GCA_021774785.1 Emcibacter sp.
AATGTCCCCCGTGCGCACACCAGCCTCCTGTTCCTTCAGTATCCGGATTATTTGTTCTTCGTTAAATCGACGTTGCTTCATTGTCTGTCTCCTGTTGACAGACTCTACTTAAAACTGGACGAATTTAAAGGGCGCAGGTCACCGTCCATGGTGAAGCCAAGCGCCAGATAAACCGCCTTGTTGCGCACCGTACCCTCATCGCGGATTTTAACCCTGAGAGCGTCAAAAATGATGATCGGGTAAACTTCATCAAGGGGGCGGGTCTGCCACTCACGCACCTCGTCCATCACTTCGTCAGTGACACGCGAGATCAGGTCCGGCGATACCTCGACACCGTAAAGTTCTTCCAGGTGGCCACGGATCTCGCGCACGCTCATGCCACGAGCATACATGGAAATAATCTTGTCATCAAAGCCGTCAAAGCGGCGCTGGCCCTTCTTGATGATCTGCGGTTCAAAACTGGCATCGCGATCACGGGGCACGGCAAAATCCAATTCAACACCACGACAATAGTTATGTCTTTATATGTGCCGCCCGTTTTGAAATTATGCCACAGATATAGCCAAAGATGCTTGATTCAATGCCTTCTGCTTCAAATCCTTCTTTGAGTTTCAAGGCTTCTTTAAGGCAATCATTTGCCATTTTTATAAGTTGTCTTTCCAAGTTTCTTTTGGCAGCTACTGTATCAGGGACAAGCTTATGCCAATGGCGTATAAATACGTGCTCAGGCAAATATTTTCCGCCAATCTTCATGGCCATTTTACGAGAGATGTCTTTATATGCGGCCGTACATAATAAGTCATATGCCGGTGCCAATACTGGTTTGCCCCCTGAATATAGAAGTGAAAAGTTCTTTCCATGCGCATCTGAATTGCCAATAAGATAATTAAAAATAATGCGGTTCAGGAGGTCTAATAGATCTACTGCCGGTCTGGCAGATGACCGTTTTATTATCTCTTGGCATTGAGCAATGTTTGGACCACCTTCACGTTCATATTTAACGTCAGGCATAATGCCTGAAGCTTGACAGAAATCCTCTTGATGCAGTCGCGTGATATGGCCAGCTTTGTTTTTGACACGATCATAACGCTCCACTAAAAAATATGGCGTTTCACCGAGCCATCTTATTTCTGTATTTGGTGTTCTGATCCCCATGTTTTGAGCAAGACGCATACAGAATAACTCATTGTGAACGCTATCTTTTATATCTGCAATGACAGGTTTCAGAATATGGGTTGTTGGGCTTGTACCACTGATTATAGTTATTTTACCTCCACTCATACCTACAGCAAGTTTGTCCTGAGCTCCCGCGAGGGACAGGCGTAGGCCATCATCGCCCGCGAGCATTGGGCGGTGTCTAAGGAGTTCCAGAATTTCCCTAAGGTCATGATCATCAAGAATTCTGGCATCTTTTTCTTTCTCTATTTGCGGTGTGTCACCTTCTGGATAAAGAGAAATTGCGCCAGCACATTCTCCGCCAATTGCCTCAAGAAGGGCAAATGGATTTTTTTCTGAAATGCCCAAATATATTGCTAACCTGTGACGAATGATATCATCGGGCAGTATACCAGAGAAAAAGGCGCGGACTGCATCACCTTCAATGGGCTCACCCTGTAAAGGCAGAGATAGAGAAAACGCAGGACGTCCTTCTTTTATATAGTCTGTGTTATAGAATAGGGAGAGTGCACCTGCATCATTCTGGATGAGCTTGCCGGCAAATTTATCGTGCAAATATACATCTAAAGTTCGACTCATGAGTCCATACCACCATGTTCATATACGTTGCCAGAATCTTCTATTAGTAAATTTATGCCAAGCATATTTGTCACTTGAAGTACCTTGCCTATGTGACATGATATCTTGCCTTGCTCCAACTCACGGATAAACCGTTCCCCAACACCACTGGCTGCTGAAAGTTGTTTCTGTGTTAGATTTTGTGTTTTACGCGCTTGGTGAATAATATGGCCAAGCTGCTTTATGTTTGTTAACCGCCTCATAATCAACCCTTTCGGGATGATAATAACACAAATAGCAATATTTTCAATGAAATAAACCTGATCGGGATGTTTTTATATTTTAAGGCTAAATTGGGCATAATCATCCCGTACGGGTTTATACAACTGCATATCCTCTACATGTTAGGCCTGTGAGTTATTTTGCAACACTCCTTAATGCAATAATCCATCTTTTTAACATACCTTGCACTTTCGTGTATTGGCTCCGAAAATGCGAGGTAAAATTGGGTGTTCATACTAAATCTCCACAACCTCGACCCAGTTCTCGCCCCTGTCTTGCCTTGCCCAAAACTTCGAATCAGAACAATTTTTATTATTTATTTACTCTCTTTCAGAGTCTTATCGTGACCGTTTATTCCATTAATATCTGGCTTCTATTGTGCCATTGGGATAGTTTTTAAATGTTTTTCGATGGATACTGCAACGCGGTTTTCTATGGGTAAGTCTTTTTGGACTTCAGGCCATAAATCATAAAACTGGCTTATCGTTTCTTTCACGGTATTTATGACTATCGTTTCCGGCAATTTTGCTTTGGCGGCGAAACTGATGAAGCCTGCAAGTGTTAGCTCGTCAAAACGCCGGGGGCCGCCCCGGTATAAATTAAGCGCCATATCAGTGCCATTCATATAAGGGATTGTGGATAAAAAATCATAGGCAGGCGCAAGCGCCGCATTGCGACCATCAGGATAAATCAGTGACCAGTTCTTCATATGCATGTCGCCATTGCCGATAAGGGCATTGAATACGAGCCGTTTCACATACTCAATAATGGCATCTTCGCCGATTTCATTCCATATTACTTCGGCAATATTACGGTAATTACCGCGCTCATACTTGCGCTCAGGGGATAGGTTAAAAACTTGTGCAAAATCTTCTATATGAATGCGCTCGCCGTCATCAGTGCGGTCAAATCGTTTCACCGCAAGGGCATCACCACTCATGTCACCAATTTCTTGTGGCATGCCGCCGATGTCATCCATACTAATCAACTTCACTTCCGGTACGTCCATTCCCATGCGCCGCGCAAATTCCATCATGGAATATTCATTCTCCGGCACGCCGTTCCATTTTGCTGAAGGAAGTTTTACGATCCATGAACCGCCAGTGCCGTGGGCAGGGATTGTCAGACCACCGGATAATCCCATCAATGCAGAAAATTTAAGCTGTACACCTGCCAGAGAAAAACGCATTGTTTGCCTGTGCCGAGCCTCTATTTCTTCCCTGGTCAGGTTTTTGTTTGCGTCCGGAGGCCAGTCTTCACCATCGGCAGGGAGAACAGTTACATTGCCCGGCAAGTCCTGGCCAAGTATCCACATTAGATAAAATTCACGGACATCCTTTACGCCCGCACGTGTGGCCAGATATTCGCGCAAATGGCCTTCTGGCAGTAAATTGGAAAAGAAAGATTCCAGACGTGTCTGAACAACATCCCTGTCGGTTATCAGTTCGCCGTAAATGTCTTTGTATGACAAACTGAGAGCAGGACGGTTAACGTCCGCCACATACTTATCCGTAAAGGAGAATATGCTTTTATCATGTGGGAGCAGTGTAATCGTTCCAATGTTTTGCTTCCCCAAAAACACATTGAGGTTTGTTATAGCAGCCATCTTTTAGTCCTCATCTTCCAACTGGTATTTAGCCCGGTTTCTAGTGACTGGCGAATGATCAAATTGATTGCGAATGTTAGCTTTGCTGTTAGGGCGCTGTGCCTCTCTTACTATGGCACGTGCTGCTTTTTGAGCGTCCTTAGGAACCAGCATTAACTCCAATTCCAGTACACGAGCGAGCTCAATGAGACTGGAAAGTTGCAAGTTTACGGCGCCATTCTCAATTCTGGAGATATGGCTTTGAGGGATACCCACCTTTTCACTGAGAGCGCGTTGACTCAGGCCTTTAGTTTCTCTCGCCGCTTTTATTTGTTGGGCAATATACGCAATTGACTCAAGCATGATATACCTTCACATATAAATAATAGCTTATGATATGCTTTACTATATCTATTCTACCCTATTATGTCAAGTTCATCATATGCCTAAATATATCAAAATTATTATATGATATATAAAGACATATAATTTATAGAGAAGGCACTTTCTTCAAGAATTTGATAATTGGGATAAATCAATATTTGACATCAATGATCTCATTGAATACAATGATTTCATAAAGGAGTATGGCAATGGCAAATATTACAATTCGCGACCTTCCAGATAATACAAAAGAAAACCTGAGGATTCAGGCGGCAAAATCTGGAATATCCCTGGAAGCTTATGCACGGCTTATTTTGCAAAAAGCATCAAATTCAAGTTCTTTTCTTCAGCCAAATATTCTTGACTTGGCCAGTAAATATTTTGGCCATAAATATGGTATGGAATTGGATCTTCCAAAACGCCGTTCAACACGGAAAGAGGTTAACTTTGAGTAATGATCATTCTTGATACAAATGTAATCTCGGAGCTCATGAATGAAAATCCTGATACGGTTGTGTTAGCTTGGATTTCTAAACAGAAACAAGCAAATTTGACGATTACCGCTATTGCTATTGCGGAAATTCAAAGAGGCATTTTGCGATTGCCCGAGGGAAAGCGCCGTCAGAAACTTGGTGCTAATTTTATGAGCTTTATTGATAATGCCTTTAGTGGACGCATATTGCCCTTTGATGAACATGCAGCTCATATATACGGAGATATTTCTTCAAAAAGGGAAAAGGCAGGTTTCAATACAGACGCCGTGGATTTAATGATCGCTGCTATCGTAAAATACCATAATGCTTCCATAGCAACCAGAAATACCAAAGATTTTAAAGACTGTGGTATTAAGCTTGTGAACCCTTGGTTATACCATTAATTTTGAATATCTTTAAATGGCTGTTTCACACGAAATATAACACTCCGCAAGTTTCGTTGCTTGAAGGTCATTGATGCCAATCCAGACCATTTAAAGAGTGATGACGCTCTGCTTTTTCATGAAATATCCACAATCTCCACCCAGTTCTTGCCCATATCTTGCCTTGCCCGTGCTTTCGACCCAGAACAGCCAACGGTTTCTACTGGCAGTAAAATCTAATTCAACGCCACGACAATTGTTATGTCTTTATATGTGCATATGTGCCGCCCGTTTTGAAATTATATCACAGATATCGCCAAAGATGCTTGATTCAATGCCTTCAGCGCCGGGCAAGCCCATGCAGAATGGCTGCGTTGAGAGTTTTAATGGTAAATTACGGGATGAATGCTTGAACGAAACCCTGTTTGAAGACCTTCATCATGTGCGCCATATTCTGGCTGACTGGAAACATGATTATAATCACATCAGGCCGCATTCACCATTGAACAATCGAAGCCCAATGGAAGCACTGGAAAATAAAAACGAAAAATCATTGTATGGGCATGCCCATATAATGATTGCAAATGATCAAACATTAACCCATAAATTAACAAAGGACTCTACGAATAAATGGTAGAAACTTGGGGCGCAGGTCATATTTTATCTCTTGTTAATGGATATATTTCAGTAAAACCATTCCCTATGCTGTACAGAAAAAGAGGCCGTTCTGGCTCTTTTTATGGGTATATCAAATACTATAAAATTCACCATTCAATAAGTACAAAATTCACCACATACATACTACAAAATTCACCATTGACTATTGATTTGGTGTTTAAAATGTCTATAATCACGGCATGTATAGAAGAAATATAACAGATCCAATAATAGACGCCCTGTCAGATACACCCGTTATTTTAATCAATGGCGCTCGTCAGACCGGGAAAAGCACTCTGTGTGCAAAAATTCTAGAAGAGGGCGTTTTTCAGGGGAAGTTCATTACAATGGATGATCCCACCGTTCTTGCTGCCGCACAGCGCGACCCTCTGGGCTTTCTGGAAGATTTAGGCAAGCATGTCATCATTGATGAAATACAACGAGCCCCTGAGCTTTTCCTGTGTATTAAAAAGCTTGTTGATGAAGATCGCAAAGGCAGAAGGATTATCTTAACAGGTTCCGCAAATGTCATGATAATGCCGAAAGTGGGAGACTCTCTTGCAGGACGCATAGAAATCCATAAGTTATGGCCTCTTTCCCAAGATGAAATACAAGGCACTCAATCAAATTTCTTGACTATATTAATGGACCTGCAATCCAAATTTAAATCATCCGCCACGCCATGGAAAGAAATTGCTAGAAAAATGCAGGTTGGCGGCTACCCTGAATCATTAGAACGCCGGTCGGCATCCAGGCGTAATAAGTGGTTTCTTGATTACATTACAGCAATCCTGCAAAAAGATATCAGAGAGTTGGCTAATATCGAAGGGCTTGCTGAAATTCCTAATGTACTGAAACTGCTTGCGACCAGAGTAGGCAGCACAATTAATATATCTGATATCGCACGTTTATCAGCTATTAAAAATACGACCTTAAAACGTTACGTCACGCTCCTGGAACATATCTTTCTCATCGTAAAAATACCCGCATGGACAAAGAATACAGAAGGACAATTCGTTAAATCTCCAAAAGTTTATTTGAATGATACGGGGCTTCTTAATCATCTGATAGGGTTGGAGGATGAAAGCTTTCTGGAGCAACGAAGTAACGCAGGGGCTTATCTCGAAAATTTTATTATAATGGAAATCATAAAACAACTGAGTTGGTTCGATGAATATTTAAAACCCTATCATTTCAGCATTCACAAAGGTTCAGAAGTCGATTTGGTTCTTGAGGATAGTAGAGGCGGGTTATACGGGATTGAGATTAAGGCCTCTGCTTCCATTCAAGGAAAAGATTTCAATGGCTTGAAGCGCTTGTCTGAACTTGCAGGAGATAAATTTAGAAGAGGGATCGTTCTTTATACAGGAGAACATTTCCTTGGCGGGTTTGGTAACAATCTTCACGCTGTACCCATTTCTTCAGTATGGGAAGAGTAGCAATAGACAATAGTAGGTTTCTGCATACAGACTTTCTTGGTAGATTGAAGAAACTGGTGAACATCAAATGGAATTATATGTCGAAAATTACAAGATATTTAGACATATGGCGCTGACATGTACATTTGGGCGACATATTAGCGAAATATTATGCTTTCTTTTTGGATTGTAGAGAAACTTGATGTAATCAAATACATCCTGCCGAGCTTGCTTGCGGGTGGCGTAGGTTTTCGCCTGATCCGTTCCCGTTTGAAGAGCTGGAAAAAAGCTCTCGGCGGCGGTATTTTCACGAAAATTGAGCCGTACAGCCCGCCTAAATAAAGAAATGAGGCATAAAAACTGGATTTATGCCTCATTTATACCTATAATATGAGTTATAAATAAGAAAGTTATACCTCATGCGGTGGAACTGGCAACAGAAAAACTGGCCAAATTTTAGCTATGACAAAGAAAAGCTAGATGTCCTTGAAGCAAAATTCTTGCTTCAATCGGGCTTATTTTTTGGCGCTTACAAACATATCAAAGATGACGATAGGCAACTACTCACCATTGACCTGATCAGTGATGAAGCTTTGCAAACATCCGAGATTGAAGGCGAGTACCTTAATCGCGATAGCCTTCAATCCTCCATTCGTCGGCAATTTGGGCTTGCGACTGAAAGCAGAAGGGTTCCCCCAGCAGAGCAGGGTATCGCAGAAATGATGGTGGGCTTATATCAACATTTTGCTGAGCCATTAACAGATGAAGCGTTGTTCGCATGGCACAGAATGCTGTCTACAGGGCGCAGAGATTTAACAGATATTGGCCGATACCGAACACATAGTGATCCGATGCAGGTTATTTCCGGTCCTATTCATAAGCCCAACATCCATTTTGAAGCGCCACCGTCTAATTGTATGGCGCACGAAATGAAACAATTCATAAAATGGTTCAACGCCACCGCCCCTGATGGAAAAACACCATTACCCACTCTGACACGTGCAAGTATGGCCCATCTTTATTTTGTGAGCATTCACCCATTTGAAGATGGAAATGGCCGCATTGGTCGTGCCATATCGGAAAAGGCCATGGCACAGAATATTGGCCAACCGACATTGATCGCTTTGTCCCGAACCATTCAGGATAACAAGAAAGCTTATTACGATATGTTGGAGCAAAGTAACAAGCAAAATGAAATCACAGAGTGGTTAACGTATTTTGCCAAGACCGTCCTTCACGCTCAGAAGAATACAGAAAAACATGTCGAATTCCTTATAGAGAAAACAAAGTTGTTTGATCGTCTTCGTGGCCAATTAAACAGGCGGCAGGAGAAAGCTATTCTCCGCATGTTTAGAGAAGGCCCAAATGGCTTTATAGGGGGTTTGAGCGCCGAAAATTATATCAGCATAACCAATACGTCTCGCGCCACAGTTACAAGGGATTTACAAGACCTTGTTGAAAAAGCCGCGATATATAGAACGGGAGAACTCAAAGGCACGCGCTATTGGCTGAATATTAGTAGCTGAACTATAAAGAATTAAGTAACTTTCTCACACATGATAAACTATGCGTACTACTTGAGGGGTGGGTAAGTTCTAGCCCCTTAATATTTTAGAGGCTCCGTACCCTTATTTAAAATTTCAAGGTATTCAGAATAGGCAAATATCTTGTGCCGCTCTTTACCTGTAATTTCCTTGGTAATGCCAAGCTCACCCAAAATCTTCATGCTGCGCAATACTGTAGGCAGAGATACACCAATTACATCTCTTATTTTGCCTGTATTGGTAATTGGGTTGCGCTGTAAATAGCTGAATATTTTAAGCACTCCGGCTGTTGACTTGCCCGACTGTTCTATCTGTGAACTGTCTTTATCAAACAGTGCAAGAATTGATTTTGCCGTTTGCGTTGCCTGATTTGACGTATCAATAATACCACGCAGAAAGAATTCAATCCAAGCCTCCCAGTCACCTGTTTCTCTGACGGACTGCAAGTGGTCATAATAGGCCTGACGATTGGTTTTCAGATACAAGCTTAAATACAGCAGAGGTTGGTTTAATACGCCTTCCATACATAGGATGAATGTAATTAACAGCCGTCCCAAACGGCCATTTCCATCTAGAAACGGGTGAATTGTTTCAAACTGGACATGAGCCAAAGCCGCTTTAACAAGTGCGGGAAGCTTGTTTTTTTCATCATGCAAAAATTTCTCAAAATTATCCAAACACGCCATCAACTGTTCCGGCGGCGGTGGCACAAAGCCCGCATTGCCCGGACGCGTACCCCCAATCCAGTTTTGCGAGGTACGGAATTCACCCGGCTGCTTGTTACCTCCACGGGCATTATCCATAAGCTTTGCATGGATTTCACGAATAAGACGTAGCGATAATGGAAGCTCATTAAGACGTTCAAGACCGTAATACATTGCAGAGACGTAGCAGGAGACCTCTGTTACATCATCTATGGGCACCCCCGGAAGCTCTTCTGTTTCAAATAGCAGAAGGTCAGAAAGAGAAGACTGGGTACCTTCAATCTGGGAAGACAGCACAGCTTCTTTGCGCACATACATATAAAGAAAAAGCGATGAATCTGGCAAAACCATGCTCATACCATCCAAACGCCCCAATGCTGTACTGGCCTGATCAAGAAGTGGATACAGGCTATCCATATCAATTGCAGGTATAGGAGGTAACGGTGTTGGTATATAAGCATTGTAACTTTCGCCCCCGACTACAGAGCTTTTTATATACCGACCTATACGCTTTTTTTTATCCATAAAATGATTAACTAAAGTTTTCCATGATTTTGTTAGTTAACATAAAATAACTAACATTGATGAAAGTTACAAGAAAATAACTAACAAAATTTGTTATTTTTGTTAGTTAAATAGGTTTTATTCATTCTATAGTTTTTTAGTTTTTATTTGAAATATCCACAACCTCAACCCGGTTCTCGCCCTTGCCCTTGATTTCGACCCGTCACATGATCGAAGGACTTTATCGAAAGGATAACCGAGTATTCTCCACAAAGCCACACCCATTAAGTGGTTTGGAAAGTTTTCGGCCCATTAATTATAGCCAGATCTGAGCCTATTTATCCAACAGGCTTAGCGTATCAAGTATCTTCATTGCAGAAGATAACTGGATATCCTCTTTCTGTTGTTCAAAGCGAGAAATAGTTGGCTGACTTACACCGGCAATGGCGGCAAGTCTGCGTTGTGACAGCTTTTGCTCTTTACGGCGCTTTATCGCTTCTTCAACAAGTA
>JAJFIQ010000016.1 GCA_021774785.1 Emcibacter sp.
TGGTCCAGACCTGACGGCAGGAAGGGTCCGAAATCATTAAGCAGGTTTCTGACGCCGCCGAATATCTGGGCACCATATTCCTCATTAAAACTATAACTGACGTAAACATCATGATAAGACTGGCTTCCGATTTCAAAGAAATCTTCATCTGATGACAGCAGGGTGATGTCATCAACGCCCCCGCCCTGAAAGCGCCATGTATAAGTCATTCTCAGATTGTCAAGATCCCACCCAAGACGGGCACGAAACTGATCCTTGGGCGAACCGATCTCGCCATTAAAAACCGAAATTTCGGGTCCTTCCAAGCCTTCAAAAACCTGTTCATTGGAATAAGAATGATTATAGATAACATTCAGATCAAAAACACCGGGGACGGCGTCCGTATCCAGAACATAATTCAGCGTAACATCAATTCCTTCAACCAGCAGGGAATTCAGATTCTCATCCCGATTGATAACTTCTATCACCTGACCATTTGAGGCATCTCTGGTCACCACATCACAAAAACGGTTATCGGGGAAGCTTGCCGCACTATAGCATAAATCAACCGTATCCTGGGTCGTAACCGTACCAATGGCTCCATTAATTTTGATACGATAATAATCCAGTATCAGTGAGAATTCCGGCAGAGCTTGCGGTGTGAACACAAAGCCCACAGTGAAGGTATCTGCGGTTTCTTCTTGCAACTGCATATTGCCGGCATTGGGGCCAAACACCGAACGGGTGATGTCTTCGAATGCCAAACCGGCATTATCAGGATCAGCGAAAAATGCCTGAACACCAGAGTCTGAAAGGCAATTAGTTGCAAAAGCAGCCGCATTTGGATCCGACGCGTCCAGACCACTACCATCAGAATTCAGGCCGTCACAGGGGTCAGAAAGATTGTCAAAATCCCCGCGTGCCGCAGAAAAGAATTCTGTAATGCTCGGCGCACGCTGGGAACGGGAATATTGCCCGCGAATACGGAAATCGGGTACTGGCGCCCAACTACCCCCAATGTTATAGCTGTAAATGGTACCAATCGTACTATAGTCACCAACCCGCATGGCAAGCTGAACTGACAGATCGTGAAATCCGGGCTGGTCTGTTACAATAGGTATATCAAGTTCAGCAAAGCCTTCGATGACATTAAAATTGGCATCTATGTTGGGAATAACGGACACACTGGTCTGTTCAATTACATTGTCCGGATCACCGATCGTATTCTGGGATTCCCGGCGATATTCAAAACCAAAGGCGGTTTTTACCGTCCCGGCAGGTAATTCAAAAAGATCACCGTTCATATTACCGGAGATGATATATTGCTCTCTCTCCTGATGCAGGTTGCCTGTATAGCGGATATAATCTGCCATTGCCTCTGTAATGGAGCCAACACCAAAAATATCCAGCGGGATACAACCTGCGGCGCGGGCATCCGCATCTTCACACTGAAAACCGCCATTGCCGTCATCTTCGATATTTAGCGCATATTGAATGCTCTGGAAGTTTACCGCATTAAACTGGGTCTGATCCTGTTCATACTTGCCATATGTAGCATAGCCTGTCCAATCCCAACCGCTTGCGAGGCTACCCTCAAACCCGATTGCCGTACGTAAAGTGTCCCGCTGATTTTCCTTAATGTCCATACCAACCTCAATGAAACGCCGCCGCCAGCTAACGCTGCCGCTGCGGGTTTCTTCCACGGCGAATGGGATAAAAGGATGAGTGGAGGACATGCTACCGATATCGATGGAGTTCCCTGCTGGACCAATATCCGTGCCACTGTTGGCAAAGCGCGGTCCGTTAACGGTGGTCGTGTTAACCCGGGTGAAATAAGCCTCGGCAAATATTGTCACATCATCTGTCATATCATAATGTGTTTTTACAGCGCCAGCGATCACCTCCACAGCCGGGGATAGGGTACGTCCGGGGCGGAGATTAAAACCGTCCAGGTTGGTTTCAAACCCAACGCTTGGCACACGCCCGTCTGGTGGGACCAGTGATTTGTCGTTAAACCAGACGCCGTTATCATTCCAGGCATCGTCACCTTCAAAACGGCCGCCCGCGATATTTGAACTTAAATTAGCACCAAATTGTTCGTCACCACCAACAAAACCAAGTGCCTTGATAGAATCAGGTCTGGACTCGTCAGCAAAAATCGCCGTTTCATTATCATAGGTAAATCCAAGCATGATATTACCCCGGTCATCACCAAAATTCTTGCCAAAAGTCAGATCTATGGTATTTTCTATCTCTCCACTGGCGTCCGCAGTACTGTAACGATACCCGGCTTTAATGCCGTCAAAATCATCCCGCAGCAATATATTCACCACCCCGGCAATGGCATCAGCACCATAGATAGCGGATGCCCCACCAGTGGTAACTTCAAGTCTTCTGACGAATCCTGTCGGGATAGTATTTAGGCTGACCCGTTCACCGTTGCCACTGTTTGAGACCGCCCGGCGTCCGTTAATCAGGGTTAGGGTCCGGCTGCCACCAAGGTCCCGCAGGCTGATGGTACTTAAACCGGTGTTCTGGGTGCTAAGTCCGGTGCTTTCCGGTGACAGGCTAAATCCGACACCGGGAATTTGGGTGAGGACTTCACCAATATCAACTGTACCGCTGGAGCCTATCTCACGAAGATCAAAACTTTGCACAGGTATGATGGTATCAACATTTGAACGTCTTATCCGTGAACCGGTGACAACAACCTCTTCCACCACAATATCATCACCAGTTTCATCTTCCGCAAAGACATCCAGGTTCGCAACATAATCTTCACTAGTCGTATAAGATATGGTCTGAATACCATCATTCTTTCTGACTGTCGCACCAATCAGAATGGTTCCCAGTTCGTTGATATGATAATTAATACCGGTATTTTCCAGCAGCAGTATGAGAGCAATTTCGGGATCATAATAACCGGAAAGTGCCTCTACCATCATATCTTTGATGTCAGCATCCACAAAGAAAATATCCTTGCCGCTCTGAAGGCCAAATTCATTCAGTGCCGCACCGAGGTTCTGTGAGTTAATATTGAATTCGATCTGTGCATCCTCGGCGAATGCACCGCCCTGTGCCATGACCAGAACAGAACAACCAGCCATTGCCAATGATTTTAGTGATTTAAAACGTTTCATGATTTCCATTTCCCTATTTTTTTGTATTAACCAAATATGGTCTTGTCAGGTATGTAGACGGGGTCAAAAGAAATATCCTCATCAAAGCATAAAAAAATATTTTCCGGGTTTTGGAATCTAAACGTGGGGACAGAGATCTAGCGCATACGGATATCTGAGTTATTCTATTGTATCATTCATTCCAGATCAACGTGATCTCATTTTCCTCGGTACGTTGAAAATCGACACTGTGCATGGTTTTCAGGGCAGAGAGAAATGACTCTGTACGACCCGTTCTGAAAACACCATTGATTGGCAAGTCACGAAGGTGCTGGTCCTCGCTGAGGCGAATTTGATCTCTGCTATAACGATTGACTTCGATAATCGCCTGGCTGAGTGGCTTGCCATTAAAAACGATCTGTCCATCACGCCAGCTAGTTGCCTCTTCAAGATTTGCCCTGTCAACTATCCGCATGGCTTGTGCTGATGCGACCAGACGGTCGCCGGCGACAAGTTCTATTCTTTTATGGGGAATGGAGGGCTGTTTGGAATCTGAAACATCTGCAATAAATTCATCCACCGCAACGCGGCCCTCGATAAGCACCACCTGAACGGCCTCTCCCCTGTTCAGTCTGACATCGAAAGCCGTACCAAGGGCTGTAATTCTCTGATTACCAGCCTCGACCATAAACGGCCAGGATGAGTTTTTTTCCACTTCAAACCAGGCTTGGCCGCGTATCAGGACGACCCGGCGTGCGTTTGAATTATAGTCAACTTCAATACGTGAATTTGTATTCAGAATGATAGTTGAACCATCTGCAAGTATGGCTGTCGAACGTTCTCCGACAACGGTATCATACACCTTTATATTATTGTTGTACCCTCCCCATTGTTGTGAAGATATGAACATAAGGCCCGTCACAGCAATTATGAGGGAAAATCCTGCCGCAACGCGCGGAATGGCCCATCGCTGCCATATTGTCTGTACAGGTTCAGTCTGCTTCAATACCTCATCCACCAGATTTACCAGCGCCGGATGGGAAAGATGTGCATCAATTGCCGCGAGTGATTTCTCGGTCTTTTCGAAAGCTGCCACATTCGCAGGGCTTTTGGCGCACCATTTCTCAAAGTCTGCGCGCTCTTGCGGTCCACATTCAGGTAAAGCAAGACGCATCGCCCAAGTGGCTGCTGATTCTTGCGGTGATTTCTGTTTTTCTAAAGTTTTCATTTCACTCATCATTCTGTCCCAAACAATTTGTCAAAGTAATAATTGCTTTTACGACATGCTTTTCAACACTGCTGATCGATATACCAAGACGCTTTGCCACAACTTTCTGTTTCATGCCTTCAATCCGACAAAGAACAAAAACATTTCTGGTTCGTTCAGGTAGCTCATTCAGAATCACCAGCAGTCTTTCTATAGTTTCTTTGCATTCATAGATATATTCTGGAGAAAAATCCTTTATTGCGTGGCTATTGTCATCATATTCCACATGTTTGGCGTAAAAATGGGTTTGCCGCTTACGCAAGAAGTCCTTCCAGACACCAGAAGCTGATTTCATTATATAGGCTTCAGGGTTTTCTATTTCTCCGCCGCTGGATCTGCCGTAAAGGCGCGCAAACACATCCTGCACAAGATCGTCAACAGTTGCTTTCTGGCAGCCACGTTTTTTAAAATAACGTACTAAGGGAACAGAATAAAGTAGAATCAAGTCTTCGAGTTGTTCAGAACTCAAATTGTTATTTAACTTATTTATTGACACCTTCATACTCAATAGTCTCACATTTTTCCATAATATAAAACAGCAAATTATAAGGCTTTTCAGGAAATTTTGCCTGAGCCCAAGGAATTTTCAGAAAATCTTGCCAGAACTCAAGCTTGCCAGAACTCAAGCTTGCCAGAATTCAAGGAAGCCAATTAATTTGTTGCTGATTACGTAGACGTGCTTGAGCAGGAAATCCTCAAAAATTTCTGATCCCAGGAATTATACAATATATTGACTGGTCGCAAAAATTCGATAAGCTTATTCAGATAATAATACGTGATGCAATAAATCAGATTAATAATATAATTATTATTATGGGTGGATTTTAGTGAAATACAGATTGATATTACCAGCTTTTCTGATATTCACATTTCTGATCATTTCTTTTTCTGGATCAGTTATGGCAACTGATACTGTATGGACAGAAAAGAAACTGGGAAAAGTCATCTTAAAAGCAGATAAGGCGGCTCAGCACAAGAAATGGTCCTATGCCATTAAATTCGGTGAACAAATGCTTGATGGCAGTAAAATTCTGGATAAACAGAGCGATGCCAGATATGTAAACCTACTCAAAACGCTCAATGTATATTATGATAAAGCCGGACGCCTGAAGGAAGTCGGCCCACGTGTAGTGACGGCATATATGTTATCTAAAAAACATCTCGGACCCACTCATGAAACAACATTTATGAGCCGCACCCTTTATTACAAACTTCAGATATTCAAAATGGACTATGCAGGCGCCATCCCCCTCGTTCTGGAAAATATTGCGCTTTTGAAAGAGAACGAAAAAAACAGTGTCAGGTTAATTCACTATCTAAAGCAGCTTTATTCACTTTATGGCCTGACAGGGGAGCTTGAAAGGGAGGAAAAGGCTCTGATTGAATTTCTGGCAATAAACAGTCGTTTTTTTGGCGATGACGATGAAGATAACAAGGTGGCAATATTAATTCTGGCTCAAAATTACTGTCGTCAAAAAGAATCCGATAAATTTAACCAACTCACAACTTCACATGGCTTAAAATATAGTTGTGGCTAGCGATGGGTATTACCCTCCGTCTGTAGATCAAGATACTACAGCAAATATTGATATTGACGACCTAATTTTTTTCCCAGAAGGTCTGGATTTGCTTGGTAAAAGTGGAGGGTAATCTCTGAATTTAAGCGGTTTGATTTTAAAACTGTATAGGGCTCAAGCTGTTCGATGTCGAATGCGGATGTTGGGATTATAAAAATCCATCAATATATTGTCCAAACATATTTTCTGCTTTCTTAAATCTGTCTTGTTTTATTTGGGTAATTATATACATTCAGATTTTACCTGCAGAACCTTAACTCTAAGTAGGGAATGAGTTTAGCCACCTATCTTGACTAAACAGTCACCGCTATTTTCAAGCTCCTGTCAACAAAACACTGCTTCCGTAGTTGCGTGCCCCCGCAACCAAATAAAAACCCAGATAACTCTTTGAGTTTGCTGGGTTTTTATTTTCCTGATGCCCCAAATTTGACAGTGTGAATTCCCGAATGTGTAAGCTGTTTTTAGCCTATCACAGGTCTAGCACATTTAACACATTCGGGAATTCTTTATGGCTATGTCTGATACTCACAAGATTTTGGGCGATAAAGTGAGTCTTTATCGTCGCACCAATAGTTCTAAGTGGCATTGTTCTGCCTCCATTAAGGGGCGGCAATATCGCAGCACCACAAAAGAATCGAGTCTTTCCATTGCAAAAGATGTTGCCCAAGATTGGTATATGGAGCTTTTAAATAAAGATCGCTTTGGCGAATTGTCTTCAGGTAAGACATTTCGTGATGCAGCTAAAAAGTTTGAAGTTGAATATGAAATTATAACGCACGGCAGGCGCAGCCCAAAATGGGTGCAGGGCCATAAGGACAGAATTAGACTTCACCTTTTGCCTTGCCTTGGTAGTAAATCATTAAAAGAAATAACTTCAGGCATTGGTCAGGAATACCGCGTTCATCGAATGACCAAGCCTGCCAACTGGCCTCAAGAAGACGGTGTTGACATCAAGCCATGGAAACACCCTGCCCAGAATACTATCCACAATGAAATTGTGACTTTAAGCATGGTTTTAAAGGCCGCACAAGCGTTGAAATGATTGAAAAACACTATGCTGCTCATTTGAAGGATATGATTGATACTAGTTTGGTTAATGTTCGGCGGAGTAGGAAGACTAATTTAAAAGAGCTTCAATCCATCTCCACCAATTGCAAACAGCTATATGATGTTACCGCCGAAGGAATTTACCAGAAATGGGCATGCTTTGCCGGGGGGCATAGATTAATATTTATTGGATACATAAGGGACATCTCACATTGTCCTGACTCTACTTTTTTCAGCCAGTATCACCAGAAGCCGCTTAATATGGCTGCCCCAATGGCCAGAAGAAAATTACGGTTGGTGGTTTCAACCTCATCATTTTGGATTACGGCGGGCAAAGACGTTGCTGCCGGAGCTATAAAGCTATAGGCCAGCATTTTGCCATCGGGTTTATCTATACGCAGGACGCCGGATATATGCCCCCTCGCAGCTTTTTCCCCTGCGGGTATAGTTATGATCAGTCCTCCTTCTGCGGCAGAAAAAGTTTGGTGAGCACCGTCTCGGATTACTTTGGCCTGCTCATTAAATGTGCGGGCTGTCTCGCCTTCGGACAGCGTAATGCCGGGCATAAATATGTTAATATTTTCTTTGTCAGCCCGAAATATTGCACCGGTCAGTAGGGGCAGGGGCATTTTCGTTTTGGCGTATTTAAACAGGGCGAATTCGGCCAGATCTATCTGGCCACTTCCAATCGGAACAGTCAGGTCAAGACGAACGGGATCTAGAACACAGCCACTGTTCGAACAGATGATTAGGTCGAGATCAAGCCTGAGTGGAATATCATTTTCTTCAGATATGTTGGAGGGTACCCGAAGTTCCTGTAACAGGATTGCCTCGCCCTCATGGACGTTGGCCGCGATGCCGTCCAGCATAAGGAGCGTCGGAGTGGGATGATGTAGCTTGCCCATGGTTAACCCGTGGGGCAGGGCCCAGTTTAGTTTAGGCGCATAGCCGGACCCGCCGGGATTCGACCAATATATATGCCAACCTTTTTCCGGCTGAATAAGCAGGGCAAGATTGATTAATTCTCCCGGCTTGACACTTAATCCTTGAACTGCGATTCGGGCATCATAGTGGGTACCTTTTGCTATTGATCCGGCAAAGGCTGTATGCAGTGAGACCGCTAAAAATAAAATAGCAAGAAAAATACGGTACATGGAAAAATCCTTTTCGTGTTTCGGGGAGCTTCTGTCCTGCCTGGACAATAGCCAGGAGGTTAAATCTTCAACTCGCAAAAAATTATTCTGTTTTAGGCACTTTTGCCATGACAAATGTAGATGTGATTACGGTTTCCAAACAGATTATGGCGTGCAGGGTATCGATTACGGGCGTCCTGTTCGTGGTTCAAGTTATGCCGATAACGAAGTCCGTCTTTCAGCAGGAAACACCGAGTATCACCTCTTATTAGAATTTGACCTTAATGCCGTTCATTATACTTCCCGCATTGGTGCCTCCGTAAAATGTCAAATCCTGATTGCCGCCGGGGAGTGTTTCTCTTGGGCCGGCCTTGCTTTGGGGATAGCCGTTAACAATATTGTAAAATTCAATCTGGTCGTTCCACATATAATCATCACTTAGGCTGACAGTGGTGGGATTAAAGCTGTCCTGCCGACTGTCTATTTTGGCAATTAGTGGCGGTATCATATTGGCCGGAAAGATGATCGAAAATATCTTATTAGGGCCCATTGGATGGTCTGTGATCGATCCAAAGCTGTAATTTAGTTGCAACGAGCGTTGTCGGGCGGCAGGGTTGATGATTATGGTCCTGCCGGATATACCGGTGCGGCTTTTGTTCTCATTTTCATCGTTAATTGCGTGGCGGATGGAGGAAATAAATATCTGACGGCTTTTCCACGGTTCTTTATCATTGGGCGTTGCCCCGTTCAGGTTGTCAAAGGTCAGCTTTGTGGATAAAATATTGTTATTTTCTGAGTAGTTGTGAATTAATTCCTCCATGAAGGGAAAGGATAGCTGACATGGGCCGCACCAAGATGCCCTGAAGTCCAAAAGTCCAACCTTGCCATAATCTGTAGTCAGGTTGAGTTTCTTTTCCCCGGCCATCGCCAGTGTAGTTAGTGACAGAAAGCCAAATAGCGAGATAATAAGCACAGAAAAACCCGCTCTTTGTAAGAAGACTAATTTCATGTCAAACATGCTCACTTTCCTTTTCCTTCAATCGGAGGTATTAATATTTACTGAGCAGCATTATTACTATTCAGTATTTACGCCCACCACATCGGGTGGCATTTGATAAGACGACACAGCGAGAAAGCCCCCCCCACCGTCTGTGCCAAAAAAACAAATATTAAGAAATAATATAACTTCAAGAGATTGCATTTCTGCGCCTGTCGTATAATTGCAGCAATATTTTGGTTGATGGGCCAGATTTGTTACGGTAATATTTTGGGAAGCGCATATATTTATAATTCAAGGATGGCGCGTTGGAGGAAGTATTGAAGGTCAGCTTGCTGGAACATTATCTTGCGCAAAGGCAAGCCTTACAGAGGTTCCTCGCAGCCCGTCTTAGGGACGAACAGATTGCAGAAGATATTCTGCAGGAAATGTATCTGAAACTTGAACGCACCACGGTGGAAAACGCCATAGAAAATCCGACAGCTTTTTTGTATCGCGTGGCCAATAATTTAGTGTTGGATTACCGCAAGGCGGCGTCCCGGCGCCGGGTCCGTGATCATAACTGGTCAGATAGTCAGGTAACGCTGATTGGGAAGGAGCCTGTAGAGGATATACCAGATGCGGACCGAGCATTAGATGCCCGGCGTAGGTTTAACCAACTTACAGAGGGGATGAAAGGGCTTCCCCCCAAATGCCAGTCCGTTTTCATGGCCTGCAAGATTCAGGGGATGACGTATAAAGAGGCGGCGGCCCATCACGGCGTATCAGTCGGCACTGTGGAAAAGCATATCAGCAAGGCACTGAAATACCTATTGGCCTATATGGGGAGTGAACAAAATGACCATGATTAACTTTTTTATGGTGGTAACCCAATGGCGGCGGCGTCTAATGGTTAGGAAAGAGTATTATCGGTGGTGCCGGGAATATATATATGAATGAGAAGATAACCGATATAACATTCAAAGAAACGCAGGATGCTGCGGTTCGTTGGCATGTGCGCTTGGGCGATACGGCAGCCAGTGAAGATGATTGGCTTGCCTTTACCGCCTGGCTTGAGCAGGATGAAAGCCATCGTCTGGCCTATGATGCCGTTGAGGATATTCTGATTGACCTTGACAATTCCGATCAGGATAATATGGCTGTCCCAATTGAAAGCTCGACATCCGGTGTTATAGATGCCCGGCATCGGTGGGGTGGTGTGCGTCAGTGGGTCACCGCTGTGGCAGCATTGGCGGCAATGGTCATTCTTGTATTTGGCATGCGTGATATTTCAACACATGAGATTGCGGTACAGGAATATGCCACCGTTGTTGGAGAGCAAAAGCTTATCACCTTGGCGGATGGGTCAATGTTACGGCTTAACACCAATTCCAAAGTCAGGGTAAAATTTGAGGATAAGGTCCGTCGAACCGAACTCGTCTTTGGGCAGGTTGTTTATAGTGTGACAAAGGATCCGGCAAGACCCTTCATTGTAAGCCTTGGGGACAGTCAGGTTAATGTGGTCGGTACCGTTTTTGATATCCAGCGTTATCATAATAAGGTTAGGGTAACCGTAGCCGAAGGTGTAGTTGATGTGGTTCCCGTATCAGACTTTAAGACAATATCCCGGCGGGAGATTGTCCGGCTTCTTCCCGGGGCACAATTTGCCCATGACGGAGGAACTACAAAAACCAATGTAACGAAAGTTGATCCGGCAGTTGTCATGGCATGGGAAAATGGCTATCTTGAGTATGATGAAGCCAAACTTGTCGATGTAGTTGATGATTTAAACCGATATTTTCAAACACCAATCCGCGTCGTTGGTCTGGCCCGGGAACTGCTATTTTCCGGGGTAGTGAGAACAACCGATGAACAGGATGCATTGTTGGTCCTGTCCGAGGGGCTGCCGATTTATATTGAAAGAAGCAATGGTGTGATATTCTTAAACTCCGGCGCGAAAGGCAAATAATATAGAGCCTGACAAAAAGAAGTTTATTTTATGCGGTGCAGAAACACACTAATATTTCTGTTTTCTTTTGCAATATTTTTTAATTTTCTGGCGCTCAGGGCGGCGGCTAAAAATACGCATGACTATGATCTAGAAGTAAGGCCTATAGCCAAGGCATTGGTAGAGTTTGCCAAACAATCTTATATTTCCATTACCCGGCCCCGCCTGTCTTACCGGGATGGCAAAGCAAATGCCATCAAAGGGCAATATACGTTGGAGCAGGGACTGTCGCACCTTCTAAAAGGAACGAACTTTACCTATAAAATATTATCCCCCACGGCAGTTAAAGTGATCAGGATACCAAAATATCGGCCTGTGTCGGATGAGCTATCACCGTCAGATGAATATCTGGCGCCTATTATCGAGGAGATTGAGGTTTCTGCAACGCGGCGGAAGGAATTTTCCGAAAAGCTACCCTATTCTATGTCGGTCATATCCGGCGCGGCGCTGGATCGGCTGAGGGGGGGGGCTACCAATGATGCGGTCTATAAGATTGCCGGCTTGTCAGCGACTAATCAGGGCGAAAGTCGCAATAAAATTATCATCAGAGGCCTGTCTGATGGTTCTTTTTCAGGGCGTATTCAGGCGCTGGTCAGCACATACCTTGATAATTCCCGCTTGATCTATAATGCGCCGGAACCCAGTTTCAGACTATTGGATATTGCCAGTATCGAGGTCCTTCGAGGGCCACAGGGAACTCTATATGGGTCCGGGTCGCTAGGTGGGATTTACCGGGTGGTGACCAACAAGCCTATGTATGATCGATATGAAGGTGACATTTCCACTGCATATAAGGTGACTGAAGGTGGTGCGGACTCTCAGGAATATACCGCCATGCTGAATGTACCCGTGATAGAGGGTCGTCTGGCCATACGCGGGCTTGGTTATTTTAAGGAAGATGGTGGCTATATAGATGATGTTTTTTTAGGGCTGGACAACGTGAATAATAGCGAGCTTTACGGTGGCCGTTTTGCCATTGGTCTGAATATACTGGAGTGGCTGACCTTAACGGTGGGTATTAATTTTCAACACCAGATAGATGATGATACCAATTATTATGATGAGCATTTGGGGCCGAATAAACGCGATAACTACCTACAGGAACCACGTTATGATTTACTGAAACATGGTTATTTGACAATAGAGGCTGATTTTTCATGGGCTGATCTAGTGACAAACCTTTCCTGGCTGGATAGGGACCTTGATAATTTCTTTGATGGCACACTGGCCGTTAGAGAGCTGTCTAACCTTCCGCAAATTCCAAGCGCCTTTGAAGACGACAGGCATATTAAAACGATCAGCAATGAAACCCATCTCAGTTCCGAGGGAGGGGGTAAATTTGAATGGCTGGCTGGTTTCTTCCTGTCTCACCGCCGTGAAAACCTAGTGGCCAGTTTCGAGACGCCGGGGTCAGCACAGTTTGCCGGATACGGGCCGACGGATACGCTATTTCAGGAAGAATTGACAGAAAATCTTGATGAAATAGCGGTCTTTGGTGAGGCCACTTATTTCCTGACCGAACGCTTTGCTGTGACCGGGGGGCTTCGGTGGTTCCATTATAATAATACGGCGGTATCGTTTCTGGATGATGTTGGTATTGGAAATATTACCGAAGCCAAAGGCCTTCAGCGGAAAAGTGGCGTTGCGCCAAAATTTACCCTCAGTTTTTATGCCAGCGGTGACAGTTTATATTATCTTCAGGTGGCGGAAGGTTATCGGCTCGGTGGGATTAATTTCAAGGGGCCGACGGAAATTAACTCGGATGATGACGATGATGACGGGCTCGATCAGTCTGAATTGAGTACATTTGCATCAGACAAGCTGATAAATGTTGAATTGGGATTTAAACTCCGGTTGCTTGACGGAAAGTTTCGCCTGAACGGGGCTTTTTTCTATTCGGACTGGCAGAATATTCAATCCGACCAGTTTGATTCTGCGGGCCTGTCAATCATTGGCAATATCGGTGACGGGCGGGTCATCGGCAGTGAAATAGAAATAGCCTATAATCCTTTGCGTGCGTTACAGCTTCAGGCCACCGCCGCATGGAATTTTTCAAAACTTACCCAGGTCGACAGCTCTTTCGGGCGGGCGGTTGGAGCCGAAAAAAACAGCTCCTTTCCTGGGGCGCCGGCCTTTACGATGAATGTGGCAGGACAATATGAATATAGCCTGGGGCGGGATATGATGGCGTTTATAGATCTGAGCTATACCTATGTGGGTGGGGCGCATCTGTTGTATGAAGCAGACGCGACACGAAAGTCTGATGCCTATCACTTGGGGACGGCACAGTTCGGGGTGAACCGGGGGTCTTGGCACATCGCTTTGCTGGTTGATAATATTTTTGATACTCAGGCAAACACATTTGCCTTTGGCAACCCCTTCAGTTTTAGCGAGATTGACCACGTAACGCCGCTAAGACCCAGATCATTCAGTCTCCGTCTCGGCTGGGTTTATTAAATCTGATAGTTCCGTTATGGCAGAATGAAGAAACTACCTCAAACATGTCGAGTATGAATAAAATTAAATAAAAAATACTCTAATTAAGCGAAAACCGGCAACTCACATAATATAGCAAAACACAAAAATTCCATATATCCCCCATCACAACTATCCTAAAATATTGCGCGGTAGCCGACATATATGTAATTACCTGTTGAAGTTTGCTTAATGCCGGAGAAAGTTTCTTTGCGATATTCCCAGCCACCTTCAAATTCGAGGTAAAGCCATCTGCCAATGCGATAATCCATTTTAAGCAAAGGTCGAACAATAAATCGGGTATCATTGTCTTGCTTGTCAGATCTATAATCCATTCTTAGTCTGGGGTTAATGCGGAACTCCCGGCTAATGCGGAATCTGCTATTCAAATACAAGGAAATAGTCCTGTCGCGTTCACGGTCATTATAACGAACGCCTATGATATGGCTGTCATTTTCAAAAAACAGGCTATTACCCAATAATTGTACAGAACTATATATTTCCGTACCTGTACCTGAATATCCTAGAACGCCACCAGACGTTTCCGTACCCGTAAGGTTTGTTGCCGTAAGGTCAACGGACAATTGATATTTTTCCCCTAATTTTTGGCTAAGGCCAAAAGTGGCTGTTTTGCTGGACGAGGTTCTGTCCGAGGCAAAGATAAAAATTTCATCATTAGTATAAATATCAAACAGGTCTGCTAAATTCTCGACACCTTGCCCCTGAATAGCGTTAGTCGTGGTTAAGAGCGGGTTTTTTCGATAATCCAGGCTCATATAAATTGTTGTGTCCTTGGAGATAAGCCAGTTTCCATTAAACATAACCAGATTGAGTTCTTTGAAATGGAGGTCATAATCCGCCATTGCAAACAATGACTTGCCGCCTTTGAAATATCTTACTTCGCCCCCTACGGCACGCCTGTCAAGCAAGCCCTTGTTTTTTTGTTCGATATAATATGTCGTAAAATCCCAATCCTCAGACACATTAGTAAAATCAATACTTGCCCCATAAAATTTCCGGTCTGTATTGATGTCTGTCTGACGAGAAGACTGTACTGGATATCCGTAAACAGCATTTATTTCTATATCAGAGGTTATCTCATATCCCAGATCAACACCGTCAAAACGTCCCAGAACCCCTCCGCGGCTTTTTGATTGACGACCCAGTCTGATTTTTGCCCCATGTTTATGGTCCGCAAATGAAAAATATACCCGGCTTAGCCTTTTTCGATTTTCCCTGCCTTCAAGGAAATTATTTTCATGGCTGCCTACAAACTGAAATCTGGCTTCATAATCTTGATTCCGCATGCGTATATTGAAGTCCAGGTCCGAATTCAGATTGGAAACATTGACTCTTGCACCTTCACCATTGGATTTTGTCTCATCTCTAAAATAGAATTGTGACAAGCTACCATAAACGGATGTATCCCACATATTTTTTTCATCTATAGAACCAAGTTTCGCTTCACGAAGTTTTGGCTTGGCTTTCTTTCCTGCAGTCATCAAAGCAGACAATCGCTGTTTCACCCTTATTGCATCTGCGCCTTCGGGGTAAAGTTTCAAGAAATTCTCATATTCCGCTTTGGCATGGGCAAGTTGATTATTTCTTTGACGAGCGAGGCCCAAATACTCCAATGCCTGTCGGTGGGTTATTCCCTTTGCTGACAATTCAATCTTGGTAAAAATTTTAATTGCCGTCGAATAATCCTTGGCTCTAAATGACGCCATAGCCTCTTTTAATAAGGCCGCATGTTTCGGATTAACCACATCCGTGACGAGCCCGCCAGATTTTACACGAATGGTAATGGACCTTTGATCGCTGGCAGACTGTATTTCAAATGCGACTTGACGATTGAAAAGAAGTGTGAGAACCGGATTAACAGCATTACCACCTTCCCAGAACATTTCCTGTAGCATATCAGCTCTTGCATGGTCCCACGTAAGTTCTGACTTTTCAGATAATATCTGAATATCTCTGCCGCTAAGTCCCGTCAATGAGTTTACATTAAATTGAATGCGAACAGTGTTCCCCTGAGCGTTAGGCACATGGCTAATATATTGTACCGGGAAATCAAAATTTATTTGAATGACTGTATCACCCATAGACTGTCGAATATCCACATTCTCAACTACTCTGGCTTCAACAACCGCAGAGGCGGACAACAGAACGACCATAAAAGCCAGACATTTTATCATTACTCTAACATATACTTTTATCATCAAAAATCGCCGTCTGTTGCTCTATGTTCACTATTCCTTCTCCTACTGATCGTCGTCATCGTACCATCGGTATAGGTATGGCAGGACCCAGCACAATCCCTTAGCTCGCTGACAGAATAAAATGTTTGTGGGCTTTCCGTTTTCTTATGTTCATCAATTTCATAATCATTGGCATGACATGCCGCACAATCCGGTTGGTAAGCAGGAAATGGCCAAGGGATAACCTGATTATTTGAAGTATGACAATCAAGACAATTCAAACGTCCAGAGCCATGATCAGGATAATTGCCCGTCATGTGGTCATACGTGGAGAAAGACCAATTTATCGTCGTATGGCATTCATCACATTCCAGGGTGGTAATAAAATGGCCATTATCTTTACCCGTAGCAATGGTTCCATTATGACAGCTAGTACATGATCCATTCACAAGGTCATGATCAAAATTAACTGTCGTCCAATTCTGGATAACATGACACCCATCACAGTCCGCAGTCGTTGCAATATGGGTTGGGTTTTTACCCGTAGCCGTGACACCATCATGACAGCTCTGGCAGTTTCCCAGCACCTGAGCATGATCCACATTAACCGTCGTCCAGTTAGCCGTCACATGGCAATCTTCACAGACATTGGTTGTCAGTACATGGGTCGGGGTTTTGCCTTCTGCGATTATTCCATCATGGCATGTCGAACAGCTCCCCAAAACCTGACTGTGATCAACCCCCGTCGTCGGCGTCCATGCATTTAACGAATGGCAATCCTCACAAGCATCAGTTGTTAAAACATGAGTTGGGTTTTTACCGGTCGCTATCGTTCCATTATGGCATGTTGAACAGCTTCCAAGAACCTGCGTATGATCAACAGATGATACCGGTGTCCAGCCAATCACAGCATGACAATCTTCACAGACGTTTGTCGTCAGGATATGGCTTGGGTTTTTCCCACCTGCCGTTATTCCATCATGACAACTGGCACAGGTGCCGTTAATATTGTTATGATTGAAATTTGCCGGTATCCATGCATTACTGGTATGACAATCTTCACAGTCATTTGTGCTTTCCACATGGGTCGGGTTTTTTCCTTCTGAAATGGTGCCGTTATGGCAACTGAAACATGTTCCTTGAACCTGAGTGTGATCCATATTTACTGTCGTCCAGTTTGTAGATATATGGCAGTCTTCACAAATATTTGTTGTTGCAATATGAGATAAGTTTTTACCGGTTGCAATTGTTCCGTTATGACAAGAGACGCAGTTACCCAGCACCTGAGCATGATCCACAGAAGCAGAAGCCCAATTTGTTGTCACATGGCAATCCTCGCAAATACTGGTTGATAATATATGGTCTGCTGTTTTACCTTCTGCGATTATTCCATCATGGCAACTGGCACAGGACCCCACGACTTGGGCATGATCCACATTCACAGGCGATGTCCAGTTTGAAGAAACATGACAATCTTCACAAACACTGGTTGTTGAAATATGCGTCGGATTTTTTCCGGTCGCCGCTATTCCGTCATGGCAACTGGCACAGGTTCCCAATACCTGTGTATGATCAACTGTGGCGCTGGCCCAGCTAACGGTTGATACATGACAGTCTTCACAAATATTTGTTGTCTGAATATGGGAAGAATTTTTACCGTCAATCATCGTATCATTATGACAGGATTGACAATTGCCGTTCACATCATCATGCGTGAATGTTGCTGGCAACCACCCATTCGTTATATGACATTCATCACAAGTATTGCTCGTAGGAAAATGGTTGGAACTTTTACCGCTGGCTACAGATCCATTATGACAGCTGAAACATGTTCCCACGACTTCATCATGATCAACACGTGGTATATTCTCCCATCCATTTACCGTATGACATGACTCGCAAAGCTGGGATGTTAAGATATGGCTCGGGCTTTTTCCTTCTGCGACTGTTCCATTATGACAACTGACACAACTGGCCACAACACCAGTATGGTCAAAAATAGCATTTGTGAAATTCAATGTAATATGGCAATCGTCACAATTGTTGCTGCTTGGGACATGAGTAGGATTTTTCCCCGGGGCAGTTTGCCCGTTATGACAACTCTCACAAGAACCAAGAACAGACCCATGGTCCATACGGGTCAAATTCACCCAACTCGTAGAGGTGTGACAATCTTCGCATTCATTTTGAGTTTGAATATGGGTAAGGTTGCGTTCTGAAGCGCCTATATTTCCGTTCCGGTCATGACAACTGATGCATCTTTTCGGGGTTCCCAGAAAAACCCCATTAAGATGGCAACTGTCGCAATCAAGTGTTTTATGTTGCCCTTCCAGCGGAAAACCTGTTTTAAAATGATCGAAATCAGTTTTAGCAACTGCTGTTGCAGTGATCATCCCGAACACAATCAAGGCCAAGGTTATATGTTTTTTCAATATTATGAATAAACTCATATACTGTTTCATCTACCTATCCTTATTGTCTTGAAACTTTCCGTAATGTGGCAACGCTTACACATTGTTCCAAACCTTCCTTGGTGAATGTCATCTGACCGGTGACAGTCTGCACATTCTTTTTCTAATTTTATTTTCCCTTTAACAGGATTTTTATGACAGGCATTACAGGCCAATCCTGCATGAGCCCCATCTAAATCATATTTTGTCTGCTGATCATGGTCGAACTGCCAGAATGCCCAGCCATTGGGGTTGTGACAGGTGGCACAATCTTGTCCCAGAGCTTGCTTGTGAATGTCGTCCGCCTCATGGCAGGAAGCGCAGGCGACTTTTGCATTTTTATATTCGGACGTAATATGACACTCGTCACAGGCGGTAATGGCATGCATCCCGTTCAAAGGAAAAAGCGTCAAATCATGATCAAACTTTACTTTCTCAAGCCATTTTGTCTGCCCGTGACAGCTTCTACAATCTTTGCCCAACTGGCCCTCGTGAACATCATCCGGTGTATGGCAATCAATACAGATACGTAGTTTCTCAGCCTTTTTTTTCTCTCCCCGATGACAGGTAAAACATTCCACATCTTTATGGGCACCATTCAGGGGAAATTTTGTATCCTTATCATGGGAGAAGCTGGATTTGGTCCAACTGGTTTCAGAATGACAGGTCTCACATTTTAGTCCGTTGCGGCCCTTGTGAACATCCACGGGCGCGTGACAGTCGTTACATTTTTTAGAATTTTCCTGTTTTGGCGAAAGGGACGTATGACAGGCCTCGCAGGCTAGGTTCTCATGTTTTCCCTTCAGAAGAAATTTCGCGTCCTTGGCATGATTAAATTTCGCTTTCTTCCAGTCTTCTGTCTCGTGACAACTCTCACATTTCTGGCCGAAACGTCCTTCATGGTCATCATTACCCCCGTGACAATCCACACATGTCGAAGGTGTTTTCTTGTAACGGGGATCCGGATGACAGCTCTTGCATTCGACCTTTTCATGTTTGCCTTTTAAGGGGAATTTTGTTTTACTGTGATCAAACTTCACTTTCTGCCATATGTCCGACGTATGGCATGATTCACACTCCCGGCCCATATCTCCCTCGTGGCTGTCGTCATCTTCATGGCAGGAGAAACAATCTGTCTTGGCTTCATGAAGTTTCTTATCCTTCACATGACATTCATTGCAGCTCACCGAAGTATGTTTCCCGGTCAATATGAAATCCGTCATCTTGTGATTGAAAGTCTCCCGGTTAAAACCGAGGATATCCATATCCCTGCCTTCGTGATCTGTGTGACAGCTACTGCATTCAGACCCAGACACCTGAGGACTGCGTCCGTGGAATCCCGCAGCCTTCTTAATATCCTGTTCCACATTCTTATGGCAATCAATACAAAGTGTATTCTGGCGTGTCTGATCGAGCGGTGAATGACACTTTGTACATTGCTCTTTATATTTTTCATGGGCTATGCTTAACGGCCCAGGCATCACCAAGCTTTCCAGCTTATTGGTCAATTGATCAGCATATGCGGTTCCCGGGATAAGGAACAGTCCCCATAATATGCTTGCCATGGCCTGTCTAAATGTCACATAAGATCCTTAATACCAATGCACCGCAGCTACATGAACAATGGCCGCAATCACCAACATGAAGAAAAGCGGCAAATGCAACACGTGCCAAAGCGCAAACATGCGTTCATAAAAACCGAATTCTATAAGCTTCCGGGTATGATGAAGAAAATAGCTGGACTCACGAACGATAACTTTTACTTTTGTTCTTACTTCCTTTCGGGATTGGTCTTTATTATTGGCCCGAACAAGCTTCTTAATCTTTCTGATCAAAAGCCGCGAACGAATTCCCGCGCTCATCACTCTTTCCCAGCTATGAAAGAGGCCTTTTGTGGGTGTCAGAAAATGCTCCACAAAGCTAAAGAGCTCTTTTTTTACTTCGGGATAAAGCTGTAAGAGTGCTGTTAACTCTTGCTGATCACTCTGGAGCCTTTCTTTTAGTTGAGCTACCTCAATTTTTTTGCCGTATAATCCATGATGAATTTTTGTATAGATATACCGGCCAATCACGCCACTTGCCGATACAATCAGCATGGAAAATAACGCCACATTACTGTTAGTGGAGCCCAAACTGAAATTTGAATGATACAGAATCAGCACCGGCCCCAGTACACCTAATATCATATGAATAGCAAACCAGACCCTCACATTTCCAATAAGCCGAAAAATACGAAATCGCTTGCGCAGGGGATAAAGCAGCAACGCAAGCATCATGCTTCCCCCAATTATGCCAAGGGCGTAACCTGTACCCTCCTCAGCCGTAAAATACTCAAATTTCCGAAGACGGAAACCGACAAAAATGGCAAATAAGGTTAAGAGGCCAAACACATAAGGGCAGCATTTCCATAGGAAATCACTCAATTGAAATGGCGTCACGGGCTTTTCTTTTTTACCAAAATGGTTTGGTTCTTTTTCTTCCCGAGCTTTCTGAACCTGTAATTTTTCCGTCAATAGAATATCCTTAGCCTGCCTTTGTTTTTCTTTATTTCTTTTTAAGGCCTCATACTCAGGAGAGGTCGTATTTTGATTTTTCAGCATAAATTCACCTTTCCTTAAAAAATGTCATTAATCCATGAATGTGAGGTTTCATATTCTTCCAAAAGCGCAAGGAGGTTTCTGTTGTTTGTATCCACAACAGTATGGGCTTTTTCACGTTTGTTATTTCGTATGCGTGGGTTGCTGCCCCGCTTCAACAATACTTCCGATACATTATAATAGCCTCCACGCACCGCCATAATAAGCGCCGTGTCTCCGATATTATTTTTATGATCTAGGTTTTTAAATTTGGACAAATATGACACCACAGCGACATATCCATTATCAGCCGCCAGCATGAGGGCGGTGTTGCCCTCTTTTGTCAGCCATAACACATCCGAGCCCACATCAGCCAAGTATTTAACACAGAATAATTGTCCATTCTGCGCGGCGAGAATAAGGGCTGTCCGTCCCATGGAATCTTTCTTATAAATATCTGCTTTATGAGCAATGAGGCTTTTAATGCCAGCAGCATTTCCATGGCGTGCCGCGACCATCAAAGCGCTCTCCCCGACAGCGTTCACAGCATTAACGTCCGCTCCACTTCTAATCAGTAATAAAATTAGATTTTCGTCTGCTTTTGCTGCCATTATTATAAGCGGGGAAATTGACGATCCATGTGCAAGTGTTACGCCCTCTTTAAGCATCAGGTCAGCAATATTCATTTTCCCGTTCAACAGTGAAAAAGCAAGCGTGGCCTCCATCATTTTCTCGCAACTAACATTATCCTTTAAAGCAGAAACTAATCTGCGTATCACATTTTCATGACCTTGTTTTGCTGCAACATAGAAAGCATGTTTCTCAATATCTCCTATGCAACTTAATCCTGCTCCAGCTTCCAGAAGTGAATAGATTATCTGAAGATGTCCCCCCTGTGCTGCCAACGCCAGAGCCGACATACCAGAATTATCTTTGATTTCCAAATCCTGCCCCTTGCTCAAGGCGGCTCTGACGGCTCCTTCATCACCGCGCCATGCACCATACATAACAGGCGTCCAGCCACGATTCTTATTGTTGGTTATTTGTGTTTTTAACTGCTTCAGGTTCTGCACTTTTACCTGTCCATCCAACAGACGGGCCAATTTTTTCCCGCCGGATGTCTTAATCAGACTTATCAGTTTTTTATTTTTATAACCAACGGCAATACCATATGCAGTCCGGCCTTTGGCATCGGTGACAAATATATTCGCACCCTTAGCCAATAAAAATTCTGCCATCGGCTGATCATTGCGGTAAGTTGCCAATATTAAAGGCGTGCATTTCTTTCGGTTCCGAATATTTATATCGGCTCCGGATTTTATCAGAGTTTTGACAAGTGCAAGATTATTGCTACTGGCCGCAATAAGTAATGCTGTATCCCCGTCCTCACTGCGAATCTCAGTTTTGGCCTGACTTTTAAGTAAAAACACTGACATTTCCGAATGACCGGAGCGGACTGATTCCATAAGGGGTGTAATACCGAATTTATCCTGATAATTTACATTCGCCCCGGCTTTTAGTATTTCTTTGGCCGTTGCCAGATCACCCTTGCGTGCCGCCTTTAACAATTGCACTTCCGGTTTTTTCTCCGTAGCTTTCAGAGACTGCGTATTTTTTTGAAGGGTAGCCAGCCTTTTCTGAGCTTTTACATGGCCCTGCGCTGCGGCTTTTATGTACCATTTTTGTGCCTCAATATTATTCTTAGGCGTTCCTTGTCCCGCCTTATACATACCGGCAAGACGATATTGAGCATTCGAATTTCCCAGATCAGCTTGAGTAAGGAAAAGTTTAAATGCAATATCAAAATTACGATTTCGGGCCGCATACATGGCATCTTCCATAGAGGCCTGCGCCGGCAGGATAAATAGAACAGCCATTAATATGGTAACACAACTTTGTCTATAAAATGAAACAGAAAACTTCATTTATGCCACTCCGTGCTTTGTTTCAATATTAATACCAATGTCCTTCAGGAAAGCTGTTGGCAAAATTCCGCCTGCACAGACTATCACCACATCATTCCGAAGGGTGATTGGATTACCTTCCCGTTCAAGAAGTATTTCATCTGGTGAAATAGAACTAACGTTTGAAGACAGCATCACATTCAATCGCCCAGCCTGAATTTGTGCTTCGACCATATCGCGGTTTTTTTGTTTTGCCCGGCCAAAGGCCGCGCTTCGGTAAGATAAGGAAACTGTCGTCCCTTCTACCTCTGAAATGGAGACCGCAGCTTCCAATGCACTGTCTCCGCCGCCAACCACAAGCACGTGTTGCTCAGCATATTGTTCTGGGTCGATAAGGCGATATACCACCTTGTCCAAATCTTCTCCCGGCACATTAAGCTTTCGCGGTGTACCCCGCCGCCCAATGGCAAGTAAAATATTTTTAGCCCTATATTGGCTTTTCTCGGTTTGAACACAGAAAAGATCGTTGGAAGGTTCTATTTTGACCACCCGTTCACCATATTGAATCTCCAATCCGGTCTTTTCGCGAACATCATTCCAGAAATCCAGCAATTTTTCTTTGGTCGTTTCATACATTTTAACCTTGCCGAATATGGGTAAATTTACCGGCTGGGTCATAACAACCTTGCCCCTGGGGTAGTGAGCAACCGTGCCGCCGAAAGTTTCCTGTTCCAGCGTGACAAAAGATACTTTTTTCTCCATCGCTGCCAGAGAAGCTGAAAAACCGGACGGTCCAGCGCCAATAATGATAATATCAAGAATATCGCTCCCGTTATGGGATGTATTAGCAGGTGTCTTCCGTTCCATGATAAATTGAATAGCTTGCTTGCCCTGTTCGATGGCGTTTCTGATCAAACCCATGCCGCCCAGTTCTCCGGCTATGAAGACGCCAGAAACATTTGTTTCAAAGTTTTTCTGTACGAAAGGGATATCTATTCCGCGTTTTTCCGTGCCGAATACAAGTTCTATGGCATCCAACGGACAGGATTTCTGGCAGGCGCCATGTCCAATGCAGTGAGTCGGTGCAATCAATTCTGCTTTGCCACCGATTACCCCCAATACATTCTTCTCCGGGCACGCCTTAATACAGGCGGCACAACCCAAACATTTGTTGGGGTCAATCACCGGGTGAAGTGATGGTGGCTCTATCAGGCCTGCGGCCAGTTCTTCTTCCTTCCGCAGGCGGCTATTATGCTCTTTTCTAACTTTCTTAAAATAATATATGGTCAACGCACTAACAATGATTACACCATATGCCAGCCACTTAAATTCAAAAACTAAAAACATCCTATAGTGAATTCCCTACCTCAAAATGCACAGGACACTACAAATGCGTCTAAATTATGACACACTTTAGTTCCAAGAGATTTAAAAGGATTCTAATTTAGTAAGTCACAGATCAAATATAATTAGCCACAAAGAAGGAAATAAAACATTATTATTGTGTAAAATTATATGGAATAATGACCCCTTAATTAAAAGAGAAAATAGATATTATGCATTCACGATTAATAACAGTATTAATATTGGTTGATATTACGGATATATGAAAAGATATTTAATAATTATTTCTGGCCTGATATTTTGTTGGCAGATTATATGGATTTTCTCGTCTGATGACGGCCCTGTTTCAAGTGAAAAACCTGCTGCCCATATTCCAGATTTTTCCCTTCCGTCCCTGTCCGAGCCCAGCCAAAGTATCATCCGTTCGGACCTGAAAGATCAAAATATCAGGATCATTAACTTCTTTGCCTCTTGGTGTGGCCCGTGCAGGATAGAACACCCTTTACTGCTAGAGCTAGAACAAAAAGGTCTGCCCATATTGGGTATTAATTTCCAAGACCGACAAAATTCAGCCCTGTTGTTTCTTAAAAATATTGGCAATCCATACAAATTAACCGCCTGGGATAAAACAGGAAAGCTGGGGGCCCGATGGGGTATCATGAGCATACCCCAAACCTTTGTTATTGATGAACAGGGGAAGATTCTTTATCACAAATCAGGTCGTCTGCACTCGGACGATATAACCAACCACATTCTGCCTCTGCTACAGGGTAGTAAACCCAATAGTCTCTAAAAGGAATTTCACATGAGTTGGCTCATTCTATTAATTGCATCTTTCATAAGTGCCGCCCTAATATTATATGCTTTATGGCCAAAAACAGATGATCATAAATTTCATAAAACTGGGGTAATTCTACTTGCCATCACCGTCATTATTCTACCTGCTGGTTTGAATTATTATAATAATATTCCCGAACAACCGGTTTCAGCTGTTCGTGAGTCCTCCTTCAATATTCCCGACATGAAAAATTCTGTATGGTCGGGTGGCTCAACGCTAGTCCAGCCTACCATTTCAAAGGACATGTCCATGTCCGGTGTCACAGCCCGGCTCGAAGAAAAACTCAGACAAAATCCCAATGATATTGATGGCTGGATTCTGCTGGGCCGCTCCTATGCAGCACTGGACTCGTCAAATAAAGCCATTGACTTATTTCAGGAAAAAATTGACCAATATCCCGACAATATAAATTTGCTGGTATCTTATGGTGAAACACTGACGCAGCTTAACAATGGTACAATAACGGATGAAGCCAAAGACTTGTTCCTGCAAGCCCGATCCCTGAATAATACACATCCACGTGTAGAATATAATCTTGCCCAATATGACATGCAACATGGTCAAAATGAGCAAGCCGTTAAGCGTCTAAAAAAGCTTCTGGATTCAGCCCCAGAAAAAGCAACGTGGAAAAAACAAATTTTGGAAAGTATAACCCTTGCTGCAAATAAGGTTGACCTTGTAACAAAGCTGCCAGACCCGACGCCTGAACAAATGAAAGCTGCAAACAACATGTCAAAAGAGGATCGTAACGCTTTTATCAGAAACATGGTGAACAGATTGGCTGATAAACTGAAAGAAAACCCCAATGATCAACAGGGATGGCTCAGGCTTGGAAAATCATATAGTGTTTTAGAGGAGTGGCAGAAAGCCGCCCATGCCTATCAACAGGCTATGAAACTAGACCCTAAAGATGAAAAAATAAAAGAGCTTTATCACAGTGCCCTCACCCAAAAAGGAAAATAACACAGACATCTAAATGTTCATCCGGCTTTGTTAAAGGAAGCTGAAGTTGGTCAAAGAGGTATTTATTTGCAAATACGCTATACCTAAGCAAGGGCTTGGAGTTTATTCCATAGATCATCGGGTATTACAACGTCATCGTTCTCGGACTTACTTTTCTTTGTAAGTCTTCCATCACCTGATATTCGAGCGGATGAATTGGCCTCAAACGCCGCCAGCAGCGGATCCAAACGATCAAGGAAGCCCTCGCCGTAGAAAACTGATCTCTGGTTAAAATAGAGCGTAGAAACCCGGAGAACTCACGAGTATTTTGTCACGTCATATTCTTTCCTTCCGCGGGCATTTTCGGTAAAGCTATTGATTTTTTATCTCTTCATAGCCAAGACCATATGGGTTAAATTCGGATAACAAAGTAATTTGATACAGTTAGTTATAGTATTAAATCCTTGGAAATATGCGGCATCCAGCCGGGGCGTTTTTTCTCAAGTGACTTAATGTCAGACAAATATGCAAGGGTTGTCTCAATATCATCCTGACCCGTCAGTAGGGTTTTTCGTTTTTCCTTTGAAATAGTGAAAGGGATATTATGGCCATCGTCCAATATTATGATTTGTGACAAGAGGTCTATGGTGAAATTAGCCTGTGCGGGTGTGCTGGCGCGGGTCATTAATTTCTCACATTCTTCACGGCCAAGGGTAATGAGTAGAATGCCATTTTTGAAGCAGTTATTATAAAAGATATCTGAGAAACTTGTAGCTATGATACATGTAATGCCAAAATCCATTAGCGCCCATGGGGCGTGTTCACGACTGGACCCGCATCCGAAATTATCAAAGGTGATCAGTATTCCCGCATTTCGCCAGGGTGAGCGGTTGAGGATAAAATTCGGCTGTTCGTCGCCTGTTGAATTATAACGCATGTTATAAAATAAGGCTCTACCCAATCCGGTACGGCTAATAGTTTTAAGAAAACGTCCCGGCAATATTTTATCGGTGTCTACATTGTTTAGTGGCAGGGGCGCGGCAATGCTGGTTAATTGCGTAAAAATACGTGTCACGGCATTGTCCTTATGTCTATGAGCATCCCATGAATAGCGGCTGCGGCAGCCATGGCAGGGGAGAGGAGATGAGTTCGTCCACCCGGACCTTGGCGGCCTTCGAAATTTCGGTTAGATGTTGATGCACAGCGTTGATTGGGGCCGAGTTGATCTTGGTTCATGCCAAGGCACATGGAGCAGCCTGATTCTCGCCATTCAAAACCCGCATCCATAAAAATTTTCTGGAGCCCCTCGCTCTCGGCCTGTGCCTTGACGGAACTGGACCCCGGAACAACCATAGCCCGGACAGTATTTTTCACAGTCTGACCCTTGATCATCGCGGCCGCTGACCTCAAATCGTCTAAGCGGCCATTGGTACAACTACCAATGAAGACCACATCTATAGGGAGGCCTGCCAGGGGCTGGCCCGGCTTTAATCCCATATATTCCAGTGCTATTTCCATTTGGTGCTTGGCGGTGGAACTGCCTTCGCGAGCAGGGTCAGGTACGGTTCCTTCTATGGTCGTCACGGCTTCTGGTGTGGTTCCCCAGGTGACCATCGGTGCCACTTCAGAAGCATCAATGGTGACAATTGTGTCATAGTTTGCACCCTCATCCGAACGTAGGTACTGCCAGTCATTAATAGCCTGATCAAAAAGCGAACCTGTGGGCGCAAAATGTTTTTTGCGCAGATAGTTATACGTTGTCGCATCCGGTGCGATTAATCCTGCTCTGGCACCGGCTTCTGTTGACATGTTACAGACAGTCATTCGTCCCTCCATGTCCATATCTTCTATGACCGCGCCAGCATATTCTATTACATGACCCGTGGCTCCGGCGGTTCCGATCCTATTAATGATGGCAAGAATCAGGTCTTTAGCCGTTACGCCCCGGCCGAGCGCTCCCATGATTTGAATAAGCATACAGAGGGCCGGTTTCTGGCGTAGAGTCTGGGTGGCGAGGACATGTTCTACTTCAGAAGTCCCAATGCCGAAGGCCAGAGCACCGAAGGCACCATGTGTGGAGGTGTGGCTGTCTCCGCATACTATAGTCATGCCGGGCAGGGTCAGCCCCAGTTCAGGTCCGCTCACATGTATAATTCCATGCCATTCACTATCTAACGGGATGTGTGGTATCTCAAATTCTATGGTGTTTTTCTCCAAGGTATCAATCTGAAGACGGCTTTCCGGGTCAGTAGGGCCTAATGCTCGGCCCAGTGTGGGGATATTGTGATCGGACACTGCGATGGCAAGGTCAGGCCGGCGGACAGTCCGCCCAGCTAAACGTAAGGCTTCGAACGCCTGGGGGCTGGTGACTTCATTTATCAGATGGAGATCAACCGATAGTATTTGTTCTTCTTCTAATGTGTGATTGACTATATGGCTGTCCCATATTTTCCGGAAAAGAGTTCGCGGCGCCTCATTGACCATTTCCTGTTTCTCCGGCAACCCCTAAGGGTGTTTGTCTGAATGAAATATGGGGCGATGCCTGTCCAGAAAATCAAGTAAGGCACTATTGACTTGTGTGCTGTGACTGAGATTACAAAGATGACCTGCGTCAGAGATAATTTTTCGGCGGGAATTATGGAGGCCATAATCAAGAGTTTTCCCCACCAGACAACGCCATTTGGTGTCAAATTCGCCATTGATTATTAAAGTGGGAATTTTAATTTCACCCAAAGATTGTGCTATCTGTGGTATTTGGCAAGGGCCATGATCCTTAATATCCATTAGATCACGGGCCTCATAATCCTTAAGCATCTCTTCAATCAAGCTAGAGACGGCCTTATCATCACAATGCATTATCGGATGCTGTGACCAAAGTCGTCTCATTTTATCAATATCCCCAGATTTAGCCAGCGATCGGTATAATTCTATAGGTATTGTGTCTTCTTTAGTTGGTGGAATTGTAAAACCATCAAGGGGAGCACTTATTAGGGATAATGCCCATAATTTCTCTGGAAATTGATGGGCAAAGCGCAAAGCTATACGCCCGCCTTGTGACATGCCGATCAGAGCGCTGGACGTAATATTAAGTTCTTGTTGTATTGCGAGAATATCTTTCACTTCTCTTTCTAGGTCAGGCGGAGCGGATGATTCCCCAAAACCGCGTCGGTCCAAAAGAACCACTCGGTAATTTTTAGTAAGAGCCTTGACCTGTGGGTGCCACATACGTCGGTCAAGGCTCCAGCCGTGGAGAAATATAACAGTTGGACCTTCACCCCGTATTTCCAGTTTAATAATTTCCCCGTCTACCGGCATATCTACAATATTTAGGGCAGCTGTCATATTTTCTCCGATTCCGCCTTGATAAGGGGTGGGCGTCCGAATCTAGGCTAAATTACCGATGTGTACCATAGGTGTTATTTGAATGGTAATCACCTGCTAACCAACGTTTCAATTCACTATGGGCATCAGAGACACGCAATTCATTGATGGCTTCAACTTCTGGAACATCTAGTGCAAATTCAACAATCATACCATCAGGATCTTTGATATAAACTGAACGGCAGTAGCCATGATCGAGCGTATAGGTTTCCGGCTCTTTAAAACCAGCTTTCGCTATGCGTCCTTCAATTTCTGAGAGGGTTTCCTCATCAACATGGAGCGCAATATGGATGAAAGGTGAACTGGGAATTTCAGGGCCAAATAATTTTTGATCCTCATCAGAAGCAAATTGAAAAAATGCCAGTGCGCTACCATCCTGTAGACCAAAAAAACAATGACAATAAATGCGCTCAGACCCAAATAACACGTCTTTTTCGCACCAAGTTGAAACCAGAGGAAGTCCTATGACATCTTCGTAAAAAGCACGTGTCTTTTCAAGGTCTTTTGATACATAGGCCGTATGGTGAAGCCGACTAGGTAATTTATTTGTTGTCATTTTAAATATTCCATTTTTCAGGTAGAGGAATATAACGCGCTCTACTGGTTGAATGAGTATGGTATTAATCAAGTGCCATACTGTGAAATTATGATCGCAATTTGCATCAGATTAATATAGCTGATCAAAATTAATCAGAAAGTTATCATGGTTTATTTGTTGGGGCAAGAAGTTTTTCGAAAAAGATTTCGATATGCGAAAAACTTGTCTAAAACACTTGCTCACTGCGGATTACAATTACTCTTATTCTTGTTCATCATAGGAAATTGCCGACGAGGCTTCATGAGCCATAATAAAACCAATCGGGCGCTCCGTTTCCTCCTGAAGGTGACCAATGAGGCTAGCTGTCCGTGCAAGAAGAGAAATGCCCTTAAGGGCCTCAAGGGGAAAACCAGCATCCAGCATCACTGTAGGAATAGCACCATTGACATTAATAGGAAGCGTTCGTCCAATTACATCTGGAATAATTTTTTGAACGGCATACAGCATTTTAATATTACTGCCAGCAATCTTCTTTTCATCGGCAAGTTTAAGCAAAAGATTACCCCTGGGGTCACCGTCAGAATGCAACGGATGACCAAACCCGGGAATAGCCTTTTTATCTTTACGTAGAGACTGCACGCCACGCAGGGCGACCTCCTCAAAATCAAGCTTCTGTTTGGTGGCGGTATCAACTAATTCACTGATAAATTTCCCACATACCTCCGCGCTGCCCAGAACGACCGTACCGCACCCTAATAATCCTGCTGAAACGGCCCCTTGAAATGCCTCTGGTGCAGCGGCATAGGTCATTCTGGCGGCCACGACACTTGGGACCAGACCATGTTCGGCTATGGCAACTAAAACAGCATCAGCAAAAAAACGCTGTAACGCTGTAGGCTTAGTTCCCGTAACTAAAAGCCAGAAATATTCCGTGAAGTCTGTTTTGCCAATTAAGTCCTTGCAAAGGTCCATTCCCCGAACGGTGATCGTCTCTGGTGTGGATGTTGAAATGGAGCTAAATGGTTGATCTTGTTTTCCAATACGCATTATAATACCTCTCAGCATAACATAAAATTGATTAAGTTTCTGTCATAAAATCCATGTGATCAGCTATATTGTCAAGAAGTAAAATAAAAAATATTCGATATTCGAACTTGAATTCGTATATCGAAACATCTATATTGCATACTAGATTTCATACTAGGTAGACTATTGGGTGGGTGACACAAAAATATTTAACTCTGTCAGATGAAGTCGTTATTAAATTTAAGTGAATGTTGAATTCAAAGGGTGATTATATGGTGAAAGTACTCAAAAACGTCAAAGTGCTGGACATGGGCACATTCATAACGGGGCCTGCAGCAGGAATGCTTTTGGCTGACCTCGGTGCTGACGTTACCAAAATTGAGAACCCAAATGGGGGGGATCCATTCCGAGCCTTTAAAGGGGAACTTTATAGTCCGCATTTCCAAACATATAATCGGAATAAGCGTAGCATAACCCTTAATACCAAGAATAAGGAAGACTTGGATATTTTTGACAAATTGGTGGCTGAAGCAGATGTCTTTATTCAGAACTTCCGGCCGGGGGTAGCCGAACGACTGGGCATTGACGCCAAACGTCTGCAGGCAATAAACCCACAGTTAATATATTGCTCTATTTCAGGTTATGGTCCAACTGGACCTGACAGTGGACGCCCAGCATTTGACACTGTGGCTCAGGCGGCAAGTGGTTTTTTGCGCTTGTTGGTTAATCCAGAGCACCCAAGGGTCGTGGGCCCTGCCATAGCAGATAGTATAACCGGATTTTATGCTGCCTATGGAATATTAGGAGCTTTGTATGAGCGCAATGAGACAAAGAAGGGGCGTTTGGTGGAGGTTTCGATGTTAGAGGCTATGTGTCATTTCAATCTTGATGATTTTACCCATTATTTTTCTGCAGATCAGGTCATGACGGCTTACAGCCGGCCACAGGTTTCACAATCCTATGTGTTTGAATGTAAGGATAAACAGTGGCTTGCCATTCATATGTCATCACCGGTTAAATTCTGGGAGGGGTTAGCAGCGGCCATTGAACAGCCTAATATGTTTGATGATTCACGTTTTTCGGATAGAGATGCGCGCATAGATAATTATGAAGGTATAGTTGAATTTTTAGCTCCTATATTCAATAAGCGAACCCGTGCTGAATGGTGCGCTACTCTGGAACAGCATGAAGTGCCTAATTCTCCTGTTTATACAACCAAGGAAGTATTGGAAACGGATCAGGCTAAGCATCTACAGTTACAGGTAGAGGCTGAACATCCGACACAAAAAACATTTCGCACTATTCGAAATCCAGTTTCTTTTGATGGGGAACGTTCATTGGAAATTATGCCGCCGCCCATGCTTGGAGAACATAATCCGGTTTAATTAAGCCGAGAAGCTATTTTATTATACCATTATACTGACGATAAGATAAATATCTGGTTTGTAACTGACTATTCAGGTTATATTCTTTGTATATTTCAAGAAACAGGTAAAGTTATAATGAATAAGAAGTCGCTTAAAAGCCAGGATCCAGAATTTCTTTCAACGCTTGAGCGTGGGTTATCCGTACTTCGGGCGTTTGACCAAGAGCATCCGGAAATGAAGCTCAGTGAAGTCGCGGAAATTACGGGGCTGAATCCGGCAGTTGCGAGACGGTGTTTAAATACATTGGTAAAACTTGGTTATGTGGGCTGTCATGGGCGCAATTTTCTTTTACGGCCAGAGGTTCTGACCTTTGGGGCGGCTTTTCTGGCATCCATGAACCTTGAACAGGTGGCGACGCCATATCTGAGGGCGCTGAGGGATGAAACGGGAGACAGTTCTTCTTTAGCGGTTCTATCTGGGTTAGAAATTCTTTATTTAGTGCATGTTTCAAGCAACCGCCAAATAAGGTTATCTGCCAGCCTTGGCACACGGTTTCCTATATATGCCACCTCATTGGGGCGTGTGCTCCTTGCTTATCAACCTGAAGAAGTAATAGAAGAATATCTTCTAAATGCGAACCTGGAGAAGCTGACCGAATATACAATTACGTCTAAACAAGATCTACGGGCAACTCTCCGGCAGATCCGCGTTTTAGGTTACGATTCAGCTCAAGATGAATTAGATTATGGGATTGTCTCGGTTTCGGTTCCTGTTTTTGACAGTCAACGACAAATAGCGACGGCCATTAACTGCTCTACATCAACAACAAGAGTTTCACGGGATGACCTTATCCAAACCCGGCTCCCCCTTTTACAGCGCGCAGCTGGAGAGATAGAAAGTGCCTTTCACAGGTGGCCGTTTCTGGTTCATTCTATCAAAGGATCTCGATAAATTTATCTCTAAGGACTTTCAAAGTAGATATTGATTTTGTAAGTCGAGCCTACGCTGCCTCCACCATTAAAATTTCTCAAAGTGTCGGGGATGCTATGTATTTCTGACATTCGCCCGTGTGCTTATCTATGATCCTTGAGGGCCAATTTGTATCGCCGTTTATTGGGGTAATATTTATATCTGTGTCTTTTGGGTATTTTTAAAAAATTCGAAAATCGAACTTGACTTCGATTATCGAAAAACGTAATATTGAGATGGGCTAATAATTGTTCAATTGCGTTATGTAGTATTTCGGCCGATTTATCAGTTTGCTAAAAATGCCGAGGATTTATGTTACGTGACTAAAAAATGAAAAGGGAAGTATGTTATGGGAACGGAAATATTTGGTAGAAAAGATATGTCGGGTAAGGCAAGAAGTTTCAAATTAATTACGGGTACATCATTGATAACAATGATGATGGGTTCTTCACTTGGCGCTTCTTTCGGCCATGCTCAGGGTGGGGACGGGGATGAAAATTTTGCTTTTGATGAAATTGTGGTCGTGGCACGTAAACGTAGTGAATCTCTGCAAGATGTTCCGGTAACGGTTACGGCCTTTTCTGGCCAAGCAATACGGGATGCTGGCATTGAGAGGCCGGCGGATTTTATCGCCCTAACAGCTAATATGACCCTCGTCGAAACAAATAATGCGGGTAGTACCTTCATTGTTCTAAGGGGGATCACTCAAAATAGAAATAGTGAACCATCTGTTGCTGTTGTGGTTGACGGTATTCAGCAAATGAGTCCGGCACAATTCAATCAGGAGCTTTTCGATATTCAACAAATTGAGGTACTTAAAGGACCCCAAGGGGCCCTTTATGGCCGCAATGCTATCGGTGGCGCGATTGTTATTACGACTGAACCGCCTGCGGATGAATTTGAAGGAAGAGTGAAGGCAGGTATCGAATCTGGTTTTGGTTATAAGGCACAATTATCTGTTGGCGGGCCTGTTTCTGATACTTTAAAATACAGGTTGTCAGCGGCCATTATTGATACGGATGGTTATATTGAAAATGAATTCCTCAATGAAAAAGCAGACCCCTACAAGGATATATCAATTCGTGGGAAACTTCTTTGGGAGCCAACGGATAATTTTTCTGCTGACCTAAGAGTTTCTTACTCGGAATTAAGAACTCAGGCTCTTTATTACAATATTGTCAGTGATGTTAATGATGTCAGCCTGCCTGTCAGAGTAAATAACCCGGGCCAGGATGATAGAGACGTCATCTCACTTGCCTTAAAAATGCAATATGATTTAGGTGGTGCTATCCTTACCTCTGTTACGGCATATGAAAGCCTTGAGGAAATATATACGGGCGATGCCTTTGACTTTCTTCCTATTGAAGAATCATTATTCTTCAGTTTTCTTGGTTTTGATCTAAATCAGAGCCAGTTTCTAGATATGGATGCTTGGAGCCAAGATATAAAAATCAGCTCAGATACAGATGGCGACTTTAGCTGGATCGTTGGCGCCTATGCCGTTGGCACCAATCGTTATGTATCTACCGGTAATATGGTTGATACCGGTAACGGTGTATTTCCAGTATTCAGAACACCAAGTACCAATCCTTTGAACCCACAAGCAACCTTCCTTGCTGATGAGCAGGATAACATCGCTTGGGCGGTTTATGCGGATGCCACTTATCAATTCAGTGACACTTTTGAGGTCAATGCCTCACTGCGTTATGACGAGGATAAGCGTGAGCAAACGACCTTAACGCCTGAAGGATATCTGCCCAATGTTCCCGGATTTCCTCAAGGGAAATTTGGTGAAGTCAGAGAGAGAACATTTACCAAGCTACAGCCTAAAATTACATTTAAATATTCACCTTCTGAAAATTTAAATCTCTTTGCTGGTTTTAGTACTGGCTTTAGAAGTGGTGGATTTAACCAAACAGGCGTTGGTGCTATTGCTTTTACAAATAGTATCCTCGGTGTTGATGATGTCTTTGAGGCAGAGGTTGCCGAAACATTTGAGGTTGGATTTAAAAGTAAATTGTTAAATGGCCGGATGATTTTAAACGGTAGTGTGTTCTCTACGACTTCTGAAAATTCATATTTCTTTTTATTCTTAGCACAGAACTCGACACAGAACTTGGGTACAGTACCAGAAGGCAAGTTGAAGGGTTTTGAAATTGAGAGCGTCTTTCGTGTAAGCGATGGGTTAGATATCAATGTTGGATTTGGTTACACGGATAGTGAAATTACTGATTTTCTTAACCCTGCCTGGATAGGCAATAAACTGCCTCAGGTTTCCGAATATACATTGAATGTTGGCGCACAATATACGCACCAAATCAGTGATGATGCCACGATGGTTGCCCGCGTAGATTATCAGCGCATTGGGAATACTTGGTGGGACCTTGAAAATTCAACGGTAAGAAAGCCAGTGGATTTAGTGGATGCTCGCCTATCAGTAGAATGGGACGATTGGACCGTGACCGCGTGGGCTAAAAACCTTACTGATAAACAGTATAATGCTGAGTTCTCACCTGGTGGGTTTGTTTTCAAAGCCAAACCGCGTCGTTATGGTTTGGATATCTCACGAAGTTTCTAAACCTATAAAAGTACAATAATATTTCCTGGAAAGGGTTGTTTATGACTAAAGTTCTTGTTCTTTATCATTCAGGATATGGGCATACTGAAATTATGGCTTCTGCTGTTGCCGCTGGCGTTCGTTCTGTAGAGGGCGCAGAGGTAGTGATTAAAAGAGTGCCGGAACTGATGGATGCAGAAACTGCGGCGCAATATGGAATGAAAGTTGATCAGGAAGCTGAAATTGCGTCCCCCGATGAGCTGGAAAACTATGATGCAATTATTTTCGGAACACCGACAAGATTTGGCAACATGTCCGCTCAAATGCGTAATTTCCTTGACCAGACGGGGGGGCTGTGGGCCAAAGGTGCTCTTATTGGAAAGGTAGGAAGTGTATTTGCCTCTACCGCAAGTCAACATGGCGGACAGGAAACGACAATAACATCTTTCCATACATCCCTATTGCATCACGGCATGCTCATAGTGGGTTTGCCCTACTCATGGCCCGGCAACTCAACTATGGATGAAATCAGCGGTGGTACACCTTACGGTGCCACGACAATTGCAGGTGGGGACGGGTCTAGACTGCCGAGTGATAATGAACTTGAAGGCGCACGTTTCCAAGGACAGCATGTGGCACAGATTGCCGCGAAGCTTTCCTAGTTTGAATTAATGCTGATCGAATTAAGGGAATTATGGGTTGAGGACTTTAAGTATGGCCGCTTTTTTGATCTAGCGTGGAAACAGGAATTTTATAACCGCATACAGTGTTAGAAAAATATTCAAATACATAAGTAAATAAATATTAGGAGAGCACATCATGAAGAAAATAAAATATGTATCCACAGTAATTCCTGTGATACTGGCATCATTACTATTTTCCTGGACAAGTTGGGGAAATGATGAACTTTTGAAGATGCAGACGGACCCCAATCAGTGGGTGATGTGGGGAGGCAACTATGCGGGAAACCGTTATAGTGAGCTTGACCAAATTAATGTTAAAAATGCTTCTGAGCTGCAAGTGGCATGGACCATGTCAACTGGTGTCCTGCGCGGTCATGAGGGTGGCCCCCTTGTCATTGGCGAGACCATGTATTTACATACCCCCTTTCCCAATAAAGTATTTGCTGTCAATCTTGCCGACCAGTCAATCATATGGTCATATGAGCCAACACAGGATTCGTCGGTAATTCCGGTGATGTGTTGTGATACGGTCTATCGTGGGCTGGCATATGGCAAAGGAAAAATCTTCCTGCAACAGGCGGACACCACACTGGTGGCATTGGACGCCAAGACGGGCAAGAAGATCTGGTCTTTGAAGAATGGTGATCCTAAAAAAGGCGAAACCAACACCAATGCTCCAGTGGTGATAAAAAATATGGTGATCACAGGGATCAGTGGTGGTGAATTTGGCGTGCGCGGTTATTTGACAGCATACGATACGGAAACCGGCAAGCAATTATGGCGCGGATATAGCACCGGCCCTGATGATGAGATGTTGGTAGACCCTGAAAAAACTACACATATGTTAAAACCGGTTGGCAAGAATTCCAGCCTGAAAACCTGGAAGGGTGATCAATGGAAAATTGGCGGCGGTACCACATGGGGCTGGTATACTTATGATCCAGATCTTAATCTGATTTATTATGGTTCAGGTAATCCCAGCACATGGAATCCGAGCCAACGTCCGGGTGACAATCGCTGGTCAATGGCGATCTGGGCCCGTGATGCCGATACCGGTATGACAAAGTGGGTTTACCAGATGACCCCTCATGATGAGTGGGATTATGACGGCGTTAATGAGATGATACTGGTAGATCAAAAAATAAAAGGTAAAATGCGCAAAACACTAGTTCATTTTGACCGCAATGGTTTTGCCTACACTATGGATCGGGTAACCGGCGAGCTTTTGGTGGCCGAAAAATTTGATCCTGCCGTCAACTGGGCTACCCATGTTGACATGAAAACCGGACGCCCTCAGGTGGTAGCTAAATACAGTACGGACCAGAATGGTGAAGACGAAGATACGCAAGGTGTGTGTCCTGCAGCGCTTGGCTCAAAGGACCAGCAGCCCGCTGCTTATTCGCCGCGTACGGGTCTGTTTTATGTGCCTACCAATCATGTCTGTATGAACTATGAGCCTTTTGAGGTTTCTTATGCGGCGGGCCAGCCCTATATCGGGGCGACCTTAAGCATGTTCCCGGCGCCTAACAGCCACGGTGGTTTGGGTAATTTCATAGCATGGGACGCTGATAAGGGCGAGATTGTCTGGTCATTACCTGAGGCCTTCTCTGTCTGGAGTGGTGCGTTGGCAACCGCAGGTGATGTTGTCTTTTACGGTACGCTTGAAGGCTACCTGAAAGCCATAGACGCTAAAACCGGTAAAGAGCTATATCGCTTTAAAACCCCATCGGGCATTATTGGCAATATCAATACCTATACCTATAAAGGCAAACAATATCTGGCCGTACTCTCCGGTGTGGGTGGTTGGGCCGGAATTGGTATGGCTGCGGGACTTGAGGGTGACACCGAAGGACTTGGAGCTGTGGGTGCTTATCGTAAGTTAAGTGATTACACACAACTCGGTGGAGTTTTAACTGTCTTCACTTTGCCTAAATAAGAAAGATGGTGGTTTTTTCCGTCTCTCGATACGCCAAGGCCGTGCTTTATAGCATCCCCTTTGTGCTGTTTGTAGAACAGGCCTTGGCCAATGATTTTCCAACGGTTGACCGTGCGCTCTTCATTCAGGAGTGCATGGCGCTGGAAAATAGTCATAAATATGAAACTCTGTATGCCTGTTCCTGCAAACTGGATAAAATAGCTGCAGAAATGAGCTATAGAGAATTCGTCGAGGCTGACAGCTATCAGCGAATGAGTAATATGCGCGGTGAACGCGGCGGACTGTTTCGCAGTGGCAACAAGCAGGCGCGGGATATACGCAAGCATTATTCCCAGATCAAGACCCGGGCCGAAGCTGCCTGTTTTCCACAACAAACCAGCCCTCATTCTGCAGCGGACAGTTCGAGAAAAACAGACAATATACAGAAAAGATAAATGGTAAAATATGATATGTGTATAATTCTAGAATTCGGTAAAATTATATGTCTGGTGACAACATATCTGTTTTTCACTTGTAGTATCAGTTTGGGTTCTTCTGAGCAGAATGAGGTGCCTTATCAAGTAGTTTGTGCTGAAGATGGTGGCAAATGCAAGGTGGACAGGGGAACTTACAAGGGATGGCGAACCTATCATTCGACCTGCCATGTCTGTCATGCGCAGGATGCTGTTGGCAGCACGTTCGCGCCCAGCCTTCTGGTTCGCCTTAAAGGTATGGAAAGGGCAAAATTCATGGATGTGGTTATGAATGGCTTTACCGGTCAAGTTGGTGTCATGCCCGGTTGGAAGGAAGACCCGAATGTAAGCCCAAGGGTTGATGATCTCTGGCGTTATTTAAAGGCACGTTCAGATGGGGCACTGTCCGCGGGAAAACCAAAGAAACTGCCTAAGAAAAAGTAATCTTATGGAGAGCAAGGAATGTTATTAGGGCGTTGGATCTTTTTTCTGTTGTTCTTAAGTACGGGCATAGCTCGGGCAGAGGACGTATTGCGGGTCTGTTCCGATCCCAATAATCTACCCTATTCAAATCGTGCGGAGCAGGGATTCGAAAATAAAATTGCTGAGGTCATCGCGGCTGATCTCAAGCACGACTTGGAATATACGTGGTTTCCTCAGCGTATGGGCTTTATGCGCAATAGCTTGAAATTCTGGGATGATGAACTGGGACGGTTTCGCTGTGATCTGGTGATCGGCGTGCCGGCAGGGTTCGATATATCCGACACCACCATGTCCTATTATCGATCCTCCTACGCCATTGTGATCAAGGCGCAGGGGCCGCTGAGCCATATCCACAGCGCGGATCAGCTTGCCGGACTTGGCGCAGAGCAGAAACAAAATCTCCGGGTTGGCGCCTTTACGCCATCCCCATCTGTAAACTGGATAGATCGCGCCGGTTTTTTCGAAAATACGACCTACTACAAGGTCATGACAGGTGATCCTGATTACTATCCGGGGAAAATTATCGAAGAGGAATTGATACCGGGTAAACTGGATATGGTGTTGATCTGGGGCCCCATAGCCGGTTATTTTTCTAGTATAAATTCTGATGCTGAACTGCGGGTCATTCCACTGATGAGCAGGCCGGGGATGCGCTTTGATTTTGCTATGGCCATGGGGCTTCGTCGTGGTGAGAAGGTCTGGAAGATGCGCATTGAAAAAGCCATAGCAGACAATCAGCAAGCCATCATGGATATTCTTAAAGAATATCAAGTGCCACTGATAGAGGGCAAAGGGTCAACCCTGACAGATAACAACGATGATGATTGAGAGAAAATAGCCTGTGAAAATTGTTATTATCATTATCTCATTATGTTTTTCTCCTTTGTTGGTTGCGTCTGTTCTGGCGGACCAGAAACAGGTTATCAAAGAACTCGAAGATTACAGGACGGCTAACTATAAAGCCCCTGTCCCTATGACGGTGGCGGGGGCCGGAGTAATTGATACAGCTCTGCAATTACAGGACTTTATGGCTAATAATGATGGGTCTATATTGCTGGATGTATATCCTGCGCCACGTAAGCCGGATAATTTACCCAAGACTGGCTTATGGCTTGAACCTAAAAGGCAGACATTACCTGATGCCATATGGCTGGCAAATACCGGCATGGGTGTTTTGACGGTGAAACTTGACAAACTATTCCAACAGCAGTTGGCCCAGCTTACCGGGGGCGATAAAGACCATATTGTGATTATATTTTGTGAACCAGAATGCTGGCACTCGTGGAATGCGGCAAAACGTGCGGTATCTTATGGCTATGGCAATGTCCATTGGTACCGTCAGGGAGTAGCGGGTTGGCAAAAGGAAGGCCTTCCCGTCAGGACAAAAGAACCGGTGCGTCCATGAGATGTGCTTTCTTTGTGCTATTATTATCCTGCTTGACCTGCCTGTCCTCTGCGGCGGAGAAATTAATAATTACAGAGGCCGCAGACAATATTTTCATATTTGAGGAAGAGGGGGAAGAGATTTTTTCCACGGAAAGGGCTATGACTTCCTCTGAACGATCAAAAAGTCTGAGCTGGCCCATAATCAAAGAAAATATTTTTGAGGGAAATCCTGAAATATTTGACGATAATATTATCAGTTTGCATACCCCGAAACGGGCCGATGATGCCGCGATCGTTCCTATAACTATACAGGCAAATATCGAGCAGAATGACGATTTTTATATTAAAAAAGTCTATCTGGTCATTGACAATAATCCCTCCCCTGTGGCTGGAACCTTCACCATGTCTAAACTGAACGGCCTTGCCAGCCTGTCAACCAGAGTCAGGGTCAATGCCTATAGTCATGTCAGAGCCATAGCGGAAACCTCGGATGGCAAGTTGCATATGGCGGTGAATTTTGTCAAAGCTACCGGCGGTTGTTCCGCCCCTGCAGCTTCTGACAGTGAACAGGTCCTGAAAAAACGTGGGAAAATGAAATTGCGGCAGAAGAAAAACCGGGACATGGTGGAAATACAGTTTATGATCAGTCATCCCAATAACAGTGGCCTGCAAATCAATCAACTTAGCCGTCACTGGATTCCGGCGGATTACGTTAACGATGTCCGGCTAACCTATAATGATGAAGCTGTTATTTCTTATACGGCAGGTATATCCATGAGTGAAGACCCCATGATAAGATTTAATATAAAACCGGAAAAGAATGGTGAATTGTCAGCAGAAGTTAAAGATTCGCAAGGGCGTCAATTCAACCAGAGCTGGGTGATCAACGTTAAATAAATTTGGAGATACAGATATGCCCGTGATAAAAATCAACAATAGAATACTATTATGTTTATGGCTTTTTATTCCGAGCCTGGCAATGGCCGAACCCTTCGCCTATGTACCCAATGAAAGGGCCGGGACCATCAGTATTATCAATGTTGAAAGCGACGAAGTGGTATACAGTATGAAGGCAGGCATCAAGCCCCGGGGCATTGCCGTATCACCAACCAGCGACCGAATTTATGTCAGCGATGGGGAGGCAGGCAAGCTGTTAATTATTGATACCCGTCTCAGGGAGGTGATTGCCGTGCGGCCGTTGGGCGATTCTCCCGAAGGAGTAAGTGTTTCATCTGATGGCAGGCTCATAGCCGCCGCCGTGGAGGAAGCCAACACCATTATTATTATTGATGCGGAATCACTTGAACGGCTGGCCGAAATTTCCGTGAAGGGTGAAAATCCGGAACACGCAGTGTTCAGTCCAGATGGAAAATGGCTTTATGTCAGCGCAGAAAACACCAACAAGGTGGATGTGATTGATGTGGCAAAACGACAACAGGTTACCATGATTGAGGTCGGAGAACGACCACGGGGAATAGGGTTTTTACCGGATTCAAGCCGGGCCTATGTGGCTTCCGAGATAGCCAGTATTATCTATGTGATTGATGTCTCAACCCATAGTGTACTTAAAGCGATCGCAGGGGGTAAATTTTCTAATGGTGTGGCAGTAAGCCCCGATGGCAAGGCGGTTTATATCTCCAATGGTAAGGACGCTACTGTGTCAGTTATCAATACTGATACCAACAAAATCTTTGCTGTTTTACCCGTTGGGAAGCGCCCATGGAATATGGCAATCTCACCTTCGGGGTCCAAGCTTTATGTGGCCAATGGTCGTTCTGACAGTGTCTCTGTCATTGATACCAACGCACTGAAAAAACTTTATGATATTGCCGTGGAAAGTCGCCCGTGGGGAGTAGTTATAAAATGACGCCAAGTCGTTATACCAATACGGCAGTGGCGTTGCACTGGTTACATGCCGCTCTTATCATTTTTTTGTTGGGCTGGGGCTGGTATATGGTGGAATTGCCCAAAGGTCCAGAACGTGGCTTTCCATTTTCATTGCATAAATCATTGGGCATGACGGCATTTCTTCTTGCAATTGTCCGCGCCTCGTGGCGTGCCTTTCACCCGCCCGTGCCGATTGCTTCGCCGACTTATATGGACACCATTGCTAAAAAGATACATTTGTTTTTTTACGTGTTGTTATTTTTGACTCCTGTTATGGGTTTTATGTCGGCATCCTTTACCACACACAAGATGAAATTTTTTGGCCAAGAAATTCCCAAGGCCGGATGGCCAGACCCGGCGATCAACGAATTTTTCAGCCAGCTTCATCAATGGTTTGGCTGGGGAATTGTTGCCTTTATCATTGGCCATGTTGGCGGCGGGGTGATCCATTCTGTAAAAGATCGTGACGTGCTGAAAAGAATGAAATTAAGGTTTTTGGTAGACAGATAGGGAAGTTTAGAGTGAATATACGTGTAAGCTATGTTGCAAGTTTATTGATCACAGCGGCTTTTGCTGGGGGGGTATGCTATGCGGATGAAGCGACAATAGAAGAGGTTGTCTCCTCTGCCAGCCGCAGCGATAAACCGCTGTCCACGCAAAGCGGCAATCTTGCCTTGATGACAGGTGAAGAACTTTCCTTCGTCAAATCTACCCACTTCAGTGAACTTGCGGTCCGCGTGCCCGGGGTGAATTTCTCCCGTAACAATGGACAGGAATATCTGGCATCCATCCGTTCACCCATATTCACCGGTGCCGGGGCTTGTGGGGCCTTTTTGATGGCACAGGACGGTATTGCCCTGCGTTCTGCGGGTTTCTGCAATGTGAATGAATTATTTGAGGCCTTCACCGAGCAAGCCGAACGCATTGAAATTACCAAGGGTCCTGGGTCTGCACTATATGGCTCCAACGCTTTGCATGGCATGATCAATGTCATCACCCCACCGGCCAATAAGGACGGTGGTAACCTGTCCATAGAGGCTGGTGCCTATGATTTTATCCGGTTTAATGTTTCACAAGGCGTGACAGGCAAAGATCAGGGTTTCAGGGCCATGGCGTCCATCACCCATGACGGCGGGTACCGGGACCAGTCCGGTTTCGATCAGCAGAAGATCAACCTGCGTCATGATTATCGGGGTGATGTCTGGACCATCTCGTCCAATCTCGCCCTGACTAATCTTGATCAGGAAACGGCAGGCTTTATCACGGGTCTTGATGCTTTTAAAGACGAGAATATTTCCAAAAGTAATCCCAACCCGGAGGCCTTCCGCAAGGCAAAGTCTCTGCGCTACTGGTCGCGCTTCTCCAGAGAAATAGCGGAAGGCATAAGATGGCAGTTCACGCCGTACGTACGTGCGTTGGATATGGAATTTTTAATGCATTTCCTGCCCGGGCAGCCATTGGAAGAAAATAGCCAGACCAGTATTGGTATACAGAACGGCTTTTATTTTAATGAGGGAAGTGACCTTGAGGTCATTGCAGGCTTCGACTTTGAATATACCCGTGGATCATTAAAGCAAACACAGGATAAGCCAACAGAAGGCTCATTGTTTCTGCGCACAACAATCCCGTCCGGCAAGCAATATGATTATGATGTGGATAGCATAATGGCGGCGGCCTTCCTTCAGGGGGACTGGGCCATAAGCGAACGATTGCATCTTCTGGGCGGAGTGCGGCTTGAATATATGCAGTATGACTATACCAATAATATGCTCAGTGGCCGAACCGATGAAAATGGCGTTGCCTGTGGTTTTGGAGGTTGCCGTTACAGCCGGCCGGAAAGCCGTAAGGATGATTTCACCGCCTTTTCCCCAAAGGTCGGGCTATTGTATAATTACAGCGTTAATCACGATGTTTATCTGAATGTGAGCAAGAGCTTTCGGGCACCACAGGCAACGGAGCTATATCGATTACAGCGTGCGCAACAGGTGGCGGACCTAAGCAAGGTCAGTTTAAAAAGCATAGAGTTAGGCTTCAGGGGCAGTCAGGATATTGTCAGTTATAATATCTCTTTCTATGCCATGAAAAAGGATGATTACATCTTTCGGGATTCGTCCTTCTTCAATGTGGATAACGGCAAGTCCGATCATATTGGGGCCGATGTGATGGTGAAAGTCGATCTGAGCGATCACCTGAGTATTCGGGGCAACGTAAGCTTTGCTCGCCATCGTTACCGGTTTGATCTCATCAGTGGTGGTGTTAACCTGAATGGTAATGACGTCGATACCGCGCCGCGTCATTTTGGCAGCATGCAGGTTACGTGGAAACCGACCGACAGAATTAAAGCTGAACTGGAATGGGTTCACATGGGGGCTTATTATCTGGATCCGGAAAATCTGCATGAATATGAGGGCCATGATTATCTGAACCTGCGGGCAGAATTTCAGGTCACGGACCGCTATGGCTTCTTCCTGCGGGTGACGAATTTAATCAACACCAGATATGCCGAACGGGCCGACTGGACCACCTTTACTGACGAGCGGTATTTTCCCGGAAAACCACGGTCGCTTTATGCGGGCGTCAATGTTCGGTTTTAGATGCTGAAGGTTCTTTTGTTAACTCATATATTCTGTAGTTTTATTTTGGTATTTGTTGCGGATGTCAGAGCGGATGGCATTGAATCCCCTTTGATACAGATTGAGGTAGAAAGTGAAATTGAATTTCAGGGCACGGTTTCTAAAAATGAAAATAAAACATCTTTTTTGACCACAGAAATAGAATCCTATGCCACTCTTACTGTGATGACGGGCTTAACTGTAGAAGCCCATATGGTATTTGAAAGGGACGATGATCTGGATGATGACCGCAGTCATTATTTTGAGGGGGCGGGTCTTTTTGCAGAGCAGTTATATATGGCTTATGAAACGCATAATCTACGCTTCTTTGCAGGTAAGTTTAATCCGGCTTTTGGAGTAGCTTGGCAAGAGGATATTGCCCTGGGTCCGTTTGGTCAGAATTTGGCGGAAGATTATTACGAGCAAACAGAACGTATCGGGGTTGGCTTAAGTTATGCGGTTGCCTCTAAAACTGTGGGTACGCATATATTGACAGTACAAAGTTTTTTTGCTGATACAACAATTTTATCAAGGTCTTTCTTTGCAAATCGTGGACGCACGCGGAAAAGTGATGGAGGTCTTGCCAACACAGAAGATTTATCCTCTTTTTCCATCAATTTAGATGGTAACCTCTCTATTACTGGTATGGATCTTCGTTATTCGCTTGGCTACCTGAAAAATGCATCTGGTGTTAGTGAAACCAGTAATGAACAGGGGCTTGCCATTGCATTATATGGCGGTTTTGATGTTACAGATGATATACGCTTTGAACCTATGCTGGAATATGTAAAATTCTCAAATGCTGAAGGAATAGCTCAAGACCGCAATATCATTACTTTCGGAACTACCATATGGCATAACTCGTGGAATATGGCCTTTTCTTATTCTAGATTACATAACCATTCAAAAAAAGTCGACGTAACTGACATTAATACCGACATTTTGCAAATGTCAGTTGGATATGACCTTCAGAACGGGTTTAGGTTGGATATAGGCTATAAATATGAAAAAAATAAAACCAATAATGCCAATATAAATACCCAAATTTTAGGTTTCATTCTGAAGCATGAATTTGAAACTATATTTTGACTGGAAAAGCCCTGTTTTTATAGATTTAAGATATTCTTATCTGGATTTGGAAAATCTCCATGATTATTGAAACCTGTGGACAGAGTTTCATATCACGGACAAGAGTAATATTGTCCTAGGGTTGACAAATCTTACCGATAAAAAAATATGTTGAACGCGCCAATTTCATCAACTTCTGTGATTTAAGGGAATATGGGGAGCTTTGGGATAAACCGACCAGAAGCGGTTGCTTGTGACCCTAAACGCATTGTAGAATTTCTTCTGGATAAGGTGTTTTCTGGATAACCGGGTAAACAATAAAGTCCAATCGCTTGCGTCAAGCTTGCTCGCAGGCTTTATTTTTACGCGGCAAGATGTATTGAAATCTAGGGGCAATTCGAACCAGGCTTGGAACGCAGGTAGATGACATAATAAACAAATCCTACCAGCACACTCCCCCCCACGAGATTACCAAGAATTACCGGGGCAAGATTGCCAAAATATCCTGACCAGCTTATGGCATCAACATTCACTCCCATATATCCGGATGCCTTCAGGAGCATCCCCATCGGGATTAAATACATATTGGCAATACTATGTTCGAACCCGGCAGCGACGAAGGCTGATATTGGAAAAATAATGGCTACGGCCTTATCAAATACACTTTGCCCGGCAAATGCCATCCAAACGGCCATGCAAACAAGAATGTTGCACAATACCCCTCTGAAGAAAGCTGTCCAGAAGGGCATAGAGCATTTGGTTGCCGCTATTTTGAGATATTGATCTGCGATCGCACCGTTGTTCATTTCATGGTGCCCGGAATAGAACACCAGCAGGGCCAAACCGGCAGCGCCAAAAAAATTTGCACAGCAGACTATCACCCAGTTCTTCAGGAGCTTGAAGGTCGAAATCTTGCCATCAGCCCATGCCATCGCTAGCAGGTTATTACCTGTAAACAACTCTGCGCCGGCGACCACAACCAAGATCAGTCCCAGAGAAAAAGCCAAGCCACCAAGCAGCTGGCTAACAGCAAACCCCAGCGTTGCATCCGATTTAACCAGTATGAAATAGAGCGCGCCCAGCCCGATAAATACCCCGGCAAGTAGACCGAGCATTATTGTAGAGAGCAGGGAGAGTTCGGTCTTGGCAACACCGACCTTTTCCACCCGCGCGGCTATTTCCTTTGGTGAATAGGCCCTGAACCCAAAAATTTCAGACATATGCAGCTCCTGATTATCTTCTTTTCCAAATTCAACTCTCATATTCAGTAACATAAGTGGGCGGTAAGATACAATGCTCAGTTAGATAGTTGGTACTGGAAATTAAGGGGTAAGATGTGCTATGATAGGTTGTCTGAGCAAGCTGTTCTATTATTATAGGGGGTAAGTGGAAAGGCCTGGTTTTCATGAAAAAAAATCTTTTATTCGCATATATACTGGTTTTTTTATTTTCTATCGTTCGGGGTGCGGTGGCGGCCCCAGTTACGCAAATAGGTATTGACGGCCCCATCGGACCGGGGGTTTCTTCCTTTGTTGTGAGGGCTATAAATGAATCCCAACATCGGGATGTGTCGGCTATTTTGTTGACACTAGATACGCCCGGCGGTCTGGATAGTTCAATGCGTGAGATTATTCAGGCGATCCTTGATTCAGACAAACCGGTAATTTGCTTTGTGGCCCCAAGCGGTGCGCGGGCCGCAAGTGCGGGAACCTATATTCTGATGGCCTGCCACATTGCGGCAATGGCGCCCGGCACCACAATAGGGGCGGCAACACCGGTTGCCATTGGCGGCGGCACTTTGCCGCAAGGAGAAGAGAAAGGTCAGGGGGAAAAAAGCCATCCCGGCTTGAGCGACAAGATCCTCAGCGATTCTTCGGCCTATATGCGTGCCCTTGCCAAGCTGCGGAACCGTCCCCTGGACTGGGCGGATCGTTTTGTCCGCGAAGCCGCCAGCGTTTCGGACAGTGAGGCGCTCGACTATGGTATCATTGATTACCGGGCCGTATCCGCCCGCGCCCTTCTAGCGGCGACCCATGACCGAGAGGTGAAGGTAAAGGATATGGTTTGGAAACTTGACACAGCCGTATCTGATATTGTCCAGATGGACCCCACATGGCGGGATGAATTTCTGGCGGCAATATCTGATCCCAATATTGCCTATATTCTGCTCCTTGTCGGGATTTATGGCCTGATCTTTGAATTTTCCAATCCGGGGCTTATCCTGCCCGCCGTTGTGGGGGCCACATCGCTGATTATCGCCCTCTATGCTTTGCAATTACTGCCGGTGAATTATGCCGGACTGGCCTTGTTGGTGCTGGGGCTGAGCTTAATAACAGCCGAGGCATTCATACCATCTTTTGGTATTCTTGGTATCGGTGGAATTGTGAGCTTTGTTTTTGGATCAATCATGTTGTTTGATACTGATATTCCGGGGTTTCAGGTCTCGCCGCGCTTGATCGGCGGTCTGGCGGCGGTGAGTAGTTTTCTGGCCCTGTTATTCATTACCATGGCGGTAAGGGCCTGGCGGCGGCCTGCTGTAAGCGGTGCGGAAGGGATGATCGGGGCACCGGGGATCGTACTCGACTGGCATAAGGGAAAGGGTAACATCCGGACCCACAGCGAAGTTTGGGCAGCTATCGGCGCAGAAAATCTGACCAAGGGCACAGAAGTATGGGTGAAGGACCGTGATGGATTGATATTGGAGGTCGAAACCGAACCTTCGGATGGAGAGAAAAAATGATGGAAATAGATTTTGGACAAACTATCGGAATGTATCTGCCTTTTTTGTTTTTACTAGGGTTGATCCTTTCTGCTTTCAGGGTTTTGAGGGAATATGAACGTGGCGTTATTTTTATGCTTGGTCGCTTCTGGAGGGTCAAGGGGCCGGGATTGATCATCGTCATTCCGATCATCCAGAAAATGGTGCGTGTTGACCTGCGTACCACGGTGATGGATGTTCCTGAACAGGATGTGATTTCTCGCGATAATGTTTCGGTTAAGGTTAATGCGGTGGTTTACTACCGTGTTGTGGACCCGCAGCCCGCCATTATTGAGGTTGAGGATTTTGAATATGCAACAAGTCAATTGGCACAGACGACACTGCGTTCGGTTTTGGGCCAGCATGAGCTTGATGAAATGCTGTCCAAACGGGATATGCTTAACAAGGATATTCAGGAACTTCTGGATACCCAAACCGATGCCTGGGGTATCAAGGTTTCAAATGTTGAACTGAAACACGTGGATCTGGACAGCAGCATGATACGTGCCATTGCCAAAGAGGCCGAGGCCGAACGCCTACGTCGAGCCAAGGTTATATCCGCCAAGGGGGAAGCTCAAGCTGCGGGTAATATTCTTGAAGCCGCAAACATCCTGAGCAATCGAAGTGAAGCCATGCAAATCCGTTATTTGGCGGCCTTGCAGGATATTGCCAGCGAAAGAACGTCGACCATCGTTTTCCCGTTTCCCATGAAACAGCTTCAGGAATGGTTTAATTCAGATGGCGGCACGGGGGTGGATTCTCCATTAAAACCTAGGAAAAAGTGATATTAATTCTATCAATGGTTTCCTTATCCCTGTTATTTTCAAGTCTGGATATTTTGGACTTTAATTGACTCCCGTCATTTTACCCTTTGCCAAAGACTGTATATTAGCGATGGTTTATGTTTTGAATAATACCTCTTTTACATGAAAGGACTCGTTATGAAAAAATATATTTTATTTGTTGGAATTTTAGCCGGTTTATCTTTGACCTCCTGCGATTATGGTCCCAAATCCTCACATGGATTTACCTTGCCCGATGGTGATGTGGTAGCGGGACAGCAGAAATTTGTGGCATATAGATGCATGGATTGCCATGAAATTGCCGAACTGAAAGCGTTGAGAACGGATATAGACCCCATAATGACGGTGCCTCTGGGTGGGAAAACAACCCGGATAGCGACCTATGGTCAACTGGTGACTTCGATTATTAACCCTTCTCACAAAATTTCACAAAAATACTTGGCCATACCGGTTGAGGAAAATGGTCGGTCTAAAATGCGAAATTATAATGATCTTATGACAGTAGAGGATTTGATTGATATTGTGGCTTTTTTACAAGATCAATATGAATTAAAAACTTATCCGCGAACACACTATATACCATATTAGAGAAGGTTGCTCTAAGGCTGAGGATGCCGTTCAGGCCTTACCCTAAGTCATAGTCAGAGAAAGACATTAAATTGTTAACAGGCCCGGATTTGATTTTATGTTCATCACGGCATGGGTGATAATATTTTCAATGGAAATCCCGTTGCTTTTATGATGGATACTATTGCAAGTGATGACGTTTTCAATGCCGGAAGTTAATAGGTTTTCATAGGCATCCCCGGCGAATATACCATGAACACCAATGCAGACCGGTGGTTTCATTCCGGCTTCTTTCAGATGCTCTGCCGTTGTAATCATGGTGCTCGCAGTTGAAATAATATCATCAATCAGAATAGGGGTATGAGTATGCCAGGTTGCCACATTGGGAATGGAAACCTCTACATCTCTGTCACCACGGCGGATTTTTGTCAGAATTACAAATGGGGCGCCGGCTTTTTTTGCGACCTCCGAAACCCATTGTTCGCTTTCCGCATCCGGCCCGATCAAAAGCGGACGATTAATATTCACCCTGACCCATTCTGCGATCAGGTCATTGGCGTGGATAGCTATGCTGGGTATGGAATATATTTCATTCAGTTTTTCATGGCGGTGAAGATGGGGATCGACTGTCACCAGCCAATCAACTATTTGAGACAGAAATGCGGCAAATATATCGGCGGTTACAGCTTCCCCGTCCTGAAATTTCTTGTCCTGGCGCATATAGCCAAGATAGGGTGCCACAAGGCCGATGCTTTTTGCGCCCATTTCCCGCGCCGCATGGGCAAAAAACATCAGGGCCATGATTTTCCGGTCGGGCTTGTCAAGGCCGCAGACAATGATAACATCCTGTCCCTGTACCGGGCTATTCAGCCTGACATAAGATTCCCCATCGGGAAATTGCCGAATGGTAACATCGCCGCGTTGCATATCCTTTTCGTCGGCAATGCTGTTGGCGATGGTCTCATATGCGGGAAAAGAAAAAACTATGGACATCGTCACTCTTCCCCCAATTGTATGATGTGATTGCCTTCAGCAAGATAATTTAGGGTATAGGATAATGCACCCGGTGAATTGGCGTGAATGCTGTAAAGTGGCCTGCCCTTTTCCAGCCTTTCACCAAGCTTGACATGTAGATCAACGCCAGCGGCCTTTTCATAAGGGGCACCGGCAAGTTTGGCAATTTTGGCAATTTTCCGATTATCTATGACCATAACTGTTCCAGCATGTTTGGCCTGAATGGTGTGTTTATGCTGGGATACCGGAATGTCCCTCATGCCGCCTTGAGCGTCACATATGGCCTGAAATTTCTTCCAGGCCCGACCATTTTCAAGAATTTCCCGCGCAATTATGCTACCCTGTCCCTCTGCCACATCCGGTGAAAACTCAAGGATATATCCCGCCAGCGTTATCGCCCTGTCTCGCAAGTCGCCGGGGGCTGTTTTGTCACCCCGTAAAACTGCCACCAGATCCCGGGCCTCAAGTGCCGGACCAATGCCGCGCCCGATCGGGGAGGTGCCGTCACTGACGTATGTCTTTACATAAAAATCAAGTTCACGGGCCACCGTCGTCAGATAATTTTCCAGCATTTTAGCCGTTTTAATATCACGAATTTTTGCCGTGGGACCAACGGGAATATCGATCAGTATATGGTTTGAACCTGCGGAAATCTTCTTGGAAATTACGGAGGCGACAAGCTGTCCTTCACTATCCAGATCCAAAGCCTTTTCCACCTGAATCAGAAGACTATCTGCCGGGCTGAGGTCTATGGACCCGCCGCCAACGATACAGCCGTTCTCCTGTTCCACAACCCGTCGCATGGCTTTTATATTTAATTCCACCGGGGCGAGGACTTCCATGGTATCCGCTGTTCCCGCAGGTGAGGTTATGGCGCGGGAAGATGTTTTGGGAATGGTCAGGCCATAGGCGGCAACGATGGAAACAATGATCGGGGTAGTTCTGTTCCCCGGTAGACCCCCAACGCAATGTTTGTCGACAATAAGGTCTGACCCCCAGTTAATACTCTCCCCCACATCAATCATGGCGCGGGTCAGGCTAACAATTTCCCGATTATTCATGCGGCCCCCGGCACAGGCGCTGAGGAAGGCGGCGATATGGATATGGGAATAACGTCCGGCAGCAATATCCTCAATAATGTTATGTATATTGTCAGCCGAAAGACTGTTGCCGTAAATTTTTGACCTGACATGGCTGAGGGAAGAAACCTGTTTGGCATGGGTCACGGTGATCCGGTCTTTTTCCTGAGCACCCAGCATATCCCAGGCATATTCCGATAAGCTGGCATGGCCTTTTTTCAGCATATCCGACTTGATGATATGCAGGGTGGCAATGACGAAGCGGCTGTTTAGTGTAACTCGGACACGGGCAGGGGCCGTTAAGCCTTCGGACCGGCAGACATGGCAGTCCTCGCGCATATAGATGACGGCTTCCTTGTAGCTGTCAATCCCTAGTCGGCTGAGATATAAAGTATTATCCTGCGGTGTCATCACAGTTCCTCACGATGCAGATATTTGGGGATATGGACATTCCAGCCGAATTTATCCCTAATTTTGTCTTTGAGAGACTGGGACGCCTCAACTTCGCCGTGGGTGATGAAAATTTTATCGGGTGCTGTTTCAATGTAGCTGAGCCAATCCAGTATTTCCTGATAATCCGCATGGGCCGATGTATTGTCCATACATTCTATGCGTGCCCGGACTGACCACATCTGTCCATGTATTTTAATTTCCTTTTCCCCTCTGAGAATACGGTCACCTCTTGTGCCGCCAGCCTGAAAACCGGTAAACAGAATAGTATTCTTTCTATCGCTAATATAATTTTTCAGGTGATGCAAAATTCTGCCCCCTGTTGCCATGCCACTGGCTGAAATAATTACGGAAGGCATCTTCTGTCTGCCCAATGCCTTCGATTGTTCAACGGTTTTTGTATATGTAGCAATATTGCACACTTCGGCGCATTCTTTTTCTGACAACCGGTGATCATTGTGATGCCGATGCATCAGTTTGGTGGCATTAATCGCCATGGGGCTATCAAGAAAAATGGGGACATTTGGAATTTTCCCCTTTTGTTTTAGCGCATGGATATAATAAAGAAGATTTTGGGTTCGCCCAACGGCAAAGGCCGGAATTATGACCGTGCCGCCTTTTGCCGCCGTCGTTGTGATGATCTCTTCTATGGTTTCCAGAGGGTCTGATTGACCATGAAGCCTGTTGCCATAGGTTGATTCGATCACCAGATAGTCCGTTTGCTTAAAATGTTCCGGCTCCATCATGACCGGATCACCCGGGCGGCCCAGATCGCCTGAAAAAACAATAGTTTTCTGGCCATTGTCTATTTGAACAAACGAGGCCCCCAATATATGACCTGAGTGTTTCAGCTTAAATCTCAGACCATTATCCATCTTGATAAAATTACCAAATTTCACCGGATGAAAAAGTTCAAGTGCCGTCCGGGCATCTTTCTGATTGTAAAGTGGTTTGGCCGGTGTATGGCGGGTGTAGCCGTATTTATTGGCTCGCCGGGCATCTTCTTCCTGAAGATAGCCACTATCAGGTAATAAAATCGCGCAAAGATCATAGGTTGCCTCGGAACAGTAAATTTTGCCGCGAAACCCCTGTTTAACCAAGAGAGGTATATATCCGCTGTGATCAATATGGGCGTGGGTTAATACAACCGCATCCAGAGTTGCAGGATCAAGGGGAAGTTTGGCCCAGTTCCGCAGCCGTAACGCCTTATGTCCTTGAAATAAACCGCAATCAATCAGTATTTTACTGTTGCCTTCTTCCAGCAGATATTTTGAACCCGTTACCGTTTCCGTGGCCCCCAGAAAGCTTAACCTCATTATGACTCCTTACATAAATGCCTGTCAAAACCGAACTAAAACCAGAACCTGTTAATTATGTAGCATAATTATCCGGCGTTTGACTAAATTTTCCGCTTTATTAAATCCTTGCCGGATAGAAGTTGCTTGATGTGAGGGATTGACGATATAGTTGATAATATCACTTTTAAGTTTTACATGTAAGAAGAGATCTTTATGTCAACAGTACAGCCCCCCTGTTTGTGACCATGGTGAATTTCCATCCAAACGACACCGTAAAGAACCAGAACGGGGATCAAAACTGGTATGCAATTTCGGTTGAGGCCGCACTGGAGAGCTGTAAGGGTAACCAGGACGGCCTGTCGACCAAGGAAGCCAATGAGCGGCTGGCGGCATATGGGCCAAATTTGTTACCAACTCACAAGCCGCGTAGTGCCCTGATGCGGTTTTTAACACAATTTAATAATGTCCTGCTCTATGTCCTGCTCGGTGCAGCTGTTGTGACAATATTTCTTGGTCATTGGATTGATACGGGTGTTATCGTTGGCGTGGTGATCATTAACGCTATCTTCGGATTTATTCAGGAAGGCAAGGCGGAGAAAGCGCTGGAGGCCATACGCGTTATGCTGTCACCGCAGGCCCGCGTGAAGCGCGATGATCACGCCCTGACGGTTCCCGCTGAAACTTTGGTGCCAGGGGATATTGTATTGCTCCAATCCGGCGAAAGGGTACCTGCCGACCTTCGTCTGCTAGAGACCAGAAGTCTTCAAATTCAGGAATCGGTTTTGACAGGTGAGTCAGAGGCCGTGGAGAAAGCAACCGAACAGGTGGCACAGGAAACGGAGTTGGGGGACCGCACCCCCATGGCTTATGCTGGAACTCTTGTGACTTACGGCAAGGGAATTGGGATCGTCGTTGAGACAGCGGACCGTACAGAGATTGGCCGGATCAGTTTAATGCTGGTAAAAGTACAAAGTCTCACCACGCCCCTGCTACGTCAAATAGGCGTATTCAGCCATTGGCTTACACTGGCAATCCTGATCGTTGCCGCAGCCACTTTCACATTCGGCCTGTTGGTTCAGGATTATTCGCTCAACGAAATGTTCATGGTAGCCGTTGGTCTCGCCGTTGCGGCCATTCCCGAAGGTCTGCCACCTGTTATGACGATCACGCTGGCGATCGGTGTTATCCGCATGGCCCGGCGCAATGCCATCATACGCAGACTTCCTGCCGTTGAGACACTGGGTGCTGTTACGGTCATCTGTTCCGATAAAACCGGCACCCTGACCCGTAATGAACTGATGGTCCAGGCAATCATTACCGCGCGTCAGCGTTATACGGTAACGGGCAGTGGTTATGAGCCTGAGGGAGAGTTCCAAATAGATGGTAACCCGATTTTGGCCAGTCAATATCCTGATCTCTTTGCTGCCAGCCAAGCGGCAATTCTGTGCAATGACGGGGAGTTGAACGAGCGGGAGGGTATCTGGGCCCTGCAGGGAAATCCGACCGATGGCGCTTTATTGGCGGTTGGGATGAAAGCGAAGTTTGATATGGCCTTCGTGCGGCAGTCGCAACCGCGAACCGACCTTATCCCTTTTGAATCCGTTCATAAGTTCATGGCAACCCTTCATCACGATCATGAGGGACAGGGGTGTATCTATGTTAAAGGCGCTCCGGAGCGAATAATTGAAATGTGTGCCTTTCAGCGCAATGATGGCGAGGATGTGGCGCTGGACAGTGATTATTGGCTTGAACAGATCGAGGCTATGGCGTCAAAAGCGCAGCGAGTCATTGCCATCGCCTGTCGTTCAACCAAACCCGAACATCTTAACCTGAGTTTCAATGATGTTGAAACAGGACTAACCATGATTGCCATGTTTGGCCTGATGGATCCGCCCCGTCGAGACGCCATTGAAGCCGTCAGAAAATGTCAGAATGCCGGTATTCAGGTCAAGATGATTACAGGGGATCATGCAACCACTGCTCGTGCGATTGCGGAACTTTTCGGTCTTGGCAGGGACCACCGTGTTTTAACCGGGAAAGAACTGGATGCGATGTCGGATGAGGGTTTTACTGCAGCGGCCAGTGATGCTGATATATTTGCCCGGACGACCCCGGAGCATAAACTGCGGCTGATCACTGCGCTCCAGGCCACGGGCCATGTTGTGGCGATGACCGGGGACGGCGTTAATGACGCGCCCGCTCTCAAGCGCGCTGATATTGGCATTGCCATGGGCCGTAAGGGTACGGAGGCTGCCAAAGAAGCGGCTGAGATGGTTCTCACCGATGACAATTTTGCGGCCATCATGCATGCTGTGGAGGAGGGACGAACTGTCTTTGACAATTTGAAGAAGAGCATTCTGGTTCTTCTTCCCACAAGTGTTGGTGAGGCATTGACTATCCTCGTTGCTGTCCTGCTCGCTCAGGCGTTGCCCATCACACCAGTGCAAATTTTGTGGGTTAATATGATTACGGCGGTCACGCTGGGCATCGCTCTCGCCTTTGAACCCACAGAAGCGGGGGTTATGGTGCGTCCTCCGCGCTCCCCCGATACGCCGATCTTGTCAGCCTTCCTCATATGGCGGATCATATTTGTATCCATATTACTCTCAGCCGGAACTTTTGGTCTGTTCAAGTGGGAATTGGCCTTTGGTGCCAACTTAGAGGTTGCCCGGACGGTCGCGGTCAACACACTTGTCGCAGGCGAGATCGCATATCTGTTCAATTGCCGCAGGATCACTGACAAGTCGTGGACATGGGATGGTCTGTTCGGCAGCCGCCCAGTATTAATCGCCGTAGCTCTTGTTATCGGGTTTCAGATTCTCTTCACCTATTTGCCGGTCATGCAGATGCTTTTCCTCACCACAGCCATTGGTTTTGAAGCCTGGGGTCGAATTATCCTGTTCGCTCTCTGCCTTTTTATCCTTGTGGAGATAGAAAAGACGGTGGCTCGGCGTCACTTAAAGTAAGGTTAAGTTCTTTACATAATATTCCGAGAGTCCAGACGCAGGCATATTGGTCAGGTTTTTTGCATGATGGAGCGTAATTTTATGTTGCCCCTCAGGTGACAGGTTATGCCGTATGACATGATAAACCTCATCCGGGGCAATCACCACCATCGTATCATATTTTGACTGGGTATTTACCTCGCTGAGAAAGCTAGCCAGCTTTTTTAGGAAGGCAAGGCTTGCTTGTTGCTTGAAGCTGGCAGGGTCTTCAACAGAATAACGAACTTTTGAGGCGAAACCCTGTCCATGGCCGGGTCTTTCTGCTTTCAGGTCACGCTCATGTTTTCGGGCATCCTGTTCATCAAGCGAGATAATTTCCTGCAGACTTTTATGTTCCGGAATCCATTCAAATATCTTTGCCTTGGCACTATCAGCAGTTAGAATCCAGGTTCTTTTTTTATGCAGCGGCATGGTGGTGGTCTCCTATTATGTTCATATACTCATTGAACCATATCATATTTGATCATTTTATATGACCAGGGTCAAGTGTCGAGATTTCCTTCTGCCCCCTGTTTGCGGGGACTTTACCCAAGGTTTGAATTCTGGCAGATATTGCGGTTAACAGCAAGTATAGCGATGCTAACCCCAAGGTCAGATAGCCGATAAAATAAGAAAATGCTGAAATAGAGGGAGTTATAATATTTATATCAGATATCCATTATCACTTTAACGGAGAAAGGCACCGCGTAAATAGATAAATACTAAAGGAATTTCATTCAGAATCTATGTCTGAATGCCGCTCAATTATGGCATAAAACATAAGTGACTAAGCGTAATTTTGTGGCGGTTCAGATTCCTTTGACAACGCCTACTTCTATCAGATTTATGTCGGCTTCCTGGATGATTTTTTTGAAGCTTTTTGAACTTATGTGATCTGTAACAAAAGTATCAACTTGAGAGATGTGCCCAATACGCACAGGAGCTGTACGGGTGAATTTTGTACTGTCTGCTGCCAGTATAACATGATGAGCATTCTGGATTATTTTTTGTAATACTTGAACTTCCCTAAAGTCGAAATCCAACAAACTGCCGTCTTCGTCAATGGCGGATACACTTATGATAGCATAATCGACTTTGAACTGATTTAGCGAAACGGACGCAGATTCCCCAATTATGCCACCATCGGATGAACGAACCACACCACTGGCAATGATAACTTCAAATTTGGGGTGGACACGCATAATATTTGCCACATTGATGTTATTTGTAATGATCAAGAGGTTATTATGGCTTTCCAAAGCTGTTGCAACCGCTTCTGTTGTCGTGCCAATCGTTAACAATATAGAGCTTTTTTCTGGGATAAGACCGGCAATTTCTTTAGCAATTCTATATTTTTTATCTGCGGAAATCAGACGTCTTGTCTCATGTTCCATATTTGTTGTGCCGGAATAAGGAATGGCCCCCCCATGAATACGTTGTATGAGGCGTTTCTGAGATAAATCATTTAAATTCTTGCGAATAGTCTGCGGGGTAACTGAAAAATATGTCGTTAATTCCTCTACAGTTACTTTTCGTTTATTATTCACCAGCTCTAAAATTTTTTCGTGGCGATCTGTTAACGGCATGTTTTTCATTAATATATTTGTTTTTCAGATAAAATTTTTCGTATTTCAGGGGTCAATGTAACACAAACACGGGTAAAAATTAAAAAAAATTATCACAGGGATATATTTTGATAAGGCGCTTTTATACAGGAAAATATTTTCGTTTATATAGATAGTTTCTAGTTTGACTTTCATTTTGCTTTCATTTAGCTTCATTTCGAACATAATAAGAAATAAAGACAAATAAGGCAAAAATAATTGGAAGACTTTTCTGATATCTTAATTATTGGTGGGGGTGTTAATGGTTGCGGTATAGCCCGAGATGCTGCGGGCCGTGGTTTAAAGGTTACGTTATGTGAACAGGGTGATCTTGGTCAGGGAACATCGTCGTCCAGTTCAAAGTTAATTCATGGCGGGCTTCGATATCTTGAATATTATGAGTTTCGCCTTGTTCGAAAAGCGCTTGAAGAACGTGAAGTACTTTTACGGGCCGCACCGCATATTGTCCATCCACTGCGGTTTCTCCTACCATATCATAAGGCCCTTAGGCCGGCATGGTTCATCCGTCTGGGATTATTTTTCTATGATCATCTGGGGGGGCGAAAGTTATTACCGGCTACAAAGACCATTCAATTGCGCAATAGCCTTTATGGGGAAGCGCTAAGGGATAAATTTCATAAGGCCTTTGAATATTCAGATTGTTTCGTTGATGATGCGAGGCTTGTTGTTTTAAATGCCATGTCCGCACGGGACAAAGGAGCGCAGATTTATAGCCGCTGTAAGGTACTCTCAGCGCGACGTGAAAAAGAATGCTGGACGATTGAGGTGTATGATGTGGCGACAGGAGCCAAGCGCACGCTACATTCTAAATTTTTGATAAATGCTGCAGGGCCGTGGGTTTCTGACATTATTGAAAATAAAATTCAGGTGGAAAAACAGGTTACTGAAAGAGAGAATGACAAATCCAAAGTTAAGTTGCGACTGGTAAAGGGTAGCCATATTATAGTTCCCCGAATATATGATCACGATAGAGCCTATACTTTTCAGGGGGGCGATGGCAGGGTTGTCTTTTCCATACCCTATCAGGAAGATTTTACGCTCATTGGTACAACTGATGTGGATTATGAAGGTGACTTGAGTAGGGTGAAAATTTCTCAGGATGAAATTAGGTATCTTTGTGATTTTGTTGGGGAGTATTTTGATGCGCCTCTATCGCCAGAGGATGTGGTTTGGCAATATGCTGGTGTTCGCCCGCTTTTTGATGATGGCACCACTTCAGCGCAGAATACTACACGTGATTATATATTGGATATTGAGGGCGGTTTGAATGATCATGCTGGTCTGCTGAATGTCATAGGGGGAAAAATCACGACTTATCGGGTTTTGGCGGAGGATGTGCTTGAAAAAATAAAAGATTTTTTTCCGAGCATGAAGGGGGAATGGACATCTTCTCAAACCTTGCCCGGTGGCGATATTGATGGGGCGGGTATAGAGGCAGAATCTGCCAGCATACATGTTAAACATCCCGGTCTTGATAAAAAATATATTGACCGCCTTGTCAAAAGCTATGGTAGCCTAGCAAGTAGTATCTTAAACGGGCATCAGAAAATGGAGGCATTGGGCCAACATTTTGGTGGCGGTTTGTATGAGGCAGAAGTGATTTATCTGATAGAGAATGAGTGGGCCAAGACGGCGGAAGATATTTTGTGGCGCCGAAGCAAGCTTGGCCTGCGTTTAAGTAATGCTGAAACTGAAAGCTTGGATTTATGGATTAAATATTACAATAAATCCAGAAATAGCGAAAATAGGATGTTTAAATAACAGGGTGTGCAATTATGAATTTTAATAAATTATTCCGATTTTTTGGTCGCCTGATAATGATCGGGTTTTGCTCAATTTTTCTGATTAATTCCGCACTGTCTTATGGCGGGAATCAGGATGATAAGAAAATAGTTGTCGCGCATAGAGGGGCTAGCGGATATTTGCCAGAACATACGATTGCCGCTAAGGCCATGGCTTATGGTATGGGGGCGGATTATGTGGAGCAGGATCTTGTGATGACCCGCGATAACCGGATCATAGTCCTTCACGATCACCATCTGGATCAGGTGACAAATGTACGGGATATATTCCCTGACCGCGCCCGTAAAGATGGTAAATATTATGTCATTGACTTTACGCTTTCCGAGCTTTCCGAGCTTTCAATAATCGAACGATTTGGCATGGTGGACGGGCAACAGGTGCCATATTTTAAAGACCGTTTTCCCTTGAGAAAATCAAAATTCAAAATTCACACATTTGAAGATGAAATAGAGCTTGTAAAGGGGCTGAACAAGTCTACGGGGAAAAATATCGGTATTTACCCGGAAATCAAAAGTGCCGCTTTCCACATGCAGGAAGGCAAGGATATTTCGCGGGCGGTCCTAAAGATTCTCAAAACCTATGGCTATACCAATAAGGCGGATAAGGTCTATCTTCAGTCTTTTGAACCCCTTGAATTAAAGCGCATTCATGATGAGTTGCTGCCCGAAATGGCTATGGATATAAAACTGGTTCAGCTTTTATGGCCTGCGGATGATGGTGAATGGGTTAAAAAGTCCGGTGCCATGGCGGCGGTCGCCAAATATGCTGACGGCATCGGGCCGAAAATGTCGATGATTATCAGCACGGAATCTGTTGTGGGTGATATTAAGGCAACCGGGCTTGTATCCCGCGCACATGCGGCAGGGCTAGAAGTTCACCCCTATACTTTTCGTTTTGAGCCGGATGAGATTCCGGCCTATGCGGAAAATTATACAGACCTGTTGAATATATTTTTATTCCAGATTGGCGTTGACGGTGTCTTCACAGATTTCACGGATAAAACCGTGCAATTCTTAAAAGCATACGACAGGTAATTGCTAAACAGCAAAGGAGGGCGAGTAAAATGATTGGATTTTTAAAACCAGCGGCGCATTGTGAACGACTTCCCGAAGACGAGGTGGCACATACCTATACCCGTCTGCGCTGGCAGGTTTTTATTGGCATTTTTGTGGGCTATGCCGGCTATTATCTGGTGCGGAAAAATTTTAGCCTTGCCATGCCGCATCTCATTGAAGAAGGCTACACAAAAGCCGAATTGGGTCTGGCACTTTCCGGCGTTGCCATTGCTTACGGTCTGTCTAAATTCTTTATGGGCAGTATTTCAGACCGAAGTAATGCCCGTATTTTTATGCCCCTTGGGCTTGCGGTTTCGGCCCTGATCTTGATTGCCATGGGCACTCTTCCCTTTGCCACCAGTACGGTTGGGATCATGTTCGCCCTTTTGTTACTTAATGGTTGGTTTCAGGGTATGGGCTGGCCGCCCAGCGGACGGGTGATGGTTCATTGGTTTTCGCCCAGTGAACGGGGAACCAAAATGGCCCTGTGGAATGTAGCCCATAATGTTGGCGGCGGCCTTGTCGGGCCGATTGCTATTCTGGGTGTGGCGCTTTTTGCGGACTGGCATGCGATTTTATATTTTCATGGTTTATTTGCCCTAGCGGTGGCGGTCATTATTTTTCTCATGGTGCGGGATACGCCCCAATCACAGGGGCTGCCCAGCATTGAGAAATATCACAATGATTACCCCAAGGCATTTGACTATAGCACCAACCATGAGACTGAATTTTCAGCAAAAGAAATCTTCTTTAAATATGTTCTGAACAATAAACTTTTATGGATGATCGCGGTGGCCAATGCCTTTGTTTATTTGGTGCGATACGGGGTTCTTGACTGGGCGCCAACTTATCTCAGTGAAGTGAAAGATTTTTCTTTTGACGACAGCAGTTGGGCCTATGCCATGTATGAATGGGCGGGAATTCCCGGTACACTAATATGTGGCTGGTTATCGGATGCGGCCTTTAAAGGGCACCGGGCACCGGCGGCTATTCTTTTCATGCTGCTGACCATGATCTGTGTGGTTGTTTATTGGCTCAATCCTGCGGGTAATCCCGGCGTGGATATTGCCATGCTGATCGGTATTGGCTTCTTCATCTATGGGCCGGTGATGTTAATCGGGCTTCATGCTCTTGACCTTGCACCCAAGAAAGCCGCCGGAACAGCAGCGGGCTTTACCGGCCTATTCGGTTATGTGGGTGGGGCGATGACGGCAAATATTGTGATCGGCCTTGTGGTTGATAAATGGGGCTGGGATGCGGGTTTTGAAATGATTGTTGCGGCCTGTGTTTTATCTATACTGCTTCTGGCCATGACTTGGAAAGCCGAAAAGAACTCACATGTTGCGCCTGTGCCTGAGGGAGTGGTTTAAAATGATGCTGATATTAGTGGGTGTACAAAAGCTGTGAATGTCGCCCTCTTTTAAATTTAATAGATGTCGCGCATGGGGAACAAATCATGACTTATCTGAACTTTTTCCTAATTTATATTTTTTGGCGACGAAGGCTGACATTAATTATGATCGCCTTGCTTCCTGGAAGTAATTCTAATGAGTAAGGCATTGTCCATATTTACCACGGGTCACAAAAGGACCTGCTAAAATATTCATAAGATATTACGATATTAGCTGATAAATAATTTAAATCTGTATGAGGTTTCCCTATTCATTGAGCCTGATAAACGTATATTTTTTTATCATAATCAAAAGTTTATTTAAGAAACAAATATACCAAAATAATAAATATAATAAAATATTGGTATATTTGTAACATTAATGTTATAACTCTGTAACTAAAATGAAACATTAAAAATGTCTAACAAACAGGATTTGAGTGCAAAGCTACTAGAAACTAAAAACTATTAATATTTTAAAGGGAAAATATAATGTTAAAGAAAAGAAAAATCTTAAACTACACAGCGTTATCGACGACACTAATTAGTGTCGCGATGCTGGGTAGCGCAGGAAATGCATATGCTGAAGAGGCCGCGGCTGAAGAAGGCCTGCGCACGCTGGATGAAATAATCGTTACAGCGAGCCGCAGGTCGGAAGGCTTGCAGACTGTAGCGATAACAGTTGAGGCCATGAGTGGCACAAAGATCAAAGAGATGGGCGTCGACAGTTTTGATGATTATATCTCCTTATTGCCGGGTGTTAGTGGCGATGGTCAGGGGCCGGGCAAAAAAGATATTTATATGCGCGGCACAAACTCTGGCCGTACAGCGGTCCGACTTGCCGGTATTGGTGGTGAGCCAGGGGTTGCCGTATATCTCGACGAAGCACCAATCTCGACCGCAGGACGTAATGTGGACTTATATGCGGTCGACATGTCACGGATCGAAGTATTGAAAGGACCACAGGGTACTTTGTTTGGATCCAGTTCTCAGGCGGGTACCGTCCGTCTTATTACCAACAAACCGCAAATGAATGAATTTCATGCGGGGGGCATATTGGGCGCATCGACGACACGCAGCGGCGGCGTTAGCACTAAGCTTGAGGCATATGCCAATATTCCGGCCATAGAAGATAAATTGGCGTTTCGTATAGCTGGTTACAACACAACGGAAGCGGGTTATATTGACAATGTCTTTGACACGATTTCCCTGCCGGAAGATCATCCGGGATTGGGCGGGGTTATCCCGGACAATATTCAGTCAGCCAATAATGGTGCCTTTACCGAGGATGATTATAATGAAGCCACTTACCGGGGTGTAAGATTTAGTGCGCTTTGGCAAGTGAATGACGAATGGGATGTGTTGCTCCAACACACAAACCAGAGACTTGATACAAAGGGTGAATTTGAATTCAACCCGGCAAAAAGCACGGACGGCGACCTGAATGTATCCACATTTTCACCGAACGAAGCTGATGACAGGATTGACCTGACACAATGGACTGTGAATGGCATGGTCGGCGGACTGGAAGTGATCTATAACGGTTCCTATTCGGATCGTACATTTCAGGGCAAGACCGACTATACACAATATATTACGTTCGGTCCGAGTTCTGCTTATTATACCTGTAGCCCTGATAAATCTCAATGTTTCAGCCCGGTATCCACTACGCTTGAATATTCTCAAACAACACGATTTGTTCAGGAATTGCGGTTTGCCACAGATTCTGAAAAGCGTTTGAGAGCAATTGGCGGCGTTTACTATGATGATAATCAGCTTAACTTCTTAACTGACTTCTTTTGGGATGGTGCCGTTAATGCCGGTTTTGCAAGAAACTTTGCAATTCCCAATAACTTTACCAATACAGGCGGCGAAGCACGCCCAGCTGGTGTGCTATTCTTCAATGATTACCAGTTCGACCGTGAAGAAATATCAGTTTTTGGTGAGATTGCCTATGATATCACCGATAGCCTGACGGCGACTTTTGGTGCGCGTCGTTATAGCATTGAGATTGCCTTGAATGGGTCTTCGAGCTTTGGGTCGCGTATTCCAGGCACAGGGCCAGGCGCTAACGGCGGTAAAGATGTGGGGGCAGGTCTTGCGGGAATATCGCCGAAAACACAGACGGATACCATTTTCAAGGCCAACCTGTCTTGGCAGATTAATGATGATGCCATGGTGTATTTCACCTTCTCACAAGGGTTCCGTAGTGGTGGCTTTAACCGTGATGTCAACAAGCCCGGTGTTGCCCCATCCTTTGACACTGATGATGTGAATAACTATGAGTTTGGCTGGAAAACTACTTGGCTGGATAATACTCTGCGTTTCAACGGCGCCATCTACCATGTTGATTTTACTGATCTTCAGCAAGGTGTGCTTGATTTCTCTATCTCAAATACCACCTTTTTCTCCAATGTTGGTGATGCCGAAATTGATGGTGGTGAATTCCAGATAGAATGGGCGGCAACGGATAATTTAAATCTTTTCGGCTCATTTTCTTATATTGATTCGCGGATAACCGATCTTCCTGTGACACTGATCAATATCGCTCCTATCGGCTCTGATCTTCCGCTGTCTCCGACAGCAGAGGGAAATTTTGGCGCCCGCTATCATCAGGATATTGGTGATTATTCAACGTTTGCTCAGGGTGTCTTCAAGTTTACCGGAGAACGTTTCAGCAGTCTGGTTATCAAAAACCGTGAGGTATTGGACAGCTATACCCAGCTTGATCTGTCTGCCGGTATTGGCAAGGATAATTGGCAGGCGACATTCTTCATTGATAATGCCTTTGACACGCTTGGCCTGTTGAGTTCCGCCAGTGAAGAAAGTGTTTTGAGGTTCGTACCAACACGGCCTCGTACCATTGGTTTCAGACTATCTTTTGATTATTAAGATGCCTAAACCAGTATAAATATAGTTGGGCCGGTGCTTTATCGCACCGGCCCTTCTTCCTTGTAAGGCCCCATAAGTCATGCTAGGAATATTGTGGACATTACAAGGACATCCCGTTGACAGAAGAAACCGAAAATTCGCTACTTGATAACGTAATTCAACAGGGGCAAATGCTGATACAGAGGGGGAATTTTTCTGTAGCTTCTGTCCTTCTTAACGAATTATTATTGGACAATCCGGGTCATATTGAAGGACTCTATTGTCTGGCTGTGTGTCAGCGTAAGCAGATGAAATACCCAGAAGCATTGGCTACCATAGAGCAGATGATTGCCAAGGCACCGGACCATGGCCGCGCACATCAGGAGAAGGGCTATATTTATCAGGCTATGGACGAGTCACCTAAAGCTATAGCGTCCCTTGAAATGGCGGTGGAATTGAACCCGGCCCTGTTTGGAAGTTGGGAGGCATTGATCAAGGAACCGACCTATGCCAAGCGTCAGGAGGCACAGCAACATCTGGACTGGCTTTCCACTCTGCCGCCTGAATTGGTGTCCGTTGCCAGCCTGATCAATCAGAAGAAATTATATCAGGCAGAACAGTTATGCCGGCAATTTTTGAAAAGCCACCCTCGCAACACGGAAGCCATGCGTCTGCTGGCGGAGCTGGGGTCCAAATTTCATATTCTAGATGATGCTGAATTTTTATTGGCAAGTTGCCTTGAGTTTGATCCCGATTTTAGACGTGCGCGACTGGACTATGTTAATATTCTGCAAAAGAGGCAAAAATTTCATAAGGCTTTGGAACAGGCGCAGATATTGCTGAAAACTGACCCCGATAATGTATATTTTCAAAGTAGTCTTGGTAATGCGCAACAGGCCGTCGGTGATTTTGAGGGGGCAATCAGCACTTTTAAGCGTATCCTGAAAAGCACGCCAGATAATCATCAAATTCATCTGATTCACGGGCATGCCCTAAAAACTATGGGGCGGGTTGATGATGCCGTTGCCTCTTATCAGGGCAGTTATGGTGTCAAACCTGATTATGGGGATGCCTTTTGGTCATTGGCAAATTTAAAAACCTACCGCTTTTCAGCCGAAGAACGTCAACAGATGCGCGACCAGGAAGCGAGCGCAGCCACATCTCTGGATGATAGAGTACATCTGTGTTTTGCGCTGGGTAAAGATCTTGAGGACAGCGAATGTTTCGAGGAGGCCTTTTCTTATTATGCCCGTGGGAACGCTCTGAGAAATGATCAGGATAGGTTTGACAGAAAATCAATAGACGTCGGGCTTGATACGCAAAAGAGCCAATTTGATGCGGCATTCTTCAAAAGCCGTGAAGGGGTGGGATGTGCGGCGCCGGATCCTATATTCATTGTCGGTCTTCCAAGGGCGGGGTCAACACTTTTGGAACAAATTCTCTCATCGCACTCACAGGTGGACGGCACGATGGAGCTTTCCAATATTATTGGGCTGTCCCATCAGCTAAATGGTCGAAAATTGGATCAAGATAATCCCCTCTATCCGGGAAATTTGAAAGAAATACCATCCGAAGTTCTGACAAAGATGGGTGAAAATTATATTGAAGACACGAGATACCATCGTCAGGGTGCCGCCTTTTTTATCGACAAGATGCCCAATAATTTCCGCCATATTGCCCTTATCCAATTGATCCTGCCTAATGCGAAGATCATTGACGCCAGACGCCATCCTCTCTCCTGTTGTTTTAGCGGATTTAAACAGCTGTTTGGTGAGGGGCAGCAATTCTCTTACGCTCTTGATGATATTGGTCATTATTACCACAGCTATGTGGAGGTCATGGATCATTGGGACAGGGAATTGCCTGGGCGGATTTTACGGGTGCAATATGAGGATGTGATTGGGGATCTGGAGACGCAGGTGCGGCGCATTCTGGATTATTGTGGCCTGCCTTTTGAGCAGGCCTGTCTTGACTTTCACAAATCCAAACGCGCTGTACGCACGCCAAGTTCCGAGCAGGTTCGCCAACCCATATATAAATCGGGAATGGATCAATGGGAAAATTTTGAGTCCTTCCTTGACCCCCTCAAGAAAGCCCTCGGGCCGGCATTGACAAATTATAGATAAAATAAGTGATGTTGCGAAAGAAGCTTGTATCGTGTGACTATGATTTAGAATTAAATATACCAAAATAATAAATATAATAATATATTGTTTTATTTATTACATTAATGTTATTATAATTTCTAAATAAAATACGAAACGGAAATAAAAATAAAAATGTTATTGCAACCATTGACTGACCCTCACCCTTCTGTCGTAGAAAGATGTGAGGGCAATTCACCATTCGTATTTGTTTGTGAGCATGCTGGGTTGGATGTGCCACAGGCTTTGGGGGATTTAGGTCTTAAGCGTTACGACTGGAAACAGCATATAGCCAGTGATTTAGGCGCCAAACAATTAGCACGCCTAATCGCACAGCAATTAAACTCTACGCTTATTTTTCAGCAATATAGCCGATTGGTTATTGATTGTAATCGGGCCTATACTGCTGACAGTCTTATTCCGGAATTTAGCCATGGGACAGAAATTCCGGGAAACAGGGGTCTTGGTCAGCAAGAAAGAATAGCCCGCATTGATGAAATTCATGCGCCGTTTCACAAAAAAATTAAACAAGAACTGGAGGTAAGGCAGGTTCAGAATATACCGACTATTTTAGTGTCAATTCACAGTTTTACCCCTAATCTAGGTGATGAAGAACGACCATGGCAGGTGGGCGTTCAATATGCGAAAAATAAAGAATTCGCAAATATTGTTATGGGCTTGTTACGGGAGGATTTAACACTTTGTGTCGGTGATAACCAGCCATGGCCTGTCAATGAAATGGATGATTATACTATTCCCGTGCACGGCGACGGACGGAATATTCCCTATGTTATGATTGAAGTTCGTCAGGATTTGATTGTGAAAAAGGCCGCGCAAATCGATTGGGCCAAAAGACTGTCAGCTATTTTCGAGAGAGCGGGCAGGGAATATTATTCACAGACTTGAGCCTGTTTTATCAATTTGCCGTTAAAATTAATTTTAACATGCTTATAATAGATATTATTTTTTAACAAAAAGGAAGAGCGCTCATGCAGGTTAGGGAGGTTCGAACCGCAGACGATGCGAAAAAGATTGTTATTGAACGGGACATCAAGACAATCAAAATCGCCGTAACGGATGTTGATGGCATTTTGCGCGGCAAGTATATTTCGCGGGATAAATTTCTATCTTGTCTGGATGGGTCACTGGGTTTCTGTGATGTTGTTCTGGGTTGGGATTCAAACGATACTCTTTATGAGAATAGTACTTTTACAGGCTGGCATACAGCCTACCCGGATGCAGAGATCAGATTGATTTATGATAGTTGTCGTGAGGCAGCTTTTGAAGATAATGTCTTGTTTTTTCTGGCTGAATTTGTTGGGCGTGCCGCAACAATATGCCCACGAAACACCCTTGGACGTGTGCTGGCTAAGGCAAAAAATATGGGCTATGATGTGACATCGGCCTACGAATTTGAATTTTTTGTTTTTGATGAAACGCCAGATACCATACGGGAAAAAAATTATCAAAATTTAAAAAACCTTACCCCCGGAAATTTTGGATATTCCGTTCTCAGGTCCTCCGTATATAACGAATTATATCATGAAATGATGAGCCTGTGTCAGGATATGGATATGGAGATTGAAGGGCTGCATACGGAAACCGGCCCGGGCGTTCTTGAGGCCGCGCTCAGATATGATAGGGCGATCCATTCAGCAGATAAGGCAACCTTGTTTAAGACATTCATAAAAATCCTGGCGCAGCGGCGTGATTTAATGGCCACCTTTATGGCAAAATGGTCTGTGGATTATCCCGGCCAATCCGGCCATATGCATATCTCACTTCAGAATGAGAATGGCGGCGGCGTTTTTTATGATGCCACAAAGCCTGATAATATATCTGATGAGATGCGCTGGTTTATAGGCGGGCAGCAAAAGCTCATGCCCGAATTGCTTTCCATGGTTGCTTGTACGGTTAATTCCTTCGCCCGGCTTGTTCCGGGTCAATGGGCGCCGACTGATGCCACATGGGGGGTAGAAAATCGCACCTGCGCGCTGAGAACTATTGGCGGTGGCGAACATTCTACCCGGGTGGAGTATCGTATTTCAGCATCGGATATTAATCCTTATATAGCGGGTGCCGCCGCGATTGGCAGCGGTCTGTGGGGCATTGAAAATAAAATAGAACCAACAGCACCGATCTCCGGCAATGCCTATGATCACGCGATGCCAGCGGAATTCACACTGCCAGCCACTTTGGGGTCTGCTGCGGGCCGTTTACGGACTTCAGCGGCGGCCAAGGAGTTATTTGGTGATGAATTTGTGGATCACTATGCCCGTACCCGTGACTGGGAGGAGCTTGAGGCCCGAAAGGCAGTTACCGATTGGCAGCTCAAACGTTATTTTGAGATCATCTAAAGCATATAGCCTTCACGGAACTTCTTTGCCGATGAGATCACTATGCAATGGCTGACGTAATGCTTCAAGTTTCTTGATTCGGGCATTAATTGATTTGTGATTGCGTTCGTTTAATTTTGCAACAATACATTCTAATAATACAAGGGTAGAAACCGCAGAATCCCATTGCGAAGGAACCGCCGTGGGCATGGGGAATATATGGTCAGCAATTGTTGCAATCGGTGAAAGCCATTGATCAGTGAATAGAATGATATGCGACCCTCTTTTTTTTGCTTGCTCACAGAAGAGAAGAACATCCCTTTGATATCGTCTTACGTCAAAAACAATGATAATATCCTTAACCCCCAAATCGTAAATTACCTCCGGCCAGGTTTCCCGTTGTTGGGGTACGATGTGAACATGGGGTCTTATGATATGCAGGTGAAAATAAAAATATCGTGCAAGACTATCTGTAAAACGTCCGCCAAGGAGGAAAACGGGTCTGTTTTCATTTGCGATAAGGGATATTACCGCATTGAATTCATTGCTGTTTACCGACATATTAGCCAGCCCAATATTTTGGAGGCATGCTTCAGCATAGGGGACGAACGGGGCATCCGTATTGGGCGATGTTTCTGATTTATTCACACGGTCCAGCGGTGCTTCAAACCCTAATTGAAGTTCTTTGCGCAGCATTGTCTGAAAATTACCGTAACTTTTGAATCCAAGCTTTTTTATGGTACGCAAGACTGTTGGCCCGCTAACGTTGGCTATTTCGGCTAGGGCAGCTATTGTGCAAAGTCCGGCCGTTGGATATTGATTGAGAAGGGTGCGCGCAACAATACGTTCTTTTGATGTAAGTTGATCAAGATTCGACCGAATTAGGATGCCCATGTTACTAGATTGATTACTATTATCGGCCATTTTTAACCATTATCATTGGATATTTTACATCATATAATTTTTTATTCTTCTTTAATCGAACATTTTAAACTAAATTACGCCAACATACAAACTAAGAAAAATGTAATAATATTTGCTTAATTATTGATAAAGCTATTTTTTTGTAATATAAATTACAACAATAATTTCGCGTGACTTTTGTGGAAACATTAAAAATTGGGATCGGTTTGATCATGGGAACAGAGAATAGTGATAGTATCGTTGATGCTGAATATGAAAATGTCGACGAAGGGTATTTTTCTGAACGTGAACTCCGCAAAGGGGCTGCGGGTTGGATACTTTTAGCCGGCCTTGGTGTTGCTTATGTGATTTCAGGTGATTTTGCCGGCTGGAACTTTGGTCTTGCTGAGGGCGGTTGGGGCGGTCTCGCTATTGCGACGCTGCTAATGGCAGTAATGTATACAACTATGATTTTCTCCCTTGCAGAACTTTCTGCAACAATCCCGTCCGCAGGGGGTGGTTATGGTTTTGCCCGTCGAGCATTTGGTCCCTTGGGGGGATTCTTGACGGGCACGGCCATACTACTGGAATATTCAGTAGCACCGGCGGCAATTGCCACTTTTATCAGTGCCTATCTTGATAGTTTGATCGGAATTTCAGGCTGGCCTGTATCGCTGGCGTTCTTTGCTGTCTTCATTGGCATACATTTATATGGTGTAGGGGAGGCTTTGAAGCTCATGCTGGGTGTCACCATAGTAGCTGTTATGGCTTTGCTTATTTTTATCGTTGCGATGACTCCCCATTTCGAGGTGGCAAATCTTTTTGATATTCCGGTTGCAGGGGGCATTGGGGCCAGCAAATATCTTCCATACGGCATGATTGGTATATGGGCGGCCATTCCTTACGGAATGTGGTTTTTCCTTGCCGTTGAAGGACTGCCTCTGGCGGCGGAAGAAACAGCCGACCCGCAGCGTAATATGCCAAAAGGCATGATTGCGGCGATTATCGTATTATTACTCTTGGCGGCACTGGTATTGCTGCTTGGGCCAGGGGGCGGTGGTGCGGCAAATATTGCCAATGCGGGTGATCCCCTGATTGCAGCGATGCGGTCAGATACCGCTTATGGCGGGCCGACACTGACCGGAAAAATAATCAATATTGTGGGACTTGCGGGATTGATAGCCAGTTTCTTCTCCATAATATTTGGTTACTCCCGTCAGGTGTTTGCCTTGTCCCGTGCAGGATATTTGCCACGAGTTCTGTCTTTGACTTCAAAACGCAAAACACCCTACCTTGCTCTATTGGTGCCCGGATCACTGGGTTTTCTGCTGTCATTGACCGTAGATGGTAATATGTTGATTTTGGTGGCCGTATTCGGGGCTTCCATATCCTATATATTAATGATGGCCGCCCATATAAAACTCAGGGTAAGCGAACCTGATATGGATAGACCCTACCGTACACCCGGCGGTGTTGTTACATCGGGGATCGCTTTGTTTCTTGCCGTCATCGCATTGATAGCAGGGTTTCTGGTAGAGCCAAATGTGATTTTCTATGCTGCAATTTTCTATTGTCTTATGGTGTCCTATTTTCTGCTGTATAGTCGACATCATCTTGTTGCACAGGCACCAGAAGAAGAATTTGAAGCGATACGGCAAGCGGAAGCCGCCCTTGATAACGAAAATTAAACCTCATATTTTTCGATTTTGACGTAGCAGGCAACAGTTGAGTGGCGTGGATTATATTTAATTTGATATTATCTCAAGTCAATCAATGTGGCCTGAAAAATTTCTTTTAGGGCAACTTTAGACATGACTATAACGAATAAGGAAAAGAAGTGACGGCCAATATTTTTCAAGTAACATCGCCTGTTGATGGCTCAATATATCTGGAACGCGAATATGTCTCCGGGGCGCAATTGGATCAGGCATTGGAAGAAGCAAGTAAAGCACAACTAAAATGGCAAGCAAGATCAATTACAGAACGGGCAGAAGTCTGTAACCGCACAATTGATATATTTCAACAATCGAAGGCTAGACATGGGCAGGAACTAGCGCAGCAAATGGGCCGTCCTATCCGATACGGCGATGGGGAAGTCGCGGGCGTAGTTGAACGGTCAAGCTATATGATTGATATTGCCGCAGACGCCTTGGCGGATATAAAAATAAAAGACCCGACAACGGAACGTCTAATCAAAAGGGTGCCTCTGGGAACAGTACTTACCATAGCACCGTGGAATTACCCGTATCTCACGGCAATTAATTCTGTCATTCCTGCCATTATGGCTGGCAACGCCGTTATTCTTAAACATTCGAGCCAAACACCATTATGTGCAGAACGTCTTGAGGAATGTTTTAGGGATGCCGGATTACCGTCGGGTGTGTTTCAGTCCCTGCATATAACCCATGAAGATACGGCGTCAGCCATTGGCTCCGGAAAAATCAATTATGTAGCTTTTACCGGATCAGTCCCCGCAGGTGCGCGTATAGAAGAAGCCATTGCGGGCCAGTTCATGGGCTCTGGTCTGGAATTGGGCGGCAAAGACCCGGCCTATGTACGGGCAGACGCAAACCTGCCACATGCCATTGAAAGTCTGGTCGATGGTGCCTTTTTTAATTCGGGTCAATCCTGTTGTGGCATCGAGCGCATTTATGTCAACAGATCTGTTTTTAAGGATTTCGTGGATGGTTTTGTCGCCCTTACCAAGCAGTATACATTGGGTAGTCCCTTAGAGGCGGAAACCACGCTTGGCCCATTGGTCAATGTTAAGGCGGCGGAGTTTGTCCGTAACCAAACGGCAGAGGCTATCAGCCAAGGTGCAAAGGCACTGATTGATCCGACATTATTTCCTCTGGACCAGCCGGGCAGTAATTATCTCGCCCCTCAAATATTGATTGATGTTGATCATTCCATGCGCGTTATGACAGAGGAAAGTTTCGGTCCCGTAATTGGCATTATGGCCGTTGACAGTGATGATGAAGCGATAGCACTTATGAATGATAGCGAATTTGGCCTAACGGCTTCGGTATGGACGGAAGATATTGCTGTTGCCACTGCTATTGGGGAACGGGTACAGACCGGTACTTTCTTTTCGAACCGTTGCGATTATCTGGATCCGGCACTTGCCTGGACCGGTATTAAGAATTCGGGTCGTGGCTGCACCTTATCGCGCGTTGGTTATGAAGCATTAACCAGGCCTAAATCATATCATTTCCGTGTTTTGGCTTAATAGAAAGGCCTATCTATGACGTTATCAGCAAGTTGGAATTATCCCACTTCAATTTCACTGGGGGCAGGCCGCATCAGTGATGTGGTTGACGAATGTCGGTCTTTGGGGGTTAAAAGGCCTTTGATTGTGACGGACCCGGGCTTATGTGAGCTGCCATTCATTGGTAAATTACTAGCGGATTGTACTAATTCTGACCTTGGTGTTGGTCTGTTTTCTCAAGTACATCCAAACCCGACGGGAGAAGATATAGATGCCGGCCTTAATATGTTCAAGCAGGGCGGCCATGATGGGGTTATTGCCATTGGTGGCGGAAGCAGCCTTGATGCCGGAAAGGCCGTGGCCCTGATGGCGGGGCAAACGCGCTCCCTTTGGGATTTTGAAGATGTTGGCGATAACTGGACACGGGTAGATACATCTGCTGTAGCGCCTATCATTGCCCTGCCCACGACGGCTGGCACCGGATCAGAGGTGGGGCGTGCATCCGTTATTCTGGATGCTGAAACCCATAAGAAGAAAATTATTTTTCACCCCCTTATGATGCCAAAAAAAGTCATATTGGATCCCGAACTTACCGTTGGTTTACCTGCGGGTCTTACCGCAGCCACAGGGATGGACGCGCTGTCGCATAGTCTGGAAGCATTTTGCGCTCCCGGGTTTCATCCCATGGCACGCGGTATTGCCGTCGAAGCCATTGGTATGGTCAAAGAGTGGTTGCCGCTGGCTGTTCGGGATGGACAAAATATTGAGGCACGCACCCATATGCTGGTTGCATCAATGATGGGTGCCACTGCATTCCAACGCGGTCTTGGGGCAATGCATGCCATCGCTCATTCTCTGGGGGCTGTTTTTGGGGCCCATCATGGAATGTTAAACGCCATACTGATGCCATATGTATTAAAGGCAAATAAATCTGTTATCGGGGATGACATAGGCTGGTTAGCTCAAGTGATCGGGTTGGAGGGTAATTTCGAGGCGTTTCTTGAATGGATACTCAATTTTCGCAAAGAGCTGGAAATTCCCCATAGCCTGTCTTCTATTGGGGTTACATCAGATTGCGTCACTCATATTGGCAAAATGTCAGTGGAAGACCCCAGTGCGGGCGGCAACCCCATCGTGTTCGATAAAGAAGCCTATAGTGCGATCTGCATGGATGCCATTAAAGGATCTCTATAATTGTCAACATCCCCCAGGGGAAGAATTAATTAATGGCAGGCCCGGAATTTTGATGATATTTCGGTTGGGCCTGTTTGTCTCGTGACAATATCCCAACAATATAATATCAGTCTCAAATACAAGGTCACCGTGGCTAAATGTCGTGGTGTTAATTATATTGTTGTTTCAATGTCTACCTAAACTATCCTTTGGATTTCCGGTAACTAATGGTAACATTTATCTACAAGAGTTTACTTTCATAAATAAATAGCAGACATTAAATGATAATAAAGACTGCCCTATCTCAGGAAATAGAAAACCTGAAACAAGGCAATTTATTTACTGTTTCTCTGACTGATATTAAACCTCTTCTGGACATGACACATATTGCGACTTCGGCCAAAATTTTTCACAAATATGTCAATATCAATAAGCAGAAAAAACAGAAGCAGACAATGCCATTATCTGATTATTTTCGCATATTATGGGAGTTATCTGTAGCCTTGCAGGATGAAACGATACATCTGTCCTCCCGACATTTAATGCCCGGCTCCACCAGTTATATAATGTCCAATATTTCATCCTGCAAAAATCTGGAGGATGCTATGAAACTGATCGCGAAATCCTATAATATGCTTCATGGAGGGCCGTATAACCGTGTGGAAATCAGGAATGGTTTCTTACTTTACATTATTGATGACAGCCAGTTTCCCTATATGATGGAGAATGAAGATTATATCCATTTCACCATGGAATGCGTGCTAATTTATCTGCAAGGTATTTTATCTTTTAGTACGTCCCAGGATTTGCTGCCACTATTGCGCAAGGTATATACCAAGCGTAAAAGGGGGCCTATGAAAAGCCGTCATATGGGCTATTGGAATGTTCCGGTGCGCTATCAATCTGGTCAATATACCTTGATGTATGATCTGTCTGCAGCCACATTACCCATCACCATTGACCAACAGCACATGCCATCCTCACGGGAAATATATGATCACGTGATTACTATGATTGTCCAAATTTCTTCTTCTGGAGAAGTAAGCACAATGGGTGTTGTAGAACAGGTTCATCTGGCCATTGAACAGGGTCTGCTGAATCAACAAGACGTTGCACGTCACCTGGGTTTTAGCGTACCAACACTTCGGCGGCGCCTGTCCATGGAAAATACTACCTTCCGGCAACTCGCCTCCCAAGCTCTGAACGAAAAGTCAAAGCAGTTGATGTCTCAGGGTATTCACATAAATGACATCGCAGATGAGCTGGGGTTTTCAGATTTCAGAAGCTTCATCCGGGCCTTTAAAAATTGGAACACCATTACCCCAACAGCCTATTTAAATACTATAAATAAGAAAAACACATCCAATTAATTAGCATAATGGCTTGATATTAAAGCAATAATTAAAATGAGCGAAATTGTCCACTTAAATTGAACCCAAAGATCATATACCTTTTACCCCGCTTGATCCTATCATAAAAATGAGGAAATTTTAATACAACCCCGGTTGTTTATCGACCGATCATGGCAGGATCTTAATATGAGAAAACAAATTACAAATAATGTGATCAATACATCATGTCTGACGGCTCTTTTTATGGCCTTGTCAACAGTATCCCTATTAGCGGAAACAGGTGCAGAAAACACCGTGTTGGACGAAGTAATCGTCACCGCCCGACGTCAAAGCGAAAATCTTCAGACAGTTCCTCTGGCAGTTAGCGCCTTTAGTTCTGAGGAACTTTTCAACAACAGAATCGAGGACATAGGCAACCTTCAGGCCCATGTGCCGAACCTTAGTCTGCATGTAGGGGATGCAGCTAATGCGGTAATTTACCTGCGCGGTGTAGGGCAGATTGACTCTATTTCCTTTAATGATCCGGGGGTCGGTGTTTATGTGGATGACGTTTATATGGGACGCGCTCAGGGGTCATTTCTTGATGTCATGGACCCTGAACGGATTGAAGTATTGCGTGGACCACAGGGGACACTCTATGGCCGGAATACCATCGGTGGTGCTATCAAATTTGTCAGTGCCCGTCCGAGCAATGAGGTAGAAGGTTATATTGAAGCAGGGTATGGCAATTTTAATCAGTTCCGGGCCAAAGCCTCTCTCGGTGGTCCCATCATAGAGGATATATTAATGGCCAAAGCTGCCGTGGCCCACAGTTCCCATGATGGTTATTCACAAAATTTGTTTGACGGCAATGATGATTTTGACAAGGAAACCAACAGCTGGCGAGTCAGCGCCCTGTTAACGCCCGATGAAAATCTGTCTTTCTATCTGGTCGTTGATGGATCAAAAAACAATCCTGATCGTTCCCGTTCACCCCATAAGGAAACACCAATTTTTTCTGTGCCAAGTGGTGAATTTATTAACCCGACTGATGACCCTTTTCTGGTTAATGTCAACTTCAACAATCTGGAAAGTCTGAGGACATTTGGTGTTGCTCTGACGGGGGAATATAATATTAATGAATTTACATTCAAATCGATAACTTCTTACAGGGAGATGGATTACCGAACCAAAATTGATCTGGATGGCACTATAGATTCTTCCTTCGGCATCTATGATTTTGAGGATCAGGATCAATTCAGCCAGGAACTACAGTTTATCTATAATGGTGACAATATATCTCTGGTATCCGGATTATATTATTTCCGTGAAGATGATGTGACTTTTGCCGGAGCCATTGCCCCCGATTTTTTTGTTGTATTACCGGTTTTCGGGGTGTTCCCATTTCCCATCATTAACGCCGGACGGCGGGATCAGACCAACAGTAGCATGGCCGCCTACGCCCAGCTCAAATATGAGGCAACTAAAGATCTGACTGTAACGTTTGGATTGCGCTTTACCAAAGAAAAGAAAGAAGTTGAAAGTGCTGGAGAAGAGTTTTTCGGCACCGGAATTACGACGCCCGAAGAAATGGAAGCTGTCTTTGGCACCGGGATTGGTTTCGGTCGTACCAGCTTTAACGCTGAAAATGAATGGGAATCCTTTTCACCCAAAATAGGGTTGGATTATAAGATCAGTGAAGATGTTATGGTTTATGCCAGTGCCAGCCGCGGCTTCAAAAGTGGAGGGTTTAATGGTCGCCTAACCAACCGAGCTCAGTCCTTTGATCCGGAAACCCTTTGGAGCTATGAAGCCGGTTTTAAATCCACCTTGGCTGATCAGCGCATACGATTGAATATGGCGGCATTTTACAATGATTATAAGAATTTCCAACTGAGTCGCTTTACTGCAAATCCTGATACGGGCGCCTTTGAATCTGTCTTTGATAACGCCGGGAAGGCTACAATATGGGGGGTAGAAATGGAAATGACCGCCCTGTTGGTTGATAATGTTACGCTAGATGTCAATGCGGGCTATCTGAACAGTAGTTATGACGAATTTTTTGGTGATTTTGGTGTTGATGTCAGTGATGACCGCAATTTGGTCAATGCACCGGACTTTACCTCCCGCGCCAGCTTGAACTATGACCATGATCTCGATAATCTGGGAACACTAACGTTTAACGGCGCGATCAGTTATCGGTCCAAAACCTATCTCACCGTATCCAGCAGTGAAGTTCTGGCTCAGGATGGTTATGCTCTTCTGGAAGCCTCCATCCAGTTTGTATCGGAAGACCAGCATTGGAATGTCATACTGGCCGGTCAGAATCTGACAGACAAGGAATTTCGGGAACATGGTTTTGATTTGAGTGCAGCACCGGGCGTTCAACTTGGGTATTATGGGACACCCCGTACCTATAGCCTGACAGTGCACTATAATTTCTAATCCTGCTTATATCTTTTATTGAAAGTATGTTTTGATGACTATTGATCAACAGACAGCCGCGCTGCTGGATCAGATCAACCAGCATGTGGCAGGTCCAGGCGAGACCTTTTCCATTGCAGATGCGCGGGCTGGTGCCCGGGATTTATTCTCTGGTTTTTCCGGGGAGATTGAACAAAAATGCCGAATAGAGGATCGCCAGATCATTTGGGCGGCGTGCGATGTGCCAGTCCGGATTTATTATCCGAAAGAGGAAAACGTACCCCCGTCTCTTCCCATAGTTGTTTTCTTTCATGGGGGGGGCTGGTCATTGGGGGATGTGGCGTCATATGACAGTCTGGTTCGTTCATTATGTGTATATAGCAGAGCAATATACATCAGCGTTGATTACCGTCTGGCCCCGGAACATAAATATCCCGCCGGATTAAATGATTGTCTCGCCGTTACCGAATGGACACTGGCACAGGCTGAAGATATTGGCGGAGACAGATCAAGGGTGGCAGTAATGGGCGACAGTGCAGGTGGCAATCTTGCAACAGTGATCTGTCATATGATCAACAAAAACACAGAAAAGCAGATCAAGGCGCAATTCCTTCTCTATCCTGTGGTGGATAATTCACGACCCCATGAATATTATTCATCCCGTATGTCATCGGGAAATGGTGAATATCTACTGTCCAGAGATGGTATTGATACTGCCGTTGGCTGGTACTTGTCCCCTGATGATGATAGGTCGGACCCAGCCATTTCTCCAGTGCGGCAGAATGAATTGTCCCATATGCCACCGACTGTCATTGTAATAGGCGGTTATGATCCCCTGTTGGATGAAGCAAAAAAATATCATGACAGGCTTAAATCTTCTGGTGTTGCGACACTGTACAGATGCTATGATACAACCATTCATGCCTTCTTATCTTTTGGCGTTCTTGATATAGCTCATAAAGGCCGCCAGTATATTGCGGAACAGGTCCGTCAATTATTATAGTTTCCATAATATTTAGTTCGTCACTATTTATTTAGCCTGTCGGTTATTGCCGGGTATTTTTGTAAAAATTTATCAGGCCAATTGTGGAGCTATCCTGATTCTCAATGGGGCCATCCTGTTCCAGTTGAGGAAGGATATGATTAGCCAGTTCTTTGCCAAGCTCCACCCCCCACTGGTCAAACGAACATACCCGCCAAATGATTCCCTGAACAAAAATCTTATGCTCATAAAGAGCGATCAATGCACCTAGAGAATGTGGATCAATCCTTTCCAACATGATTGTATTGGTAGGCCGGTTTCCCTGATGAATTTTATGGGAAACCAGATTAGCTATATAGGGTTCGGATTTTCCTTTGGCGCGTAGTTCTTCCCGAACCTGTTCTTTATTGATTCCGGTCATCAAGGCTTGAGTCTGTGCAATAAAATTAGCCATCAAATATTCATGATGTCCCTTAACGGTGGTAGAGCTTTCTACAGCGCTGATAAAATCAGCCGGGATAATATTTTTACCCTGATGCAGATATTGATAAAAAGCATGTTGACCATTGATGCCCAACTGGCCCCAGATGATAGAACCCGTGGAATAAGGAACATCAATGCCGTCCCAATCCACTGATTTGCCATTACTTTCCATATCCGCTTGCTGCATGTAGGCTGAGAACATATGCAGAGACTGATTGTAGGGCAGAATGGCCTGAGTTTGCATGCCAAGGAAGGTGCTGTTCCATACGCCTATCAAAGCCTGAATGACAGGAGCATTACTTTCCAATGGGGCGTTTAGGAAGTGCTGATCCATGGCAAAGGCACCCGCCAGTAATTTCTGAAAATTATCAAAACCCAGATTGAGTGCAATGGGTAGCCCAATGGCCGACCATAAGGAAAATCGCCCACCGACCCAATCCCATAAGTCATGAATATTATTCTTCGGAATCCCGAATTTGACGGCATTAGCACGATTTGCCGTTACGGCTATAAAATGTCTTTCTACGGCAGTTTCATCAAAAGAGGAGGCCTGTAACCAATTCCGGGCTGTCGCCGCATTGGTCAATGTCTCACGCGTGGTGAAAGTTTTTGATGAAATGATAAATAGAACCTGTTCCGGGTTTAAGGGACGTAAAACCTGGGCAATCTGGAAACTGTCCACGTTTGAGACGTAATGAACGCTGACTTTGTTATCGCTGTATTTACGCAGGGCTTCAGTCACCATTTGGGGCCCAAGATTTGATCCGCCAATGCCTATATTGACCACATCGGTAATACGTTTTCCTGAATAGCCTCGCCATTTCCCCGACCTGATGCTGTCGGTCAGCTTTTTCATTTTATCCAGTTCAGTACTTATTTGGTCCATCACATCGGAACCATCCACATAAATGGGATCGGCATCTATATTACGAAGTGCCACATGAAGCACAGGTCGGTCCTCTGTCAAATTGATCCGGCCACCGGAAAACATGCGTGCCCGCCAGCTCTCCACATCAACTTCCCGTGCGAGATCAAACAATCCGGTCATGACCTCATCTGTCACCAGGTTTTTGGAATAATCGAAAAGAATATTTTCAATATTTATTGAAAATTTTTCAAATCTGTCCGGGTCAGTGGCAAACAGATCTTTCAGGTGAAGATGAGTTTCCTTTTCACTTTGACTTTCAAGGAATTTCCAAGCGGCATTGTTTGTCTTCATGAAATATAATCCGGCAAAAATTTGGGGTGCTCTTAATGTTACAAGAACACCCCATTGGAGTTTGACTAAAATATCAAGGGGTATATGCAGAAAACGATTTTTTTTAAACCGTTATCAGGCCTTACGTTTAACGTTAAACAAAAGTAAAATCAAGGGAAAAATAACCTATGACCATAAATAACTTATCCTGCTAAACTGTGTGAAGTCTGACTGTTTTCGACAGTGATTGCCTCGCCATTACCATCAAAAAATAAAATATTCCGGGGGTCAATGCTCAACGTCAAGCGATCCATATCATTGAAGATATGCTGCCCCTGGAGCTTTACCCGGATATCGATCTTATCGAATAATTTTGCATAAATATAAGTGGAATCTCCGAGTGTTTCCACAGCATCCGTGGTCATCTCCAAGGCAAGGTCCTCATCTCTGACAAAGGGCTTAATATGTTCTGGCCGCAAGCCAAGCGTTATCTCATCACCCACCTGTAATGCAGGTACATTAACATCAAGGTAGACGTCCATGTTTTCCCCCAACTGGATTAGCAACTTGTTTTTCTTATGCCTAGTGACTATGCCATCAAGTAAATTGATTTTAGGGCTACCTATAAAACTGGCAGTGAACGTATTTTTCGGGTGATTATAAAGTTCTAGGGGCGATCCCATCTGGGCAATGTTTCCAGCGTCCAGAACGATAATTTTATCGGCGAGTGTCATTGCTTCTACCTGATCATGGGTCACATAAATCATGGTACTTCCGAGCTTCTGATGTAGCTTGCCCAACTCATGGCGCATTTGAACCCGCAATTCGGTGTCAAGATTTGATAACGGCTCGTCGAATAAAAATATTTTTGGGTCACGAACAATGGTTCGCCCGATAGCCACGCGTTGTCGCTGGCCACCAGAGAGGTGACTTGGAAGACGATCTAGATAATCACTCAACTGCAGGATATCAGCGGCCTGCTTGACTTTCTGATCAATGTGTTGCTTGCTGCATTTCATATTTTTCAGTCCAAAACTCAAATTTTCACTAACCGTCATATGGGGGTAAAGAGCATAGGACTGGAAAACCATGGCGATGCCACGTTTCGAGGCCGCTGTATGTGTTACATCATCGTCACCAATATAAATATTGCCGGAAGTAATATCTTCCAATCCTGCAATCATCCTCAATATAGTAGATTTTCCGCAACCTGAAGGCCCAACCAGAACAATGAATTCCCCTGACTGAATATCAAAATTTATATCATGAATGATTTCAGTCTGATCATAAGCTTTTACCAGATTTTTAACGGTCACATTGGTCATATTTCAAAAGTCTCCCTATCTTTTGGCTGTGCTATCTCTTTCAATAAGTGTCGCTTCAATATTAATCCTTCTACTCTGATCTTCATCCTTGTTAAGAAGCGCTTCCGCCGCCTTGCGACCCTTTGCATAGGCATCCTGCCGGACAGTCGTCAACGCGGGTAAAGCAGAGTTTAAACCATGGGGCGAAAGGTCATCAAATCCCGTTACCGAGATACGCCCGGGGACATCCAGTCCAAGGCGTTGACATTCTTCCATTGCACCGTAAGCAAGCCGGTCTGAGAAACAGATGAAAGCCGTAATGTCCGGCTGAAGTTCCAGCAGATGCCGTGCCGCTTCTGCGCCGCCATCTCTACTATTTGTCGTTTCACGGACCAATATACTGTTCAGCTTAATGCCTTTGCTCGTGATGGCTTCCCGACAACCAATCATGCGTTGATTTGGTACGTAATTATCTGTTTCAAGTTTGCGGTCGAGGGTGAATAAATCATGGCTTCTTTCTGTTAAAGGAAAGGTAATTATGCCGATTTTTTTATGTCCCAGAGACATAATATGATCGGTCATTTCGCGCATAATAGTGGCATCATTTGTTAAAACGCTAATATGCAAAGGGGCATCAAAGTCAACCACAACAGTGGGGAGGCCTCTGGATAATGCGCGTTGCGTTGTTGGATTGCTTTTATATGGTGCATTAAGGATATAGCCATCTACCATCGCATCCAATGACTCAAAATTATTCAGATCATTGTTTTTTAGGGGAATCAGAACAATGTTGGTACCCCGCTCCTCACAGATTGAGGAAACGCCACGCAGGAAAGCAATATCATGGGGGTCGGAAAAGGCATAACTCAGTTGATCATTATAAATGATACCTATGGCACCACATAATCCTGTCCGGAGTGATCTGGCAGCAGGGTTAGGACCGTGGTAATTAATGGATTTTGCATAGTCCAGAATTTTCTTTTGAAGTTTGCTGGATACCTTTGCAGGATTATTGAAGGCATTGGAAACAGATGTATGCGTAATACCAAGGTCAGCAGCAATAGATTTCAGTGTCGTTTTATTTCGGCGCATTTTTTCAAATACCCTCTTAATGAATTAATTTAATAATATTGACTGTATAATAACAGGATAATTTTTGATCTTCTACAGTCATCGAGCTTCACTCAATTGCAATATACATCATCTACTTTCCAATATATAGTGATAAGAGTTTAACGTTAATTATTGACATTGGCAACAGTTAAGTTTAACGTTAAACTTAGTTTTCGATTTATAGGGAAAAATAGCCGTACAAACGGCTACGAGATGCTGGTTAATAAAGTAATGAAATTAAAAAACAAAAAATCTCAATCAATAATTTTTCTGTTATTTTGCAGCATATTGTTTTTTGTGGCCACATTTGTTCTTGGGAAACCATCAGTCTATTCGCAGGAAACCGTTTCCGAAAATTCCAGAATCAATTTGAAACATTTTAATCATTTATTTGCGCCCATAAAAGTGGGCAATAGAAAAATGGCCGTTGTCAATATCTATAGCGAATACCCGGATTATACCTTTGCCATTGAACCTGCCGAAGGGTTTGCATGTGTGGACGATGTGGCAAGGGCCATTGTCATGTTGTCTGAATATCTGAAAGACCAGCCGGACGAAGTTGTTTTGACCAAAACAAGAATGCTGGTTGAGTTTGTTTTGCATATGCAAAACGACAATGGTTATTTTAATAATTTCATCTGGCCGGACCTGTCCATTAATACCCTTTATAAAACTTCGGTAGCAGAAATGAATTGGTGGTCTTTCAGGGCATTGTGGAGTTTGGAGACGGCTCATAGACTGTTTCGTTCGGATGCGGAACTGACGGCAAGGATCGAAAAAGCCATAGAAAAAGTCGTTATCAGGATAAGAGAAGATATTCCTGTAACGGATTTAAAAACCGAGGTTGTTAACAGCATAGAGGTTGCGACATGGCTGCCTAGCAAATATGCTGCAGATCAGGCTGCTGTCGCTATCATAGCCCTGCTGCCATATTATAAAAGAAGCGCGGACGTCCAAATTGCGGCTATTATCAATGCACTGGCACAGGGCATTATGACAATGCAAAAGGGTGATGCGGAGAATTATCCTTATGGTATGTTTTTAAGTTGGAAGAATGAATGGCATGCCTGGGGCAACAGTCAGGCCTATGCTTTACTATTGGCAGGACAACAGCTGGCCCGTCCCGCGTATATTGAAAGCGCCTTGCGGGAAGTGGATAATTTTTATCCTTTTCTTATGAAAAGTGGGTTTGCAGAATCTCTTGTTTTAGAGCGTGATGGGGGTCATTATTTTCAAGCCCGCAAGGCACAGTTCCCTCAAATTTCCTATGGGGTCCGTCCAATGGTATATGCTGTATCGGAAGCTTACCGGGTAACTAAAAATGAAAAATACACCACCCAATTGGCGCAGTTAAAATCATGGTTTCAGGGCAATAATATAGCCGCAGAAACCATGTATAATCAGAAGAGCGGGAGGACCTTTGATGCCATTAAATCCGCCACTGAAATTAATATGAATTCCGGCGCGGAATCAACCATAGAAAGCATATTGGTCTTACAGAGGTAAGTGCAAAGGGAGGTTTATGAAGACTATAATAAGCATATTTTTGGCCGGTAGCCTTCTGTTGTTGGGCAGTTGTTCTGAGTCTGGTCCGACAACAGAAGATGCTACGACGAATAAAGTGATTAAATTATGGGTCGCCCCGGACGAATCACAAGAGGCCTTTTGGAAGATTGTAGTAGAGCGATGGAATAAAAGCGGCTTAGGCACGCCTGTGGAATTAAAGACGATCCCGGCTGTTGAAAGTTCGGAAAAGGCTATTTTAACGGCCTTGGTCGCAGATAATGCCCCTGATATTTCGACGAATATATTTTCAGGATTTTCCACTCAACTGGCGAGTTTAGGACAGTTGCAGGACCTTTCCGTGATGGATGGTTATCAGGAACTTGTCTCGGTTCGGCATATGGAAACTATCATGCAGGGCTGGGATCAGGACGGGAAGAAATATGTCTTTCCCCTTTATTCAAACCCCACTTTGATATGGTGGCGGCGTGACATTCTGCAAAGGCTTGGAATTATAAAAATTCCGGAAACTTATGATGACGTATATGCGTTATCAGAACAATATGCCGCCTCTGATAATAAATATGGCATGCAGATTATGACGGGTAAAATCTGGTACGATAGATGGTTTGATTTTATTTCATTTTATTATGCCGCTTCAAATGGTGCGCCTTATGTTAAGGATGGCAAGGCACTTTATAAAAATGAAGCCGGCCTTGCGGTGCTGACATTCATGGAAACCATATATAAGAATGGTTGGACGGCCTTGGATTTTGAAAGTGATGATCCCTTAACGACTGGTCTTGTCGTAGGGGGTGTCAGGGGGCCATGGAGCATTTCATTTTTTGAGCGAATGTATCCTGATACCTTGAAAAAAATCATTGTTGGGCCAATGATAACGAAACATAAAGGGGATGGAAAAACTTTCACATTGGCGGATAGCAAAGGGCTTGTCATATTCAAAAATAGCAAAGTGAAAGAGGAAGCCTTCGCCTTTATTTCTTGGGTATTCAGTAATGACGAAATCAGCCTACTATGGCTGGAAAAAACAAGTCTTCCGCCTGCGCGGGGTGACTTGATGGATAATGTAATATTCAAAAATTTTTATAATACACATCCTATAGCCAGACAATATGCTTCATATGTCAATGTGGCCGTTCCATCCGCATTCACTGAAAATACGATTGATGTACAAAAAACCATGGGATTTGAAATGGTTGACCCCGTGAAATTTGGCACCAAATCGCCGGAGGCGGCTCTAGCGGATGCCGTCAGGCGTACGGACAAAATTCTGCGGGCGGAGCATTGAGTATGAAAATTGGCAATATAAATATCGTGGAAATAAAGGAATCCCAAATAGGGGCCGCACTGGCAATTTCATTTCTGTTGTTTAATGTAATTTTCTGGGCTTATCCGTTCCTGTGGCTGGTGATTTTGTCTGTTACCGAATGGCGTTTTTTTGATGTGCCGACGTTCAGTGGGCTGAAAAACTTTTTTGCCGTTTTATACGACCCCGAATTCTGGCGATCATTATGGAATGTCATCCGGTTTTTGGGATATTATGTACCCATTGTACTGGCCTGTTCGCTAGGCTTTGCATTTGGTCTTCAACATATCGGGCGCGGTAAAGTCTTTATTGCATTGTCGTTTTTGGTGGCACACATATCTTCCGGCGTTGCCTATTCTCTGGTTTTTGAAAAAATATTCAGTTCTACGGGCCCTTTGAATACATTTCTGGCGGATTGGTTTGGTTTCACAATTCCCTGGTTGTCCAGTCCCAATATGGCCATGCTGTCAATTTCTCTTGTGGTGACTTGGAAGTTCGTCGGCTATTACGGCTTGATTTTATATTCGGGTCTGGTTGCCATACCACAGGAAATATATGATGCGGCCAAACTGGATAATACGAAACTCCTTACAAAGTTATTCAAAGTCACGCTACCCATGATCAACGCGCAGCTTGTCATGGTGTTGGTGTTTGCCATAACCGTTGCGTTTGGCATATTTACCGAACCCTACATGATCACGGGCGGCGGGCCAATGGAAAGCACTAATATGCCACTGTTGGTTATTTATGAGACGGCATTCAACCGTTTGCAACCAAGCCGTGCTGCATTGATGGCCATTATTATTGCCGTTGTCAGTTATTTAGTTATCAAGATTATGCGCAAATTACTGGAAAAAAATGTGGAACTGGTATGATTGATTTAAAGAAAATAATACCGCAAAAAACTGTGGGTAGCTGGATCATTACAATTTTAATGTATCTATTGGCCATAACATGGTTGTATCCTTATATCTGGATGGTTATGGCGTCCCTCAAACCAACGCCTGAGATATACCACACGGATTTATTTTCCGGTACGTTGACCATGGAAAATTATCAATTTCTGTTTGATAGTGCGGAAAAAATTAACCGTCCGTTCCTGAAATCTCTTTTCAACTCCTTTTTTATCACACTTACTGTCACGGTTTCAGTCGTGATTACATCGGCTTTCATTGGCTACGCTATGGCGAAAATTGACTTTCGCGGACGTGCGCAGGTAAATGATTTTATTCTGTTTCAAATGGTTGTGCCAGCCATGGTGTTAATGATCCCCCTTTTTGTTCTGATAAAACAGCTTGGATTAATTAATACATATTCCGCGATGATATTGCCAGTAATGATGTCGGGCTGGGGCATTTTTATGATGGCTCAGGCATTTAAGGGTACGCCAAATGATTATATTGATGCGGCAAAACTGGATCGGGCGAGCTTGAGACAGATTGTATTCAACCTTATGGTACCCCTTAACAAGGCTATTGTAGCCATTGTCGCATTATTTACTTTCACCGGTACGTGGGACAATTTCATGTGGCCACTTATCGTCATGTCGGACGTTGAAAAAATGCCTTTGTCGGTATTGCTTGCAACTTTCAGCAAACAATATGGCACTGATGTTGGCCCCGTGATGGCGGGGTCGGTATTACAGGCTCTGCCGCTGGTACTGTTGTTCATTATTTTCCGCAAATATTTTTTACAGGGAATGTCACTGTCTTTGAAGTGACCTGAATTATATGTTGTCAAATACAAAACATAAATGGTGGCAAAGCACCGTCTTTTACGAGATTTATATCGCCAGTTTCCAGGATGGTAACGGTGATGGGGTTGGTGACTTTAAAGGGCTGACAAGCCGTCTGGACTATTTGCAGGATCTGGGTGTGAATGGCCTGTGGATAACACCATTCTACCCGTCGCCCAAGGTGGACAATGGCTATGATGTTTCGGACTATTTTAATGTAGATCCGGATTTTGGAAGCCTTGCGGATTTTGATCATTTCATAGAGCAGGCCCATGAGCGCGGAATAAAGGTTATCATCGATATTGTGCTGAACCATGTCTCCACGGAACATGCGTGGTTCAGGGAAGCGCTGGTCAACCCCGAGAGCAAATATCGGGATTATTTCTTTTTTCAGGACAAGTCAAATGGCTGGGAATCCTTTTTCGGTGGCTCGGCATGGCAAAAGGAGCCGGTGGGAATCCAGGTTTACTACCATAAATTTTCCCCGGAGCAGGCGGACCTTAACTGGCAAAACAGGGCGGTGAGGGATGATATGCTGACTGTGTTGAAATTCTGGCTGGACAGGGGTGTTGATGGTTTTCGATTTGATGTGATTAATTTTCTGTCTTGTAATGGTATTGGCGAGGAGAATTTGAGCGATGCTGACGGCAGGCAAATCCACAGCCATGATATAGACCAGCCGGGAATTTATGACTGTCTTTCGGACATATGCGCTTATGTCAGGGATTATAGTGAGCGCGCGGGCAAGGATTGTTTTCTGGTGGGTGAGGTGGGTCATGAAGAACTGGCGAAGCTGGCCCCCTATCAAAGTGATGATCTGCTGGATGTTGTATTTAACTTCAACCTAGGTTCCATAACTCACTTTGACATTGGTAATGTCCATGCGCAACTGGTCGCCATGGAGGATCAGCTTAGTGGGTTACCAACGATATTCTTTAACAGTCACGATATGGCCAGATCCATCAGCCGACTTTGCCATGATAATGTTGAGCATGCCGCAGCACTGGCCGCTCTGACACTAACAGCGAAGGGCGTTAGTTTTTTATATTTTGGTGAAGAAATTGGTATGCCAAATTTCATTCCGGTAAGCGTTAGTGAGATACAGGATATTCAGGCCAAAAATCACTATCAACTGGCGATAACAGACGGCAAGACAAGGCATCAGGCCTATGACATAGCGTTAGAGGAATGTCGAGACAAGTCCCGCTTATACATGCAGTGGAATAGTGATGAGTTTTCTGGCTTCAGTACAGCCACGCCTTGGATTGGTAAAAAAGCACCGGAAAACCTGCCCAATGTTGACGAACAGATCGGTGACTCGGATAGCCTTTTGCAATGGTATAAAAATTTAATTGTTCTGCGCCGAGATAACATGGCGCTTAACTTTGGTAACTACGATGCCTTGTCTCTTGAACAAGGCCTGTTGTCATTTTCACGTAGCTGGCAAAATCAAATCGTTCACACCCTGATAAATTTCAGTGATGTCCAACAGCCTATTAACCACAATAGTTCCTATGAAGTTATGGCCAGCAAAGGATTTAACCTTTGCGAACCGAATTATCTACTACCTTACGGGACATTAATTATAAGAGAAGTACGAGATGTTTGTTAAACGTTCAGAATTTAATCCAATCATTACGCCAGACATGGTCAAACCCAGTCAGGAGGGCTTCAAAGTTGAAGGCACCTTTAATGCGGGCGCCATAGATTACAATGGTGAAACTGTGATGTTGCTCCGGGTTGCTGAAAGCATGCCGAGTAGTGTGGAAAATGAAATTAAGGTGCCATTGCTTATTGAGCGGAATGGTTCGTGGGAGATAACCATTAAAAGCTTCCGGCGGGATGACCCCGATTATGATTTTTCTGATCCCCGCAGCATCATATCGCAAAAGGACCCCAACCAGGTTTATCTTACTTCTCTTTCGCATATTCGCATCGCGCGAAGTGCCAATGGTGTGGATTTTGTCGTTAATGATGACGCATTTATTTTCCCAGATAACAGATATGAAATTTACGGCTGTGAGGACCCTAGAGTGACCCTGATTGATGGCACCTATCATATTAATTATTCGTCCATTTCGGATCTAGGTATCAGTACATCACTGGCTCAGACAACCGATTTTCAAAAGGTTGAAAAACGGGGTATTATTTTTGCGCCGGATAACAGGGATGTTTGTTTCTTTCCTGAGAAAGTAAATGGTTACTATTGGGCCCTTCATCGTCCGGCCCCCATGCATCTTGGCAGACCAGAAATATGGCTGGCAAAATCTCCCGACCTGATTCATTGGGGCGACCACAACATACTGCTAGAATGTTCTGATAATGACTGGGATCAAATGAAAATTGGGGGTGGGGCCCCTCTGCTCAAAACGGATAAAGGCTGGCTACAGATTTACCATGGAGTAGATAGTACGCAACGTTATTGTCTGGGCGCTTTACTCATCGATAAGGATGACCCCACCAAAGTCATTGCCCGTATGCGCGATCCTATCGCAGAGCCTCGGGAGGCATATGAAACAGATGGTTTCTTTGGCAATGTGGTCTTTTGCTGTGGGGCAATAATAAGAGACGATATGCTTAATATCTATTATGGCGCGGCAGATGAAGTCATGGCGTTGGCAACGGTTAGTCTGGATGAGCTTTGGAACCATCTTTCCGTTTGAATAAGCAACCATAAATTACATCTATAGAGAATTAAAAGACAATATTATGAGTAGAGAAAATATAAAACGTGTCCATGAACTGTTTTCCGAATTTCAGCTGGGGCAGGATGATCAAAATAAAAATACAGCTAAATTACGTTTCACAGGCGTGGAAGGACAGGATGTTTATAATATTACGGCCCCCTTTACCTCAGCGAATAAAATCATAATAGCCGGACGCGTAGAACCGAGAGATAAGGAGAATTCCATTGTTATCTTTTTTGAGGAAATTGAAGGTGTCTGGACCCCCATTCCCTGTGCGCCCACTTTTGAATTGCAAGACCCTTTTGTTACATTCATCCAGAACGAATTAATTTTTGGCGGCGTAAAAATCAAGGAAGTTGGAAGAAAACTGGTGTGGAAAACAGTTTTCTTCCGTGGGTCGGATATTTTTAATCTGGTTGAGTTCTTTCAAGGCCCCTCTGGCATGAAGGATATTCGATTATGCGATCTTGATAATGGCAAGATTGCTGTCTTTACCAGACCTCAGGGTGAAATTGGTGGGCGTGGTACCGTTGGCTATGTTGAAGTTTACCAACTGGAGAATCTGACTGCAGAAGTTATTGAGAGTGCTGCCCTGATTGATAATATGTTTCACCCCTTGGATTGGGGAGGCGTTAATGAGGCTCATATACTGCCCAACGGGGATATTGGTGTGCTGGCGCATGGGGCCTATTATAAAAACGATCAAATTGGTCAAGAGAGGCATTATTATGCCACATCCTTTATTTATAATCCGGCCCTCAGGCAATTCAGGGATTATAAAATTATCGCCAGTCGGAATCAGTTTGAAAAGGGACCTGCAAAGAGAGAAAATTTGGAAGATGTGATATTTTCTTCAGGGTTAAGTCAGTGTGATGGAAAAACCATATTATATGCAGGTGTATCCGATACCGAGGCGCATTGGATTGAAATTAAAGACCCTTTCTACACGGAAAGAAAATAAAAACCTCATTTGATATTTAGATAAATTCAGATATTTTTAAAATTTTTGTTTAACGTTAAACTTTTCACTTGATTCCATTTTTGTTTAACGTTAAACTGTAAGTAAGATAAAAAATTAACGTTTAATATTTTAATAGGGAGATTTCTAATGAATGACAATAAGCCGAAATTTAAACATATCTTATTGGGGACGGCAGCTTTTATCGCGCTTGCGGTTCCGCAGGTATATGCGGCAGATGAAGATGTCGCAGATGATGAAAATTTTGAACTGGAAGAAATTGTTGTAACAGGCATACGCGGCAGTCAGATGCGCGCTTTGCAGACCAAGCGTAATTCAGATGGAATTATGGATGGAATTGCTGCTGAGGATATGGGTAAATTTCCGGATCAGAATATTTCAGAAGCCTTGCAACGTATTCCTGGTGTTACTATTTCTCGGGCTGGCGGTGAAGGTCAGTTTGTTACCGTACGTGGCATGGGCCCCGCTTTTAATACTGTCCTGCTTAATGGCCGTGTTCTTGCCACAGAAAACGATGGTCGTGAATTCAGCTTTGATATTCTTGCCGCAGAATTGATTAGTGCCGCAGAAGTTCATAAAACACCAACAGCCAGCCTGATTGAAGGTGGTATCGGTGCGACAATTAATATGAAAACAGCGCGCCCGCTTGATAAAGAAGGCTTTCATGGTGCTATATCTGCTAAAGGCCTTTATGATACATCACGGGAAGAGGTTTCTCCGTTTGTTTCCGGATATGTAAGCCAAACCTCCAATGATGGTGAGTTTGGTGTCCTTGGCTCATTCTCCTATATCAACCGTAAATTCCGTAATGAAAGAATCTTCACAGATGGATTTGAGGCGAACCGGCCTCTCGATTTTGATAATGACGGTACCCCTGAATTTACAGGTGTCTCTCTACCTACTTTTGTCAGTAATGATATCAGTGAAAGTGAGCGTGAGCGCATTAGTGGAACGATTGCATTACAGTGGCAGGCAAGTGATGATCTGCTCCTGACCCTTGACGGGCTTTATTCCAAACTTGACGTTAATGATGATACCCGCTTCTTTTTCCATTATGGTGGCCCAGACCAGATTGTCGAAGCGACTTTGGATGAAAATAATACGGTGATTTCATCACGGCAAGATGGAACGAACGGCCAGGCTATCGGCTCTTTCATTCGCCCGCGTTTGGGGGAAACCTATCAGACGGGCTTTAATGCGGAATGGCAGGGCAGTGATAATCTTTCCGCTGTTTTTGACACAGCTTATTCTAAATCAACGGACAGCACTTCAGGAAATCAGGCCTGGTTTGATGCCAGACTTAACACTGATAAATCCAATATTGTCTTTAATGAGGTCGATGGATTGCCCGTATTTTCCGGTTTTGGTGACATAAGTGATACGTCGGCCGCAACCTTTGGCTGGTTCACCTGGGAAGGCCGGAGTATTTCGGATGAAACCTTTCAGGCGACATTCGATCTGAATTATGATTTTGACGATGCCGGTGCCCTGGTCTCTATTCAGGCAGGAAGCAATTACGCTTATCGTGAAAAAGCCAAGACCGTTGCCAAGACTCCGGGTGATGTGCAATGTCTTTTCTGCGGTGTGCCGCTTGACCAGAGTGTATTCTCTACCGTTGATGCCAGTGGATTTCTCGGTGGCGACTCGTTTAATACTGATTTCCCGACATTTTCGATCACAGAACTGGAAGAATATTTTCTCTCTGATGCGGGGATTGATGCGGCGGCGGTAAATAGAGCTGGTCCGGGAGCAGATGCAGTAGCAATAGCTGTAGCTAAAGCTGAAATACAAGCAACTATTGCGGCTAATGGCGGTGATTTGGGTGTGCAGCCTGTGCCAGGAGAAGGCGGTACGGTCACTGAAAAGAATTATGGTGCCTATGTTCAGGCTAAATTTGAAGGTACTATTGGTAATGCGCCCTGGTCTGGTAATCTGGGACTTCGTTATACACGGACTGATGTCAAATCCTCTGGTGTTGGTCAGGAGATACTGGATATATTTATCCCCACCGGCGGTGGCAGTACTGACCCGGTAGCTGTATTTTCAGACCCTATTCCAATTTCGGAAAGTGGCTCCTACAATGTGTGGTTACCCAGTGCGAACTTCAAACTAGATATGTATGAAGATATCGTGTTCCGTGCCGCAATTGGCAAAACCCTGACCCGCGCAACCTTAAGCGATTTGATGCTGGCAAGAAGCTTCAACGTACGGGAAAGAGAACGGAATGTATCCAGTGGTAATCCCGGACTGAAGCCGATGGTGGCCTGGAATTATGATGCTAACTTAACCTGGTATATAGATGATGCCAGCTACATGAGTGTTGCCTGGTTCCATAAAGATCTCTCTGATAAGTCGAGAAGAGAAACCAATATTGTTCAGATTCTTGGATTTGATTTCTTATCAAACCGTCCAGAGAACCTTGGAAACGGTAGCATTGATGGCGTTGAACTGTCTGCACAATATACCTTCAGTTCCCTGCCAGCACCATTTGATGGTTTGGGCTTGCAGGGCAACTATACAAATGTGACACAGAAAACCGATGGTGAAGAGGATAACGAAACCTCTGAAACCTATAACGTGGTTGGTTTCTACGAAAAAGGCCCAATTCAGGCCCGTATTGCCTATAATTATCGTGCAGGGTATCTTGACTCTCCAGCCGCGAACCGTGGCCAGCCTAAACATATCCGGGCTTATGGTCAGTGGGATGCTAGCTTTAGCTATGATGTCACTGAGGATATTACCGTCTTTTTAGAGGCGATTAATATAACCAATTCGCAGACACTTTCTTTTTCAATCTTTGAAAACCGCGTCATTGAGATTGCCGATACCGGCAGTCGCTACACAATTGGTGCCCGTTGGAACTTCTAATCAGTTCTTTCGTTATTTAATGTAAAAACGGCAAAGTCTCTCACTTTGCCGTTTTTACTTAAAACAAAACAAAAATTACATGTTGTTTAGGACCAGAATGATGACTAGCCAGTCTTCTGAAAATATATTATTCGGTGGCCTTGAGGCGGGCGGTACCAAGTTCAATTGTGTTATTGGCTATGGCAATGGTGATATCATTGCGCGACAAATTTTTCCAACCACCAGCCCACAGGAAACCCTTACCCGTACGCGGGGATTTTTTGAAGAAAATGTTTCTGTTCATGGGTCATTGCAGGCATTGGGGATTGCCCATTTTGGTCCGGTTGAAATCAACAGGAACACCGAAAACTACGGAAAAATAATGGCCTCGGCAAAGCCAGACTGGTCTTACACAGACATTGTGGGCTATTTTTCTTCTATTTTTGATGTGCCTATCGCCTTTCAAAGCGATGTGAATATTGCTGCGATGGGCGAGCATTATTTCGGGGCCGCTAAAGACATTGATAATTTTATTTATATTACCGTTGGCACTGGCATTGGCGGTGGTGTTTATGTCAATGGGGAATTGCTGAATGATCTCAGGCACCCGGAAATTGGTCATATGCTGATCCCCCATGAGGATCCTTTTCAGGGATGTTGTCCGTATCACAAAAATTGCCTGGAAGGACTAGCCTCCGGTCCTGCGATCAGGAAACGGTGGGGAAGTCCAGCCGAAACACTTGACCGGGATCATCCCGCTTGGGAACTGGAAGCGCAATATCTGGCTATTCTATGTGTCAATCTGACCTATTGTTATGCCCCTGAGAAGATAATTTTGGGTGGTGGCGTAATGCAGCAAGAACAGATATTCACTCTAGTGAGACAACGATTTCTTTCGTTGATGAATGGATATATGTCAACACTAGATACGGCAATGATTGAGCAATATATTGTGCCACCTCAGCTTGCTGGTGATGCTGCAACTAAAGGTTCTTTGATCTTTGCGCAGCAAGCCTATGATTCAAACTCAGTTCACTTGTCTTTCGGCGGGTGTTTGAAATGATGAAAGCTGTAAACACAACTTTTTCTCAGCCGGATTTCCGTTCTAAAGATTTTCTTATTGATCATGTACGTTCAATATTGAGTTATTACTATCCGCAATGTATTGACCAGGCGGGCGGGGGCTATTTTCAGCATTTTGAGGCCGATGGGAAGGTCAGCAATAGCAATAGACAAAAACATTTGGTTAGCAGCAGCCGGTTAACGATAAATTTTGCCGTGGCAGCAAAGCAATTTGATGATGATGGTTTTCTGGAGGCGGCAAAGCATGGTGTCAATTTTTTGCGCGAAGGCCATCGTAATGCTGAGAATGGTGGCTATGCCTGGACCCTGCAAAATGGGAAGATCAGTGATGCCGATAACCATTGTTACGGAGTAGCATTTGTTCTGATGGCCTATGCTCGTACTTATGCTGCTGGTGCCAAAGAAATATATGAATACATCGATGAGACGTTTCAGTTCATGGAACGCAATTTCTGGCGGGAACAGGATCAATTATATGTCGAAGTTATAGATGCTGATCTGAAAACGGTATCACCCTACCGGGGACAAAATTCCAATATGCATTGTTGTGAGGCCTTAATCAGTGCTTATGAGGCAACAGGCGAAAAGCGTTACCTGGAACGTGCTATGATCGTTGCCAGACGTGTCACTGTTGAGCTGGCCGCGCAGTGTGACGGCAAAATTTGGGAACATTATAACGACCACTGGCAAGTTGACTTTGACTATAATGCCGGTGATACGGAAAATAAATTACGCCCTTGGGGTTACCAGCCGGGTCATTTCACTGAATGGGCAAAATTACTATTACTCATTAATAAACACAGTCCCCGGAACTGGTTGGGGGCAAGGGCAAAAGCACTCTTTGATAAGGCCATGGAAGTGGCCTTCGATAGTGATCGTTGTGGCCTCTTTTACGGATTTTCGCCTTCGGGTGAGATATGTAGTGGCGGGAAATACAGTTGGGTACAGGCGGAAACAATCGCCGCTGCTGCCTTGTTGGCGACACAACAGGAAAATCGTATCTATTGGTGTATATATCATCAGTTCTGGCAATATGTCTGGACATATATGATCGACCATAGGCAAAAATGCTGGCATCGAAATCTGACCCCTGATAATAAAATCATTCCGCCATCTGCGGTTGCCATGGGCAGAACGGATTATCATTCTATTTGCTCATGTATAGAAATAATCAACTTACTGTCATAGAGTAGTGTATCTTAATTTATAGATTATACTCGACAGAAAAACTTCAAGTGAAAATATATTTTAAAGGTAGTCGCTATGACATCACTCACCTGTTTTAAAGCCTATGATGTTCGTGGACAGCTTGGCAAAGAACTTAATGAAGATATTGCTTACCGTATTGGTCGGGCGTTTGGGAAATTTCTTCAACCACTAGGAGTGCCTAAAAAGGTTGTCATTGGCGGTGACGTTCGGCTGACGTCTGACGAACTCAAGAATGCCGTCACGATGGGGCTTGTGGATGCGGGTGTGGATGTTATTGATCTTGGCATGACAGGTACGGAAGAGGTTTATTTTGCTACCAATTATTTAAAAGTTGATGGTGGTGTTGAGGTGACAGCCAGTCATAACCCAATGAATTATAATGGTATGAAACTGGTACGGGAGGGGTCGCGACCCATCAGTTGTGATAACGGGCTTTGGGATATAAAACGCCTTGCGGAAGAAAACATTTTTGATGAACCCGTAACAAAGGCTTCTGTTACAAAAATGTCTGTACTTGAGGCTTACATAGATCATTTAATGACCTATGTAGATGTTAGCAATTTCAAGCCACTCAAACTGGTGGTTAATGCCGGCAATGGTGCGGCAGGGCCTGTGGTCGATGCTCTAGAAGGCCGTTTCAAGGCTCTAAATATACCCTTGGAATTGATTAAAATAAATCATGAACCCGATGGGAGTTTCCCCTGTGGAATTCCCAATCCGATGCTTGTTGAAAATCGTGAGGATACGAGGGCTGCCGTACTGGCACATGGTGCCAATATGGGAATTGCATGGGACGGAGATTTTGATCGATGTTTCTTGTTTGATGAAAAGGGTCAGTTCATTGATGGTTATTATATCGTCGGTTTGCTGGCGGAGGCTTTTCTGCAAAAAAATCCCGATGAAAAAATAATTTATGATCCCCGTCTCACCTGGAATACCATTGATCTTGTGACTGATGCTGGCGGCAGGGCAATACAGGCCAAATCTGGCCACTCCTTTATGAAAGAGAGCATGCGTACCGAAGATGCTATTTATGGTGGGGAAGTGAGCGCGCATCATTATTTTCGGGATTTTTCTTATTGTGATAGTGGCATGATTCCGTGGTTGCTGGTCACTGAAATATTGTCAAAAAGGGGTGGGGCTCTCTCGGAAATGGTCTCAAGTCGTATTGCAGCTTATCCTTCTTCAGGGGAGATTAATAGCCAGATAGAGAATCCGGAAGAAGCAATCCAGCGGGTGCAGAATCACTATGGGTCTAATGCTATCAACATTGATTATACCGATGGCATTAGCCTTGAATTTGATCAGTGGCGCTTTAGTCTCAGGTGTTCCAATACCGAACCAGTGGTTCGTCTGAATGTTGAGGCAAGGGGAGATTTTGAGATGATGGTAAAGAAAACCAAAGAAGTTTTATTGCTTCTTCGTCAAGGGATTGCCCGGTAACTTCTCCATGACGAACCAAGTCCACCTCCAAGTGACGCAATGAATGTGGATATTTGTTGTCTATAACGATAGCAGATGAATGATCTTTGACGCGTTCTTGAAATAACAATATGTGCCAGTCATACTGAGAAGCGGGTGTCTTGTCTCAAGCGAGATAATAAGTTAATTTGACACTGCCATAATATATTACAAAATGTAATGAACCATTGATTATTCGTCGCTTGCTTTTTTTGATAATTTTTTGTTCACTGTTTATAGAATATCCAAACGTATATCTTGTTGGAAGCCATTATTGCCGTTGTATACGATAGAGTTTTATGGAAAACGTGATGCGGGACAATGTATTAACGCAAGGCATAGCTGTATGTATTGTTGTTCGGAAATCAATCCGCTGTGACAGATTTTCCAACCGCCCATTAATCAAGATGAGTTTTTATAATGATTGACAAGCGTATTAAGACTGTTGCCGAAGCTATTGCTGATATAACGGACGGATCTGTTGTAATGATTGGTGGTTTTGGTGAGGCTGGCAGCCCATCCGAATTGATTCATGCCCTGATTGATCACGGGGCCAAAGACCTGACCGTAATTAATAATAATACGGGTAATGGTGAGGTAGGGCTTGCCGCCCTGATCGGTAATGAACAGGTGAGTAAAATGATCTGCTCTTACCCGCGATCCAGCCATTCAAAAGTTTTCCCTACGCTTTATCGTGCGGGAAAAATAGCACTTGAGATTGTACCACAAGGAACCCTTGCCGAACGTATTCGTGCAGGAGGGGCAGGGATTCCGGCCTTTTATACCGCAACTACCGTGGACACGCCATTGGCGGACGGCAAGGAAATCCGAAATATTGATGGTCGTGATTATGTTCTGGAATACGGGTTGAAGGCCGATTTTGCATTGATAAAATGTGAAAAGGCTGATCGTCTGGGTAACTTGATTTACAATAAAACTGCTCGAAATTTTAATCCGATCATGTGCACAGCCGCTAATACGACGATAGTGCAGGCTAGAAAAATTGTTGCTGTAGGTGACCTTGATCCAGAAATTGTTGTGACACCAAATGTGTATGTCGATCGTGTTGTTGAGGTCGCTAACCCCGTGATTGAATCGCAACTCGTTGAAGAGGGGGTGTGTTACATATGAACACTGAAAATTCAAAGGTAAAAGGCTGGACACGGGAACAGATGGCGGAGCTTGCTGCTATGGATATCCCCGATGGGTCATATGTTAATCTTGGCATAGGTATTCCGGAATTGGTGGCGAAATTTGTACCAGAGGACCGTGAATTTATCTATCATACGGAGAATGGATTGCTGGGTATGGGCCCTGCACCGGAGCCGGGCCAAGAAGATTCTGAACTGATTAATGCGGGCAAAAAAGCTGTGACCGCACTCCCCGGCGCAAGTTTTTTTCACCATGGGGATAGTTTTACCATGATCCGTGGGGGTCATATTGATGTCTGCGTATTGGGTGCCATGCAGATTTCACAGGAAGGGGATTTGGCAAATTGGTCTACAGGGGCGCCCGATGCCATTCCGGCGGTCGGCGGTGCTATGGATTTGGTGGCGGGTGTTAAAACCATATTTGTCATCAGCCAGCACACCACTAAAAATGGTGTGGCGAAACTTGTTGAAAAATGTAGCTATCCCTTGACGGGTAAAAAGGTTGTCACCCGTGTTTTCTCTGATTTGGCGATTATTGATGTAACGCCTGAAGGGTTTCGTGTACGTAGGTTAGCCCCCGGTATTACCTTTGAAGAGGTTTGTGAAAAAACTGATGCACCGCTTTTGCCCATTAAGGCGTATTAAGAAGTCAGCGAGCATAAGCAGAAAACGGCTGTGTTTTTGAACGGGCAAAAAATTTACCCAGTGGCGTTAGCCGTAATATTTTGCCGCGCGGTAAGGCTTTATGTGGTGTGCAATCAATGTCGTGAATTAGTCAAGGGAACTCCTATTGGCACAGGGTGTTGAATTTAATCTGGATTAATTAAAGTGGGCTGCTCAATATCTATGTTTTAGATAGTGTCCGCTATCGCTCCGCCCATAGCCAGGCGGCACCCCTGACACCGCTTGAATCACCGTGTTCGGCCTTAATGACAGGTGTGTTGAAGACATCGGAAAATACCCATTTTGACATTTCTATGGGGAGATCCGCATATATTTCCGTGACATTGGAAACACCACCGCCCATAACGATGACATCAGGATCAAGAATATTTACCACAAGGGCCAACCCTCTTGCAGCCCGGTTAATAAATTGCTCGTAAGTTTTTTTTGCTGATATGTTTCCGGCTCTCATCTGTGTGATGATTTCTTCCAGTGTTATTGTATCGCCTGTTGTTTTACAATGCTCTCTCGCAATGCTGCTGCCCGAAATATATGTCTCAAGACAACCCTGCTTTCCACAATAACAGGGATTGCCGGGCAATTCTTCCGGGGTCGGCCAGGGAAGGGGGTTATGCCCCCATTCACCGCTGATACGATGCCGTCCTGAGATGACTTTTTTATCTATGGCAATGCCGGCACCGCAACCGGTACCAAGGATAACCGCAAAAACATTGTTATAATTTGCTCCGGCTCCGTCTATGGCCTCCGATATGGCGAAACAGTTGGCATCATTCGTGACGCGCACCTCCCGCTTAAGGGCATGAGAAACATCCTGATCAAGCTTTTGTCCAATGAGCCATGTGGAATTGGCATTCTTTACAAGGCCTGTCGCAGGGGATATGGCACCGGGTATGCCAAGGCCAATAGTGCCTTTCATTCCCACTTCAATCTCTATATCCAGAATCAAGCGGCAAATCGCTTCGATACCTGCTTGATAATCCCCTGGGGGGGTTGGTACCCGGATGCGGGATAGTTCGATACCATCTTTTGTTAGTGCGATGCCCTCTATTTTTGTGCCGCCAAGATCAATCCCAATATACATTTGTTTATGCCTTTAACCATATGCAGTGATAAGGGGCCAAAGCCAGCCCCTGCGAAAGATCATATCTTGCGCCCGTGAATTGTTCAATAAGTGGTATAGACAACTCATTCTTTGTTATAAACTCAGATGATAATTTTTGCGATTCCGGCGAAAAATTAGCCAGTACCAGAAATAATCCCTCTGGGCATTTCCTGACAAAAGCGAAAATATGTGAATTGCCACTATCCAAGATCAGTGTCGGCACATCTGCATGCAATAATGGTTGTTTTTTCCTGAGCTGCGTCATTTCACGAATATCTGAAAAAATTTGTCTGCGGGTGTTTTTTAGTTTTACATTTTCCACTTGATTATTGTCCGGCAAAGCGGGCCGGTGCAGCCACCGGTCATCGGTTACGGGATCAAGCTTATTATAGTCATAATCGTTAAACAGACCAATTTCCTCACCCATGAATATAAGGGGAATGCCGCCAAAGGCGAAAATAATTTTGTAAAGCATCATGATACGTGAAATAGCGGTGTTTATGTCTGCTTCATTTCCGCATTCCATGGCCTTCTCAAGCCCCGCCAATGACGCTAACGTACCATTTGTGCCATGAAAAGCATCCTTTCTGGATATCTGAAAAGCTTGACCGCGAGCAAAGCTGCCTTCAGTTTGACCTTCATAGAAGTCATTTAGTTTTTTTAAATCATCCTTATTGGCCGCCCATGATGCCCCTTCATCATCTGTTAAAGCACCCCAGCCGATATCATCATGGCATCTGAGATAAGTTATCCAGCTTGTCCCCAAGGGCTTTTGCGGCAAAGATTTAAGCATGGCTGACATGCGCAGGACATCCCCGGTTGCCAGACTGTCCCAAAGAGCCGCCATCAATGCATTGTGATAGGATAATTGGCATTCCGGCTTTTTGCCTGCCGTATCACCCAGATATTTACTGATATATCTTGCGCCGACAATGGCTTCCGCTTTCAGACAAACAGCAGGCGCGGCAAGAGACATAACCGCTCGAAAAACCTGTAGCAGTTTATGGGTTTCCGGTAAATTCAGACAATTTGTACCTTTTTTCTTCCAGAGATAGGCGGTGGCATCAAGTCGGAATACCTGTATTCCTTTATTGGCCAGTGAAAGTATGGCCTTCAACATTTCCAGAAAGACATTGGGGTTTTTATAATTTAAATCCCATTGGTAATAATAGAAGGTTGTCCAGACCCAGCTTTTCGTTTCTTCAAAATAGGTAAAATTTCCCGGTGACGTTTCAGGCAGGACCTCGTTCAGCGTATTTTCATATTCTTTTGTCGTCGCTTCATCATCGAAAAAATAATAAAAATCCCTGTAATAAGGGTCGCCCGCCATGGCTTTTTGTGCCCACTTATGGTCCATGGCCGTATGATTGAACACAAAATCAATGCATGGGCTAATTTCATTTTCTTTTAGGGTTCTGGTCAGCTTCTCCAGATCATCCATTGAACCGTATTTGGGATTTGTTGCATAATAATCCGCAACGGCAAAGCCTCCGTCGTTATGTCCCTTGCGGGGCTTTAGTGCAGAGAGAAGATGAAGGTAAGTGACACCCAGTTCCTTCAAGTAAGGAATTTTCTTGTTAATGCCGCTAAAATCACCCGCAAAGCGGTCCACGTAACACATATAGGCCATCATGTCCGGCTTAAGGTACCAGTCTTGATTATAGGATTTTCTGATATTATCCAGATCAAGAAGATACGCTGGCCTTTGGTCAATAGAGGCGTCAATAATTTTGAATATTTTTAACAGCCACAGGTCAAATTCCGGCAGATGTCCGTAGAGATCCCGCAAAATATTTGAAATCACATCTTTATTTTTTTTGTAATTCATTTCCAAACAAACATATTAAATGAGCGATTATAATAAAAAGTCCGGGGTTTTATGCCCCGGACTTCCTGTCTGTATGATTAGTTTAGAAAGAATATTTCAAACTTGCCGTGATAGAGCGTCCCGCAATGCTTCTTGCCCGAATGACACCATTAGCGGGGATAGAACCTTCTTCGGATTCTGTCAGGCCAATGACATCAAACAGGTTGTTGGCATTAACGGACAACCGTAGCCCTTCCACAACCTCAACATAAGCAAAAGCATTCACCTGTGCATAGCCCGGCATGACAAGCTGGTTGTCATCCTGAGCAAAGGAAGATGTGGTACCAATGACATTCGCCCCGACAGTGAAGCGGTCATAACTATAGGATGGGGTGAAGGAATATATCAAATCCGCTTGTCTGCGCGGTGTATTACCTTCCAATGCGACATTAAGGGCGTCCTTGGAAATTTCAGCATCTGTGAATGTGACGCTTCCCCGGATATCAAAACCGTTAATTTGATAAACGGCTTCCAGTTCTACACCTTTAGCCTTGAAAGTTCTGTCGACGAATTTCTGAGTTGTGGCCTCAAAATTCTGCTCCTCTGTTTTCGCATAAAAGAATGTGGCAAATACGCCCAGGTTATCTGCTCTGTATTTGACGCCTACTTCAATCTGGTTAACCATATCGACGGCATCTTCGTCACTGACGGAACCATCAGGGTTTATTTTGCCGAACAACAACCGGTCCGCATTGGCTCGTCCGCCCCGGCTATAGCGGGCAAAGGTGGCAAGGTCATCGGAAAAGGCATAGTTGGCTCCAAGAGAGTAAGACCAGTATGACCAATCATAATCAACAACGGAGGGGTTGGCATTATCTATAACTGAAACGCTCTGCTCCGGTACTGAAATTACCCCGTCCTGGTTAACATCAAGATTGGCAGACTGGACGGCACCGGCAAATGTACCAAAGGCATTACCACTGTCATAACGGATACTGGCATCCACATTCAGTTTGTCCGTTTCCACAGACACAGAGGCATAGGGTGCGTCAATATCATAGGTGGTATCATAACTGCGTGTACAGCAATTGCCCCAGAAAGGAACACCAAAAGCAACCAGGCCATTATCCGTGACCAGATTGCCACTGGCATCTGTCACATCAATCAAGGCCGCATTGTCACCCTTTACTTCCAACAGAAAAGTATCCCAGACCCAATCCATATCTATGGTTTGTCTGGATTTATAATAACCGGCCATGAGATTAACGGTGGTATCACCATCCATATCCAAAGTTTTTTTCAGCCGTAAATCGTTGCTGAAATTCCCGAAATCATTAATTTCAACATTAAACAGATGGGTTCTCATCAGCAACCCATTGCCGTTCAGTCCGGCCGGGTTACTTATCGCGTCACCGCCATTTGGTCCGTTGGCATAGCTTAATGTGGAGCCGGCACCGCCAATGGAATCTGCGATACCCTGTGCATCATCAACCTGTGACGGGAAAGGGGATACAAAACGTCCCCTGTTGCTTGTCACTCGTATTTTATCGGTGATGTTCAGGCCTTCAGCCAGATCAAAGGAAAACTCACCGCCAACACTGGTGGAGATTGGCCGCATACCATCTGAAATATCCGTGGTGCGGGGGTTATTGTCACCATTAAGGCCCAGAACTTTCTGGAAAAACACACTATGCGGTGTATCCGACCCCGCGTCAAAACCAGCGACCGACCCCACGACAGGATCGCTATTTGATCCTGTTACGAGAACGGGCATGGGCAAAATTCCGACGGAGCGGTCATTCAGATGTTTGAAGTAAAGACGGACATAGCCGTTTTCAAATTCTTTGGTGACATTGGCCTTGATTTGCCCACCGGAATTTCCGTTATATCCAGACCTTCTGGGACCTTCACCTTCCCGGTAGAATCCGGCAACATGAAATCTCAAAGTGTCATTAATGGGGGTGCCATATTCGAAATCCACCCGCGTACTATTAAAATCAAGCCCGATAGTGGCCCCAATACTGCCACCGGCTTCTTCACCGGTTTTACTGATAAAATTAATCACGCCGCCCGGTGAGTTACTGGCAAATGTTGAGGCCGAACCACCGCGGATGGATTCAATTCTGTCAATGGAATAATCCGCCCTTAAGAATATATCGGCATTGCCAAAGGCTATGTCACCAAATTCCATAACCGGATGACCATCTTCATGCAGTTGAAGGAATTTTGCGCCACCGGCCGCCACTGGCAAACCGCGTACGGCAATATTAGCATTACCTTCGCCACCAGAGGATTCTGAACGAATGCCCGGAATGTTGCGAAATATTTCTGCTGTGGAGCGGGGGGCATAATCGGAAATTTGTTCTGTTCCTATGGAACTTACAGATACGCTTGAATGTAGTTTTGTGGTTCCGCCTGCTGTACCCGTGACAACAATTTCATCCATCAAAAGTAGATCAACATCGTTATTTTCAGTGTCTTCTGCATAGGCACTGGTCGGTGTTATTAACATTGCCAGAGACACGCCGCAAAGTAATTTTGATATATTAGACATAATTTTCTCCCATATTTTTAATATTAACAATTTCCCCGACCTATCGCCATATCTGACAGGTCGCGGAAATAATAAAGTGACACATAGCACTAATAACAACCGGTTGCAATAGTAAAATACAACCGGTTGCAAATATTATTTTATTGATCTATAGTCATTACGATAATAAAGAAATGATTCCGGAACTCAGAAATGATACCGTTGCTCAATCGGGAGGATATATGTCAAATTTCAATGTAGAACTGCATACTATTGATATAACTATTCTGGTCGCCTATTTTCTGTTTGTTATGGGACTGGGTATATATCTTGGCCGGAAATATAAGGATGCGGAAGATTATTTTCTTGCTGGCAGAAGCATGATATGGCCTTTCATAGGATTGTCTCTTTTTGCGTCGAATATATCCAGCACAACCCTGATCGGGTTGGCGGGTGAGGCCTATGGTACGGGAATTTCCGTTTTTAATTATGAATGGATGGCGGCTGTTGTATTGGTCTTTTTTGCTATTTTTATCCTGCCTTTTGTTCTGCGTTCGGGTGTTTATACCATGCCCGAATTTCTGGAGAGGCGGTTTGATGGCCGTGCGCGGGTCTATTTTGCCGGCTTGACCATATTCCTGAATATTTTTGTTGATACGGCAGGCAGTCTATTTGCCGGGGCGCTGGTCATTCAAATGGTGTTCCCGGATGTTGCCATACTTGCGGTAGTGGCGGGGGTATATACGATAACCGGTGGCTTGGCGGCAGTAATATATACCGACGCTATTCAGGCCATACTATTGATTGTTGGTTCGGTTGTGATATCGGTTATTGCCTTTGACAAGATCGGTGACTGGGACACTTTGGTTTCACAGGTTTCTCCGGACAAATTAAGCTTGGTCAGACCCCTGGATGACCCGGGAGTGCCGTGGCTTGGTTTGGTGGTTGGTGTGCCGTTGCTGGGTTTTTATTTCTGGTGTACAAACCAGTTTATGGTACAGCGCGTTCTCAGCGCCAAAGATATTAATCATGGTCGATGGGGAAGTTTGTTCGCGGGTGCTTTAAAGCTCCCGGTATTATTTATCATGGTACTTCCCGGTACCTTTGCGATTATACTTTATCCTGATCTTGCCCGGCCGGACCTTGTGTATCCCACATTATTATTTGATCTTCTGCCGGTGGGTTTGCTGGGGCTGGTTCTGGCGGGTTTTGTTGCGGCATTGATGTCACAGATTGACTCGACCCTTAATTCAGCTTCGACCCTTGTCACCATGGATTTTGTGCGCAAATTTCACCCCGAACTATCCAGTCACCGCTTGTTGATCATTGGCCGATATGTGACCTTTATAATTATGGTTCTTGCCGTGTTATGGGCACCGCAAATTGAAAGTTTCTCATCTTTATTCAAATATTTACAGAAAGTTCTGGCCTATGCCATTCCGCCAGTTGTTGCTTTATTTCTTATCGGCTCTTTTTGGAAAGGGGCCCATGCAAAGGCAGCATTCTCAACGATTGTTCTGGGCAACCTCTTAAGCGCGGGTCTGTTTATCGCCATTGAGCTGTTGGAGGTCATGTCATTACATTTCCTTTATGTGCCGCCAATTCTGTTTGTTGTTTGCTGCTTTATTTTGATAATTTTCAGTATCATATTGCCGAAGGGGGCGGAAGAAGATGCCACGGACCTTGTCTGGACCAAAGGTATTTATGATGCGGAAACCATCGAACTTAAAGCCTACCCTTGGTATCAGAACTACCGTGTGCTATCGGTTATTCTGCTCTCGGCAACGGCAGCTATTGTTATTTCTTTTTGGTAAGGGCGCCACAGGAACTACGGATGGTCAGTTCAGTTGGCAAAAGAACCGAAGCTGGTTCTTCACCGTCGAGAATGCGCAATAGGTTTTTGACCATTTGATGTCCGCCTTCCGCGCAATTTTGGCGTACGGTGGTTAAGGCCGGATTATAATAGGATGACAACATAATATCATCATAACCGATTACGGATATATCATCAGGAACCTCAAGGTCATATTGCTTTAAGGCCCGTATTGCGGACATGGCAAGCACATCACTTGCGGCTACAATGCTGTCAAATCTGGTGCCACTTTTTATTAATTCTGCCGTGGCGGCAAAAGCCGCTTCACTTTCAAAAGGCGTACTCATTTCTAATCTGTTATCAGGCTTAATGCCGGCCTTCTTTAAAGCGGCTAGGTAACCCTCATAGCGCAACCGGACTTCGGGTAGATTCTTATCGCCAAGAAAGGCAAGACGTTTCCGACCCAATGACAGCAAATGTTCCGCAGCCATTTTTCCTCCATTGAAATTATCACTACCCACGGAGCAATATTTCTGGCCGGGCAATTTCGCGCCCCAGACGACAAAAGCATCAAATGTTTCCCAAAGGTGATTGATTTTATCATGCTCATCGCCCTGACCAATTAATATCATGCCGTCACAACGTTGTAATTTCGTGTATTCTTCAATCCAGTTTACGGATTGACCCGATGTTTTAGCTAATAATAATTCATGGCCGGCCTCATTCAATGCATCGGCAATATTGCCCAATAATTCAAGGAAAAAAGGATCAAGAATACGCCAGTCCGAATTATTGGCGCTCGGCATGAGAACGGCGATGGTAAGGGTTTCTTTCAGGAAAAAATTACGGGCATTCACATTAAGCCGGTAATTATGTTCCTTGGCCAGACCTTTAATCTTGTCACGGGTTTTTTTGCTGACCAGAGGGTTGTCGCTTAGAGCTCTTGATACCGTGGATTTGGATACCCCCGCAAGTTCAGCCAAATCATCCATCTTGATTGGCCTGCGTTTATTTATACGGTGCTTGCGGTCCACTTCAGAAGTCAAATATACATCCTTATTTATAAGGGTAAATGCTACACGGTTATTCTCCAAATACCAACATAGTTTTACTTTCAAACCTGAAAAAATTAACAGCCATTATCACATTAAGTTTTTATGTCCTGAAGCAAGCAGGAGAGGAGGGCAGGGTTATATTTTATCTGGTTTATGTTCCGTAAGCGAAAAATTGACATCACGAGGTTATTTTTTTAACCGATATGCTAATTGTGGTCGCGTGATACCGAGCGTGCGGGCTGCGGCGGATAGGTTGCCATCGGCTTTTGCAACAGCTTTTTCAATGAGATTTCTCTCAAGTGTCTCAAGCCCTATATTTTGATCAATCAGGCTGTCTATGATTGTATCTACAGGATGCTGGTCACGGTTATTCTCGTCCAGATTGGGGCTGGTTGAATCATTCACCGAACCATCTTTATTTATACCCAGGATGGGGATGGTGATTTCTTCGCCGAAAGTAAATAGATGGCTCAGGTCAATGGCACCATCATTGGGGGCCAAGATGACCCCCCTTTCTATTAGATTTTCAAGTTCCCGAATATTGCCGGGCCAGTTATAATTGAGAAACCCATTGATAGCACGGGATGTAAAACCGGTAATATTTTTATCGTAGCTGGTACCATATTTCTTTAGGAAGTGATTAATTAGTAGCGGGATATCAGCCTTTCGTTCCCGAAGAGGTGGAATATGAATGGGAAAGACATTCAGTCTAAAATATAAATCTTCCCGGAACCGCCCTTCTTTTACTTCCTGTTTTAGGTTAACATTGGTGGCTGCGATGACTCTAATATCTATCTCGATGGTTTTTTTGCCGCCGACACGCTCAATCTGTTGTTCCTGTAGGACGCGGAGCAATTTTCCCTGAGCCGCCAGAGATAATGTGCCAATTTCATCCAGAAATATGGTTCCGGTATCCGCCCGTTCAAAACGTCCTGCCCGGGATTCTATGGCCCCTGTGAAAGCACCTTTCTCAACACCGAATAGTTCTGATTCCAACAAGCTATCCGGTATGGCGGCACAGTTGACCGCGATATAGGGGGTGTCCTGCCGTTCACTGATCTGATGTAGGGTGCGGGCGAACATTTCCTTGCCTACGCCAGATTCCCCAAGGAACAATACCGTAGCATTGGTTTTGCCTACCTTGTCCAGCATGTGACATGCCACATTAAAGGCCGCAGAAGCCCCCACCATATTTGTGGATATTTTTGAATGAAATTCAGTTTTTACATCAGGACTTATGTCCGCATCAAGATCGACAACCTGTTCACGTGCCTTCATAATGGTGTCAGCATTGGCAAAAGCCTGTGGCTGCATGAAGGCCATGTCTTCTTCAATATCATCCCATTCTTCAACTGGCTTGCCGATAATGCGGCAATGGACGTGCCCGATGGCGCGACATTCCACTTCCTGATATACAATTGGTCGACCCATAAAGACTGATGTATATCCACTGGCGTAACCAATCTGCATCCAACAGACGGGTTCGGTTCCTATACCGTATTTTTCAATATGGATTTCATCCTCTATGCTGTCATGCCATAGAAATTCACCGTAAAATTTGCCTTTAGCCACATCAGCTTCAAGTCGTACAGGCTCTACAGATACAATACCTTCCAGCGCGTGAAGCTGTGGACCGACGGAGAAAATATCGAAAAAATCCTCCCCCGGCCTTAACTTGGCGGCCAACTCTGCGTCCTGGGCGCCGGAGACATACCCCATTCGGGTTAACAGGGCGCGGGCCTTATTGATCCCAAGGGATTCAATAAGTTCAGAGCGTAATGCCCCCATGGAACCGGCATGTAACATCATCATGCGAATGTCATCAAGCCAGATCCGACCATCTTGTGGTGAAAATTTCAGGCGTTCAGAAAGGTCGTGAAAGTCCGGTAGGCCGGGAATCATTTCAATTTTATCGTTAATATCTTCGGGTTGACCAAAGGATGCCCGGCCCGGGAAAATATGAGATTTAGTCACGTTATAGACCTTTCATAATTAACACATGAATAATAGCCCCGGACGATAAGTATTATACTCATTTCTACTGTATAAATAAGCTATCTCATCCGGGAATTACAAGCGTTATTTTATGATTTAATCAATTTAACTAATAAAATAATAAGGAATTTTATCATTTGAGAAGGTCGGTATTTGTAATTCCCGGAACCTATTCAACGGATCGCTCTCATTTAATATATTAAGTAATTATATGGTTAAGTCTTTGAAAAACGTATAGGAAATTTAACGAGTTAAACAATCGTTTTTAACAAAAAATTAAGATTCTCCAATGGAATAAAATAATTGGCATAGCTTTTGCATTTTTAGCTCCCTAAAGGCCCGACTAAAATTTTGAAATAAAATTAAAGGCCCTATTGATTATTTGGAGGATTGGAATTGTTTGCAGGATTAAAGGTTGAGAACCGGAAAACTTCCCTCATTGCACTGATTGGGCTATTGGCGCTTGTATCAGGATGTGAGGCAAAACTCGATTTATCCGGGGTTGAGGCTTCTACAGCACAATCACAAACGCGCTATGATCATTATCAGGCGGCTGCCAGATCTTCTGAAGCCGTCGTGGTCATTGGTAACCGTGGGGTGATTCTGATTTCCAATGATACTGGTGAAAACTGGCGTCGTCATGCTCTACCCGGTAGCAGTCCGGTGTCATTCCCAACATTAGTAGATGTTGACGTATGTCCTGATAACCGCTTTGTAGTATTGGACGCTGACCGCAAGCTCTGGATATCAGATGCCAATGGTGAAAACTGGATATCCAAGCCTATTCCCACCGAAGAAGAAGTGCTTGACCTTACCTGTGATCAAAGTGGTGCTCTGTGGGTTGCGGGCAGTTTCACCCTGATCATGGATAGCCATGACCTTGGAGATACCTGGACGGATAAATCCATTGCAGAAGATGCCATGTTCAGCCGTATCCAGTTTGTAGATCAACATAATGGCATCGTGACGGGTGAATTTGGAACTGTTTACATCACAAATGATGGCGGGAAAAGTTGGGAAGCCAATAATTCTATTCCCAATGAATTTTACCCCATGGCTTCGCATTTTATATCACCTGATGTGGGTTGGGTCGGGGGACTTCAGGGTATTATTTTTCATACGGAGGATGGTGGTAAAAATTGGCGTCGCCAGCAAACAGGCACAGTTGCTCCAATCTATAATATCTGTGTCGTGAATGGTGAGGCTTATGCCGTTGGCGAGCAAGGTACCATTCTCACTTTATCAGGAGATGTGTGGAAGCCGGTCGATGCAAAGCTGGGGTTTGGTTACCTGCGGGCCTTGCTTCCCATGAAGGACGGAAATTTGTTGATCGCGGGTGGTGGTGGATTAGTCAAGCTTCTGACTGCGCAGGATCTAGAGGATTAATTCATTCGTCGGGCGATCGAAAAGAAACAGAATTAAGAAATATAATATTAGGGACTATGTAAATGTCGAAATTCACCCACTTTCTCAAAGATATTGATGATCATATCTTTGCTTACCCAAAAATAATTTTGGGTTTGTTACTGGCTATCACGATATTTTTTGCTATGCAAATTCCCGGGGTAAAAATGTATTCCGACTTTGCCGATCTGTTGCCACAAGAGCATCCCTATATTCAGCTTCATAACGATATTCGCGATACATTTGGCGGTGCCAATGTGGTCGTGGTTGGTGTTGAGGTGGAAGAAGGCACGATCTTTAATAATGATGTGTTGGCTCTGATACATCGCTTGACACAGGCTGTAGATAGTCTGCCGGCGATCAATCATAACCTTGTTACCAGCCTGACCCATCGTACTTCACGGAAAACATGGTTGTCAGAAGAAGGTTCTATTGTATCACAACCCTATTATGATCCTACCAAAAACCCCATTTTGAATGTGGAAGAAATGGCCGAAATGCGTGATGCCGTATTGGCTAACCCTCGGGTATATGGTCTGATGGTCTCGCCTGATCTGAAATCTGCATTGATCAAGGGACAGCTGAACGAGGGGGCTCTTGATTATGAAAAAACCTTTATTCAAATTCAGGAATTCAGGGCTAAAGAACAGGTTTCGGGTATCAATATTCATGTAACCGGACAGCCAATGCTTGTGGGTTGGGTCTATACTTATATTCAGCAAATCATTCAGATTTTCATGTTCACTATTGTCTTCATGTTCGTATTGTTGATGGTTTATTTCAGACGGTTATACGGTGTTCTGATCCCCATGGTGGGCATTGCCATTTCTTCCATATGGGGAATCGGTATCCTGTCGTTGTTGGGCTATAATCTGGACCCGCTCACCCTGGTGATACCATTCCTTATTTCCGCACGGGCAATGTCCCACGGTATACAGCTTGTGGAGCGTTATTATGATGAATTTGCCAAATGCGGCAATGGTCGAAAAGCAGCCCGCACAACTTTTGACAGTCTGTTCCGTCCGGGTTCACTCGGGGTGATCTCTGATGCGGTGGGTCTGTTGCTGATATCATTAGGATCGATCCCCATAAATACAAAATTATCTTATTATGCCTCTCTCTGGGCGTTATGCGTGATTGTGAATGTTCTGGTCATGGTGCCTATGCTGTTGTCGGTTTTACCCCAACCCAAGAGGGCAGAAATTCGTCATGGCTGGATCAGAAAATTTCTTCCCAAGGTTGGTGCTTTAGTGGCAAATCCAAATAGCGCAAGACGCATATTAATGGCGACCATAGCTTTGTTTGTAATCGGCGGATTTTTTAGCTCATCTGTACAGATTGGCGAAGCTGAACCGGGCAGCCCCTTGCTCTATCCCGATCATGATTACAATATGTCTTCATCGGCGATTAATACCAGCTTTCCCGGTTCCGAAGAGCTTTATATCATTGCCCGGACGGAAGAAAAAGGCGGCCTGAAAAAGCCGGAAGTGATTAAGGCGCTGGAAGACTTCCAGAATTATATGTTGAATGACCCGGAACTTGGTGGAGCCAAGGGCCTGCCGGATTTGGTGAAGCAGGTTAATCGTTTGTTGCATAATAATGATCCGCGTTATTTTCAGGTACCCCATGATGAATTTTATGTGGGCGGGCTTATGTTTGCTTATATGGCATCAAGCCCCATTCCCGGTGCTTTGAAAGAGTTTGTAAATCCGGAAGAAACCGATGCTAATATGGTGTTCTATTACAAAGATCATCAGGGCGAAACCATTCGCCGGGCTACCCATATGATTAAAAGCTGGATCGCTGAAAAGGGTGAAACCATAGAGGGGCTGAGCTTTCATCTGGCCGGGGGTATCATCGGGGTGACGGCTGCTATTAATGAGGCCGTATTTGTCACCAACGCGATTGTAGTTCCATCGGTTCTGGCACTGATATTCCTGTTTGTGACTTTCTTTTATGGTTCGTTCCATGCGGGTTGGCTGATGTTTCTGGCCATGTCTTTTGCCACCATCCTCAGCTATGGCTACATGGGCTTTATGAACATAGGAATCAACGTGAATACGGTGCCGATCATAGCGGTCGGAATCGGGGTTGGTATCGATTATTCCATTTACATAATGGACCGTATCCGGGAAGAAATTTTAACATCGGATAGTCTACAGGCGGCGGTTATTCGCGCCATCAGTACCACGGGCCTTGCGGTCTGTGTAACAGCAGGTGCCTTGATCCTTGGGGTGATCATGTGGGTATTCCTGTCGGATCTGCGTTTCCAGTCCGATGCCGCCCTGCTTCTTGTTGTGATGCTTGTCTTTAACATGGTGGCTTCCCTATTTATCGTCCCCAGCTGGATCACAATCTTTAAACCAAAATTTATCACAGACATTGAGGTTGTCGACGGCGTGATTGAAGAAAAGCACGCCACCCAAACGGCAGCTTGATGGCCCATCAGGGCAATTTTCAAGTTCCTAATAACAATATTCGGGAGTACTAAATGACTAAAATAAAACATTTAAAACTTGGGACTAAGGCCGCGACGATGTCGATGGCAGCGGTATTATCCTTTACGGGAATATCGGGCGTATATGCCGGCACTTCTGCTGACGGAACGCTGGAATGGAGTGGTTTTCTGGAGAATGCCACATTTCTGCGTAAAGATGTGGGATTGGTAAAATTCCGTAATACTGTTCAGTTAGAACTGGTTAAGCAATTCAGTACAGGCAACACTTTCTCTGAGCTGTCATTCAATGTGACTTTTCGCGGGTCATATGATGGTGTTTATGACCTGAACAAGGACGATTTTGGACGTAATGCCGGCGGCCCCATTGAGCTGCAAAGCACATTCTCCGCTGGCCCGCCTTTTGTACCTCACGGGGGTGGACTGGTATCCACTGGTGCCTTTTTCTTTGGCTTTGATGTGGGGGCGAACCCCAATGAAGGCCTGATGGTCTTGGGCAGTGATTCCCACGCCAATGATCAGGGCGGGGTTTCTTTTGGGATTCCCGTGCGTCCTTGTGATGTTGATAGCCGGGGTTGTATTCCGGGTTATCTGGACCTTTCTTTGGATAATCTGCGTTTTCCAGAATTCAACAGCCGGATGGATTTCCTGCGTGAAGCCTATATTGATGGCAGCATTCCTTTCTCCAACGGTCATGAACTGAATATCCGTCTGGGTCGTCAGCAAGTTGTCTGGGGCCGTACAGACCTGTTCCGGGTTTTGGATGTGATCAACCCTGTGGATTTCTCCCGTCAGAATATTTATGACGAGTTGGAAGATATTCGTATCCCCCAATGGATTTTGAATTTGGATTATCGTATGGGTGCCGTAGGCAGCTTTGATGATTTGAATTTAAATCTGGTTTGGAATTTCGATAAATTCCGTCCTAATTCACTGGGGCAGGGCGGTACGCCTTATCAGATATTAGGGGCTGGCGGGTTTTTCCGTGGCATGAAAAACTGCTGGGATAATGGTTGTACGGTAGCCAATTTTGCCGGACTTCCTGTGCCGGGCACAACGGGCCTTGCGGCGACTGACTTTGCGCCGGGAACCCTTGGTATCCGTAGTGCGCAATTACCGGAATGGAAACTGGACAATACCCAGATCGGCTTTAAGGTCGAAGGCGTAAAAGGTGGTGTTGGATTTTCTGTTAACTATCTGACTTACCTGAGCCAATTACCTTCCTTGCGTGGTGGTAGTGTGGGACCGGCGGCCTTGAATAACTTCACAGGTGAAGTGAAACAATGGCCTTATCTGATTGCTTTTGATATAGCCTTTCCGCGCATACATCTGTTTGGCGGGTCCATGGACCTCTATGCGGACAGTATCAAATCTGTGTTCCGTGTTGAGGCGGCCTATACCACGGGCGAGGAATTTGCCAATACGCTCAGGCCAGAGCTTTTTTCCAAGAATGATGTCATCCGTTATGTCATCGGCTGGGATCGGGATACGTTCATTCCTTTCCTGAACAAGAATAAAGCCTTCCTCTTTTCCGCACAGTTATTTGGGCAGCATATCCTGAACCATGAACTGGAAGATACCCCAGCCACACTGGCGGGCATACCGGGCTTTACCAAGGCCGGTATTCCAGACTGGAAAGAAAACTGGATCATGACTTTCCTGATGAAAGGCTGGTACATGCAGAACCGTTTAAGTCCTCAGCTGTTATCGGCTTATGACTTCCGGGCGGGGGCGGCTGTTATTTCACCGTCTGTTGACTGGCTGATTAATGATGACTGGCGTTTGATTATTGCCGCGAATTTCAAGTTCGGTAAAGGCCCGCGCAAGTTCGATGATTGTCGTTCGTGCAACCCATGGGGTCCGTTCACGGCAACACCATTCCATGCCGACCCCTTTGCAGCGGGATCTGTCGGACTTGGCGGATTTGAGCCTCTGGGACGTTTCCGCGCTGGGCCTATAGGTATGGCAAATCGTGAAGACGAAATTCAGATCACACTGCGCTATCGCTTCTAAGAATTGATTTAACGAAGGATTTTAAAATGAAAAATTTAATTACGAGTATGATAACGGGTGCGGTTCTGGGGCTGGGGGCAACATCAGCCACTGCCGCAGACATGAATGATGTTGAAAAATCATTCTACCCCTACAAGAACAGCGTTCCCAGCCATGAAGGTTTGTCTGCGGGTATGACCATTAATCAGTCCAATGTGGAGCAGTTCAAGGATATTCTTGATGAAGGTATGTATCAGTTCATCAAGGATGGGTGGACAGAGATGAGTGTCACCGACACTATGGCATTCGAATTGAATACCTCTTATATCGAAGCAACAAAAAACGGTATGGGTAAAGTATCGCTCGGGGAAAAACCAGGTGATATTAGAGGATTTGTTGCCGGTCGGCCTTTCCCGCAGGAGCCGAGTATGGATGATCCCCGCGCTGGTGAAAAACTCGCCTGGAATTATAAATATGGCTATAACTGGGGTGATAATGCGGCAATTTACCCATTCTACTGGAAATTCCGTGATCTGAATTCAGAAAAAATTGAAAGAACGCTGAAATTTAACTTTCACTTTCTGAATCTGAAACATCGGGTGAATGACGATCCAAAGCCCGACCTGCCAAAGAACCCCGCTAATTTATTCCGTGGTATTTATGTGCAGGTTCTGGAACCCTTTGATGTGAAGAATACCCAGCTCTTGATCCATCGCTATGAAGATGATTTGAAGCGGGACAACGCGTGGTTATATCTGGGATTCCAGCGTCGTGTGCGTCGGCTGGCAACGGGTCAGATTACCGATAGTTTCTTAGGGTCCGACCTGATGATCGAGGATTTTGAAGGTTACAACGGGCGTATTTCTGATATGTCCTGGTCCTATAAGGGCACCAAGAATGTCATGCTGCCCTTCTATAAGCATAATGATCAGAAGCTTACCGAAGATCATAAAACGCCCGATGGCTTCCAATTTATTGAGTTCGGTGGCAAGGGCGGTTGTTTCCCACAGATCGACTGGCAATTACGCAAAGTATATGTAGTTGAATCAGCGCCTGTTGATCCAAACCACCCCATCAGCAAGCGGGTTCATTATGTTGATGCGGAAACATTCACTCTACCCCGGACGGTAATTTATGACCGCAAGGGTGAGTTATGGAAAACCTTTATCATTGGTCAGGCCCATCCGGATCATCATCTGCCGAAGAATAAGGGCACCGGGGTCTCCATTGATGATTCCTTTATGATGCTGGATGTTCAGGGTGCTCATTGCACAACCGGCCAGTTTAAAGGTCAGGTAGACCCCGCTCTTAACCCACGTAAGAAATTTACCGTTCAGAATATGCGTGTGACTGGTAAATAAACTTTCATGCAGCAGCCGGGGGCTGGATTACTCCGCCCCCGGATTTTTTAAAAAAGGATTATCAAAATGCCTTATTTACCTTCTTTAAAAAGTGGTACGTTGTTTGATGTTTTCAAACAATATCCACATTTCTCACATTCATTACATCTCTTTCTTCAGGATTTATTGCGCGGACCATCGCCGTTTAGTGTAGCGGAACGCGAACTCATTGCCGGATATGTTTCCGGCTTGAACAAATGTGAATTTTGTTGCGGAACACATGCAGGTTTGGCGGAGCGGCTTGGCGGATGGGAGGGTCTGGTGGAAATATTCCTTAACGACCAGCCCTATGAGCCGGAGAATCCAAAAATGGCTTCAATATTAGCTTATGTACGTAAGCTGACACTGGATATTGATAAGGTCGGACAAGAGGACATCGATGTGCTTTTGGTAGATGGCTGGGATGAACAGGCCGTTGTTCACGCCAATCTTGTATGCGGTGCGTTTAATCTGTTCAATCGTTGGGTTACTGGCTTGGGCGTGTCGGGGGATCCGCAATATGTTAAGGGCACTATTAAACAACTGCTCAGTGCCGGCTACGTTGGCGTTAACGATATGATTGAAAATTTTTTATTAAAACAGTCTACCTAAGTTGATTGATGTTCACGTACGTCACGCAAGATATTCACGGTGCGTAATATGCGCGTGACAGGTAAATAAAATACCATGCAACTACGGGGCAGAATTACGCCGCCCCCGGTTATTTAAGATAGGAAATCAAAAATGGTAAGCAGTTCCATAAGTCCGGTCGAGGTCAACATCTTCTTTAATTTCAGAAGCCCTTATTGTTATCTGGCGTCCAAGAGGATGTTTACCACCTTTGAAGAATATCACGCCAAAATGATCTGGAAACCATTTGGGGGATGGTCTGGCAGGTCAGCTCCAGAGCGGGCAAAAATTAAAATCCCCCTGGTCCGTCAGGATGTGGAACGCAGTGCCCGAAAATTAGGAATTCCTTTCATACCACCCCCCATAGAAACGGACCCAACGCTCGCCGGAGCCGTATCATTGGTCGCCGAACAGGAAGGTGTGCTTGAGGAATATGTGGTTGAGGTCATGCGCAAAGAATGGGCGGAAGGGTGCAATATTGGCGATATTAATGTTCTGTTGGAGGTTGGCGAAGAAATCGGCCTTGGTCGAGGTGCCATCACCCGCGCCAGTGATAACAAAGCCCTGTTTAAAAAGATGAATGAAAATTGGGAAGAAGCTCAGATACGGGGCGTATTCGGGGTTCCGACATTCGTTGTCGGCGATCAGATTTTCTGGGGCAATGATCGTATCGACTGCCTGAAGGACCATCTGCATGACTTGAGATTGCGGAAAATATAAGGATATGTCATGAAACTTTATTATCGTCAAGATTGCCCATTTTGTTGGAAAGTAAGACTTTTTCTACAGGAATCTGGCATTCAGGCTCAGGAATTTTCGGTGCAATTGGGCCAAATGCACCCTGATGTCGTGGCTCTGAACCCCAACGGAACGGTGCCTGTTCTGATTGATGGAGAATTGGTTCTTTGGGAATCTGCTGTGATTATTGAATATCTGGTTGATGATTTCTCAAAAACCTCTCTGTTGGACGGCTCATCTGTTACCCGTGCCCTCATCAGGCAACTACATAGTTACAGCGATAATAGAATAGGCAAAGTTTTATTCCCCTTTATCAAGCAGATTCGGGACAGTGTAAACGGCAAAGTGACAGACGAGCTTTATCAATCGACAGCAAATAACTGGGTAATAATTCAGGAAACCCTTGCCGCACAGCTTGGTGACAAAGACTTTTTTGGAGAGAATTTTTCCGTAGCTGAATGCGCTTTAATCCCGAGATTTGCGCTCGCGATAGTTTATGGGCTGCCCTTAAATGATGATTTTCCGAACCTGAAAGCGTGGTTCCAGAGATGCATGAAACGGCCTTCATTCATGGCTAGTTTGCCCGAAGCTTTTCCGGGTATTGATCAAATGATAAAATTAGAAAATTTACAGATTTGATCATTTCATCAATATATAAATTTCAGACGAGGGAGAGATTTTTAATAAGTTTAATAATTTCTAAAACACCTTTTATAACAGATGGTTAAAAAAGTTTTACAAATTAAATAACTTGGCATGTTCCTTGCTATTAATAGGCGTAATATACGGACAAAGACAGGAAATTGAATGACACGAATTAAACAGGAAGATCGGGACCGCTTACAGGTATATCGAAAGTCGGTACGTGTGTTTGGCATACGAAAAGGCAAATTCCTGGAGTTTGACTTTACCGTTGGATGTGAGGAATTGACCATTGAGCTGGTCATGCCATATCCCATTTTTAAGGAATTTTGTGAAACCAATCATGTGGCGGAAATTTTATGTGATGAAGGCATTAATGATGATTTTGACAGATTGGCTGGGGGCGTATTGCCGCAATTATATGACGAGAAAAATATTATACAGTTGGGAGACTTCAAGTGAGTTTGGAAATTAAAACGAATGTTATTCAGCCACGGCGGCATACCTATTCTCATATCGCTAAAAGGCTTGGGGCGGACAAACCGGCGACCCGCTATCAGGAAGGGACCTGGGACCTTCAGCCAACGGTTAATTTTCACTACCGCCCAACATGGAAGCCAGATCAGGAACTGTATGACAAGAGCCTGACCAGCATCCAGATGGAAGATTGGTATACATTCAATGATCCCCGACAGATGTATTACGGCACCTATACCATGGCCCGTCATAAAATGATGGAAGCCGAAGAGAGTCACTTTAAATTCATTGATAAAAGTAACATGATCGGTCTGATGGATGCTGACTGGCAGCAAAAAATCAAGACGTTCTTATTGCCGCTGCGCCATTTTGAATGGGGGGCCAATATGAATAATTGTGATTGTTCGGATAAAGCTTATGGCACAGCCATCAGTCAGGTGGCGCTATTTGCCGCCATGGACAGGTTGGGCATGGCGCAAATTATCAGCCGCGTCGGCTTACTGTTGGATGACAACACTGGAAAAAGTCTGGATCAGGCCAAGGTTGACTGGCTGGAAAGTGATTTGTGGCAGGGTGTGCGCAAAATGGTTGAGGACAGCTTTGTGCTGGATGACTGGTTTGAACTGCTGGTGGCCCAAAATCTATGTATGGATGGTGTCGTTTTCCCGCTTTTTTATCATTATTTTGAGGACGCCGGTATCAGGCAAGGCGGAACAGCTATGTCCATGCTCAATGAATTTATGCAGGACTGGGGCAAGGACGAAAAAAGATGGCTGGATCAGCTATTGAAAGTTACAGCAGCTGAAAGCGCGGAAAATGCAGCCCTATTGTCAAAATGGGCAGCCACATGGACAGAACGGGCGGTCACGGCTTTCACGCCCATTGCCAAGCATGTGTTGGGGGATGAGGCTGCTGATGTCATGTCGTCTATTCGGGCAGAGATAACAAAACGGGCAAAAAAGTCCGGTATTGAAATATAGGAGAAAGTCATGAGCAGGATTGTATCAATCACATTGCAGAATAACGACGATGCCCGACCGATCATAGAGGCCATCGAAAAAGATAATCCCGATGCCACGGTTAACCTTTATCCGGCAATGGTCAAGATTGACTGTGATGGTCGTTTGATCGTCAAACAGGAAACCGTCGAAGGGCTTCTGGGCCGGGAATGGGACGTACAGGAATTACACCTGAGCATCGTCAGTATCGCGGGAAATGTGGACGAAGAAGACGATTATTTTGAGTTAAGCTGGAATATATAGGAGCAGAGATATGGCTGAAAAAAGAAAAAAGAAACTGGGCATTAAACAACGCTATTCCATGCTTACACGTGGTCTTGGTTGGGATACCACCTATCAGCCTATGGACAAAGTTTTTCCCTATGATAATTATGAAGGCATTATCATTCATGACTGGGAAGGCTGGGAAGACCCTTTCCGTCTGACCATGGATGCCTACTGGAAATTCCAGTCGGAAAAGGAGAAAAAGCTCTATGCGGTGATTGATAGCTTTGCCCAGAATAATGGTCACCTTGGCATTACCGATGCCCGTTATGTTAATGCGATCAAGCTGTTCCTGACCGGAGTTTCGCCACTGGAATATCAGGCCGCACGCGGTTTTACCCATGTGGGCCGTCAATTTCGTGGTGTGGGACCAAGGGTTGCCTGTCAGATGCAGGCCATAGACGAACTGCGCCATGTGCAAACCCAGATTCATTCCATGAGCCATTATAATAAATTTTTTGATGGGCTTCACAGCGCCCCGCACATGCATGACCGGGTCTGGTATCTGTCGGTTCCTAAATCATTCTTTGACGATGCCCGTACCGCTGGGCCGTTTGAATTTCTGACCTCTATTTCATTTGCTTTTGAATATGTGCTGACCAACCTGCTGTTTGTGCCCTTCATGTCGGGTGCGGCCTTTAATGGTGATATGGCGACAGTGACCTTTGGTTTCTCTGCCCAGTCTGACGAAGCCCGTCACATGACCCTGGGGCTGGAGGTGATTAAATTCATGCTTGAACAGGATGAGCGCAATATCCCCATTGTACAGCGCTGGATGGATAAATGGTTCTGGCGCGGCACACGTATGCTTACCCTCGTTGGCATGATGATGGATTATATGCTACCTAAGCGTGTTATGTCATGGCGTGAAGCATGGGATATTTATTTTACCGAAGCGGGCGGAGCTCTGTTTGCAGACCTTGCGCGTTACGGGATCAAACCACCAAAATATGCCGATATTGCCACCAAAGAGGCTGAACATATCAGCCATCAGGCGTGGAATATTTTCTATAACTATACTCATGCGGCGGCTTTTCATACGTGGATTCCGGAGAAGGAAGAACTGGACTGGCTGTCAGAGAAATATCCGGACACTTTCGATAAATATTATCGTCCACGCCTTGAATATCTGGACAAGGAAGAAAAGGCCGGACGGCGTTTTTATAACGATATCCTGCCCATGTTGTGTCAGGTATGCCAAATCCCCATGGGCTTTACCGACATGGATGATCCGACAACCATTTCCTTTCATTCATCGGAATATCAGGGCAATAAATATCACACTTGTTCTCATGGTTGTAAGGATATCTTTGATTATGAGCCTGAGAAATATGTTCAGGCCTGGTTACCGGTTCATCAGATTTATCAGGGCAATTGTGGCGGGGCCGAAGTTCCCGATGTGCTTAAATGGTACAACTTCAATCTGGGCGCAGATAATATGGAATATCAAGGATCACCCGATCAGAAGTTATGGGATGAGTGGCAGGCCCACCGTAAGAAAGCCTGACATGCAACAAACATTAGAACAAGGATTGATGAGATGTCTGTAACTTCCATCGGAAAATATGAATTTGAACCACTGGACAACCAAGAAAATTTTCACGGTAACCAACTAACCTATATCAACTGGGAACAGCATTTGCTGTTCTGTGCCCCGGTTTGTTTACCCTTGCCGCCGGAGATGCCCTTTGGCACCCTCGTGAAAGAGGTTCTGCCGGGCGTTTACAACAAGCATCCCGATTATGAGAAGATCAAGTGGGATGATGTCATCTGGAAACTGGATGGGGCTGATTTTACGCCCAATATGAACGCGAGCTTGGCTGATAATGGTTTTAGTCATAAGTCTCTGGTCCGATTCTGGACGCCGGGACTAGATGGTATCGAGGGTAGCCATAGCTGATGAGCTTTGATCTTACCATAGAACCCATCGGTGAAGTGATAGAGGTAGAGGAAGGCCAGACCATTCTGGATGCGTGCCTGCGCGCGGGAATCTATATCCCCTATCAATGTAATCATGGCCTGTGCAGTACCTGCAAGGTTGAGGTGGTTGAAGGTGATGTGGATCTTGGTGATGCTTCGCCCTTTGCCCTGATGGATTTTGAACGGGATGAGGGTAAGGCACTGGCCTGTGTTTGCACGCTGCAAAGCGATGTGGTTATAGAGGCTGATATCGAAGAGGATGAAGATTCTGAATATCTGCCGATTATTGATTATACGGGTATGGTTTCAGAGGTCACCGCCCTTACCCCCGATGTGAAAAAGATCATTATTTCACTTGAACAGAAAGCTGAATTTCAGGCCGGACAATATATCCAGCTGGATATCCCTGGCGTTGAAGGGCCACGTGCATTTTCTATTGCCAATTCACCGGACCATGGGGATCATGTGGAGCTTCACGTACGTTTAGTCGCGGGCGGTGCGGGTACGACCTATCTTCATAATGAGCTTGCCGCTGGTGATGGCTTATCCTTTTCCGCGCCCTATGGACATTTTTTTGTGCGCAAGTCACAGAATAAACCGATGATATTTATTGCTGGCGGCACGGGCTTATCAAGCCCGAAATCCATGATTGATGAATTACTGGAAGCCGGATACGAAGAAAAGCTGACCCTGTTTCACGGGGTGCGGGCCAAGGTGGATTTATATTATCAGAATTATTTTCAGGCATTGGCAGATAGCCATGATAATTTTACCTATATTCCGGCCCTGTCCGAGAAAAAAGACGATGATGATTGGGACGGCGAAGTTGGTTTTGTTCATGAGGCGGTGGAACGCTATTTCGATGGCTCTTTTGCCGGGCATCAGGCTTATCTTTGCGGCCCACCGCCTATGATTGAGGCCTCAATCCGCGCCCTGATGAAGGGCCGCCTGTTCGAGAAAGATATTTACTGTGAGAAATTTCTGAGTAAGGCAGATGGCACCGACGATAAGCGTTCGCCCCTGTTTAAAAGAATATGACCGAAAAAGGGTTTCAGGTCACCGTGATTGGTTCTGACAAGATTTTGACCTGTCAGAAAGATGAGCCGCTTTTGGTTGCATTGGCTCGTCAGGGATATCTGAAAGTTCCCGTAGGTTGCCGTCAGGGCGGTTGTGGTGTTTGCAAAATAAGGATCGTAGAAGGTGAATTTGAAACCGGGAAAATGAGTGTGAAACATGTGTCAGATGCAGAAAGGAAAATTAATTATACCCTTGCCTGCAAAACATTTCCCAAAAGTGATTTGGCGATAACGACGAAAATATGAGGAGAGAAAAATGGCTATAAATGGTGTATTAAGACCGGGATTTGTTCAGGTAAGGGTTCTGGATATGGCGGAATCAATTATCCATTACCGGGATCGGATCGGTCTGGATGTGGTGAGCACAGGCGACGATGGCCGGGTCTATCTGAAAGCCTATGATGAATTTGACCGCCACAGTATTGTGCTGCGGGAATGTGATGAGGCGGGCCTTGATATGATGGCCTTTAAGGTCAGCAATGAAGCTTGTTTGGACGAGTATGAAGAAAAATTACGTACCGATGGATTTGAAGTCGCGGCAATTGCCGCCGGGGAACAGCCGGGCGTGGGACGCAGGATAAGTTTTGTGGCACCAACGGGACATCGTTTTGATCTTTATGCAGAAATAGAATTGGCCGCTAATGGCCCCATGACCAATAACCCGGATGTCTGCCAGCAGGACCCACGCGGTATGAAAGCAATCCGTTTTGACCATTGTCTGCTTTATGGTGGTGATGTTGATGGCACGAAAAAAGTCTTTGAAGAAATTCTGGGTTTCAGCACCTCTGAAATTGTGGTTGATGATGACAGTGGTATGATCATCGCCCTATTCTTGACCTGCAGTAACAAGGCCCATGATCTGGCACTTGTCCGTCATGAGGAAGACGGCAAACTGCATCATGTATCATTTCTGGTTGAGGACTGGACTTCGCTTCGGGATGCGGCGGATATCATGACCCGTTATGACATATCGCGCGACATCGGCCCCACACGTCATGGCATTACCCGTGGGCAGACCATTTATTTCTTTGATCCCAGCGGCAACCGTAATGAGGTATTCTCCGGCGGTTATGCTTTTTATCCCGATAACCCCCTTCGGGTCTGGAAAGCCAGCTCTGTTGGCAAGGCGATCTTTTATTATGAGCGCGAACTCAATGATCGTTTTATGACGGTTGTAACCTGAAGAGTAGGGATGAATAATGTCAGATAAGGCAGTGAAGCACTTTATCGGGGGTAGCTATACAGCGGGCACTTCCGGCAAACTATTTCAGGATATCAACCCGGTTGATGGCTCTGTGATTTGCGACGTGCACGAAGGATTGAAGCCGGAAGTGGATGCGGCGGTAACGGCGGCTCAGCAGGCCTTACGCGGTCCCTGGGGCAAGATGACAATAGAGGAACGGGTCGCGATTCTTTATAATGTTGCTGATGGTATTAATGCGCGCTTTGATGAATTTCTGGAAGCGGAATGTATGGATACCGGCAAGCCAAAATCACTGGCTCGCCATATTGATATTCCGCGCGGGGCCGCGAACTTTAAGGCCTTTGCCGAGGTGATAAAAAATGAGCCAACCGAAGCCTTTTCCATGGCCACGCCGGACGGGGCGGGGGCTTTAAACTATGCCCTTCGCACACCCAAGGGTGTCATTGCGGTAATTTCGCCGTGGAATCTGCCCCTGTTACTGATGACATGGAAGGTGGGACCTGCGCTGGCCTGCGGTAATACAGTTGTGGTAAAGCCTTCCGAAGAAACACCGCTGACCACATCGTTATTGGGCGAGGTGATGAATGAAGCCGGGGTTCCGGCTGGTGTTTTTAATGTGGTCAATGGTTTTGGACCGGATAGTGCGGGAGCTTATCTCACCGAGCATCCGGATGTAGACGCCATCACCTTTACCGGAGAGACAACTACGGGCACCGCCATCATGAAAGCGGCGGCGGTGGGGATGCGTGATGTTTCCATGGAGCTTGGTGGTAAAAACCCTGCAATTATCTTTGCTGACTGCGATATGGATAAGGCCATAGAGGGTGTGATGCGTTCAGTTTTTGCTAACTGTGGTCAGGTCTGTCTGGGTACAGAACGGGTTTATGTGGAACGGCCCATATTTGATGAATTTGTCGCCCGGTTGAAGCAAGGTGCTAAAGGGCTCAAGCTAGGGGTTCCTAATGATGATGCCGCTAATATGGGGCCGCTGATCAGCAAGGAACATCAGGGCAAGGTATTGGGTTATTATGCCTTGGCCAAAGAATTGGGAGCCAATATCATTACGGGTGGCGGCGTGCCGGATATGGACGATACACTTTCAGGCGGTGCTTGGGTGGAGCCGACAATCTGGACGGGGCTTGGTGATGACAGCGCCATCATGCGAGAAGAAATCTTCGGCCCCTGTTGTCATATTTCTCCTTTTACTGAGGAAGATGAAGTGATCATACGGGCCAATGATACGGTATACGGTCTGGCCTGTTCTATCTGGACGGAAAATCTTTCTAAGGCCCATCGGGTAGCCGGACAGATCGAAAGTGGTCTCATTTGGGTAAATAGCTGGTTCCTACGTGACTTGAGAACGCCGTTCGGTGGATCGAAACAGTCCGGTATTGGCCGCGAAGGCGGGGTGCATAGTTTGGAATTTTATACGGAAATGCGCAATATTTGCGTAAAACTCTAAGGGTTGAAAATGACAAAAACAAGTCAGGAAGATTTAATAAAAGCCGCAGAAATGCTGAGGGCCGTTCACGAAACTGGTACGCCCTGCGCCGCACTTCGTGAATTCATTGATGCGGGTGATTTGGCGGCAGGTTACGCCATACAGAATATTAATACGGAATATTGGCTGAAACAGGGCCGCAGATTAGTGGGCCGCAAAACCGGATTGACCGCAAAATCTGTCCAGAAACAACTTGGGGTTGATCAGCCTGATTTTGGCATGCTTTATGCGGATATGGCTTATGCGGACGGCGAAGATGTACCGCTGGACCGTTTGCTACAGCCTAAAATTGAAGGTGAGATTGCCTTCGTGCTGAAAGAGGATTTAGATCAAGAGCAAATGACCCTTACCGATGTGATGCGGGCCATTGATTATGCCGTTGCGGCTCTTGAAATTGTTGACAGCCGTATTGCTGATTGGAATATTAAATTCCTGGATACGGTAGCGGATAATGCCTCATCGGGTCTGTATGTTCTGGGGACAGAACCGCGTCAATTGTCAGAAATTGATCTGCATCTTTGTGGCATGGTGATCGAGCACCAGGGGGAGCCGGTTTCCACAGGCGCCGGGGCGGCGTGCCTCGGCAATCCGCTTAATGCGACATTATGGCTGGCAAAAACAATGGTTGAGGTAGGGCGTCCCTTGAAGGCGGGCGATACGATCCTGTCCGGTGCCCTTGGCCCCATGGTCAGCGTTACCGGCCCCGGTGTTTATGAACTTCGCATATCAGGGTTAGGTTCGGTCAGAGCTTCCTTCGTTTAAAGGTATAAAATATGACTAAGGTAAAAGTAGCTATCATTGGGTCGGGCAATATCGGTACCGATCTTATGATTAAAATATTGCGCACCAGTGATGGTTTGGAAATGGGCGTTATGGTCGGCGTAGATCCCACATCCGATGGCCTTGCGCGCGCGGCACGCATGGGTGTGGCAACCACCGCAGAGGGTATCGAAGGTCTGCAAAATCTTGACGAATGGGACGATATTAAAATTGTTTTTGATGCCACATCCGCCTATGCTCACAAACATCATAATGCGGTATGCCGGGCAGCGGGCAAGGTCATTGTCGACCTGACCCCGGCGGCCATTGGCCCCTATACGGTGCCAGTGGTTAATCTTACCGATCACCTTGATCAGCCTAATGTTAATATGGTGACCTGTGGCGGGCAGGCGACAATCCCTATGGTGGCGGCAGTGAATAAAGTTGCCAAGGTTCATTATGCGGAAATCATCGCCAGCATATCATCCAAATCTGCGGGGCCGGGAACCCGTGCCAATATCGACGAATTTACAGAAACCACAAGACGCGCCATCGAAGAAGTGGGTGGGGCCGGAAAAGGCAAGGCGATTATCATTCTCAATCCCGCTGAACCGCCCCTATTGATGCGGGATACGGTTTTTACTCTGTGTGACATGGCCGATGAAGCGGAAATAGAAAAAGCCATAGCGGATATGGTCAAGCAAGTTCAAGCCTATGTTCCGGGTTATCGCCTGAAGCAAAAAGTGCAGTTTGAACGCTTTGGCTCCAACAATCCGTTGAAAATTCCCGGTTATGGTGAATTCGAAGGGGTCAAGACATCTATCTATCTGGAAGTGGAAGGCGCGGCCCATTACCTTCCGGCCTATGCGGGTAACTTGGATATTATGACCTCTGCTGCGCTGGGGACCGCCGAAAAAATAGCCGTCCTTAAATTCGGAGAAGCCGCATGACCGACCAAAAACTTTATATTCAGGATGTAACCCTACGAGACGGCATGCACGCGATTCGCCATATGTATGGTATCGATCATGTGCGGGATATTGCCCGCGCCCTTGATGAGGCGGGTGTGGATGCCATCGAAGTGGCCCATGGTGATGGCCTCAACGGGTCAAGTTTCAATTATGGCTTTGGCGCCCATACGGATTGGGAATGGCTGGAGGCAGTGGCAGAGGTTTTGGACAGGGCCGTGCTGACCACTTTGTTGTTGCCCGGTATTGGGACCGTGACGGAATTACAGCGGGCCTATGATCTGGGGGTGCGGTCGGTACGTATCGCGACCCATTGTACCGAAGCTGATGTGTCGAAACAGCATATTGAAAAGGCCCGTGAAATGGGCATGGATACCATCGGATTTTTGATGATGTCCCATATGATTGCGCCTGATCATCTGGCAAGGCAGGCCAAGCTGATGGAAGGTTACGGCGCGACGACAGTATATGTGGTTGATAGTGGTGGCGCGCAGAATATGGATGATGTGGCGGCACGTTTGAATGCTTTTGACAAGATATTGAAACCCGAAACAGAACGGGGTATTCATGCTCACCATAATTTAAGTCTTGGGGTAGCCAACTCTATTGCCGCTGTGCAAAATGGAGCCATCCGGGTTGATGCCAGCTTAACCGGCATGGGGGCCGGGGCCGGCAATGCGCCGCTGGAAGTATTCATTGCGGCGGCGGACCGTTTGGGCTGGAACCATGGTTGTGATCTATACAAACTGATGGATGCGGCAGAAAATCTGGTGAGGCCATTACAGGACCGCCCGGTACGGGTTGATCGGGAAACACTGAGCCTTGGCTATGCCGGGGTTTACAGTTCTTTTCTGCGTCATGCGGAAACTGCGGCGGAAACATACGGTCTTGATACCCGTGAAATTCTCGTGGAGCTGGGCCGTAGACGCATGGTTGGCGGTCAGGAAGACATGATCGTTGACGTCGCTCTCGATATACTTAAACAAAAAGAAGAAGGAAACGCAGCATGATTGATCTGAACGCAATTGCTGAATTTGTTGATGATGCCTCTAGATACGCCAATGCGATCCCGCAGCTTTCTGAAACGGGCAAAGATCTGACATTGGAACAAGCCTACGAAGTGCAACGTCTGTCTGTACAACGCCGTTATGACAGGGGTCAAACCCAGGTTGGTGTCAAAATGGGTTTCACATCGCGCGCTAAAATGATCCAGATGGGTCTGGATGAAATGATCTGGGGTCGTCTGACCAATACAATGCTGGTGGAAGATGGTGGTGAGATTGACTTGTCAGAGTTCGTCCATCCCCGTGTGGAGCCGGAAATAGCTTTCCTGCTTAATAAACCACTGGAAGGGTTGGTCAGTCCGGCACAGGCCATGCTGGCGGTGGAAGCGATTGCGCCCGCACTGGAAATTATTGACAGCCGTTATGAGAATTTCAAGTTTAATCTGCCTGATGTTGTAGCGGATAATACGTCAACGTCAGCCTATGCTGTGGGGCCGTGGGTCAAACCGGATATTGATTTTACCAATCTGGGTATGGTGATGAGTTTCGATGGCCGAGCGGTACAGATCGGATCATCGGCGGCGGTACTTGGCCATCCTTTGCGCGCCCTTGTTGGAGCTTCGCGGCTTGTAGCAGAGGAAGGTGGACGATTAGAGGCGGGCTGGACTGTTATGGCGGGGGGCGCAACGGCTGCTGAAGCCCTGACCTCCGGTCTTCACGTTCGTTTAGAAGCTCAAAATATGGGGTCCGTTAGCTTTAGTGTGAAATGAGGCTTTGTCTCATAGTTGAAGTGATTATGTCTCTCTAGGTATGTGATGTGGCGTAGGCATCGATTTGATGGATATGGTGATTTATTTCTTTTTCAGATAGAAAAGACCCAGAGAAGCTGTTTTTTGCCAATGTCACGAGATCGGATTTATCAAGATCAACCGCGTTGGCAACAGCAAGATAATTATCATTCAGATAGCCGCCAAAATAAGACGGATCATCGGAATTAATCGTTGCCCGAATACCGGCTTGTAACATAGGTTTTATGGGGTGATCCCGAAGACTGTTTACAACACAAAGCTTAAGATTGGACAGGGGGCAGACGGTGAGCGTCATACGCTCTGACCGCAGGCGTTCAATCAGCACCGGGTCTTCCATGGCGCGGTTGCCGTGATCAATACGGTCAATATTTAACAGGTCAAGAGCCTGATAAATATACTGAGGCGGGCCTTCTTCCCCTGCATGGGCAACAGATAATAACCCTCTTTCTTTTGCGGCTTTGAAAACCCGTGCAAATTTTGATGGCGGATGACCCAGTTCGGATGAATCAAGCCCAACGGCTGCAATATGGGGTAGAAAATTTTCAGCCAGCTTCAAAGTCTTGAAGGCATCCTCTTCGGGCAGATGGCGCAGGAAACACATGATCAGGCGGGACGTAATACCAAAATCTTTTTCGGCATCTTTCAGGGCGGATGTTATGCCAGCCATGATAACCGGAAATTCTATTCCCCGTTCCAGATGGGCCTGAGGGTCAAAAAATACTTCCGTATGTAGACAGTTATCTTGTTGAATTTTTTTTATATAACCCATGGTGAGGTCATAATAATCCTCTTTACCGTGCAGCACATTCATCCCCTGATAATATATATCCAGAAAATCCTGCAGGTTGCTGAAATTATAAGCCGCACGAATGTCTTCGACGGCATTGAACGGAATGGCGATTTTATTGCGTCTGGCCAGATCAAACATAAGTTCAGGCTCAAGACTGCCCTCCAGATGAAGATGCAATTCTGCTTTGGGAAGCTTTTGAATAAATTCTGCAATATTTGGCATTAGGCACCCCCCCAAAGCGTGGGGTGAAGGGGCGACATGAGGCCGTCTTTTAGCTCTAGCCCATTGACATGGTCATTGAGCAGCATGGTTGTCGCGTCAAGATCAACATATCGGGCGAACTGGGCAACAAACATGGCGGGGGCCATAGAAAGTGATGTGCCGAGCATACAACCGACCATAACATCAAGCCCAGCCTTCTGTGCTCCCACTTGAAGTTTTCTAGCCTCACTAAGGCCGCCGGTTTTATCGAGCTTGATGTTAATAACATCATAAAGTTCCTTAAGTCTCACCAGATCATCAGCGGTGTGGCAACTTTCATCAGCACCCAGCGGCACATCAACATTGATGTCTTTGAGGGCGGCATCTTCCGCTTCGGGCAGGGGTTGTTCGATCATGACAATGTTAAATTCTTTTGCCCGCGTGGCCACTTGTTTAATAATGTCTATGGTCCAGCTTTCATTGGCATCAATTAAAAGACCAGAATGGGGCGCGTTCTTATGTACAGCACTCAGACGGGCCATAATATCATCGGCATTTAATTTAACCTTCAAAACAGGAAAAGTCGCCAGCTTAGCCGCTGCCGCGCCCATCCTTTCAGCTTCGTCTATGCTAAGTGTCTGTACTGAGGTAATATTTTCGGGCCACGGCACCTTCAGGAGGTCATTGACCGGTTTTGCTTCAACTTTTGCCCTTAAATCCCAGAGCGCACAGTCAACGGCATTACGGGCTGCGCCGGCAGGCATTTCTTTTTGTAAGGCCCCGAGGGTGAGGCCATTTTCCAGCAGGGGGCGAATATTTTCGATCTGCTCAAGAACAGAAGGAATGCTTTCACCATACCGGGCATTGGGGGCACATTCACCGCGTCCAACATGGTCATTTTCTTGTATTTTGACCACTATAACATGGGTTTCAGTGCGACTGCCACGGGCGATGACAAAGGGGGCATTTAAGTCCCAGATTTCACTACGGATGGTTATTTTTCGGGTGATGGTCATAAACTACTCACAAACTCTTTAGTTCCATTTATCAGCGGATCGAAACAGGGAACACCGAACTCGCGGGCGAGCTGGGCACATTTTTTGGCACTTGCTTCTGGCGGGATCATGCGGGAATTCAGTGCTATCCCGCCAAGTCGAACATTAGGATTGGTCACGCGCGCAGCCTGTAAGTTGGCTTCAATACATTCTTTTAAATCGGGAAGGCGTTGATGGTCAAGATGTCTTATGGTTTTGCGTCCTGCTTCATGGCACATGACCAGTATATCCGGCTGAGCCCCGTGTAGCAGACCAAGACTGACGCCTGCAAAGGCCGGGTTAAACAGGGACCCCTGACCTTCGATAATATCCCAGTGGTCAGCAGCATTGTCGGGGGAGATTCTCTCAACGGCCCCGGCGATGAAATCCGCAACCACCGCATCAATGGAAATACCACGACCCGCGATCAGGATGCCGGTCTGGCCCGTTGCCTGGAAATCCGCATCATAGCCCTGTGCTTTCATTTCACGCTCAATAGCCAGCGTTGTATACATCTTACCCACCGAACAGTCTGTGCCTACGGTCAGTATACGATTGCCGCTGCGTTTTATGCCATTGCCCGTTTTAAGGGGCTCGCTGGTATGGCGTACATCATGTAGCATACGGCCATTCTTTTGTGCCACCGCCAAGACTGCGGGTATGTCAGACAGGCGGTTATGGAGGCCACTTGCCACATCCAGTCCCGCCTCAAGGGCTTTCAGTATATAGGGAACCCAGTCGTCGGAAATGCTACCGCCGCTATTGACAAGCCCCAGCACTAAAGTTTTGGCCCCCCTTGTTGTGGCTTCAGGAATAGACAGCTTTTCAAGCCCCAGCGTTGGCCCGTCCGGTTCTGATATTTCACCCATACAGAGTTCGGGCCGCCAATGGGCTATGCCTTGTGAGGTTTTTATGGTCAGTGGTTCTTTGCCTGATCCCAGAAACAAAAGATAGGGTGGTTTAATCTGCATATAATATTCCATTATTTTTTGGGTCAGTTGACTGTAACATAATCTATAAAATTCTTGTATAAAGTCATGGCATCTGGCGTTTTAATGGCTTCCTCATCCTGCGCAGGAACAAGGGATGGAGGCAATCCATTGCTTTTAAGGACATGGACATAATGATTGAACCATTCTCTGCCATGGTCGCCGCCAACCTCCGGATGTCCCTGCATACCCCATACCGGAAGCGCGCGATGCCGCCACAGATGATTACCGCATTGCGGGCTATGGCTGAGCAGAATCATGTCCGGATGCCGGGCTATCACTTCATCACGGTGCCAGGAGAAAACAGGGAAAGCAGAGGGCAGGTTCTTTCCGATTGGATCTTTGGCCAGCTCTGGCGTAGCGGTCACGGTAATAAAACCTGTCTCGTAAATTTCTTTTCGTGACACTGTCTCTGGCCCGCATAGAATATAGGCCAGTATCTGGGTTCCAAAACAAGTCCCAAGCATGGGAATTTTGCGTATCGCCGCTTCTCGAATGATGTCAATTTCCTTTAATACCCAAGGTATTTGTTCCCACGGTCCGAGCGGGCTACCTGAAAAATAGATAGCACAATAGGGGTCAAGCGATCGGGGAAATTTCCCGCAGGCAGCCCAATAAACATCCACATCCATACCGTTCTTGGAAAAATATTCATCTAGCCTGTCAGAAATAATTGGGGATTCGCTATTGTGAAGGAAAAGCAGTTTATGTATCATCGTCATTCCAATGCCCCGATCCGATCCAGAAAACGCTCTATCTCTGCCACATCGGTATCGTATAATTTATAACCGGGCATTCTTGTACCATAGTGGGCAATGATGCCGCGCCGATAGAGCACATACTTTCTGACCGCCAGGCCAAAGGATGGCTGATGTTCATAACGAAGATAGGGCAGGTAACGGTCATAGAGGTCTTCGGCGGCTTCTTTCTTGTCCATGGCAAAGAGCGCACAGACCTGCACCATCACTTCGGGAAAGGCAAAGCCGGTCATGGCACCGCTGGCCCCCCGCGCCAGTTCCTGTGGCAGAAACAAACCACCATTACCGGTTAATATGGGGATATTGCGCACCCGTTCCGGTTGCTCTTCGTCCCGTAATGCGGATAGTTTAGCCAGTCCCGGCCATTGCTCATGTTTGAAAATATATAGGGACGGAATTGCCTGAATGATGTCAGAAATCAACGCGACAGAAAGATGGGTTTCTGTCTGTTGCGGATAGTCCTGCAAAATCAAGGGCACGTCCGGCCCAACGGCCTTTGCCACCGCTTTAAAATAAGACAGGATGGCTTTGTCATTTTTTTGCTGTGCCAGCGGGGTTACCATAATACCTGCAGCACCATTTTCCATAACGTTCTGGGCGAGTTCCTCAATTACTTTCAGGGAAGGGTTGGAGGCACCAAAATAAACCGGTATCCGACCAGCCACAACTTTCAGAACATGACGGCTGATGGCTATGGATTCAGCAGGGGACATGCGGTTTGCCTCACCCATAACCCCCAGTGACATGAGTGCACTGACGCCTTTTTCTATATAGAATTCGCAAAGCCTTGTCAGGCTGTCATAATCAACCTCTTCGAATTTATCGAAAGGTGTTACGGAGACGGAAAATAAACCTAGAGACCCAGCCATGATATTTTCTTTCACAGAACAGATAAATATCCATGATAGTATGTTAGTATACTATATATATCAATAGAAATTTAATGGCACTATATTTCACTACGGGCAAGCAGGTCAGCGGCGATGGAAATTGCTATGGCGGCTGGTTTTTTTGATAATATGCTTTGGGTGCCTATGGGGCAGGTCATTTGGTTAACTTGCTCCGGGGACAGGCCGGCTTTTTTAAGTTTGCTACAAAAGCGAGCGGCTTTCGTCTTTGAACCTATGACGCCGATATAAGCGAAGCGGCTTGCTCTGATTGCTGCATAGGTGATTTCAAAATCCAGTTCATGATCATGGGTGAGGATGAGTATATAGGCCCCCTCAGGTGCCGATGAAATCAGGCTATGGGGTTCATCACTGTGAACTGGGGTAAAATTTGATGGCATGGCGGTTGGAAAAATATCAGCGCGGCTGTCAATCCATGTAACATCAAAAGGCAAGGGTGCCATTGTCAGCATGAGGGCGCGACCAACATGTCCGGCTCCAAAGATATAGAGTGGATATCTAACCTCACCAAATATTTCCATAAAGGTTCCGTTATCATCCCAATGACGAACGATGTGATCGGCAGTAATTTCGCCATATGTGGTGAACGGCCCTTGATCTTCCCGCTGTTTAAATTGACCAATTTCCTGTAGGCGGTCAGGGGTAAATATTTCTGTCAAAATCTCAACAGCTCCCCCGCAGCATTGGCCCAGATCAGTTCCGAGGATATATTTCTGCTGGTGTAAGTGACTATCTTGAGACCTGAGCATTTTACGGGCAACTTCAATGGCTTTATATTCCATGGTGCCGCCCCCGATTGTGCCGTAAAAACCACCATCCGTTTTAATTACCATTCTGGCCCCGGCCTCTCGCGGTGATGATCCTTTAATGCTTTTAATACTGACCAGTGCGCAGGATTCCCCCTCACAGAGGATTGCGTGAATATGTGACCAGACTTTCATATCTCGTTCAGGATTTCATTTCACCCGCAGCGCGTAAAATTTCTTCCGGTGTTGCGGGTGCATTCAGATGGGGAATTTTGTCCCTATTCAGGCTGGCTATGGCATCAAATATGGCGCAGAAAACTGAATTGGCCAGCATGATGGGCGGCTCACCCACGGCTTTTGACTTATGAATAGTATCTTCCTTATTGCCCTCAGATGCCCGTAAATTCACTCTGAAATCTTCAGGCACATCAAAGGCCGTAGGAATTTTATAGGTTGATGGTGCGTGGGTTGTCAGGCGACCTTTATCATCATAAACCAGCTCTTCCGTAGTCAGCCAGCCCATGCCCTGTACAAAACCGCCTTCAATTTGACCGATGTCGATGGCAGGGTTAAGGGATGTGCCCACATCTTGAAGAATATCAACCCGGTCCACCTTCATCTCCCCGGTAAGGGTATCAATAGTAACCTCCGCACATGCCGCACCATAAGCAAAATATAAAAATGGCCGACCCGATGTTGTATTCCTGTCCCAGGTAATTTTTGGGGTTGCATAAAATCCGGTTGAGGACAGCGATACCCGTTCCAATATGGCCTGTTTGGCAAGATCAGCAAAGGACAGTATATGGGATGCGGCATGAACATTACTGTCCTTAAATGCCACTTCATTTTCAGTCACCTGATAAAGCTGCATGGCGAGTTTAATCAACCGTTCTTTAATGGTAATGACGGCATTCTGTGCAGCCTTGCCATTGAGATCAGTGCCCGCAGAGGCTGCCGTCGGCGATGCGTTGGGTACTTTGTCTGTGGTGGTTGCGGTGATCTTGACCATATCCAGAGAAATGCCGAATTCATCCGCGACAATTTGGGCTACTTTTGTGTTGAGGCCCTGACCCATTTCAGTGCCGCCGTGGTTGATTTGCACCGAGCCATCGCCGTAGACATGCACCAGCGCACCTGCCTGATTAAGATGTTTCAGGGTGAAGGAAATACCAAATTTTACCGGGGTCAGGGCTATCCCTTTTTTTAGATAGGGATTTTTTCCATTGAACTGCTCTATTTCATTCCGCCGTATGCGATACTCGCTTGATTCTTCCAGTTCCTCAATCACGTCAGCGATGATGTTATCTTCGATTTTCATGCCGTAAGGTGTTGTCTCATGGCCATCGCGGTAGAGGTTGGCTTTTCGAATATCAAGTGGGTCTATTTTGAGTTTGGCGGCAATGCTGCTCATCATATGTTCGGCGAATAGCATACCTTGCGGTCCACCAAAACCCCTAAAGGCGGTATTGGAAACGGTGTTGGTTTTAATGCGGTGGGAGTTGATCGTAACCGCATCATAATAATAGCTGTTATCCGAATGGAACATGGTGCGGTCATTGACACCAAGGGACAGATCACAGGAAAAACCACAGCGGGAAAGAAAAGTCATCTCAACGGCGCTGAGCACGCCCAAGTCATCAAATCCCGCTTGATAGTTACATTCAAAATCATGGCGTTTGCCGGTCAGCATCATATCGTCGTCCCGGTCCAGCCGCATTTTAGCCGGATGACCTGTGACATGGGCGGCAAGGGCCGCAAGGCAGGCCCATTGTGCCGACTGTGTTTCTTTGCCACCAAAAGCACCACCCATGCGACGGCATTCACAGGTAACTGCCGCATTGGGCAGTCCGAGCATATGGGCCACATTATGCTGAATTTCTGAAGGGTGCTGACTTGATACATAAACCAGCATCTCATCGTCATCCTTTGGCACGGCCATGGATATCTGACCTTCCAGATAGAAATGCTCCTGCCCACCAATAGTAAAATTTTCCAAGTGGGTATGCTTGGCAGCTTTGATGGATTTATCCGCATTGCCGCGTTTGAACTGATAAGGCGGCAGAATATTTTGTTCTTTATCATGGCCCTGACGCGCAGTGAGGATGGCTGCCGTTTCTGCAACTTCAATGATGGCGAGCTTTGCTGCTTTCCTTGCCTGATTACGCGTTTCTGCCACAACCGCAAAGACAACCTGTCCGTGGAATTGAATGACATCATCCGCTAAAATAGGATCGTCGCCCATGGCGGCACTACAATCATTGGTGCCGGGGATATCATTCGCGCTCAGGACAGCAATAACGCCCTTTGCCGCTTTCACAGCGTCCAGATTGACGGCGGTAATCCGGCCCGATGTGGCGTCGCTGTAGATGGGTGCTACATGCAACGTTCCGGCGGGTTCGCGGATATCATCTATATAAAGGGCGGAGCCTTTGACATGCTGTTCAGCGCTGTCATGGGTTATGGATTTGCCGACGGATGCGGTGGAATTTAATGTCGGCGGTTCCGTTTCAACGTTTCTTCTATGCGACATGATCTTGCCCCCGATTATTTATAATACGGGTAGCGGTGGCAGGGTTGGCAATTTCAATGAGGGCTTTTCTCAAAAGATTTTGCGCCACCGTCATGCGGTAATGGTCACTTGCTCTCATATCTGTAAGTGGGGAGAAATCATTCTCGAGTGATTTGATGGCAACATCTATGGCGTAGATATCATCCAGGGCCACCCCGATGAGAAGTTTCTCGGCGGAATTTGCCCGTTTGGGTATTTCCGCCATGCCGCCGTAGGCGATACGAACCCCGGAGATTATTCCCCGGTCAACCGATATTAAAAACGCGCCCAATGTTGAGGTAATATCCTGATCAAAGCGTTTGGTTATTTTATAGCTTCTAAAATGCTCATTATCCCGCAGTCTGGGTATGGTTATATCCTTGAGAAATTCACCCTGTTGCCGGTCCTGCTTACCATAAGAAATGAAAAAGTCTTCAAGGGCTAATATGCGGCTATCGTCCCCTTTTTGCAGTGTGAGCGAGGCCCCAAGTGCGATCAGCATGGGCGGCATATCACCGATTGGTGAGCCGTTGGCAACATTGCCGCCAATGGTGGCCGATGCCCGAACCTGCGTTGAACCTATACGTCTCATAACCTCCGTAATATCAGGGTCTATGGAAGATAAAATATTGGCGGCATCATCATAGCTGACACCCGCGCCAATGGTTATTACCTGATTGTTTTCTGTGATATTATTGAGTTCGGCTACCTGACCCAAATGAATGATTTTGGGCAGATCAGCAAGTTTTTTCGTTATCCACAGCCCAACATCGGTTGCACCCGCTACGAGGGTCGCATCAGGATGTTCTGTATAGAGTTTCGCCAGCGCGTTCAAGGAGCGGGGGGCAGCAAAAAAACGCCCCTCATTACCGATCAGAAGATCTTCAGCACTTAAGCCGGATAACAGGGTATTTTTATCTGACATTTGGGCGGTAAATTGATCATTGGCTTGTCCGGAACAGGCTTCAAGCCCGGCGTCCACTATGGGACGGTAGCCAGTACAGCGACAGAGATTGCCCGCGATCTGATCCAGCACCATCTGTCGAGAGGGTTTCCCATCGCCGTGATAAAGCGCAAAGAGTGACATGACAAAACCCGGTGTGCAGAAGCCGCATTGAGATCCATGATTATCAACCATCGCAGCCTGAACAGGATGCAGGGCATTCTCAGCAATGGATAGATCATCAACGGTGACTAGTTCCTGCCCGTCTATCATGCCAAGCAGGGTGATACAGCTATTGATTGGGCGGTAGTTTATCTTTTTACCGTCATGGGAACCAAGCACGACGGTGCAGGCACCGCAGTCGCCCTCCCCGCAGCCTTCTTTGGTGCCGCAGGAGCCATCTTTAAGGCGCAAATAATCAAGCAGGGTATCTGTGGGGTCAACATCATCAATGCGCACGACTTGCCCGTTTCGGATAAATTCAATGGAATTACGCATTATGCTCAGCTGCCCCTGTATGTGGAATAACCGTAGGGTGATACGAGCAAGGGGATATGGTAATGATTGTCCGCATCAGAAATGCCAAATCTGATTGGGATGATGTCAAGGAACGCCGGTTCGGGCAGGTCACCAAGATATGACCTGAAATAATCACCCGCCGAAAATCTTATTTCATAAATGGAATTTTTGAGGCCATTTCCGGAAAGAATGGGGCCATCAAAACGGCCATCCGTGTTTGTGGTTCCCGACATAAGAAGCTCAGGCGGTTTGCACGCCACATCCCAAAGTTCCAGACCCATATTGGCAGCAGGTGTGCCACGGCTGGTATCTAATACATGTGTCGTTATTTGCCCCATAAAACGCTCCTGATGATTTGAATTTATTTTGGATAGTATTTTATACTACAATATTGCTCTGAAAAGAACTATGATGTGATGTAAATGATCACATAAAGGCATCAATATGAATCCCGACAAAAGCTATCTGTTATATTCTGCGGCTTTTAGGTATTTCGTTGCGGTTGCCGAGGCAGGCTCCATACGGGGGGCGGCCCGTAAGTTGAATGTGGTATCATCCGCCGTTAACCGCCAGATATTAAATCTTGAACAAAGTTTTAATGTCAAATTCTTTGACCGTGTTGGCCGTGGTTTGCGGTTGTCTGTTGCGGGTAAAGTGCTGTTAAAGCATGCCAAGAAAGCCCTGATTGATTTTGATGCGGCCATTGAAGAGCTGGATGATCTTAGCGGTCTTAAGCGGGGTAATATCAATATTGCGGTGGTTGAAAGCATTGCGGATTCAATTCTGCCCAAGATGGTGGCGAGCTTTCAGCATAAATATCCCGGCATTGAAATTGATGTGCAGGTGATGAGTTCCACCAAAGTAACCCAGCGAATAGCGGCGGCGGAAAGTCACATTGCCCTGACCTTTAATCCGCCTGACCAGGAAGGTTTGTATTATGTGAGAACATTTGATATGTCCATTGGTGCCGTTGTCGCCCCGCATCACCCCATAGCTCGCAAGAAAAAATGCAGATTTGAAGACTGTCTGGATTACCCGCTGGCAATTCCCGACCCGCAGCTTTCGATCGGAAAAACCATAAAAGACCTGTTGCAACAGGGCGAATATCTAGCCAATACCATCACACGGACCAATTCACTGCGGTTCATGCGTAACCTGCTTCATAATTCGGACTATGTTGCCTTTCAGACCCGGTTGGGACTTGAAGGGGAGAGATCAGCGGGTGACCTTGTTTTTATCCCCATAGCGGAGCCGGACCTACAGGATGAGACGTTGGTATTATTGACCAATTCAAGTCATGAACTTTCGCTGGCACCAAAAGAATTTCTTGATCATATTGAGGCAGCATTAGTGGATTATCATCCAAAGTGATCACGTTAAACCGATCACATTATTGCATCAGTTTGTTCATATAATACATCTTTATAGAACGGTAGTATCTGGCATTATGCGGCGTGCATTTTCCTAAAACAGGGTAAAAGGAGGGTTATAATTTCATGGATGCTTTTGCTATAGACTGGCTCAATCTTCTTTTTCGCTGGGCCCATTTAATCGTTGGTGTAGGCTGGATAGGGACTTCTTTCTACTTTATTGTTCTGGACCTGACATTAAAAAAACGCGATGGGCAGGCCGTGGGCGTATATGGCTCCGCATGGCAGGTCCACGGCGGTGGTTTTTATAATGTTGAGAAATATACTGTAGCACCCGATCATTTGCCCGATGATTTGGTCTGGTATAAGTGGGAAGCCTACCTGACGTGGGTGACGGGTTTTGCCCTGATCGTCTTGCAATATTACCTCAATGCCAAAGCCTATCTGATCGACCCGAAAGTCATGCCGCTGGAGGTATGGCAGGCTGTCTCGATCTCTCTGTTGAGTTTGGTGGCTGGCTGGCTGGTCTATCATATGATCTGCAAGCTGTTTCTCGGGCGTAGTACATTTATTCTGGCTGTCTGTGTTTTCATTTTTGTCGTTGGCATGTCATATCTGTTCACCCATGTGTTTTCCGGTCGCGGCGCGTTGGTTCATGTGGGTGCCCTTATCGGCACCATGATGGCCTTTAATGTTTTCATGATCATCATTCCCAACCAGAAAAAAACCGTTGCCAGCCTGATGGTGGGGGAAAAGCCCGACCCGACCCTTGGCAAGATTGGCAAGCAGCGTTCAGTGCATAATAATTACCTCACCCTGCCAGTACTGCTGATGATGGTATCCGGTCATTACCCCATGATCACAAACCACCCCCATAGCTGGTTAATTGTGGCCTTGGTGATCGTCATGGGAGGATGTGTGCGTCATTTCCTGAACCTTCATGAAGCGGATCAATATGCGGCTGAAAAGAGCAGCGAAAATTATAAATGGGTTTTGCTGGTGGCGGCAATTACTCTGATGGCTGCGATTGTCATGACGGCACCCACGACACGGGACTATAGTCAGGCGAAGCAGGTTGCATCATCGGAAATACTGGCGATTGCCGAAAGACACTGTGTTTCCTGCCATGCCGCTCAACCCACCAATGAGGCATTTGAAGAAGCCCCAAAAGCGGTCATTCTTGATACCATTGAAAGTTGGGCGCGTTATAGCCCACTCATCAAGGCACAGGTGATTGATAGCGATGTTATGCCATTGGGTGATGAAAATGGAATGACGGCAGTGGAACGTGATACAATTGGGGCCTGGCTGAATGAACAGGCCCTCAAGGATTAAGGTATGATGCTGTCAATTGATCAGGTAAATAACATGAGCGAAACAGACTTCGTGTCAGCATTTGGCGGTGTCGCGGAACATTCGCCCTGGGTTGCGCTGGTGGCAAGCCTTGCCCGACCCTACGGGACACGTGCTGCGATGATAAAGGTCTTTGGGGATGCTGTTTTACAGGCTGACGCGGAAAGTCAGCTATCACTTATTCTGGCGCATCCGGACTTGGCAGGTAAGGCAGCCAAGGCAGGTAATTTGACCGCTCAATCTGCATCGGAACAGACCGGGGCCGGGCTGGACAGTTTATCGGCGAGCGAATTTGAGCTATTCTCTACATATAATGCCGCCTATCTGTCAAAATATAAATTCCCTTTCATCCTTGCGGTTAAAGGGGCAAGCAAGAAGACCATATTGAATTCTTTTGCTGACCGGCTTGAACATAATGCGGCAAAGGAGTTTCAGACAGCTTTGGAACAAATAATCAAGATTATCCGGTTTCGTCTGGAGGATAGTATCTATGACTGATTATCCAAGGGATATGGCGGGATATGGCCCGGAGAGCCCAGCTGCAAACTGGCCGGACAAGGCGCGGATTGCTATTCAATTCGTCCTGAATTATGAAGAAGGCGGTGAAAATAATATTCTCCACGGCGATGAGGCGTCGGAAGCCTTTCTTTCTGAAATTGTCGGGGCAAGGCCCTTTGTCGGCAAACGCCATATGTCCATGGAATCGATTTATGAATTTGGCTCACGGGCGGGTGTCTGGCGTATATTGGCCCTGTTCAGAGAAAGGGATATCCCCATCACCATCTTTGGTATAGCCATGGCGATGCAAAGAAACCCCGCTGTTATCGAGCAGGCCCTCAAAGATGGTCATGAGATATGCAGTCATGGCTTCCGCTGGATTGATTATAGCGATGTACCCATGGATATTGAGCGCGAACATATGGCAAAAGCCATCGAAATTCACAAAGTAATCACTGGTGATCGGCCCCTTGGCTGGTACGCGGGACGCACATCGGAGAACACCCGCGCACTGGTCGCGGAAGAGGGTGGTTTTGTTTATGATGCCGATGATTATTCCGATGATCTTCCTTTCTGGTCAAGGTTGACAGATACGCCCCAGTTGATTGTGCCCTACACGCTGGATAATAATGATATGCGTTTTGCTACGCCGCAGGGCTTCAACAGTGGTGATCAGTTCTATGCCTATTTGAAGGATGCCTTTGATGTTTTATATGCTGAAGGCGAGACAGCACCAAAAATGATGTCCATTGGTCTTCATGCGCGTCTCATTGGCCGGCCGGGTCGTTTTCGGGCCTTGCAAAAATTTGTATCCTATGTGCGCGAACAGGAAAATGTCTGGTTCGCACGGCGTATTGATATTGCGCACCACTGGATAGCACAGCATCCAACACCGAACAGATAGGGAATAATCATGGGTTCAGAAATTGGCCAAAAACTGAAAGATAAATATATCAACCTGGTATCGCCCAAGGTCGGCAGCAGTGTCGTCTTTTCCACAGATGATTTTTTTGCCGATAAAAGCCGTCTTATTCAGGATAGTGACCCCATATTCATCGATGATAAATATGATGATCACGGCAAATGGATGGATGGCTGGGAATCGCGACGCAGAAGAGACGGCGGCCATGATTATGCCATCATCAGGCTTGGTCTGAAGGGTGTCATCAGGGGCGTGAATATCGATACATCTTATTTCACCGGAAATTACCCGCCCAAGACTTCGCTGGAAGCGTGCCTGACAGACAGGGAGCCGGATGAAAATACCATATGGGCCAAGGTTGTCGAACCAACATCGCTTGGCCCGGACAGGGATCATTTCATCGAGGTGGCAGACGACCACCCCTATAACTGGCTACGTCTTAACATGTTCCCCGATGGAGGTATAGCGCGCCTAAGAGTTTACGGCGATGCTTATTGTGCCTGGGAAAGCAAAGACGCCAGTGAAACATATGAGTTGTCGGCGATAGCCAATGGCGGTCGTGTCGTCAGTTTTAACAATGCCCATTATGGCAACACATGGTCTATCCTCTGTGCCGGACGGGGTGAGAATATGGGCGATGGCTGGGAAACACGGCGGCGGAGGGAGCCGGGCAATGACTGGATCATCATTGCTCTTGGAACAGCGGGCACCATTGAGAAAATTGAGCTGGACACCGCCTACTTCAAAGGAAATTACCCCAACGGATTTTCCCTGGAAGCCGTTCAACTGGAACAGGGTGCAGACGTAACCCAGACTACGCTTTGGAAAGAATTACTGCCGCAACAAAAACTGAGCGCAGATGCCCAGCATTATTATGCGGATGAACTGGCGGCAGATTTCGGTCCTGTCAGCCATATCCGACTTAATATCTATCCGGATGGGGGCGTTTCCCGTTTTCGGGCCTATGGGAAGCTGGCCCAACATGATTAAGCTAAAGCCCATACCCCTGACAGCCGAGGCTTTCGCGCCTTTCGGTACCGTCATAGAGCCGGATATGACGCGCAGCTTTATGATCAATGAGGGCACGACACGCCGCTATCATCGGCTGGCTGAGATTGACAGATATGAGGATGAGGGCCGCAGTATAATATCGCTGTTCAGGGCGGAAAGAAGACCCTTTCCCTTAGAAATCAGAATGATGGAAAAGCATCCTATGGGGGCACAAGCTTTTTTACCGGCACAGCCTCATAAATGGCTGGTGGTTGTGGCGAGCGGAATCAATCCGGAGGCCAAGGATTGCAAGGTTTTTATGGCAGAGGGTGATCAAGGGGTTCACTATAACGCGTGCGTCTGGCATCATCCTCTGCTGATTATCGAACAGACGCAGGATTTCTGGGTCATCGACAGGGCCGGAGAAGGGGATAATCTTGAAGAAATATGGTTTGAGGGTGAAAATGCCATCCTTGATATCACAGGGAATATCACGAAAGAACAGGAGACCTCTTGTCTAAAGGATTAACAGATAATAACACCGGGGAAAGCTTGACGGCGGTACGGGGTCGGCTGCTTTGGTTTACGGGCAACCCATTTCAACAGTCTCGCTCGGACTGTGTTCGCTATGAAGAAGATGGTATAATCCTGATGGATAAAGGTAAGATCGTGGCCTGTGGTGCCGCATCGGACGTATCTGAACAGATGCCAGAAACTGTAAAGATAGATCATTTCCCGAACCGTCTTATCATGCCGGGTTTTATTGATGCTCACGTTCATTATCCGCAAGTACAAATTATGGGGGCCCATGGTGAACAGCTTTTGGACTGGCTCAATAAATACACCTTTATCGCCGAGAAAATGTACGCGGATACTGATCACGCAAAAGCCAATGCCCAGTTTTTTTGTGATGAATTGCTGAAGAATGGTACGACAACGGCTGCTACATTCTGTACCGTACATCCGCAATCTGTGGATGCCTTGTTTTCAGCCGCCAGCAAACGCAATATGACCATGATAGCGGGTAAGGTCATGATGGACCGAAATGCACCGGACAGACTGCTGGATACCCCCGAGCTTGCCTATGACCAATCATCGGCACTGATTAAAAAATGGCATGGTAAAGGCCGTGCCCTCTATGCCCTGACCCCGCGCTTTGCACCCTGTTGCACGCCGGAACAGTTGATGATGGCACAGGCATTGCGCGGTGAGTTTCCTGATGTTTATGTCCAGTCACATCTCTGCGAAAATCTGGATGAAATCGCCTGGGTTGATGAACTTTTTCCTGACCATGACAGCTATCTTACGGTTTATGATCATTATGGTCTAACGGGACCACGAAGTCTTTATGGACATGGTATTCACCTGAAACAGGCAGAATGGCAGAGCCTGATTGACAGGCAGACCACGGTTGTTCATTGTCCCACATCGAATATGTTTCTGGGTAGCGGTTTATTTGATCTGGAGCGAACTCAAAACGCAGGCCATGAAATCCCCGTTGCCATTGGTACGGATGTTGGTGCCGGAACCTCTTTATCGCTGATAAAAACATTATCGGAGGCCTATAAAGTTGCCCAGTTGAGGGGGGCGACCATCACCTCATTACAGGCTTTTTATATGATCACCCTAGGGGGTGCCTGCGCCTTGGATCTTGATAAAAATATCGGCTCATTTGACGCTGGCAAAGCGGGTGATATTGTTGTGCTTAACCCTAAAGCTACCGCGTTACTGCAGCATCGCATGCAATATGTGGAAAATCTGGAAGATGAGTTATTTGTTTTAATGACATTAGGTGATGACCGGATAATAGAAGCCACCTACACAGAAGGTGTTAAGCAGTATGCTTGCGGTTAATTTTCAGGAATATCAGCCATTTTCAAACCCTTGATATAGGGGGCACTCCGCTGCTATTTCTTAAGGAAGAATAATTCCCCAGCGGAAAAGCCATAAAATATTCGATTTTTCTATAGACCAAAATGATCAAATAAATATTCCATGGTGTAAATCCTGCCAAGTAATGAAGCGTCCTTTATCTGGTCAATTTTAAAATATTGCGCCATATGAGGACAACCCTCTGTAAATAGCGGTTTTAACGTATCGGGCATCTGCAACGCCCTCATCCGCTGTTGGAGAGCATAGCTACGGCGACGTAAAAGTAAGGGTCTGTAATAGGTCAAATAATTTTTGAGTTTGACTTTTGCCGAAACCGCCTGATTAAATTTATAGCCATAGTCGGAGGGGTAACTGGCGAGTTTCGGATTGATTATTCGAATCAATTCTGCCTGATACTGCCCGTGATTTTTCATCTTTAGCGGAATGGAAAGTGCCTGTCTGATCAAGCTATAAGACATAAACGGCGTCAGATACGGCCCAAGGCGACAATTATTGTTATTATCCCGCGCAGTCCAATAGCGCAGACGGAAAGCGGGGTAGATATACTCGACCTCTGTCCGGCTCAGACGGTCGGAAGACGCCCCGAGTGCCACCCTTATTTTGTCATGGAGACATTCCCGATATTGCGTTTCATTAAAATTGTCCTGACAATATTCTGTGCTGTAGCGGGAATAGAAACAGCTGATCAGATCAGAAACTGTATAATTCCCGTCCGGCAGATAGAAGAAATTGCGGAATATTTCCCCGCCGCCGCCGTTAAACACCATATAGCCGTTATCGGCCCTTTTGCGTCGCGTAGCCACGTTGGCCCCGAAATCAAAGATGCTTTCCCCCGGCAGGCCGTCAAGAGCATAAAAATTATCCTGAATGACGTTCGGATACTCATCTCTGGATGGCACAGGGTAGCGGGCCTTGTTGATATGGTCGAGCGGGAATCCTTCTCCGTCCGCAATCAGGCGTGCAATAGCCACATCGGGGCTGTTGTCCGGTCCGTATACATATACGCCGGGCATAGTGCCACACTCTTGCAACAGGGCAAGCATCAGGCGAGAATCATAACCACCAGACAGGGCTGTATGTATCTTGTTGGCATAAATGTCGCAAACGGGTTTGACCACTTCGCGCAGCAAATGACTTGTTTTCTGTAGAAGGTCGTTTCGGGATGCTGTAGACGTCTGAAAATTAAAATCAAGATTTTTGTCACGGGCGATCAGGCCATCCGGGGTAATTTCAAAAACCTTCAGACTGTCCAGACAGGTCACCTCACGAAAAACGGTATCTGTACCATATGTAGTTTCCTGAAAGGCAAACTCATAAACCGCCTGTTGGTTCGGTGACAGCCCGTCACAGACAGTTGCCGCCGCAAGAAAAGATGATGACCAGAAATTCCTTTCGTCATTCTGGTAGACCCGGCTGCCACCCATGGGGTCTGTCAACAAATAGAGGTGAGTATCTTTCTTTATTATGACGGTGAAAATACCACTGAAATCCTCAGGACGATACTGATCAATTGTAAAATCATCAAGCAGGGATTTCAGAGCGGGCTCTCCCATCAGACCTTTATAGATAAAGGTTCCGGATGAGCTACAAAAATTACCTTGCCTGTCTGTGAAAAAATTCTGAACAGGAGAAAGCTGCTTGGAAAAACAATAGAGAATATAAGGCCCATGTTCTGCCATAACAGGATTTATAGACCCGGCACGACCAAGACAGGATAAAGCCAATTTCCTTTTACTTTCCTGAAGGCCTTCTCTATGGTAAAGGATAAAATCCCCGATTATTCTTGCTTCCTACAATATTTTTCATGATAGCATCATATCATATGCTATTTATTAAAAGGGGCCATTATTCAGAGATTTTAGATTGATAAAACCCTCTGAGCAGACAGCCAGTTTTTGATAACTATATAACCATTAGTGGATATGAACATGCAATTAAAAAACAAAAAAAGCGTATATGACCCGCATGAAATACTACTCTGATATGAAATTAATATTATTTAGGACAAGCTGCTTTCTATGGCTGGTTATAATAATTTTTGCCGGAGCAACATCAGCGACACAGGCAAAGGAGTGGCTGGTGGGCCCTTTGTTTTCCATAAAAAAACCTTCGGTAGCTATAAGGAAAGCAGAAGATGGTGACATCATAAAAATTCTTGCTGGTGTTTATGAAAATGATTATGCCGTAATTAATCAGGATAATTTGACTATTTTGGGCATGAATGGTTTTGCTTATTTGAAATCATCCGGTCCTGTGCCCGGGGGCAAGGCTATCTGGGTTATCAATGGGAAAAATATTGTAATCCGGAATATTGAATTTTCCGGAACACAGGTTCCTGACCGGAATGGTGCCGGAATTAGGCTTCAGAGCGGCTCGCTTACACTGGATAATTGTTATTTCCATGATAATGAGATGGGAATATTAACCGCAGATAACCCGGCAATTCTTTTAACCATAATAAATTCTGAATTCAGCAGAAATATACAGGACTACCCAACCACCGGCAGTTTATCCCATAATATTTATGTGGGGGGCATTGAAAAATTTGTTATGGAGAATTCAATTTCACGCGGGGCAAAATATGGTCATACGGTAAAAAGCCGGGCGCGGCAAAACATTATCAGAAATAATAGAATATTTGATGAAGGTGATGTTTCGGCAAGTTATCTGATTGATATTCCAAATGGTGGTATAGCCCTGATCGAGAATAATTATCTTTATCGTAACAAGGGCGCACAGAATAACGCCCTGATCAGTTACGGTGCCGAAGGGATGAAGTATGATCATAACGCTCTTTCCATCAAATATAATTCGGCCATCAATGAGGCTGGTATAGCATTTCTGATGAGGAACCATTCGGATGTTACGATAAAATTCATTGATAACTGGACAAAAAACTTAATAGCCAAAGAAAGCCCCGGTATCGAGAGAGAAGGGTTATTGGAAAGGTTGAAAAATAAAATCCGCAATTATCTTAAATAGAAAAATATTATGCCGCTGGGCGTCAAGGGGACGTGCGAAACCTGTTTATCGTTTTAGTTTTAGAATTAATCGACAGGGCCCAATTTTGCTTAGGCATTTGATATCTTTAACAGAAAATAATGGTGCCTGGGGGCGGGATACCCTACTCCATTGAAATCAATGACTTAAAGAAAAGTGGGACACTTTTTTATTCCATAGTCTTCTTATGCTTTCTAAATGGGTGTCCCGCTTTATTACAAGAACAAAGGCGTATTATTATTCATTTAATAAGATTACAGGCTGTTGAACATCGACGCTTGCAATACCGCAAAGCCGTCGCTTAATATAAAACAACAGAGGTGAGCAAACTCTCGCTTAGCTCAGACTTAGATCTGTCTCATTTTATATGAAGACGGACAATAAAACCTCAACGGGGGGCGATTATTATATCAGTATTGTTCACAATATCCTGACCCATAGTGCCTATAAAGGCATTCACCTTTTAACAAGCATAACAGCCGGACCCGCAAGCTCAGACCTCGGGAAGAATGGGTGCCAATACAAGTGCCCGCTATTATAGACCCGGAGAAGTTTGATCTTGTCCAGAAACGCCTGAAAGCCAGAAGCCCTAAAAAGGTTGCGCCGAGGCTGGTTCTGAATTCTGTGCTTCTATCTGGCATAGCCCGCTGCACAGGCTGTGATAGCCGCTTGATGCTGACAACGGGTAAGAACGGGCGGTATCGCTACTATAGCTGTGCTGGAAGGCATCTAAAGGGCAAGTGTAGCTGCGATACCCCAATCCGGATTCCCGAAGCCAAACTTGACGGGATCGTCACGGGGGTTATTGCCGATAAGATATTGCAAAAGGATCGTTTAAAAAGCCTTCTCAAACAAACCCTGAAACGGGCTAAAGATAATAATCAGGATGCCATTAATGATCTTAAGCTGCTCAGAAGAGAGTTGAAGGAAGTGGACAACAAGGTCGCCAAGTTATTTGAAGCCCTGACAGACGGCCTCATCAGTGACAGCAAGGGGTTTAAGGATCACTATGATAAGTTGGAAGCCCGGCGTGATGAACTGACACGTTTGATCACCTTGAAAGAGGGCAATCTCAATCTTCCCATGCGGCATTTAAGCAACGCACAGCTTGACCGCTTTACGACAACCCTCAAGGACATGTTGCACAACGGCCCCAAGGGATTCAGGAAAGAATATATGAAGATGCTGGTGAGCCGTGTTGATGTGGGCAAGCAGAACATTACGGTAACTGGTCCAAAGGCCGCTCTTGCAGTTGCTTTAAAAGAGGGAAATTCCTCAAAAGAAAGAGTTCCCAGTTTTGTA
>JAJFIQ010000017.1 GCA_021774785.1 Emcibacter sp.
TACAAAACTGGGAACTCTTTCTTTTGAGGAATTTCCCTCTTTTAAAGCAACTGCAAGAGCGGCCTTTGGACCAGTTACCGTAATGTTCTGCTTGCCCACATCAACACGGCTCACCAGCATCTTCATATATTCTTTCCTGAAGCCTTTGGGGCTGTTATGCAACATGTCCTTGAGGGTTGTCGTAAAGCGGTCATGATGTGGCTACCCTATTTGGTATAAGAAAGCTTGAACTTCAACTGTTTTCAGTTTTATTATTTTTTCATCTATTTCATAATCTCAAATATCAACATAATAGTCATTTGTCTTACATCTATGGAGTTCCTTACTATTACTGAGCGGTTCTTAGGGACTCCTGAAATGCAGGTTTTTTTGACTTGCTCACAAGATCAATTGGAGTGTCACCGTCTTCATTCTTTAACGCCGGATTGGCACCCGCTTTAAGGAGAATTGTAAATATCTCCAGCTGTCCTTTATTTGCGGCTTTATGAAGGGGGGTTTCTTGACCCTTATCTCGGACATCTACCTGCATTCCGGCCTCAAGCATCAATTTCACCTCAACAATGAATCCGCTTTCTGCGGCACCATGTAATGGTGTTTCATCAATATCAGTTGGCAGGATATTAGGGTCGGCTCCTCGCGCGATCATACGTCTAGTGACAGCAGTATTCCGCTTAAACAAAGCTCGATAAAAGGCGGTAAAACCATCCTCATCTTTTACATTGGGGTCCGCGCCATGCTCTAGGAACAGATTGATCATAGCTATATTGCCCGTATCTATGGCGGCAAAAAACAACGGGTTACCATCAACTAAAATATTGGGGTTAATGCCTAGCCGCATCACGGCGGAGACCAGAACAAAATTATTATCTTCAACTTCGTCCTCCAACTTTTCAGCTACTACCGCCATCGCATTTTTTCTGCCCCAGTCGGGATGAAGCAGGCTGCGCTGGATAATCTCCATTTGTTTATAACTTTCTGTGTCTGGCTTGCCCTTCTTTAATAACTCTACCACAAGATCGAGTGCCGTCTTGCCATCCTGTCTTTTAATGTCGGTTTTTGCCCCGCCAAGTATGAGGGTGTAAAAAGTTTCCGGTTCACGGGCCAGAATTGAAAACATAAGCGCAGTCATTCCCGGCGCGTCTGATTTAAAGATACTACTGGCCTCTTCCGCCCGTTGATCAGGATCTGCCCCTGCGTCCAGAAAATAGGCGGTAAGTTTCCAGTCAGTTCCCGTTGTTATCATCAGGGGGGTAACCCCTGTGGATGACATTTGATCTAGAAGAACGCCTGCGTTTAACAGGGCATTCAGGGTATCAATATTTCCCCCATGTGCGGCCATGAAAATTGCTGAAAAGCCCATTTTGTTTTCAAGGTTAGGATCAGCCCCCCGGGATATGAGAAAGGTAACCATATCAGTATGCTTCCATGCCGCAGCATGGGCGATAGCAGTGCTGCGGGAATAAAAATCCTTGGTTTGGGAAGAAGTGCTAAAATTAATGTCAACACCCGCATCCAGTAACAATTCAGCAATTTTAATCTGGCCAGTCCGGGCCGCCATTATGAGTGCGTTCTGCCCACTAAAGACTGATACCAGATTGGGGTTAGCCCCGGATTGAAGCAACAGCCGAACCAATTCCAAATTGCCCTTGTAAGAAGCACTCATCAGCGCCGTATCATAGCCACCTTCGCTTGCAGCATTAATATTTGCCCCGGCTTTCAATGCATTTCTTACCGCAATCATGTCGCCCTTTTTCGCCGCAGCAATCAGCGCTTCATCAGGCTTTTTTCTGATCGGATCGGGATGAAGGATTACCTCGGCTTTAATTTCTACCCGCTTTGTTGATTTTGAAGAAACCACCGCATCTGTACCAATAGTGATTTCCGCCTCACCAGCCGACTTTTTTGCCATCACTAAGGGGGCAGTATCAACCCTGACAATGATGGCTTCACCTACGGAAATTATCCCTAGCATAGGGTGATCACGGGATAAAGTCACTTTATCACCCTTATTGGGTATCCAGCCTTCATTCAGACGGATCGTAATCTTCTCTCCTGAAACGGCGGTCACCTTTCCGGCCATTTCCGTGGCCAGAGAAGCCTGTTGGCCAAGAATAAAAAAGCCACAGATCACTATTATGACTTTAAAAATATTTTGCCGAGTAAATTCAGACATATTTATTTGTCCTCTCATGCGTAGAGTTTATAAATCACAGTCATCACCGATAACACCAAACATACAATTCCTAACCGGACAGCGATAACCCATTTTACGAAGTTTCTCGCAGGAAAGGCCCTGACTGGCAATATGTGGCGGCGGGTGTGGTAGCGTCTGGGTTTGCGGTATTATTACCTGTGGCTTAATTTGTGGCTGAGTTCTTACGGTGGGTACAGCCGGGCGTGGAGCCTGACAGTTTTTACCATCCCGCGATGGGGAAAAACCCTGACGGCATTGACAAGCCGGACTTCCGGTTGACTGATTCCAATAAGACTGACTATTGGGAACTGTGCATCTGAATTCTGCCACCAACTGTTCACGGGTTTTATTTTTGACACATTTTTTGCCATCCCGTGACGGAGAAAAGCCCTGACGGCACTGGCAACCCGGCACAGACTTGGCGGCGTTCCAGTAGCGGGTGCTATTGGGAATTTTACAGGTAAATGCCGCGAGCTGGTGGTCCCGACTTTTCCGGTAATAGACCAGCCTGAGACTCGCACCCTCCCTTATCTGGGTTCCGGGGGTAATGCTTTGAGTGGCAACAGTTTCAGATTTTGCATTGGTTGGCGCAGCATCGCCCCATACCGAAGTGATTATAATTTTTCCGTCACTGAAACTGGCACTTACCATATCCCGGCTTAGCCCCCTGAGGTCAGGCATTATCATGCGCCAGATATAGGCACCATAATGGGTGAATTCTGCCCGTGTGCTGGGTCTAATTTTTACCCCCTTAGCGGGAGACTGAGCGGTAACAATATATTGCTGTTGCTGACGGGGAGGTTCTCCGCTTTCCTTAGTCCGGCTGTTAATACCCAGACTGTCCAGTTTTTGCTGTGCTTCTCTTCGGCTCATGCCGAGTATATTGGGCATCACAACATTGTCATCAAAAGCAGTGTAAGTATTGATCACCACCAGAGAGCCTTTCGCGACCTGTGAATTTGCAGGGGGTACCGTATCCCTTACCCTAAAGGCCTGTTTTGCATCCGGGGCCGCCCCAATAGAATTTGCTTTAACCGTTAAACCCGTAGCCAGTAATCGACTTCGCGCCACAGTCCCTGATAAACCGACAAGTGCCGGTACGGTGACCGGGGCTTTATATTCATCATAAAGGGTGAGCTTGATAATCGTAGCCGGTACCACCTGTGTCCCGCCCTCATGATCCTGTCTCACCACTTTATAAGACTGTGCTTTGCTGGTGGCGGCTTTACCCATGGACAGGCTGACTTTCAGGCCCTTTGCCTCGAGGGTTTTTTTAGCTTCCGCACCGGGTCTGCCCACCATGTTGGCCACAGTAATCATTTCAACCTGCTGATAACGGCCCCGGCATTTGGCAATATTATCACGGGCCAGTTGGGCTATGACATATTCTTCCAGTTTGCAATGATCAATGGAATCGAGCCGCTGGCGAATGCTCCAGACATAGACCGGCGGGGTCATGCCCCCTGCCGCATCAGGGCGTCCCACATTCAAGGTTTGCCCACCAATCAGCTGGCCTTCAAGTGACCCCCATTCTGTATAGTGGGCTTTGGCACCTTTGGCATTGATCGGCGGTTGTGCCATGCTGAGCCATTGACGGATCAGAGCCGCAATATCAGGTTTATCAGCATCAAGGCTGGCCGGATCAAGAGGCCCGCCGCCCGCACCAATGCCAATCGTTCCTGTACCATCACCACTGCCTGTTCCGCGACCATCCGTCCCTTGTGCGCCTTCTGTCGTCTCCGGCTTATCGTCATCACCCAGCGCGCCTCTCTTGCCAATCTCCCGGCGGGTTAAGTCGCCGAATGTGGCACCAAGACTGTCATTTACTTTTTGTTCCCAAGCCTCACCTTCTTTTATGTCCGGTGATGTTTGTGCAACGGCTTCGGTCAGGCCGAAACTGAGCCAGAGAAGTGATATGAGGGTGAGGCTATTTTTCACAGCGTCCGTCCCCCCATAATTTCTCGCCTTCCCCCTCATAGTTCCATTCAGAGCCAAGGTCGAATTCCCCAGCCTCCTTAGCATCCGATACTTCCCCAGAGTTTAGAAAAGGACCGACATTTAGAATTTTAACCTGCGGGCCGCTGTCCCAAATTTTGGGGCGGCCTTCTATCATGACGGACAGGCCTGATTTTAAACAGTCCGGGTGGGAGGACAATTTGTCATAGAGTTCCTGTGCTATATTTGCCGGATCCTGGCCCCATTTGACCCGTAGCACGCGGCGGTCCCACCCACTGATCCGCTTACCCCAGACGGTCTTGCCTCCGGGGGGATCGGTGTAAAGATGATACCCACTGCCTTTTACTTCCATAATCACAATCAGATATTTTGGCACGGCCTTAGGGGCAGCGAGCTTGCCGGGGTGGCTATGGGCGGTTGCGGAGGCGAGATATTCTCCGCCAACGGGAACCGGCATATAATAGGCCGTCGCCAATTCATCGACGCCGGCCCTCAGACGTAACTGAAAACCGTATAATGATTCAAAACGCTTTAACTCTTCCGCCGTTCTAGCCACTCTTTCTCGGCCCTTTTTAGATTGACTTTCAGTGGTCTCAAGAATGACAAAGCCATCCTCATTTACGGGCAAGCTCTCAGAATGGAAAAGATAAAATTCATTCTCATCATTTTTATTCAGGGGAAGTGAGGACTCAACTTGATAACTATATCTAAGCGGCACATGTTTGCCGCTTTCTTGCAAAGCTCTTACTTCCGGATCATCACAAGACTTTCCATAAAAACCTGTGGCTGTACATTTCACGGGTATGAATCTGACCTTAATCCGGGCTTGAAAATCTGAATTTGGCTTGGGAAAAATTCTGCTGATGTCTACTGTATGGCGTGAGGCCTTAAGCATAACCCCTAGGGAAAAACAACGCGCCCTTTCGTCATCATCCTTGAATTCGCGCTCTTCACAGGGTCTGTAATTGGGAAAGGCGCTGGCCCATTTGGCGAAAAATTCTACTTCAAACGGCTGGCCCACTATTATTTCTGTGGGGAAACGCGTCAGTCCGGCACTGACCGCATAGCCTCCGTTGGGCGCAACGCCACATTTTTTGACAGCACCGGCCCCACTGCCAAAACGGGTCAACTTGCAATCAGCCTTTTTTGTACCCTCACTTAATACAGGCTCGCTCACTTTCACCAGTCTTAACACCAGTGGCGCACCAGATACCGGGATGAGGTCATCTTCACTTTCTGACGGATCATTTTGTTCGCGATTTTCTGTGTCATCCTTGTCATCCGTATCTTCTTCTAAATCACCGGACGTTGGATCGTCAGCTTCTGTTTCTTCCTCATCATCTTTCTCTTCCTCATCATCCGGCTCGCATTCAGGTATTTTCTGTTGGCCCAACGCTTCCAGTTGCTTGATAATATCCTGAACCTCGGTGGAAATTTCCACGGCAGTCCGGGTAAATTCAGCCATAAGGCTTGGGTCAACCGGATCAACTTGAGCTGTGACCTCGGCCTGCAGGGTGATGATCTGCGGGTCATTATCAGTGGCAAGGGCAAGACGCTCAAATCGTCTGCTTAGGGACTGCTGAATTCCGGACTGCCGGGTAATTAACTGGCCCAGTCCGGCGGCATCAGCAAATACCGAGGATGTGGTCTGGGCACGACCCAGAACCTGATAGGCGGCAAGCAGGGCTTTGTTGAGTGTTGCGGCATAATCTGCCAGTTCCTTTTCCCAGACAGCCCGCATTTTATCACCGGCTTCCCCGGCTTCAATACAGCGATCACCCAGTTTGCTACTTTCCAGTAAACTCGCATAAACAGCAAGGTCATCTCGGCCCCGGATCGCCTTATCCATATTATCTGTGCCGCGCCGCCAGGCATCCTTTAGAATCTGGGTCGTGACCCTAAGTTCGGCAATATTAGTGATCAACTGATCATAACCACCATACATAAGACGGAGCATCACCTTGTTTTCCGCCTGATCGGCCCTAAACTGAGCTTGTAAATTTTCTATCTCTGCACCGACAAAGCCGCCCATTTGTGATAGCCGGTTCTTGAGCCAGCCCCCCACGGCGGTCCCTACATCCGTACCAAGGCGAGCCACTCCTCGCTGATTGATAACATTCGCTAATACACCAAGCTGATTTGCCGCCCGGCCCTGTCGCTGAGCATCCTCGATTTCCTGTTTGGCAGCGGCATCAAATAAGGCCTTGCCCGCATCATAACCAAAGCAGGACAGCATTAGATAGCATCCCCCTTTTAGACCCACAACCGCCTGCCCGCCTGTGGTGTCCTCTGCCGCCACATCACGCACGACCTGAGCGACACCGGTGGCTTCGCCAATGGCGATCACTGTACCGACCGCGATGGCATTGCCAAGCCCGACCCATTCTTCGCGGCTGACATCCATATTCAGGAAATCATCAGTGCCGGGGATTTGATATTCTCCGGCCTCATTCATAACCTCAACCGCACCTTCCGCACCAAGGTAGGAGGCATAGCCCACCTGCAACATACCCAACGTGCCAAGCTCGGCGATGGTGCCTTTCACCCGCCGGGCGCTGCGGCTTAATATATTGACATCATCGGCCTGGGCAAAGGAAGATAGTCTTGGTCGGCCCGGTAGGCCTTTATCAATCTCGCGAATTTGATTTTTGCGAATTAAATCATTAGTGGTTTTTTTAAGTTCCGTCTCCGATAGTCGGCGCAACACCTTTGGACCATCGGCGGTTTCTTCAATCACCTCATAAATGGCGGCCTCGCCGGGAACCTCCACTTTACGAACTTTTTCCCCGGTCATCCACTCATGGGCGGTTTGTCTTGCATGGGGCATGTTGGGGTCATCCAATACCTGTTGCAAGGTCACCCGGATACGTTTGGCGGCTTCGCGTTGCTCGGCAAGCTCCTCGGCCACTTTTGCCAATGCCTTTTTATCACCCGCTTTCAATGCAGCTTCATGTTGGGCCAGCAGTCCCTTGCGGTAGGCATTTTCCCTCACCTGCGCGAATTGATTGGCCTCGCGAAAACTATTGCGAATATCTTGCTGTAATTTTTGGGCGGCTTTGCGAAATGCCTCCGGATCTGTGGGTAGAATTTTTTTCCCTTTGGCAATGGCTTTTAGCTCATCCATGCGGGCGACCTGTTCCGCCGTGGGGTTCTTAACGGTGTTGGATAAAATACGATGGGCTGCCTTTGCCGCCTGACGCGGTTCTTCCATACATTTGAAGCGAACCTGCGGCGGGCACCAATTGGCCGGGTCCATATGATGCAGGCCCTTTTTCATCATATCAGTGTTGAAACCGTGCATATCATTGACCACGGCGGCTTCAATCTTTCTTGTGACAAGAGCAACTTCATCTTCAAGTTCGGCAATTCGGGCAAGTTTACGTTGACGCAGATCATCAGGCAGATCCACATCATCCAGTGCTTCCGCCAATGCGACCCTTTCTGATTTCAAATTGTCCAGCTTGCCGCCCGGCTTGACCACGCCTTCAATCCATTCCTGCCCGCCAACCGAGCCCACTTTATCTTCGAAGCGAGCGGCACGCTCCAGTGCCCTTTTTTCTTCCGCCGAGCCCGGTTTATAGGTTATCGTTTCTTCACTGAAACCGGTATAATCCAGTTCCTTGACCGAAAAGTCTGTGTCCGTATTCCATTCAACCGTATAGCCCATATCCTGAAATTCTTTGGCGGCCGCCTTTGAGTCCGCGAGCGTGGCATAAGTATCATCAATGTCGGTCAAAATACCTGATGAACCTGGCGAATGGGGCGGCGTGCCGCTTGGCACGGCTTTATTCAGTCCTTTGTCCCGAAGCCGCTGATTAACATATTCAACGACCTTTTGCCGACTGCCTTTTTCAAGATCAATCGCCGCCGCTTTTGCATTTTTAAGGTTTTCTACAGTCAGAATATTCTGGGTTCGCCATATTTCTGCCCGCAAGCCATGAACATTGACAAATGCTGGCTTCGACAGCGAGGCTATTGGCGGCGTTTGAGCGAAAACAACCCCTGCTGTGATCAACAGAGAAACCGCAAATGCCGGAATTAGGCAACGCCTGATATATGGAATAATCCTTATCATTCAATGCGCCAGCGTTTTTTAAGATTGGTCATCATGGTTGCAGCAGCCGACCCCGGTGCGATATTATTTTCAGCCTTTATCAGAGTTGATTTTGCCTTATCCATGTTGCCCTTGACCTGATAGAAGCTTGCCAGTATCAACTGAATAGCCACCGAGTCTTTGGCGCGGGGCAAGGCACGATTTAAAGTGGTGATTCCCCGGTCCGCCATATTCGCTGAAAGATACAGGGCTGCAAGATCGGTCAATACGCTCATATCCAGCTTGCCGCCTGATCCGATAAACTGTCTTTCCAGGGTTTCAATGGCTAGAACCGGACGGTCGAGCAAAACTGCCGACTGCACAAGCCCGGCCAAGGCCGAACGGTTAGCAGGGCTTTGCTTTACGATGGTGGTAAATTGCTCCAATGCCATGACAACACCGGTTTCGGTCTGAAGTCCCAAATAGGCCTCGGCCAGCGTTTGCCGGTACAAAAGCTGATCCGGTGCCCGGTCCAGAGCAAGTTCAAGCATGGTGATTGCAGTCAGGGTATCACCGGACCGTAATAAGTCAATCCCGCGCATATAAGCAGAATTGGCAAATGCACCGGTGCTCATTATTTCATCAATAGTCACGTTTTTTGAGGGTGCGCCATCCTGAGCCGCCGCAGATAATATTGCGAAAATATAAATAACAACAGCTCGCAGACTTAACTTAAAAAAGTTACATTGCTGTAATATGCGATTTACAAGGCCTTCTATTTCTTTGATCATATATACTCCCCATGAGATACTTAAAATAGCGGTCATCTGTTTGTGGGCATGAAATAAATCTGGCGACTTATATTAAAATAACTACCCAGCCGCCTTCCGCATAGCACAGATGATAGCAAAACTAAGATCACAGAAGAAGAAAAAACTCTAAAATCAGTTTTGCCTTTGATATTCAGTGGGTTTAAATTTGACATAAGTAATCACCTAGCCAATTGTGTGAAAGTCTTTAATCTCACCGTCTTTATTGATTTGGGTATTCTAAGGTTTACCCGTGAATAGCCTTGCCATATTATTAAGCGCATGGGGCTTCCGCCTGTGGATCATATTGGGAACACTATTTGATCTGATATTGCTCAAATTCCTGTTTAGAAGATTTTGCCAATAGATTTAAATATAATTGTTTTTGGGTAGGCATGGTCACTTAATTTACGATGATTAGGTAATCGGTCTGCATAGCTACCTTTCAATGCAATATACAAGGAGGTTAATTTTTATTGCCCATCTAGAATAGCAATAATATCTTTATTCTCTGACAATTCAGCTTCCTGATTATGTCGCTGGTCACGTTCATGATAGTTCTTTAAAAAATAATAAAATTTATATTTGGTGACATTTTTTGCTCTGACTTCCCAGAACAAGAATATACTCGAATGATTTGAGACTTAGAGATAAATAGGCAGAACAGCTATTAATTTTACTATTCATTTTTTAGTTTTGATGGAAATTAGAATAATAGTAATGATGAAATATTTACATAATACTATCCTTTATATAATTACAATAGCACAATCATAACCTGCAAAATATGTCCTATAAGCTTTCTATATATTGGCTAGTCTAAATGAATCTGTTGCAATTATGAACAAAAAATCCATTATATTCACTCTGCCATTAGAATTTTCTTAAGTCTAAAATTGGGTATTTTCTAACGCATAATAGTGATTCAATATGATCTTATAAGGGTTGTCCGGTGCAAAAAATTGAGCAAGTCATTGTCGGTACCAAGTTAATGCCGCCGGTCAGTCACCGTCGGAAGCTTATTCGACGTCAACGCTTGGCTCCGTTGCTCTCGAATTCTGAAATTCCAAAGTTAACTATTGTCACTGCTCCCGCAGGTTTTGGAAAAACGTCCCTTCTGTTTCAATGGTATGAAATACGCCACAAACAAGGTCATGTGGCCGCTTGGGTATCGCTGGATACTCAGGATGTGTCTCCCACACGATTCTTAAGGCACTTGATAGCAGCAATAAAAACAGAACATGAGAGCTTCGGTGAAGCTGCTCTTCGTTATCTTGATACCGCCAGAAACCCGGATATTAAAATTCCACTTGGTCATTTGATAAATGAGATAACTGACTTTGGACGTACGGTCGTAATCTTTCTAGATGATTATCATCTGGTAAATAATAGCAAGATAGATGATTTTCTAGATTATCTTCTTTCATTCGCTTCTCCTAACCTTCATCTGGTGATTTCAAGCCGCTTGTTGCCGGGACTGTCTCTGTCTGATCTGCGTTTGAGAGATGAGCTGTTGGAACTTGATGCCCGAAGTTTGCAATTTGACAAGGCGGAAACCTTAAGCTTCTTATCGCTGGCCTTCGGCAAAGAACTGGACCCCGCCGCTATAGAGTTTCTTTATGAACGGTCTGAGGGATGGGTCGCTGGTCTTCAGCTTGCGGTTGCCGCCCTTAAGGATCAAAACAAGGTTAATGAACTAAAGGTTTCTTTTACAGGCACCTTGCGGGATATTGCGGACTATCTTGCAAAAGCAGTACTTGAAAATCAGACAGATGAAATTCAAACTTTTTTACTACAAACGTCGGTTCTGGAACGTTTTAATGCGGATCTAAGTTTATATATGACGGGAAATTTGCAAAGTCAGGAAATCATAGAATGGCTTGAGAGAGCCAATCTCTTTGTTGTCCCCTTGGACCATAGCCGCCGATGGTTCCGCTATCATCATCTTTTTCAGGAATTCCTGCAAGGCGAACTTCGTCGCGCACGACCGTCTGAGGTCGTGCCGCTTTACCGTAAAGCCGCGAATTGGTTCATGGATAATTCGTTGGGCTCGGAGGCGGTGGAATACAGCCTTCATGCAGGCGATACGGCGCAGGCAGCTCATATGGCCGAAAAACATGCCTTTTCACAGGTCGTGTTGGGGTATTTGCCAGAAACTTTGCGTTGGTTGACCAACTTGCCAAAAATATTACAAGACGAGAACCCAGCCCTGCTAAGTCTGGAAACATTATGCTTTTGGCATATTTTTCAGCAAGAGGAAGCATCTCAGACATTGACACGGTTCGAGAAGCAACTCAGTGGGAAAGATAACAGCATTAGCCCTGACCGGTGCGCGAATTTAAATAATGATATTTTATTGCACCGAAGCGGGATTGATGTTTGTGCCAGTCGTGATCCAAATAGGGTTCTCGCCGAATTGGAAGCCGTTAATCAGGATCATCTATCCGATTTTTTCTGTGCCATTTATCATAATGTCCGTGGGATAGCACTTTGTGAGCTAAATCAATTTGATGATGCTTTGAACAGTTATCACAATGCTGCCCGGCTTCATCGTTCCATCGGATCACCGTTGGGCGTGGCCTGCGCTTATTATCTTGAAGCCCTGATGCATCTGGAGTGCGGTAATCTAAATATGATTGATAAGCTGTTGACCAAGGTACGCAAAGAACCCGTATTTAATAAACAGTCCGCCCGCTATATCTACCCCTCTATGCTGGACTGCGTTGAGGGTATATTATGTTATGAACGCGGTGAATGCGAGAAAGCGCAATTCTTGCTGGAATCTAATATTAATCTGGCGGTCGAGGTTGGTCACCTTAAAATGGTCAGCCTTGTTCAAGTAACCTTTGCCAAGCTCCTGCATAGTCAGGGCAAGACCAAAAAAGCCATTCAACAGCTCGACCATCTTGCGGATCATTTAAAGCGAAATGAACCAGATAGTCCTCGCGCCATGATATTGGCAGATTATGAAAGAGTGAAATTCGCTCTTGTCGCAGGAAGATTGATAGACGCACAGAAAATAGCGGATGACTATGGCCTGAAATTAAATGGGCCTGCGCCAAAATTATTTGGAAAATGGGACCGCCTTACCTGTTTGGGGGCATTGGCATGGTGCCGTGGTCAACTGGTTACCCAGTCCCCGGATAATGCCATTGATATAGTGCAAACCGTTGCCCGTCTTGCACGACAGGTTGGACGCAAAAGACGCTATTTGGAGGCCCGTCTCCTCGAAGCTATCGCCCATGATATGTTAGGTGATGAATATAAGGCTCTGGACGTACTGAAACCTGCCCTTCGAACGGCAAGTGAAGACGGCATGTTACGACTTGTTATGGATGAAGGGCCGCAAATTCAGAAGATGACAAGGCGACTGCAACAGCATGGTGATATTATTGATATTGATCTAAAATTTATTCAGAAAATTTGTGAAGAAAAGGATTTTGAACCTTCAGCGTCTCACACGCCTGATAAGCTTAATGTCCATAAAGATGCTGCATTGGAGCTAAGTGATTTCAGCGCTAAGGAATGCTCAATTCTTGAACTTGTCGCTTTGGGAAAATCCAATGTGATGATTTCAGAGCGG
>JAJFIQ010000018.1 GCA_021774785.1 Emcibacter sp.
TAAAAAACGGCTGACATTCATGGCATGATCTCGTGACTTTTTCTGTTTGGCGATGGATAAAATCACAAAATGCCATGAATGTTGCTAACTCTCCTAACCTATTCTATTGTTTTAACTATATTTTTCGTGGGGATTCGTCAGGGTCAGTGTAAATTGATTTTGCCATTTTTATCTTATCCTTTCTGATTCCTCTATGCGAATATTACACTCTTGACAAAAGAATAAAAATAGAACATAACTAAAACAAATAGTGAATAATTTTACCAGGAGACCCTATAATGCTGACCAAAAAACAGCGGGATTTATTGCTTTTTATCAATGAACGATTGCACGAAAATGGTGTTGCCCCCTCATTTGATGAGATGAAGGATGCCCTGAATTTAAAGTCCAAGTCCGGCATTCACCGCCTTATCGGTGCGTTGGAGGAGAGGCAATTCATCCGTCGGCTGCCTAACCGGGCGCGCGCATTGGAAATTTTACGCCTTCCCGATAGTGAAGAACATGCAGTCCCCGACAATCTGTTCAAGCCCGATTTTGGCCATAAGGAAGCCGCCACCGATCCCAATACGGTTGATATTCCCCTGCATGGCAGAATTGCCGCCGGCACGCCTATTGAAGCGCTGGAACAATATGAAAATATTCCCGTTCCAGCCGCTATGGTTGGCTTTGGCACTCATTATGCGCTGGAAATTGATGGTGATTCCATGATGGAAGCCGGCATATTGGATGGGGATACCATAGTTGTTCAGCGATGCGATAGCGCCGAAAACGGCACCATTGTCGTCGCCCTGATCAATGAAGAGGAAGCCACACTGAAAACCCTGTATAAAAAAGGCCCTGATGTTGCGCTGAAACCGTCCAACCGGAACTATGAAACCCAGACCTACCCCGCAAACCGCGTTCGCATACAGGGTCGATTGGTCGGGTTACTCAGGCAATATTAAGAAATTACTGACATAATCATACCAATTGTCATTCCGGCCTACGAGCAAGAATTCATGTATACAGAAGTTTGAGAAATTTGGAAAATAGGTTTCGGATCAAAGTCAGAGGTGAAGAGATAAGTGTGACGATGCATAAATTATATTTCTGCTATCTCTTTCAATCACCGCCTGCGGCTCCATGGCCTGTCGCCCCTGCTGCCTGCAACGGTCTTTACCGTTATCCAGTCGCCGCTAGTCGTAGGTAACCACAAGGCATGACCGCCTTTGTGATAAAAATCCCACCTGTCAATAACTAGGAAGGCCGACGGGCATGAGATTTCCACGGGAACCAAACTGATCACCACTTGGGCATTCATACAATCCTCGGTCAGCGCCAGTTCATCCTTGACCAAGGCTATCAATGTATCAGTACTTCTATGGGTCGGCCGGTAAAGACAACTTAAATCATCACAAGCCATCCAAGTTTCATCTGAGTTACCCCGACCGTTATAGGACCATTTTTCTGCTTTTTCCTGACCGTTTCGCTGTGCCCATCTCTCCCGCGTCATGCGCCCTGCCCGAAGGCTGGACAGGCTGATATCCTGAGCGGCGTTTTTAACCCCGATCAACCGCCCGCTGTTATCAATCAGGATATCCGGTTGAGTGGAGAAAAAAGCCCCCACAATACCTATCGAAATGACTGCTATTCCAAAATTCTTCCACCTTGTTCGCCAAATGGCAAACCATAGAGCGCCAAGCGTAATCAATACCAGTGACAACAGCCCCATGGAAGGAATAAGGCTATAAGATCCCGGTGCATGGGATACTGTTTTTGCCACATACATGATTACTTCCAACCCCCAGGACATGGGATAGAGCGCCAACTGCCCAATCCCAAAAGGGGCCAGAACCAGATAGGCCACAATGCTGGGCATCACCCATGATGCCATTACTGGCATGGCCACAAGGTTTGCGATAAGACCATATTGAACCAGTTTATTGAAATGAAACAGGGCGAAAGGAGCGATCGCCAGTTCCGCTACCAATGTGGTAAACAACAACGTCCCGATGGTAAAGCCAGTGCGCCTTACCCAGCCCCTGTTCTTTGCCGATAATCTTGACCACTTCATATTGATCTTCTCATAAACCGCAACCAATGCCACCACAGCAGCAAAAGACATCTGAAAGCTTACCGATAGTACGGCTTCCGGCGTCAGAACCAATATCACCATGGCCGCTATAGCAACCAGACGTAATGATATGGCCTTTCGGTCCGTCAGCACCCCTAAAAATAGAATGGACGCCATAATGAAAGCCCGCACCGTCGGCGTTGAGCCGCCACTTAAAAAGACATAAACCATTCCCGAACCAATGGCGATCAGAGCGGCCCATTTTTTTATGGGATAGCGTAAGGTAAGATACTCTGACCGGGACAGTAAAAAGCGGGAAAAGAAAAACGCAGCTCCACAAAGCAAACCCATATGCAGACCGGATATGGCCAGCAGATGGGCAAGACCGGAATTACGCATATTTTCGATGACATCTATGGAAATTCCTGACCGCATACCCGTAATCAGGGCCGCCGCCATACCACCTGCATCGCCGGAAATCACTGCACGAATATCTTCTGCCATCATCAACCGCTGACGGTTTCTAAGGCCACTTGTATCCGGCGCTCTTTCAATAATTTCGGGCTTGCTGATGCCATAGCCCACAGCCCCAATCCCCTGAAACCATATTTGCCTAGCATAGTCAAAATCCCCCGGCATGGATGGTGGTGGTGGTGGTAACAGACCGGCTCTTATTCTTATTATATCGCCCGGGTGCGGCAATTGATCAAATTTCTGCACCTTAATTCTGATTTTATTGAGTGACGGCCCGGCATAACCTCTGGAAAGTTTCGGATTCTCAATCACAATATGCAGTTTTCCCGTATTGTAATGCCGCACATCTGTGACCAGCCCCGTAATCATTCTAGGTGATAGTTTCTTGTCCAGTACCGGCGTAGCCAGGGTCCAGCTTCTTAAACTGCCTGCCACAAATCCACCAGCCCCCAATAACAAGGCAATCAAAAGTATCCGTATCAAAAAATAATGCCAGAAAACCAACAACCCTAAAGTGAGGGCGAAAAAGACCCCTGCGCCCAAATATAAGGATGGCTCACAGGGTAAAGAAAAATATATCCCTATGCCCATAACAAAGAATACCGGAACCCATAACAACAGTCTGTCATGTTCCTGATATATTATTTCTTTCAGTTTCTCTATTGCGCTTCCCCGACCCTTAATATTCCTTGAAATATAAAATATTTATAATTTATTTTGATATTTTATCATAACAAGCTTCCATTTTTAGTATATTTTTGCTAGAAACCAACCAATCAAAGGATACATGTATCCTTTCCCAAGATGTTATTATTCCCCTGCGCGGATACTATGCATATATCATATGCCCCTGTAACCGCACAATAAAAACTGTTGGAACATATACGTAAATGACGAAGAAGGTTATTACACGCTTCGCCCCTTCTCCTACGGGGTTTTTGCATATCGGTGGTGCTAGGACAGCTCTATTTAACTGGCTGTTCGCCAAGCATCATAATGGTGAGTTTCTGTTGCGGATCGAGGATACTGATCGCAAGCGGCTTACAGAAGGTGCTGTTGAGGCAATTTATGATGGCATGAGTTGGCTGGGACTGACCCATAACGGGGATGCTGTCAGCCAATATGCTAATCGAGCACGCCATATTGATGTGGCCAATGAGCTACTCGCTCAAGGTAAAGCATATCATTGCTATTGCTCACCGGAGGAATTGAAAGAAATGCGGGAAGTCGCCCGTACCGAAGGTCGTCCCATGGGCTATGATGGTCGGTGGCGGGACCGTGACCCTGCTGATGCACCCGATGGCGTGAAACCTGTTGTACGTTTCAAATCACCAAATGAGGGCGAAACCATCATCAAGGATCAGGTCCAAGGCGATGTGGTTGTAGCCAATAAACAGCTTGATGATATGATCTTATTGCGCGCCGATGGATCACCGACATATATGTTATCGGTTGTGGTAGATGATTACGATATGGGCGTTACCCATGTCATTCGCGGCGATGACCATCTGACCAACGCAGCACGACAAGCGCAGCTTATTCTGGCCATAGGATGGAATCTGCCGGTCTATGCCCATATTCCGCTCATCCACGGGCCGGATGGTGCCAAGCTTTCTAAAAGACATGGTGCCCTTGGTGTGGAAGCCTACCGTGATCTGGGTTACCTGCCCAGTGCCCTGAAAAATTACCTGCTACGGCTGGGTTGGGCGCATGGTGATGATGAAACAATCTCGGAACAACAGGCCATCGAATGGTTTGGCCTAGATGGTATTGGCAAGTCCCCTTCCCGTTTTGATTTTACCAAGCTGGAGAATTTAAACGGATATTATATCCGCGAGGTGGAATCCAACGAGAATCTAGTAAAAATCTGTTGCCCTATAATTGAAAAATCACTGGACAGGTCATTAACAGAAGATGAAGTTTCCCTGTTGTTGGTTGCCATGGATGAATTTAAACCACGGGCGAAAAATATTAATGAACTTGCAGAAAGCACACTATTTCTTTTTGCAACCCGTCCGTTAAACTTTGTACCCAAAGCGGAAAAAATTCTAAAGGATGACGCCAGAAAAATATTAACCGATGTAGCGGACTTACTCAGCAACAATTCGGCATGGGACGAGCAAACATTGGAAGATGAAATTAAGTCATTCTCAGAAGATAAAGGCATAAAACTAGGAAAAATAGCCCAACCAATACGGGCATCATTGACCGGGAACAATGTTTCACCCGGAATCTTTGATATATTGGTCTGGTTAGGTAAAGAAGAAAGCTTGGCCAGAATTAATGACCAAGCCAGTTGACCTTGTTTGTATTAGCAAAGTTTTAATGATGATAATGTATGGATGTTATATTTCCAGGCATTATTAAAGAGTGAAACAGAACAGCGCAAATAACATATAACCATGCTGTTCCCAGAAACTGAATTTATAAGATAGGATGTGGATTTATGATAAAAAACGTATTTGACAAAACATTATCAAGTGAGACAGCAACGCTCACCATCGGTGATAAATCACTTGAATTGCCAATCTATTCCGGCTCCGTAGGACCAGACGTCATAGATATCCGTAAACTTTATGCTGATACAGGCATGTTCACCTATGATCCGGGCTTTACATCCACAGCCAGCTGCGAATCCAGCATCACCTATATCGACGGCGACAAGGGTATATTACTATATCGTGGATATCCCATTGACCAACTTGCCGAAAAAAGTGACTTCATGGAAGTAGCCCATCTTCTGCTCAACGGTGAACTACCCAACAAACAAGAAAAAGATGACTTTGTTAATACCATCACTTACCATACCATGGTTCATGATCAGATGAATTCTCTTTTTAAAGGATTTCGTCGTGACGCTCATCCCATGGCCATTATGGTTGGCGTTCTTGGTGCCATGTCTGCCTTTTATCATGATAGTCTGGATATTAATGACCCTGTGCAACGCAAAATTGCTTCGCATCGATTAATCGCTAAAATTCCAACCATTGCGTCCATGGCTTATAAATACTCCATAGGACAGCCATTCGTCTATCCCCGTAATGATATGAGCTATGCCGAGAACTTCCTACATATGACATTCGGGGTACCCCAATGCGAAGAATATGATGTTAGCCCAACGCTTTCCAATGCTATGGATAAAATTTTTATTCTGCATGCCGATCATGAACAGAATGCATCCACATCAACGGTACGCCTTGCCGGTTCATCCGGGGCTAATCCTTTCGCCTGTATTGCCGCTGGCATTGCATCTCTTTGGGGACCAGCACATGGAGGTGCCAATGAAGCCTGCCTTCATATGCTACAGGAAATAGGATCCGTGGACCGTATTCCTGAATATGTGGAAAAAGCCAAAAACAAAAATGACCCCTTCCGTCTGATGGGCTTTGGTCATAGGGTCTATAAGAACTTTGACCCAAGAGCACAAGTATTGGCCAAGTCAGCGAACGAAGTTCTCAACGAACTTGGCGTCAATGATCCAATGCTTGATGTAGCCCGTGAATTGGAACGCATTGCTTTGGAAGATGAATATTTTATTGAAAAGAAACTCTATCCTAATGTAGATTTCTATTCCGGCATTATCCTGAAAGCCATGGGCTTCCCAACAGAAATGTTCACCGTATTATTTGCCCTTGCCAGAACGACAGGCTGGGTTTCCCAATGGGGTGAAATGATTGAAGACCCAACCCAGAAAATAGGGCGTCCTCGCCAACTTTTCACTGGTGATACAAAGCGGGATTTTATCAACCTTGAAGACAGATAGGTTTGATATCTAAATATTTAAAAAAAGCCCGGAGAAATAATTCTTTGGGCTTTTTTTCTATCGTTCGATAAATTCTATCATATATCCATCTGGATCGCGCACAAAGGCAATTATTGTCGTGCCACCCTTCATGGGCCCCGGTTTTCTCGGAACATTTATACCATTCTTTTCCAGCCTGTCGCATACTGCATATATATCCGTAACACCAATGGCGATATGTCCAAAGGCTTCACCCAATGCATATGGCTCTGTACGGTCCCAATTATGGGTTAATTCCATAACAGTATGTTCAGTTTCATCACCATAGCCTAAAAAGGAAAGTGTGAATCGTCCGTTGGGATGCTGGGTTTGCCTCAGCATCTTCATACCCAGATGTCTGACATAAAAATCCAAGGATTTTTCCAGATCCAACACCCGGATCATAGTATGCAAAATACGGTTACCTGCAGTCATGCTATCTAGCCCTATTTATCAGCTATCATGGCCGTAAACGAAGCTTCCGCTACCTTCTTCCCATCCACTTTGCCTACTGCTTTAAATACCCATACTGGGCCACGGTTGCGCTCTTTTTCGATATAGAGTTCCAGTCGGTCCCCCGGCACAACCGGCTTTCTGAACTTCGCACCATCAATTGACATGAAATAAGCCAGTTTTTCTTCGCCCTGATCCTCCATGCTAAGCATCACAAGTGCCGCTGCGGCTTGCGCCATAGCTTCCACAATTAAAACACCAGGCATCACGGGCTTACCGGGAAAATGTCCTTGAAAGAATGGCTCATTCATGGTCACACATTTAATGCCAACCGCCGACTGACCCAAATTGATTTCTGTCAACTGATCAACCAACAACATAGGGTATCGATGGGGGATCAATTCCATGATCCTCTCAATGCCAATTGTTTCGGTCACTTGTCTATTTTCTTGGGACATTTCAGCTTTCTTTATCCGCCCTATTATGTGGCTTATTGAACCGGTATAGCTGGAAGTTCTACTTTAATAGAGGGTAGTACCGCATCAAGAGCTTCTATCACTTTTGTCGTCACATCAAGGCCTGCGGTCTTTTCAATTACCAGACTGACATCCATGATCATTGTTGCTTTATGCTCTTTAAGAATTTTTTGCAGGATAGGCTTCAGGGCCCGTTGCAGCTCATTCTGGGCATTTCCCAAGGCGGCTTCAAGCTGCTTGTTTTTAATCTGTACTTCCCGCTGTACGGTCAGAACTTTATTTTGAAAATCCTTCACTTTTGCATCATAGGATTCTTTGGGAAGAATAGACCTCTGAGACTTGAGTGTTGTCTCTTCTTCTTTCAATGTTTTTTCCTGTTCCGCAATTTCCGTCTGGAATTTGGTGCGAATGGTATCCAACTGGCTTTGAATATCTTTACCCGCAGCAGAATTAAATCTGACCATGCGGCTATCAATCACTGCGATTACAGCGGGGGGCAAAGCCTCTGCGGCAACCACTGTCGTTATATTTGAAATTATAGAAACTGCTGACGCAATTGCTGCGATTATGGTAATTTTGATTATCTTTTTCATGTTAAAATCTTGTTCCGATGTTAAATTGGAAGAATTCTGTTTTGTCGAACTTGTCAGACATAATAGCCTTGGCAAAGTCAACTCTAAATGGACCAAATGGTGAGGTCCATGTAAATCCGATACCTGCAGATACCCTTGGTTTCGGTGTATCAGCCACTATCGAATGCGTTAATCCAGTGGCAGGATTAAACAAGTTTTTAGGCAAGTCAATAGAAAATAACGCGCCCGCATCAACAAATGCGCTTGCCTCAATCCCGAGCTCCCGTGCACCAGAGCCAAGCGGTATGAATATTTCCAGTGACCCTTTATAAAATACATTCCCGCCTAGCGCATCTGTGGTTAAGTTATCACGCGGACCAATACCGGCCTGTTCGAAACCACGCATTCGCGGATTTCCCAAGAAGAAACGATCATTAATTCTAATATCCTGACCAAGTGCCAGAATATGACCGCCTTCAGCTTTTGCCCCGAAAATCCAACGACCATAAATGGGGACAAAATAGTTATAGTTGGCCTGCGTGCGAATATACCGCACATTACCGCCCAATCCGGCTACATCCTGATTAATAACGGCCCTTTGCCCACGATTTGGTTTCTGCCTGTTGTCAAGGGAATCATATGACACACCATAACCAACAGATGATGTGGTAAATGTCCCAATATTAGTAATCGTAAACGGACTACGGCTGGATAGAAAAATTTCTGGAATATCAATTTTATCCTGACGCAGGTTATAGCGCATACTCATGACAATAAATTCAGTTACCGGAAAGGCCGTGCGCAGCCCCAAACCAACAGAGACCTGTTCAAAATTAGCTTCCCTGAAACTGTTATCTCTAAAGAATATATCAATACCAGCCACTACGGGGCGACCAAGGAAATAGGGTTCGGTAAAGCCAACATCAAGTTCTTTACGACGACTTGAAATACGGCTCCCGAAACGCAAGTCCTGCCCTCTGCCTAAAAGGTTTCGCTCCCTGATACTAAAGTCAAACAAAAAGCTCTCCGCACTGGAAAAACCTGCACCGATCGATAATTCCCCGGTGGCCTGTTCTTCGACAGTTACTTCAAGAATTGTTTTATCGTTTGCTGTGCCTTCAATCTGGTCTATTTCAACTTCTTTGAAAAAACCTAAGGATTTGACCCGAATTTCTGAGCGTTTCATTTTGGAAGAGTTATAGGAATCCCCCTCAATAAGCCTCATTTCACGACGGATCACACGGTCATGGGTTCGAACATTACCGCGAATTTCAACCCGTTCCACATAAACGCGCGGCGCCTTGTTAACGATATAAGTAATATTAACAGTCTGTTTTTCCCGGTCCCGACGAATACGCGGGCGCACATTAACAAAAGCATAGCCTTTTAGCCCGGCAACACTGGTCAGATATTCAACTGTCTGATCAATAAGTTCAGAGTTATACAGCTTACCTTCTCTGGTAAATACCAGCAAACTGAGCACATCTGATTCCAAATCCGGTATCTCACTTTCAACAGTGATCTCCCCAAAATTATAAATCACACCTTCTTCAATAGTATAATTGATGAAGAAATGTTCTTTATTTGGCGCTAATTCCGTTACGGCAGAGGTAATTCTAAAATCCGCATAACCCTGGGAACGATAAAAATCCCTAAGAAGCTGCTTGTCAAAGGCCATCCTGTCTGGATCATAAGTATCATCAGATGTCAGGAACTTCCACCAGCGGCTTTCCTTGGACCGCAGAATGGACCGCAGGTCATCATTATTATAGGTGCTATTACCCATAAAGTTAATTTTACCAATGCTGCTTTTTGGGCCCTCTGTAATTTCAAAAACCAGATTCACCCGGTTCTGCTCCAACTGAATAACTTTTGGTTCTATGCTGGCAGCAAAGCGGCCGCCACGGCGATATATTTCCAGAAGCCTCTGAACATCTGCCCGAACTTTTGAGCGGGAAAAAACGATACGGGGGCGCAAATGAATTTCTTCATATAGCTTATCGTCTTTTTTAAATTTGTTACCTTCAAACACAATACGATTGATAATCGGGTTTTCAGATATCTCAATAACCAGAATTGAGCCAGACCGACCAATCTTCACATCAGAAAACAATCCTGTATTGAATAAGGATTTCAGAGAACGATCGACTTCCTTTTCAACATATAAATCGCCTTTTCGGACAAAAATATATGATTTTACAGTATCTACTTCAATCCGCTGGTTACCCTGAACGACGATCTCTGAGATAATATCACGGCCTTTATAGACAGACTGTTGGGCCTGTGCCCCGGATATGCCCAATAATGAAACACCGATCGCAGAACCAATCAATAAAAACCGAACTAAAAATATTTTACTAATGCAATTTAACAAAGAACCCTATCCTGTATATTTTTTTGCTTTTTTATAGCAGAAGCCGTGTTTTTACCAGCTAAATTTCAATATGTCGTTGAAAGTAGCCAACATCATTAACCCAAGAATAAAAACTAATCCAATACGAAATCCAAATTCTTGCGTTCTTTCACTCAATTTCCGGCCCAAAACCGCTTCAAACCCGTAAAATAAAAGATGCCCACCATCCAACAACGGAATAGGAAACAAGTTTATCATACCCAAACTAATAGATACCAATGCCATTATTCTGATCCAGAAATCGATTCCTCTTTTAGCGGATTCCCCTGCTACTTTTGCAATACCAATTGGTCCACTTAATTCTTTTACTGATCGTATCCCGACGACCATCTGGCGAATTCCGCGCATTGACTGGACGACAATCAATTTTGTTTCCAGAACACCCGCCCATAATGCTGACCCTATATTATGTTCCCTGATGATTATTTCTTCGGAATTTTGCACACCAATCTGATACAGTTCCAGTGGGTTTCCGCTATCATCCAGAACCTGTTCACCGTTCTGTATTATTTTTGTCAATCTCGGCGTAAGTACCAAGTTTATCTTCTCACCATTCCTCAGTACTTCAACATCAATGCTTTCCCCGGCACTATAAAGAATTTCAATCCTTAAATCATTGAAGCGCTCTATTTCACTGCCATCAGCGGAGATGATAACATCACCTTTTTGAAGTCCTGCTTCTTCAGCGGCACTGTCCTGTAAAACTTCTGAAACAACAGCAGGGGTATTTATTTGCCCATAAAGGTAGAAAAATGTGGCAAGAATAAGAATTGCAAAGATAAAATTGGCGATAGGGCCTGCAAAAACTATCGCGGCCCTCTGGGATAACTTCTTGTGATGAAAGGATACTTTCCGATCTTCTACTGGCATATCATCCAGATCACCCTCAGGCGTGCTGGCTGCACTGGCATCACCAAAAAATTTAACATACCCCCCCAGCGGCACATAACTTATTTTCCAACGCGTACCTTTTTTATCCGTCCTGCCCCATATTTCCGGGCCAAAACCAATAGAAAACACATCCACGCGAACACCGTTCAGCCGCGCAATGATGAAATGTCCCCATTCATGGACAAACACCAGAATTGACAACATAGCCAAAAAGGAAACGGTATAAATTATAGCATCAATAAAACTGTCCATTACAATCTTCCAATAATTCTTTGTGCCACAGCCCTTGCCTCTTCATCTATATCATGAACCATTTTAAAGCTAGTCAAGGGTGATGTATCCAACTGTGTTAATGTCTCTTCAACGACCCCTGCAATATCCAGAAAGTTTATGCGGCCTTCAAGAAAAGCAAAAACGGCCATTTCATTGGCCGCATTCAGGATAGTAGGGGCAGTACCGCCCATATGCAATGCCTCTCTTGCAATACGTAGAGCCGGGAACCTTACAGGGTCCGGGTCCAGAAAATCCAAACGTGCCAGTTCCTTCAGATCAAGTTTCTTCGCAGGCGTCTCAATGCGCTCAGGCCAGCCCAGACTATAGGATATGGGAATTCTCATATCCGGTGACCCAAGTTGCGCAAGTACCGATCCATCCTTATAGGTCACCATGCTATGAATGACCGATTGGGGGTGGACAATAATTTCAATCTGTTCTTCCTTGACCGGAAACAGGTGATAGGCCTCGATCATTTCAAGGCCCTTATTCATCATCGTCGCCGAATCAACGGAAATTTTCGCGCCCATATCCCAGTTCGGGTGGGCGACCGCCTGTTCCGGTGTGACCCTGGCCATATCTTCAGAGCTTGAATTTATAAACGGCCCACCCGATGCGGTAAGCGTAATGGATTCCACACTATCTGCCCGGTCAAAATCAAATACCTGAAAAATGGCATTATGCTCAGAATCAACGGGCAACAATATAGCGCTATGATCTTTAACTTCCTGCATCATCAGACCACCAGCACATACCAGGCATTCCTTGTTGGCCAATGCCACCGTCACACCCCGCCGAATGGCCGATAAAGTAGGCCGCAGCCCCGCAGCCCCAACAATGGAAGCCATAACCCATTCTGCGGAAAGCTGTGCCGCATCATCAAGTGCCTGCTGTCCTGCGGCAACCTTTACAGGGGTACCACTTAAAGCATCCTTCAAATCCTGATAGCAGGCTTCATCGGCGATTACCGCATATTCAGCATTAAAATTTTTTGCCTGTGACGCCAGTTCTGAAACATTGCGATTAGCCGTCAGGGCGACCACATCATAGGCTTCAGGAGTCCTGCTTATCAAATCAAGGGTATTACATCCCACAGACCCTGTGGAGCCTAATATGGTGACGGTCTTTGCCGACATCAGAAGCCCGCCCCATAAAGATATAGAATTAAGACCATGGCAGGCGCGGCAAAAACAACCCCATCCACCCGGTCCATTATGCCACCATGACCGGGAATGATCGCCCCGGAATCTTTTACCTTAAAATGACGTTTCAGAGCAGACTCGGCCAAATCTCCGATCTGGCTCCATATGGCAAGCCCGGCTGCAATTGGAACCAAAAATAGTACCTGCATTTGAAAATTAAAATAATAGGCCGCTATCAAGCCTAAAAGAACGGCCGTTAAAGCACCACCGATAAGCCCCGCCCATGTTTTATTAGGGCTGATTTTAGGCGACATCTTCGGTCCACCAATAGTTTTACCGGAGAAATAGGCACCTATATCCATAGACCATACGATTATCATCATCCACAATACGACCAGACCGCTAGCATTCTGCCCAAGCCATACAAGAGATAATGAAGGCAGCAAAGCATATGCAACCCCCAACAAGGCAAAATTCAGCTTCATCTTTAAATAGATACTGGCTGCTATCAACAAAACTACGGGTACAAGATACATATATCCATCAAAATATTCTTCTTGAGCCATAGAATAAACAAACAGAAGAACAGTCATCACCTGAAATACAAAGACCGCATTAAAAGCTTTATCTTCACAAATACCGTTCCATTCATAAAGGATCAGCACAGTGAGCAAGGTCACAAAGACATTATAGGCGATTCCACCCTGCAGTATGATGAAAATGGCAATGGGTAGCATGACCAAAGCTGATGCTACACGCATCATTAATCCGCTTTTCTTTTTGGGTGGTATGGAAGTTTCACTCATGGGTGATCAGGGTCTCGCGCCATATCGCCGTTCACGACAACAATATTCCTGCACGGCCTGTTCCAGAACATCCCGGTTAAAATCGGGCCATAAGACATCAAGGAAAACAAATTCCGTATAGGCGATCTGCCATAGCAGGAAATTGCTTATTCTCTGTTCGCCACTTGTGCGGATGATAAGATCCGGGTCTGGAATGCTGCTGGTATGAAGGTGAGAGGCAAAAATATCCTCCGTTATATCTTCCGGATTAATATCACCGGACTTGACTTTATCTGCAAGTTCCCTTGCCGCATCAATGATCTCCGCCCGGCCGCCGTAACTAAGCGCTATAGTCAAACATAAACGAGTATTGCCAAGCGTTTTCTTTTCCGCAGCCTCTAGAAGTTTGCGGATATTATCGCTAAGCTTGGAACGGTCACCGATAAATGCCAGTCGGATATTCTTTTCATGAAGCTCATCAACTTCCTTGGTCAAATACCGCTGAAGAAGATTCATAAGGTCATTGACCTCATCTTCCGGTCTGTTCCAATTCTCTGAGGAGAAAGCATAAAGTGTGAGATATTTAATCCCCAGATCTATTGAATCCTCAACACAGCGTCGAACGGCATCCGCACCACGCTTATGGCCAGCGACCTTGGGTAACATGCGTTTCTTGGCCCACCGCCCATTGCCATCCATAATGATAGCCACATGGACGGGCGGATTCGATTGTTTGATTTTTTTCTTGGAAGCGAATTCTTCCTTAACCAGCAACATAGACCAGGGTATCTCCTTATACCTGCATTATTTCTTTTTCTTTGACTTCCGTTAGATGATCTATTTCCTTGACCATTTCGTCGGTAAGTTTTTGAATTTGTTCGGAATAAGACTTTTGCTCATCCTGACTCATTTCATGGTCTTTTTCTAATCTTTTTATAGTATCCATACCGTCCCGACGTACGTTTCGTACCGCAATCCGGCTTTGTTCGGCATATTTACCGGAAACCTTTGTCAGTTCCGCACGGCGTTCTTCATTCAGTTCCGGAATGGGAATTCGCAAAGTCTGACCATCAACAACCGGATTAAGACCAAGGCCAGCATTACGAACCGCTTTTTCTGCCGCAGACACCATGGACTTATCCCAGATATTAACGCTGATCATACGGGCCTCAGGTGTTGAAACTGTGGCAATCTGATTGAGTGGCATCTGCGCACCATAAGCTTCCACCATAACCGGGTCCATCAGATTGACAGATGCTCTGCCCGTTCTAAGGCCGACAAATTCTGATTTAAGGTTGTCAATGGCCCCATTCATCCGGCGCCTGAGATCATTCAGATCAATTTCAGAAGACATTTTCACTCACTCCTTGGCTATTATTGTAAATTCGCCTTCGCCACACATGACATGAGCAAATTCACTATGTTTATGGATAGAGAATACGATAATCGGAATATCATTTTCACGCGCCAGCGCAATGGCAGACGTATCCATAACTTTAAGGTCTTTTGTCAAAACAGTATGGTAATCCAGTGTATCATATTTTTGCGCATCAGGATTGGTTTTTGGGTCTGCCGTATAAACACCATTAACCTGTGTCCCTTTCAGGAGCGCATCACAGCTCATTTCAGCTGCCCTGAGTGCCGCCGCAGTATCGGTGGTAAAAAAGGGATTACCCGTACCGGCAGCAAAAACGACAACACGGCCCTTTTCCATATGGCGAATGGCTTTTCGGCGAATATAGGGCTCGCAGACTGAGGCAATGGGGAAAGCTGATTGTACCCGGCTATCGACACCTTCCTGTTCCAACGCATTCTGAATGGCAATGGAATTCATAACCGTGGCCAACATGCCCATATGATCAGCAGAGGTGCGGTCAAAACCACTTGCTACCCCGGTCATGCCCCTGAAAATATTTCCCGCCCCGACGACCAGACAAACCTGAACACCCAATTCTTGAACTGTTTTAATCTCAGCTGCGATTCGTCTGACCATTTTTGGATCAATGCCGTATTCCTGTTCACCCATCAGGGCTTCGCCGGAAAGTTTCAACAAAACACGTTTATATTTAGGAGTCTCAGCCATTTACACCTTATATTTTTAAATATATTTTATTTCAGTTATACAGGCTTGTTGTATTTTACAGGCCCCGTAAAAAGTTATAGGGCAGAATATACAATTCGGGCCCAAATGCGAATAAACTTTTACATTTATTCACAAATGAGCCCGAAAAAAATTAATTACCAGCTACAGCAGCTACTTCAGCAGCAAAGTCTTCTTCAGCTTTTTCGATACCGGCACCCAGTTCAAGGCGCGTGTAACCAACAAGCTTGATATCTGTTCCAGCATCCTTGGCGGCGTTAGCGATAACCTTGGAAACCTTTGTTTCACCGTCAATAATGAATGTCTGTTCGGAGAAAACAACTTCCTGATAGAATTTAGCCATGCGGCCAACAATCATTTTCTCAATGATATTATCAGGCTTGCCTGATTCCCGGGCCTGTTCAACCAGAACATTACGTTCCCGCTCAACCGCTTTCGAATCAAGTTCATCAACCGTCAGTGCCAATGGTGCCGTAGCCGCCACATGCATGGCAAGCTGTTTGCCCAGTGCGGTCAATGTGGCCTCATCAGCTGTTGATTCTAACGCGACCAGAACAGCAATTTTTCCAAGACCGGCTGTAACTGCGTTATGGATATATGTTGCCACAACACCATTTTCTACAGAAAGACCAGTGGACTGACGAAAGTTCATATTTTCACCGATAGTGCCAACGGCTTCAACAACTTCGTCTTTAACATTACGACCAGTACCGGGGTAATCCGCCGCCAGGGTCGCTTCATAGTCGCCACCATTTTCAAGGGCAACACCCGCGATATTTTTTACGATATCCTGAAAGGCTTCATTGCGGGCAACAAAGTCCGTTTCGGAATTAAGCTCAACCGCTACCGATGTTGTACCATTGGATGCCACAGCCACAAGACCTTCGGCAGCAACACGACCAGATTTTTTTGCCGCTTTCGAGATGCCTTTCTGACGTAGCCAGTCCATGGCATTTTCAACGTTTCCATCGTTTTCTTTCAGGGCGTTTTTACAGTCCATCATCCCTGCACCGGATTTTTCACGCAGTTCTTTGACAAGAGAAGCCGTAATCTGAACCATCATTCTTCCTTACTATATATGAGAATAAATGCAGGCACCGGGCTATCCCGATCCCTGCATCATTTAAAATTATTTAGCAGCTTTTGCTTTAGTGGCCGTTTTCTTGGCGGCGGGCTTCTTAGCTGCGGCTTTCTTTGCTGGTGCTTTTTTCGTGGCCTTTTTCTCAGCAGGTGCTTCTTCCGAAGCGACTTCTTCAGCAGGAGCTTCTTCTTCAGCCACAACTTCTACAGGAGCGGCTTCTTCAGCAGGAGCTTCTTCAGCAACAACAGCTTCTTCAACGGAAACTTCCGCAGCGCCAAGGTCAACACCCTGCTCTACCATTTCCTGTTGAATGCCATCAAGAACAGCACCGGATACCAGATCACAGTAAAGCTGGATCGCACGGGTCGCGTCATCATTTCCGGGAACCGGGAAAGTGACATTATCGGGATCACAATTGGTATCCAGAACCGCTACAACGGGAATACCCAGCTTGTTGGCTTCCATAATGGCAAGCTCTTCTTTATTGGTATCAATAACAAACAGAATGTTCGGAATTCCTCCCATGTCTTTAATACCACCAAGAGCCCGTTCCAGCTTGTCACGCTCGCGTGTCATCTGAAGCAGTTCTTTCTTGGTAAGCCCAACGGTGTCTTCGGACAATTTCACATCAAGGTCTTTCAGACGCTTTATGGAATTTGAAATTGTCTGCCAGTTGGTCATCATACCACCGAGCCAGCGGTGATTGACATAATACTGGCCGCAGCGTTTCGCGGCTTCGGCGATAGGGCCGGATGCCTGACGTTTTGTACCAACGAACAATACACGACCACCGGATGCGGTAACGTCACGGACTGTTTCCAGCGCACGATGCAGCAAAGGCACTGTGATCGACAGATTGATAATATGAACTTTATTGCGGGCGCCAAAGATATATTCTTTCATCTTTGGGTTCCAACGGTGGGCCTGATGCCCAAAATGAACACCAGCTTCAAGAAGCTGACGCATTGAAAAACTTGGCACAGCCATAGTATTTTTCCTTAATTTACCGGTTAATCCTCCGCAGGTTGTGGCCCCTTATGGGACACCGGAAAGTCTTGCTCAATATGAGGAGGTCAACTTAAATCCTGCGTGTGAAGTAGGCGCGTAATAACGCCCTTTACCCTAAAGATCAAGGGTTATTTGCGTTTTAGGCCAAGTTTTTTATTAGCCTTTTTTTATGTCGATGGCGGCACGGGTTCGGCTCTGGTCCACATCCTCGTATCCGGCCGTCTCGGGAATCTTGCGAAAGCGAACTTTATCACCCGTAATAACTTCTGGTGTTACGGTAATAATTTCCCGCTCTGACAATAATTTTAGGGCCTCAGCCACGGTCTTGGCCTGCCCCAGCTTCTTCAGGTTCATCATGGTTGGAAACATTAATACGCCATCGGATTCTTCAACCAAAGTCATGGGATGCATCCATTCCACTTCTGTTATTTCATGGCCATCGGGGCTTGGTATCTGTCCCTCCGATGCCACACACAGGAAAAAACGGGTATCAAAACGGATGGGATATACTTTAGGAGTAATCCAGTGTGCAAAAGGCAGACAATCGCTCATATCCAGCACCACTCCGGATTGATCCAGAAATTCCGCCAATGTTATTTTCCCCGCCAAAAAATCCGGTCGGTATTGGGCATCAAGGGTTTTCCGAATCTCTTCCCCGATGGGCTGACCCTTTATGGTGCCAATGACAAGCCCTGTTTCCTCAAACACTTCGCGCAGGGCCGCATAACGAAGCCCGCGAAATTCTGCGCTGATATTTTCGAGCGAAGCCTTTTGATCACTTTCCTCCAGCGCCTTATCCGCCGGATCAAGCTTACCGCCAGGAAAAACATAAGCCCCGCCGGCAAATTTAATATTCTTATGCCGCTTGACCATCAATATCTGTAGAGACCCATAAACTGGATGCACGTCCCCATCCCGAATGATCAAGATAGAGGCGGAGTCTTTTGCGGTTGCAGTTTTATCGGTCATAAGTGCTTTCAATTAATTTCAATTTTTCCCGCCTCTCTCAGTCGTCATTCCCCCTACCCCTTTTCGTCATTCCGGCCACTGAGCCGGAATCCAGCCCATAGAAATAATGACATCAAAGATGACTTCTTAATACTCACTAGATTCCCGCCTTCGCGGGAATGACATGAAGAGTTTGCCTACATTTAGGCTAATACAAAATGAAAGACACTCAAAACAAACAAGAAATCCATACTTTAACCTCCCTTAAATCTCCCGCGCATCCATTACACCCTTCATAGTCACCAATGCACTCCTTATATCCGAGGATACTTTGTATTTGTCTTTTAATTCAATCTCCACATCATAATCGTCTTCATCTTCGACCTTGATTTTGAAGGTGATATAACCTCTGCCGCCTTTGTATTTCTCTAACACATCATGGATAGCTTTGATGGAGCTTTCATCGGTCAGAAATATTTCCAGCCCCTTGGCGCTATTGGCGGCGACGGCTTCTATGGCGGCGAAGCTTTTGGCCGTCACCCGCAGGCCCCTTTCCGGATCGATACTGGCGTCCACGGTCACAATGACGGAGCTGCCATTTTGCAATATCTCCTCCGCACTGTCGAGCAGTTCGGAGAAAACCATACATTCAAAACTGCCATGAGCATCAGACAGACCGATGAAGGCAAATTTCTTGCCGCGCTTGTTTTTCATCACGCGGATTGTCTGAATCGTCCCCGCAAGGCGCGCGGTCGTCCCGCTTTGAGCTTTGCGCTCAAGTTCTTTAGACGGCAGTATCTTCTGCCGCTCCAAAACCTGTATATAAGCATCCAGCGGATGGGCTGACAGATAAAAACCAACAGCTTCCTTTTCGTAATTTAGCCGTTCTATCAGTTTCCAGTCGATCATTTCCGGCAAGGCCAAGGCCTGCTCCTCTACCGTATCACCAAATAGATTTACCTGTGTGCTGTTGCGCTGTTCTGTGGCGGCATGGGCATACCGCAATATCATCTCGACCGAGGCCAGTATCTGCGCCCGATTGGGGTTAATGCCGTCAAAGGCTCCCGCCTTTGCCAAATTTTCCAACGCTCTTTTATTGATATGCTTGGTGTCTATGCGATTACAAAAATCCGTAACATCCTTGAAGGGTCCATTCTTGTCCCGTTCGGCGATCAGGTCTTCCATGGCCCCGACACCCACATTTTTCAATGCCGCCAAACCGTAACGCACGCCGCGCAGGATACCATCAGAGCGGGCGCCGCCCCTGTTGTCGGTATCTTTCTGGCCTTCGATCACCTCAACAGAAAATTCCACCTGTGATTTATTGATATCGGGGGGCAGAAGTTCAAGCCCCAGGTCTTTAATATCCTGTTTGAAAATCGCCAGCTTGTCCGTATTGGTCAGATCGAGCGACATGATCGCCGCCATGAACTCCGCCGTATAATTGGCCTTCAGATAGGCCGTATGATAGGACACCAATGCATAGGCCGCCGCATGACTTTTGTTAAAGCCATATCCGGCGAATTTCGCCACCTGATCAAAGATGCTCGCCGCCTGTTTCGGATCAACGCCTTTTTTATCGGCTCCATCCTGAAAACGCGCCCGCTGGGAATCCATTTCAGCGGCAATTTTCTTGCCCATGGCCCGACGCAGCAAGTCAGCTTCGCCCAGGGAGTAATCCGCCAGAATCTGTGCGATTTGCATCACCTGTTCCTGATAAATAATCACGCCGTAGGTTTCGGTCAGAATCCCTTCCAGCAAGGGATGCAGGTAATCGGGGTTTTCATCCCCATGCTTACAAGCGATATAGCGGGGAATATTTTCCATCGGTCCCGGACGATAAAGTGCCACCACCGCGATAATATCCTCAAAAGTATCCGGTTTCAGCTGAACCAGAACATTCTGCATGCCGCTACTTTCCAACTGGAAAACGCCCGTGGTCTTGCCACTGCTGAACAGGTCATAGCTGGGCCCATCGTCAAGGGCCACCTGCTCCAGATTAACCTCAATATCACGCAGGGCAATATGTTCCACCGCCTTAGCGAGAACAGTCAGGGTCTTCAGACCCAGAAAGTCAAATTTGACCAGTCCCGCACGCTCGACAAACTTCATATTAAACTGGGTAACCGGCATGTCGGATTTTGGATCACGGTAGAGCGGTACCAACTGATCCAATGGTCTGTCGCCGATCACAACCCCCGCCGCATGGGTTGAAGCATGACGGAATAATCCCTCCAACTGTAAAGCCAGTTCGATAAGATGGGCCGTGGACGGGTCATTATCCCTCTCATACCTGAGCTTTGCCTCACTATCCAGTGCCTGCCCCAAGGTCATGGGATTAGCCGGATTGGCCGGAATCAATTTAGACAGGCGATCCACCTGACCGTACGGCATCTGTAATACACGGCCCACATCGCGGATCACGGCCTTGGCCTGTAACTTCCCAAACGTGATGATCTGTGCCACCTGTTCATGGCCATATTTATCCTGAACATATTTGATCACCCGGTCCCGCTTGTCCTGACAGAAGTCAATATCAAAGTCAGGCATGGACACCCGTTCCGGATTAAGGAAGCGCTCAAACAGCAAGCCAAAACGCAACGGGTCAAGGTCAGTGATCATCAAGGCCCACGCCACAACCGAACCCGCACCGGACCCGCGCCCCGGCCCCACCGGAATTTCATTATTCTTCGACCATTGTATAAAGTCAGCAACAATCAGGAAATAACCGGGGAACCCCATTTTAGTGATCACATCCAGTTCAAAATCAAGTCTTTCCAGATAGGGTTTGGCAAGGTCTTCCTGCTTCTTTACATCCGTTTCCCCCGCATATACATGATCTTTCAATCGGATATTCAATCCCGTGAGAGACAGTTCCGCCAAAGAGTCTTCTTCGCTCTTATCGCCATCAATATAACCGGGCAGTATGGGATCAAGTTCTTTAACCTTGAACGCACACCTCTGGGCGATAACAACCGTATTCTGGATGGCCTCGGGCAGGTCGTTGAAAAGTTCCGTCATTTCCTGCCCGGACTTGAAATAATGCTCGGGGGTCAGTTTGCGTCGATCATCCTGCTCCACATAATTACCGCCCGCAATACAAAGCAGAGCATCATGGGCCTGATACATTTTCTTGTGGGGGAAAAACACCTGATTGGTGGCAACAAGGGGAATATCATGAGCATAGGCCATATCAATGAAGGCGGTTTCTGTCTGTTTTTCCAGCCCCAGATCGTGACGCATAATTTCCATATATAGCCGGTCTGGAAAAAGCGCTTTCAGTTTTTTCAGAACATCTTCGGCCTTATCCCGCGATGTGGCACCATCCACCTGTAGATATTTCCCCATAGGCCCATCCGGCCCCCCAGTCAGACATATTACTTCATCTGTTTTGCCCGCTAAATCGGCAAGACTGATTTGCGGCACTTCAGAAGGTTCGCTATCCAGATGAGCCTTACTGACCAGTGTCATCAAATTCTGATAACCCGCTTCCGTTTGCGCCAGCAACACCAGCCACCCCGGGTCAGGGGCCTTGAAGGATCGCGAATCCTGCTCGACCTCATGGCGGATAGCAATTGTGCAGCCTATAATCGGCTGTATACCGTAATTGGGCAGCGAAAGAGACGCTTCCATGGCACCGAACATATTATTGCTATCGGTTACGGCAACGGCGGGCATATTATGGCTTGCACATAAATCACCCAGAGCTTTCACATGCACAGCCCCTTCGGATAAAGAGTATGCCGAATGAAGTCTGAGATGCACAAAAGCCGCCATCTGCCTAACTCAACAGGCCGTTATGCAATGTAACACAGCGGTCCATTTTTTTCGCAAGTGCTTTATTATGGGTAGCGATAAGGGCTGATATCCCTTCTTCCCGGGACAGGCGCAGAAGTTCATTCATAACCCCATTGCCCGTTGCCTCATCCAGATTTCCTGTTGGCTCATCGGCCAGTAATATTTTAGGGCGTCCTACCAAAGCCCGTGCAATGGCAACCCGCTGTTGTTCGCCACCAGAAAGTTCAGAGGGTCTATGGTCAAGCCGCTTGCTCATACCCATTTTCCCCAACATTTCTGTTGCTTTATTGCGGGCATGCGAAGTGGAAACACCCGCAATTATTTGGGGCAGGATTACATTCTCTATGGCACTGAACTCTGGCAGAAGATGGTGAAACTGATATATGAATCCCACGTCATGACGACGGATACGGGTGCGTTTATTATCGGACAAGTTCTGACACGCCAGACCATCAATGATTACCTCGCCATCATTCTCCCCATCAAGCAAACCGGCTATTTGTAGCAAGGTTGTCTTACCCGAACCGGACGCACCAACAAGTGTTACCACTTCACCCTTTTTCATGGTAAAATCCACACCCTTCAGAATATGAAGATCTTTGCCGCCCTGAATAAAATGGCGATGGATTTTTTGCATATCCAGTATCATATCAGCCATAATATTTCCCTACTCATACCGCAACGATTTCACAGGGTCGACCTTTGCCGCCCGCCAGGCCGGAAGCAGGGTCGCCAAGAAACTCAGACCCAGTGCTACAATGACCACAATCATAACTTCTTGTGTTTCGACAATAGCGGGAACTTCCGACAGGAATCGAACCTCGCCTTCCCACAGGCTCAAGCCCGTCATACGCTCGATAAAATCCAGTATGGGCTGCACGTTATAGGCAATGGCCAGCCCCATCAACGTACCAAGTATCGTGCCCAACACCCCAATGCATGAACCGACGATGAAGAATATCCGCATGATAGAGGCACTTGAAACCCCCATTGTTCGCAAAATCGCCACATCGCGGGTTTTATTTTTCACCATCATAATCATGGTTGAGATAATATTAAATACCGCCACCAGAATGATGAAGGACAGGATGATAAACATTACATTACGTTCCACCTGTAAAGCATTAAAGAAACCGCTGTTCAGAACACGCCAGTCTATGAGCCGCCCGCCGCGACTTATCTGTTTTGTAGCCTGCTGTACTTGACTGAACATTTCCGTAATCATATCGGGATGGGTGAGGCTGATTTCTAACGCACCAACCTGATCGTCATATTGGAAATAGGTCTGTGCCTCTTTTAATGGCATGAAGAAATAACTGGTGTCATAGTTATATTCGCCAACTTCAAAAATAGCCGTTACCTCATAACTGCTGATCCGGGGTACGGTACCAAAGGGTGTAATCCGACCACGCGGTGTGACCAATGTTACAAGATCACCGGGAGCCAAATTATATTTATCGGCAAGTCGCTTACCAATGATAATATCATTATCCCCTTTGCCAAATTCACCCAACGTTCCATCTTTGATATTGTCCGAAATCAAGGTCATCTGCTTTAGGTCATCAGCACGAACCCCCCGCACCAAAGCTGGCACACTATAGCTGCCAAAGGTTGCCAGGGCGTGCCCCTCTATTATCGGCAAAACCTTGACCACGTTTTCAATCTTTTTCAGACGGCGGACAACATCATCATAATCGCTCATCTTTCCACCCGCAGGCTGATAGAGCATGTGACCGTTAAACCCGATCACCTTGCTAAGCAATTCTTCGCGAAACCCGTTCATAACCGACATTGTGACAATCAGCACCATGACGCCAATGGCAATACCAAGCAGGGAAAACAGCGCAACGAGTGTAACAAACCCTTCGTTGCTCCTGATTTTCAGATACCGGAATGCCACCATCCGTTCATGTGTACTGAACATTCTCTCAAGCCCCTAATTTTTTGATGGTGTCTTCCAAGGTCAGTTCTTCCCTGTCACCCGTTTTCCGGTTTTTCAATTCAACTACACCGTTTTTTAAACCGCGCGGGCCAACAATTAACTGCCACGGCAGGCCAGATAAATCCATATCAGCAAATTTACCACCGGCACCCATATCACGATCATCATACAGCACTTCGACCCCTGCATCGGTCAGCTTTTGATAGATATCATCACAGGTGGACGTGCAATCTTCGTCTTTAATACGCAGGTTAATCAGACCCACTTTATAGGGGGCTACAGCTTCCGGCCAGATAATGCCATTGTCATCATGGTTGGCTTCAATCAAGGCACCCACAAGACGGGAAACACCAATTCCATATGATCCCATTTCCACCGGAATCAGGTCACCATCAGGTCCCGCAACTTTAGCATTCATGGATTCTGAATATTTGGTGCCAAAGAAGAAAATATGACCGACCTCTATCCCCTTTGCCGTACGAAGGTTTGCCACATCAACCGGGCAATTATCTGGATCATGTTTTTCTTCTTCCATGGCATAGAGGCTTTGCAATTTTTCAATGGTTTCCGGTGCTATATCTCCGGTCAGGCTGTCCAGCTCAAAATCTTCTATTTCCTTGTCATAAAAAAGGGTGCTTTCCCCTGTTTCTGCCAAAATCTGAAATTCATGGCTCAGATCACCGCCAATGGCACCGGTATCAGCATGAACAGGAATAGCCACCAAGCCCAACCGGGCAAAGGTTCTCAGGTAGGCCACATACATTTTATCATAGGAAATTCGGCCCGCTTCCGGTGAAATATCAAAGCTATAATTATCTTTCATCAGGAATTCACGGCCCCGCATAATACCAAAGCGCGGACGTACTTCATCACGGAACTTCCACTGAATATGATAGAGATTCAGGGGCAGATCTTTATAGGATTTGATATCACCGCGAAACAGGTCCGTGACCATTTCTTCGTTTGTGGGACCATAGAGCATTTCGCGCCCGTGACGGTCAGTGATACGCAGCATTTCCTTACCGTAAGCGTCATAGCGCCCACTTTCCTGCCAAAGTTCCGCAGGCTGAATGGTTGGCATCAGGATTTCCTGTGCCCCTGCCCGGTCCTGTTCTTCACGCACGATCTGTTCAATCTTGCGCATTACCCGCAGCCCCAGCGGCAACCAGATATAGATTCCGGCACTGGTTTGTCGGATCAATCCTGCCCGTAGCATCAGGCGGTGGGATGTAACCTGTGCCTCAGCAGGGTTTTCTTTAAGCGTGGGCATGAAACAAGACGAAAGACGCATGGTAATAACCTTAATAAATCAAATAATCTTGTTTTTATAAACGTCCCGTCCGGTTATTGCTAGCGCGTTACCGCAGAAATTTGCTTTTCTTGCAAAATTCATTCAACTCCTGCTGATGCTGTGCGCCTAAAGGTTTGCCATCAAGGGTCACCTTACCGTTTTGTATAATGATCTCACCCATCTTTATATTGCCCTCAAGGCCGGGATGGTCCTGAAATTGTCTCACAGTATTTTCACTGCCTCTATTTTCTTTGGCCACATCGAGAATCAGTAGAAATGATATTTTATTTTTTAACCCAAGATCAGGGGCAGGAGACAAATCGGCAGACTTTACCGCCCTTCCCTGCACATCGACACCCGCTTTGTAATTCACGTCGTCAGCCGGAATATGTGTCGTTAAAATACGACAGGATTCAACAGAAACAAACACTTTCGTTTCCGCAGAAACACTTGAAAATATTAACAAATTGTTAATAAATAATGTTGCAAAAATACATCGCCACATGACATTCCCTTCTGTTATTCCCCATAATACCAGTGTTTAGCCAATATCTCATATGTGTGTGCTTTTTGCAACAGATGAAGAAAAATTGATCCAAAATAGATATTAGTAGGTGACAGCTGAAGCAAGCTCGACTAATGTCTCATTCGAACGTGAGGCCCAAGTCTTGGGAGGGAAAATCTCTACACCACGTCGAATAAATTAAAAATAATAATCGACTAAAAAATAAATTAAAAATATTATAAAAAACAAGACTTTCATGTCTTGTTTTTTTTATGGCTGATTACAAAACCTCAATATCCCGCAGCTTGACCATCTTTCCTCATTTCGGATGCTGCTTTATATACGCCCTGCTTTTCATCCCACAAGATCATCTGATAACCGCCGTAGCCACCTTTACCGACCTTTACCTTATGGCCACGAGAACGCAGTTCTTCCACCACACTAAACGCCATACCCGATTCAACATTTAAGGTACCACCATCGGTCATAATTTCCCCGGTGGGCTGGCTTGACCCGTCATGACGGTAGCGGGCTACATCTCCGGCTTCCTGCACATTCATGCCAAAATCAATCATGTTCGTAATAATCTGGGCATGACCCTGCGGCTGCATTCCTCCGCCCATCAGTCCAAAGCTCATTAATGGCTTGCCATCCTTCATAACGAAGGCCGGAATGATCGTGTGAAAAGGTCTTTTTCCCGGTGCATAAACGTTTGGGTGGCCCTTTTTAAGGGTAAACAACTCCCCCCGGTCCTGCAACATGAAACCCAAACCATCCGGCACCAAACCGGAACCCATGCCCCGGTAATTGCTTTGAATAAGACTGACCATCATGCCATCTTTATCCGCCACCGTTAAATATATGGTATCTCCATCCTGAAGCACATCCGGATCAGGATATTTGACCTCTTTCATGGCCTTTGTCATATCGATTAGCGCACGCCGTTCGATGGCATACTCTTTTGACAACAATCGATCCATTGGTGCCTTGTAATAAGAGGGGTCTGCATAAAATCTGGCCCGATCCTCAAAGGCTAGTTTTTTCGATTCCGTATGCACGTGCAGATAGTCGGCACTGTTATGACCCATAGATTTCAGATCATAGCCTTCCAGTATATTAAGCTGTTGCAGGGCGGCAATCCCCTGACCATTTGGCGGTAATTCAAAAACATCATAGCCGCGATAATTAACCGATTGTGGCTCGACCCATTCACTGTTATGAGCTTCAAAATCCGCTTTTCGCAGGGTGCCGTTAATGCGTTTCATATAGCTGTCTATGGTATCGGCAATGGCACCTTTATAAAAAGCATCCCGCCCACCGTCCGCAATCATGGATAATGTATTTGCCAGATCGAGATTCTTGAAAACCTGACCCTCAACCGGGGCCTTGCCGTCGGGATAATAGGTTTTCAAGAAATTTTCCGTTTCCTCAACACCGGACTTAGGGTCAAGGTATCGCTCGCCAGCCACCGTCATATAATAGGTGATTAACTGGGTCAGCGGAACCCCTTCCCGTGCATAGGAGATAGCGGGTGCCAGATTTTCCTTCATGGATAATTTACCGAACTTGCCATGAAGTTCAAACCAGCCATCCACAGTTCCCGGCACAGAAACAGGCAAGGAGCCAAAGGCCGGAATATCCGTCCGCCCGCGTTTTTTCAATTCCGCCGCCAGTGCATCATAACTCATGCCCAAGGGCGATCGACCTGATCCGTTCAGACCATAAAGTTTCTTTGTTTCCGGATCCCAGACAATGGCAAATATATCGCCGCCAATACCGTTGCCGGTTGGTTCCATTAATCCGATAGCGGCATTGGCCGCAATGGCGGCATCAACAGCAGAACCGCCTTTTTTAAGAATATCCAGTGCTACTTGTGTCGCAAGAGGAATACTGGTCGCTGCCATGCCATTTTTCGCAATAACCTGAGAACGGGTAGCAAATCTTGCCCCCACATTACGGTCACCACGGGTGGACTGCGGCCAATTATCACCCGCATACACTTCATTATTTCCTGTCATGCAACATCCTATGAGGAAACAAGTAAAAATTATAGTTCGCATCTTACTGCTCCTAAGTTATTTGGTACCATCCAAAATAAATTGTCGAACATTTACCGCCAGCTTTTCCAAGGAGGGGTGATGAATATACATCATATGCCCAGCTTCAAAATAATCCATAACGATACGTTTCTGGTCCATGCCATATTGTGCCATGGTATATTCAGTACCAAACAAAGGCGTTGCCATATCATAATAGCCATTGGCCACATAAACCCGCATATCCTTATTCTGGCGCATGCCACGGGCGACATAGTTGCCCAGAGCCGGATAACCCCCTGTCCAGCTTTTTCCCTGTTTCCAGTTCCAGTTCCGGCCCGGTTTAAAGCTTAATACTTCATAACGCTCGTCCCGTACCATCTTCAGGCTTTGAGCAAAATAATCATTTATCGCAGCGGTATAGGCGGCACTGATCCCATATCCTGACGGGTCGGCTTCCATAGTTTCACCGGCATCATCTTCTTCTGTGCCGGTATAACGACCATCCAGACGGCCAACAACTTTGCCCTGATCCCGCAGTAATTCTTTCATAAAGCGGAATTCATTAACCCGAAGACGTGTATGTTTCAAATAAGTTTCACTTAAGCCTGTATACAGGCTGAGTTTTTCCGTAACAGAATTTTCCTCGACTTCCGTCATACGGTTACCTTTGAGCAGGGCGACAGAATATTCATTAATGGCGAATTTCCGTGCCTCCTCCACAAAACCATCCAACGTCCGACCTTGTTTATCCACCTTGCCATGATACCAGGCAACTGCGGCAAATGTTGGCAGGAAACTGACATAAGGATCATCATTGGCAGAAGCGCCATCCGTCGTCTGAAAATCAAGTATTGAAGAGACAAGAATCAGGCCGTTCAGGGCCATACTGTTATAGCCTTGCTGTAATTCCTTGACCAAAGCCGCTGTCCGCGTCGTGCCATAGCTTTCACCACCAACATATTTTGGTGAATTCCAGCGTTTGTTTTTGGTTACATATCGCTGGATGAACTGAGCCACAGATTTGGCATCTTCATTCAAACCCCAAAAGTCTTTGCCCTCGCCCTTACCAATTACCCTGGAATAACCTGTTCCCACCGGATCAATGAACACCAGATCCGTCACATCCAGAAGGCTCAGGGGATTATCAATCACATCATAGGGCGGCGCACCGGCATTGATGGCATCACTGGGCACATCAATTCGTTTAGGGCCAAACACCCCCATATGCAGCCAAAGGGAGGCCGATCCCGGCCCGCCGTTAAACATGAACGTAACCGGACGTGATGCGGCATCCTTCACGCCATCTTTGATATAAGCAATTGAGAAAATGCTGGCGACCGCTTCATCCTTATCATTTTTTAGATGAGTATCCCCCGCCGTGACAGTATATCTTACTGTCTGTCCATTAAATTTACCGGTATGCTTGGTAACAGAGGTCTGAATTTCCGGAATTTTGGCTTCCGGTTTCTTCTTTTCGTCCTTTGCAGAAACAGAAGGCACTGATAATGAGGTAAACACCCCGACAATAATAAAAATTTTGAGTAAGTATTTCATGCTATCCCCGCATTTATTGTTATTACCCTTTTTCCCACTCCCATACTGTCAAACTAAATCCGCTATTGCAAGTAACAGATTTGTCCCTTCACGAAAGCATATCCAGTAATGCTTCAAATCCCGCAGCCTTAGCAAAGTCAGCGGCGGTTTTCTTATCATCAGATTTTACAGCACTATCTGCCCCATATTCCAACAGCATATCAACCACCGGGGCATTACCCAGACTTGCTGCAGCCATTAGCGGTGTATAACCCCCGGCCTGTATCACATTTGGTTTTGCCCCGCTCTTTAACAACAGGCTAACTATGGCACCCTGCCCAGCGGCACAGGCACTGTGAAGCGGGCGCATATCTGTCATGTTAGTAGCGTGAATATTAACATTGCCCCCCTTTTCAACCAACAATGAAGCAGACTCCAGTGATCCGAAGAAACACGCCAGATGCAAAGCAGAAAACCCATCCCCGCTCAACTGATCAATATCTGGTTCACTCTCTAGAAGGGTGGCCAGCCTTTCATGCATATTTAATGCTGAAAGGTCAAAAATATCCAGTTCCGGATCACATTCCAGCAAGGCATCGGTCAGTTCCTTTTTCGCCAAATACAGAGTAAAAAGTATGGCTGACACCCCATCCGAACTTCGGCTTGACGCCAGCGTGCTGTCCTTGGTGAGAAGCTCACGAAGTTTTGCCTCGTCAGCAATATCAATGGCCTTGAATAAATCATCCCGTGACATGTCTTGCCCCTTTCTAATATTGATATTCCGCCATCCCCTGGCGGGCCAGTTCATCGGCTTTTTCATTACCGGGGTCGCCATTATGGCCCTTGACCCATTTCCAGGTGATATTATGGCTTTGCACTTCTGCTTCCAAGGCCTGCCACAACGCGGCATTCTTGACCGGTTTTCGATTTGCAGTACGCCAGCCGTTCTTTTTCCAATTGTGAATCCATTTGGTTATGCCGTCCTTAACGTAAACACTATCCGTATATAGGGTAACATGACAAGGGCCCTTCAGAGATTTTAATCCCTCAATAGCGGCTGTCAATTCCATCTGGTTATTTGTGGTTTCCGCCATGCCGCCCGTCAATTCCTTGCTGTGCCTGCCAGAGATAAGCCACGCGCCCCAACCCCCCGGGCCCGGGTTACCGGAACAGGCACCATCCGTATAAACAATCACTTCTTTCATATGTCCAATCCATATTCTGATGGTTTTTTCACTGCCCGATGAAATTTCAGCTTATTTATATATTCCGCCGGGTCCTTGACCTGTACCAAAGCCCCTTCCACCTGATTGAGCCAGTCATAAAGACGTGACAACAGAAACCTGAAAGCGGCCCCCCGACAAAGGACCGACATGGCGTTCATTTCATCCCCGGTCATGGCCCGTTCACCCACATACCCCCTAAGCAGACGGCTTGCCTTGGTGATATTAAAAGACCCATCCTTCTCAAAACACCAAGCATTTATGCATATGGCCACGTCATAGGCCAAAATGTCATTACAGGCGAAATAATAATCTATCAATCCGGACAATTCACCGCCCATAAAGAATACATTATCAGGAAATAAATCCGCATGAATAATACCTTCGGGCAGTCCTGCTGGCCAGTTCGCTTTCAGATAAGCCATTTCATCATGAAGCAAATCTTTCAGACCGGCTTCAACCTCATCGGCACGGCATTCACATTGGCTGACCAAACTTTGCCAGCCATCAACGGACAGGGCGTTTTTCCGACTGATTTTGAAATCAGATGCCGCCCGATGCATGCGCGCCATTTCCTGCCCCAATTGATAACAATGGTCCGGTCCCGGCCGGTTGACAGACAGGCCCGGCAGAAAACTGATCAGGGCCGCTGGACGATCACACAGGGTCTTCAGAATAGTTCCTTGCCTGTCGCGTATGGGTTCTGCGCAATTGGTACCTTTATGTACAAGATGATCCATCAGCCCCAGAAAGAATGGCAGGTCATCCGGGTTAACTCTCTTTTCATAAAGGGTCAGGATATAAGATGCCCTATTGGTCTGAAGAATATAATTGGAATTTTCAACGCCCTCGGCAATACCCTTGAAGGAAACGATCTCGCCTTCATCATAACCTGCCATAAATTCGGATATTTCCGATGCACTGACCTTAGTATAAACAGCCATTTTTACGCTTCTCTCAATAGTATGGCGGGTAGCTTGAACTGAACATTTTCTTCTACCGTCATGACGGTATCAAGAGTGATGTTATATCTCTCGCGAAACGCCGTTATCACCTCTTCCACCAATATTTCCGGTGCCGATGCTCCCGCTGAAATTCCTACATTTTCCACATCCTGAAACCAGTTCCAGTCAATATCCTCTGCCCGCTGAATTAACATGGATTTACAACCCTGACGTCTGGCAACTTCCACCAGACGTTTTGAGTTTGAACTGTTGGGTGCACCTATAATCAGAACCGCTTCCGCTTTTTCAGCCAGCACCTTGACCGCACCCTGACGGTTAGTGGTCGCATAGCAGATATCTTCTTTCCTGGGGTCCTGAATGCCGGGAAACTTAACCTTTAGAGCGGCAATAATATCTGCCGTATCATCCAGCGACAATGTGGTCTGTGTGATATAGGCCACATTATCGGTATTTTCCAGCTCAAGTTTTTCCACGTCCTGCGGTGTTTCCACCAACGTAATCCGGCCCTCCCCCACCTGCCCCATGGTTCCCACCACTTCCGCATGGCCCGCATGTCCGATCATAATGATCTCTGACCCGGATTTTTCGTGACGTTCCGCTTCCCGATGCACCTTGCTCACCAAGGGGCAGGTTGCATCCACATAAAGCATCTGGCGGCGGCGGGCCTCTTCCGGCACAGACTTGGGCACACCGTGGGCGGAAAAAACAACCGGCACATCGGCGGGTACTTCATCTAGTTCATCAACAAAGATAGCACCACGCTTTTTAAGCCCCTCGACCACAAATTTATTATGGACAATTTCATGGCGCACATATACCGGCGCGCCATATTTCTCCAGCGCCACTTCAACAATCTGGATAGCACGGTCAACACCGGCACAAAAGCCCCGGGGGTTGGCGATATAAACATTTATATTTTTAAGGCTATCGGCCATTACCAAACTCGCCCATACATGAAACGCATAATACATAGGCATGGTTCGGGTCGTTAAACTGACTGATAACAGACAGGCTTTCCGCTATCTTTGCCATCAGAATACCCTGTGGGCCAGTTGTTTGGGCCATCAATATCTTGCCAGCCCCCACATGCCGTTCCATTAATTCAGAAATTAATTTAATGTCCCATGGAATAGGGTCTTCCCAATAAATAACTTTATAGTCATCCAATTTTGCCAACTCAGCAGCAGATTCAAGGGCACCCTCAATAGTACCCAGCTTATCAACCAGACCAATCTCAATGGCTTTATTGCCTGTCCAGACACGGCCTTGTGCAATTTCATGGACTTGTTCCACCGTCATATCACGGCCATCCGAAACGATACTTAGAAACCGGTCATAGCCATTTTCAATGGTGCCTTGCATAATAGCCTTTATCTTTTCAGGAAGCGGTTTACCCAGTCCGGCAAAAGAAAGCGGTGTCGTCCCCACGCCATCAGTATTTATACCGACGGCAGACAAAGTACCTTCAAAATTGGGAATGGCACCAAAAATACCAATTGATCCCGTGATCGTTGTTGGTGACGCCCAAATTTCATTGGCATTGGCAGAAATCCAGTATCCCCCCGATGCCGCATACGAGCCCATAGAGACCACTACTGGTTTGCCGGATTTTTTCAACAATAGAACTTCCTGCCGGATGAGTTCCGAAGCATAGGCACTACCGCCCGGACTATTCACCCGTAAAATGACGGCCTTCACCCTATCGTTCAGGCGGGCTTCCCGAAGGTGGCGAGATACCGTATCACCGCCCGCAACACCCTGTGGCTGTTTTCCATCCATTATCGTGCCATTGGCATAAACCACTGCTATAACATTTTTAGGCTTCACAAGGTCACCGGAATTTGCTGTGAGATAAGCATGATAGCCAATTGTTTTACCCTGCAGACCTGCAATATCGGTTGACATTTTTTCCGCTAGAAAGACCCGCCATTGTTCGCGGGTCTTCAGGCCATCCACCAGCTTATAACGCATTGCCAACGCGGCCAGGTCGCCGCCTACTGCGGCAAGGTCCTTATCCACATTTTCAAAATTGGCAATAAATTCTTCTTTCTCCAGAACACGACCCTGAGTTACACTATCCGTATATTCCGCCCAGAGATCACCCATTAACGCCTGCATTGCTTCTTTGGCCTCCGGCGACATATCATTACGAATGTATGGTTCCATAGCTGATTTATATTTCCCAACACGGAACAATTGAACCTCAACTTTGAGTTTATCGAGAAAAGCTTTGTAATAATTTGGATATGATCCATAGCCATAAAGCAGCACCGACCCATAAGGGTTCAAGTATATTTCATCGGCATAGCTGGCGATCAGATAGCCACCTTGACTGAAATTATTACCATAGGTGAATATTTTCTTGCCTGCCGCTCGGAAACGGGACATGGCTTCCCCAATATAATGCAGCTTTGACGGCATGGCACCAGCCAACCCATTGGTATTGATAATCATCATTGTTATTCTGTCATCATTAGCGGCAATATCAATGGACTTAATCACCTGTCGCAAAATGGTTTGACGTTTTATTTTTCCGCCGGAGAATGCCTGGAAAGAGGATTGATTATAAGTTTTTTGTTCCTTGATCATACCATCCAGAGAAACGTAGAGTGCCCCCTGCTGCGGGACAATAACCTTGTCCCCATTAAACAAGACGATACCCAGATAAACGACCAAAACAAAAAACAACAACGTTCCCACCGCAGACTGAAACTTTCGGAAATACTTCCAAAACAGTCCAAGTATCTGCCAAATCGATGAAAATATCATTTTTATTAAGTTCATTTATTCTAACTTTCCCAAAAATATTCAATTGAATTTCTGCTTTTATCGCAGATATTTTAACCTTGTTCAATGTCTTATGCTTTATCGGCGCGTTCGACCGTTGACTCTCTCCTTATTAGGGCTATTATGACGCCCATGCTAACAGACCCTGCGGGAGAGTCTGGCTAAATTATTCATTAAGCCAGCGCCGAAGGAGCAACCGCCCCGGAAACTCTCAGGCACCAAGGACCGCAGGATATAACAGCACTCTGGAAAGCGGATTTTTTAAAAGTCCCACCGACGGGGTAAGCTTTATGATTGGAACAGTCCCCGGACTAGACCAAATACGCGCTCAAGTAGCCTTTAGGCGGTAGCGCATAATAAAGTCAAATCTCTCAGGTATCCATGACAGAGGGGGCACCGACGGCACGGGTTTGCGTGCTGAATGTGCTTGCTCTGGAGAAATAAATGAGTGCCGACGATAATGTCCTTCTAAAGACCCCTCTATTTGACCTACATGAAGAATTAGGGGGTAAAATGGTGCCCTTCGCAGGCTATGCCATGCCCGTGCAATATCCCCTTGGGGTCATGGGGGAGCATAATCATACCCGCAACAGTGCCGGACTTTTTGATGTATCACACATGGGGCAGGTGGTAATTTCAGGCCCCGGTGCGGACAAATGGATTGAAACCCTTGTTCCCGGCAATATTGTCGATCTGAAAGTCAACGCTATCCGCTATAGCATGTTCACCAACGAAAAAGGTGGCATCATGGATGACCTGATGATCACCAAACGGGAAAATGACCTTTTACTCGTGGTGAATGCCGCCTGTAAAGCACAGGATATTGCCCATATGCGAGACCATCTTCCCGATGGCTTCACCCTAACCCTATTAGATCAGCGCGCCCTAGTGGCATTGCAAGGCCCAAAGGCCGCCGAAGTTCTGGCCCGCTTTGCAACTGGTGCCGATGAAATGGATTTTATGACTTATGCCGAGGTCACCATTTGCGGCACAGCATGTTATATCAGCCGATCCGGCTACACCGGCGAAGATGGTCATGAAATTTCAATCCCCGCCGATCAGACTGAAGAAGTCTGCCGCGCCCTGCTTGCCGAACCAGAGGTGGAAGCCATTGGTCTAGGCGCAAGGGATAGTCTGCGTCTTGAGGCAGGATTATGCCTTTATGGTCATGACCTGACAACAGAGACAACACCGGTTGAAGGCTCTCTGCTGTGGTCCATTGGTAAACGCCGCCGCGCAGAGGGAGGCTTTCCCGGTGACAAGATCATAATGAACCAAATCGAAACAAAAGACTACAATCAGAAACGGGTCGGTATCTTGCCCATGGGTCGTGCCCCAGCCCGTGAAGGCACCATCATTCTGGACAAAAGCGGCAATGAAATCGGCAAAATCACGAGTGGCGGTTTCGGTCCCACATTCGGTGGCCCCGTAGCTATGGGCTATGTAAAGCCGGAATTTTCCGGCAATGATACTGAAGTATTGCTTGTCCTTCGCGGCAAGCAGCTGCCGGCAAGAGTGGCAAAAACCCCGTTTGTCCCCCAACGATATTACAGAAAAACTTGAAATAGGATAGGTAGAGCAAAATGACAACATATTATTCAGAAGAACATGAATGGATCACAGTCGAAGGTGATTCTGGCACCGTTGGTATTACCGATTATGCCCAGAATGCGCTGGGCGATATTGTATTCGTCGAAGTGCCCGAAGTCGGTAATTCCTATGACAAAGGAGATGAAATCGCCGTTGTTGAATCCGTCAAAGCCGCCAGTGAAATCTATGCCCCAATCAGCGGTGAGGTGATTGCGGTAAATGATGCGCTGGAAGACGAACCCGCATTGGTCAATGCACAGGCAGAAACAGACGGCTGGTTTTATAAAGTCACAATTTCCGATGCGGATGAATTGAAAGAACTCATGGACGCGGATGGCTATAAAGCTTTCACAGCAGGATTAGAATAATATGCGTTACTTACCGCTCAGCCATAATGACCGAACAGAAATGTTGGCAAAAATCGGTGTCCGTCATGTCAATGACCTATACAAAGATGTTCCAGCAACGGCTCTGTTAAAAGAGCCTGTTGATCTGCCGGACCATATGTCTGAGATGCAGGTGGACCGTGATTTTCGGGCAATGGCGGAAAAGAATATTCCCGCCGGATCGCACCCTTTTTTCTGTGGTGCCGGAGCCTACCGTCATTATGTGCCGAGCACCGTCGATTATATGATTCAGCGCGGTGAATTCCTGACCGCCTATACCCCATATCAGCCAGAAATCTCCCAGGGTACCCTGCAAGCACTCTATGAGTTCCAGACCCAGGTGGCCCAGATTACCGGAATGGAAGTCGCCAATGCCTCCATGTATGATGGCTCAACGGCTTGCGGTGAAGCAGTACTGATGGCACGGCGGGCAAGTCGAAAGAAAAAAGCCATTCTGTCCGGCAGCTTGCACCCCCAATATATTGAAGTGGCCAAAACGGCGACTAAGTATACAGATGATGTGACAGTGGTAAATCCTGTCGATATTTATGATGCAGATGCCCTGATTGATCAGATTGATGATGAAACCAGTTGTGTCGTTGTTCAAAATCCGGATTTCTTTGGTAATTTGCAGGATTATAGCAAATTGGCAGAAGCCCTTCACGCACGCAAAGCCATTCTGGTAATGGTTGTGACCGAAGTCGTATCACTGGGGGCGGTGCGCTCGCCCGGCTCAATGGGTGCTGACATCGTGGTTGGTGAAGGCCAAAGTATTGGTAATGGTTTGAGCTTCGGCGGCCCTTATGTGGGGCTGTTGGCCACGCGCCAAAAACTGGTACGTACCATGCCGGGTCGGGTTTGCGGTGAGACGGTGGATGCGGATGGTAAGCGCGGTTATGTGCTTACCCTGTCCACCCGCGAACAGCATATTCGCCGGGAAAAGGCCACCAGCAATATCTGCACCAATGCGGGTCTTTGCACATTGGCCTTTACCATTCATATGACATTGCTGGGCGAAAAGGGCTTTCGCCACCTAGCACGGCTCAATCACGCCAAAGCGGTAAAGCTAGCCGATAAATTAGCCGCTATCGATGGTGTTGAGGTGATGAACGACAATTTCTTCAATGAATTTACGGTCTCCCTGCCCATAGATGCGGCAAGAGCTATCGAGAGGCTGGCGGAAAAACAAATTCTGGGCGGTGTCCCCCTGTCCCGGCTTTATCCTGATAATGAAAAATTAAAGAAGCAGATGCTTGTGGCGGTAACCGAAACCGTAACGGACGGTGATATGGACCGGCTGGTCAGCGAATTGAAGGAGCAGGTAAATGCTAAATAAACAAGGACGCCAGACGGATATTGTCAACTTAACTGAACTACCCCAAGACAGCTTCGCCACCCATAGCGGCAACAGGGGACTGGAACAGGATGAATTACTGATTTATGAAATCGGCGATACAGAACGCACTGGTGTTGATCTGGAAGAGGTTGAAAATTTTGAAAACCGTCTGGGCGGTATCACGCGTGAGGACAAAATTGGCCTAGCCGGATTATCAGAGCCGGAAACCATGCGTCATTATACCCGCCTGAGCCGGATGAATTATGCCATTGATATGGGGCTATATCCGCTCGGTTCCTGCACCATGAAACATAACCCGCGTATCAATGAAAAAGTCGCCCGCCTACCAGGACTGGCCGACATTCATCCACTGCAACCCATGTCTACCGTACAGGGTGCGTTGGAGGCCATGGACAAATTGGCTCATTGGCTAAAGACATTGACCGGCATGCCTGCCATTGCCATGTCACCCAAAGCAGGCGCCCACGGCGAGCTGTGTGGCCTGATGGCTATACGGGCGGCATTGGATAAGCGGGGTGAAAATCGTTCTATCGTACTGGCCCCGGAATCCGCCCATGGCACCAATCCGGCAACAGCTACTCTCTGCGGTTATAAAGTCAAATCCATTCCGGCTACCGAAAATGGGCATGTTGACCTTGAAGCTTTAAAGGAGGCCCTTGGCCCCGATGTGGCAGCAATCATGTTGACCAATCCCAATACTTGTGGGTTATTTGAGCGTGATGTTATTGAAATTGCTGATGCTGTTCACGATATTGGGGGTTATTTCTATTGCGATGGTGCTAATTTCAACGCCATCGTGGGTAAAGTTCGACCCGGTGACCTTGGGGTTGATGCCATGCATATCAATCTGCATAAAACCTTTTCCACGCCCCACGGCGGCGGCGGTCCCGGTGCTGGTCCCGTTGTGTTATCGGAAGCCTTGGCCCCCTTCGCACCAGTACCTTACGTGGTTCATAGCAAGCAGGGTTTTGCGCTGGTTGAACATATGGAAGATGGGTCAGACAGCTTTGGTCGGATGACGGCATTCCATGGGCAGATGGGCATGAATATCCGTGCTTTGGCCTTTATGATGTCTCATGGATCAGACGGCCTCGCCCGTGTGGCCGAAGACAGTGTTCTCAATGCCAATTACGTCATGGCGTCCCTGCAGGATGACATGACCGTGAGTTATCCCGGTCCCTGCATGCATGAATGTCTGTTTGATGACAGGTTTCTGAATGGCTCCGGCATCGCCACACTGGATTTTGCCAAAGCCATGATCGATGAGGGCTACCACCCCATGACCATGTATTTCCCGCTGGTGGTACATGGCGCCATGCTGATAGAACCTACAGAAAGTGAAAGCAAACAGTCCCTTGATCAGTTTATTGGCTCTCTCCGGCATCTGGTAGCTGAAGCCAAGGCTGGTAATACAGAGCTATTCAGTGGGGCGCCCTATCTCGCCCCTCTCCGACGGCTAGATGAAACTTTAGCGGCACGGAAACCTGTGCTACGCTGGACCAAACCGGAATAAAGGGATTAATCTATGAGTAAATTTTTGAGAATTACTGGGGCAACGATGTTTTTTGCTCTTATGGTTTTTGCGTTAGTTGTCGCCTTTAATCACGAACAGGCTAGTCGTCTCTACGGCACCATGACCCTATTTGACAAAGGCAATATTGTACATAATTTCTCAAATATGAATGATATTTTTCTGTCTAATCCGGTGAAACACTCCGGCCCTATATTCAACTTTGGCCAGTCGCCAAATGATCTGCCGAAAAACTTTATCTACAAAGGTGAAACAGTAGGTACCGACGAATATCTGTCCCGCCGCACGACCACAGCCCTATTGGTGGTCAAGGATGATAACATCAACTTTGAGCAATATTACCAAGGAACAACCGCTGAAGACTTGCGTATATCATGGTCCATGGCCAAATCCTTTACCGTGACCCTGTTCGGCATTGCTGTCCATGACGGCTTGATTGATATCGATGCACCCGTGGAACAATATCTGCCTGAAATGAAGGGAAGCGGATACGAAGGTGTTCCGGTACGCGATGTATTGCAAATGTCATCCGGGGTTCTGTGGAATGAGGATTACGGCGATTTTTATTCGGACATCAACCGCATGGGGCGCATATTGGCCGTTGGCGGATCACTGGATGAATTCACCACAACCCTGACCCATGAAAAACCTTCGGGACAGGAATTCCATTATGTCTCTATGGATACCCATATCATCAGCATGATTGCCCGGCGCGTTACTGGCAAAAGCCTGATTGCTCAGGTTGAGGAACATATCTGGTCCAAAATCGGTATGGAGAGTGATGCCTATTGGATAACAGATTCTAAAGAAGCGGAATTTGCCCTTGGTGGCCTTAATGTGAGAACCCGTGATTATGCCCGCTTTGGACGGCTTTACCTGAACAACGGCAACTGGAACGGAGAACAAATAGTACCTGCCGAATGGGTAAAGGCTGTGACCTCTCCCGCCTCCGCCCATAACGTTCCGGGGCCAAATAAATTTGGTTATGGTTTTCAATGGTGGCTGGCCCCCGATGCCCGCCCCGGAGAATTCTTTGCTGTTGGGGTTTATGGTCAGTTCATCTATGTGAACCAACCGGAAAACATCATCATCGTCAAGAATTCAGCCGATAGAGATTTCATGAATAAACTTGATTCAAAGCATGAATCCATTTCATTTTTCCGCGCCATTACGGATAAATTGCATTAGAGCAAGCACACTGCTTACCTGATATGTTTTTTCTGGCGATAGCTCAGGGCTTCGGAGATATGAATTTTTCTGATTTCAGCGCAGCCTTCCAGATCGGCCAGCGTGCGGGCCACGCGGAGTATCCGGTGATAACCGCGCGCCGTCAGGCGCATAACTTCTATGGCCTGCGCTAGAATTTCCTTGCCGGCCCTATCAACTGTCGCCACCTCTTCCAGTGCCTCACCATCCACCTCCGCATTGCAGCAAACCCCCTCCAGTCCCATTGCCTGATACCGTTCGGTCTGTATTTCGCGAGCGGCAATAACACGGGCTGACACATCCCGGCTACTTTCCGTTGGGGTGGGCAGGGTCAGGTCCAGCGCACTTACCGCTGGCACCTCAATATGAATATCAAAGCGATCCATCATGGGGCCTGATATTTTTGACTGATAATCCACGGCACATTTTGGCGCCCGGCTACAAGCCTGTGCCGGATCATCAAGATAACCACAGCGACAGGGATTCATTGCCGCCACAAGCTGGAAGCGGGCAGGATAGGTCACATGCCGGTTGGCACGCGCCACTACCGCTTCACCGCTTTCTATGGGTTGGCGCAAACTATCGAGCGCGTTACGGTTAAATTCCGGCAGTTCATCCAAAAATAATACCCCCCGATGCGCCAGTGAAATCTCACCCGGTTTTGCTTTCATGCCACCACCGACAAGTGCCGCCATGGAGGCAGAATGATGGGGGTTGCGGTATGGACGGCTACGGGTAATCCGGCCCTCTGTCAGCAGACCGGAGATTGAGGCAACCATACTCACTTCCAGCACCTCTTCCGGTGTCATGGGCGGCAATATGCCCGGCAATCGTGCCGCCAGCATGGATTTTCCGGACCCCGGCGGGCCAACCATACACAGGTTATGGCCCCCGGCAGCAACAATTTCCAATGCCCGTTTCGCCGTTTCCTGTCCTTTAATATCGCGCAGGTCAAGCATGGTCCCCTCATCCACTGCCACGACAGCAATTGGCGGGTTAAGGAGCTGGCTCCCCTTAAGATGGTTGATCAGGCTTAACAGGTTTTCAGCAGCGATAATCTCAACTTCCCCCGCCCATGCCGCCTCGCCACCAGAGGCAGCGGCACATATCAACCCGCAATCAAACTCCATGGCCTTCAAGGCTGCTGGCAGAACACCCGGTACAGACTGAATAGCACCGTCCAGTCCCAGCTCCCCCAGAACAATATAGGATTCAACAGTATCGCTTGCCACGGTCTCCATAGCCACCAACAGGCCAAGGGCAATGGCAAGATCATAATGGCTGCCTTCTTTGGGCAGATCAGCGGGGGCAAGATTTACGGTAATTCTTTTGGGCGGCAAGGCTAGGCCAATAGCACCAAGTGCTGCTCTCACCCGTTCCCGGGATTCGGCAACGGCCTTATCGGGCAGTCCAACAATGGTAAAGGAGGGTAATCCTGATGCGACCTGCACCTGCACATCAACGGACCGGGCTTCTATTCCCACAAAAGCAACTGTCCCAATATGTGCAACCATCCCCCTACCTCAATCACTTGATAAACGTTATATTTTATAACTTAACAGCTAATAGGCTAAGAAAAAAGTGCAGATTTTCTTTTTGCATAACTTCGGCTGAGTGGGGGGAAATTAAATCCAGGAAAAAGCTTTTTTAGAGCCTCTATAGTTTTCCTTACCATTGGTTTCCGCGCAGTTTTCATTACATTTTTCAATGATGACTTCTTCGCCGCATTTGGCTTCGCTATTATATTGCGACTGAGGCAGGATCATTTTATAAGAAAAATTTACAACATGCTCTTCAAGTTCCTGCAGCATAATTTCATTTTTTTCCAACTGCATTTCCAGATCCGAGATAATGGTCTCTTTCAGTTCTGATGGTATAGACGTCTTCTTGGTAATTTCCTGTATGGCATTGCTCAATTCAGCAACCATATCAGTTTCCGTATTGATCATTTTTTTGATGTGAACCGCTTTTAGGCCTTCCAAAGCAATTTCTGCGTCTTTCAATGCTTGTTCCGCAACCCATTTCCCGTTTTCTGAAATGATCTTGAATTCGTCCTTCATGGCAACGACAAAATCAGCGTCCATGTGAGTTTCAGGAGATGCCATGGAATATTCATAGGAATCATAGTTTGATGAATGTAAGGATTTACTCGTCATAAAATTATGACCTAGAGCAGCCGCACCGGCAAGCATCACCACAAGTCCCAAAGCCGTTCCAGACAACTTCAAAATTAATGATTTATAATTACCCTGTTTCATTTTGCGCTCCTCACCCCGTCATCATCTCCAGAAAACAACCCCTTCTGACTGTTTTCAACCATTGCAAACTATGTCAATATTATGACAGAATTAAGACGTCTACCTCAAATATATACTACAAATGATACATTATTGCAATTGCCTTAGCTGAGATCACACAAATTTTACCATGCGCTTATAGTGATCAAAAATACCGGGCTAGTCTGATCTGGAAAAAATCATCTCGTGATTGGAGAAATAAGGGATCCGCCATGGGAATACCTAAAAAGAAACGGGCATCCAATGTCACTTTCCAATTATCCCCAATACGACGGCTGCCTTCGAAGTTGAGGAACTTGGCGGAATTGTTAAGATCAAATATGGCCCCAACCAGAACTTCCGTGCTGTCGATATCATTAGCTGCCCACCGCATAGCCACAAACAGATCATCCTCAAAGGGTGTCGTGGCCTGAATTCCCCGGTCATCATAAAGATATTCTGCCAGCAAGCCAATATCAGACGCTCCGCCCCCCAAACCATATAATGTATATTCAAAACCACCGGTCATGGCCCAGTAGTCAGTTCCTGAACTTGTCTGGCGGATGGCCTCAAACTTGATAAGGAAATCTTCAAAGGTGCCCTGTAAATCAAGTCCGGTCTGTCCAATCAGGTTATAGCGCGGTATCAATACTGCATTACCCTCACCATCGGTGCCAAGCAACAATTCAGGCTCCCGATTGGTTCCCCGGAAATGATACAGACCCACATCCACATTACCGATAACATGGGCCCAGCGAACGGCCCAGTCCGTATGCCATTCTTCGGACCCCGCCTCATATTGCGTTTGATCGTAATCAACGGGTATGGGGGTACTGAACCGCCCCTTCATGCCGGGAAACCGTAACTCCCTGAAATAGGACATAACATAAGCGGAAAATACACCGAAATTACTGTCATAAGACACCGAGACCATAGGTTGACCAAGCTTGTCCTCCTGATCAATATCCTCCAGATTGTCATCCTGATTAAGAATATCCACCAGATGATTGGATTCCGTCACACCCCAGAACACTGTATCAATACCTACCGTCATCTGTAGGCGGTCCATGGTTCCTGTCCATTTCAATTCCCGAATATCGAAATGGCTACGATCCCTGTCATTGACATCAACCCGACCAAAGGGGCGAAACATAAATTGGGAACTGCTGGTATCAGAGACATATTCCAGCAAGGGCTCCAACGCAAAGGACACAGTCCAGTCTTTTGGCGTGGAACTAAAACTTGACTGGGGGAAGCCCCGCCCCTCTACCTCAACATAACCCGACAAGGTGAAGTTGCTGTCGCCAGTCACCATTTCATCATAAAATTCTGTTTCATTTTCCATGACTTGTGGCTGTGGTAAAGTCGGTGGCAAAGCCGGGACGGACTTTTCCGGCGCGGAAGACTTCACCGGAACAATAGTTTCCACAGGTTCAACGGGATCAGGTGGCTCGACATTCTTTGCCGGGGCGGTAAGCTTCACCAGCCTTGCCCATTCCGCAGCTGAGACAGCCTTTAAATCAAACACCTGCCGATACTGCAATCCATGATCAGGCTTCAGGGGGAAACTATTATAAATCGTTGCCGCCTTGCGAAGTAAAATTCTCAGGCGAACGGACCCATCATTATCTTCAATTATAATTTTTTCCAGCAAACCGATAACGGCAGCTTTTTTTGCCAGTGCTACCACTTCGTTCCGAGTTGGCGTTTCCATCAAATCAACAACAATTTCCTTGAAATTACCGTTATCAGTATAGGTAATACGGTAATAGGCAATCTCGCTCACCTCTAAAACCACTCGGGTTTTATCCGGGTGCAGCCCTGTTCGCACATCAATGATGGTCACTTCAGCCTGAACCGGGGTCACTGACAACGCAACAGCAACAAACATCAACAGGGCGTTTTTTATCCTGTTGTATCTGTTTTTTTTCTTTTTCTTATTCTGTGGTTTAATCTGTGGCAATATAGCCCTCTCAAGCAGTTGTTTGCGATACTGTTTTATTAATTGCAAATAAACATCTAGAAGGGCCTAAGAATCGCATCAATTTGACGATCTCTTAAATCATTTTTTTCTAAAATTGTAAGTAATATCAGGACGTTCTGTCCATACTTACCCTTTTGTTAACCATAAATTTTTCAACTGAAGAAATAAAGCAAAAAGCCCGGCCAAAATGACCGGACTAGTTAAAAACTGCAGAGACTCTAGCGTTTTAGACCCTATTTTGCGGTCTTTAATCGGCTTTTGGAAAAGTCATTTTCTCTGAGGCCGGTCTTGAAATCAAAACGACTCCAAATAAGCCATGTCTTCTTTCCCGTGACAATATTTTCCATAAACAGCTTTCCAGCCCGCCAATATTTATCCAAATATAAAATATAATCTGAAAAATTAAGAACCTTAAACAAGTCCCCGCGTCGGTTATAAAATTCTGTTTTCATAGTTCTATATTCAACCGTATCAATCCAAGATACCAACTTGGTATAACCCGACTTTTCATATTGGGGATAGGCTTCTATTACAAAGCAGGTCATCTCACCACATGGCTCATCCCGCAGCCATTTATAGTGATATTTACCCACTTCCCGTGAAGACATATCTTCATAGGCAAATTCACTTCCCATGAAGGGGCCGGATTTATTGCTGGATGAAATTCTTTTGATCCGCCCCAGCGCCGGCAAATATATCCATTGATCATCTGGGTCGAGTACTTTGGAATGAGTGAGAAAAGCCGTACCCTTGACATCACGCGGGCTATCAAAAATCACCAATGACTTATCTCCGATGCCGACCCCTGCCATTTCAAAGGTTTTTATTTTAAGCTTCCGGCGGCTTTCTCTTCCCTGACGGTTACTCAAAACCATTTGCAAGACAGCAACCGTATCCTGAAAGCCCTCATCGCGCCTGTCCACTTCCGCTGCAATGGCAAAGCCCTTCTTTTCCGGGCTTTCTTCGGCTGTAATTGCTTCCGAGCTAAAGCTGCTGATAATCAACAAAGAGAAAGATAATTTTATCATTGCCCTAAGCATTTATAGTTTCCTTTTTCTTATCAAAATACAAAAGTATGACGGGCAAGAGCAGGAAATCAATGACCAATGCGGCCCCTATAACCAATGCCGTCAAGGCACCCATCTTTGAATTCATGGAAAAATCCGACAACATCAAAGAACTAAACCCTACGATCAATACCAATGACGATACCCACAGAGCTTTTCCAACCATGGAAAAGGCATAACGTACAGCATCTTCAGAATGAAGACCGCGTTCACGCTTGCCGCGCAGGTATTTGCTTAGGAAATGAACCGTACAATCCACAATCAACCCAAGCGCCGTTGCCGTCACGCTGGCGGCAAACATGCCCAGTTCTCCATTAATAACCGCCCATATGGCAAAGGCCACAACAACGGGCATAATATTGGGTACAAGGCTGATCATACCAATTTTAAAACTACGTAACGCCACCACCAGACACGCTGAAATCAATATAAAAGCAATTCCGGTCCCCCAGAACATACTATCAAAAGTCCGTTTGGTCAGAAAAGCGAAGATCAAATTCACGCTGGTCCCTCCCCGTGACTGCATCTCGGGCGGCGCATTATTGGCCAGCCAATCCTCTGCCTTGTATTTCAGATCTTTCATCACCCCAGTATTGATATTTGCCAAAATTACCGTGAGGCGTGTCGCAGATTTACCCACATCAATCTGGTTATTAAGGTCCAGACCGTATGGCAGGGACATTTCATACAATAAAAGATATTGAGCCGCCAGTTCACGATTATCAGGAAGCCTATAAAATTCAGGATTATCGCCGTTCATATTTTTATTGAGCCGCTTCATGACATCAGTAAAAACCAAAACATGTCGGACTTCCGGTTGTTGTTCGAACCAGGTAGCAAACTCCTCAAGTTTTTTAAGATAAGCCGGATTGGCTATGCCGCCATCTTCGCCGGATGGCACCGAAAACTCAATCGTATATGTCCCTGTCAGATTATCCATCAGAAAGTCCGTATCCAGCCGGAACTGTAGATTTTTACTGAAAAATTCAACAAATTTATCATTATAAATTAGCTTTGGTATCAAGGCTGCGGAGATAGCAATCACAACCACTGATCCCACGAGAATATTTCTTCTCTGGCGCATGATCCACTCAACATAGCGTGACATATAACTGTCTTTGTAATGCGTCTGCCCATTTGATTTCATGGGGATAATAGACATCAAAGCTGGCAATAATGTGATTGAGAGAAACCAAGCCGCCATAACACCGAATGCTGAGACATTTCCGAACTCCCGAAATGGCGGGCTGTCATTGAAATTCAGGCTCATAAATCCAATCACAGTCGTCAGTGATGTCAAAAACACGGGTTGCATATTTATCCGCAAGCTTTCTATGGTCGCCACTTTCCGGTCGGACCCTTTACGTAATTCCCCGAAATACGTAAGCAACAAATGAATAGCATCTGCCACCGAAATGGTCAGAATAACGACAAAAGAATTAACCGATACCCCATTCAGCCCCCACCCAATATGCCCTGCAACACCGATGGCGGCAGCAACTGAAAGAAACACAACAATCATCGTACAGATCATGCCAGCGAATGACCGGATGAATAGAAAAATTGTCAAGGCCAGCAAAGCATACATCAAAGGAAATAATACTTTCATATCATGTTGTGCCGCCTCAGCAAAAGTAATGGACATCATTACATTGCCACTTAACGCAATATGAACGCCGGAATTTTCACCACGGGCAGCCTCTGCCATCTCCCGGACTTGCTTTACGACTTTTATTAATGTGCTCTCTTCGGTATCCGGTGTTTCAACCGTTATGATAATTTGTGTGGTCTTACCATCTTCTGAAACCAGCCTGTTAATAAGGGTGGGTTCAGATAAAGATACTGCACGAATAAGGTCCAATTGCTTTTGATCCAGATTATTCGGGTCCTCCACCAGGTCCTCAACAATCATGTCATCTTCTTCAGACCTTGTATGTTGATAATTAGACAGAGAATCCACGCGAATAGCATAGGGGACCATCCAGGACTTTTCTGTGAGATCATGAACGAGCCCTAAGAATTTTTTATTATAAATATCGCCATTATCGGGTTTCAGGATGACGGAAACCGTATCTACCTTACTATAGGTACGTTCAAGCTCATCCTGTGCCGCTAATTGTGGGTTATCCGGACCGAAAAATGCCCTATAGTCGCTGGAGAAATATATATTTTTCGCCCCATATGCCATAAGAAAGATCGCAACAAATGAGACAAGCAGTACCAGCCATGGTCTGCGCACGATAAATTCCCCATAAGAAACCACTGGATTTCTTGTCACTTTCCGACCCCGCCTTATTATTTAAATAAAGCGATGTTAACACAGAAAACATTAATGTCAAAAAGCAATATATGAAATTTTTAAAAATCGGAGTAATAAAAAAAAGGCGTCTCTATCGAAACGCCTTTTATACTTTTCTCTCTCTTGGTAACCTACCAGACTATCTTCTCGATACCATCAAAATCAATGGTCCCGCCATCATCAAAGGTAATGGTACCAGAAGCATCTTCAGACAAGAGTATCTCATCCAGATTTTCATCAGTAGATAAAATTGTTGAACCATTATCAAGCGTCAATGTCCATCCCTGTTGGGGGTCAGAACTAGTGAAGCCATCCAGTTGAATAACATCCGTCCAACCATCAGCACTGCCACCGGAAACTGTATCACTTCCTTCATTGACCCCGAAAATAAATGTATCGTCACCATGACCACCAATTAAAATGTCATCGCCGGTACCTCCAACAAGCACATCATTATGCATGCCCCCATCTAAAGTATCATTGCCTGTACCACCATAAAGAATGTCATTATGATTTTCACCTTCCAACGTATCGTTACCAGTGCCGCCATAAAGGATATCATCATGATTACCACCTTCTAATTCATCATCGCCGTCTCCGCCGCTAATATATTGACTATGAACACCACCTTCCAGATCGTTGTCTCCACCATCACCATTGATGACCTCATAGTTAGGGGGAATATCCGAAGGAGGCGTATCATGACCAACTCCTGAGCCAGTCGAGCTTTGACTACCCTGATCTGCAATGGCAATAGATATGGATTGGGTTGTGGTTGCTGTATCGCCATTACTGGCTTCAGTGGATGTGGCCGTAACCTGAAGGTTAAAATCAGGCGTTCCTTCAGATACCATAACTGTTAGACTGTTATTATCCCAGCCAGAAATATCTACCGAATTATCACCGGTTGATGCTGTGAATATGTTAACACCATCCGATAATACAGCACCATCAGGAATATCTGAAATAGCTAAAGCTAAACTTTCTGAATTGTCCATATCAGTTAAAGCTGAGGATATTTCAATATCAATAGGTTTATCAAAAACATATCCTGTCTGCTCTATATGAATATTATCAAGCAACCCTCCAACAGAATTATTATCTGTTGCTCTGAATTCAAGTTTTGCCGAACTATCGCCAGCAGTTACATCATAAGAATAATTTTGCCAGTCAAAACTACTACCCGGCGTAATCGTATCAATTAACGCTCCATCCCAATAAATTTCAATAGCAGAATCAGATTCCCCGTAACCTTGTCTGGCCGATATATCAAATGAGATAGTAAAGGTTTCCCCTGCCTGAGTGGCAATATTTTGGTAGAGATTTGATGCCTCCCCTGTATTTCCTTCTAACTCAATTACATTATTAGAAAAATCTGAACCACCATAAGTTGTTTCCTTGCCAACCTCAATTTTTCCATCTGAATTATCTGTCTCCCACCCAATATCTCCTGCATCAATTCGCCCCCAAGAACCTCCAAAACTGGTATCTTCGACATCAGAAATGGGGGTAAAATTTTGACCTATTTCCACATTTAATATAGGTGAATCTGCAACCGCCGTCACATCAATCACCGCTGTGCCCGAACTACTCGTGGTGCCGTCAGATACCGTGAAGGACAGCGGTATATCGGTACCGTTATAATCCGCCGCCGG
>JAJFIQ010000019.1 GCA_021774785.1 Emcibacter sp.
GGGTGTTGTGACTTTGGACGCGGGTGTTGAAATGGTTATGCCGGGTGATAATGTTACCGTGAATGTGGAGCTGATCTGCCCCATTGCCATGGATGAAGGTCTTCGCTTTGCGATCCGTGAAGGCGGTCGTACTGTGGGCGCCGGTGTCGTCGCAAGCATTATTGAATAATTAAGCATTAGGAGCGCGGGTCAAGACCCGCGTAAATTTTATGTTGGAATCACAAAATATTCGCATCCGTCTAAAAGCATTTGATCATCGTATTCTTGATCAGGCTGCTGACGATATTGCCAATACGGCCAAAAGAACAGGTGCTAGCGTACGCGGCCCTATTCCTATGCCAACGCGGATTGAAAAATTCACAGTATTGCGGTCACCGCATGTGAATAAAAAATCCCGTGAGCAGTTCGAAATGCGCACTTTCAAGCGTCTTTTGGATATTGTTGAGCCAACACCGCAAACCGTGGACGCGCTGATGAAGCTCGACCTGGCTGCTGGTGTTGACGTTGAAATCAAATTGCAGGGTTAAGAAAATGCGTGCAGGACTAATTGCTAAAAAAGTTGGCATGTCGCGTGTTTTTGCGGAGGGCGGAAAACATATTCCGGTTACTTTGCTGCATGTGGAAAATTGTCAGGTTGTCACTCATAAGACAAACGAAAAAGACGGCTATAACGCCCTTCAGCTTGGTGCTGGTGCGGCCAAAGTAAAGCGGACGACGCAGCCTATGCGCGGTCATTTTGCCAAAGCCAAGGTTGAGCCAAAATCCAAACTTGCTGAATTTCGTATTTCAGACGACGCCTTCATTGATGTTGGTGCGGAAATTACGGTTGAGCATTTTGTTTCGGGCCAAATGGTTGATGTGACCGGTACCTCAAAGGGTAAGGGTTTCGCAGGGGCCATGAAGCGTCATAACTTTGGTGGCCTTCGGGCGACCCATGGTGTTTCCATCTCTCACCGTTCACACGGTTCCACCGGTCAGTGTCAAGACCCCGGTCGCGTGTTCAAGGGCAAGAAGATGGCTGGTCACATGGGTTCAGAGCGCAAGACAATCCTTAATCTTGAGGTTGTCGGCACGGATATGGATGAAAGTCTTATCCTTGTAAAAGGTGCTATCCCCGGTTCTAAAAATGGTTGGGTACTGATCAATGATGCGGTGAAAAAGCCTGCTCATTCTGATCGCCCTTATCCTGGCGCTGTTCGTGCGGTTGAGGCTCCTGTCGAAGAAGCTGCACCTGCTGAAGATACAGCAGAAAAGAGTGAGGAATAAACCATGAAAGCCGAAGTAATTACACTTGATGCCAAAAAGGCCGGCAATGTTGATCTTGATGATGGCATTTACGCGCTGCCAGAACGTGCTGACATTCTTCAGCGCGTTGTGGTGTGGCAGTTGGCAAAACGCCGTGCCGGAACCCATAAGGTTGCGGGCCGTAGTGAAATCACAGGAACTACAAAACGTATCGGTAAGCAAAAAGGTGGCGGTACAGCCCGTCATGGTGCCGGCAAGGTAAGTCAGTTCCGTGGTGGTGGCCGTGCTTTTGGTCCAGTTGTCCGCTCACATGCTCATGGTCTGCCAAAGAAAATCAGGCTGCTTGGTCTTAAAACGGCTTTGTCTTCAAAGCTGGCTAATGGCAATCTTATTGTGATTGAAAATATCGATCTGAAAGATGCCAAGACAAAAGACCTGAAGGCCAAGCTTGCGAAGCTCGGTCTGGAAAAAGTACTGTTCATTGACGGTGCTGAAGTAAATAAAAACTTTCTGCTTGCAGCAAACAACATTCCATATGTTGATGCATTGCCAACACAGGGTGCGAATGTTTATGACATTTTGCGCGCTGAGAAGCTGGTACTGACAAAGGCTGCTGTAGAAAGCTTGATGGAGAGGCTAAAATGACGGATATCAAACATTACGATACCATCCTTGGCCCTGTGATTACGGAAAAATCCACGATGATGTCTGAATTTAATCAGGTCGTCTTCCGGGTTCCCCTGACAGCAACAAAGCCACAGATCAAGGCTGCTGTTGAAGGTCTGTTCGATGTGAAAGTTGAAGCAGTCAATACAATCCGTGTCAAAGGAAAAACTAAACGTTTCAAAGGCATTATGGGCCGCAGAAGCGATTTCAAAAAAGCAATGGTGCGCCTCGCTGAAGGCCAATCCATTGATGTGACAACGGGAGTATAGGAAGATGGCGTTAAAAACATATAATCCAACATCTCCCGGTCAGCGTGGTCTGGTACAGGTTGATCGTTCCGATCTTTGGAAGGGTAAGCCCGTTAAGGCACTGACAGAGGGTTTGACAAAATCCGGCGGTCGTAACAATCAGGGACGCATCACAGCCCGCAGACGCGGTGGTGGTCATAAGCGTACTTACCGTATGATCGATTTTAAACGGCAGAAATGGGATGTACAGGCAACTGTATTGCATTTGGAATATGATCCAAACCGCACATCTTTCATTGCTCTGATTGAATATACTGATGGTGAACAGGCCTACATTCTGGCACCACAACGCTTGAACGTTGGTGATAAAGTTATCGCTAGTGAAAAAGCGGATGTGAAGCCTGGTAATGCCATGCCGCTTTATAGTATTCCGGTTGGTTCCATCGTTCATAATGTGGAAATGAAACCTAAAAAGGGTGGCCAGATTGCCCGCTCTGCTGGCAGCTATGTTCAGGTAACGGGTCGTGACCGGGCACAGGTTCTTATTCGTCTGTCCTCTGGGGAGCAACGTTATGTTCCTTCCAGTTGCATGGCAACTATCGGTGCTGTGTCCAATCCGGATCACAAGAACATCAAACTGGCGAAAGCTGGTCGTAATCGCTGGCTTGGCAAACGTCCAAGTGTTCGTGGTGTTGCCATGAACCCTGTTGACCATCCACATGGTGGTGGTGAAGGACGTACATCCGGTGGTCGTCATCCTGTAACACCATGGGGTAAGCCAACTAAAGGCAAGCGTACACGTAGCAATAAGTCGACAGATCGTTTCATTGTACGGTCACGTCACGAACGTAAGAAGGGCAAGTAGAATGGCACGTTCAGTTTGGAAAGGTCCGTTCGTTGATCTTCATTTGCTTAAAAAATCTGAAGCAATGACAGATAGCGGTAAAAATTCACCGATCAAGACATGGTCTCGTCGGTCAACAATTTTGCCACAGTTCGTCGGACAGACATATAATGTTCATAATGGTCACAAATTTATTCCTGTTTACGTAACAGAAGATATGGTTGGCCATAAGCTTGGTGAATTCGCACCGACCCGTACCTATTATGGTCACGGTGCTGACAAAAAAGCGAAGAAGAGGTAGAGGCCGTGGGTAAAAAATCATCACCACGTCGCATTGCAGACAACGAAGCCATCGCAACATGCAAAATGGTTCGTATCAGCCCCCAGAAATTAAATCTGGTTGCTGGTCTCATTCGCGGCAAGAAAGTTGAAAAAGCTCTTGCGGATCTCACTTTCTCGAAACGTCGTATCGCCAGTGACGTGAAAAAAGTACTTGAGTCTGCCATTGCCAATGCAGAAAACAATCACGGTCTTGATGTAGACAGTTTGGTTGTTGCAGAGGCAAGCGTTGGCAAGTCTTTGGTCATGAAACGCTTTCGTCCCCGTGCTCGTGGACGTACAGGCAAAATTTTAAAACCATTCAGCCGGATCCGTATTATGGTCCGCGAGGTTGAGGAGCAAGCATAATGGGTCAAAAAGTTAATCCAATCGGCCTTCGCCTTGGAATCAATCGTACCTGGGATAGTCGCTGGTACGCTGATGGCGAAGAATATGGCAATTTGCTTCATGAAGATCTCAAAATTCGTGAGTTCCTCATGGACAAACTGAAGCAAGCCGCAGTAAGCCGTGTGGTGATTGAGCGTCCGGCCAAAAAAGCCCGCGTGACAATCTATTCTGCACGTCCCGGCGTGATTATCGGCAAAAAAGGCGCAGACATTGAAAAACTGCGCAAAGCAATTGCCGCTATGACAGTTGCCCTTGATGTGAGCCTGAATATCGTTGAAATCCGCAAGCCGGAAATTGATGCGCAGCTGGTTGCCGACAATGTGGCACAACAGCTTGAACGTCGTGTTGCTTTCCGTCGTGCGATGAAACGGGTTATGCAGTCAGCTATGCGTCTTGGCGCACTTGGTATTCGGATCAATACAGCCGGTCGTCTTGGTGGTGCTGAAATCGCCCGTACCGAATGGTACCGCGAAGGCCGTGTGCCACTTCATACGCTGCGTTCAGACATTGATTATGCGGAAAGCAAAGCCAAAACACCTTATGGGATTATTGGCGTCAAGGTATGGATATTCAAGGGCGAGATCATGGAACATGATCCGATGGCCCGTGATAACCGGATCAATGAACAGCAGAAGAGTTCTGGTGGCGGCGACCGAGGTCGGGGCCGTCCTTCTAGACCTCCTCGGAATGCAAGGTAGAGATTATGCTACAACCGAAAAAGACAAAATTCCGTAAAGCGCATAAGGGCCGGATTCACGGTACCGCTAAAGGGGGCACATCGCTCACTTTTGGTTCCTGTGGTCTGAAAGCGCTTCAGCCGGAAAGAATTACAGCGCGTCAGATCGAAGCTGCACGTCGTGCCATGACGCGTCATATCAAGCGTCAAGGTAAAGTGTGGATTCGCATATTCCCTGATGTGCCCGTATCAAAGAAACCTGCTGAAGTCCGCATGGGTAAAGGTAAGGGTTCTGTTGAATTCTGGGCATGTAAGGTAAAACCTGGCCGTATTATGTTTGAAATGGACGGTGTGCCGTTGGATCTGGCTCGGGAAGCCTTTGAACGTGCTGCCGCTAAATTGCCAGTTGCGACGCGTTTTGTAACCCGTCTCGGCGAGAATTAGGAGTAGCAAGAGATGAAAGCATCAGAACTTAATGGTAAGTCGGTTGACGAACTTAACGGTATGCTTCTTGATTTGAAAAAAGAGCAGTTTAACCTGCGTTTTCAGAGAGCAACCGCCCAGTTGGATAATACCGCTCGTGTGCGCTTGGTACGTCGGGATATTGCCCGCATCCATACGCAGCTTAACCAATCAGAGAAGGTAGGATAATGCCTAAACGTATTTTGCAAGGTGAAGTCGTCAGTGACAAAAATGACAAAACAATTGTTGTTCTTGTTGAACGTCGTTTTAAACACCCATTGTATCACAAAGTGGTGCGCAGTACTAAAAAGTACCACGCTCATGATGAAAACAATGAAAGTAAAGTGGGCGATATTGTTCGTATTGAAGAATGTCGTCCTGTTTCCAAAAATAAAACTTGGAAATTTGTCGGAAACGCTTGAAGAAGCGTTTTCAAATATAGTGAAACTAAAGTTGGAATAAACCAATGATTCAAATGCAAACCAATCTTGACGTTGCAGATAACTCAGGCGCTCGCCGTGTTCAGTGCATCAAGGTACTCGGTGGCTCCAAGCGCAAAGTCGCTGGTGTCGGCGATGTCATTGTCGTGAGTATTAAGGAAGCAATTCCACGCGGCAAAGTGAAAAAAGGTCAGGTGCATCGTGCTGTTATTGTGCGCACGAAAAAAGATATTCAACGCTCCGACGGGACTGCTATTCGGTTTGACGGCAATGCTGCTGTTCTGATCAATAAGCAGAATGAACCTATCGGAACGCGTATCTTTGGCCCTGTCGTACGTGAGTTGCGTGCAGCTAAACATATGAAAATTATCTCTTTAGCACCGGAGGTGCTGTAATGGCGACTGCAAAATTTAAAATTAAGAAGGGTGATGAAGTCATCATCCTCACCGGTAAGGATAAAGGCAAGAAGGGCGAGATCATCCGTATGATCCCTGCCAAGTCTCGCGCCGTTGTCCAGGGTGTCAATATGGTGAAACGCCATACCCGTCAGACTCAAACAGAAGAAGGTGGAATTATTTCCAAAGAAGCCTCTATTCATGTTTCGAATCTGGCCTTGATTGACCCCAAGTCGGACAAAGCGACCAAAGCTGGTTACAAAATTGAAAAAGATGGAACCAAGGTTCGTATCTCTAAAGCATCAGGGGAGGCAATCTAATGGCTAAATATACCCCACGTTTACGTGAAGTTTACGATAGTGAAGTTCGCGGTACATTGCAGAAAGAATTCGAATTTGGCAACGTGATGGAAATTCCACGCCTTGAGAAAATCGTAATCAACATGGGTGTTGGTGAAGCCGTAGGCGACAGCAAGAAGATCAAAAAAGCTGTTGAGGAAATGACTAAGATTTCCGGCCAGAAGCCCGTCACCACCAAAGCGAAAAAATCTATTGCGACGTTTAAACTTCGTGAAGAAATGGCAATTGGCTGCAAGGTAACCCTTCGTGGCAACCGCATGTATGAGTTTCTGGATCGTCTGATTCAGGTTGCATTGCCACGTGTTCGTGACTTTCGCGGTGTCAAACCAACAAGCTTTGATGGTCGGGGCAATTATGCTCTTGGCATTAAAGAACAGTTGGTATTTCCTGAAATCTCCTACGATGACGTAGACGATACACGGGGAATGGACATCATCATTTGTACATCAGCGAAAACTGACGATGAAGCAAGATCGCTTCTCACTGGTTTTCAGATGCCATTCCACAAATAAGAATAGGCAGGGAAATTTGATATGGCTAAAGTAAGTGCTATTGAAAAAAACATGAAGCGGGAGCGTTTGGTTGCTAAATATGCAGAAAAACGTGCAGCTTTGAAAAAAGCAGCGGTTGATCCGGACCTCTCACCAGAGGAACAGTTCATGGCGCGGCTTGCGCTCGCTAAACTGCCTCGGAACAGTGCGCCGACCCGGTTACGCAACCGTTGTCAGGTAACTGGTCGTCCGCGCAGTTATTATCGTAAATTTAAAATGTCTCGTATCGCACTCCGTGATTTGGCCTCTGACGGCTATCTTCCCGGTGTGACGAAGTCGAGCTGGTAAGGAGGACAGACAAGATGTCAATGAGTGATCCTCTAGCAGATATGATTACACGCATCCGTAACGGACAACGTGTTAATAAGGAAACTGTTAGTTCGCCTGCGTCCAACATGCGTCAAAGAGTACTTGACGTGCTGGAACGTGAAGGCTTTATCCGTGGTTATAACCGTAATGATGACAATAATGGCAAACCACAGATTAGTATTGAGCTGAAATATCATGAAGGCAGTCCGGTAATCCGCGAAATCAAGCGTATTTCCAAGCCTGGTCTTCGGGTTTATTCTTCTGTGGCTGATCTGCCACGGATCAGAAATGGACTAGGTATTTCTATTGTATCAACCCCAAAAGGTGTTCTCTCCGATTCTGAAGCTCGCGCTCAGAATGTTGGTGGCGAGATCATCTGCACAGTATTCTAAGGATATTAATTATGTCTAGAATTGGTAAAAAAGCGATTGCTGTGCCACAGGGTATTGAAGCAAATCTCAATGGTAGAGATCTTACCATTAAAGGCCCGAAGGGTGCGCTTTCCATGACTTTCGTTAATGATGTTGATGTGAAGCTTGCAGATGGCAATATTTCCGTAATGCCAGTTGGTGAAACAAAGCGCGCGCGCTCCATGTGGGGTATGCAACGCACATTGGCCGCTAACCTTATTGAAGGCGTGACCAACGGATATTCCAAGACACTGCTTTTGGTTGGTGTCGGTTATCGTGCCGCAATCCAGGGTAAACAGGTCAAGCTTCAGCTTGGTTTCAGTCATGATGTTATGTATCCGATCCCCGAAGGCATTGATATTAAATGCCCGGATCAGACAACAATTATCATATCTGGTATCGACAAACAAAAAGTCGGACAGGTTGCTGCAGAAATTCGTGAATGGCGTAAACCAGAGCCTTATAAAGGCAAGGGTGTTAAATACGCTGATGAATATATCTTCCGTAAAGAAGGTAAGAAGAAATAATAGGTGGTCGTAATGCTTAATGGACAAAAATTATTCAATCGCCGCCGTCAGCGGGTACGTACAAGTATCCGCAAGGTGGCAGCAGGACGGCCCCGCCTTTCTGTACATCGCACAAACCAGCATATCTATGCGCAGGTTATTGATGATGCACAGGGTGTGACAGTTGCTGCGGCATCCACATTGGATGTTGATCTGCGCAAAGGTCTGAAAGTTGGAAGCAACTCTGAGGCCGCCGCACAGGTAGGAAAATTAATTGCAGACCGCGCCAAAAGTGCCGGTGTTGATACAGTCGTTTTTGATCGCGGTGGATTTCTTTTCCATGGCCGTGTCAAAGCACTGGCAGACGCCGCGCGTGAAGCTGGTTTGAATTTCTAGAGTTTATGAAGGGAAGACAATATGGCGCGATTTGAAAAAGAAGCTCGTCAGCAGGAAAGTGATCTGATTGAAAAATTGGTTCATATTAACCGCGTGGCCAAAGTGGTCAAAGGTGGTCGTCGTTTCGGTTTTGCAGCTTTGGTCGTTGTTGGTGATGGCAAAGGTAAAGTAGGCTTCGGTAAGGGTAAAGCCCGTGAAGTACCTGAAGCAATTCGTAAAGCGACAGAAGAAGCCAAGAAAAGCATGGTTCGTATCCCTCTGCGTGAAGGCAGAACATTACATCATGACATTGAAGGCCGTCACGGCGCGGGTAAAGTTGTTATCCGCTCTGCACAGGCTGGTACGGGTATCATTGCCGGTGGCCCAATGCGTGCAGTATTTGAAGCTCTGGGTGTTCAGGATGTTGTAACCAAGTCAACAGGGTCATCTAACCCTTACAACATGGTTCGCGGAACATTTAATGCTCTCAGCAAGCAATCTTCACCGCGTATGGTTGCGGCAAGACGGAGCAAAAAAGTAAGCGAAATCGTGAACCGTCGCGGTGAACGTACGGCTGCTGCGCCTGAAGCTGTACAAGAAGTAACGGAGTAAGCTAATGGCTGTTAAAAAAACATTGAAGGTAACGCAGGTCGGTAGCCCGATCCGCCGTCCACAGGATCAACGGGCAACATTGATTGGCCTAGGTCTGAATAAAATGCACCGCACACGTGAACTTGAAGATACGCCATCTGTTCGTGGCATGATCCACAAGGTTCGCCATATGGTGAAGGTTGAAGAAGTTTAATCCCTCCCCATATGATCTTAGTCATAGGGAACAGGTTGAAAAAGGTTTAGAACCATGAGACTGAATGAATTAGCCGATAACCCCGGCGCAACAAAAAACCGCAAGCGTATTGGTCGCGGTATCGGTTCCGGTAAAGGAAAGACCGGTGGACGTGGCGTAAAAGGTCAGAAATCCCGTTCTGGGGTTGCGATCAAAGGCTTTGAAGGTGGGCAAATGCCTCTCTATCAACGTCTGCCAAAACGCGGATTTAACAATATTAACCGGAAAAATTTCGTCCCGGTAAATCTTGGCCGCTTGCAGGAAGCAATTGACGCTAAGAAAATTGACGCTAAAAAAACCATTACCATCGAACTGCTTAAAGCTGCCGGTGTGGTGAATGGTGTTAAAGATGGCGTTCGTTTGCTGGCTAAAGGTGAATTGAAAGCAAAAATAACAATCGAAGTTTCCGGTGCTTCAGCGGCTGCTGTTGCGGCTGTTGAAAAAGCAGGCGGTACAGTGGCGGTAACACCTGCTGCGGCATCTGCGGAAACTTCTGAATAATAATTGTAAACAGGGATTAAAACTAGATGGCATCAGCAGCTGAACAACTCGCAGCAAATCTGAACTTCGGCGCCTTTTCCAAGGCAACTGAGCTGAAGAAACGTATCTGGTTTACCTTGTTTGCCCTTATTGCCTACCGTTTAGGGACATATGTTCCTTTACCCGGTATCAACCCTGTTGAACTTGCCCGTATGTTCGAGCAAAACCAACAGGGTATTTTGGGCATGATTGATCTGTTTAATGGTGGCGCCATTCAGCGGATGAGTGTTTTTGCCCTTGGCATCATGCCTTATATCTCTGCGTCCATTATTATGCAGTTGATGACTTCTATCTCACCGACCATAGGTCAGTTGAAAAAAGAAGGTGAGGCCGGGCGTCAGAAAATCAACCAATATACCCGTTACGGTACTGTTATACTGACCATTGTTCAGGGCTATGCTATAGCCTCCAGTCTGCAATCGGGCGGTATCGCTCTTGATGGCGGTGGCGGATTTTTCATTGCGACGACCGTCATTACCCTGGTGGGTGGTACGTTACTGTTGATGTGGATGGGTGAGCAGATAACCGCACGTGGTGTTGGTAATGGTATCTCACTGATTATCTTTGCCGGTATTGTGGCGCAATTGCCTTCTGCTATTGTTGGAACTCTGGAGCTGAGCTCTAAAGGACAGCTTGGTGGCCCGCTGGTTATTGTTGGCCTGATTATCATGGTTATTTCTGTGATTGCCTTCATTGTATACATGGAACGCGCCCAGCGTCGTCTTTTGATCCAGTATCCAAAACGTCAGACAGCTACTGGCGCATCAAAAGGTGAGCAGTCTCATATGCCATTGAAACTGAATACCGCTGGTGTTATTCCGCCGATCTTTGCCTCTTCACTATTGTTGATGCCTATGACCATCGCGGGCTTCGCATCCGAAGGCGGACCGGAATGGATGACCACAGTTACCACTCTGCTTGGCCCTGGCCAGCCCCTTTACATGGGCTTTTATGCGGCGGGTATTATCTTTTTCTGTTTCTTCTATACGGCTATTCAGTTTAACCCTGAAGAAACTGCCGATAACCTGAAGAAATACGGCGGCTTTATCCCCGGAATTCGTCCGGGCAAGAATACCGCTAATTATCTTGATTTTGTTTTGACACGGCTGACAACTGTAGGGGCTCTTTACCTGACACTCGTATGTCTGCTTCCGGAAGTACTTCGGGCGAAATATGCCATCCCGTTTTATTTTGGTGGTACGTCGCTTTTGATTGTGGTCAGTGTTACCATGGATACGGTTGCACAAATTCACTCTCACCTGATGGCTCATCAATATGAAGGCTTGCTGAAGAAATCCAAAATCAGAGGCAAGGGGAGACGACGCAGATGATCATCATATTGCTTGGCCCCCCCGGTGCCGGTAAAGGTACGCAGGCGATACGGATAATGGAAAGCCACGGACTGGTTCAATTGTCCACGGGTGATATGCTTCGGGCTGCGGTTGCCGCAGAAACCGAAGTTGGTAAAAAAGCTAAAGAATTTATGGCTGCGGGTAAACTGGTCACTGATGAAATTGTGGTTGGAATTATAGCAGACAGAATAGAGGAAGATGATTGCAAGGGTGGGTTCTTGCTTGATGGTTTTCCCCGCACGGTTGCTCAGGCAGAAGCCTTGGGCCAGTTGCTTGACGATAAAGGGCTGAAAGTCGACGCTGTTGTCGAGATGAAAGTCAATGACGAATCTCTTGTTGATCGTATTACAGGTCGCTATACATGTGCGGACTGTAATAAGGGTTACCATGATACTAACCTCAAACCACAAAAAGCTGGCGTGTGTGACGGCTGTGGTTCTACGAATTTCACGCGCCGGGCTGATGATAACCGTGAAACGGTTACCTCCAGACTGGCAACATATCACGCACAAACAACGCCTTTGCTGCCTTTTTATGAAGCACAGGGAGTGTTGAGAACTATTGATGGAATGGCTGATATCGATGATGTCACCGTTCAGATAAATGACGTATTGAATGCGCTGTAGGTCTTAAGGGCAAAAACTTGTTAAAAAGTTTTGTCTCTAAGGTTGACTGTGGGTTTTTAATACATATAATCGCGCAACTTCACAGGTTGACTGTGGAGGTTGCTGTTATTGAATTTTTAGATCGGGAGAAACGATCGTGGCGCGTATTTCTGGCGTGAATATACCCACCGGAAAGAGGGTGGTAATTGCATTGACTTATATCCATGGGATTGGTCCTGCAATTTCGAAACAAATTTGTGAAAAAGTTGGTATTAAGCCTGAAACACGGGTGAACCAGCTAAGTGATTCAGAGGTTATCAGAATCCGCGAAACAATCGATAGCGATTGTATGGTGGAAGGTGATCTGCGTCGTGACACGGCTATGAATATCAAGCGTCTGATGGACCTTGGTTCTTATCGTGGTTTGCGTCACCGTAAAAAACTACCTGTACGTGGTCAGCGGACGAGCACAAACGCCCGCACACGCAAGGGTAAAGCCGTTGCTATTGCCGGTAAGAAGAAATAAGGTTTGAAAAATGGCTGAAGAAAAAAGAGTTAAGCGCAGAGAGCGCAAGAATATCACAAATGGCATTGCCCATGTGAATTCTACATTTAACAATACCATTATCACTATTACAGATGCACAGGGAAATGCGATTGCCTGGTCAACTGCTGGTGTTATGGGCTTTAAAGGTTCCCGCAAGTCTACACCTTATGCGGCGCAGATGGCAGCGGAAGATGCCGGTAAAAAAGCTCAGGAACATGGTATGAAAACGCTTGAAGTAGAAGTTAAGGGACCCGGTTCAGGCCGCGAATCAGCCCTTCGTGCTTTGCAGGCAATTGGATTTACCATTACAACCATTCGTGATGTGACACCTATTCCCCATAATGGATGTCGTCCCCCAAAACGTCGCAGAGTATAATAGTAAATATTTGAGACCATAAACTTACGAGGATTTGAACCGTGATCCAGAAGAATTGGCAAGAACTAATTAAGCCGTCTACCATTGATATCAATCAGGTTGGTGATGAGCACCGCAAGGTAACGATAACTGCAGAACCGCTGGAACGCGGTTATGGCATGACCTTGGGCAATTCATTGCGTCGGGTGTTATTGTCGTCACTTCAGGGCGCGGCTGTAACCTCTATTCATATTGATAATGTTCTGCATGAGTTTTCTTCTATTCCCGGCGTTCGGGAAGATGTAACTGATGTGGTTCTGAACATCAAAAAGATTGCCGTTGAAATGGAAGGCGCAGATAGTAAGCGTCTGACGCTTCAGGCAACTGGCCCGGGAGAGGTAACCGCTGGACAGATTAGCGAAGTGGCTGATGTGACCATTCATAACCCTGACCTTATTATTTGTACGCTGGATGATGGTGCGGACCTGCGCATGGAACTTACTGTTGAAACCGGCAAGGGCTATGTAGCGGCTGTTAACAACCGTCCTGAAGATGCGCCTATTGGCCTCATACCTATTGATAGCCTGTTCAGTCCGGTAACACGGGTTAGCTATCGGGTTGAAAATACGCGTGAAGGTCAAATACTGGATTATGATAAGCTGCTGATGACTATTGAGACTGACGGCACAATCACACCTGAAGATGCCTTGGCATTTTCAGCGCGTATTTTGCAGGATCAGCTTCAGACTTTTATCAACTTTGATGAGCCGGAAGATCTGGCAGCAGAAAAAGAATCAGACGAACCTGATTTCAATCGTAACCTGCTACGTCGTGTTGATGAGCTTGAATTGTCTGTTCGTTCAGCGAACTGTCTGAAGAACGACAATATTGTATATATCGGTGATCTGGTGCGTAAGACAGAAGCAGAAATGCTTCGCACACCTAACTTTGGTCGTAAGTCACTGAATGAGATTAAAGAAGTTCTGTCCACCATGGGGCTGCGTCTTGGAATGGATAATCCGGGATGGCCGCCAGAAAATATTGACGAACTTGTCAAGAAAATGGAACAGGAATTCTAATTTTTGGATTTTTAAATCAGGTAGGGTCCATATGGATGGATACCCCCTTAAGGAGTAAGAGATATGCGCCATCGTAGAGCTGGGCGTAAGCTGAATAAAACAAGTTCGCATCGTAAAGCGATGTTTGCCAATATGGCAAGTGCCCTTTTGAAGCATGAGCAGATTGTAACAACGCTGCCCAAAGCAAAGGAACTGCGCCCGATCGTGGAACGTCTGATCACATTGGGCAAACGCGGTTCTCTTCATGCCAGACGCCAAGCAGCCTCAAAACTGCCGGTATCTGACAAGGAAATCGTACAGAAATTGTTTGATACCTTGGCTGAACGCTATAAAGAACGCGCTGGGGGTTATACCCGGGTCCTGAAAGCCGGTTTCCGGCATGGTGACGCGGCCCCTGTTGCGGTTATTGAGTTGGTTGACCGTGACGAAGATGCCAAAGGTCAAGATAGCGGACCAGTACAGGTAGTCGAAACAGACGATACTGAAGCGGCCTAAGTCGCCCTAGAAAATGTATTTTCAAAAAGCAGCACCCTAATTCGCTTTGGGGGGCTGCTTTTTTTATGCTATTAAGTCTTGCGATAGGAAATGCAAATTATATAATCACATGAACTCTTCTTTAAAATTAATAATCAAGGACTAATCAGATGGCTCTCAAAGCTGGCGTCGTGAGCGGCGAAGACTATAATCAACTTGTTAATGCCTGTAAGGAAGGCGGCTATGCGCTTGCTGCTGTCAATTGTGTCGGGACAGACAGCGTAAATGCAGTCATGGAAGCTGCCGCCAATAATAAAAGTGATGTGATTATCCAGTTTTCCAACGGTGGTGCCCAGTTTTATGCCGGACAGGGTATGGAAGACAGCTTTCAGGCCAAAGTCTTGGGTGCGGTTTCAGCCGCCCAGCATGTACATCTATTAGCGGAACATTATGGTATCTGTGTTGTTCTACATACGGATCACGCCAACCGTAAGCTAGTGCCATGGGTTGATGCCCTTATTGATCATTCTGAGGCCCATTATAAGGCCACTGGGCGCCCACTTTATACGTCTCATATGCTTGATCTGTCTGAAGAGGATATCGATGATAATTTAAGTGAATGTGCAAGGGTTCTCAGCCGTATGGCGAAGATTGATATGAGTTTGGAGATCGAACTGGGCATTACCGGCGGTGAAGAAGACGGTGTTGGCCATGAAATTGATGCAGACGCAGACAATTCCCATCTCTATACCCAGCCTGAAGATGTTTTGAAAGCCTATGAGCTTCTCTCTCCAATCGGCCATTTTTCAGTGGCGGCTTCATTTGGTAATGTACATGGGGTATATAAACCTGGAAACGTTCAATTGCGTCCGGAAATTTTGCGGAATAGTCAGGCTCTGGTCTCGGAAAGTCACGATACGAAACAAAACCCACTTAATTTAGTATTTCATGGCGGCTCCGGTTCTGAAAAATCCAAGATAGCCGAAGCTCTGACTTACGGCGTGTTTAAAATGAATATTGATACGGATACCCAATTTGCTTTCTCAGAAGCGGCGGGTAAATATATGGATGATAATGCCAAGGCCTTTAAATACCAGATCGACCCTGATGATGGTACGCCCTATAAAAAGCAATATGATCCCCGTAAATTACTGAGGGCTGGTGAGCAGGGCTTTATTGCCCGACTGGATGAGGCATTTTCCGATCTGGGTTGTGTCGGAAAGTCGTTGGCCGGGTAAGTTAGTCATCATTCTTCCCCGTATAAAATATGGATTCGGGGAAGGTGAGGCTAACAGTTGTTCCAACACCTACTTCGCTCTGAAGTTCTATCTTTCCATTATGCATTTTGGTAAAAGTGTTCACCAGATGAAGCCCCAGACCCACCCCCTCGTGGGTGACTTGGGGGCCTTGTCTGGATTGACCGAAGGGTTTTAACACCATTTCCAGGTCTTTTTCGGGAATGCCCAGCCCCGTATCACTTACCTGTATCACTAAATTTTTTTTAATTTTTTTAGCTGATACCGTGACACTGCCTTCCGGTGTAAATTTTATACTATTTGAGATCAGGTTCAGAATGATCTGTTTCATTCGGGTTTCATCGGCCATGATGGCCGGTATTTTCGGGTCGGTTTCGATCGTTATGGATATGCCGGCAGCCTGTACCTGTTTTCTAACCATACGGTTACAATCTTCTATCAAATGGTCAAGGTTGATTTTTATCGCATTGAATTCAATATCGCCGGTTTCCACGCGGGTAATATCCAGAATATCACTGATGACCCCCAGAAGATGTTCCCCTGCATCATGAATATCGCGGACATATCCCTCGTAGTGTTTATTACCCAAGGGGCCGAACAATTGGTCAGTCATGATTTGTGAAAACCCGATAATGCCATTAAGCGGAGTGCGCAGTTCGTGGCTCATATTGGCCAGAAAGGATGTTTTCGCCCGATTTGCATTTTCTGCTATGTTCTTTGCTATATTTAGTTCTCGCGTTCTCTCTTCTACTCTTGTTTCAAGGATCTCATATTGGTGTTGAATAAATCTTTGCGACATCTGAACATCCAGCAAATTACGTACTCGTGACAAAAGTTCACTGGCATCAAAGGGTTTGGTCACATAATCGCGTGCCCCGCTATCCAAGGCACGTTGTCTAAAGCTTTGCATATGTTGTGCAGTTAGAACAAGTATCGGTGGCGGATTATTTTTGGTTACTTCATTAAGCTGACTCATAACAGCATAACCATCAAGTTTTGGCATATCCAGATCCAGTAGAATAAGGTCACAGCTATGATTATGATGCAGGGATAATACCTGTGTCGGATCCTGAGTACTAATAACGTTTTTATACCCTGTGGTTACGAGCATTTTTTCCAGAAGCCTGACGTTGGCCGCTTCATCATCCACAATAAGGATGCAGGCTTTTTTAGGATCAGTATTCAAATTTTTGTTATTGTCATCCATTGAATTAATCTTCCTTACTCTTTGCGAGTTCAAGCTCCACCCAAAATTCACTACCTTCACCTTGAGTGCTTTCAACATGGATAGTCCCGCCCATGAGTTCGATCAAATTTTTGGTTATAACAAGACCGATACCCGTGCCTTCCACGTTATCTTTGGTATCAAGACGTTCAAAAGAGGTAAATAACTGGGACATGTCTTTCGGACTTAAGCCAGTTCCTGTATCTTTAATGTATAGACGGAGGTATTTCTCTTCGATTATTTTGGCATTCAATATAATCTGACCGTGATCGCGGTTATATTTCACAGCATTGGAAAGCAAGTTGACTAAGGCTTGTTTAAAGCGCGTGAAATCAGTATGTATGCAATATCCTTTGCCACTGATATTATCTATGATATTCAGGTTTCGCATTTTCGCCTGAGGATTTATTAGGGCGATAGAATATTGCAGTACATCATCAATCTGAACATCTTCCATTGAAATATCCAACTTTCCAGATTCAATTTTTGTAAGATCCAGAAGCTCGTTAATAAGCCTTAGCAAATGATGTCCGGCATTTAGAATTTCTGTAATATTTTCCGTCTGGGTATTGGTAAAATTTTCCACATCCAGCTTGAGTATCTGTGCAAAGCCAAGGATGGCGTTCATGGGGGTACGCAATTCATGTGACATATGTGACAAAAACTGTGATTTGGCAGCATTAGAGCGTTCGGCTTCGTCGCGTGCCGCCTTCATCTCGGTGGTGCGCTCCAGAACTAATTCTTCAAGATGTTCACGGTATTTGCTGATTTCTTCCTCTGCTTGTATGCGTTTCGTAATATCCATGCCAATGGACAGAACCCCTGTGATGGCTCCATGTTTGTCGCGCGTTGTTTCCGCATACCATTCTATCTCACACTCTTTGCCACCCCGGGTGACAATTGGATTAATTTTACCGCGAACTGAGTATCCATGCAGGGCACTATCCAATGTTGCCTGTATTGGCTTTTTATTGCGTTCTGGTAGAAAAGTGGAAACCCATTTTTTGCCAATGATCTCGGAGAGGGTATAGCCAGTGAGTTGTTCGAAGTAGGGATTTACATGCTGAATTTTTCCTTCGGTATCTAGCAGCAGAATAATTACAGGCGCGGTGATGATAAGGTTGTTAGAGAAATCGCGTTCGTGCTGTAGTTCAGTTTGAGTATTTGTCAGTTTAGATAACGTGTCGCGAACAGAGCGTAACAAAGTATAAACACTTGCCAGCCCCACCAAAGTAAGTGCTATGACCAAGCTGATTATCTGTATCCGTTTATCATTATTAAAGGATTCAAAGGACTGGTACATTTCTTGATAGGCATGTTGGTGTAGCCGTTGTATTTGAATTGCTGATGATGCTAATGGTTCAATAATGACGTCTATTTTTTGGCTGGAATATTTTTTTGTTTTTAATAATTCATTTAATCCGGCACGCACTTTAAAATGTGCTTGTTCCAGTAACAGAGTGATAGTTTTGAACTCAGGATCAGCGTATTTGGTCTGAATTCTAATGATTTCTTTGATAGGTTTCTCTATTTCAACTTTTATCTCATTGATCTGATCCCGTTTTTGTAACTTGATCTGTATGGGGGATGGCATGACCTCATCATTTAAAGAGTTTATGTTGTTTAGATGAATTATTTCCTGATCTCGAAACCACAATTTGGCTCTGTCTATTATGCTTATTATCTCTAGACCATATTTGCTAATGGCAAGATGATAGTCGTTGTCCAGAGCTTCCCTCTTAATCTCTTCATTATGCTGTAATTGAAGCAATATTAGAATTGAGGCAAAGATTGTTATTACAATGGCCAATAATCCATAAACACCGTGATTTATCTGTTTGTTTCGCCGAATGGTAGTTTTCAGGGTCATGGCACAAGTTTTCCTTGTTCCATTTGCAGGATAATCTGCTGCAGGTTTTTAAAATCACCGTGGGATGCGGGAATAAAAAAATTAGCTCCAAGATCTTTAAGTAATTCTTTGTGTCCACCATCATGATTTAGATGCAAGAAACTATCGCGAATCAGGGTTTTGGTATGTTTACGGATGTCTGGTTGCACGGCCCATACATAGTCATTATAAGGCGGTGAAATCCAAATAACTTTTATTTCATCACTGCTTAACCGTCCATCAAGAAACATGTCATTTACAACACCTGAATTGACCAGACCCACATCTATTTTGCCATCACGAACCCATTCAGCGGTAAGATCATGGGCACCGGAATATTTAACTGCGCTAAAATATGTTTCCGGAATAATATTTTGCTGCTGAAAGAAATAGCGTGGCATATAATGCCCGGAAGTGGAAAGACGGGCCCCGAAGGCAATAGAGGTTTTTTTAAGGTCGTTCAAGTCGTTAGCCGGATTGCTGACATGGACGAGAGCAACACTTCTGAAAAAGCCATCCACATCACGCATAACCAACGGGACGGCATTGCTCTTAATGTGGGCCTTTACATATGTAACACCTCCAAATAAAGCCAAATCAATCTGTTTGGTTCTAAATAAATGCAATAACGCTTCGTAGGATTCAGCGTTCACGCGCTCAGTTCTAATTCCTGTTTGTGCCGCTATATGATCAATCAATTTTTGATATGTAATGTTATTTTTTTTATTTTTCTGGTCAGGTACGGTAGCAATTCTGAGTGTCTCGGCTGTATTTGCATTATCACTTTCCGTGCAGGCGACCATAAGAAAACTTATGGTTACAGCAAGCAGTGTTTTCCAATTAACAAATCCTCTCATTGAATATGCACCTTTTGTCCTTGGGCTAGATTAAATTCCACCCAAAATTTACAGCCTTTTCCCGGTTTGCTTTCAACATTAATTGTCCCGCCCATGAGTTCCACCAGATGTTTGGTGATGACGAGACCGATACCGGTTCCTTCCACATTATTAATGACATCCAGGCGCACAAAAGAAGTAAATAACTGGGCTATTTCGTCTGTAGTTAACCCTTTTCCATTATCGATAACATAAATACGAAGGCGTTTTTCATCAACTATAGTGGCCTCAAGTATGACCTGACCATGATCCCTGTTGTATTTAACCGCATTGGACAGAAGATTTATCATGACCTGTTTAAGGCGTGTGAAGTCGGCTTGAACGAAATATTCATTACCACTGATGTTATCTATGATATCCAGATGGCGTGTTTTTGCCTGGGGATTGATCAGCGTGATTGATTGTAGTAACACATCATCAAGCTGAACCATTTCCATGGAAATGTCCAGTTTGCCGGTTTCAATTCTGGTAAGGTCCAGCAATTCGTTAATGAGGTAGAGAAGGTGATGGCCAGCATCCAGAATTTCCGTGATATTGCCTCTCTGGGTTTGGTTAAATCCGTCCGCATCCAGTTTTAGCATTTGTGCAAAACCCAGGATGGCATTCATTGGTGTACGCAATTCATGGCTCATGCGGGACAGAAATTCTGATTTAGCGGCATTAGCCCGCTCAGCTTCTTCTACTTTATTGACCAAATTATGGTGAGATTCTTGAAGTTTATCAGTCATTTGATTAAATGTCATCGCCAGTTGACCGACTTCATCGCGGCTTTTAACCTCAACGCGTTGTTGCAGACCGCCTGCCGCTATTTCTTTTGATGCATGGGTCAGGTTACGAATTGGCCGCACGATGGCTTGCCCAATAAAAAATGCAATAACCAGAACTGTCATTAGCAGGGAAAATAGTATAAATCGGCTTAACTCACGCATATATCCTACTGTGGCGAAAACTTCCCTAACATCCTTTTTAACCACTATTCCCCATCGTAAAGCAGGCAGGTACCGCCACACCGCTATGACTTCCTCTCCCCTATAATCGATGCTGTAGTCATAATCGGATTGGCCGTTTAAGGCATTGCGCATAGGTATGGCCAGATTGGAATTTGATGAAATAGATAGGGCAGGTTCAGTGTTATCATTAAATTTGAGTTCTCCCATAAAGGTCATGGAATCACCTGACTTTCGTGCGATGACGGTTTCACCCGTCTCACCTAAACCTACATTATCCAGTGTGACATCAAATACCAAATTAATATCAATTTGTAACGCCACGATACCTAGAATTTTACCTTTGTTCATAATAGGGGTTGCAATAAAGGCGGCTGCTTCTTGAGATGGTTCATAAAAACGAAAGTCAGAAACATCAGTTTCCAGTACGGCCAGCGCATTTTGTGTGACTTCAGCCAAACCAGTATTACTGAATGGACCATTGAATAAATTCGTAGCAAAATCAGTTTCATGGAGTACTGAAAAAATGACGTCACCCTCAGGCGAGATCAGAAATAAGTCATAATAACCGGATGTAAGAAAATTTTCTAAATATGGCCTTATTGCATTGTCCACAGCTATATATTTTGGGGAATTTGTATCTTTTTTCTCGAAAGTATTTCTAAAGTCACCTATAGAATCAATTATTGCGGGGTTATTTGAAAGTGTTTCTATATCAGCAATACGCTCATTTATATATGTATTGATCTGTTCTATTTTTTTATCTGACATTCTGGCAAGATGTCTGAATTCAATCTTTTGAACCTGATTTTGAAATTCAGATAAATACACTTCGGTAACGAATATCAGTGGTATTATGGAAATAATCGTCAACCAAAAAAATAGCCGGATGGAAATACTGTTTAACCGCATCAGTATTTCCCGCTTTCCGAAAGCTGAATAACTATTTTTTCCCATTCGGATCGTGTCCGATATGTTGGGAAGGGAACAGGTCTAATGGCATTTTTCGTCGCCCATATAATATTAAATTTGCCGTTAGTCTGTGCTTGTCCTATGCAAACATGTTTTCGCAGGTGGTGATTTTTACTATCAATGGAAACAATACCTTGCGGTGCATTCATGGTCTGTTCGCTGAGAGCCTTATATACCAGTGCAGGAATTGTTGTTTCCGCACTTTGAACAGCTTGTACCCACAGATTCAAACCAATATAACTGGCTACCATGGGATCACCTATGAGCTGGTCTTTACCCAGTCGATTCTGAATTTGATTGATAAATTCATCATTGCGCGGCGTATCTAGGTTTCGAAAATAACTCCATATGGCATAATGCGATGTAGCATTTGCGTATGGAATTTCCATTAATTTATCTTCGGATATACTGAAGGAAATGATCGGAATATTATCAAGTCCGACCTCATGTTTTTTCTGAAAGAATGCATGATTACTATCACCATTGATTGTATTAAGTATCACTTCTGGCTGTAGCGTATTTATTTGTGACATAATATCTTCAAAGTCATTAGACCCTAAAGGTTGATATTGTTCCCCAACAATTTCACCGCCTTTTGCATTTACGATATCGCGAATGATAAAATTGGCGGTTCGGGGAAAAATATAATCCGAACCCACTAAATAAATACGGCGGCCAAGGTTTGCCAATGCCCATATCGTGCCGGGAATGATCTGTTGATTGGGTGCGGAGCCCGTATAAATAATATTTTTTGACTGTTCCAGTCCTTCATATTGGACGGGATAAAACAAAATATGATTGTATTTTTCGACGATAGGCTTAACCGCTTTTCGGCAAGTGGATGTCCAGCACCCAAAGATCACATCTACTTTTTCCTCTAGAATTAACCGTTCGGCTTCTTGTGCCGCATATTTATCTTCTGAGCGGGTATCGACTATGATGCCTTCCAGTTGACGATCAAGCAAGCCACCCTTTTCATTGATTTCATCTATAGTCATAAGCAGGGTGTCGACCAAGGGCCTTTCACTCTTGGCCATTGTACCACTAAGGGAATGTAAAATGCCGATACGGATGGACTGTATTTCATCCCGTGTGCTATAGTGTATAAACAATAGTACCAGCATCAGAATTATAAGGGTGGTGCCGATAAGTGGTTTTGTCTTTATGGCCATATCATTTCCCTTTCTGCAAGGATTTTTCCACGGCTTGCAAAAGAATATTAACGTCTATGGGTTTGGTGATGTAATCATCAAAACCTGCATTTATTCCCTGTTGAATATCATTGGGCATGGCATTTGCGCTGATAGCAATGACAGGTGTATCACGGGTGGGATTGCGTCCACGCAAATGCCCGAGGACTTCAAATCCATTCATGCTTGGCAGGTTGATATCCAGGAGAATTAAATCTGGTTTATGTTCCGATGCCAGTTCAAGCCCCAGTAGCGGCTCATGGGCACTCCACATATGAATATTCGGACGACGTTCAAGAAGCTGGGTTACCAGCCGCAAGTTTGCGGGGTTATCTTCTATATATAATATGGAATATTCATGTTTTAACGACATTGTAGTGCCGTATTGTTCAACTATATCATCGGTGAGCTTATTATTAGGCTGTAAGTTGTCAGCGGGCAATTCAATCCAGAAAGTGCTGCCCACGCCCGGCTGGCTATGAATGCCGATAGTCCCCCCCATAAGTTCGACAAGATTCTTAGTGATTACCAGACCAATGCCAATACCTTCCACCTTGGTCATATCAGCCCCGATCCTGCTAAAGGGTTTAAATAATTGCGCCTGTTCCTCCAGGGTTAGGCCTTTACCAGTATCGGTAACGCTAATTCGGATTGTGTTAGTAGCTATGTTATTAAAATCGACGATCAGCTCACCGTTTTCATTATTATATTTGATGGCATTGCTCAGCAGGTTAAGTAATACCTGTTTGAGCCTGATACGGTCTGCGCGTAAGGCTGCATGGTCGCGCAACAATTGTTCAAATGTTATAGCATCACCATTTTGGGTCAGAACAATTTCAATGCCACGTCGTTGTGCAAGTGGCGTGACCAGTTGTAATGATTCAGCAATAACTTCAGCAAGAACGATGACTTCAATGGAAAGGGCAATGCGGCCGGATTCAATTTTAGCCAGATCTAGCACTTCGTTAATAAGTTCCAGAAGGTGATTGCTTGCTGTGATGATTTCATCGACATTTTCATGCTGGGAATCGCTTAATGGTGGGTCCGTTTCCATTTTGAGAAGCTGTCCAAATCCCATAATAGCATTCATAGGGGTGCGTAATTCATGTGACATGCTAGAGAGGAATTCGGTCTTAGCACGATTGGCATTTTCTGCGTCCTCGCGGGTATTGATCAGATCTTTTTCAATGCATTTTTGTTTTGTGATATCGCTATGGATGCCGATCATGCGTGAAGGTTGACCTTCATTGTCTCGACTTACTATGGTACCGCGACAAAGTATCCATTTGTAGCTGCCATCCTTACACAATAGCCGTAGTTCCAGAGAGTATTTTTCTGATCGACCTTCCAGATAACTATTCAGTTTTTGTTTTGTTGGTGCCAGATCATCGGGATGGACGCTGTTGACCCAGCTGTCCACATGGTGGTGAAGTTCATCTTTGCTATAGCCTAGCATGGTCATATAAAGCTCAGAGAATTGCATGCTATCGGTTTTCAGATCCCAATCCCATATGCCGTCGCCGGCTCCCTCAACGGCGAAGGTAAAACGTTCTTCTGTTTCACGCAGTCTGGTTTCGGCCTCAACGCGCTCTGTGATATCCTGCACAGTGCCGGACAGCATAACCATATTGCCATCCATATCCACATCGGCCTTTGCCAGATCATGCACATGGCGTATAGACCCATCTGGTAAAATGATGCGATATACAATATCTTTATGCCCGGTTTTCTCGGCCCATTGTGCTACTTTAAATACCCGTTCCACATCGTCAGGGTGGACTGCTTTATAGAAGACATCAGTGGTTGTGTCGCAACTATCTGGTTCCTGGCCAATGATACGGAATACCTCATCTGACCAAATGCGCTCTCCTGTGGCTAGATTGGACTGCCAGTTGCCAAGACGGGCCAAGGTTTGGGCCTCCCTCAATTGCCTTTGGCGTTCAATCAATGAAAGCTCGGTACGTTTGCGCTTGTCAATATCCTGTACCACACCAAGCATATTCAATGGTGTACCATCAACGTCACGGACAACATTGCCGCTTTCCAGCACCCAATGTGAACTTCCATCCGGCCATATTACACGATGTTCAATATCATAATCGGCACCATGCATAACACAGTTATTTACAGCGGTTTCGACCATTTCCCGATCATCAGGATGCACGGCAGCAATGAAGTTTTCATAGGTGGTTCCGATAGAATTTTTTTCATAGCCAAATAATAGCCAGATGTTATCAGACCAAAAGAGTTCACCTTTTGAAATATTCCAGTCCCATGTACCGATATTTGCAAAAGATTGACCACGGTGCAACCGTTCTTCACTTTCCCTGAGCGCCGTAACATCGGTGCGGACAGATACATATTTATAGGGTTTGCCTCTGTCATTCAGAAAAGGAACAATGGTTGATTCTACCCAATATATTCCACCACCTTTTTTACAGTTGCTGATTGTCCCACGCCATATCCTGCCCTGAGAGATGGTTGTCCACATATCATCATAAAATTCTTTTGTGTGAGAGGAAGACTTGAGCAATCGGTGATTCTGACCAATTAATTCCTCGCGAGTGTAGCCACTGATTTCGCAGAATTTATCATTGACATAGGTAATGCGTCCTGTGACGTCGGCTATGCTGACGATATTATGTTCATTCATGGTGGCTAGTTGGAATTTGCTTTCTCTAACAGTTGTTTTCAGGTCTTTATTAAGCCTATTGGTCCAACGGGAACGTTTTGCCCGGGAAGTTACCGCCGCCACCAGTTGGTCTGCATTAACGGGCTTTGTAAGAAAGTCGTCACCCTCAAGATTTATGGTTACCAATTGAGGTTCTGGCCCTGATTTTGTGGATAATGAAATAACTGGCATCAAGGCCCAGTTATCATCCTGCCTTATCATCTGAATGAGCTCTGGCCCCGCACATTCGGGCATATCCATATCTATGATAATAACATCAGGCCTGAATCGGGAGAGAAGTTTGAAACTTTCAAGGGAGTTGGACAGGGCTTCAACTTCCATCCCCGCATCACATAGAAGGTTTGTGCAATGCTTTCGACTGTCTGTGTCACTAATTACCAACATTACCTGATATGGTTTTATTTCGGTTTGTACTGTTAAACCATCAAGCGATCGAATTAATTTATCCATATTAAGGGGTGTGCAGAAATAACGGTGTGCTGTTGCCTGTGCCGCTATCATCCGGCTTTCAATATCATCATGGCCTGAGGTAAATATTATTGCTGGCCAGCGTTTCAAATTATCTTTTAGTTTGATGATCATATCCGCAGAAGATTTATCTTCATCACGGAAGTTAGCATCCATGATAATTGCTGCCGGAATTTCTTTTTTGCAAACCGTTTCAAGGTCTCTGAAATGAATAAAACTCTGTGTACCATAGCCGGATAGCTCTAGTCTGGATAATAGCTCTGATATTAAATGTTCATTCTCCCCCACCAAATAAACAAGCTTTTTACCTGTCTGTTTTACTTTTTCATCAGTGCTACTAGATTTTGTCATGAGGTTTTCTTTTTGGTTATGATACAATCTACTATACTATTTTTGACTTACCTAATGTATGTGCAATCTTTAAAATTGAATATGTTAACCCCATCTGACTCTATCGATTATTTAATTAAATATTAAATATTTTATTAATTTAATAATTATTATCATTTTAGACGTGTCAGATGTAATTTATTTCATGTAAGTCAAAAAATACCGGCATTATTATCCGGATACGGTGCCTTGGCTAAAGCTTTGAATAAGACTGCCTGCAACCAGATGCCAACCATCAACCAGTACAAAGAAGATAAGTTTGAATGGTAAGGATATCATCACTGGCGGTAGCATCATCATACCCATTGACATAAGAACTGATGCCACGACAAGATCAATGATGATGAAGGGCACAAAAATCAAAAATCCTATTTCAAAGGCCCGGCGAAGCTCACTAATGATAAAGGCTGGCACTAATATCTGAAACGGTGTATCGGCAGCGGTTTCTGGGGCGGGCAGTTTTGATAAATCCAGAAAGAGCAACAGGTCTTTTTCCCTGACATGCTTCATCATAAAATTATGAAAGGGTGCCGTTGTTTGTTCAAAGGCCACTTCTTCGGTGATCTGCTCTGCGATCAGGGGGGCGATGCCCGCGTCATAGGCCTCTTTCATGGTTGGTGCCATAATAAAGAATGTCATGAAAAGGGCTAGGCTGATCAATACAACATTGGGCGGGGTTTGTTGGGTACCCATGGCACTGCGCAGCAAGGAAAATACGATGACTATCCGGGTGAATGATGTCACGACTATGATGATAGCAGGGGCCAGACTTAACACCGTCATAAGCATTAAGAGCTGAACAATTCGACCTGACAGAGAACCCTCTTCCCCTAAATTAAGGGAAAACTCCTGTGCAAATGATGCCTGGCTATCAAAAGCTAAAACCAATAGGATTACCATAAAACTGGTCAGGGATGTGGTGAGCAGCGCCAGTGTGAATTTATGTTTTTTCAGAAAAGGCATCATGATTTTTTGGTTTTCTCTGTTTTTTCTTTTATATCGCGTTCTATGACAATATCCCGTTCCGTTCCCAGCATGACCAGATGTTCTACATCATCACGGCGTATGATCATGAGCTTTCTTCTGGCATCAACGGGCAGTATTTCAACGACATTTAATCTTTTGTCCCGTGTTTTTGCTGAATTAACCGTAACGCGCGCCATCAGACCGAATTTCTTGGCGCCGTAAGCAATGAGCAATATCAGGGCGAGGACAAAAAGCAATGCCATGATAAACTGGAAATATGTACTCATTTCCATGTTATAAACTTCCTCTCTCTGCTTTGGTCACTGCCGTGTGTTTTTCTTCACTCAGGCGGATATTTTCATTATAGAGATAACTTAAAATTTCAGACACCGGCTGCAAGGCATCCAGCGGAATATAGCTGTCCACATCGAAAGCCGATAACACTTCCACGAGATCTTCGTCAGTTCTGACCTTTACATCACTTTCGAAAGCAATTTTCAGAATTTTTTCAGCATTTTTGCCAGAACCGCTGGCTGTAATGCGCGGAATATCTGACTTTTGGCCGTCTTGTTGCAGGGCGACGGCTTTTTGTCTCTGGTTTTTTTTGCTTGTTGCCATTTGCTGTTACTTAAATTTGGTTAAGCATAATTTATTTTATGCGATAATAATCATAGCGGCCCCGGTTTGTCAGCCTAAATATAACCTATTGAGTTTATTTATTTTTTAGTGATAATTTATTTTATCCTAAAATCTTAACAAATTGTTAATTTTCCGTCTCCACAATGGATGAATTATGGTGTATGCTTAATATTATAGTGTATTCTGCTAAAACTTTAGTCATCTAATTCGGGTGACATACAGTATTTAGGATAAAAAAATATGGACCTGAAATCTATTTCTCTTTTCAGTTCCCTGAATCAGAAGATGAACTGGCTCACGGAACGGCAAAAGGTCCTGGCACAGAATATTGCCAACGCCAACACACCGGGGTACGTCCCCAAGGATCTGAAGAAAATCAGTTTCAAGGCACATTTGGACCAAACGAACGCCGCTGGCGGTTTGCGTATGCAGACTACGGCCCGTGGACATATGCCTATCGCTGGTGCGTCGGACAGTGATTATGAAGTCAAGGTACAGGATACTAAAATCGGCCTGACTGGGCAGGATGGTAATGGTGTTAACCTTGAAGATGAATTGATCAAAATGTCTGAAACGCAGATGAATTACGGTATGGCAGTAAATTTATACCGCAAGCACGTCACGATGATTAAGACAGCACTCGGACGTAAGTAGGTAGTTAAGAATTAAAGGAGTGAACTCGTGGATTTATCCAAAGCAATGATGATTTCTGCCGCTGGTATGAAGGTGCAAAGCACCCGTATGCGTGTTATTTCGGAAAATCTTGCCAATGCCAGTTCGGTTGCCTCGGCACCTGGCGTTGACCCTTATCGCCGAAAGACAGTGACTTTCATCAATGCGCTCGATAGCGAAATGGGTGTTACCCGCGTGAAAGTTAATAAAGTAACCTTTGATCAGTCTGATTTTGGGTTACGGTATGAGCCAGGTCATCCAGCTGCTGACGAAAATGGTTATATCAAGACCCCGAATGTGAATGGTCTGATCGAGGCCATGGATATGAAACAATCACAACGTTCTTATGAGGCAAACCTTAATTCCATAGAGGTATCAAAGAGTATGATGATGCGTACACTTGATCTGCTGAGATGATTTGAAATGAACAGGAATAGCAAATGAATATCAAAGCCATGGATGCCGCAAACGCCTATGCCAATGTGATGAAAAATCAAGGTAACGGCAGTGGTACAGATAAAATAGGCAGTATTTCGGGCATTGGAAATGTGCGGGGGGAAGGTGCCGGTACATTTTCAGACGTTCTCAAGGCTGCTATTACGGATACGTCCAATGCTGTGGGCGGCAGTGCTAGTGCGGGTATTGAGGCCCTGAACGGCAAAGCTGATCTTGTGGATATCGTAACGTCAGTACAAAATGCAGAGATGGTGCTTGAAACAGTTGTGGCCGTGCGCGACAAAGTTATCGCCGCATATCAGGATATTATTAAAATGCCCATCTAGGGTAGGTGATTTCCCTGCTGTTATGCAGTTCTCCACAAATAATTCAGCCATATATTTTATAAGAAAGATAAACAATGAACGGGGCAGATGTATTAGATATTGCACAGGAAGGCATCTGGGTTTTAATTAAGGTGTCCGGTCCTGTCATGTTGGTGGCATTGTTTGTCGGGCTGACTATCGCTTTGTTTCAGGCCTTGACTCAAATTCAGGAAATGACCCTGACATTTGTCCCAAAAATAATTGCTATTTTTGTATCCCTATTTATATTTCTACCCTTCATGGGGCAGACGTTGGGGGATTTTATGGGGCTTATTGCAGAACGGATAGTAAATCTTGGCTGACCTTTTACCCACGGAGGTATTCGCTTTTCTTCTGGTTTTTTCCAGACTGGGAGCCATGGTCATGCTTCTTCCCGCCTTAGGTGAAACAGCTATCCCTCAGCGTGTCCGTCTTATGATAGCACTATCGATATCATTCCTAATTTATACATCGGTTCGCAACATACTGCCCGCCATGCCCGCTTCACCGTTTATGTTGGGGGTATTGATTATATTTGAGGTTTTGGTCGGTGTCCTGATCGGGACATCCATAAAATTATTGATGAGCGCACTTCATACGGGTGGCACCATCATTGCCATGCAAACAGGTCTTGCCATGGCACAGGCCTTTGATCCGGCACAGGGGGCACAAAGTGCCTTGATGTCAACCTTTCTGACCTTGATGGCAGTAGTATTGCTCTTTGTCACCAATATGCATCATATGATGATTTCTGCCATGTATGACAGTTACATCCTGTTTCCAGCTGGGGGCGAAATCATGATGAATGATTTTGCAGAACTGGTGGTCAATACGGTGTCGAATTCCTTTCTTCTTGGGGTGCAGATAGCGTCTCCCTTCATTGTTTATGGTCTGATATTTAATATCGGTTTGGGGATAATAGCCCGTCTGATGCCGCAGCTTCAGGTGTTCTTCATTGCGATGCCTTTGAATATTGCTGCGGGTTTTCTAATCCTTGGCATAGTTCTCGCAGCAAGTATGAATTGGTTCCTGCAAAATATGGAAGGCGCTTTGGGTGCTTTCCTCTATCAGGGATAATCAATGGCTGACGATCAAGACGAATCCCAAAAAACAGAAGAACCCACCGATAAAAAACTGCAGGAGGCGCAGGAAAAAGGGGAGGTGGCCAAAAGCCAAGAAGTCAGGCATTGGTTTATTCTGTTTTCTGCGACTGTGATTATTCTGGTTTCGGCAAAATCCAGCATGGCGGGCATCAGGGAAATTCTAAGCAATGTTTTAGGGTCTTCTTATAGTGTTAATATGGATGGTAACAATTTACGAAATTTTGCCGCAGGCGTATTTAGCGATGTTTTCAACTATTTGGTTCTTCCGGTTATTATATTGATGATTGGGGCGTTTCTTGGGGCGGTGATCCAGCATAAACCCATTCTCACGACAGAAAAAATCATACCGAAATTAAGCAAGATTTCTCCATTGGCGGGACTTAAGCGATTGTTTTCAATGCAGAATTTTGTTGAAATCACCAAATCTATCATAAAAATTACTATCGTGGGTATAATTGTGCTGTATCTTGTATGGCCGGAACGGGACCGACTGGAACAGATGATGACCCGTAATCCGGCGCAAGTGGCAGATGTGATATATATTATGGTATTGCGCATTCTGGGCGGGGTTGTGGCAATCATGGCGGTAATTGCTGGTCTTGATTTTCTTTTTCAGAAGTTTCAGCATCTTAAAAAAATGCGAATGACCAAGCAGGAAGTGAAGGATGAATTAAAACAAACAGATGGTGACCCTCATGTCAGGGCACGTCTGCGCCAGATCAGGCAGGAACGCGCCAGAACCCGTATGATGTCAGCGGTACCTGATGCTGATGTTGTGGTGACCAACCCGACCCATTATGCGGTCGCCCTAAAATATGATCAGGGTAATATGGAAGTGCCAATGGTTGTAGCCAAGGGCGTTGATCATATTGCCCTGAAAATACGTGAGGTCGCCGAAGAAAATAAGATACCTATTCTTGAAAATCCGCCCCTTGCCAGAGCCTTATTTGCCACTGTAGAGGTGGATGAGGAGATACAGGAAGGCCATTATAAAGCCGTAGCCGAGGTGGTTGGATATATCATGCGTCTGAAACGTGGTGAAGCTGCCCATTATAATCCATCTGAAATGTCAGAAGACACAAATTGAGTAGAAATTAAAAAAACAAATGAAATCAAACCAATAATATGGCATTTTGCCTATTGATCCAAGTTAGTGAGTTATAAAAAAAAATGAATTTACGACCTAAGTCAGTTGATTATCCCTTTTTGATTACTATTGGCGGCATTGGGGGGCTGATGTCTTTGGCCGGGCTAATATTAGGTATGGCCTTGGGTAATTTTACGCTGGGTTATTTTCTGGCAGCAATCTGTCTTTTCATTAGCGCAGGCATGATCGTAAGATGTTTTTATCTGGGGTGTGATACGTCACCGGTTCTTTCTGAACCGTTAGCCGTAACCAGGATGGTGCTGCCACAGGTCATCACCACCCTTGATGGGGCCATGGTCTATTGTAATAAGCCGTACCGTCTTTTTCTGAAGGAAAGTATAAATAGAGAAACGTTACCCCCATTGGAAATGATAGCAGACGAGCAGCGGCAACTTTTAAAGGGTAGCCTTTTCCAATTGGACAAGGGAGTAGAGCAATCTCATGTTTTACAACTGATTGCCGGTAATGCTGAAATAAAATATGCCGAAGCGACCATAAGCCGGAAAATAGGGCAGGAAGATTATATCAGTTGGGTATTCTCTGGCTCCGTATCTGTAGAGCCTGTGGAAAATATACCCCAAAATAAAAATGGATTTAAGCTGGAACAGCTGGGCAATTTCCTGGATTGTAGTGATTGTGGTTTAATCGCCGTGTCGAAGGAGGGTGAGATTATCTATGCCAATGATATGCTTCTTCATTGGATGACCGGACATTCTGCAAAAGATCTACAGCTACCGCTTCCTCTTGCTGACTTTTGTTCCATAGTCCCAAAACAATTAAACGGACAAATTCAGGTGCGTACTTTATCTGGTGAAGATATTTTGCTTGAATTTTTGCCAATTGAGGCAATATTGGGTGATCAGAAAAATAAGGCAACTCTTTTGCTTCCCCCTGCCGCGGGGGTTTTGAGAATCTGTCAGGTTTTTTTATGTCAGTCTGAAGATACGGTGAATGACGCAGATACAGAGAATATTAATTTTGATCGCTTTTTCAGGGAATCCCCCATTGGCATTGCCATAGTCACGGAACAGGGGGAGGTGCTGGAAAGAAACCGTATTTTTCGGGATTATGTCAAGGAATTGGACATAAAAAATACCCGCAGTCTCAAGCATATAATTGACCCTGACGAATATCAGGAATTTTACGATCAGATTAAGACTACCTTAGAAACAGGTCAGGCCAGTTCCTTTGCGGAGTTGGGCTTTAAGGGTAAAGGGGAAAAACATGGTCAGATATATATCACACGGCTCAATAAATTTGATGATCATGATAAGGTCGCGATTTTATATCTGATTGATACTACGGAACAGAAGAACCTTGAATTACAATTTGCCCAGTCCCAGAAAATGCAGGCTGTGGGGCAGTTAGCAGGCGGGATTGCCCATGATTTTAATAATTTGCTGACTGCGATTATTGGCTTTAGTGATTTGCTCCTTGTGCGTCACGGCCCTGGGGATCAGTCTTTTTCTGATATTATTCAGGTTAAGCAGAATGCCAGCCGTGCGGCAAATCTGGTGCGGCAGCTTCTGGCCTTCTCCCGCCAACAGACCCTGCGGCCAAAGGTGCTCATGATAACCGATGTTCTGGCGGAATTATCCAATCTGCTTGGTCGTTTGATCGGTGATAATATCGAACTTGAAATGAAACACGGCCGTGACCTTGGGCATGTGAAAGTGGATCAGGGGCAGATGGAACAGGTGATTATCAATCTGTGTGTTAATGCCCGTGATGCCATGGACCAGCATGGTAAAATCTCTATACGGACCCGGAATATCTCGCTGAAGGATTCTAAAGCACTGAGCAAAAGATATCAGGTAATGCCCCCGAATGAATATGTGCTGCTGGAAGTGGAAGATACGGGATGCGGTATATCTAAAGAACATCTGGGCAAGATCTTTGAACCGTTTTTTAGCACCAAGGAAGTAGGTAAGGGTACCGGCCTTGGCCTGTCAACGGTTTACGGGATAGTCAAGCAAACGGGCGGTTTTGTTTTCCCGACCAGTGAAATTGGTCAGGGAACAACCTTCAGTATTTATCTGCCCGTTCATAAAGAAGCCCAGAAAAAAATTCTGGAAGTTGAAGATAAGGCCCCGGAAAAAGTAACTAAGGACCTGACCGGAAAAGGGACTATATTGCTGGTTGAAGATGAAGATGCCGTGCGCATGTTCGCCAGCAGAGCGCTGAAAAATAAAGGCTATAATGTTTATGAAGCCAATAGCGGTGAGGCGGCACTGGAACTGTTTGGAGAGATAGAGGATGAGCTGGACCTTTTGATCAGTGATGTGGTTATGCCCATCATGGATGGCCCTACGTTGGTCCGTAAAATCAGGCAAACAAATAATAAGCTGAAGGTAATCTTCATTTCAGGTTATGCGGAAGATGCCTTTGATAAAACACCGGGGGAGGACGATTTCCATTTCTTGCCAAAACCTTTCAGCCTTAAACAACTTGCAGAGCAGGTTAAAGAGGTTCTGGAAACCGCCTGATTCACGAGAATCAACTTTCACCGCAGAGCAAAGGCGGGTAAGTTTTAAAATTATATTATGAGAACAAACGGTAATAAAATTAAATAATTTTCTTATATATCAATATGTTAAAAATGTTCTTGCCAAAAAGAACAAAATGTGTACATTGGTCTTAGATTGAAACATTCAACTGGCTATGAGATATAGAGGAGACAGACAATGTCATCGGCACAATTAAAAATCGTGGAACGGGGTAATATGGATAAGCAAAAGGCGCTGGATGCTGCGCTAAGCCAAATTGAAAGAGCTTTCGGCAAGGGGTCAATTATGAAGCTGGGCAAAGGCGCCGCCATGGAGGTTGAGGCTGTCTCAACTGGCTCACTGGGGCTTGATATTGCCCTAGGGATAGGGGGCTTGCCAAAGGGCCGTGTCATAGAAATTTATGGTCCAGAAAGTTCCGGCAAAACCACGCTGGCCCTTCATGTGGCGGCGGAAGTGCAAAAGCAGGGCGGGGTTGCAGCCTTTGTGGATGCGGAACATGCGTTAGATCCTGTTTATGCCAATGCGCTTGGTGTTGATATTGATGAACTTTTAATTTCCCAACCCGATACCGGGGAACAGGCCTTAGAGATTACCGATACGCTGGTGCGTTCCGGCGCGGTGGATGTGCTTGTTGTTGATAGTGTGGCTGCATTGACACCACGGGCTGAATTGGAAGGGGAAATGGGTGATACCCATGTTGGCCTTCAGGCTCGATTGATGTCACAGGCTCTACGCAAACTGACCAGCTCCATAGCCAAATCAAAATGTATGGTGATTTTCATTAATCAGATCCGCATGAAAATCGGTGTCATGTATGGCAGTCCGGAAACCACATCCGGTGGTATTGCCCTGAAATTTTATTCTTCTGTTCGGATGGATATTCGCCGCATTGGTGCCATTAAGGAAAAAGATGAAATCGTTGGCAACCAGACCCGTGTAAAAGTGGTAAAAAACAAGGTGGCACCGCCCTTTAAGATGGTTGAATTTGATATCATGTATGGTCAGGGTATTTCCAAAAACGGAGAATTGATTGATCTTGGTGTGAAAGCAGATGTGGTGGAAAAATCCGGCTCTTGGTACTCTTACGATAGTCAACGCATCGGTCAGGGCCGTGAAAATGCCAAACGTTTTCTTAAGGACAACCCGGAACTTGCCGAGAAACTGGAACTTCAGATAAGGAAAAGCAAAGGCATTCTGGATAAAGCCATGCTGAAAGAAGGTATGAGCCGTCCCGATGATAATGATGATGGTGGTGAAAGCTAAGCCACGACCCACAAAAATCCCTACTGCCCTGGACGCCTTTACGGCGTCCTTTTTTTTGTCCTGAGTATAGACAGGGACTTATGCAATCGCTAAAACTCTAAACATAAGGTTTGATTACAGAAAAGGGTTATTTAATGAAGGGCACAAATGAAATCCGAAAGATATTTCTGGATTATTTTGCCGGGCAAGACCATGAGGTTGTGACAAGCGGGCCGTTGGTGCCGCAAAATGACCCGACTCTCATGTTTACTAATGCTGGTATGGTACCCTTCAAGAATGTTTTTACCGGTGCCGAAAGCCGCTCATACGTCCGTGCCGTTTCCAGTCAGAAATGTGTTCGGGCCGGGGGCAAGCATAATGACCTGGATAATGTGGGCTATACCGCACGCCATCACACTTTTTTTGAAATGCTGGGAAATTTCTCCTTCGGGGATTATTTCAAGGAAAAAGCCATATTCCACGCCTGGACTTTGCTGACAAAAGAATATGGCCTTGACCCGGACCGCCTGTTGGTCACGGTCTATCATAATGATGATGAGGCTTTTGATCTTTGGAAGAAAATATCAGGACTGCCTGATGAACGAATTATCCGCATTGCCACATCTGATAATTTCTGGTCAATGGGTGATACGGGGCCATGTGGGCCTTGCTCTGAGATTTTTTATGATCATGGAACTCATATTGCGGGAGGGCCGCCCGGTAGTCCCGATGAAGATGGTGACAGGTTCGTTGAAATCTGGAATCTGGTCTTCATGCAATATGATCAACAGGCTGACGGTACCCGTATGGACCTGCCCAAGCCATGCATAGATACCGGAATGGGTCTGGAACGTATGGTTGCCGTTGTACAGGGTACCCATGACAATTATGAAATTGATTTGTTTAAACAATTGATCGAGGCATCGGCAAAATTTAGCGGTGTTGAGGCCTATGGTGACAAAAACATTTCGCACCGTGTCATTGCTGATCATCTGCGTTCATCGTGTTTTCTGATCGCTGACGGGGTTTTGCCGTCCAATGAGGGACGTGGTTATGTCCTGCGGCGGATCATGCGGCGTGGCATGCGTCATGCTCATCTTCTGGGTTGTCGTGAGCCCCTGATGCATAAGTTGGTTCCAACATTATTACAGGAAATGGCACAAGCCTTCCCCGAACTCAAGCGTGCAGAGGCCCTAATCACGGAAACACTGAGACTTGAAGAATTGCGCTTCAAGAAGACCCTAGCGCGGGGTTTGCGTCTGCTGGATGATGAAGTAAAGAATTTATCGGACGATGGTATCCTTGCCGGGCACGTGGCGTTCAGACTTTATGATACATACGGCTTTCCCTTAGATCTGACACAGGATGTTTTACGCACGCAAGGCCTTGCCGTTGATGAGGATGGTTTTAAGCTTTCCATGGAAAAACAAAAAGCCGAAGCCCGTGCCGCATGGAAAGGGTCGGGTAGTGAAGCCACAGAAGAAGTCTGGTTTGAAGCTAATGCCGAAAATGGTACCACTGAATTTTTGGGTTATGCTACGACCCATACCGAAGGCAAAATTCTGGCTATTGTAAAGGACGGCGTGCTAGTTGATAAAGCCATGTCGGGTGATGAAGTGGCCATATTGACTAACCAGACGCCTTTTTATGGCGAATCCGGCGGGCAAACCGGTGATATTGGCACTTTAAATGCCCAAGGTGGTGCATTGGCAATAGTCTCGAATACAGCCAAGAAATTGGGTAAACTGCATGTTCATATGACAAAAGTCACCAATGGAACATTTTCGGTATCGGACATTGTGGATATGAAAGTTGATACAGATAATCGGGATCGTATTAGAGCCAATCATTCCGTAACCCACATACTCCATGCGGTGTTGCGTAGGCAACTTGGCGATCATGTAACCCAGAAAGGATCCATGGTGGCAGCGGACCGTTTGCGGTTTGATTTCAGCCATAACAAGACTTTGACATTGGAAGATAAGATGTTGATTGAAAAAACAGTCAACGGGATTATTCGCCAGAATAGCGAAGTGACCACACAATTGATGACACCGGATGAGGCCGTGAAGTCAGGCGCTATGGCCTTGTTCGGAGAAAAATACGGTGATGAAGTTCGTGTTGTTTCCATGGGGTTTGAAAGCTATTCCGTTGAACTTTGCGGGGGCACTCATGTGACAAGGACCGGTGATATTGGCACATTTAAAATCATTGCGGAAAGTGCTGTAGCTGCGGGTGTTCGCAGATTGGAAGCCGCTACGGGTGGGGCCGCAACGGAATACAACAGTCAGCAAGAGCTTTATCTGAATGAAGCTGTGGCACTCCTAAAAAGCACGCCCGCGAAATTAACCGGACGTCTGTCGGCTCTGTTAGATGACCGTAAGATTGCGGAGAAAGAGATAGCGGAACTGCGTAAGAAAATTGCCATAGGTGACGGTGGGGGCAGCGGTGGCTCAGACATCAAGACAATCGGTAGCATTAAATTCATCGGCCGCGTTCTGGACGGTGTGCAGGCCAAAGAGCTGCGCGGAATTGCGGATGAAGCAAAGGCACAGATCGGTTCCGGTGTTATTGCCCTGATTGCTGTTAATGATGGTAAGGCCGGGGTTTTGATCGCAGTAACCGAAGATCTAAAAGATAAAATCAATGCAGTTGACCTGGTCCGTGCCGGAGCCTTGACTGTGGGTGGCAAGGGCGGCGGCGGACGGCCTGATATGGCACAGGCCGGTGGCCCTGACGGTGCAAAAGCTGACCTGGCTATCGCGGCTATAGAAGAAATTCTGGAGAAACTGTAAACTTTACCAAGGGAAACATGTGCAGAAAACAAAACGTCGGCAATTATTTGAAATAATTGAAATGGGTCTGAGCGGTAATCGTGCTGCGGGGCTGTTTGACGGCTTCATGGTTTGTCTGATTGTCTTGAATATTGTAGCGGTTTCACTGGAAACGGTGCCTGAGATTACCCAAAAATATCATCAGAAATTTATTGCCTTTGAAATCTTTTCTCTATTGATATTCTTTGTGGAATATATGTTACGCATATGGGTGTCTGTTGAATATAGGCCTGATCCTGATCAAAAGGGCAAGGCAGGATTTCGGCTTCATTTTATCTCATCACCGCTTATGGTTATTGATTTTATAGCCATCGCCCCGTCACTCCTTTTTGCCTTTGGTATTGATTTGCGGTTACTGAGAATTTTCCGCCTGTTGCGTATCTTCAAGCTGATGCGCTATTCTCCGGCGCTTGCTTCTCTGGGGAGTGTACTCTATTCCGAAAGACGAGCATTGATAGCCACATTGATCATTATGCTGGGGCTGTCGTCCTTTGCGGCGACCATAATGTATTATCTGGAACGTCATGTTCAGCCAGAGGCCTTTGGTACTATCCCCCACGCCTTATGGTGGGCGCTGGCCACCCTGACCACGGTAGGTTACGGGGATATTGTACCCCTGACTTGGGCCGGCCGCCTTTTCGGTGGTGTTGTGATGATCTTCGGCGTTTGCATGTATGCGCTGCCGATTGGTATTATTGCGTCTGGCTTTGCCAATGAAATACACCAGCGGGATTTTGTTATTCGTTGGGGATTGGTGGCCAATGTGCCTTTGTTCAAAGGACTTGATGCCAATCTGATTAGCACCATAGCCAAATATCTACGCTCCAGTGTGGTGGAAGAAAACAGCCTTATGGCCGTAAAGGGTCAATTGGCCGATAAAATGTATTTGATCGTATCAGGCAAGGTTGCCCGGAAGAATGAAATGAGCATAACCATTTTAGAGGAAGGTGGTTTCTTCGGTGCGAAATCACTTATGGAAAAAGAAGAATATAAATCTAATTATGTGACGGTAACAAAATCCCACTTTTTCATATTGGATGCCCGCGAATTCCATCATCTTCTGAATGAAAACCCCACATTACGGCAGCGGATCGAGGAATCTTACAGCACCGTTTCCCATTCCGATTTTGGTCAGGCGCCCGCCCCATAAAAAATCCCGCATCTAAACTTAAGATGCGGGACCGTTTGTAGTTGAATATTATTTATGCCATAGCTTTTTGAAGATTTTCGTCAATCTTGTCGAAGAATTGTTTCGAGGTCAGCCATGCCTGATCCGGGCCAACCAAAAGCGCCAGATCTTTGGTCATGTAACCTTCTTCCACTGTTTCAACACAAACCCGTTCCAGCGTCTCGGAAAATTCTTTCAACGCTTCGTTGTCATCCAGTTTGGCGCGGTGGGACAGGCCACCTGTCCATGCAAAGATGGATGCAATGGGGTTGGTGGAGGTTTCTTTGCCCTGCTGATGCATGCGGTAATGGCGGGTTACAGTTCCGTGAGCTGCTTCTGATTCAACAACGGACCCATCGGGGGTCATCAGAACAGATTTCATCAAGCCCAGTGACCCAAAGCCCTGTGCCACGGTGTCGGACTGGACGTCACCATCGTAGTTTTTACAGGCCCAGACGAATTCGCCATTCCATTTCATGGCACAAGCCACCATGTCATCAATCAGGCGATGCTCGTAAGTAATGCCCGCATCGGCAAATTTAGCTGCGAATTCACTTTCAAAGACTTCCTCAAACAGATCCTTGAACCGGCCGTCATAGGCTTTAAGGATGGTGTTTTTGGTGCTGAGATAGACGGGCCAGCCGCGGTTCAGACCGTAATTCATACAGGCGCGGGCAAAATCGCGGATGCTTTCGTCAAGGTTATACATGGCCATGGCAACACCGGAACCGGTGAAGTTAAAAACTTCCCGTTCTATGGGCTCGCCGCCGTCTTCAGGTTCGAACTTTATAGTCAACTTGCCGGCACCAGGAACGCGAAAGTCAGTGGCGCGATATTGGTCACCGAAAGCATGACGTCCGATTACAATCGGGTGTGTCCAGCCTGGTACCAGACGCGGCACGTTGGAACATATGATTGGTTCACGAAATACAGTGCCACCCAGAATATTACGGATCGTGCCATTGGGTGAACGCCACATTTGCTTGAGGTTAAATTCTTCAACCCGTTGTTCGTCAGGCGTGATAGTCGCACATTTTACACCGACGCCATATTTGATGATGGCATTAGCCGCATCAATGGTAATCTGGTCATCGGTCTCGTCACGTTTTTCTACGCTGAGATCGTAATATTTCAGATCAATATCCAGATAGGGGTGTATCAATTTGTCTTTGATCCATGCCCAGATGATACGTGTCATTTCATCGCCATCTAGTTCGACAACAGGATTTTCTACTTTAATTTTAGCCATAATGAACCTTTAAAAAATATAGTGGCACTTAATTTTGCGCCATTTCGGGTGAGGAGTAACAACCTCATTCAGGCGCAAGCTATCATTGCTCATGCAATATGTGAAGGGCAGAAACAAAAGAATTTGCTCAAATCAGGGTGTTTTTTGTTACTTGATCAATTTCAGGCAGTTTTTTAATCAAGGGAACCACATCTTCCACCGTTTTTACCACATGAAACAGGTTCAGTGTTTCAGCCGAAGTAAATTCTTCCCGGATAAAATTATCTATCAGGGCGAGAAATGGATCCCAGTATTTGTCCATATTGACAATAATAATCGGTTTGTTGTGCAGTCCCAGCTGTTTCCATGTAATAACCTCAATGGTTTCATCCAGCGTTCCGATACTGCCGGGCAGGGCAACAAAGGCATCGGAATGATCAAACATCATTCGCTTGCGTTCATGCATGTTATCAACCACAAAGAAATCGGTAGCCTCTTTCCATCCACTTTCTTCTTCGTCCAGATGATGGGGAATGATCCCCGTGACCTTGCCACCGCATTTCATGACTGTATTGGCGATAACCCCCATCAGACCAACATTGCCACCACCGTATACCAAGCGAATTTTTTCTGCCGCCAGAATTTCGCCGAAAGTACGTGCAATTTTCTTGAAATGGCTGTTTCGGCCTGGCCGGGACCCGCAATAAACGCAAAGAGACTTGATATGTGCCATGTTAAATATTTTTACCCTTTTATTCTTATTCAATAGAGCGGCTTGCTTGAGAAAGTTTTTTCTTATTGTCACAGTTTTGACAATTTTTCACCTTATCTATGGCTTCATTGTATAGCAACTGTGTTAATGAATATATTACAAAGCATAGCTTAAAATAAAATGATACTGACATTCCCAATGGTTTGCAGTATATAGCCTATGCGCTTTTTTAAATTGATTTGGTGAGTAGTTGACAGAGCAGCCTTCAAAGATTCCATTAAAAAGGGAAAAAAATGGTTCGGACTGGACATTGAGGACCAGCATTGCGGTGCTGGCTTTTGTGGCCATTGGTGCCGTTTTCTGGATTGTTTTTTTCGCCGAAGATGGGGCTAATGATTTCTTCTCTTCTGATAACTTGCCGGAAATTCCGCAGGTAGAGTCCGCCCCAAAAGTGGATGCGCAGGAGCAACCGCGGGAAGTTGCCAAGAAAACCTCCATATTGCCAAGCTTTGACATTGTACGCATCAGCCGAAATGGTACTGGTGTCATTGCCGGTCGCGCCGAACCCAATAGTGATATTTATATTTATGCCAGAGACAAGGTCATCGGATCTGCTGTGGCTGACCGTAATGGGGAATGGGTGCTACTCTATGATGATCCTTTGCCGCCCGGTCCGACAGAATTAAGCCTTAAGTCCACAATGCCTGGCGAGTTTGAAGTTTTTTCCAGTGACGTTGTGATCGTTGCGGTACCAAGCCGGGATGAAGACCGTTTTATCGAAGATGAAGAAAACGGGGTTATTGTCATATTAAGCCCTCGTACCGGTGGCGGGCCTACAAGAGTCCTGCAAAAACCACGTTTGGTGAATTTTTCTGAACTTGCTAAAGGACTATCACTGGATAGTCTGGATTATGATGAAGATTCAAATATTATTATTTCCGGTTCTGCCTCGAAGAATGCCCGGGTTAGAATATATCTGGACAATGAGTATCTTACCGAGGTAACGGCTTCTGAAGAAGGTGTCTGGTTTCATTCTTTTGTCAAGGAATTGAACTTGAAAGAACATATCATTCGTATTGATCAGCTTTTGGAAGGGGATGATGTGGAGGTGCGTATTGAACAGCCCTTCACCCGAGGTAATGACATAGATTCAACCAAGGCCAAAGGCGAGGTGATTGTGCGTCCCGGCAACAGCCTGTGGCATATTGCACGCAAGCTATATGGATCGGGCTTTCATTATACTTTGATTTTTGGGGCTAATAAAAGCCTGATCAAGGATCCCGATCTAATTTATCCGGGGCAAAAATTCGCTCTGCCAACGGCACCGATCATAGAATAGTCAGAGTATAATGAACCTATAAGGTTTGATTATTCCCTAGCCCATAATTAAAGCCTGTATGGATTTCAGCTCTGCCTGCTGGTCAAGCAGGGTATAGCTGATCACCTCCACCAGGCGTTTGCCATCCACAGGTCCGCTAAATTGGGTCTGTAATATAATTTGTATCTGGCTATTGGGCGAGAGTATATATTCACCATTAGTGAGTTGGGAACTGAAAGTTTCAAATAACTTTTTTCTGTGGGCTTTATTCTCTGAACTGAAGGGAAGATATCCAAGGTTAGCAGTCAGATTAATGGAAAATAGATCAAGGCCTTTTTTCGGGTCCAGTATCTGTCCGGAAAATTGTATATTGTGCCATATAAAGTTAAATTGTGATGGAAATTCAATGTTATTATCGGTTATTTGCTTGGCAACGCCGTCCAGTAATAGTTCCAGATTTAGCAGTGACGACCTGTCAGAATATTCCATTTTTTCAACTGCAGTCACATTCGATCCTGATTATTATTATGACGGTTACCCATGAATATTATTATTAGAGACTTAAAATACTGTAAATGATACCCATATCAGTATACTTGAATTAATTGATGTTTTCATACAGGGAGAAAATGTGGCCCGTCACAAGCCTTCACATCACACGTCACCTGATGATGCTGAAAGAGACGACAATGAGAATCACTGGCAGACCATAAAGACCTTATTACCCTTTATCTGGATGAAGGGACGGTGGGATCTTAGGGTGCGGGTTGTTCTGGCTATGATTTTTCTAATTACCGCAAAATTAATCGGGATTTATGTGCCGTTTTTATTCAAAGATGCGGTTGATGCCTTAACCCCCGGATTACAGCCTGATGTGACCACCGTTATTATGGTCTTGCCCATGGCTATTATCCTTGGCTATGGTCTGGCGCGGGTACTTAGTCTGTTTTTTGGTGAAATAAGGGACGCGGTTTTTGCTAAAGTGGGCCAGAATGCACTAAGAAATATTGCGTTAAGCACCTTTCGCCATTTGCATAACCTGTCGCTGAAATTTCATATGGAGCGTAAAACCGGTGGGCTCAGTCGTGTGATAGAACGCGGCACGCGGGGCATAGATTTCCTCTTGCGTTTTATGCTGTTCAACATCCTGCCTACCCTTCTTGAAATATTTCTGATCACCTTCGTATTCTGGTCAAAATTCGGTTTTTATTACGCGCTGGTCACTTTCATTTGTCTGGTAGGCTATATTATATTCACTATTACAGTCACGGATTGGCGGTTGAAATTCCGCCGGGAAATGAATAAGCAGGATACGGAGGCCAATACCAAAGCTATCGACAGTCTGCTTAATTTTGAAACGGTTAAATATTTCACCAATGAGCAACATGAAGCCCGACGTTATGATGTGGCGCTTGCGAAATATGAATCTGCTTCTGTTCGCAGCCAGTCCTCATTGGCTCTGCTCAATGTGGGACAAAGCCTGATTATTTCCTCTGGATTGGTCGTTGTTCTGCTCATGGCAGGGCAGGGGGTTGTTGATGGGCGCTTTACCATTGGTGAATTTGTTCTGGTCAATTCTCTGTTAATTCAGATTTATATGCCACTCAATTTTCTTGGCTTTGTTTATCGGGAGATCAAACAATCCCTGGTGGATATGGAAAAGATGTTTTCCATGATTCGTAAGGAATCCGATGTCACCGATGCCCCGGATGCCGGCGACCTTATAATCAATGGCGGTGAAGTGGAATTTGATAATGTTTCCTTCCATTATGCCGAGAACAGGCCCATTCTGAAGAATATTTCATTCAAAGTGGCTGCGGGTACTACAACGGCGATCGTCGGAGCAAGTGGAGCGGGGAAATCAACAATTTCACGTATTCTATTTCGTTTTTATGATTTGACAAAGGGCCATATTCTCATTGACGGGCAGGATATCAGCCAAGTTAGCCAGAAAAGCCTGCGCCGCCAGATTGGCGTTGTACCGCAGGATACGGTGCTGTTTAATGACAGTATCCGTTATAACATTCGCTATGGACGGCCAGGGGCTACAGATGAAGAAGTAGAGGTGGCGGCAAAACATGCTCAGATCCATAATTTTGTCATGGAACTTCCCGATCAATATGATAGCGAGGTCGGGGAACGTGGCCTGAAATTATCCGGTGGTGAGAAACAAAGAGTAGCCATAGCCCGCACAATCCTGAAAAATCCGGCCATTTTATTGTTGGATGAGGCAACGTCGGCACTGGACAGCCATACGGAACAGGGCATACAGCAATCACTTGAAGAAGTATCCCTGCACAGAACGACCATTGTGATTGCCCACCGGCTGTCGACGATTGTGAATGCCAATGAGATTATTGTCCTAGAGGCTGGTGAAATTATTGAACGTGGCAAGCATGATGAACTTCTTGGCTCTCGTGGGGCATATTATAATATGTGGCAGAAACAGAAAGAAGCCACAGAAGCGATGCAGAAACTGGTTGAACTTGAAGAGTTTAACCTTGAAATGGATAATAAAGTTTGATGATGGGCGCATACTGCATTACAAATAGCATATGAAAAACACATTGGATAAAAAAATGGATAATTTACCGCCAATACTCGGCTATTTCCACAAGGAAGGGCATAAATTCATATTGGGATTTGGAGCCACTACCGTCCTTTTCTATTTATTGGGAATGGATCTTTTGGGCGTTGTCGGATTGATATTGACCATATGGTGCGCTTATTTCTTCCGGGACCCCGAACGGGTAACGCCTACTAAGGATGGATTAGTGGTAAGCCCGGCAGATGGGGTCGTTCAGTCCGTCTGTGATTCAGTACCCCCACAGGAACTGGACCTTGGTGATGAGGTTAGAACACGTGTCAGCATTTTTATGAATGTTTTTGATGTTCATGTTAATCGGGTTCCTGTTAATGGTACGATCTTGAAACAGGTCTATACGCCGGGGAAATTCCTTAATGCCTCTTTGGAAAAAGCCAGTGTGGATAATGAAAGACATGCGCTGTTGCTCAAATCCGGTTCTGGTCGGGAATATGCCTTTGTTCAAATCGCAGGTCTGGTTGCGCGGCGCATTCTATGCTGGGCAGAAGATGGCAAGGAATATACCGCCGGGGAAAGGTTCGGCCTGATCCGTTTTGGTAGTCGCGTGGATGTTTATTTGCCGAAAGGTGTTCATTCCATGGTATGCGTAGGACAGCGGGCCGTTGCCGGTGAAACCATCATCGCCAATGAAAAGACTAAAGAGCGAAACCGTGAAGGCGAAATTCGCTAGAAAAAATCGGGATTTATAATCTATGCCCAATTCGAATAGTCGACATATTTTTCCGATCCGTAGTCTGATACCCAATGCCATTACGGTGCTGGCCATATGTGCCGGAATGTCTGCTCTGAGATTTGCCATTCTGGGCCGCTGGGAAGGGGCAGTACTTGCCGTATTGATTGCTGGCGTACTCGATGGCCTCGATGGCCGGATGGCGCGTTTGTTAAAAGGATCATCAAAATTCGGTGCGGAACTGGATTCACTATCTGATATTGTCTGTTTTGGTGTGGCACCGGCGGTGATTATGTATACTTGGGTACTTAGGGATGTAAAGGGAATAGGCTGGTTGATCGCACTGATCTTTACCACAGCCATGGCCTTGCGTCTTGCCCGCTTTAATACGATGAGTGATGATGCTGATGTGGATGATGAAGAAAAGCGAGATTATTTCGCCGGCCTTCCAGCACCGGCATCGGCGGCATTGGCCTTATGGCCCATGATATTGTATTTCCTGACCGATATAGAGTTTTTGAAAAATCCTGTTTTCTGTATCATTTACATGGGTTTAATTGCGGCCATGACGGTGAGTAGTATCCCGACCTTTTCTTTCAAGAAATTGAATATAAAAAGAGAATTTGTATTATTTTATTTGCTGGGTATTTCCATATTGGCAACTCTGCTGGTAACCCATATATGGGCAACAATGTCCGTGGTTGGATTATTATATATTTTGATGATTCCCATAGCGATCACGCGCCACAGACAGCGATTTGGCTATAAAAAATCTTCTCAAAAAAAATCTGCTGATTTGGATAAGGAAAGTGAAGAATAAAATTCATCTTGCACTTCCATCATTCTAAACGTATGTTTTAAACAGGGTATGTGGTTAAAAATATAAAAATAAATTTTCCTGAAAAGCAGATCAATTATGAAATCAAGAAAATCTACGGGGCAGGATGCCAGGGAGCGAATCCTTGATGTTTCAGAGGAATTATTTGCCAATGGAAGCTTTGATAGTGTTTCCATTCGTGCGGTCACCTCAAAAGCTGGTGTCAATCTATCGGCTGTAAATTATTATTTTGGTTCCAAACAGGGTTTGTTCCAGTCGGTATATGTGCGACGGGCGACACTGATGAATCATGAACGGTTGCACCTGTTGTATGAGGCAGATGAAAAAGCAAAGGTAGATGGGCGAGACGCCTCTCTCAGGGAACTCATCAGTGCCATGTTAACGCCGCCTATATTCTGGCTTTGTGATGAGGAAAAGGGTTTTTCCGTATATATCCGGTTTTTGGCAAGGGCTTATCTTGAAGAATCCAGTGATATGGACAATGTGTTGCGCCAGGAAGTGGATGTTTTTGCTAGATTTGTTCCTTATTTCCAGAAAATCAAGCCTGACCTGTCAGAAGAAGATGTTTACTGGCGGATTCATTTTATAATGGGCGTCATGCATCATACAATCAATCATTTGCACAGAATCAGCATGTTGTCACACAATAGTTGTAAGAAGCGCCCACGAGAGGAAATCCGTGATCGATTGGTAGATTTTTGTTGTGACGGGTTTTAGACGGTTAGAGCCTATAAAGTCTGATTATGCGTTAGCCAAAAAGATCATCAATCGTACTCTGGTCAAGGTCCTCGCCGTCCAGTTTTTCTTCATCTTCGTCAAAATAATGGTCGATACTATCTTGATGGGTCATATGTTTCTCACCGTTGATGATTGAACCGCATTTTTCGATCAGGGCAATCATTTTGGGTGTATAACGCTCAACAATTTTTTGCAGCTTGTTGGCGTTGTCCTGCGCGATTTGTTCCTCTACCTGAGTAATAGTGCTTAAAATCAGCTTGTCCATCTGGGCGACGGTTTGTTCAAATGGCAGGCGGTATTCTTCCGGTGAGTGTTCATAAGCCTCAATGGCCAAGTCTCTGGCGCTAAAAACACTATGCTTAAAATGATCTTGATAACTGATCGGTGCCCATTCCCTAATATCCTCTATACAATCGGGCATTGAGGGCAGCATATCCATCAGCATATGAACCTCATTGAAATGGTTCATATAGTCCGTTGCAAGCAAGGTTAAAGAATTGATATTTTCGTCTTTCACTTCACTCTGATATCGCTTGTAATGGGGCACAGTATCAGTTCTTTTTGTTGTTAGGTCATTTGATTATGGCGCGAAACACTTAACATAAGACTTAAATAAATACAATCATAGGGCAAAAAAAATCCCCAGCCACCTTATCAATTATGGGCTGGGGATGATCAGGTTATAATTTTAGCCTGTTACACAGAATAATATAGTTTGAATTCTGCGGGATGAGGAATGACACGAACAATGTCAATTTCTTCCCGTTTCAGGTCCATATAGGAATCGATCTGGTCATCGGTGAAAACATCACCTTTTTTCAGAAATTCACGATCCGCATCCAGAGCATTTAGGGCTTCATCCAGTGATGCTGCAACGGTAGGAACTTCTTTCAGTTCTTCCGGCGGCAGAGCGTATAGATCTTTATCCATGGCATCACCGGGGTGAATTTTATTTTCAATCCCGTCAAGGCCAGCCATCAGCATGGCAGAAAAAGCGAGGTACGGGTTTGCCGTTGGGTCCGGGAAACGGATTTCAACACGCTTGCCTTTTGGGTTGTTGCTGAAAGGAATACGGCATGAGGCAGACCGGTTGCGGGCGGAATAGGCCAGCAGTACGGGGGCCTCAAATCCAGGCACCAGACGCTTGTAACTGTTGGTGGAGGCATTAGTGAAGGCATTCAGGGCCTTGGCATGTTTGATGATGCCGCCAATGTAATATAAAGCCGTATCGGATAGGTCCGCATAGCCACTGCCAGCAAATAAAGGCTCGCCATCTTTCCAGATTGATTGATGGACATGCATGCCGCTGCCATTATCTTCGGCGATGGGCTTTGGCATGAAGGTTGCTGTTTTGCCATGCTCATGAGCTACCTGATGGGTAACATATTTGTTGATCTGTACCCGGTCGCCTGTTTGTACCAAAGTGCCGAACATCATGCCCAGTTCATGCTGGGATGGGGCCACTTCATGATGATGCTTGTCCATAGGCAGCCCAAGTTCTTTCATGATTGTAACCATTTCGCCGCGAATATTGGCACAGGTATCAACGGGAGCAACCGGAAAATAGCCACCCTTAACCGAGGGGCGGTGGGCCTGGTTGCCATATTCTTCGTGGCGGTTAGAGTTATAAGGCCCTTCCACATCATCGAGAGAGAATGAAGCACTATTATAGTCCACATTGAATTTCACATCGTCAAACATGAAAAATTCAGGCTCTGGTCCGAAATAAGCCGTATCACCAATCCCGGTATATTTCAGATATGCTTCGGCGCGTTGGGCAGTGGAGCGGGGGTCACGACCATACCCTTCACCTGTGGCAGGTTCCAGAATGGAGCAGAAAAGCACCAACGTGGGCTGATCCATAAAAGGGTCAGTAGTGATATAGGAGGGGTCAGGCATCAGAATCATATCGGATTCATTGATGGCTTTCCAACCGCTAATGGAGGAGCCGTCAAACATAACGCCTTCTTCTAGCATGTCTTCATCAAAGACACTTGCATCCATGGTAAGATGTTGCCACTTGCCTTTTGGGTCCGTAAAGCGGAGGTCCACAAAGGCAATATTTTTTTCTTTGATCATTTCAAGGACAGTATTTACATCTGACATAATTCTTGGTTCCTGACTGGTTTGATAACAAAAAGAGTTTACTTATTAATTACTAAATAGCATCATCGCCGGTTTCCCCGGTACGAATGCGAATGGCTTCTTCAATATTGCTGAGAAAAATTTTACCATCGCCAATACGGCCTGTTTTGGCGGCCGTTTGAATGGCTTCGATGGCGCTTTCCACTAGATCATCGCTGAGCACGATCTCAATTTTTACCTTGGGCAGGAAGTCTACGACATATTCTGCTCCCCGGTATAATTCGGTATGGCCCTTCTGGCGGCCAAAGCCCTTGGCCTCTGTGACAGTAATTCCTGACAAGCCAACTTCATGAAGGGCTTCTTTGACTTCATCCAGTTTAAAGGGTTTGATGATAGCTTCAATTTTTTTCATAGCTTATGAGACATCCTTATTATTGAATTAAAATTCAAGTTGGTATTTATGCTTTCATTCTATTAAGCATGTTTCATGCCAGTTTTAAGGGAGAATGGAATCTTACGGGATTCAAGGAAGATATATTATATTCTCCCGCTAAAAAACGGCCTTTGCCTAAAATATAGGCAGATGGTGATTAAAAACCATGCAATGAAATATGGGGATTGTTTAGCTTTACTTTGGCGGATAATTGAAAAAGGCAAATTCTTCTCTTGACCCTATGTCGAACTGGACGTAAAAGGACGTCACTCAAACCTGTGGCGGGTGTAGCTCAGTTGGTTAGAGCGCCAGATTGTGATTCTGGAAGTCGCCGGTTCAATCCCGGTCACTCGCCCCACTACTTTCAATGACTTAGCAAAAACCCATAATTCTTCACGCCGGTGTGGGTCGCATATGGGGCGCAAATATTTATTTTTCTAAATTGTTAAAAAAAACGGCTGAAAGCTAGTCATCTGTTGTGTTTACTAATGAATGACGGATATTCCAAACGAACTCATTATGTTTTGGTCGTGTCGCGGATTTATACCGCTTCTATAATCAGATATAATATCTTATAGGAAAAAATGTTATGGTATCAAGAGTAAGTACAGAATTTAAACATGAAGTCGTGCGGGTAGCACTAACAAGTGGGCTTAGCAGGCGGCAAATTGCCTCAGACTTTGATATAGGGTTTTCCACGTTGGGTCGTTGGATAAAAGAAGAACGAGAGCAGGTTTTTGAATCTGGTTTTTGTTTCACCTTCATTCCTTCTAACGTTTACGATGAACCAAAAGCCCTCCAATATCAAATCTTACTATCTAGGACCATAAGACCTGATGGGCAACAGCGAAATTGGTAACTTATAAACGTACGTTAAAGGTTGCTCAAAAACACGGCAATAGTTTGCTTTGGAACAACCTCCGTGGTGCTGACAATATTCTGGATCAGGGTTGCCAGTCGGTGATAGCAAGTTTGTACGATGGCCTTGTTCTTAGGCGTTCAGCCCAGGCTTGAATATATGGGAAGGGTGAAAAATCAAATTTTTTACGCTCTAGAAGAACATATTGTACTATCCACGTAATATCGGCGAGTGTGTAATTTTCACCGACCAGATAATTATGTTTTTTGAGCCGTATCTCTAACTTCTTGAAGCTGCTCTCCAGTATAGTTAGAGCTTCCTCAATCTCCTCCTGGGGAAAACCGTCGAGGCTTCTCCAATGGAATGCCACAAGTTCCTTGTCCGGTTCCATTTCCGCGTAACGAGCCATATCATCACGGTTTTTTGTGACGAGACCGGACACGCCGTAAACAAAAGTTTTAACACCCTTTACATGGATCTGTCCAGCCAGATCAAGCCAATGGCGAACTTCTGCTTGTTCAGTCATGTTTGTTGGTAGAAAAGAAGGTGTAGGGTATTTTTCTTCAAGATAATAGAGAATATCAATGGAATCCGTTATTGGCACGCCATTATCAACCATTGCTGGTACGAGCCCGTTGGGATGAATGCGAAAATACCACTCTTGTAGATTTTCACGCTTAACCAGATTTAGGTGATGAGAGGTCCATTTGAGACCTTTCTCTTCCAGTAGCAGTCGCACCCGCATGGAACAGTTTGAGACATTGGTATGATAAAGGTGAAGACCTTTCAGTTTTAGAATTTCAGCGCTATCGGTTTCGAGAACAGGCATGGTATGTATCCTTTTAATTGAACGGACTATCTGTGCAAACGTTTGCTTTGGCATTTTAGCTATAGGGCAGTTAAAGGCTATTTTCGGACCTAAGCTATAATTAATTAATGTTTATGATCATGGCCAAAGGTATGTGTCTGGCCACTGATACCGTTGCTTTGCCTACGTTTTAGGGGGTTGTGCTGCAGGCCATGGGCCTGACCAGTAGCGCATCCACAGGCACCGGCACCTGCGCTCGCTCTACTGACATTTACGCCACCATTGACGATCCTTCGTTTCATCGAAAAGGATCCAGAAATCACCTTACGTACAGGTTGATTGGTTTCTGGATGTTGAGTGAGCGGCTCTTCCGACATTTTCTGGAATATTTCAAACCGTTCCGGTTCCTGTTTGTGGTTTACGGGAATGGTTTCATATACATAGGTGGGCATTCTATTGCTCCTGAAAGAATCAAATTCAAATTTAGATATAAAACAAAATATATATTTTTGCAAATAATTGCACGAGTATTTAATTATTATTCTTATAAAACAGCTGGTTAGTGAGAATAATAAAAATTTTGGGAATTAATCCTTGATCGCAGAATGACAATAAGTTAACTTGTATGCAAACGCTTGCATGTAGGATTTTTTAAAGTCCGTAGCTTAAGCGGTTACTTGGAAAATTCGAGACAGGTGAGAATATGAGTATCATTAAAACAACTGAACCTAAGGTAATTACGACGGATCATATTGATCCGGGATGGGATTGGAACCGCCCTATTTCTTCACCTGGCCGTACGGCGGTGGATTTTGAAGAACGAGTGAATTATCGTAGGCTGCATGATTATCGTACCGCGCGGTCAAAAATGGCATTGGACAAATCTGGCTTTGGTGCCATTCTGTGTTTCGATAATAATAATATTCGTTATTTGACTAGCAGTGTGATCGGAGAATGGGCGCGCGACAAAATTTGTCGCTATGCCTTGTTTACGGCATCTGCCAAGCCTTATCTATGGGATTTTGGATCAGCTGCAGCTCATCATCGGATCTATGCGCCCTGGTTGGAACAGGACCGTTGCCGTGCCGGGATGCTGGGTCTTCGGGGTTCCGTATCAGAAGAGGCTGGCCTATTTAAAAGGGCCGCCCAGGAAATAAAATTCCTGCTGGAGGAAGAGGGTATTGCTGACATGCCGCTCGGTGTGGATATTTGCGAGCCGCCAATGCTTTTTGCATTACAGGCTGAAGGTTTGGATATAAGGGATGCGCAGCAGATATTTCTGGATGCCCGCGAGATTAAGAGTATGGACGAGATTATCCTGCTTAATACAGCGGCGGCTATGGTGGACGGTGTGTATCAAAAAATTGCAGATATGCTTAAACCCGGTGTGCGCGAAAATGAGATAGTTGCCATGGCTAACCAGTTCCTTTATGAGCAAGGATCTGATGATGTGGAAGCCATTAACGCGGTTTCCGGCGAACGTTGCAGCCCCCATCCGCATAACTTCACAGATCGAATGTATCGACCGGGAGACCAGGCTTTTTTCGATGTTATTCAGTCTTATATGGGGTATCGCACCTGTTATTATCGTACCCTTAATGTTGGGCTCGCTACACAGGCACAGCATGACGCTTATCGGCAGGCGCGAGAATGGATTGACGATGCTATTCAATTGGTGCGTCCTGGTATGACAACAGACAAAATTGCTATGGTCTGGCCCAAAGCAGAAGACTTTGGTTTTGCTAATGAGATGGAAGCCTTTGGTCTTCAGTTTGGTCATGGTCTAGGATTGGCACTGCATGAGCGGCCTATTATCAGTCGTTTGGTGTCTTTGGACAATCCGTTCGAACTTAAAGAGGGTATGGTCTTCGCACTTGAAACATATTGCCCGGCGGCGGATGGCAATGGGGCAGCACGTATTGAGGAAGAAGTTGTCGTAACCGCTGATGGCTGCCGTATACTTACTCACTTCCCAGCGCAGGAATTATTCATTGCGAATAAATACTGATTTATTAAATTGAAAGAAATCCAGAATGTCAGAAAATATGGGTAATAAGGTGAGCCTGGAATTATACAGGACACAATTACTGGCGCGCTATTTTGAGCAGCGTGCTTCAGATCTTTTTCTTGAAAACCTTGTGAAGGGAACAAACCATTTAGCGCTAGGTCAAGAGGCTGTCGCCGCAGGATTTGGTGTGGCGATGAATAAGAGTGATTATACTTATTGTACCTATCGTGGTCATACGCATACTCTTGTGCGTGGTGCGCCAGTTGCCCCTATGTTAGGGGAGCTTATGGGGCGAGAATGCGGAATATTGGGTGGCAAGGGCGGCTCAATGCATCTGACCAGTGTAGAGCATGGTGCCATGGGGTCCTATGCCATCATTGGTGCTCAACTCTGCATCGCCCTTGGATCAGCATGGTCAGCACAATATCTTGGTACGGATCAAGTGACCACTGTGTTCTTTGGTGATGGTACGACCAATATTGGCACATTCCATGAGGCGCTCAATATGGCGGCTGTTTGGAAATTGCCTGTAGTATTTGTCTGTGAGAATAATCTTTATATGGAATATACCCCCATTGGCAAAGTTACCGCCGTTGAGCATCCTGGTGCCGACCGGGCTTCTGCTTATGGTCTTGACTCCATTATTGTTGATGGCAACGATGCGGATGCGGTATATCATGCCGCCCAAGACGCCTATGCCAGAGCACGCGCCGGTGATGGGCCCTCTCTTATCGAATGTAAAACTTACCGTCATCAGGGACATTCTCGGGCTGACCCGGGAAAATATCGTCCGAAAGAGGAAGTGGAAGCATGGTTCGCCCGCGACCCGATTTCCATGTATCGCCTGCGGATGATGGAAAATGGTTTTACAGATGAGGATCTGACTGAAATGGAAACTGAAATACAAAATACCATTGATGAGGCAACAGAGGTGGCTAAGCTATCACCTGTGCCGTCACTGGATATTATTGATAAAGATGTTTGGGCAGATGGAGGTTCAGCATGGCGCAACTAACATACAGAGAAGCTGTTGCTGAGGGTATAGCGCAGGAAATGAGGCGGGATAACAATGTGGTTTTCCTGGGCGAGGATATTGCTGCTGCTGGCGGTGTGTTTAAGGCCACAGTCGGGTTGTTTGAAGAATTTGGTGAAAAGCGTGTAATTGATACGCCTATTTCTGAGAATGCTATACTTGGGGCGGCAATGGGTGCGGCTATGACGGGACTGAAACCCATCGCGGAAATCATGTTTTCAGACTTTCTTGCCGTATGTTGGGATATGGTGGTTAATGAGATTGCCAAGGCGCGATATATGACCAATGGTCAGGTAAAAGTACCGCTGGTGATACGCACAGCTAACGGGGGTGGTTCTCGTTTTGGGGCCCAGCATTCCCAAAGCGTGGAAAATTGGGCCATGGCCGTGCCGGGTATTAAGGTGGTGGCACCGTCTAACCCTTCAGATGTAAAAGGACTTCTTGCTGCTGCAATTCGTGACCCCGATCCGGTTCTGTTTTTCGAGCATAAATCGCTTTATGCCATGAAGGGGGAGGTGCCGAACGGTGAGCATGTGCTTGAATTGGGAAAGGCCAGTGTTCTTCGTCAGGGGGATGATGCCACCATTGTTGCCCTTGCTGCCATGGTGCCCCGCGCGGTTAAGGCTGCAGAAATTCTGGCGACAAAGGGAATCGAAGTGACGGTGGTCGATGTGCGTTCTCTGGTTCCATTGGATACGCAAACAATACTTGCCGAGACAGTCAAGACTGGGCGCCTGTTTACGGTTGAGGAAAATCCGAGACTTTGTGGTTGGGGTTCTGAAATTTCTTCTATTGTTACTGAAGAATGTTTCTATGATCTGGATGCGCCAGTGATCCGGATTACCACACCGCATGTGCCTCTTCCTTCGTCAGATAATTTGGAAGACGCTACAATTCCAACTGTTGAGCGCATTGTTGAAACCATTTTAAAGAATATGGGCTAAGGGTATGCAGGATATTATTTCTAAGACACCGACACAACTTTATATAGGTGGTCAGTGGAAACCAGCTAGTGATGGCGCGCAATTTACAGTGTATGATCCGGCTACGGAAACAGCCCTCGTCGATGTGTCCAACGCAACGGTTGACGACTGTTTGTCTGCGGTCGATGCAGCGGAAGCGGCGGGTAAAATCTGGTCTGCCACGTCTCCCCGGAATCGTGGGGAAATATTGCGTAAAGCCTTTGAGCTTATGGTGGAACGTAAGGATTATTTTGCAAAATTGATTTCGCTGGAGGAAGGCAAGACTTATGCCGAAGCGATTGGTGAAATGGCTTATGCGTCCGAGTTTTACCGTTGGTATGCAGAAGAGGCCCCCCGTAATCTGGGGCAATTTTCTAGGTCCCCTGCGGGCAATAACAATATCATGGTTTCCCATAAACCGGTGGGTGTATGTCTTCTTATTACACCGTGGAATTTTCCGGCAGCAATGGCGACCCGTAAAATTGGACCGGCATTGGCCGCTGGTTGCACCGTTATACTGAAGCCTGCATCAGAAACGCCACTGACAGCCTTGGCCCTGGCGGCCCTTATGGAAGAGGCTGGTGTTCCAGCGGGAGTGGTAAATGTGGTGCCGTCCCGTAATTCAGGTAAGGTGGTTTCCGCCATGCTCGACGATGACCGGGTTCGAAAAATATCTTTTACCGGATCTACAGAAGTTGGCCGTATCCTGTTGTCGCAGGCCGCGCAGAAAATCATTAGCAGTTCTATGGAACTGGGCGGCAATGCGCCGCTGGTGGTCCTTGAGGATGCGGACTTGGATGTGGCCGTAGAAGGTGCTCTTGTGGCAAAAATGCGTAATGCTGGGGAATCTTGTATTGGCGCAAATCGCATGTATGTGCATTCTTCTCTTTATGAAGAGTTTTCACGTCAACTTTCAGAAAAAATGTCGGTACTTAAGGTGGGGCCCGGACTTGAAGAAGATGTGGATGTGGGTCCTCTTGTTAATGCAGATACCCGGGACAAGGTGATGGAACTCGTGAATGGTGCCGTTGATGCGGGTGCTAGAATCCTTACTGGCGGGAAACCTTTACAACGGCCTGGCTTCTTTTTTGAGCCTACCGTATTGGTTGATGTGGCACCGGACAGTGATATTTTGCATGAAGAAATTTTTGGCCCAGTAGCGCCGATAGTATCCTTTGAAACGGATGAGCAGGTGATAGCGTTGGCTAATGATACGGATTTTGGCCTTGCGGCATATGTCTTTGGCAAAAATGTAGGTAGGGCCCTTGCCGTTGCGCAGAAGATTGAAGCCGGTGTGATGGGGGTTAATCGTGGTTTTATCTCAGACCCGGCGGCCCCGTTCGGTGGCATGAAGCAGAGCGGTATAGGACGAGAAGGTGCGCATGAAGGCCTTCTAGAATTCGTAGAAACACAATATATTGCAGTTGAATGGTGAAGATGCGTAGACATCTTCATGTTGAGGAGTAGATAATGGATATTATAATGCCCCAGTTGGGCGAAACCGTTGAAGAGGGCACGATTGCAGCCTGGTTCAAAAAAGTTGGTGATAAAGTCAGTAAGGGTGACTTGCTCTTTGAAGTGGAGACCGACAAGGTAACGACTGAAATTCCATCACCGAAGGACGGGGTAATATCTTCAATACTTGTGGATGAAGACGGGACGGTTCCAGTAGGGACAACACTTGCTGTCTTGCTTGTGGAAGGTGAGGAAGAATCTGTTGCAAGTGCAGCAGAAAATGAGGAGCTACCTTCTGCAAAGGCAGAAACAATGGCGGTCACTGAAACCGAGAAAAGATCACTGATGGCACCACGGGCTGGCAATGGGCAGGTCAAACAATCTCCAGCAGTTCGTAAATTACTGTCAGACAATAATCTGGATGCCAGTCAAATCGCGGGCAGTGGTGACAATGGACGCCTCACTCGTAAAGATGTGGAAAAATTCATTAAAACACAGGCCCAAGGAACGGCGGATGACGTCACGGTAATTCCATTTAATCGTATGAGGTTAAAGACTGCCGAACGCATGGTTCTGGCAAAGAATACGGCACCCCATGTCTTTCAGGGAGTTGAGATAAATTTTGGTAATGTGGATAAAATTCGCATGGCCAGAAGAGCTGACTGGAAAGCCCAGCATGGTTATTCCCTGACATATCTGCCCTTCATCGCCAGAGCGACCTGTATGGCTCTTAAGGAATATACCCAGTTGAATGCTCATTTGGTTGATAATCAGATTTTGGTGCATAATAAGATTAATCTTGGAATTGCCGTGGATATTGAATTTGAGGGATTGATGGTTCCAGTTCTTAAAAATGCAGACAAGAATTCCGTAGCTGAAATGGCCCAGAATATTCATGACCTCGCGGCGCGGGCAAGGACAAAATCTTTGAAGCCGGATGAATTGACAGAAGCAACTTATACGATCTCCAACTCGGGTTCTTTTGGAACGTTGTTCACGGCACCGATCATCAATCTGCCGCAGGTGGCCATTATGTCTACTGATGGGGTGCAAAAAAAGCCAGTTGTGATGGAAATGGAACAGGGTGACTGTATCGTCATTCAGCCAGTTGGTGTGATTGCTCAATCCTTTGATCATCGCGCCGTAGATGGTGCATATTCAGCGGCATTTTTGAAGTTGGTAAAAAGGATCATCGAGGAACATGACTGGTCACAGGAAATTTAGTTGAAATATGGGTTTATTAACATCTTAATTGCTTTTAAAATTATATTTTGTATGTTGTGTTTTGCAGTAGATGTTGTGTAAATTAAAGTGGAGTTTGAATTAAAATAATTGTGTATAGCCATTTATAAAATGGATCACTTAAAAAGTGGAAAATATGGTAGATAAGCGAATAACTATCAGGGATATAGCAAGAGCTATCGGGGTAAATCCGTCGACGGTCTCGCGAGCGTTAAATCCGGCCACAAAACATCTGATTACTAACGAAGTTATTGATAAAATTTCTAAAACTGCTGATGAGATGGGATATTTTCCTAATCGTATGGCTGCTGCTCTGGTTCAGAAACGCTCTCATATCATTGGCATGCTTGTGCCGGATGTGACCAATCCTTTATTTCCTCCGATTATACGGGGCTTGGAAGATTCACTGGAAAAAGAAGGTTATACGCTGATTACAGTTAACAGTGATAATATGGAGGAATTTGAAAAGACAGCTTTTCGTCGTTTGCGGGAGCTGGCGGTTGACGGATGTGTGATGGCTTCAGCCCTGCGTAAGGATGAGGTGGTAGATGATTGCCTTAGACTGGATATTCCGTTGGTACTGGTTAACCGTACTACTGATCGCCATGATGTGAATGCGGTGGTCAATGATGATGAAGTTGGTGTGGAATTTTCCCTTGATCACTTGATTGATCTGGGGCATAGCAAAATTGCTCATATTACGGGGCCTTTGAATACTTCAACTGGTTATTTGCGTCAGAGAAAATTCAAATCATATATGAAGGAAAAAAAACTAGCCAATAATATGGTTGAAATAGCTAGTAGTTTTACTGAAAAGGCTGGTTATGATGCGATGAATAAACTCTTTGCCAAGTACAAAGAATTTACGGCTGTACTGGCGGGTAACGACTTGCTCGCCTTAGGTTGTCTTGACGCGATGAAAGAGGCGGGACTGAGTTGCCCTGAAGATATTTCCATCATCGGCTATAATGATATACCTTTAATGGACCGGATCAAGCCTGCTTTAACGACAGTTTCAATCTCACAATATAGAATAGGGCAACGGGCAGCTGAAATACTTCTCAATCAAATTAACGGCAAAGACTATGAAATTGTTATGACCCGTTTGAAACCAAAGCTTGTTGTGAGAGATTCTACCCGAAAATTGGATTAGTGTTAGCTGCAACACAAAGGATGTTTGCTGTATAAGTGAATATGCAGGCGGCTGCGGTGTACTTTTAACATGTAAATAGGAGGAGAGGATGAAGAAGCGTGTGAAACGCCGGTCGGTAATTGCAGGTTCATTAAGTTTAACTGCTTTGAGTGGGTTATCATTGGGTGGCGGCATATCTTTCGCTTCCGGGACAGGGGTGGTACCACTTACCCCAGTACGGGTCTTCAGTTTTCCAGGAAATCTAAATCTGTTGATTTGGGTCGGGCAGGAAAAAAATATCTTTCGCAAAGAGGGGCTGGATGTGAGCCATGACCTGACGCCGACATCAATGGTTTTGATCGAAAAAATGGTGATGGGTGAATATGATATTGCCCTGTCTAGTATAGATAATGTCATTGCTTATAATTCAGGGCAGGGGCAAGCAACTTTATCACGCCCCTCTGATCTTTTTAGTTTTATGAATATTTCACAGAATATGGAGTTGCCGTTGATAGTGCGCGGCGATATTGCCGATTTTGATGCTTTGCGCGGTGGGAAATTAGCCGTGGATGCCGTATCTACTGGTTTCTCTTTGGTTCTGCGCAAAATACTGGAAGTTCATGGGATTATGCCGGGTGAGTATCAGCTGGTGTCTGTGGGGAATTCCGCCAAACGGTATAAGGCTATGCTATCGGGTGAATATGATGGTGCTATATTAACGCCACCCTTTAACCAGAGGGCGAAGTCAAAAGGCCTCAAACAGCTTGGAAGAAATCGGGATTTCGATCCTAATTATCAAGGTCCTTGTTTTGTTGCCACTCAAAGGTTCGCCGCATCAAACCCGAATATAATTTCTGCTTTTTCCCGGGCACAATTATCTGTTTATAATTGGCTCAGAGATGAAGATAATAATCAGGAGGCCGCTGAAATTCTGGCCAAATATAACAAGGGCGTTGATGTAAATTCGGCACGAGCTATGGTTCGCGGCCTTGCGCGGGGGTTGTCGCCTGATTTTAATATAGCGGGTATTAAAACGGTAATCAACTTGCGCGCCCAATATGCGAAACTGGATAAAGAGTTGGTGCGGGTCAGTGATTTTATCGATGTAAGATACTTAGAAGATGCCAGAGGTTCTTTATAAATTTATTCATCGCATAAATGATGATTTGATCTGAAAATAAATAAGGGCAGCATATTTGTTATGCTGCCCTTATTAAATTTATTTTGCTTGTTTAAAAGCGTGCGCTGAACTCAACTCCGAAGGAGCGCGGTGGAGCAAAAGCTACCGGACGCTGCAGGTTGTTTGGCTGTGGTGGGCCAATGCCAATGATATCAGCTTCCTGTGTCAGGTTTTTACCCCAAACAGATGCTGTCCAAGCGTCACTTTCCGGTGTGAAAGAGATACGCGCACCAAATTTATTCACGCTGGGCCGGCGACGTTCCTCAACTTCGCCAAGGTCATCAAAAACATCACTGCGGCCACGCCAGTCACCACGCAGGGTGAGGAGGTTGCCATTGCCAACTTCAATATCATATTCTGCAATGGCTGTTCCTGTCCATGTGGGTGCGTTGTCGGTACGCGTTCCGCCAAGGTCGGTAAGTTCACCGGGGCCTGTCTGAATAAGGGTACCATCCTTGAATACTGAATCGATCACGGCTAGGCTACCACTCAGGCGGAAGTTATCGGTGATATGTAAAACACCCTCAACCTCTATACCATATACATTGGCCCCCTTGGCATTTCGGACAATCTGAGAGAAAGATTCGCCAACTTCGAAGAATTGAAGAATCTGCATGTCAACATATGAAATATAGAAAGCAGACGCATTCAAACGTAACCGCTCACCCAGATCACCTTTGAACCCAAGTTCATAATTGGTAGAGGTTTCTTTATCATAAGGGATTGTTTGGTCTTCCACGAGGAAAGGTTCGTTTTGGAAACCACCGGTTTTATAACCGGATGAAACCAGGGCATAGAGCAGCATGTCATCATCAGTCTTATACTCCAAGGAAGCCTTATAGCTTACGTGGCTCCAGCTATCGCTTGTTGAAACGGGATCGACCAAGCCGATAGGGTTGCCTTCAGAGCCGCAGTTAAACATACCTGCGGGTGGGAAAAAGGTGCAGTCAGCAAAGCCTTCAAGGATAGCAGCGCGGCCAAAACCGAAATGCTGTGAGGTATAATCCTTATTGTCTTTGCTCCAGCGTATGCCACCCCGAGCGGTTAGGTTTTCGGTCAAGTCATAGGATAATTCACCAAATATACCGAGTGATTCCGTATCGCCAACATTAACGCGTGTGTCAAAAGTTGGTGCGCGATTCAGACCATATGCGGCCTCCCCAACAAAGAGCTGGTTTTCATCAAAACGATCCTGATGGTCCTGCATGTAATAAAGGCCGAATAACCATTTTATTCTATCAGCAGACGCGTGATTATCTAGACGTATTTCCTCACTGAAAATCCAAGCGTCATTCTTGTTGGCTTGGAATAAAACATTACGCGGGGTTCCGTTACCTTCTATGAGATATTCATTGTCACCATCTATGTAGCTGGTCACGGAAGTCATGGCAACATCGTCATTGATGTTATACACGACCTCTGCGCTCGCATTGATCATATCACGTTTAATAAAGAAATCCCCATCGGAAATTTCTGTTTTCCAGAAATCACAAGAATCGGTAAAAGTGAAAGGATTTCCATTGTCGTCAACCCACCGTGGATGACCAGGGCCAAGCGCTTGTGCTGCAGGGCTTGATCCAGTTCCATCAAGGGTTGGTTGGGTGCAATCGGCAGAACGGCGGATAGATGTTTCGTCATCATCCTTGTTATATTCAACTTTCAGATAAACCTGAAGATTGTCAGAGGGGTTGAAAAGCAAGGAGCCGCGAATAGCGAAATTCTTTTCTCCGCCCAAGCGCTCACCCGTAGACAGCCTTTCCATATAACCGTCTGTATAATCATAATTTACAGCCAGGCGTCCCGCGACTTTATCACTTAGAGGACCACTTATATAACCGTCAACGCCAACACTGTTAAAGGTATCAGCGCTCGCGGTGAAACCAGCCTCAAATACATCAGTTGGTCTTTTCGTAATGACATGGATAAGACCGGCAGAAGCATTACGACCAAATGACGTCCCTTGTGGGCCGCGTAATACCTCCACGCGTTCAATATCGAACATAGCGGGGTTTTTCAGAAAATCTTTGGTAATTACCACGTTGTCGACAACGGATTGTACTGATGAATCACCGGAAGACCCTTCGCTCTGGGAGTTAATTCCCCGCATGCTGTATTCGGCCTGCATTTTGTTGAATCGAACAAAGGCACCACCTGGGGAGAAATCAACAACATCATTCACCGTATTAATCCCCTGATTACGAAGGTAATCACTGGTCATGGCATTTACAGAAGTAGCGACATCCTGAAGGCTCTCTTCATAACGGCGAGATGTTACAATAATTTCATCAAATACATCTACTTTATCTACCTCATCTGCTTCTGCCTTGACGGGAGCAGAGGCGCCCGCCATGGCGATCATGCCAGTGGTCAGCGCAGTCGCACCTCTCAATAACGTTTGTTTAATTCGTCTTGCATTCTTCATGCCTATAGTTACCTTCCTGTTGTGTTTTTATCAGTTCTGTTCTTAAGTTGTTTAAATAATCAAGAACAATTTCGATTTATAGGGTTTTATGATTAAGCAGACCCAATAGATTAATCTGTAGTAGCTTGTATTTGCTTCTCAATCCCTAGATATAATCGTATGTTTCTTTCCTTTATGCGTTTCATATGCAAACGTATGCATTTGTATTATTAATTAAGCGTCATCATGTCTTTGTTGGTCAAGTTATCTGGTTTAACTTAGGTTTAGCTATATTTTGATTTTATTTATGCGCTAATTTGACTGATTAATGTTTCACTCATTCGCGCTATTATATTGTAGTATGTTTGTCGTGCAAACGTTTGCCAAGATTGTAGCCTTATTTTTACCTTTGCTCAAGTCGAATTCATCTATAGGCAGTATATTTCTTATAACATATTGATATATAATGGTTAAATATTTAATTTAGAGGGTGTTATCATCCGTATTAACGTATTTCTTAACAAGAAATGTTAAATATATTGACAGAAAAGGGGTGTTATTCACAAACAATACAGTTGCTCGTTGCTTGTAAATGAGAAACCATATCAATTACCATATTGACAAACGCAAACGTTTGCAGAATACTTTTTAAACAAAGTGGTGATATGACCTGATATTGATCAAGGGGTAAGGCATAAAAATATATGCTACGGGGATGATGTTATGAAGTTTGGGAGAATTGAATGATGGCTAAGTCCACAATAAATTTTATTGTTAACGGTAGTAAGTGTGAGTGTGACCTTCCGTCGGGCACGCCATTGCTTTACTACCTGCGAAATGATTTGGAACTGAATGGCCCTAAATTTGGTTGCGGACTCGGACAATGTGGAGCCTGTACAATATTGGTGAACGGTGTGGCTACACGATCATGCATTACTTTGGTTGAGGATGTCAGTGATGCTGAAGTTATAACGCTGGATGGTCTTGGGAGTCGTGAAGACCCTCACCCTTTGCAAAGTGCTTTTATAGATCAGCAGGCTGCCCAGTGTGGTTATTGCATGAATGGTATGATTATGACAGCGGTTGGTTTTCTTGCTAAAAATAGCACCCCAACTGAGGGTGAGATCAAGGAAGCGGTATCGGCGAACCTGTGTCGATGCGGGACACACCAAAGAATCATTGCCGCCATCAAACAAGGTGCAAAGGGTATGGCAAATGAAAGCTGACCTTAATCATGACGCGTTACGTCGGTTTATACTAAAGGCGGCTGGTGCGGCTGCTTTAACCATGCATTTTAGCTTTTTGCCACAGGAATTAATGGCATCTGGACTAAAGTCCTCACGTAGCCTTAAGGGCAACTCTAATCTTGAGAACTGGATCCAGATTGACGAGAGGGGGCTGGTCACAATATTCACCGGAAAAGTTGAATTTGGGCAGGGTATTGGGACGGCACTTGTGCAGATTGCAGCTGATGAGCTGGATGTGGCTATAGAGAAGATTAACCTGATTGTGCCAGACACTGATATTTCTCCCGATGAAGGATATACCGTAGGCAGTCAGTCGGTTCAGCTCAGTGGCATGGCTATGCGGCAGGTGAGCGCAGAGGTGCGTCGTATTTTGCTGGAAAGGGCAGCGAGTATTTTTCAGGTTCCCATTGATAAACTTTCAGTTGCTGATGGCGTTATCAGTGATGGTTCTCAGAAAATAACCTATGGTCAGCTTATCTCCATCAAGGGAGATGTCGTTGGCAATTACAAACAGGTTACGGTAGCTAAAAAGGCTGCCGACCGTAAAATATCCGGCAGATCCATGGGGCGTCTGGACATTCCCTGCAAGGTTTTTGCTGAAGGGGCCTATCTTCATGATATGAGATTGCCGGGCATGTTGCATGCGCGTGTTGTGCGACCAGTTTCTCAGGGGGGCCGCCTAATAGCTGTTGATATAACTAGTGTCATAAAAATGCCTGGCGTAAAAAAAATAATACAGGATGGAAGCTTTCTTGCCGTGGTTGCTGAGCGCGAAGAGCAAGCCATAGCAGCAGCAGAAAATTTGTCTGAAACAGCAGTATGGAGTGAGCTGCAGGATTTGCCGGATCAGGATTCTCTGAAATTTTTTATAATGTCTCACCCTGAAACAGAGCGTGAAATATTGGTGGATATGGGGCAAGAAGAAATTTCTACTGATACTAAAACTTATGAAGCCTGTTATTTTCGACCCTATCAGGCCCATGCACCGGTTGGGCCATCCATAGGGGTAGCTCATTGGGACAATGGGCGTTTAAAAGTTTGGAGCCACACTCAGGGGCCTTATCCGCTTAAAAGAGAAATCAGCAGTTTTCTGTCGTTACCCGAAGAAAAAATTAGAGTCATTCACAAAGGAGGTTCTGGTTGCTATGGGCATAATCCCGCAGATGATGCGGCATTGGAGGCAGCAATTATTGCCTGTAATATGCCGGGAATACCGATAAGGTTACAATGGATGAGACAGGAGGAATTCAAATGGGAGCCTTATGGCTCGGCCATGGTTATGGATGTAAGAGCGAGTATGAATAAGGATGGTTCCATCGAAAACTGGAACTATAATGTGCATGGTTTTCCACATTCTTCTCGCCCATCAGGCAAAGGAGGGAGCCTTCTGGCAACGCGGTATGTCAGCGGCAATCGAAAAGTAACGCCGCCGCGTAGAATACCGTCAAAGACAGGGGGGCTGGACCGAAATGCACGCCCTTATTATGATTTCAAGCGCCAGAAAATAACTAAAAACTTTATAGAAAAAAGTCCCCTGAGAACGTCCGCCCTGCGCAGCCTTGGTGCATATGCCAATGTTTTTGCCGTAGAATCCTTTATGGATGAGTTGGCCCATCAAACGGGACAGGACCCGGTTAGGTTCCGGCTCAGGCATTTAAAGGATGAAAGAGCGAAGGCTGTAATAAAAAAAGTAGCAGAAATGGCCGAATGGCAAGAAGAGAGAGAGGCTTCGGAGCATATGGCTTTTGGTCGGGGCATAGCCTTTTCCCGTTATAAAAATATTGGGGGTTACCTAGCGGTATGTGTGGCGCTTAATGTGGACAGTCGAAATGGCCAAATTACAGTATCGGATATTTACGCGGCAGTGGATTGCGGCGAGATTATTAATCCCGATGGTGCTTTGAACCAGATAGAAGGTGGTCTGTTGCAGGCGCTAAGCTGGACGTTATATGAAGAAGTGAATTTCGAAATACACAAGATTATATCTGAGGATTGGGTGACCTATCCGATCCTAACCCATGACCGCGTGCCAAAACTGCATGTGCATTTGGTGGATATGCCTGATGCGCCACCATTAGGAGCCGGGGAAGTGGCTCAGGGGCCGTTGCCAGCGGCAGTGGCAAATGCGCTGTATCAGGCCACGGGAAAAAGATTTAGGGAGCTTCCCATTATTGAGCAAAAATAACCTTAACCCCCACCAAATTTACTGAAAAAAGGTAACGATAAAGGATTCTCAGACGAGCGAAAAAAACTGTTTTTACAATATGTCTTGCTATATCGTGCAAACGTATGCATAATAATTACATAATGATTCTTAATCCGTAATTTTACATAAGGAGAATGCTGTGGTTACTCTTATTAGAGAGGAAGACCTTGATAAGCCTGTAATTCGAAAAAAGAGTGTGTCAGTACATAATGACGGTACAACGAAGGCAGTCATAGACTGTGGAGAATACGGTAATTTTGTCACGGATGAGCCAGTTTCTCATGGCGGCGGCGGTGAAGGCCCGTCCCCCTTACAGGCCGTTCTAGGAGCGTTGAGTGGCTGTAAGTCGGTAACTTTTAACCGTACTGCTGCAGAATTTGGTTTGAAATACGAGGGAATTGATTTTGATTCCAGCTTTACAATTGATATTCGTGGGCGTCAGGGTGTTCGCGGTGTTGTGCCGCATTTTAAGACAATTCGCGTTCAGGCTAATGTTAAGACGGATGAATCTGAGGAAAAACTTTTGGAGGTTGTCGAAGAGGTGGGCCACCGCTGCCCAGTCTATAACCTTTTGAAAGACGCAAATGTGAATGTGGAATTTACATGGGTCAGATGCCCCTTATAGCACCTAATTCATATTAAGTGAAAAATTAAAATTAAAGTTAAAAATGAAATTTGGAGAATGATTATGTCGTCAGAGCAAAACGGCTTGAAGATTGGATGGATTGGAACTGGACGTATGGGATTTCCCATGGTTGCTCGTTTGGCCAAAGCAGGGAATGATGTCACCGTCTATAACCGTACGCGGGCAAAGGCAGAACCATTAACTGAATATGGAGCTAAAGTTGTTGATACGCCTGCGGATCTGGCTCAATGTGATGTGATCTTTACTATGGTATCTACTTCTGCGGATCTAGCCGCAGTATTGGCGGGCGATAATGGTGTATTCTCCGGAATATCCGGCACAGGGCCGAAATGTTATGTGGATTGCAGCAGTGTATCGGTAGAAGCCTCTGCTGAAATGAGTGACGCAGTGGCAAAATTTGGGGCTGCTTTTGTTGCGGCACCGGTTAGCGGTAACGGGAAAGTGGTTAAAGCAGGAAAATTGACGATCGTTGCTTCAGGGCCAAAAGCTGCGTTTGATATGGTTGAAGGTTTTTTACAAACGGTTGGTATTGGTGTAACTTATGTGGGTGAAGGTGAATTAGCGCGCAGCGTTAAAATTTGCCACAATATTCTGTTGGCTGTTGTAACACAAAACCTTGCTGAGATTACGGTTCTGGCAGAGAAGGCAGGGGTGCCGCGCCATGCGTTCCTTGATTTTATCAACAACAGTGTGATGGGTTCTGTATTTACCCGTTATAAAGCACCGGGTTGGGTAAATCTTGATTTTACGACTACCTTTACACCGGAACTTATGCGTAAAGATGTTGATTTGGGCCTTAGTCTGGCAAAGGAATTAGAGGTGCCAATGCCGGTAACCTCTGTTACGCGAGATGTAATTCAGTCCTCAATGGGGCATGGTAATCGTGGTGATATTGATTTTGGAATTGTATTTAAATATATGGCGGAATGTTCCGGGTTGGAATTAGTTTCCGAAGAAAAAAATGTGTTATCAGGCTTGGAAACAGACTAATTTTTAAGGGCGGTGTGCGCTTCGGTTTTCGCGCCGCTCCCTAATCAGTTGATACGTGTTTTAAAATTAAGCGGTAAGGGCAAATAAAATATAAGATGTCCATCTACGCTAAAATCATAAAAATTTATAATAAAATTTAGGGTCGAGCATGGAAAACAGAGATGAGGCACAGGCAGAAAAACTTGCTATAACAAATGCTGGCAAGATTGGTATCCTGATGGCTACTGCATTAGCGCTTCTGGCTTCTCCGCTGGTGGCGCCTATTATGAAAGACCTGTCCATTATCTATGCGGATTTGGCACAAACCGAACCCTTGGCCCGGGGGATATTATGGCTAATCAGTTTCCTGCCGGGGGAAGCTAACGTTAATTTCCTCGTTAAATTTATACTTTTATCGATTCCGGCTTTATTTATTATACTTGGGGCCCCCATAGCCGGCTGGATAGTCGATAACTTGGGACGTAAAAATCTTCTTGTGGGTTCGCTGTTCCTCTTTGCTATATCAGGAACCTCAGGCTTTTTTGCCAATAATTTTACAGAACTTTTTGTCGGTAGAATGCTATTGGGGTTATCTGTAGCTGGAATTAAGACGTCTTCAATCACCATGGCCGGTGATTTTTTTAAGGGGGAAGAACGGGCTAAATTTATTGGAGCACAAGGTTCTGCCATGAAAGTTGGTGGCGTCGTATTCATGCTGCTAGGTGGGTATTTGGCTGGTGTTCACTGGTCTGCTCCTTTTTGGGCCTATATGCTTGCTTTTGCCGCTGTTCCCAATGTTTTATTTTTCCTGCCGGAGAGCAAAGACCCGAATAAGAATGAAGAGAAAGGGGATGGGACACAGGACTTAAAAATTGATTACTTGAAAACATGTTATCCTTTCATGGGCGCATTACTGGGATCAGTATTTTTTTATCTGACTGTCATTCAGATGAGCTTCTTCCTCCGAGACGCTTTTGATTTGCCAAATTTTTACACTGGTCTGACCATTGCAATAGCCAATACTGTTAGTGCTGTGATAGCCCTTAAATTTTCGGTCTTTAAGGCTCGCATGAATTATTTGCATATCTTTACCTTTATTTTTATGATTATGGCGGTTGGATATTTTATATTGATTAATGCTTCGAGCTATCCTCTCGTTGTGGTGGCAATGTTAATTTGTGGTCTAGGTTTTGGCTTGATAGTACCTGCCCAGAGTGCATGGATCATTGATGTGGTTCCGCCAAAGAAACGCGGATTCGGTGTTGGGGTTGTAACTACTGGAATGTTCTTGGGGCAATTTCTGTCGCCAATCGTGTTTCAGCCTTTTATGGACCCGCAAGACCCGTTTGCAGTCTTTCGGGCGGCGGCCTTTGGCCTTCTTTTTATAGCGTTTCTCTATGGTTCACTGGGTTTCTTGGACAAGAAAAAGTCGACTTTGAGTAATAACGACTGATTTTATGGTTGTTACGGGGGGGAGTAACACCTTATTTTAAAGAGAAAATAATGCCATATTAGATTATAGCTAGGCTCTACGATCTTTTTCAGAAATAATTAACGCTCATTCGGTTCTTTTCTATATTGTTGAACTCGTGTATTTACTTTAAAAACTAATTAACTTTGTATCATAAATATGGATTATATAATGCCAAACACTCCTACTGATCTTACCAATAAAAATCTTATTGCCTGGGTGGAAGATATTGCCGCTTTATGTCAACCCGCAGATATTCATTGGTGTGACGGTTCTCAAGAAGAATATGACCGTTTATGTTTGTCTTTAGTTAATGATGGGGTCTTCATTCCGTTGAATGCTGATAAGCGTCCCAATTCATTTTTATGTCGATCTGATCCAAAAGATGTAGCACGGGCAGAGGATCGAACATTCATTTGCAGTGCGGAAGAAAAAGATGCGGGGCCGACTAATAATTGGCGGAACCCAGAGATCATGAAGCAGCAAATGACGGGCCTATTCGAGGGCTCAATGCGCGGACGGACCTTATATGTCATTCCCTTCAGTATGGGTCCCCTGGGGTCTGATATCGCTCAAATCGGTGTGCAGATTTCTGATTCACCTTATGTGGTGGTAAATATGCGAATTATGGCGCGTATTGGCAGTGCGGTTCTGGATGTGTTAGGCGATGGGGAATATATCAAATGCTTGCATTCTGTGGGTTACCCCCTGTCTGAGGGACAGGCAGATGTCGCTTGGCCATGTGATGTCGATAACCGTTATATTGTGCATTTTCCGGATGATAAAAATATATGGTCTTATGGAAGTGGCTATGGTGGCAATGCCCTTTTGGGTAAGAAATGTGTAGCGTTGCGTATTGCCTCTTCAATGGCACGTGATGAAGGCTGGTTAGCGGAACATATGCTTATTGTTGGCATCGAATCACCCGAGGGCAAGACGACTTATATTGCTGGGGCCTTTCCGAGCGCCTGCGGTAAAACAAATTTAGCAATGTTGATTTCTCCGGAAGGTTATGAGGGGTGGAAGATCAAAACGGTAGGTGACGATATTGCCTGGATCAAACCGGGGGATGATGGCCGTTTATATGCGATTAACCCGGAAGCAGGGTTTTTTGGGGTCGCTCCAGGGACCTCAATGCAGTCCAACCCGTCTGCCATGGCCAGCATGCAGGAAAATACTATTTTCACCAATGTGGCCTTAACAGATGACGGCGATGTCTGGTGGGAAGATATGACCGATGAGCTTCCGGAGCACCTGATTGACTGGCAGGGTAATGACTGGACACCAGGGTGTGGCAACCTCGCGGCGCACCCCAACGCGCGCTTTACAGCACCAGCGTCCCAATGCCCCAGCATCGATCCCGAATGGGAAAACCCGAAAGGAGTTCCCATTGACGCCTTTATCTTTGGGGGACGATTGAGCAATATTTTCCCTCTCGTTTACCAGAGCTTCGATTGGCAGCATGGTGTATATATGGCGGCTACCGTTGGTTCCGAGGCGACTGCGGCGGCGGATAATCAGGTTGGAATCCGCCGTGACCCAATGGCGATGCTGCCCTTCTGTGGTTATAACATGGGCGATTACTGGCAGCATTGGCTGGGTATGGAAGGAAAAGTAAAACATCTTCCTAAAATATTCAGAGTAAATTGGTTCCGTAAAGATGAAGATGGTAAATTTTTATGGCCCGGTTTTGGGCAAAATATGCGCGTTCTTCAATGGATATCTGAATCTATTCAGGGGGAGGCAGGTGCTGAAGAAACCGTTTTTGGCATGAGCCCTAGGTATGAAAATTTAAATTGGACTGGTTTAGACTATAGCTCGGAAAAATTCGCTGAACTTATGGCATTGGAAAAAGAGGCAAGTGTAAAAGAAGTGGAAAGTCAGTCTGTGATGTTTGATGAATTGGGAGATGCTTTACCTAAAGCTATGATTGTTCAGAGAGATAAAGCATTGGATCGTTTGGGCTAAATAACCCCGCCCAAAATCTTGCATCGCGGTTAAGCTGGTGCGTTCCAGATTTGTTTTCGATAGCCAAAGATCATAACTCAATGTTCATTCCCCATTTATCAATTTTCGAAATAAGTCATCCGCTGCCGTAGTCAAGTCCGGTTTATCTTTGCTGCATTCCTTCATGGCTTCTTCAGCCCAGGCAAATTCAGCATCGAGGAACTGGTCGATGAGTTTTATCGGTTCTGCTTGCCCCAGTTCTTTTGATCGGCTTTTTTCTCTAACAATCTCTCAAGCTCTGCCATGATTTTTACATGAAATTCCGGCGATATATTTTTATACATGTTTTTGCCTTTGGCGGTCTTTTTTATCATTCTTTTTAGTTAGAGCTAATGCGAGACGTTTTCTAACGTCTGGGGCTTTTTTGAGAAATTCTTTACCCGCTTTTTTAAATTCTTCGATGACTTCTAATTTTAATTCTTCATTGGTATTATCTTCTTGCCATTGATGCTCAGCCCAAGACAATTCGCAGTAAGTGTCATTCAGGCCATAAAGGTGATGAAATTCAATATTATCACACGCATATTCCTTTTCTTTAATTGGCCAGTTAATTTGCTCATCCAAAGACACCGCATTTTTCATACCCTTGACAGCCTCAATCTCGCCGGTAACGATTTGGGCAACGGTTAAAGTAAGAAGTTCAAAAGCTGCCAATATTTCACTATCCGCCCATTGGTAGTTTATTTCTTTTAGAAATTTTGGCCAAAGTTCTTTGGCATAATGGTCTTCAATTTTCTCCTTTTGGGCATAGCTCGCCAGTATAATGACAGTCGGTGTTTCAAATCCGGCATCCAGAAATTCATCCGCAATAAAGGGTAGATCGGAAACAAACCTATTTCCGATTACATACTCATGGATTTTTATTCTTAAATGAGCAGGTATCACTTTTCTCACCCCACATTAACCAGCCATAGGCCGGGCTTGATTTCTTCGAGGGTGATCTTCACATCCAGGAACCTCTGAATGACTTCAATGTTGGTTTTCAGATGCCGGCTTGGGCGCAGGGCGGTGAACTGACCGCCGCCAGCAATCGCCATCGGCAACAGCAATTGATCCGCCAGATAAGGGCCGACAACGGCTTCACTGTTAAGATAGCGGTTGGCGGCCTTGCAGGCGTTCTTTGCCACATTTTCTGCGGAAATACCAAAAGCCCCAAAGCCGGAAACGATTTCTATCCCTTCCTCAAAATCGAGCTTCAATAGCAGGATGTTTCCGGGGCTGATAGCGTGAGATATGATGACTTCAGCCAACCAGCGCTTGGCAATGCTGCGTGCTTCTTCTGCTGTGATTGTAACATGTGTACCAATCTTGGGTCGCCGTTCACGCCCATCCTTCGCTCGGTAATAAAAAAAATAAGTTTTTGTCCCCGATGAGGTTATGCGGCATTGAAAGCCGCTCAGTTCGGAATCGTGAAGGTAATGTATTTTGAACCAGCTTTGACAGCTTCAATAGTTTGTTTGGTAAGTTTTATTTCCCCCATATCATCCTCTGGGTCGCAAACAGTTTTTTGTGGGTCGCAAATAGGTCGCAAAAAATAACCGTTATGCGGGGATTTTCATATTGTTGATGATTCACCATTAACAATATTAATTGTATAAAAACAATATGTTATTGGGATGAAATGCACGGGCGGGTGTAGCTCAGTTGGTTAGAGCGCCAGATTGTGATTCTGGAAGTCGCCGGTTCAATCCCGGTCACTCACCTCACTTTCCATTGGAAAATTTATCTCCGAAAATTAACGAATGTCTTGTTTTTTTAATTCAGCCTCCATATGGAGCAAAAGATTAACGGCAGTATTTGATTCAGATTTTAGTTTATCTTTCAAAATAATATTGAGACTATCCAGAAACAGCGTATTAACTTTTGCATTCACACCTTTTTCTATTTGAGGCATTAATAGCCGTTTAAACCAGCCTGAAATTTCGGTAGCGAGCGGCCAACCAAATGTTCCAGCCTGACTTTGAATGCGGTAGCATATTTTGACGGCTTCTATCAGATTCTCTGAATCTAGCGATTTTTTTAGTGCCTGGACATGCTGTTCTAAGATATCACTATAATTTATGCTCGCGTCGCTAATAATCTTATTAGCCTGAAGCAGCAATTCTCTTTGTTCTAAAGTAAATTGATCCTTTGTCATTTATTCATCCTCCTTTTTATCATCAATGACCATTTCATTTTTTTCGGGGAGGGGAATGCTGTTATTGCGTCTGTCAGCGCTGCCATCATAATCACGAATTCTGCGTCTTCTGTCAGGTCCATAATAGGAGTCGGATACGATGAATGGCCTTTGTTTGAAAAGGGCATTAGATATTTTTTCCATTATTTGCTCCGGCGAGATTGGTTTTGCCAATATTTCGGTAATGCCCGCGTCCCTTGCATCAAGTATGGACTGAAGTCCGGTAAAAGAAGTGCAAAGTATCATGGGTATTTTCTGAAGATTAATATCTTTTGATTGACGAATATGTTTGGCAAGCATCAACCCGTTTTTATCGCTCATCATATTATCGACAAAAATGCAATCAAAGGGGTGGTTGTTTATAATAGTAATAGCCTCATCATAGCTTTTAGCCATTCTAACTTGAGCAACCTCAAACGTTTCCAAGATGGATCTTAGAATTTTTGCTAAATATAGATCATCATCTACAATGAGAATTTTTTTAAATTTAAAATCAGTATTAAGTGGACTCATTTCTTTTTCTACCAAATATAGCCCGATATATTGGGTTTACTATCTGCTAACATATAGTGCATAAAAAACTAATATTATCTTAAAAATGCCAAATAAAGTGAAATAAACAATAGCGAAATTCAATCATCAGCCTTTATGTAATATAGCTTTTATTTTTTGCGGCTTTCGTTATACTTCTCACAAAAAAGGGCTGTGGAAAATGGGTATTGAAGAAAAGTCTGAAAGGGATATCGCACCATTAACGGGGATAAAATGGGGGCCTTTTACAGCGCGTATCCCCGTACTTCATATGCGGATTGAATGGCCTGAACTGGCACAGGGACTTGTGGTGGCAGCGGCAACGGGTCTGGCATTGGCGCCGTTACTGATAACGGCATTTGGTCTGACTTTTGAAGAAGCGATCACTATTTCCTTTATTCACAGTATTCTTATCTCATCACATGTGGTGTTATTTGGCGAGCCATTTGCGCCGGGGTGGATAACGCCAGCCTTACCCATATCCTTGGCCTTTGTTCTGGGAAATTATGAAACGTCCATAGAGCGTTTTCAGATGATGACAGCTCTATCCCTTGATCTGGCTATTTTGCTGTTCTTTATGGGCATAACAGGACTTGGCAAGAGATTAATACTTCATATCCCTACTGCCATCAAAGCGGGCATAATATTGGGGGCCGCATTTGCAGCCTTCAAAAGGGTATTTATTGACGATTTTAAATCTATTGAGGCTATGCCTGTCTCCATGACATTGGCTCTTGTCATCTGTCTAATAGTATCTTTCTCCGTGCCTTTTCAGAAAATAAAGTCAAAAAACAAAGGGTTAGCTGTTATTGCGAGCCTTGGGCTGTTGCCGGGATTTATCGTTGCGGGTATTGCGGGTGTCATGATGGGTGAAATCACCTTTCAGATAGAATGGGGAATAATGATACCCCCGTTTGGTGATTTAATAGACAAGGTATCGCCCTTTTCCATTGGCTGGCCACCATTCGTCTATTTTATAGAAGCGATCCCGCTCGTTCTGATCACCTATATCATTCTTTTTGGCGACCTCTTAACAGGCATTGCCATTTTAAAAGAAGCCGAATCATCACGCCCTGATGATAAAATCCATTTGGATAGCAGCCGTTCTCACATTGTCATCGCCATTAGAAATGCTGTTATGGGCCTGTTTGCTCCTTTCTTCCCGACACAGGGTTGTCTGTGGGCCGGTGTTCATGTTGTGGTGGTTCAGCGATGGAAAGAGGGCCGTGACAAGATGGAAAGCCTGATTGGCGGGATCAGTGCTTATTATATGTATGGATTTCCGGTACTTCTGTTATTTCTACCAGTGGTAACTTTTTTGAAGCCTTTCATGCCTATTGCGCTGGTCCTTACGCTTATATTAACCGGCTTTGCCTGTTCATATGTTGCGTTATCAATGCCGAAGGGTAAAGAAGAAAGAGGGGTCATGTTGATGACCGCATTTTTTCTAGTATTTTTCGAACCCTGGATCGGGCTAGCTGTGGGAATTCTGGCGGCTATTTTATTATTGGGCAGTGACGCCTTTAAGCTGAAAACCGTGACGTGAAGTTTATATTTTCAGAAGGGTTTTGAAGGTGTCGTCCAGTGTCTTAAGAACATTGGCGTTGGCCTTATAGGCATGTTTGGCTCTTGTCAATTCACCAAATTCAGCGGGTAGAGAGACATTGGGAATATTGACGGCCCCCTGATTATTGGCAAGGGGAGACGTGGGATCAAATATGGTCAGGCTTGCGGGCGATACCGGTACGGTTGTCGCCCGAACTCCTCCACCGCTGGTCGTGGTTTGTTCTACGCGTAGTGGTGTATAGCCCGGACTGAATGTAAGTCCGTTCGGCACATCACCTCTTGGTGTTGATTTTACCTGTGAGTTCGCAATATTGCTTGCTACGGCGTTTAGACGGACGCTGGAAGCAATTAATCCCGATACACTTGTCTGTATTGCCTTGAACATTCTGTTCTTTCATTGGAATACGGTTAGATTCCACTGGATTATATTTTGGGAATTCTAATTTTATCTTAATAATTAGATAAAGATTTACGCTATTTACGGGCCGCTTTGGACAGGGCATGGGCCAAATTTAGCGACCCCTGAAGGCGGTTCTCTATTTTTGACCATTTTCGCACATAAACCAGCCGATGATCAGACCGTAATTTGGTGACGGTAGACTGGCTGGTAATGAAATCTATCAATCCGGCAGGATTGGCGAATTTTGATCCTCGGAAGGTGACAATGGCACCCTTTGGCCCGGTCTCAATCTTCTCAATCCCGGCCAGACGACAGAAATGCTTGATCAGGATAATTTTCAGCAGATGTTCAACTTCTTCCGGCAATTCTCCAAATCGATCGATCAGTTCAGCCCCAAAAGCATCAATCTCCTGCCGCCCTTTCAGGTCAGCCAGACGCCGGTAAAGCGACATGCGCAGGTTTAGGTCGGGAATATATCTTTCCGGTATCAGGACGGTGGCCCCCACATTGATTTGTGGTGACCAGACCCCGTCAATCTCTTCATCAATGATTCCTGATTTAGCCTGAGCCACGGCCTCTTCCAGCATATGCTGGTATAGCTCCATTCCCACTTCCTTGATATGGCCCGATTGTTCTTCACCCAGCAAATTACCCGCGCCCCGAATGTCAAGGTCATGACTGGCAAGGGTGAAACCTGCCCCCAAAGTATCCAGTGTCTGTAAGACCTGAAGCCTTTTTTCGGCCTGTGGTGTGGGTAGTCTGCGCGGGGCCATGGTAAGATATGCATAGGCACGGATTTTTGACCGCCCAACCCGACCCCGAAGCTGATATAGCTGTGCTAGACCAAACATATCCGCCCGGTGGATAATCATGGTGTTGGCAGTGGGAATATCAAGGCCTGATTCCACGATGGTGGTGGAAATTAGCACATCATATTTCCCGTCATAAAAGGCATTCATGATGTCTTCAATTTGACTTGGGGCCATCTGACCGTGGGCGGTGGCGGTCTTTACTTCCGGCACATGTTCTTGCAGAAAATCTTCTATTTCTTTCAAATCAGATACCCGTGGGCAGACATAAAAACTTTGACCGCCCCGATAATGCTCCCGCATCAGGGCTTCACGAATGACTAGGCTATCCATAGGCAGGACAAAAGTGCGGATTGCCAGACGATCAACGGGCGGCGTTGCAATCAGGCTTAAGCCCCGCATGCCGCTCATGGCAAGCTGCAATGTACGCGGGATCGGGGTTGCTGTCAGGGTCAGCACATGGACATCATGCTTCATTTTTTTCAGGCGTTCTTTATGAACCACGCCAAAATGCTGTTCCTCATCAATGATAATCAACCCAAGGTTTTTGAATTTGATGGTTTTGCCGAGCAGGGCATGGGTACCAATGACAATTTCGCATGTGCCTTGGCTCATTTCTTCACGGGTCAATTTCTGATCTCTGGACGTCACCAGACGAGACAAATGACCGATTTTCACCGGAAGCCCCCGAAAACGATCGACAAAGGTTTTGTGATGCTGGCGGGCAAGAAGGGTTGTCGGGGCGATGATTGCCACTTGAAAGCCCTCCATAACCGCAAGAAAAGCCGTTCGCAGGGCAACTTCGGTCTTGCCAAAGCCCACATCACCGCAAATAAGGCGATCCATTGGCTTGCCACTGCCAAGGTCGGTAATCACATCGCCGATGGAGCGTAGCTGATCATCGGTTTCCGTATAAGGGAAACGGGCGCAGAACTCGTCATACAGCCCTTCTGGCGGCTGGATCACAGTGCCTTTGCGAAGTGCACGCTGGGCCGCGACCTTAATCAGCTCATCGGCCATGTCCCGAATACGCTGCTTCAGCTTGGCCTTGCGTCCCTGCCATGCCACCCCGCCGAGCTTGTCCAATTGCCCATCGCTGCCCTCCGCGCCGTAACGGCTTAATATTTCGATATTCTCCACTGGCACATAGAGTTTGTCACCACCATGATAGGTCAGATGAACACAATCATGGGCCGCCCCATTTACTTCAATGGTCAGTAGCCCCTCGTAACGGCCAATGCCGTGGTCCATATGCACCACAAGATCGTCAGGGGTCAGTGCCGAAGCCTCGCTAATGAAATTCTCGGCCTTACGGGATTTCCGCACCTTTCGTACCAGTCGGTCGCCCAGAATATCCTGCTCTGCGATTATAGCAATGTCACCTGTATCGAAACCATGCTCCAGCGGAAGAATAATCAGACCTATGGTATTTTTGGGGAGTTGTTTCCGGCTGGCCCAGCTATCTATCACCTGATGATTAGCCATGCCGTGTTCTTTCAGGACAATCGCAAGCCTGTTTTGTGATCCGGCACTATAGGAGGCTAATAGCACCTGTTTGTTCTGGCCCAGAAGGGCGACGCAATGTTTTCGCAGGGCGTCATAGACATTAAGCTTTTGATCATTGCGTTCGGGGGCAAAATTCCGACCAACCTTGCCATCAAGTGCCATGTGATTGACGTCTGGCGGAGCATTAAAATTGGTGAACTGGTGAATATTACGTTCTTCACAGTATGTCTGCCATTGCTCGGCCGTAAGATATAATTTCTCGGGCGGCAACGGTTTATAAGTCGATAATACGGTATCCGCCCCCTTGCTTGTTTGGCTGTAGGCTTCTTTGCGTGCTAGATAATAGTCCTGAATGGCGGTCAGACGGCCAGAAAAGGCTTCTGTGGTCAGATGGTCCATGCTCACCGGACAATCGGGCAGATAGTCAAACAGGGTTTCAAGACGGAAATGAAAATAAGGTAGCCAATGTTCCATGCCCTGATGTTTGCGGCCTTCCTTAACTGCTTCATAGAGCGGGTCCTGATTAAGGACTGTACCAAATTCCCGGACATAAGCCCCGCGAAACCGCCGGATACTTTCTTCGTCCAGAATAACCTCGCTCATGGGAACTAGGGAGATTTCTTCGATTTTATCTGCCGTACGCTGGCTGATAGGGTCAAACAGACGCATCACTTCAATGGTATCGCCCCAAAGATCAATACGGATGGGGCTTTCCTGTCCAGATGGGAAAATATCAATCAGGCCACCGCGAATGGCAAAGTCGCCATGTTCCATAACCGTACTGGAGCGGGCATAGCCATTACGGGTCATGAAAGCGGTCATTTTTTCCACATCAATCTGATCGCCGGTCTTGGCCATGTAGGACAGGCTATTGAGACTATCTCGCTCAGGAATCATCTGGGTAGCAGCATTTATGGTGGTGATAATTATTTTCTTGGCACTATTGTCGCTTGAAACCAGCTTGCTAAGGGTTGTCATGCGCTGGGCGCTGATGTCCGGGTTAGGTGACACCCGGTCATAAGGCAGGCAGTCCCACGCCGGAAATGTCAGAATTTCCGAATCAGGCGAAAAGAAAGCAACCAGATCTGCAAGATTGCTCATGCGGTGATCATCGCGGGCAATATGCAGCATGACCCCGGATTTGTCATTTAATACACGGGCAAGAAACAGGGCATCCATGCCCTCCGGTGTGTTTGCTACCTGTAAGGGGAATTCTGCTTTTATGAATTGGTCTAGCTTATTCACTTTACGATCTTGAGGTAATCGAGGGCTTGTAACATTTCCATAATATCATTTTGCAGATGTTCTGGTGCCGGAGCGTCTTTGGTGATCCAGGCGACAATTTTTAGGTCTGGTTCGCGTAGCAGGTTTTCATACCGATCCAGCTGTTCCACGCTCAGTCTGTCTAAATGGTCATCGGCAAAATGCCCAAGTAAGATATCGGCTTCCTTGATGCCCCGGTGCCAGCTTCTGAATTTTAGCCGTTTGCGGCGGATTTCGATGGGTTCGTTTTCGTCAATGGCATGTTCAATAAAGCCGGGAGTATCAAATGATGACATGGTCACTTCAATCTGTTAAAATTTTACGCCCTAGTGATAGGAAAAATACCAACATGAATCAAATATAAAGTATGCGACCGGAAATATTATATCCATTTTTTGCCGATACGATCAGCCTTCCCGGTGTGGGGGGACGGATTGCGGCTCTGCTTGAGAAAATTATTGGGCGCAGGGTGCTGGATTTATTTTGGCATTTACCAGTGGATATTATTGATCGCAGTGCAAGTCCTGCACTGGCAGACATCAAATATGATCAGACCATTACGGTACTTGTAACTGTTGATAAACATGATGCTCCGCCCCGAAATGTACGCAGGCCATACCGGGTATGGTGTCATGACGCTACCGGTAAGATGCAGCTTATTTTCTTCCATGTGAAAGGGGATTATATCCTGCGTCAATTGCCCGTCGGGGAAGAGCGGCTGATCAGTGGCAAGGTGGAAGTTTATAACAACCAACTTCAGATGACCCATCCCGACTATATGTTATTGCCCGATAAACGGGATGAAATTCCGGGTGTGGAGCCTGTCTATCCCTTGACCGCAGGTATTAGCGGTAAGGTCATGGCAAAAATTGTCCGGGGTGCCTTAGAAAGGCTGGTGGAGCTTCCCGAATGGCAGGATAAGCCTTTACTCAAGCGGGAAGGTTGGCCCACTTGGTTTGATGCCATGAAAATGGCGCATGAGCCACAGGGACAAAATGATTTACAAATGAATAGCGTGGCGCGGCAACGGCTGGCCTATGATGAGTTTCTAGCCAACCAGCTGGCGCTAGAGATTATGCGACGGCAGAATCAGAAGAAAAAAGGCCGTTCTCTAAAGGCCAAAGGGCAGTTGAAGCAGAAGTTACTGGATAGTCTGCCCTATAGATTAACGGGGGCGCAGGTGCAGAGTGGGGCTGAAATAGAACAGGATTTGGCCCAGCCTTTTGCTATGATGCGACTGCTTCAGGGGGATGTGGGCAGCGGGAAGACGGTGGTCGCCCTGCTTGCAATGCTGGTGGCAGTGGAAAATGGGGCACAGGCCGCTATGATTGCCCCAACCGAAATTCTCAGCCGACAGCATTATGCCAGCTTGACCGAAATGACAGCGGGGATGGACATCAGGATTGCGATTCTCACCGGAAGGGACAAGGGTAAGGCACGGACAAAGTTGCTTGAAGATTTGCGGACGGGGGAAATTGATATTCTGGTGGGAACCCATGCCCTGTTTCAGAAAGATGTTATATATAATGATCTTAGCTTTGCAGTCATTGATGAGCAACATCGCTTTGGCGTTGAGCAGCGCATGGCATTGTCAGCCAAAGGGCGGGACGGAACATCCATGGACGTGCTCGCCATGACGGCTACACCAATTCCCCGAACCTTAACCCTTACCGCCTACGGCGATATGGAGGTGTCACAGCTTCATGAAAAGCCACCGGGACGCAAACCTGTTGATACCAGAACCATTCCCCTGAACAGGCTTGATGAAGTGGTGCAGGGCATCCGCCGTGCCATTACGGGCGGTACCAGAGTATTCTGGATTTGCCCATTGGTAGAAGAATCCGAAGTGCTGGATTTGGCAGCTGCCGAAGAAAGATTTTGTCATCTTGAACAGATTTTCGGGCAAAAAGTAGGCTTGGTTCATGGCAAGATGAAGTCTAAGGAAAAAGATGCTGTGATGGACCGTTTCATAAATGGGGATATAGATATTCTGGTGGCGACAACGGTGGTAGAAGTGGGGGTTGATGTGCCGGAGGCAACCATTATGGTAATCGAGCATGCAGAAAGATTTGGTCTGTCTCAGTTGCATCAGTTGCGTGGTCGGGTTGGCCGTGGAATGGATCAGTCAACCTGTCTGTTATTATTTGGTAATTTACGGGGGGAGACCGCGAAGGCCCGCCTGAAAATCATGCGGGAAACCGATGATGGTTTTCTGATTGCTGAAGAAGATCTGCGGCTGCGCGGGGCCGGTGAATTACTGGGCACACGCCAAAGTGGCATGCCGATTTTCAAGGTGGCCAGCCTTGAGGAACACGGTGCTTTGATTGCCATGGCGCGGGATGATGCGCGTCTGATCCTCGGCCAAGACCCTGATCTGAAAAGCGAAAGGGGCGAGGCGCTCAGAATTTTGCTTTATCTGTTCGAGCGGGACGAAGGCGTACGATACTTAACGTCAGGCTGAATTTTCTTTTTTAACCGGAAGATTGCTCGGGTCCACCAGTCCGGCGGAAATCACATATTTCGCGCCTTCATCGGGGGTCATATCTAGTCGGATAATATCTTTCTTGGGTACGAATAACAAAAATCCTGATGTGGGATTTGGTGTCGTTGGCAGGAAGATATTAACAACTTCGTCTTTCATTTTTGCCTGTATTTCACCGGTGTTTTCCCCTGATATAAAAGCGATGGCCCATAGCCCTTTGCGGGGGTATTCGATTAATACCACTTCCTGAAAACTTCTTTTCTCATCGGATATAACGGTCTCGAAAATTTGTTTCAGCGTATTATAAACACTTCTGATTATGGGCATACGGTTCAGAATTCTCTCACCAATCCGGATCAGTGTTTTACCCAGATAATTGGCCGCAAAAAACCCAAGAACGGTCAGCATCAAGAACAGGAAGACCAGCCCAATACCTGGCAAAGGAAACGGCAGGTAGGTTTCCGGGTTATAGATTTCCGGAATTAAAGGTTTGATATTCCGGTCTATGAGGTTAATGAATGCCAGCGCCAGATAGATGGTGATGCCCACAGGAGATGCAACGACAAGTCCGGTTAAAAAATAGGTTTTCATCCTTTGAAAAAAGGACTTTTCCGGCTTTGTTTTTTGTTTATCAGGCATATTTATTAATCCAGAATTTGATGTTTCTCATTGCCATACTTAGGGGGGCAGTATGGCAGGAATATGTCTTGTATTATAATGTTTTGCTATACATACGATAATTTTTATACCGCCAGCAACCAATGGTTTCCAGCATTTTTGACAAACGTGTATTTTCTTCCAGAACCCAGGACAATTCCGCATGGGTGCATCCTGCCTTTTCAGCTTGAATTCGGCATTCTTCGATCAGTGCAAAGGCCATAGCCCCGCCAACGGCTGTATTCTGAAATTCTTTCCGAACCCCCATCAAGGGTACGCGGGTTGTTTTATATCTGGGCCTGATTTTCAGTCGCCATAACAGTTTGAAAATACCAAAGGGAAATAAACGCCCGTCCAGATCAGCTATCACTTCATTCAGGTTGGGTAGCGTCACCATCATGGCCATGGGAATCCCATCATATTCGGCAATATAGGTGAAATCTTCCCGGATGAGTAGTTTCATGTCCTTCACGGCTTTATTAAGTTCCTTTTCAGTAAAGGGCAGGGCCATCCAGTTGCCAGACCAGGCATCGTTAAAAATATCGAGGATGGTTCTCAGATCTTCTTCGAAATTCTTCATGTTGATTTTGCGTAGTCTGATTTTTCCGTCCCGCATACTGCGCGTGATCAGTTTATTAATGGTGGGGGGCAGGACTTCTTCATCAATTTTAAGGTAATATGCCCATAAGTCCTTGATCTTCTCCATGCCATATCCGCACATCAAATCCTGATAATAGGGTAGGGCGTGGTTCATCATTAGGCTGGGTGGTGTATCGAACCCCTCTACTAGCATTCCGGCTTCTTCATTAATGGACAGGCTGAAGGGGCCGATCATACTGGTGCGGCCTTGCTCTTTTAACCAGCTACAGGCAGTATCCATAAGGACTGTTGCCACTTCTTGATCATTGATGCATTCGAAAAATCCGAAATGGCCTACCTTCTCATGATGATTTTGTTCCACAAGGTCATCAACCTGCGCAGTAATCCGGCCAACAATCTCCTCGTCTTTGATGGCGAGCCATAGTTTTGCCCGAGCATGTTCAAAATAAGGGTTGTTCTTTTGGTCAAGAACTTCCAGCCGTTCCATAATCAGGGGCGCAACCCAGTTGGGGTCATCTTTATACAGACGCCAAGGCATTTTTACGAACTGCTTCAGGTCTTGACTGCTTGTCACTTCTTTGATGGTGATTGTTGATGCCACAATATTTCCCTTATTATTTTTTATTCTTCGGTGAGCAGGATGAAACTTATTCCGGTGAGGAAAAACAGTAAAAATGGTAACCATGCCGCAATGACCGGTGGCACCGCTCCATATTGACCCAGTGCGATAAAAAGATTGTTGATGACAAAATAGCCAAATCCCATGGCACCAGTAAGGGCAATTCGTCCAAACAGGCCGCCACCCCGGTGCAGACCGAAAGCCGCAAGCCCCGCAAGCAGCGGCATAAGCAAAGTGCTTAAGGGTGAGACAAACTTTTGATACAACATAGTTTCAAAACTTGCTGTATTATGACCTTCCTTTTCCAGCTGTGCGATTGCAGTTCGTAACCGCTGAAGATTAACCTGATCCGGCTTCAGGGCCAGTGCTATGAAACGTTCCGGTGGAATGTCTGTATCCCATACCAGATTTTCCATGGGGGTAACTTTCAGCGTGCGAATGTCAAATTCCCGGACCTCAAACATGGTCCATTTACCATCACGGTATACGGCGAAATCAGCCTTGATCAGGGAGGTAATGCGTTGGTCTTTGTCGCGGATATATTGAGTGACCTTATCTAGAAGCAGGATGCTGCCATTGCGGTTGGCGCTTTCCGCCTTGATAAGATTATTGCCGTCATTAACCCACGTGTCATAAACTGTATCCGGTGCGGGTGGCAGGTCAGCGGCATATTTATTTTCTTTCCAGTTCCTCAGCTCCGCTTTGGCATCTACAGTGACGGTTTCTGTAAAAACAAAATGAAGACATGCAATCAGAAAAGACATCATGATCATGGGCATAATAATTCTGAAAGCAGACCATCCTGCCGCTTTCATGATGACAATCTCGCTATGGACATTCAGACCCGCCAGACACATGATTGCCGCCAACAGGGTTACAAAGGGGGAAAAGAGCGATAACAAAGTCGGTGTCCGCAGGGTCACATAATGCCATAGATCGGAATAAACTGCCCCTTCGCCAGCCAGAATATTGTCGGATTCTGATAAAAGATCAAGCATTTGCAAGGTTGCTACAAGTCCGACCAATATCATTACATACCGGGTGGCAAAAAGTTTGGCTAAATAAATATCCAAACTTCCCGGATCAAGTAAACCGCCTAAGTGGCTGGAAAATTTGATGAATCTTTCCATATTAATTGGCCGCCCTTAATCGTTTTATCATACGGAGTACGGCATCCACAATCACTTCATAGATAATTTCAACCCGTCTGAGAGGCATGCCACCCACTTTGAAGGCCCCAATATAATAAAGTCTGGCTGTGAGCAGGATAAGCAGCAATGTGGGAAACCATATTACTAACCAGGGTGATATATCACCTGTGGCGGAAAACCCGAGACCAAACTCCAGAATTTTGTGATAGATCAGCAAAATGACAACCCCCACCGTGATCCCGAGAGCCTTGCCAGATCTTTTGGCAACCAGCCCCAACGGAATCGCCAGAAACGGGACAATTAATATGGACAGGGCGCGTGCAGTTCGGGAATGAATCATGGCTATTATAGCGGGATCATCGCTGTCCTGCGCTTGCCATAGTTCTATGATAGTCATTTCCTTGGCTTCTTCACCCCGATCCCGGAAAGTGGCAAAATTTGGTACAGCCAGCGGCAGGTCATGCAGGTCAAAATTTACGATACTAGGACGACTCTGGGTAATATCCAGATCAATGAGTGTGCCATCATAGAGCCTGAGAATCATAAAACGTTTGTCGGGCGATATGAAAAAATTGCCTTTCTTCGCACTGATGGATTGAATTCGGCCATCTTCAGATTCTTTTTGAGCGAAAATATCGATGAGTTCTCGCCCACCATCTCTTGATTCTTCGATTCTGAGGGTCAGGCCGTCGCCAAGGTCGGTATATTCACCGGCCTTGATGCTTGCGCCCAGTGCACCGCTGCGAATGTCAAAAACCAATCCCTGATAAGTATAGCGGCTATAGGGCTGGACAAAACCTACCACGATGACATTGACGATAAGTAATATAATCGCCACGTAGAAACAAGGTACTACAAGGCGGTTCAGACTCATCCCCGCGGCGGTCAAAGCATCCAGTTCACTGTTAATGGCGAGCTTGCGCACAGCAAACAACACGCCCAGAAACATGGATAGTGGCAACACCAATGTCAGATATTGCGGCATGAGATTGCCCAGCATGCGCCAGACAATGTCAATGGGACCGCCCTGATTGATAACAAAATCAAAAAGGCTGAGCATTTTTTCAAGCAACAACAATAAAGCCGATATGCCTAAAGTAAGAAGAAGGGGTAAAATTGTTTCCCGTAATATATATTTATCAATTTTTTTCAGCATTAAGTCGCTTTTAATCGCTTTTGATCTGGATTTAGCCTGATTTCACGCTTATAGCATTTAGGGTGCAGACTTATAAATATTTTTTTGCCTAATGACCCGATTTTGTGGTTTTTATAAGACCAAGAATAAAAGAGTTAATATAATACAGTGGAAGTGTAATTGGGAATTATTGCCATATTAAGTAGTCCGTCCTCCTTTAAAGGAAATAAAGAGATGGAAAAGATCCGTGCCGTTATTGCGGGAGGCACGGCTATATTTCATTATGAAGTGGAAAAACACAAAGACATAGCCGAAGCCCTCATGCGATTTCAGCAGGCCGAAGTTGATGCCATCGTAATTATTGGGGATAGAGCGCTGACCTCCGCCATCTTTGAACATATTATAGAGAAAAATATATTTAAAGGTGTGGATATTCCATTGGCTATTTTGCCAGCGGGGGACAATAATATTGTTGCTGAAAACCTTGGTGCCACCCGATCAGAACCTCATATGGCATTAAAGGTGCTTTTAAGGGATCACCAGAAGGGCAACCTTCTGAACAGGGTAACTGATTACCCACTAATAAAGCTGGAAGGGGTTAGAGGAGTTAATTATCTTTATGGGCTTTTCTTTTGTGCCGGGGATATTATTAAACGAAAGAGAATATTCAAAGGAAATATTTCCAGAAAAGGCTTTTTTTACGCTTTACGGAACTGGTTTAATATTATGCGTTTGATACAAAACGCTTATTTCGTTGCCATGGGAAAATCCAGCCTTGAAGATCCTATCCGAATAAACCGCAATCAGCGTGGTGCTGTGATGGGTAATTTTTTTATGGTGTTGATCACCACATTGGATAAGGCATTCTGGGATGTGTCAATTGGACAAGAAAGAAGAAAGGATAGGGCACATTTCGTCAGCGTTGAGAATACAGCAAAAGCCGTTGTAAAAACCGGGAAACTTATGCTGCGGGGTAATTATGACGGGATCGACCATGTGGGTAATATTATTGCCGAAATTCAACATGCCAGAGTTGTTTTGCAAACCCCATTCGTACTGGATGGCAGCTATTATGAGGCCGATGAAACAGGCGAATTATTCATTAGTATTACTGATTGTCTGAAATTTATCCGTTTAAGCTAATGCACTTTCGGATATTTCTTCCAAGAGTCCTAATCTTTTGCCTACCAGTTCAAATTTTTCTAGCATAAAGTCTATTTGCTCGAAAGTATGGGCCGCAGATAAGCTACAGCGCATCAAATTCAATCGGTTTGGTGTGGCGGGTGGCAGGGCCAGATTAACATATACGCCTTCTTTGATCATTTCACCCCAAAAAGCTATTGCAGTATTCTGGTCATCAACGATGATGGCGGCAATGGGGCTTTCACCCGTCGTTCCCATTTCAAAACCCACACGACTTAGGCCCCTGTTCAGCCGCATGGAATTGCCCAAAAGCTTGCTACGAAGATTTGTATTGGCAATTAATTCTAATGCTTTGGTGGCGGAAGCTACGACGGATGGCGGCAAGGAAGCCGTAAACATATAAGGCCGACAAACAAGGCGTAATGCTTCGAATTTTGGTTCGTTGGAGACGCAGTATCCTCCGATAGTACCAACACTTTTACTGAAAGTGCCGATGATAAAGTCCACCTGATCTTCTACACCCTGTTCCTGAGCGACGCCACGACCGGTTTCACCAAAAACCCCTATGGAATGGGCTTCATCCACGAGGACGTAGGCATTGTGGTCTTTTGAAATTTTTGTCAGTTCTTTTAGCGGAGCCTGATCACCAAGCATGCTATATACCCCTTCCAGAACAACAAGTATTCCGGCTTTCGGATCATCTCTGCGGATACGGGCCAGTCTTTTATCAAGATTTTCTGGATTGTTATGCTTAAAGCGGACAACGGTGGCATTACCCATGGCACAACCATCATAAATGCTGGCATGGCTGTCGGCATCAATTACCACATAGTCTTTCGGGCCGGCAAGCGTTGCAATGATGCCGAGATTAGCCTGATAACCGGTGGAAAATACGATAGCATGTTTTGTGCCATAGAATTCTTTCAGGGTTTCTTCTAAACGTTTATGGCTGTTATAGGTTCCGTTCAGCATCCGTGACCCTGTGGTGCCGGTGCCAAGCGCGGTCAAAGCTTCCTGTGCGGCTTCCATACATTCTGCATTGAAGGTCATGCCCATGTAATTATTGGTGCCGGCAAGTACGGTTTCCCGTCCATTAATGATGGCTGTGGTGGGGGACAGTACCTTTTCCATGCTGACGGTGAAGGGATTGGCTTCTCCGTTTGGCAGGCTATTATACTCATTAAGAATCGGGTTAAATTTTTCAAATAGATCAAGGGTCATTATTCGTCCCGTTATTTATTGGCAAGTAATTTTTGTACAGCATCGGTGAATTGGCCAACTGTTTCCAGATCCGGAAGTATGTTGAGAGGAACTGTAATATCAAATTCGTCTTCAATTTCAGATAAAAGATCCATAACGGTCAGGGAATCAAGTTCCAGATCAACACTGAATATAGTGTCTTTACTTATGGTGACATTCTTTTTGTTAAAGGGTTTAATGAGCTCACATATTTGGTCAAAAATTTCATCAACAGTTAGGGTCATATATTCTTCCATCTGCACTAAGGCCAGAAACCAATTAAGTAACAATTATTGGTTCAATTATAATAAGTTATTTTTTTTATACCATTTCAGAGTTTTTTTAAACCCTTGTTTCAGGTCTGTTTTTGGACGCCATTCTGTCAATCTCATAACATGTGGTCCGCGACATATCCAGTCCGGGTAACATAATTCATTAACTTTTTCCGGCGTGACCATGGGGGTATAGCCGAATAATGTCGAAAATAAGACATTAAAATGGGCCGCAATATTTAAAAAAAACTTTGGTATAACGATTTGAAAAGGCTTGATATTTAGTATTTCCGCAGCCGTATCATACATTTCCTGGTTGGAATAACCGTCTGTTGTGCCATCATCAACATCAAGTATCTGTCCAAAACAGTCCTTATTTTCACATACGGCAATCATGGCTTGTACTAAATCCGGTGCATATATCCAGGATGCTCTATTGTTTGAATTGCCGGGCAGGGGAGCAAATCGGGCAGAAATAGCCTTGAATATTTTCAGGGTTTCCCTGTCTTCCGGTCCATATATTCCGGGTGGGCGCAGTATAGTCCATGGCAAGTCAACAGCATTTTCAATAAGGTTTTCTTCACCCCGCCGTTTGCTTTGTGCATAGTTAGATAAATTTCTCTCCCGTGCGGCTAGGGAGGATAACAGAATGAAATGTGGCTGGCTGGGGGATTTCGCAAGAATCTCAATGAGCGTATTAACGCTCTGGCTGTTGACGCGGTTGAAACCTTCTGCTGTTTTGGCTTTGATTAGGCCCGCCAGGTGAAAAATCACATCCGTATTTTCCACAAGCTGGCTTAGGGCATGGAGGTTATCGAGGTCACCTTCTACCCATTCTATATTGGGTATCTCTGGTTGGGGGCGGCGGGTCAGGGCTTTAACCTTAAAACCCTGCGTGACCAGTTCACGGATCAGGTGTTTGCCGACAAATCCGGTAGCTCCGGTGACTGCTGCTGTTTTTGACACGAGGGCTTAAACCGCAAGGTCACCGGCAAGATATTGTTTTCTTGCCTTGACCCGGCTTAATTTACCAGAGGATGTTCGTGGTAAAGAGCGTGGCGGGATTAAAGCAACAACCGGGGAAATTCCCAGCATGGAATGAACAGTATCCTTGATTCTGTTTTCCATATTGGCCCGTTCTTCTGCATCACGGGTACGGCATTGTACCAGAATGGCGGGAACTTCTTCTTCTTGATTGCCGGGGATTGAAACTGCTGCCGTATCGCCACTTCGCAGGTCATCCAATTGCTCAACGGCCCATTCAATATCTTGCGGCCAGTGGTTTTTGCCGTTGATAATGATCAGGTCTTTAAAACGGCCAATAATATAGAGGGAGCCTTCTTTCATATATCCCATATCACCAGTATCGAGCCATTTGTCTTCGGACAAACAATTATTGGTGGCTTCCTGATCCTGATAATATCCGACCATGACACTGGTTCCCCGCAGGCAAACCCGGCCAATATGATATTCGCCAAGATCAACATTGTTGTCATCACGGATTTCTATCTCATATTCAGACAGGGGGATACCACAATTTACGACGCTGCGATAATTGGTGCCGTTGCCGTTGCCGTTAATTTTAATTTTTTCCAGACGTTTTTCTTCGCCGGATAATACTTTTTCATTCACAAGGTCAATTTCAAAACCTGTATCCCTTTTGGCGAAGCTAACCCCAAGGGTGCATTCCGCAAGGCCATAGTTGGGCAGGAATGTGGTGCTTTTAAAACCAACTTCCTTGAAAATTTCCTGAAAATGAGTCAGCACATCAGCTCTGATCATATCTCCGCCGATGCTGGCAACCCGCCAACTGGACAGGTCAAGATCAGCAATCTTGTTTGGGCTTGCCCGGCGGGCGCAGATATCATAGCCGAAAGTAGGGCCGCCGGATAATGTTGCTTTGTTTTTGGAAATAAGCTTCAACCATTGCAGGGGTCGACGGGCAAAAGATTCTGTCGCCAGATAGTCTGTAGTAATTTGATTTGCGATCGGCATAAGCAAAGCACCAACCAGACCCATATCATGATAAAATGGCAACCAGGATACAACCCGGTCATCTTCGTTAAGGTCCATACCTTCTTTGCCAATACCGCGACAGTTTGCCAGAAGTGATTTATGGGTTACGGCAACGCCGTGAGGGAAGCGGGTGCTTCCAGAAGAATATTGAAGATAGGCCAGATTTTCCGACTGTGCTTCGGGGAGTACAATTTTTTTAATATCCTTCAGGTAAGCCTGCGCTTCAAATGTAGTGGATGTGCCAACAAATTTCATTTTCAGCCCTGATGTAGCTTCATCAAGTAGAGGCAGCATATAAGATGCCGAAATAGCCACAGATGCGCCACAGCTTTTCATGAGTTGATTAAGCTGACTGGTATATCCTTCGCGTCCACCGAATGAGGTGGGCAGGGGCAAGGGAACAGGCAAGAGGCCAGCATACAGGCACCCAATAAAATAACAGACAAAGTCTTCATTTGTTTCTGCTATTAAGGCAACACGGGAGCCTTTTTTGATGCCAAAATGGACGAAACGTCGCCCAATTTGCTGTGCTTTTTTGCAAATTTCAGAATAGGTGATGCTGGTATCAAGGTCGCCGCGAGGGGAATAGAAATTCAGACCCCGGGTACCTTTAGCCGCATATTCGATTGCTTCCAAAATGGTGCTAAAGTCAGCAATCCTACGCGGAAGGGTCGGGTCTTGTGTTGGAATTGGTTCACGCATGTATGTTCAAAGTCACTCGTATTTTCCCGTGGATACATCCACCACTATAACAGAGAGCAAACACAATATTTGTGCCTCCCTATCCTATTTCTTGCACCTTCGATACATTTTGTCGTCCTGTATCGCAAGTTTTTTATTTTAAAGTTATGTTATATTTCAGGCATTTTATAGCTTGTTGCTCGACTTTCCAACCTATTTCTTGTTTGTTGGTGTTGACTTAGGCATTTTTTTTCTTTTTTCTGCCAGATATATCCCGGCTAATATGAAAGAAACGGAGACCATATAAGTCGCTTTTAAGGGCTCATCCAGCCAGATATACCCGGCTGTCATGCCCACAAGCGGAATCAAATAAGTATTATATGAAACGAAAGTTGCACCGGCCAGATGGGTCAGATGAAATAATATCAGGGATGCAATCCCCGTTGCAAAAATACCGAGAACCAATATGGAATAGATTGCCGGTGTCGTTGGGGTGAGTGTCCATGGCTCCTCAAATATCAGAGCGAGGGGAATAGTGACCAGCGTTGCGATGATCAGCATGGCAGATGCCGTGCTAAGGGGATCTTTATTTTTAAGTTTTTTGACCAGCACTCCGGCAAAAGCATAGAAAAATGATGTTATCACCAACCCAAATAACGCCAGAAACATTGTTGGCGAGCTGTCCACTTCGGTCATTGTTCCGTAAAACAGACTGGCCACGCCGAGAACACCGAATATTATACCAACCAGTTTATTGGAACTGAATTTTTCATCATGGGTCATAAAATGAGCTAATGTCATGGTAAATAGGGGGGCTAGAGACATGCAGATAGCGGCCAGAGAGCTATGTACATATTGTATGCTCCAATTTACCAGAAAGAAAGGAACCACACTGCTGGTGATGCCTATGACGGCACAGAGGAGCCACTGGGAAGGCTCGCGGGGTAAACGGACACCCATTTTTAGGGCAATAACAGTGATAACAATAGCCCCAATACCAATGCGACTGGCCGCTATGGTTAGCGGTGTTATGCTATCCAGAGATATTTTGACAAACATGAAAGCGCTGCCCCAGAAGAAAGCAAGAAGGATCAGGAAAATAAAATGGCTGGGGGCTCTGTTATCGGTCATTAGTGTCTGATACTATTATTGTTATGAATAAAGGAAAATCAAAAAAACATGCTCGAAAATCCACTCTGACACGGGATTATCTGATCAGAGCAACCTATAACTACCTGCAAAGATTTGCAACCACGGAAAAAAACCTTGGCCGTGTTCTGGATCGAAAAGTCAGACGGCGTTTGCCGGATACTGATTGTGATGCGTTATATGATCAAGCAAAGGACTGGATTGAAGATATCGTTCACAAAGCGGTGCAGCAAAATCTTGTTAATGACCGACAGTTTGCCCATGCGCGGGCGGCATCCCTGATTCGTAGCGGCAATTCAAAAATGAAAATTATCCAGAAACTACAGGCCAAAGGTGTCACCCCTGATGTTATTGCGGATGTTATGCAGAATTTATCGGACCAACATGAGGATATGGATTTTTTAGCCGCTGTGAAATATGCTCGAAAAAGGAGATTCGGTGCTTTCAGTATTCGCCATAACGGAAAGGACATCGTGGAAAAAGAGCGGGCCAGTATGTGCCGGGCCGGTTTTTCCTATAGCTTGGCGGGTAGAGTTTTAAATATGCCCCATGACGCTATGGAAGACATACTCTATAGCAAGGATTAAAATGACTGAAAAAACGCCTAAACGGGAAAATTATTTCGATTATACTCGAGAGATTGATGACCTGACCGGTATTGAGGTTCTTGATACATTTGAGAAATTCAGTCAGCGAGACGATGTTTTTTGCCGAGCCCTGTGGGACGAAGAGGTTTCCGGTGAGAAAGTCATGGCTTTTTACAAGGGTTATTATATGCCCAGAGCCAAAGCCCGAAAATCCGATGGTTTCAGCCAGCGTGACTATGCGCTTCGGAACGCCGCATGGCATGTCTGCAACGTACTGCGGGAGCAGAAGGATGGTCGCAGGGAAGGTTTTCACGATCATTTTACATCCCATGATGATGGCTGGCATGAGCCATACCCTTTCGAATCTGCGGAACAGGCAACGGTTGATATTCGCAAAGTAGCCGCCTTTTCCGGCGCTGATCTGGTGGGTATATGTGCCTATGATGAGCGGTGGATGTATGATGGTATTTATGACACCAAAGGCAAATCCAAACCGCTTGATATTCCCGACGATCTGCCTAATGTGATTGTTACAGGTGAGTCGATGGATAAGGATTTGACAGCCACAGTACCCTCTGCTTTGGCAGGCTCTGCCACGGGTATGGGATATACCAACGACTGTGTAACCTTGTTGACCATGGCACAATATATTCGCAATTTGGGTTACCGAGCCTATGCCACCATGAATGATAGTGCGCTTGCTGTACCGCTCGCCGTGCAGGCAGGACTTGGTGAAGGCGGGCGCCATAGCTTGTTAATCACACCGGAATTTGGTGCGCGCCTGAGGCTCGGTAAAATTTTCACAGATATGCCACTGGTTCATGATAAACCCATGAGCTTTGGGGTTAAGGAATTCTGCGATATCTGTAACCGTTGCGCCAAGGGCTGCCCGCCAAAAGCTATCAGCTTTGATGCGCCGTCCGACCATATGTACAACCGTTCTAACCTGAAGGGTGTTGTAAAATGGTCCACAGATGCGGAGAAATGCTTTAAATTCTGGATTAATCAGAATACGGATTGTTCCATTTGTATCCGTGTATGCCCCTATAACAGGGATTATAGCAAATGGTATAACCGGGCATGGCAAAAGCTTGCTGGCGGGTCTTTTCGGAAAATAGCCCTGTGGCTGGATGATAAACTTGCCCATCGGGCACGCATGAAATCCGCTGACTGGTGGCAAAAGAAAAACATTGACTAGGTCGTAAAATAAGGGCCTATTTCTGCTATCAGTTTTCAATAGGTTACCCAAATAATGTCGACACAAGAAAAGATCAACGGGTTTAAAAACCCCGTCGCCTATAAGGTCGGCGGTGTTTATAGTGGTCTGTTTTTATATGTTGGCATAGCATTACCATTTTGGGCCTTGTGGCTGGCAAAAGTAGGGTTATCGCCTGCTGAAATTGGATTTTTGATGGGATTTCCATCTTTTCTGAAGGTGTTATCATCGCCTTTCATTGCCCAGTTATGCGATAAATGGGGAACCGTGCGCAGACCCATGTTGGCGCTTATGTTTCTTTCTACCCTGTTTTTTATAGGTTATTTCTTCATAACCAGCTTTTCTCAGTTTGTATTGGTTACGCTATTCTTTACCGTTGCTTATTCGTCTGTTGCACCCCTGTTGGAAAGTTATGCGGTCAGGGCTTGTGATAAATATAACCTGCAATACGGTCGGGTGCGTTCGGTGGGTTCCTTTGTTTTTGTTATTACATCAATTCTTTTCGGGAAATATCTTGATCATTTTGGCTATGACAACTTCCTGTATTTTTGTGTTGCCAGTATGGTGATTACCTTCTTTGCCATATTTCTTCTGCCACGGGAGAGACGGAAGCCTGAATCCCACAATACGGAAGTAAGTGATGACGATATTTCACCATTGAAGTTTCTGTTGACCAGTCGACGGTTCATCGTATTTTTGACGGCACTTAGCCTGATTCAAATGAGCCACGGGTTTATTTATGTGCTGGGGAGTTATCATTGGGCGGCTCAGGGCATAGACAATGAAACCATTGGCGTTTTGTGGAGCATTGGCGTTGCGGCTGAAATACTGGTTTTTATCTTCGCCGGCCCGATTATTACCCGGGTTCGACCCATGTATATGCTGGCTATTATTGCGTTCTTCGGTGCCGTGCGATGGATTGTTCTGGCTTTGACAGCATCCCTGCCTTTGCTGGTGCTGGCTCAGACGTTTCATGGCTTGACCTATGGGGCATCCCATTTGGTAGCCATGTATTATTTATCAAGTCGTGTGCCGGATAAATATTTCATGACGGCGCAGTCGCTCTATAGTTCGGTACCTATGGGACTTTCTCTGGGGCTGGTGATGTTGATATCGGGGCCGTTGTATGACCTGTTTTCTGGTCAAACCTATTATTTCATGGCGGCCCTTTGTTTGATGGTATTATTTATGGCGAGATTCGTTCGACGGGTGGCAAATGAGGACTCTTAGGAAAAATAACCGCAGGTTTTTATAACTCCCGTCGTAATATTATACTGGAGAGGGGTTTTTGACCATGAAACCTTATATATTTGGAGAATAGAAATGAAAAAATTATCCCTTATGACTTTGGCCTCTGTCGTTGCCATATCCTTTTCTACAGGGGCTTTTGCTCAAGAAAAAGAAATTGAAATCATAAAAATGAAGGGCGATCATAAAATAATGAAAATGATGGGTGATCATCGTATGATGCACAAGAAGCGTGATCATCATGTGATGCATCTATTGATGGATACGGATGGTGATGGTTCCGTAAGTGCCAAGGAATTCAAGGATTTCCGAACAGAGAACTTTGTGAAAGCCGATAAAAATGGTGATGGAAATCTGAATGGACCGGAATTTGACGAGTTGGCGAAAATAAAAAAAGAACTATACAAAAAAGCCAAGAAAATGGCAAAATAGAAAAAGGCAAAAAAACGGTTTGATAAAGTAGATGCCGATGGTGACGGTAATATTTCCAAGGCTGAATTTGATGCCAAAGGGGATCGTAGTTTTATCCGTATGGATCATAATGATGACGGGGTTTTAAATAAACAGGACAGGCGCAAGAAAATGCATAAAGTGATTAAAATGAAAAAAATGGAAGACTGATCCAAGTTATATATATTCAATTATCAGGCGGGAAATTCTTCCCGCCTTTTTTATACTGAGGCAAATAAACCGACGCCATTCCAATTCATGACTTGCAGTCCGCTTAAAGGCATACTATTTTGCCAGCATAATAATGGATATTTTAGGAGAAACACCATGTTAAGAGGATCGATTACAGCCCTTGTCACCCCGTTCAGCGATGGACAGGTTGATGAGAAGGCATTCCGAAAACTGGTGAACTGGCAGATTGAACAAGGTACACATGGTCTGGTTCCGTGTGGCACGACCGCAGAATCGCCGACACTTGATCATGATGAACATCATCGGGTCACGGCAATCTGTGTTGAGGAAGCCGCCGGACGGGTGCCTGTCATTGCCGGATGCGGATCAAATTCCACCAGTGAGGCCGCAAGCCTGCTGGTCCATGCCAAAGCCGCCGGAGCAGACGCAGCTCTGATTGTCATACCCTATTACAACAAGCCCAGTCAGGAAGGTATGTATCAGCATTTCAAAGCGCTGAATGATACGGCTGATCTGCCGCTGGTGATATATAACATTCCCGGTCGTTCGGTCGTTGATATGACCGTTGATACCATGGCGCGTTGTTTTTTCGAACTTGAAAATGTGATCGGGGTCAAGGATGCCACAGGAAATATCGCACGGGTCGCATTGCAGAGGGTGGCCATGGGTGAAAGGTTCATTCAGCTTTCCGGTGAAGACCAGACCGCTTTGGGCTTTAATGTTCATGGGGGTGTGGGATGTATTTCTGTAGCCTCAAATCTGGCACCAAAGCTTATGTCCGACTTTCAAAATCTCTGTCAGGAAGGTGATTTTGTTGGTGCACTGGCCATTCAGGATAAAGTGACGGCCCTGCATCATGCGCTTTTTGTTGAGCCAAATCCGGGTCCGGTGAAATATGGACTTGAGTTGCTCGGCATCTGTTCTGCTGAAATGCGACTGCCCATGGTGGAGATCAGTGACGATACCAAAATGCTGGTTAAAGGTGCCATGGATAAGGCCGGATTGCTGACGTAAAGAATGGCAAAGTCAAAATCTTCTGATAAATCAAAATCGGGAAACCGTAATATCGCACTGAACAGAAAGGCGCGGTATAATTTTCATATTGAGGAAGATTTTGAAGCCGGAATCGTGCTGACAGGCACCGAAGTAAAATCCTTGCGTGCAGGCGAGGCCAATATCACCGATGCCTTTGCTGAAGCTAAAATGGGTGAATTATTCCTGATTAATGCCTATATCAAAGAATATGAGATGGGCAACCGTCACAACCATGAAGCCCGCCGCCCGCGCAAGCTGCTGATGCACCGTAAAGAGGTCAATAAAATCGCCGCCGCCATCCAGCGCAAGGGCAAAACACTGGTACCGCTGGCTCTATATTTCAATGACAAGAATAAGGTCAAGGTTAAAATCGGTCTGGCTAGCGGTAAAAAAGCCCACGACAAACGCGCTACAGAAAAAGAACGCGACTGGAACCGCGAAAAAGGCCGCCTGATGAAAGAGAATAGGTAAGGCAACAGACTAGTTTACCTTGTTTATATATTGCATCAAAATCTAAGTAGGGGTCAAAATTTTTAAAATTATAAAACCCATTCTGAATATTAATTCTAATTTCATTAACCTCTTTTGAGGTTATCCTTATCCAATTGAAAACAAAGGCTGTCGATGCGGTCCTGACCGAAATATGGTTCGTGGTTATAGACGAATGTGGGCACACCGTAATGACCGCATTTGTCCTGTGCTTTCATATTGTCTTCTAATTCAGCCTTATGGGAAGCGGGGTCCGCAATAGCTTCTTCCATTTGGGCTAGGTTAAGTCCAACGCGTTCTGCTGCCTTTGCCATATGATCGCCCTGGTCCCAGTCTTTGGTGCCGCCGAAAATCATTTTTGAAACCTCTGCGGCAAAGGGCAGACCGTGACCGCTTCTCTCGGCCTCAATGCCCAGATATATCAAGCGGTAAATATAGGGCTGTTCATCAGCAATTTTAAGCTCGGTCAACTCCTGCACGATAGGGTCAGGGGATGGCCAGGCATGGGGCAAGCCCAGCATCTCAGCCCGTCTAGTCCAATCAAGGAGGATATATTGAATTTTTTTCATATTAGCCGCATTAAAGAAATCAGGCACTCTGAGTGCCAGAGGTAAAACGGGCTTCAAGCGAATATCAACATCATATTTTTTTACCACATCTAATGCCCCCGGTGTCGAGAGATAGCTATAAGGGCTTCTGAATGAAAAATATAAATCTATTATTACGGTCATGCGTTTTGTCCTTATTTACCGTCCATACACCGGCAATAGTTCCATCATGGCGAGGGTGTGGCAGGTGGCGTAGAGAATACCCATTGAAAACATAAAATAAAGAAGGCCGTTGCCCCCCCATACCTGAAAATTGTTTGTGGGGAATATTTTTCTGCTTTTATGGGCCATCATTGCCGGAAATATCAGTCCGTTAAATGCCAGTACCAATCCCGCGAAACCAATGGCATAAATGAACCCGTCGGGATAAAATACGCCGCCAAGTGATGGGGGGACAAAGGTTATCAAAGCCGTTTTAAAACGGCCCAGCCGTGTGTCAAAAAAATTGAATTTGTCTGCAATAAAATCGAAAAGACTTATGCTGACACCAAAGAAGGAAGTGATTACGGCAAAACTTGCAAATATATTTAATATTTCCAATAGCATTTCACTGGCCATCGTGTGGTTTATCGCATTAATCAATGCCGCTATGTTGCCCCCATCCGCGACCACGGTCAGGAAATCTTCGCGTTGTAAATTGCCCAGAGTACTGACCAGCCACAAAAAATACATTGCAAAGGTAATGAAGGAGCCATAAAGCATGCTCTTGCTTATGATTGCGGGCTTCTTGCCATAATATTTGACCATACTTGGTACGATGCTGTGAAAACCAAATGCGGCCAGGTAAAAGGGCAGGGCGGCAAAAATATAATAGAAATAGGGGATTTGATCATTGGCTACCGGATCAGGAAAAAGATTTTTCAGTTCAATATTCAGATTTAAATCGCCTACGGTCATAAAAAAAGTAACAACCATCCCCATGAAAAGTACAGAGACAACCCGATCAACCGCTTTAATGCTTAGCCAGACAATGAAAGAAAGGGCAAAGGCAAATACCAATCCGGAAATTATCTGCGAAGGGGCATAATCAAAGGTGGCCATTATTATGTGATTAACGAGAGACCCCCCGCCACTGATAAAAGCATATTCAAGGATATACAGCAGGAAGGCCAGCATTAGGCCATTGATAATATTGAGTTTTTTTCCAAGTGTTTCCTTGACGAGGGTATCAAAACTCGCCCCTTCACGAAAATGGAGATTGACTTCCAATATTAAGACTGAGGCGTGATACATGCAAAACCATGACAGTAACATGCAGAATACAGACCACCCAAACCACATGCCCGAAGAAGCCGTTGGCAATGAGAAAAGACCCGCCCCGACAGCGGCGCCAGCCGTGATCATGATGCCGCCTATAATTGTCGGTTGGCCTTTCAGTCTTATTTCGCTCGTTATGTCAGACATGGATATTTCCCTTAATTTTTATTTTTTAATTTACTATTATTTATGCATCCCCGCTTTGTGCTTCGATAAATATCCGCTTGATTTGTGGCAGGCGCTCTTTGATTTCTTTTTCCATGGAACTAACCGCCTGTTCTACATTTTCTGCTGAAATGTCGTTTTTAAAATCCAGCGAAAGGTTAAGCAAGATATCCTGCGGCCCCATGTGCATGGTCAAGGTTTCGTTGATAGCGGTTATCTCTTGCCGGGTGCCGACGATTTCTTCGACGGTGTTGACCACATCTTCACTGGCGGCCTCACCGAGAAGAAGCCCTTTTGATTCATAGGCCAACAGGATGGCCGTGCTGGCTAAAATCACGCCAATAAGAATGGATGCGACGCCATCCATTTCCGGAATCCCCAGTATATCCCCGATCAGTAGGCCGCCCAACGCCACCACAAGGCCTAGCAGGGCGGCAGTGTCTTCGAACAGGACCGTGAATATAGTCGGGTCTTTACTTCTTAATACCGATTTAATCAGGCTGGGGTCGCTTTGGCTGGCTTTGAATTCCTTATAAGCAATGATCCATGCCCCCAATTCAAAGACAACCGCAATGCCAAGCACAATATAGTTGATGTATATATCCGTCACCGGATGGGGGGTGATAACTTTTATGATGCCTTCATAGAGCGAGACACCGGCTCCAACGGCAAAAATCAGAATCGCCACCACAAAAGTCCAGAAATACAGCTCCATGCCATAGCCAAAGGGATGGGCCTTGTCAGCGGGTCTCTTGGATTTTTTGATACCATAGAGTAGTAAGCCCTGATTTCCGCAGTCCACAATGCTGTGGACGGCTTCGGACATCATGGCGGACGAGTTGGTATAGGCGGCGGCAGCGGATTTGGTTATGGCAATCAAAAAATTACCAATCAATGCAGCGTAGATGACTTTTTTTGAAGAATGTGATGACATATACGGCCCCTGATTTTTATATTATGGACTTAATATAACGGGTTTAGGGCAAAAGAAAAGCCCCCGAAGTTGGGGGCTTTGAATTAAGGATATTAGTATTTGTCTTAATACCCGGGTTCGGGGATAGCGGGACCTAATTTCCATGACCCATCAGGTTGCAGACAGGATTGGCCGTAAGCCGGAACAGACTGGTTACCAACGGTGATAGTGGTTTGATATTCCCGTACCTGAAGGCATGAGGTATCGACCTTTTCCGGTTGCGTCACCCGCTGTTGCTGTGTCCACTGCTGTTGTGTGGGCTGCACATATGTGGGTTGCTGCTGAACATATACCGTCCGGTCGTTATAGCTGTTTCTTTCATTTGCGGTCAGGGCATAAAAGAGTAACCCGCCCGTAAGCAATCCCAGTGCAACCTCACCACCGTGACTTCCGTGATGGCCGCCCCGGTGACTGTTATAATAGCTACCGCCATAATAATTCCGGTTGCTGCTATAATGTCGATTGCTGCTATATTTTCTGCTGCTATGTCTGTTATAATTACGTTGGTGACTGCGCTTATTGTAGTTATGTTTATTGCTGTGATTATTATAACTGTGACGGCCTTGCTTATGGTGGCCGCGTTCTGACATGGCTTGTGCCGCAGGGGCCAGTCCAAAGATGGCGACCCCAAGGGCAAATACAGTAACTTTTGCAATATGACTAAATTTACGCATTATTCCGTTCCTTATAGCTAATTTTTTTGCAGTCTCATCTACATCCTGAAATCACTATACAATTCACTATCTGAATGATGCATGAACGGATAATTAATTCATTTATTTATGATCCGCTATGGTCTGGTAAATGGTGCTCAAAAATGCGTTTGGGTTTAGAAATCCGTCACCCCATTCTTCATTCAGATATTTTAAAGGATCGCGCTTTGTTGCTTCTTCCAGCGATAGCCCTTTTTTAGTCAGCGGGGTAATTGTCTCTACAACCCGAACCAACATATCATGAAAATTCTGCAGGTCCTGTTTGTTCGCTAATGGCCCGTGTCCCGGTATAATTTTAGTATTATCATCCACTTGTGTCAGCAGTGAGGCAGCAACCTCTATCATGCCGTATATTGACCCACCTGAGCTGGTATCGATGAAGGGATAAAAGCCATTGAAGAAAATATCGCCGGTGTGGATAATATTTTTATCCTTGAAAATAATGATGCTGTCGCCATCCGTATGGGCGTTCTTCACGTGATATGCTTTAATATGAAGGCCATTCATGTGAAATGTCACCTGATCGTTGAAAGATACTACGGGCAGACCGTCTTTTGGTGTGGCGGGGACTGCTTTTTTAAAGGCTACAATGAACTGGTCGGTGCTGAGCCTTTTATAGACATTGTCATGAGCCACAATGACCACGCCCTTTTTGCCAAGATTTTCATTGCCGCCGGTATGGTCATAATGCCAATGGGTATTGATCATAAATTTAATCGGCTTATCGGAAATTTTTGAGATGGCGCTAAGAATTTTGGGTGTCAGCGGGCTGAACTGATCATCAATCATGAACACACCATCGTCTCCTGTGGAAATGCCAATATTACCCCCCGCCCCCTGAAGCATATAAATGCCTTCACCAACGGGAATAGTCTTGATTTCCACTTTGTCATATTGGTTTTGTCCATATGATAAAGTCGTCAGGGCCATGAAAAGTGATAAAAATATAGAAATAATACGAACCATGTTTTTTCCTCTGGATGTTATATTTCGGGATAGTAGCATAAGAATCCGGTGATTGCTTCATTTTCCAAATTGAATGATGCAGAAGCGAATATTAAATGGGTTTTACTTATTATGTTCAACGATCATTTGGTAAATAACCCCCAGATAAAATTCAGCATCAAAATGTCCATTGTCCCATTTTTTATTCAGGTCTTTTAACGGGTTCTTTTTAGTAACATCTTCTAAAGAAAGATCATTTTTAACCAGTGGGGTGATGATTTTAACTGACCGTACCAGCATATCGTGAAAGTCCTGCAAATCCTGTTTGCTTGCCAGAGGGCCGTGCCCTGGAATGATTTTTGTTTTATCATCAACCAGCTTCAGGAGTACGGCAGTGGTCTCAATCATACCGTAAATGGATCCGCCAGCCGTGTGATCGATGAAGGGATAAAACCCATTAAAGAAAAGGTCACCCGTGTGGATAATATTCCTATCTTTGAAAATAATGATGCTGTCGCCATCCGTATGGGCATGGGCGTAGTGACGGGCCTGAATATGAAGGCCGTTCAGATGAAATGTTGCCGCGTCATTGAAAGATATAACGGGCAGGGCGACCTTGGGGTAAGCGGGTGATTCCCGATTTAACGCTTTGGTGAACTGGTCGGTGCTGAGTCTTTCATATACATTGTCATGGGCGACGATGATTACGCCTTTTTTGCCAAGGTTTTCGTTGCCCTGAGTATGGTCTTTATGCCAATGGGTGTTGATCAGAAACTTGACGGGTTTATCGGAGATTTTGGCAATGGCATCAAGAATTTTCGGCGTGAGCGGACTATATTGGTCGTCAATCATGAAAACACCGTCCTCACCGGCTGAAATGCCAATATTTCCACCGGAACCCTGAAGCATATATATGCCGTCGCCAAGGGGGGTGGTTTTGATTTCAACTTTTGCAAACTGGTCCTGACCATATGATAAAACTGTTAGGCTCATAAAAAGTGGCAGGCATAAAGTAATAAGACGGTGCATAAATTCTCCTTCATTAAAATATTGCAGGATTGTAGTATAATGATCCGGTGATTGTCTCATCACATTTTTGGCATTTATTATTCAAGAAACGCTTCTATCTTTTGAAAGACATCCTCAAACATTGGTGTGGTCAACCGCCCGGTGTTGGTGTTATAGCGGGAGCAATGATAGCTGTCGATCAAAGTAATCTGCCGGCCCATGTCATCGCCCAGATCATGCATGGCCCCATGGGCGAATTTGAATGCCGACTTTTTCTTGCCAAAAGTGGTTAATACCGCCTTGTGGGCCACGCCACCCAGTGCCAGAATCAATTTCAGGCGCGAATAATTTTTAATTTGCTTAATCAGAAAGGGTCGACAGTTATTATCCTCCTCGGCAATGGTTTTATTCTGTGGCGGCACACAGCGCACAGCATTGGTGATGAGAATATTCTGTAATGTCAGGCCATCGTCGGCCACGGACTTATAAGTTCCTTTGGTATAGCCGAATTTAGTCAGTGTGGCGAAGAGCAGATCTCCGGCATAATCCCCGGTAAAGGGACGGGCGGTCTGATTGGCCCCTTTCAGGCCGGGCGCGAGACCGACGGTCAATATTTCAGGGTTGCTATCCCCGAACGACGGCACCGGGCCGTTATAAAAGTCCGGGTATTTTATTTTATTTTCTCTGCGGAAGGCAACCAGTCGTGGACAAAGCATACAGTTCACCGGTGCATCGCCCGTCATGAGGGCGGCCTTAGGAGGGTTTGTTGTCATAGTTCTAGCCCTGTGACGGTTCGTGGGAATGGTGGCCATCGTGATGATGGTTACCGTTGGACGGGCGGCCAAAGGCATCATGCATATCGGATAATTCAATGAAATTATCGGCTTGTCGTCTCAGCTCGTCGGCGATCATGGGCGGGGATGTTCTTGTGCTGCTGACCACTGTGACCCGAACCCCCTTGCGCTGTACGGCCTCCACAAGGCGTCTGAAATCACCATCGCCGGAAAATAGGACCATATGGTTTACATAATCGGTCATACCCATCATATCAATGGCCAGTTCCATATCCATATTGCCCTTGATCTTCTTTTCCCCCTTGCTGTCGGTGAATTCCTTGGTGGGCTTGGTGATCAGAGTATAGCCATTATAATCCAGCCAGTCGACCAGAGGACGGAGCGGGGAATATTCCTGATCTTCCAATAGGGCGGTATAATAATTCGCCCTGAGCAGGATTCCCTTTTCAGCGAAAAAACTTCGCAGGCGCTTATAATCAATATCGAAATTCAGGGATTTGGCGGTGGCAAAAAGATTTGAGCCGTCTATAAAGACAGCTAGTTTTTCATTTGGATGAAAATACATAATGTAATATCCTGAAAAAATAAATTAAATATCATGGCATTATAGCATAGTTTTATATTTTATGCACTTTTTGGAAGTTTGACGACGTTTTGGAAAATAATATGATACTGATTGGGCTGGGCAGCAATTTGTGCGGCGAAGAATTTGATAGCCCAAGTGAGGTGCTGGAGGCGGCCCTTAAAGCAATGGCTGCAAGCGGCATTGTCATAAAGAAACTGTCACGGTTTTACGAATCTGAGCCGGTGCCAAAATCAGACCAGCCATGGTTTGTCAATGCGGTAGCGGCTGTGGAAACAGAGCTAGTACCAGATGATCTGCTCCACCAGCTTCATGAAATAGAGGCGGACCTTGGACGAGAACGGCGGATCAAGTGGGAAGCCCGGATAATAGATCTTGATATTCTTGGTTTCGAGGATCATATATTACCATCAACAGGATTATGGCAGGTAGAAACTGATAAAATTACTATTCCCCATCCCCGCTTACACGAAAGGCTGTTCGTTTTGAAACCTCTGATGGATATCAACCCGGACTGGAAACATCCTGTGTTGGGTAAAACAGTGGCAGAGCTAGTGCGGATCGTGGAAAAAGAAACGGAACTGTCTATTATCCGGCCTTTGTCCTAAAAATTGTAATGAGTATGTGGTATATCGGCCTTTACAGACCTGAATTTGAGTTGTATAAGCCGATTTTGGAATGATGTCTGCATTTGCGGACCCTATTGTATTGGAGAATGAACGGCATGGCACGTGTTACCGTTGAAGATTGCGTAGATGTAGTCCCGAACCGATTTGAACTGGTTCTACTGGCAGCCCAAAGGGCGCGACAGATTTCATCTGGCGCCCCGATTTTGGTGGAGCGGGATAACGATAAGAACCCTGTGATTGCCCTTCGGGAATTGGCAGATGAGGAACTGACGGCAGATGACGTGCAGGAATCTCTTATTCATGGCTTGCAGAAAAACGTTGAAGTTGACGAACCGGAAGAGGATGATATTTCATTGTTGCTGGCCGGTAAGAAACTGGAAGAAAGCCAACAGGAAGTAACAACGGAAAGTCTGGCGAAAGTATCTGCCGAAATGAAAGCAGAGGCCATGTTCAGCAAGATCGCCGAACAGGGACCGGAAGACGGTGAAAAGGAATAAACATCCTTTTATCTTATAGAATACGGGACCTGCATTGAAATTCACTGTGGGTCTTTTTTTTAATCAAAATCTGTATATATATATTGTGATGTAATAATCGATTACTTCTTTTGAAGTGGATGCCATGCGTTGATCAGGCAATATGAATTAGTGGAACGGGTCAGGGAATATGATCCGGATACCAATGAAAATCTTTTGAACAGGGCCTATGTGTTTTCAATGAAAGTACATGGGAAGCAGACGCGAGCCAGTGGTGATCCGTATTTTTCCCATCCGCTGGAGGTGGCGGGCATTCTGACCAATATGAAAATGGATTGTGATACCATTGTCACGGCATTGCTCCATGATACCATAGAGGACACCATTGCCACCCATGAACAGATAGAAGAATTATTTGGCGATAATATAGCCAAAATGGTCGATGGCGTGACCAAAATGTCAGAAATTACCTATTCATCGGAAAGTGCCAAACAGGCGGAAAATTTCCGTAAATTCCTTTTGGCCATGTCACATGACATTAGGGTATTGCTGGTGAAACTGGCGGACAGACTTCATAATATGCGAACGCTGTCCCATATTAAAAAGCCGGAAAAGCGCCTGCGTATTGCCCGGGAAACGCTGGATATCTATGCCCCTCTTGCCGAACGGATCGGTATGCAGGAAATCAAGGAAGAACTGGAAGCACTGGCTTTTCCCCATGTTTATCCAGAGGCATATGAATCGATCCTGAAACGCATGAACCAGATTCATGCCAACACAGAAGACATCAAAGACCGGGTTATTACGGAACTTGAACGTCTTCTTAATAAGGCTGGCATTGAGGCCGAGGTACTCGGTCGTGAAAAAAAGCTCTATTCCATCTGGCGAAAAATGACTTACCGTCACGTAAGCCTGGATGATCAGGCAGATATCATTGCATTTCGGGTCATTGTTGATGATGCGGAAACCTGCTATCGGGCGCTGGGAGTGGTTCATGAGAAATGGCAGGCCATTCCGGGGTTGATCAAGGATTATGTGTCCATGCCAAAGCCCAATGGTTACCGTTCAATCCACACAGCAGTACTTGGTCCACAGAAAAAACGCATAGAAATTCAGATCAGATCATCGGAAATGGATGCCATTGCGGAGCAGGGCGTTGCTGCTCACTGGCTCTATAAACAGCATTCTTCTGATAAAGAAGGGGCACAGTATAAATGGCTTAAAGACCTGCTTGAAATTATGGAACATGCGGAAAGTCCGGATGAGTTTCTGGAGCATACCCGCCTTGCCATGTATCAGAATCAGGTATTTTGTTTCACCCCGAAAGGAAAGCTGGTCAACCTTCCCCAAGGATCAACGGTGGTTGATTTTGCTTATGCGGTTCATACGGATGTGGGTGACAGCTGTGTCGGGGGTAAGGTCAATGGTAATCCGGTTCAGTTGCGTACGCAGCTTGTCAATGGTGATCAGGTTGAAATCCTTCGGTCAAGGGCGCAACAGCCGTCCCCGAACTGGTTAAGCTTTGTTATTACGGGCAAGGCCAAGGCCGCTATCCGCCGTTTCATCAGTCACAAGAAAAAAGATGAATATCAGGCTTTGGGACAAACATTGCTGGAGCGCGCTTTTGCTCTGGAAAAGAGGGATTTGAACAATAAGGCTTTGAAACTTTGTGCTAAAAAAATGCGAATTCAATCCATAGCCGAAATCTATGAGATGGTTGGTAAAGGGGAATTGCCAGACCGGAAGGTATTGGAAACAATATACCCCGGCATTAAGTTGAATAATCACCATCCGCAAACAATTGCTAAAATGATCGATGTCAACAAAAACAGAAAGGGCGGAGACCATTCAATTCCCATTAAGGGCCTGACCCCCGGTCTTGCGGTTCATATGTCAGAATGTTGCCATCCGATCATGGGGGACCGGATTGTAGGTATTGTCACCACCGGCAAGGGCATTATGGTCCATACCATCGATTGTGAGGCATTGGATGTATATAGCGACACCCCAGAGTCCTGGTTGGACCTTTCATGGCTTGATATGGCAGATGAAAATTCTGTTTTTGTCAGCCGGGTGGAAGTCTTGTTGGAACATCAGCCGGGTGCTTTGGCTGCTGTGCTGAATGTCGTTGCCCAGGAAAAGGGAAATATAAGTAATATAAAATTTATTGAAAGGGCACCTGAATTGTTCAGGATTACCCTTGATATTGAAGTCAGAGATGTTAAACATCTCACTAGTATTATAACGGCCTTGCGCGTGAATGAGCAGGTCAGTTCTGTGGAACGGGATTTTAGTTAATTATGATGGATAGGCAAGAAGTTCTCCAATATTTCAGAGATGCAGATGCTTTGCTGGAAGGGCATTTTATCCTTTCGTCGGGTCTTCATGCGGCACGTTACCTTCAATGTGCACGGGTATTGATGGACCCACATGTTGCGGCAAAATTATGTAATAGTCTGGTTGACAAAATTATGACAACTTTGGATGTAAAAATAGACCTCGTTGTATCGCCGGCTATGGGCGGAGTGGTTGTTGGTTATGAAATGGGTCGGCAACTGGGCGTTAAAGCCATATTTACTGAAAGAGTTGATGGTGAACTGACATTGCGTCGGGGGTTTGAAATACCACAAGATGCGCGTATATTAATGGCTGAAGATATCGTTACGACCGGCTTGTCGTCACGGGAATGTATCAAGGTCATCAATGATTATGGTGGTAATGTTGTTGCCGCCAGTTGTTTGATTGACCGCAGTAATGGTGCCGCAGATGTCGGGGTGCCTCTGGTATCACTGGCTGGACTGGAAATACCGTCCTATAGCCCGGATGAACTGCCGCCAGAACTGGCACGGTTGCCAGCCATAAAACCAGGCAGTAGGGGATTAAAATAAGGTTCATCTTTGGTGGGCTGTAAAGAGGAATGAAGAACTGTTTAGGCGTCGCAAAAAAAAGCATGTACTAGCCGCAGCCCGAGAATATTTCTGGCCTTCTGCCGGTTGGGGGCGGGCGCTGAGCTATTTGAGGCATCGGCTGGCACGTATTCCGGGCACACCCTATGCCATTGCGGCAGGTTTTGCATGTGGTGCGGCAGTTTCTTTCACCCCATTTATCGGGCTTCATTTCCTGTTGGCGGCGTTGCTTGCATGGATTATAGGGGCTAATATTTTCACTTCTGCCATGGGAACTATCATTGGCAATCCCTGGACCTTTCCTGTTATTTTGCCCGCCACATATTATGTGGGCTGCTGGCTGCTTGGTATGCCGGGTACGGACGATTTTCTGGCGCAGATTAATGATACGCTAGGCCGATATAGTTTGGCGGAAATCTTGACATCCCCTATGGCGACATTGGGGCCATTTTTAAAGTCTACATTATTGCCCATGTTTATTGGCGGATTGCTTGTAGGGTCGATAATCTGGATTATATTATTCTGGGCACTGGAGAAGCTGGTTCGGGAATATAAACACAAACGGTTTGTCAAACGCAGCAAAACCGCCAAAATAAAACGGGAGATAAGCGAGGATGGCAATTAATATAATTCGATTAGGCGTCAATATTGATCATGTGGCCACTATTCGTAATGCCCGTGGTGGCCTTCATCCCGACCCTGTAAAGGCAGCCCTTCTTGCGGAGGAGGCTGGCGCAGATGGTATTACGGCCCACCTGCGGGAGGATAGACGTCATATTTCCGACCGTGACATTGACCGGCTAATGGCAAGCCTTACGGTACCGCTTAACCTAGAGATGGCGGCGACAGAGGAAATGCTCGGTATTGCCTTAAGTCATAAACCTGCCTCGGCCTGTATCGTGCCAGAAAAACGTCAGGAACTGACTACGGAAGGCGGGTTGGATGTTGTGGGGGGGTATGATCATCTGGTATCTTTCGTTCAGAGGTTGAGGGATGCAAATATCAGTGTCAGCCTGTTCATAGACCCGAATGAGCAACAGGTCAGGGCTGCAAAGAAAATTGGGGCTGATAAAGTGGAACTTCATACCGGAACCTATGTGGAAAAGACGGGTGCAGCCCGCGCGGCTGAACTGGACAGGCTTAGAAAGGGGGCAGAGCTGTGCGAAAGTCTGGACATGGAAGTTCATGCGGGGCATGGGCTCACTTATGATACGGTTGTGGATATCGCCGCGATTCCCCAGTTTACAGAATTTAACATTGGTCATTTCCTGATCGGGGAAGCAATTTTTATTGGACTTGTGGACAGCATTCAGAAAATGAAAGACCTCATGGATAAGGGGCGGGCCTGATGCGGGTGATTGGCCTTGGTAATGATTTGGTAAATATTGATCGCATTGATCGGTCGGTCACTAAATTCGGCCAGCGGTTCATAGACCGGATATTCACCATAGTGGAGCAGGAATATTGCAATGGTAAAGCCGCGCGCGTATCAAATTATGCCAAACGTTTTGCCGCCAAGGAGGCCTGCGCGAAAGCCTTAGGGACAGGGTTTGCCAAGGGTGTGTTTTGGCGCGACGTAGGCGTGGTGCGGAATGTGCATGGCAAACCGACGATACAGTTGACGGGCGGTGCTTTGTTGCGACTGCAGGAAATAACACCGGAGGGCATGTTTGCTCAGGTTGATCTTACCCTGACCGATGACCATCCGTGGGCACAGGCGATTGTCCTAATTACCGCAATTCAACCACATTTGGTTGATAACTCTTGAAAATTACCTTATTTATTACTTTGATTGTTGAACTTACAGGGATAGTGAACGGAATAAATGTCTGAAATAAAAGCCGAAGAAATGGCCCAAAATACGCGTGTTGAGGAAAAGAAGGAAGAAAGTTGGTTTAGTGTTTTGATCTGGGCTTTGCTGATTGCCCTTGTATTCAGGACATTTTTGTATCAACCCTTTAAAATTCCTTCCAAATCTATGATGGATAACCTGTTGGTGGGGGACTATCTGCTGGTATCAAAAATGGCTTATGGCTATAGCCATCATTCATTTCCTTTCAGTCCAAATCTATTCACAGGCCGCATATTTGAAAGTCCCGTTGAGCGGGGCGAAGTCGTGGTTTTCAGATTGCCGCGAGAGCCTGATATCTATTATATCAAACGTATTGTTGGCCTTCCCGGTGACACTATTCAGATGAAAAAAAGCCGCCTTTACCTGAATGGCTCTATTGTTCCACGGGAACAGGTTGGTGATTTTAAGATAATGAATGAATATGGGCGCGAAGAAACTTATCCTAAATACAGGGAAACTTTGCCGGGCGGTAAGTCTTATATGACACTTGATGATGGATGGTTTCCCGGTGGCCCTTCCGATGACACGGATGTATTTCTGGTTCCGAAAGGACATTATTTCGCCATGGGTGATAACCGGGATCATTCAAAGGATAGCCGTTGGAAAAAAAGTGATGGTGTGGGTTACGTGCCGTTTGAAAATATTGTTGGTCGGGCGGAAGTAATATGGGTTTCCTTTAATGATAATGCCCGCTTGTGGGAGTTTTGGAAATGGTTCCCGAAACAACGTCGCGAACGTATGTTCACAGGCATTAATTAATGCCAGAACTACTACCAAAATCAGGGGGGCAGTATAGTGACCTATATAGGGTTCTTGGTTATGCCTTCAAAGATGCTTCTCTGTTGCGGGAAGCACTGACACACCCCAGCCTGGAAGGCGGAAAGCAATATCAACGACTTGAATTTGTTGGCGACCGTGTGGTGGGGCTGGTCATTGCAGAATGGCTGTTTGAAAAATATCCGGACGCGGATGAGGGTGGCATGGCCAGCCGCCATACCAATATGGTTCGTAAAGAAACATTGGCAGAAGTTGCTCTTGTGATGAAATTGTCAAATTTCATACATATGGCGAAAAGTACGGAAGACAATGGTGGGCGTGAAAAGCCCACAATACTTGCCGATGTCTGTGAAGCGGTCATAGGCGCGGTGAGTCAGGATGGTGGATATGAAGCGGCCCGCACGCTGGTTCGCAGATTCTGGAAGCATTATATATCACAGGAAGCCATTGGCAAACGCGACGCGAAAACAAGACTTCAGGAATGGGTGCAGGCGCGCCATATGCCAACACCGAAATATGTGGTTATCGACCGCACAGGCCCGGCCCATGAACCTTTTTTCACCATAGAGGCGCGGGTAAAGGATATGGAGCCGAGAATTGGCAAGGGACATTCTAAACGGGAAGCGGAACAGGATGCCGCATCAAGAGTTCTGAACCGCTTAGAGAAAAATATATAAAGTAGAATGACATGACAAAAAACAAAAGCCGTTGTGGTTTCGTAGCCCTGTTGGGAGCGCCAAATGCGGGCAAATCAACTCTGATGAATGCGTTGGTTGGCAGCAAAATTTCTATTGTTACCCATAAAGTGCAGACGACCCGAACACGATTTGTAGGTATAGCTCTCCATGAAAAAAGTCAGATGATTTTTGTAGATACGCCGGGTATTTTCGAGCCAAAAAAACGGCTTGAAAGGGCAATGGTCTCTGCGGCATGGGCCGGGGCGGGTGACGCGGATGTGATAGTGTTGCTGGTGGATGCGGAGCGGCGTATTGATGATAATACGCGCCGCATTATTGAGGGTTTAAAAGAGGCGGGCAAAAAAGCAATTCTGGCGATCAATAAAATCGATACTATCCGGCGGGACAGTCTCCTCAGTCTGACGCAGGAATTGAATGAGGCTGCTGACTTCAGCGAAACCCTGTTGATTTCCGCACTCAAAGGTGACGGATTGGAAGACCTGAAGGATGTTATCACGGGCTGTCTGCCGGAAGGGCCGTGGTTGTATCCGGAAGACCAGATGACCGATATAACCGAGCGTATGCTGGCCGCAGAAGTAACGCGGGAAAAATTCTTCCTCCGTTTGCATCAGGAACTCCCCTATGCGGCAACAGTTGAGACAGAAAGCTGGCAGGAGAAAAAAGACGGCAGTGTTCGTATAGAACAGGTTATCTATGTGGAGCGGGACACCCAAAAGGCCATCGTCATTGGCAAGGGTGGGCGTAGCCTGAAAGAAATTGGGAAAATGGCGCGCGAAGAGCTGGAAGAGATGCTTGATCGCCGCGTTCATCTGTTTATTTTTGTCAAGGTCAGAAAAAACTGGTCTGATGATAAAGAACGCTACGAGAACATGGGGCTTGACTGGGTCGAGTAAAGTTAAAGTGATTTGAAGGTGTGTTCTGAAAAGCTATTATCAGGCGGGCAATGTATTGCTGAGGTAGAGTTTTGGCTATTGGTAAAATCATGAAACTCTCAACTTACTTTGCTCCCCATATTGCTTGCGATGCTTTTGTACTTGGTGTTTTTTTGACGGTTTACCGATAGTGTAACTTTCGTCTCGCAAAAATGTGAAACTGGAACATGTGACAAGACCATTCAAGGCCGGAGTGCTTATATTTTGATGTCCATTTCTCTGTTGCTGGTCTGATTAGCTCTGGTTTTTCCGGTCATGCAAGAGTAACGGGCGGCGTGGTTATCCATCAAAGGTGAATGATAATTGAATAGTGACGTAAAAGTAGTTCTGGAATCAACGCTGACATGTCCTGACTGTGGGCATAAGGCGATGGAAATAATGCCGACAAATGCCTGTCAGTATTTTTACAGCTGTATTCGTTGTAAGAAGCTCCTTAAACCATTGGCTGGAGATTGTTGCGTTTTTTGCTCTTATGGCGATGTTCCCTGTCCACCCATTCAGTTGGATGACAGAGAATGTTGTCGTTAAGTTCTGTTTATTTGCTATCAGCCAGTTTTTTAATTTGCCTGGCTGCTTCGATAAATTCTTTGTCAGCCTCACTTGCACGGGCCGCTGCAATGGCTGTGTTGAGTGCCAGAAGGCTTTTTAATTCCTTAGGAGTTTCTTGAACTTGTAAGTCTTGAGCTGTGCCACGATTACGCATGTCTAAATCCTCTATTTGCTTTTTCCCTCAAGAATGATGACGGCTCAATATAAATAAATCGTTAACCTTTGCGGAATGGTATGGAAGTTTTTTTTGTGACCGTCCGTAAAGAAAAATTTGATTTGATTTGAGACACGCCGGGCAGGGCGGTTAGCACGTCCATATGCAGTCGTTCATAGTCCGAGGCATCGGAAACAACCACCCGAAGCAGATAATCTGCATCCCCGCTCATCAGATAACATTCCATGATTTGCGGACATTTACGAACTTTCTTTTCAAATTCCGCCAGCTTTTCCTTGGTTTGTTTTTCTACCGTGATCTGGACGAAGACATCATCCGGCAGCCCAGCGGCTGTTTGTTGAACCAGAGCAACATAGCCATCAATGACGCCGATTTGCTCAAGTGATTTTACCCGGCGAAGACAGGCCGAGGGTGATAATCCTACCCGATCTGCAAGGTCATTATTGCTGATTCGACCATTAGTCTGTAGCGAATCAAGTATAGCATGATCGATCTTGTCAAAGCTAATATTTAGAAATTTATGTCTCATAAGTGTATATTTACACAATATAATGCGAACTATCAAGTATTTTGCGCCTACCTTTGCAAGAATATTTTTTGAAAGTTTTGCTATAATCAGAATAGAAACTGATCCCTATTTTAACGAAAGATTTAAAGATGATTGTCGGTGTCCCAAAAGAAATCAAAATTCATGAATACCGTGTTGGCCTTACCCCCGCCAGTGCATCTGAATTTGTCCGCAACGGACATAATGTCATCGTGGAAACCGGTGCCGGAGCAGGTATCGGCTTTTCTGACGATGATTACCGCGCAATAGGTGCGGAAATCATCGCCACGGCAAGTCAGGTTTTTGCACAGGCTGAAATGATTGTGAAGGTAAAAGAACCGCAGTTGCCCGAATGTGAAATGCTGACTGAAAATCATCTGCTATATACATATCTTCATCTGGCGGCGGATCCGGCACAGACCGATGCGCTATTGAAATCGGGCTGTACGGCTATTGCCTATGAAACCGTGACCAATGATGTAGGTGGCCTGCCCCTGCTTGCGCCCATGAGTGAGGTTGCTGGACGTATGTCCATTCAGGCTGGTGCTCATGCCTTGGAAAAAGCGAAAGGGGGGCGCGGTATTCTTTTGGGCGGTGTTCCCGGTGTGGCTCCGGGCAAGGTGGTCGTTATAGGCGGCGGTGTTGCGGGCATGAATGCAGCGGAAATGGCTGTGGGCCTTGGTGCAGATGTGAGCATTTTTGACCGTAATATTGATGTGTTGAGAAAACTTGATAACCGTTTCCGGGGCACTGTCAAAACACGTTATTCCACGGGCCATGAACTGGAAGAGGCCGTATTGGAGGCTGATCTGGTGATCGGTGCGGTATTGGTGGCAGGGGCGGCGGCCCCTAAGTTGGTGTCGGCTAATATGGTCCGGGGCATGAAGGAAGGGGCAGTGCTGGTGGATATTGCTATTGATCAAGGCGGTTGTTTTGAAAATTCCCGCCCCACAACCCATGCCGATCCCACCTTTATCATTGATGGCGTGGTCTATTATTGCGTGGCTAATATGCCCGGTGCCGTTGCACGTACGTCAACTTTCGCTTTGAATAACGCTACTCTACCCTTCGGTTTGGCGCTGGCCAATAAAGGCTGGAAGCAGGCTTGCCGGGATGATGCCCACTTGGCGTACGGTGTTAATGTTTCCGGCGGATTTGTAACTTATGAAGCGGTCGCTAAAGACCTTGGCCATGAGTATCACCCTCTGGATATCTAAAGCATAATCGAACTTAAATAAAAACCTTCCTTCTGTAAAAAGATGGGAGTTTTTTTAGTTTCTGCTTGACTCTTTGTATGAACCAGTTGTACCCATATGCTGTATGGTACAACTGGAACAAGATTCTTATGGAAATAATTATTGATATAGATGATCCGGCCCCGTTGTTTTCTCAACTGATGGTACAGATCAAGAAGGCTGTTCTCTGTGACAGGATATGTGCAGGTGATGCCCTGCCTTCGATCAGGCAACTGGCGAATGACCTGGATCTAAATAATAAAACCGTGGCTAAAGCCTACCGTCTGTTGGAACGCGACAGCGTTATTCAGACCAGAGGATACCGGGGAACCTTCGTGCACCCTAATGCCAAGGCCAATAGTACTATCGATTTAAATGCGACGGTATTGGCAAAATTAAGCGAAACTATTGAAGCCTTCAGAGACAAAGGCGTAACAGATTCTGAAATCCGGATAGCTTTCGGAACAGTAATGAATAATAGATAGAATTAAGGAATAGACATGCCAGACTTAATATTAATTATATTTTACGGGGTTTTAATAAGTCAGATTTTTCTTATATCTTACTATTACCCTAATAAAATTTATCAGCGGATGCGGTATGTGACCGAAACATATCCACCGTCAATATACCCGAAACTATATCCGGGGTTGAGCGGTGCCGGTGCGGATGATGTTGCCAGGAAAAAACCAAATGCCTATCGCTATGTAAATATGGCTATTCTTATTGCGGGATTATTTCTGTTGTTTAATCTCATGCGCTCTGGCTTCTACCCAAGCGGGGAAGGTGAGGAAACATTTGTATTTCTGTTCGCACTCGTTCAGGTAGCCCCTTTGATATATATGGAATACTCTGAATTCAAGCAATTCAAACTTATGCGAAAAGCAAATCTGGAAAGTAAAAGGGTAGCAGACCTTCAGCCACGCCATTTTTTTGATTTTATCTCACCGAGAGTTTTCAGTATGGCGGCGGTATTGTTGGTTGCTGTATTTGCATTCATTCTCCATATTAATGACTATGATCTCACATGGGGTAGTGATGCTCTTATCAGTATTATGACCATAATCGGCGTTCATATATATTTTGCGATATTGGTTATGTGGCTGGTATTTGGCAAAAAGATTAATCCTCATATCGCCAATAAAGACCGCCGAATCCATATGACTGTTGTGGTGAAAATCATGGTTTATACCAGCATTGGCATGAGTATATTCATAATAACCAATGACGTTCTGCAGCAATATAATATGGATTATCTGCAACCGTTTCTTATGAGTATATATTTTCAGATACTCATTATAATTGGTATTGGAACTATGCTCCGCTCAACCCCGATAGAGAATATGGACTTCGATGTATATAAAGAAAGTGTATAAAATGGAAGAATTACGAGAATTAGAAATTGAACTTCATCAATTTGATGTCCGCAGTAACCGGTTACGTCTTGATGAACTGCTCCATGATTCTTTTGTTGAATTTGGTCGTTCGGGCGGATGCTATGATAAAGCTGATATTATTGCGTTGCTTCTGGCGGAAACAGAATCTATTCCACCCCCTTGGTCCCAAGATTACAAAATGTCAGAATTGGCGGATGGGTTGGTACAAATAACCTATAAATCGGCGCATGTGGATAGTGACGGAGGGCTTTCCCGATATACCTTAAGGTCATCCCTGTGGCAAAAAGTTGATGGTAAATGGAAAGTGCGTTTTCATCAAGGAACCCCAACAGAAGCCTTTGTCAGATCATAACGATATTATTGTTTGTTGAAACTCATCAAATCCCCTCTTGTCACTTACCTGCCCTTAGGGTTAAGCTATGTCCATAAAAATAAATGGACTTGAGTATTATGCCTGATGAAAATTTTAAAGAAACGTCCCTTCGTTATCATAGAGAACCAACCGCTGGAAAGCTTGAAATAAACCCTACCACGCCGTTATCCAACCAACGCGATTTGGCGCGGGCCTATTCCCCCGGTGTGGCGTTTGCCTGTGAAGCCATCGTGGAAGATGCAGCAGCGGTGAATGAAATGACCATTCGCGGCAACTTGGTGGGCGTTGTCACCAACGGTACAGCTGTGTTGGGCCTTGGCAATATCGGGCCACTAGCCTCCAAGCCGGTGATGGAGGGCAAGGCGGTTCTATTCAAGAAATTTGCCGGCATCAATGTCTTTGATATTGAAATTGATCAGAATGATCCGGAAAAGCTCATTGATACCATCGCCGCGCTGGAGCCAACCTTTGGCGCGATAAATCTGGAAGATATCAAGGCGCCGGAAAGTTTTATCGTGGAAAAAGCCCTGAAAGAGCGTATGAATATTCCGGTCTTTCATGATGATCAGCATGGCACAGCTATCGTGGTCGGGGCGGCGCTCTATAATGGCCTTCGCATTGTAGATAAGAAGCTTTGTGATGTGAAGGTGGTGGCTACGGGTGGTGGGGCGGCGTCTCTGGCCTGTCTTGATCTGCTGGTCAGCATGGGGCTGAAACGGGAAAATATAAGCCTTGTGGATATCGAAGGCGTGGTTTATGTGGGCCGCGTCAATGACATGAACCCCTATAAGGATAAATACGCCATAGAGACAGACAAGCGCACATTGTATGATGTGATAGGCGGGGCGGATGTGTTCCTCGGGTTGTCTGCACCGGGCATATTAAAGCCGGATATGGTGAAACGTATGGCGGCGAAGCCCTTCATTTTGGCCCTTGCTAATCCGACACCGGAAATTCTGCCCGAAGATGTGAAAAAGGTCCGCGATGATGCCGTTATGGCGACAGGCCGTTCTGATTATCCCAATCAGGTCAATAATGTGTTGTGTTTCCCGTTCTTGTTTCGCGGGGCTTTGGATGTGGGCGCGACCACTATTAATGAAGAGATGAAACATGCCTGCGTCAGGGCTATTGCAGATCTGGCTTTCAAGGAATCCTCGGAACAGGTGGCCAATGCCTATCAGGGGGAAGTGTTGAAGTTCGGGCCGGAATATATAATTCCCAAACCCCTTGACCCGCGCCTGATCCTTGAGGTCGCCCCTGCGGTGGCCAAGGCAGCCATGGACAGTGGGGTTGCAACCCGCCCATTGAAGGATGTCGACGCCTACCGCGAGAAGCTGGAAAGCTTCGTTTTTAAATCCAGTATTCTATTGCAGCCAGTGATAGAACAGGCCAAGAAAAACCCTAAACGCATTATCTTTGCCGAGGGGGAGAATGAGAGCGTGCTGCTGGCGGTGCAGGCATTGGTGGACGAAAAAATGGGCAAGCCCACTCTTGTTGGCCGCCCGGCGGTGGTTGATCATAAAATTGAAAAATTAGGCCTGCGTCTGGTTGCTGGCCGGGATTTTGAGCTGATTAACCCGCAGAAAGATGACAGATACCGCAGCTATTGGCAGAAATATCATTCTTTAGTCAGCCGCAAGGGGGTTTCACAGGATGCGGCGCGGACCATCGTTCGCACCAATACCACAGTGATCGCGGCGCTTGCTGTTCATATGGGCGATGCGGATGCTATGATTTGTGGTACTTATGGTCGTTTTGATTTTCACGTGCGCTATATTATTGATGTCATTGGCAAGAAAAGTGAAAGCCATAACCTGTCCACGGTCAGTACTTTGATCCTGCCACGCCGGACGATATTCTTTGCCGATAGTTTCATGACGGTTGATCCTGATGTGAATCAGATTGTGGAAAATACTATAGCCGCCGCAGATAAAGTCAGCCATTTTGGTGTCATCCCAAAGGTTGCCCTACTGTCCCATTCAAACTTTGGATCGTCCGGTGCGCCATCCGCAAAAAAAATGCGTAAAGCTGCCACGATTTTACGGGACATGATGCCGGAAATGCAGATTGATGGGGAAATGCATGCGGATGCGGCCATGAAGGAGGCTGTAAGGGATAAAATGGTATCGGACAGTCGTCTGAAAGGAGCCGCTAACCTGTTTATTTTCCCTAATCTGGATGCGGCCAATATCTGTATTGAAATGTTACGGAGTGTGGATAATGGTTTGCTGGTTGGGCCAATTTTGTTGGGGGCAGCGCAACCGGTTCATATTGTTACCCCGTCTGCGACCGCCAAGGGTATATTCAATATGTCAGCCATCGCCCTTGCGGATGCTGAAAACCTAACGGGAACGGTCCGGTAATTCGATACCGGACAGGGCGAGCTGATGCCGGATGAGCAAAAGCAGTGACAGAAAACACAGGAATAATATCCCATTCCATGGAATATGCCACGATTTGCCAAGCTCTTTGGGTTGGCGTGCTTTATAAACGGATAATCCGGTAAGCACTGCCGTAAGCACCATTAATATATATGTAAGGGTTTGATCCATGGCACTTGAGATAGGTCTTTTCCGGTAAAAAGCAACATATTATTTTCTCAGACTAGTGTGGGGATCACAAATTATTGATTTATGGTGTTGTGGACTTTCATCCCACCGATGATATTATGCTTGTGAAATATAATGGGTTTAATGAAAGGGTTAAAAATGGCTGCTAATGAAAATATCTCCTCCTCAGACCAGAGTAAAATTGAATGTTCGCTGTTTTTGCTGCGATTGGGTGTGTTCATTGTTATGTTTGCCTGGACGCTGGATAAATTCCTCAACCCTGCTCATGCGACAAAGGTATTTGAGCATTTCTATTTCCTGGAAGGCTTTGGCAGCCAGATAATAATGGCTATCGGGGCTGTTGAAATGCTAATCATTCTGGCTTTTCTGGTGGGGATGTGGAAGCGATATACCTATGGTATTATCATGATCATTCATGGGGTATCGACATTTTCAGCATGGAAACAATATACCACAGAGATTAGCCTGCTGTTCTTTGCCGCATGGCCAATGCTGGCGGCATGTATCACCTTGTATATGCTTCGTGACCTGGATGTAAAATTTACATTGAACAGTAAAAATAATTCAGAATTGCAGTCGTAGGCTGGCAAAACCACCACCACTGTTGATGTATGATCCAGCGGAATCTTCGTTCTGAGTGTCATTGACGATACGGTAATGATAGATACCTAACGTGGCCTGCAGGTCGTCACCAATGTGATAATTAGCATCCCAGCCGATTTGATGCTCAAAGTTCCACCGGTTTTTTTGGTGGGTAGTTCCTAAATATTGTTGGGAACCGCTAACCTTGCCGTTAATATCTATGCTCCAGTTTTTTCGCTGGATTAACGGTAGTTTTACCATCCCGACCATGCCGAAATCGGTTATGCTTTCTCTTTTGTTAATTTCCAGAGAGGATGCGAACAAGGGCAGGAAATTATATTTTCTAACGGTATATATATTACTGGCAAATAACAGGTTTTGACCGTAAGGCAGGGATATTCTCCCGTTGGCATTATACAGGGATGTGATGGCAAGTGCATTTAAAAAATAATTTTGCAAGTGCAGAGTAGGCTGGTTTTCTTCAAGGCTGATTGCTGTGGATTTTAGTCGCTGAACATCAAGCGCCAGGCTATTTACAGACGAAGTGATCATTAGGAAAACAGCGATCAGACAGACGAAAAAACCGGAGTGGATATACCCCGGGTTATATTTTTTTGAATGGTATAAACATAATGTCATTCTAATATCGTACAGGGCAAATCTTAATACTTATTAGTTATTGCAAAAAAATTATTTCAAATTTTAACTAAATTGTATGGATAATTTTGAAAAAGATATTTAACAAAGTGGATTTTCGGCTAATATCAAACTCAAAATAAAACATAGGTTGAGTTAATGTTGCAGGAAAATAGAAATGATCGTCAGATTGCATGTTGGTTATTATTCGTGTGTGCCATGATCTTTTGTATGGTGATCGTGGGCGGCGTGACGCGTCTTACAGAATCCGGTCTCAGCATGGTCAACTGGAAACCCCTTAGTGGTATCATTCCCCCCATGAATGATGCACAATGGGCAGAGGAATTTACCGCCTACCAGCAATATCCAGAATATCAGAAAGTCAATCACGGGATGAGTTTGGTTGAATTCAAGGCGATTTTTTTCTGGGAATATAGCCACCGTTTGCTGGGACGGTTAATCGGTCTTGCCTTTTTTGTTCCTTTTATGATTTTCCTTTTGAAGCGCAAAGTATCCGGTACACTTAAGCCAAAATTATGGCTCATGTTTTTTCTCGGCGGATTACAGGGTGGGTTGGGCTGGTGGATGGTTAAAAGCGGTCTGACTGATCATCCTGATGTGAGCCATTACCGCCTGACGGCACATCTGGGACTAGCTGTGTTGATTTATCTTTACATGTTCTGGGTGGCAAGTGGCCTTTTGATGTCACGATGCGAAGGGACCCGGAAAAGGCCCGTCGTTTCCTTGATATTCCTGATCGGACTGATCTTTGTACAGATATTATTGGGCGGTCTGGTGGCGGGTCTAAATGCGGGCATGATATTTAACACATGGCCCCTTATGGAAGAACAAATCATTCCCATGGGGCTTTATAGCATGACCCCTTGGTATATGAATATTTTTGAAAATATCATGACCGTGCAGTTTAATCATCGTATGTTGGCCTATTTTATCGGACTGTTGGGGTTATATGTATGGCTCAGAACAAGCAAGGATACTCATATTAATGTGCGTCTGGCAGGTCACATGATGGTGCTTATAATTTTGGGGCAGGGTGTGCTCGGTGTGCTGACCTTAATCCATGTGGTGCCAATTCCCCTGGCGGCGGCCCATCAGGGTGGCGCCTTAATAACATTATCCGCAGCATTGTTTGCCTTGAGAAGGGTGAAAGGCCGATGACGGGATATTGCACATTTTATGTAACGTTTCCCCATAAGGAAGAAGCCGTGGCCTTATCCCGCATATTGTTAGAGGAAAAGCTGGTGGCCTGTGCCAATATATCTGACGCCATGACGTCTCTTTATCAATGGCAGGGTGAGATATGTGAAGAATCAGAAGTGGCTATGTTGATGAAAACAAAGAAAGATATTGCAGAAAAAGTCACCGCTCGCATAAAAGAACTTCATTCCTACGACACGCCGTGCATTGTCCAATGGGATATCATGGGGGGTAATGAGGAATATCTGAAATGGGTTGGGGAATCCGTCCAATATAAACTATAATAAAAAACTGTTTATTTAAAATAGTTTATTTAATGGTATTATAATACCACATAGATAACTATTTGAATTTAATCTGAAAATACCCGTTGACTTTCAAGAGAATGCTGTCATATTGCCCACGTTTTGTGGCGTGGAAGAAATTCCTTGTCCATGGTTATTTTTGAATTCAAGGAATATTAGATGAAAACCTTCTCTGCAACACCTGCAGACATTGAAAAAAAATGGTTCGTCATAGATGCCGAGGGAATTGTCCTTGGTCGTATGGCTGCTCTCATTGCAATGCGTCTTCGGGGTAAACATAAGCCCTCATATACACCTCATATGGATTGCGGTGATAATATCATCGTGATCAATGCTGAGAAAGTGAAGCTATCCGGTAAAAAACTGGATGACAAAATCTATTACTGGCATACTGGTCATCCCGGTGGCATTAAAGAACGCACAGCCCGTCAAATACTTGAAGGGGATCATGCGGAGCGCGTTGTGGCAAAGGCCGTACAGCGGATGATACCCAGCGGCCCTCTTGGCAATGCCCAGTTGAAAAGCTTGCGGGTTTTTGTCGGACCGGAACATACACATGCAGCCCAGAACCCTGAGGTTATTGATGTTGCGGCAATGAATATCAAGAATACAAGGAGTCGCGCATAATGGCTGATGAAAAGAAAACACTGGAAGATCTGAAAGATATTACTTCAGAAGCCCAGACCAAGGCTGCCGCCGCCGCGGCTGCACCTGTTGTAGATGCTGATGAAGCTGCCGTAGTATCTGAAACAGTGGAGCCAAAAATTGATGCACAGGGTCGTTCTTATGCAACAGGCAAGCGTAAAGATGCGGTTGCTCGCGTATGGATCAAACCTGGTAAAGGTATCATTACCATCAATGGTCGTGATCAGCAGGTTTATTTTGCTCGCCCAACACTTCGCATGATTTTAAATCAGCCGTTTGATGTGACGGCACGTGTAGGTCAGTTTGATGTTGTTTGTACTGTAAAAGGTGGTGGTCTTTCCGGTCAGGCTGGTGCGGTTCGCCATGGTATTTCCAGAGCCTTGACATATTATGAACCCGGTCTGCGCCCGGCATTGAAGGCACAAGGCTTCATGACCCGTGACGCCCGTGTTGTAGAACGTAAAAAATACGGTAAAGCGAAAGCGCGTCGTAGCTTCCAGTTCTCTAAACGTTAAGATAGAAATACAAATTTACTCAATTAAATCAAAGGCTTGCATTTTTTTGCAGGCCTTTTTTATTCAAAAAACATTCAAAAAAACGTTGTATTCCTTGGACGCCTACTGTCGCACTTGGGATGGAACCCATCATTTCGTCGCATAATTAAAACGATTCACCGTAATTTCATTGCGCATTGCACCGGTTATTACTAGCCATAATGGTTGAGGGCCAAGGGTGTGTTTCCTATAGCTGTTGACAAAATAAAGAAACGAGACCACTGCTACACGTTAAGATATCTATTGTATTGAAGGCGTTAAGTAGTTTGTTTGTCTCAAATGAGAGGCTAACGCATGAAAACAATGGTACCATATCCATTCCCACCGCCCTGAAACTATATTTTTCAACCACTTCCTAAAGGTTTCCTCACACTATAAATCATGACGTTGCCTTGAGTAGGGGTATTTACAATCTGGAGTATTAATATGACGATCAACTCGAAATTCAAAAACCTGTTCGCCGTCGCTTTATTAAGCGGTTTTAGCGGTATTGCCGCAGCAGGCGCCGAAGAAGGTGATAACCTCGCGCCGGAGGCCACAGCCGCCGAGGCCACGATCTCATTCTGGGATATGCCTTTTCTCAATAAAGCCTATATTGATTCAAGCCCAGCCGATAGAAAAGACGGTATTGCAGTTGGCGAATTGGACATTGATGGCGGTAATAAAGCCATGGTTTTGCAGCTGGCGCAGGAAATCGCTGATAGTAAGTACGGAAACTACGACAGCCTGCTCATTACCCACAAGGGCAAACTCCTCTTTGAATCATACTATAAGCGTGGTCGTATCAATTTGGCCCACGGGCAAGCGTCAGCGACTAAAAGCTACACCAGCTTGGCGCTTGGCCGCGCTATCCAGTTGGGTTATCTGACCATGGATGATTTAGACAAACCGCTGGTAAGCTTTCTCAAAGACCTCGATCCTGCAAAATTAGTCGATGGTTACGAGATGATCACCCTGCACAAAACATTGACCATGCGCTCGGGGCTTCGCATTAGTGAAGAACAAAGGGAAAAACTCGAGAAAAATCCCGCTGCGTTAAAGGGCCAAGGCCAAGTTCAGGCTTATCTTGAGTATAGCGCGCCTATCACAGCAGAGTCTCAGAGCTATTCATATGGTGGCGGCCAGACAAATTTGGTGATGCAAGTCCTTGATGCTGTCGTGCCGGGAACGGCCAAAGATTTTATTAAAAATGAGCTTCTCGACAAAATGGGAATCACGAATTATCGCTGGCAAACTGCCGTTAGCGGCCTGCCAGAAGCTGGTTGGCGCGCGCGCATGACATCGCGCGCTATGGTCAAGTGGGGTACCTTGGTCATCAACAACGGTAAATGGCAGGGCGAGCAACTTATTTCAGCAGATTATTTAGCTAAGGCCACCAGTGGAATTTCTAAACCTAATGAAGATTGGCTACCTGACAATATTTCCTATGGCTATTTTTTATATCAAATCGAGGTGCCTGTCGGAGATAAAAGCTATGATGTCAACCTTGCTTGGGGTGGTGGTGGACAATATATTATAACGGTTGAAGAACTTGACTTAATTGTTGTGATCACGGGTCATGACAGGGAAGATACAATAATAAATCAGGTTTTAAAAACCATCCTACCTGCATTTGTTAAATAAGGTGAAAATCATGAAACGGATTTGCGGCTCAATGGTTTTGCGACTTTTTTCGCTGGTGACGTAGAATATGTTCAGAATCTGAATATATCAGGCATTTTATTGTGGAAATATACGTAGATATCCTGAAGGCAGGCCTAACATATTGAAATATAAGGTGTTTTATAGTTTTTAAATTTTAAAAATATTCTATATTTATTCAAATGTATTATTTAATAAATATAAGCCATTGTTTTTATTGAATATTTAAAAGTTACAGTTCTCAAAGTGTTAAGACAGGCGTTTCAAAATTTCAAAGGTCCGTGCAATTTGTGCGGGCCTTTTTTGTGTTTAAATACAAAACTGTAGGTATAAAATATACATGACAATACGTAATAAGTATGCTTATGCTGTTGATGAATAAAGCTTTGTATTGACAATAGGTGGTTGTTTAAATGGAAAAGACTGAGCTATCTCCAGCCTTTTTAATTGGCTATAATAGTATTTAATTCCTCTCAATATCCCATGTTTTCCATAGATAACTTTGAAATCTACATTGAATAAGCCTATATAGAGAAAACATAGTATTTTGAATTATGGAACAGGCAAATGACCGCAAAATCTAAGAAAATCAGAGCAGCAATATTAGGCGCCAGTGGCTATACCGGGGCGGAACTGGTTCGATTGCTGGTGCGCCATCCCAATGTTGAAATAGTCCTGATGACGGCTGACCGGAAGGCGGGACAGCCTATTGATACTGTTTACCCTCATTTGACAGGCTTGGGGCTGCCAGATTTGATCGCTGTCAGCGATGTGGAATGGCCAGGGTTAGAACTGGATGTAATTTTCTGTGCGCTCCCCCATGCCACGTCTCAGGAGATTATCAAAGGTATTCTCCATGAAACTGGTCATGGCTTCATAGATGAAATGATCATCGAACGCCCGGCGGATTATGCCAATGCCATCCAAGGCTCGGTAAAGGTGATTGATCTTTCAGCCGATTTCCGGCTTAGAGATATTGATGTTTATACCAAATGGTACAGCGAATATCATCAGGCGGCAGAATTACAGAAAGAGGCCGTATATGGCCTGACCGAACATTATCGGGAAGATATTAAAAAAGCCCGTTTGGTGGCCTGTCCGGGCTGTTATCCGACGGCGGCGTTACTCACCCTAATTCCGCTTCTAAAGGATAAGAAAATCTGCAAGGACGGTATCATCATTGATGCTAAATCCGGGGTTAGTGGGGCCGGTCGTTCGCTCAGAGAAGCAAATTTATTTACCGAGGTATCGGAAGCCATGCATCCTTATGCTATCGCTGCACATCGTCATTCCCCGGAAATTGAGCAGGAACTCTCCCGCGCATATGGTGAAGACCTGATGGTTACATTCACCCCTCATCTGGTTCCCATGAATCGGGGCGAACTGGAAACAATCTATGTTAATATGGCGGACGGCCAGACGATTGCGGATCTGAGGGAAAGTCTGAGCAAAGTTTACGAGGATGAACCATTTGTTCATTTGGTTGGGGAAGATGTCATTCCGGCTACCCGCCATGTCAGGGGCTCGAACCAGTGTTTGATCGGGGTCTATGCTGACCGGGTTCCGGGCAGGGCCATATTGGTGGTGGCTATTGATAACCTGATCAAAGGATCATCGGGTCAGGCCATTCAGAATATGAACATAATGTTTGGGCTGAAGGAGACATTGTCGCTGGAACAGGCACCATTATTTCCGTAATGTTTAAGGAGGCTTTTAGTGACAAAAGAATATTGCAGACCCGCACCCGGCGGTGGAAAATTATATTCCTTTAACGGCGTTTGGCCAAAACTTGGGGAGGGGGTATTCATTGCCCCCGGTGCCCGCATCATTGGCAACGTTGAAATCGGGGAGGGGTCCAGTGTCTGGTTTAATTGTGTACTCAGGGGCGATGTGGAAAAGATTCGTGTAGGCAAAGGCACCAATATTCAGGATGATACGGTTGTTCATGTGGACGGCGGCGGAATTCCAACGCTCATTGGCGATAATGTACTGATTGGTCATAGCTGCATGATTCATGGCACCACCATCGAGGATAAAGGGTTTGTTGGGCTGGGTGCTGTGACAATGGATGGCTGTTACATTGAAAGCGAGGGCATGGTCGCAGCAGGTGCTTTGCTCAGTCCGGGAAAGCGCGTTGGAAGCAAAGAATTATGGGTCGGCCGTCCGGCAAAGAAAATCCGCGATCTGACTGATGCGGCGTTGGAAGGTATGATGGCGGGGACAGTTGGTTATCAGGAATTGGCTGTGAAATATTTAAAGCAATATAACACTTAATCAGTCACTGTGGCTTTCTCAAGAGCCGTTGCAGCTTCACCCAAAATGCGCCCTTCCAATGATAATTCCAGAAATCTGGTATAATCTTTCGGGTTGGTAATTTTTTGTTTGGCAACAGGAATAATGTCCATGGAAGTTGCCGCATCCAGTTTATATTTCTGGATAAGCTGCATCATTTCTACACTGATTAGGTCTAGCTCTTTTCTTATTTTGGTAATGGTTAAATCATCAGTAGATAACATTTATTTTACTCTCATATTTATAATATTATGATACGGTATTTCCATGAGAAACGCTATCTCATTCAAAGCAGAAAGGTGATTATGTGACTTGGATTAAAACCATTTCCTACAAGGAAGCCAAAGGACGCCTGAAACAGATATATGATCGCCTTAAAGGGCCAAATGATGCGCTTGATAATATTCTCATCGCCCATAGTTTGCGGCCACATACCCTAGAAGGGCATCTGGCGTTATATAAAAATGTTCTTCATCATACGGCCAACAAACTGGATAAGTGGTTTTTGGAGGCAATTGGCACCTATGTCAGTATGCTGAATAAATGTAATTATTGTGTCAATCACCATTTTGAAGGTATGAAACGTCTGGTTGGAGATGATGCAAAATCCGAGGAAATCCGCCAATCTTTTGTGAATCGGAAACTGGAACAGTCTTTTGATAATAATCAGATCCTTATGCTGGAATATGCCGAGAAACTAACATTGCGAGCTGTGGATATTGGTGAAGATGATATTAAGTGTTTAAGAAATTCCGGCTATGAAGACGGGGAAATTCTTGAGGTTAATCAGGTTACAGCCTATTTTAATTATGCCAACCGAACCGTTCTCGGTCTAGGTATATCCCTTGAAGGCGATACTTTAGGACTCTCCCCTAATAATACAGATAACAGTGAAGACTGGTCGCACAGTTAATCATCTTAAACATATATTTCAAAAACATCTTTTGTTTAATACATTAAATATTTTTTTTTATTGATTCAAATCAAGGATGGAAATTTGTTGTCTCCTTAAAAGTTTCTTTTGTAACCAATAGCAAAAAAGAAAAGGAGACAACCATGAGAAATACTATATTGAAGTCTGTAAGCGCCGCCGCACTTATTATGACGAGCCTGTCATGTACATCTGTGGCAAAAGAGGCTGGTGATTTTATGATGCGCGGCCGGGCCATTTATATTGTGCCGGATGAGGATGCAACGACTTCTATCGGGGGAAATGTTGGTATCAACAATGAAATTGTTCCTGAGCTGGATTTTACCTATTTCCTGACTGATAATGTTGGGGTGGAACTTATTCTGGCTACGGGTAAGCACCATGTAATGGCACTGAATACGGCGCTTGGTGCCTCTGCATCACTGGGCAGTGTCATGCTCCTGCCCCCTACGCTGACACTACAATATCACTTTAATCCAAAGGGTGATTTTAGCCCCTATGTTGGTGCTGGTGTAAATTATACATTTTATTACAGCGAAAATGCACCCGGTGGTACAATTGCAGATATTGATTATAACGATGGTTTTGGCTTTGCTTTGCAAACTGGTTTTGATTTCAAAATTAATGACAATTGGTCATTCAATGCGGATGTGAAAAAATACTGGTTGAATACGGATGTTAAGATTAATGGCGGTGCTGTGACGGCTGATGTTGACATTAATCCCTGGATATTTGGTGTTGGCTTTGGCTATATATTTTAAAACCACCTATTGCCGACAATTATTGAATTAATTTACATTTCAGGAATTTTGGCGTAAACTGTTTGTAATATTTTTATTTTAAGGGAATTGTCAGAGTGCAGAAAAGTAGACCGCCTCGAGCGAGTATCTTAAGCCTCACAAGTTTCAGCAATCCCCTTCTTATTGCCAATTTCCACAAGCGCCTCTCGATTTTCGGGGGGCGTTTTTTTTAACCTCAAACTTTGTAGGAGATTATCTCATGGGTAAAAAAGCAAGACGTGCAAAAGGTAAGATGGAATATCAAAATATTCACACTTCCAATATCCGGCCTCTTTATCGGGATCGGGACAGCTCATGGGATCCTCTGCAGGGTTATGAAGAAAAACGGGAACGTAAATATACTCGAAAAATAAAACCGCAAAGTGAAAATCAACGGTTTATGATGGAATCTATTGATAAACATAATGTGGTGGTCGCTGTCGGGCCAGCGGGCACGGGTAAGACCTATGTGGCCATAGCCAAAGCGGTGGAGGCTTTAGAATCCGGACAGGTATCGCGCATAGTCCTTTCGCGGCCCGCCGTCGAAGCGGGTGAGAATCTCGGCTATCTGCCCGGTGCGTTGGATGAAAAGCTCGCGCCCTACCTCAGGCCGCTCTATGACTGCCTGAGTGATCGGATGGGGTTGCGTAATTTAAAGAAATTTCTCCATGATGGCACTATTGAAATCGCGCCTATCGCTTATATGCGGGGTCGAACCTTGAATAATGCCTATGTGGTTGTGGATGAGGCCCAGAATTGCACCTATGCCCAGTTAAAGATGCTTCTGACCAGATTGGGGTGGCAATCGACGATGGTGCTGACGGGCGATCCTGATCAATCGGACCTTCTGCATGGCCTGTCAGGACTGAGTGATATTACAGAACGTCTGGATGCCTTGGAGGATGTTGCCGTTGTCCATCTCAAAGACAAGGATATCGTGCGTCACCCGCTGGTAGCTGCCATGCTTACAGTCATATAATGTAGCTGTCACATTAGGGTAATATTCATATTCTATTCAATAGTGGCTTCAAGAGAAGCATTATTATTTGAAAGGAAAAATGACTATGACGAGCATAATACCATCGCTGCTGGAAGATGTTGCGACCACCCGTAGAATTGCACGGGTTTTATTAAAGCATGTAAGGCCAAAAAATAAAGAAGAAGCTATCAGTATATTAAATAGCCGTTTAGGCATTTATATGAATAACAACAGTGCGATAACCAATGAAGTTGAGCGTTACTTTCTGTAACTGATCAACGTCTTATTTTGGTTCCATTAGCCGGTGAAGATGCACGACTACATATTTTGTCAGAGCGTCATCCACATTGGCCTGACTAGCCCCTTTCCAGGCATCATAGGCTAGTTTATAGTTAGGGAAAATTCCGACCACATCCAGATTTTCCGTTTCAATAAAATCCAATGTTTGAGGATCACTGACTTTTCCGCCAAATACCAAATGCAATAGATTGTCAGCCATTATTTAGTTTCTTCCACTTTTTCATTTTCTGCAATTTCGACCGTACCCTTTACAATATTCTTCATGAAATCAATCAGTCCGGGCATGCCGCTTTCTGAAATTCTGGCAGCAAAGTCGTCTCGCTGTGTACGGGCCATACTGATGCCTTCTATTTTAACATCAATAATTTTATAGCCACGCTCAATGTTTTCGTCCTCTTTATTAGGACGGACGCGCCAGTCAACATCATAGGATTTATCTTCGTCATCAATCACTTTGGTGCGGACATACATATCGCGCTTGCCATTGGGCAGGACTTTTCCCACTTGCACTTTCCGGGTATCCAACTTTGTCAGGCGACTGGTATAAACCTTGACCAGATAGTCAGGGAACAGGGTATAATAAATATTTAAATCTTCGGTCGAGGCTTTTTTTCTCTGACGCCCCAGAGAAATTTTTCCGATATAATCTACATTAAAGCCTTCTATCAAAATTTCACTGAATTTTGCTTCTTGATCTTGGAGCGTGGCACTATCATTCAGTAAACTGGTCAGTGCCTTGTCAGCAAGCAGTTGAATGAATTCTGCGGCTTCTTGCTGTATTACGGGGTCTTCATTAACGTTTATTTTGCTTTCTGCTGCCCAAAGATTCTGGCTCCAGAAAATGGCAATTAATAGAAGGGTCGTTGACAAAGTAGCAACAAACATCCGTTTGGTCAGATTTTCCATATTCAGGGATAAATTGTATGTTTTTGTGTTTTTTTGCATTTCCATCATCATTCTTTTTGGTCGTGTCACTTAATATACCCTTTAAATTATAACCTTTCGGTTAACACGTAAAATCATAAATAAGTTACCGCTTTGTGTTCGGCAGGCCACAATAGCTATATTTATGAATTTATGTCCAAATATTCAAGGGCTGCATAGACACGTTATAAAAAAAGCACCGGCACCTTGTGGCACCAGTGCTTTTCTCATTCAAAAAAAACTACTGTAATGTTTTCAAGTACGCAATAACATTAGCCCGATGTTTGTCTTTTTTAAGGCCAACGAATGTCATTTTTGTTTTCTTGACCAAAGCTTTCGGTTTTGTCAGATACGTATCCAATGTTGCTTCGTCCCATGTCAGGCCGGATGCAATCATAGCTTTTGAATATTTATAACCTTCTTTTTGAGCAGCTTTCGCTCCAACAATGCCAAACAGGTTTGGACCAACAAGATTTTTTCCGCCGTCATTTACTGAGTGACAGGCTTTACATTTTTTGAAGACTTTCTGGCCTTTTACCGCATCACCTTCGGCGAATGAAGCGCTTGAAAATGATACAGTTGCCATCGCAAATGCTGATAAAATTAAAAAAATACGTTTCATGAATAAATCCTTTGATAATAATCCGATAATTCTACAATAAGCGAACTCTAGCCCATTTATTTTCCACTTTGTAACGAATCGTGAGGAGAATTCAAGCTTTCTTTGCTTGCGAATGGAAATATTATTAAAGTGTGGCAAAATTATGCTTTCTTACATAGGGGACGCAGTGCGCCCCCTATGTAAGAAGATTAAATATCTCTAATTTACGGTTTCAGTTGCTTGCTCACCCCGATTAGAACTGATTTCACCACTTTCGATCTTTCTGGTAAAGGATATCAGGCACTGCCGGACAACAGGTGCCAGAACAAATACGCCAATCAAGTTCGGGATTGCCATTGAGAAGTTGGCCGCATCGGAAAAGTCAACAATTTCTGCCAAGCTCATAGTGGACCCAATAACCGTTACACAGCAGAAGATTATTTTATAAGTGATCTCCATTGTTTTGCTTTCCCCGAATAAGAATGTCCATGATTTCAGGCCGTAATAGGACCATGTAATCATGGTGGAAAAGGCAAATAATAAAACCGCAACTGCCAAAATATACGGGAACCAGGAAAATACCGTTTCAAAGGCTTTTGAAGTCAACATAACCCCTTCAAATGTATTTCCGCCCTCGCTGGATGTATAAACGCCGGTGATCACAATCACCAAAGCGGTAATGGTGCAAACAACTACAGTATCAATGAAAGGCTCCAACAGGGAAACCAGTCCTTCCGTGGCTGGCTCACTTGTTTTAACGGCTGAATGGGCAATGGGAGCAGAACCAATTCCGGCTTCATTGGAGAATGTCGCCCGGCGCATGCCCTGTATCATCACACCGATAATGCCGCCATAACCCGCCTCTGGTGTGAAGGCTCCGTTGATGATTGCCATAAAGGCTTCCGGAATTTTGTCAGAAAAGGAAAATAGTACGCAGAAGGCAGCAATCAGATAAATGATGCACATCGTTGGCACCAGCTTGGCGGTTACATGTGCGATGGATTTGATGCCGCCAATAATGACAAACCCTACAACTGTCGCAACAAGCAGACCAAGAAGCCACCGATAATTTTGCAGCACACCGTTGGTGCCGGGAAGCTGGGCTATAAAGTCAGAAGTTAATCCGATCTGAAATATATTACCGCCACCAAAGGAAGCAAAAATACAGCAGATGGAGAATAAGATTGCCAAAAACATTCCAAATTTAGCCATGCCTCGTTCGGCAAACCCATGTTTTAGATAATACATGGGTCCACCGGAAATAGAGCCATCTTCATGTACTTCACGGTATTTAACACCAAGTGTACATTCCGCAAATTTCGTTGACATGCCAAGCAGACCAACAACAATCATCCAGAATGTTGCACCGGGACCGCCAAGGCTGATGGCCACAGCCACACCCCCGATATTACCCAGACCAACAGTACCTGACAGGGCCGCAGACAGGGCCTGGAAGTGGGTAACTTCACCGGCATCTTCCTTCTTGGTATAATCACCTCTGACGATTCTGAATGCCGTTTTAAAACCACGAATATTGATAAATTTAAAATATATGGTGCAAAAAATGCCACCTGCTGCCAACCATAAAACAATGAGAGGCATTTTCTCTCCCATTATATCAACAGAATAGAAAACATATTCGGAATAACGACTGGTGAAAGGATGGAGAAAATCATTGAGGGCTTGGTCAATTCCCTTCATATCGAAAGCATAAGCCGATGTGGGAATAAAAAGGCCAAGTAAAGTTATGCTAATGAAGATTTGTTTTAGTCTGATACTCATAAATATCCCCTAAAAATTACGGAAAAAGCAAAAATTTGTTAATTATTTTTAATTATGTTGCTTCTTATAGCGTAAATTAACGACAGTTTAACCTCTTTTATGAAAAATAGACCATGGAAATATACTTACGCGGGCTACTTTGTGTCTTGGCACGGGTGGTGGCTGACAGAAACATTACTATAAACTGTCTAAAATAAGGGCAATGGATTCAATGACGGATAATTTAACAAGCTCGGACATACAATCGTTACTGAGTGATCCCACAGCAGAAAATCGTGCGGAAGCGGCAATTAAAGTCAGTAGCAAATTTAATACGGGAAAATTGAGCGATAGCGAACGGCAAATTGCCGAGGATATTTTCAAGATTATGGTCAAGGACGCTGAAGAGCGCGTCCGGTCAGCTTTATCTGAAAGCCTTAAGGATAATCCCGATGTTCCCCATGATGTTGCTGTGTCATTGGCCAACGATGTGGTTGATGTGGCTGGGCCCATGCTTGAATTTTCAGAAGTTCTGACCGATGATGATCTGAAAGAAATTATTACGAGTCATGGTGCGGAAGGCCAGATTGCCATAGCAAAGAGAGAACATCTGTCTGCTGATGTGACCGATGCCATTGTTGAAAATAGTGAAAATGAAGAAGTGATCGCCACATTGGTTTCCAACGAAGGGGCAGACCTTCAGGAAGATACTATGGGCAAGGTCATGGATAAATTTGGCGCGGTCGAGGCTGTCAGCGATTCACTGGCCAACCGTGGACAATTGCCGATAAATGTAGCCGAACGTCTGGTGTCGCTTGTGTCTGAAAAAGTGCGGGATCATTTGGTCACACATCATGAAATGACTCCGGATATGGTCATGGACCTGTTTTTGAGTGCGCGGGAGCGGGCAACAGTTAGCCTCCTGAGTGATGGTGCTGATGTTATGGATGTGCGTCGTCTGGTGGAACAATTGCATGATCATGGACGTCTGACGGAAACATTGATATTCCGGGCTATCTGTATGGGGGATGTGGTATTTTTCGAAGCCGCCTTAGCAAAATTATGTAATATTCCGGTGAGCAGTGCCTATAAATTGATTCATGACCGCGGCAGTATGGGGCTGGCAGCCATTTATCGGGAATGTAAATTGTCCCCCCAGATGTTGCCAATCGTAATGGCGGCTTTGGAAGTGGCCAAGGACATGGAAACCAGTGCCGGTGAGGACCGTGATCGGTTCCAACAGCGTATGCTGGAAAGAATGTTGACTAATAACGAAGATGACTTTGATCCAGAAAATCTGGATTATTTCATTACCAAACTTGGATCGTCAAAAAACAATCAAGCTGCCTAAACCGTTCGGTCTTTAAATGTGGACAGCGTTAGTCTTCGTCTCATGTATTGAAAATGATGTCACCTTGCCATGATGAAAAGCTGGGTGATAAAATCTGTCATCATATTTTAAGAAGAAAATCTGTCCAGAGCCTGTGCTAAGGCCAGATACACTTTTCCGGTTTCCGAAGAAATCAAGGCCACACTGAAGATGCTGTAGCTGTCTGATACCATGGATTGTGACATCAGATCTTCGAAAATCTGGATATATTCCAAAGCATTTTTCCGGAATTCCGGATCATCTTTATATTTATCACGAATACTTGCGGAATGTTTTTTATCGGTAACTTTTTTAAGCCGCCGGACGAAAGTATTCTTGTCACCATCAACATAGGATTGCCAGACCTTGTCTGGGACGTCACTTTCAAAATAACGGTTGATGTCGATGGAAAGGGACTGAAGCTGTTCAATAACTCTGGACGCTAGATTTGAGAAATGGGTTCCGGTTTTATCCCGGTTCTTTTGTTCAATGGCTTCGGCATCTATAAGGATACTTTTGTTAGACATTTGAAGGGCATTAATAAGCTGTTGGAATTTCTCGGCATGATCGTCGATGGCCCGATTGGTTTCATCGGCGGCTTCGGTAGCGCTTGCCGAGGCCAGAAATATGCTTTCCGAAGCATGTTCCATCTGGCTAGTCACTTTGGAAACATTGCTTTCTGCCGCAATGGCAGCCCGTTCATTTTCTTTTCCCAGTTCCGCTAACTTATCAGACAAGCCATCAAGTTTGGATAAAGTATCAGCACATTGGTTTTCAACAAGAGTTGCCGTTTTTAACCAGTTTTCCGACAGGGAAGCTGCCTGTTGATCTGTGGCAGTGAAATGGTGACTAACGTTATCCCCCATTTCCTGAGCGTTACGGATGGTGTTTTCCGTCCTGTCACGGATATCATCAATAAGCCCGGAAAGCTGCTCTGTTTGTCCAACGATGCTGCTGATGACTTCCTGAGTATGTTCGCCGAGGGAACCGGTCTGGTTTTTAAGCTTTTGCAGACTATCATCCAGATATTCCGCCACGTCAGCTAGGCTTTTTACCAGTTCGTCATGTTGGCTTTTTATTTGAACTTCTGATTGATCAATATGAGAACGGAATTTTTCAGTCAATTGTTCAAAAGAAGAAAAATGTTCGTTCATTATTACGGTATTTTCGCTAAGGCTTTCCGTGGTCAGTTTGACGGCCTCATCAACCCGCTGTGCTTGGGATTCAATAGAGGATACCGTATTTTCCATTTCCCCGATAAAGTCCGCTCCCTGACTGGTGATAAATTCTTTGGCCTTATTGGCCTGTTTTTCAAGGGCTTCTTCTACAATATTAACCCTTGCAGCAATGGTATGCTCCAATGTCTCACTTTTCGCATCAAGATCATCTGTTGCCCGTCCCATGTAACCAATCAGATTTTCAGATAAATTCTGTGAGGATTGCACAATCTCTGCTGCATTGGATTTAAAATTGTCACTGGCCTCATTAAGTTTTCTGGTCATGTCATCTGCTTGTGATAATGCTTCCGTAGCTGTTGTGGACAAACCGGTGCTCTGTGCCAACATTGTGGCGGTGATTTTTTCTGATTCTTCTGCGGTTTTCTGGCTCAATTCTGCTATTATTGTGGATTGTTTGTCCATATTGTCACAAATCTGGGCAGTGTTTTGGGAAAGTCCGGTCACGGTTTCGGTCAGGTCCGCTTGTTTTTCAGATAATGCCTGGCTAATGCTACCCAGTTTATTTTCTGACTGCTCGCAGTTTTCGGATATCTCCCGGGACATTTTCCCAAGCTCACCCGCCATTATTTCCAGCTGTTCTCCAATCAGTCGGGATCTTTCATCAAGCAGCTTATTCTGGGTGGCAATTTCCGTACTGATGTCATCAGAATTCTTGCGCGTGACATTGGCAATGGTTTCACTGTCAAATTTAAGTTGTTTAAAGAGACCTTCCAGTTCGGTGATATTCTCCGTTACCTTGATCAGTTGATTAGTAAAGGCTTGTCTTTCTGCGGATAATATTTCCTGAATGTTGACCGCTTTGACTTCCGCATCTGTGGTGACATCAAACAGGCTACTGATCTGCTCCTGAAAACGATTTTCCAGATTATCGATGCGTGTGGTGGCAATGTCGCCCGCCGCTTCCACATGACTGATTTCTTTATTCAGTTCAGAAACGATGGAATTAACGCGCCTTTGGGCAAGGTCAAGCGGCGTGAGTAGCTCGTCCAACCCATGGGCCAGAGCCATGCGGTGATCCCGCAGGGGGTCGGTCCGTAAATAAACCAATGCAATCAGCCAGATCAAAACTAGTGGCATCATAGCCCCTGCCAGCAGGCCGCCCGTCTCATAAGTTGGCATTCGGGCAATGGTTTTGCCAGATTCTCTAAACCACCAAATGCATAATCCTATCCATATAAGGCTTAGGGTTGCCGAAAGTAAAAGTGGCCAAAAACGACTGAACCATGCGTGGCTCGAATTTTCATCAGATATGGTAGCCTGTATCTTATCTGGGTCAGCGGCTTGAGAGGGGGTGGCTTGATCCGTGTCCGGGGTTTTACTGTCCGTCATATTTCAAATGTTCTTTACTATTTTTTCCTAAAATATTCTATATTCTATCAGGAGCATACGCGGGCAACAAGCATTTGAATTTCTATTTGATTATTAATCACAAGTTCACTTTTTGTTTACTCTAGGGATTTATGGTTAACGCATAGAAAAATTTGGAAACAGATACCGGATTAACAGGTACGGGAAGAATATGAGTAATATTGATTTAAGCAGGGTAAGTATTTTAGTAGTGGAGGACTGTCAGTTTTTAAGATCACTGATAGTGAATTGCCTTCGCGTGTTAGGTGTGGGTTCCATCAAATCCGTTGATGACGGGTCGCAGGCCATTGAATTTATTAAACAAGTGGCTGATAATCCTATGAAAGCCGGAATGATGAGCATAGATATCATTATCTCCGATTGGGAAATGTCGCCGGTGAATGGTATGATTTTGTTGCGATGGATTCGCCGCCATAAAGAAAGTCCGGATCGTTTTGCTCCTTTCTTGATGTTGACTGGTTATTCTGAGCCACAGAGGGTACATGATGCCCGTGCTATGGGGGCAAATGAGTTTATGTCAAAGCCCTTCACAGTAAATGCATTGGCAGACAAGCTGTTTTCTATCATAAATAAACCGCGTCAATATGTACATAATGCATCATATTTTGGTCCAGACCGTCGTCGACAGGCAATACCTATAAAAGGGGAAGATAGGCGGAAGCTTACCTATGACAGCCCGGAAGTGGAGGTCGTCAATGGCTAAAGTAAGCGTGCGCTATTACAGGCATAAAAATAAACTGAAGGAAAAGACGCTTGGGCTGGCCCCAAACAATGATGAAGAGATTTCCTTTGATGAAGATTTAATGGCACAGGCCATGGCGGTTCTGGATGATATGGCAGAAGACTACCCGGATTGGGTGTCCGGGCTTATCCAGCAGCTGGCCGATGTGCATCGCCGCTGTGTGGATACACCGGAACAAAGGTTTCAGCATTTTGAACAGCTTCATTCCATTGCCCATGATATGCGGGGGCAGGGGGGAACTTTCGGTTATCCTCTGATGTCTAACTTTGCTGACGGATTATATGATTTTACCGGTGTAAGTACGACCACCTCTGACAAGAATGTGGAAATCATAAAAGCCCATATTGATGCTATGCGGGTCGTGATCAAGGATCGCATCAGTGGTGATGGTGGCGATATTGGTAATCAGTTGAAGAAGGGTCTTGAAGCCGCTATTAAAAAATATCAAAATTAATAGGCTACTGCTTTCGGCTCAGTTCTTTCATAGCACTTTCCAAACCACCGACGGTGAGGGGGTACATGCGGTCGCTCATGAGCTGGCGCATGAGGGAGGTGGAATGGGTGTAATCCCAATGGGCTTCTTTCGTGGGGTTAAGCCATACGGCACTCTGATATATTTCCAGAACCCGCTTCATCCATACCTCGCCGCTTTCCTCGTTCCAATGTTCGACACTGCCACCGGGATAGACTATTTCATAGGGGCTCATGGACGCATCACCCACAAAAATTACCTTATAATCATGGGGGTACTTATGGAGGATATCGTAGGTGTCCAGTCGGTTCTGATGGCGCCGGCGATTATCCTGCCAAACCCCTTCATAGAGACAGTTATGGAAATAGAAATATTCCATATGTTTGAATTCACTGCGGGCGGCTGAAAAAAGTTCCTCACATAACTTAATATGCGGGTCCATGGATCCACCAATATCAAAGAATATCAGTACTTTTATGGCATTATGGCGCTCCGGCACCATTTTAATGTCCAGATAGCCCTGTTTTGCTGTGGAACGAATGGTGTCATCAAGGTCTAGTTCCTCTGCGGCCCCCTGACGGGCAAAATTACGCAGGCGTTTCAGGGCAACCTTGATATTACGAGTGCCTAGCTCAACATTATCATCAAGGTTTCTGAATTCCCGTTTATCCCAGACCTTGACCGCCCGTCCGTGACGGCCTTCTTTTTGACCAATACGAATGCCTTCAGGGTTATAACCATAAGCACCAAAAGGAGATGTTCCAGCCGTGCCGATCCATTTGCTGCCGCCCTGATGGCGTTCATTCTGTTCTTCCATGCGCTTTTTCAGGGTATCCATCAGCTTGTCCCAGTCGCCCATGGCCTCAATCTTTTCCATTTCCTCAGGCGTGAGGAATTTTTCAGCCATTTTTCGTAACCATTCTTCAGGGATTTCCGCGAGAAGGTCTTCGGCCTCGGGGGCTTCCAGCCCCTTAAAACAATGGCCAAACACCTGATCAAATTTATCCAGATTGCTTTCGTTCTTTACCAGCGTCGTTCGGCTTAGATAATAAAAATCATTGATGGAGTAGTTGGCAATTCCTGCCTGCATTCCTTCCATGAGCATGAGGTATTCCCGCAGGGATACGGGAACGCCGTGGTCACGGAGGGTCAGAAAGAAATTTGTAAACATTATCTGTTTTCTCGGCGATTCATAAAAGCTAGCCGTTCCAGCATATGCACGTCCTGTTCATTTTTCAGTAACGCACCATGCAGGGGTGGTATCATAGTTTTAGTATCGTTGCTGCGAAGAACATCAAGCGGCATATCCTCCACCATCAGAAGTTTCAGCCAGTCCAACAATTCAGATGTTGATGGTTTTTTCTTCAGTCCCGGCACTTCACGCACATCATAAAATAAATTAAGGGCCTCACGCACAAGAATATTTTGAATATCAGGGAAATGGACATCAATGATATCGGTCATGGTTTCCTTGTCGGGGAACTTGATGTAATGGAAGAAACAGCGGCGCAGGAAAGCATCCGGCAAGTCTTTTTCATTGTTGCTTGTGATAATAACCAGTGGCCGGTTCACGGCCTTAATGGTTTCCCCGGTTTCATAAACATTGAATTCCATTCGGTCCAGTTCCTGCAGCAGGTCATTGGGAAATTCAATATCAGCCTTGTCAACTTCATCAATGAGTAGAATAGGGCTGTCTTTGGCCGCGAAAGCTTCCCATAGCTTACCCTTGTTGATGTAGTTCTTGATATCGTGAACTTTTTCCGACCCGAGCTGGCTGTCCCGAAGTCTGGATACCGCATCATATTCATACAGCCCCTGTTGGGCCTTGGTGGTGGATTTGACATGCCATTCCAGAAGGTCTTTGCCCAATGCCTTAGCCACTTCATGAGCAAGGACGGTCTTGCCTGTTCCCGGCTCCCCTTTGATTAACAGGGGGCGTTCCAGGGTGAGGGCCGCATTAACCGCAATCATCAGATCCGGTGTTGCCACATATGTATCAGTACCAGTAAATTTCATAACCAAACATCCGTTTTATTTTTACCTATATAAGGTATCTTGCCCCCTTTAAAAGGTCAAAGGCTAATTTTTCGCAAGTTGGCAGGCTTATTGTGTCAGGTAGATTTCTCTTTCAATTCTCCTTCAATCCACGGCGTGAATTCTTTTTCGGCAAATAAAATCATATAGTCCTTCCAGTCCAGAGTGGGTAGTTTTTGGGACATTTTATTTTTGGTAAATATTGGCGTGCTGTCATCCATGCCAAAGGTCCACCATGGTCTTTCATTATAATTAACCCACCAGCACTTGCAGCCAGCGGCAGCAGCCTGTGCAACCGGTGTTGTGCAGGGACCGATGACGAGATCAAGGTTTTTCATTAAAGCAGCAGATCCCTCAAAGTCGTCCTTGAGGTCTAATTCTTCAAAATTATAAAGAACAATGCCATGGTAATCCAGTAGCTCTTTGAGTTCATTGTCAACGTCACCATATTGGACATTTATAAAATTGACATTTTTTGTCTTCAGGACAGGTATCCATTCCAGAAGCTCAGCATAAAACATGCTACGTTTGGCTTGTTTCAATCCACTACGCCAGCAAAGGCCAATATTATAATTATGGGGCAGGTGAGATAGTTTCTCTTTCCAGTAATCAGTTTTTTTCTGATCAGGGACCAGAAAGCCTTCACTCATGTCCGGTACGTCATCAAGAGATCGCCACCGATAACGCATGAATTCCGTATACAGGCACATATAGTCAATTTCATCTATATCAATTCCTTCATAGAGCCTGACCTTGTAGCCCGCGTCTTGCTCGCCCGTTACATAGGGGAGTATGGTGGCTTCTTTGAAACTATTTTGAAAAAGCGGAACCAGACGTTTGTCACAGCCAATAATCACTTTCTTGGCTTGCTTGATTGCAGAAGGATACAGGCAGGAAAATAGTATTTCGTCACCAATACCCTGTTCTGCCCCAATCAATATGGTTTTGCCTTTTAAATCCTGCCCCTGCCATTGTTCAATGTTATAGGGCATAAAAACGGATCCGGGGTCAGAAGGATGATTATGCCATGCAAGGGCATCAAAGGTCTCGTCAAATTTACCTAATCTCAAGCCACTGAGGGAAAGTGCTCTATAGCTGTATGCTGAGTTAGGGGCTAGTTTGACCGTTTTATTTGCAAATTCGAAAGCTTTTTCATATTGCTGCAAGTTGGCATATACCAAACATAGATTGCTGGCAAACATAGGTACAGTCTTATCCAGACGGTATGCTTCTTCATAAAATACTTGTGCTGCGGGATAGCCATCGCGGAAAGAGACGCCCGCTCCAATGGAATTCCACAGGATAGCAAATTCCGGATATACGGGGATAATATCCTGCAAAAGCTGTATTGATTCATCCAACTGCCCATTTTCCCGCATTGCCGTGGCAAGATTGTTATAGCCAACGGGTTCATCGGGGTTGAGTTGAACGTAAAGTGTGAAGAATTTTACCGCCAGTTCAGGCATGTCAAAGGAAAGGCAGGCGCTACCTAAAGATTCGCAAATGGCAGGATTTTCTGCGTTTTGATTAAGGGCATGTTCCATTACGTTAATGGCTTTGTTTTTCATGCCCAGTCCAAACAGGCATCTAGCCATCAATACCAGAGTGTTAGGATGGTAATCTTTGTAATCCAGCGCTTTAGTGAAATATCGTAACCCTTGTGCCAAGTCACCTTTTTCATAAAATTTGGTGCCAGTAATGATGAGTTTTTCATACTGTTTTAGTGTTTTGGGGGTGGGAAGGCTTTTAATTTTCTTTGCCATATGTTTTTTGCCTTTAGAAGAATAGTAAACCAAATAACCTAAGGGGATTATAATTTTTGCACGAAAATATTGTAACTGATTTCATTTTAATACTATAGTTAATTAACTAAGTTCATATTTTATTAACACAAAATTTGAGATAATGGTCAAGCAGCTACAGTGAATTTCGATCATCACTCAAGTAGAGGTAGGAAAAATGGCGTTAAAAATATCCTTGAAACCGGGAGAAAAAATTATTGTTAACGGGGCGGTCATGGTAAATGGTGATCGCAGGTCAACTTTAATATTGCAAAATAAGGCTTCTCTTTTGCGGGAAAAAGATATTTTGCTGGCAGAAGATGTTGATACGCCCATAAAGCATATATATTTTCCGATCATGCTTATGTATATGGATGAAAAAGGGTTTAGCAAATATCATGAGCAATATGTTTTGCGCATGACGGAACTTTTAAGTGTTTTGGAAGACCCCGCAGCAAAGACAATATGCGTTGCCATAAGCAAGGATGTTATGGACGGCGAATATTATAAAGCGTTGCTCAAGTGTAAAAAAATGTTCGAATATGAAAATGAGAGACTAAATTATGTCCCTTAAGGCGTACCAGACAACCCAGAAGGCCAATGAATCCACGAGCCAAACCGAATATCGGTTATTTGCCGATGTGACGCGGGCTTTGATGGATGCAAAAGAATTATCGAACCTTGATGTAAAATTACATGATGCGTTGCATTGGAACCGTCAATTATGGTCTACCTTGGCCACTGATTGTGCGGTTGAAGGTAATATGTTACCCAAACAATTACGTGCTTCTATCATTTCCATATCGATCTGGGTGGGTAAATATAGCTCTCAGGTCGCCCGGGGAGACGAGACGGTTCAGGCATTGATTGATATTAACAGAAATATCATGGAGGGGTTGTCCGCTCAGGCCCAGAATAATGTGGCTGATGCTAAAGATACCGACGCTACCACAGGTAATAATTATTCCGTATAATTATTAATTTTATTTCTTAAATTTTACATTTTATGGTTAATTTTTCATTAACTATATTGTGTTGTTCTAACATAACCTCATGATTCTGAATGATGAATCAATTTTCTTTCTAAAATTAATGCTTGTTAACTAATCCTTAATAGATTACAATATATCCTAATCGTGTCAGCTAGATAGCCAGAAAGGCATACATCTATAATGGTGGCGCGAGTGGGTTTCGGCCCGTAATGGAGCAAAATGCTCTTTGTTAGTACTCTCAGAATGGAGATTATATTATGGCTTTTTCAGTCAACACAAATGCAGGCGCTCTCTTTGCACTGCAATCCCTCACAAAAACAAATAATCAGCTTGATACCGTTCAGTCCAGAATTAATACTGGTTTGAAGGTTGCATCAGCTAAAGACAATGCTGCGGTTTTTGCTATTGCCCAAGGGCAACGGGCTGACCTGGCGGGTCTGGATGCTGTTAAAGGGTCACTTGATCGTGCGTCAAGTTCCCTGAATGTGGCTCTTGCCGCTGCAGAAGCTGTTTCTGATCTATTAATTGAATTAAAAGCAAAAGCAGCTACAGCGGTTGACCCCGGTACAGATGCTGCTTCACGGACAGCTCTTAACGATGAATATTTAAGTCTGATTTCTCAGATTAATACCGTTGTTAATAATGCTGAATTTAACGGCGTTAACGCTGTGAAGACCGGTGGTGCTTCTATTCAGGCTCTGGTTACTGTTCCAAATGGTGCTGATTCTGCTGCGGCCTCTGCTATTACTATTGCGGCCAAAGATATCTCAGCCACAAGTGTTGGTCTGGGTATTTCCGCAACAAGCGTTATTACCTCAGTAGCAGCGGCTTCTACCGCTCTTGGTCTTATCAGTACAGCTGAAGCCAGTGTAACAACCTTCCTATCCAAGCTTGGCGCGGGTGCGAAACGTGTTGAAATTCAACGCTCGTTCACTGACAAGCTTTCTGATGCCATCGAAATTGGTATTGGTAATCTGGTTGATGCCGATCTGGCCCGTGAAAGTGCGAACTTGCAATCACTGCAGGTGCGACAACAGCTTGGACTGCAAGCGTTGTCCATTGCGAACCAGGCACCTGGTTCAGTATTGTCACTGTTCAGATAATATTCTATCTAATAATTTTGGTGGGGCGTATTATCGGCCCCACCAAAATATACACTTTGGATTTTTGAATATATTGATTATATTTTTAATAATTTTTCATGATTTTTTGTAGATATTAGAGTAAACTTTGGAAAGTTGGTATATGTAGAGGATAAGATGGTAGATGGGATTAACATAAATAGTCCGCGCTTATCTGGTAACGGTGAAACAGGAAAGACTGTTCCGGTACCCGCAGTTGCTTCTGCTGGTACTCAGGCGACACAACCTCCTAAAGCAAAAACCGTTCAGCCCGCGCATGAAGTACAGAACAACGCCGCATCAGTGATTGCAAAATCAACTGAGAAGCGTCTTGTTGCGCTGACGGCTGGTAATACCCTTGACTTTCTGAAAACTGCCGAAAAATTTATCGACGCATCTTTACCGAATAAACCGCCGGGAACGAAATTACGCATTGATCTGGATAAAGATTCCGGACGATTTGTATATCAGGGAGTTGATGTAAAAACTGGTGAAGTGGTAATCCAGTTTCCATCAGAAGAAATTCTGAAATTAATTGCTTTCAACCGTGAGCGTGATGGTGTGGAAGGTATCGTTGTTGACGAAGAAGCATAACGGCTGTTTGAGTTATTATGTTTTTGTCTGTATCCTGTGATACAGGCTTTTTTTATGGGTAAAATAGATTATGACTGACAGTATCTTATGCATATCTCAGGCCCGTATGACATCAACACGCCTACCGGGAAAGATCCTGAAAACCGTCTGTGGACGGACGTTGCTGGATTATCATGTAAGCCGTCTGCTTCGAAGCCAGACCATAGGTCAAGTGGTTGTCGCCACTACCATTAATTCCTCTGATGATCCGGTTGAACAATATTGCCAGACAAAAGACATTGCCTGCGTTCGGGGCAGTGAAGGTGATGTGTTATCCCGCTATGCACAGGCTGTTGAACAATATCCGGCTGATATCATTGTACGGGTGACATCCGATTGTCCGTTGATTGATCCTGATCTGGTGGATCAGGTAATCCGTTATTTTTTGAAACATCGCGACCAGTTTGATTATATTAATTTGGATAGTGGGCTTTACCCCCGTGGCTTAGATGTTGAGGTATTTTCGTTTGCGGCATTGGAAAAAGCACATACGGAAGGTCAGGAACCCCATCAGCGCGAACATGTTACACCCTATATTTATCGTTCAGGCAGCGAATTTCGTTGTGGCACCTTCCCATCACAGGAAAAATCCGGTCATCATCGATGGTGTGTGGACGAACCGGCTGACTTTGAACTGATTTCCAACATTCTTTCGGCTTTTAATGGTAAGGATGATTTTTCATGGCAAGAATGTCTGGCATTGGTCGATAAAAATCCAGACTGGTTCTTGCTGAATAGTTCGGTTCATCAAAAGACCCTTACTGAATGAATATTTACGTTTTATTAATCATAAAAAGTCTAATCTCCAAAAGAAGTTAGTGAATTAATTTTCTTTTTTATATATAATAAATGTTGTGTAAACAGGAGCCAGTCTATGTCGGAAAATGAAACAGAGCAGGTTAAATTCTGGCGTGGAGATTTCGGTGATACCTATGTTGACCGAAATGCCGTTTCTCATGAGCATATGAAAATGCGGTTATCCATGTGGGTCAGGATATTTAAATATATGGCCGCTGATATGCCAAAGTCTGTTTTGGAGGTTGGCCCTAATATTGGGCTGAATATCCGGGCCATGAAAATGCTCTGTGAGGCTGAATATTTTGCGGTTGAACCTAATGCAAAAGCGCGTAAGATTCTGATAGAAGAAGGCATTGTGCCTGAATCAAATCTTCAGAATGCATTTGCTGGTGACTTTGAGGTGCCGTCGGTACCTGTGGACCTAGCTTTCACATCCGGCGTGTTAATTCATATCCATCATGATGATTTGCTGGCGGCTTGTAAAAATATCCATCAGTCCACGAGCAAATATATTGTTTGTTACGAATATTTTTCTGACAAACCGGAAATAATTAAATATCGAGGCCATGGTGATAAATTATTCAAGCGGGATTACGGATCTTTCTGGCTGGAAAATTTTCCAGACCTGAAATGTCTCGGGTATGGTTTTGAGTGGAAGGCCATGACCGGTATGGATAACGCAACATGGTGGGTTTTTGAAAAAAGATAGGGCTTTATGATGAGCAAGACAATAATCCGGTCTTTTGAATCCGATCTCGGGTTTCTGGATGATGCAACCCTTTTGATAACAGGTGGGACAGGCTCTTTTGGCAAGATGCTAACCCAAACGTTGTTGGATACTGCAAAATTAAGACGTCTTATCATTTTTTCCCGGGATGAATTAAAGCAATATGAGATGGAACAATCTTTTTCCAATCATCCCAATTTCAGAAGTCTGCGTTTCTTCATTGGCGATGTACGGGACAGGAACCGGCTTGATATGGCGCTTCGGGGTGTGGATTACGTTATCCATGCGGCGGCGCTGAAACATGTACCAATTGCGGAATATAATCCGTTTGAATGCATCAAGACCAATATTTTTGGCGCACAAAATTTGGCGGAGGCTTCTATTAACTGTGGGGTGAAAAAAATTATTGCCCTGTCCACCGATAAGGCGGCAAGCCCCCTTAATCTTTATGGTGCATCCAAGCTGGCATCAGATAAAATTTTTGTTGCGGCCAATAGCCTTGGCGGTAGTCAGGATTTTTCATGTTCCGTGGTTCGCTACGGCAATGTACTTGGCTCACGCGGCTCCGTCGTTCCTTTTTTTAAAAAATTGATAGCGGAGGGTACGGATCATCTACCAGTTACGGATGTTCGCATGACCCGCTTCTGGATCACCCTGCGTCAGGGTGTTGATTTTGTGCTCAGCAACCTCAAAATGATGCAAGGCGGGGAAATTTATATCCCGAAAATCCCCAGCATGAAAGTAAGCGAGATGGCCAAAAGTCTGGCTCCTGATCTTGCTATTCGTGAAATTGGCATTCGCCCTGGCGAAAAACTACATGAGCAGATGATTACCCGGGATGATGGCCGCCAGACCATAGCTCTGGAAGACCGTTATATCATCACACCGCAGTTCAGTTTCTGGACCGATGATTATTATATGGATCATGACGCAACCCGTGTTCCGGAAGATTTTGATTATTCCAGCGATACCAATGCTGAATGGCTGGATGATAAGCAGTTTCTCGAAATGTTAAAAATGATATGACCGTCGGGCGCCCTAAATATCTGTCTTATGGTCGACAGTTTCTCGATGATAATGATATTCAGGCTGTTGTTGATGTTTTGCGCGGTGACTGGCTTACCACAGGGCCCACGGTTCAGCTATTTGAAAATAAGCTGCGCGATGTTGTAAATTCTAATTATGTAACGTCATGTTCCAGTGGTACGGCCGCTTTACATATGGCTTATATGGCTTTGGGGTTGGGGCAGGGGGACAGGGTTATTGTTCCGGCTATCAGTTTTATCGCCACCGCTAATGGTGCGGAATTTTGCGGCGCGGATGTGTTCTTTACCGATGTTGATCCCGACAGTGGCATGATGCGGGCGAGGGATGTGCTTAAGTTGATCAATGACCTGACGCCGGAAGAGGTTAATTCTGTTGTGGCGATAACGATGGTTAACCTTGCGGGGGAGGTAGCGGAAATTGAAGCTATCAGTGTAATAGCCCGACAATATGACTGGAAAATAATTATCGATAGCTGCCATGCGCTTGGCACTAGTTATCAGGATAGCAAAGGCGTAAAGAGATCGGTTGGGGATTGTTCTTTTGCTCATATGGAGGTTTTCTCCTTTCATCCGGTCAAAACCATTGCCATGGGTGAAGGTGGTGCCGTGACCACCAATGACAAGGCCCTATATGAAAAGCTGTGCCTTCTGCGAAATCACGGTATGGAAAGAGACCCGGATAAATGGGTGAGTAAGAGCGGAACACCGCCGCCCTGGTATTATGAGATGCAGCTTTTGGGTTATAATTATCGTCAGAGCGATATTCATAGTGCCCTTGGGGTCAGCCAGCTAAACAAATTGCCTTCCTTCATGGAAACGCGGCAGCGTCTTATGGCAAAATATGATGAATTGCTGGCGGGGTTATCGGATTATATTAAACCAATTTCGACGACGGACGGTTGTTCTGCCACAAGACATCTCTATGTGGTTTTGATTGATTTTGAAGCCATTGGCATGAGCCGGATAAATTTTGTTGCCGCTCTAGCGGCTTGTAATGTGGGAACACAGGTCCATTATATTCCCATTAATGCACATCCCTATTATCTTGAAAAATATGGTGAATTAAATCGCCCTGGTGCGGAACAATATTATGCAAGGGCGTTATCCCTGCCACTCCATGTATCCATGTCAGAGGATGATGTGATCTATGTGGTTGATCAGATTTCAAATATTTTGAAAGGTCTATAGGCCCATGACGGACAAACCCCGTATTGTCGCCACCATTGAGGCCCGCATGACATCAAGCCGGTTACCCGGCAAGGTGTTGATGTCTTGTCTTGGCAAAAGTATGCTGGAACATATGGTCGACCGGGTAAAGCGATCCCGTGTTCTGGATGATATTATCATTGCCACAACCGTTAATACTACGGATCAGGTGATAGCAGATGAGGCCAGCCGGCTTGGCGTTAAATGTTACCGGGGCAGTGAAGATAATGTTATGAGTCGGGTGCTGGAAGCGGCCCAAAATCATAATGTGGACATAATAGTTGAACTTACCGGCGATTGCCCGTTGCTGGACCCGACCTTGATTGATCTGGCGGTGGTGGAATATTTAGACAGCGGCGTGGATTATCTTTCCAATTTGTCCGATGAAGATTTTGAAAATGGTCTGGGCCATCCGCTGGGCTATGCAGTTCAGGTTTTTAGTACTTCTGTTCTGGCCGATGCTTTTGCACGTACCAATGACCCACTCGATCTGGAACATGTCAGCCGCCCCCTTTATCAAACTCCGGATCGTTATTCCGTTAAATATCTGCCTACACCACAGGCCCAACGTGGCCCACATATGTCGGTAACATTAGATACGGAGAAGGATTTTCAGGTTATTTGTGCGGTGCTTGAAGCGTTAAGCCCGAAAAACCAAGATTTTACCATAGAAGAGGTGGTTGCCTATCTTGCGGCACATCCGGATGTTTGCCGGATAAATCAGGATATTGGACGGGTTAAGGTGTAGAAATTATGGCAGAGCCCAAGGCAAAGTTTTCTGTTTTAATCATTGGTTGTGGGGCTATTGCGGGGGGCTATGACAGTCAGGATATTTCAGGACCAAATATTCTGACCCATGCCAAGGCCTTTAATATTCATGATGGTTTTGATCTTGTTGGCTGTCTGGATATTGATCCAGAAATTGCCCAAAATTTCGTAGATATGTGGAAAGTGGATAAGGCATATGTGAATCTTGAACGGGCCATGAGAGATCATGAATTTGATGTTATATCAATCTGTACCTCAACCCCCAGCCATGAAAATTACCTTCGTAAACTATTAGGATATAACGTAAGGCTGATTTTTTGCGAAAAACCGATCACGGACAATTTATACACAGCAAGAGAAATGGCAGGCTTGTATAAAGACAAAATGGCTGTGAATTACCTGCGGCGTTTTGATCCGGATATCAGACAAGTTTCCACCGATATAGCTAGGGGTAAATTTGGCGGATTTATATCTGGAAAATCATTATATAACAAAGGGTTATATAATAACGGCTCTCATATGACGGATTTGATTCAAATGTTAATTGGGCCATTGAAAGTGGTGACGGCAGCGAATATCATTCATGACTATTGGTCCGATGATCCCACCATATCCGCCCGGCTAGAAGCTGGCGAAAATGCACGAATAGAGATGACCGGATCCGATGTACGCGATGGAATGGTATTTGATCTGGAACTCGATTTTGAGAAAGCAAAAATTAGTTTGCTAGATTTTAGCCAGATATTGACCATTCAGTATAAGGATGGAACGGAAAGGAAAATGAATACCGGCCTGAACCGGGGGATGTTGAATGCTGTATCAAATATTTATGATCACCTGACTGGGGATAGTGAATTATATTCAAAGGCAGACAATGCTATCTCGGCGCTGGAAACCTGTAGTGAGATCAGGAGGATGGCGGGAATATGAGTGGTAAAATCCTGTTCATCAGCCGTGACCCCGGTGGCACGAACCAGCTAGCTGCCCTGCGTGATATTATGCTGGGAAAGGACAGCGATACTAAATTTGCCGTATATGAGTATCTGCATATTTCCCTAGAACCAGATATTATTTTGATCGCCAAGGATTATGCAAAAGCGATTTGGCAACAAAACGGCATTGCTTGTGAAGGCTGGCCAGGTATTGCTTCTGAAGCGGAAATAGCCGATTATTTAGCGGGTTTAGATCCTGATCAGATCATTACCAGTACTTGTCATTTAGATGACCGGACGGAACAGACTGTTTGGCGGGTGGCTAGAAAACTTGGTATTAAAACGACAGCTTTTCTGGATTCAGGCCTTAATATCGCGCTACGTTTCACCGATGGTGCCGGACAAATCATATTGCCCGATCAGGTATCCATGATTAATGATCAGGCTACCAGCACTTTGTTGTCTCTTGGCCTTAACGCGCAGAATATGGTTATTTTGGGTGATTTGTATCAGGGCTATGCCAAGGTCATGGCCAAGGGAACAATGACGGACAAGCTTCGACAGGATTGGGGGGTTAAGGCGGATGAGAGCCTTATTTTATTTGCATCCGATTATATCAGTGAAATGCAAGCCATGGGGGCCGTGTTTGAGACCACAGAATTTGAATGTCTCAATTGTTTGCTAGATTTGCTGAAATCCGGGGATATATCAAAATATATAAAGGATATTTCAGGGCCGTATCGGCTGGTCATCCGGCCACATCCAAAGGATGTACCGGGTAAATATGACAACTATCTCCTTAAAAGCACAGACAATATAACGATCCTGATCAATGATATGGCTCCATCCTTAGAGGCAGTGCTATCGTCAAATATAGTGGCAGGATACGGATCATCCCTTATGAATGAGGCCAGAGTGTTGGGGGTCGCTGTGCTGGAACTGGGGCCAATCGTCAAGAACCGTAGAGGTCACAAAAAAACAGCTTCATAATCTCGGTTTTATTTTCATTTGATTTCTTTTCGAGCAGGTCACTCAGGGACGTGGTGCAAATATTACCGTCTCTTTGTTTTTGCAGCTCATAAAACCTTGTTGATGTGACGGCGTAGGTGGCAATATCATATTTCTCACCATTGCGTATGCCGTAATCCTGAGAATATCCATCCAGTTGATAACCAATCAGTTCAAGACTATTCATCCATTTCCACAGCGTCGCATTCTGGCCGCCGTACACGCGTTGAAGATTTAAGCGGTCAAAGGCATGTTTGGTCAGAAGAGCAATAGCTTCCAGAGCGGCCCCCTTAATGCTGCGATCGCCAAAAACGATACTTAATGCCGCAGACCGTAAAGTAGGGCTGATAAATTTTAGACAGACGACGCCAATATGACGGGATGTTTTCTTATCTATGACCACTAGCAGAAGTGATGTGGGGTCGGCCATTTCTGCGCCAACAATTTCGGCCTGTTGCTCGCGATTTACCGGAAAGACGCCATGAACCAGATATTGTGTTGTAACCGGATCGTTGAACCAGCTATGCCACGGGCCTAGCATAACGTCTTTCTCAATGATGGGTTGACGTAGGGCGACAATTTCGCCCTCAAGAAAAATATCGTCATCCTGCGGATTATGGTCTGCCATGATGTTTCCAGTTTTATGGATACTTGGTATGATAAAGTATCACAGACATCAAAAAAGAAAAGACATAACCTAACCGCCAAAGATACTCAGGATCGATTGTGGGGCCTGATTGGCAATGGATAGGGCCTGTATGCCAAGCTGTTGCTTGACCTGAAGTGCCTGTAGGTTGGCACTTTCCTTGGCCATATTGGCGTCCACCAGATTACCAATCCCGACTTCAATGGTATCTGCGATCATATCAGCAAAGACCCGCTGTGATTCCAAAGCTTTACCACCGGCACCCAATTTGGTCAGAACACTGTTCACATTGGCCAACGTTGTATCCACATCTGTCAGGGCCGCAGTGGCCAGGGTTAGTGTATCAATTTTTTGTGCTGCCGTGATGAGGACATTGCCACCGCCTAAGGTCAGGTTTTGATGGGCGACGGTGATGGTTTGGGTCGCATTGGGGTTTGTGATCGCCACAATGGCATCGGTGCCACCATCAATTATATTGGTGCCATTAAATTCAGAGTTGGCAACAATGATCGTGATTTGATCACGAAGGGCTTCAAAATCCTCATTCAATGCGGTACGGCTTGTAGCATCAAGCCCGGCATCCGCTGCGGCAACAGCCTTTTCTTTCATTTCAATGAGCAGGTCAGAAATTGCCCCCGCTGCGGCCAAAGCAACATCCGTGGTACTGATGGACCGGTCCAGACTTTGCTTTACAGCGCTATAGCCTTTCAGGTCTGCGCGAAGCTTTTGGGCGATAGAGAAAATGGCGGCATTATCTTTGGCGCTGGAAACTCTTAAGCCGGTATTGATCGCTGTTTGCGATTTTTCCAGATCTCTTGTTGTATTATTCAGATTAAATAGAGCTGATAATGCGGTTGCGTTGGTATTAACTGAAAAAGCCATTTCTTTGTCCTATCTTATATATTCTTGCTTAAAATATTTTACTATACTGATGCCACCTGAAGGGGCGATTGCTCTATAATCACCCCCACATGATGTTCATATTATTGTTCAGAATGCATGTATGCTAAATTCTGTATTATTAACCGCCGCCGAAGAGGCTTAGGATCGATTGTGGTGCTTGATTGGCAATGGATAGCGCCTGAATACCAAGCTGCTGCTTGACCTGAAGTGATTGCAGGTTGGCACTTTCCTTGGCCATATTGGCATCCACTAGATTGCCGATCCCGACCTCAATCGTATCGGATATTTTATCGGCAAATACACGCTGGGATTCAAGTGATTTACCACCGGCACCCAGTTTGGTCAGAACACTGTTCACATTGGCCAATGTCGTATCAATTTGAGTAAGAGCCGTTGCAGCCAGTGTCTGTGTTGTAATGGTCTGTGCAGCAGTGATAAGGACATTGCCGCCGCCTAAGGTCAAATTCTGATGGGCGATGGTAATGGTCTGGGTGGCATTGGGGTTTGTAATCGCAACAATTGCGTCCGCACCGGCGTCAATCAAATTTGTGCCATTGAATTCAGAGTTGGCGACAATGATTGTAATTTGATCTCTCAAGGCTGCAAAATCTTCGTTCAACGCCGTTCGGCTTGTGGAATCAAGTCCGGCATCTGCCGCAGCAACGGATTTTTCTTTCATTTCAATGAGCAGATCTGAAATGGCACCAGCAGCAGCAAGGGCGATATCGGTGGTGCTGATGGACCGGTCCAGGCTTTGCTTGACCGCACTATAACCCCTTAAGTCAGCACGCAGTTTTTGTGCGATGGAGAAGATCGCTGCATTGTCTTTTGCCGATGAAATTCTCAAACCAGTATTAATACGAGTCTGGGTCTGTTCCAGATCCTTTGTCGTAATATTCAAATTTAGCAGGGCCGATAGGGCACTGGCATTTGTATTAACTGAGAAAGCCATTCCGCTCTCCTTCCATTTGTTGCATTCTGAACATGTCGCATCCCACATACGGGATATACCACTTACTAGAAATGCAAGAGGTGTGCCAGTTTTAAAAATCTGTTAACTAATTGAAATATATGTATAAAATTTTAAATTTGATGGGCGCTCAGATGGGCAGTCAGAAAGATCAGGAAAAAGCTGCCACGAGGTGGGCAAAGCCTGCAGTATAAGTGGGGGAAGTTACAGCCCTGTTTGTCATGAAATCATGGCCAATACACAGGGCTGTTGGTAAGAATGTTATAATTGGATATAGGCTATATTAGGCTCATAATAAAATTTTTCTATTTGTATGTCATTGAGTGAACCACCAAAGGCTTCTAACATAGCCATGGTCTCACCGGGCCAATGATCATTGTTAATCTCGTCAAAAGCCAGAATGGCCCCTTTTGGCATGCGTGGCAGGAGATGCTCCAGGGCAACCTTGGTCGGTTCATAAAGATCAAAGTCCAGATACAATAGGCTAATCACCAACTGCTGGTTATCCTTGACAAACTTTGGGATGGTCTTGGTGGCATCCCCTTTAATAAGTTGAATTTTATCATATTGCTGGATGAAACGATTGTCATCAAATTCAGCGATACATTCATTAAGTTCATCAAGAATATTATCATGAGATGTGAAGGCACCTTCTTTTAATTCCGGATAATCCTGATCACCCTTGTCCTTATCATGGACGGATGGGAAACCTTCGAAGGTATCAAAACCGAATATCCGACGGTTAAAGGCAACCGGTTCAAGGGTTGCGGACATTTTCGCCCATGCCATTACGCCTCCACCATAATGAACGCCACATTCGATGATGGAACCTTTAACATTCATGGATTTCTTGAATAATTCATGGCGGGCCATAAAACGGGCCATGGACTGACGGTTGATATATTTCTCAAAATTAGAAAGTTTAAGAGACATGTCATAAGGATATTTTTCAATCAGAGACTTCATTATGCTTTCCAGTACTGGTTATTTGGTGGTAAATTTTCCGGCTAAGATAGTGCTTGTTTTCATTATCAGATCACGGCTGGCGGGTCCCATATTAAACAGGCAATCGATAATGCTGAGGTTTTCCATAAAATCACTGCCTTGATCATAGATTGGGTGGCTAAAATTTTGCCAGCAGTGGTATATGCCAGCATCATACATTATCTTTTCATCTACATATGAACTTCCCCCCTCGTTGGACAGGTAATGATCCGCACCCACTGCACGGCACATATTAATTAACATATCCGTTTTTTGGCCGGTGATGGCATAATCTTCGCTGTAATAAATAGGAGTGTTAATTTCCAGCCATTCTAGGAATTGGATGATCAGCGCAATATTCATTTCACCCAGATATGCCCAGGGTTGGTTTATCAGCAGTTCCAGTGCGGGGAAATAATCTTTAAAATAGGGCCTTTTCTGGTAGGCGTTTCGGATGCTGGCCAGATGCTTGCGTTTCCAGTGATCATTATTAATTTCTGTTTCTGAAATGGATTGCCCGAAACGGCCTGTCTTCATAACTGGAACAGTCAGAGTAAGGGTCTGATTTCCATTGCGAATGGTGTTACGGCTATGCCAGCTTTTATTGACAAACTGGCAATGTCCTACAAACATAAATTTATCACTTAAGGCAATTTTACTGAAAAGATGCATGCTGGGTAAATATACCGGCTGATGTCCAGAAAGGATCATAATATATGTTCCTTTTTTGTTTCTTTTTCCTTCAGAGACCGGAAAAAAATGTCCATGGCTTTAATAGTCCGTAACATACCTTTCCCATCAATCAATTGTCGTGCGTTGCGGGAGAGTGTAAGGCGTTTTATCCTAGAATTCATTATATTTATAATATTCTTGCTCACGATGTTCATGTCCATACCGCCTTCATATTTCAGGTCAATGATACAGCCTTGCCCTGAAAAGAAGCGCGCTTCCGGCGGCAGGTTTTTTTCCTGTGGAAATACAATTACAGGTAATCCGACGGCAAGGGATTCATACACGATCATACCACCAGTGATCAGACCAACGGAATGCTGGCTTAACATTTTAGCCATTGCTGGCTGGTCAAGCCCCTGATGCAGACAGATATTGCTGGCATGGCAGTTTTTTGCGAGCTGTTCAATCTGTGGAAAGGCCGCCCCGACGACAATTGTTTTATGTGGCAGGTTCAACTTTGACAATGGACCATGATTTGCGGTCAATTTCATCGCCCAATCGCACGCCCGGTCGCCGCTGCCAATCACAGAAATGAGGCTAAGGTCCTTGGGTTCGGACCAAGGGTTGGCGGCAAAGCAGGGATTGATCAGGGTATATTCACTGCCGCAATGGATGCCAGCGCTGTTGGTCATATGGGGATAATGATGATAGTCTTTGAGGATTGTACCATTGAAAATCTGATCTGCTTTTACGGGGCCACCTTCATCATCAATAGCGATGATGGGTAGGTCGGATGCCATAAAAATATCCCACGATATTTTGCCTAAATGAGGGTGGTCAACCAAAATAATATCGGCATTAATACGAACTGCCGTTTCAACCACGAACTGAGCCTTTTGTTTTTCTGACAACATCTCGGCCGGAAACCCGGTGACCTTTGTTGCAGGATTAAAAAACTGATTATAATGGGGAAAGACACCAATCAGATGAAGGTCAATATCTGATTTTACAAGTGAAAGTATTTTGGCGACCCTGATCGCATGAGCCAGACCCACATTATGGTCGGCATCCAGTCGGATGAGAATTTTCAAGCTACTTTTGGGCATAAATCAGCCAGGCCGCCTCCAGATATTTGCTATCTTTCAGTGTCGATGTCACTTCTTCGATTCTAATATGTGAGAAATCACTAAAGTATTTTTCAATTTCTGATTTTGGTAACAAGGTCAATGACATTCCGGCTTCATTATTCCACGGTTGCCCTTCTTCATCTCCGGTAATTTTATATTGGTGAGGACCGCAAGATTCCCCTTTTATTTTACGGATATCGCGATCATTTTTGATCATGACAAATGTGCTACCACCTGTCTTTAACAGCCGATAAATTTCCCTGATCGACTGGGCCAATTTGTCGGGAGCAAGATAATAAAGTACGCCATAGCATAATATCCCGTCAAATGACTGATCCGGGAAGGGCTGGTTTTCCGCTGAAGCTTGAGAAAAGGCTATATCAAGACCTTCATGCGTCGCCCAATATTGGGCTTTGTCGATAGCGGTCTGGGAATGATCAGTAGCTGTAACCTGAAACCCCTCCTGTTTCATCATGATTGCATGGCGGCCCATACCCGTTCCCATGTCCAGAATATGTGTCTGAGAAATATCTTGGCGAGAAAAATTGCCAAATAACCAACGTACAGCATAACTGTTGGGGTAGCGTGGTGCCCCAAGGCCATCGCGGTATAAATCTTCCCATTGATTTTCGGTCTGGCTGTTTTTTTGTTCAGAGTTCATCGGCAGCCTCCATAAGAATTTCTGCGGCTTGTTTAATATGCATCTGATCGTAGTCTTTTGTTACCCATAAATTCAATACGCTTTCACCCCAGAGGTCAGATGAAGAAGGCGTGCCGGTTAAATAACCTGTGGGCAGCTCCCGCCATAGGGAGCGATAATTTATACCAGCATCCATATTGCATTTCCACAGGCTTTGGGCAAAGTGATGACGTCTATTCGGCACATTTCGGATGTGCCGCCAAGGCACTGGCTGTTTCAATTTCACTGGTTGCAGAATATTATCCAAAGGGGCCAGAGCCTGATTCCACAAAGCATTTTTTTCAATTCTTTTAGTTCTTTCTTCTGGGAAGTGATCCAATATTGCTAAAAGATGGTCCGTATTTTTATGATCAAACCGAAAACAGGAAAGGTCTGTTTCTGTCTGACATATCTGATCCAGCAGTTTGGCTGAGTCTCCTTGCGCGTTTCGCAATGCACGCCTTTTTAGCATGGTATCCTCTTCTAGTGCCAAAGCACGATCATCCAGAAATGCATAGCTGTCGACACGTTTTTGTAATGTCTTTGCCAATGAAAGATCATTGGTGAGAAGGGCGCCGCCGGAACCGGCTTCTATGGGTTTGGCATAGCCGAAGCTTACCAACAGGGCATCGCCAAAGGGGCGGTCATTATTCTGAATACGAATGGCATTGGCATCATTTTCCAGAATGAACCAGCCTTTTTCACGGGCCAGTTTCACCGTTTCAGGATAATGCCCTTGAAATCCATATAGGTGCGTGGGGATGATAATTCCAGGGTTGTCAGTCCTGTTCATAACCTGAATGAAAGCCTGATCGGTGGGTAAACCATTCTCCGGGGATACTGGAACCGTTACGGCAGTGCCGCCTCCGGCCCGGATAGCGGTGACAAGTACCGGACATATATTTTCCGGCAACAGAACCGGGACCGAGGGTTTATATACATCATGAACCGTTTCTATCAATGCCACCAGCCCGGACCGTGCACGACCGAGCATCACTGTATATTCAAAGCCGAACAGGCGGGCTAGCCTCTGTTCAAGAACAGACATATGGATATATCCTTAATGTTTCCCCCATTGAATCCTCTTTATGGTGCATAGTCAATACTGGTTGCTATTATTCCAATGAGGGGCAATAATTTTATAGGTATGATCAGTTCGTTAAATGGTTTGATTTAAGGTGATTGAAGTGGGAGATTTATTAGCAGAACGCGCCCCATTTGCACCGTAACGGCAGGCGTTATTCTGATGTTTGATCACTTCATCGCTGATGGCCTTAATCATGTTTTCGGAAATTTTCTTCAGAGCTTTGACCAGACTTGTATGACGGGTGAGAACCGACAGAAAATTTCGGGATTCCTGTTTCAGAATGCGGACGGCAGACCCATTACCACTGGCTTTTAGGCCGCCACGGTTATTTAATTCTGTCATTTCTTTATGATAAGTAGCCATAAGCTGGTTTTTGAGCGGTAAGAGTTTTTCCAGTTCCCCGGGTCGACTGGATTTAAGCAGGGTTGTTTCCTGAGAAACGATTTTGGTCAGTTCCCTGACGGTATTAATAAGTGGCCCTAGAAAATCCGGTTTTTCAGTATTTTGATTATTTGACATTGGAATAACCTGCTTCCTGTGTTTTTAAAATTTCCCGGTATATTGAATCCGAAAGACCAATGCCGCCATTTCGGGCGATTTGGCCGGCGATTTCCTCACTCAAAATATCCTGAAAAACTTCTTCACTATGGCCGCCACCAAAGGGGCCATCCGATTTCATGCCCATCGACATGCTTTTCAATATTTGTGATAGGAAGACAGCCTCAAAAGATTCCGCAGTTTCCCGCGCTTTTTTTTCAAAGGGCGTTGTGGGCTGGGGTCGGTTGTTTTGAGTTGTCGCTTGAGTCTGAGGCGCAATATTCATAAATCTCATGTCCATCACATCACCTCAATTTCCGCATGAAGTGCGCCGGATACTTTCAGGGCCTGTAGAATGGCGATCATGTCGCGGGGACCAATGCCTAGCGCGTTCAGGCCATCAACAAGTTCCTGTAGGTTGACGCCCGGTTTCAGGAGAGCGAATTTTTTACCTTCGCCGTCTTCAACATCAACACCTGTGCGGGGAACCTCAACAGTTTCGCCACCTCCAAAGGGGTTTGGTTGGGATACTTGTGGTGTTTCTGTGACACGAATGGTCAGATTACCCTGTGCAATAGCTACTTCGCTGACCCGAACTTCATGACCAATTACAATAATGCCGGACCGTTCATCAACAACAACCTTGGCTTTCAGATCAGGCTGGACATAAAGCTGTTCCAGATCAGTAACCAGACTGACCATATTGTTGGCATAGCTATCCGGCTTGATAACCAGAATAGTTGACGGGTTCATTGCCATTGCGGTCTGGTGACCCATTTCATCATTAATAGCTTTTGCTACACGGCGTGACGTTGTGAAGTCAGGGCTGTGTAAGGACAGGAGTATTTCTTTTTTTCCTAGCATGGAATATTTGATTTCTTTTTCCACGATCCCGCCATTTGGGATACGACCAGCTGTTGGCACACCCTGTGTAACACTTGAGGCGTCACCACCGGCAGAAAAGCCAGAAACCTGTATGGAGCCTTGTGCTACCGCGTAAACTTCACCGTCAGCACCTTTGAGCGGCGTAACAATAAGCGTGCCACCGCGCAGGTTTTCGGCATCACCGATTGAGCTAACGTTAATATCTATGCGGTTTCCAGGACGGGCAAAGGGGGGCAGACTGGCGGTTACCATAACGGCGGCGACATTTTCACCTTTCATTGTGGCACCCCTGGTGTTTATGCCGAGACGCTCCAACATGGCAACAATGCTCTGCTCGGTATAGGGAGCGTTTCTCAGTGAATCACCGGTACCATCCAGTCCAACCACAAGACCGTAACCGACAAGTTGGTTTTCCCGTACGCCTTCGATAGATACCAGATCTTTTATGCGGGATGCAGCCTGCGTGGGCAGGACATTGGCCACATTGATAACGCCCACCAACATAAGGGTGATTAACTTTTGTAACAGCAACTGTTTTCTGGACTTCTGTCGCATAATAATTCCGTTTCAGAAAATTGTTATTATTTCTCAGGCTTTACTATGCGAAATTCATGCCAACTAATTTGCGGCGGAAAATAAATGTAAGTGTATGATTTATAGTGATATTTTAATTATATAATGTGGGGTTGGATGGAAAACTTTCAAAGCAGAAGAATTTTTTTCCCTTCACGGGCAAAGCTTGCCGGGTAAAAAACGTATGAAGCGGTGGTATGATCTGTTATATCAGGGTGTTGATATTTAGTATGATGAAATAGTAGATTTAATGGAATGAGGGCTTCATGGAGATAAAAGGACCAGGACGGGTCACAACGTCCGGGGTTTCACGGAAGAAGAAGACGGGTGGCTCCGGCAAAGCGGGGTTTAGCAAAGCTCTGTCCACAGATGAAGCTTCATCAGCGTCACCCCCCAGTGGAACATCCCCTTTGACATCAGTTAGTTCTCTATTGTCACTGCAGGAAATGCCAACAAGTAGTGATGGCAGATCAAAAGGGTTGGCTTTGGCTGAAGATTTGATTGGTCATCTTGAAATTATCCGCCATGGATTACTTGCCGGTCAAATTCCCCAAAGCAGATTAAGAGATGTTGTCGCCGTCGTCACGCGAGAGAGAGACATGTCAAAAGACCCGGCCCTGGATGAAATTTTGAATGATATAGAATTACGAGTCAAGGTTGAGTTAGCCAAACTTGAGATGTTTGGTGAATAGGCCATAAAACCTATTTTTAATCCTTTATAATTAGTGCGTATTGGCACAAATCTTCATTGATCAATATTAACGCTTGAATTGTAGGATTGAGTTGAGTAGTTTGGCATCCGAAAACTAACCAGAGTTTTCCTGAGTTCGGGATGATATAATAGAGGCCATCGATGAAGACCAAGTTGCCAGAAGGTTATAAACCTTCACCAGATGAAAAATTTATGAATGATAAACAAACGCTTTATTTTCAAAAAAAGCTTTTGGACTGGAAAGAAGAAATTCTTCGTGAATCCAAGGAAACTTTGGCTCATCTTCAGGAAGATAGCCAGAAAGAACCTGATATTGCCGACCGGGCATCGTCAGAAACCGACTGGTCTATTGAGCTAAGAACCCGTGACCGTCAACGTAAACTCATTACAAAAATTGACGCTGCCATTGAACGCCTCAATAAAGGCGAATATGGATTTTGTGAAGTTACGGGCGAGCCGATTAATCTGGAAAGGCTGGAAGCACGTCCCATCGCTATGATGTCTTTGGAAGCTCAGGAAGAACACGAAAAATACGAAAAAGTTCATCGCGATAATTAGGACGCTATGAAATTTCAATATTAAGTAAGACCGTATTTTTTTGGTACGGTCTTTTTTTTATCCCAACTCAATTATCGTACGGCGGTCGCAAGCGTGTCATGGTGATGGCTTAGAAACTGTCGTAAGTATGCCCCAATATCAGTGCCCTCAGGAAAACCTGCCCCGATAATGGCTGCCTCTGTTTCCTGACGTGTGGTGGGATTAGGGGCAGCAAAAGCCTGCATTGATTTATGGAACCCAATGGTAAAATTATCAAAATCATTGCCCGTATCGCCAACAAAAATCATATTCGCTTTTCGCTTTGTACGGACCAGATAATCATTTTCCATGGCTCTTTCGTGTATAAGGGGGGCATGCTGTCCGGCTAATGCGGAAAACATCTCCACATGATAGAAATCATTATCAGCAAATGCCTGTGCGACCAAAGAAATATCGGGGCCGTAAGCAAACAGGTCGGACTTGAACACAACATGAGTATTTATGGCCTGCCGCCAAGTGATAATTTCATTATGGTGTTTTTTATTTAGGATGTTTCGGTCTGCTGAATAATGGAGCTGATAACTTTCCATGGGTTGCAGTAGCAGTAAATCCCAATGGTCCCCTTGGGAATGGCGCATGATAAAGGGGGGCTGTTGACCTAATTTTTTATAATAACCGTCAGTTTTCATTTGTTTCAATGTTTTGATTAAATCCAACAATTGGCCCGGTGCTGCCCGCATCAGTGTGGTTTTATATAAATAAGTTGGATTTTCTATATCCTGAGCTTTCACAGACGTTGTTACAGCTAGACCAATAGATAAAATTGTAACAGCTTTAAAAAATCGAAAAATAGATTTAATCATAATAAATATCTCTTATTTTATTATAGGTGCTTTATTCTCGCATAATATTACAAAATCATACATATAACCAGTATTCTGCAAACCAATAGCCCAAATAAAAAGGACCACACTCTTCTGGTGCGGTCCTTTTCTTTGTGCGGGAAAGGGTAGGCGGGAGATTAAGCCCGCCTACCGAACACAAGTATCAAAAGTTACAACCTTTAGAATGGAAACAGGATGTCGAACAGTTGTGATCCATAACGGGCCTGCTGAACATCAGTTAATTGCCCACGGCCACCATAAGAAATTCTGGCTTCCGCGATTTGGGTATGCTCGATGGTATTGGTGGAACTTATATCTTCAGGCCGGATGACGCCCATTACGGTCAGTTCCCTGACCTCGAAATTAACCCGGACTTCCTGCCGTCCCTGTACCACCATATTGCCATTGGGCAACACTTGGGTTACCACCGCAGCCAGAGTTAGATTAATAGATTCGCTACGGTCCACTGTCCCACTTCCTGCATTGGATGTGGTGCTCCCCAAGTCTATTAGGGATGACGGACTTACGGCACTGGGTAAAATATTGTTCAGTTGACTTTCCAAGCCGAGGAAGTTTGGCGCACTTGCTGTATCGGAAGTGGTTCTGGTGCGGCTGGTCTGGTTATCTATGCTTGCTTTGTCATCAACTGTTATATTGATAGTTAGAATATCGCCAATTTTACTGGCCCTTTGATCGCGAAAGAAATTCTTTGAGCCAACCCGCCAAAGTGAATTGCCGCTATTACTAATTTGCGCAGTTTGTTGCGGTTGAATTTGAATGGTTCTCTCTGAGGCCTGCCTTTGTTGGGGTACGACGCTCGCCGCTTCAATCGGGGCGAGGTCCGGGGCTTTACCAATATCACCAATCCGACCTATGGCACCGCATCCCGGTAACGTCAGGACCAAAGCGATGATCAAACATAGATACTTTGTGGATTTTGGAAATTTGAATTTGTTCACTCTATAAGTCATTCTACTATTCCTTGAAAATTAATCTATTGAAGCACATCCAATTGTGCCAGACCAAATTGTGCGGTTATGACCTGCACTTGAGACGGACCCGTTATCACGGCCTCAATGGTTTTATGGGATTTATTGTTCATCACTCGAATGACATCACCACGGCCCCCGCTTTCAATGGCTTTGCCAATGGCGGTAAGACTGATTTTGCCCGACTTGAAAAGGATGCTGACGACCTTACCGCGAATGACGATTTCAGGCCGGGTGAGGTCACTAAACCTGAGAGGTGTAGTGGGGTTCAACCCGCGCTTTGGTGTCATGCCGATCAATTGGTCCTTTTTTCGGATGATGTTGCGTCCAATGCTAAGGGTAGGCATTGGCACCCAAGCAATATCCCGTTCAGTAATTTGTCGGCCAGGGGTGATAATTTTATTTAAGGCCGGTATATAGCTTATGGCATGGGTTCGTCCGCGAACAAGGGTTGCGGCAAATTTACCATCACCAACAGGCACCGAAATATTTGCAGAAAATTTACCAGACTGCTGATCGAAGTCGAATTTCTTCACGGTAATATCTTCGATGTCATTATCTTCTGGCAGGTTAAGGACAGCATTTTTATTGTCAAACCTGATGCCATTCTTTCTGTCTGATAAATTCAAGGCTTCCAGTTCCTGCATGATCATGTTCTTAAGAGCCTCATGCTTTATCACTTTGCCTTTTCTGGATACTATAATCTGTTGCACGCCACGGCTATTCTGCCAATATACTTTATGCTGCCGGGTGAGGCTGGCAAGATATCGCGTCGAAACAGATGTTTTCCCACCAGGGGCCGGGGCATTCATGACCCAGATATCATGGCCTGTATCAAGATTATCCAGTAAATCACCCAATGTTACGGTTGATTTATTCACCAGAGCGGTTGACCTGACTTCCGCCAATGCAAAAGCCACTTGTGCCGTAACCACCCAAGATATGACCAGAATTATACCAGTGTAAAAAATGCGTTTCATGGTCTTATCCTTATCTCAGATTCGATGTCACGCTCATCATTTCATCGGCAGTACTAATAACTTTGCTGTTCATTTCATAAGCCCTCTGCGCGGTGATTAGTGCGGTGACCTCAGTCACAGAATTCACATTGGAATTTTCCAGAAAACCCTGTAGTAAAACACCAAAGCCCGGGGTGTTGGCCACGCCGATGTTGGCTGTGCCGGATGCAGGTGTTTCAAGGAATTGATTGTTACCAATGCCTTCTAGGCCTGATGGGTTGGGGAAGGTGACCAATTCCAGACGGCCAATATTGCTAAGGTCAATCTGACCATCCAGTTTGACAAGAACTTCACCATCCGGATTAACCGTAATGTCGGTGGCTCCTTGTGGTACCGTCAGGTCTGGACCTACGATATAGCCTTCCAATGTTACAATCTGGCCTGTTGGCCCTAATTGAAATGATCCGGCGCGGGTATAGGCATCATCACCATTTGGCAGCGTAATGCGGAAATAACCGTTGCCATTGATGGCCACATCCAGAGAATTATCAGTACCAACAACGCTGCCTTGCTCCGTGATCCGGTAAACTCCGCCGGTTTTAACACCGACGCCAACTTGAATTCCGGCTGGCGTGATGGTGCCTGTGTCCGATGAATCGGCGCCGACCCGTTCAATATTTTGATAAAGAAGGTCCTGAAATTCGGCCCTTTGCCGTTTGAACCCTGTTGTATTCATATTGGCAATATTGTTGGAAATAATTTCCACATTAAGCTGCTGGGCTAACATGCCGGTCGCGGCAATACTAAGTGCTTTCATAACTAATATCCTGTATTTTCTGTGCGTTTATTATCCAACCTTGGCGAGTTCATTTATCGCCTTGCTCTGTGAGTCCTGGAGTTTTTCCATGAGCTTAGAGGTTTGGATATAGGATTTGCTAACTTGAATCATGCGTGTGATTTCGATGATTGGCTGAACATTTGATGTTTCGATGGCCCCTTGAATTATATTATAATCCGTTGCTGGTCTGGTCGGGCTGTCCGAGCTAAACATATTATCGCCGATCTTCTTCAATTTGGAATTATCAGCAAAGGCGACTACATTCAATTTTGCAATCTGCCCCACTGATGGCGAGGAAATTGTGCCATCCGATGCAATGGCGATATCCGTTACATTTGGCGGGAATTTTATTACATTACCGGTCTTATCCAGGATTTCCTGCCCAGAAGATGTGATCAATGTGTAGTCATCGGATAAAGCCAGATGTCCATTGCGGGTATAGGCTATATCGCCATCGTCTTTCCTGACTTGAAACATGCCATCCCCGCTGAGCGCAATATCAAAAATATTGTCAGTGGTTTCAAACAGACCATCGGTCATATTTCGAGTAATGCCGAAATCCTGAACGTAAGAGATTTGCCGGAGTGATTTTGGCAGATCCCCTTCTGCCTCTTTTAGATATTGACCAAACATGACATTTTCCCGTTTGAAGGCGGTAGTGCTCATATTGGCGATATTATTGGCAATAATATCCATTTGCCGCCGTTTGGCGACCTGATGCGAAAGCGCAATTGATAATGTTGTGTCCATCTTAGGTCCTTTCTGGCCGTTCGATTTTTCCCGAACTTTACAATGCATATGTCATGCCAATAAATAAAATGATTTAAGATCAATGGATTAGGGATGTTTTGTCACCATAACCTTGTAAAAAAGGCAGAGTTTGCCCGGTAATATTTTCCATCTTCCTATATTCCAATTGGTAGATATGCCTGTTATAGTAAAAAAATATTAACCATAATTAGGGTGAGGGCCGTGAAAGAGGTAATTCCTAACGAGTTGTTAACAATAAGGATTTACATTTGGTCTATGAAACGGCATTTTGGTACCCCAATTAACAGGGGTGAGTTGGTATTATGAGTGAAGAAAACGATTCTGAAGCGAATGAAGACGATCTCGCAGAAGGTTTGGAACAGAAAAAAACAAGCGGCAAGAAGATAATTATTATCGCCGCCGTGGCTATTATCGTTCTTGCCCTGGGCGGCGGGGCTGCATTCTATTTTATGTCCGGGGATGATACGGAACATGCAGCAGATCTGGAGCATGGTGGACAAGAAGCGGGTTTGGCGGATCAGGAGCCGACAGAACTTTTATTTCTGGAACTGGATTCCATGCTGGTCAACCTTGATACAGCGGGTGGAAAACCAAAATATCTGAAGATCACCATAGCACTTGAGGTTGACAAACAGGAATCTCTGGATGACCTCAATAAAAAAATGCCCCGCATAATTGACCAGTTCCAGACTTATTTGCGCCAATTACGGATAGAGGACCTGAACGGATCAGCGGGCATGTTCCGGCTTAAGGAAGAATTGCTGATCAAGGTAAATGACGCGGTTTACCCTACCCGGGTGAATGATGTGTTGTTTAAAGAAATGCTGGTTAACGGATAACCCAAGTTATGTCAGACGAAGAAGAAATTGATGATGATGCCGTTGCTGCCGAATGGGCCGCCATGGCAGAAGAAGGTGAAGATGAGGAGCCATCGGACGGCGACCTTGTAGATGGTGGCGAAGATGATATGGCCGCCGCTATGGCCGGGACTGACCGGGTTCTGGACCAGACTGAAATTGACAGCCTTCTGGGGTTTGACGGTGAAGACGATGATGTGGGATCAAAATCCGGCATTCAGGCCCTGATCAGCAGTGGCCTTGTGGCTTATGAACGTCTGCCCATGCTGGATATTATCTTTGACCGTTACGTTCGGATGATGTCTACATCGCTCAGGAATTTTACCTCTGATAATTTTGAGGTTTCCATTGATAACATGACTTCGATCAGGTTCGGGGATTATCTGAATTCTATACCCTTGCCTGCTATGTTGGCGGTTTTCCATGTAGAGGAATGGGATAACTATGGGCTAATCACTATTGACAGTAATCTCATTTATTCCATAGTGGATGCCCTGCTCGGCGGGCGGCGTGGAACGGCTCCCATGCGTATTGAAGGTCGGCCCTATACCACTATTGAACATACGCTGGTCCAGGAAATGCTGAGCGTGATGCTGAAAGATCTCTGCGACGCGTTTGAACCTATCAGTAAGGTGACTTTCAAACTGGACCGGTTAGAGACCAACCCGCGCTTTGCCACCATTGCCCAGCCGACAAATGCGGCTCTTCTTATCAAGATGCGTGCCGATATGGAAGATAGGGGCGGCCGCATGGAGCTGGTACTGCCCTATGCAACATTAGAGCCAGTTCGTGAGTTGTTACTGCAACGTTTCATGGGGGAAAAATTTGGCCGTGATTCCATTTGGGAAACCCATCTGGTGAGAGAGCTTTTTAATACGGATGTTAATCTGGAAGTCATTCTGGATGAACATAGCATGACTTTAGGTGAAGTATTAGGCATGGAAGTCGGTCAGACATTGATGTTAGGTGCCCAGGCCGAGAGTGAAGTGGAAGTTCGCTGCGGTGGTATTCCCATGATGACAGGGCGGGTTGGTAAACTAGGACAGCATGTGGCCATCAAAATAGAAAAAGACCTTAAGAAAAATAGTGGAGCTGTCTGAAATGGAATTAATGCTTGATATTGTCATTATTGTTTTGATTGCAATTATGATTGGTTATTCGGTAGTTTTGAATATTAAGCTTAAAACTTTTCGTGACGCTCAAAATGAAATGGCCACACTGGTTGTGCAATTGAATGATGCAGTATCACGCGCGCAATCAAGTGTTGAGACATTGAAGAAAGCGGCCCTGATTGAGGAAACTCGCCTTAAGGAACTGGTCATTAAGTCACGTCAGTTAGCCGATGAGCTAGAGATTATTACCCAGAGTGGTTCAAACCTGGCAGATCGTATTGAACAAGGGCTTGTCCCAGCACAAAATGTACCGGAACATGAAGAATTTGCCGAAGAAGGTGAAGAATATGAAGAAGATAATGAAATGCTGGAAACCCTGAAAAAGGTTAGATAACTGTATTTCATATCGTATTGAAGGAAAGATTATGACTAAAAAAATTCGGTTTTTACCCTTGTCCATCGTTATCATGTCAATGGTGCTTGGGGTTAAGGTTGTTGATTTTTCTTTCGGCGTAGAAGTAGCATTAGCCCAAAATGTTATAGAGCCGCAGACTGATAAAAAAGCAGTTGAAAATGCAGATGAGGATACTGTCACAAAAGATATAACGCCCGCGCAACTCAGCAGTATTCCTACCCGTAAGGAAATTGAATATCTGCAAAAACTTACAAAACGCCGGGAGGAGCTTGATCGCCGTTCACGTGAACTGGATGACCGTGAAAAAGTATTGACAGCCGTAGAGTTACGCATTGTTGAGCGAACAGAATCCCTGAAAAAAATACAAAAAACCATTGATGCATCGCTGGCAAAGCATGCTGCCCGGGAAAAGGCTCAGTTGGAAAGTTTGGTCAAAATCTATTCCGCTATGAAACCGAAACAGGCTGCACAGATTTTCAATAATCTTGACGAGGAAGTCTTGATTGCAATAGTTGAAAATATGAAAGAAAAAAAAATGGGGGCCATTCTCGCCCAAATGAATCTGAATAAAGCAAAAAAATTAACTGTCAGCCTTGCCACCAAGGAAAAATTACCAAAAATTGAGGGCTGATACCTAAGTATTAATTTCCTGACCGGAAATTTTTTCTTCATGTATTAAAGGGTTTACCAGCTATTAACATCTCGAAGCTATACTTTGCCCTGAGATTTTATACTGAGTAACAATATGAGCAGAAAATGCGATTAAATATGGTTTCACTGGAAGACAGAATTGAACGCATCCGAAAAAAAATGGGTGATAAGGTCGAGGTCTCCGAAATTACGTCAATCGTTGGAGAGGTAATGGGGTCGCTTGAAGGTGATTTTGATTTGCAGGAAGTGCATTTTCAGGATGAGCTGAGGGCTTTGCTGAGCTATATTGAGCAATCCAAGGCAGACCTGTCCGGTATTCATCCTAAGCACCTAAGCGAAAATAAAATTCCCGAAGCAAGTAATCAATTGGATCAGGTGGTTGCTGCAACAGAGGAAGCCGCCACCAAAATTATGGATTCTGCTGAAGAAATTTCTGAACTAGCTGATACGCTAGAGGGAGAGGCCGCTGAAAAGCTGATGAATATCTCAATGAATATTTTTGAGGCGTCCAGCTTTCAGGATATTACGGGTCAACGTGTGACAAAGGTCGTTAACACATTGAAATATCTTGAAGAAAAATTGACACTCCTAGCCGATGCCATCGGCGATACAGATTCTCATATTAAGGATGTAGACGGTACGGAAGATGTTTGCCCGGAAAGTGATCAGAATTTGTTACAAGGACCACAATGTACCACTACTGGCAATGATCAAGACGATATTGATGCCCTATTTGACAGCTTTGATTGATTGTAGACGCAAATTTGTATAGGCTCGGGGAGATTATGGTTAATATCTACGATAGCCCAAGAAACCCAATCAGATGAATAATATCACTGGCAGAACAGGGGCATTTGACCCCACCGAAAATACAAAGAAAAAATCCGACGATACAACAGGACTTTTTGTTTCTTTATATTTGATCGTGCTGGCCTTTTTCGTGGTCATGAATTCAATTTCCAACCAAGATCAGAATAAAGTCAATGCGGCGACAGAGAGTGTTACGCGTGCCTTTAGCAACCCTTACGAACCGGAGGCAGATTTTGTCGATGTATCGGCTAATGAGAAAGCCTTAACCCCAAATGATGAATTTTATGATCAGATATTGGGCGTTTTTGCGTCATTGGTTGGGTTCGAGGGTAAATTCCCAACCAAGGGTGGGGATGTGGTGAAGGTGAAATTTAAAACCAGTAATTTGTTTGAGGATGATTCCCGAGAATTTCGCCCGGAACAACAAGCATTTTTAAAACAGTTATCAGGTTACTTGGCCGGTGGTCGCGATAGTGAAAAACGGGAAATTGATATTGTAATTTATTCAGGAAAAGTCCTGCCCAGCGGCCCTAGATACTGGGAAGATATTAATATTTTAAGGGCAGGGGCCTTTGCATCACAGCTTGAAAAAATGGGGGTGCCGGGAAATAAACTATCCATAGGGATGGTAAAGGGAGAAGAAGACCGGATGGTTGTGACATTTTACAACCGTGAACGACTGAGCGCGGTTCAGGAATTAACCGGCCATGGAACAGAAAAATTACCGGTTCCAGAAATTAAGAAAATTATCATTGAGAATATTGATGGAGGGGGCGGATCATGATGCTTTCTCTTGATAAATCTGAAGATGAAAAAGTTGGTGAAAGCTGGCTGATTATTTTTGCTGATCTGCTGGCATTATTATTAACCTTCTTTGTATTGATGTTTTCCATGAGTTCGGTACAGGTATCCAAATGGCAAGCGGTCGTGGAATCTTTAAGCGAAAACCTCAACCCGAGCCGGGCGCAAATTCAGGAAGAAAACTGGCAAAATATAGAAGCCGCCATGGTGGAACAGAAAGAAGCCCTAAGCTTAATTTATCTGAAAAAAATATTTGAGGATAAACTGCAATATGATCCCATATTACGGCGCAGCAGCGTAACCTTACTGGATGACCGGCTGGCGGTTACACTACCTGCTGACCTTATTTTCGAAAAAGGCCAGTCTGAATTCTCTATGGATGCCTATAAATCCATGCAGGAGCTAGGGGCGTCTTTGCAATCTATCCATAATAAAATTACGGTGGTTGGCCATACGGATCTGGAGCCGACCAGTGGTCGCTATTATCCGACAAATTGGGAATTGTCTTTGGTGCGTGCCATATCTGTGGCTAAACTTATTGAGCAGGCGGGATATACGCAGAATATTGAAACTTTTGGTAATGGGTCATCCCGTTTTGATGAACTTGATGAGAATATTCCTCTGGATGGTCGCTATTTATTGGCACGACGGGTTGATATTTTTATTCATCGGGAAGACAGGGATCAGCTACAGACAAAACGGAAAAATGTAAATGAATAGAGTATCCGGTATATTATGGCATCTCGTCTTATTTTTTGCTGTTGTCACAAGTCCTATGCGCGCGATGGCACAGGAAGTGATAGATGTGCGCAATGGTGATCACCCGACCTTTAGCCGAATTGTGTTTGATTGGCAGGAAGTGGTATCCTATACACCAAATTTAAGTGGAGACAGGCTTGAGATTACTTTTGATAAAGCCAGTACTCCGAACTGGAATACCCTTCTTCTTGAATCGATGAAATATATAGAGCAGCCTGAATATCGCATTGAAGGGCAAAGTCTGATTGTTACCTTGAAAGTAACAAAGGCGAGCGAGTTAAAGCATTTTCGTATCGGAACAAAAATTGTTTTCGATGTTATTGGGAATGATGAGAATTCTGCATCTTTCGTGGCGACATCTGTCACAAGGAAGCCAATTATTTCTGTTGATACAGAAGCGGTAGAGCAAATTGTCACCAAACCAAGACGTCAAATATTACCAGATAATGGTGAATTAAAATTAACCGTTGACCGGAAGTGGGACAACGTCAGGCTAAGTTATCAATGGAATGAAAATGTACGTGCGGCTATCTTTATACGCCATAACTATTTGTGGGTGGTATTTGAAGGTAAAAAAATCGTTGATCAATCTGAGTTGGATCGGTTTCTTGGGCAACGGATATTATCAGTGCGTCAGCTTGACCATCCAACGATGACAATTCTTATGTATGATGTGATACCGGCGCAAAATGTAAAAAGTCAGCGGGTTGATGCTGAGTGGATTATCGATCTGAAAAATTCCCCAATTGCACCGACTGTTCCTATTCAGACCAGTCATCAGCGCGCCGCAGGAAACAAGGGTGAAAATTTCTTCTTCTCTGTGGAAGATACGGGTCCAGTACTTGTGTTAGACGACCCGGTAATTGGCGATTCTTTAGCAATTATACCGGTTATGGAATCGTCTCAAGGTGTATTACAAACCCAAAAATTTACAGAATTTGTATCACAGGCCACGGCACAGGGCATAGCCGTACAATTGATAGCCGATGACTTGAATATTTTGAAATACAGCAACGGCGTAAGTGTTGCGGCCGATGGTGGCCTTGCGCTTTCGCGTAGCCAGCTTTCCAGTAAACTCGACATGATTGAGGACGCTGATCAGGAATTGGGGAATAGCGAGAAATTGGTGGATTTTTCCGCGTGGGAAAAGGGACCGCTTGGTGATGGGGATTATCATGCCAACAAGCATGAACTGCTATACTTGCTGTCCAACTCTACCGATACCAACCGCAGTGAGCGACGATGGAAACTTGCAAAATTTTATCTGGCGAATGGCCGAACGAGAGAGGCCTTCGGGGTGCTTAATGTGATGCTAGATGGTTCGCCCAGACTGATTGATAATCCAGAATTCAGAACTGTTCTCGGTGTCGCTAATATCCTGATGCGTCGCTTTGGAGAAGGAACGAAACTTCTGAATCACAAGTCGTTGATTTCCGAAAGGGATGTATACTTGTGGCGTGCAGTGGCGGAAAGTGCCATGGGCAATCATAAAAAGGCTTTTGAAAGCTATAAAAAGGGCTCGGATATTTTATCCCTGCATGATCAGGATAATCAAGTTCGCTTCCTGTTTGCGGCAATCCATTCTGCCTATGAGCTGGGTGATAAGGATTTTGTAGAATTCAGCCTGTCATTTTTGCAGAAATTGCCCCTTACTGCGGCACAACTGACGGAAGTGGGCTATTGGCAGGCTTTGCTGGAGAGGGATAACGGCAATCTGCTACAGGCAGAAGATACGCTTCAGGGGCTCGTAAGGCTAGGGGCGCGCCAGACAGCGGCGCGGGCTAAGTTTGACCTGATCAATATGGAATTAAAAGCTAAAAAAATAGATGCCATAGAGGCCGTGGATCAGCTTGAAAAACTGCGTTTTGCATGGCGTGGCGATAATTTTGAGTTGGACCTGTTGTCACGGCTCGGGGACATCTATGTACAACAGAATGAATATAATACCGGACTTCAAACATTGAAACTTGCCGTTACATTTTTTGATGGTTCAAAGAAGACAGCAGAACTTACCCGGCAAATGAGCAAAATATATAGTGACTTGTTTTTAAATGGGGGGGCCAGCATCTTGTCGCCCGTAAAAGCCGTAGCGCTTTATTCAGAATTTCAGGAACTTATCCCGCTAGGCAAAGATGGTGATACCATGACCCGGCGACTTGCTGATAGACTGGTGTCATTAGACCTGCTGGAAGAGGCCGCAGAACTTTTAAATCATCAAATTAAATTCCGACTTAAAGGCAGCGCACAATCTGTAGTAGCTAGTCGGCTGGCTATGGTTTACCTACTGGATTCCAAGCCGGAAGAGGCTTTGAACATCTTGCGGGCAACCCGGGATTCACAAACGCCTGATGATGTGCAGAATCGTCGCCGGATGATTGAAGGACGCACGTTAATAGAACTTGATCGTTATGAAGAAGCCGAGGTGCTGATCGAAGAATATAAAACCGGAGAAGCGGAAGATATGCGTTCAGATATATATTGGAAGTCTGAAAACTGGGCAAAATATATCACTCATAAAAACCGCATGTTAGGTAACCGTTATCAGGATAATCTGGGTCTTAGTGCTGCGGAACGTCTGGCGATACTTCGCTTATCTGTTGCCTATGTGATCAGTGATGACAGGGCGGGGGTCAAGGACTTGCGCAATAAATATAAAGCCCATATGGATAATGGTTTATATGGCGACACCTTCGAGGTGATAACGGCGGAAAGGCAATTGACTGATTTGAATGTGAGCCGCCTGACCAGCTCAATTGCCAGTGTTTCCAAGCTTGAAACTTTCATGCAATCCTATAAAGCAGAATTTTCCGGCGAAGCTGTGCAAAATTAGTATCTTACTTTAACGTAACTTCCCGGGGCATCTTCTAGAATTTCGAGTGGACCGTCACCGGGGATGCGGGCAGTTACTTTGGCGCCGGATTTTTTAGAGAGCCACTTATGCCAGTCATCCCACCATGAACCGACAACGCTCGTTGCCCCTTCCAGCCACGCATCCGCATCATGGGGCAGGTCGTCGTTGAGCCAGTGGTTATATTTCTTGGCGGATGGTGGGTTAACAACACCGGCAATATGACCGGAACCCGCCAGCATGAACCGTTTGGGGCCGGAAAAATTCCATGTGTCTTTATAGACCGACTTCCACGGACAGATGTGGTCGGTATGGGCGGCCTGAATATAGGTGGGTATGGTGACCTTTGTAAGGTCAAGTGGTGTATCATTGAGCGAGACAGCACCCGGTTTGACCAGGTTGTTATTCTTATACATATCATCCAGATACTGCAAATGGCAGGCGCGGGTCAGGCGGGTATTATCTCCGTTCCAATAGAGCAAGTCAAAGGGGAAGGGGTCTTTGCCTTTCATATAATTATTGATAACAAAGGACCAGATTAGATCATTTGATCGCAGCATATTGAATGTATTGGACATGGTTTTACCATCAAGATAGCCTTGTTTTTCCATATTCTGTTTCATATCTGCCAATTGTTTTTCATCGACAAAGATGGTCAGTTCCCCGGCTTCGCTGAAATCAACCTGTGTGACCAAAAATGTAGAACTGCTTATTTGGTCCAGATCATCTTTTGCCGCCAAATAGGCCAAAGTACATGACAACATGGTGCCGCCGATGCAATATCCGACGGTATTGATTTTTTCTTCGCCAGTGGCTTTTTTTACCATTTCTATGGCAGTAAGCACGCCCAAGTTCATGTAATCATCTAACCCCATGTCAGACATGCTCTTATCCGGGTTTCGCCATGATATGATGAAGGTGCTATAGCCCTTATCGGTCAGCCATTTGACCAGTGAATTTTCCGGACGCAGATCCAGTATATAAAATTTATTGATCCATGGCGGGATAATCAGAAGGGGTTTTTTATATTGCTTTTCCGTTGTTGGTGAATATTGGATAAGTTCAATAAGGTCATTTCGGTAGATGACTTTGCCAGGGGTGGCACCCACATTCCGACCCAATTCAAATTTTTCATTATCGGTCATGCTAACGGTAAATTTTCCGGTTTCCGGGTCGTAATCCCGGATAATATTTTCCATACCCTTGGCCAGATTTTGACCGTTGCTTTCAACTGTTTCGCGGATTACCTCTGGATTGGTCATGGCAAAATTTGTTGGCGACATGGCATCAATGAATTGTCGGGTGAAAAAATTCATTTTTTCTTTATCATGGCCATTTTCGGGGGTTATGTCATCAGCCGCATCAGCCAGATGGCGGGAGGTCAGAAGGTAAGATTGCTTGATAAAGTCAAAAATCTGATTTTCCTGCCATTCGGCATCTTTAAATCTTTTATCGCCTCGTTCAGGCTCAATGGAAGGCTCTACCGTGTCGTCCCCCATCATTTTGCGTGATGCATTCTGCCACAGGTTCATATAGTCCTGCCACAAGTTCATTTGTTTCTCGACCAGCTGTTCCGGGTGGGAGCTATAATATTTGGTTAGTTCAAGAAGGGTTTCCCCAATATGCATGGGGTCGGTTTCTATATCGGATTTCTGGGTATTTTGGCTGTCCATAAAATCATGGGCCATTTTTTGGAATTCGGCGGTCATTTCAGCCATATTTTCAGACAGCTGTTCCATATCTGTTTTTTTTTCGCTCATACCCGCTTCCCTCATTTTATAAAATTTTATTATGGCGAGTATAGCATATACTACGATAGATTATTTGTTTAAATACTGTAAAAGACATTTTCCTTTACTTCCGTTTACTGTTACATAAAGATTCTGCAGTTTAGAGTTAAAGTTTATTAATAAGAGGAAAAAATGGAAAAGGATTTCTACCGCATAAAAAGATTGCCACCGTATGTTTTTGCTGAAGTGAATGCCATGAAAGCAAAAGAACGCGCGGCAGGTGCGGATATTATTGATTTTGGTATGGGAAATCCTGATCTTACCCCGCCTCAGCATGTCATGGACAAGCTGACTGAAACCCTGAAGAATCCAAAGGTGCATCGTTATTCCGCATCCCGTGGAATTCCGGGGTTGCGTAAGGCACTGTCCGCTTATTATGAGCGGCGTTTCAATGTGGATATTGATCCTGAAACGGAAAGCATCGTCACCCTTGGTTCAAAGGAAGGGCTTGCAAATCTTGCGCAGGCTATCACTGCTCCGGGTGATGTAATTCTGGTACCAAACCCCAGTTATCCCATCCATCATTTCGGCTTTATTATTGCGGGAGCCACCATCCGGCATATTCCGGTTGGCGGCGGTAATGATTTTATGGAAGGGCTGGCCAATGCGGTCAAACATTCCATACCGAAACCATTGGCAATAGTGATTAACTTTCCGTCGAATCCGACGGCAGAAGTGGTTGACTTGGATTTTTATACAGAGATTGTTGCTTTCGCCCGTAAGCATCAGATTTATATATTGTCCGATCTGGCCTATTCTGAGATTTATTTCGATGGTAATCCACCACCGTCCATACTGGAGGTGCCGGGGGCAAAGGAAGTTGCTATCGAATTCACATCCCTCAGCAAGACATATTCAATGGCCGGATGGCGTATGGGTTTTGCCGTGGGCAACAAAGATCTGGTTGCGGCCCTGACCCGTATGAAATCTTATGTTGATTACGGGGCTTTTACACCCATACAGGTGGCAGCAACGGCGGCCTTTAATGGCCCGCAGGATTATATTGATTATGCCCGTGGGGTGTATAAATCACGCCGTGATGTGTTGATCAAGGGCTTGGCAGAAGCCGGATGGAATGTCCCTTCTCCGGCGGCGACCATGTTTGCCTGGACAAGGGTGCCAGAGATATGGCGTGAACTTGGCTCCATGGAATTTACCAAGCAATTGCTGAAACATGCCCATGTGGCAGTATCACCGGGTGAGGGCTTCGGTGAATATGGCGAAGGCTTCGTGCGTATTGCTCTGGTGGAGAATGAACAACGCATTCGTCAGGCTGTGCGCAATATCAAGAAATTCATGATCGATAGCCCAAGATTGATCGAAGATATTAAGAATAGATCGGAAAAGTAATGAAATCTCTGAAAATTGCCATAGCCGGGCTGGGAACCGTTGGGGTAGGTGTTATAAAAATACTGGAAGAACACAGTGCCATGATTGCTGCGCGTACCGGACGCCGTATCGAGATCGTTGCTGTTTCTGCCAGCAATCGCAGCCGAGATCGGGGTATTGATATTTCCGGTTATGACTGGGCTGATAATGTGCTGGATTTTGCAGCGCGGGATGATGTTGATATGGTGATCGAACTTATCGGCGGGTCTGATGGTGTTGCCAAGGAGCTGGCACAGCAGTCGTTATCCAACGGAAAATCTTTTGTCACAGCCAATAAGGCCCTGATCGCCCATCATGGTGCTGAACTGGCTCAGAGCGCGGAAGATAATAATATAGCCATGCGCTTTGAAGCTTCTGTAGCGGGTGGTATTCCGATCATTAAATCCATTGGTGAAGGGCTGGCTGCCAATAGATTGACCAAGGTTTATGGTATCCTGAACGGCACCACAAATTACATGCTGTCCCAAATGGAAGCCACGGGCAAAGATTACGGCGAAATTCTAGAGGAAACCAAGCTTCTGGGTTATTTGGAGGCCGATCCGTCCCTTGATCTGGACGGAATTGATGCGGGTCATAAGCTTGCTATTCTAGGCAGTGTGGCCTTTGGTGTGAAAACCGATTTTGACAATGTTTATATGGAAGGTATTCGCCGGATTAAACTGGTGGATATTGAATATGCACGGGAATTGGGCTACCGCATAAAATTATTGGGTATTTCCAGCCTTTCCGATGCCGGACTGGAACAGCGGGTACACCCCTGTCTGGTCCCAAAGTCAGCCCCTATTGCCATTGTGGACAATGGTTTTAATGCAGTTGTCGTTGATGGTGATTATATTGACCGCACTTTCTATGAAGGGCGCGGTGCGGGAGAGGGGCCGACGGCCTCTGCGGTGGTTGCGGATATTATTGATATTGCCCGTGGTCGTTCCGGCCCGGCATTCTTTGTGCCCATCGGTGAAATGCAGGAAGCCAGGCCGGTCAGCATTTCAGACCGTAATGGCCCCTATTACATTCGCCTCCATGTGGAAGAGCAGCCGGGGGTGATCGCTGACATTACGGCGGCACTAAGAGATGAGGATGTTTCCCTTCATATCATGCTGCAAAAGGGAAGCGAGCAGGATGGAACCGTCTATGTAATCATGGTAACCCATGAAACCCATGAAAAGCGGGTGATGAATGCCCTTGATCAAATTGACAGTTTATCGTCTGTTATAGATAAACCTCTGGCAATCCGTATTGAGAATTTGTAAAAGAAGTTACAACATAAGATTTTGTGATTTTTAAATTAAGGAAACATACATTATGTCCTTCGAATCAAATATGGACCGTTTGCTGGTATTAGACCTAGTTCGTGTGACAGAGGCCGCTGCGGTTTCTGCGGCGAAGCTTGTTGGTCGCGGGGATGAAAAAGCGGCGGATGCGGCGGCAGTGGATGCCATGCGGACGGCCTTGAATAATATGGATATTCAGGGACGCGTTGTAATCGGTGAGGGCGAACGGGATGAAGCTCCCATGCTGTTCATCGGTGAAGAGGTTGGAACGGGCAAAGGCCCACGGGTTGACATTGCCCTTGATCCCTTGGAAGGCACGACAATCGCGGCAAAGGCCATGCAGAATTCATTGGCGGTCATCGCTCTTTCCGAAGAAGGTGAGATGTTGAACGCTCCGGATGTTTATATGGACAAGGTTGCCGTTGGCCCCGGTTATCCCGAAGGCATCGTTGATCTGGACAAAAGCCCAACTGAAAATATTAAAGCCGTAGCTGAAGCGAAAGGTTGTGCCGTAGGAGACATTCTGGTTTGTGTATTGGATCGTCCGCGCCATGCTAATATTATAAATGAGGTTCGTGAATCCGGTGCCCGTGTTAAATTAATCGGGGATGGTGACGTAGCTGGTATCATTGATACCACAAACATTGAAACCAGTGTCGATATCTATATGGGTTCCGGCGGCGCACCGGAAGGTGTTCTGGCGGCTGCGGCACTCCGTTGTATCGGGGGGCAGATGCAGGGTCGTCTGACTTTCCGTAACGATGATGAACGGGGCCGTGCTCACAAATGGGGTATTACCGACCTGAACCGGAAATATACCACAATGGACTTGGCCAGTGGCGACGTAATTTTCGCCGCGACCGGCGTGACAGACGGCTATTTGCTGCGCGGAGTTCATCAAACGCCTGATGGCAATGGCTATTCAACAGAATCCGTTGTAATGCGTTCCAAAACCGGCACGGTACGTTGGGTCAAAGGCGAACATAATCGTAATGTCAATGACTGATACGCCTCAGCAGGAAGAAGATTTTCTTCTTGGTGTAGAAAAGTCAGTCACCGGGCGGGCCTGGGTGCAGCGGCCCGCCGAATATCGTATTATACAGGCTATCGCACAGCAACATGCTTTGCCGGAAATCGTTGCCCGTGTTGTCGCTGGCCGTGGCATTGATCTGGAACAATCCGCAGATTTCCTGAACCCCACACTTCGGGCCGCATTGCCCGACCCTTCCCGTTTCAGGGATATGGACAAGGCCTGTGCGCGGGTGGTAGAAGCCATCCGAAAGGATCAGAAGGTTGCTGTTTTTGGTGATTATGATGTGGATGGGGCCACATCTTCGGCAATCTTAAAACGTTTCTTCTCTGCCCTGTCTCAGGACCTGATTATATATATCCCGGATCGGATAAAGGAAGGCTATGGCCCCACCGCAAAGGCCCTGCTTGACCTGAAAGCCAAGGGTGTTGATCTGGTCATTACCGTGGATTGCGGGACGGTATCTTTTGATCCTCTGCGTGCAGCCAAAGATGCCGGACTTGATGTAATCGTTATCGACCACCATCAGGCAGAACCTGCGTTGCCCGATGCGGTGGCGGTGGTCAATCCTAACCGAATTGATGAAGAAGACGGTTACGGCCAACTGGCGGCGGTCGGGGTGACATTTATTTTTATGGTCGGTATCAATCGTCTGCTCCGGCAGTCTGAATGGTATTCAGACAATGAAAGCGCAGAGCCAAAACTAATGAATATGCTCGATCTCGTGGCCCTTGGAACCATATGTGATGTGGTGCCACTGGTGGGTGTAAACCGGGCATTGGTGGCTCAGGGCTTGAAAGTGATGGCGGGACGCAGCAATGCGGGCATCCGCGCTCTTGGCGATGTGGCGGGTATCAAAGAAGAGCCGGGAACCTATCATGCGGGCTTTCTCATTGGCCCCAGAGTGAATGCCGGGGGCAGGGTGGGCCGGGCAGAGGTCGGCTCTCTGATTCTCAGCACGGATGATGCTCAAGAGGCGGCGTGGCTTGCCAGTGAACTGCATACCTATAATGCGGAACGTCAGGCCATTGAACATATGGTTCTGGAACAGGCCATGGCTCAGGTGGCGGCTAATATAGGTCCCGGTGGAGAGGTGCCAAGTGTGATCATTGCATCCTCCAAAGGATGGCATACGGGCGTGATTGGCATCGTCGCAGGACGGTTGAAAGAATTTTATCAGCGTCCCACTATTGTCATCGGCATTGATGATAACGGTGTGGGTAAAGGTTCCGGCCGTTCCATCTACGGCGTTGATCTGGGAGCCGCCATTACGGCCGCGCGACAGGTGGATATATTATCCGCAGGGGGTGGGCATGCCATGGCGGCGGGACTTACGGTGCAGGAAGCCTTAATTGATGATTTGTGGGTCTTTCTCACGGACAGAATGAGCAGGGCTGTAGGCGATGCGCTGAAGGGCCTGTCCCTCAAGCTGGATGGGGTATTAACCGCTTCCGGCGTGACGGTGCCGCTGGTGGATCAGTTGGGTCAGGTGGGGCCATACGGGCAGGGCAATGCCCAGCCCCGTTTCGCGCTGGCCAATGTGACGGTGCAATATGCCGATGTGGTGGGCAAGGACCATGTGAAATGTACATTACACGGCGCGGATGGGGGCCGGATCAAGGCCATGGCCTTTCGATCGGCGGATCAACCGCTTGGTCAATTGATTTTATCGTCCTGGGGTAAACAAATTCATGTGGCGGGAACAATCCGTAAGAATAGCTGGAACGGCAATGTTTCTGCGGAAATTTTCATTGATGATGCGGCTGCCATATAAGGGGCATGGAAAAAAACGATTTTTCCGAAGAAACCTGTTGACCGATGGGGTGGGAACAATTAAAACCACCTCACCGACCTAGATGGCCCCTTCGTCTAGCGGTTAGGACGCGGCCCTTTCACGGCTGAAACACGGGTTCGATTCCCGTAGGGGTCACCACTCTTTTGGTAGAGCTGATGATAAAGTTTCTTTTTGATGTCATCTTGCTTTTTTGGCGGGGTAGCTCAGCTGGTTAGAGCAGCGGAATCATAATCCGCGTGTCGGGGGTTCAAGTCCCTCTCCCGCTACCATTCTATTAGATATATCATATAGTTATCTCATGTTGTTACTTACGCAATCTGTCAAGACGGTGGTGTCAGGTTGGTGTGCCTTGAGATGCCCCTAGTTTGTTAGACACCTTGCAGTTACACTATTGTTTGTTTTTCAAAATCGATTGGTGACAACAATCCATTGTTACCATGTTTTCTTTTTGGGTTGTAGAAAAACTCGATATAGTCAAACACATCCTGCCGAGCATCCTTACGGGTTGCATAGGTTCTCCGCCGTATCCGCTCTCGTTTCAATAAATGAAAAAAGCTTTCAGCCACAGCATTATCATGGCAGTTACCACGCCTACTCATGCTGGCTTCCAGATTATGATCCGTTAGGAACTTCTGCCACTCATAACCTGTAAACTGGCTTTGTCAAAGTAAACTAAAGTTGGGCAAAGAGGCATTTAATCACAAATTATTTATGCCGTGAGAGAGCGCCATTCAGTCATAGATTCTGAACGAAATTTCTTAAATGTCTGTCTGTCTACGAGGTGTCGTTCTCCGTTAAAATGATTGTATATTTGGGCGTGGATGGAAGTGAATTTTTGAAGTGTTTCCTCTTTCCGAAAGCCCTGCATTGCATATTCTCGTCGTCGGAAAGGCAGGTGACTATTCTCAGCCCGATTGTTTAATCGACCTCCGGATTCTTGCTTGTTCTGGCAACCCAATTCTTTCATGGCAGCTTTATAAGACCTGAGCTTATCTGTGACGATAGCCATCGGCAGTCCATAGCGCTTAATGAGAGATTTTAATACTTTCAGGGCGGCTTTCTTGTCTCGTCGTTTTGTTACAACGGTGTCAAGGACTTCACCTTCATGATCGACAGCACGCCAAAGATAATGGGTTTTACCTCCGATTTTGACAAAAACCTCATCAATGTGCCACCGCCAATTTGAATATTGCTTAGGATAAGATGTGCGTTTCTTTCTTATCTTTGCAGCCAATTCTGGGCCGAAACGGTTCCACCACAGACGGACCGTCTCGTGACAAATATCTATGCCACGTTCGAATAGAAGGTCTTCCACATGTCTTAATGACAGGGGGAATTTGACATACATGAAAATAGCCAGACGGATAATTTCTGGCGAACTATTGAAATAACGATATGATTTACTCATCGAATGAAGTTAAGGTCTTGTTCAAAGCTTGGCAATATTTTACTTTGACAGAACTTGTCAGGCCCATCAGGACTGCTAGGTGGATGATCTCAGGCAAAGTCTTAAAATAACGATATGGTTTGCTCATCGTATGAAGTTAAGATCTTGTTCTAAGCTTGGCAATATTTTACTTTGACAGAACCGTTTTGACCGCTGAATATGCATAATTTGGCCTTCACTGACCTCTGGCTGTGCACCTTCCGCGGTTTCATCCAGTGCTAAGGATAAAAGGTCGACGACGGCTGTGAACACTTTTGGGCTTATCGTTTTAGGAAGAGCGTTACCTACTTTTAACAAGGTATCAAGATTTGCTTGAACAAGCTGTGCAAGCGGATTTCCCCCAGAGACTCTAATCGGCGGCGATCCCATTAACCATCGACATTTATCCAAAAAAACGTGTTTGGGAACCTGTAGTACGGTTTGTTCAAATGAATCATCGAACTTAAATTCATAGGGACGATCGCTATCGATAAAGGTGATAGCACCTTGTTCAAGTACTATATTTTGTGAGTCTTGACGTACGATTCCTGAACCTGATTTTTGGCAAATGAAGATCAGAGAGGATTTTTCACTGCTTTTGATTGAACGGCGACTACGCCTCACAATATGGGCATCGGCAGAAACGGCCGATACACCGAAGCCATCCGAATGAACTAATTCTATATGGCCGTTAAAATCTTCATCCTCGGCACATTCTATTTCCAAAGGTAGGAAAGCTTCCGACGTCGCTTCTTGCCAATAAACAGATCGTTTATGTGCTGGAACAGCATCAGTAATGTAGGTCTTTGAACCCTCAGTTTTAGGGTGACTGTCCATGAGTTTTGGCTCTCCTATTGCATGAATAGTCAACATTTAGTGCTGCCATTGTCAAGTTTTTAAACATAATTGCTATTATAGAATCTAATCAAGTCTAGAAACATGGCGTTCTTTATAAGTGGTCGCCTTTAAATTTAACGCCTCATCAAAGAGGCGACATATCAAAAGGAGCATTACATGACTCACCTAAAGCAGATAGCACCAGCATTCATCGCGTTAGCGGCTTCGCTTGGTTACCCACATTCGGTACTAGCGCAGACCTTGGAAGCGGCAACTAGCAATGACTTCTATTTGGATGAAATTGTTGTGACGGCCCGTAAGCGTGCCGAAAACGTTCAGGACACACCGATATCAATTACGGTGTTTAGATCAAAGGACCTTGAGGCCCGTCAAATTGTGAATGTGGGGCAAATTGCTGACTTTACGCCTAATCTCACAATTAACACATCTGCGGCGTTCTCGGGGAGTTCGGCGACACCTGCTATTTTCTTGCGAGGTGTTGGTCAGGTTGATTTTTCGTTAAATACTGACCCAGGTGTTGGTTTGTATGTTGATGGTGTATATATTTCAAGGGCTGTTGGTGGATTAATTGATCTTGTTGATATTGAGCGTATTGAAGTCCTTCGTGGCCCGCAAGGAACGCTCTTCGGACGCAATACAATTGGCGGCGCAGTAAGTGTGACCACCAAAGCTCCAACAGATGAGTTTGGCGGCCGCTTAAAGTTAACGACCGGCTCTGATAATCGTATCTTGGTTCAAGGTCTTGTGAATGCGCCTCTTGGCGAAAACCTAAACTCTCGTCTTGCTGCGAATTATCACAAACGAGATGGTTATGTGGACCGCCCAGACGGGGTTAGTTTGGGTGACGATAACAGCTTTTCAATTCGTGGTACTGTAGCATACACGCCTGCCGAAAATTTATCCGTAACGCTCTCGGTTGATTACACGCGTGAGCGCGAAGAATCCGCACCATTTATTTTAACGAGTTTAGATCCAAACGCGCCATTTTCTGGTTTCCATAATGCTGTGATTGCACCACTTATTGACCCAAGTCTCGCGAGCCCATTCGGCCCATTGGGCCCGCCAAGTGCTTGTTTTATAGGTGCGAGTAATCCAGCGTGTTTCAATGAAGAATCTGTACCTGTGGGCGTGCAAGGCGTGAATAATGGTACCTTGCCGTCGCAATCGGATATTGACGTGTTTGGTGCGTCGTTAATTATCGAATACGATCTCAATGAGAGTATAACCCTCAAGTCAATTTCTGCTTATCGTGATCTTGATAGTTTTTCAACTAATGAGCCTGATAGCTCGCCAGTTGCCGTAAACTCAACGCAAGATGATTTTACCTATAATCAGTTCAGTCAGGAATTACAGTTTTTAGGAACAAGTTTTGATAACCGTTTAGAGTGGATTTTGGGGGGATATTTTTTCACTGAAGAAGGTATCAATAAAAACTTTGTGAAATTCTCAGTTATTGAAATTTTGAGTGGTGGCCTCGTCGAAAACCAATCTATTGCAGGGTTTGGTCAGGCAACCTACGCCATTACAGACCGTCTTAAATTAACCACCGGTTTGCGTTGGACAGAAGATAGCCGAGACTTTACACCGGATCAACGCGTGACTCGAGATATTGCAGCGGGAATTCCGGTTGGCACGCCGCTACTACCAAATGTAAAGGCGAGTGCGAAATCTAACGATTTCACGCCCATGATCAATGTGAGTTATGATCTGAGTGATGATGTAAATACTTATGCAACCTATTCTCAGGGATTTAAGTCTGGTGGATTTACCCAACGCGTATTCCCACCAATTTTCCCCGCGCCTGGGCAAAATCCAGCGGATGTCATACCGGCCTTTGATCCAGAAACTGTCGATACTTACGAAGTTGGTTTTAAATCGCAGTTTTTTGACAATCGCATGCAGTTAAATGCGGCAGCCTTCCAAACTAATTACAAGGATACTCAAATCAATGTTCAAGTCGGTATCGCACCGACAACACAGAACGCGGCTGCGGCGACGATTAAAGGTTTTGAAGTTGAATTTCAGGCAGCGCTTTCTGAAGGGTTCCGGTTGAATTTTGGGGCGGGTTATCTGGATGCTAATTACGACGAACTTGATGCAACAGTCGATCCAAGGATCACGTTGAACAGCCGCTTGCCGGGTACATCCGAATGGACGATAAGCGGCGGCGCAAGTTATCGTCATCAAATGGGTGACATGGGATTCCTCACAGCGCGCGCAGATTTCAGCTATCGTAGTGCGTTCTTTTTCGATGCCAATAACGAGATCGGCGAAGATGGTTATACGGTCGTCAATTTAGGTCTTAATTGGGAAAGCATCGATGGAAATTGGACGGGCAGTATTTTCGGAACCAACGTTACTGACGAAATCTACGCTGTCTCAGGCGCGTCTATCTTAAACCCTGGCGGTTTCCAACAAGCGTCTTTTGCCAGAGGCGCAGAATGGGGTCTCAGTGTTACACGTAACTTTTAGATCTATTTGTGGTTCCTGATGAGTCGGGAGACAAATTCAAATCTCAACAAAAATAGCGGAAGTGAGCGAATATGACACATAAAAAACCTTTGAAAGTTGCTGCGGTACAGGCGGCCCCTATCTTCTTCGATTTACAAGCTTGCTTGAAGAAGGCGGCCAGACTGACAGCGGAAGCAAAAAAAGAGGGATGTGAGCTGATTGCCTTTGGTGAGGCTTGGTTCCCCGGCTATCCTTTTCAAATATGGCTTGGGGCTCCGGCATGGAGCATGCAATATACTATTCCTTATTTCGAAAATTCCATGGAAGTCGGATCCTCTGAATTTGAACAACTATGTTCAATAGCTCGTAAAAATAAAATTATGATTTCAGCGGGTATTTCAGAAAGAGATGGCGGCAGTCTTTATTTGAGTCAGATACTCATTGATAATAAAGGCGAGGTCGTTTCACTTCGCCGCAAACTCAAACCCACCCATGTCGAGCGTTCGATTTTTGGTGAGGGCTATGGTGAAGATCTGGTGGTGAGTGACACTGAAATTGGGCGCATAGGACAACTCTGTTGCTGGGAACATCTTCAACCCTTAAGTAAATATGCGCTCTATAGCCAGAATGAACAAATTCACGTTGCTGCTTGGCCTGCATTTGTAGTTTACCGAGAAAACGCGTATGCATTAGGTATTGAGGTCAATATGGCCGCATCGCGCACTTATGCAGTTGAAGGCCAGAGTTTTGTAATTTCTGCGACCAGTGTGCTTACTCAGCAAGCGATGGAGTATTTCAAAGTGGGTACAGAGACACCACCTTTTATACAAATTGGCGGCGGTTCCTCTATGATTTTTGGCCCTGATGGTCGTGAATTGGCAGAATATATGCCAGAAACCGATGAAGGCCTTGTCATAGCCGAACTCGATTTCAATGCTATTATAATGGCAAAATCGGTTGCCGATCCAGCCGGTCATTACAGCAAACCAGAGTCGACGCAATTACTGCATCACAAATCTCCGTTGCGTGCCGTCGTAACAGATGAGGAAGATGGCGGTGACATGACGGCCTTAGTGGTGCCAGAGACTGCAGAATGAGCATTATAGGGCCACGCAGAACGGCAACGCCCATCAATATGCCGGACGGTTTTGAGGCGCCCTATGATGCATTTGAACCTCGATTTAAATTGCTTAATGATCTTGTTCTCGTAATCTTTGGTATTGAGAACAGGGGCGGTATAATCGATGGGCTAAGGAATGCATTACTGACAGAACTTAGACATGATAACGGGCCTGCTGTTCTGGAACATGCAGAGGTTGTTGAAGGTTTCGGACCCCGTAGTCATATCTGGTTTGCCTATTGGAAAACCCAAGATGAGTATGAACGTTGGTGCCAAAATTCTAAGATTGAGGAATTATTTGAGGACCCAGCGTACCTTGAAGGGGACTTAGGTATCTGGAGAGAATATTGCCGTATATCACTCGACCACAACGAGACGTCATTTTCTCGAGAAGAAAACCTCACGGGTCTCGCAAATTTCTCGGACGCATTGGAAGTTACAGCTATCCATGCCTATTGGGGGAGTATGCGTGATCGGATTGCCGCCGCCGCTGATGATGATCTTCCGGCGAAAACTGTTCGCAAAACAATTTTACCCAAAGATACATTAGGAAAACGGATTCAAATCCAAGCACCTAAAAACGTTTGCCTGATTAAAACAACGCAAGATTTTTCACTCATAAATGAGGCGCAGCAAGATATCTATAGAAATAGTGTAGAGCCTGCATTGCATGCCGGTCTGAGTTATCTTAGAGATCACGGCGAAGAGACAGGCTGTGTTGGTATGCGCTTTGTTGAAGAAAGAACAGCCTCTGGCGGAGCAGGATATCGCACTGTAGGCATTGGTTATTTTGCGTCAATGGGCCACCTTGAAGAATGGACTCATAATTCAGACACGCATAATGCCATCATGGCGCAATTTATGGCCATGGTGGAGCAATTCCAAGGGAACCCTGGCCTTAATCTTTGGCACGAGGTTACTGTGTTTCCAGCAGGATGGTTGACAGGCGATTACGTGAACTGTTCCCCAGACGGCACCCTGATGCAATGCGCTAGGATTTAGCCCGACCTGTTAATTGGCATTTAATATTGACCCATTTCAGACGGGGTATTAGGTTAAAAAACGCTGCTGTTCCCTTGTTGGCAAGCAGTAAGTGCCCGGATCAAAACATAGTGCCAATAACCTACCTAAGTGGGTCACTTTTGCATGCCAATTAACAGATGTTAATAAGCATTTAAAATTGACCCGGCATTGGCGTTTAAAAGTGAGCCACCCATTTAGTAGCAAGGCTAACCGTATATCCTGAACCTGCCTGACCAACCTGACCTTTCTCCATCCCGCAGCAGGGATCAAGCGACCGGTTTCATAATATAGTGGTTCATAATAGAAAAAAACCGGATGCTAACCAATTTGGTGGCTCACTTTTAAATTCCAATTACCCATCTAAGTGGGTCACTTTTGCATGCCAATTAACAGTATATATGGACGTGTTGGGGTAGTTGAGTGTTAATTGTCATGCAAATTTAGCTTATAAATCTTGCTATAATGGTCATATTCGCGTACGCTATATATAATAACGGCTGCGTAAATGAACATTAGGTGTTTTATGAGATCGATTAAACCATTACCAATTTCTGTCAAGAGAGCGCTTTTAAAGCTGGGGCAGGACGTGGCAGATGCTAGAAAAAGAAGGCGTATTTCCACCATGATCATGGCGGAAAGGGCCAGTATTTCGCGTACGACCCTGAATAAGGTTGAAAAAGGCGATCCATCCGTTGCGCTTGGCATCTATGCCTCGGTGCTATTTGTGCTGGGTATGGAAAAGCGTTTGGGTGAGCTAGCAGATATCAAATTAGATGAAACAGGCTTGATGCTGGAAGAAGACAATTTGCCTGACAGAATCCATATGAAATCCCGCAAGAGCAAGAGGACTGAATAATGGTTGATCGCATGACTTATGTTTATGTTGATCTGGAGGGTGAGCAGTATTTGGTTGGCAGGCTGTGGGCGCGCACCAACAGGCGTGGCCGTGAAACGGCTAGCTTTGAATATGATGCCGGATGGCTTCAGCAGGAAGGGCGGTTTTCACTTGAGCCGCAATTGCTCTTAACCGAAGGCGCGTTTCATGCGGGTGACAAAAATCTCTTTGGTTCTATTGGTGATAGCGCGCCGGACCGCTGGGGACGGATATTGATGCGCCGCGCTGCCCGCAGACAGGCTGACGCAGAAGGCCGAGCAGCAGGAACACTTTCCGAACTTGATTACCTGCTGGCGGTCAATGATGAAACTAGGCAGGGCGCTTTACGGTTTACAGAGGAAGAAGGCGGTGAGTTCCTTGCAGGAGAGGGCGCGGCGCCCGTACCGCCGCTTGTCGATTTGCCTAAACTACTATCTGCTACCGAGCGATTTCTGGATGATGAAGACGACGATGAGGATTTAAGGTTGTTGCTTGCGCCTGGCTCTTCGCTTGGAGGGGCAAGACCCAAGGCTTCCGTTAGAGACCGTGATGGAAAGCTGCTGATCGCAAAATTCCCGCGCAAAGATGATGAATTTCAGACCGTTCTTTGGGAGGCCGTAGCTCTGCAACTAGCTAGTGATGCAGGCATAAATACCTCGGCATGGCGTATAGAACAGTTTGCGGGCAAGTATGTGATCCTGCTCGACAGGTTTGACCGAGAAGGCGGCATCAGAATTCCGTTCCTTTCTGCTATGAGTATGCTCGGTGCAAAAGACGGCGAGGATCACAGTTATCTGGAAATCGTGGACGCTATTCGCCAGCACGGTTCGCGCCCAAAAGCTGATATGGCTGAGCTATGGCGCAGGATAGTCTTTAGTATTCTGATCTCAAATACAGATGATCACCTAAGAAACCATGCTTTCCTTTATGACGGACAGCAAGGGTGGAGACTATCTCCCCTTTACGATGTGAATCCGACCCCCGTTGAAATCAAACCCCGCGTGCTGACGACTGCGATTGACCTTGATGGTGCAGATGCAAATCTGGACCTAGCCTTATCTGTGATTGATGAATTCCAGATCACTGAAGCTGAAGCGCATCAGATTATTCGTGAAGTTGGGATGGCTGTATCACCGTGGCGGGAGGTCGCAACAAGGCTGGGCGTTTCCACAGCCGAGCAAAATCGTATGGCTTCAGCGTTTGAACATGAAGACTTGAGAAGGGCGTTGTCAAAGGAAACTGGAATTGATTAAAGTAGAATTTAAAATTGATCCGGTACTTGCATATTTCTTTGATCCACTCTGAGTAAAATTTCAGATCAAAACATTAAGCATATTGTAAAAATGCTCTTTACGGTCCAAGAAGGCGTCTTTGCACATGATAGTATAAAAAATTAATTAAACGCGCTTAGCTGGCCTTAAAATGGCTTGTTCAAAGCCAAAAACTTACACATTATTTTACACATGCACATTTTAAAATAAAAATAAGTTATATTCATCAATTAGTTAGCCTTTGTTGCCGTGGAATACGATTTAGAAATCTTAAAAATTGATGCTATTACCTCAACTTTTTTTCTGCTTTAGACATTATGGAATTTAATTTTTTCAGAGACATCGGTGATTGCTCACTATGTTCTTCAATTAATTTTTTGCACGTATCAATGAGAGTTTGCCACCTATCATTACTCGGGTAATGTTTCACCATTTCCTGTAGTAATTTTAAGTCATCATACTTCTGATCGAAAGCTAAGAACAGAGAATGCAATAGGTCATACTCCATTTCTGACATTGGTTGCTTCGCTTTGGCGTTTATGCTTTTTGCTTGCGCCATATAATGGAGGGCAGACTCATTGTCTTTTAAATTATAAAAAGCCTGTGCTAGAAAAACGAAAGAAGAGGCTGGCGGCTTCTTAGTATATTTTAGGTAACGGGCCATATACTCGATAGATTTCTCACTTTCACCCGTTTTGAGATAAAGTTTGGCCAAAATATTCATACTCATATCTTCTAACTGAATCGAAAGTTTTGGTTGTTGGAGTAGTTTTTCATAAGCTTTAATCGCTTCTGGAAACCTTTCTTGCTCACTATATATATAGGCCTTGAAATTTATATATTGGGCTTCTTCTGCCGGTGTTAGTCCTATTTGTTGCATGACATTGATGGTTCGAAATGCTGAATCATATTTTTGTTGTTTTGTGTAACCCTCGGCCTCAACCAAATATTTATAAATTTTTTCTCTTAAAACAGGAGAACGGCCTCGAGCTTTCTTTCTGGATTTAGTCGCACCTGCATCAAAAGTTTGTGCTTCAGCTGAAGAAGTAAATATGAAAGAAAATCCAAACAAACTTGAACAAAGTATGGAAACTACTAGCGTACGGATAATATATTTTGACAATATTCTTTCCCCAAATTTGAATTATTTATTCTGATATAAGTAACTATAGGTAAATGAAAATCATTCGTCAACAACCTTAAAATCAGAACAATATTTCCCCACCCTGATGAGTAAAGGGACTTGCAGAACTACCAGTAATTAAGTATCTATGGTTGATAGTTAATTTATAGCAATAAATTATTTATGCCGCTTAAACTATATGTTAGTGGCTACCTTTGGGGAAAAATCGATGTTCAGGCCATTTTCTATCTTAATTGTTTGCCTTGTTCTTGTAGGCTGTCGAGAAGGTATCTCCTATAAACCCGACGAATGGGTGAAATGCGACGGGCTTTCATCGCCAAAACCTTCAGGCATTGGGCTGGCTAATGCTGTGCTCTATACAGGAAGTTTAGGACTACTTGGCAATCAAATGCCAGAGGGGGCTAAGCAATACTTCCGAGAAAAAGGAGAAAATGGTGTAGTCGCTTGTACACAAGTTTTAGAGAGTGGTGTTTTAGATAATGAATCTTATTGGCTTCGCCATATCAATATCCTGAAAGCAAGAGCCATACACAGCTTGGAAAATGGTGATGGTAACGCGGCCTTGGCAGACTTGAACGCTATTGATGTCGTTGCTGGAAATCGTGCTGATGATATTTTCTACCAACGCAGTTTAGGCTTATCTCTTCTTTATTTAAAGGGATTGTCGTATCAAGAAATGAATAAACCTGCAAAAGCTAATAATGCCTTTCAGAAGTTTTCTGAAAGGCGTCCCTATAGCAGAAACATTCAATTTTTAGCTTTGATGAAACTTTCAGAGGGGCGTATAAATGCTGCTAATAGAGTTGTTCAGCTTGATTCAAATTATCTACACATGTATGTGACACTTATGGAATGGGAACTAGGGCAGGAAACCAAAGCTGCTGATAATTGGGCTTATCTTGTTAGTGGTCAATTCTATAGGAAGTCATCCTTTCAGCACACAAACATAAGAAACATTAATGATAGCACCTTAATTATAGGACAAACTGACCCCACGACTTTGGGACGGGCGGCTATTTCAGCAGCTCGGGTTAACCGCATGGAACAGGCTAACAAATGGATTAAACAGGCCAAATACAATCTTGCGGGCCTCTCCCAAAAGAAAGGAAACAGAGATGGTATTCTTCAGCGGTTACAGAGAATAAGTTCAAGTAGCAATGAAGATAAAATCAAATATCAGGAAATTCTCGTTAAAGCTTATGGTCAGTATTTTGTGGGAGATATTGAGGGAGCAAGGGCTAGTCTGACCTCCGCCCCTACAAATTTTCCCTTGTGGGCACCTTTGCTGGCCTTGGTCGAAAAGTTACAACAAAATTTTCCACTTAATCAGCGTCAAGGCATTTTAGAACTTGATGTGAAATCAAAATGGGAGGAGTTAAGCTCTCAAGGTGTTTCCATCAAGAAAGATGATGATTTTCTAAACAGTTTATTCACCAGACTGCCCTCACTGGAAAGAAAGTCAACCATCAATAGCTATTCAAGTAAGGCCTGGTTTTTTAAGCAGAATGGTTTTAGTGAAAAAGCGCTAGATGATGGCACTCATCAGATCGAATTTTTGGGTAGTAGTTCGACTATAACAGTCGTAGATGAAATGACATTACTCAGAGCTGCCGAATTAGCAATGAAAGCATCCAAGCCGGGTTTCGTTATTGTTGGTTTAAATAACTATGAGCGAAAAATATATTCAACCTACAATGGGATGCGCGTCTCACCAGATAGACATGCAGGTTATATAACAAAAATTAAAGTAGCCTTTATTGATCCCTTGAATATTCCTAAGAAATGGAAAGTTCATAAAGGGCGCATCTTTGATGCAGAAAAAGTCTGGCATGACTTAGCCCCGATATATTTGAATATAAAAAAGAACCTCTGATCTCTACTTTAATGCCTTTCCCCCCCATTTTTGGGAATTTTTATTTTACTTAAAGGGGGTTATTCCGGCTAAAATATTATCTCCGAGAGATATCATTCGAACAGGAATAACCGAAGACCCATGATTACCGTATAGATGAATATGTGCCTATCTACTGCTATAACCTAAAAGGAGAATAAATATTGTTTAGAAAACAACGTAAGGAAACTATTTTAATCAACTGGAAGGTTCTCCGCTATTTGGGGTCCATTTTTATATCTTTAATATTTACAATAAATGCTTCCGCAGAAGGGTGGCGCGATACGAAATTACTTCGCCTTGTGGGCAAAGGAATAGATGCCGCAGAGGTGGAAGAACTACTACAGAATGGTGCTGATGCAAATAGTGAAGAATTCGATGGCCCATCAGCTCTACTCATGGCCTCTGAGCAAGATAATATAAAAATATTCAAATTATTATTGAAATATGGCGCCGATGTAAATTTTCAAACCGAACTTGGAATAACTCCTCTTGCCTACTCATCAAAAAAAGGAAATACCGAGTTTGTTCGACTTTTATTGCAAAGAAATGCCGATGTGAATATTAAAAATAGTGAAGGGGGGTCGGCTTTCTTACTTGCTGCCCAGAATGGGCATTTTGACATAGTAAAAATGCTACTTTCAAAAGGAGCAAATATTCATGACAAGGCGAATGATGGCACAACAGCATTGTTTATCGCCTCAGAAAACAAACATGAGAAAATTGTCAATTTTTTATTAGCGAATGGCGCTGACCCTGACATATATCCCAATTATGCTTTGTCACAAGCTGTTATGGAAGGAGATTTCAAAAAAGTAAAACACATAATTGGAAAGCAAGTGGACTTAAATTTTCAATCGGATTCCGGCGACACTGCCTTAATGGTTGCGGCTTTTAAAAAGCATACTCAAATTGCAAAATTATTGATTGAAAAAGATGTTGATGTACACACCATTAATACAGATGGATATAATGCAACCATATATGCTGCGGAACAAAAATCTGGCGACATCATTGCAAGCCTTCTTACAAAAGATGTCGATCTAAATCACCAATTACCTTCCGGTGATACAGCCTTAATTATTGCAACATACAATGGGAATATCAATATAGTAAAAATGTTGCTCGCAAAAGGTGCTGGTGTAAATTTACAAAGTAAGAAAGTTGGAACTGCATTGTTTATAGCGGCCAATAAAGGACATGAAGAAATTGTCAAAGCCCTTTTAACAAAAGATATTGATGTAAATATTCCACATGATAAAGGAGGGACGCCATTAATTGCCGCATTGCATGGCAAGAACACCAACATTATAAAAATGTTGTTAGCAAAAGGAGCCAATGCCAGTATTTACACAAATAAAATTCCTACGGCTCTTTATGTGGCGGCAGGCAAGGGCTATGAGGAAATTGTCCGTATTATGTTATCCCAAGACTATATTGACACAAAATATCAGGACCCAAACGGCGGTACAGCTTTATTCTGGGAGGTTCAAAATGGACATACCGATAATGTTCGACTATTGATTGAAAAAGGAGCTGATGTAAACCAAATTTCCGGGAAACTAGCCCCCCCATTGTATATAGCTTCACAAAAGGGATTTGATGATATCGTAAAATTACTCGCGCCAGAAACAATAAATATAAATTATCAGACAAAAAATGGAGCTACAGCATTAATTGTTGCTTCTCAAAATGGCCATTTGGAAACCGTCAAGATATTACTTGAGCGCGGCGTCGATGTTAATCTGCAAGTGAATGGGGATTATACAGCACTAATATTTGCTGTAAGCAATGGGCATAATAATATTGTACAAGCGCTCTTAAACAATGGTGCTGATGTAGGTCTTAAAACTGCTGACGGTAAAACCGCTATAGATTTTGCGAGAAGCTCATCCATAGTAAACGCGCTAAAAAACGCCATTTTATATCAATAACTATCTCTTTTTAGATTTAATATAAATTGGTGACAGATCTCGCCAGACTTTTCCCGCGTTAAAAATACGGCCCTTATGAATATTCCACTTTTCGGGAAAATTATTTGGATCAACAAAAGCTACTTTGATGGACGTCATATAACCTGCGTGCGTTCCAAGTCCACTTTGTACCCCATTGTAACTTGCATATCTTGTACGTGAGTAATTGTTGAAATCAATTATTATAAAACCTAGTTTAGAAGCTTTCTTCGCAAGGTCAGCAGCTCTGAGCAAGCTCATTTCTTCAACAATGGTGCTAGATGAACTATCGCCTGTAAATTTAATGAGATAAGTACCATCATCAAGTTTTTCTTCACTAAATCCACTTTCCTTCAAGAACCAAATTTTCCCTGAGTAGCTGTTAATTTGTGACTTCTTCTCCAGTATAGGTAATCTGATGAAGAGACTATTCAGGACATCCCTCTCTTTTTTATTTAACAGCATGAGATCTGCGCGTATCTTTTTCAATACAGATTTCCTATCAAGTCCCAAAACGCCTACACGTTGTTCTGTCGGCAGATTTTTTTGCAATCTTTCAATTAGATCCATAACGGGGGCCGAAACACTAAAATTCTTAAATGACGGGCCTAGGCTTTCTCGCGCACCTGCAATATTGCCCGCGTAAAATTGAGCATAGGTATTAACAATCACTTCATGATGCATGACTTTATTTTTATCACCACTCGAACTATTGCTTCTCAAACGCTTGACTATATTCGCTGATTCTTCAATGTTTTGGGGTGTCGCCATAAGGCCAATCTTTGCTCGTTCAATCCATTTACGTGCCTGATGCATACGGTTCACGCGTGCAGCAGCAATAGCGGCACGACCCAATGTATCTGGATCAGCAACCTCTCCACCCCGTATATTCTTATTTCCGGACATTAATCTAGTATATTGGAAACGAGAGCTTTTATTATAGCCCCCCTCTGCAAGATGAGCCCAATTATCTGCGGCCTTCTCCTCTTGTCCATCTTTCCAACCCAACATTGTTGCATGTAAATAAAGATATTGTGAATCCAGCTGAACAAGCCGTTCTGTTAGTTCCATTCGACCATCCGAAAGATGTCGCCACACTAATGATTGGAAATTCTTACTATAAGAGCGCATGTCTGCTAACTGATTAAACCTTAAATCTGCGGCTTGTTGATTGCCTTTTGTCTGAAAGGCCAGAGCTTGTAAGAATTTTACCGAAAGACCAAGGCTGCGCTGGTAATAAATGTTATTGGCGTAAGTGCCTGCGACCATACCAATTGCTGCCAAGTCAGACAGCGCTGCATCGCTATTTTTATTTTCAATATGATGAATTGCTCTTGCTTTCAGGATATTAGTATGGCGCTCCCAATTAGAACCACTTGAAAAAATACCACTATTTAAAACTTGAGTACAGGCGGTAACACCATCTCTCCCGTTTTTAATATAATAAAGGTTTGGTTTGTTTGGTATTTCGGCTTTCAAGGCTAAACTGCCAATCAAAAGGCCCATATTCATCATTTTACCCCCAAGAGATTGTGGGGCAGGTAGACCGTCACACTTTTCCCATTGCCCAGATGCGTATGGCGTGTGTCCACTACAACTCGCTAGAGAAATACTAAAAAAAATTACGAAAATAATTCTGTACATGACTCTTTTCCCCAATATTGCTCACATAAATGATAGTTAAGTATAAGTTGTAATAGTTTATTGTGCTGCTTTGAAAATCATACTATCTTAGCGTAAATCATTCATCAAGCCATATTATGATTACAACTATAAGTTATACCTACTAGTGATTGAAACCGTATTGACGGAAGATTATTGTAAACAAATGGCATGGAAGAAATAAATTGGGGACTTCAAATATGAAAAAAACTATCATTCACATCGTTCTTTTCTTGGTCATCTGTGCCTGTGCTTTTAGTCTAGCGCCTAATTTCAATTCTATGGCACAAGCGCAAATTTATGATGCCGAGGCAGTTAAAGCTAGAAAAAAATTAAAACGCCGCACTCCTCCTTTGCAAGCTAGCTTTTATAAACATTTGGGGCATGCACATGAATATGTTAACCGTGGTAATATTGATGCTGCTTTTAATGCACTTGAACCCCTAGGACGGATGAAATTAAAACCTCGTGAAGAAGCACATTATTGGAATTTTCACGGCTATCTTTTTTTTCTCCAAGAAAATTATCCCGCAGCTATAGAGGCTTATGAAAGGGTTCTTAAACAGCCAAACATACTATTCAATAGTATGGAAGACGATACGGTCTATACCTTGGCCCAAATGCATTTTATTAACAAAAATTACGAAAAATCCATCAACTATATGTTTCGTTGGTTTAAATATGTTAAAAACCCACCCCTAAAGTCCTATCAACTCCTCCTAATATCATTTTTGGAATTAGATAAAAAATATGATGTGTTGAAATGGCAGCAGGAATTGCTGTCCCACTTCTCAAGTAGTGAAGGCTGGACCCAATTAGCAAAAATATGCACCCAACTGATCAAAGAACATAGTGACCTGCCTTCTCTTTCTATTGCAGAACTTCAGGCCATTCGATCGGCTGCTTTTGATAATGCGGATGTGCCTACAGTCAACTATAGAAAAAGTTATTCGGGGGAAGACCTCCCTATTGAATATTCAACTCCCGTATATCCTCGTAATGCCCTCATAGCGAACAAGACCGGAGAAGTTTCATTGCTGTTCGATATATCAGATATTGGAATGGTCACGAATATTCGCGTGAAATCGTCAACGGACCAAATATTCAACAATGCTGCAATCAAGGCATTACAAACCTACAAATACAATCCTGAAAATTTAAAAACAAACATATTCAACGGACTTTCCCTTGATGTAGCTAAAATAAATAAGAAGGATAAAAATATTGTTGATAATTCTTCATCGAGTAACCTGAAACTCGATAATTATCCTGAAAACCAAATCGGCACCAATTCAGAGAAAAGAAAAAGGATTGAAAAAGTGTTTAATTTTAATGCTGATATTTGGGAAGAAATAAAACGTCAAACAATGTAAAAACATAGAAAACCCTGATGGTCTATATAAGGCCAAAGGAAGCTGTCACATTAACTACTTTTAGCCAATAAAACTAAAAATGTTCAAATTTTACATTGTTATTTTCCAATGATTAGGAGACTTCAGTTTCCTTTAAAATAATAAAAATGAGTGATTTTAAAATTAAGGTGACAAACCCCTCAAAACATTTAATTGTTCATAAAGTATATTGTAAAAATGCTCCTTACAGCTCAAAGAGGCATCTTAGTGCATTATCTTATAAGAAATTAATTAAATGTGCTTAGCGGGCTTTAAAATGGCTTATTTAAAATTGAAAACTTACACATTATTTTACACATACACATTTTCAAATTAAAATAAGTTATATTTATCAAATAGATATGGCTTGTCGCCGTGGAATCATAATCCGCGTGTCGGGGGTTCAAGTCCCTCTCCCGCTACCAATACTTTCAATGACTTAGCAGTTTCCCAAAAGTGAAAAAGTCCATTTTTCCAAAACTACTTTTCGTTTTTCCAAAACTTGCTTTTTTGCTTAATAAATTAATAGCCACAACGCCACCTTTTTTCTTATCCGCGTCCCTTCTATATTCGCGGGCCTGAGTTGTGGTGAGATGGCCTAAAACAGATTGTATTGTTTGATCACTGGCCCCCGCTTCTGCGAGTGTCGTTCCAACAGTATGGCGTAGTCCATGGAAGGTGAGGCCGGGCTGCACAAGTTCTTTTCTTTCAAGTTCTCTTATCAGCTTAAAGAACATCCCCCTAAAACCTGATGCTGTATAACTTCTACCTCTCATACCCATAACGATTGTAACGGCTTTACGCTGTTCGAGTTTTGTCATGCGTTCCTTGACCTTGGTCGCTGGCACGCCTTGGTAAATGGCATCAACAAGCTTGTCCATATCTTTATTAATTTTGGCATATTCCTGCTTCTGAGCGTTCAGGGCTGAGCCTTGTGCTGACCGCGCGTGGTTGATCTCTTTGGTATATTCAAAGCAGAATTCCTTGAAGTAAGCAGGTCACATTAAATACGGCTTTGACAACGCCAGTTCAGAAGATGAAGTCAGGTAATCTGTAAATTTTATTTTTCAAATAGCATAGGCAGCAATAAACCGATTGAGATCATAAGGGTAAACATGCCGAGCATTAGGTAGGCTTCATATCGGTGAAGAATGCCGGTACCTTCCATCCTTTGGGCTTTCTTCGGTGAGATATCGGCCTTGCCGTGCCTTATTGCAGAGATGGCGATTCCGACTCCTATGGTGGCGGCGCAGCCGATAAAATTCCACCACAGCCAGAAGACATCTGGCACATAGAGCCATAAATAGGTATTAATGCCAACCCCGGATATAAGCCCCATATTCGCCCCAAGTGAATGCACACGCTTGAAAAGAATAGCCAGCAGGAAGGTGCCTAATATGGGGCCATAGAATACTGAGCCTATTTTATTGATGGCCTCAATAACAGTGCTGGCAATCTGACCGCCGAATACGGAGAATAGAACGATAACGACACCCCAGAAGAAAACAACGACACGGGACCAGAAAACATATTTTTCTTTTTCCAAATCCTTGCCGGTCATACGTGTGAAGTCTTCCATTGTCACGGCGGTTAAAGAGTTGAGAACGGAGCTTAGCGATGACATTGCCGCAGCGAGCAAGGCCACGACCAATATGCCAATAATACCGTGGGGCAAGTAATTGACAATGAAAAGCGGCACCATCATATCAAGCTTATCAGCCGGGATCATATTCATGAATTCCGGTGTTGCCGCGACAAAGGTTCCGAGTATCAATCCGGATGTGCAATAAACCAGAACAATGGGAAAGCGAAACAGACCATTACATAACAGAATTTTCCGGACCGTTTTCTCACTGTTGGCGGAAAGGGTCCGCTGTGCCTGTGTCTGATCACAACCATAATATGAGGCATATAGAACCATACCGCCAAAAATCATCGGTAAAAGTCCCCATTCATCGCCACTGAAACCAAAAGAATTGGCGCGGATTACTTTCAGGCGTTCCGTGTCAACATTGGCAAGGAAAACATCAACACCACCTAGGTTATAAAGCGCAAAAGCTCCAACTGCGATGACACCAAGAAAAATCAGAATCATTTGGATGGCGTCGGAATAAACAACGGCTTTCATGCCGCCTTGTAGGGAATAAATAATAGTAATAACGCCGATGACCATAATTGATGTCCAGAAGTCGATTCCCATCATGCCTTCCAGTATGATAGCGGTGGCATATATGGTGATACCGGTGCCGAAAGAACGACTGACCTGAAAAACAAAACTGATTAGAAGCCGTGTTGACATATCAAATCTGTTTTCCAGATATTCGTAAATACTGACAACTCCAGAGCGATACAGGGGCGGCAGGATAAACATCATCAGGAAAATCATGGCAAGAGGTACGGCAAATTCATACGCCAGCCAAACCATGCCTCCGTCCGGGCGCAAACCCACAAAAGCGGGGGCCGAAATGAAGCTGATGGCGGAAAGCTGTGTTGCCATTGTGGATAGGGTAAGTGGGAAAGTGCCCATACTTCTGCCGCCAAGGAAATAATCTTTTTTGCCTTTTTGTTCCTTGAAAAAATACCCCATTCCCAAGAGCATGAACAGGTAGCTCACCACAATCGCGTAATCAAAATAATTCATGTCTTGTCCCTTACCTTCTGTATATTTTGTTGGTTCAGATGTTCGGCCATTAGCAGGAAGGTGCTTGCGGTCCAGGTGAAACCCGGGTCACGCAAACGCTTGCCTGTCAGGGCATTATGATTTTCGGCAAAATCATTATCCTTACACATGCCACAGAAGCGCTCGGCAATATCACTTGCCTGTTCGGTATATCCACTCCGTATCAGACCTGAAAAAATAAGATAGGTAGAGGGCCCCCAAATGGGGCCGCGCCAATAGCCGTCTGCCATAAATTTATCACTGCCCGGATGTTCTGTGGCCAGACCAAAGGGGGTTTTGAACTGCTCAATGGTGGTGGCGAGCCTTTCGCTTATGTTTCTCGGTAGTCTCTTGCCTAACAGTATCGGTAAGCTGTAGATCAGGCAGTCAGAGGACACAAATTCACCGCGCATGGCTCCCTTGGCGGTAAATTTTTCACCATCCCAAAGTTCTTCAATCAGGGCTTCATACATGCGGTCTGCTTTTTCCTGCCAAAATATGCTTTTGTCATTATCACCCGTGAGCGTGGCAATTTCTGACAGGCAGTCCATCTGCACGATCAGGAATGTATTCAGGTCGGGTCCGATAATGGGTACAGTATCATCAAACATGGTGCAGTTATCCCAACCACTGTCATAGCCGTGCAGATAATGGGCTAATTCCGCGCCGGGCAGACGGCGATAGGTCAGCCAGAAATCCGTCCATTTCTCAAGAGAGGTAAAGAGAGCATGGAGGTTTGGGTCATCTGCGGCGGGTTCAAGGCGTTTGACAAGTTCATGAAAAGCCCAACCATGTATGGGCGGTTTGGTATAGTTGAAAATTAGTGACGTATCATTATAGGCATCAGGATAGCAGCCAAATTCATCCTGCTTGTCGGCCACAACCAGCATTTGGTCCCAGGCAAGCTGTGGCCGCTTGGGAGTCAGTGCCAACGCGTTGAAACAATGGTCCCAACTCCAGACCTTGGCCATATAATTTTTCGACATCAACATGGTTGGGCGTTTCAATAGGCCGTAGGGTTTCACCACCGCAGACCAAGTGATATAGGCGGCCAATTCCCGCGCGCTCTGATACGCTCTTTTGCTTTTTGGGCTATCTTCTAACCACTGGGTAAATTCCGCTGCCACGTCGTCACGACATTCTTCGAAGCCTTGTCTGTTTCGGGGTAGCCAGACGCTTAAGAACATGTCGATGGCGATTTCCCAACTTGTCCCTTCCACTTGGAGTTCAACATCAAATTCTTTTCCAGTTTCTTTTTCACGCGTAGACTGCCAACTCATCTCACCTTTCAGACATTCGATCTGAAATTTTCGCTGCATAGGTAATATATTGAATGTGGCCAGGCGACCTTTCCCTATGGTCATTTCGGTCGAATAAACTTCAGTTCTGAGATGGGGTTTCAATTTTAGGCCAAGGCCATTGCCACGAATACGCAGACTATCTGTGCCGTCAAAGATGATTTCCACAAATTCCCCCTTGTCGCCAGACCATTTCATGGAATGGGGCTGTGCAACGGGGTAGATATCAACTGGGTTACCCTCTTTTTGAGGGGTGATTTCTATGATGGGTTTCGTGTCGTTATGATGGCACCTTAAGAAATACCTGTTCATTTCATAGGGATGAAATTTGGCAATGAGGGGCGAAATTGAAAGCCACGACCCGTGGCGACTAAAAGAAATATCTTCCAGTGATATTGATTTTTGTATTAAGGCGGCATTGGTCATATTCGGTTCCGGATTTGGGCCGTTAAGATATAAATATATTTTAGAAACCGGTTTCTATCATATATATTTAACAATAACAATGTTGTTTTATGAGAAAATGGGACTTACTATAGGAAATTATTATAATTAATAAAACCGGTTTCTAAAATTTGATATGATGAAAAATATGAAAGAAAGCCATCAGGCGAATTTTCTGTACGAATTGTTCACCTGTGCGGTGAGTTCAGTCCATCCCTCAAGTTGCCTTAAAGAACATCTGCCTAAAGGCCAGATAGAAGGGCGAAACATTATACTGTCTGCAGGCAAGGCAGCAGCAGCTATGGCAAAGGTGACAGTTGAAACCATGGCGGGAAAGATTGAGGGGCTTGTGGTAACGCGTCATGGTCATTTGACACCTGATATGCCGACATGTCTTGAGGTGGTTGAGGCGGGTCATCCAATCCCGGACACCATGAGCCGTGCCGTCGCCCCGCGTATGATGGCGCTTGCAGAATCGGCCACAGAAACGGACCGTATTATTATGCTAGTCTCTGGCGGGGCATCTGCACTTCTCTCGGCCCCTGTGACGGGGATCACATTCAGTGATAAACAGAGGGTTACAAAGTTTTTATTACATTCCGGAGCCACAATTTCTGAAATAAATTGCGTACGGAAGCATCTTTCTAGGATCAAGGGTGGTCGGCTTGCCAGAGCAGCCGCGCCGGCAGAAGTCCACAGCTTTCTGATTTCTGATGTGCCCGGTGATGTGCCGAGTGATATAGCTTCGGGGCCGACAGTCGGAGACGAAACATGCCTTGCGGATGCGGAGAATGTTCTTAACAAATATTGCTGGCATGGTGATGGCAGTATATTATCTGCCCTGAAGAATCCAGCCAATGAAAGCCTGTTCCCGGGTGATCCGCTACTAGAAAAATGTCACACAAAAATTGTGGCCCGGGCGGGGGACGCCCTTTTAACTGCTTCGGAGGTAGCAAGGGAAAATGGCTGGCAGCCTGTAATTTTAGGAGACGACCTTGAAGGAATTGCAGATCTTGTGGGCAGGGAACATGCTGCCCTTGCCAAGACCTATAAGGAAAAAGGCGGGCGTTGGGCAATTATTTCTGGCGGGGAGATGACCGTAGAGGTGAAAAATCCGAATGGCAAAGGTGGACGTAATCTGGAATATTTGACAGGACTTGCTATTGGTTTGGATGGGGAGAAAAAAATTTCTGCGCTGGCCTGTGATACTGATGGAATTGACGGGACAGAAGATGTGGCCGGGGCGGTTATAAATGATGATTTTATGGAGAAATGCCGTGATGCAGGCGTTTCTCCCGCAGAATTTCTTGCACAAAATAATACATATGGTTTATTTGAGCGGTTGGGGGGCTTTGTAAAAACGGGGCCTACCTTGACCAATGTGAATGATTTTCGGGTTATCCTGATAGGGGGTTGATGGTTGTGACAGATCAGAATGATGAGATGGAAAGAACGCCGCCTATAATGGTGGTGGCAAGGGAGGCGGGTGTTTCAAAAGCAACGGTCAGCCGTGTGGCCAATAATCGTCCCGGCGTAAATGTAAAAACTCGGCAAAAGGTGCGGGCTGTTATAGAACGTTTGGGTTATCGACCAGATGAAACAGCCCGTGGGTTGTCCCTCGGCAAGAGTGCTAAGGTTGGGCTTAATATTGGATTTAGCAGCAGGTTAAACCTGCATTTCCTATTGTTTCGGCAGCATCTTGAAGCCGCTCTTTTTTCAAAGGGTTTGCGTATCGAGCATGTCCCGACGGATGAAAAAGGCTTGCCCGAAAAACATGCGGACTTAATGGTGATCTGTTCGACCTTTGATGAGGACCCTCGGGTGCCGTTTTTGAAGAATAAAAAAATTCCGTTTGTAGCCCTTGGTAAATGTGCCGCTGATTTCTGGGTTTCTTCAGATGAATATAGTGGTGGCCGACAGGCGGCGGAACACTTGCTGCGGCTGGGACATACAAGAATGCTTGTGGTGGCGGGAAGTGTTTCCGGTAAGGCTAACATGTCCATACCTTTGCATACACGGGCGACCAGCGAGCGCATTCGCGGTTTTCGTGATGCCTTGTTGGATAATGGCGTAGCACTTCCCAACGAAAATATTCTTGAAGGAGAATTTACCGGGCTTGGTGGTTTTCTAGCAGTAAGGCGCGCCCTGAAAGAGGAAAAGAATTTTTCTGCCGTATTTTCCCTGTCCGATGTTATGGCGGGGGGTGTGATCAAGGCTCTTGAAGATCATAACCTGCGGGTGCCGGATAATGTTTCGGTAATAGGTTTTGATGAATTGCCGGAAGTGGGCGAATCCATCACTACTGTTCGACAAAATACAGAGGAGCTGGCCAACTCTGTTGCAGACTTGCTGGAGGAAGCGGCGGCAGGCGCAAGTCCGAGAAACATCATCGTGCCTGTGGAGTTGGTGGTGCGTGGCACGACCATGCGCCATGATTAAATGTCATCTTTATTGTTGAAAAAATATTTATGGAAGGGCAGCATGGCAGCCCCAGCAGCCCCTGAATCGCCAGTAAAATCTGAAATCAATATGCGCGGCATAGCTCGTGGTTCAGCGCGTCGTCCATCATCATAAATTTCAAGATGGGAGATAATATTCCGGGCCAGAGATTTGGGGATACGCCCACCTAGGACGATCGCCTCTGTATCCAAAATTGCGGCGACGGCAGATACAACAAGTGAAAGCGCCGGTTCGGTTTTTTCTATCCATTCATTGACACCGGGCCAATCAGGATCAAATTTATCCAGCATATCCGATATGCCGTCTACTTGAATGCCGTTTTTTTGAATTATGTCGAGTAACAGATCCAGCATTGGCCTGTGGTATTTATCACTTGGTACTATTAGGCCTATTTCACCGGCATTGCCATTGCAGCCACGCATCATTTCACCGTTGATAACCACACCGCCACCAATGCCGGCGGCAATGAACAGATAGACGAAATTTGCATAATTACGCCCTATCCCAATTAGGCTTTCGCCAAGAGCAGCTGCGCTTCCATCATTTTCCACCCAAACAGGCAGGTCAAGCTCCTCGGATAGGATTTCATCTATATCGATTAAGGCCCATTCATCCAAATTTGGCGGCGTGTTGTATCTAGACCTGCCCCCAAGGCTATAGCCGGAAATAGCAACGCCGACGCCAAGTATATTTTTGCGGTCAACGTTATGGGTCGTAATGAGGTCATCACAGGTTTGGTGAAGTTTCTCCTTTACCGCACGGCGGGTCATTGCGGGTAGAATATGTTGTCTTTGTTCCAAAATTGTGCCGGAAAAATCCATCAAGGCGACGGTAACACAGTCCGTCATTAGGGAAATGCCGATGGTATAGGCGTAATTCTTTGCCAGATCTGTCGCTATACTGGGTTGTCCGCGTTTGCCAGTGGTAACTTTCCTTTCCGCTACAAGAATTCCCCTATCAATAAGTCCTTTGACAAGGCGGGAGACGCTTTGTTGTGAAAAACTGGATAACTTGGTGATTTCTGCCAGCGTTCGTCCCGGATTACGCATCATCAGAGATAAAATTTTACGCTCGCTCTCTGAGCATAACTGACGCCCCGATTCTTTAAAGAACGGTGGGGAAACGATAAAATTTCCTTGGGAGAACTGTCTCATGCTACCCTCTTTATACGGCGGGAGAAAGGAGAAGGGCTGATGTGTATAGCTGGTATGGTATGTATCGTTATCAAAAAATACGTTTCCTTTAATATCTCATAATCAAAAGGTTTTTAGCTTTTATATAAAGATTACTTTAGTGGGTTTTTAAAGAAAGGCAATTAAAAAACTCATAATATACTTATAATAAGTAGTAATATAAGTAAAATAAAAGTTGTAATATGAGTTTTATAACGTTATTAACGACTGAATTGCATTTTATATTTGTTGGAGATGTAATGATGAGAAAATTTATGGAAAGTCTATTAAGGAGGACAACACGATGAATAACCGAATGATATTAAAACTTCTTTCTGGGGTGGCAGCGATTACGATTTCTTCAGCAGCATTAGCTGCCGAGGATGAAAATGCGAATAATGAAGATGATTCTGGTATTCTTGCGTTAGAGGAAATAGTTGTAACGGGTACTAGCAAGGCCCGGGCCAGCTTTTTTACGCCGGGGTCAGTTTCGACGATGTCTGGTGATACGCTTGCGCGTATGACATCAAGCGGGCAAGCAGATATTTTACGCAATATTACAGGGATCAAGGCCGAAGGTGGTGGCGGTGAAGTCGCAGCAAACGTCTTTATCAAAGGGTTGCCCTCTGGCGGCCAGTTCCAGTTCACGCCATTGCTTTATGATGGTGTAACTACGCTGAGTTCTTTTGGTTTGAACTCATCTGCCTTTGATGTTTATTACAGAAATGACATTGGCATTGACCGGGTAGAATTTGTCCGTGGTGGTGCGTCTAACCTTTTTGGACCGGGTTCTGTGGCTGGTGTCATAAACTATATTTCAAAAACAGGTAGCGATACTCCGGAAAGTGAACTTCAGTTTGAATATGCGGAAGAAGGTCGCTACAGGGCGGATTTTGCGACGAGTGGCCCTTTGAGTCGCGATTCTAACCTCTATTATGCCATGTCTGGTTTTTATCGTTATGATGAAGGGCCATTGGATACAGGATTGCCAACAGAAGGCTATCAACTCAGAGGGAATCTGAAAAAAGAATTTGATGATGGTTCAGGCTCTTTAACTTTCTATACACAGATCATTGACGATGAAGTTCAGTTTTTCTTGCCTTTTCCCCTAGATGGTCAAACGCGTGAACGGCCAAACGGCAACGATGGTAAAACAGTCTATACTTTGCAGACTAATGAAGCTGCAGCAATTTCTTACCGGACACCTAACGGTGTATTTGAGACCCCTATTGCGGATGGTGTTTCCACACAGGGTGAATCTTTCGCTCTTGTCTTAGATAAAGATGTGGGTAACGGATGGGGCATTAATGCCAAAGCAAAATATTCCAGTTATCAACATCAATTCAACCTTTTCCTTGACGGTGATGGTATTGTTAATACGCCGGAAACACTAGCAGGTTTTTTGGCGGCACGCAATCTTGGTGATTTATCTGATGCATCCTTCACATACACAGGCTCTGGACAAGATGTGCCTGTAGGGGATTTGCTGTTCGGCAACCGACTTTTGGACCGTAATCGCCCTGTAACAGACGTCACAAGTGAAGTTAATATTACCAAAGACATAAGTGCCGGTGGTTTTGACCACAGCTTCACCCTTGGTGGATTTTTTGCAAGAGCAGAAGCTGGTGATGAAAATGTCATTACCACATATCTGGGAGAGTTCAATAACAAACCGCGCCTTGTCGACCTGACTATTACGGACGGTGCGGGCAATGACATTGCTATCTCGCGCAATGGTGTATTGAATGCCGGGGCAACATTCTCAAACAATGAACATAGTGCAACACGGATTGCTGCCTATGCAGCAGATCAGTTCGAGAATGATCGTTTTACTTTTGATGTTGGCTTCCGTGTTGAGAAAATCATTGGTGACATTAGCCGTGAGGGTTCGGTGAATGTGCAGGTGGATGATGACCCTAATCTTGCTCCGGACTTGCAAAATGTACGGACGGGGAGTGGTTCATTCACGCTAGGTTCTGTAAATGACACAGAATGGGCCGTTGCCGTTGCCGCACTTTATCAGGTGAATGATAACCTCAATGTCTATGCTAATGCCTCTCGTGGGTTCTTTTTTCCTGAAATTCGCAGTGTGAGATTTAGCAGTTTTGGCGAACCATCTTCCTATGAAGCGGAAATTATCAAACAGGCAGAATTGGGTTTGAAATATTCTGGTGAAAGATTTGCCGCAACATTCGCAGGCTTTTATGCGAAGCTAGATGATCGTGCCAGTGTAGATTTTGTTAATGATGGACAGGGTGGTGTCACGGAAAGTGTAAGTTTGCAATCCACCGAATCCTACGGTATCGAAGCCACCCTCTCTATTTCTATTATGGATAATTTAAGGTTTGATGGTAATGCAACATTGCAGGACCATAAATTAACCAAGAACGATAGAGATGCGACTTTGATTGGAAATGAGCTTCGTCGCCAACCTAACATTCTCTATAATGCTGGCTTGTATTATGATGACGATACTTTCGATTTCTCATTCTTCCAGAATTATGTCGGTGATAACTTTGCCAATGATTCAAACAGTGTTGAATTGGAAGCGTTTAGCATTTTCCGTCTAGATGCTGGATATACATTTGATTTCGGTGGTGACCGGAACTCCCGTCTTGGGGTGAGCGTCTTTAACCTGTTTGAAAGTCAGGGTACGACAGAAGGATCACCGCGTCAGGGTACGTCACAGTCAAATACGGGCGACTTCTTTGTTGGGCGGCCTATATTGTCTCGCCGGATCACCATACGGTTTAACTATAACTTCTAATGATAAAGGCAGAGCATTATATGATGCTCTGCCTAATTTTTTATTTGAAACTACGTCAGATAAAATCGTGACCGGTAAAGAAAATACAATATTTTGCAAATTAGTTGAAACAGGTAAAGAATGAACGAAACAGTTGTAAGTGGAGACCAAAACGCAGCATTGGATATGAATCAGCGGGCGCGAGATATACTGATAACCAATGATTTGGGGGGATATACTGTACCGAATAAGAATGTTTATCCCTTTCAGTGGAATTGGGATTCGGCATTTGTGGCTTTGGGATTTGCAGAATTTGATATTGACCGGGCATGGAAAGAGATTGAAACCCTGTTTGATGGTCAGTGGAAGGATGGTTTTGTTCCCCAGATTATTTTCTGGCAGGAAAGTGATAGTTATTTTCCGGGGCCAGATGTATGGAATACTGGAAAAAAACCACAGACATCGGGAATCACACAGCCACCCGTTGCCGCATCAATGGTTCGGCAGATTTGGCAAAAGGATAAAAGCGATGCAGCTCGCGGTAATCTCGAACGCATTTTTCCAAAAATTATGGCTTGGCACAGGTGGTTTGATAAATATCGTGATCCCTTGAGAAAAGGTTTGGTAGTGGCGACTCACCCATGGGAAACCGGTCGTGATAATGCCCCAGAATGGGACGAGCCCGCAGCATCAGTAGATATTTCTGGCATAGAACCATACGAACGTCGTGATACGCTGCATCTTGATAAGAAAATGCGCCCACATAAGGAAGATTATGATCGTTTTGTTGCGATGGTTGAATATGGGCGCACCCAAAATTGGGATCATAATGCCATTGCTACCGAAGGACCATTCCGCGTTGTAGATGTTGGCATGACCATGATGCTGATTAGGGCAAATAAAGATATGCTTGCTCTAGCTAATGAATTTGGCTTTGAAAAAGAAGCTGTTGAAATCAGAAGTTGGATTGACAGAGCGCAAAATGGGATTAATTTTCTTTGGGATGAGAAAATTGGTGCTTTCTGTTCGAAAGATCTAATTAGTGGTCAATCATCGGGTATTATAAGCAGCGCGACATTTCTGTGTTATTATGCAGGAGTCGGTTCTGAAGCACAACGTGCAAGCACCGTTAATCATCTGGAGAGAATTGCCGCGACTACTGAATTTTTGATGCCAAGTCTATCGCCGGATAATCCCCGGTTTGATGCCATGCGTTATTGGCGCGGTCCTGTTTGGGCTGTTGTCAATTATATGGTTTCTAAAGGATGCAGGGAAGTTGGTCTAGCTGATTTGTCTGAACGTATTAAGCTCGATACGGCAATGCTGATGAGGCAATCGGGTTTTTTTGAAGCCTTTAATCCGGAAACGGGTGAGGGGACAGGCGGAGAGGATTTCTCTTGGACCGCAGCCATGTGGCTGCATTGGGCAGGGAAGTAAGTTATGCTCGAAGGCAAGACTATTATTATTACTGGTGCAAACTCAGGTATTGGATGGGGAATAGCGCAGGCTGCCCATGCCGTCGGGGCAAATATTTTGCTTCATGGGATGGATGTCAATGACGTATCCAAATGCGTACAGCAGCTTGGTGATAGGGCGGCATGGGTAGGTGGTGACTTGAGGGTTATCTCCCACATTGAAGAAGTGGTTCCAGCGGCGATAGAGGCCTTCGGGCAGGTGGATGGTCTGGTTAATAATGCGGCGGTTTTGACGCGGGATGATTTGCAGACAACAAATGCCGAAATTCATGATGATATTATGGCTATCAATTGTCGTGCGCCAATGCTGTTATGTCAGCAAGTCGTGGCACAATTTCGCAAGCAGGAAAGTGGCGGTTCAATCGTCAACATCGGTTCTATCAATGCGCATTGTGGTCAGTCAAATATCCTGAGTTATTCAATGTCTAAAGGGGCCATGCAGACTATGACCCGTAATTTGGGGGATAGTCTTGGGGCTGAAAAAATCCGTGTTAATCAACTGAATGTGGGATGGACATTAACGGAGAATGAAGACCGTCTTCAACGTTCGGAAGGTTGTTCTGAAAACTGGTTGGAAGAAGTACCAGAGGTTTTTGCACCTTCAGGCATGTTACTTTTGCCTGAAAATATTGCAACACATACAGTTTTCTGGCTATCTGATGCTTCGGCACCTGTGAACGGACAGGTTTATGAAGTGGAACAATATCCTTTGATCGGCCGCAATAAAATTGGTTCAAGCATAAGAGATTAAGAATGTATGAGGCATGGCGCTGGTTTGGGCCAGATGATAGCGTAACACTTGACCATATTCGACAGACGGGCGCAACCGACATTGTTACGGCCCTTCATCACATACCAATTGGCGACGTGTGGCCTCTGGAAGAAATCACGGCACGAAAGAAACTCATTGAGGGGCATGTTGCGGGTCGTACGTCCCTCAAATGGTCTGTTGTGGAAAGTGTGCCTGTTCATGATGACATCAAGCGCGGGGCGGATGGATGTGATCGTTATATTGCCAGTTTTGTATCAACTTTACAAAACCTGGCTCGGGCCGGGATCAGGGTAGTTTGTTATAATTTTATGCCGGTTATTGACTGGACGCGGACGGACCTGCGGTTTTCCCTGCCTTCAGGGGCACTGGCCTTGCGGTTTGATCAGGATGTATTTGCCGCATTTGATCTGTTTATCCTGAAGCGGAAAGAAGCTGTCCAAGATTATAACAAGGCTGAAATCGGGCGGGCGCAAGATATTTTTGAAACCATGACAGCGGAGGACGTCACCCAACTGGTCAAAACAATAGTATCTGGGCTGCCAGGCAAGATGACAGGTGATTATGGCCTTGATGATTTCAGAGCTGCCCTGGCCACATATAAAACCATCACTAAAGAAGCCCTGCGGGCAAATTTGCTAAAATTCCTTGATGTTGTTCTGCCCGTAGCGGAAAGGCTGGGGGTGAAGCTTGTTATTCACCCAGATGATCCGCCGAGAGACATATTCGGTTTGCCCCGTATTGTCTGTACGGCCAAAGATCTGGAATATTTGTTTGCGGCACAGCCAAGTGTGTCAAACGGGTTGGCTTTATGTGTTGGTACCTTCGGCAGTCATCCGGATAATGATTTACCGCATATGGCTGAACGGTTTGGTAACCGTATTTATTTTTCCCATCTGCGCGGTGTTAAGAAGGATCTGGCAGACCCGCGTTCCTTCACAGAGGCGGCTCATCTGGACAGTGATATTGATATGATTGCGGTGATAGAGAAGCTGCTTCAGGCAGAAAAGGTCAGGGGGGTGGAAATTTATATCCGCCCCGATCACGGACACCAGATGCTGGATGATCTAGAGAAAACCGCCAACCCGGGGTATTCGGCCATTGGGCGCTTGAAAGGCCTTGCGGAAATAAGGGGCGTAATACGTACGCTTGACCGAGGGCTAGACTGATGGTGATTTAGAGGTTTGTAATGGTCAAAATTATAGCGAATTTTAATAACACATTGGGGGAGGGGCCGCTTTGGTCTCCTAACCATAATGCCTTATTCTGGATTGATATTATAGAGGGAAAGCTATTTCGTTTCTGTCCTTCAGATCAAAAAACTAGGTTTTGGGAAATTGGTGCAAAAACAGCCGTTGTAGTTGCAACTTCCGACCAGCGTCTGTTGCTGGCCTGTCAGAACTTTCTATTATTGTTTGATCCAGAGACAGGAAAGGGCAATCAGCTGTTAGATTTTGAAACAAATATACCGAATAACAGACCCAATGATGGCAAGGTTGACCCCTCTGGTCGCTTTTGGTTTGGGACAACGGATGATTTGGAGAAAAAAGTTTCCGGTACAGTCTATTGTTATGGGCAGAACAGCAAACTGACCCCTGTTCTGGAAGATATTGGCAATCCTAACACATTTGCCTGGAGCCCGGATAAAACCAGATTTTATACGGCTGATTCCGTCCGGCAAATTATGTGGGTGTTTGACTATGACGATAAAACCGGTGACATCTCCAATCAACGGGAGTTCTTCTCGCTGGTTGGTACCGACATTATACCGGACGGCTCCACAGTAGATGCAGAAGGATACTTGTGGAATGCCCAATGGAATGGCTGGCGCATTGTTCGATATGCACCGGATGGCACGATTGATCGGATTGTTAAAATGCCAGTGGCCTGCCCTACCAGTTGTATTTTTGGTGATGAAAAGTTGAATATTTTGTATGTGACATCTGCCAGAAAGGGTCAAACAGAACAGCAGTTGCGACAACAACCCCATGCGGGCGCGTTATTTGCGTTGGATGTGGGTGTTAAAGGGGTAACTCCAGTAGCATTCGATATGTTTAATTTGAGGGATGTACCATCGAAAGTGAATGTGTAATTCGAATGGGCAGAAAATTTGATATCACAGGGTCCTTCATCAGGATATATGCAAGTTGAAATGTTAGAAAAACCAAAACGTTTTTATTCAAAGTAATTCCCAGTAATTTATCATCATAGGCGTTTACCCTAATCTGCCAAAATGCATGCTTGACGCCCAAGAGGTGTTCTCTGACTATGCTCCTCGGACGCCTGATCTTGTGTCCTCACATGCTCAAACGGATTTTGGTTCTGACTAGCATCTTCAGGGGAAGCCCCGCTTAATTCTGAGGCTACACTTTAATCGGCTAGACGCTGTTGGTTTTGGATTATCTCCGGTTCATAATCTGGTCTTAGAAGGATAAAAACAAGTTTTTGGAACAGTTTAGTCGTACCGGGGTAATACCCCCATTTTTAGGGGGCTTCTGAAGTAGAATTTTCTTTTTGGTAGGCATAACCAATAACCAGTACCTGCGCAAGACAGAGTGACGCACTTAGCGATCTAAACTGGCGGACTTCGGTCTCATTTATTTCAAATGACACCGTTGCTAGTGTAGCGATCGGGCTGATTGGACTGTCTGTAATGGCAATGATATTATCGGTATGCTCAGTTGCTTCGGAAACGAGATCCAGCGTTTCAGGCGTATAATGGCGATAGCTGATGGCAATCATTAAATCGTCTGATGTGATGCCCACAGTCTGTCCCTTGGCCAGACCGCCGACGCTATCAATCAGAATGCAGCGTTTGTTGGTTTCTTGTAGGGCATAAGCCAGATAAGTTGCAACGGGAAAAGATCGTCTAAAACCAATAATATATATTGTATTAGCTTTGGTGATCATATTTATGGCTTTATCCAGATCGGCCCGATTTATATTTGCCTTCAGATTTTCAAGGGACTGTTTATTGCTTTCGGTAAATTCTACCAACAGGTGAAATGGATCATTATTGTCAAGTTGCGTTTTGTCGTTAGCATGTTTTATGCGTTCATTATAGTCTAGATTTCCTGCTCCGCTGATTAACTCGTCGCGAAATAAACGCTGCATCTGGCGGGCACTGTTAAAGCCAAAAGCCTTGGCAAAACGGACAATTGTAGAAGCCTGCCCACCGCATCTTTCTGCTACAACGGCGAGAGTTTCTATGGCCAAATCATTGGGGTGATCCAGAATATAGCGCGATACTTGCTTAAGCCGTTTACTCAGTGTTTCATGTTTTCTGATAATTTCCTGGCGGAATTCTTCTACTGAACTGTATTTCGTCATAAGAATCTCATCGGTTATTATAGGCTAAGAATATATTTATAGAATATATATTCCTAGCGCCATAAAAGTGCAATATTAATATCAGAATACGGGGAATGATATGTGGTTATAAAATTTCGGCTGCCAGAAGTTATTTTGCAACCAGCCTTAAACGGTTATCCGGCTTTCGTTGTCAAGGGTGTTTTTATCTATTTCTGCTCCGTGACCGTTGGTTTCGGGTAGATGTAATAGGCCGCCAATTTTATCATCAAATGTCACGCCCCCAATCACTGGGTCATCCTTGAAATGGTAGCAGGAATCCAGATCAATGAATGAAATATTCGGTCGCGCTATGGCAAGATGCGTTGCCGCGCTCAGGCTCAGGCGGCTTTCCGCAAAACATCCGATCATACATTTAACCCCTGCGGCTTCGGCAATGGCATTAATTTTCAACCCCGTATGAATACCACCTGCTTTGCCAAGTTTGATATTGAGATAATCTGCGGCGCCACGCTTGATCAGCTTCAAGGCGTCTTTGTCATCAAATATACTTTCATCAGCACATATGGGCAGGTCAACCTTATCCCGAAGACGTGCCAGACCATCATAATCCCATACCGCAAGGGGCTGCTCAGAATATTGCAGGTTTAAGGGCTTCATGGCATTGATATTGGCTACTGCCGTTGGATAGTCCCAGCCCTGATTGCTATCCATTTTAATGGCAATATTCGGACCTGCCAGCTCTCTGACGGCTTTGACATGAGCGACATCTTCAAGGCCTTGCCGTCCCACCTTCATCTTGATAGCGTTAAAACCTGCATCCAGAACTTGTTGTGCTTGGGTTCTGGTTTCTTCGACTGTATCCTGTATTCCTATGGTCAGGTCAGTTCTGATTTCCCGGCGTTCGCCCCCCAATAGACGGTAGAGCGGCATATTGGCTGCTTTGGCGGCAATATCATATAGTGCCATATCAAAAGCAGACCGGATTGATGGTTCACCAACTGTGGAGGCATTAATTTCCCCCATGCGTGCTTCTATGGCCAGGGCATCTTTGCCCTTTATCATTGCCGCTAATTCTTTTGCGGTGACATAATTTCTTTCCTGACTGTCGCCTGTAATCGGGGCAAAGGGACTTGCTTCACCCCAACCGTATATACCGCTTTCCGTGATGATTTTAACCACCACATTATGGGCGGCATTTATGACGCCAAGGGGTACCCGTATGGGATTGGTTATGGCAACATTTAGTTTGCTAATGTCAATTTTTACGATGTTCATTTATAGTCCCTCAGAATGAAAATTCTTTATTCAGTAGGTTAATAATTGGCCGCGTTCCATTTTTTAGCGGGTCTACACAAGGTAAGCCAACTCTTGCCGACAGGGCAGACAGATAAGCTTCCCGCTCTTCATTATTGAGGGAGGATGTATTCACACTAACCCCGACGCATCTTATTTCTTTATTTATCTGACTACCAATGGCGATGGTGCGTCCGATCACCTGCTCAATTGAGGGTAACTCAAAGTCATCCCACCCCAGAATATGAGTTCTCCCCGCTTCGTGACAGACGATAAACGCATCAGGTTGCGACCCCACAAGAAGACCCATGCTGACAGAGCTATATCCCGGGTGGAAAATGCCACCCTGGCCCTCAATTACATCCCAATGATCAGGACAGTTATCAGGTGATAGGATTTCTGCGGCACCAGAGATGAAGTCCCCGACCACGGCGTCTATGGGGATGCCTGTACCCGCGATCATAATACCGGTTTGACCACTTGCCCTGAAATCGGCATTCATACCCGCCGCTTTCATATCTTTTTCCAGTGCAAGAGCGGTGTATTTTTTCCCCAACGCACAATCCGTACCAACCATAAGTATTCTGCGTCCGCTACGCTTTCTGCCAGTTCCGACAGGTAGAGTTTTTGGTGGTACACGGACATCAATCAGCCTCGCCCCTGTTTGCGCGGCTGCTTCCCGAAGACGCGGAATGTCATTCAGAAGTGTATGAACCCCCGCGACAATATCAATGCCCCGTATTGCGGCTTCAGATAATATATCCAACCATGAGTCGGGAATACTACCGCCCACAGCCGCCGTTCCAATTATCAGCGATTCAATGCCCGCAGCAGAAGCCTGTTCAAGGGTCATTGCAGGCAGGCCCAAGTCAACCGTACCTTCTGGTAGGCTTAATTGGCCTTTACACAGGTCACGTCGCCATTCAACCATGCCTAATCCAGTCTTGGCGTAGCTGTTCTCAACGGCATCTCCAACAAAAATTAAATAGGGTGGTTTCAGTTCTATGGACTTCATTAGTATTCCTTAGCTTTAGGAGTCTATCTTCATATATAGGCTGTCCGATGATATATTGTACAGTGTTAAATTAAAATAAGACAGTTTTGTTGCTAATTAATCAAACTTAATACCTTGAATAATCCAGTTTATTCATATATGAGTGTCTAATTGATCATTCATAATAAGGATAATGATGTGTCGATATCTACTATTCGGAAAAATGATACAGATGACGCATATGAGCTTATTATGGATGCGATCGTCACTCAAAAATTAAAACCTAGTCAGAAGGTATCTGAAAATATACTAAGTGATATTTTTGGCCTTAGTCGTACCGTATCAAGAAATCTGATTGAACGTCTTATTGCCCAACAATTTCTTGTTTCTCTTTCCCCACGTGTAACACAGGTTGCACCGCTTACATTATTGGAAATAAAACAAAATTTTACTTTGCGGAAAATTTTTCTCCCTGAAATTCTTTCTCTAACGGGGGCTAAGGTGAATTTTGAAGAATTGGATAGAATAAATAAAAAAATCCAAAAACTGCTACCAGTAAAGGATGACAAGTCCGCGTTAGAAATTTTAAAAGCCAACAAACAGTTAAATATTGAGTCCTGTTCTCCATCAGGATACCCACTGATGTATGATTGGGCACGCCAATTGGAAGATACAGCGATGCGTATCTATTGGCTGTATGTAAAAACAAATAAGGAATTCCCCTATTCAAGTGAACAGCAGGCCACGCTCATAGAAGTTATGAAAAGTGATGAGCCTAAAAAAATTCGCAAGGCATCTCTGGATATAATTCTTCAGTCGGAGGAAAGAATTTTGAATGCTATTTTTTCCCATGAACAATTCAATACACAAGATCTATTAGTATAGTCATTACTGCCTGATGAAAGCCTACGATTAGTTTGGCAATATGGGAAAAATGAAGCGAGCTATCAATTGTATGAGTGAAAAAAATTCAAAGCTGGCGGAATGATAATGATCGAGCCTATGTCTATTAGGTAATGCCATAGCGAAATTGAGTATTTAATAGTTAGGAGAGAAATATGGCTGAGTTATCGCTTATCCATGCGGATTGGACGTTTGCTTTGTGGTCAGCACTTGTGTTGTTGGCGGCTATGGGTTTTTGGGCTGATACCACAAAAATGGGGCAAAATATATCGGGGGTAGCTATAATTATTGCTGTTGCCATGCTGTTGTCAAATATAGGAGTTCTGCCGAAATCGGCACAGGCCTATGATATTGTTTGGTCTTATCTGGTGCCACTTGCTATTCCACTGCTGTTGTTAAAGGCTGATTTGAGGCGCGTTATTTCCGAAACTGGTGGCATGTTAGTGGCGTTCTTTTTGGGTGCTTTAGGAACCACGGTTGGCGCATTAATAGGATATTTTTTATTGCCATTAGGGGAGGAGGCGCCGAAGCTCGCGGGCGTATTCAGTGCCACCTATATTGGCGGCTCCATGAATATGGCGGCAGTGACCCAGGCCGTTGACCTAGACCCGTCAATAGTTACCGCAAGTGTTGCGGCAGATAATGTTATTGGCGTTATATATCTGGCCTTTTTGGCATTGGTGCCGTCGATGGCTTTCTTTCGTTGGTTATTCAAGAGTTCTGATGTATCTGAAACAGTAAATAATCAGGATGACCAGAACAAGGTGACAGAACCGCCCGCCGTACATCTGAACTTAAAACATCTTGGCTTTGTATTGGGATTGTCTTTTGCCATATGTGCCATCGGCAAGGCACTGGCTGAATACCTGAGCGTGGGTGGTTATACTATTATATTCATTACCGCTATTACCATTGCTATCGCCAATATTTTCCCACGGCAGTTGAAAATACTTAAGGGGGACTATGAGATTGGGCTGTTTTTTATGTATATCTTTTTCGTGGCTATTGGCATCAGCGCAGACATCATGGCGATGATGGATAAAGCTTTGGTCATAGCAGTCTATGCCGTTATTATTGTTCTATGCCATGCGGCATTCATTTTTGGTGGCAGCCGGTTTTTCAAGCTTGATTTGTTTGAAGTGGTTGTTGCCTCCAATGCTTGTGCATCCGGTCCGGCGACGGCAGCTGCCCTGGCGGCAGGTAAAGGAAAATATGATCTTGTTGCACCGGCTGTATTGTTGGGCGTTTTTGGTTATGCGGTGGCTAATTTTATTGGTGTTATGCTTGCCACCTGGCTTGGGACATAGAGAATTATAACCAGATTCACTTTTGAGCAACCTGTTGGTAATGCGCGATAGGCAAATCAATCCAGAAACTAGTGCCAACACCAATCTTGCTATCAAAATCGATGATACCGCCCATGGCCTCCACTAACGCCTTGACAATTGACAATCCGGCACCGGTACCCTCTATTCCGGACTGCTCCATGCCGGCCCTGTTGAAAGGGGTATAGACATTCTCATACTGTTCCTTTGCAATGCCGATCCCATCATCACGGACACAAACCCGCAAGCAGTTGTTTTCAATCTCAATCACTGAAAGCCAGACATTACCCCCTTTGCGGCCATATTTAACAGCATTGGAAATTAGATTGACAAGAATTTGGTCCATTCGGATTTTGTCCACAATAACAGGACTCAGGCCCTCAGGAATTATTTCTTTATGGAGCCGTATATGATTTTTTTCCAATAAATGTTGAACCAATGGTATCACATCCAAAACTATTGCAGAGAGGTCACATTGTTGAAGATCAAGGTCGACGGCACCGGTTTCAATTTTGGACAGATGCAAAAGGTCATTGATCAACTTAAGCAGTAATGTTCCACCCTCGTGAATATGCGTGACATATTCTGACTGTTTATCATTTAATTTGCCGAATATGGGCAGACGAAGGGTTTCTGAAAATCCGATCACGGCATTAAGAGGTGTGCGCAACTCATGGCTCATATAAGAAAGAAATTCGGATTTTGCCAGATTGGATGCTTCGGCTGCTTCTTTTGCATTCGTTAATTCACGAACGGAATGTAAATGTGTTGTCATTTCGTTGAAGTCGTTTGCCAAAGCCCCAATCTCATCATTGGCGAGCACCTTAACTTTTTCGTTCAGGTTGCCTTTTTTTACTTCTGATACTGATCTGGATAATTCTACGATGGGGGTTTGGATAAACCGATTGAGTAAAAACCGCATTAACAGGGTCGTAAGTAGCATGGCAAAAGCAACAAAAAAAAGTAAACCTTTTTGTGCATATTCAATTTGACTGTAGAGACCATCCATATTGAATGTAATAGCCACTTCGCCGATGGCTAGGCTACCTTCACCACTACCGCCTTTAATAGCAATTTTATGGCGGTATTCACGAACATTCTCAATAGTACTGTCTATTATCTGGTTGATTGGAATGACATTTATGCCTTTGTCATTATAGACTGCAACTTTTACAGTATTTTCATCTTCAAGGAAAGACAGGGTCAATTCCATCATTGCCGCGAAATCTGACTCCATCAAGGGATGTAAATAAAGACCACTGGCCAGCCGTAAAATATATTTATTATTGTGATCGACTTCCTTTTCTGCTTCTTTAATGACTACATCGATGAAAAATAAACTTAAACTGAACATGAAAATGGATAGGCAACTGATAATCACAAAATTCATTTTTGTGGAAATATTCAATCGATTAAAAAAAGAAAATTGTTTTTTACCGAGCATTGTTTTGCCCATCTTTTTCCCATGCGGAAGCAACCGTGATTTTACCTTCGCTAATGGATTTCTTTGCAATGGCGATTTTATTTAAGGTCGATGGGGAAACCAAATGCTTTGAATAAAGCATAGGGCTGATTGATACCCCGCCATCTGCAATACCAAAGGCGCGGCTACCGCTTCTTAGGGTGCCCTTAAGGTAATCACGTATCATGATATCCAGGACATTTCCTAAATCCTTAATTACACTGGTTAAGATTACACCTTTAACAAGGTGGTCTTGATCGGCATCGACACCAATAGCTTTAATGTTTAATTTTTTTGCGGTATTAAATGTCCCTAAGTTTGATCCACCCGCAACACTGAAAATAATATCTGCATTCCCGGTAGCATACATTTTATTGGTAATTTGGGCCGCTATGTTGGGATTGCTCCATATGTTGTCAGTCTGGGCAACTTCTGCAATATATTCAGTAAGTATTCTAATATCTTTTCTGGTGTCTTTCGCCCCTTGTTTGAAACCAACGATGAAATCATTAACAGCGGACACTTGTAGACCCGCCACAATGCCCAGTACACTAGTTTCGCTCATATCAGCAGCTAAAATTCCGGCCAAATATGATGCCTCTGCAGTATTAAAATGGGTCGTTGTCAGATTGCTAAATTCAACATCCACAACTTCATCCATAAGGATGAAAGTTTTCCCTAAATTTTTTGGAGCCAATTCTATAACAATATCTTTCATGGCGTAGCCTTCGGTCGCTACCAATAAATCACATCCTGTATCAATGGCGTTTTGAAAACTTTCGTGCAGGGAATTTCGTCGACCAGTTACAACGACCAGCTGGAAGTTTTCTTCCAGCTGTACCTTTGCGGCTGCTGCATATTGGCTGTCATTAAAGCCTTTGTCGCCAAGATTTTCTTCATTGAATAAAAGGCAAATTTTTGGAGCGGCTTCATTTCGAGCCATATTATTTGCATTTGGCCCATTGTCAGTTGTTTTTGAGGTGTTTTCTTCACTGCACGCAGTTAATAAGAACGAAACAACAATTACCAAACTAAATATCTTATTAATATGCATATAATATCCCAAAATAATCAAAAGCAACTTAATATAATTACACAAACTCTATCTATTACGAATTCCGTCTATTCCGACGATTTATTATGTTTTTTTTATATAATAGTTAATGTTTTAAATTTTATAGCATTCAGGCATTAATAAGGTCTTAAATATACCAGATTGGTATTATTTGGTGGGGATATGATCACATGGTACGATATCAGGTAGTTCTGCCTTGCGTAGGCTGAGGATTAGTTAATGTTTTGCTTAACTATGCGGGAATATAGATGAGGCAATAGGTTTTTGGTCGGGATGGTCGCACATTGGGGGTATCGCTTGGGAATCTTATGAGGATAGAAGTGAAGTTTTTAAGCGGGCGTACTATAAAAAATCATACCCCCTGTCAGAAGAAACCTTAAAACATCCTCCTGACTATGCTTGCGCTTCTATCTCTCTAGGCCACATCTGCTGTCAGATGGTTATCATTACAATAGGTCGGTACGAAACCCTTGTCATACAACAGATCCATAAAGTCATAAGAGTCATGTGTCAGTTCAATATTCGAAGTAAATTTCTCTGCCAACCCTATGAATATTGTACCCAATGAAATTAAATTTTCCTCAACATGAGGAACGGCATTATGGTCCTTTAACAGGTCCATGAAGTTATATTGTGATATATAGTTTGTCATTTGCTTGACCTTTCTTTTAAATCCAAAAATATTTGTTCTATTATCTGTTTTGCGACGTTTAGCGTCATGCCATTTCAGCCGCGTTTCATGACTTATATGTAATCTTTTCTGCTGAGAATTAAAGCCGAATGCGATAAAGCATATGGCGTTTGCGGTAAATATTAGCATTTTGCGATGAAGGGATATTTAACTACGATAAACGGTAAAAAATACGTTAATTTCAGTAATGGAGTCGGACTGTAATAAGATGTAATTTTCTTTTCTTATATAGATATTGTTATGCTTTTATGCGGCTTGCAAAGAATATTTATTTGGGTCACTATTAAAATATTATTATTTAGAAGACATTGGGTTAATAGGTGAGTTTTCAGAAAGATTTACTAGTCTTCCATGTTGCAATGCTTAATTTGTATGTTAGTATACTATCAGCAATATAATTTCATCAAAAAATATAAACTCACGTTTTGCCGTGAACAGGAATGTTTAACATCCGATTGAAATGGAAATCTTTGATATGAGTAACTATGCAAAATCAATTATTGCGGGCGATATGGAACATATTCTTCACCCCACATCCAACCTGTCGGAACATAAAAGAAACGGGGCACTGGTGATTGAACGCGGCCAGGGCGTTCATGTTTTTGATGTGCATGGTAAAGAATATATCGAAGGTATGGCAGGCCTATGGTGCACAAGCTTTGGTTTTAGTGAACAAGAACTGGTTGATGCCGCCATAGAGCAGATGCAGAAGCTTCCCTTCTACCACGGATTTGGTAATAAGGCTGTGGTGCCGACTATAGATCTGGCGGCACGGCTAAAGACCATGATGCCTTTTGAGGCTTCCAAAGTATTTTTTACCAATTCAGGGTCAGAGGCCAATGACACGCAGCTTAAAATCATCTGGTATTATAACAATGCCATTGGCAAACCGAAAAAGAAGAAAATCATAGCCCGGTGGGGTGGTTATCACGGTGTGACCATCGCCACAGCCTGCCTTACGGGACTGCCCGCCTACAGGGGGGGCTTTGATCAACCGCTGGATAATATATTGCATATTTCCTGTCCCCATTATTACCGTGATGCGGAAGCTGGCGAGAGTGAAGAAGCCTATGCAGACCGATTGGCAGAGGAGCTGGAGCAATTAATTCAACGGGAAGACCCTGACACTATCGCCGCCTTTATCGCAGAACCCATTATGGCCGGTGGCGGTGTTATTCCTCCGCCGAAAACCTATTTTGAGAAGATTGATAAAATTCTGAAAAAATATGACATTATCTGTATAGCGGACGAAGTGGTCTGTGGATTTGGCCGTACGGGAAATATGTTCGGCTGTGAAACGGTAGGTATGAAGCCTGATACCATGACTATTGCTAAGCAATTATCTTCGGCCTATATGCCCATAGCTGCAGTAATTATACCGGACTGGATGTATGAGGTTCTGGTCGATGTGAGCGCGGAGAGAGGGGTATTTGGTCATGGTTATACTTATGGCGGTCATCCGGTTCCGGCGGCGGTGGCATTGCGTAATCTGGAACTGTTCGAAGAACGCAATATGTTATCAGAAGTTCGGAAGATAACACCTTACTTTCAAAACAGATTGCGGGAATTTCTTGATCATCCCTTGGTCGGGGACGCAAGGGGCGCGGGATTGATTGGTGCCATTGAACTGGTTGCCGATAAAGCAAATAAAACACCATTTAAACCATCGGCTGGTGTCGGGGCATATTGTGATAAACGCTGTATTGAACATGGTTTAATTCATCGCTTTTCCGGCAACGCGGCATTATTCTGTCCGCCGCTAATCATTTCGGCAGATGAAATTGACGAGATGTTTCGACGATTTGAACTGGCACTTGATGATACCCTCATATGGGCCCGTGAATCAGGGAGGTTTTCAGCATGAGGACACAAGACTATAAAATGTTAATTGGTGGTGAATGGCTATCTGCCGAGAGTGGTGAATATTTCCAAAGCATCAATCCGTATAATCAGGAGGAATGGGCCCGTGTGCCACGGGCAGACGCCGCTGATGTTAACGCGGCAGTAAAGGCCGCTCATGAAGCTTTCACAATCGGGCCTTGGTCTAAAATGATCCCGAGCGAACGGGGGGCGTTGCTCAGAAAACTTGGTGACCTTATTGCACAGAATGTGAAAGAACTGGCTACTCTGGAAACGCGGGATAATGGCAAATTATATGCAGAAATGTCCGCACAGGTCGGATATATTCCCCAGTGGTATTATTACTTCGGTGGTTTGGCTGACAAGATTGAGGGCATGGTTCATCCCACAGATAAACCGGATATGTTCAATTATTCCCGTCATGAACCCTACGGTGTAGTGGCAGCAATAACCGCATGGAATTCCCCGCTTTTACTGGCGGCCTATAAATTGGCTCCGGCACTGGCGGCGGGCAATACGGTTGTCTTAAAACCATCTGAACATGCGTCCTGTTCCACATTGCAATTTGCCAGACTTTTTGAACAGGCGGGTTTTCCAGCGGGCGTCGTCAATGTTATTACGGGTTACGGAAGCGAGATGGGCGATGACTTGACCGGACATCCTCAGGTATCCAAGATCAGCTTCACAGGTAGCGAGGCCACAGGCAGGCATATAAATGAAATAGCAGGCGGTGACTTTAAAAGCACCACATTGGAGCTTGGTGGCAAGTCGCCTAACATCGTATTTGCTGATGCCAATCTGGATAATGCAGCCAATGGTGTCATTGCGGGTATTCTGGCGGCCAGTGGTCAGACCTGTGTCGCGGGGTCGCGTCTTTTGCTTCAGGATTCCATCTATGACGCGTTTCTGGAACGGGTGATGACCATTGCACGGGATGCAAAATTGGGTGACCCCATGCTACCCGATACAAATATTGGCCCCGTTGCCTCCAAGGACCAATATGACAAGATTAACAGATGTCTTGAGATGGCAATGGCCGAAGGGGCTAATTGTATTCTGGGTGGTCCGGCTGATAAAAACCCTGAAGCGGGGCAGGGCCTATTTATTCAACCGACAATATTTACTAATGTATCCAATAATATGCATATTGCACAGGAAGAGGTTTTTGGCCCTGTATTGTCGGTAATCCGTTTCAAGGATGAAAAAGAAGCCATTGAGATCGCCAATGATACCAGATATGGCTTGGCTGCGGGTATCTGGAGCCAGAATATGAAAAGATGTCTGGAACTTCCCGCCAAGATCAAGGCCGGAACAGTATGGGTGAATACATACCGTGTGGTTAGCTATATGACACCATTCGGCGGTTATAAAGTCAGCGGAACCGGTAAAGAAAACGGTATAGAAGCCATAAAACAGTATTTACAGATGAAAAGCGTCTGGCTTTCAACGGCAGAGACATCGTCCAACCCTTTTTTGATACGATGATGGGGCAAATAATATGATGACAAGATTAGAGCGTTCCATGCTGGCAGTACCCGCCACATCCCCGCATTTTTTTGAAAAGGCGGCGAAGGGCGAGGCTGACATAATTTTCCTTGATTTGGAAGATTCAGTGGCACCGGAAAGAAAGCATGAGGCAAGGGGGGCCGTAATTGAGGCCCTTATTGATGTGGATTGGCAAGATAAAAACATGTCCGTCCGCATTAATGAAATTGGCTCAGAATGGGGCTATAAAGAGATTGTCGAGATTGTCGAGCAATGCCCACGACTGGATACTATTCTTATTCCTAAAGTAAGTTCTGGTGAAGATATCAGATTTGTCGCCCGTTTGCTGGATGCCATAGAGGAAAATATCAAGCGGGATAGCAAGATCAACATTGATGCTTTGATAGAAACACCTATTGGTCTGACTAATGTGGATGAGATCGCCGCCGCATCCCCGCGACTAGGGGCATTATCCTTCGGTGTGGGGGATTATTCGGTCGCTATGCAGGCACCGCAAACCAGCTTTGGCACACCAGACCCGTCTTATGGTGTGTTGACGAATAGCGGAGAATATCACTGGAATGACCAATGGCATTATGCTTTGGCGCGCATGGCCAATGCTTGTCGGGCTAATGGGTTAGAGCCTATGGATGGTCCTTTCACCGATTTTAGGGATATTGATGGCTATAAGGCCTGTGCCCGTAGGGCAAAAGCACTTGGCTTTACCGGAAAATGGGCCATACACCCCATGCAAATTACATCTGCAAATGAAATTTTCTCACCCAGCCCCGATGAAATCAAACTGGCTAGACGTATTAATGAGGCCATGAAAGAAGCTATAAAAAAGGGGGATGGTGCGGTGCAATTGGATGGCAAAATGGTCGATTTGGCCCATGTAAAACAGGCCACCACATTACTTCTAAAGAAGGAAGTTATTGATCAAAAATCTCAAGAATAGGCAAAGGTCAAAGGAAAGCCGCCGGTATGAAGAAAGACAATGGTATCGTCTTTTCCATAGCGCCCCTCTTTGACGCCAGCAATAAGGGCTGACATTGCCTTTCCCGTATAAGCAGAATCGAGAATAAGCCCTTCTGAATGGGCTACTTGCTGTTTAGCGGTCTCTGCTAAGGGAGAGATGACACCGTAACCTTCTCCCGCATATCCATCACGGACGATGACCGGTGGTAGCGTCACATGATCAGCTCCGATCAGTGACATGATATCCGGCAATAGATTCCGGGTTCGTTGCTCTGTACGGTTCCGTTCGGCATCTATGTCGATACCTTCGCATATAACATCTTCACCTAATGCGGCAAATCCCGCGATAAGTCCCGCTTGTGTCCCGCCGCTTCCGGCAGCGGAAATCACATGGCTGACATTTGGGTTTTCGGTGAATATTTCAAGGGCACAGGCAACATAGCCAAGTGCTCCCGTCGCTGTGGAAGCCCCAAGGGGTATCATATAGGCTTTGCCTCCGGTATCACTAACATTTGCCGCGTAGGCGGCTATTTCTTCGTTTGGGTCAGCACCTTGGGGAATAATGTGAATATCCGCACCAAATATTTTATCAAGATGGATATTGCCGGATGTGCGGTAGGAATCTGTCGCCCAATCTGGGGGGGCGACTAATAAAAGGATGCAACGTAGCCCGAGCCGTGCACAAGCGGCGGCGGTTTGCCGTGCGTGGTTGGATTGCACGCCACCTGTTGTCAGGATGGTATCGGCACCCTGTGCCAAAGCGTCACCCAATGCAAATTCTAGCTTGCGGGTCTTGTTACCGCCGGATGCAAGTCCGGTACAATCGTCTCTTTTGATCCATAACTGCGGGCCATCAAGGTTGTGGGTCAAATTTTTCATAAATTCCAGTGGCGTCGGGAAATGCCCTAATGAAACATGGGGAGCAGCAAAGAGCTTTTTCCGTATTTTTGATATATTCATGCCCATTTCTTTCCGTAAGCCATGAAGGGCAACTCGTCCAAAGGCCAAATGGGTCTTTGTATATGTTGGTAAGGATATTCCCGAAAATCAGTGGATACGGACCCTGGCGGTGACGCGTAAATGATTTTTTCTGCTATGGGGGCGAATGCGGTATGAAAATGTTGGGCCGATTTTACCACAATGATTTTCTTTGATTCCGTATCAATACCCATTTCTTCGAAAGTTATTGGCCCGAAAATCTGTTGGCGTATTTTATTGATGATAATGTCCACATTGCCCATGCGTATGGTGGCGGCTGGCCCCAAATTACCATATTCTCCAAACATTAATTGCTGAAGGTCATCCTTGATAGCGATCACTTCCACAATACCGTCCACGGGATCACCGGATAATGGCCCGGATTTGCCACCAATTCGCAAAGGTATTGTTGCCCCAATACCCGCTTTTTCAATGAGATCGTAAGCCGCGGGATCCCATATCATGCCAAGGGCTACATCGGTGATCCCGGCATCCAGAATAGCCCGTAGAAAATGGGTTGAATCTCCCGCCGCCCCGCCGCCCGGGTTATCGGAGGCATCAGCTATGACCACTGGCCCGCCTGAGAAGGCCAAGGCTTGCCTTAACGCTTGGGAAACGCTGAAACTTGGTGCTGAATTTTCCCGTAGGTCAAAGAATTTTTGGCCCAAATCCTGTGCCGTGGATTTAGCAAGGCTGGTGTCACCGTCAGCAACCACCAATACGCCCGCACCAACACCGTCGAAATCAGCAGCCGGAAAACTATGGGTAAGGGAGACTGAAAGAATGCCGTCTTTTTTCTCTTCTAGAAACAGGCTGTCAACAAAACTTCGCATTGGCTCACGCGTGGTATGGTAATAGCCCAGCATGGGAACTCTCTCAAACCACATAACAGGCGATATTTCTTTTCTGACACTTGCTTCTGTCAAGGTAACGACTTCCTCCGCCCGGGCATCAAAATCCGTATGGGGATATTCCTTGCAGGCAATCATCACTGTCGCATTATCGGTCATGGCTGGGGTGATGTTGCTATGTAAATCCAGCTCAACCCCGATGGGAATATCCGGACCGACCAGCTCACGCATGGCGGATAATATATCTCCTTCGCAATCTTCATACCCTTGGGCCATTTGCGCGCCGTGAAGAAAAAGAAGCACCATATCAACCGGCATGGCATCCCGCAGGCCCTGAACCATTTCATCCCGTAAAATCTCATAATCTTTGGCTATTGTAGGGGCACTAGGGCAGGCCCCGGCATAAAGGCCGTCAATGACCTGCCAGCCACGATTCAGGCATATGCTTCGTAAGTTTGCTTCCAGCAGCGGTTTATCGAGCAGACCTTTGCCTTCGCCCGTGGAAGGGCAAAAGAGAAAACTTTCCCGAAAACTGTCCATATTTGTGGGCAGGGGAGAGAAGCTGTTGGATTCATGTGTCATACTGGCGCAATAGACTTTCATTATTGGGCTTCCTCATAGGCGAAAAAGAGGTTTTGTTTCACTTCTTCATCCAGTGGCATATGGGGCGGTATCATATTGCGCCAGCCTTCTCCACCGCCATCGCGTTCCACTATGGCTTTTAGGGCGGGTACCAGCGGGTATGCTTCAATGGCGGCCCTAATTCCTGTCAGATCGTTCTGTAACGCCTGTTCACGATGATCCCATACCGCACGGGCTTGTGCTGCTGTGATGTTAATGGTGGCAGATATGCATCCGGCACCGCCCAGCTTCAGCATATCTAGTAGATATCTTTCTGTTCCGGGAAATACTTTGAAGGCGGGATTAATTCCGACATATTCCTTCATACTTTTAAAATCACCAGAACTGTCTTTTATGCCAGCAATGATCGGCCCATGACGGGCAATCAAGTTTTCAATCAGGGATGGGGTAAAACGATAACCGGTTAATTTGGGAAAGTTATAGAGATAGATACGCAACTCCGGGTCGTCAACAGCCTCAATCAGGCGGTCATAGTAATCCTGCACGCCTCTATCGGATACGGGCGCATAATAAAAAGGGGGAACCACTAGGACATTCTTTATGCCATTACGGGCCGCATGACGGGTAAGTTCAATGGCTTCGGCGAGGGCGCATGAGCCGGTGCCGGGCAGGAGCTTTTCCCGGGGCAGATATATTGCTGCTTGCTCTATCAATTCCAGACGATCGGATAAATGTATGGAATTGGCCTCGCCCGTACTGCCAAGAATGCTTAACCCATGACAACCGGCTTCCAGCAATTGTTTACAATAGGATATGAAGGCGGGGACATCAGGGCGCAGATTATCCTGCATGGGGGTAAGCACGGCGGCAATGATGCCGTGAAGGGATGGATTAGACATAAATACTCCTTTAAGTCCATGTTTTGCCGTAAGCGTCAAAGGGAAGTGGATCCAGTGGCCAGATCGGGCGGTTGAGATGCTTGTAATTACGGCTGCTAAAATCTCTGGTAACCGTACCAGAGCCGTCGGCACATATTATATGTTCAGCCATTTCAGAAAAATTTTCGCGGAAATGCTGGCTGGATTTTACTACAACAATCTTGTGAGCCGTCGGATCAATGCCCAGTTCCGTAAAACATTCAGGTGAAAAAGTTTGCTGTCGGATGCTGTTCAAGACAATTTTTATGCCGGAGAATTCTATGGCAACGGATGGCCCAAGGCTCACCCGCGCCCCTTGGGCATTTTGGAATGGTGTTTCATTTATGGCTAACACCGTGACTTTCCTATCCACAGGCGAACCGGAACAGGGGCCGGTCTTGCCGCCGAATGTGAGCCGAAGACGCGCCCCAATTCCGGCTTTTATAGCGGTTTGCACCGCTACGGGGTCCCATATCATGGCAATAGCTACATCACGCACGCCAGCTTCTAATAAACCATACAAAATTTCTGTTGAATCTCCCGCTGCCCCGCCACCGGGGTTATCGGTTGATTCTGCAATAATCAACGGACCGGTCTCTACCCCTTGGGCGATTTGTATGGCTTCTTGATGTGTGGTCATTGTTGATGAGAATTCTTCCCTATGCCGCCAGAATTCTATGGCAATTTCCTGAGCGAGTTGATCTGCCTGATCCTGATTATTATCTGTTACAACAATTACTCCGGCATGGGTGTCCGGGCTGTCACCCGCTGCAAAACAATGAGCAAGTGAAATCGCCAGAATGCCGTATTTTCCTTCCATTTCGATAAGGCCATCCACGAAACTGCGCATGGGTTCCTCGGTGGGGACATAAAAGCCTAGCATGGGAATGGGGACATAGCTGGTTGTGGGATGACATGTGCCCGATACTATCTGTTCCAAAATATTCATGACCTGATCTGCCCGAATACGAAAGTCGGTATGGGGGTATTCATGGCAGGCCAAGACAATATCAGCCTTTTCAATTGTGGTGGCTCCGATATTGCAATGCAGGTCTAAAACCACGCCGATGGGAATATCCGGCCCTACAATATGGCGTATATGGGATATAAGGTCACTTTCGCAGTCAGGGGTGTCTATGGACATTTGCGCCCCATGGAGAAACAGAAGAACAGCCTCTACCGGCAGAGCGGCCTTTAGATTACCGAGAATTTCTTCTCGCAATTCTTCATACACACCTGTTCCCAAAGGCATGCTGGGTTCGGCATTGGCAATAAGGCCAACTATTGGTTCGTGACCCCGTGCCGTCATAAGGTCTATCAGATCAACTTCGGCCAGAATTTGACCCAAGTGATGTTGACCCTGACCCGTGGACGGGCGATAGAGAACATTATCCGCAAAATTCCGTAATGAAGTGGGAATTGGCGAGAATCTATTGGACTCATGAATCATGGTGATACAAAAAACCTTCATTCGCAGGGTGCTCCGTCAGGTTAAATAGAAATTTAATAATAAACTCTTTTCCAATAAAAATCCATCTATACCAGTATGCTTTTTAACGTCTTTTAATGGTTCTGAATGCAAAGAATATTTCTATTGTCCAATGGCCATTTAAGGCATTACTTTTTCAAACAACATATTCTGAATTCTACCGAGAGATGCTCTGGCAGCCGCGATCTGACCATCTTTACCCCGTTGAAATTTTAGGGTGACGCCCATTTGCGGGTTAATGAAATGGTCTTTCCCCGCAAAGGAGGCACCAATTCCTTCAACACCAGCGGTCCATGTGGCAAGGCCTTCGCCTTTAACCGTGATCTCCAAAAATCTTTCAATTTCGGGCATATAATATCGTCCGGCATATTGCTCAAGCTGTTCCGAGCTTCCGGCAGTGGCAGAGATGCGCTTGCCTTTGGTCCGGGCACCTGCATTACGCAGAGTTGCCTGTTGGTATGCCCCGCTCTCAAATTTGTCAAAAATGACTCCGGCATCTGCTTCTGTTATGAAGAAATCATTCTTGGCTGTGGGGTATAATTTCAACGCTGTTGGTCCCACTTGCAGGTTGATACCCTTTTCCCTTTCCGTGATATGAAGAAACGTCCCGTCTTCCATAATATATCGCGCGCTATATTGTTGTGGCGTTATGGTGATGTCTGCGGCTGCTCTTTGGGTTGCAACAGGGGTGTTTTTATCTTCCATGGCTGGGGTACCTTCTTGTTCTGACAGGAAAATATCCGCGATCTTCTGGGCGAGTGTCACAGCGGGAATATCAGTGCTATTGCCCAGGATTGCAATGCCGAGCTTTTGTTCAGGAAGAACCAAAAGGCTAGAATGGAAGCCGGCGTCAATTCCCCCGTGGCTAATGGCGGGATGTCCCTTATAGCGGGAGATACTCAAACCATAACCATAGTCAATATGTGCCCCATTTTTCAACAGGGGTTTTTCAATCATCCGGTCCCTTAATTCTACTCCGCCATATTCTCCCGTAATCAAGTTATCCATCCACCTAGCTAGGTCATCTACGGTGGTTAACAACCCTGTTGACCCGACCATTGAGAAATTTATGGGAAATTTGGCGTAAGCCGTTTTGTCCTTTTCCTGATCCGCTTTTGAGAGGGTCTGATATGAATAAGCCCGACCCGGCACAATTTCCGTATAATCATCGTTGAAATGGCTATCTGTCATGGCAAGGGGCTTGAAAATTTCATCAGTTGTCCATTGACGGAAGCTTTTACCGCTTACTTTAGCAACGACCTTTGACAGAAGAGTGTAACCAGCATTGCTGTACATGAATCGTGTATTTGGTTCAAAATTCAGGTCTTGCTGCTGCGTGATAAGGCGCATGATGTGATCGTCTGTTGAAACATCGGATATATTGCGGCCCTGCATTCTGAACAAGGAAACAACATCCCGCAGACCGCTGGTGTGATGCAGCATATGCTCTATGGTAATGGGCCAGTTAAAATGTGGTACCACTGATATATATTCATGAACAGGGCTTTTAATGTCCAGCTTTCCCTTGTCGGCAAGCATAGCTATGGCAAATGCAGTGAATTGTTTCGACACGGAAGCCGAATGAAAAACAGTTTCAGCCGTTATGGGAATGCCATATTCCAAATGGGCGAGTCCATATCCTTTACGGTGGATTATCTTGCCTCCCAAAGTGACAATAACCGCCGCTCCGGGCGTATTATCATGATTCCAGGGGGCAAAGAACTTATCAATTTCTGTAGTTATATCTGGCACATCCTTTGCCAAGAGAGAGGGAACAAGAAACATTTGAAAAACAATGCCAAAGCCCAGAGTTTGCGCGGTTTTTATAATATTTGAAGAGAATGTTTTAAGTTGCATCTTGTCACACCTTTTGTTGTGTTGAATAGCAGGTATAACAGTATAGTTAGTATGAATCTATACTATTATACAAATTAATTGTTTTCGCCCCTTGCAAAACAAATAGTATGCTCATATACTGACATACAATAAAAAATAAGAATTACACCCATATTGGAATAAAATTTACTCTGTCCCTGAGGTTTCAGGAATTAGAGAAAATTACCGGTTCTTAAAATTAGTAGGAGGTATTTATGAAACACAAGAGGAAAACCATGACCAGATCAGACAGCTGGGTGCATAAGCTTGGAACAACAGCATTATGCGCTATTTTTGTACTGCCCGTATTTTCGGGTGCCGCTTTCGGGGATGATGCCGTAGAAGACGATACCGACAGTCTGGACGAGATTATTGTTACTGCAAACCGTAAAGTCCAAAGGCTTATGGAGGTTCCACAAAGCATCACCGCGCTAACGGGTACTAATCTGGAAGAACTTGGGGCAGATAATTTTTCTGATTATGCGCGTTTTGTCCCGGGTCTAGATTTTGTTGAATTTGCACCGGGTCTGACGCGCATGACTATCCGTGGTGTTTCTGCCGAAGTCGGCGCCTCTACGGTCAGTTACTATATTGATGAAATATCAATTACTGCGGGCGATCAGGGCGCACAGGCGGATTTCAAAATGTTTGATGTCGAACGTGTGGAAGTACTTCGTGGTCCACAAGGTACGCTTTATGGTGAGGGTTCTATGGGCGGAACTATTAAAGTGATTACTAAAAAGCCGGATTCAACAAAATTTGAAGGTGCCATGGATGCAACGGCGGGTACCATCACAGGTGGGGCTGAGGATTATTCCATTAGCGGCATGCTTAATGTGCCGGTCTTCGAAGATAAGCTAGCCGTCAGGGCGGTAGGCTTATATCGTAAATCCGGTGGATGGATTGATAATATTTTTCCCGGGGCTGAACAGGAAGACACAAACTCAGCTGAAACCTATGCCGCGCGTGTTTCCGTGCGTCTTCAGGCGACAGAAGACCTGACCGTTACGGCTATGGGAATATTTAATCGTTTAGATACGGATAATAATAACGTCGTGAATCAGGATGAAGACCTGTTTCTTTCGAATGTTAACCCGCGTTCAGATGATTATGACCTTTATAGTCTGACTGTTGATTATGATTTTGACAATGTGACGTTTACATCGGCCACATCATATGCAACCCGTGATACGGCAGTTCGTTTTACGGATTCACAAGCGGCTCTAGACTTTTTCAATGGTGGCTTTCTCAGTTTCATTACGGGTGGTGAATATAATATTACCCAATCTCTGGTATTTATTGCTGCGGAAAGTGAAAGTTTCACGCAGGAGTTTCGGCTGGTCTCCGATAATGATTCCCGTTTAAACTGGACATTGGGTGGTTTTTATCGTGATGCGGAAGTCACAGGGTCTGTATTCCGGGTGACTACCCCTGACTTTACATTTGGCACAGGAAATCTTATTGGAGCTACGCCGGGTGATGTGGTTCCGGGTGGTATTTTCACCAGTGAAACAACGACCGAAGTAGAAAATTATGCGATCTTTGGTGAAGCGACCTATGAAATGACTGATAAGCTTGATTTGACGGTAGGTCTACGTTGGTTCCAAGAAAAACAACATATCACAGATTCTACAAGTGGTGCTTTTGTCTTTAATCCTGGCACCGGAAGTTTCCTGTTGCCGGATACGCTTGATGATAACAAGGTTGATGATTTCACACCTAAAGCAACCATCTCATATACAGCCAGCGAAAATACGATGATGTTTTTTACAGTATCGCGCGGCTATCGTTCCGGTGGTGTTAATCTGCTAGCACAAGTATTACCACAAGCACAAAACCGTTTTGAGCCTGATACCACTTTAAACTATGAGTTGGGTACTAAGCTTACATTGGCAGATGGTACTGTGACGGTTATCGCAGCGGCATATTATATCGATTGGACTGACCTTCAAATTACGGACTTTGATCAAACGTTGGGTGTGGGATTTATCAGCAATGCTGGTTCTGCACATACGGGGGGATTTGAAATGGAAATTACGGCCAAGCCAAATGATAATCTGACAATTTCATTATCCGGTAATATCAGCGAAGCAATATTGGACTCAGACGTACCGGGTGCCAACTTTGCGGTTGACGGGTCGGTGATACCTTCGGGTTCGCGGCTTCCCAATGTGCCTAATTATAAATTTGCAGGTAGCATTCAATATATTTACCCTATCAATGATGACTTGAATTTGGTCTTGCATGCAGATGCCAGCATCGTTGGTCAAAGTTTCAGTCGACTGGAAGCAGGTGTTAACGAGGCTGTTGGCTTAGGTGATTCTGTTCAGCCAGCCTATGGTATTGGTAACCTGCGGGCGGGTGTTGAAGGTGACAATTGGTCAGCGACATTATTCGTTGAGAATGTATGGGATGAGTTTGCGGCACTTGGCGATGATAATTTTGGTGGCTTTCATCGTAACAAGCCGCGCACTATTGGCATAAATGTCAAGACTAACTTCTAGAAGTCTTCTCATATACAGGATATAGTTTTAGGGAAGATCGCACTTAAAGTGCGGTTTTCCCTTTTTAAAATGAGGAAAATATAGTGAAAACAGGACGTCTGCTGGCTTATGCCTTGCCTATGATTCCATTATCTATGATGATGGGGCCGATCGGGGCGATTATTCCGGCATTTTATGCCAAATATACCGCTATCAGCCTCGCATCCATTGGTACGGCATTATTTCTCATACGACTTTTTGATGCGGTTACGGATCAGGTAATTGGTTATCTTTCCGATATTACCCGTTCGCAATATGGTCGCCGGAAACCGTGGCTTGCCGGGGGTATCATTGTTTGTATGATTTCGTCCTATTTTCTTTATTCTCCACCAGCAAACGCAGGGTTTGTTTATTTCTTTACGGCTATTTTCTTTCTCTATCTGGGGTGGACATTGATTGCGGTGCCTCATTTGGCATGGGGAAGTGAGCTTTCTCGTGATTACAAACAACGCACCAGGATTTCATCCTTTGTTGCTTTTCTAGGGCCGGTTGGTTTTGCTGTAATCATGGCAGTGCCGCTATTGCCTATTTTTGATAATTCGGAAATGACGCCGGATTCAATATTTTTAATGGGTTTGATTGTGGTGGTAGCCTTGCCGTTGTTCATTATTCCATGTCTGATGTTTGCCCCCAGAACAGAAGTCACGGATCAAGGAAACCCCTCCATGATCGAATTATTTAATGCTGTTCGGCGCAATAAGCCCTTTTGGCTGTTCATTGCCGTACTGCTATTCATTGGGGCAGCTTTGGGAATGTTGGGGACCTGTATCGTATTATATATGGATTCATATCTGAAGCTTGGCGATAAAATTTCCCATGTGATGATTGCCAATATGATTGCGTTACTGCTGTCCATTCCCCTATGGGTTAAGGTGGTTTATTTGCTTGGCAAACATAAGGCACTGGCCTTAAGCTGTGTGTTCAATATTGTTGTTTTCCCTCTTATCCTGTTGGTGCCACCGGGACAGGATTCTTTTCTGCCTTTTTTAAGCTGGATGATAGTTGTTGGCGTTTCGGGTGGCGCAACCACAGTCGTTCCCATGGCAATTTTAGGTGATATTATAGACTATGATACCCTGAAATCGGGGGCCAACAGGGCTGGAAATTATTTCGCCCTTATGGGGTTTGTGCAAAAGGCGTCAGCAGCCATCGGTGGCGGCACGGCTTTTTTCATGCTGTCATATTTTGCCTTTGATGCCAAGGCCGCTGACCAAACGCCAACAGCAATTTTTGGATTACAGCTTACCATGGTTGGTTTTCCGATTATTATTACGGCTCTTGCCATATTTCTGGTTTTAAAATTTCCTCTGGATGCGCGGCGTCATGACATCATTCGACGACGTCTTGAACAACGGGCTTAATGAATGTATAGAATTTTCAGCAGCAACGCCCTCGGCCTTATTATAGCGTTACCATTTCTCATAGTTGGTGTGGTTGCTATACAAACTACTTTGGGGGTTTTGTTGTTAGGGATAGGGTTGGTTTTAGCCTGTGCTGCCCTATTTCATCTTTATAAATTATGGCGTTTTACCAGACAATTTCCGGCACCGGGAAAATTTGTTGATATTAATGGTGTCCCCATGCATTTCATGGCAGAAGGCCCGCAGAAATCACAGCCAACAGTGGTATGGATTCCAGGACGCCATGATTCAGGGCTTGAGATGTGGGCGTTGCATAAAGCCTTGTCAGATCATAACCGTTCCATAATATATGACCGCATCGGCAGCGGGTGGAGCGGCATAAACGACACCGCCAGAACCCCTTATCACGAAGCTGCAGAATTATATGATCTATTGCAAAAATCAGGGGAAAAGGGTCCTTATATTTTTGCGGGCCATTCTCTTGGCGGGATGCAGGCGACCAGTTTTGCACAAAGATATCCGGAGTCAACGGCAGGCGTGGTCCTATTGGATGCGGGAATTGCCGATAGCTTCGCTTATGTGTCTAACTTCAGGGGTCCAAAGAATGTTCCAGGCGACAGTCTGCTGTTGCCTGTCATGGCGGCTTTCGGGTTGATGTGGTTTAAGCTGCCCAAGCAAGAACCTGAAAAATATGATCAGAGTGACTTGGGACAGATGCAATTGGGCATTATGGCGCAGCCCAAATCATATAGCGGGTGGATATGGGCCTTGAACGCCATTTTTGATGATCTATTGAGTCTTGTGCGTATGCCGGGGTCTCTTGGGGATATACCAGTATATTCCGTCATTCCATGTGGCCATTTGGAAGATGAGCGCAAGGGGGTCAGGGCGGCTTTGCCGGACTTTACTGATCTGCAAATGGAAAACCTACTGGCCATAAGGGAACAGGGAAGGCGGGCTAATGCGGCGCTATCCAATATTGGCGAAGTGATCATTGCTCCCGATGGCACGTCTCATAACTTGCATGAAGAAGAACCGGAATATATTCTGGCGCAGGTGCAAAAGATGTTTCTGCGCATTGCTGACAGTGCAGGGGAAGCATCATGACTGATGTAAAAATATTTGAAAATCTGGACGACCTGCTCACGAAGGCTCAGAAAACTAGTGGGGTTCCGGGATGCGTTGCGGCTGTCTATCATAATGGTAAATATTATGAAGCGGCCGCAGGTGTTGTCAATTTCAAGACCGCAGTGCCCGTCACAACCGAAAGTGTTTTCCAGATAGGTTCAATCACTAAATCCTTCACGGCCACATTGGTTATGATGATGGTATGGGAAGGAAAAATTGATCTTGATGCCACGATCACCGATTATTTGCCTGATTTTAAGCTGGCAGAGGCGGGCGCGGCTCAATCCATTACAATCCGACATCTATTGTCACATACATCTGGTATAGACGGTGATCTTACCACAGATACAGGGCGGGGGGATGACTGCCTTGAAAAATTTGTCAATCTGCTCAGTGATGCAAAACAACTGCATGCTCCGGGTCAGTTTTTTTCCTATTGTAATGTGGGTTATATCATTCTTGGGCGTGTCATTGAAGTTCTGGAAAATGCCACTTTTGAAACGGTGTTTCAACAAAGACTGTTGATCCCATTAGGTTTGAAGCACTCTGCGATTTCTGCTGAAGAGGCGTTGTTTTATAATACCGCTATTGGTCATGAAATGGACGAAGATGGTCTGCGGCATGCTGAAACGGCCTATGCTCCACGCTCAAATACACCTTCCGGTACGGTACTGGGCATGTCTGCGCGGGATCTGCTGAATTTTGCCCGCTTTCATATGAAAGGCGGTGTTACTTTGCACGATGAGCGCCTTATGAATGAAAATATGGCAGCTATCATGCAAAAACCACAGGTGCTAATTCCCTTATCCAGCCGTTATACGTCATGGGGGTTGGGATGGATGCAATATTATTGGGGTGGGGCCGATACCTATGGCCATGATGGCGGATGGATGGGTATGAGTGCCTATCTGCGTATTTCACCAGCCCATGATTTTGCGGTGGTTTTATTTGCCAATGGGCCAAATTCATCGCAGTTATATATGGATGTTATGGACCCGCTTCTTATGGCAGGTACCGGTGCATTGCCACCTGATTTGCCTGAGCCTCCCTCCCAAACGGTTTCCAATCTTTCCCTTTATTGTGGCAGATATGCTCGCCACGGTCAGCATATTGATATCGTGAATGAAGGTGGGGCTTTGAAAGCATGTTTGGCGGGGGAATATATGGATGGGGTTAATTTGGAATTTGATCTTAACCTGTTGCAAAGAGACAGGGCCAGTTGTCTGTTCCCTGGTTTCCCCAAAGTAGCATCCGGGTATTTTCTGGATTTTGACGACGAGGGACGGCCTTGCTATTTTCATGTTACGGAACGTGCCTTTCGTCGCTTGGGTGATACAACGGTTGATTAGTATAACGGCATACCTGCATACTGCTTGCAAAGCGGACGGAAATATATCATTATTCAGTTCAAGTCATTAGGCAAAGGTCGCCGAAGAGGGAATAGAATCCGATCATGGATAAGAATATGAATATAAAAAGTAAAAATGTGAGAACAGTCCCATTTTACCGTCAGGTGGCGGATACGATCAGAGCGCGCATCATTGACGGGCAATATGCCATGGGGGAATGTATCCCAGCGTCTATTAAGCTGGAAAAAACCTTTAACGTCAGTAATATTACAATGCGAAAATCATTGGCGTTGCTAAAGGACGAAGGCTGGATTGTAACACAGCGCGGTATTGGCACCGTTGTTGTTCGGGTCGCTCAGGATGATATTATTGATATCAAACATTCCGGTCTTTTCACAGACTGGCTAAACTGGGCTTCCGGCAAGACGCAACAAGTGGATCAATCCATCATTGATATTGTTGACGATCATGGTTCTGTCCATGTGCGTGCGCTGCTCGGTGTGGATGATGAAGAAAATGTGTGGCGTATGCGGCGGCTACGCTCGAAAAGTGGTGAGCCGATCTCTTATCATATTAGTTACGGCACGCAGGAATCAAAAAAACTAATCAAGGTGGAAGATTTTCAAGGTTCAGGCAGTTTTATCGAAATGCTGCAAAGAAAGTTTCCGCGCAAGATTATACGAATTGAACAGCATGTGGAAGCTGCCGTTGCCGACATGGATATCGCCGGAATTCTGCATATAGAATTTGGCGATCCCATTTTCTTTATGGAACATTTGTATGTTGATGAGAATGAAGATGTGATAGCCATCACACATTTGCATATGCGCGCTGACCGTTATCGGTACAGTACCTCTATTAATCTGGAATAAACTTCGTATTATGATTGCTAAATTACAAGATAAAGTCGCTTTAATAACCGGCTCAGGTCGTGGCATAGGCAAAGCGCTGGCCTTGAAACTGGCCAGTGAAGGGGCAAAGGTCGTGGTCAATGACCTTGACCCAGTGTCCGCCAATGATGTGGTCGCTCAAATCATGGACACAGGTGGTGACGCCGTTGCCTATGTGGGTAGTGTGACGGCTGATAATTTTGCAGAAAATTTCATGGCCGCTGCAATAGGTGCTTTTGGTGCGCCGGATATTTTGGTTAATAATGCGGGTTATACGTGGGATTCCATGATCCATAAGGCGACTGATGAACAGTTCGATGCCATGTATGATATTCATCTTAAGGCCCCGTTTAAGCTTAATCGTGCTTTTGTTAATGCCGTCATGCTCTCTGCCAAAGCTGAGGCGTCAGAGGGGCGGGAGGTTTTCCGTAAAATTATCAATATTTCTTCTATTGCGGGGGAATATGGCAATGTTGGACAGGTCAACTATTCTTCCATGAAGGCAGCTTTGGGTGGTATGACCAAAACATTATCTAAAGAACTTGGATGCCATAAAATTAATGTGAATTCTGTAGCTTTTGGCTTTATCGAAACCCGGTTAACGGAAGCAACCAACGACAAGAAAACAATCAAAGTTGATGGGCGCGAAATTGGTGTTGGAATACCGGAGAAAGTTCATGCCGGTTTTGCTCAAATGGTCCCACTGGGGCGGGGCGGAACAGCAGAAGAAGCCGCCAACGGCATTTACCTGTTTTGCATACCGGAATCTGATTATATCAGTGGGCAAACCCTGATTGTCGGTGGCGGATTACGCATGTAGGAAACCTGACACGGCATAGTCAAAGAAGATACCGTGTCAGGAGATAGAATGATTTTAGTAACTATAGCGCAGCGTTGCACCATAAGTCCTTGGAATACCAAGGGAATGATAGGCCGCTCCAATGGGTGAAGCGGCGTTGTTATCCACATCAAACAATGCGGTCACATATTTCTTGTTGGTAAGGTTCTTTCCCCAGACCTGAATACTCCAATTCTCTTCGGCGCTTTTATAGATCAGACCCGCATCAATTAAGGTATAGGACGGCTGTATATTTGGAACACCGACCTCAACGAGGGTGAGCGGCGTTTCAGAACGATGTTCCACATTGCCGGATAATGTTATTGATCCGTCGTTACCAAGTTGATGGGTATAGGTAAAACCGCCTGACAGCGTATAATCAGGAACATTTTCAACGGGCGACCCCACTTCACCGCCAAGGGCGGCAAAACGATCACTGACGCTTGAGAATTGAGCATCAACTACGCCAAGAGCTGCTCTTATTTGTAGTTCCTGACTGAACTGGAAAATGGTTTCAATTTCCACACCTTTAATTTCAATATCACCAGCTGTATCTATTTGACGGCGCGGGAATATCCCACCAGGCGGAATTGAAGTGAAAATATTCTGAACATTCTTCCAATTCATAATATAGCCCGCAATATTTACCTGCGCCCGACCATCCAGAAATGTTGATTTGCTGCCGATTTCATAGTTCCACATTTCCTCTTCTTCAAATGCGGCTTCAGGGTTTGAGTCAAAACCATCGTTAAAACCACCAGATTTAAAACCTTTGGATGCTTTACCATATACCATGGCATCTTCATTGACCGCATAATCAAAACCAATAGCGGGTGTGAAAGAGTTAAAAGACTGTTGGTCTGTAAAGGCAGGAACCGCCGTTAATCCAAAAAAGCTGTTGCCTGTTGTGGTTGTTTGTTCATAAGCGAAGTCTTTATTCTCAGTCGTATATCTAACGCCAATATCAATGTTCAGTTTATCATTCACATGATAAACCGCATTAGCAAAACCCGCATATGAATTCAGATTTGTTTCCCCTGTGGAGCGGGTATCCCCAAATGGTGGGACTAAAACGCTAATCAGTTGTAAAAAGGCAAGAGTATCGGCCACTGGAAGAGCTCCCACACCTGCCAGAAAGTCAAGAAAACCCTGTGGTGGTAAACCATTTGTACCGGCGGGAAGTAAAGTGCTAACCAAACGATTATCAACCAGTGTTGTATTATTCAGGGCAGAGGAAAATTCATTGATAGTTTCCTGATGATAATAGTTAAAACCGACGATCCAATCCAATGTATCACTGGGGTCAGATGTGAAACGGAATTCCTGAAAGAAGCTATCCATTTCTTCAGGCGTTTCCCGGATGGTGATTGCTATTTCCGTATTATCCGCATCATAGCTCTGGAAATAGTCATGGGTCCGATAAGCAGAAATAGATTTGAAGGTGAAGCCATCAAAGCCAATATTTATTGTCGCAGAGGCTCCAAATTCTTCCAGTGTTTCCCGACCTTCGAAATCCTGACTGATATTACGATCAAAGGGGTCGGTATCAACTTCTGCGGGACCAAAAGGGGCAAAGAGGAAACCGGGGACGGTATTAAATCCGGCAATATCATAAGTTCTTGTTGTCTGGTCAACGTCACGATAGTCTGCTGAAAAGATTATTTCTACATCTTCTTGTGGCGTTATGACAAATTTACCACGGATACCAAAGTTTCCTTCGTCGTTAACGTCATTGCCTGTAAAACGGTTGGTGACATAACCACTTCTGTCGGAAAATGAAGCTGATATACCTGCAGAAAGCTTGTCTTCTACCAGTGGGCCACTCAGACCGGCACGAATTCTTACAAGGTCGTAATTGCCATAGGTGGCTTCGGCATACCCCGTTGCCGTGTTGCCAGGGGTTGGGGTTACTACATTCATCAATCCGCTTAAAGCATTGCGTCCGAACAGGGTGCCTTGTGGTCCGCGCAAAACTTCGATCCTTTCAATATCATATAGGGCGAAATTCTGTCCAACGGTTGTTCCCATATAAACTTCGTCGACATAGACGGCCATCGGCGTGTCCATACCGGCTTGATCAGAACCCGGACTAAATACACCCCGGATAGAAGGGGCATTATTCTTTAAGGTTCCGTCTGATAAATAGGACAGGTTCGGCGTTGCCTTTGCCATATCAGTTAAATTCACAATTGTGCGATCTCTGATCATATCGGCTGATAATGCCGTAATGGAAATGGGTACTTTCTGGATATTTTGTTCACGTTTTTGGGCGGTAACGACGATTTCAGGGAGTGCGACCTCTTCCGCTTCCTCTGCCTGTACGGTTATTATCGGTGAAGTAAATACAGATGCCAGTAACATCCCCTTAATGAAAGACATCCTGTCTTGTTGTCTTTTCGAAGTCATATTTTTTATATACTCAAAATACATCAGTTCTCTCCCTTTCATGTTATAATTCGTTTAAATTTTGTTTGTATCTCATGCGTTCAAATTTTTTGTGTTTTTCCCTCCCAATAGGGGTCACGAAGTTTCTTTTTAAATATTTTTCCACTTTCCTGCCGGGGAAGGTTATTGGTAATTACGATGGATGAAGGGGCTTTCATCCTACCAAGCCGCATCTTGATAAAATGGGTAATATCACCAGGTAAAATCACTTTTGACTGGTCCAGTGTTAAATGGGTGCAGACAACTTCTCCCAAATCATCATCGGGAATGCCAAATACGGCACAATCCGTAATGCCGGGCATTTCAAGGATTGCGGCTTCAATTTCTGCGGTATAGATATTTATGCCCCCGGAATTTATGATGTCGCTCCGGCGGTCGCAGAGGTATAAAAAACCGTCTTCATCCAGATAACCGATATCCCCTATCCAGACAAATCCATCCTGCCCAATATCTTTACGGTCTTGTGTCCTGCCGTGATAATCAAAGTCACCGTAGAAATCGTTGCGAATATAGATATTGCCAACCTGACCGGTGTTAAGTTGCAAGCCGTCTTCATCTAGTATTTTGATCTCTATGCCAGTAATGGCCTGCCCCACGGAACCGGGTTTTTCCAGTGCTCTATTGCTGGATTGTACCGTAATGCCACCGGTTTCTGTGCTACCGTAATATTCATTTATGACGGGGCCCCACCATTTGATCATTTTCTCTTTTACCTGTGGCGGGCAGGGGGCTGCACCATGAGCCACCCATATGAGTGAGGATAACTCATGTTTTTGTTGTTCATGGTTCGAAAGTTTAAGCAGTCGAACAAACATGGTTGGCACCATATGCATATGGGAGACTTTATATTTTTCAATCAAATGAAGTAATTCTGTTTCATCAAATCGTGATTGCAGGATAATAGTTGCTCCAAATCGTGCCGATAACATGGCGTGACCGTTGGGGCCGGAATGATACATAGGCCCGGTTACGACCGTTGTCATATGTGTTTCAGGATGAAAACCATACATGGCACAGGCCATTTTAATGGCTTTTTGTAATTGTTGTTCTTTAAGCGGTGGTCTTTTTACGCCTTTGGGCCGCCCCGTTGTGCCCGATGTATAGATCATACTGCCACCGGATGGTTGGGGGGGCTCTAGTCGGGGGGGAAATGAGACAAGCCAGTCATCCCAAATCTTGACTTGCTCGGGTGCCTTGGCCTTATCGCCACTAATATTGAATGCCTGTTTTATTTCGCTGGGAGTATTGACTACTAATAGCTCTATATCTGTGAGGCTTCCGTCTGATAATTTATGATATAAATCCGCATGGGCAATGACCACTTTTGCATCGCAGTCCCGCAGGGTATAGTCTATTTCATCACGGGAAGCATGCCAGTTAATTGGGACTACTAAAGCACCCAGAGAATTGACCGCAAAGGTGGCTTCAAACAAGGCAAAATCATTACGAAGAAGCAGGGCGACAACATCACCGGAACCGATTCCCATGTCACTTAACCCTTGTGCAGCACGGGCGGCACGGACTGCAATATCCGTTAGGGTACGAATATCATCGCCCAGTATTATTTTGCCTGACTGTTCCGTGCTGCTTGTCATTATTCCTCTAGTCTCAACATGATTTATACATGGTTACGACGCAGGCCCCCCCAAGGCCCAGATTGTGCTGCAATGCAACCCTGCTGCCGTCAACCTGACGCTTACCTGCTGTCCCGCGAAGTTGCCAGACCAGTTCCGCACATTGCGCCAATCCTGTGGCCCCTAAGGGATGTCCTTTAGAAAGCAATCCACCAGACGGGTTGGTAACTATGTGCCCGCCATAAGTATTGTCGCCTTCTTCAATGAATTTTGTTGCCCCACCTTCAGGACATAACCCAAGCCCCTCATAAGTGATGACTTCATTTGTCGTGAAACAATCATGAAGTTCAACCACGTCAATATCATTTGGTCCAATACCAGACTGTTCGTAAACGTCGGTTGCGGCGGCTTTTGTCATATCCTGACCGACCACTTTAATCATGCTGTGATCGTTAAAACTGGATGGGAAATCAGTGGTCATGGACTGTCCCACAATGGATACCGTGGCTTTAAGACCTTTGCGTTTGGCATAGTCTGCGCTGCATAAAATTGCTGCTGCTCCGCCACATGTAGGCGGGCAACATTGCAGTCGGGTAAGGTTTCTGTATAGCCGGGGTGAAGACATGACATCTTCTACGCTGAGGGCGGTTCTGAAAATGGCCCGTTCGTTATGTTCGGCATGGAGGCTGGCTTTCACCCGGACTTTGGCAAATATTTCCGTTTTAGCATCATATTTCTGCTGATATTCATAGCCCGCACCGCCAAACAATCGCAGGGCCATAGGGGTATCTCTTTCATCATCAGCTTCATTTGCTACTTTCAGAAAACGGTCTAATGGGTTTGTTCTATCATCAAAAATTACGTCAAGTGCGCCGGGGGCCATTTGTTCAAAACCCAAAGCAAGAACACAATCGGCCGCCCCGCTCTCAATAGCTTGCCTCGCCAGATACAGGGCCGATGATCCGGTGGCACAGTTATTATTGACATTGAAGATGGGGATGCCGCTTAGACCAACATTATAAAGGGCCGTTTGCCCCGCTGTGCTGTCACCGTAAACCCATCCAATATAAGCTTGCTGAATGTCGTTATAGGGTATGCCTGCATCCGCAAGGGCCAATTTAGTGGCTTCTGCGCCCATTTGGTCATACATGACACTTTGTTTTGGTTTTACGAAGGGTAACATCCCAACGCCGGGGACCAATGTCGAAAATTTACTCACGTGACAGTTCCTGCAAGATATAAAAAGATTTGGGTTACATTAAACCATTATTTTATTATTAGTATTGTTATCCTACTGATGAGTAACATTATAGACTAGAAATATCAGAGTCAAGCAATATGAAGAGTCCAAACCTTAATTATGCCAAGAAGTGAAGGGGGTAAAAAAAATGACCGCACGGAGTATAAGCTCCGGCGGTCAGTTAAAATGTCAGAACATAAGTTCTGACGGGGATAATTCCTATAAGCCTATGAATAGCCCATAAAACATATATTTCCAAATATTATTTTGTTTTTTTATAAAAAACTTCGATAATAATCGAAACTTCAACTATTATTTACGATAATAATCGTCTGGCTATAACGTCTGCCTGTATTTCTGCGGCACCTTCGAATATATTCAAAATTCTGGCATCACATAAAACACGGCTGATTTGATATTCCATTGCGTAACCATTCCCGCCATGAATCTGCAAGGCATTATCGGCCGTGCTCCAGGCCACACGGGCACCTAGCAATTTGGCCATTCCCGCTTCCAGATCACAGCGTTTGTCTTCATCTTTGCGGCGGGCGGCAAAATAGGTCAGCTGTCGGGTCATCATAATTTCCACGGCACTAAGGGCAATTTTTCCGTGAACCCGGGGGAAGTTAAAAATAGGTTTTCCGAACTGGACACGCTCTGTTGAATAGCGCAGGCCCAACTCAAGCGCGTTTTGGGCAACGCCGAGGGCGCGGGCGGCCGTCTGGATGCGGGCACTTTCAAAGGTGGTCATCAATTGCTTGAAGCCGTTGCCTTCCTTCCCGCCCAGCAGATTTTCCGCCTTAACGTTAAACCCGTCAAAGCCAAGTTCAAATTCTTTCATGCCCCGGTATCCGAGAACTTCTATTTCACCGCCGGTCATACCCTCAGTCGGGAAGGGATTATCATCCGTGCCACGCTGTTTTTCGGCTAAAAACATACTGAGGCCTTTATAGCCCGGTTGATCCGGATTGGTACGGGCCAGCAACGTCATCACATCGGCACGGGCCGCATGGGTGATCCATGTTTTATTACCTGTGATGTGATATGTATCACCGTCTTTCACCGCCCGTGTCTTCAATGACCCAAGGTCGGAACCAACATTTGGTTCAGTAAAGACGGCGGTGGGCAGGATTTCCCCAGTAGCAATTTTTGGGAGCCATTTTTGTTTCTGTTCCTCTGTACCGCCACCTATGATCAGTTCGGCGGCAATTTCGGAGCGCGTACCAAGGGAGCCAACACCGATGTAGCCGCGCGAAAGCTCCTCTGATACGATGCACATACTGGTCTTACCCAGTTCGGAACCGTCATATTCTTCGGGAATGGTTAGACCGAATACGCCCATTTCGCTCATCTTGTTGATGATTTCCATGGGGATATATTCATCCTTCAAATGCCATTCGTGGGCAAAGGGTATTACTTCTTCATCGGCAAACCGACGAAATTGATCCCTAATCATGCTGTATGTTTCATCCAGCCCCAGATTACCAAAGGCCCCTGTATCCACACTATGCTCAATGAGCCGCGCGAGTTTTTCTCTGTTTTCAGGCGTATTGCCCTGAGCAATTAAATTCTGGACTTCAGGGGTATAAAAGGCATGGACGTCATCATCACTGATCCACATATCGTCGGGGCGTACAAACTCGCTCTGGCTCATGGGGATACCACCCCACATTTGATAGAGATATTCGCCGAAGCCAATGCGGACGATCATTTCTTCCAATTCGGTAAAATTACCTTCTTCGTCCAGTGCCGTTGCCCAGTTCAATGTTTGACGTAGTGCCTCAACATAGGTTGAGAGCCAAGAAAAACCGTGACAGGCATACTGATGTTTTTCCATAAGGCTGCGGTCAAGCCTGCCGTCTTTTACCAGATGATTTTTTAGGCTCATTTTTGCGGCATTGGCATATATGCCTGCCGCGTCTATGGCCGCTTCACAATTTCTGAACAGGGTCATCCATTATTTCCCGCTTCGACACAATCTTCAAACGTATGAAGGCCGGGGGTTTTGGCACTAACCAAAACCGCCATATTGCCTGGCTTATGTTTGTTCTTCCACATTTTGGTATGGGAACGGGGAATATCTTCCCAGGAGAATACTTCCGACATACAGGGGTCTATGCGGCGTTCTATGACCAGTTGGTTGGCCTGACTAGCCTGTTTCAGGTTAGCAAAATGACTACCCTGGATTCTTTTTTGCCGCATCCATACAAATCGTGCGTCAAAGGTTAGGTTATAGCCTGTCGTTCCGGCACAGAATACCACCATACCACCGCGCTTAACAACGAAGCATGACACGGGGAATGTGGCTTCGCCGGGATGCTCGAAAACAAAATCCACATCATTACCCTTACCGGTAATATCCCAGATGGCCTTGCCGAATTTACGGACCTTTTTATTATAAGCACCATAAACTTCCGCATCATTGACGGGAGGCAGTTGCCCCCAGCAATCATAGTCATTTCGGTTTACAACGCCTTTGGCCCCCAGTGACATGACAAAATCCCTTTTATTCTCATTGGAAATTACGCCAATGGCATGGGCGCCAGCCGCCGCAATCAATTGCACGGCCATGGAACCAAGCCCGCCTGAGGCACCCCAGACAAGAACATTGTGTCCCGGACGTAGGATATGGGGCCGATGGCCGAATAACATGCGGTAGGCGGTGGCGAGTGTCAGGGTATAACAAGCACTTTCTTCCCATGTGAGATGCTTTGGCCTTGGCATAAGCTGACGGGCCTGAACCTTGCAAAATTGGGAAAAAGAACCATCCGGTGTCTCATAACCCCAGATTTTCTGTGAGGGACTGTTCATGGGGTCGCCGCCGTTGCATTCCTCATCATCACCGTCATCCTGATTGCAGTGAACGACAACCTCGTCACCAACCTTAAAGCGTTTAACCCGACGGCCAACCTTGTACACAATGCCAGAGGCATCGGAGCCAGCCACATGATAGTCGGCTTTATGGACATCAAATACAGACATGGGAATACCAAGTCCGGCCCAGATTCCGTTGTAATTAACACCAGCAGCCATGACCAGAACCAGAACTTCGTCCGATTCAATTTCCGGCACGTCAACGACTTCCTGAAGCATGGATTGTTCGGGTGGGCCATGACGATCACGGCGAATGACCCAGGCATGCATTTTGGCGGGCACATGGCCTATGGGCGGAATTTCACCAACGTCATACAGATCTTTAATTTCGAATTTACCTTCAAGGGAATCCAGTTCGTTCTGTTCATTTTCCACTGATTTTGACATTTTGTTCCTCACGCTTCCAAAACTATTATTATTTGCAGTATTATAAAATTTATGTTGCACTGCAATAATAATTATATTATTTCTTAAAAAAGGTCCAGAGGGTAATTATATTTTATTTTAGGGTTATAATTAATTTACTTGGAATCAGCAGTTTACGGTCATTTGTTACGGGAGTTCATACCTATGTCGCAGTCGAAGAGACCCCAAAAAGATAAACCATGGTTATTTCGCACCTATTCCGGTCATTCATCTGCGGCTGCCTCAAACGCGCTTTACCGTACAAATCTGAAAAAAGGACAAACGGGACTTTCCGTTGCCTTCGACCTGCCGACCCAGACCGGATATGACAGCGATCATGTTCTGGCGCGCGGTGAGGTGGGCAAAGTTGGCGTGCCAATCTGTCATCTGGGCGATATGCAGACCCTATTCAAGGATATTCCCCTGGAACAGATGAATACATCCATGACCATTAATGCGCCATCCCCGTGGTTGCTTGCCCTTTATGTGGCTGCGGCAGAGGAGCAGGGCGTCGAGAGAGCTAAACTTTCCGGTACGGTACAGAATGACATCATCAAAGAATATCTCAGCCGGGGAACTTATATCTTCCCGCCTGTGCCCAGCATGCGGTTAATTACGGATGTGATCAGCTTTACTTATCGGCAAATTCCACGCTGGAACCCGACCAATGTCTGTAGTTACCACTTGCAGGAAGCGGGTGCGACACCGACACAGGAACTGGCCTTTGCTTTGGCGACATCCATTGCGGTTCTGGATGCTATCAAGGTTGGCGGACAGGTGGCGGAAGAGGATTTCCCCAAGGTTGTGGGCCGGATAAGCTTTTTTGTTAATGCGGGACTGCGGTTTGTTACAGAAATTGCCAAGATGCGGGCCTTTGTGGAATTGTGGGACGAGATCACTTTAGAACGTTACGGCGTAGAAGATTCAAAATACCGTCGTTTTCGTTACGGAGTACAGGTGAACTCTCTGGGGCTGACGGAACAGCAACCGGAAAATAATGTTTACCGTATCATGATTGAAATGCTTGCCGTGGTGCTCAGCAAAAAAGCCAGGGCGCGCGCAGTACAGCTTCCGGCATGGAACGAGGCACTTGGGTTGCCCCGACCATGGGATCAGCAATGGTCCTTGCGCCTGCAACAGATCATGGCTCTGGAAACTGACCTGCTTGAATATGATGACCTGTTCGATGGTTCGGTGGTGATGGATGAAAAGGTCGAAGCCCTGAAAACAGATACCCGTGCGGAACTTGATCGGATAGAGGAAATGGGCGGAGCTATAGCTGCGGTAGAGAGCGCCTATATGAAGAACCTGCTGGTCACATCCAACAGCAAGAGAATTCAGGCCATTGAAAGCGGTGAACAAACCGTGGTCGGTGTTAATAAATTTTTGGAAACCGCACCATCCCCGCTGATGTCTGACGAAGACGGCGGCATCATGACCGTTGATCCCAAGGCAGAGACGGAACAGATTGCCCGTCTTGAAAATTGGCGGGCACAGCGGGATAACAATGCTGTGAAAAAAGCCGTTGACGATCTGAAAGCTGCTGCGGCTTCAGACCGGAACATTATGGAACCGAGTATTGCGGCGGCGAAAGCTGGCGTCACCACGGGGGAGTGGGGACAGGCACTCCGGGAAGTATTCGGTGAGTATCGTGCGCCTACGGGTGTCAGTAGCCAAGAGCATGATGAGAAGTTTGTTGAAATCAGACAAAAGGTCAGTGAAATTTCGAAAACCCTGGGCGGCCAGCTGCGTTTTCTGGTGGGAAAACCGGGTCTTGATGGTCATTCCAACGGGGCCGAGCAGATTGCTGTCCGAGCGGCACAAGCCGGAATGGAGGTTTTTTATGACGGTATTCGTCTGACACCTGATGAGATTGTATCCTCTGCGCTCGCCAATAAGGTTCACGGTGTGGGCCTGTCAATCCTGTCCGGCTCCCATATCTCTCTGGTACGTCAAGTCATGACATTGATGGAAGATGCCGGACTAGGCGCAGTCCCCGTCGTTGTCGGGGGTATTATTCCCAAAGAGGATGAACAGACGCTATTGGATATGGGCGTCACCCGTATCTATACGCCGAAAGACTATCAGATGACCGATATTATGGCCGATATCGCCGATGTGGTTGGTCGCCGCCATAACAGTTATCCCTACTGAGGTCAGAAAATTATTCCTTCAGGATAAAATCGATGATATCCTGAATATGACATTCTGTGCTGTTGAGTTTGGGTAGGGCTGTGTTTATGTTTTTCATAAGGATCGGGAATTCAGTACACCCTAGGATTATAGATTCTGCACCTTGTCGTTTCAGAGTATCGATCAAATCCAGAAAATAGCCCTGTGCCTCTTTGGTGAATTGGCCGACCGACATTTCCTCGTAAAGAAAAGACTGTATTATCTCGCGCGCCGTTTGATCTGGGACTTGAGTTTTGATACCATATTTATCACGCAGTCGACCCCGGATAAATTCCCCTTCCATTGTATAAATAGTTCCCAGCAGCCCAACATGTTTCCAGCCATTTTTCTGGACAATCTTTCCTATGGAATCACCAATATGGAGGATGGGTACCCGGAGAGAATTTTGAACCTGATCATAAACCCGATGTGTTGTATTTGCGCATAAGGCAATGCCCTTAACGCCGATGGACTGCAACTCCTGCCCAGCCTCGCTTAAGATATCAGCTACGGCTTGCCAATCATTAGTTTTCTCCAGCTCATGAAGATGTTTCTGGTTCATATTAACCAGATAGAGGGGCGGATTTGTATTATTCCCAAAGTGTTTGTTCACTCGGTCATTGAGGGCACTGTAATAATCAATCGTCGAATACCAAGACGTCCCCCCCAACAAACCGAATTTATGCATTGTTACCTATCCTTAGAATATACAATAATTGGGCTTATATCATAAGCCATCGTCATATCATCGTCATATTAGTTATCTTATTTATCGTTGAGATTCTATATATTTCTCCTATAGTGAGAAGATAACAATAGGAGGAAATAATGTTCCAAAATAAGGTGGTCTGGATAACGGGAGCCTCGTCTGGTATTGGGGAAGCCGTAGCCTATGAAATGGCGCGGGTAGGGGCAAAGCTGGTACTGTCAGCACGGCGCGAAGATGAACTATTGCGGGTTGCCGGTAATATTGATAGCAAAGATGTGCTGATTTTACCCTTTGATGTGACAGCGGAAGATAGTCTGCCGGCTGTGGTGAAACAGGTAATGGATTATTATGGCCGTATTGACCTGTTGTTCAATAATGCCGGTATCAGCCAGCGGTCATATTGTGTTGATACGGAAATGAGTACTTATCGTAAATTGTTCGAGGTTGATGTCTTTGGCCAAATTGCCCTGACCAAGCTGGTTTTACCCATAATGATTCACCAAAAAAGTGGTCATATTTCGGTTACTTCCAGTGTGGCTGGTAAAATAGGTGTGGGGTCCAGAACGTCATATTGTGCGGCTAAACATGCCATGATGGGCTTTTTTGATGCCCTTAGAACAGAAGTACGCCAGCATAATATCCAAATAACCTGTATTACACCGGGTTTTATAAAAACTGCCGTGTCTGAGAATGCAATTACGGGTGATGGCAGCCGTTATGATGTGATGGATGATGATATTAAGTCGGGAATGGATGTTACAAAGGCTGCAAAAATAATGATGCGGGGACTGGCAAAGGGCAGGAAGGAAATTGTCGTTTCACAATTGCCGGAAAGGGCAGCACTGTTGATCAAGAGACTTTGTCCAACTCTCTTGTTTGCTATCATGGCTAAAAAGACAGAACAGGAAAATTTCAAATGAAAAAACTTATATACCTAATGTCATTAATTTTAGTTTTTTGCACGGACTCTGTTATGGCGTCAGATGATAAAGTCGCCATTAATACCCTGATGGATGGGTTCCATGATGCGGCATCAAAGGCCAATGAACAGCGCTATCTGGGCTATTTTGCCAAAGACGGCGTATTCATGGGTACCGATGACTGGGAACGCTGGCCGTTAAATCCGGATTTCAGGGCCTATGTTGGGGAACGTTTTAAAGGCGGCAAAGGCTGGACTTATAAAGCCATTGAACGCCATATTACCTTTTCACCGGATAACAAGGTGGCGTGGTTTGACGAAATTACCAAGTCCGAAAAATGGGGCCTGTTTCGCGGCACCGGCGTGCTGTTAAAACAGGCGGGCGGCTGGAAGATTGCCCATTATTCCATGAGCGTTCTGGTCCCCAATGAAGCATGGGTCGCGGTCTCTGACCTTGCCAAAGCGGCGGTCAAGAAACGGGATGCTGAAAAAAAATAGGAGGTCAGCTTTGTCTAAAGAATTATTTATCGAGGATGCCTATTTAAAAGAGTGTACAGCAACGGTCACAGAGATTGCGGACCGGGGCAGAATTATCCTTGATCAGACGATTTTTTATGCCACTGGCGGCGGTCAGCCGGGGGATAGGGGCCTACTGGTTTGGAAAGGCGGCGCAACAGAAATTACCACCACCATAAAGGACAGGGAAACGGGGCAGCATATTCATGTTCCTGCGGAAGGGCAGAAGACTCCAAATGTGGGAGATACAGTCACTTGCCATCTAGACTGGGATAATCGCTATCTGCATATGCGTATGCATTCTGGTCTTCACCTGTTGTGTGCGGTGGTGCCCTGTGGGGTTACGGGCGGGAAAATTGGTGCTCAGAAAAGCCGCCTTGATTTTGACATCGGTGATTATCAACTGGATAAGGAACAGATAAGCGTGCAACTTAATGCGCTGGTTGATGCCGCCCATGATCTGGGCAGTAGTTGGATCAGTCAGCAAGAATTGGATCAGAATATGGATTTGGTACGAACCATGTCCGTACAGCCCCCCAGAGGGGCAGGCTCAATCCGTCTTGTCGCGGTAGGGGAAAGTGTGGACTTGCAGCCCTGTGGCGGTACTCATGTGAAAAACACGTCTGAAATTGGTCGTCTTCGAGTATCAAAAATCGAAAATAAAGGCAAAAGAAACCGCAGGGTGAATATTGTTTTTGCGGAAGACTAGAATCTTACTTCTTCACCATTCTCGCGCATGAACCTTAAGGTCTTGCTGTTGTCCCGCTTGGCATATCGCCAGCCGTTTTCGTCGGTCAACAGGTCATGATGCAGATATATGGGGGTGTCATAGCCCAGCAGGAATTGTAATAACCGATGCAGGTGTGTGGCATGGAACAGGTCCTTGCCCCTGATCACATGGCTGATATTTTGCAGATGGTCATCGACCACCACGGACAGATGGTAACTGGTGGGAATATCCTTGCGGGCCAGTACGGCATCGCCTAACAGGATATCAGGTTCGGCGATCAGTTCTCCGGCTCTCAAGTCAGTCCATGTCAGCTTTTCACTACCCTGCAAAGCAAGGGCTTTTGCCATATCCAGACGCAGGGCATAGGGTGTACCCTTATCAAGTCGGGATTGCCTCTCGTCTGCTGTCAGCCTGCGGCAGGTTCCGGGGTATAGCGGCCCTTCCGAACTATGGGCGGCGCGGCCAGATTCTTCGATCTCTCGTTGAATATCTTTTCTTGTGCAGAAACAAAGGTATAGAAGACCTTTCTGATCTAAAACATTTAATGCATCATCATAATCACTCATATGGTCGGATTGCCGACGGACTGGGGTTTCCCAAGTCAGGCCAATCCATTTCATGTCTTCATATATGGCATCTTCATATTCCGGCTTACAGCGGCCCTGATCAATGTTTTCGATTCTGAGCAGGAAACGGCCCTCATGCTTCAGGGCAAAATCATAGGCGAGCTTTGCTGAAAAGGCATGGCCCAGATGTAGATGTCCCGTTGGGCTGGGGGCAAAGCGGGTGATGACCTGTTGAGTATTATTCATATTACTTAGTTTACGATGCCTATTAAAATGCGCAAGAAATAATTCGGTATTAACCATAATGATGTTATACTGGTTTCGATGAGAGATATTAGAGGAGATTTAACTGCCCCTGTCTCATGAACATGATGTTCGTAATGTTTCGTTGGATGCCTGTCCCGCGCTGGTATTGAATGCGGATTTCAGGCCCTTGAGCTATTTTCCCCTATCACTCTGGTGTTGGCAGGATGTGATCAAGGCGGTTTATCTGGACCGGGTGATCGTTATCGAGGAATATGACAAGGTTGTTCATTCCACATCATCAGAAATAAAACTGCCCAGTGTCATATCTCTGAAAGAATATATCTCCCCCGGGGCCTTTCCCAGTTTCACAAGATTCAACCTGTTTCTGCGTGATCGTTTTACTTGTCAATATTGTGGCTTCATTGCCGGTAACGGGCGGGAACTGACCTTTGACCATGTGACCCCCAGGCGTATGGGTGGTCGGACAACATGGGAAAATATCACGGCGGCCTGTCCACCCTGCAATCTCAGAAAGGGTGGTCGTACGCCGAAAGAGGCTGGTATGAGGCTGCGCTCTAAACCCCATCGGCCCACTATTTATGCCATGCAGAATATCGGACGATCTTACCCGCCAAACTACCTCCATGACAGCTGGCGGGATTTTTTATATTGGGATACAGAGCTGGAAATATGAGCGTTATACCCGCTCGGCAACCTTGATAACCGTTTTGCAGCCAAATTTTATCAGATTGGATAATATTGTGTAACCGGGTGCTTCGTGGGCGCCGTGATCCACGGCAATTTCACGATGTTCAACTTCTTCCAGACGGAATTTTTCCAGCTCGTCGGCAAGGGTGTTTTCATCTTCATCCAACTGTTCTATCTGATCGGCATAATGATCATCTATCACTGTTTCAACGGCTTCAGTGCAGACCATGGCGGCTTTTTCACCCAGCAAAGCCGTGCCTGCGCCAAGGGCAAAGCCTGCCACATGCCAGAAAGGTGTCAGCAGGGAAGGGCGCGCGCCCCGGTCCCGGATCAAGTCATTAAACCGCTCCAGATGAACGTCTTCCTGTTCTTTCATATGTTTGATGGTGTCGCTCATGGGGTGTTTGTCGCCCATAATTGCTAACTGGCCCTGATAAATACGCACGGCCCCATATTCCCCCGCATGATCCACACGCAGGAATCTGTCAATCATCTGTTCCTTATTCAAGGCTCCCGGATAGGGTGGTTTCTGATTAGTTGGCTTTGGCATTATTCTTCCTGAATTTGCTGGCGAGGGCTAAGGCTACGAACAAGCCGACGGCGAAGGAAATCAATAAATTATAGCCAGCCATGGATATGCCGAACATTTCCCATGCGATTTCATCACAAAGAACGATTTTGGCTTCCATCATGCTATCAAAAAGCGATTCCATGTCCGCATCCTGATTAATACCCGCAGAGGTGCAGGTATCCGGCCCTTTCCACCATTTTTGCTCGACACCGGTATGATAACCGGCGGCAATGATGCTAACGTCAAGGGCCAGTGCCGTTGCCCACCCCATAATAGTAGCCGTATTTTTGAGAAGCAAACCTATCCCCGAAATGCCAAGAATCGCAAAATGAACATAGCGTTGTGTCCAGCAAAGATCACAAGGTTCAATGCCACCGATATATTGAAAGCCATAGGCCCCTGCAAGCAGGGATGTGGACATCAGAAATGCCAGAGCCAGAGGGTTTCTCCAGAAAAAGCAGATCAGAAGCATAATGGGTTTTTTATTGTTTAACATGTTTCTAAACTTGATTATTTATGTCAGGATACTGGCTATAGGAAATAGATCAACAGGAAAACAATATTAACATGGAAAATATGCTTAACAAAGATTTGGATTGGGATTTAATCAGGGATAGTTTGCGCGACAGAAACCACCATGTGGCCTCCGAAATTTTTAATGCGGATATTGCGGAAAAAATAACTGATTGCATGATGACCAAAGTCCCGTGGCAGATTGCTTTCCGGCAGGGTGAAAAAGATGTCACTGTAAGCCCACAGGAACTACGGGCATGGACAGCGGAACAAAATGCAGCCTTTCATAAAAATCTGATCACTCAGGCCCAGAAAGAATATCAATTTTATTATAACCGTTATCCTATGATTGATGCCTATGTGGCGGGGCGGGAACCGGGATTGTACCTGCATGAGGTTACAGAGTATCTCAACAGCGAAAATTTTCTGAAATTTGCCCGTCATATTACGGGGGACGATGAAATCCGGAAATCCGAGACACAAGCCACATGCTATATTCCCGGTAATTTCCTTAAACTTCATAATGATTTCAGAACCAAGGAAACCGACCGCAGGTATGCGCTGGTGTTCAATATGTCCCGGCACTGGATTTCAGACTGGGGCGGATTGTTGCAACTGGTTGATGACAACAGGGTTGTTGAAACCGTGGTTCCGACCTTTAACAGCGTATCCATCTTAAGGCTGCCACAACTGCATCAGGTTTCTTATGTTGCCCCCTATGCCACGGAAAGCCGTTTTGCCATTACCGCCTGGCTTCGTGCAGACTAGATATATTTCAGGGCAAGGAAACTGCCAAATAGCAGGGCGAAAAAAAGCAGGGTCAACAGGCCCAGTCTTTTTTCGATGAATTCCCGGATCGGGGCACCGTATTTCCACAGCAAGGCCGCCACAAGGAAGAAGCGGGCGGTGCGGGACAGGGCGCTGGCGATTATGAAGGTTGGCAGTGGCATTTCTGTCATGCCGCTGGCGATGGTAAAGACCTTGTAGGGTACCGGTGAAAATCCGGCCAAGCTGACGATCCATGCCCCCCATTCATTATATTTGGCCTGAAACCAGATAAATTTTTCCTGCATATGGTAAAAATCAATGATCGGCTGTCCCACCGCATCGAACAGGGCATAGCCAATATAATAGCCAAATATGCCACCAAAAATTGATGAAATTGAACAGACCAGTGCGATACGCCATGCCCGTGTCGGGGCGGCGAGAACCATGGGAATTAAGAGAACATCAGGTGGAATGGGAAAGAAAGAACTTTCGGTGAATGACAATGCGGCTAATATCCACAGGGCCTTTGGGTGTTCGGATTTTTCCAGCGTCCAGTTGTATAGGCTTCTTAACATGGTTCCCTCAATTTATGATTATGGCAGCATCATTACAGTATTTTCATCCAAGAAAAAACTATTTATCGGGAAATTGATTTTTTGTCATCTTGAGACTTGACCCTGTGAAAGTCGGCGTTATTATGCAGCTCACCTTTCCCGGTGCTAATTGCAGCATCTATACAGAGCCCCTGTGGCGGAATTGGTAGACGCGCTGGATTCAAAATCCAGTGTCCTTTGGACGTGTCGGTTCGATTCCGACTGGGGGCACCACACTTTACCATATGGATTTCTTGGATTATTATCCTAAATCAATTGCACCCGAACTCACGGAAGCAATAGGCCTTATTATTATGCCACTTAGAAGCTTGGAGATAGCCATTCCGCTCATCTGCCAAGCGCTTGGTTATAATAACCTTGACCGTGTACACACTTCCTTCGCTCTTATTGTGAAAAACATATTCCTCAATAAATCCTGGCCTGAGCCTCCCTACGGGAAATCTAATAAATCCTAGATGATCATTATCGCTGGCAGTATCGCGCTCCTGAAGTTGTATATGATGAGCTCTATTCGTCGGCAAATTCCATGACATATGTATAGGAAGTTTTTGCCCGTTCGAAATTGAGACGGAATCGGAACCCGTCCACGCCGGCGGCTACTGCCCTATATTGTTCAGCCAAATTAGCAAGTCATCATCACCAGCCACAATGTCTGAACCCAATAAGTGATCAAAGCTCACGCCTGCGCCTCTCAATGCACCAACAGTCAACGTACCCCAATGCCGACAGCCTTTCTGCCAACCTTACTCACCAACATATCTAGAGTATTAAAGTAGCCATATCTGTCCCCGTCGATACCGCTATGCGACGTCACAATACTATAGTAACCATTGCCCACATCTACCAGCACAAAGCTTTTCTCAGGCGAGTTATCGCATTGAAATTGATTGATTATAAATATAAGTATAACCTATTAGATTTGTGACTTTTTATTTATAACTAAATAAAATAATAATTCTTCTAAGACGAGTAACCCAACATAAAACAAAGGGGCTAAATCACTGTTGTCACACTTAAGTTATGAAAAAACAGGATGAATCATCTTTTATGATATATTGATTTCTGGTCATCTGTCTGTCATGCTATCTCATGAAAAATATTTTAAAAATTAGAATATTATTATTTTTATTGATAATGAGTAGTGTATTTCAAGCCATACCTATGTCTTATGCTTATGCGAAGGGCGGGGGGGTTATTGATATAAATATTTATCCCCTGTTAACCGATGTTAAAAATGATAATTTTTTGACGGTTAATGCGGCGCAGAAATTCAATGACCGTCTTTCTTATTTCGGTTTCATAAATTTTGGCAAGAAACAGTCCGCCAATAGTTCAAACACAGACATAATTTATTATACAGAGCAGAATTTAAGATGGAAAATATCTGATAATTCCCCCCTTGACTTAACGATACAGATAAATTTCCGGTCCGGCGCGGATAATGACAGATACCGACTTGGCGTTAGGTGGCGTTTAAGTGATACAGAAGGGATTTCGGGCATATTCAGGAAATTAAACTTATCCTACGCCATCAACCTACATGGGGTCCAGTTTGATAAAGAGGATTCCTATGTCTGGCAGCTTGAACATTCTTTTAGAATGACTTTTCCCTATATTTCTGACCGGCTATATTTGGCGGGCTTTATGGATCATACTTTTAATCAGACTTTGCCACAGAATTTTCCCTCTAGCCCTATCGTTGGTGAGGCGCAGCTCGGTTTTAAAATATTTGATAATTTTTATGCCATCGCAGAGTATCGTATAAATGATTTTCGCCGAACGGAGGTTGATAATCTGGCGGTGGGTATTGAATATAAATCCGTTTGGTAAAAAAGGAGTATTGTATGAGTGCCCCAATATTTAAGGCAATTTTTGGTGAAGATTGGGATAAATTACCAGAGGTTATGAAACAACATTACGCCAACCGTCCTCACGGCGATGACCTAAGTGTAGCCGAAGGCGTTATGACTGTTGAGAGTTCTCCGATGATCCGCGCTTTAAAGCCGTTATTCAGGTTAATGGGGACGCTTGTACCATATGAGGGCGTAGATATCCCGGTAACGGTGCATTATCGGTCTATGCCCGACAGTGATGGCTATATTCTGGACCGCATGTTTCATTTTCCAGGACGTGCGCCCTATAATTATCGTTCTACCATGTATCCTGTGGAAGGAAGTCAGGTGGCGGAAGTCATGCGGGCCGGATTATGCTGGCGGGCCTTGATGAGTTGGCGTGATGGTAAAGTGCGTATGGAACATAAGGGGTATGGTTTCAGGGTTTTTAGAAAAATAATACCTTTCCCCATAGACTTTTTGTTTGGCAAGGTTTATGCGGAGGAAACACCCATAAGTAATGATGAGTTTTCCATAATGATGGCGATCAATCATCCGTGGACTGGAAAAGTTTATGGTTACAGTGGTACGTTTAAAATAATTCAAAAATGTGAAAGTAAAGAGTAATGAGCGTTGAACAGGAACTTCAGACACGGGCAGAGTCCAAATGTGAATTATGCGGGGCGGAAGAAGGTCTTGGCATTTATGACGTCCCGCCAACCTCTGATGGCTCTGCGGATCAGGCGGTGCTTATCTGTGGCATTTGCCGCACACAAATCGAAGACCCGACAAAGGCTGATGCAAATCACTGGCGTTGCCTGAATGACAGTATGTGGACTCCGGTACCAGCGGTTCAGGTCATGGCTTGGCGTATGCTTGATCGTTTGCGCGGAGAGGGCTGGCCTCAGGATTTACTGGATATGCTCTATCTGGAAGAGGATGTCATGGCATGGGCGCAGGAGGTCGGGGCAGAAAGTGAAGACGATAGCATCAGGCATCTGGACAGTAACGGTGCTGTATTACAGGCGGGGGATACCGTGACTCTGATCAAGGACCTGAATGTCAAAGGGGCGAATTTTACCGCTAAACGGGGAACGGCTGTCCGCAATATTTCACTGGTTCATGATAATGCGGAACAGATTGAAGGACGTGTAAGCGGACAGCAGATTGTCATCCTGACCCAGTTTGTTAAGAAATCCTCCTAAGCTTTAATAACCTTTCCGTGCCAGAGATAAAATATAGCCGGAATGACGATTAATGTGAGCAGGGTTGCACTGGCCATGCCGCCGACCATGGGGGCGGCGATCCTTTGCATGACCTCTGACCCGGTGCCGCTGCCCAGCATTATTGGTAAAAGCCCCACAAAGATGGTTACAACTGTCATCAATAACGGTCTGAGCCTCATGAGCGCCCCTTCGGTTACGGCAGCGCGTATGTCGGCGCGGTCTATTTCCGGCTTTTCGTCCCGGATGTTTTTCAGGGCGGTATTGAGGAATAATATCATCACCACCGCAAGCTCCACCGCAACACCCGCCAAGGCGATAAAGCCAACGGCAACGGCAATTGACAGGTGAAAATCCAGCATGAACAGCAGCCATATTCCCCCGCTTAAGGCCAGTGGCAGGCTGATCAGTATGATCGCCACATCACTCATGCTCCGGAATGCCAGATACAGGATAAAGACGATCAACATCAGGGTGATCGGTACGATAAGCACTAGCCGTTCTTTTGCCCGCTCCATATATTCATATTGCCCTGACCAGCTCAGGGAATAGCCGGTTGGCAAGGTCATTTCCCTATCCACGGCGTTCTGCGCCCGTGATATGTAAGAACCAATGTCACCATCAGCCGTATCCACAAAAATCCAGCCATTGAGTTGTGCATTTTCACTGCGGATCATGCCCGGCCCGTCGATGACTTTGATATGGGTGATGTCGCCAAGGCGTACATGGGCACCGGCTTTGGTCACAACGGGAATATCGGCAAGCCTTTCAGGGCTGTCCCGCTCATCACGTGGAAAGCGCAGATTGATGGGGTAGCGCTCCCGGCCTTCAATGGTTTCTGAAATATTCATGCCGCCCACTGCGGAACGGATGATGTCCTGAATATCAGCCACATTCATGCCATAACGGGCGGCGGCAGTGCGGTCAATATCAATATCGATATAACGTCCGCCGACGACCCGCTCTGAATAGACTGATGTGGTGCCGGGAACGGTTTGAATGATTTTTTCCAGATGTTGTCCCAGCTCGGAGATTCGGGTGAGATTCGGGCCGGAAATTTTAAGCCCTATCGGGGTTTTGATGCCCGTCGCCAGCATATCAATGCGGGCTTTGATGGGCAAAACCCAGGCATTGGTCAGGCCCGGAATATTAACGGCCTTATCAAGTTCTTCGCGAATTTTATCAAGCGTCATGCCGTCCCGCCACTCTGAACGCGGCTTTAGGCGCACCACGGTTTCAATCATGGTTAAGGGTGCCGGGTCGGTGGCGGTGTCGGCTCGTCCGGCTTTGCCATATGTGGATAGGACTTCCGGTACGGTCATGATCATACGGTCTGATATTTGCAATAACTGGCGGGCCTTGCCGATGGAAATTCCTGGGAAGCTGTTGGGCATATACAGGAAATCGCCTTCTGCCAGTGGTGGCATGAACTCACTACCCAGTTGCCGCGCCGGATAGACCGCAGATAGGGCAATGCCCAAGCATAGCATGATGGCGATCTTGGGAAATTTCAGGGTCATGTTGAGTATGGGTCTGTACAGCCGCGTCAGGAGGCGGTTAAGCGGGTTTTTATGCTCGGGCCTGATATTGCCCCGGATCAGGTAACCCATTAAGACAGGCACCAAAGTAATCGACAACATGGCCGCCGAAGCCATGGCATAGGTCTTGGTATAGGCTAGTGGCTTGAACAGCCGCCCTTCCTGTGCTTCCAATGCAAAAACAGGCATGAAGCTGACCGTGATAATCAGCAGGGAATAGAATAACACTGGCCCAATCTCGCGGGTGGCTTCACTGATGATTTGCCATCGATTTTCCGCCGTGATAGTGGTTTTTTCAAGTTTTTTATGGAGGGATTCTATCATTACAATTGCCGCATCGACCATGGCCCCGATGGCAATGGCAATTCCGCCCAGAGACATGATATTGGCGTTGATGCCCTGCAAATTCATGATGATATAAGCACATAAAATCCCAAGTGGCAGGGACAAGGCTATCACAAGTGAAGATGATAAATGCAACAAGAAAATTGCGCAAACTATTGAAACAACTATAAATTCTTCTATTAATTTTGTGCTTAGGCTATTAATGGCACGGCTGATCAAGCTGGATCGGTCATAAATTTCAACCAAATCGACGCCTTGAGGCAGATTTTTTTTCAATATTTCAAGTTTGGCTTTAACATTCTCGATTACCGCCATGGCATTGCCACCAAAGCGCATAACGATGATGCCGCCCACGGCTTCGCCTTCACCATTCATATCTGTGACTCCGCGCCGCATTTGCGGGCCGTAGGAGACAGTGGCGATATTACGCACCAGAAGTGGCGTACCCTGGGTTCCAGTTCGAACCGGAATATTTCTTATATCATCAAGATTATGAACATACCCGCGCACCCGAACCATATATTCTGCTTCAGCCATTTCGATGACGCTGCCGCCCACTTCCATATTGCCGCGTTTTATGGCCTCACGAACTTCGGAAAAAGTTAGGTTGAACTGATGCAGTTTTAGGGGGTCAATCACCACCTGATATTGCTTTACCATTCCGCCAACGGTGGCGACTTCTGCGACCCCGTCAATATTCTGCAATTCAAATTTCAGGAACCAGTTTTGAAGGGTCGTCAGCTCGGAAATATCATGCTGGCCTGTTCGGTCAACGAGGGCATATTGATAAACCCAGCCGACACCGGTGGCATCGGGGCCAAGTTCGGGCTTGACGCCTTCGGGCAAAATTCCTGACACCTGATTGAGATATTCCAATACCCGTGACCGTGCCCAATAGGGATCGGTACCGTCCTCAAACAGGATATAGACATAACTGTCACCAAAAAAGCTATAGCCCCGTACCGTCGTGGCCTTAGGCACAGCCAGCATGGCAGAGGTCAGCGGATAGGTGACCTGATTTTCGATAACCTCCGGTGCTTGGCCCGCATAGGTGGTTTTGACGATGACCTGTACATCAGACAGGTCGGGAATGGCATCAATGGGTGTATTTTTAATGGAGATTATTCCCCAACCCGTGAGAATCAATGCCATAACAAGCACCATGCCTCTGTGATTAATGGAAGCCTGTATGATATGGCTGATCATTGCATGTCCTCCATATTATGATCCATACTGTCATGGTCCATCTTGGTGGGGGAACGCTGTAATATTCTGAGTTTGGCTCCCGTGAAACTACTTTCGCTATCCAGCAGGAATTGACCGGATGTAACGACACGCTCACCTTCTTTAAGGCCATGAAGGACCTGAATCTGTTCGCCGGATGATTTCCCAAGCTCAACTTCTGCGGCTTCGTAGCGGCCATGGTCATGGGCGACCATAACATGATTGCCCGTACCCAGCCTTATCACGGCACTTCTGGGAATGATCAGTGACATTTCCTTATCACCGTGAATATTGACGGTGAAAAATTGACCCGGTCGAAGTACGCCATCTGGATTGGTCATATTCAGGCGTAGCTGAACAGTGCGCGAGACGGGATCAAGGTCGGGATAGATATGGTCAATCATGCCGTGGTAGATGTCGTCATTCTGCCCGATAATTTGTGTATGCGCCCCTTGTTTAAGGTCAGCAGCATCACTTTCAAAGACATCTACAATCAGCCATAGGTTTGTCGGGTCAGTAATTTCAAAAGCGATAGTATTTTTGGCGGCAATACTGCCCTCCCTGACACCAAGGCTGGTCACGACACCATCTTGTGGAGCATAGAAAATAACCGCCTGTGATAAATTACCCGATTTAATGGTTTGTTGTATGGTTTGTTCCGAAAGACCAAGGGCGATCAGACGTCCTTTTGACAGTCTTTTGAGGGCGGCTGATTTTCCCTTTCGCGCATCGGAAAATTCTCCGAGTGCTGTGGCAATAACGGGGGAATAAAGCGTAAATAACCTGTCGCCTTTTTTGACATTTTCCCCAACTGTCCGCACATAGAGTTTTTCGATCCAGCCTTGGGTCCTGACCTGTAGACGGGAAATTTTATTTTGATCATAAGTCAGCCTTCCTGTGGCCTCTATCAGAGGGGTAAATTCCTGCATAGTGACCAGATCCGTTTTAATTCCAAGATTGGCCTGAACATTGGCGGAAATTGTGAAACCGGGATCATCTGAAGCCATCTGTTCACTATTTTCTTCATATACCGGAATAAGGTCCATGCCCATGGGGGATTTTCCAGGCTTGTCTCGGCGATAATTTGCATCCATTGGGGCAACCCAATAAGAGATCTTTTTTTCTTCAGAGCCAACCGAAGGCATCTCCATTTGACCATTGAAAATGACGAAACCCAGACCTAAACCAACAATCAGGGCGACGATTGATATTAATATTGTTTGTTTGTTCATTGGATTTCTCCGCTAAAATAGGCCAGATCGGCCTGAGTCTGTGCTTTCATCATTTTTAATTCTTCAATTTTTAGCCGCACATCCAGCTCACCAAGGAAGATGCGGATCATGTCGTCATAACTGCTACTGCCTGTGGCATAAGATTTTTCTGCGGCACTCGCAGCGGCCTGGGTTCGGGTGAGGATATGGGTTTCATGAAGTGTCAGTCGCTTTGTCGTGCGTTGCCATTTCTCAAAAGCTACTTTCATATTCCGGCGCATGTCTTCCGCTAATGCCCGTTGCGTTAGTTCTGCAGCCTGTTTTGATTTTTGGGCGGAATAGAGTTTCTTGTCTTGGCGGTTGCCTGTGAATATGGGCACATCGAAAGTGACCATAGCGGTGAGGAGATCAGACCGCCCCCCACTACGCAGGCCGTAACCGACGTCAATGCCCCAGTTGGGCTTGTAATCTTCTTGTGCCAGACCAATGGCCTTACTTTCCGCGCGGATTTTAGCATCATGCTGACGCAAAGCCGGATGGGCAGGAAGGTTATCTTCCAGACCAGATAGTACTGACGGTTCAGGCAATTGTGAATATTCCCCCACGGGCGAGGACATCATGGCCCTGTCCCCGATATGGCGGGCAAGTTTCAGGCGCGTGATATTTTCTTCCTCTGCCAGTTGTTCCTGTGCATCATCAAGAATAGCCATTTCTGCTTCCAGAAGCAGCAGATTTTGGGAACTGCTTTTACCAGAAAGATATTTTCCCTCAAGAGAGTTGGTGAGTTCTTGCAGTTTTTTCTGTTTTTCCAACAGAATGTCTTGCCCATGGTTGGTAAACAGCAATTGTAACCATAATCGTCGCACTTGCCGAATGATCAGTAGCTGTTCAGCAGTGGCCTGATGCTCGAACATTTTACTTGATTCCTGTCCCCTTTCGCGGATCAATCGCCGTCTGGTGTTACTGGGTATATCCTGATGCAGCCCCACTTTAAAATGTGACATAGGGTCCTGATCGAAGTCAAAACTACTGGTGGGGAAATTTGTCAGACCCAATTTGAACTTTGGATCGGGTAGGCTGCTCGCAGATTGAGACGCGGCCCGTATGCTTTCGGCTCTCGTGCGACTGGCGATGACGCCAGGCTCATCACGAGAAATGGATAAATTTACCGCATCAGTCAGTGACAGGACTTGTTCTTCTGCCTGCAGTGTCGAAGGACTGATCGCCAGCATCAGAGTTATGGCGCAAAAATAGTAAAAAAAGGGCATGATAGGAATCCCATAATAAATCATAAAGACGACTGGATCCCGAAGAAAACCAGTAGGTGAAAATACTTATGGAATTAGGCTTGGGGGGGCGGTGAATCGCTCGCAGGGTCGACGCTGGTCAGATGGTTTATGAATCTATCCATCTGGGTTTGGCTTGGTATTTCAAGTGACGACATCTGTACAATAGTGATTGCAATGGAAATACCCGTACAGGAATATTCACAGTCGTCTGTATCACAACAGGACATTCCATCATCGGCAATTTCCGTCATGCCATCATCACAATGTGCGTCAGACATATCAGTAGTCATCATATGCGGAGTGGCCATTGTATGTTCTGTCGTGGCATGGGCTGTCATCGGCAGGCCATAGATCATTACCGCAAAGCACAGTATGAGCTTGCGTAGGTTAGATATGATTTTGATCCATTTCCTTGTCATAATGAGACAAATAGTCCCTAAAAAGTGTCAAAAGTCAAGAATTATCCTAGTGTATACTTGTTAAGACATGATTTATTTTAAGGCCGCTTTCAGTCTTTCCATGGCAATATGCAATTGATCCGGCGAACGGCAAAAGCACAGCCGCAGAAATTTTTCCGAGCCTTTACCAAAGAAAAACCCTGGTGCAAGACCGACTTTTGAACTAGCCAGAATATCGAGACAGGCTTTTTTCGAATCTTTCATGCCGTCAATTTCAAAGAAGGCATACATGGCAGCAGTGGGGCGCTTGCGTAGAATAACACGGGGGATTTCATCCAGAGCATCGCAGACGATCTCCATACCTTTCCGGCTGTAATCGGTCATGAATTTGACAAATTCTTCCCCGTTACGAATGGCGGCGATACCACCATGCTGAAGATAGGTTGTCGTTCCGCTAGAGGTATATTGCACCATCATGGCCATGGTCGCTTCAAGGGAAGGAGGGTGCACCACCCAGCCTAGTCGACTTCCGGTCATGCTCCATGATTTCGAGAAGCTGTTGACGATCAATACTCTGTCTTCGGGTTCTGAAATATCAAGGAATGAGGGTACAACCTTCTGGTCAAAGGACATGCGGCAATAGACTTCATCGGAAATAATCCATATTCCGGTTTTGCGGCCAAGTTCAAGAAGTTGTTTCTGAACTTCTACGGGCAGGACAGCACCCGTGGGATTGCCGGGCGAGGCAAAGAAGATGGCCTTTGTTCTATCATTACAGGCGGCAGCAACTTTTTCCACATCCAGAATCCAGCCATCGTCACCTAGGTCCATGCGAACGGAACGGGTATGGCCGCCACACATTTTTACGATGCCGGTAATATTTGGCCAAACGGGATCTATGATGACAATATTATCCCCTTGATTTACAACCATTTGTACCGCCAGCATTATGGCTGGCATGCCGCCAGAAGTAATAGTGATCCTTTCCATTTCCACGGGTTTAACATTCAAACCCGTTAAATAGGTGGCCATTGTCTGCCTGAATTCCGGAATACCATTTTGGTGGCTGTAAAAACTATTACCCGCGCATAGGGCTTCATAAATGGCTTTCCCTATAAATTCGGGCGTCGTGACATCGCCTTCTCCGAACCATAGGGGGATAATATCTTTGTTGTTGAAAGCACTTTTTGCTAGGGCTGCGATATTATCCAGCGGGATAGACTTTATTTGATCTCTCACCCCATCCAGGGCCATAGGTGGTTGACTATTTAACATGTTTCACTCTGTCTTAAAATTGCTTAACTTATTTTGGATGAATGACCGGTTAGCGGAAATGTCATCACCGAGCACCACCAGACTATACCCCTGATCCCGTCTTTCTTTGGCCTGATCCACATTAGAAGTAAATATGCCGCAACTGATATTGGCGTCATCACAGGCCACCTTGATCGTTTGTACCGCTTTTTCCAGATCGGGACTGCCCATCGTCAGGCCCAGAGACAGGGAAAGATCACCTGTGCCGATGAAGATCATGTCAGCGCCAGGTGTTTTGACAATTTCAGCAACATTTTCAAAACCCTTGCGGGTTTCAATCATCAGGGCCGTGACCGTGGTTTGGTTGGCATGTTCCATATAGGTGGCAAAATCGCCCAGTGGACGTACGCCGCCCGCTGATCGTGAGCCGCTTGGGGGATATTGAGACCATTCTACAGCCGATGCCGCCTGTTCCGCCGTTTCTATCAGGGGAACGATCACAGTTTCCGCGCCGGCATCCAGTGCTTGGCTTATATGAAATCTGTCACAGTCTGCGACCCGTACCATAGCCATTAGATGGTCTTTGCTGAGGCCGATGGCGCTCTCAAGATTATTTCTTTCCCATAGGCCATGTTGAGCATCAAAAACAATGGCTTCTGCTGCGGCGTCCTTTACGAATTCTGCCAGTGGTACAGATCCCAGCGTAAGCCAAAAGCATCCGACAGTTTGTTTTTGTCTCAGTGCATCTTTAAAATACATTTATTTCCCTATATAACTCTCTATATATGCAATATCATATGTAAAAGCATATAGATAGCCTTATTGTTCATTTTAGATATTAATTTTTATTATGGATGACTGTTGCTGCCCGACGGGCTGTCAGTATGCAGCCTGAAAGGAATGTTCCTTCCAGCGAACGTTTTCCGGACGCCCCACCGCCGCCAAATCCAGCGGCTTCTCCAATGGCGTAAAGGCCGGCAAGGGGTCTGCCATCGGACTTTAGCACTGCACAGTCAAGGTTTGTTTGTATGCCGCCCAAAGTTTTGCGGGTAATAAGATGGGTACGAATGGCGAGCAGGGGGCCAGCTTTCGGGTCTAATATTTGCTGAAATTTACAGGTTCTGATCTTGTCACCGCTCCATGCACGAAGTTGTGCGATTCGTCTTATCTGATCATCATTATGGAATTTTGGCCCACGGGACAGGCGGTTATCATATTCCGCAATCTGTTGTTCCATGACGGATTCTGAAATGTAGGATTTATCGGTAAGGTCATTCATTTTCTGTGTCAGTTCGCTCAGGCTATTAGCGACGATGAAGTCATCGCTTGTGGACACCATTTGGCGCACCAGACTATCATCTGCTAAAAGTAGTTTAAACACTAGTTTCAGGAATTTCCGGTCCCTTAAATCCGGGTTATGTTCAGCGCCGGATATAGCCAGTTCGCGGCTGGCGATTTTCCAGTTCATCACATGCCAGCTCCAAGGTTTTTCCTGTGCTGACACCTGTTGACAAAGGTCGTATGTATCAAATCCGGAAATCAATGGCTGAGGTCCGATGCGCTGGCCTTTATGATTCAACCACAAGGACGAGCGGGTCGGCACCAGACTAAGGCCGTGGTTATTAAATTTTGGATGCGGATGATCAATTCCTGCGGCATAATTCCACATTTTATCCAGGTGTGTGACTTGCCCACCCAAAGTTTTTATCTGATCATGCATCTGCCCATCCGCTGTGGGGTGACAGCCATTGAGCATCTTATCCGGGGGATTGCCGGATTGACGGGGCCAGTTTTGGGTGACTTTATCATGATTTCCACCAATGCCGCCCGTGGCTATGATGGTGATATTTGCCGTGATCGAGAAATTCTGATCCGATTTTATGTCATGGCCTTCAATTCCAATTATCTGCCCGTCATCCATGGTTAAGTTCTTAACTTGATGGTTGAATAACAGCGTGAGGCGGCCCCCTTGCGAGGCCGCCGTTTTTAACCGTTTGATAAGGGTGTTGATCAGATGCTGTGCGGTACCAAAAAGAATATGGTAACGCGGTACACTGTTGCCGGGTTGGTATAATCCTCTTTCCACCCATTGAACAGCGGGTAGAAATTTAACGCCAAGCTCTTTGATCCAGTCATGAACCAGAGGCGTTACATTATCCACATAATATTTTGCCCAGATCTTTGGCCAATGATCTCCTTCGCCAAATTCTGCAAAATTATACCAGTCTCTGAGCGCCAGCTCGGGGCTATCATTGATGCCTGATTTTCTTTGTATGGGTGTGTCCACCATCATCATACCGCCAAAAGCACTCTTGGCCAGCCCGCCAAAGTTTTTTTCGTCCTGAGCATCAATGATAGTTATTCTGCGCTGTTCTCCCCGCTCCAACAATTCCAATGCCAGCGTAATTCCGGCAATACCCCCACCAATGATCGCTATATCAGTATTATTTTTTTTGAGATCTGCCATATTCTAGCCGTACACTTTCGTTTATCTTGCCACATAATAAGATATGTCATATGTTTTTAAAACAGAAATTCTAAAGGAACCCTCATGGATATTTCGACGAATATTACGGGAATGCAACTGCCGCCGTTGGCTGATCAGGATATTTCACAATATATGGCTAATATTCTCGCTCGCCAAAGGGCGGCATTCATGGCGGAACTCCCGGTTAGCAAGGCAGTCAGAGTGGACCGCTTGAACCGAGCCATAGCCCTGTTGCTTGATCATCAACAGGCTTTTATTGCGGCCCTCAAAGAGGATTATGGTCAGCGCACCGAGGAACTTACGTTGGCTGCTGATATTGTACCTTCAGTTCAAGCCCTGAAATATGCCCGAAACCATGTGGGTGAATGGATGAAAAAGGATCGGCGCAGCCCAACATTTCCTTTGGGACTCCTGGGGAGTCGTGCATGGGTGGAAAATAAACCCAAGGGCGTTGTCGGTATCATAAGCCCGTGGAATTTCCCGTTGGGCATGATATTTTCACCACTTTCCGGAGCATTGGCGGCGGGCAACCGGGTTATGATCAAACCTTCGGAACATGTTCCTGTGACGTCGGAATTGACCAGAAAATTATTCACGGAATATTTTGCAGAGGATGAGATTGCTGTCTTTACTGGCGGATTAGAGGTTGCTGAGGCTTTTACAAAACAAAAGCTCGACCATATATTTTATACAGGTTCGGGCATGGTTGGTCGGTTGGTGATGAGGGCGGCGGCGGAAAATCTGGTTCCCGTCACATTGGAGCTTGGCGGCAAATCGCCTACTATTATATTACCCGACTGCGATATGGACAAGGCGGCCACCCGGATAGCCAATGCCAAGATGACCAATGCGGGGCAGATTTGTGTCGCCCCGGATTATGTCTTTGTACCAAAAGAAAAATTGTCAGAGCTGAAGGATGCGCTGCTTGCCAAGGCAGAAGCTTTTTACCCTGAACAGGAAGGTGCCGCCACATATACATCGGTGATAAACGCCCGTCAGAAACAGCGGTTGGAAGGATATGTTACCGATGCCCGCGAGAAAGGAGCCGTGGTCAATAGGACAAAAGCCTATAGTACAGTCCGTACGGATAATGTCTTGCCGCTTCATGTGGCAAGTAATGTTAGCGATGATATGACTTTGATGCAGGAGGAAATATTTGGACCCCTGTTACCCATCATGCCCTATGAGGATATAGGAGAGGTGATCAGCTACATTAATGCCCGCCCCCGGCCATTGGCTTTATATATACTGGGTGTTGGACGGCAGGGGGACCTACTGCGGGAAAAGGTTATCGCGGGTGGTATTGCCTATGATGAATTCCTGTTGCATGTGGGGCAGGAAGATTTGCCTTTCGGCGGAAGCGGGGATTCGGGCATGGGTAATTATCATGGGCGGGAGGGTTTCAAAACTTTCTCCCACAGCATGAGTGTTTTTAAACGTGGGCCAATTGATATCTTGGGATTATTACAGGGGCGTCCCCCTTTTGGTTCCCGCTTCCGCGCTTATATAAAGCAGGAATTGAAGAAGTAACAGGATTATGTTATAATTACCTTCTGAGGGGTAGGATGTGTGTGGGTTTACACTTAAATTTGGTTAGGTGGATTACATATGTTCGATTTGCGAAAGACAGTTCTACATATTGTTCCGGTGCTGGTGCTTATCCTAAGCGGATGCAGCAGTTTTGAAACACAGGATCCCTTTTATTCAGCGACAGTGATTACCCGTGCAGATTTGCTTTCGGGTGAAGCCCTGCTAGGCGACCGAGCAAAAACAATGACCTTGCCAGAAGATAATGTTTTGGCGGTCAACGACGATATGCGGGCATATCTGGAAAGATATGTGCCCCGGAATTATGTGGAAAACACACGGGTGAGGGTGTTGGCCAGAATGCTTTTTGGCAAAGGCACATTGGGCATGGAATATGATGCTTCTCAAACGCTGACGGCACAGGAAGCCTTTAAAAGATCTGAAGGAAATTGTCTTGCATTCAGTTATCTATTCACCGCCTTTGCCAGAGAGCGCGGGCTGAAAGTAAGTTTTCAGGAAGTGGAAATTCCCCCGGAATGGAATGATGCCGGTGATGAATTATATTACTACAGCCGCCATGTGAATGTGATAATACAAATGAAGGAAATTCAAAATCTTGTTATTGATATCGATAGGGTAAATTTCAAACCGCATTATCGAGCCTGGAGAATTTCTGATAAATATGCCGTAGCACTATATTACAGTAACAAGGGAACGGATTACCTGTTTAAGGGCGATTATGACAATGCTTTTCGTTATCTGGCGAAGGCTTTGGAATTGTCACCGAAAGATCCGGCAATCTGGTCTAATCTTGGTGTTCTCTATCGGATGAAGGAGATGTATAATTATTCAGAAAAATCTTATTTTATTGCTTTAAAATATGACAGTCAGCACCAATCTGTATTAAGTAATCTAAGTGTTCTTTATGAGCATATGGGGGAAATTGAAAAGTCCGAATATTATTTCAAACTTGCCAAGTCTCATCAGTTGAAAAATCCTTATTATAGATATCATCAAGCACTGGATTCATATGCATTAGGGAATTATGATCAGACACTTCGTCATTTAAAAGAGGCTTTGAAACGTCAGAATAAAGAACATAAATTTCATAATCTTCTGGGAGAAACCTATGCGAAGCTTGGCGATGAAGCCCGTTCAAACAAGGCTTTGACCAAAGCCAAAGAGTTGCTTGCGGCTCAATGAAGTATCATGTAAGTGCTTGATCTTAAATGAAGATAAATGTTATATTTATGTGTGATAATAATTAAAAATGATCAGGGAAGGCCAATAGCGAATGTCTAATGAGATAAAGGATATATTTATTCTCCCAACGGATGTTCGTGGTAAAATGCCGGATCCACCACTTGATCTTTATGATCATTTACCCTTTCAGATAGGAAGATTGACTAATCTGATCCGTCAGGTAACATCCGATATATATGTGCAGCAAAGTGGTCTGTCAGCAAGGGAATGGCGTGTTCTTGCCATGCTTGGTTGTAAGGGACCTATGATGCCGGCGCAGGTTGCGGAAGAATGTGGCATGGATCGGGCCACTATCACAAGAGCGGTCGGCAGGCTGGAGAAACTGGATTATGTATTTACCGGAGGTGATGCCGCAGATCGGCGGCGCAAAGTGCTATATCTGACCGATAAAGGAGTTGAAATATGTGATGAAATTCGCCCGGTTATGGATGCACGGGGGCTTGAGCTACAGGAAGTTTTGACCAAAACTGAATTGAAATATTACTATCAGATTATGGATAAGCTGCAAGAAAAGGCCAAACAGATGCAGTCGAAGCTATAAGATAATTTAGTATCTTTATTCTTTTTCCATTTCGGTTTTATACTGAATTTTCTGCTTTACTCTGGTCCATTGAATATTAGCATTTATCAGGTTTTCCTGAAAATTTTCCTGCCAAAGCTTACGGGTTTTGCCGGAGTAAAAGAGATATAGTTTGCCGTCATTTATTTCCCAGAGTTCAGGGGTTGCCGGTTGCGAGACGCCATTCATAGCCATGCCGAAGGGATCATATCCGCCAAACTGTGGCACATATTTTTCAGGGTCGCTGGAGAAAGTCTGCCGATTTTCAAGATTGGAAAAATACCATATCGACCCGGCCCATGTTACTTGAAAATTTCGGACACCTTTTTGTGCAGCCCCCGACGAGTGATAGGCTACGGCATCAAAAGCTTCTATGGCAATGCCATTTTCGTCGGCATGGGTAAGTGCCACAGGTTGATTTGCCTGATAGGTGAGATAAAATGAGAATCCGCCACCAATCACCAGAACCAGAGTAGAAATCAGCATCATTAATTTGGTAAAATTAGTCATGGTTTACGCTCCTTCTGTCGTACCAAATGTTTCACCGCCAGTGGATAAATATTCTTTCTCTTCGGGGGTTGAAAGGCGACCAAGGACAGCGTTTCGATGAGGAAAACGGCCAAATTTTCTGATGATGGCATGATGGCGGACAGCATAATCTATTTGTAGATCAAGTTCTGTTCGTTGCTGAAACAGGCTGACACATAAATCTTGATCCTTCATATCTTCACTATGCTCAAGGGGAATATAGGTGAAGGCCTTTTTAATATCAGTCATATTCAGATCAAATCCGCCGGCCAGTGCCATTTTACATAAGGATAATGCGAGGGCATCTGTCGCAAAGGCTTGTGCGCTATTTCGAAACATATTACGTGGCATCTGGTCAAAAAGGATAATTGCTGACAAAATCTGGTCACCAGTGATTTCCTGACTGTCCAGATCGCGGTCTTTAAAATAGTTATATGAATCTGAGAATTTGTTTCTGATTTCCTGATCAATATGATCAGACTGCGTAAACCAGTCATCGGGTTTTAAGTGATTGAACCAGAAATTGATAACCTGCTTTAATTGGTCTTTTTCATCACTGGTCAGCATCTGAATTAGCGGGTCGGGACCGGCTCTTCACCCCGGTAATCATAAAACCCACGGCCAACCTTCTGTCCGATCCATCCGGCTTCCACATATTTAACCAACAAGGGGCAGGGGCGGTATTTGGTATCTGCCAGTCCCTCATAAAGCACTTGCATGATCGATAGGCAGGTATCCAGCCCGATAAAATCAGCCAGTTGCAATGGTCCCATGGGATGGTTGGCACCAAGTCGCATGGCTTTATCAATGGATTCAACCGAACCAACCCCTTCATAAAGGGTATAGATGGCTTCGTTGATCATAGGCAATAACAGCCGGTTGACAATAAAGGCTGGAAAATCTTCCGAATTCGCAGATAACTTGCCGATTTTCTTGATGAATTTTTCGGCAGTATGATAGGTTTCTTCGCTGGTGGCGATACCCCGGATCAATTCAACCAGTTTCATTACCGGAACCGGATTCATGAAATGCAGGCCGATGAACTTTTCAGGCCGGTCCGTGGTTGAAGCCAACCGCGTTATGGAAATGGAAGATGTATTGGTCGCGAGAATGGCATCTGCTTTCAATATGGGGCAGAGATCCTGAAAAATGGCAATTTTGACTTTTTCATTTTCCGTTGCGGCTTCAATGGCAAGATCGACCTCGGAAAAACCGTCCAGCGAAGTATCTGTCGTTACCCGGGCGAGAGCGGCTTTCGCTTCATCATCGGTAATAACACCCTTGATGACTTGACGGTGAAGGTTAATCTCAACCTTAGTCACCGCTTTTTTTAAGGCTTCTTCGTTAATATCGCTCAGGAGGACATCAAAACCGGCAACAGCAAACACATGGGCAATTCCGTTGCCCATCTGACCTGCACCAATAATCCCGACATGTTGTACCATTATGGGTATCTTTCTTTATACTTTAAACATTAGGCTACTAGGATAACTCTTTTTCAAGCTCAGGCAAAGCCTGAAATAAATCTGCTACAAGGCCATAGTCTGCCACCTGAAAAATCGGTGCTTCCTCGTCCTTGTTGATGGCCACGATGACCTTGCTGTCTTTCATGCCGGCAAGATGCTGGATCGCACCGGATATACCAACCGCGATGTATAGTTCAGGGGCCACGATTTTACCCGTTTGTCCCACCTGATAATCATTGGGTACAAAGCCTGCATCAACGGCAGCACGAGAGGCACCAACAGCAGCGCCAAGCTTATCGGCAACGGCCTCCACCAGGGCGAAATTTTCACCGCTGCCCATGCCCCGACCACCAGAAATGATGATCTTCGCACTGGTCAGTTCAGGACGTTCAGATTTGGAAAGTTCCGCACTGACGAAACTTGAGATGCCTGGATTTTCAATAGCTTCTACATTTTCGATACTTGCTGACCCACCTTCGGTAGCCGCCGCAGAAAAGGCTGTAGTCCGCACTGTAATCAGTTTTTTGGCATCACTGGACTGTACGGTAGCAATGGCGTTACCGGCATAAATCGGACGCTTGAAAGTGTCAGCACTTTCGATGGCAATAATGTCTGAAATCTGTGCCATATCCAGCAGAGCCGCTACGCGAGGCATGAAGTTTTTACCCGTTGTCGTCGCGGCAACAAGAATAGCATCATAGCCGTCCGCCAGCTTAACTACCAATGGGGCAAGAACTTCTGCCAGAGGGTGGGCATAGTCGGCACTGTCTGCAACCAGAATTTTTGAGACGCCAGCAACTTTCGCTGCGGCATCAGCAGCCCCCGAACAACCGGACCCGGCAATCAGAATATCCACATCACCTAGCTGTAGGGCAGCGGTTACGGTGTTTAATGTACTGTCTTTAAGTCCAGAATTATCGTGATCGGCAATTACTAGTGATGTCATGATTAGATTACTCCCGCTTCGTCACGCAATTTGGCGACCAGTTCTTCTACGCTTCCCACAATTACCCCGGCTTCCCGTTTCGAAGGCTCTTCCACTTTCAAGGTGGTGACCCGCCTGGCGGTATCCACACCATAATCGGAGGGCTCTTTTGTATCCAACGGTTTGCGTTTGGCTTTCATAATATTTGGCAGGGATGCATAACGCGGCTCATTGAGGCGCAGGTCTGCGGTTACAACAGCAGGCAGGTTTAATTTAACAGTCTCAAGCCCGCCGTCAATTTCACGGGTGACATTTACTGAGCCATCAGCAATCACGACTTCTGAAGCAAAGGTTCCCTGCGGCCAGCCAAGGAGAGCTGCCAGCATTTGACCGGTTTGATTACAGTCATTGTCTATAGCCTGTTTGCCCAGAAGCACTATTCCTGGATTTTCTTCGTCCACAATCGCTTTTAGTATTTTTGCAATGGCAAGCGGTTCAACCGCTTCATCGGTTTTAACAAGTATCGCCCGGTCTGCACCCATAGCCAGGGCCGTACGCAGGGTTTCCTGAGCCTGTGCAGGGCCAATGGAAACCACTATTACCTCATCGGCATTACCGGCTTCTTTGATCCGTAAGGCTTCCTCAACGGCAATTTCATCAAAAGGGTTCATGGACATCTTGACGTTAGCCAATTCCACACCAGTATTGTCTGCTTTTACGCGGACTTTTACATTATAATCAATTACCCGTTTTACCGGGACCAGAATCTTCATTTGGGTCACTCTCCCATGGTTTTAGTAATTATATTTCTTTAGATGACAATTTATTATTCACTCGTAACTAAGAGATTTGTTGCAGCGCAATATAATACACAGTTACCTCATGCAAAGGCCGCTGTCAATTAATTCAGAGGCGCATGATACATGACAGATAAAAAAAATAAACGACTGTTTGGACTTTTTTGTTTATTTTTGACTTAAAATCCATTCATTAACGATTTCTTCCAAAATGGCAATGGGCAGAGACCCGTTTCCAATGATAGTGTCATGGAACGCCCGAAGGTCAAATTTCTCGCCCAGCGTATCTTTTGCCTTTTTTCGTAATTGGCGGATTTTGATTTCCCCGATTTTATAGGATAAGGCCTGTGCCGGCCAAGTGATGTAACGGTCGATTTCTGCCTCTACCTCATCAATGGTAAGGCCGGTATTATCCATCATAAAGCTAATCGCTTTATCCCGTGACCAGCCAAAAGCATGCATGCCCGTATCAACCACAAGGCGGCAAGAGCGCCAGGTTTCATAGGTCAGACGTCCAAAATCGCTATAGGGGTCTTGGTAGAAGCCCATATCCTTGCCCAGCCGTTCACTATAAAGTCCCCAGCCTTCGCCGAAAGCCGCGTGGTATAGAGTTTTGCGGAATTCCGGAATATCCAGTTCCATGCCAAGGGCCGTTTGTAAATGGTGGCCCGGCACACCTTCGTGGAAGGTCAGGGCTTCCAAAGTATAAAGGGGCTGTGCAGATAGATTCTTGGTGCCAAGGAAGAATGTGCCTGATGTTGTGCCATCGCCTGAAGAAGGCATATAGTAGGCACCACGCTTTCCTGCTTTGATATTATAGGGGGTTCGGGGCAGCAGACCAAAGAATTTTGGTAATTCACCCTCCACTGTTTTGGCGACCAGAGCGGCCCTTGCCAGCAGTTCATGTTCGCTCTTGGCATAAAATTTTGGCTCAGTCCTAAGATAGGTGAGGAACTCTTTGAAATTCCCCTTGAAACCAACCTTTTTTATAATAGTGGTCATTTCCCCCCGAATGCGTTTGATTTCGCTCAGGCCCAATTCGTGAATTTCCTTTGGCCCCATATTGGTTGTTGTGAAAAATTTGATTTGTGATTTGTAATATTCTGCGCCACCTTTAACACTGCTGATACCGACCTCTTTCCGGCAATTGGGCATATAGTCTTTGGTGTAGAAATCATAGAAGGCCTGATATTCCGGAATGATCTTTTCAGCGACAAGTTTCAGACCTTGTTCTGTAAATCTTGCCTGCTGTTTGGCTGTTATTTGTGGAGGGTAGGATTTGAATGGTCCAAACAACTTGCTGTCTTTTGGGTCTTTCACAAGTTGTTGACGGATGGAATTTTCATAACCTTCCATGGATTTGCAATAATGGGTATAGCCCGTGGAAATAGCCTCTTGCAACAGAGTTATATGTTCCTGATTGTAGCGGGGGAAATCCGCTAGGCTGATGAGGTAATCCTCATAATCACGTGCCTTAAGGAACGACATATTCGCCGGTGCATCAGCAAAATAGGTATGATAGCCAAACAGTTTGGTTATCGGAAACAAATGTCCGGGCTGATTATAGCTATCGGCCTCGGTTTGGCGTTCAAACTTGAATATTTTATAACTGATCTGATCTTTAGTGTTAAGTTTACGCTCTTCAATATGGTTCAGGCGTTGCTTGATCTCATCATTGAAAGCCGCCCGACGGTCGCGTGCTGTTTTGTTAAACTCAGGCAAGGTACCGTTCATGCGGAAAGCATCTGAATCAGTGCGGAAAAATACTTTCTCCTGATTGGCCTGCTCCCAATGATCATTCAATAATTTATGAAAATCATTTGTGTTATTGGCGAGCGCATTCGGTGCCATAGTGAGGCATAAGAATACGGCTGCAATTATATTTTTTTTCATTTTTGATTCTCAATCCACTCAGTAACGATATTTTCAAGTATTGCGATAGGTAGGGCACCATTGCCAAGGACCGTATCATGGAAGGCACGCAGGTCAAATTTATCCCCAAGCTCGGCTTCCGCTTTCCCGCGCAGGGCGGTGATGCTTAGTTCACCAATTTTATAGGCCAGTGCCTGTCCCGGCCATGTTATATAACGGTCAACTTCTGTGGTAATATTGTGAACACTGAGCGAGGTATTCTCCACCATAAAATCGATGGCCTGTTGACGGGACCAGCCCTTTGTATGCATCCCCGTATCAACCACAAGACGACACGCCCGCCACATTTCATAGGTAAGTCGCCCAAAATCGCTGTAGGGGTCTTTATAAAAGCCCACTTCCAGCCCAAGCCGTTCACTATAAAGCGCCCATCCTTCCACAAAGGCTGTAAAGCCGGAAAATTTCCTGAATATGGGAATATCAAGTTCTTTTTGAATGGCAATCTGAAGATGATGCCCCGGTACGGCCTCATGAAACCCCAGTGCTTCCTGTGTGTACAGAGGCCGCGTTTTTAGAAGCGACGTATTGACAAAATAATTGCCCGCTGTTTTGCCATCCCCATTTGAGGGCATGTAATAGGCGGTCGTGGTTTTTTCGGCAATATCCAGTGGAATTTTTTTCAGACCGTAGGGGTTGCGGGGCAGAAAACCAAACAGTTTCGGCAGTTGCCCATCCATGCGTTTTGCAATTAGGGCTGCCTTTTCCATTAAATCTTCAGCATCTTTGGCATAAAATTGTGGGTCAGTACGCAAGAAGGTGACAAATTCCTTGAAGCTACCTTCAAATTTGACTTTTTTGATAATTTTGTCCATTTCCATGCGCAGGCGTTTTACTTCGTTCAAACCTTTGTCATGTATCTGATCAGGGGTCATTTCGGTGGTGGTGAAATGCCGGATCAGATGTGCGTAATAATCATCACCGCCTTTCAGGCTGGTTATGCCAACGGTGTTTCGGCATTTCGGACCGTATTTCTCGGTATAGAATTTATAGAAATTTTTATAGGCCGGAATAATTTTTTCCCGGATTAATGCCGTACCGCGCTTAGTTATTTCCCGTCTTTTTTCTACAGATATTTTTTTAGGAAAATTTTTAAATGGGGCATAAAAAGCACTCTTGGTTATGTCATCGACTATATGACTAGAAATAGATTTCTCATAGCCTTCCATTGATGTGCAATATTGGGTATATCCCTTATCAACGGCTTGGGCGAGAATGGCTATATTTTCTGTGTTGAAACGGGGGTATTGTTCCAACTGTCCCAAATAATTTTCATAGTCAGCCAATTCCAGAAAAGACATATTGCCCGGGCGCTGGGCAAATGACATATGCCATCCATTGCGGTTGGTGATGGCGAAAAGATACCCTGGATATTTATGGGCGGCCTGCTCCATTAACCGTTGACGTTTGAATATCTGATAATTCAAAAGGGCATTGCTATCCAGTTCATCGGCATTAATTTGGTTTAATCGTGTGAGGGTTTTTTCATTATAATTATGTCGTCTGCTTCTGGCCTTCTCTGTATTATCTCCAAGCTGCCCATCATATTCGCGCATACCAAGGCGCGAGGCAAATACAGGGTTCTCCTCCAATGTATTAGCCCAGTGATCATCCAGAATTTTCTGAAAATCTGTTGCCGTATTTCCCGCCCAAGCCGTGCCGGACAGTATTAAAGAAAGGCTAAAAATTATAATGATTATTCTCATGATATTATCCCACTGTTTTGTAATTATTTTATTGTAGATTACATATTTTCCTTAGGTTCAACAACCGTAATAAGCTAATATTTTCAGCTATTTTTAGAAGAAAAATAGTAGAAAACACTAAAAGATCGATGACAAGCTAGATTATAGGCGCTTCATTACTGGATTGGGACGCATCCGTTCCACTATACGCCTCTAATAATCAGTGTTAGCCTTTTCTCATTGAAAGGAGAAAAGGGATGATCCCTCTGATTGAGCAGATGAATAGATTATCTGAAAGAACAAATAATAAAGTTACAAATAAGACCATTAAGGGCTTTGTGTGCCGTAAGAAACCGAGCCTTCGTAACTGGCGTCACCGTCGTCGGCCAATTACATTCTGCCATTCGAATAAGTTTTGTTTGATGCGCTATAAATTCTCTTTCTAGCGGGATAGGTTTTTTGACTAAATAAAAACTTTACTCACGGGTAACATTTTGTATATACTGCGCCGCACAACTTTAAAAAAATCATGAGTAAGCGGAATTATTTATGACCGATAGTAAGCGGAAAAGTATAACAGACTGGCAGGAACTCGTTTCAAAAGAACTTCGTGACAAAAAACTGGATGACCTGACTTGGAACACGCCGGAAGGTATTGCCGTGAAGCCGCTTTATACTGCAGAAGATGTGTCTGATATTCCACATATTGATAATCTGCCGGGCTTTTTCCCTTTTACCCGTGGCGTACGCGGTAGCATGTATACGGGTCGGCCATGGACCATCCGTCAATATGCCGGTTTTTCCACGGCTGAGGATTCCAATGCTTTTTACCGCCGCAATCTTGCCGCCGGACAAAAGGGACTGAGCGTCGCTTTCGATCTTGCCACCCATCGGGGGTATGACAGTGACCATCCGAGGGTTCAGGGTGATGTGGGTAAGGCTGGCGTAGCCATTGACAGTATTGAGGATATGAAAATCCTGTTTGATCAAATCCCGCTGGATAAGATGTCGGTGTCCATGACCATGAACGGGGCAGTGATCCCGTGTCTGGCGTTTTATATCATTGCTGCAGAGGAACAGGGTGTCAGGCGGTCTGATCTCAGCGGCACCATTCAGAATGATATTCTGAAGGAATTTATGGTGCGTAATACCTATATCTATCCACCGGAACCCAGCATGCGGATTATCGGTGATATTATCGCCTATACCACCGCAGAAATGCCAAAATTCAACAGTATTTCCATTTCCGGCTATCATATGCAGGAAGCGGGCGCGACCCAGCTTCAGGAATTGGCCTTCACGCTGGCAGACGGCATGGAATATGTCCGGGCCGCCCTTAAAACAGGGCTTGATATAGATGTCTTTGCCCCGCGCTTAAGTTTTTTCTTTGCCACGGGCATGAATTTCTTCATGGAAGTGGCCAAGTTACGGGCCGCCAGAACCATCTGGGCGCAGATCATGGAAAATTTTGGCGCCAAAAACCCAAAAAGCATGATGTTGCGTACCCATTGCCAGACCTCCGGCGTGTCACTTACGGAAAAAGACCCCTATAATAATGTGATCCGAACCACGGTAGAGGCCATGGCTTCCATGCTCGGCGGCACCCAGTCGCTCCATACCAATGCGCTGGACGAAGCCATCGCTCTGCCCACAGATTTTTCCGCACGTATTGCCCGTAATACCCAGATCGTGTTGCAGGAAGAAACCGGTATGTGCAATGTGGTTGACCCCCTTGGCGGCTCTTATTATGTGGAGCATCTGACCAATGAGCTGGTGCAGGAGGCTTGGAAGATCATCACCGAGATCGAAGATATGGGCGGCATGACAAAGGCCGTGGAAAGCGGTATGCCCAAAATGAAGATCGAGGAAGCCGCCGCCCTGAAACAGGCCCGTATTGATCGGGGGGAAGAGGTTGTTGTGGGTGTTAATAAATACCGTCTGGAAAAAGAGGATGATATTGACATTCTCGACGTGGATAATGATGCGGTGCGCAAGGCTCAGATCGCACGGCTGACAAAAATGAAAGTTGAACGGGATGAGGAAAAATGTCAGGTGGCATTGAATGCCTTGACAGCGGCGGCAAAAGGCACCGATAATCTGTTGGAACGGGCCGTGGATGCGGCGCGGGCGCGGGCCTCTTTAGGAGAAATATCGGACGCAATGGAAAAAATATTCAACCGACATCGGGCAGAGGTAAAATCCATATCCGGTGTATATGGTTCCGCCTATAAAGATGATGAGGGATTTTCTAAAATTCAAAAAGACATTGATGATTTTGCGAGCAAAGAAGGCCGCCGCCCCCGTATGCTTGTGGTCAAGATGGGGCAGGATGGTCATGATCGGGGCGCGAAAGTGATCGCGACCGCCTTTGCCGACATTGGATTTGACGTGGATGTGGGACCATTATTCCAGACCCCGGCTGAAGCCGCCCGTGAGGCGATAGAAAATGACGTTCATATCATCGGCGTGTCATCGCTCGCGGCAGGTCATAAAACACTCATTCCCCAATTGATTGCCGAATTGAAAGAGCAGGGCGCGAATGATGTTATGGTTATTTGCGGCGGGGTGATCCCGGCACAGGATTATGATTTCCTATATGAAGCGGGCGTATCTGCCATCTTCGGTCCTGGCACCAATATACCCGAAGCCGCTACCAAGGTGCTTGAGGTATTGGGGAATAGGTAGTAACTTTACCAGCTTGTCATTCCTGCGAAAGCAGGAGGCCAGTTTTTTTAGGGAAATAGACTGCCTCCGCAGGAGTGTCGGTTAAGATAGGATGAAAGCAATCCAAGGATTGGGTTGCTTTCAGTTTTTACAATAATTATTTCAAATGCTTTTTGAGAAATTTATCCACTTCTTTTAGGAAAATAAGCTTGTTCTTCTCTAGCTCCAGAAAGTGATTTTCATCTTTCAGTTCGATGAATTTAATGTCTTTACCGGCTTGTTTCATATTTTTGTAGAATTGCGGTCCTTGTTTAAATGGCACACGGGTATCCAATGTACCGTGCATCAATAAAACAGGAGCTTTGATGTTCTTAATATTGTGAGCCGGTGAAATGTCATCAAGACTATGGTTCTCATTTTTAATATATTTCATGAGAATTTCCTCACCTTTAAATCGACTTTCATCTCTTTGAAAAATACGCATGTCGCCAATGCCGGCAAATGATATTGCGCATTTATAGAGGTCAGGCTCACGGGCTATGCCGTTCAAAGCTGAATAACCACCATAACTTGCACCCATAATGCAGATTTTATCAGGGTCACTATAGCCCTGTTCGACCATCCATTTGGTGCCGTCGGTTATATCATCCTGCATGGCTCGTCCCCATTGCTGAATGCCTTTATCGCGAAATACATTGCCATAACCACTTGAACCACGGTAATTCATTTGCAACACGGCATAGCCACGACTGGTGAGGAATTGAACCCATTGATCAAAGCCTCTTATATTACGGGCCATTGGTCCACCGTGAGGTAAAATGACAGTGGGTAAATTTTTTGCTTTCCTGTCAGGTGGAAGTGATAGATAGGATGGAATTTCCAGACCATCTCGAGCTTTGTATGAAACTGGGGTCATATCAGACAAGTCATTAAAATCAATGCCATCATAAAGTTCAGAAATGACCATCATCTGTTTTGTTTTTATATCAAAAAACATTAACTCTCCGGAAAACTGGGGGCCGGAAATCAATATTATGAAACGGCTTTTATCCCTGTTATATGAAGTTATGATGTTATTGGTGTCAGGAAACTGTTTGTCGAGAAATCTTTGAATGGCCCGCAAACGTTTGTTGACATAATGTACTTTCCGTTCATGTTCGGTATAAATATAGCCGTCAATTTCTCCTGTGTAGCGGTCTATGATCATTCTTGAGGTTGGAATATTATCTTGGCCAAATAATTTTTCGCCAAATTCCTGTGTCGTTAAATCATATTTATAATAGGCATAGGGTGTGTTATTCAATTCTGATCCGACATAAATTATATTTTCATCGGGAGAAAAGCCTGCGACATCATACTCTGAATTACCAGTAATGCTATCGAAACGGTCAATGGTTTTCCAGGCTCCACCTTCTTTTCCACGCAACACGACCTTGACCGCAGTGCCAACGCCGCCATACCCCATACGGACATTACCTTCATGGTCCGCATACCAGCTATCAATATTTTTGCTGCTTGATACAATCTTACGCTTGCCTGTGTTGACATTGACTTTATAAACACCATTTACGCGGTTGGTTCGTGCCTTGGCAGCAAGTTTTGAAACGCCGCCGTATGATTCAACTAAAATATACTCATCATCGTTAGGTAAAATGCTGACAATACTTCCAAGTCCCGCTTGAGCACCACGGCCACCTTCTTCTTTTGCAAGATTTATGACATTCTTGCCATCTTTGCCAACAGCCAGAAGCCGCGATTCACGGTAAGGGGAGCCTCGCCACTTCTTATTGAAATAAACCGATACTGCCAGCCGGTCATTATTGACCCACATATATCTATTTACCGTAGCTTTTGCAGGATTAAAGACAACAGTCTCTTTTTTGATGGAAGGATCGATACTTTCAATGATTAAATATTCCTTTCCCTTCACCGGGCGCATGGAGGCGATATAATTGCCGTCCGGCGATATTCGAACGCCTGAAAATTTACGGATTTTAGCCAATGTCTCGGCTGGAATTTCCTTGGCATGCACCATTGCTGATTGAAATGAGTAGATGGCAATGAGGGCTGTAAGGAATACAGCCATTACTTTTTTGATATTATCCACAAATATCCCCTCTTTTTATTTTTACTGATCAATTACCCCTACGCAATTGATTTATGATAGTTACTAAGACACTACATATATTTTAATTTTCCCACACTTAACATATTCGCTGTTTCTTGGTAATATGTCCATAGTGAATTTATAGTGAAATATTGAATCTTCAATAATATTATGTTTTGCAAGGGTCTGTAGGATAATTTCCGGTAATAAATATTCTTGCATAAGCCCCGCCCATGCTTTATCAGCAGAAGCTATCTCGGGGCCTGTTTCTATATAAAGGAACAGGTCTTTTTAATATTTGGTATTCCAAAGAAATCTCAGGGCAAATAATATGACTGAACAGGTAAAACCTGTGGCGCGACAACCAGGGTCAAAATGGCTGGCGGAATTTGGGCTAAATTCTATGAGTCGCATAAGAATTGAAAGCTTTTCAGGTCTTACTGTTGCACTTGCTCTGGTGCCGGAGGCCGTCGCCTTTGCCTTTGTGGCTGGCGTGAACCCCTTGGTTGGATTATATGCTGCCTTTATCGTCGGTCTGGTGACGGCGGTCTTTGGTGGACGGCCCGGTATGATTTCGGGCGCAACCGGAGCCTTAGCCGTGGTCATGGTTAGTCTTGTAGCGCAGCATGGTGTTGAATATCTGTTTGCCACCGTTGTGCTGATGGGAGTTATTCAGGTCATTGCCGGAATTACCCATCTGGGCAAGTTTATCCGTATGGTGCCCCATCCGGTGATGCTGGGCTTTGTAAATGGTCTGGCGATTGTGATTTTCCTTGCCCAGCTTGGGCAGTTCAAGGACGGATCCGGTGCATGGCTCGAAGGCTTGCCGCTTTATCTGATGCTGGGTCTGGTGATACTAACCATGGCGATCATCTATATCATGCCGAAGATGACCAAGGCGGTTCCGGGACCACTGGCGGCGATTGTTGTTGTGACCTTGATTGTAGTTGGCCTTAATCTTGATAGTCCACGGGTTGGTGACCTGGCCTCTATCGCGGGTGGGTTACCTCCCTTTCATATTCCGGACTTTTCCCTGACTTGGGACAGCCTGATGATCATTCTGCCCTATGCCGTTATTTTAGCGGCGGTGGGGCTGATTGAATCTTTGTTGACGCTCAATCTTGTCAGTGACATGACCGACACTCACGGCGGAGCCAGCAAAGAATGCGCGGCGCAGGGTGCCGCAAATGTGATCACCGGTTTCTTTGGTGGCATGGGCGGTTGCGCCATGATCGGTCAAAGCATGATCAATGTGAAATCTGGTGGCCGTGCGCGGCTAAGCGGTATTGTCGCGGCATTAAGTTTACTTGGTTTTATCCTGTTTGCATCCGGTTTAATAGAGCAGATTCCACTGGCGGCGTTGATCGGGGTCATGTTCATGGTGGTGATCGGAACTTTCGCATGGAACAGCCTGAAGCTGATCGGAAAAATCCCGCGTCATGATGTTTTTGTCATTATTTTTGTCACTGCCATAACTGTTGCCTTTGATTTGGCCGTGGCGGTGGTAGCCGGTGTTATTATCTCGGCCTTGGTATTTGCCTGGGAAACCGCCAAACATACCCATGCCGCTAAGATCATTGATGAAGAGGGGTCCAAGGTTTATAAATTGTCCGGCCCGCTATTCTTTGGGTCTGTGGCAAGTTTTATCGAATTGTTTGATCCAAAATCTGATCCTGATGACGTTATTGTGGATTTTCTTGACTCCCGGGTTTTGGATCATTCCGGCTTACAGGCCATTGATGCCCTAGCAGTTAAATATGAAGCCGCAGGTAAGACGCTGCACCTGCGCCATTTAAGTGCCGATTGCCGTCGACTTCTGGATAAAGCCCGCAAGATCGTTGAGGTTTCCGTCATCGAAGACCCCGACTATGGCGTTGCGGTGGATTATGAAGGCAATTATGTTGTCATGAACGAGACACGTAAAGACAGCTAACGTTTTTCTGACCTCATAGAAGCCGGGACTTCCAACAGTTCCGGCTTTTTTTTATTTTTTTGCATCCAATTTATCATCTGAGCGCATCTAAGGTATAATAATTCAACAAAATGAGGATTTTTATTATGGAATGGGTTCCAATTGTAATGTTTATATCGATTGCTGTAGCAGTCATCTTTTTCTTTTATTTTAACAGCAGAAAACAACATGCCGTTCAGGAAACGCTCCGCAGCGCTATTAATGGCGGGCAGACTTTGTCCCCTGATACGATACATGCTTTGGGCGTGAAGCCTGCACCAACACCGGTTTCAGATGCCCGTAAAGGGGTTCTTTTGATTTGCTTTGGTATTGCGACCATTATTTTCGGGTATTTCGTACCGGAACCGGATGCTACGGAGGTCTTTAAAGGAATTGCCTCCTTTCCCATATTGGTGGGTTTAGGATATTTTATCGTGTATCGTTTTAATAAAGACAAACAGGATAATTAAATTCCGGGTGCGTTATGGCGGCAACAATTGAAAAACAGCTGATTGCGAATGCAGTAACCTGTGCCGATAATAAGAGTTTTGGGCGGCTGGTAAAAATTTACCAGTCGCCCATTCGCGGTTTCCTGCGGCGATTGACTAAGGGCAATCACAGCCTTGCCGATGATCTGGCTCAGGATGCATTTCTCACGGCATTTCGAAAGATTTCAAATTATCGCAATGAAGGAAGCTTTAAAGGCTGGCTGTTCCAGATTGCCTACCGCAGTTTTTTAATGCACAGACGAAAAAGAACCGAAGAGCAACTTCAAGACGATGTGGAAGATTGTGACAAGGCTGAAAGCAGTAAGTCACAGAATATGAAACTGGATATTGAACGGGCTATGAGAGCCTTATCAGAAGATCAGCGGGTGTGTTTGACCTTATGTTTTACCTATGGAATGTCCCATGGTGAAGCGGCAAAAGTTTTAGGTTATCCGCTGGGTACTGTAAAATCCCATATTATGCGGGGTAAAGATAATCTTAAAGTTTCACTGGCCAGTTGGCAAAAGGAAGTGGTATCATGAATATTATGCAAGACCCCAATGATCAATTGCTTGTACAGATGCTGTCTGAGCAACCGGAAATCGACGACGATGGTTTTTCGGCAGTGATAACCCATGCCCTTGAGCAGAAAAAAAAACGAAGACGTCTCATTCTCGGGTTCACTTATCTTTTTGGTTTTTTATTCGTTTTGGCTTTCACGCCCTGGACTAATTTAACTCCTTGGCTAGACATATTTTCGGGTATGATGAAGGATGTTAATATCAGGCAAGGATTAGTCACAAGCTGGAAACCCTTTGCAGTTATCCTAATCCCCATCGCTTTTTTCCTCGCCTTCTTGCAACGGGAATTTGAATGAAGTAGCTTATTATTTGCTCCAATAAAAATGAGTACGGTGTGAGAGACGGGATGTATGGTGAAGCTTGATAATCTCAAAGATGATTTGCTAAAGGGACAGCGCAGGGCGTTGGCGAAGGCTATTACGCTGGTGGAAAGCACGCGCGCGGACCATCAGGGCGAGGCTCAGGAGCTTCTGGCCCGTATTTTACCGCAAACGGGGAAATCAATCCGTCTTGGTTTTACTGGTACACCGGGCGTGGGTAAATCAACCTTTATTGAGGCCTTTGGCCTTCATCTGACAGCCTTTGGACATAAAGTGGCTGTGCTGGCGGTTGATCCTTCTTCCAGCCGCACAGGCGGCTCTATTTTGGGCGATAAAACCCGTATGGAAATGCTATCCAAAGATCCGAACGCTTTCATTCGCCCATCCCCTTCTGGCGGTACATTAGGCGGTGTGGCGCGGCGAACCCGTGAAGCCATGCTGCTGTGTGAGGCCGCAGGCTATGATGTGGTGCTGATAGAGACTGTGGGCGTGGGGCAGTCGGAAATCGCCGTATCCGAAATGGTGGATATGTTTCTGCTGATGTTATCGCCGGGCGGTGGCGATGACTTGCAGGGCATCAAACGCGGTATTATGGAGCTTGCAGACCTTGTGATTGTCAATAAGGCTGACGGAGATTTGAAATCTGCTGCCATGCGGGCGGCGGCAGATTATAAATCTGCCCTGCTTCTGATGCGGCCCAAGACATCATGCTGGACGGCAAGTGTGGTTCTGGCTTCGGCGTTAAAGGCACAAGGGCTGGATCAGGTCTGGGAAAAGATACAGGCCTTTGAATTTGTCATGAAAGACGGTGGTGCATTGGACCAGATGCGTGGTGAGCAGGCCAAAGCATGGATGTGGTCGGAAATTAATGATCAACTGGTTGATGCTTTTCAGGCCAATTATCCTGAAAAGTTAGAACAGGTAGAACAGATGGTGTGTGACGGTAAAACTCCGGCTACAGCCGCAGCACGGGGTCTTTTAAAGGATTTCTTGAAATAAGGCATGGAAAGCCTTGACCTGTTCCTGTCTATGCCATATATACCGCTTTCATATTTTAACGGGTTCTCCTGTTGATTCTAAAGCAATCACAGTGACGGACCGAAGCAGATTTACAAGATTAAGGACAAGATTATGTCACGCGTATGCGAACTGAGCGGTAAAGCGGTAATGAGTGGTAATAATGTGAGCCATGCCCTGAATAGAACCCGTCGGAAATTCCGCCCTAATCTGATCAAAGCCAAGTTATTGAGCGATATACTTGGTCAGTCTGTATCCATGAAAATTTCAACCAGTGCATTGCGTTCTGTTGAACATAACGGTGGTTTGGATAACTTTCTGGTAAAAGCCAGTGATAATACATTGTCACTAAAGGCGCGTCGCCTGAAGAAATTGGTTAAAAAGAAATTGGCTGCTAACGCTGCCTAATCACTATCGACCAGAATAGTATTGAGGCCGTTGATTTTTTCAGCGGCTTTTTTTACGCCCTCATCAATCCTGAACATCATCAGAAGATTGCGCTGCAGCCGGTTATAATTATTATCTGACATGATATAGATAATGGTTTCACCCGCTTCATTCTGCCTGACGGCAAGGGCTTCCATATTATCCAGATTATAGGGGTAGGCCAGATCGGCGATTACCTCGCCCTTAATTGCTTTGCCGGCTCTTATTGCCATATGTGAAAGCCGGGTCAGACGGGCGGCCATGCCTTTTGCCAGTGAGAAATGCCGCTCCAACACAAGAATATCTCCACCCGGCAGGGTCGCCATATCCGTTGGCTTGTAGGAAGGGCTGATTTCATAGCTTAACGCTTCGACTTTACCATGACCAATGAGCCATCCCTGAGCCATTGTCACGCCCCCTTCGGTGACAGTATTCTCGGAAAAGGCCAGCATGCGGCCGTCGGGCATAGTGGTTAGGGCTTCTATGCCTAAATTCTCGGGCAGGGATATATAGTTTTTCGGTAAGTCGGAGGCGAAGGTTATTTTTTGGGCACGGGCGGAAAATAACGAGCCATAATCATAAGGACGATTGGCTTGAAAATAACGCAAACTATGGGGGTTTTCAAATGACACAACATAGCCTGCGCCGTCAACGGCGGTTACGGCCTCGGCATCCGGAGCCGTGGTTTTTTTCTGTTCAGGTAAATTTTTTAGCGGGGCCATGCGGGCATTGGTCATATTTACCAGATGATTATTCTGGTTGTAGACCATGTCGGCTACCAGCCAGTGGCCGTGGTCTGATATTCCTAAAATCTGATGGCCATCTGGGCTGATTACAAAACTGGAAATACCACCAAATTGTCTTTTGGAACTGGTAACCTTCAAACCACCCATATAATGTAGCTTACCCACATGGGTGAGGCTTGTGTCTTTGTGGTTAAGGGGGATATGGGATGTTGTCAGGGGAATAGCATGTTTATCATGTCCCCGGTTCTGCGGGACAGAATCAGCATGGGCCATTGGCATTATATAACAGGCTGTAATAGCCATAATTCCATAAAAATTTATCGATTTTTTATTCGGAATAATCATATTTTACTATTTTATTCATCCTCTTAACCTAAAATTGCACTCAACCCCTAATAAGCAGTTATTCATAAGAATATGTTAAGAATATGATGAAACTATAGAAGTTAATTAATCAGGCAGGCAGTTTTATAAGAAGAAAAAGAAGTGTTAGCAGAAAAAACGGATGACCTAGAAGCCGCAGGTCGTGAAGGTTCCGACAAGCGCGTGGTGAAAGAGCAGAAATATATTCTGGTGCAGGTGGCTCTGCGTCTTTTTCATGAACAGGGTTATGGTAAAGTAAAATTTATCGACATAGCTAAATCATCCGGCATTTCGAATAAGGAAGCGCAAAGCTATTTTTCTTCTAAAGAGGAAATTTGCCATTTGGTTATTGATAAACATCTTGATAACCAAACCGCGCAATTTGAAGAGATAAATGAAAACAGCAATCCCCGTCAGAGATTAAGCCTTTATCTGGACACGCTAGTGGAAAATTCCGATAGTTTAATTACCTACGGCTGTCCAATGACGGATTTATATTTTGATATGAAGCGGGAAGACAAACCGCTTGCCGACCACGCCGCTGAAATTCTGAAACAAAGACTGGATTGGATCAGAGAGCAATTTGTCCTGATCACACGGGTGGAAAATATTATGGACTTACATGAGCGTCTGGACAGTGCTATTCATGGTATTAGTATTCTTGCACAGGTTACGGGGAGTAAGCAGTTGATCAAACATCAGGTCAATCAGCTAAAATCCTGGATACGCTCCATGTAATTTTAGTTCAGGCACCTTTTCCTGGATTTTTCATCAAACAGGTCTGAAAGCTGTTCAGTGATGGCACCGCCCAACTGCTCAGCATCCATAACCGTTATGGCATTTTGATAATAACGGGTTACGTCATGGCCGATACCGATGGCCAGTAATTCCACGGGCGAGCGTTTTTCGATCCATCCAATCATATCCCGTAGGTGATCTTCCAGATAGTTTGCACTGTTGGTGGACAGGGTGCTGTCATCCACCGGCGCACCGTCAGAGATCACCATCAGAATACGACGCTCTTCTGTCCGGCTCATAAGGCGGCTATGGGCCCATAGAAGGGATTCGCCGTCAATATTTTCCTTCAACAGACCTTCGCGTAGCATAAGCCCCAGATTATTCCGTGTCCGCCGCCATGGGCTGTCGGCGGTTTTATAGACGATATGACGCAGGTCATTGAGCCGGCCCGGTTTTGTGGGTTTGCTATTTTCAAGCCATTTCAGACGGCTTTTGCCCCCTTTCCATGCTTTGGTGGTAAAACCTAATATTTCTACCTTAACCCCGCAACGTTCCAGAGTTCGCGCCAGAATATCGGCACACATGGCGGCAATAGTTATGGGGCGCCCGCGCATGGAACCAGAATTATCGATCAGTAGCGTGACTACCGTATCCTTGAATTCAATTTCATTTTCAACTTTGAAAGACAGGGCATGTAACGGGTTAGTCACCACGCGGGTCAGGCGGGCAGTATCCAGAATCCCTTCTTCCAGATCAAAGTCCCAAGATCGTCTTTGCTGCGCCATAAGCATCCTTTGAAGCCGATTGGCAAGCTTGGAGATTACCCCATGCAGGCCGCTGAGCTGTTGGTCCAGATTGCGGCGCAGAAAGGAAAGTTCCTCGGCATCACATAGTTCTTCTGCTGCGATAATTTCGTCAAATTCAGTGCTGTAAACGGAATAGCGTGGCCCCTGGGCATGATCTGTGGTCAGGTCGTTGGGGTTGAACATGGCCTTTGCCATAGCTTCTTCCGCCATCATGTCATCGATCATTTCCTCTGACAGTTCCGCGCTCATGTCGCTGGCTTCAGATGAGCCTTCACTGCTGTCAGCCTCTTCTTCACCTTCTTCCTGGGTATCGCTGTCGTCGCCGTCACCTTCTTGTTCACCGTCATCATCTTCCATATCCTGATCATCAGGATTGTCATCTGAATTTGGTGATTTGTTTTTATCTTCTCCTTCAAAATCTTCGGCCAGATCAAGGTCGGCTATGATTTTCCGGCTGAGAAGGCTGAAGGCTTCCTGATCACCCATATTATCAATGAGTTCATCAAGATGAAGGGCGGCCTTGGATTCAATCTGAGTACGGAATTGGTTGACGATTTCATTTGTCACTTCCGGCGGGTGGGCGTGGGTCAAGCGCTCGCGAACCAGTAGCCTTAGGATGTCACCATAAGGAACTTCATCTGCATTGGCAGACAGGCTAAGGCGGCTTTTGGTGTAATGATCATCAAGTGTTGCCGCTAAATTTTGGGCAACGCCGGGCATTTTAGTGGCACCAATGGCTTCCACGCGAGCCTGCTCCATGGATTCGTATACAGTCTGTGCCATAGGGTTATCGGGCGCATATTTAGCGTGCAACGCCTGATTATGATAGCGCAGCCTAAGGGCATAGGCATCAGCGGCACCGCGCACCTTGGTAACTTCAGTCATGGGCATGTCAATGGACAACATGGGCAGGCGGCCCTCTGTGCCGGAAATGTCAATATTCTCGGCCCCAAAACTAACCTCCAACTCAGGTTTTTCAGAGATGGCGCGCACCGTGGATGACACGGCATGTTTGAACTGATCCAGTTTATGGGTGGCTTTTTTGAACATTACTATTCAGGCTGAACCACAGGTGTAATTGCGGATTCCGGTAATTCTGTCCCAAAACAACGCTGATAATATTCCGCAACGACGGGGCGCTCCAATTCATCACATTTATTGAGAAAAGTGAGGCGGAAAGCAAAGGCTATATCCTTGAATATTTCCATATTTTCTGCCCATGTAAGCACTGTGCGCGGTGACATAACCGTTGAAATATCGCCGTTGATAAAACCGCTACGGCTCAGGTCAGCAACTTGTACCATCTGTTTGATCAGCTGCTTGCCTTTTTTGTCCTGAAGTGTCGGCAATTTGGCAAGGACGATATTTTCCTCAACTTCATGGGGCAGGTAGTTGAGGGTGCTGACAATATTCCAGCGATCCATCTGGCCCTGATTGATCTGTTGGGTGCCGTGATAAAGACCGGACGTATCGCCAAGACCAATAGTATTGGTGGTGGAGAACAGCCGGAATGACGGGTGAGGGTGGATGACTTTATTCTGATCCAGAAGGGTCATTTTTCCGGCCACCTCAAGTACCCGCTGAATGACAAACATCACATCGGGTCGTCCCGCATCATATTCATCGAACACAAGCGCTGTGGGGCTTTGCAGTGCCCATGGCAGGATACCTTCCTGAAATTCGGTGACCTGTACGCCGTCTTTTAAGACAATGGCATCTTTGCCCACAAGATCGATACGGCTGATATGGCTGTCCAGGTTTACCCGCACACAAGGCCAGTTGAGACGGGCCGCAACCTGTTCAATATGGGTGGATTTTCCGGTACCGTGATAGCCCTGTATCATTACTCGTCGGTTAAAGGCAAAGCCTGCCAGAATAGCCAATGTGGTATCATGGTCAAAGATATATGAATTGTCTATTTCGGGCACATGATCATTGGTCTCGGCAAAGCCGGGAACTTCGATATCGCTGTCAATGCCGAAAATCTGGCGCACGTTCATTTTAATATCTGGAATGCCGTCTTTTGGCGTTGTGGTGTGTGTGGCGGTCATTTGGTTGTCCATTTTTAACTAATATGCTTCCATTATGTGGTTCATTGTGGCAGTTTCGTCAAGTCTTAAAGAATGGAATTTATATATGAGCGTTGCTGAAACCATAGAACAAAAATTACGAGATGGGTTGAAAATCACCTCTATAGAGGTGGTTGACGAGTCCTATAAACACGCGGGGCATGCAGGTGCACGCGAAGGCGGGGAAAGTCATTTCCAGCTAGCCATCGTCTCGCCTGATTTCACGGGCAAAAACCGGGTGGCCCGTCAGCGGGATATTTACCGCATATTGAAAGCTGAAATGGCCGGACCCATTCACGCCCTGTCCATTGATGCCAGATCACCTGAGGATTGAAAGTATGCTAAAAGTAAAAATCATTCCTGTAACCCCTTTTCAGCAAAATTGCACCCTTGTTTGGTGTGATGAGACAATGAAAGGCGCGGTCATTGATGCGGGCGGCGATGTGGATGTCATTGTGGACGCCATTAAGCAACGTGGTGTTGATGTGGAAAAAATCTTGATCACCCACGGTCATCTGGACCATGCGGGCGGTGCGGCAGAATTGTCAGAAAAACTTGAAATTCCCATTATCGGACCGCAAAAGGAAGATAAATTCTGGATTGATCAGATTCCGGAAAACTGTCGTAATTATGGTCTGCCGGAGGGACGGTCATTCGACCCCGACCAATGGCTGGAAGGTGGCGATACAGTATCATTTGGCAACATCACCATGGATGTCTATTTCTGTCCCGGACATACGCCGGGTCATGTGATTTTCCATGAGAAGAATGTGGGTTATGCCTTTGTTGGCGATGTGCTGTTTCAGGGTTCTATTGGCCGCACTGATTTCCCGCGTGGTGATCTTGATACCCTGCTCAATTCTATCCGCACTCAGCTCTGGCCTTTGGGCGATGATACCAAATTCATATCGGGTCATGGGGCGATATCAACGTTTGGGGCGGAGAGGGCGACTAATCCGTTTGTGCGGGATGGGGTATAGAGGTCGGATATAATCCTATCCGTCATTCCGGCCCCCGAGCCGGAATGACGAAGGCTTTTAACTACTATCACACTCTAACCTGCTCATAAGCCATATCCGGCAAGCTGCTTTTGGTCAGGGTGACAAACCGTTCCAGAAGCTCTGATTTTTCGCCACTCAAGTGATGTTCACTGAATACAAAGCCTATTTCGCGTTCAATATCATAGCCATCCATGCGCAGGCGGGTGACGCCTTCGGCGCGGTAATGGTCGGGCATGGTGGTAAAGCCCACCCCCGCCGCCACCATAGCCAAAGCCCGCTCGTCCTGCGCGGTGCGGTAAACCAGACGGGGGCGCACATTGCGGTCGGTGAAGAAACGGCTAGTTTCGCTTAAGACCTCACAACGGCTACGGACGATGGTTGGCTCGTTGGCAAGCGCACTGGGGTTGATGGATTTGGCATTTGCCAGCGGGTGATGGTTAGCGATGGCTAGCGAATAGGATTCTTTATAAAGCGAGATTGTTTTGTTTTTTGTGCCGGGCCGCAGAACGGTTAGGGCCAGATCAATTCGGCCCTCATCCATGCGGTTGAGGATTTCCTGTTCAGTCCCTTCAAATAATTCTGTAATCAATCCGGCTTCTTCCCGATAAAAATGCTGTAAAATCTGTTGAACCGACTGGGACGGTATGGTCATCAGGATGCCCAGTCTGAGTAGTTTTGGCGTATCTTCCGTTTTCATGGCGGCTTCGGCCAGATTGAGCTGATGCAACACAGCCTTGGCCCGTTCGACAAAACGTGTGCCATTTTCGGTCAGAAATACTCGCTTGGCAGAGCGGTCAAAAAGCCGGGTTCCCAGATTTGTCTCCAGCTTCTTGATGCCAGCGGACAGGGTCGGTTGGGTCACATAAACCCGCTCGGCGGCCTTGGTAAAGCTTCCGGTTTCCACCACCGCCAGAAAATATTTCAACTGGTAATTTTCAATCATGATTCTTCTATCTGATCCCATCGAAGAGGGGTGCCGTAACTGATATCCTGTTTGGCTTTTTTCCCGATCACGTCATCATAATATTTTGGCTTCAGGCCCAGACCCGGACGGATGGAACGGATATTATCCGCACTTAAAAGTTCGCCTTTTTTAATGTCGGCCACCACATAGAGGCTACGGCGAAAACGTTGGTTTTCAATCTCGCTTTTTTTCAGATCATAGTTGGCCTGCCCCAAGGCCGAATGGGCCATGCGGCAGTTTTTAACGAGGTCGGAAAACTCTTGTGGCTCCAAGGAGAAATCGCTGTCCACGCCACCTTCTGCCCGGCTCAGGGTGATATGCTTTTCAATGATGCTTGCCCCCAGCGCGGTTGCGGCTACGGGTACCGAAATCCCGTGACTATGATCAGAAAGTCCGACCAGAACATCAAATTCTTGGGCAATATCGCACATGGTGTTGAGGTTGGCCTCTGCGGGGTCACTGGGATAACCACTGACACAATGAAGAATGACAAGATTTTGATTATTGCATTCTTTAACAGCTTCGATGGCTTCGCTGATCTCTTCCTTGGTGGCAATGCCTGTTGACATGATGAGCGGCTTGCCTGTCTCGGCGGCGTATCGCACGAGCGGCAGGTCAATAATTTCAAAGGAGGCGATTTTATAGGCTGGCGCGTTCAGGTCTTCCAGAAAATCAATGGCCGTTTTATCAAAGGGCGAGCTGAAGATTGCAATATCTTTTTTGGCAGCATGGTCAAACAGCGCCTTGTGCCAGTCCCACGGCGTATGGGCTTCTTCATACAGTTCATACAGATTGCGGCCTTGCCACAGGCCTTCCCTGATCAGAAATTCATCACCGTCATGGTCGATAGTAATGGTATCGGCGGTATAGGTTTGAAGCTTGACAGCATGAACCCCGGCCCGCTGTGCGGCATCAATTATTTTGAACGCGCGGCTTATGTCCTGATTGTGATTGCCGGACATTTCCGCGATGATATAGGGCGGTTGCCCATGCCCAAACGCATGTTTTCCGATCTGAATGTTTTTATTCACAACAATAGCATCCTGTTATTTATGGTAATTATAGGGGAATAATATTATCTGTAAACATCTGTAGAATAATGATAAAGTTCGACCATCGAGAAAATAGTGAGACGGAACCTATAAATATGACAAAACTGGCACTGCTGGGCGGCGACCCCGTCAGAACAAAATTATTTCCGGCTCATAATTTTATTGGTGATGCGGAAAAGAAGAAAGTCATGGAGATCATGGATAGTGGTGTATTGTCCCGCTTCCTTGGCGTGTGGCACGATGATTTTTACGGTGGCGATGAAGTACGTGCTTTCGAACGGGAGTGGGCGGACAGTTATCGGGCAAAGCATGGTGTTTCCGTCAATAGCTGCACCAGTGGCCTATATGCTGCCGTGGGAGCAGCGGGTGTCGGCCCCGGTGATGAGGTCATCGTCTCCCCCTATACCATGGTGGCGTCTGTGACGGCTGCGGTGGCTTTCAATGCTGTGCCGGTCTTCGCGGATATTGATCCGCAGAATTTTTGTCTCAGCCCCGAGAGTATCCGCGAGAGGATCACGGAACGTACCAAGGCGATCATCGTGGTTCATCTGTTTGGGCATCCGGCAGATATGGACGCGATCATGGAAATTGCCACACAACATAATATTACGGTAATTGAGGATTGCGCACAGGCACCCAATGCGACTTACAAAGGCCGCCCGGTGGGAACTTTAGGTCATATGGGTGTCTTTTCCCTTAATTACCATAAACATATTCATTCGGGTGAGGGCGGTATTGTGCTGACCAATGATGAGAGATTGGCGGACCGGGTCGCCATGATCAGGAATCACGCTGAAGCTGTCGTCACCGGACGGGAAATTGACAGCCTTGTTAATATGGTCGGGTTTAATTTTCGTATGGGCGAGCTGGAAGCCGGAATAGGGCGCATGCAGCATGCTAAAAGCCAGTCACTGGTAGATCAGCGCAGGTATAATCTGGAGTATTTTAACCGGAATTTGCCAGAGATTGAAGGCCTTACTATTTCTCCGGTCGCTGATGATGTTGAGCATTCCTATTATGCGGCGGTATTGAATTATGAAGCACAGGTGGCGGGAATATCCAGAGATACCCTGATTAAGGCCCTGCATGCAGAACTGCCGGAAACGGAAATGAGAAAAGGACACGGGCCTTTGATTGGTGGTGGCTATGTCAAACCCATATACCTCTATCCCATGTTTCAGGAACAGACAGCGTTTGGTAATTTGGGGTGTCCTTTTAAATGTCCTCATTATAAGGGCGAGCTCAATTATTCAGCCGGAATTTGTCCAGAGGTGGAGCATGCCCATGCCACCATCATCACCCATGAATATATGCAGCCGTCATTAGAGAAAAGCGATCTCGACGATGTGCTGTCCGCCTTTGCTAAAGTCGCAGATAACATGGATGATCTCAGGGCTTTTGAAAAGGAATAAGCCTATTCCATCTTTTCAATTATGGTATCAAACAGGATGAAATTATTTTCCTGTGCCATTACAATTGCTTTTTCTATCAGTCTTTTTTCTGGACTGCCGTTTGCATAGCTGGTTACCAGATCACCATAGACCTCATGTTCATAATAATCATCGGGATAGACATCAAGCCACATTCTTATATGTTTGCTATCGCCCCAGCCCAGTTCAAGGCTGGCAGTTTCACCGGGCAAAAGGCGGGTATCTGAATATTCCAGCCAACGGCCACCCGCATATCCCACGTCTCTTTTAATGACATATTCAACGGCGGTTTCTGTTATCTCATTTCCCTGTTGATCAAGGGCAACGGCCCGCATAACTACCTTTGGCGTGATATAGGAGGGGAAGGCATGCCCCACGCCAGTACTTTTTAGGGTGAAACGTGCATTTTCTGCATTGTTGTCATATTTTGCCTCAAGTCCGCCTTTGACCATTTCCGGGTCGTGAATACCGCGCCAGAGATGTTTTCGATCCGGCATATGGCAGTTCTGGCAGGTGATACCTGCGGCGGCTTGTGGGCTTGCTTGCCATTCGGCAACGGTATTTTCCAAAGGTTTGCCGTTGATGGCATATTCCTGCGGAAATTGGTGACAACTGGCGCAAAAGTCGGATTTTTCAAAATCTGCGGTTCGAAAAACACCACTGTGAGGGAATTCCGGATCACTTTGACCGGTTACGCCCGTATCACGCTGAGGCGGGCCAAATCGTTTGTTTTCTCTTATGTGACAGCCGGCACAGCTGTTACCTGCGGCGGCCAGCCCTTGCGCCGACGGCAGATGGCCTTTGCCTTGGACCCGCGCTTTCTCGAAAGCCTGTTTCTGTTCGGCGAGCGGGGCATGACATTCCATGCAGTCATTGGCACTCTGGGTGTCATAGGTCAGAAGTTGTCCGACAAACCCAGGCGACATGGCATGGGCGTGGAGGCTGGTTTTCCATTCTTCATACTTGTCAGCGTGACATTCCCCACAAGATTCAGGGTTTAGAGATTGTTCCGTCTCGTTCCAATGCTCAGGGGGGGGACCTTGCGGTTTTAAAGGCTGTTGCCAATGGCCAGAAGGTAAATTATGGGTGGTCTGGGTCTCTAAATTTTCAGTTTCTGTTAAAAAGTCCATTACGGTTATAATAAGGACACCAAGAATGATTAAGAGTATTATATTTCGGGACATGTTTTTTGAGTCTTTTGAAAATTTATAATTAACGAGAATCGCTATTCGAATGGTTTTCTACATTTAAAATATAGATATTTGCTTTGTCAATTAATATCCTGTAACATTCTTGTGCGTTGACGCAATTTATTTAATGAATTAATTACAATTGTCGGCGTAATTATTATGCTGACTGAAAACACCAGCCAACAACAAAACATAGGAAGGCCCTAAATAATGAAGAATATGAGTAAAATTATCGTAGCATCCGTATTCGCATTGTCTGTAGCAACGTTTGCGACTGTAAGTTCTGCTGATGAAGGTGCGATGAACCCTTGTAAAAAAGCAAATCCTTGCGCCATGAAGCATAACCCATGTGCCAAGAAAAATCCTTGCGCCATGAAGCATAACCCATGTGCTAAGAAAAACCCTTGTGCCAAGAAAAACCCTTGCGCCAAGAAGAATCCTTGCGATAAATAAAATATTATAGTCAGATACTATCTGACACAGAATTAAATGCAAATCGGCCTTTGAATATACAAAGGCCGATTTGTGCAATTTGGTTTCTAAAATTATTAACATGAGTGATAAGAAGAAAACCCAAAAACATAAATTTAAGTCCGTTCCTAATATGGGCCGGGGTGGTATTCTACACACCGATTTCTGGTGGAGTATGCTGCCGGACTTTGAACAGATTAATGCAACTTTACTAAAAGATATACGGGAACATAAATCTGAAGAGGCGAATGCGGATAATTTCTCTAACCCGGGGTGCTGGCGCGGTCATCGTGAATACCAAAGCTGGCCCTATATTCGTGATTTTGTCATTCATAAACTCAAACTCGTTCACAAACATTATATCAGTATCGGTGCGCCCTGTACCCCCCTTGATGACATGCCCGATGACCGGTATGAGTTTGAGTTATGGACGAATGTAAATGAGCCGGGAAGCAGCAATATAATGCACACTCATTCCAAATGGCATTGGTCAGGTGTTTATTATGTTCAGGGTCTGGATACCGGAAAAATTGCATTTTACAGTACAGCTTACCTTAATCAGCAGATTGTGAAGGGTTTGCCTTTCGGCCAATCTTTTACTGTGGAACCAACAGACGGATTATTGTTGTTGTTTCCAAGCTATCTCCTTCATGAAGTACTCGCTAATCCTTCGGAAAAAGAGAGAATAAATCTCGTGTTTAACCTCAGAATAGATTTTTAACAAGGGTCAGATGATGACATTATTGGCTGAACTTGAACAGCAGGCACAACAATTTTACACGCAAGGTGACAGGGAAAATACCCTTCAGATTTGCCAACAGATTTTGGCGGAGGATCCCGAACACGCCAAGGCACTGGACATGCTTTCCAAAGAAGCAATGGCGGATAAGGAATATGAAACTGCAGAGCAGTATTTGGCAGTATTGGTTAGATTATATCCTGAGGATGCAGCCGTAGAAATCAAGCTTGGATATGCTCAGGAACAACAGGGTAAGCTTGACGAAGCCCTTGCAACCTATCTTTGTGGTTATGTACGTTATCCGGAAAACCCGGTTATATATCTTTATCTCGGTTATTTGTATTTCCTGAAAGGGGACGAAGAAAAAGCCGCTGAAATTTTCTCATTGGGAGAGGGTGTGGACGAGAATATTCTCAAAGCGCACTTGAATTTGAATCTTGGTGAAATCTTGCGCCAGCGTTCTAAAATTGCGGAACAGACGGTCCATGAGATTTTGACAGAGCTTCATCTAAATACCATCAAGGGTTTGGATAAAGGGGATGATCTGAAAAGGATTTATAATGCTGTCTGGCCGCAAGTTGATGTGAGAGATTTTGACTATAAATGTGAAGAACAGAAACCCTTTCTGTTTTATATTCCCGACTTGCCAGCAGTTCCATATTTTAAAAGAGAAGACCTGGACTGGGTCAGTGGAATAGAAGCAAGTTTTGATGCGGTAAAGAAGGAGGTTCTAGAAAATCTGGACATGGATGGCGATGGAAAACCCTATCTGCCGTCCGATATGGCCCTGTCCGGTGAAGACTGGGATAAAATTGTCGGTAAGATCGAATGGGGCTCTGTACATCTGTACAAGCAGGGCAAGCCAAATAATGAGGTAATTGCTAAATTCCCCACAGTGTTGAAAGCCATGGAAAATATTCCGCTAGCGATCATTGATGGTAATCCATCCGAAATATTTATCTCTGTTCTGAAGCCTGAAACAAAAATTCCACCGCACTTTGGTGTGGCTAATAACGTATTGACAGTTCATTTTCCACTGGTTGTGCCCGAAGGATGCGGCTTGCGTGTGGGTAAAGATACATATATGCAAAAAGAAGGCGAGATTATTGCCTTTGATGACAGTTATGATCATGAGGCATGGAATCCCAGTCAGAAAACACGTATCGTTCTGATCTTTGAGGTTTGGCACCCGAACCTGACAGAAAATGAAAAAAAAGCTATCTCTGCTACATTTGAAGCCAGAGAAAAATGGTTAGTGGATAGAAAAGTGGAATAATACCCGTTGTCATAGAAATTATCTATGGAACTAATAAATATTAGTGATTTTATCTATGGTAGCTTTTCGGTTACTATGGGGGAAATTGAACATAGGGTGTGAAAAAATCCATGACGATCATTCAATCTGCTATAGATCGCAATAGTCCTGAATATCTGTCCAATCAAACAGCCATGGCTGAAATTGTGGCGGACCTGGAGAGCAAGCTTTCCGAGATAGAAAAAGGTGGTGGTGAGAAATATTGTCAGCGCCATCTTGATAGAGGAAAACTTCTGCCGCGTGAGCGCGTGAACAGGCTGCTTGATAAAGGATCAGCCTTTTTGGAATTTTCCCAGCTTGCTGCCTATGACATGTATAGCAAAGATGTTGCCGCTGCTGGTGTGATAACGGGAATTGGCCGTATCGCGGGACAGGAATGTGTTATCGTTTGTAATGATGCTACGGTTAAAGGTGGCAGCTATTTCCCCATGACCGTTAAGAAACATCTTCGGGCTCAGGAAATTGCCGAGCAGAATAATCTGTCCTGCATTTATCTTGTGGATAGTGGGGGGGCCAATTTACCCACACAGGATGATGTTTTCCCGGACAAAAATCATTTTGGACGTATTTTTTATAATCAGGCCAATATGTCGGCCAAGAGCATCCCTCAGATTGCTGTGGTTATGGGATCGTGTACGGCGGGCGGGGCTTACGTGCCAGCCATGAGTGATGAAAATGTAATCGTTAAAGAGCAGGGCACTATCTTTCTGGCCGGTCCCCCTCTTGTTAAGGCCGCAACAGGTGAGGTCGTCACGGCAGAGGATCTGGGTGGTGGGGATGTGCATACGCGTGTTTCCGGTGTTGCCGATCATCTGGCGCAGGATGATAATCACGGCCTTGAAATTGCCCGAACCATCGTCGGCAACCTAAATCGCAAGAAAACTATTCAACTGGCGTGTAAGGACAGCGAAGAACCCTTTTATGATCCGGCAGAGCTTCATGGAATTGTGCCGCCTGATTTGAAAACGCCCTATGATGTGCGCGAAGTTATAGCTCGTATCGTGGACGGCAGTGATTTTGATGAGTTCAAGAAGCTTTACGGTACGACGCTGGTATGTGGTTTTGCTCATATATATGGTATGCCCGTGGGCATAGTGGCCAATAACGGTGTGATTTTTTCTGAATCGGCCCTGAAAGGGGCACATTTTGTAGAGCTTTGTAATCATAGGGGTATTCCGCTGATTTTTCTGCAAAATGTCACGGGTTTTATGGTTGGACAGAAATATGAAGCCGGGGGCATAGCCCGTGACGGGGCCAAACTGGTAACCGCCGTATCCTGTGCGCAGGTGCCAAAGTTTACTGTGATTATTGGCGGCTCTTTCGGGGCTGGAAATTATGGCATGTGTGGCCGGGCCTATAACCCGCGCTTCCTGTGGATGTGGCCCAATGCCCGGGTTTCGGTTATGGGAGGGGAACAGGCGGCCAACGTCCTGTCCACGGTCAAGCGGGACGGTATTGAGCGACAGGGCGGTGAATGGAGCGCAGAGGAAGAAGCCGATTTTAAAAAACCAATCGAAGAACAATATGAAACACAGGGACACCCTTATTATGCCTCAGCACGATTATGGGATGACGGGGTGATTGATCCAAAGGATACGCGCAGAGTGCTGGGGCTTGGCTTGTCCGCAAGCTTGAATGCGCCATTTGGTTCTACAACATATGGCGTCTTCAGGATGTAACGATAAGGAAATCAGATGAAAGATACAACGGTAATTCTGGAACAGGATGATGATGGTATTGCGTGGGTGACCCTATATCGGCCAGAGGTTCATAATGCCTTTGATGAGAATATGATTCACAAACTTCGGGAAGTCTTTCAGATTTTGGAAGAGGATAATCATTGTCGGGCTGTGGTGTTGAGGGGTGCGGGAAAAAGCTTTTCTGCCGGGGCTGATCTGGGTTGGATGAAGCGGGCGGCGGATTTTTCCCATAATCAAAATCTTGCCGATGCAGAATATCTCGCCACTATGTTAAATAGCTTATATAGCCTGAATAAATTGACAATTGCTTGTGTTAAAGGGGCGGCCATGGGTGGTGGTCTGGGCCTGCTGTCATGTTGTGATGTGGTTATTGCCGACGAGAATACCACATTTGCCCTGTCTGAAGTTAAAATTGGTCTTATTCCGGCGACAATATCGCCTTATGTAATCGCAGCTATGGGGTCGCGCAATGCTCGACGGTATTTTCAGACCGGGGAGCGGTTCAAGGGAAAGCGAGCCTTTGATTTGGGGTTGGTTCATGAGCTGGTGACCACTGAAGATGAAATGGAAACAACATTAAATAAAATTCTTGATCATGTGCATAGTAATGGCCCCTTTGCCATGCGTGAAGCTAAACGATTGATCATGGATTATTCTGATCAACCGATAAACGCTAGCATGATGCAGGATTCCGCTGAACGGATTGCCGCCATACGCGCTCGTTCCGAAGCAAAGGAAGGTTTGAATGCTTTTTTGGAGAAAAGAAAAGCGGACTGGCAGCATAAGGACAACGAATAATGTTCACTAAAATTCTTATTGCTAACCGGGGCGAAATTGCCTGTCGGGTGATCAAAACGGCGCAGGAAAACGGCATCAAAACGGTGGCTGTCTATTCCGATAGCGATAGCAAGGCACGCCATGTGCGTCTTGCGGATGAAGCCCATCATATTGGTGGTTCCGAGGCCAGTGAAAGTTACCTTTGTGCAGATGTTATCCTTGATGTGGCCATCAGAACTGGGGCAGAGGCCATTCATCCGGGCTACGGATTTTTGTCCGAGAATGCAGAATTTTCAGAAGCCTGCCAGAAGGCGGGAATTACTTTCATTGGGCCAAGTGCCGACAGTATCCGGTCAATGGGACTGAAAGACAAAGCCAAAGAAATTATGTCTGAAGCAGGGGTGCCGGTTGTGCCGGGCTATCAGGGCGCGGATCAGGCACCGAAAGTTTTGCAAGTGCAGGCTGATGCTATTGGCTATCCTGTTTTGATCAAAGCGGTTGCTGGTGGTGGCGGAAAGGGTATGAGGCTGGTAGAAAAATCAGACGATTTTATCTCATTACTGGAAAGCTGCCAGCGAGAAGCCAAGGCTTCTTTCGGTAATGCCCATGTTTTGATAGAAAAATATCTGACCAAGCCGCGCCATATTGAAGTACAGGTCTTTGGGGATAATTTTGGTAATGCGGTTTACCTGTATGAGCGGGACTGCTCCCTGCAACGGCGGCACCAAAAAGTGGTTGAGGAAGCACCGGCACCAGGCATGTCGGAAGATATGCGCAAAGCCATGGGTGATGCGGCGGTTAAGGCTGCTAAAGCCATTGGTTATTCCGGGGCAGGAACAATCGAATTTATAGTGGATGTGAAAATGGGGCTTGAGGGGGCGCCGTTTTATTTCATGGAAATGAATACCAGATTGCAGGTGGAGCATCCGGTGACCGAACTTATCACCGGGCAGGACCTAGTGGATTGGCAATTGCGCGTAGCAGCAGGAGAGCCTCTGCCCTTGGTGCAGGACGAAATTCCTTTGAGTGGTCATGCTTTCGAGGTGCGGCTTTATGCGGAAGACCCGGAAAATAATTTCATGCCGCAAACCGGAAAAATCACGCATTTTTCATGTCCTGAACAGGGGCAGTATTTCAGACTTGATACGGGGGTTCAGACGGGTGATGAGGTCAGCATTTATTATGATCCGATGATTGCCAAACTTATTGTATGGAGCCGAGACCGTGATGGTGCACTTCGACAGATGAGTAAAGCGATAGAGGGGACGGCAGTAGCCGGATTGAAATGTAATCTGGAGTTCCTCGCCCGTATCATTCTTCATCCGGCTTTCAGGAAGGCTGATCTGGATACAGGTTTTATCGAGCGATACGCCAAAGACCTTTTGCCAGAAACCAGACGAGCAGACCCAAATATATTGGCCCTTGCCAGCATGGTAGAGCTTGAACCCCACAGGTCAGGAGGTGACCCTTGGGAATTCAGTGATGGCTGGCGCATGAATTTGAATTTAAGAACAAAAATCACCTTTGTAGATCACGATGAAGCCCGGGATATTTTGGTTACTTACCGTGAAAATGATTTCCTTTTGTTGATTGAGGAGACTGAATTAGAGGTCAAAATTTTGCGTCATGATGGGGTCAATCTTGATATTATGGTGGATGGGCACAAGGTATCGGCCAAAGTCATTAAGGATGGGCAGGATTTTACTATCTTCCACAATGCTATGGTAAGCCACTTGCACCATTATCTAGCCGGTGCAGAGGGTGAGGACGAGGATGGCGGCAGCGGCGTTATCACCACCCCAATGCCGGGCAAGGTGACACAGATTATGGTGAAGGACGGCGATCAGGTTGAACAGGGCCAGCCCCTGATGGTCCTTGAAGCAATGAAAATGGAACATACCATTAAAGCACAGGTCAATGGCAGGGTAGAAGGGTTTAATCTGTCTGTTGCTGATCAGGTAACGGACGGTGAGATACTGATCCGAATTATTGAGGAAGAAGAATGACGGCGCCATCAACAGTTCGCCTTTATGAAGTTGGCCCCCGGGACGGATTGCAAAACGAGCAAAAAACCGTCCCGACAGAGGTTAAAGTCGCCTTGATCGAACGATTGGCCGATGCAGGCTTTAATAAAATTGAGGCTACAAGTTTTGTCTCCCCGAAATGGGTGCCACAAATGGCAGACAGCCAACAGGTTATGTCGGGAATTTCCCGTAAAGCAGGCGTGGATTATCCGGTTCTGACACCAAACCTGAAGGGACTGGAAGCCGCATTAGAGGCTGGGGTAACAGAAGTGGCAATCTTTGGTGCCGCATCGGAAAGCTTTAGCCAGAAGAATATAAACTGTTCTGTGCAGAAGAGTTTGGAACGGTTTAAGCCGATCATGGATCGGGCCAGTCAGGAGAATATTGCTGTTCGCGGTTATGTTTCCTGTGTGGTGGGCTGTCCTTATGAGGGTGCTATTGATCCGGTGGTCGTGGCGGATGTGGCCCATAAGATGCACGACATGGGATGTTATGAAATATCGCTGGGTGATACCATCGGTGTTGGAACACCGATGGATATTTGTACCATGTTAAACGTTGTTATGGATCAGTTGCCCATCGAAAAATTGGCCCTTCATTGCCATGATACCTATGGTCAGGCCCTGGCCAATATTCTGGCGGGGCTGGATATGGGGATTTCGGTAATTGACAGTTCTGTAGCAGGTTTGGGTGGTTGTCCCTATGCGGCTGGCGCATCGGGCAATGTGGCAACTGAAGACGTGCTTTACATGCTGAATGGTATGGGTATTGACACAGGCGTGGATCTTGAAAAAGTGATCGACACAGCCTGGTTTATTTCAGATTTTCTGGGGAGGGCGCCTGATTCTAAGGTGGCCGTAGCCCGTGGTAACAAACAATAGAAAAGGACCGAAGAGATGGTTTCCTATCCAACATTGAATTTTAATCTAGGTGAAGACATAGACATGCTGAGAGATGCGGTGTCAAGTTTTGCCAGCAAAGAGCTGGCGCCACTTGCAGAAAAAATTGATGCCACCAACACTTTTCCGGAAGGATTTTGGCGCAAGATGGGCGACCTTGGCATCTTGGGTGTTACGGTAGACGAAGAATATGGCGGCGTGAAAATGGGATATCTGGCCCATACCATCTGTATGGAAGAAATCTCACGGGCTTCTGCAAGTGTTGGTCTTAGTTATGGTGCTCACTCCAATCTTTGTGTTAATCAGATCAGCCGCAACGGCAATGAGGCTCAGAAGCATAAATATTTGCCAAAATTGATAAGCGGCGACCATGTGGGTGCTCTTGCCATGAGCGAGCCCGGTGCCGGTTCCGATGTGGTCAGCATGAAACTGCGTGCGGAAAAGAATGGTGACAGATATATTCTGAATGGGAATAAAATGTGGATTACCAATGGTCCGGATGCGGATACATTGGTGGTTTACGCCAAGACCGATATGGCGGCGGGACCAAGAGGGATTACGGCCTTTATTATTGAAAAGGACTTTAAAGGATTCTCCACAGCGCAGAAATTGGATAAGTTGGGTATGCGTGGCTCAAATACCTGTGAATTGGTGTTTCAGGACTGTGAAGTGCCTGAAGCGAATGTACTTGGCCAGCTTGATGGCGGGGTGCGCGTGCTTATGTCCGGTCTTGATTATGAAAGGGTTGTCCTTAGTGGTGGACCCGTGGGTATCATGCAGGCATGCTTAGATGTGGTGTTGCCCTATATTCATGATCGCAAGCAGTTTGGTACGCCCATTGGCGAATTTCAACTTATGCAGGGCAAGATTGCAGATATGTATACGGAACTTGCGGCCTGTCGCTCTTATGTCTATGCGGTTGCGGCAGCTTGCGATAGGGGCGAGACCACCCGTAAGGACGCGGCGGGATGTATTCTATATTCCGCAGAAAAAGCTACTCAAATGGCATTGCAGGCCATACAGGCCCTTGGTGGCAACGGTTATATCAATGAATTCTCCACAGGTCGGCTGTTGCGGGATGCCAAGCTTTATGAAATTGGTGCCGGAACCAGTGAAATACGACGTATGCTAATTGGGCGGGAATTATTTGGCGAAACCATGTGATTTTATTGAACATATTAATTACAAGTAGGATTAGAATAGACTTTGTCGGTTTTTATTGTAATAATTAATAATGTTCAAGCTCAAATCGCATTCTTTATCTGATCCTATTTCTTTGGTTGAAATGCCAGAAGAGCATCCAGCACGTCTGTTTTATGACTATTGGTTTGTGTTGTGTGAGGGGAAGAAATTTGCCAAGAAGTCAGATTTTGACCCCAGTAAGATTCCTGTCTTGCTACCCAATATTGCCATCGTCCAACTGCATTGGGCACGCCAGAAATTAGACCCTGTTCTTAAATTGGCAGGAGAACGTTTTTATGAGCTTGGTAAGGTAAGCAGTGGCCAAAGAGTGCAGGATATTTTCCCCGAGAAGGAATATAGTATTCGCTGTAGCCTTTATGCTAAAATAGCAAAACAGCCACAGGTATCCTTTTACAATATGCAGATCCCTTTTGAGAGCCGTGAATTCATTAATGTCAAAAAAGGAATTTTTCCCTTCAGCAGTGATAACAAGAAAGTAGACCATCTCTTTCTTGTTATCGACTGAAGCTAATCTCCGACCATAATACTATCCCGTGGTCTGATATTGCCGTCTTGAGATAGCATGATGGCGATGGGCTTGGTTTTTGAGAATTGTGAGAAAATAATCATCAGGATTACGGTAAAAGGCACGCTCAGGAACATACCCGCAATTCCCCATATGCTCCCCCAAAGTGCCAGAGATAACATGACCACAAGCGGGCTTAGGTTAAGGCTGTTGCCCATAAGCTTTGGTTCCAGAATATTACCTATGGCCATCTGAATGACCACCAAAGAGATAATGACAATGAAGAACGGACTGAAAGTGTCAAACTGAACAAGGCTTAGCAGAGATGGGAAAAGCACCGCCAGCATTGAACCCACTGTTGGGATAAAATTGAGCAGGAAGATAAAGAATGCCCAGAAGCTGGCATTATTAACCCCTACCGTCACCAGCACAAGATAACAGGCCCCGCCGGTCAGCGCACTGACAAAGGTTTTGACTCCGATATAGGTTTTTACGTCAGCGGAAATATGCTCAAGGATATTAAAGACGGTATCCTTATGTGGGGAACCCGCTAACAGCCGGTTGAGTTTGGCATCAAAATATTTCTGTTCAAGCATTAAAAACAAGACATAGATCATGATAAGGCTGGCACTACCAGCAAGGGAAGCCAGTGTCCCAGCAAGATTGGTAATGAATGGCCCCAAGCTTATCTGGCTGAACACCTGAGCGATATTGGGCTCCTTGTCAATGCCGAATATATCAAATATTTTTGCAGTAAGTTTGGTGAAGTTTTCCTGATAGAGCGGGGCGGCTTCTTTAACTTCTGTAATATTGCTGCTGATCATGCCGACAAGAAAATTAAGGACGAGCATGATGGTCAGCAGCGAAGCAATATAGCTCGCCCAGCGGGGAACCTGCCATTTACCAAGGGTGATTTTATGGTAATAATCTGACAGGATATTGATCAGATACCAAATGGCTATGCTGATCATGAATGGCACTAGCAGGTCCCGACCAATGACCATGATATAAACTGTAAGGGATATTAAACCCAGTCCACCCGCATAGGATAAAACACCCATCCAGTACCTCCCGCCTTATTTTCCTTTATTTGACGGGATGATTGTCCCGTTTTGTAAAGGAAAGGTCAAGTTATGTTTTAATATATGGCGGGCATTAATTGCAGCTTAAAATTGTAGTCACTGTATATTTTTCACTAATTGTTCTTGCATTATTCTTATTTATACCTATTATAGGGAAATAGATTCGGTAACTGAGTAATCAAATAGGGGTATTAAAGTATGTTTGAAGAATTAGATGAAGTATCTGCATCAGAAATAAAATCTTCGGAAAATAATATGAGTGATATTCAAGCAAAATCATTTAAAAAAATCCGGAAAATTCGCAAAAAAATTAATAAAAAAAATCCCTTAAAAAAATCCCTTGATTTAAAAGCTAAAAACTTGCTGGAATTAACGCATGATAAAGCTTCTCTTGGCCCTACAAAAGAAACCGCTGCCAAATTAAGGCAGGATCCACTGGTGCGATTCAAGAATGCTAATATCCTTAATGATCAGCAAATATGGGCCTTTCAGCGTATTAGACGCGCAGTAGTGCTCATTACAGATGGCACACAGGTACGCACCTCCCGCTTTAATGGTGTTGTTGTGCAAACCAGCCGACAGGCTGTTCATATTGAAAGTGATTACGAGATCAAAATCAAAAATCAATATAGCTGTTGGATAGATTGTATGACGGCGACACAATATCAGGCGGGGCCAGTGCTTGATATCATCATTGATGAGATGTCTTTAAATGCCGCTGATCGCAAATGGGGCAAGAGAAAAGGTTGGGCTAAAAGCCACCTACAGTCGTCTCTTGATCTTTACGGTGTTTTTCCAACTTCTCATAATAGGAATAAATAGGAAAATGGTTTCTAAGCATTTCAGTCTTGCAGAATTAACCCGTAGCACCATAGCTCTGCGCCATGGAATCATCAACGTACCTGAACCAGAGGAAGTTATCAATTTGACCAGGCTTGCCACAAATATTCTGGAGCCGGTGAGGCAGCATTTCAATATTCCCTTTAGCCCGTCCAGTGCGTATCGGTCAATGGTGGTTAACCGGCTGGTGGGATCTGCGAACAGTTCTCAGCATGTTACCGGCCACGCAGCAGATTTTGAAATACCAATCATTGCCAATGACGATTTGGCCCATTGGATTAAGGAAAACCTGACATTTGATCAATTGATATTGGAATTTCATCACCCGGATGAGCCGAAAAGTGGATGGGTACATTGTTCTTACCACGCGGGATCCAACAGAAACCAAAGCCTGATTTTTGACGGCAGCAATTACAGGGAGTTTTAATATGGGACTTTTATCAAATTTGTTTGGTGGTCCGACCATTGATGCGGTCTCCGCCGTTGGTAATGTGGTTGATCAGCTATTCACCAGTGATGAGGAAAAGGCACAGGCAGCGATACTCATGGAAAAAATTAGCCAGAAACCACAAATTTTACAGTCTGAGATAAACCGGATCGAGGCCGGACATCGTTCGCTTTTTGTTGCCGGATGGCGGCCTTTCATCGGGTGGGTATGCGGGGTGGGGTTCCTGTGGGCTTTTCTCCTGCATCCTTTGTTTGAATGGATAGTGGCCCTTCGGGGGCTGGATATCATAGCACCGGGTATAGTCACTGATAATATGATGGAACTGGTCTTGGCATTGCTTGGTCTTGGCACATTGCGCAGCGTTGAAAAAATGTCCGGACGCAGTAAATGATTTATCTGTTGCATTAGATCCCTCAATGGGGGAAACTTGTCCTATGTTTCATTGCAACAGGGGTTAAATTAATGAAAAAAATATTTATCGGTATTGCCGTTATTTTTGTCATCATAATCGGTGTTTTGGTTTACGGTGCTTCACAGTCGGGGTCAATTATTCAGGAAGCGGTTCTTGAATATGCGCCGCCCGCAACGGGTGCCGACGTCACCCTTGATAAAGTCAACGTGTCCATTTTGGGGGGCAATGCAGGACTTAGTGGTCTAACAGTTGGCAATCCCAAGGGCTTTAAATCCGATTATGCCTTTAAGGTTGCGGATGTTGGGGTAAAAATTGATATGGCCTCTCTTGCCAGCGATATTATTAGAATTGAAGAGGTTCGCATAGACGGCGCAGATTTGATTTATGAAATCGGCACCAAGGGTAATAACATCAGCAGAATTCAAAAAAATATTGAAGCCTACACCCAAAGCTTGGTGGGGGAATCATCGGAATCCTCTGGTTCAGGAGGCGAAGCCAAGTTTATTGTTGATCATATCTATATAACGGGCACCAAGGTAAAGCTCGCATCGGACCTGTTGGGTGGTAAGGGCGTGGCACTGCCTCTGCCGAATATTCATCTTACGGATATTGGCACAGAGGAAAAGGCTGCTTCCGCCGGTGAGGTCGGCTCCAAGGTTTTCGGCGCGGTGAATAGTGGCCTAAGCAAGATCATCACAAAGGATATGATTAAAGGCACCCTGTCTGGGGTGAAGAAAAAGCTCGGTGATATTTTTAAATAAATATTAGACTGGATTCAGGGCGGCCCTATCCGTTTGCATTGTGCCGCCCATGGGGCCACATTAAGATCAGAGTCAAACATTGAAGGGGACTTACTATGATTATTCTCGCTGTCATCGGGGGCATTCTCGCCATAGGCTACTTCTGGTATGTGTCGCTGGTCGGCAAAAAAAACAGTGCGCTGGAGGCCCTGTCCTCCATTGATGTGCAGTTAAAAAAACGTCATGATCTATTGCCGAATATCTTGAAAATAGCCAAAAAATTCATGGATCATGAAAAAGACCTTATGACCAGAGTAACAGAAATGCGCGCCCAAGCGGGGAAGAGCTATGATCGTAATAATTCGGATGATGTTACGGGGCACCTACAGGCCGAAAGCGGACTTCAATCGGCCATGATGCAGTTTTTTGCCGTTGCGGAAAATTACCCTGACCTGAAATCCAATCAGAATATGATCCGGGCGCAGGAGACATTTGAGGAAGTGGAAGGCCATATCTCGGCCGCCCGACGGTTCTATAACGCCTCCGTCACATCGCTCAATAATGCGGTGCAAATCTTCCCCGGCAGCATGATCGCGGGCATGGCCAATATCACCAGCATGCCCTATTTTGAAATGGCAGAGGTGGAAAAGAAGCCCGTTGACGCTTCAGATTTTCTTTAAAGGCAGGATATGACGCATCCATCACCATGGGGCAGTAAAGAGGAAGTGGAATATCCCACAATGGCGGGTTTTCAGTCCTTTTATAATCGTGACCTGAAGGGCGAACTGGCGGCACTTGAGCTGGAACGTCCGGCTAAGCTCAGAACATTCTGTCTTTGTGTCGGGGCGGCGGTGTCAGTGGGTATTACCATCGCCTTTGTGGTGATGACCATGACCACTATGGAACCGGATATCTTAATTGTTGTCGTCATGGCGGTGGCGGGTATCGGTTATCTGGCCTACAGGCCGCTTGCCAAGTTACAGCAGGACGCCAAGGTACGAACCATGACTTGCCTATGCCGGTTTTTGGGCTTGAATTATCACCTGAAACCACTTGGTGTATCCCTCACGCGGATGGGCGAACTTGACCTGATCCCGACCTATAATGAGAGAAAACTGGAAGACCAGATTGAGGGCGATGTCAGGGGCGTTGATTTTGGCCTCTATGAAGCCAAACTGATTAAGAAAACCCGCGACAGCAAGGGCCGCACGCGCCGTAAAACGGTCTTTCGCGGTCTACTATGTGAATTTGATTTTCACAAGGATTTCAAAGGCACGACGATCATCACCAAGGACCATACAAAGTTTGGTAATTTCTTCGCCAAATTTGGCAAAATCGGCGAGCGCATCAAACTGGAAGACCCGGAGTTTGAAAGCCTGTTCGAGGTTTACGGCACCGATCAGGTGGAAAGCCGCTATCTTCTGACCCCCGCCTTCATGGAACGCGCCCGTGATTTGAGCGAGGCCGTCGGTCCCCGTAACCTGCAATTGGCATTTGATAAGGGACGGCTATTATTGGCTATTAAAAAAGGCGACAACAGCTTCGAAGGTGGAAGCGCTTTCTCCGACCTCACCGACATCACCCGCATTGAGAAGACCATCAAGGAACTGACACTGATTTATGATGTGGTGGATAAGTTAAGGCTGGAGCTGGAGACGAAGGTTTGAATATAGAATATCCACTGATCAACATATAATTATGCATTTTTCCTCTAGTTGTCACTCCCGCGCAAACGGGAGTCTAGGTCTTTTTTAAGGAGACTGGATTCATGCCTACGCGGGAATAACAATTGGGAGTAAAACGCGGGAATGACGGTAGTGATGTTGTGTACCTACCTGTCACCCAGAATTTAGTTCAGTGTCCATGCCTGGAACCTCTTAATAATGGTCAGATGGATTCTGAACCAAGTTCAGAATGACGACTGAGGTTGGGTGTTGGAATGAATATTTGGTTATGTTCCTCTAACACTATCAATATTTTTTAATCTTCTGGACAGGTTTTCCGTTAGAAAGTCATACAGGGCGCGGATGCGGGCGCTATGCTGGATTTCGGCGTGGGTGACCAGCCAGACCTCTAGTTCCAAATGATGTTTGTCCCTCAGTAAATACTGAATATCAGGATATTTTGTTGCCGCTATATCGGGAATAATGCCGATTCCCATTCCATTATTGATGGCTTCATAGGTGGTATTAAGGCTGTTACTGGTAAAGAGGATGTTTTCCCTGTGGAAGTGGCTGTATAATTTCTGGGTATAGATATTCTGCGGCATATCCGGACTATAGCCGATGGCATAATGATCTTTCAGGTCTTCGAAAACTCTGGGTGTGCCATTTTCTTTCAGATAGCTTTTACTGGCACCCAGATAACTGACAAATGTTCCTAGTTTTTTGGCGATCAAATCAGGTTGATCTGGCCTTCCCAGACGAACGGCTATATCGGCTTCGCGCCGAACCAGATTAATGACCTGCATATCCACCTGTAGATTGACACTGATGCCCGGATAATGCTCCCTGAAGCTGAGCAAATCTTCTGTGACCCAGAAGTTGCCGATAAATTCGGTAGTGGTCAGCCGCACATTGCCTTCGAGCCGAAGGTTCTGTCCGGTCAGGTTTTTCTCTACATTAAGGGCCTGATTTTCCATTTGTTGAACAGTCTGCATAATGCTTTCACCGGCTTCGGTCAGAACCAGACCACGGGGCAGGCGTTGAAACAGCTGGCTATCAAGGCTTTGTTCAAGGTTGCCAAGCTTCCGGCTCAGGGTCGGCTGGCTGATTTTTAATTTCCTTGCTGCCGCTGTCAGGCTACCGCTTTCCGTTATCGCCAGAAAAACTTTTAATGCATTCCAGTCCATGATCGTCACCTTTATATCTATTCATTAATGTATAGATATCATAGAATATCTTGTATTTCAAATTCATTTTCTTTGCACTACCTTGAGAGAGTAACCAATATAGGAGAAAGAATATGACTATTATACAAACCATCAGAACAGTGGCTTATGCCTTACTATTAACATCCATAAGTTTCACCATCGGGCAGACGGCTTCTGCCGGACAGTATGAAGTGAAGGCTCAAAAAGAAATTTATTGGTCAATGGGTAAGTCCGACCTGGTTGTTAAAGCCGGAAAAAAACTTGAAGCTGGCAAACTGGATCAGGCCCGCAGGCTTTATCGTCAGTCCCTGAAGACAACATTGCGCAAAAATGACAGATTCATAGCCTATATTAATCTGAGTGTCATTCATAACACCCAGAAGAAATATGAAAATGCCCTTAAATATAGCAACAAGGCCCTAAAGCTTGCCCCTAAAAACTGGCTCGCCTTTAATAACAAAGGTACGGCTTATTTCGGTCTTGGAAAATATGAACTGGCTAAGGAAAATTTTGCCAAGGCCGTTGCCTTAAACCCCGATGATGAGAGCCTGCAATTCAACATTGAACTGGCACAATCAAAAATCACCCCTGTTTATGCGGGAAATTAATGGCAATACTATAAAATCATCTAATCTTCAGAAGGTCACGGATATTCCATTCGTGACCTTTTCGTTTGTTTATGCTACCCCCTTTTTATGAAGAATATTTCCAACAGAGCTGTAGCAAATGTCAGCCATATAAAGGCTGTTCTCGGCCCGACCAATACGGGCAAGACCCATTTGGCGGTGGAACGGATGCTGGGTCATTCGTCGGGCATGATTGGCCTGCCTTTGCGTCTTTTGGCGCGGGAGATTTATGACCGCATTGTGAATTCGCCGCAAAATCCGGCGGGAAAGAATACCGTAGCCTTGATCACGGGGGAGGAAAAAATCATTCCGCGCAATCCCCGCTGGTGGGTTTGTACGGTGGAAAGTATGCCGATCGAGAAGACAGTGGCCTTCCTTGCGGTTGATGAAATACAACTGGCGGCGGATATGGCGCGGGGGCATGTCTTTACCGATCGCCTGATGCGGGCCAGAGGGACGGAGGAAACTATGTTTCTTGGCTCCGAAACTATCGCTCCCTTGATACGCCGCTTTGTACCCGACGTGGAATTTGTTACCCGTCCGCGCTTTTCTGAACTGATCTATACCGACCCCAAAAAACTTTCCCGTTTACATCGACGCACGGCATTAGTGACTTTTTCCGCGCATAATGTCTATGGCTATGCGGAAATGTTGCGCCGGGCCAAAGGGGGCGTTGCGGTGGTCATGGGTGCGCTTAGTCCCCGAACCCGTAATAAACAGGTCGAGTTATATCAAAATGGTGATGTGGATTTTTTGGTGGCTACAGACGCCATTGGAATGGGCCTTAATATGGATATTGATCATGTCTGTTTTGCAGGAACTGCGAAATTTGACGGGCGGCGCATGCGTAACCTGACTCCTTCCGAGGTGGCACAGATCGCGGGTAGGGCCGGTCGTTATATGAATAACGGCACTTTCGGCTGTCTTGTGGACGGGGCCGATATGCAGGTGGGTCTTAGTGATGAAATGGTCTATGCGGTGGAAAATCATGAATTTGCACCGCTCACGGTTCTGCAATGGCGTAACACTTCACTGGATTATAGTCATCCAACTGCACTGATTCGTTCTTTAGATGCCGTGCCGGAGCGAAAAGGGCTTGGCCGGACGCTGGAAAATATTGATCTGGCGTCATTACGCCAATTAATAAATGCGCCTGATATCCGACCCCTTTTAGGCGGGCCGGCGGCCCTGAAAAGCCTGTGGGAGGTTTGTCAAATACCCGACTTCCGTAAGGTCTCGGATGATGAACATATCAGGCTCTTGTCCTATATATATCGGCAGACTTCTGCGGATGAGGGCATGCTTGATGCGGACTGGCTCAAGCAGCAAATCAACCCATTGGATAACCTGAAAGGGGACGTGGATACACTTTCTTCACGTATTGCCCATATAAGGACATGGACCTATATTTCACATCGTTCACTATGGTTTGACGATGCAAAATATTGGCAAGAATTAACAAGAGATATTGAAGATCGCCTGTCAGATGCGTTACATGAACGTCTGACACATCGCTTTGTGGATCGGCGAATGTCACATTTAATGAAAGAGTTACGCCAAAAAGGAAGTTTAATGGCAAATATTGATACAGATGGCAGCATATATGTAGAAGGCCATTTTATCGGTACCTTGGAAGGGTTCCAGTTTAAAGAAGATGCGGCTGCATTTGGTGAGGATAGCAAGATACTTCGTGCGGCTGCAGACAAGGTGTTGGGGGAAGAAATCAAGAATAAAGCCGACGAACTGGCACAGGCAGAGGATGGCGAACTGAGCCTTATCCTTGGCGACCCCATGACCCGTTCGACCGTCAACTGGCGTGGCATTGCCATTGCCCGGGTTGAGAAGGGCGAGACTATTCTGACCCCCAAAGCCATTGTGACCCCGACCCCTGTATTACAGGGCGAGATTCTGGCACAGGTACAATCCCGTGTTGATCGTTGGCTGACCAATAATGTTGCAGAAGTACTGGCCCCGCTTTTGGCCCTGCAGGAGGCCGTTAATGGCGCAAAGGATGCAGAAGGCAAAGACCTTATCGATGGCATGGCCCGTGGCATCGCCTTTCAGATGCTGGAAAAGCTTGGTACTATTCCGCGCCGTATGATCGCCCGTGATTTTCGTGGGGTGGAGCGGGAAGGCCGTTTTCAGTTGAAACAGCTTGGCATCTGGCTCGGTTCGGCCAGCCTTTATATTCCAAGTCTCTTAAAACCAGCCCCAGCAAGTTTGCGCTTGTTTCTTTGGGCGTTATTCAATGATATGGACCGTTTGCCGGAAGTTCCGGTGGCCGGACTTTGCACTATCACCATAGATCAAAATGCGCCGCGTACATTCTACGAAGTATCTGGCTATCGTGTGGTGGGAAAGAACGCAGTACGGCTTGATATGCTGGAACGTCTGGCCAATGCGGCACGTGATACTTCCCTGAAAGGTCCGTTTCCGGCTGATCCAGATCTGATGAGTCTTGTGGGAACCAGTGGCGATGATTTTATCGAAATTATGGGTTATCTGGGTTATGTTCACAAGGAATACAGCCCAGAAGAGGCGGCAAAGATAACCAAGGATCGTACCGTCAAGGAAGCGGAAGAAACCGCCCCGAAAAAGGAAGAAAAACCGGAAGTCGTTGAAGAAACAAAGCCAGAGGGTACTGAAGAAGCCAAAACAGAAGTTAAGACAGGTGAAACCTCCGAGGAGCCCATCGAGCCTGAAAAAATCTTTCTGTTCAGTCATCAGCCTTATCAGAAACCGCAACAGCGTGGCCCTAAAAAACCTTTTAAAAATGATACTAAGGGTAAATCCGCCAAGACCAAGAAATTTGCCGGAAAAAAGAAACCAGCACGGAAAGCTGTTGTTCTTGACCCCCATAGTCCTTTTGCGGCCCTAGCCGGACTTAAGGACCAGCTCAAGTCTAAGAAATAATGGAAAACCAGAAACCGGAAAGTCAACGTATTGATATCTGGCTCTGGCATGCCCGGTTTTTTAAAACACGGTCTTTATCAACAAAAACATGTCGGGCCGGAAAAGTCCGCATTAATGGCCAGAAATTTACCAAGGCCAAGACCTCTGTTGTGATTGGTGATGTGTTGACTTTTCCACAAGCCAACGTCATACGAATAGCCAAGGTTTTGGGCTTTAATATCCGGCGTGGTCCTGCACCGGAAGCGCAATTACTTTATCTTGACATGACCCCGCCCCGGGAAGAAACCATCAAAATTGAAAAATCCAAAGTTGCCCGCCGAGATAAGGGGGCAGGCCGCCCTACCAAGTCTGAACGTCGGGCCACTGATAAATTGAAAAATATATTCCCTGATTGATCTGTTCATCCTTTTTATGTCATGTTGATTTAAATATTTTCAGGAGGATACATGGGTAGGATCGGATTATTTTGGCTGGCAGTCATGGGAATGACTTTATGCTCTGGGTTAGCAAATGCGGAGTCAAAAAAACAGGAAGTGGTGAAAAATATCACCCTTCTCCATGCAGGGACATTACTGGCTGTGCCGGGTAAGAGTCCTCTTACAGAGCAAACAATCGTTATCGAAGGTACGCGGATCAAGGAAATCCACCCCGGTTATGTCTCGGGTGAAGACCTTATGATTCCCTATGCAAAAACGATAGACCTGAAGGATAAGTTTGTCATGCCGGGGCTTATGGATATGCATGTCCATCTTACCCTTATGAAGGGTAAGGATTTAAAAGCCGATGAAATGGCATTGGAGGGGGTTATTAATGCAAAAAAGACCTTGATGGCGGGCTTTACCACTGTGCGGGATATTGGAGCCATGGGCAATACTATTTTTAAGCTTCGGAATAAGATCAGGGATGGGCATATTGAAGGCCCTCGAATTTTTGCCTCTGGTCAAATTGTCGCTGTCGGATCTATAGATGGTGGTCTGGAATGTAATGGCCCGGAAAGCTGTCGCCGTACAACCCGTGAATTGATTAGCAACGGTGCCGACTGGATTAAAATATATTCTTCTTGCAGCGGCAGTAAATTCTGTTCTCATGAAGATGGCGCACCCATGTTTTTTGATGATGAGATTAAGGCCGTGGTAGCAGTAGCCAATAAATATGGTATTAAGGTCGCGGCTCATTCGCACCCGCGCGACAGTGCGCTGTTTGCCTTGAAATACGGTGTATCCTCTATCGAGCATGGCTCTTTCATGAATGATAAAGCCTTAAAGGCCATGAAAAAGCAGGGGGTTTACTATGTTCCTACAGTATCGGTGCATGATATGTTGGAAGACCTTAAGCGGGACGGTAAGGTCAAGGGGCGTGTGCTGGCCCATAATGATACTTTTCTGAAAATTCACCCTGAAACCATAAAAAATGCCTATAAAAGGGGGGTAAAGATGGCCACGGGAAGTGATGCGGGTGTTGTCCCGCATGGTAAAAATTATCGCGAGTTGGAGCGATTTGTTGATCTGGGTATTACACCTATGGATGCTCTGAAGATGGCAACTGTGAACGGGGCGGATCTTCTGGACAAAATCCAGGAACTTGGCACGGTAAAGGCCGGAAAATATGCCGATATCATTGCTTTATCCGCAGACCCCTTGAAGGATATTCACAATATAGAAAAGGTTATTTTTGTGATGAAGGGCGGCAAAATATATAAAAAGGAATAATTCTAACTATATCTTAAAGCGTCGTTAAAGACCTTATCCTATACTATGGACAACTTTGACAGAATTGATGACTGTACGGGAAATTTAATGACCAGCCCATTAAAAATTCTATTGCTGGCTATGTGCGCGGCTGCTTTTGTCGCCTATTTTGGTGAAAAATTTATGTTACTCAATGATGAAGTGGTGGGCGATGGGAAACTGGCGGTAGGGCAAGCCGGAACTAATCCCGTCTTTGCCAAAACCAATAGCTCCTACTACGGCGGCGATGTTTATATTTCCATGAGCCGTGATGGACATTATTGGGTTACAATCGACGTAAACGGTACGCCAACCCGCTTTGTGGTCGATACGGGTGCCAGCCATATTGCCCTTAGTTATGAAGATGCACAGGCAGCAGGCCTTGATCCGGATGCTCTCAATTATAATCGGGTTTTTAAAACCGCCAATGGTGTAAGCCGCAAGGCTATAGTCACTATTGATCGTATGTCACTGGAATCCATTCAAATAAATGATATTACGGCCTCCGTATCATTGCGGGGTCAGTTGGGGGTATCCTTGCTGGGGATGAATTTTCTCAATAGACTTTCTGGTTTTAATGTGGAAAATAACGAGATGATTTTAAAACCTTAAAAACTCCCAAATAACTTTAATATTGACACCGTAAACATTAAAGTAGATAATCAAGGCAATACAGTCGTTTGAGCTTTGAATATGGGGTAGTTAATTCGGGAGTTTTTGTTTGAATAAATGGTGTTGCCCCCGGGGCAGAAAAACATATCATCATGGTAATCTACGTGAAACATTGATTGAATCCGCATTGGAAATCTTGAAAGAGGGAACCTTGGCGGACCTCAGCCTACGGGCTTTAGCGCGAAAGGCTGGCGTGTCCCAGACTGCCCCTTATCGTCATTTTGAAGATAAAGAAGCCCTGATAGCAGTGTTGAAAGAAGAGGGTATGCGAAAACTCAGTGCTGGCATGCAGGAACTTATGGAAACTGAGCCAGACCCCTTGGAACGTCTGCACAAGCTTGGCACAAAGTACGTGGAATTTGCAGAAATTTTTCCAGCTCATTTCAAGGTTATGTTTGAATATGATTTGTGTGATTATGAAAAATACAGCGCACTCCATAAAGTTTCAGATAACAGTTTTCAGTATCTTCAGGAAACAGTGGATGAATGTCTGGCCTTGCCGGATGCCCGAAAGATTGATCCATCTGTTGCACAGTTTGGTGCCTGGTCTATGGTTCATGGTCTTTCTGTATTATTGATGAATCAGTCATTGATAGAGCATATGAAAAAAGGTCATTTTGAGGGCTTGGGTGATAGAAATAATATCGCAGATCAGGTCACAAGATTCTTTTGCAATTCGCTTGTAAAATAAGGAAATATATTAGTGTCTATTTTGAAACGATTGAGCAATATGCTCAAGGATAATCCTGTTCAGGAAGCCGAAAAACCCGAAAATGAAAAGTTGGCGGCGGCAGTTTTGATGGTTGAAGTGGCCGCCCATGACGGGCAAATTTCACGCATAGAGCGTGAACGTATTCTGTATCTTCTTGAGAATAAACTAGGCCTGTCACAGTCAGAATCACTTGAACTTTTTGTTGAGGCGATTGCCACCCAGAATGACAGTCATCATATTCTGAACTTCACCCGGAAAATAAAAGATCATTTTGATGAGACCGGGCGGGAAGCAATACTGGAATTGATGTGGGAAGTGGTATTTGCCGATGGTGAAGAGGACTCCTTTGAAAGTAACATGCTGCGCCGGGTGACAGGTCTGCTTTATGTCTCTGACAAGAAAAGTGGTCAAATAAGGAAGAAAGTTAAGGCTAGATTGGAATTGAAATAAGAAGATTTTTTTCAATAAAAGCGTTTTTTTAGGTTGTATCCTGTTTCATAGAAGTTTATGCAGGTTTGTGGACATTAAAGTGATACCATCAGGGTAATATAATAAGGAGAAAGCCGTGACCTATTTAGTCACCGAGGCATGCATTAAATGTAAATATACAGATTGTGTGGAAGTCTGTCCGGTTGATTGTTTTTACGAAGGTGAGAACATGCTTGTGATTAATCCGGATGAATGTATTGATTGTGGCGTTTGCGAACCAGAATGTCCAGCAGAAGCCATCTTGCCAGATACGGAAGATGGTCTGGAAAAATGGTTTGAGGTTAATGAAAAATATGCAGCTATCTGGCCGAATATTACCGAAAAAATTGATCCGCTTCCCGGTGCTGACGATGTTCAAAACGAAGAAAACAAACTTGCAGCGTTAAGTGAAAAACCTGGTGCCGGCACCTGATTTTAGCTGAAATCAGTTCGTATCTTCTTTTAAAACTAATAATGATTATGAAAAACGTACCCGTACTGGGGTGCGTTGCAATTTGCGGGTGTATTTTGCATAAAAATATGTTATAACGTTTGGACTATAGTGTTTGAACATGTTTTTTTTAAAGCTTTGTTTCAAATGATTAAACCCGAATGAAGGGTTTTTGATGTCAGACCTGAAAGGGTGTGGCAGTTGTATTTTTGCGATTCTTACGGGTTTTAAGTTTTTGTTTACCATAATTTTAACATATTTATTGGTATTATGGTTTGACCTTTGAGATAGAAATCGAGCCTATTGCAAATGGTTTCTAGCGCATGTTTTGAATAAGAATTATACGAAATTTGTATTTCGTAACTAGTTTGGAGTTGTATTAATAAGATGGCTAAAGAAAAAAAGTTGGCCTTTGCGGTAGATGATCATATTGTTTATCCAAAGCATGGCGTAGGCGTTATCACTGAAATTGGTGAGCAGGAAATTTCCGGTATGAAACTGGAACTATATGTAATCCGGTTTGAAAGTGAAAAAATGACACTGCGGGTTCCCACAAACAAGGCTGAACCGTCAGGCATGCGTGGATTATCTAGTCCGGTTATTATGGATAAGGCCTATACCACTTTAAAAGGGCGGGCTCGTGTAAAACGTACTATGTGGAGCCGTCGCGCACAAGAATATGAAGCAAAAATCAATTCCGGCAACTTGGTTCATCTGGCCGAAGTGGTAAGAGACCTTCATCGGGGTGGGGATCAGACTGAACAATCTTATAGCGAGCGTCAGATATATGAATCAGCCATTAGCCGCTTGGCCCGTGAGGTTGCGGCGGTCGAAGAAATTGCTGAAAAAGATGCCATGCTAAAATTAGCGGAAGTTATGACAGCCGCCTGATTATCGTTGAAAACGAATTCTAATAGTGATTGAGAGCCTGATTTAATGCAGGCTTTTTTCATATGTTACGGTTAAAATGCTAGACAAAGTGACGGTCTATGGAAGTTCCTGACCTTTCAAATATGGATTCTGAAAAATTCGGCTGCCTTGATCAGGTGAAGCGGGTTTGGGCTGTGGGCGCCATACATGGTGCAGTGCATATCCTGAAGACATTACATGAAGAACTTCTTCCCCGCTTTCAGACAGGAGACAGGCTTGTTTATCTGGGGAATTATTTTGGTAATGAGCATACGGCTACGCAGACATTGGACGAATTACTCATTACCCGTCGAAAATTGATGGCGATTGGGGATATTTCTGAGCCGGGCGCGTTTGTTTATCTGCGTGGCGCACGTGAAGAAATGCTGACCAAATTGCTTCAACTGCAATATGCCCCTAATCCGTCAGAAGTTATGGATTGGCTGTTGGGTCATCACCTGGGGGCAGTATTGGAAAGTTATGGTACCAAGGAAAATATTGCACGTGCCATTGCCCGTGAAGGGACAGTATCTATATCTAAATGGACCAGCAGCCTACGCCGGACCATAAATACGTATCCTGGCCATTCGGCTTTACTTAATAGTTTGCGCCGGGCGGCCTTTACCAGACAGGGCTCAATATTATTTGTTCATGCTTCTATTGATGTTTCCCGGCCTATGACCATGCAAAAGGATAATTTCTGGTGGGATAATGGTCGGTTTGACGATATTAGTGCCGCCTATTATGGATTTTCAAGAATTGTGCGTGGCTACGATCATTCCAATAAAGGGCTACGTTTGAATAACCCCCATACGGCAACATTGGATGGGGGAAGTGGCAGGGGTGGCACATTGAATGCTGTGTGCTTTTCAGTAGAAGGGGATGTTATGGATCATATTTCCATTCAGCCATAAAAAGCCAGTTTATTGAGATTAATTTTAAATTTGCGATAAAAGGCCATTAATTTGAGATCAGCGTAATATTGACTTATCGCTTTTCTCTAACTTATTAGATATATTGATACTCGGAAGATATCACATATATATAATAGTGAACTACGGAACCTGTTGAGCTAAAAATAGACTGCAGGTTAAAGGATACTAAAAATGAAAAGTGCCAAGTATTTGGTCCTTTCCGTTTCTGTGATAGCTCTGGCCTCATGTGCTGCTGTTCCTGTAACGGATAAGAATCTTCCACTCTCTGATATTTCCACGAGTTGGAGCGCTAACGATAAGGCGCAATCTGCCGTGCGTGATGGATGGTTGAATGATCTCGAAATGGAGACATTATCGAACTTCGTTGAAGAAGTGCTGAATAATAATCCAGATTTTCAGGCCACCGCCCATCGTATGGAAGCCGCCGGCTATAATGCAAGAGTGGCGCGAGGCAACCTCTATCCCACATTAAATGCAAGCTTAGGGGTCAGTCGCCGGAGTATTCAAAATCCATTTGTTCCCAGCAACAATGTATCGGCGGGACTTGATACCAGATGGGAAGTTGATGTTTGGGGCAGGTTATCTGCTCAATCAGCGGCTGCTAAAGCGGATTATACGGCAGCTATTTATGATCAGGAAGGGGCAAGATTGTCCCTTGCGGCACAAGTGGCGCAAACTTGGTTTGATGCCATGGAAGCAGAGGCACAGGTGAAACTTGCCGCGAGAACGGTAGAGAGTTATGAACGGGCGGTTCGGGTTGTTGAAAAACGCTTTGCCAGAGGGTTAAGCACAGGGCTTGACCTGCGTTTGATCATTAGCAACCTGGAAGCGTCCAGAGCAAGCCAGAGCGGACGGGAAGATCAGTTGGGTCAACAGAAACGCCGTCTTGAGATATTGGCGGGCCGCTATCCGGCAGCAACTATTATGGCAACTGGCGAAATTCCAGACTTGAATGAGGATGTCCCAACAGGATTGCCAGTAAATATGCTGGAACGTCGCCCGGACTTACAAGCTGCCAAGGCTAGGTTACTATCCGCAGGCTATAGCAGTCAGGCGGCTGAAAAGGCTCTGTTGCCTTCTTTTTCCATTACGGCAAGCGGTAATAACAGTAGCCGTGGCTTTAGCGACTTGCTGGATCTGGATAATATATTCTGGAGCGTGATTGGGAACCTTACTCAACCCATCTTTCAGGGTGGTAAGTTACGCTATGCAGCCAAGGGTTCTCAGGAATTATTTGAAGCGGAGAAACAGGTTTTTGCTAAAACCTTACTCGCTGCATTTAAGGAAGTTGAAGATGCTCTATCCAGTGAAAAGACCTTGAAAGAACAAGTTCTGTATACCGGAAAAGCGGCTGAAAATGCTATTGCTGCGGAAAAGGTGGCTCTTGATCAATATGGTCGGGGGCTGATTAAAATTTCAGTTTTACTGGAATCACAAAGACAAAGTCTGGCACAGCAGAGCCAGCTTATATCTGTAAAAAAACAACATATTAATAATAGAATAGCACTACACCTTGCATTGGGTGGTGACTTTATAACTCGGCAAGATACTCAGGAAATGACACCAAGAGAAACGGCACCAAGAGAAACGGCACCGGATAGTGATATTATAGAAGGAAATGCATTATGAGTAACGTGATAGAAAGACCAAAATTAATGAAGAAAATTTTCTCAATCATGCTGCCTGTGATCATTGTCGCTGGTGCTGTTGCCGTAAGTGTCATTCTGGTGATGGCCAAGCCAGAGCCGGAAAAAAAGGCAGTGGCTGAAATCGCCAGACATATTCGCGTGGTTGCCGCACATGAGGGGCATGTTGCTCTATATGTAAAAACCCAGGGAACAGTGGAAGCCAAACAGGCTATTAATCTGGTGCCGCAGGTTTCCGGGCAGGTGGTTTATGTCTCAGAAAAATTTGTTGCTGGTGGAATATTCAAGAAGGGCGAAGTGATCCTTCGTCTGGACCCGAGAGATTATCAATATGCGGTAACTTCTACACAAGCACGGGTGACCGAAAGCAAGCAGATTTTGGTTCGGGAAAGGGCGGAAGCTGCCCTTGCCAAGACGGAATGGGAAGAATTAGGGCAGGGGGATGCCTCTGACTTGACACTTCGCAAACCACAACTTGCTGACGCGGAAGCAAAAGTGGAAGCGGCAGAAGCCAATCTTCGGGTGGCGAAGTTGAGTTTGGAACGCACAGAAATACGCGCTCCATTCAATGGCTTACTCACGACAAAAAATGTTGATTTCGGACAATTTATCAATACTGGAACCAATGTAGGAAAATTATATTCCATTGATGTGCTAGAGGTAAGGCTGCCCATGTCAAGTAAGGATTTGGCTCAATTCGATATCGCCGGATTACAGTCTGGGAAGGCACAGCTTGACGTTACATTGACCGGTCGGTTTGCCAATAAGGAAAGCAAATGGAAAGGGACGATTGTCCGTACCGAAGGGCTGGTCAATACCAAAACACGCATCATGTATGTGGTGGCTCAGTTGAGCGGGGAACAATTGCTGTCTCTGGACGGGAAACTTCCCATAAGTATCGGACAATTTGTTGCCGCAGAAGTAGAAGGTCATGTTTATGAAACTGTATTCCAATTGCCACGTGCTGTATTGCGTCAGGGTAATCAGGTTCTTGTGGTTGATAAGGATAATAAACTTCTGACCCGTAAAATCAAAGTTATAGATTCCAACCGTGATTATGTAGTGATTTCTGAGGGACTAAAGGACGGTGATATTGTTGTAAAGTCACAGCTTGGCGTAGATGTTGATGGTATTCTGGTGAAGTATGAAATGAATTCTGGGGATAAGTCATGAGCAATATTATGAAATGGTTTGTTCATAACCCTGTTGCCGCTAATCTTCTGATGTTCATGATGATCATTGGTGGCCTGGTTGGTTTGCAAAATGTTGGAAAGGTGAGCTTTCCCGTCATTAGTCCTCAGGAAATTGAAGTATCTGTGGTTTATCTGGGCGCCGGACCTGAAGAAGTTGAAGAACGCATCATTATCCGCATCGAGGAAGCTGTATATGATCTGGAAGGTGTGAAACGTGTGCGTTCTACGGCACGCGAGGGTATTGGTTTTGTTACCATCGAAGGGGTTGATGATTATGATATGCAAAAGCTCCTTAATGATGTGAAGGCCCGAGTGGATTCCATTAATACTTTTCCCAGGCTCTCCGAACGACCCTTGGTAAGCCAGCCACTCTTTAATAATGATGTCATTCGACTGGCGATAGCAGCGAATATACCAGAAACTGAATTAAAAGAACTGGGTCGCGGTATACGCAATGAATTAGCCGCCCTTAAAGGGGTTAGTCAGGTAGAGCTTAATGCCACGCGCCCTTATGAAATTTCCATCGAAATTGATGAATTTACCCTGCAAAAATATGGCTTGAGTTTTGATGATGTGGCGCAGGCTATTTCCCGATCGTCGATCAATATGCCGGCGGGTAAAGTAGACAATGATTCTGGCAATATTCAGATCATGACGCGGGGTCAGGGCTATACGGGAAAAGATTTTGAAAATATTGTCGTTCTGCGTAATGAAGACGGTACACGTGTGTTGCTCAGTGATGTGGCAAATATTATTGATGGTTTTTCTGAAGATAGATTCAGTGCCCATGTTAACCGTAAAAATGCGCTGTTGCTTAATGTTACCTCAGGTGAAAACCCCAATGTTGTGGAGATTAGCGAGACGGTTACCGATTATGTGGAAAACACACTGAAACCCAGATTACCCGAAGGCGTTGAAGCCGTCATCTGGCTTGATAATTCAAAAGGATTTAAAAGTCGGGGCAGTACTCTGATAAGTAATGGACTTAGCGGTCTTATGCTTGTGTTTCTTGGACTGATGCTCTTTCTTACCCCACGTCTTGCGGCCTGGGTTGTGGTTGGCATTGCGGTGTCTTTCATGGGTACCTTTTTAGTCCTGCCTTTCACCGGTGAAACCTTGAATATGCTTGCCATGTTTGCTTTCATCTTGATCTTGGGAATTGTGGTGGATGATGCGATCATTGTCGGTGAGAATATCCACCGGGAAAATCAGCGTGGAGTCACGGGGGAGAAAGCCTCTGTACTTGGGGGCACGAAAGTGGCAAAACCGGTTATTTTCTCGGCTTTAACCACGATGATCTTTTTTGCACCTTTGGCTCTGGTACCCGGTGATACCAAGCAATTTACTACCGTGATTGCTATTGTTGTCGTTTTGACTTTGACTTTCTCCCTCATAGAAAGCCTGTTGATATTACCGGCACATTTGCGGCATGGCGGGGAAATAAAACCGGGGCTTTTGGCTAAATTATTTACGAAAATTGGTTTGACAAAATATGTTAATATAGCCAGAGGTTACGCTGAGAGATTTCTGAATGTTGCGGTGACCAAATATTATAGGCCATTTCTGGATAAGTGTTTACGACGCAAGGCCGTGACCTTGAGTGTATTCGTTGGAATGCTGATTACGGTGATTGCCGGTATTCAGATGGGTGGTCATGTTGGATTTGCTTTTCAGCCCTCTATCCCGCAGGATTTTATCCGGGCAGAATATACTTTTCCGAGTGGTGTGCCATTTAATACTATTAAAGAGGCAACCCGTGAACTGGAAAATTCTGCTTATAAAGTGGTTCAGGACCTAGAAGCCGAATATCCGGATGATAAGATTTTCAAAGCAAGTATGGCTTTTGCCAGCGGCCGTGGTGCGCGGGCATTCTTTGTTCTGGAACCGGGAGAAAACCGACCGGTTACGACTGAGGAAATAACAACATTATGGCGGGAAGCAACCCCGTTTTTCCCCGATGCCAAGGAAGTTAAATTCGATAATACCTTTAACAATGACAGCCGGGGAATGCGTATTCGTCTGTCCTCGTCTGATGTTGATGCAATCGAAGCGGCGGCTGCCGAACTCAAGGCCAAACTGTCCACTTATGATGCGATCTTTTATGTGACTGATACGGCAGATTCAGCGCAGGCAGAGGCGGTGTTGTCTCTTATTCCAAGTGCAGAAAATCTGGGAATATCATTGCGGGATCTGGGTGGTCAGGTAAGACAGGCCTTTTACGGCGAAGAAGTTCAGCGAGTGCCGCGTGGCATTGATGATGTGAAAGTAATGGTGCGCTACCCAGAAGCGGATCGCAAATCTTTTGATACCCTGAATAAATTGCGGGTACGGGCAAATGATGGTGAAGAAGTGCCTTTCGGCTCTGTGGCCAATGTGGATTATCGTCCGGCCTATACGACAATACGCCGTACAGACCGTGAACGGACATTGACAATCATTGCATCATTTGTAGAAGGAAAAGCAGCAGAGGTAGACAAGATCAAGACTGACCTAAAGGATAATTTCTTTCCTGATTGGCAAAAGAAATACAAAAATGTGAAACGCACTTTTGGCGGCGGTGACGAGGGGCAGCAAGAATTCATGCAATCCATCATGACCAACTTCGCCTTTGGCTTGTTCATTATTTATATCCTGTTTGCCATTGCCTTTAAGTCATACTTCAAGCCATTTGTTATCTTCACGGCGCTGCCTTTTGGTTATATGGGTGCTATTCTGGGTCATTTGATACTGGGGATGGATATCAGTATTTTCTCTATCTTGGGCATTGCGGCGGCTATGGGTGTTGTGATCAATGATAATCTGGTGCTGGTTGATTATATATGTGGTCTTCGTGACAAAGGCTATGACGTGATACAGGCCATCGAAATTTCGGCTGAGGAACGTTTCCGTCCCATCTTCCTGACATCCTTTACCACTTTCATTGGATTGGTTCCCCTGATGATGGAAAGTAGCGTTCAGGCCAAATTCCTGATTCCGGCAGTGGTGTCCTTGGCTTTTGGTGTCTTATTTGCTACCACTGTTACGCTCATTCTTGTGCCGGTGCTCTACATCCTTATGTCACGGACTAGGGATAGAATATACAATCTATTTGGTTGGGAGTTGAAACAAGTTCTGCCGGAACCTGCGGAATAAGAATGGAAAAGGGCGGCAGTTATGCCGCTCTTTTTTTATTTATTTGTCGTAAACAATTAATTTTACCCGCTGACCGGCGATAAGCCTACTGTTGCTATTAAGTCCGTTGAGTACAAGGAAACGATCGAGTTTATGATCGGCAAAGGCCATTTTGCGGGATAGTTTTTCGGCGGTATCACGCCGCCTTACGGTTACCACGCGTATGATTTTACCTTTTATTTTTCTGGCCTGTCCGGGGGGCAATCTTTTAAAGCTGTAAGTCATGCGCTGAAGGCTATTGCTAAGGCTGTCCAGCTTACTAAGGGGGGTAATCATCAGAAAATAATAGACTTGGTCACCCGAATAACGGATGGTAACCATGCGAACCCGTGACGGGACATTGGCAACCGTAATATCATTCCAGCCAGTGATAGCACCCATGCCGTTTATGGTCAGATCATCAAGACCTTGAAGGGCAGTGTTTTTGGCAAACTTTCGCCATGTATCAGATGTAAATTCCATCATATTACGGCCTTGCAAATCATCACCGGCAAAAATAATAATACCGCCGCCGGCAGGCCCGCTACCCTGAGCATATATCCTGTCAGAACTGTTGCTCAGGCGGTAATTTTCCGGCACTGTAAAACGAAAGCGTAGCGGCCCGTGTGAGAAGGTACGGCCATCAATAACCCCCTGGGCAGGATCATCGCCATATATCATGCCGTCTATGGCATTAAGAAAACGGTCCCGGCCCCTGTCACGACTATTTTGCGGCAGACCTGTTTCTTGGGCGGCATTAAAGGCGCGGCTGACCCGGTCACGGGTATTGGGGTGGGTTGAGAAAAACTCAGGTGGGCGTTGCTGTCCTGTGCGGTTGGCGATTATATCCTGCAAGCTGCTTTCCGCATCCAGTGAGCCTAACATATCCGCCGCTGCGTAAGGGTCAAATCCGGCCCGGGTGGAGTAACGTACTCCTAGCTGGTCAGATTCATATTCATTTCCCCTTGAATAGCTTTTCAGATAAATTTGGGACCCATAGCCCAAGGCATCGCCCAGGCCTTTGCTTTTAGTCGCCGCCCCAAGGAGTGCAACCCCGAGACCGGTGAATAGCTGCTGATTATATCTTTTTGCAGAATGACGGGCTGTAACATGGCCGATCTCATGGCCTAATACAGAAGCCATTTCAGACTCGCTGTTAAAGAGCGCCAAGATTCCGCGAGTTACATAAATATACCCTCCCGGCAGGGCAAAGGCATTGACAATGGGGGAATTCAGAACCGTGAAGGTAAAAGGGCTTTTTGGCAGTTCTGATACGCGGGCAAGTCGTCCACCGACAACAGCAACATATCCGGCGACTTTAGGCACATCCAGAACGCCCCCATGTTGTTTAATAACAAGGGGGTGTTGTTCTTTTCCAATGGCGGATTCTTTAGCCGGGCTCATGAAGGGGGTAAAATCGGAACTGCCCGTTGCCGGATTGGTGGTCACACAACCCTGGAGCAATAACGCGGCAATAAACATTCCGATTGCACAAATAGTTTTTCTCATGCTTTAGTCCTTCATTGGATAATCATTAATTGCTCTGGATGGGTAACTTCAATCATAGGGCCATTATATGATTTCAGCCAGCCTCTTACCTCTATTTTTTTACCTTCATAATTCTGAGGGTCAATTTCAGCTTTGATAAATTTTCGGGCGGCGCGGGATTTGATGACAATAGTGAAATCCTCTTTCCATTCGTCACCAAAATTTAGATAATAAGTTCCGCGAATTTTGGCGATATTCCTGACAATGCCTGTAACAAGCTGGAAACTGTTGTGGAACTTTTCGCTTGTTTCCTGCGCTTTGGCTTTATAAAAATCCATCGCCCATATGCCGCTGTTATTCTGGCGCGCAATTTGTTCATATGCCAACATTTCCGGGGTGATAGCCCTATTATCTGGGAATGTGTAGACCCGTGCCATGCCATATTTTAGCATTTCACCCTGTACCCATACTCCATCATTCAAAAAAAGATGTGCCAAAGCACGGCCATATCTGTCCTGTCTCTGCCCCCCGAAATACAGGGTAACATATTTTCCTAGAACAAGATCGGACAGTATTTTCTTTGATTCAAACCCCAAGGGCCAACCTTTAAAATTTTTCCGGCCGAGGGGTAGTTTTGGTGCTTGAATTCCCACAAGGCGTACGCGGGTCTGATCCTTCAGAATTACCGTATCACCATCATTTATTTTTATGACCTTTTGGGTAGTTGATTTTTTGAGTTTTTGGCGCAGGTCCGACGGCTCAGTTTGCCCGAGCGAACTGGCAAAGAACAGGATTAAAAAAAGTGTAATTACCTTGTACATATTTAAAGCATACCTATTATAGAGTGATATATACAAGATGAATTTCATGCATTCATACATAAAGGAAAAAAACATGCGCATCATTCACGGGGTTCCCTATGCCAGAACAAATTATATCATTTGGGCCATGAAGGAATTGGGACTGGAATTTGAAATTAATCCGGTTAACCCTATGGTGGGGGAGACAAAAATGCCGGAACATTTGGCGCGCAACCCCAACGGGTTGATCCCCGTATTGGAGGAGGATGGTTTTTTTCTCTGGGAAACTATGGCGATCAATTCTTATCTTGCCAAGAATTATGGCGACAATCTATTATGGTCCGCAGAACCCCATGAAGAAGCGCTTATTATGCAATGGTGCGTATTCGGAGCCATATATATTGATAAGCCAGCGGTAAATTACATCCTCCATAAACAGGCCCTGCCAGAGGAGATGCGTGATACGGACAGCCTGCGCCAGGCACAGGAAATGCTTGAGCCACATTTAAAAATTTTAAATGATCATTTTGCCAGCGAAGAATATCTGGTGGGTGGGCGTTTTACAATTGCCGATCTCAATATTTCTGCCATGCTGGATTATCTCCTTAAATCCCGTTTTGATTTGTCGGAATATACAGAACTTCAGTCATGGTTGTCCCGTTGTGTGGGACGACCAGCGCGTGTTGAAATGGGTGGGAAGCAGGAAGTAAAACTGAAAAAGCCTTCCTGATCCTATTTTACATTGCGCGTACTGTTGATTCTGTTAGTCTCTCTACATTCAATGAATAGAGGGATATAGATTAATGATTAAAACTTTTGCGCTCGCATTTAGTATTGCCACAATGACCAGTTCGGCTTTTGCTTACGATTCCATTAAGAAGGATATAGCGAAGGATTATGACAGTTATCTGTCAGACCTATATGTTCATTTCCATGAAAATCCCGAATTGAGTCTTCAGGAATATAAAACGGCTGCCCGTTTGGCAAAAGAATTAAAGGCAGAAGGCTTTGACGTTACAACGGGCGTTGGTGGAACCGGGGTGGTGGCCATTATGAAGAATGGCCTGGGGCCGATGGTGATGATGCGGGCTGACATGGATGGACTTCCCGTTGTCGAGAAATCTGGCCTGTCCTATGCCTCTAAAGCGACCCAGGATTCTATACAGTCCGGTAAAGTAGAACCCGTGATGCATGCTTGCGGGCATGATGTTCATATTACGAGCCTGGTGGGTACCGCACGGCGTATGGCGGCTATGAAAGATAAATGGTCCGGTACATTGATGTTGATTGGTCAACCGGCCGAAGAACGGATCATGGGTGCAAAAGCCATGATGGAAGACAATATATGGCAGCGGTTTGGAAAACCAGATTATGCCTTGGCATTTCATGTTGATGCCGGGGGAGAGGCTGGTATTATCAATGTATCCGAAGGATCGCCATATGCCGGTTCTGATTCAGTGGATATCATTATTCACGGTATTGGTGCCCACGGTGCATACCCCCATGCGGGAAAAGACCCGGTTTTGATTGGGAGCCAGATCGTCATTGCATTGCAAACCCTTGTATCCCGAGAGCTATCCCCCCGTCAGCCGGGCGTGGTCACCGTGGGGTCTTTTCATTCCGGAACCAAACATAATATTATATCTGATCGGGCACATTTGCAGGTAACGGTACGGAATACGAATCTGGAAACACGCAAGTTACTGTTGGATGGCATTAAACGTATTGCGGAAAATATGGGAAGAGTAGCTGGCCTGCCGGAGGATAAATTACCGGAAGTGATCAGAGTTCATGACGGTACACCACCAACGGTCAATAATCCTGAACTTGCCCGTCGGCTTAGAACGGTTTGGCGCTCTAAAATGGGTGATGATATGGTGGTTGATATTCCGCCAACAGGTATGGGCGCAGAGGATTTTCCCTATTTTACAACGGACCCGGCAATAAAGAGCGTTTATTTTGCGGTTGGCGGCACGCCAAAAGAGGATTTCGAAAATGCAAAAAATGGTGGGCAGGCTGTGGCAAGCCATCATTCACCGTTGTTTAAAATATCCCCTGAACCTGCTGTAAAAAACGGGGTTGAGGCAACGGTATATGCGTTACTGGATTTGATGTCGAAGTAGATATTTATCAGGGGAATTTCCAGAAATGGATGTTCCCCTTATTTCTTGCGTAACGCCAGTTGGCCGTAATAATAATTTCCCAGCACGACGATAGCAATGCCCCCGAGAACCATAACTGAGGACAGCATCAGGCGCAGGCTAATGACCTCATGTGAGAATATAACGCCCCCGATCGTGGCGATCACAGGCACCAGCAATTGCACAACAGCCGCTTTTGAAACCGTAAGCCCGCCAAGGGCCACATACCAGACAGCATAACCAATACCAGAGGCTATGGCACCAGACAGGACGGCGAGAATGACCCCTTCCTGTGACAGGCTGATATAGGGTAGTGAGGCCACTAATAAAATTACTACAAAAGGGGTGGTTCGCAGAAAATTATAAGCAGTATCACCAAGGGGGTTTTTCGAGCTCCGTCCTTTAAGGGTGTATAGACCCCAAGCGATTCCTGCAACCGACATGAGGAAAAAACCTGTTGCCGATGGTGTTGTCAGACTGGGTTTAAGGAGATAGGCAAAACCAGAAAAAGCAAGTAACAGGCCAGTCCATTCAGAATAATGTAGCCTGTTTCCCGTAATCAGGCTGATTAAAATCATCGTGATTTGAACCGAACCAAATAAAATCAAGGCACCCGTTCCCGTATCCAGCGTAATATAGGCAAAGGAAAAAGTCACCGCATACAGGAATAACATAAACGAGGCAGACCAGCTTCCCTTTGATGTGGCCTTGGCATTTTTATTGGATATTATTAATATTAAAGTCAGGGTGATAATTCCTGATAACAATCGAATAACAGTAAAACTTGCCGCATCAATAGTATTTTCACCCAAGGCCAGCCGACAGATAACAGAATTTCCTGCAAAGGCTAAAAGTGCGAAACTTGTGTAAGCAATTGTTTTGGGCAATGCGGTCATAGGCGGGCGGCCTTACTTTGATCGGATGGGATATATTGTGGTTCTTTCATCACCGGGGAATTGATAATGCATGCCAAGAAAAAACATAGTCACATCTTCCCCGTTAGCGGATAAGGGAAGGGCTATTGTCTGATAATCCAATAGTGATCTGTTTGACCATTTTAACTTATCAAAAAACATATAGGGGCTTTTTTCCTTAACCAGCCAGTCAGATCTGATTTTCACATGTTTTTCTACCAAAGGAAGTTCATCCAGATATTGTCCCGTGACATCATATCCCATAGCCTTCACGGTTTCGGTGCCAACTAATCTATATCTATATCGACGAGGTTGTTGCTCTACATCAACCAGCATAATGTAGGGTAGGAGATTAGTTATATCCGCAGGATTCAAATCAGCGCGGGAAGGCATTTCCCGCTCACCCTTCATATCAAGCCAATATTGATAGACATTCTTCAAAATGCCACTGGGAATCTCATTCATTGCAAAATGATCAATTAAAACGCCATATTTCATGCAAAGGCCCTAACTATGGGAAAAAATATCTTGTTCATTCCATCCCAACAGATCAAGGTCCGTTCGGGTTGGTAAGAACTCAAAACAGGAGTTTGCCAGTTCCATACGTCCTGCCCGTTCCAGCATCACATTCAGTCGATTGACCAGTTTATGCAGGTATAGGACGTCCGAAGCGGCATATTCCAATTGTTCCTGAGATAATTCATCGGCTCCCCAGTCAGAACTTTGTTGTTTTTTTGAAATGTCAACGCCGATCAACTCCCGGCACAGATCTTTCAGGCCGTGACGATCCGTATAGGTGCGAACAAGACGTGAAGCAATCTTAGTGCAGTAAACGGGCCGTACCCTCGCATCCAGATATTTATTCAGTACAGCCACATCAAAACGGGCAAAGTGAAAAATTTTGATCAGGTTATGATCTTCCAGCATGGCTTTCAGGTTAGGGGCTGTTGTTTGTCCCTGTGCAATCTGGACAAGATGAGCCTTGCCATCGCCCCCTGACAATTGAATCAGGCATAATCGGTCCCTATGGGGATTCAATCCCATGGTCTCTGTATCAATGGCCACGGAGCCTGAGAATTTGACATTATCTGGTAGATCGCCTCGGTGCAGTTCTATAGACATGTATGTCCTTTTTTAAATTAATGACTTATGCAATTTTCTTAAATTATATCGCGAAGTGGGCACAACAGGCAACTAATATTGCTAGTTTTTACTAAACGTCCAATTAAGGGTACAAAAAAACAAAACGAACGATATGATGAAGCCAAATTTAATCGTCAACAGAGACAAAAGGAATGCATATGGGATTTTATGAAAATCATATATTACCCCACGTCATAAACCTTGCCTGTGGTGTTAAACCCGTACGCCGCCAACGTGAGAAGGTTGTGCCCAGCGCCCAGGGAAAGGTGCTTGAGGTTGGTATGGGTACAGGCTTGAATATGCCCTATTATAACGGTGATTTGGTCGATGTTATTTATGGTCTGGAGCCAAATGCAAAATCATGCGAAATGGCCGCCGACCCCATATTGAAGGCAGGTTTAAATGTCGATTTCATTGGTCTTGACGGACAGGAAATACCACTAGACAATAATAGCGTTGATACAGTTGTGTTAACTTATACCCTTTGCACGATCCCGGATGCCCGTAAAGCAGTGAAAGAGATGAGACGGGTTTTAAAACCCGGTGGGAAATTATTATTTTCCGAGCATGGTAAGGCCCCCGATGAAGCGGTGAGGAAGTGGCAGGAGCGCATAAACCCCATGTGGAAAATACTGGGTGGTGGCTGTAACCTAAACCGCAATATTCCGGATCTGATCAAAAATGGGGATTTTACCATTGAGGCTTTGGATGAAATGTATCTACCGGGTCCGAAATTTGCAACTTACACCTATTGGGGCTCTGCCATTTAAGGTTTTTTCGCCGAAAGTAACATGTGACACATTAAGTGCCTATAGGATAGGATGCTGAAAATGATGTTTGGTGCCCAGAAGAGGACTCGAACCTCCACGTCTATACAGACACTAGCACCTGAAGCTAGCGCGTCTACCAATTCCGCCATCTGGGCAACATGATTAGTGTGCTGTGATTACGATCACAACAGGATAAAGTCAAGTGGTGAAATGAAATAATTAAAATACGCTGGACTATAGTACGGGGGAAAGATAAAAAGGCGGGTATATATACAGCTTTTCTGGAGAGATTAATGGCACAACAACTGGTGACAATTTTTGGGGGTGCGGGTTTTGTTGGCACTACTTTGGTGGAACATCTGGCCAAGACGGGGGTGCGCATCCGTGTTGCTGTCCGGCGTCCTAATTCATCGATGCATGTTAAACCTTTGGGAGACGTGGGGCAGGTGCAGGTCGTACAGGCCAACTTGCGGGATGAGGATTCGGTACGGGCCGCCATTAGAGGGTCCGATGCGGTGATTAATCTTGTGGGTATTTTGTATGAAACGGGGGCCCAGAAATTTAATGCCGTCCATGGGAAAGGCGCTGAAACTGTGGCCCGTGTAAGTGCCGAGCTTGGGGTCACATCGCTGGTTCATATGTCTGCGATCGGTGCCGATGAAGAATCACCCGCCCTTTATGCCCAGAGCAAGGCACTTGGTGAAAAGCTTGTGAAGGCCGTTTTCCCCGATGCTACCATCATTCGCCCTAGTGTTGTTTTCGGGACCGGTGACGGGTTGTTTAACCGCTTTGCACAGGCCGCGAGCCTGCCTTTATTACCGGTATTTTCCGGTGACACCAAATTCCAGCCTGTCTATGTGGGTGACGTGGTTAAAGTCATAATCAGGGCCCTGAGTGATAGCAAAATGCAGGGCGAGACATATGAACTGGGCGGCGCGGATGTCTATAGCCTGCGGGAGATAATGCAGCTTGCGGCGAAAGAAGCCATGCAGAATGTGTGGTTTGTGGATGTCCCGGATTTTATTGCGCCGTTTAAGGTGTTTTTTCTGGGGCTTTTGCCGAATCCGACGATCACGTTGGATCAGCTCAGAATGTTGGGCAAGGATAATGTAGTTGGAGCGGATGCTCAGGGCTTATCTGAACTAGGCATTACCCCAACCCTAGTGGAGGCTGTTCTGCCAACATATCTGCACCAATACCGCCCCAAAGGCCAATTTGCCGAGGATGTAAAAATTTAGTAGCCGTTAGGGTTCTTTGATTGCCAGTTCCAGGCGTGACGAACCATATCTTCAAGGCTGTGACTTGCTGTCCAGTTTAGCTCCTGCTTGGCTAAGGCGGGGTCAGCGTAACAGGTGGCGATATCGCCGTCGCGACGTGGGGCCATTCGGGTCGGAATTTTAATGCCGTTGGCCTGTTCAAATGCCTTAACCATTTCCAGAACGCTATAGCCCGTCCCTGTGCCCAGGTTATAGGTGACAAGCCCGGAATTTTCCATCAGTTTATCAAGCGCCTTAAGGTGACCAATGGCCAGATCGACCACATGAATATAATCGCGCACACCCGTACCATCCGGAGTGGGATAATCATCACCGAAAACTGAAAGCTCTTTGAGCTTACCCACGGCCACTTGAGTGATATAGGGCATCAGGTTATTGGGGATATCTGTCGGGTCTTCCCCGATCAGGCCACTTTCATGGGCACCAACCGGATTAAAATAACGTAATCTAACGATATTCCACCTTGGGTCTGCCGTTGTGAGGTCAGCCAGAATATTTTCAATCATCAATTTTGAGGTGCCATAAGGATTAGTCGTGCCGCCGGTGGGGAAATCTTCCCGAATGGGTACGCTTGCGGGATCGCCGTAAACCGTAGCGGATGAACTAAACACAAGGTTGCGTACATCATATTTTTCCATGACCTGACACAGAGTTAGTGTGCCGACCACATTATTCTGGTAATAGGCGAGGGGCTTGGACACGCTTTCAGCCACAGCCTTCAGGCCAGCAAAATGAATAACTGCGTCAAATTTCTCGGCGGTAAAGATATCTTCCAATCCCGCCTGATTCAATATATCAAGTTTATGAAAAGAAAGACTGTTTTTGCCGGTGATATTTTTCACTCGCTGCAAGGATTTTTCGCAGGAATTTGACAGATTATCAATCACCGTTACATCGTGCCGGGCTTGCAGAAGTTCAAGCACTGTATGACTGCCAATATATCCTGAACCGCCTGTGACCAGTATTTTCATAGTTACCCTTATAAATAAAGGCTAAGTTTTACAGATATATTTGGAAAGAACAAGAATTCTTATGTAGTCATTAGGCCGTTTGACCATGAACAGCCGCCCCGATGGCTCCACAATATTGCGCATTAGGGGCGAGCATGGTTTTTATGTTTGGATTGGCCTCACTGAGTTTTTCAGTGAACATTTCAACCAGTTTTGGGTGAAAACGCAGAACCCCGCCGGAAAAAGCGACGATGTCCGTAGTGATGCTGGTCATTTCCATCACTCTCTTTACCACCGAGCTATAAAGGGCATAAATGATATTTTCAACCCGCTCGCCATTCATGAGTACTTTGATGACTTCCTGCCCCGAAAAGACCGTGCAGTAACTATTCAGGGATAGTTCCTTGTCGTTGCCACTTGCTAGGCTGGTCATATCTCCAAGGGGTACTTCAAGGCGATGGCCCAGTTCCTCTATATAGGCTCCGGTCCCGGCGGCACATTTACGGTTGATTATGAATTGGTCGACTTTCTCGTGATCAATTGAGATGATCTTGGAATCCTGACCACCAATATCGATGATGCTATAGGCTTTGTTTAATTCAAGCTGATTCTGGACACCGATGAAATGGGCCTTGATTTCAGTCAGGGCATCATGGGCGAAGCTGATATATTTACGGCCATATCCGGTGGCGACAATCTTGTGACCGGACTTGATTTCATCACTATCATCTGTGACAAAGGGCGAAAGATCGCCTTCCTCGCCGGACAGGGCGTGCCGCACATGATCCTGTAAGGGAAACAGGGTCTTTTGTTTGCGTTTCAGCAGAATAGTACCTTGTGTGTCAAGGGCAACAACCTTGATCTCTGAGCTTCCACAATCAACACCCCAATAAATTTCATCCGTTGTCATCAAATCGTCTCCAGAAAGGCTTCAATCAATGTCGTCGCCTGTTCATCGGAATAGCACCGCAGGTCGCACAGATCGCCGTCGATAGTGATGGTCGGGATGCCTTTGCCTTTGAGTTTGCGCGGCAGATTGTAATAGGCATTGCTGTTATTGGGGCAGGTGCGGGCGGCCAGAAAAATCACACCATCAATTTTGAAATCCTTGACCATGCTTTCAATATAATCTTCTTTATACTGGTCATTGCGGTTGATGAAAATCTTGATATAGGCCTCGGCCATACTGGTAAGCGGATTTTCCGGGTTAAAGTCGGAAAAAACCCAGCTATTGCAATAGGTTGAAGCGACAACACAGGCTTTATTTTCTTCGAAAGTATTGGAGAGTGCGCGTAACCGTCCCCATACGGGCATGCCGTCCCAATAGATACGCTTGCTTTCCTGTTTTACAGCGGCATGACAATCGGTGACTTTTTGTTTTAGTTTCGCCAGCAGGTCTTTGTAATAATCCACAGCAATTTGGGTTCCGCGCAATACCACAATTGGCCCCATATAAATCGTGCCATCAAAGAAGGTCAGCGGACTTGGCGTCGTCTGGGCCATGTTAAGCACATCGGACCACAGGTTTGTAGCCTCCAAAGACAAGGCAACGGTTTCTTTCAATCGTTCAGGGTCCATAGATGCACCAATTATGGGTTCCAGAAAGGCAATCAAATCTTTAAATTGCTGTGCCACATCATCAATATATTCCTGTCTGATCCCCGGTACATTGGTCGGCGGGTGGATGCCAAATATGGGGCAATCAAATTCCTTGGCATAATATTCAAACCAATGCATAACGTCCTTGCATTGGTTGGTATTATAAACCAACACATCGGGACGGGGAACTTCCTCAATACCAAAAGCCTTGGTCAGTGGCGTGATGCCCTTTATATAGGCACCCACATCGGAGGTGAGGTAGCTGCATATCTCCGGCGAATAACCGCTGGCATTGGCCACGGGGATAGTATCCATACAGACCCGTGTCGCACCCAGCATAGCACCGTGATTTTCCGGAAAAAATACTTCAAACCCCATGGCGCGCAATATTTCCGCCGGACCGACAGATGTACACCATGCCACCTTACGCGCGGGGTTTTTATGCGCCGCGTCAAGGTCCAGAAAATAGTCTTTCATCACATTAGCCATAGTCGGTCCTTATATTATAGGGATAATAGTCCACAACTTTTGCCACCGTCCACATGAATTACCTGTCCGTTTATGAATTGTGCATCACCGGACGAGAGGAAACATACGGCAGCAGCAATATCATTCACCGATCCCATCTTGCCCGTAGGCTGCATTCTGAGCAGTCTTGCCAAGGCTTCTTCCGGCATACTTTTGGTCATGGGCGTGCCGATAAGTCCGGGGGCCACCGCATTGACATTAATCTGGAATCTGGCAAGTTCCAAGGCCAACGTACGGGTCAGGCTGACCAGACCGCCTTTACTAGCGGAATAATTCGCCTGTCCAATATTGCCGAGCCATGAACGGGAGACGATATTGACAATCTTACCGCTATTCTGAGCCTTCATGATGTCAAAGACCGCCTGACAGCAGAGGAACGGTCCTTTCAAGTTCACATCTATGACCTTTTCCCAGTCATCTTCGCTCAGTTTGGCAAGAAAACCGTCACGGATGATACCCGCATTATTGACCAGAATATCAACGGTGCCAAAAGTGTCCTTGGCCTGTGCGATCATGGCAAATACCTGATCTTTATTAGAAACATCCGCCGCAACGCATAGGGCTTCCGTATCAAGTTTCCCTGAGATATCTTTCAGGCAGTCTTCATTTATATCTACAAGAACCAGCTTTGCCCCTTCGCTTGAAAGGCGTTTTGCGATTGCGGCCCCGATGCCCTGTCCGGCTCCGGTTACGACGGCTATTTTATCCTGAAGTCTATTTAACATCTCTCAACCACCATTGCTATTCCCTGACCGCCGCCGATACAAGCAGATGCCACACCAAATTGTTTATCATCCCGATGTAGCGTACGCAGGGCCGTATGGGCAAGACGAAGACCCGTAACGCCTAGGGGGTGCCCCAAGGCTACCGCGCCGCCGTTGACATTTAAAGCATCTTCATCAATGCCAAGTTCACGGGCGCAAGATAATACCTGAGCCGAAAAGGCTTCATTGATTTCATAACGGTCAATATCAGAAACTTCCATTTCAAGGGCAGTCAGAAGGCTACGAATAGCTGGCACGGGACCAATACCCATAAGATGCGCTTCCACACCTGCAGAGGAGAAGCCACGAATTTTACCCAAGGGTTTTAAGCCGTTGGCGCGAACATAATCACCGGAAGCGATGAGCAGGCTAGCCGCACCATCAACGATACCTGAAGCATTTCCGGCTGTTGTCGGCCCCTCCTTGCTGAATACGGGTCTCAATTTCGCCAGATTTTCCATTGTGGTCTGGCGTGGATGCTCATCATAGGCAAGACCATCCCGATTGGCACATTTGAATTTGCGCGGGATAAGACCACCATGGGTGAATTCGCCTCTTGCAGGAACCGCGCTGATTTCACCGTCAAAAAATCCGGCTTCCTTCGCTCTGGCATAGCGGTTTTGACTTCGGAAGGCATAAGCGTCAACCTCTTCACGGCTGAGACCATATTTTGCCGCCAGATTATCGGCCGTTTTGCCCATGGGAACGGCGGCTGAATCATTCAGTGCTTCCCATAACAGGTCAACATAGTCCGGACGTCCAAGGGGAAATCCTTGTCGTGCGGAATAGGACACCAGCGGATAGCGGCTCATGGTATCTGTCCCGCAGCCCAAAACCACATTAGCTTTACCGAGCGCGATCTGTTCTGCAGCCTGTCCCAATACTTCGACACCTGATCCGCAGATGCGCTGCACAAGAACCGCCGGGGCGGTCAGGGGCGTGTCCGCATAAAGTGCGATGTGGCGTGGCAGGAAGAAACAGTCTTCGGCGGCTTGTCCGATATTGGCGGCAATCACCTGATCCACTTCACCGCCACCAATGCCACTGGCGTCCAATGCCGCTTTTGCGCTATGAATACCAAGATCGGTTGGTGAAACCGTGGAAAGGCTTCCGGTGAATTTGCCGAACGGTGTCCGTTTGCCGTCGATGATATAAATATCATCGAAAAGCACACCGATGCCGCCTTCGCGGGAATTATATCCAGTTGCTGATACACTCATTACTTATGCTCCTTTAAATTCTGGCCTGAAGCCTTTAACGACACTTGATAACCCCTGAAGAGCATCCTCAGTGGCAAATATTTCTTTTAATCCGGCAAGCTCCAGCTTAAGCCCATCTTCAAGTGACAGGTTAGCGCCGTCGTCCATCAATTTCATGGCTGTTGACAGTGCTATTGGGGCTTTTTTGGAAAGGATCTTAGCTTGTGGGTGGTTGGCGTTGAATGTGCCATCAAAATCAATGAACAATGCTTCTGTTTCACTTTGATCCGTCTTGCCCGCCTGCTTTGCGCCGAGGGTTATATCTGACAGATCATACAGGTCATATAGGGGATCAATGATTTGATCCACCAGACCATATTCATAGGCTTTGCCTGCATTAAAGAACTGACCCGTTGCGACCATGAATTTGGCAAGACTCTTGCCGATCAAACGGCTTGTGCGTTGGGTGCCGCCAAGGCCGGGGTAAATCCCAATTCCGGTCTCAGGGAAGGCGATGACGGTATTCTTTGTGCCAACACGATAATCACAGGCCAGCGCCAGTTCCATGCCACCACCCAACGTCAGCCCATCAACAAAGGCGCAAGTTGTTTTGGCGGAATTCTGAATTCTTGCCAATACTTCCTGGCCAAATTCAGTGAATTTCTGAATACGGTCAAGGTCATTGGCGGCGATACCATCAAGGAAAAACTTGATGTCTGCCCCTGCAACAAAGGCCTTGCCCTGTCCCAGAATATAAATGGTTTTCAGGTCTGGGTTTTGGTCAAGCTCGCTAAAGCATTTATCCAACTGATTAATCACAAGCTCGCCAAGGGCATTCATGCGGTCGGGCAGGTTAAATATTACAAACCCAGTATCCCCCTTGCGTCTGGCCTGTACCCATTCCAGTTCCACCGGATCGTTAGATCCAAAGGCAAATTCCGGCATGGGCATATCCCAACTTGAGAATAGATCCTTGACCATTGCACCAACTTTTTCAACGCCGATCTTGTTCATTAGCTCAAAGGGGCCAACGGGCCAGCGCAGGCCCGCGCGGGTGCCCAGATCATTTGATGTGGCATCTACGACGCCTTCACCGACCATCTGCGCCGCAATGCCGAGCGACGATGCTATGAGACGCGACGTCACGACGCCTTCATCATTGGTACCACCATTCAGGATTGTCGTATCTACTTCATCCCACATATTACCTGTGGCGACCTGATCGCAAAGTATTTTCGCAGGCTTGTAAAAATCACCGAGCTTACTGGCTAAACCGTCTGCGGCATGCATGGCTATGGGAACACCTGTGGCATTCATCAGGGCAAATGGTCCCATGCCAATGCCAAAGACCTGACGGGCCACCTCATCGATAAATTTAATACTGCCGAAGCCTTCTTCCAAGAGCCGTGCGCCTTCATTAAGCCACGGCACAAAAAACCGGTTGATGGCAAAACCGGGGGCATCCTTGACGATGATCGGTGTCTTACCGTGATAGGCATAGAAATTAACCAGATCATCGATCAATCTCGCGTCGGAAAGCGGGCCGGGGATAACCTCGACTAGTTTGTTTTTGGCCGCATGATAAAAATAATGCACGCCGACAATGCGTTCAGGATGCTTTGCACCCTCAGCAATATCACCGATTAGGAAGGAGGATGTGTTGGAGGCAATAATACAGTCCGTACGCAGAACCGTTTCCAAATTTTTGAATAAATCCTGTTTAACTTTCAGGTCTTCAAAAATAGCCTCAACCACAAGGTCTGTATCTTTCAGGGCAGATTGCTCCGTGGCACAGATCAGGTTTGCCATGATGCTTTCAAACTGTTCTTCACTGATGATGCGCCGTTTCATAGCCTCACCGAGTGAATCTGCAATGGTCTGACGTCCGCGCGCTGTACTTTCCGCTGATTGATCCAGCAGGGTAACAGGCAGTCCCTTCATCAGGAAATGCTGGGCAATGGCGGCGCCCATGGTTCCGGCGCCTACAACGCCAATATTTTCAATTTTTCTCATTTTGAACTCTCTGTGGTTTTTATCAGATTGTACATTATTGGGATCATGGTGACCTCGACCCCATATTCTTCAGCGTAGCGGGTTAACCTGCCGCACATATATTCGTTTTCGGTAATTTTGCTGTTTTCTATATCAATCAGTATAGATGGTTTATGATTGCCGCCCTTCTCAAGATAACCTAGCGCATGATTAAGGAAATCATCTTCGATAGGAATATTCATGGCCTGTGCAATACGGATACCTTCTTCAATGATCTGGGCGACCATTGTTCTCATATAATCGCGGCCAAAGACGTTGCTCATGGTATGGCGGGTGATAGCGCAAAGGCTGCCAAGGGATGAGTTAAGCAGGGCCTTTTTAAAGACTTCTGTGCGGTAGTCTTTACGCACTTCTAGACAGGTTCCCGCTTCTGTAAAATCAGCAGCTATTTGATGGATGATTTTTTCATCAATATCCGGCATCAGGGACAGATAATGGCACATGGAAAAACTGACCCGCACCATATTTTCCGATGACTTGCCACAGCCCATATTCACAGACATGCGAAGGGTATGACCGGGACCGAATATGTCGCTGATCTGATGCTCGGTATCCAATCCATTCTGACAGGACAGGAATATTAAATTCTCGTTGTAATTCAGGTCTTTGATTATTTTTAATATACTGGGGGATTGAGAGCTTTTGGTGCAGATTAGGATCACTTCTACGCCCGTATCAAGAAATTCCTGCATATCATTATAAAGGTCGGTGACTTCAGCCGAAGCGTTGAGTTCTCCTTTTATTTCAAGAGGATGACCCCGCATGGCTATGCGAACGGTAGGGTCCCGATAGAATACTGAAACCCGATGGCCGCTTTGTGCCAGATGGGCAGCAAAAACCCTGCCCACTGGTCCAAATCCTATGACGCCGTAATGGGTTTTCATGGGGCTACTCCAGATCAATCACAAAAGCATCATGGGGAAGGTCATCATAATTTTCTTCCTGCATGGCTTTGATATAGGGCTGGTATTTCTCTTCAATCCGTCGTGGGATTAACTTGAAAGACGGTGTTAGTTCATTTTCTTCCAGTGACAGTTCGCGCTGGATAACTAAAGCCTTTCCAATGCGCTCAAATCCGGTTAACTGATAAGTATTGATCTCATCAACACAGCCGGAAAGGCAGCTTGACAGGCTAGCGCAACTGCCAGGAAACTCACAGCCCGGATCATCCTGCTGATTGCGCACACTTGCCGCCATTAATTCTGAGTTTGGGAAGACCAGCATGAAGGGATTTTTCTGACCGGAACCGAAAACATAAGCATATTTGACAAATTTGCATCTTCGGCAGACATTTTCTTCAATATTGGACGGGAAAAGTTTTTCGCCGTTGCTCAGTTTGAACATTCTTTCCTTGCGGGAAATTATTTTCACGCCGTCCTGACTTATTTCACCGATGTCACCGGTATGGAACCAGCCGCCTTCGGAAAAGGCTTTTGTGGTTGCAGGTTTGTTTTTAAAATAACCACTCATGACATTTTCACCACGCACCAGCAGTTCGTTATCTTCCCCAAGGCGCATTTCAACACCCGGTATGGGAAAACCAACGATACCAGGAATACGGTCCATACTGAATCTGGTCAGCGTACAGCAGGGGGAGGTTTCGGTCAGTCCCCATGATTCAACAACAGGGATATTATGCTGGCGGAAAATATCTGAGGTGCTGAGCGGCAGGGGGGCCGCAGCCGTAAAGACAAATTTCAATTCATCATGGAAGAAAGACTTTTCAGCCTTTTCCGATGTGAGTACCTTACCGACGATGGCCTGATAGATCACCGGCACGCTGAAATACATATGGGGTCTGATTTCAGCAAAATTTTCCAGAAGCCGGTCAATATCCTTACCAAAACTGTCATCAATGGCGAGGCAACCGCCGGAGTGAAGAGCAAGAAAACGTTCAAACAGGCCACCAAAACTATGGTGCCACGGCAAGTAGCATAAAAAACGCATGCCTGGTTCTGGCTTCCACATTATTTGCAGGGCTTTCTGCTGGCTCATGATATTGGAATGATGAAGCTGGACACCTTTTGGAAAACCACTTGTACCTGAAGTATACATTATCATGGCGAGTGCAGAGGAGGGGACGGAGCGGAAATGCTGTTCAATTTCAGCTTTAGTATCTGCCGTAGTTTTTTGGTTCAATATGTCATCAAATTCTGGTGTCGATAGAAAAACCAGCCTTTTCGGCAGGCAATCTTCATTCAGTGATAATATCTTTTCCGGATTGTCGCTGATGAGCATACTGATATCTGAAAAAGTGATCAGTTTTTCCATTAACGCGTTGGGATATTTGGCAAATATAGGCACGCAAACTAATCCACAACTCATGACAGCCATTTCACAGACAAGCCGTTGGTAGTCGTTACCCGCGATAAATGAAACCCGGTTCAGCTTTTCATTCTTTGGGTCAAGGCCAGAGTTTAGCAAATAGATGGACAGGGAAATAATATCGTCGGTTAACTGTTCCCACGACCAATATTCATATTCATCATCTGTACGTTGGGCAAAGGCGGGAGCCATTGCATAAGCGTCACGATTGTTAAGAAACATGGTACCAACATTGGGCGTATAGTCACCCAGTTCTATGTCAGACTTTAAAATGTTCATAACGATTTCTTTCTGTTTTCTTCCGCGCAACAACCCTTGGTGAAGGTGTGGAAAATATCGTCCGCAACCTCCTGTGCCGTGCCGTGGTCTGTTGCAGAATACCAGCCGAAAATCCAGTTCATCATACCATATAATAGATATGTTTTGCGACTGATGACATCATCAGGATAATCTACGTCTGTCTGGCTACGCATATATTCCCCAACAATATTCTGGGCAAGCTGCGTGTATTCCTGTTTAAGTTTCCACAGTATCTGACTTCTTTGCTCATTCATTTCCATGGTGCCAGAGGTCATAATCCGCATTTCACTTAAGTGATCTATGAAATAGGTCACATGATTGCTGATCAATTTTGAAAGCCGTTGTTCCGGTCTGAGGTCATCTATCAACAACCTATTTGACATATCAAGAAGTGACGTGAAGCCGCGCTGATTAATCAGGAACAGAAGTTCTTCCTTGTTACTGAAATAATGATATAGGCCGGAGAGGCTGCGTCCTGTGACCTGTGCCAGGTCCCGCATGCTGGTGCCGTGGTAACCAAGATGCGCCATTAACTGGGCAGATTTATCCAAAATCTCGTCCAGACCGCTAAGGCGTTTATTGATGACGGCTTGATCGCTCATTTATGTGTTGTCCCATTCCGGGGCGCGTTTGGCCAGGAAGGAGCCAATGCCCTCATTGGCATCATGGCTTTTCATCAATTCATCAAGGTACATCCGTTCCAGATCGCCGATATGTTGACGATAAATTGAATTAATGCTCAACCGTACGGCACGATTGGCAAAGCGCAGGCTGCTGGCACTGCGGGGCAGAATGTTTTTCTCAATATAGCTATCGATTAACTGATCAAGGTCTGCTGCTGGGGCTACTTGATTGATGACGCCACAGTTTTGCAATTCTTGCGCACTTAATTTAGCACCCGTCAGCAACATATGTGACGCTGTTACGCCATTCGCGAGGAAGGGGAGCAGGGCTGCGGCAACGGGGGGAAAGACCCCAAGCTGAATTTCTGGTACGGCATATTTTGATTTTTCTTCGGCAAAAATTAACCCGCAAACAAGAGCCAGTTCAAATCCGCCTCCAAGACAAAAACCAGACACATTGGCTAATGTCGGCACGGGATGAGCTAAAATTTCGCCACACATAAGGTGAAATCCGGGTAGCATATTATCCACCTGATCAACGGTATGTTCTTCTACACTGGCACCAAAACAGAAATGGTCACCGGCCCCCTTAAAGATGAGAAGTTTTCTGTCCTTATTGTTAAGGTCATCTTTCAGGAAGGCTCTTATTTCTGCCATCATTGCCGCAGTCAATATATTTGCAGGAGCATCATTGAGGGTAATTTCAGCAATCTGCCCTTCATATTTTTCTTTAATTTCAATTGTTTGGTAGGTCATTTTAATGTTACTCCTGATCTGGAACCATAATGGCACGGCGGCTTAATTTATGGGCATTGGCCAGCTCAATGACCTCATTAAGTTCTGACAAGGGATACTCCACGATATTGTCCTTCAGGTTTATGCTGCCATCCAATACGCCTTTGACCACGGGCGGGTAATATTTTGGGCTGCAGCCCCAATTGCCAAACAGGTCCGCATCAAAGGCCATTATATTGCTTAGGCGAAGTTCAAGTTTGCCCATGGTGAAACCGATTACGCCAAGTGTTGCGGCAAAGGTCAGCAGGGAAAAGGCAACATTTTGACCAGATGTTGATCCACTGGTTTCAAATATTTTCCATTGGTATTTTGGCAGGTTATTTTCCTTGACTAAGGAACGAATGGCTTTTTTTATCCCGCGCCCATCCATGCCGGCAGTGCAGATACCAAAATCTGCGCCCTGTTTTTTAACGGCCTCTACCTTTCCCTCATCAATATCAAGGGCAATGACAGTGGCCCCTGCGTTATGAGCATGTTGTGCCATATAAAGGCCAACGCCGCCTGTACCAATGACAATCGCCAAATCACCTTCTTTTAGGCCACTACGGATCATGGATTGATAGGGCGTGGTGATGGCATCGGCTATCACGGACAATTCCTGTAATTCAAATTTGCCAAGATCATCATCCAGCTCGCAGAGGAAGCGGGCAGGGACAACAATATGACTGGCAAAGCCGCCTTGAAAATCATTTCCTGGCATGAGTTGATGCTGGCAGATGTTGTCACGTCCGGCTTTGCAAAGCTCACATTCCCCGCATGGCAAAACGGCCGGAATGATCACCTGTTTTCCAAGAAGATTTTCATAATGGCTACCAGTGGCTTCTACGGTTCCGCTAATTTCATGACCCAAAATGAGGGGCAGGTCATGTTTGGTACCAACGGAACCAGAAATATAACCTAGGTCTGTATGGCAGACACCACAGCCGGCCACTTTAACAACCACATCATCATCAGAAATGTCATCTATAGTAAAGCTTCTCTTTTCCAGCGGTTGTCCCGTGCTAACAAAGAACATTCCCCATGCTTCAATTGATGACATTTCACTCTCCTGATTAATGTTATAAATTATCCGAACGATCGTTCGTTAATTTAAGTAAAATTAAGGGTATTTGCAATGTCTATTTTGTTGTGATGGCTTTGACGGCGGCGCATTTTTATAATTTAAGAGAGAAATTTAAGAGGTAAAATAACATCATAACTACAAATTTTGTGAATTTTGGTAACGCTTGCAACAAGAATTCCAAAAATTTTGGGACCGTTCGCATGAAGGTATTAAAGAGGTTTAGTAATGTATACAGACAAATTATTTGATGGGCTGTGGTATATTATTCACAAATTCAGGTAATAACACGCCCTGAATAGAATATTGATTCTATCAAACTATTGATATTTTGACTTTCCTGTCACACTCAATCGCAACTTCAATATTTCCTCGTCCATTTTCTTTCACTTTATAAAGGGCATCATCGGCCGCTTTAATCAGGCTTTCAGTTGAAGAAGCATGCTCTGGAAATAGAGATATGCCAATACTGGCCCCGATTTCCAGTTTAACGCTTCTTATAATAATGGGTTTGGTTAATGTTTTCAACATTCGGTTGAGTGGCACGAGAACTTCTTTAATTTCACTGGTATTGGGGAACAGAATGGCAAATTCATCACCCCCTATCCGGGCAACGAAGTCTACATCCCGAATATTAGACTTCAGGATTTCTGCTACCCTTTGCAGTAGAGCATCCCCCATAGGATGACCATAAGTATCATTCACGTTCTTGAATTTATCAAGATCAATCAGAGCGAGTGCAACAGTATTATCACCCTGTCGTTTCTGATTTAGAAGCCCTTCAAGCTTCTCGGTGAAATACGCTCTGTTTGCCAATCCGGTCAGAGAATCAAAATGGGCCATATGCCGGATAACGCGTTCCGCTTTTTTCCTTTGTGTGATATCAGAATAAACGACAACAAACCCACCATCTGGCATAGGCGTCATTGATATTTCCAACGTGCGGTCATCTTGCAAATTTCTTTCAAAATAACTGATGTCCTGCTTCAGAAAACTATCTTCAATAACATGAATATTATTTAAAGTTCCAAATGTATTATCGGCAGCCTGACATGAAATCTGATCAAGATGTTTTGTCAGAACTTTATAGAGAATACCTTCTTTAACAGTACCTTCCGGCATATCCAAAATAGTTTCCAGATTGTTATTCCATTTCAGCAAGGTCATATCCGGGGAGAAGGCACATATCCCTTGGGTCAGGGTGTCCATAACAACATTCAATAATTTGTTGTTGGACTCTGATTCCTGTCTGATCTGTAGATATTCTTTCATTTCGGTAACTCTTTGAAAGATTTCTTTTCTGAGCTTGTTAGTTTGTAGCATTGTTTGTTTCAGGACATAGGCGAGTGCGACCCCGGTAAATATCGCGATAGCCTGTATAAGAATCGGTAATGAGTAGTCAGTCTCTACTAGACTATCCTGATGGTAGATATCAAATACAGCCCCCGCCAGTCCTGCGAGAGATATTACAAAGAAGATTATAAGAGGATAAAATATATTATTTTTAATTTTAATACCCATTATTTAAACCATTTGCTCAATAAAAACCCTTATATAAGCAATTTTTAAAGTAAAGATGTAAAGGAAAGGTTTAGATAGGATTATTTGTTTAAATTATATATTGGATTATTATAACAGGTAAAAGGTCTTTACTATTTATGATTGTATCTGGATAACTACGAAAATACTATAGCTGTTCATCACGGATGCGAAGTCGTTGTTTCTTTTTTTAATCAAAATTTTGACATTATTAAGTGGCTATAAAGGACTTTATATTAAAGTGAAGACTAAGAAAATTTATTCAATAATTATATAAATAAACTAGGCAAGTAAAATGAAATTAAATGATCGAATTGGGATGTCTTTTTTACTGATGTTTCTATCTTTTGGGGGCAGTCAGCAAGCTTTTTCAGAAGGTTTCTATGAAGATATTAAAGTTGCGGATCAAAAGGTAATTCTGGAACAATATGAAGAAGCGAAAGTAATTTACCAGCAGATAATCAGTTCTTCGGATTTTTCTATTGTCGAGGCTTATGCTCACTATAAGTTAGGGTCATTATATAGTAGGCAGCAGGAACCCGCAAAAGCGATATCAGAATATCAAAAAGGACTTCAGTCACTGAAAGAGGCCGGAGAAACCAACCATCAAATTGGAAAGTATCTTGTGCGGGCAATAAATGCCGAAGGTTAGTTTCTATCTTTGAAGTTCACAAAGCTGTGATCAATTGTTGATTTGCAAGTGATGAGGGCAGGGCATAATGTGAAAACACTACATAGTTCCTCCCCTCGACTTGGTCAGCCTCCGTGCTGACCTTTTTTTATTGTCTACTCAATTTTGAAATATCACGTACAGCACCCTTGTCGGCTGATGTGGCCATCAAACCGTATGCTTGCAATGCTTTTGACACTTTACGCGTGCGCAGTTTTGTTGGTTTCCAGGCCTCCTGGCCATTGGCATCCATGGCCCTGCGACGCGCCGCCATTTCATCGTCTGAAACCGCCATAAGGATGATCCTGTTTGGAATATCAATTTTAATGATATCGTCATTTTCGATCAGGGCAATGGCACCGCCAGACGCGGCTTCCGGCGACACATGGCCAATGCTGAGTCCCGATGTGCCTCCGGAAAAACGGCCATCTGTGATAAGAGCACATTTTTTGCCAAGGCCCATAGATTTTAAATATGATGTGGGATAAAGCATTTCCTGCATTCCGGGTCCACCTCTGGGTCCTTCATAACGGATGATGACCACATCGCCCGCCTTAACTGCCCCCGTTGTAATGCCCTTTACCGCATCATCCTGACTTTCGAATATGCGGGCAGGTCCCGTGAAGGTTAAATTTTCTTCGTCAACGCCCGCCGTCTTCACGATACAGCCATCAAGGGCAATATTACCTTGTAAGACAGCAAGACCACCATCTTTGCTATAGGCATTTTTGATGTTTCTTATACAGCCCGTTTCACGGTCAAGGTCAAGGGTGGTATAGCGTTTATTTTGAGAGAATGCCTCTGTGGTTCTTACCCCACCCGGTGCCGCCTTGAAATAAGTCAGGGTATTTTCAGTGGGGTTGCGATTGATATCAAATTTCTCAATGACCTCAGCTAAGGTGCCGCCATGGGCGGTGATACAATCGCGGTTAAGTAATTCCCCCTTGTCCAATTCACCCAGAATACCGATAATACCACCCGCACGATGAACATCTTCCATGTGATAATCTTGAGTGGCCGGGGCAACTTTGCAAATGTTAGGTACCTGCTTTGAAAGCCGGTCAATATCAGCCATGGTGAAGTCAATCCCACCTTCCTGTGCCGCTGCCAGCAGGTGAAGCACGGTGTTGGTTGAACCGCCCATGGCAATATCCAGCGTCATGGCATTTTCAAAAGCTTTAAAGCTGGCAATTGAGCGCGGTAGTACGGTGCTGTCATCATTTTCATAATAAGCTTTGGTGTTTTTGGTGATGGTGCGTGCTGCCTGCAGGAACAATTCTTTCCTGTCCGCATGGGTAGCGAGCAGGGTGCCGTTGCCGGGTAGTGACAGGCCCAATACCTCGGTCAGGCAATTCATGCTGTTTGCCGTGAACATGCCGGAACAGGAACCGCAAGTGGGGCAAGCAGAGCGTTCTACCTGTTCTACGACCTCATCACTGACATTTGGGTCAACGCCCATGATTATGGCATCAACAAGGTCCAGTTTGTGATTAACGGTCTTGGTTTTACCAGCTTCCATGGGGCCACCGGATACAAATATTGCCGGAATATTCAGTCGTAGAGCCGCCATCAACATGCCGGGGGTGATCTTGTCACAGTTGGATATACATATCATGGCGTCTGCACAATGGGCTTCAACCATATATTCCACACTATCGGAAATTACTTCGCGACTGGGCAGGGAATAAAGCATGCCATCATGTCCCATGGCAATGCCATCATCTACGGCTATGGTATTAAATTCCTTTGCAATACCGCCATGCTTCTCAATTTCCTGTGCCACCATTTGACCGATATCCTTAAGATGGACATGGCCCGGAACAAACTGTGTAAAGCTGTTGACGACAGCGATGATCGGTTTGCCAAAATCCGCATCCTTGACGCCAGTGGCTCGCCAGAGAGCACGGGCACCTGCCATGTTGCGACCATGGGTCGAAGTTTTTGAGCGATATTGAGGCATAGGCATATTCCTTGAGCAATAGGCAACAGTGATTACCTATTATAATTATACGGCATATGGGATCATAAATATCATTTTTCCATGAGTTGTCGATATTTTATTCCGAAATTTGGTAATAAATAGAATATTCAGCAGGTCATTTTGGTAAACAATAAAAACATGGCAAAATTGACAAGAGACAATTACACTGACTTCATATTCAACCATTAAAGATCGCAAAGAGGGTAAGCACAATGATCAAAAGCGCCGTAATATTTTTTATAATTTTTGGTAATATTGTATTGGTCAGTGCCCATGCACAGGCCGACCAGTTTCAATCTATTCTGGATTGTACAAAAATTATGGAGGACCAGAAGCGTTTGGCCTGTTTTGATGCAGTCTCTAAAAAGCTAGTTAATTCAGGGGTTAACATTGTAAAAGCCAAACCAACAAAGGAAGAGAAAATTGCTGATTTCGGGAAAAAGCAATTAAGCAGGTCGCCGGTGAAAAAGGTTCAACAGGCACAGAAGAAAGAAGAAGAGAAAGAACTGAAAGCTATAAAACTGACTGTGGTTGATGTTGCCTATACTTTAACCAAAAAATTTGTACTCTTCATGGAAAATGGCCAAATCTGGAGACAGAAAGAGGGTAAAAGAGTTCGTCTTCCCAAGAAAAAATTTGAAGTAGAAATTAAAAAAGGCATGGTAGGTGGTTTTACGATGACTGTGCCAACTAAAAAATCATTAATCAGGGTGTTTCGCCTGAAATAGAAGATTTAATATGATTAGAATACAAGGGAGTATTTTGATGAAATATCTAATTTTTTTAATGTTTTTAATTTGTCCTATGAGCATGGCACATGGTGCAGAACAGACGGTAAAGCCATGCAGTGGTGACAATCACACGACATTGGATTTCTGGCTCGGGCATTGGAAAGTGTCCTGGCAAGGCGGGGAGGGCACCAACACAATTACCAGAAGTCATGGAAATTGTGTGATTAATGAAAATTTTAAAAGCCCTTCTCTTCATGGCATGAGTATTTCAATGTATGTTAAGGTGACAGGCCAATGGCGCCAGACATGGATGGATGATAAGGGCAGTTTTTTTGATTTTTATGGTCAAAAAGACGGTGCAAACTATATCTTTCATACAAAAGAAAACCTACAACAGCCTGGCATTCAGCTCCGCATGGTATTCACAGATATTAAGGCGAATAGTATGACATGGCTATGGCAGAAAACCAGTGATGGTGGAAAAAGCTGGCACGAAAACTGGAAGATAAATTATTCCCGTTTGAAATGAATAAAAACTAATTAATAACCGAATTCCTATATCGCAGACGTTTACGACCATCCTTGCAAAGTGAAACAAATTGTTAACAAATTGTTAAGAATTTGATACAGTTTGAACTGTTTTTGATTCTCTGTGTGACGCCAAACTTTCAATTCATTGAAATATAACAATAAAATCATCTTGGCCTTTACTGTAGCATTGGATTATTGAAAGGCCGTAATAACGGTGTTGGCGTAAATAATGTGGGATAATGTTATGAGTGGAAAATTTCTTTTAATCATCTTTGGCGTGATTATGGGTATTACAACGTCTGTGGCACAGGCTGGAACGCGAATAGACTCACCCCTCGAAATAGTCAAAATTGATGATCCTGCTTCTGAAAAGAAATGCTTGGAAGCCTTCGTGAATTCAGAATTTTTACAGGCCTTTAGTATATGCTTGCCGTTGGCTCAAAATGGAATGCGTGATGCTCAGTTGGTTACCGGTTTGATGTATGTCTTTGGTGACGGAACAGAGAAGAACACCGAACTGGCCGAATTATGGTTAAAAGAGGCCGTTCGTAACGGCAGCTTGGAAGCAAAACAAGTTCTTAGTGAATTTGGCATGGCGGAATAATTCCGGCAAATTGGACTGGCTCTGGCCTTATCTATTTCATCGTAAAATCATGTCATTTTATCTCAATTCCTTAGGTGTATTATACAGTAATGGGCAATAAATCCTCTTAACTTAAATGTTAATGTCAGGGGATTGACAATGTCTATACTCAACAAAATAACTTCATTAGTAATATGCTTTACATTTTTTATAGTGGGAATTACCACGGCCAATGCGGGTAATGATAATTATCATGCACTGGTTCAGGCAGCCGTGGATAATCCACTTCGTGATGAAAAAGACCGAAAACGAGATATAAACCGTAAACCTGCCCAGATTATTGAATTCATGGGAATCAAACCCGGTATGGCTGTCATGGAGTTGTTGGCAGGAAGTGGTTATTATGCTGAAATTCTGTCCAAAGTAGTCGGCGAGAGAGGCAAAGTGATTGCTCTTAACAATAAAGCCTATATGGCCTTTACCAAGGATGCCATCATTGGGCGCATAGAGCAGTCGGGCCGGATGGAAAATGTGGAACTGAAAATTGCCGAAGTCAATGAAATGGAATTGGCCGTAAATGAGATGGATGCGGTTTTTCTTATCTTATCCTATCACGATTTTTATTATGTTGATGAAAAAGGCGGCTGGCCAAAAGTGAATTTGGACCGCACTTTGAAGCAGCTTCATAAAACACTGAAAGAAGGTGGTGTGCTGGCCGTTATCGATCATGCCGCTGTTAAAGGTTCACCCCATGAAACGGGTTCAACCCTTCACCGCATTGATCCGTTAATTGTCAAGGCAGAACTGTCTGCTGCGGGATTTAAATTAACACGGAAAAGTGATGTTCTGGCTAATGAGATGGATGATATGCTCAAACCAATGTATGATAAATCAATTCGCGGCAATACCAATCGTTTTGTCTATCGCTTTATAAAAAAATAGGTTTATATTGCTCTTAAGTGAATCATTAAGAGTGATATTTAATTATGTCAGAAAATAAACTTCCGACTTTGCAGGATGTTCAGGCTGCCGCAGAGAGACTGCGCGGCGTTGCTATAAAAACACCTCTTTTACATTCGGTTTCCCTGTCTGAGGAACTTAGCGCACAGGTTTTCCTCAAGCCGGAAAATTTGCAAAGGGTGGGCGCATTTAAATTTCGCGGTGCCTATAATCGGTTATGTCGGCTAACAGTAGGGGAAAAGGCACGCGGCGTAGTTGCCTTTTCTTCCGGTAACCATGCCCAGGGTGTTGCTTTGGCTGCCAAAATTCTTGATATTAAAGCTACCATAGTTATGCCCTCTGATGCACCTGAAATGAAACGGGACAACACGCTTGGCTATGGGGCAGAAATTGTTGAATATGATCGGGAGACAGAGAGCCGCGAAGAAATTACGCAGGCCATTGCTGATGAAAAGGGTTCTGTGATGGTCACGTCTTTTGAAGATTTTGACATTATCACGGGGCAGGGTACTGCGGGATTAGAAGTCATAGAACAGGGACAGGAAATTGGTGTAACATTTGACCAGTTTTATTGTCCTATTGGTGGCGGTGGTCTTATTTCCGGCTGTGCCACGGCAATAAAGGGGCTAAGCCCGGATACGGAAATATATGGCATAGAGCCAGAGGGTTTTGATGATGTGAAACGGTCCCTTGCAATGGGGTCGCGTCAAAGTAACAGCCAACAGGCGGGTTCTGTTTGTGATGCTCTGCTGAGCATAGCACCCGGTATCAACACATTCCCCATTATGCAGAAATATTTAAAATCTGTTCTGACTGTAAGCGATGATGAGACCTTATTTGCCGTGAAATATGCATGGGACAAGCTCAAACTGGTGGTGGAGCCGGGTGGGGCCGTGGCGTTGGCGGCATTACTGGCGGGTCGTATGGATGTTAGGGGGAAAACCATCTGCTTGCTGCTGAGTGGCGGTAACGTGGATGCTGAAATATTTCAGTTAGCAATTAATAGTGAGAATTTATGAAAAAAATATGTGTTTATTGTGGGTCTAGCTCCGGTAAAAGCCCTGAATATATTGAATCCGCCCGTATCCTAGGCAGGGAATTGGTGAAGCGAAATATTACGTTGGTTTATGGCGGTGCCAGTGTGGGAATAATGGGTGAAATTGCTGATACTGTATTGGCTGCCGGTGGTGAGGTTATTGGCATAATGCCACAGGCTTTAGCCGATAAAGAAATATCCCATAAGGGTTTGACCGAACTAAGGGTCGTGCAGTCTATGCATGAGCGCAAGGCAATGATGGAAGAAATTTCAGATGGTTTTATTGCACTTCCCGGCGGTATGGGCACTATTGAAGAGTTATTTGAGGTATTGACCTGGTCACAGCTTGGATACCATAGAAAGCCCTGCGCCCTGCTTAATATTAAGGGGTATTATGATTCTATTACCCAATTTTTAAATCATGCCGTAGAAGAACAATTTGTGAAATCCATTCACCGTGAGATGATTTTGATCGAAGACAATTCGACAAGGTTATTAGATCTTATGGCAACATATCAGTCACCAAAGGTTGATAAGTGGATTGGGCGCAAACAAACCTAGCCGCCCCTGAAAATATATGCTAGCGTCCGGCTAAATAAAAATCATACCGGGATAGAAAAATGAAAAAAATACTGTTTGTTATGTTTATCATAGCCATCGGCTTGACGATTGCTGTTTATGATAAGGTACCCCCCCATAAAGTTGCCATAAACATTGATGTTGAACGCTTAACAGAAAACACCAAGATTTTGGCTTCCGATGAATTTGAAGGCCGTGGCCCGGGAACGGCGGGTGAGGAAAAGACTATTAATTTCCTGAAGCAGGAATTTGAAAAACTGGGACTGAAACCGGGAAATGGCGACAGTTATTTTCAAGGTGCAAACATGGTGGAAATTACCGCTTCTCCTGAAACCAGTATGAATATAGAGACAGCCGATGGTGTAACAGCACTTAAATACGGGCCGGAATTTATGGGCTGGACCAAGCGTGTTACGGACGCCGTCTTTGTCAGGGACAGCGAAATGGTCTTTGTTGGATATGGAGCAGTGGCACCTGAATATGGCTGGAATGATTATGACGGTATAGATGTTAAGGGAAAAACCGTTGTTGTCATGGTCAATGACCCCGGTTTTGCCACACAAAACCCTGAGCTGTTTACCGGAAATGCCATGACCTATTACGGGCGCTGGACATATAAATATGAGGAAGCCGCCCGTCAGGGAGCTGAAGCTGTCATCATTATCCATGAAACAAAGCCTGCTGCATACCCGTGGGAAGTCGTAGAAGGAAGCTGGTCAGGCCCCCAATTTACCCTTGAAAGCGAAGATGGTAATATGTCGCGGGTCGTTGCGGAATCCTGGGTTCCCGGTGAGGAAATGGCCAAAATTTTTAGTGCGGCTGGACTTGATTATAAGGAAATGACCGCGCTCGCAGCGACCAAAGACTTTAAAGCGGTTTCTTTAAAGGCGAAGATGTCTGTTACGTTAAAAAATAAGATACGGCGGGTCGTGTCCAATAATGTGGTTGCCATATTGCCGGGCGCGGAACGGGCCGATGAATATATTATCCATATGTCCCATTGGGATCATATGGGACGGGATACTTCACTGGAAGGTGATCAGATTTATAATGGTGCCGCAGATAATGCCAGCGGTACTGCCGGATTGATTGAGCTAGCGAATGCTTATCTTTCCGGTGCACAGAAACCAGGTCGTTCGATCATGTTTCTGGCGGTTACCGCAGAAGAACAGGGTTTGCTTGGCTCTGAATATTACGGCAAAAATCCAATTGTTCCGCTAAACAAGACTGTGGCAGCTATAAATATGGATGTGCTTGGCTATATTGGTGAAACCCATGACGTGACTATTGTCGGTTACGGTAATTCCGAATTGGATGATTATGTTGACCGGGCGGTTCAAAAGCAGAAGCGTATTGCTAATCCCGACCCCAAGCCGGAAAATGGTTATTTTTATCGGTCAGATCATTTCAGCCTTTCCAAGGAAGGTGTGCCGGCGGTTTATTTTGAAGCTGGTGAAAATAGTATTGAACATGGCCTGAAGTGGGGGAAAGAGAAAGCAGCGGATTATGTGGCCAACCGTTACCATAAACCGTCCGATGAATATTCTGAGAGCTGGAATATGTTAGGTGCGGTTAAGGATTTGGAACTGATGTATAAAATCGGGCTGCAATTGTCCCACGAAGACAGTTTTCCCAACTGGCGTGAAGGCAATGAATTCAGAGCCAAACGTGATGCCATGATGAAGGAATAAGTGCGATGGATGTAGCGCGACGATCCGGCAAATCAAAATCGGTAAATTATAAGCTGATATTTCGCCGGATTCATAAATGGGTAGGTCTAATCGTTGGCATACAACTTGTCCTGTGGATGGCGAGCGGTTTTATTATGTCATATTATCCGATTGAGGACGTTCATGGTGACCACCTGTGGCACAAAACGGCACAACCTTCCCCATTAAGTACGGAAGATATTTCATTTAACATCAAAGATCTGATGGTGAGATACGGCTCACAAGAGGTTAGCAATGTGCGCTTGTTTGCCAGAAATGGTCAAGCAGCTTATGAAGTGCGCCTGAAGGACGAAACAATATATCTTGATGCCAATGATGGAGAAACCCTTGCCCCCATTACTGAACAACAGGCGATAACCATTGCCAAGACGGCTTACCAATGGACAGGGCAATATAAATCAATCGAAAATATTACCGACAGTAAGCAATATGGTGAAATTCGGGGTCGGCCCCTGCCAATCTGGAAGGTGAATTTTGACGATGATGTTAATACCAGCCTTTATGTGTCGCCTGATTATGCACGGGTAACCACGGCACGATCCGACATATGGCGACAATTTGATTTTTTCTGGATGCTTCATATCATGGATTATGATACGCGGGATAATTTTAACACCTGGCTGTTGATTTTAGCATCAAGTTTGGGATTTTTTATCGCGTTAAGCGGTATGATATTGATTTTCTATGCCTTTACTAAGAAAGATTTTCGCTGGATTAGAAAGCGATAATTTATCCGGTGGCGCATTTGGCACATTGGGGCAGGGACGGGTTTAGTTTAAGTCGCTTCCCCTCAATATCCTCACCACAAGTGATGCAATAGCCGAACTCGTCTTCTTCTATACGGTGAAGGGCAGAGATAATACGGGTTAGTTCCATCTGGCGCCTGCGGTCAACTTCCTGAGACATGGCTTGTTTTTGCAGGGCATCCATGCGCGAGAGACGACCAACCTTGCTTTGATCAAGGTCTACGGCGGCACTGTCTTCTTTAGCGAGGGTGATTAGTTCTTGTAAGGCATCTCTGTCTTCAAGTAATCGTTGCTTGTAGTTCATTTTTTACCTTGTTAATTTCAAGTAATTTATAGATTATATGGAAAATTGCTCAATGGATACGCTCTATGCAAAAAATAATCACCGACCATTTTCCTGAATTGGATCAGCTTTCGGACGAAAGCAAAAATATTCTTGAGACTGGCATCCAAATTACCAAGGCCCCTGCCGGTACAGTTATGTTCTCCGAAGGTAGTGAATGCAGGGGTTATGTCATGCTGCTTGCAGGGACAGTGCGGGTTCAGAAAACATCTGAAGATGGTAGGGAAATTGTTCTCTACCGGGTGGAAGAAGGTGAATCCTGTATCATGACCACCACTTGTCTGATTTCTGAAGAGCATTACGGGGCAGAGGGGATTGCCGAAGCTGATATTACAGTAGCCACTGTGCCCCCAGCAACGTTTAATCACTTGCTGGAAAAATCCAGTAAATTTCGTAATTTTGTGTTTGAGGTTTATGCCAAACGTATGTCCATGTTAATGATGTTGGTGGAAGAGGTGGTGTTTAAAAAGCTCGATAAACGTCTGGCCCAATTGCTGTTGGACAGAAATAATAATCAGTTTGAGGTTACCCATCAGGACATTGCTCTGGAGCTTGGATCGGTGCGGGAAGTGGTTAGCCGCCAGCTAAAAGTTTTTGAACGGGGCGGGCTGATTAAACTGGGCCGTGGTATGATAGAGATCCTCAATCGAAGCGGGCTTCAGACGGCTGCTGATTAATTTTTCCCTTATGTGACTTCCGTCACTTATTTTCTTTAGTGTTTGTGTTTTACTTGCATTTATTGAGTAAAAATTCATCAAACAGGAGAGAAGTGATGAAAACAAATGTAGGTAACTTAGATATAATACTTCGTATCGTCGTCGGTGTAGCCTTGATAGTCGCAGCATTGACAGGATATTTTACACCTTGGGGCTGGATTGGTATAATACCACTTGCTACCGCTATCATGGGCTGGTGCCCGGGATATTCATTGTTAAATGTGAGTAGCTGCCCACTTTCAAAAGGAGAATAGAATGGCCTTAGATCGTATTGTATTTGCCTTTGCTGGCGTGATGATAATGCTAAGTTTGGCTCTAGCCTTAACGATTCATATATATTGGTTGGGGCTTGCGGCTTTTGTTGGCTTGAACATGTTTCAGGCCGCCTTCACCGGCTTTTGTCCATTAGCAATAATGCTGAAAAAAGTCGGTGTAAAACCCGGCAAGGCATTTTCCTGAGAAACCCAAGGGGGATAGCATGATACATATTTCAGAAACAGCAACCCGTCGGCCCAAGGTATTTTTCTGGCTTAGTGGTCTTTTGAGTTTGATTATGATCAGCCTTGTGACCTTGCCCAGTGTGTGGCCTACGTCTTTCGGGTTGTTAAATCCGCTTCAGATTGATACGGACCCGGAAAATATGCTGTCTCCTGATGAGCCAGTAAGGGTTTATCATAATGCCCAGAAAAAGGAATTTGCCCTTTATGACATGGTCGTCGTAGGGGTGGTGAATCAAACTAATCCGCAAGGGGTATTTAACAAGAGCTCGTTAACCGATATTCATGCCTTGGCTGATTTTGCGACTAGGGTCGATGGTGTTATTTCCGTTGACCTTATGTCCCCGTCCACGGTCGATAATATCGAACCGGGCGGGCCGGGTGTCGTAAAATTTGAATGGCTGATGAAAGAGCCGCCAGTGAATGATGCCGAGGCCCTTACTGTTCGTGACAAGGCCCAAAACCTGCCCTTACTTAATGGAACTATAGTATCCGAAGATGGCAAGGCTATCGCGCTCTATATCCCGATTACAGCCAAGAATATAAGTTACAATGTGGTTGAGGCATTAAAGAGCAAAATCAACGAATTTAATGGTGATGACCGTTACCATATTACCGGCCTGCCGGTGGCGCAGGATACCTTTGGCGTTGAAATGTTCATACAGATGGCTATTTCAGCCCCCATGGCCATGCTGCTGATTTTTTTGTTAATGTGGTATTTTTTCAAGAAAGCATCGCTTGTTGTATCCCCAATGATTGTTGCCATGGTGTCGGTGATTACCACCATGGGGCTTCTTGTGATAACCGGTAATACTGTTCATATCATGAGCAGTATGATTCCGATTTTCATCATGCCAATTGCGGTATTGGATGCTATTCATATATTAAGCGATTTTTACGATAAATATCCGCAGTTTAAAGACCGTAAAACGACCATTCAGCATGTGATGAAAGAATTGTCAGCACCCATGTTGTTTACGACATTGACCACGGCGGTTGGTTTTGCTTCTCTTGCTCTGACGCCTATTCCTCCGGTACAGGTTTTTGGGTTATTTGTATCCATTGGTGTCGTTCTGGCATGGTTCTTTACCATCACGCTTGTCCCGGCTTATATTATGTTGATGCCGGAAGAAAGCTTCGCCGATTTCGGCCTTGATCATAGTGAGGGGGATAGCAATAGCCCCTTGGCCAGAACTCTGAACGGACTTGGTCGGGTGACATTTTGTGGCGCGAAAATGATTATTGTGGCGGTGTTTGTACTGGCAGGTGTCGCATGGGTCGGTGTTAACAAGATCGTTATAAATGACAATCCGGTGAAATGGTTCTCTCCTGACCATGAAATCCGGGTCGCGGACCGGGCGCTAAACGAACGGTTCGCGGGAACTTACATGGCTTATCTGGTATTGGAAGGCAAAGAGGAAGCACAGCTCTCCCAATTTGCCGACGGATTGAAACTGGGAATGCAGTCCCATGGCCTGTTAGAATTAATCCCGGATGTGGAAACATTTTCGCTGGAAGCAAAGGATGCCAAAGAGCTTGTAAATCTACTCGTTCAAAAGATTGAACAACGCATGGAGATTGTTTCCGATGAAGATTGGGATAAATGGGATGTGGCACTTACCTGGGTCGGAGAATATCTGGGCCGTGGTGAAACCTTCAAAAACCCTGACGTCCTGAGATATATGAGCCGCCTACAGGACTATCTGCAAAGCACGGGCTTGGTTGGTAAAAGCAACAGCCTGTCCGATGTGGTCAAGACTGTGCATCGCGAGCTATTTATGGGCCGCGCGACAGATTACCGTATCCCTGAAAGCCGTGGTTCGGTGGCTGAAACCCTTATCACCTATCAGAATAGCCACCGTCCACAGGATTTATGGCACTTTGTCACACCGGATTATAAAAAGTCCAATATGTGGCTTCAGTTAAAGTCTGGTGATAATCGGGATATGAGTGCCCTGATAGATAAAGTTGACCAGTTTATTGAGGATAACCCGTCACCGGAGGGTATTACCCATAACTGGTTCGGGCTGACTTATATCAATGTAATCTGGCAGGATAAAATGGTTAGCGGTATGGCTGAGGCCTTCATCGGCAGCTTTATCATAGTCCTGATAATGATGACGTTCCTGTTCCGGTCATTGTGGTGGGGCATATTGGCTATGATCCCGCTGACCTTCACTATTAGTATGATTTATGGATTCATTGGCTTGATCGGTAAGGATTACGATATGCCGGTGGCTGTATTGTCTTCGCTAAGTCTGGGTCTAGCTGTGGATTATGCCATTCACTTTTTAGCCAGAAGCCGGGAAATGAGAAAGAAATTTTCCGACTGGAAAGAAACCTCGGTTGCTGTTTTTGGAGAGCCAGCCCGCGCTATTGCCCGTAATGTGATTGTGGTTGGTATTGGCTTCATACCACTGCTTGCGGCACCGTTGGTTCCCTATCAAACCGTTGGTGTTTTTATATCGGCTATTTTGGTTCTGGCCGGTGTAGCGACGCTTACCATTCTTCCGGCTTTGATCCGTTCATTTGAAAGTCTGCTGTTTAAAAAGGATGTAACATGAAAAATATATTCAAATTATTTTTGGTTTTGTCATTTCTAGGGGCTGTTCCGGCAGCGGCAATGGATGTTATGGAGGTCGTAAAGAAGGCCAATCATGTTTCCTATTACAAGGGCGATGACGGCCGGGCAAAGGTCAATATGCGTATCATTGATGCCCAAGGCCGTGAAAGGGTGCGGGAATTTATCATTCTGCGCAAGGATGACGGTGATGATGATGGTAAACAAAAATTCTATGTTTATTTCAATAAACCGGCAGATGTGAAAAAAATGGTTTTTATGGTGGTCAAGAATATGGACCGGGATGATGACCGCTGGTTATATCTTCCGGGTCTTGATCTGGTGAAACGCATAGCCGCCAGTGATGAACGAACCAGTTTTGTTGGTTCCCATTTTTTTTATGAGGATGTATCCGGGCGTGGAATTCAGGAAGACACTCATGCGATAGTAGAAGAAAATGACAGTACTTATGTGGTGGAAAGCAAGCCAAAGGATGCGAAAGCAGTGGAATTCACCTCTTTCAAAAGCTGGATACATAAGGCAACATTTCTGCCAATTAAAACAGAATATTATGATGATCAGGGAAAGAAAACCCGAAGTTATACGGCCCTGAAAGTGGAAATGATTGGCGGTCATCCTACGGTTACTGCTGCCAGCATGGAAAACCACCAAACCGGGGGTAAAACCCTGATGAATTACAGTGTGGTGAAATATGATGTTGGGCTGCCGGATAATATCTTCAGTGAACGGTATTTGCGTAAAGCGCCCCGTAAATATTTAAGGTAAATTATGATCCAACTTGTTGTCGTTATATTATTTCTGGTGGTGCCTCAATTATTGCAGGCGCAGGAAATAGAGCTGCCGGCAGGATTGGACGATCTTTCCATTATGACGCAGGAGGATGACACAGAACAGGGTCTGCCATTTGATCTGAGTGGTTTTCTGGAAAGCCGGGTCGGGACACGAATGCAAAATGATGCCCATGAAAAGGATATGAGCATTGGTGAGATACGGCTTCAAGTTGGAATAGAAAAAGAATTTGATAGTCTAACGTTTAACTTTGTTTCTGATTTTATTTATGATCCGGTATTGGACAAACATTCTCTTGATCTGGAAACAGGGCAGGGTTTCGTGGATATACGCGAGGCAAATATTGTATTTAGCCCGCTGGAATTTATGGATGTGAAAGTCGGACGTCAGGTTCTCACATGGGGCACGGGGGATTTGGCCTTTATCAATGATCTTTTTCCCAAGGATTGGAATAGTTTTTTCATAGGCCGGGATGATGAATATTTGAAAGCTCCGTCCGATGCCATCAAGACGGCGTTCTTCTTCGGGGACTATAATCTGGATATTATCTATATGCCGCGATTTGATGTGGATCGTTTTATTGACGGGTCGCGCATTTCCTTTTTTGACCGGGCAAGTGGAGGGTTGAGTGGACGTGAGAATCCTGTTCTTGATGACCGTCCGGATACATGGTTCAGTGATGATGAACTGGCCGCGCGTTTTTATCACTCTTTCGGTGCTTATGAAACCGCGCTTTATTATTACAGTGGATATTGGAAAAGTCCAGCAGGTCAGGATATGTCCACAGGGCTGGCGACCTTTCCGCGTCTTCAGGTTTTTGGTGCAAGTGTGCGGGGGCCACTGTCAAAAGGGATTGGTTCGGTAGAAGTGGGTTATTATAAAAGTGAGGGCGGTGCCGCATCAAACCCGCTTATCCGTAATGATGAATTTCGCCTGCTTGTGGGCTATGAACAGGAAATTGGTACTGAATTTACAGGGTCCTTTCAATATTATTTGGAGCGTAAGCTGGATCATAGTCAATATCTGGCCTCGTTACCGGTTGGGGTCATTCGGGACAAGCAAAATAGGCATCTTTTCACCGTTCGTCTGACCAAAATGCTTATGCAGCAGGATTTGAAACTGTCCTTGTTTAATTTTTATTCACCCTCCGATAAGGACGGTTACCTGCGTTTGAATGTATCTTATAAAATTCGGGATAATTTAAAAGTTGAGGCGGGGGGTAATGTTTTTTATGGACAAAAGGATTATAGCTTTTTTGGGCAGTTTAAAGATAATAGTAATATATTTACTGCTCTGCGCTATGATTTTTAAGTTATTTCTGGTAAGTGAAAACTTTATTTTCATCAGATAATACGACAGAACGAAAGGCCTTGACGAGAGGGATATCCAATTGTCCTTCTGCTTCCATCATTATGTCAATGGCTTTTTCTGCATGCATGGATGGCTTGTATGAGCGTTTATCTACCAAACCGGAGAACATATCCGCAATCGCTGTCATGCGGGCCAGGTCGCTGACCTCTGCCCCTTTCAGGCCATCAGGGTACCCCGTACCATCCAGTCTTTCATGGTGATGGGTTGCTATATCAATCATATCTGAATCCCAATTTTCCACATTAAGTATGAGGCGGCAATTTTTTGGATGTTCTTTCATGACTTTCCACTCGGTCGCAGTTAGTTTTGCCGGTTTATCAAGAATTTCCAATGGCGTCATGGCTTTGCCGATGTCATGCATCATGCCACCCATAGCCAGCAATTGTAAATCTGCTTTCTTGACCCCCAGCAACATGCCGAAAGAGGTCAGGTAACCACAAACCATCATACTGTGCCGATACGTATAATTGTGATGCTGACGGATGGCATTCATCCAATTGTTCAGCCCGTCTTTCGCTGTTGCTTCAATGATCAGGTCACAACTGTCTTTAACCTCATCCTGGGCAACTTCCAGTCCGGCGGCGGCATTGCTGAATGTGGTTTCCACAACCTTAAGACTGACTTTAAGGGCTGCTTCCTGGATTTGAGATAATTTGCACCATGTTTTTTCAACAGCGTGATTAACCAAATCAGCCATAATTTCAATAAAATTACTGTCTGGACAAGGATAGGCAATATAATCTGTTGCGCCCAATATATTGGATTGTACAACACCACGTCGGTTAAATTTATCGAGTAGAAAAAGCACGGGAATATGCTGCCGTTCTGGCAGAGCCATTTTTTCTTTAAGAGGGGTTAGAATTTTTGGGTCGGTCAAGTTGACTTGTACAATGATGAGCAAGGAACGAATAAAGTCTTCTGCACAGAGTGAATTTATATCAACTAGTTTAATGTCATGATAACGCTTAACCAAATCAATATATGATTTATTATGTATATTATTATCGTGAATAATAGTTACATGTTGTTTTCTAAACATTTTATTTTAGTAACCCATTTAAGGACTATCCCCAGCCCTAATGCTGCCTATTTCTGGAACTGTATTGGAGATTACCAATTTAAAGTTGCTAAATAATTAAGAAAAACTCTTTTACTTATATGTTGTTTAATATCTTAATTTTATATGGGGGATATGGTTTGTTATAGTTTTTATTCAAGCGATATTTTTATTCTGTATTTATTTTAAATTCATTATTTATAAGCATAGATTTTTTCTTTTTCAGGCATAATTGCAGACCTAAAGGCTTTTACCAGTGGTATGTCCAGATGCCCCTCCATGCCCAGCATGATATCAATGGCCTTTTCTGATGACATGGATGGTTTGTATGAGCGTTTGTCTGTTAGTCCTGAAAAGACGTCCGCAATGGCCGTCATGCGGGCAAGATCGGTCACCTGTGATCCTTTCTGACCATCAGGATACCCTGTGCCATCAAGTTTTTCATGGTGATGAACCGCAATATCGAGTACGTCCGGATCCCAATTGCCTTCACTTAAAATTACTCTGGAGTTACTGGGGTGTTTTCTCATAATGACCCATTCGTCAGCTGTTAATTTTGCTGGCTTGTCCAAGATTTTTAGAGGAGTAAAGGCTTTACCGATATCATGGAGTATGCCGCCAAGGGAAAGCATTTGAAGGTCAGTTTTTTTGACATTAAAATGTATACCAAAGGAAATCAGATAACCGCAAACCATCATGCTATGACGATAAGTATAATTATGGTGGTGACGAATGGCATTCATCCAATCGGTCAGGCCGTCTTTCGCAGTGGCTTCAATGATCAGGTCACAACTTTCTTTAAGTTCTTTTTGTGAAATTTCTTTCCCGTTTATTGCATCTTCAAAGGCATCGTCTAAAACCTTAAGGCTGACTTTCAGAGCCATTTCCTGAGTATGGGATAATTTTTTCCATGCCTTTTCCACAACTCGGCTAACCAGCTCCCCTAGCGTTTTTATGAAAAATTCATCGGGGCAGGGATAGACAATATAATCAGATGCTCCCAACATATTGGCCTGTACGACTTCGCGTCGATTAAATTCATTGAGTAAAAAAAGAACGGGAATATTGTCGCGTTCCGGTATCAGCATTTTTTCTTTTAAAGGGCGTAAGCTATTCGGGTCAGCCAGATTGACTTGTATAATAAGCAGCAATGATCGCTTGAAATCAGTGGCAGAAAGAGAATTTATACTCACTAGATTTATATCATGGTAACGTTTTACCAAATCCACAAACGATTTATCATATCCATTATTGTCATAGATAATTGTGACGACTTCATTTTTATTCATGTTTTTTTTCAAAACGTCCTTAAAAATATATATGTTATAGTGATGCTTCCATTACTGGTTGCTAAACAATAACTTCAATAAATGTTTAATTAGTTAAGAAATTTATAGATGTTGCATGTTGAAGAGAGAAATCTTGTACAAAAGGAATGAAAATTTAAGGTAAAACGACAGGACGAAAGGCCTTTACAAGCTGAATATCCAGTTGATCACCCATACCCAACATTGTTTCAATGGCTTTTTCTGCGGTCATAGCCGGTTTATAGGATCGTTTATCGGTCAGGTCAGCGAAAGTATTCACGATACTGACTGTTCGAACGATATCTTTGATCTCATTCCCCTTCAGGCCATCCGGGTAGCCGGAACCATCCAGCTTCTCATGATGATGGACTGCTATATCAATGATGATATCATCCCAGCCAGCCCCGGCCAAAATAGTCTTGCTGTCTAGGGGGTGGTTTTTCATGATATTCCATTCTTCCGGCGTTAGTTCCGTCGTTTTTTCCAGAATCTCCAGCGGAATCATGGCTTTGCCAATGTCATGTATCATGCCGCCAATTGCCACCGTCTGTAAATCAGCTTTATTAGCACCAATGAGCATGCCAAAAGAAACCAGATACCCACAAACCATCATACTATGCCGATAGGTGCTGTTATGATGTTGACGAATTGCATCCATCCAGTCGTTCAGGCCATCTTTTGCAGTGGCCTCGACAATAAGGTTGCAACTGTCTTTCACATCTTCCTGTGAAACTTCCAGCCCTTTTGACGCATTATGAAAAGTTTTTTCCACAACTTTCAAACTAACCTTCAGGGCCTCTTCCTGAATATTGGTTAATTTGGACCATGCTTTTTCGACCGTTTTATTAATTAGATTTTCGAGAATAAAAGTAAAACTGCGATCCGGGCAGGGGTAGACGGTATAGTCTGTTGCCCCCAGTGTATTGGCTTGCACAACCTCGTGTCTGGAGAATTCATGGAGCAGGAAAAGCGTTGGAATATGTTTGCGTTCAGGCAGTGCCATTATTTCTTTGATAGGACTGATCGAATTTGGGTCATTCAGATCGACCTGCACAATGATCAGGATAGAATTTTCAATATCGTCAGAGGATACAGAGTTTACGTCAAGTAGCTTAATATCGTGATAGTGCTTAACCAGATCAATATAAGCTTTATTTTTTATATAGTTATCCTGGATGACGGTAATGTACAAATTGTCGGACATGATTACTCTCTGGAATACTAAAGGTTTAACCCTTGTGAATTTCCAGACAATACTAGGGAACTAATGTTGAAAATTAGTAAATTATCGACCAATTTCTATGCATATTTTATGTAAAAATATATCTATTCAATCAGACGGGGCATCATTTCAGCAAAATTGCATGGGCGGAAACGAATATCCAGTTGTTCTTTAAGGATATTATCCCAGCCATCCTTGCATGCCCCGTTTGAACCGGGCAATGCAAACATATAGGTTCCATTTGCCACACCGCCGGTTGCCCGGCTTTGAACGGTAGAAGTGCCAATAATTTTATAGGACGTCAGGCGGAACATTTCGCCAAACCCTTCGATCTCTTTGTCATAAAGACTGTGAAAGACCTCTGGTGTAATGTCACGACCGGTCAGGCCAGTACCGCCAGTGGAAATGATCACTTGAATTTTTTCGTCATTAATCCAATCTGATAACTGGGCGGACAGTTTATCTTTTTCGTCCCGGACGATGGCCCGTGCTGCCAAGATATGGCCATTCTCGTTTAACCGGTCTACCAAAATTTGGCCAGAGGTATCATTATCCAGCGTTCGGGTGTCGGACACAGTCAATATGGCAATTTTTAATGGTATGAATTCAATGGTATTATCGAGAGGCATGTTTTTGTCTTTTATCTTTTTCAGTGTCCTGGGATATATACATGGGCCATCCTCCCATTGCAACCATATCCAAAGAAGGAATAGGCTGTTTCATTCTCATCTGGTAAATCCAGTAATTACTGATGACCCGCTCGATATAATTTCGGGTTTCGCGGGCTGGTATGGATTCGATAAAAAGCAGCGGGTCATCCTGAAAATTTATTTTTCGTTCCCATTTTCTTAGGTTTCCAGGACCAGCATTATAGGCTGTCAGCGTCTTGAACAGATTACCGTCGGCAAAATTTTCGCCCAACATGGTTTGTACATATTGTTGTCCTAATGCCATATTATAGCGTGGATCATCCAGCTTGATGCGACTGCCGTAGCGAAGCGACCTGTCCCGTGAAATATAGCTTGCCGTACGCGGCATTACCTGCATTAAGCCTCTGGCACCGGCATGGCTTCTGGCCCAACTGTTAAATTCTGATTCCTGACGCATTATGGCAAGTATCAGTGCGCGGTCCACTTTAAAGCCGCCTTCCGGTTCCGTGTTCGGGATAGGATAAAGTGTGCTATCAAGGGCAGTTCTGCGTTTCTGTTCTTCGATTTTACCGATTTTAAGCTGAGTACCAGCAAGACCCAACCGGGCGGCAAGGCCAAGAAGCGCTTCATGCTTGTTGCCTTTCGTCCGACGCCAGGCATCGCTAAGTTCCATATCAGCAAGCATTATCTTGCTAGTCTGGGTCAGGGCTATGGCCCTTTGAACATTTTTCAGATTTTTGATAAGGTTATAATGATCCTTGGTAAAGGTGGGAGTAGCCCAATTAAGTTCAGGGCGCTGTCCTAACTGACGGGCGGCAATCAAGCCATAAAAGGTCCTGGGAAAACGGGTGGCAATTTGGAGTAATTCGGTTACTTTTTCAGGCTGACGGCAAACCAGATAGGCGCGGGCGGCCCAAAAAGCACCGGCGGAGGCTGTCCAGTCTCCGGCAATGGGGGAGTGGGCCACTTTCTCGAAATTTAATGCTGCCTGGGCACAGTCGCCAAGCCGCCATGCGGCTAGCCCTGCTACCCAGTCGGGCTGTGAAGCACTGTCGCGGGAATTACCGGCGGCAATTTTCCCCAGAGCCAATGCTTTGGCATCTTGATTGTCAAAGAAATATCCGCCAGCAATGTCACCCAATAGTTTGTTGAACTCCGGTTGGGATAATAGTGCCCGGCGTTCAAAGGCCCATAACCTTTTTTCCGCCCTCTCTGGCGTGTGGCGGCGCAGGTATCTTTTAATTTTCGTTTTCAGACGGTAAATGTCAACCCGATCCGCTTTTTTATGGCGGGTTACGGTGGTTGCTGTCGCATTGGGATCAATTGTGTTCGCTGCGGCTGTAATCGTTTCTGTAGTGAGTTTCTTATTGTATACTGGTTTGTCGGCTGGAAAATTCAGGGCGAGGTTCGGCACTGGTTTATGAAGCTTGCTGGCCCTGCCGCCATTTTTCTTTTTAGCCAGAGCATAAATTCTTTTGGCACCGGGGTGATCTGGGTAGTTCAGCATCCATTTGGACAACTCACTGTAACGTGAACTATAAGCAGTCGGGTGCATATAACGTTGGTATAGGATATGGCCCAGTAAAATTCTATTATCCAGTTGTTTGATCAATCTATCAGCTTTCTTCCATTTGCCCTTTACCTGCAGGTTGAAAATACGACTGTATAGATTTACATCTGATGGGCTAAGAGGGGAAAGGTCTGTTGGCTGTAAAATCGTATTGCTTGTCAGTGGAGCCACAGGCAGGTTATATGCTTCGCCATATGAAATGGTTGGCCAGAACATGATCAGGCAAAGTAATTTAAAAATTTTATGATTAAGAAACAATATCATAGAGAGAGTTCCTCAATTTTGACTTTAATTTCCAAAAGGTCTTTCCATGTATCACCCTTGGCTTTTGGCTGACGTAACAGATAGGCCGGATGGAACAGGGGTCGAACCGGAATTTTGTTACCATTAAGGTCAAATTCCGTCCATTTGCCGCGTAATCGGGTGATCCCCAATGAACTTTTTAATAGATTGCTGGCTGATATGCCGCCCAGAAGAATAATGAGTTTTGGTTCAAATAATTCCATATGCCGCTTGATGAATGGCATACAGATGGCAATTTCTTCCGGTGTTGGTTTCCGGTTCCCCGGCGGACGCCATGGTAGAATATTAGTTAAGTAGAAGTCTTTTTTGCGGTTGAGATCAATAGCTTTGAACATTCTGTCCAATAGGGAACCATTTTCGCCAACAAAGGGTTTGCCCTGCCGGTCTTCATCAACGCCGGGTGCTTCACCGATCAGCATGATATTGCTGTCTGAATTACCATCAGAAAAGACGGTATGGGTCGCGGTCTTTTTAAGCCGACAACTGTCAAATCTGTTGATAGCATCATTAAGAGCATCCAGAGAATTACATGAAGCTGCCAGTTTTTCTGCCTCTTCAGCAATTTGATCTGTGGAGACCCTGGGGCTTGTCTTTTGGGCTGACGCCACAGGTTTTTGCTTAGTAGGTTTTTGTGTGGCTGTTTGGGAAATGGCGAACCAATCAAGTGCCTCGTCGCCTATAGACTCGTCAACACCGGATTCCATATACCAGTGGAGCAGGGACGCTATGTCCTTGTCCTCTATATTCACTGTATTATATTCCATGTTAACTATATTAATCGAAACCCATTATTTTTTTATTACTTTAGTTGTTTATATTATGCATTTCACGCTAAAGGATGCAATCGGGAAGATAATAATTCAGAATTTAGCCCAAATTTAGATGTTACATTCATTTACTTTTAATCTAAATCAATGTAGCAAAGCCAGTAATAACGATATTAGGGTCTGTTAACCCTAAAATTATAAAGGTAATAGGTCATGCTTGACGAAATGAAAGCCAAAGCAGCGGAATTTCCCCTTAAAGAATCTAGGGCAATGGTAAAGGATCTTATGAAGGCAAATCAGACCATCTATTGGTTTGATTTCTTGTTCTCTTTGACTTTGGGGGCTACGGCCTTTGCGGTCACTGTAATTGCAGAGACTTTTTCACCCATTGGCGTTGTGGCGTATTTCATAGCTGTTTTTGCCCTATATCGGTCGGTGATTTTTATTCATGAAATCGTTCATTTCAAAAAAGGCAGTATGGTTGCTTTCAAGTTTGCCTGGAATCTGGCCTGTGGCTTTTTGGTAATGGTTCCGATCTTTATGTATCAGGGTGTGCACTTAGACCATCATAAGAGGGATATATACGGCACCAAATTAGATGGTGAGTATCTGCCTTTTGGCGCACAAAATCCTTGGAAAAATGTCTGGTATGTTATTTCTTCCATCTTCCTGCCGGCACTTATTGTGCTTAGATATATTATACTTACCCCATTGAGTTGGCTTATTCCCCCGCTTAGGCGTCTTTTATGGCAACGGGCGTCTTCTCTTACTATTGATCTGGATTATATTCGTCCTGAGAAAACTGACCGTGATGGAAAATTTCTGGAACTACAAGAGTTTAGTGCCACGTTTTATGGATGGACAGCCATAGGGCTTTGGCATTATGGCTTTCTGCCGAGCAAGTTTTTCGCGGTCTGGTATTTGGTAGTTTTTCTGGTGCTGTTCATGAATAGTATCCGTACCTTGGGTGCGCATGCTTACCGTAATCCAGGGGATGAGAAAATGACCGTGGCAGAGCAGTTTCTTGATTCCGTTGATGTGCCGGGAAGTTTTCTGTCAGCCTTATGGGCACCTGTTGGGCTGCGTTTTCATGCGACACATCACTTGTTTCCCAATATGCCGTATCATTCACTGGGCACGGCCTATAAGCGCCTGAAAGAAAATTTGCCCAATAGCCATCTTTATCTTGAGGCATCACGCCCGACCTTGTTTCATGCCATGAAAACGCTTTGGCGTGATGCTGCAAGCAGACAGAAACCTTAGCCACTCTATCAGTATTAGAGCCGCAAAGGCATAGGTGCTTGGGTTTTCATTCATGGGAACCGATCCCGTAGTGAATAGTAATAGCGCCATTAAAATAATGCTTGAAAAGTAATGGTCTCAGAAAGCCAATACATCAACAATATAATATCCAGTAAATATTATCGGAGGCGAAGAGTAACGGGATCAGTAAGGTGCGATAACCCTGATTAGCTGGTGCTTTGGGAGCTACCCCTTAGTAATAACTGTAAGCATTATGTATATGTTAATAATCAAACGTTTGTTTGAACTTTTACTAAATATGAATTATAATCATTAATATCGTGCGGACAGGAATGGTTTTATTACGGTAATTTTTTACATATGTTATAGTTTTATTGACCCGTCGGTAACCTTTGGAGTAACTTCGGAACAAAGTACTAAGTCAAGAATAATACATTGGGAAAGAAAGTATCATGGAACGTGAATTTATGGAATATGACGTCGTTATTGTTGGTGGCGGTCCCGCAGGTTTAAGCGCCGCGATCCGCTTTAAGCAGATGGCGGATGAGCAGGGTAAGGATTTCACGGTTTGCGTTCTGGAAAAAGGCTCTGAGGTCGGGGCTCATATCCTTTCCGGTGCTGTGATTGATCCTGTTGCGCTTAATGAATTATTGCCAGAATGGAAAGAAGCAGGTGCGCCCTTGCTTACACCGGTCACGAATAATGAACATTGGGTATTGAAAGAAAAAAGCAAAACCGGAATGCCACATTTCCTGCTGCCGCCTTTGATGAGCAATAGGGGTAATTATATTGTCAGTCTGGGTAATGTCAGCCGGTGGCTGGCGGAACAGGCAGAGAATATGGGTGTTGAAATTTTTCCGGGCTTTACGGGTTCAGAAATTCTCTATCATGATGATGGCTCTGTTAAAGGGGTGTTGACCGGTGATATGGGTGTTGCTGAGGATGGTAGTGAAAAAGACACTTATATGCCGGGTATGGAGCTTCATGGTAAATATACCTTTATCGCCGAAGGTGTGCGCGGTTCGATCGCCAAGGACGTGATTGCAAAATTCAACCTGCGTAATGGTAAAGAACCGCAAACCTATGGTATTGGTATCAAGGAACTATGGGAAGTTAAACCAGAGAACCACAAGCAAGGAACCGTGATCCATACACAGGGCTGGCCCATGGATAGTAAGACTGTTGGCGGTGGCTTTATCTATCATTTGGAAGATAATCAGATCGCCATAGGGTTTGTTGTCGGGCTGGATTATGCCAATCCCTATTTATCTCCATTTGATGAAATGCAACGATATAAGAATCATCCTGCGATCCGTCCACTGCTGGAAGGCGGGCGGCGCATATCTTATGGCGCCCGCGCTATTAATGAAGGCGGATTTCAGTCTATTCCCAAGTTGACATTCCCGGGCGGAGCGCTCATTGGATGCAGTGCCGGATTTGTAAATGTGCCCCGCATTAAGGGCACACATAATGCCATGAAGACTGGTATGATGGCGGCAGAGGCAGCTTTCACAGCAATATGTGAAGGTAGGGAAAAGGACGAATTGACGGAATATACAACGGCCTTTGAGAAAAGCTGGGTATATAAAGACCTGTATCGTGTGCGTAATGCCAAGCCATCTGTTCATAAATTTGGCGCCTTCTTAGGGACAATATATGCTGGATTTGACATGTGGATGAATAATTTGGGGTTGGGTATCTTGCTACCCTGGACTTTCAGTCATGATGAAGACCATACTTGTCTCAAACCAGCCAGTGAATCTGTTGCCATTGATTACCCAAAACCGGATGGTAAGGTTACGTTTGACAAATTATCATCAGTATTCCTGTCCAATACCAATCACGAGGAAAATCAGCCGTGTCATTTGAAATTAAAAGATGATGCAGTACCGGTTGAAGTGAACTATAATCAATATGCAGGGCCGGAAGTGCGTTTTTGTCCGGCAGGTGTATATGAGTTTATTCTTGATGATAACGGGGGTAACCCGAAATTACAGATAAATTCACAAAATTGTGTGCATTGCAAGACGTGTGATATTAAGGACCCTACACAAAATATTAACTGGACTGTGCCAGAAGGTGGTGGCGGTCCCAATTACCCCAATATGTAGGGTATATAACCACTTGGAGTTAGTTTTGAGCAATATAATCCGTATTTTGAAAAACAAGGTGATAGGGACTGCAAGTTTGTTTCTTGTGGTCGTAGCTGTGTTTTCAAGTTCGGGTTTGGCGAGTAATGGTGCCAAACAAGTGAAACAAATACCGGATCAGCCTTATGGTGAATATCTGGCCGGTCTCCATGCCGCAATCCACAATGATCTAAGTGCTGCTGCCGATTTCCATGAAAAAGCATTGGCGCTTGATCCAGAAAATCCGATGATACTGAAGAAGTCATTTACCCTATTCATTGCAAATGGCAGATATAATGATGCCCAGAAAGTCGCGCATAAACTTGATGAAATGGAAGTTTCGGACAGTGTCGTTCAGATGTTTCTATTTCTGGAGCAACTGAATAGAAAAGATTATGATACGGCTCTTTCCAAATTAAATGATATTTCCAGTGCCGGGGTCTATGGCTTGTTTAAACCCCTGTTTCAGTCTTGGGTTTTGTTAGCCCAAGGTAATTCGGCAGAGGCCGAATCTAATATGACTAAAACATTAGAAAGTATGGGCTTTAAGGATTTCAAGAAGTTTCATGCCGGGTTGTTTTATGATTATCTTGGCAAGACCCAGCTGGCGGAAAAGATGTATTCTGAATCGTTGGTTGTGCCGGGGGCCATGTCGCTTCGGACTATTGAGGCATATGGGATTTTGCTGAGACGTCTGGGGCGGGTTGAAGATGCCCGCCAGCTTTATGTGAACTATCTTGAAAAAGCACCTGATAACGCAAAATTACTACGGGCTTTATATGACCTGGATAATGGGGTGCGACCACAGCCCTATATTACATCAGAAAATGACGCTATTGCAGAGATATTTTACACAGCGGCAAATTTCCTGATACAGGATAATATCCGAAGACCTGCTACTGCTTATCTGCGATTTGCCAATTATATGAAAAAGAACTTTTATATATCTGATTATCTTTTGGGGCAGATATTTGAAGCAGATAAATATTATGACGGCGCTTTGGAAAGCTATAGCAAGGTTATTAAAAAACATCCTTTATATTTTAATTCCCGACTACAAATGGCATGGGTTCTTGAGAAAATGGGCAAGCTGGATGAGGCCATTGCAGCTATGGAGAAACTAGTCATCAAATTCCCAAAAAACAGGGAGGTTCTGGGCGCATTAGGTGATATAAATCGTATGAATAGCCGTTTTAGTGAAGCCGGAAAGTCTTATACAAAATATATCGATAGTCTTGTGGAAGTTGATGATAAGCACTGGAGCATTTTTTATACGCGCGGGATTGTATATGAACAGGCTAAAAAATGGAATTTGGCAGAGGCAGACTTCCTGAAAGCACTGGAATTAAGACCGGATCAGCCACAAGTATTGAATTATCTGGCCTATAGCTGGGTTGATAAGGGGATGAATATTGAAAAAGCCCGGAAAATGCTGGAACGGGCTGTGGAACTACGCCCTTATGATGGTTATATCATTGATAGTCTGGGGTGGGCTTTGTACCGTATAGGCGATATGTCTAAGGCTGTGGAGTATCTAGAAAAGGCTGTATTGTTGCAAACAGATGATTGGGCAATCAATGACCACCTTGGGGATGCATATTGGGCCGTAGGGCGTAAATATGAAGCGCGGTTCCAATGGCGACATGCATTGTCATTAAAGCCGGATGAAGAACTTGTTGTGAAAATTAAAACAAAAATCAAAGATGGCAAGCAGTAGCATTTCTCATTTAGCCAGAGCTAAAATAAATCTAGACCTATTGATTACGGGACAACGGGGTGATGGTTATCATCTGTTAGATAGTCTGGTTGTATTTGCGGACTATGGTGATGAAATTTTTGTCCGCCCATCCCAAGAGCTTATACTTAATGTTACTGGCCCCTTCGCTGGGGGGCTTCGGTCTGAAGGTGACAATATTATACTTAAGACCGCAAGGCTATTGCAGGATAAATTTGATATTAGGCAGGGAGCAGAGATTGAACTGGTCAAAAACCTGCCGGTATCTTCCGGTATTGGCGGTGGGTCGGCAGATGCCGCCGCCGCTATTCACGCGTTAATGACGCTCTGGAATATAACAGACAAAATTTCCACCTTGACCGATTTGGCCCTGTCTTTAGGGGCAGATGTACCGGTCTGTCTGGATGCTAAAACTACTCATATGTGTGGGATAGGGGAAAGGCTTCGCCCTATTACCTTTAAGTTTCCTTTATTCTTGCTATTGGTGAATCCTGCTATTTCCGTATCCACAGCAGATATATTCCGAGCGCGAGCCGATCATAAAGCTGATTTTTCAGCCGCCAGAATCCTGCACGATGAAATTACGACACTTGACCAATTAAAATATATTCTAGGAGAAAGTGGTAACGATCTGGAACATGATGCCTGTATGGCGGCACCTGTGATTAGTAGGGTTCTGGAAGAGATTACCAAAAGTAAAGATTGTATTGCTGCTGGAATGTCCGGTAGCGGTGCAACATGCTTCGGAATATATCTCTCTATTGATGTTGCCCATAGGCAGGCTGTAAATATCTCTCGTGAATTTCCAGACTGGTGGGTTAAGCCTGTCAAGGTTAGGTAAATTCGTCAACCAAGTGCTTGCGCATATTGCCATATATGCTACATTCCAGAAATATTAAAAAAATAAATCAATTACTATTTTTGAGCCAAGGAAAAGAAATATGCCGGGGAAGGGTAACCTCTTGAAAAAACGTGTCTTTACTATTTTTACAGGAATATTTCTGTTTCATCAGTCGCTCTTTGCACAAGTTATTGATGCCGCGACACTGGAAGCCTTGAAAAACCGTGCTGGTACTCAGGGTGGAAATACAACCGTTGTTTCTCCTCTGGATCAGGCACGTCAGCAGGAATTTCAGGAGCGCCAAAGCCGTCTTTTGGAGGAACGTGAGGAAAAAATATCTAAAATTTCCCGGCTCGAGAAGGATTTTCAGAGCAGGTTGAATTCAAAAATTACTCAGTTTGGTTATTCTGTATTTTTAAATACCCCAGCAGAGGGTGGCGTCATGACAGGCACTATCTCCGATAACTATAAGTTGGGAACCGGGGATGAGTTTATTATCACTTTTCAAGGATCAAAATCTCAATCCTTTACTGTCAAAGCAGATCTTGAAGGCCGCGTGATCATTCCTGAACTTAAACCAATAACCATAACGGGTATGAGTTACGCTGACTTTAAATCAATATTAAAAAAACAGGTTGAAGAAAGCATTATTGGCACTGAAGTCTATGTTTCCATGGCATCTGTGAGAAGTATTTCGGTATTTATCGCGGGTGAAGTTGAGACTCCTGGCATTGTCCGCACATCAAGCCTAGCAACCCCTCTTGAAATTTTAATGAAAGCGGGTGGTGTGAAAAAGACTGGCTCATTAAGAAATATTTCCATTTACCGGGGCGGGAAAAAGACTGTTTTTGATATTTATGCTTTGTTAAGCGGGAAAGCTTCCGGTTTTGATGCCGTGAATGATGGTGACAGAATTATCGTGCCGACCATTGGAGCAACAATTGCCCTTGATGGGGAAATGGTAAGGCCGGGGATTTATGAATTGCCCGCAGGCAGTTCCAATATTGCTTATAAGGACGCGATGAAATTATCGGGTGGAACGCTGCGACCTTCCGGTTATGAAATGTCTCAGATCAGGATTGATGAACAAGGTAGGCAAAAATTTCGTAAAATTACTGCTGGTGAAAAAATTTCTAATGGTGAAGCCTTAATCGCCCATTTGATTGAAAATTCACAAACGGGAAGAGTGGAACTTGTTGGTCATGTTAAAATACCGGGTTGGCGGACATTGTCATCTGCAAAACATATCAAACCTCTGTTGGGTAATAAGCGAAATCTAATGGCTAACCCATATCTGCTATTTGGATTGATAGAGAGTGTAGATGACAGTACTCAAACACGATATTTAAAATCTTTTAGCCCGGAAAATATCTTTGCAGGGGGAGAGGATATTGACCTGAAAGATAGTGATCGTGTAATTTTTCTTGGTCGGGAGGATATATCTTTTCTTATTTCCAATTTTGTCAGACAAGTGGTCGTTTCTGGAAAATATACTGTTAAAGAAACATTGCCAAATGGAAGTAAAAACCTAAAATATTGCAAACCATTAAGTAATTTGGCCAGAATTATCACGGATACCCAGTCTAATCGTTTCGCAACAGCCACCCGAGCTGTTTTTGTCAGAAAAGAAGTTGAAGAGGTAGTGGCGGGTAAGAGCGAAGATACCAAATTACAATCTTTTGCCGGAACAGATATTGAGCAAAAGGCTTTGGTTGAAATGGCAAAAGATGAGAGAGAGGTAGATAAGGAAAGTCCAGCATTCTGTCCTAGTATATATACTAATGTGAATAATTTACTGCCTTTCATCTTGGAATATATTGTGTCTGTTGATGGCGCAATTCGTTTGCCGGGGGTATATCCCGTAACGCCTGGAACTTCTCTGAAATCTTTATTGGCCGTTAGCGGTGGCCAATCAAATGATGCAAATATGACCAATATTGAAATTGCAAGTCTGGATGCCAATTCCCGTTCTGGTACGATGCAAATGAAATGGGATTATGTTAATGCCGAGCAGACAGACCTTGCAACGATTGGAATCAACCCGGGCGGTGGCATTCGTGTGGGCTCCAAATTTTCCAACTTTGAGGCTGGTGCGGTTCTGTTGTCTGGTGAATTTATGCAGCCGGGTGTTTATACGATTAGAAAAGGGGAAAAACTTTCTGATCTGATTTCGCGGGCCGGGGGAATAACAAGTCAGGCATATACATATGGTGCAATTTTTACCCGTAATAGGGTTAAGGAAATTCAGCGTGCGGAATTAAAGAAGACCGCAAGACATCTTCAATCTGCAATGATATCGGCATCGGTAAAGAAAACCATTGAAGCAGAGTCTCTTTTGGCTGCTCAACAAATGACAGATCAGCTTGCCAATGCGGAACTTATTGGTCGCGTTGTGATTGAAGCAGATCCCCTTAAGTTGTCACTTGATCCCGCGCTTGACACGGTTTTGGAAGCTGGCGATGCTTTATATATGCCAAAAAGACCAAATTTCATTATTGCTATGGGTGATGTTTTGAATCCTGGGGCTTTGCAATTTATTCCCGGAAAAGGGATTGCTGATTATATTAACGAAGTGGGGAGCTATACCCGTTCGGCAGATGAGGGACGTATATATATCGTTTATCCAAATGGTGTAGCAAAACCAATCAGTCTGTCATCTTGGGGTGGGGACAGAGATATTGGTATTCCGCCGGGTACAGCCATTGTTGTACCTACAGACCTTGGCCCGTTTGATACGTTGACCTTGGTAAGGGAAATTGGTGGCATCTTCCAAAACCTAGCCGTTTCAGCCGCATCCATCGCCGTCCTTATTCGAAATTAGTGGCTTTTCGGATGAAGTGGCGGTCAAAATTCGGGGGAGAGATCGCGCTGTCATTGGTGGTCATCATAGGCCTTATCCCGCAATTTGTACCAAATTTGATGGCTAGTGAAAACCTGTATTCCATAAATAACTTTGGTGGTATTGGACTATTGGATATGCGAACCGCGCGCTTTGCGCCGGATGGAACGATTGCTGTTGGTGTTCATTATAATAGTAATGAGACACGATATTTTTCAACTTGGCAGGCCACGCCCTGGCTTGAAACCACATTAAGTTATACTGATGATACATCGGATATTTCTGGTATGAATAATCTGGGTGTTGACCGTTCCCTTGATGTAAAAATACGCTTATGGACCGAAGGTAATTATCGTCCACAATTGGCTGTGGGGATTCAAGATGCCCTAGGGACAGGTCGCTTTGATGCGGAATATCTTGTAGCCAGCAAAAGATATTATGACTTTGATTTTACAATGGGTTTCGCATGGGGATATCTTGGTTCACGGGGTGGCATCGGTAATATATTTGGTGATGAAAGATCGATAACTACGTCGAGCGGTGGAATTCGGTCGGGTAGCTACTTCTCAGGTAGTGAAATGTCTTTCTTTGCCGGGGCAGAATACCGTACGTTCATAAAGGATTTAAGTTTCAAGATTGAATATAGCGGTGTTGATACGACTAAATTAGAAGGCTTTTCCCACCTTAAGCGAGAAACTGCTTTTAATTTTGGAATGAATTATAAACCCACATCATGGGTGGATCTGGCCGTTGGTTTTGATCATGGAGATCGTTTTGGTGTCCGCCTGACATTAAAGCAAAACCTTCATAAGTTGAAATTCAGAAAATGGTTAAGCGGCACCGAACCTGCGCCACTAATAGAAAGACGCAAGTCTGAAGTATCAAAGAATGTCCTGCCGATAATATCTTCATCCCTTATAAGTAATGACAGGGTATTTGATCGCTTGCGTCATCTTGGCGTTAAGGTAATTGGAATTGAACAGAAACAGGGAACGACAGTTTTCAGGGTCCAAACCCAAGGGAAAGCAGGAACCAACCACATGGTTCTTTTGGGTGCATTGTTGGAAAGCTCTGACAGGGTAACACTCTATATTCATAATTCAAGTCAGGGGAAGGCCCAGAAGTATGACGCGGCAAAAGTAGACATGATTGGTAAATCTGCAATAGAAAAATTCAGGAATACGGCAGTTTACCTAAGAGAAAAAACTACCAATGATATAGATTCTGTCACCAAACTGAGAACGGCGCAGTCAGCATATGAAAATATGTCAGACGTAAAATTATCACCTATTTCAATAGTACTTGATAAACAAACCGTAACTGTAAAAAAAGAAACAGGGCCTTTTTTCTCGGAAGTTAAAAATATTGGCCGGACGGCTCGTATTCTGACACGTGAAATGCCCGATAATGTAGAAGAATTTGTCATTATATCTGAAAAGAACGGGGCAGAGATATCCCAGGTTTCTCTATTACGGCAAGATTTGGAAAAAGCTAATAATTACCAGAGTAGCCCGGAAGAAATCTGGATTAACAGTGAAATTGTTACTCCAACATTAGACCCCACACCGGATCCGGATATTTATCAGCCACAGTCAGGACTGCAATTTGATTGGGGATTTAAGCCACATCTTCTAACTCATTTTGGCGGCAATGAGGATGGACGGTTTCGAGCGGATCTTTATGCAAATTTATTTGGTTCCGTACAGCTGTCACGGCAATTGAAGTTATCTGCGGAACTTAAACAATATATTGTTGGAGATATTGATAAAATTCCACAGAACTTGAGGCCAGATATTCCAAAGGCCCGAAGTGATATTTCCCGTTATGCCAGTGAAGGGCGAACCGCCATAGAGCGTGTGCAGCTTGATTATACAACACAAATTGACAGAAATATTTACGCTCGGCTAACGGGTGGGTTATTGGAGAGCATGTATGGCGGCATAGGTGCTGAACTGCTTTATCATCCTTATGAAAATAATTTTGCCTTTGGTGTGGATGTGAATTGGGTAAAGCAAAGGGATTTCGACCAGTTGTTTTCTTTCCGAGATTATGACGTCTTAACTGGTCATGCGACATTTTATTTGGAGAATACTACTTATAATATTACCAGTAAATTGAGTGCCGGGCGCTATCTTGCGGGTGATTATGGGGCCACTTTTGATGTATCAAGAAGATTTTCTAATGGTATACGCATCGGCGTTTGGGCTACGGTCACGGATATGTCGTCCGAAGAATTTGGCGATGGCAGCTTTGACAAGGGAATATACCTGACTATGCCGCTGGAAATTTTCTGGGTTAAACCCACTCAGGAAAAAATGCGGTATAATTTTAGAAGTCTTGGTAAAAATGGTGGGCAGAAGATGGATAGGGGATATGACCTGTATGATATATTGTCCTCCGGCCGCAAAAATAGACTCGCCAACGATTGGTATGAACTTCTGGACTAATTTTGATTATGTGGTTTTTTTAATTATTTCATAATAAAAAATACTGTATAGAAACAAGAATGAATTTAATCTTAGAAAGAATCCGGGGAAAATATGACTGATATTGCCTTTAAACCTGATAGCCGCATTGTCGTTGTTGGGCTGGGATATGTTGGATTGCCATTGGCTGTGGCAATGGCAAAAAAGTTTAATGTGGTTGGTTTTGATATTAGCGAAGACCGCATCAAAGAACTGAAAGACGGCTTTGATAGAACCGATGAAATTGATAGGGAAAGGTTGGTAGCCAGTACAATTACACTGACCACTAACCCCGCAGATATTAAAGATGCCGCTGTATATATTGTTACTGTTCCAACACCGGTGAAGGCTGATAGTAGCCCGGATCTTGGCCCTATCGAATCTTCATGCGAACTCTTGGGGCCATTGATGCCAAAAGGCGCGATTGTTGTCTTTGAAAGTACTGTATATCCGGGTGTTACGGAAGAACTTTGTGGGCCGGTTTTGGAAAGCAAATCAGGCCTTAAATGCGGGAAAGATTTCTTTCTCGGCTATTCACCCGAAAGAATTAACCCCGGCGACCGGGAACATACCGTAGATAAAATTACAAAAGTCATTGCCGGCCAGACACCTGAAGTGACAGATGTACTAGCGGCCCTTTACGGTGCTGTGACTAGTGGCGGAACCTTTGCTGCGGCAAGTATTCGTGCTGCTGAAGCTGCAAAAGTGATTGAGAATTCCCAGCGCGACATTAATATTGCCTTTATTAATGAAATCACCATGATTTTTCAGAAGCTTGGCATCTCGGTCTATGATGTATTGGAAGCGGCGGGTACCAAATGGAATTTTCTGAATTTCACGCCGGGACTGGTGGGGGGGCATTGTATTGGTGTTGATCCATTTTATTTGGCAGAACGGGCGAGACAGATAAATCATGACCCCCGTATAATTCTTTCTGGTCGTGCTATTAATGATGGTATGGCGGATTTTGTTGCGGAGCGGGTTTGTGCACAATTATCTGGTGCCGGTAAAATTCTGGTTCTTGGGCTGACTTTTAAGGAAAACTGTCCTGACCTGCGCAATACCAAAGCGACCGACCTAATTCAGGGTTTACGTCGTCGGGGCTTTTCTGTTGATGTTCATGATGCGGCTGCGGACCCTGTGGAGGCCAAGAGTTTTTATAATATTGACTTGGTACCGTCACTTGATAATCTGGAAGATCACGCCTACGCTGCGGTAATTGGCGTAGTGTCACATGATGAGTATAAAAATATTGCCGGCGCTGATTTTGAACGATTGCTGGAGACTGGTGGACTGATTGCTGATGTTAAAGCAATGTGGCGTGATCTAGACAAACCGAAACATCTACGTAAGTGGCAACTTTAATCAGCGGGTATAATTTTTGGATATTCAATGGCAAGTGTGATCGCCCGAATAATCAAAAATACGGAATAACTTAACCACAATCCGTGATTTCCCCACATGGGCAGAAAAAAGAACAGAGAAGCTATGTAAACGGCAGTAGAAATTACCATGCCATTTCGCATGGCTTTTCCTGCTGTGGCGCCAATGAAAATACCATCAAACTGGAAGCTCCAGATTGATATGATCGGCAGAACAATGACCCATACCAGATACTGTCCGGCGGTTTGCCTGACGTTCGGAATATTGGTCAGTGCGTTAATGAAGTTATCACCAAAAAACAGATATATCAGGCTGAATAATCCTGCTGTTATCAATGCCCATTTGCTTGATACAATAACCGCCTTTTGAAGTCCTTGTCGGGATTTAGCACCGATTTCCTTACCAACCATTACTTCAGCGGCTTGAGCAAAACCATCAAGGCCGTATGAAGTTACCATCTGTAGATTCATGAGGATGGCATTGGCGGCAAGTATTTCGGTACTCATATTCGCCCCTAGTATGGTAAAGGCCGCCATGGACCCGGTCAGGCACGCGGTACGAATGAATATATCCCGATTGAGGGCAAAGAGTTTGATGAATTCTGCCTTGTCAAATAACCCCTTGCGGGTGTTGGGGCACCAAATGCTATGGCCGACCAGTTTCCTGTTATGCTGTGAAATAATGCGAAAGGCTAATATGCCGGCCAGGAATTCTGACAGTATGGTTCCTAAAGCCACCCCGTCGACGTCCATTCCTAAGCCATAAACAAATAAGAAATTTAACAGAATATTGCTGATATTCATGAGTAACTGAATCCATAACGCTTGCTTTGCCTTATGAAGCCCCAGCAGCCAGCCCACAGCAACAAAATTCATTAACGCAAATGGGGCACCCCAGATACGGATCATGAAATATTCCCCGGCCAGATTTTCAACGCCTAGATCAGCTCCGGTAAGTGAAAAAATGATTTCAGCAACGGGCCGTTGCAGCAGGATAAAGAATATGCCAATAGCTATGGCACAAAGGCTGGCCCTTAAATAAATTTTTGGTATTGAGTCTATTTCACTTCTGCCACGGGCCTGTGCGGTAAATCCGGTTGTGGCCATGCGTAAAAAATTAACACTATTATATAGAATATTGATGATCATGGCGCCAAGAGCAATTGCCCCAAGGTACCGTGGGTCGGGAAGGTGGCCCATAATATAGGCATCTACCAATCCAAGCATTGGGATGGAAATATTGGTGATGATAGCCGGAAGTGCTATTTGCCACATCATTCTGGAATGTATTTTTTCTTTCATGCGGTCATCTCAGGTGACATTAATTATAAAAAAATGGCTGTATAGCTATTGGATTTTTGATAAAGATACTCATATTATCTTGCAATGATAGATAAAAAAAACATAATGTTTATCTGATAAAGCTGCTAATAATACATATATAAATTGTATATATAAGTAAACTACACTAATAAATACAAAATACTGACTATTTAGCAGCAATGAGAAGTTAATTTTTGAGTTATATTTATGACTAAGGAAATAAGATGAGTGGGCAACATTCTTCGCAAATAAATGACCCGGCTATTCAGGAACTGGATTCTGTTGTTGTACGTTTTGCGGGCGATTCTGGTGACGGTATGCAGTTAACAGGAACACAATTCTCTGTGGTTACAGCCTTAGAAGGGAGTGACCTGTCAACCTTTCCGGATTTTCCAGCAGAAATCAGGGCACCTGTAGGCACCACTTTTGGTGTGTCGGCATTTCAGATTAATTTTGGATCGGTTGAGGTTTCGACGGCGGGCGATGAGCCGGATGTTTTGGTTATTATGAATCCTGCTGCCTTGAAGGTCAATCTGGCGAACTTGCGTACTGGCGGAATGATTATTCTGGATGAAGGGGCCTTCAATGCCAAAAACTTGAAAAAGGCCGGTTACGAAACCAATCCTTTGGATGATAACAGCCTGTCACATTATGATGTGAAGCGTATGGATATTACCAAAATGACGGTTGAGACCGTCAAGGAATTTGGTCTTGGTAATAAAGATAGCCTGCGCTGTAAGAATATGTGGACTTTGGGGTTATTACTGTGGATGTTTGGGCGGAAAAGACAGCCGATCGTTGATAGTCTGGAACAGAAGTTCTCCAATAAACCTGACATCGCCCAAGCCAATATTGCGGCATTGAATGCGGGGCACGCATTTGGTGAAACGGCAGAGATGTCAAGTAACCTGCGCCGCTATCATGTGGAAAAATATAAAGAAGCACCGGGAACCTACCGAACTGTTAACGGCAATCAGTCTTTGTCATGGGGTATTCTTGCGGGATCGCAACTGGCGGATCTTCAGCTTGTTCTGGGGTCTTATCCGATTACGCCCGCATCCCCTCTACTGCATATATTGTCGGGCCTGAAGGAATTCGGGGTTATAACTTTTCAGGCAGAGGATGAAATAGCAGCCATCTGCGGTGCCATTGGATCATCATTTGCGGGTTGTTTGGGCATGACCACTAGTTCAGGCCCCGGTATTGCTTTGAAAACAGAAGCAATCGGACTTGCCATTACCACTGAACTACCATTGATTATTGTTGATATTCAACGGGCGGGGCCTTCAACTGGCCTGCCCACAAAAACGGAACAGTCCGATCTGTATCAGGCCGTTTGGGGGCGGAACGGGGATGCACCCATTGTCGTACTTTCCGTATCCAATTCCACCGATGGCTTTGATGTGGGCATAGAAGCCGTACGCATTGCGACAAAATATATGACACCGGTGATGATTTTGTCGGATGGTTATATCGCTAATGCTTCCGAACCCTGGAAGATACCGGATATAAATGACTATGAACCATTCCCGGCGAAATTTCATAAGGAGACTGAAGGTTTTCATCCGTCATTACGTGACCCTGAAACATTGGCTCGGGTCTGGGCAAAACCCGGAACTGAGGGTTTGATGCATCGTATTGGTGGTATTGAGAAGGACCATGACAGTGGCCATATTTCCTATGATGCGGCTAATCATCAAAAAATGACCAATGTCCGCAAAGCCAAGATTGATAATATTGCAAATGATATGCCGCTTCAGGAAGTATCCCAAGGTGAATCAGGCGGCAAGCTTGCTGTTGTTGGTTGGGGTTCCACATATGGGGCAATTCATCAGGCGGTAAAAAGGAAACGAAAAGAAGGTATGGATGTATCCCATATTCATTTACGCCATATTTGGCCTTTGCCGAGAAATTTGGGTGAGTTGTTGAACTCTTATGACAAGGTGATTGTTGCGGAAATGAATGTGGGACAGTTGAATACACTGTTGCGCAGTCAATATTTGCTGGATACGGATCTTTTGTCAAAAGTATCAGGGCAACCCTTCAAAATTTCTGAGATTACCGATGCCATTGTTAAGAATTTGGGAGACGCCAAATGAATAAGCAGGTTGAGATAAAAAAAGCATCGCCAAAAGATTTTGAAACCGACCAGGAAGTGCGCTGGTGCCCTGGATGTGGCGATTATGCTATCCTCAAGGGTGTGCAGATGGCTTTGGCCAACACGGGCTCAACGCCTGAGAATACGGTATTTGTTTCCGGTATTGGTTGTTCTTCCCGTTTTCCTTATTATGTGTCTACTTATGGTTTTCATACTATTCATGGACGAGCACCGGGCTTTGCTACAGGCATTAAGCTGGCTAATCCAGAACTTGAAGTATGGCTGGTAACGGGTGATGGTGACGGATTAAGTATTGGTGGCAACCATATGCTGCATGTTTTACGCCGCAATTTGAATATTCAGATCATGCTGTTTAATAACGAGATTTATGGACTGACCAAAGGGCAATACTCACCGACGTCCAAGCCGGGACTGAAAACGCCCTCAACCCCTATGGGGTCTGTTGATGCCCCCTTATCGCCTTGCGTCTTTGCGTTGGGTGCTGGTGCTCGATTTGTGGCGCGTGGTATTGATACATCCCTTAAAGAGCTTCCCGGGACATTGGCGCGGGCTAAAGAGCATGTGGGTGCGTCTTTTGTTGAAATATTTCAGAATTGTATCGTCTATAACGATAATGTTTTCGGGGAATTCACGGCGAAAAAGACTGCCAAGGATACCCAGCTTCACGTCAAGCATGGCGAAAAGATGATCTTTGGTAAAGAGGTCCAGAAGGGACTTCGTTTTAATAGTGAAAAATTTGGGCTTGAAGTTGTAACCATTGGTGAGGAAGGCATCACAGAGGATGATATTTTGGTCCATGATGAAACTAATCGCCATATGGCCTTTATGTTATGTGAGCTTGAGACACCAGATTTCCCGGTAATCTGTGGCGTGATATACTGTAATCCTGCTGAAAGTTACGAAAGTTCAGTACATTATCAGGTTGAGCAGGCGAAACAGAATAAAAAGGCTGATTTTAATGCCTTGTTACATTCTGGCCGTACGTGGGTTGTGGATTAACGGTTTCTCAAAAATTGACTTCTTAAATGCGCCGTTTCAAACCGGCGCATTTTTTTATGCAGGATTTTACTATACACTGCGTATAATATATCAGAACAGTTTGTAAAGGGCCTGATGAAGCTGAACAGGGCAGAAAATATACCGGACGAGCAGTTGATGCTCCGTACAGGCGAAGGGGACAGAACCGCTTATAAATTACTGGTGGATCGGCATCTCAGAATATTTCTTAGCTTTGCAGCCCGTGTGGTTGGTGACAGAGCAGAGGCAGAAGACATTTTGCAGGAGGCCTTCATCAGGGTCTGGAAAAATGCTGCCAAATGGGATCAGGGCCGTAAAACTCGTTTCACGACATGGTTTTACCGGGTCGTTATGAATTTATGTATAGATGTGAAGCGAAAACGTAAGCCGACCATAGAGCTTGATGAAGCTTTTGAAGTATTTTCTGGAGCAGCCAAACCGGATGAGTATATGAGTGATAAACAAATGGCCCAAATGATTGCTAAAGCTTTGGTGCAATTGCCGGAAAGACAAAGGATAGCCATGACCTTATGTTATTTGCAAAGTCTAGGGAATATGGAAGCAGCAGAAATTATGGGGGTCAGCACAGGTGCTATAGAGTCCTTGCTCGTGAGGGGTCGAAAAAAAATGGCCGAAATACTGAAGGCCCAAAGGCAAGAGTTTCTGAAGGAGACGATGTAATGAATGATAAAACCCTTGATGATTATCTGCAGGCCTATAAATCGCAGACTGATCACTCACCGTCACGGAAACTGATGGTTAACATTCTTACTATTCCCTGCCAGAGTAGGTCAATCGCCATCCAGCCATGGAATTGGTTCGATTTAATGGTACCTAAAGCTGTTGGATGGGCATTGACATGTTGTCTCGGTATTTATCTTGGACTTTCTTCACCTGAAATGGTGAACAACTCAATGGATGAGGATTATTATATGTATGACCAGGCACAAATAATGTTTTCCGAGGATATAGAATAATGATTGAGCATGCTGGTAAAAATAGATGGATAAATGTGGTTTTGTTTTTTTCGTTAGCCTTGAATTTCTTCATTGCGGGTTATTTAGTATCTGATATCAGAGTATTCAAAGGTATGCATGTAAAAAAGATCATTCATAAACGGCCAGAAATTAGAATTGTTGATTATTTTCCCCGTGCGGAAAGAAAAAAGTTCAGGCAGATGATGTCTGAACAACGGGAGAAAATTAAACCCGTTAAAAGGGGTGTTTTCGAAAGTCAGAAAGAAATTTTTATAGTCCTTTCTGAAAGGGATATTGATGAATTAAAGCTTAGACAGGCATTTCAGAAATATCAAAATAATAACGATCATCTACAGACAACTTTGAATAATATTATGGTAGATATGATCATGAAAATGGACCATCAGACCCGGCTTAGAATTATAGAACGGGGTAAAAGAGCTCATGAAAATCGGAAGAAAATGAGAGAAAATTTACGGGAAAAGGGCGGTCATCTAATAAAGAGGTTAGAGCCACCTAGCTCACGGAAACAGTAAAAATTTAGTTAAATTTAACGAATTGACAGTTTATTTACTTTATCGTTTATTAGTTGTGATATATTAATTTGACTAAATTTAAGGGATTTTGATGATTTCTGCCGTTTCAGCTCCATTTGTGCAAGCTTTGCCCCCGCCTTCTAGTTCGGCGGCAGGACGAACAACGGCATCCCCGGAAGTTCAAGCTACTACAGAAAACACATCTCACGCACCGGGACAGTTGTCGGATGATGAAAGGGCCGTAATTGAACAACTCAAAAAAGTTGATCAGGAAGTCAGAGCCCATGAACAGGCCCACAAAAATGCCGGTGGTAAATTTGCGGGAGCAGCCTCTTTTGGTTTTGAGGTCGGCCCCGATGGCAAACAATATGCGGTAAGCGGGGAAGTTCCCATTGATATTGCCCCAGTAGAGGGCAACCCGGAAGCAACTATAGCTAAAATGAATACGGTTGCCGCTGCTGCCTTAGCCCCTGCAAAGCCCTCTGGACAGGATAGGCAGGTTGCAGCACAGGCTGCGGCTATTCGTGCCGAGGCCCAATCCGAGCTTATCCGGGAATCACGTCTGGAGTTATCTGGTGAAAATGACGATAGCTCACAGGATGTAAACCCTCTCAATATTTCTGCTCTTGCAGCCTATGAAGCCGGGGCAGTCTCAGAAAATAGTGAAAAAATATCTGGAAATATTTTGGATTTTTTCAGCTGATAATCTTAAATTCTAACTAATATTTTTTAATTAACTGATTATTTCATCAGTTAATTGATTGCCATGATGCTCGTTTCAGTTGTATATTTATAATTATAATGATATTATTAGTTGTAATTTGCATTGAGGCTCATAAAAATCCAGACAAAATGGATTAACTTGAGTTGTCCCTTAGGGAGAAATAATTATTAATTATTTATTTATTACTCAAATGATCTGATTAATATGCCAAAGAAGCCACTTTATAGTTTTTTAAACGGGGTCAAATTAAAAACAGTTCTACAAAGTATGTTGCTGTTTATGGGTTTGATGTTTGTTGGAATACAATTTTATACAGTCTATAATTATTCCGACTTTATCAATGAGAATAACGCCAGTTCAAAGTCGCGTGTTATAACTATGCTTGTCTGGGAAAGGCTCATTAACCATCATGACAAGAAGGCATTATTTTTCGCTGAGAAAATAACCGAAGACCCCATGTTCAAAAATAGTTTTCTTTCAGAAGACAGCAGTGAAATTAAAAACCAACTGGCAAAGACTTTAGAGGTTATTTCCACCCCTTCGGATGGTTTGGATATTATCGCGGCCTTTGTATTGTGTATTGTCAAAAGATAATAATCAACTGGAAATTTTACTTTCGGAAGAAAGTATCTCAACCTCCAAGCAAAAATTTCTGGAACACTATTGGGAATTTCCTGGGAAAAATGCCTTAGAAGTTAGCAGCCGGTTTATAATAGCTGAGGATGGTAGTCCGCAACATATATTGGGTTTTCCTGTTGATACGGCAACGACTAAGGGAATTTTGGTGATTATAACATCACCTCTGGCCAGTTTGCTAGGTATGGGCGATTTTATCAATGCTGAAATTGAAGTATATACACTGGCGGGTCAGAAGATAGTTGCCAATAATACATTGGTTAGTAATTCTATTGCAGCTACCCCATCGCACGCGTTGAATTACATGACAATGGAAATTCCCATTTCACTTGATGATGGAGAGCCATACCTGAATGTGGTGGTTCGTTACGACAATGGGATGTTTTTGGCCCAACAGGATAGATTAAATGACCTCAGTATTGTGGCCATAATTACGGGTTTTCTAATTTCATTATATATTGTTTTATACGTTCTTAATATCAGCATATTTAATAGAATCAGGGATTTATCAGAAACTTTGGTAAAAATTATGCAGGGTAAAACTGATATCAAACTGCCTGAGGTTCGACATGATGAATTATCTACTCTTTGGGAGCAGCTTGAAAAAATAGCGGAACATGAAGAAGATCGTAACAGATTGAATTTCGAACTGATATTTGCCCTCAAAGAAGCTGAAGACTCCAATCTGGCAAAATCTAAATTCCTGACCAATATGAGCCATGAACTTAGAACACCCCTGAATGCTATCATCGGGTTTTCAGAAATTATGACCAGTAACTATCTGGCCGATGACCTTAATGACAGATACAAGGAATATGCGCGTGATATTCGCGATAGTGGTCTTCACTTGTTAAATATCATTAATGACATATTGAAATTGTCTAAACTTGAAGAAGGCACAGTGATATTAGAAAACAAGGAAGTGATCATTGACGAAATCATTAAAAAATCTATAAAACTGGTTACTGGCTCTGCCAAAGAGAAATCCATAGTAATTAAACATAAAATAGCTGATGAACGTCTGCTTCTTTCTGTGGACGAGAGCATGATACATCAGATTTTGTGCAATATTTTATCAAACGCTGTCAAGTTTACGCCAGATGGTGGTAAAATAGTGATCATTAGCAGCCTGGAAAAAGACGGATCATATTGTATAGCAATTTCTGACAATGGAATTGGTATTAAAGAAGACCAGATTGGAAAAGTTACTTCTCCCTTCAGCCAGGTTAATATGGGATATGCCAGAGAACATGAAGGAGCCGGCCTTGGTTTAGCTCTGGTAAGAGCATTTATGGAACTTCACAGTGGTATATGTGCCTGGAGAGCACATGGGGTGTTGGTACGTCTGTATATCTTAAATTCCCCAGCAGTTGCCTGTATCAGGAAACCGATGAACAGCACGAAAACCGAGAAAGTAACATGCTACTTGTTAATCAGTTCAGCTAGTTATTAGTGCTAGTTCATTTCCTGCAAAGTCTCATTGATGACCGTTCTTAATTTTGCTGGCAAGATCGGTTTATGTAAAAGGACATGCCCACTTTCTTGTGCCTGTAACATGCGGTGTCTTGCAGTATCGCCAGTTATGATTATGGCGGGTATTTTCATTTTGAAATAATTATTTATGGCGGAAATAGCCTGAGTGCCGGTGCGTTTTTCACGCAGCCTGAAATCTGTAATGATCATGTCAGGGACAAAATCATGATTGCATAGATAGCTAAGGGCTTCTTTCTCGGCACCGAAAGGAAGTACCGTATGCCCCCAGTTTCCAATCAGATCTGACATGGCATCCAGCGCATCATTTTCATCTTCGATTAAAATAATATTTCCTGTTTTCATGGTCAGGTTGAATGTATGATTTATATTCGTTGTGGCCACTGGTATCCGATTGGAAAGGGGGACCGTAATCATAAATTTGGTTCCTTTTCCAATTGTAGAATGCACTTCAATCTTATGGAAAAGAAGGTCACACATCCCCTTTACGATAGATAGACCAAGCCCGAGACCTCTACTTTGATCCCGTTCAGGATTGTTGATTTGATAATATTCAGAAAATATATGGTCAATTAGATGCTCTGGAATACCAATTCCCGTGTCATGAACCTCAATCCTCAGATAATTACCTCTTTTACGGCACCCTAAAAGAATTTTACCTCCGCTGTCCGTATAGCGGATGGCATTACTGACCAGATTATTGAGAATACGGTCAATCATATGGGCATCACTTTCGATAATCCACGAAACTGGTAATGTCCTGAACAGAACTTTCTTTTCCTGAGCCAAGGGAGAAAGTACACGTTTCAATGTTCTGAAAATATCATTCACAGACAAAGGGGTCACATGTGGATTAATAATGCCAGCGTCAATTTTTGATATATCAAGAAGGTCATTAAGCTGCCCTCTCAGGTTATTGGACGTACGCTCAATTTTTTGTAGTAGGTATATCTGAGCCGGATTGGTCAGTTGTTTTTTTAAAGATTCAATGAAGAAGCCCATAGCATGCAGGGGTTGTCGTAAGTCATGACTTGCTGCGGCAAGAAAGGACGATTTGGCATTGCTGGCTGATACGGCTCTTTCGTTTTCGCGTCGGAGTATTTTTACCAGATCAGTATTTTTGAATCGAAGTTTTATTGATAATAAAAGCGATTTCTGAATGACAAGACAAAAGGCCAGATTAATGAACAGGAATATCATGCAAAATATACTGGTCGATATATGTATATCACCCCCTAAGGTGTAATGTCGGTATGCCAGCGCTGTCATAACGGGAATGGAAAAGGCATAATATGAGGGGGCAAATGAAGAAAGGCCGGGGACAGATCCCGCCGTAATACCAAATAAAACCATCGTAATATATTGCAGTGTTGCCGCATCCCCATATATAGGGAAGAAAAATCCGGAAGCACCCCATGCAACCCCGGACCAGGCCGCAAGAATAACATTTAGAAAACCGAGGAGCTTGAGTTCATAGTCATAATAACGTTGGGAATATAAGAGAATAATTCTCATCACAGAGGGGAAATTAACAATAATGAACCAAATCATTAGCATCTTGTGCGGAACAACTGACCAAAGCGTAAAGGCAGTCAAAAATGATAGCACAAGTACGATTGCCAGAATAACTTTTATCTGTTGTGAGATAAGATTAAGTTGCTCTGACGATATTCGGTATGACAGCGGTTGCGCTATCATACCATTTTCGACTGATTTATCCATCTTCATAATTCCCCATCCCCAACTTAAGGCACTATGTTATAGTGCCTTAATAATATTATCGACCATTTTCTTGGCGTCGGAAAACAGCATCATGGTATTATCCCTGAAAAACAGCTCATTTTGAACACCGGCATAGCCACTGGCCATGCCGCGTTTTACAAACAGAACCGTACTAGCTTTTTCCACATCTAGAATTGGCATGCCGTATATGGGGCTGGCTTTATCAGTTTTCGCTGACGGGTTTGTCACGTCATTGGCGCCAATGACAAAAGCGACATCCGCTTGGGCAAACTCATTGTTGATATCTTCCAGTTCAAATACCTCATCATAGGGGACGCTGGCTTCGGCAAGCAGGACATTCATATGTCCCGGCATACGTCCGGCGACCGGATGAATGGCGTAGGATACCTTAACCCCGGCATCTTTTAATATATCCACCATTTCACGCAGGGCATGCTGTGCCTGTGCCACCGCCATGCCATAGCCCGGAACAATGATTACTGATCCGGCATTTTTCATGATGAAAGCTGCATCGTCTGCCGAGCCCTGTTTCACGGGGCGGGTTTCAATCTCGCCACTGCCCGCCGCGGCATCCTCCCCGCCAAAGCCGCCAAGGATAACACTGATGAAGGACCGGTTCATGGCCTTGCACATGATATAGCTCAGAATAGCACCGGAAGAGCCCACAAGGGCGCCTGTGATAATCAAAGCATTATTTTGCAGGGTAAAGCCAATACCAGCCGCCGCCCAACCAGAATAGCTGTTAAGCATGCTAACCACAACCGGCATATCCGCGCCCCCAATGGGAATGATGATCAGGAAACCGATCAGGAAACTTGCCCCAATGATCCACCACATCAGATCGCCACCACCGGTTGACGCGCCATTGCTCATGGCAAAGGCTACGATCAGGCCCACGATGGCAATGCCCAAGGCGGCATTGATCACATGACGACCCGGTAGCATTATTGGTGCGCCAGACATATTTCCGTTCAGTTTCGCAAAGGCAATGATGGAGCCGGAGAAGGTGATGGCACCAATGGCCGCACCCAAGCTCATTTCAACCTTACTGGCCGCAAGAATGTTACCCATGGCATCGGTAATGCCAAAGCCACTAGGTTCCAGAAAAGCACCCGCAGCCACCAATACGGCTGCAAGACCGACCAGTGAATGAAAGGCCGCGACCAGTTGCGGCATGGATGTCATGGAAATTCGTAATGCCGTCATTATGCCAATAGCACCACCCACGGCAACCGCAATGGCAATCCATTCATAGGAGACTATGGACGGGTTTAACAATGTGGTAATGACCGCAATAGCCATCCCGATCATGCCGAACATATTTCCCGTGCGGGATGTTTCAGGGGACGAGAGACCGCGAAGGGCCATGATGAACAGCACGCCAGAGATCAGATAAGCCAGAGCCGTTAAGTCTGTTATATTTTGTAGTGACATTATTCAGCCCTCCCTATTTCTTTTTCTTATACATGGCAAGCATGCGGTGCGTGACAGCAAAGCCGCCAAAAATATTCACCGCAGCGAGGCCAATGGCAACGATGCCGAGAATTTTGGCAATGCTCATATCAGCAGGGCCTGCGGCGATTAATGCGCCGACAATGATCACGGATGAGATGGCGTTGGTCACGGCCATAAGCGGTGTATGCAGGGCAGGGGTCACACTCCATACCACGTAATAGCCGACAAATATGGCTAATACAAATAGGGAGACCTGAGATAAAAATGGGCTGACCGATGCCGTATGCATGGCCGTATCAGCAACTTGTTGTGTTAAATCCATTTTAGTTTCCTCCTTTTAAACGTTCATGGACGATTGCACCATCTTTGGTTAGCAACGTGCCCGTGATAATTTCATCTTCCCAGTCAATATTAAGGCTCTTGCTTTCCTCATCCACAAGCGGGGTGATGAAATTCAACAGGTTCTTGGAATAAAGCGCACTGGCATCGGTAGCCGTGCGGCTTGGTACATTATAATGACCAACAATCTTAACACCACTTTCTAAAACAACTTTTCCGGCTTGCGAGAGTTCACAGTTACCGCCACTTTCCACCGCTAGGTCAATGATAACAGACCCCGGTTTCATGCTCTGAACCATTTCCTTGGTGATTAATAGAGGCGCCGGGCGTCCTGGGATGAGGGCCGTGGTGATGGCAATATCCTGTTTTGCAAGGGTTTCTGCGATAAGGGCGGCTTGTTTCTCTTTATAGTCATCGCTCATTTCTCTGGCATATCCGGCTTCTGTTTCACCGGTTTCATCGCTTTCTACCATGACGAACTTACCGCCAAGGCTTTCCACCTGTTCTTTAGCCGCTGCCCGCACATCCGTGGCAGAAACAACAGCCCCCAGCCTTTTTGCGGTCGCAATCGCCTGAAGTCCGGCAACACCGCACCCCATGATCATCACTTTGGCGGGGGCAACGGTACCCGCCGCTGTCATCATCATAGGAAAGGCCCGCGAGAATTCATGGGCGGCATCAATGACCGATGTATATCCCGCCAGGTTAGACTGGGATGACAGGACATCCATACTTTGAGCGCGGGTAATGCGCGGCATGAATTCCATGGCAAATGTTGTTATATTTCCCTTGGCATAGGCATCAATCATCGCACCGTCTGAAAAGGGCGATAAAACTGCCACTAATATGGCACCGGATTTAATCAGGGCCATTTCATCAACACCGCCTTCGGCGGCATGCATGGGCCGCTGGACTTTGAAAATGATATCCGCGTCTTTATAGGTTTCAGAAACATCTGCTGCTATTTTCGCACCAGCAGCGGTATATTCGCTATCAGGGATACTGCTCATGAGGCCCGCATCTTTTTCCACATGGACATCAAAGCCCAATGAAATCAGTTTTTTTACTGTATCCGGGGATGCGGCAACACGCCGTTCATGCTCCCTGCGTTCCTTTGGTATTGCCAGCTTCATATGCATTCCTCCCTGTGTTATTCTATTTCATCAATTAATTCGCTAATCATATTTAGTCCGGTGGCCCAGAAATCGGGGTTGCCAGCATCAAGCCCAAAAGGCTTTAAGAGTTCTTTATGTCGTAAACTTCCTCCTGCCTGCAACATATCAAAGTATTTTTCCTGAAAGCCATCTGGATTTGTTTGATAGTTTGCATATAAGGAGTTTACCAGACAATCACCAAATGCATAGGCATAAACGTAAAAAGGTGAATGAATAAAATGTGGTATGTAGCACCAGAAATTCCGGTAGCTGTCATCCAGCTTGATGGAATCCCCAAGGCTTTCCCTTTGCACAGCCATCCAGATGTCCCCCAGATCATCAGCGGAAAGCTCGCCCTTAGCGCGGGAATTATGAACTCTTGCTTCAAAGTCAAAAAATGCAATCTGACGAACGACAGTATTCAGCATGTCTTCCACCTTGGTGGCAATCAGGATTTTTCTTTTGCTATCATCTTTTTCCATGTCCAGCAGGTAGCGGAAGGTCAGCATTTCACCAAATACACTGGCTGTTTCCGCCAGTGTCAAGGGTGTGTCGGACAATAACGATCCTTGTGGCCCTGCCAAGATCTGATGCACGCCGTGGCCCAGTTCATGGGCTAGCGTCATCACATCACGGGACTTGCCAAGGTAATTCAGTAATAAATAGGGATGGGCGCTGGGTACTGTGGGATGAGCAAAGGCCCCCGGTGATTTTCCTGCACGAATGGGGGCATCTATCCAGTCATTGTCAAAAAAACGAGAACCAATATCAGACATTTCGGGTGAAAATTTACCGTAGGCTTCTAATACAATTTTTTGAGCGTCGGGCCATTGATGTATTTTGTCATTACCGTCCGGTAAGGGCGCATTGCGGTCCCACCAGTTCAGTTTATCCTTGCCAAACCATTTGGCCTTTATTTGGTAATAGCGGTGAGACAGTCGTGGATAGGCTGCCTTAACTGACCCGGTAAGAGCATCAACGACCTCTTTCTCCAACTGATTAGACAGATGGCGCGATGAACTAGGGTCATCAAACTTGCGCCAGCGGTCTTCAATTTCCTTATCTTTGGCCAGCGTGTTGGTAATATGAGTAAACAGCCGGATATTATCTTTAAAGGTGTTGGACAGGCTGTCTGCGGCTGCTTTTCTCTTGTTTTCCTCACTGGCAGATAAATAATCCAGGGCTTGTTCGGTGCCGATAGATTCTATCTTGCCAGTTACCGGATTAGAAAAGTCAAATTTCAGCTCTGCCATGGTTTCATCGAAAAGGCGAATCCATGCGGAACGACTAGAAATTGATTTTTCCAGTAGCAGTTCTTCCAGTTTGTCATCCAGTTGGTGGGGTCGGTATTGGCGGATGTTTTCAAACCATGGGCGGTAACGGGCAAGTGCCTTGGATTCTACCATCCACGCATTGATTTGAGTTTCCGGAATTCGGTTTATTTCCAGTGTATAGAACAGTAGCTTCCTATTGATTCGGGTAAGCTTTTCATGGCAGGATTGATAAAACTTTGAAATTTCCCCATCAATGACATTACCAGCATGAAGCAGTCCGGCATAGCTCATGACCCGCCCCATAATTTCTTCCATTACCTCATAGGCTGTTACGGAAGAGAGCATTTCTTCCACCTGAAGTGTGGAGAGCCGTCCTTTGTAATTGTCAACAAATGTCTGGCTGAGTTCTTCTAGCCTGTCAAAATCCTGATTGAGTTCAGGACAGTCCATAGCAGTATAGAGATCAGATAAGTCCCATTGGGGCAGGAGAGATGTGTTAAGGGCGGTCATATTTGCCTTTATGTTATATTTTGTGCCAAAATGACACAGAGTTAGTAATTTTTTTATCTTTTTTTGTAAATATCCAAAGCAAGTAGAATCGCATGGGGTAAATCCTGTTACGCGACCCCTATCAAAACAGTATCATAAATTATGTGATGAAGTGCAATGGCAAAATTGATCCTGATTGTTGAAGACGAGAAAAACCAGAGAGAGGTGCTTAAATTAGCACTGAAAAAGTCTGGTTTTGACGTGGAAGAAGCCACAAGTGGATATGAAGCTCTCAACCTATTGTCCGAGGAAGACGGAAGTCGGTTTGACCTTGTTCTGCTTGATATGGTAATAGGTGATATCAGTGGCAAGGAGGTCCTAAATCATGTTAGGGAGACCCTGCCTAATCTGCCGGTAATTGTGCTTACCGGACATAGCAGCATTAATAATGCTGTGGCCGCCATGCGCGACGGTGCCATTGACTTTATATCCAAACCAGTTGAAGTGGACCGTCTGAAAGTCTCCATCGAAAATGCATTCCGCATGAATAAGCTTTCCGGTGAAGTTTCTAGACTTTCGCGGAAATGGTCCGGTCAATTGAGTTTTGAAGATCTGATTGGGTCCAGTGAGGCCATAAAAAAGGCCGTGCATTTGGCAAAAAAAGGTGCTGATTCAAATATTCCGATTTTGCTGGAAGGGGAAAGCGGCGTTGGTAAAGAGGTCTTTGCAAGAGCCATACAGGGGGAAAGCGACAGAAACGGTAAGCCCTTTGTCGTAGTGAATTGCGGTGCTATCCCACATAATCTTGTGGAATCTATATTGTTTGGTCATGAAAAAGGATCCTTTACCGGAGCTATGGATAAGCACACAGGGAAATTTGCCGAAGCGGATGGGGGAACTTTATTTTTGGATGAAATTGGTGAGTTGCCACTGGATTTACAAGTTAAGTTGCTTCGGGTTATTCAGGAAGGTGAAGTAGACCCCGTCGGCAGTATGGAGCCTGTTAAAGTGGACGTCAGGCTGATTTCTGCGACCAACCGACATCTAAAGGATATGGTGGATACGGGTGATTTCAGAGAAGATCTTTTTTATCGTCTTAATATCTTTCCCATACATTTGCCCGCATTAAGGGACCGCAAAGGCGATATCGAATATTTGGTGCCTCATTTTATTGAAAATATCAGTATTTCTGAAGGCTTCCCCTATAAGGAGATTTCGGAAGATGCGCTGGAATTGCTGAGGTCTTATAATTGGCCGGGCAATATTAGGCAGTTGGAAAATGCCTTGTTTAGGGCAATCATTTTGTCTGAGGAAAATGTCATAAACCGGGATGATTTTCCGCAAATTAATTCAACTATATATCGCCTTTCAGTTTCACAAAAGATGGGTAGACGTAAAGATGATGTTCATGACCCAGAAGTTGGACTGAATCACGACAATATGGCTTATATTTTGTCTGGTCTTGATAAACATGGCGATATTCGGTCCATACACAATGTGGAAAGGGATATGATCAGTTTTGCATTAAAAAAATATAATGGTCGCATGTCAGAAGTCGCACGCCGCCTAGGGGTTGGCCGTTCCACACTTTATCGTAAGGTTGCTGAATTTGGCCTGGATCAGGATTGATGAAGAAAAAGCCTTTAAAATTGTGAATAGATTTGCCACAATGTCTCCATTCAAGAATACTGGAGATATCTTATTATGATTTATATTGTGGCAATACTCATCCCCCCCTTGGCCTTGCTTATTGAAGGAAAAATATTTCAGGCAATCATTAATGCCATATTCTGGATATTGGGGATTGTATTTGTGATATTGGGTGGGTTCATTCTATGGGCTATCACTATTATCCATGCGGTCATGGTCGTTCATGGAGCACGGTCAGATGCCCGTACCCAGAAAATTGTTGATGCTATTAATGAAAATAAAGATAGTTAGGCTTTAAAAGCAAAGCCTGACATAATTATTTTGAAGCAAAAGCTAACCGCGAAGCATACCTAGTGCGTGGGCATAAAGGTCGATTAAGGCTTCACGTTCTTGCCTTTCATGATCTTCCATTTTACGCATTCTAACTATTTGGCGAAGAATTTTCACGTCAAATCCTGACGATTTTGCTTCTGAGTAGACATCCTTGATATCGTCAGCTAGATTCTTTTTTTCGTCTTCCAACCGTTCAATACGTTCAACAAATGAACGCAATACATCTTGTGCGATACCGCCAACATCGGTCATAATTTTTGCTCCTGATTTAAATGGAAAGCGGACAATATAGGGCCATAGAGCATAAGGCAATATGATTTTAAAACTTGTTGTCAAGCTTGTCAGGAAATGCCAAAGTTCTTTATTAATAATACACAGAATTTCTAAAGGAGATGTTATGTTAAATAAATGTCGCTTATATTTATTCAGTAGTCTGTTATTAGTGCCGTTAATGATTACGGCGGCATATGCGTTGGATGGGACATTGCTGGTGGTGAATAAATCGGATGATAATCTTTCCTTAATTGATTTTCCAAGTGCCCTTGAAATTGCACGAATTACGGTTGGGGCAACGCCCCATGAAGTAGATGTCTCGCCGGATGGAAAGACAGCTATTGTGTCCAATTATGGTTCAAGTATGCCGGGTAGTACTGTCTCAGTCATTGACATAAAGTCAGCAAAAGTTGTTGGTCTGATCACCTTAAAGATAACCTCGCGCCCGCATGGTATACAATGGCTGGCGGACGGAAAGCATGCTGTCGTTACCACGGAAGGTGTCGGCGAACTGACATTGCTTGATATTCCAAAAAGGGTTGTAATCAAAAGTTTTGAAACTGACCAGTCTGGCTCTCACATGGTCGCTGTGGGACGGGATCAAAATATGGCTTATGTGGCAAATGTTGCGTCTGGTTCGGTTACAGCAATTGATCTTTCAGGAAAGAAACCAAGGCAGAATATTAAAACCGGCAGAGGGGCCGAAGGCATCGCCATCACCCCCGATGGGTCAGAAATATGGGTCAGTAATCGTGGGGAAAATACGGTCACTATTCTGAATGTCGAAACCCTTGAAATTAAAGAAAAAATCAGCACTGGAAAATTTCCCATTCGCGTGACCATGGGATTGAACAATCTGGCATTGGTCACTAATGCTGAGGACGGCACAATTGATGTATATGATGTCAAAAGCCGGAAAAGAATATCGCGAACTATGTCCCATAATGCTGGCGCCGGATCGGTACCCGTCGGCATACTCGTTACGAATGAGGATGTTTTTGTGGCTAATACCAATGTGGGGGTAATAACACGTTTTAGATTGTCTGATATGAAAGCAATTGGCACTCTGAAAGCTGGTCGTCAATCAGATGGTTTGGCATTCTCATCCCTAAGGGTTAAAAGCCAATAGCCGGTACCCTTACAGCTCCTTGTTCTTTTTCAGACTGTCTTCCATCAGTTGCAACTGTTCGTCGGTAGCCTTACTTTGGTATTTTTCAACCCATTCCGCATAAGGCATTCCATAGATGATCTCGCGGGCCTCCTGTTTGTCCAATGTGATTCCTTTATCCAGAGCCGCATCCTGATACCAGTTGGATAGGCAATTGCGACAAAAACCCGAAAGGCCCATAAGGTCTATATTCTGGGCATCTGTACGTTTGGCAAGATGGGACAATAATCTTCTGAATGCAGCAGCTTCAATTTCAATGCGGGTTTGATTATCCATATAATATCTCCTGTGATTAATATTTTTTTATGTTTCTAATGTTGGTATTTTGAGCTATTTCTTCCAGATTATCTGCAAGAATTTCAATCCATTTATTAATACCCGCCGTCCGGCCAACTTCATCCTGACGGATTTCAATGGTAACATGGGGTACGCCATGATCATCGCCATGTCGGTTCATGGTAAAAAACAAATCCCGACCGGAATAGGGTTCATTATTCCCCACATTATATCCCCTTGTCTTCAGGTTGTTTATCAGAGCATCTGCCAGACGTGGGTCTTTATTCCACAACATGCCCGCATGCCACGGACGATTAAAGCCATTCATATGGGCTGTAAAACTATGCATACCACAGACCAAGGGTACATGGCCGGTTAAAATTTTGGTTTTTACCATTTCTTCCGTACGATCATGGAATGAATGATAATATTTTTCTTTGCGGTTCTGGATTTCCTTTGGGGATAGATTTTGATTGCCGGGAATTGCTATATTATCGCTGGTCAGCGGAATTAGTGTCTTATGATCTTCTTCTCTGTTTGGATCAATTAGCAATCTTGAAAATGTTGCAATAATGGCGGGCGCATCAAGGCGTGCCGCTAAATCACGGGTTAGTTGTTCCATACCAATATCCCAGGCGATATGTTTTTCCAGAAATTTTTTTTCCAGTCCAAGGTTTTTATATTCCGGGGGGATATAATTGCTGGCATGCTCACAAATCAGTATGATGTCGGCGATTCCATTTGGGTTCAGGACTTCAAAGCTGTGATTTGGGCCAAAATTTGATTGAAAACTCATAAATATGATGCAATTCTGTATATATTCAGTCTAGCGGCTATTATTATTTAAGGTCTTGAATAAAAAAAACAATATAAGTTGGGAATTTTCATGAAATTTATGAGTTTTAAAAAAGTGAAACAAATATTGGGTATGATCGGTATCATCCTGATTTCCGTTAGCCAGTCTGTTATGACAAGTGCCGCGCAGTCAGCTTGTCAGGATAATCTGACTTGCAAATCATCCTGGTTGAATGCTGATCAGAATGAAATAGAACGGATATATAGTTTTGCCGAAAATTATAAGGCTTTTATTGACAAGGCACGTACTGAATTATCATTTGTTGATGAAGCGGTAAAATTTGCTAAAATCAACGGTTTCAAGCCGCTAAAGGGTAATTCTTCCATGACCGCTGGAGCACGTTATTATGACGTGAACCGGGACCGTGCCATATCTTTCATTGTTATCGGTCAGGACAGCCTGGACAAAGGTCTTCATGTTGTGGGGGCCCATATTGATTCTCCGCGTCTGGAATTGAAAGGTCGCCCCCTGTTTGGCAGTGGGGAATTTGCACTGTTTCAAACCAATTTTCATGGCGGCATAAAAAGCTATCAATGGACCAATATTCCACTTGCCCTGATGGGACGGGTAGATAAGAAAAATGGAACTACCGTTGCCATAAATGTTGGGCTGAAGCCAAACGACCCCATATTCATGATTGCTGATTTATCCCCCCATACAGACCGGGGCTTCAGGGATAAAAAAGTCAAAAATTTAATAAAAATGGAAGACCTTGACCCACTGGCAGGACATATTCCCGGTTTAAGCGGCATTGAAGACAGGGTTATGGAACATCTTGAGGCGACCTATAACATATCTCGCGCTGATCTTGTTTCTGCAGAATTAGCCCTGGTACCAGCCTATGCTCCGCGTGATCTTGGTTTTGACCGTGGTCTAGTGGCGGCCTATGGGCAGGACGACCGGTTGGCTTCTTATGTATCCATGCGTGCCGTTGCGAAGCTGAAGCAGCCTCAGAAAACGGCTATAGCTTATTTGGTTGATAATGAGGAATCAGGCAATCGCAATAATACCGGTGCCAAATCTGCCTATTTCTCAACGCTGGTATCCCGGATGCTTGATAGTAGTCTTGGGCTGCAATATCGGGAAGTGGATTTGAAAAGAACTTTACGTAATTCTAAAATGGTTTCCATTGATGTTAATCCGGGAATTAATCCCATGAGGCCTTCTGCATGGGAAGTCGGAAATGCACCAAAGCTGGGTTACGGCGTTAATATAAAACTTTATGGTAAAGGCAATACCGCTAATTCGGAATATATCGCCTGGACCCGTAAGTATCTGGATAATTCCAGCATCCCATGGCAGACTACTACCTATAAGGTAGGGGCGGCCGGGGGAGGAACTATTGGCGGAGAATTTTCCCGTCAGGATATGGAAGTTATTGACATTGGTGTACCCGTCTTGTCCATTCATACACCGATGTCCATCAGCTCAAAAATTGACATATATAATTTATTCAAAGCTTCATGGAGCTTTTTTTTGAATTAAGATTAATATTGTTAAATTGATGTCATAATAAGTTCACGACAAATAATTATTATGCTAATAACTTTATAAATTTAATATCACAGAATTGGAAAATATTATGCACCGTCAACGTTGCACCAGAATCATTGCCACCTTGGGACCTGCCAGCTCTGACGTAGAAACTATTAAAAAGCTGTCTGATGCAGGTGCAGACGTCTTTCGGCTGAATATGAGCCATGGCACTCACAGGGATATTGGTCTAATTCATTCGGCCATCCGCGAGGTGGAAAGCGACACCGGACGTGCTATTGGCATACTGGCAGACCTTCAGGGGCCAAAGCTTCGGGTTGGTGTTTTCGATGGTGATAAGGTGGAGCTTGCACAGGGTCAGGAATTTACCCTTGATATGGATGAAAAACCGGGCACTCAAAAAAGGGTCTGTCTGCCGCATCCTGAAATTTATCAGGCGGTAGAGAAGGGTACGGACCTGCTTTTGGATGATGGTAAAATCAGGCTCAGTATTAAGAAAGTCGAAGACGGACGTATTATCACGACTGTCGCTGTGGGGGGGGTAATCTCCAACCGCAAGGGGGTGAATGTTCCAAATGCTATCCTTCCGATGGCTGCTTTGACTGTAAAAGATAAGAAGGATCTAGATTTTGTACTGAACCTTGGTGTTGACTGGGTTGGTCTTTCCTTTGTCCAGCGTCCTGAGGATGTACAGGAAGCAAAGGATATTGTTGGTGAACAGGCGAAAGTTCTCGCTAAACTGGAAAAACCAGCGGCCCTTTATGCTTTGGATGAAATTATTGCACTTTCTGATGCGGTTATGGTGGCGCGTGGGGATATGGGTGTTGAATTACCCATGGAGGAGGTTCCGGCAAAACAGAAGAAAATCATCCGCCATGCCAGACGGGCCGGTAAACCAGTTGTTGTGGCTACACAGATGATGGAAAGCATGATTTTAAGCCCGGTACCCACCCGGGCTGAAGTTTCTGATGTGGCAAATGCAGTCTTTGATGGAACGGATGCTATTATGCTGTCTGCGGAAACCGCTGCCGGACAATATCCCGTAGAGGCCGTAAGCCATATGGATAGGATAGCACAAACAGTGGAGCGGGAACCAAGTTACCGTAAGGCCCAGAACACAGAAGAAACCTTGCGTGAAGCCACATCAGCCGATGCGTTGAGTGCGGCGGCAAAGCAAATAGCGGCAACCCTGGAGGCTGCGGTTATCGTCACCTATACCACATCCGGTTCGACGGCAATTAGGGCAGCTAGGGAGCGGCCTAAAACATCATTGCTGGTGTTGACCCCAAATCAGAGCACAGCCCGCAGACTAACCATTGTCTGGGGATTGAATTGTGTTCATACAGAGGATGCCACCAATTTTCAGGATATGATAGATAAGGCCTGTCAAATTAGCGTTAAATATAAATTTGCCGCCATGAAGGATAGAATAGTAATCACAGCGGGGATGCCCTTTGGCACACCCGGCAAAACAAATGTTATCAGAATTGCCCGTATTCAAAGCTATCACGAGGAATAGGGGCTTAATGGGTAAGTATTCCCCGGTCTATCATGTCTGATTTAAGATTTTCGGCATCAGTGAATAAATGTGTATGTATGCCAAATTTCTGAGCTGCAATCAGATTTTCCATACGGTCATCTATGAAGAACATATGTTGTGCCGGGATATCGACCCGGTCAAGCAGGATTTGATATATGCGCGGGTCTGGCTTGGTAATTTTTTCTGTACCGGAAATGATCACATCCTGAAACAGGGCCATAAATTCATGGCTATCCCGGAAGTCCGCGAATCTGTCAGCAGCAAAATTGGTCAGGGCAAATAAAGGATATTTCATGGCCCCTAATTGATGGAGCAGTTCGACCGAGCCTTGAATGATATCGCCAAACATATTGTCCCATTCACTTTCATATACGCCAATCATTTCCGCATAATGGGGATGCTGTTTCTGCAAAAGACGTATGTTGTCCGGAAAGGGAATTCCCAGATCATGTTGGGTATGCCATTCTAAATTACAGATTTCACTCAGGAAATAATCGAGTTCTTCATTACGGTCTTTAAAGAGTGGGGCATAAGCTAATCGCGGGTCCCAATGAACCAATACATTACCAACATCAAAGATTATGGCTTTAATTTCGGGTGAATGTGTAGCCTTCTTCTTCATTTTTTTGACTCAAAATGAAGAAGACCGTGCCCTTGGGGGGGGAGGCACGGTCTCCTATTAACTGCGAACACTAGGTTGGCAGAGAATTTTATGTGTGATCAACCTTGGCGCGCTTTAAAACGGCGGTTGGTTTTATTAATCACATATGTTCGTCCACGACGACGAATTACTCTGCAATCGCGATGACGATTTTTCAATGATTTTAAAGAATTAACAACCTTCATGGTCTTCCTCGCCTAACAAAACAAATCTATAAAATATAAGTACTTACAAGTTCGGGCGGAAATTATATGTGATTGCAATAAATGTCAATAACTAAAGAAAGTATATGCATACAAAACATACTTCCCGTTTTTACCAAGACTTCAAGTCACTGAAAATTATAGGTATTCCTTAACACTCCATAAAGGAGACCCCTGTATGCTTAACATAATAACGCATTTCTCTAATAAACACAATGTTGAAAAAATTACTATGCTTGAAAATACACCTGACAGGAAGATTAATCCGGTAATGCTTGAAATACCAAAGGAAATTGGCTTTGTAACGCAAGTGAATGGTCGGGATACGGTTGTCTTATGTGATATTAACGCCTTGAATAAATCACGTGATGCCGATGATTCGTCTCGATTACCTGCGGGGCAGATTGGTGCTATCGTAAAGATAAAAGTAAACAAGGGATTTGTTTACGCAACTGTCAGGGAAATTATCCGGCAAGAAGAAAGTACGGGTCCGGTGCAACATGTATTGATGCATCTGGATTATCTGGGGCAGGGTGTTCGGGCACCTTATTCACCAACCGGGGTCAGTTTTGATCGTGGTATTGCTGATTTTCCGGTGCCGGGACAATTGGTTTACGAAGTGTCCTATGAAGATTTGGAATCAATTTTTGGGGTGAATGACACCAACCATTTTCAAATTGGCACAGTTTTTCCCCAACATGTAACACCGGCCTCTATCAAAACGGATAATATGCTGGGAAAACATTTTGCGGTATTGGGCAGCACCGGTACGGGTAAGTCATGCACCGTAGCACTTCTCATACACCGAATTGTGGAACGCATGCCCAAAGGTCATGTTATCATTCTGGACCCCCATAATGAATATGCAGCGGCCTTTGCAGACCGGGGGGAACATTTCGATATCAACAATTTAAGACTGCCTTACTGGATGATGAATTTTGAAGAGCATGTGGAAATGTTTATTGGTAACAGGCTTACGGCGGAACGGGAAGTTGAGATAGATATTCTGCGGCGTTGTATATATGCAGCACGTGTTGATGCGGCCACTAATATGCAGGCTGAAAAAATTACCGTAAATTCACCAATTCCCTACAAGTTGTCATTTCTCCGTGATTATCTGGATAATAATATGGGTATGCTGAATAATCCGGATAAGATAGCGCCTTACCTTAAGCTTAAGGCAAAAATAGATGAATTGAAACGGGATGTGCGGTTCGCCTTCATGTTCTCAGGCATGTTGGCCCATGATAACCTTAAGGAAGTCATTAAAAGCCTGTTGCGGTTTCCTGTTGATAATAAACCAGTTTCGACCATAGATTTGTCCGGTGTACCGTCAGAAATTGTAAATGTAGTGGTTTCCATGATCAGCAGGCTTGTTTTTGACTTTGCCGTCTGGAGTAGAGGCGATGATGCTCGCCCGATTCTGCTCGTTTGCGAAGAAGCCCACAGATATGTTCCTACCTCAGAGGATACGGTGTTTGGTTCAGCCAAAAAAGCTATTGAGCGTATTGCCAAAGAGGGACGGAAATATGGTGTTTCTCTGGGTCTTGTATCACAAAGGCCGGCGGATGTTTCTGAATCAGCCCTTTCTCAGTGTGGCACTATTTTTGCCATGCGTATGAATAACGAGCGGGACCAAAGATTTGTTGCGGCAGTAATGCCTGAAGGAAGTAAGGGGGCCTTGTCGGCTCTATCATCTCTGCAAAACCGGGAAGCTCTCGTCGTTGGCGAGGGTGTCAGAGCACCGGTGCGGGTATTGCTGGATAAACTGGATGAATATAAACGGCCATCCGGTGGAAACCCTGCCTATTCCGAAGACTGGCAAAAAGAAACAGAAAGTGACGATTTCATTCTGGAAACCATTGAGAACTGGCGTAATCAGGGCCGTTAACACATCAGATTGTTCCACTTATTTAACATTTTCCATAGTTTTTGTTTGGTTAAACAATATATTTTATTTCATTCATTAATAAAATATTTATTAATCCAATATAGTAATTTAGGTAATAAAAAGTGGAAATTTTTTGTTTGAGTTATTTAGTTATGTTGGAGGAAAGTATGAGTAAAATTAGTAAAAGCGTTAATAAGAATACCCAGGGGTTGTTTACAATAAAAAATTCTTTGTTTGGCATTGTTGCCATATTGGTATTAATTGTTATTTCTTTCAGAATCATCTCGGCGCTAGATGCATCAAGCTACAAATCAGAACTTGAAAAAACTTTAGTAATAAATGATTTTTCCGATGACCTGATAGAAGCGGCTAATCATTTTTCCATTGAAAGAGGCGTAATGGTTATCGCTCTTGGGTCGAGCGAGGAAATTTCACCTACTTTTAAATCCATGATTGATGAAAATCGTAACAAAGGTGAACTTGCCTATAATAAGGCCCTAGAAATTTTTACAACGTTGGATGATTTTCCCCGTAAGGATAAATTATTCTCGGAAATCAAAGAAAGTTTTAAAACATATCAAGCCGCGCAAGTGAATGCTGATCGTGCAGGTATGGTTTCATATTCTAATGAACAGGATATAGATGTAAGGGATGACTTAAGCCGCGAGAAAGGCAAAAGCGGTCGTACTTTCCGAAGAGCTATTGATTCTTTGAATAAGCAGATTCATGAAGTACGCCTTGCTGTGGAATTTGAGGCCGAAATCTCTAATTCACAGATTATTTTATATCGACAGCTTAAGAATACATTGGCTGAGATGATGGAATATACTGACCGTGAGTGGGCAGGTATTGGGGCTGCCATTCCATCACGTCGTCCGATTTCAGAGAATATGATTGCGACCATGTCGTCTTATGTAGGACGGGTCAATTCCTCTTGGGATATGGTCAATTCCTTATTGGCAAGTAGTGCTGTTGACAAAAGTCTGCAGGGTCATTCAAAGAATGTGAATACGGAATTTTTTGAAAATTTCCGTGACTTGAAAGATGAAGTTTATGATGCTTCATATGATGCCGCAGCTTCACAAGATGAAGGCGACGAAGCCGTTGAGGTGGAATATCCGGTAAATGCTGTAGAGTGGATTAATAAGGCTACTGCGGCCACCAAAACCATTCAGGATTTGAGTAAGGCTGTTGGGGTTACTGCGCGAAATGTAGCACAAAGCAGTGCGTCTGATGCCAATGTACAGTTAATAAGCGGGATTGTGGTTCTACTGGTTACTTTAGGTATTGGTGGTGGCGCATTCTGGCTTGTGGCAATCCGCATAGCACGTCCCTTAACCCGTCTTGGGGACTCGATGTCAGAAATAGCACATGGTGATCTGGAATCTGAAATTAAGGGCACTGCACGTCAGGATGAAATAGGTTTGATGGCGCGTTCGTTACAGATGTTCAAAGAAGCGGCCATTGAGAAAGTTCGTCTTGAGGAAGAACAGAAACAAGCTGCTGAAAAAAGACGTCTCCGTAAAGAACGTGAAGCAGAATCCATGCGAGAAGCAGAACAAGCAGAACGTCTTCGTGAAGAAGAGCGTACAGAGCTTGCCCGTGAAGAACGCAGGGCTGATATGCTGGCTCTAGCTGATGATTTTGAATCTTCAGTGATGGATATTGTCGCATCCGTAGCCGCCGCATCCGGTGCAATGGAAACAAAAGCCCGCGATATGTCTACTGTTGCCGAGGAAACAACGCATCAGGCAACATCTGTGTCCGCTGCCTCTGAACAGGCTACCGCTAACGTTCAGACAGTGGCCAGTGCCGCTGAGGAATTGTCAGCTTCGGTCAAGGAAATCAGTGAACAGGTGGCTCAGTCTAATAAATTTTCTACAAATGCGGTAGCGGAAACCGAAAAAGCGACTGAGGAAATTCAGGGGCTGGTGGCTGCCGCTCAGAAAATTGGTGATGTGATTAATCTTATTAATGACATTGCCGAACAGACGAATCTGCTGGCCCTTAATGCAACCATTGAGGCTGCCCGGGCAGGTGAGGCCGGTAGAGGGTTTGCCGTTGTGGCATCCGAAGTAAAAAATCTGGCCAGTCAAACGGCAACGGCAACTGATGAGATTGCTGCGCAGGTAGGTAGTATGCAGGAGGCTACGAAGAATGCTGTGGCTGTAATTGATGATATTCAGAATGTGATCAAAAGAATTGATGACACATCGGTTTCAATATCTTCCGCTGTTGAGGAGCAGGATGCATCCACCCATGAAATCGCACGAAATGTATCGGAGGTTTCCGTGGGAACACAGGAAGTAACCAGCAATATCCATGTGATGAGTGAGGGAGCAAAATCAACTGGTTCGGCAGCTACTGAAGTGTTGGAATCTGCGCAAAATATGTCGGAGCAGTCTGCTGAGTTGCGCAAACAGCTAGACCAGTTCTTGCAGCAAATTCGCGCAGCATAAAATTTTTTGAATTAAAATATTATCCTTAAGTTTCAATTTATACTTTCTCTATAGAATTGTTTCATAAGGATAATAATAAAATTAAGTATGTATCAGTACCTAAGTTAGTATTTATAATTTTAAGTAGGAGAATAATAATGAGTAAGTTTATGAGTAAGTTGTGTGTTTATGTTACGACGGTTGTGATATTTTCTTTTGGCATGGTTGGCTTTTCTGTAAATGCGCAGGCTAATGACATTAAAAAATGGCAAACTAAAATTGTTAAGCTCGTAGCAAAAAAACAGGTGTATCCTCGTTCCGCCATGCGTAAAGAACTTGAAGGACGTGCTAAAGTAAGGGTTAGTATTGATCGTTCTGGTGCAATAGTCTCCCATGAAGTGGTAACGCCTACGGGTCTTTCAGTTTTTGATAAAGAAATTCCAAAACTGATTAAGCGAATTGACCCGCTTCCGACACCTCCGAAAAGCCTGACGGAAGGCCAGTTATCCTTTGTGCTTCCTTTATCCTGGGTAATTCGTTAGGCCTATATCCAAAGAGATATTCTTTAACTAAATATTATTTGACCCAAAGCAAAAATAGCCACCAGGAAAAAACCTGAGTGGCTATTTTTAATTGTTGATTTAATGGTCGGGGAGACAGGATTTGAACCTGCGACCCCCTGTACCCAAAACAGGTGCGCTACCAAGCTGCGCCACTCCCCGACTGGATTAAATCTAACGTGCTAGGCTTAATACAAGAAGCTATTCACAAGGGCAAGTGCATTTATTCACTATCAGCATATTTTTTGAGATTTTTTGGATTATTGAGTAAAAAAAGGATGCTCAATCTTGTCTCCCACATGAATATTAAGGTTATCCGTAACGCCTGCATTTAATTCCAGAGCAGAAATAACAGGTTCGTGGGAAGAAATTATATCGAGCGAGTGGGGGATTGTGGATTTTGCAATATGAACAATAAAGCCCTTTTGATTAATAAAAATTATATCAAGCGGGATAAAGGTGTTTTTCATCCACATAGAGACCATTTGATTGTATTGAAAAAGAAATAGCATACCATTTTTGTCGGCTATTTTCTTTCTGAACATTAATCCTCTGGCCCTTTGATCTTCGGTTTTGGCTATTTCCACTTTGAATTTATATCTTTGCCCCTGAGATAGAACGGCTAATTCAGATTGTCCAAAAACAAGCTGATCATTCCCTGCAAAGGAAAGCTGAGGTAGTGTGCCCAGTACTAAAAGAAAATTCAGGATAAAAAAGACATAGCCTTTTCGAAGTGATTTTATACGCACATCTACACCTGTTTCAAAACCGTTCAAAAAGAAAATAGCCAGATTAAATTTTAATGGCCTTAACCACTAAGCCACGTTCACCATCATCTACCGCAACGGCCACGGTTTGGCCAGGTACCAAATGATCAACGCCATATTTTCGTAGCAATTCCATATGAACAAAAACATCCTGTCCGCCATCACCACGGTTAACAAAACCGTAGCCACGGACTCTGTTGAACCACTTGACAGTTGCTTCAACGAATTCGGAATCATCCACATCAATGATAGCTATTTGTGGTTGTGCGAATTCTATGTCTGTACCAATGGCTGTTGTTAGATCAAATTCGAGAATTTTAACGGCTTGGCGCCCTTTTGGACGATCCGCAGATAAGCATTTAATCGTTGTGCCTTCAGGCAACATACGACGTCCAATATCCTTCAAGATTGAGAAATGGACTAAAATATCTCCTTTGTCATCTTCAGGTGATATAAATCCATAGCCTTTAACAGAATCAAACCATTTGATTGTGCCATTAACTTCATCAAAATGGCTTTCGGTGTTATCCATAATGGTCACAGGACTACTCCCCTCATCTTGACCCCCTGTATCCAGATCTAGCTGAACATTTACCGATGAATTAGACTTCATTGCACTTCACTCTCTTTTAAGCGCTCCCCAAACAAGCAACTATTACTTTCGATATATCTAACATATTAACACAAAAAATAAAACTCGCCAGTAAATTGTGTAATTAAAGTACAAGTAAATTAAGTACAAGTTCAAAATTTAATTATTAGTAAGTGGCGTTATAATCTATATTGCATTGAAGATTAACTATATTTATTAACTATCTGCCCTGTGAATACTTATTATTCGTCAAGTATTTAAGTATAAACCTGTTTATCTTTTATGTCAGCATATCCGTACTTGAAGAATTATTGTAGCATATATAGCAACGCCATCCTGAAATGCATGATCACAGGATGGCGAATTGAAATGATAAGTTTTCCATATTACACTGTTATGGCAAGTTTTGGCAGGCCATTAATGTGAAGGTGTACTATTAGTATCCTGCTTCATCTCATAGACAGAATGATGTTCTATCATATGATTGTCATACATATATTGTGTGGCAGGCTCCAGCACAGTGACCACCGCTATAAAACCAGTGATGGACATAATGATGGTATAGGGAAGGGCCATAATTACCATTCTCATATATGACAAACGGATCAGCGGTGCGATAGCGGAGGTCAGCAGGAACAGGAATGCTGCCTGACCATTTGGCGTCGCTACAGATGGAATATTGGTTCCCGTATTGATCGCCACCGCCATTAGGTCAAAAACATCACGTTCGATAACACCCGCAACGAGTGCCTTTTGAATTTCAGAGATATAAACGGTACCCACAAATACATTATCACTGATCGCAGACAGTATGCCGTTTGCTATATAAAATCCGGCAATCCGTTCTGATCCCTCAAGCGAAAGAACATGGCGGATAACACCACCGAATAAATCCTGTTGTGCAATCACCGCTACAATGGCAAAGAAGACCACAAGAAGGGCTGTGAAGGGCAGGGCCTCTTCAAAGGCTTTCCCGATCTGGTTCTCTTCTGAAATCCCGGTAAAGGCTGTTAGCAATACAATCACGGAAAGACCGATCAGTCCTACGGCAGCCAGATGGAACATTAATCCAATTACCAGCCATATCGCGACGATGACCTGTGCGATCAATGATGCCTTTTCCCGATAGTCTCTTTTAGCGGAAGTCTCTTTTTCAAATTCCTCCAGAATATGGCGAACTTTTTCTGGTAATTTAGCACCGTACCCAAATATTCTTGTTTTTTCAAGAATCACACAAGTGGTCAGTCCAATGATCAGAACCGGTATTGTAATGGGTGCCATGCGCAGGAAGAATTCGATGAAGTCCCAGCCAGCTCGTTCGCCAATGATTACATTCTGAGGCTCCCCGACTAGTGTGCAAACACCACCTAGGGCCGTGCCAACCAATGCGTGCATCATCAGACTGCGCAAAAATGCCCGAAATTGATCAAGATCTGTCCGATGTAACTCATCCACCTCATGGTCCGTTGAATGATCATGCTCATGGTGATCCGGTTTGCCTGAGGCAGCCTTATGATAAATACCATAAAAAGCAACGGCAATTGTTATGATCACTGCGGTTACGGTCAGGGCATCAAGAAAGGCTGATAATATGGCGGCAATCAGAGAGAAGAGAAAAGATAATAATATTTTTGATTTTACATTCAGCAATACCTTGGCAAAGACAAATAATAGTAATTTCTGCATAAAATATATGCCAGCCACCATAAAGATCAGCAGCAAAATTACTTCCAGACCAATCTCAATCTCGTATTTTACCATGGCTGGTGTTGTGAGCTTCATAAATAAGGCTTCAAACGCAAGCAGTCCGCCGGGCAAGAGAGGGTAACATTTCAGTGCCATGGTCAATGTAAAAATAAATTGAATAACCAACATCCATCCTACAATAAAACCACCCTGTTCATGTCCGAGAGATAACAGGACCACTGGATTTAAGATGAGGAATCCGATTATGGTGAGTTTGTACCAATCTGGTGAGTGACCAAGAAAATTCTTTGTCATCCCTGATGCAATTGATTTAGCCATTAGTATGTTTTGCCTTCCTAAGTACGAGTATTCTGACGATATTTATTTCGCTATATTTGTATTTATATCTGTCTTACATATACAATGATGGATAAATCAAGCAAAACCGGAAAAAATCGAAAGATTTAACATTAGTGTCATAAATATTTTTTAATCGTCTGGACAGTGCATGAAGAATAGAATAGTCAAACCTTAAGTTCCGATATAGTAAAGATGAGCAACATGATTGATCAATTGTACCAGAAGGCTATTTTAAAACATGCCGCTACCGCCAGGGCAAGTGGTGTATTGGGTGAAGCCGATCTAAAATTAACGGTTCATAATCCCCTGTGCGGCGACAGGATTACAGTCTATGTCAATCTTGAAGAAGGTAAGGTCTCAGGTTTTTCCCATGTGACAAAAGCTTGCGTATTGTGTCAGGCTAGCGCATCGATTCTCGGGCAATGTTCAATTGGGGAAACGGAGCAAAGTCTACAGGTAATTCATGATGACCTCCGGCAGAATCTGGAAGAAGACGGTCTTGAGCATAAAATATGGCCAGATGATAAGTGGAGTGCTCTTAATATCTTTCAGCCCGTTTCAAGCCATAAAAACCGCTTCACATGCGTCACTCTTCCCTTTGAAAGCTTGATCAAGGCTTTGCGGGGCGATGACCAATAGTTATTTTCGTTTCTAACGTTACCGATTTCATGGTTGCTATTATTAAATATATCGTATACGACCATACTAATTAATTATTTTGGGAGAAATTCATGTCAGTTATCAAGCGTAAAGTCGCTATAAGCATAGGCGTTTTAATTATGGCTGGTTTTTTAACTTCATGTGATAAACCACCCTCAAATTCCCAATATAATGCAGAAATAAAAGTGACCAGTTACGGTATTCCCCATATCAAAGCGGATGATTTTGGCAGCCTAGGTTTTGGTGAAGGATATATGGCGGCACGGGATCATGTCTGTAATATTGCCTATAGCATGGTAGAAGCGCGGGGCGAGCGGGCAAAATTCTTTGGTGTTGATGACAATACTGAAAAAAATGCCAAAACGTCAGATAAAGCCGGTGATCATTCTGGAAATAGCAGCAGAGAAAAAAATAACCACTTGATTAGTGATATAATCATTCGGGCCTTGGGTATTCCAGAGAATGCACAGGGAGATTTTGCAGCCCAATCAGAAGAAAATCAAGAATGGGTAGCGGGTTTTGCCGACGGTTATAATAAATATATCCGCGAGAATGATATTACATCATGGTGTAAAGGGGCCAAGTGGGTTCGGGAATTAAGTGCCATAGATTTATTCTCCCGCTTTCAGGTGGTGGCCCAGACCACCCCCCATATGGCAGGCATCATTGTAGCCGCAGCACCGCCTAACGAAGACCCGCAGGAAGAATCCTCAGCACAAGAAAATCATCAGACATTTGCAATGCTTAAGGATAGCCTAGGCAAGCGGCCAATGGGATCGAACGGCTGGGCCTTTGGCCGGGACAGAACGGAAAATGGGCGAGGTTTATTGCTGGGTAATCCTCATTTCCCATGGTCGGGTACGGATCGTTTCTGGGAAAAACATCTGACTATTCCGGGTAAGTTTGATATTTACGGGGCGCAGATTATCGGTGCCACAGGTGTTGGCATGGGCTTTAACAAGGATGTGGGCTGGACCCACACCGTATCCGCCAGTAAGCGCGTGACTTTTTACAAGCTTGATCTGGTTCCGGGTGATCCGACCAGCTATTATTATGATGGTGAGCCGCGCAAGATGACTGCAAAGAAAATAAACATTGCGGTTAAGGGTAAAGATGGTGTGGAAACCATAAGTGAGCATACGGTTTGGTTCAGTCATTACGGCCCGATGGCAAGTTTGCCTGGTGCCCGCTGGACAAAAGAAACAGCCCTCACGCTACGTGATGCCAACCTCGGCAATCAAAATCTTCTGGATCAATGGAAAGACATGGCCGTAGCGGGTGATATGGATGAATTCAAGACGGCATTTAAAAAATGGAACGCCATACCCTGGGTCAATACTATGGCGACGGGCAAGGACGGTCGTGCGGTATATATTGATGGCTCTAATGTGGGCCGTTTGAGTGAAGAGGCCATTGCCCTTTGGCGGGAACGGAAAGAAAGTGATCCCCAGACAAAAACATTTTACAAGAAAATGGGAATTATTTTGTTGGACGGTAGCGACAGCCGCTTTGAATGGCAGTTCCATCCTGAAGCCAGAGTGCCCGGCGTTGTTCCCTATGTCGAGCAACCACAACAAGACCGAACGGATTATATTTTCAATGCTAATGACAGCTATTGGTTAACCAATCTGGAGGCTCCTCTACGAGGGTATTCGCCGCTATATGGTTCGGAAGACACTGACCGCCGCATAAGAACCCGCATAAATGCCATGATGGTAAGTGATGTCAGTCCTGATGGACCGACTGGTGCGGACGGAAAATTATCACTGAAGGAAATGCAGCAGCTAATATTTACAAACCGAAGCCTCAGTGCCGAATTGCTGCTCGAGGATCTTGTGGCGGCTTGTACGGCTAAAACATCCGTTATGGTGGTGGATAAAGAAATAGACCTGACAGAGGCCTGTGCGGCCCTGAAAGGCTATAACAAACGCCTTGATCTTGACAGCAATGGTGCTGTTCTTTTTCGGGAATGGATCACCCAATATACCCTGAAGGAAACGAGGGTAAAAGGCGCACTGTTTAAAGTGGATTTTAATCCGAAAGACCCGATTAATACCCCCCGTGAACTGGCCGATATAGACATGGCTTTACAAAAACTGGGTAAAGCGGTGCAGATCATGACGGGAGCAGGGCTTGCTCTGGACAGTACATTGGGAGATGCGCAGTTTGCTTATCGTGCAGGTGAGAAGATTGCTGTGCATGGTGGCAGTAATGCCGAGGGGGTTGCCAATATAATCGATCAGAGAAACTATTATTCCAAAGCAAATCAGATAAGAGGTAAAAAGATTGAAGGTAGCAAGTTCCTTACCGATAAAGGGTATCCCATTACGGGAGGCTCCAGTTTTCTATTTGGTTTAAGTTATACTGATAATGGCCCAGAGGCGGAGGCTTTTCTGTCTTACGGACAATCCGGTGACCCAACGTCAACTCATTATAACGACCAGATGAAGTTATTTTCGAAGAAACAGTGGCGTCCGATGCTTTTTCATCAAGAAGAAATAGACAAGGATATAAAAGAATCCTTTATATTGACCGGCCCCCGGTAAACCTACCGACAATATCAGACGCGTAAGAGGGAGTATTCCTCATTGTCAGTGATTGCAGTCGAAGTAAGCAAAAGTAAAATAAAATATTTTTGATCACCGGCATATGATCTCATTCTTCATTGATGCCATAAGTATTTGGTTTTCTACCATCTTATCAAGAAAGTAGGAAAGCTTTCAAAACATAGCATTAGCACTGTTTCGATTATTTATTTAAATAACACGCTGGGTAGCCATGTTGTCAATTCAGGAAAATGCCATAAGATGACCAGCATCAATATCTGTATCAGGACGAATGGGAGAACACCCTTGTAGATTTGCATGGTGTTGACCGAGGCGGGTGCGACGCCGCGCAAGTAAAATAATGCAAAGCCAAAGGGTGGGGTCAGGAAGCTGGTCTGTAAATTCATCGCCATCATAATGCCGAGCCATATGGGGCTTATATCCATCATAAGGAGGACCGGTGCGACGATAGGCACGACCACAAAAGTAATTTCGATAAAATCCAGAAAAAAGCCGAGCACAAACATTACCAGCATAACCAGTATCAGCGCACTAAGCTTGCCACCGGGCAGATTGCTCAGGAAGTCATGAATATATTCATCTCCCTCAAAGCCCTTGAACACCAGAGAGAACATGGCGGCTCCAATGAGGATCATGAATATCATTGCCGAAATTCGGGTGGTCGATTGCATGACCTGTTGCAGGATTTCTTCTTTTTTGGTGCGTAACAGTGCGGTTGCGATACCCCAAATGACCAGAGCCGTCATGAGAAGGGCCAGCCCGAAGCCCAAATAATCTGAGGCAATTACATTCTCACGAGTAATCCTGAGGTCAATCAGATTAGTGACAATTATTAGTCCGACCAGTGAAAATCCAGCCGCAAATATAGGCTTCGCGGCATTTGGGTTATGTTTATATCCGGCCATTAAAATGGCACCAATAGCACCAACGGCGGCGGCCTCTGTCGGCGTGGCAATGCCGCTGATGATTGATCCGAGAACAGCAATAATTAGAAAGATCGGTGGCAGGAAGGCAGCTAAAAGCTGGGCCGTTGCCACATGTTCGTCTTTATCATCACTGATCATGGGCGGTGATAATTTTGGCATGAATATAGCCACGCCTATCTGATAGACAATATACATAAGAACCAATCCCATGCCGGGAATAAGGGCGCCTGCAAATAAATCACCAACCGATAAAGGGTCGGGGGCCCAGTTACCCATTTCCAACTGTGCTGTTTGCCATGCCGACGACAATTGGTCACCCAGCAGTACCAGCACGATGGACGGTGGTATAATCTGTCCCAGCGTACCCGAAGCGGCAATTGAACCACAGGCCAGGGCAGGGCTGTACCCCCTTTTAAGCATAGTGGGCAGACTGAGTAGCCCCATGGTAACAACCGTAGCCCCAACGATTCCTGTGGAGGCCGCAAGAAGGGTTCCGACGATAGTTACCGATATGCCAAGACCACCGGGTAGGCGGCCCATGAGCTTAGCCATACTTTCCAGCAATTCTTCGGCTATTCTGGATTTTTCCAGCATTACGCCCATGAATATAAACAGCGGTACCGCAAGCAGAACATCATTGGTCATCGTGCCAAAAATTCGCTCCGGAATGAGGCCGATAAAATCGCTGTCAATCTCATCAAAATAAATGCCAATACCCACAAACAGGATTGCCGTCCCACCCAGAGTGAAAGCCACCGGAAAACCGGACATTAACAGGATTATCACACTGAGGAACATCAAAAGGTCAAGGATGATATTCAATTCCATCACAAGACCTCTGGCTTTTCTTCGGGAAGATGTTCAACATTCAGGATAGTAAGCCATGAATGCAGTAACAAGGATATACCCTGTAGTAAGAGGGTTGCGGCAAAAAACAGGATCATACTTTTCAACAGATACACCGCCTGAATACCGCTGGATTCAATGGAGCCTTCCAAAGATGCCCAGGAAACCACCACATACGGCCATGCCATCCAGAAAATAAGGATAGCCACCGGAAATAAGAAAAACAGGCAACCGATAAGATTGACCCAAGCTTTGGTCTTCTCGTTAAAGCGGCTGTAAAAAACATCTACCCGCACATGACCGTTATGGCGCAGGGTATAGGCAGCCGCTCCCAGGAATATTATACTGTGCATATAGAGAAGGCTTTCCTGAAGGAAAATGGAGCCCTCATGGAATATATAATGCCCGACCACGATAATAAACTGCATCAAAACCAGACACAGGGTCAGCCATGAGATGACCCGACCGGTCCATTCACTGAATTGGTCGATGTGATTTGTTATTTTTGTGAGAAAAAGGGGCACTTATAATTTTTTACCATAATTTTCATACAGATGACGTGATCTCATATAAGGTTCATCCGCAATTGCCCGCCATTCCATAGCGGCCCTTCGCGTGTCCATATAACTGTTATATATGCGTTTGGTCAGATCATCAGTAGTGGCGACTTCCTGCATAACTTCATCAGAAGTACGTGCAAGGGCGATCAGAATGTCATCGGAGAAAGTTCTGAGTTGCACATCATGCTTTTCAACCAAGACTCTTAAGGACGCCGCATTGCGGGCATTGAATTCCGCAAGTGATTTCTGGTAATTATCTCCCGCGACGGCGGTAATAATTGCCTGATCCGCTTTACTTAAGCTATTCCAGACATCAAGGTTAAATCCGGCTGCTATGGCAGCTCCTGGCTCCTGAAAGGCAGAAGTATAATAATATTTGGTGATTTTATGAAAACCGAAGGCCATATCATTCCACGGCCCAACCCACTCGGATGCATCAATATTACCCTGGCTTAGGGCCAGATATATCTCACCACCGGCTTTGGTAACCGGGGTTGCGCCGAGACGTTTAAGAACCTCTCCGCCAAGACCCGGAATACGAATACGAAGGCCTTTGAAATCCTGAAGGCTTTTGATTTCTTTTTTAAACCAACCGCCCATCTGTACGCCTGAATTGGTGCAGGCCAGTGCTTTAACATTAAATTTTCCCGATAGTTCATCCCAAAGAGCTTGGCCACCGCCAAAATGTAACCATTGGCTTTGTTCCATGGTTGTCAAACCAAAGGGGATGGCGGTAAAAAAGGAAAAGGCCTTATGTTTGCCCTGCCAGTAATATTCTGAACCATGATATATGTCTGCCTTTCCGCTTCGCACGGCATCAAATGAGCCAAGCGGGGGTACCAGTTCATTAGCAGCATAGACCTTGATCCGGATGCGGCCATCGGTAGCGGTTTCAATATCCTTGGCGAATTCTTCAGCACGGGTGCCAAGCCCGGGAAATTTTTTCGGCCATGTGGTGACCATTTTAAGCTTGCGTTTGCCCGTGGCATAGGCCGGGGCCGATAAACTGACCGCACCAACCGTTGCGGCGGCGCCTGTTTTTAGAAATGAACGACGTTTCATGTAAGATGCCCTATATATTTTCATGCGAGTATAAATATACTGTGGGCAAAGGCAAGGCAACAGAGGGGATTATATTTTGCTAATCATTCCCGTTCAGGAACCAACCTTCTGGCTCTAGAACCTCCAGCGGGCGGAAATTCATTTTATAGGCCATTTTGGGACTGTTTTTTACCCAGTAACCCAAATAGACATGTGTTTTGTCTATAAGCTGTGCTCTGGCAACGTGATCTAGAATGATATAAGTGCCTAAACTTCTTTTATTGAAATCATCGCTGACATCAAAAAAGCTGTAAACCATGGACAGGCTGTCTGCCATAATATCTGTAAGCGTGACGCCCACAAGCTTATCCGATTGAGGCAATCGATATTCAATCAGGCAGCTATTGACCGGGCTGCTTTCAACCATGCTGACATATTCATCAAAATTCATATTGGTCATACCGCCATCGCTGTGACGTTTTTCCAGATATTTATGCAGGAGATCATAATGTTCTGTTATGGCAATATTGGGGAGCTTGTTAATGACAAGGTCAGAATTTAGTTTGATCAGTCGGCGTTGTGTACGGTTTGGTTTGAAATATAATGCCGGAATACGTACAGATTTACATTCAGTACAATTTTCACAACTGGGCCGGTAGGCAATATCCTGACTACGTCGAAAACCAATTTTTGCCATCGATTCGTGCAGCCCATTGGGATTGACATCATTAAGTTCCGTAAAAACCTTCCTCTCCATTTGGCCATCAAGATAAGGACAAATGGTTGATGCGGTTACGTAAAACCGAGGGAACTGTGACGACTGGTTGGTCAATTTTTTCTACTTTCTGCAGAATGAGACGACTTGCTGCCCATGATATTAAGCAATAGTAAAGAAATTCTGAAATTATTTATAGCCCATAATACCAAGGGGCAAAAAAGGAGTAGGCAAGCCATAAAATAATAATTAAAGGTACACCGACCTTCATGAAATCTTTGAATTTGTAATTTCCCGGTCCCATGACCAGAAGGTTGGTCTGATACCCCATCGGGGTGGCAAATGAGCAATTGGCGGCAAAAATAACGGCTGTAACAAACATCATGGGGTCTACACCCAACTTATTGGCTATGTTAATGGCAATGGGGGTAAACAGAACCGCTGTTGCATTATTGCTGAGCATGTTGGTAAGTATGGCGATCAGCAGGAAAAAAGCAGATAGGGTAACGGCAACACTCGATCCTTCTAATATAGTGATCAGGCTTTCTGCAAGAAATAAAGCGCCGCCAGTGGCCTGAAGCGATGCGCCCATGGCAAGGGCTGCCCCAATCAATAGGAATATGCGGCGATCCACAGCGCGACTAGCTTGTCGGATGTTAAGGCAGCCAAGGGCTATCATTAAAAATGCCCCGCATGTGGCCGTGATCGGAATTGGAACTGTCCCCGTGGCAGCGAAAGCAACCACGCCTGTGAAAATACCAAGCGCTTTCCAACTATCAGATCGAACCTGTACTTCACGGGTGGACCATTCCATGAGCAGCACATCTTTATTCATTTTAAGGGCGTTGATCTGACTGGATGTACCCACAACCAATAAAATATCACCAGCTTCAAGCCTAATATCATTCATGGAGATGCGTATCATACGAGACCGGCGCTGAATACCTAGCACCGTGCAGCCGCCTTGTAAATGATAGCCGACCTGTTCCAGAGTACGGCCATCAAGGCGGGAGGCTGGCGCGACCATAACTTCAGCAATTTTCTGTCCACGGGATACGGCCTGAATGGCTTCATTTTCTTCGTTATCCAGACTGGGGACAGAAAGAATTCCTTTCAGCAGGCCGGGATCTTTGGAAAGTTTATCTGTTAATATGGCACGGGTAGTGGCCAGTATTATACAGTCCCCTTCCTTAAATGTGATTTCGTCAAAGGGGGGCAAATACATTTTTGCACCCCTTTGAACCAACCGGACAGTCATTCGGGACAGATCGGGAAACATGCCAGCTATGGACTTTTTCCCGATGAGTGAATTTCCCTCTACCAAGTCAAGCTGAACGATAAATTGTTTGCCGGATATAATAAGCGCGCTGTCATCAGCGGTGGAGAGTTTTTTTGGCAATATCATGGGAGCAATGATAGTAACATATAGCAAACCTATACCTGCCAGAAACAGGCCCGGCACAGTGAAATCAAAAAAGTTGATCTCTAGGCTGGTCTGGCCTTTATAGGCACCAGCTACCAAAAGGTTGGTGCTAGATCCGATTAATGTGGTCATACCGCCCAGTATGGCAACGAAACTAAGCGGCATGAGAATTAGTCCTGCTGACTTGTCCATTTTATCCATCAATGTGATCATTATGGGAATGAAGATCACCACAACAGGGGTATTATTGAGCAATGCACTGATCACCATAACCGATACCAGACACGCCATAATAACAGTGCGTGGATAGGAAATGCCGTGTTTTACAATTATTTGGGCCGGGGTTTCCAAGGCCCCGGTCTGTACCATTCCCTGTCCAATGACAAGCAGGGCCAGGATAGTGATCAGGGCAGGGTCAGCAAATCCTGCCAGCAAGATTTTTAAATCTAGTAGATTGGCACCACTCCCATCAGATACGGGCATAAAATGAAATAATATCAGCAGAACGGATATGGTGCCAAGGGATGTTATTTCCATGGAAATATGGTCCAAAGCATAAAAAATAATAGCCGTTATAATGACAGCAAAAGTCGCCCACATCTGAAGTGAAGGTTGCAACAGTTCCATATATAATTATTCCTTGCCCACTCCCGTTTAAAATACATTTGGTCTCTGTATTTTTCTCATTAATAACATCATAACAAGGCACAATGGCTATGTCGCTGAAAAAGAACCAAATTTTATGAATGTTACATAAAGCTCGCGGGCAAAGTTGGGGATTCGCGCAGCAGTAAAAAGGTAATCCGCCGGTTTTCTGGTCGTAGTGGGCTATCCGGTAGCAGGGGGTCAGTGGCCGCCATTCCAAGAACTTCTGCAACTCTGTTTGCAGAAACGCCTGAATTATTTAGAATTCGGCGGCTGGCATTTGCCCGGTCAGCACTAAGTTCCCAGTTGGAATAGTTATGTCTGCTGGTAAAGGGACTTGCATCGGTATGGCCTGAAATTGATAGGCGGTTTGGCATTTTCTCCACCACAGTAGCAATTTTTCGAATCATCTTTTCTGCATAGCTATACAGGTTTGCACTTCCGGGGCGGAACATGGCACGATTGTCTTTATCAACTAACTGGATGCGCATGCCGTCTTCGGTAATATCTATTAATACCTGGTCTTTTAATTTTGCAAGTTCAGGGTTCTCTTGAATGGCAACCTGAATATCTTCGGCCATTTGTTCGAAATAATCCTGTTCACGTTTTGCAGCGAGTTCGGCATACTCATCTTCTTTTGATTTTTCCTGTTCTGCATTTTGATCTTCGGATTGTACTTCTGTGGTTGTGGAGGGAATGGAAACGGTTACGGCACTGGATTGTGCGCCGTCAGAATTTAGGGATGTTCCCCCTAATATATCACCTGCGCCAGATTCAGCATTTGTTGAGGCTGTTGTTGGTGTGAAATAGTCTGCGAGACCTTCTTTTTGCTCTTGGGATGTGGAATTTAATAGCCATAGCAGTAAAAAGAAAGCCATCATAGCCGTAACAAAGTCGGCGTAGGCCACTTTCCAGGCACCACCATGGGCGCCACCAGAAATTTTTTTAATACGTTTTATTATTATCGGGCGAGCTTCATCCGCCATATTTTTCCACCATTATAAACATCATTAACGCGTAGAAAGATATAATGGAGCCCTATGGTTAATATATAGTAACTACAAATCAGAAGACCGGTTTACATGCACCGTAAAACCGGCAGCGCGAAGTCCACTTAATATATCATCCAGATTTTGCCGGTCCCGGGTCTCCAATGTTACATTTGAGTATGTTTCTTTGGCAGGTAGCTCTGTAAATAGGCGGTGATGGGATACATCAATGATATTACCACCCAGATCACCAATGATTCTTGTGATGTTGGCTAACGCACCCGGCACATCCAGCAGTTCAACACGAAGACGGGTAATACGGCCTTCACGTACCAGCCCCCGCATAAGGAGGGAAGCCAGCAGGCGAGGGTCAATATTTCCGCCACTGAGGATCATGGCAACTTTTTTGCCCTTGAAAATTTCGGGATATGTGTTGATGGCGGCAAGTGGGGCTGCTCCGGCTCCCTCAGGAACCGTTTTTTCAATGGTCATTAACATACATACGGCTTCTTCCAGTGCATCTTCACTGACGAGCAGAATATCATCCACCAGTTCTTTGCAAATTTTATAGGTTTTTTCACCAATATTTTTAACAGCGATTCCTTCGGCCAATGTGGAGCCTTTGGCGATATAGTCTTTATTGTTGACCGCACGATGAAGTGAGGGAAAGCGTTCGGCCTGCACCCCGATTACTTTTATGCCCGGGTTAATATGTTTTGCAGCAATGGAAATCCCTGAAATTAGACCACCACCACCAACCGGCACCAGAATTATATCAAGATCAGGGCAAGCCGCCATTACCTCAAGTCCGATGGTGCCTTGACCGGCAATCACATCATTATCATCGAAGGGGTGAACCAATGTTAAATTATTTTCTTCGGCGAGTTTCACAGCTTGCAAAGCGGTTTCATCAAACCTATCACCAAACAGAACAACATTAGCACCATGTTCCTCTGTCTGACGAACTTTTACAAAGGGCGTGTTGATAGGCATGACTATAGTGGTCGGAATATCAAGTTGACTTGCGTGATAAGCAACCCCCTGAGCATGATTGCCCGCAGAGGCAGCAATGACGCCATTTTTCTTTTGATCATCGGACAGGTTAGCCAGTTTATTCAAGGCGCCGCGTTCCTTAAAGGAGGCGGTGAATTGAAGGTTTTCGAATTTGAGATAAATTTCAGCCCCAGTCATCTTTGAAAGGGTTTGTGATACATTCAAAGGGGTAGTAACAATGGCGCCTTCAAGGGCCTTCGCTGCTCTTTGTATGTCTTCAAAAGTTACCGAATGGGTATTTTTGTTCATCTTAAGTCCGAATATAAATATTAAAAGCTGTCGATATACAGCATCATATATGGTTTATAGTTGGAAATGTCCAAGATAATTTGCTGAAAAATAGGTGTGAAACTTATTAAAACAGGCAGAAAAAACCATAACAGCTATTAAATGCATATTTAAATACGAAAAATAGTAAAATATCCAATATCGTTAATATCAGACATATGGGCAGACCAATATATTTCAAAATATAGAAAAAAGCCCATTTGGTCGGTTTTGGAGCAGCTATTTCATGCCCCATAACACTTTGTGTGTTTTTTTTTCTGCCAAACATATAAAAACCGTTTAAATTAAAAGTATATTCTAATAGGTAATATAAATAATATAGATTTTATGGTTAATATATAAATAATATGTCAAAAATAATTATCCAGTGGAATGAAATATCTCAGAAAGAATGGGACCGGTTATTAAAGAAAGCGAGTCGATGTTCTTTTCAGCAATCTTGGGCCTATGGTGCCATATTTGAGCATGGTCATCTAGGGGTTGACCGCTTCGTTGCTTATGATCAGGGAGAAGCCATTGCCTTTGGGCAAATAATCACTAGACGGATTTTGCATTTCGTTAGGTTTTCTTTGCTTCTGAAGGGTCCGGTCTGGCTTAATAATATTGATGATAATCAGAAGCGGCAGATATTAGAAACATTACGTAAAAAATATCCTTTGAAATCATTAAATTTATTCGTTTTTAGTCCGGAAGAAGAAACAGCTCCAGAAGGCTCGGGACAAAATATATATAAAGACTTGGGTTTTCGACAGGTAATTACGGGAAATTCAACGGTACTTATTGATCTTAATTTAACGGCAGATCAGCTTTGGGCAGGTTTGTATGGTAAAAATCGCACCCAAATCCGAAAAGCCGACAAACATGATTTTGATGTTATTTTCGCTGATCACAATCATCTCTATACTAATTGGTTGTTGGGGAAGGAAAGAAAACAGCAGAAAGAAAAAAAATATCAGGGATTGCCCATTGGTCTTGTGAAGGGATACGGTGAGTTTGCCCCCAAATATAAAGGGGTCAGTACGGCTTTTGTTATTGAGAGGGGGAAAAGGGAACCCACCGCCGGTGTGTTATTCCTGCGTCATGGACGTTGTGCCACATATCATATTGGCTGGACAGGTAATAATGGTCGGAAAACGGGTGCGCTTAATCTTTTGCTTTGGAAGATGATTCTTAAACTAAAAGATGAAGGGGTTGAAACGATTGATCTTGGTGGACTTAATACGGAAGAGGGGGCGGATATAGCCCGCTATAAATTAAGTTTTGGCGGTGATGTGGTAAAGCAGAACGGTGCTCTTATGTGATTATGTTTGGCCACACCGCCTTAAAGAAAAAAATTAATTCAAATTTCTCCTAAATAAGACTTCCTTAACATCCTTCTCTTATAACTGTCCCAAATAGGGACGTAATATATGATCCCATTGCAGATTATAAAGAATAAAAGAGGCTTGAGTTAATATGCTTGTTGTTGTTGGTATAGTCTTGACTATGTGTATGGTATTTGGTGGATATGTTCTCGCCGGGGGGAAAATGGCACCGGTTCTGAAGGCGTTGCCTTTGGAAGGAATGATCATTGGTGGGGCTGCTGTAGGATCGTATTTGGTCAGTAACGGCGGTGGCGTAGCTAAAAAAGGCATGAAGGGACTTGGCCATGCTTTTAAAGGTCCAAAATGGAAACCTCAGGATTATATGGACCTGTTATGTTTGATGTTTCTGTTAACCAAACTCATTAAGACCAAGGGTGTTATTGCTCTGGAAGCGCATATTGAAAATCCTGAAGAAAGCAAAATTTTTAGTAATTTTGAAAAAGTGTCTGCTGATCACCATGTGGTGGATTTTATTTGTGATTATCTGCGTATGACGACCATGAATTTTGATGATCCCTATCAAGTAGAGGACGTATTGCTTAAAGATCTTGAAAAGCATCATCATGAAGAAAGTGAAGGGGCACATGCCTTAAGCGTTGTGGGGGAAGCCTTTCCCGCACTGGGTATTGTGGCTGCGGTGCTGGGTATCGTAAAAACCATGGGTAGTATTGACCAGCCTGTTGAGATATTGGGTGCCATGATCGGTGGGGCCTTGGTGGGAACATTCCTTGGAATATTGATATCCTACACAATAGCAGCCCCGCTTGCCGTGCGCGTACAGCAATTCGTTGATGAAGAAAGCCACTTTTTCAATGTAATCAAGGATATTATTGTGTCCCACCTGCATGGTAATGCACCGCAAATCTCCATTGAAATTGGGCGTAAAAGTATACCTGGACACATGCAGCCTAGTTTTTATGAGTTGGATGAGGTCGTTAATGAACTATCAAATGACCTGCTTGCCTAATTCTGTTTGGTGAGCAGTTCTGCAACTTTCGGTGCAAAATAGGTCAATATTCCGCTTGCACCGGCGCGCTTAAAGGCGAGCAGACTTTCCATCATGACCTGATCCAAGTCAAGCCAGCCATTGTTTGCCGCAGCATGCAGCATGGCATATTCACCACTCACTTGATAAGCAAAAGTGGGAAATTCGAATTCAGCAGTTATCCGCTGGATAATATCTAGATAGGGCATGCCCGGTTTGACAATGATCATGTCAGCACCTTCATCTATATCCATCATTACTTCCCGCAGGGCTTCATGGCCGTTGCCGGGGTCCATTTGGTAACTATGTTTGCCCCCTGATTTGATATTAGTCTCTGAACCAACCGCATCACGGAACGGACCATAAAAAGCAGATGCATATTTGGCAGCATAAGCCATAATTTGTGTATTAACGTGGCTATGTTCTTCCAGGGCTTCCCGGATAGCTCCCACCCGGCCATCCATCATATCCGACGGCGCCAGAATATCGCATCCGGCTTCTGTTTGTATCATTGCCTGTTTTACGAGAACATCAATTGTCTGGTCATTAGCCACATAGCCGTCAATGATAATGCCATCCTGACCGTGGCTGGTATAGGGGTCAAGTGCCACATCACAGATGACCCCGATTTCGGGTACGGCTTTTTTAATAGCGCGCGTGGTACGGCAGATAAGATTATCTGGGTTAACAGCTTCTCTGCCATCACCGGTTTTTAAATTCTGTGGCGTTTGTGGAAATAGAGCTATTGCCGGTATTCCCGACTTTGCAGCCTGTTCAATTTCAGGAATTAACGAGTCGATAGTATGTCGAAATACCCCCGGCATAGAGGAAATTTCCGTTTTATTATTAGAGCCTTCCTGAACAAAAACAGGCCAGATAAGGTCATTTGCGGATAATGAGTTTTCACGAACCAGTCTTCTAGACCAGTCACTTTTCCTGTTTCTTCTTGGTCGGTGATAGGGATAAATGGGAGATGCCATGCTATTGCTCATTTTTAAATGACCTGATCTTGAAATATTGTTGCACCATAATGCATTAGTTAAATAATACCAATTTTTTTAATCTGCTTTACAGGATTTTATCGTTAGTTAAGACCTTGTTAGGAGTTGTTATACTATAATCGTGGTGTTGGATTACAAAGAATTATCATAATACAAGGATTATACAGTATGTCATTGGCAGGTCACAGTAGCAGTTTGATTGGAGGACATGAGACTCCAGAAGCCAGATCAAAGTTAAATTTTCTGGAATGTCTTCGTTTGATTGAACGACTTCACAGACGGATGCTGGACATTGTAAAAAATCGCCTGGATAGTGTGGGCATGAATGATGTGAACAGTGTTCAGGCTTTACTCCTGTATAATATTGGTGATCACGAAATGACGGCGGGTGACCTTCGAAACCGTGGTTATTATTTGGGTTCCAACGTATCCTATAACTTGAAAAAACTCGTTGAGGCAGGCTATATTAATCAGGAACGCGCAGAACATGACAGACGTGCATTGCGTATTTGGTTAAGCGACAAGGGAAAAGAAGTGTGCGACCTCGTAGGTGATCTATTTGATGAAAACCTCCAAGTTGTAAAAGAAAAGAACGTCTTTGAAGATGAAGATGTATCTGAACTTCGTAACTCTTTGCGTAAATTGGAAAGCTTCTGGACTGATCAACTCCGTTTTCAATCTTTTTAAGGTCTTAACTACCGACCTTTGATTTGAATCAAGTAATTTCATTTACCGATGAGTATATTGTATCCTGATTTGACAGGGTATAAGGCGACAGATATTGTAATAAAGTGGTTTAGTTATTTAACACTGTGTTTTATAATGTTTCTGTGATAAGCCCTTGTGTCTTGTGTAAAAGCAGTAAGTTTTTTTCAGGCGTTAAGTAACGCAAGGATGAATATATTAAAGTAAGGCCATGCAATGGATTATAATCGGGTATTTTCTGATGCTTTGAAAACGGTTAAAGAAGAGGGACGGTATCGTGTTTTTACAGATATTGTTCGTCAAAGGGGCGCCTTCCCAAAAGCCGAGTGGTTCAGCGAAGACGGTGTGAAAGATATTACTGTCTGGTGCAGCAACGATTATCTTGGCATGGGGCAACATCCTAAAGTCATTGATGCTATGGAGCATGCGTTGAAGAACACTGGTGCTGGTGCCGGAGGAACCCGGAATATCAGCGGCAATAACCATATGCATGTGCTACTGGAGGAGGAACTGGCTGATCTTCATCATAAAGAAGCAGGGCTGTTGTTCACCTCAGGCTATATTTCCAATGATGCCAGTATAAGTACTATAGCAAAGCTATTACCGGGCTGTGTGATTTTTTCCGATGAACTCAATCATGCTTCTATGATTGAGGGGGTTCGCCATAGTGGCTGTAAGAAACATATCTTTCGTCACAATGATATTGAACATCTTGAAAGCCTGCTGAAGGTAACTGATCCTGCATTGCCAAAATTAATTATTTTCGAATCTGTATATTCTATGGATGGTGATTTTGCACCAATCAAAGAATTCTGTGATCTGGCCGATAAATATAATGCCCTGACTTATCTGGATGAGGTTCATGCTGTCGGCATGTATGGCAAACGCGGTGGCGGTGTTGCGGAACAGGAAGGTCTTATGGATCGGATTACGGTTATAGAAGGGACATTGGGTAAGGCTTATGGTTTGATGGGGGGATATATCACTTCAACCAAAGATATTGTCGATGCAATTCGTACTTTTGCTTCTGGCTTTATTTTTACCACATCACTTTCACCTGTGATAACCGCAGGGGCACTGGCAAGTGTACGCCATCTGAAGGCAAGCAAAATCGAACGTGCCATTCATCAGGAACGGGCGGAGATGCTGAAGAAAAAAATGCTGGCCGCAGATTTGCCCGTTATGCCATCTGTCAGTCATATTGTACCTGTTCTTGTGGGCGATCCCGTTATCTGTAAACGGGCATCGGATATTCTGCTGAACGAATTTAACATTTATGTACAACCGATCAATTTTCCAACCGTCCCCAGGGGTACTGAACGGCTACGCTTTACGCCTAGTCCGTTGCATACGGATGAAATGATTGATTATCTGGTGGATTCCCTAAAAGCGGTTTGGGCGCGTCTTGATGTGAAGAAATTCGCAAAGGCGGCCTGAAAGGATATTTCATAATAACAAAGGATTTGCTGAATGAGCAATGATGCGGGCGAGTATCTTGTTGAATTCATACAGGTGGGTACATCCGTAAAGGTGTCTGCCATTGATCCTGCTTCTGGGCGTGAAGTATCTATTGTTGGTCCGGCAACAGCGAGTCGTCATCATTTGACGCGGGTTGCGGTCAATAAACTGAAATATGTTCTTTCCAAAGAAAAATCCTGAATATTTAATTTTCCCTATACATATAGTAGGAAAACGGCTGGCCTTATGATATTAGAGTCTTTCCGGTTTTAAATTATACAAGACGTTTGAAAAAGGTATGGGTAATGTCTAAAGAAATCATTGTGTTGGCTGGTGATCATGGGGGTTATGACCTAAAGGTGATCCTCAAATCTTTCCTTCTAGAAAATGACTTTGAGGTTCTGGATTTAGGCTGTAACGGACTTGAATCAGTAGATTATCCAGATTTCGCCCATGCTTTGGCAGATGCCATTAAGGAAAATAAGGCAACTCGCGGGGTTCTCGTCTGTGGTTCAGGGATAGGCATAAGCATCGCCGCCAATCGACATGCCCATATTCGGGCAGCTCTAGTCCATGACAGATTGACCGCAGAACTCAGCCGACAACATAATAATGCCAATGTTATTGTGATGGGTGGCCGCACCATTGGCCCAGATGTGGCTAAGGACTGCCTGAAGGCATTTTTAAAGACAGAATTTGAAGGCGGAAGACATCAACGCCGCATCGCTAAGATGTCATAACTTATTATGAGTATTTTTTATTTTAGGATTTATTTAATATGACTTCATCTACAGACAGGAATAATTTTTTTAACACTTCTCTGGCAGATAGCGACCCAGATGTATTGGAAAGCATTACCCTTGAGACAGGTCGGCAGCAGGAGCATATTGAGCTTATTGCCTCTGAAAATATTGTCAGTCGTGCCGTGTTGGAAGCTCAAGGCTCCATAATGACTAATAAATATGCTGAGGGCTATCCAGGGCGTCGTTATTACGGGGGGTGTGAATTTGTAGATATAGCTGAAAGTCTTGCCATTGAGCGGGCTAAAAAGTTGTTCAATGCCGCCTATGTCAATGTACAACCCCATTCCGGCGCGCAGGCCAATGGTGCGGTTAATCTTGCTCTCGTTCAGCCTGGCGATACTATTCTTGGTATGTCACTGGCGGCAGGCGGGCATTTAACCCACGGCGCGCCACCCGCACAGTCAGGGAAATGGTTTAATGCGGTGCAATATGGTGTCAGCCGCGAAGATGCCATGGTTGACTTTGATGAAGTGGAACGTCTGGCAAAAGAACATAAACCGAAAATAATCATTGCCGGTGGTTCCGCTTATCCGCGCGTTATTGATTTTAAACGCTTCCGGGAAATTGCTGATGAAGTCGGGGCTTATTTCTGGGTTGATATGGCCCATTTTGCTGGGCTTGTGGCTGGTGGTGTGCATCCAAATCCGCTTGATCATGCCCATGTGGTGACCACAACAACCCATAAGACATTGCGTGGTCCAAGGGGGGGGATGATCCTGTCCAATGATCTTGATCTGGGTAAGAAATTTAATTCGGCTGTATTTCCCGGTCTTCAGGGTGGCCCTCTCATGCATGTGATCGCTGCCAAGGCTGTCGCTTTTGGTGAGGCATTAAAACCGGAATTCAAAGATTATGCTCACCGGGTAGTTGAAAATGCCCGAGCATTGGCTGCGCGCCTTGTGGAAGGTGGCTGTGATATTGTTTCGGGAGGTACGGATACCCATTTGATGCTGGTTGACCTGCGTCCTTTAGGCTTAACGGGTCGGGACGCTGACAATTCACTGGGGCGGGCCAATATCACCTGTAATAAGAATGGCATTCCTTTTGACCCTGAGAAACCAATGGTAACTTCTGGTATTCGTCTGGGATCACCAGCGGGTACGACACGTGGGTTTGGGGTTAAGGAATTTGAAATGATCGGTGACTACATCATTGAAATTCTTAAGGGTCTACAGAATAATCCCAATGACAACAGTGTGGTTGAAGCGACCGTACAGGACAAAGTCATTGCCCTTTGCAAAGATTTTCCAATTTACTAAGGATGTGAAAAATGCGTTGCCCATTTTGTGGAAATGACGATACACAGGTAAAAGACAGCCGCCCGACAGAGGATAATTCTGCCATTCGGCGCAGGCGTTCCTGTAATGGCTGTGGCGCACGCTTTACAACGTTTGAGCGGGTACAGCTCCGTGAATTAACGGTGATTAAGAAAAGCGGCAAAAAATTTCCCTTTGAACGGGAGAAACTGGAACGGTCAGTTAATCTCGCCCTGCGAAAACGACCGATCGAAGAAAACCGCATAGAGCTTTTGATCAATGGGATTGTCCGCCAGTTGGAAAGCCTTGGTGAAGCAGAAATCAAGACGGAGCAGGTCGGCAAGTTGATTATGGAGGGCCTGCAAAATATGGATACAGTAGCTTATGTTCGCTACGCCTCCGTATATAAGGATTTTCGGGAAGCCAAGGATTTCGAAAAATTTGTCGAACAAATTGCTGATCCCGCAGACCAGTAGTTGGAATTTTGAAAACCGATATTCACTATATGAAAATGGCACTGGGGCTGGCGCGTCGCGGCCTAGGGACTACATGGCCGAACCCATCCGTAGGCTGTGTGGTCGTTGACAGGCAAGGCCATATCGTTGGCCGCGGACATACGGGCGAGGGCGGACGCCCCCATGGGGAAACCATTGCACTGTCTTGTGCAGGCAAAGCCGCAGAGGGGGCTGTAGCCTATGTTACATTAGAACCATGCGCCCACCACGGCGAAACACCGCCCTGCGCAACAAGCCTTATAAAGGCGGGTGTTGCGAGGGTTGTTGTGGCAACCGGTGATCCTGATTGGCGCGTTTCAGGCAAAGGTCTGGCTCTTCTGAAAAAGACTGGAATCCTGGTAGATTTTGGCGTCTGTCAATCAGAAGCAAACCAGTTAAATCAGGGGTTTTTTAACAAGACCTCTGAAGGTCGCCCGATGGTCACCGTTAAGATTGCCTCGTCACAGGACGGTATGATTGCTGGGGCTGACAAATGGATAACCGGACCGGAGTCGCGTCAAAGGGGGCATTTGCTCAGGGCTAATCATGATGCAATATTGGTGGGAATCGGCACGGTTTTAACTGATAACCCATCACTTGATTGTCGTTTGCCGGGGCTTAGGTCTTGCTCTCCCGTTCGGGTCGTCGTAGACAGCCAATTAAGAATTCCGGAAGGATGTAAACTGGTTGAAACGGCAAAAAAAATTCCCACATGGGTAATAACGACGGTAAACAGTGGTGAAAAATTTGATGCCCTCAAATCTCTGGATGTGAAACTGATTAGCTGTGGGGCAAATCAACAAGCTCGTGTGGATATGACAAAGATGATGGAGCGCCTAGGTCAAGAAGGTATTACAAGGCTATTATCCGAAGGTGGTGCTGAAGTTAATGCTTCCCTGATAGAGGCAAGTCTGATAGACCGACTATATTGGTTCAGATCACCGGATGTAATCGGTAAGGGCGGACTTCCTGCACTGGCATCCATTGAGTTAAATGAGTTACTTGCAAGGCCGAATTTTCACCTGTTGCGAACGGGTCATACAGGAAAAGATATTTGGCAGGAATATGAAATAGGTCATTAAAATGTTTACCGGAATTATTACAGATATTGGCTCTATCAGAAGCATTGCTCTAAAAGGCGATACCCGTATCAAATTGAATACGGCCTTTGATACCGATACCATTGATATTGGCTCTTCCATTGCTTGTTCCGGTGTATGTCTTACTGTGGTTGACAAGGGTGGCGACTGGTTCGCCGTTGATGCATCGGGGGAAACGCTGTCATGCACCAATCTTGGTGATTGGGAAGAAGATACAAGGGTTAATCTTGAAAGAGCATTGAAGGTTGGCGAAGAACTAGGGGGGCACATTGTTACAGGCCATGTTGATGGTATAGGTGACGTTTTATCTGTAACGCCTGAAGGGGATAGCAGAATAATACAATTTTCTGTGCCTGCGAACCTTGCAAAATATATTGCTGAAAAAGGGTCAGTTACCATAAATGGAGTTTCTCTTACGGTAAATGACGTTGTTGATGATGCCCAGAACCAGACAGTTTTTAGTATAAATGTGATCCCGCATACGCAGGAGAAAACCACATTTTCTGATGTAAAGTCAGGGGATAAAGTCAATCTAGAGATTGATGTATTGGCCCGCTATGTCGCCAGAATGAATGAATTTAAATAAGAAGATCAATATTATGCCTAAAAATTTCCTTTCCCCCATAGAAGATGTGCTTGAAGACGCCAAAAATGGCCGCATGTTTATTCTGGTTGATGATGAAGACCGGGAAAATGAAGGGGACCTGATTATCCCTGCTCAGATGGCGACGCCTGATGCGGTTAACTTTATGGCGAAATATGGCCGTGGACTGATATGTCTGACTGTGGACCGGAAGAGGGCTGAAATTCTGGGCCTTCCCCCCATGAGCCTCAACAATCAAGCCCGCAATAATACCGCTTTTACAGTTTCAATAGAAGCGAAAGAGGGCATTACTACCGGTATTTCAGCGGCAGATAGGGCACATACTATTGCTGTGGCAACTAATCCTGCTATGAGTGCCGCAGATATTGTATCACCGGGTCATGTTTTTCCCATTGTGGCAAAGGACGGTGGTGTGTTGGTTCGGGCAGGACATACGGAAGCGGCGGTTGATATTTCACGATTAGCAGGTCTTAATCCAGCCGGCGTAATTTGTGAAATTATGAATGATGACGGCACTATGGCCCGTCTGCCGGATCTTGTGAAATTTGCCAAAAAGCATGATTTGAAACTGGCTACTATTGCCGATCTGATTGCCTATCGCCGCAAGGTTGATACCTTAGTGGAATGTATTGAAGAAACGGTGGTTGATTCAGAATATGGCGGTGAATTCAAATTGCGGGTATATGAGGTTACGGATGACCAGACACAACATTTCGCATTAGTGAAAGGTACCCCGAAAAAAGGGGAACCAATTTTGGTTCGTATGCATCCTTTTAATATGTTTGATGACTTGCTTAGTGCAAAGGGTAATCGCCGCAGTCAATTGCACCGTGCCATGGAAGAAATAGGTAATGAGGAAAACGGGGTTTTGGTTTATCTTCGGGAAACCTCTAAAACCATTATTACTGATAGTATTGGCCGCAAAACGGGTACAAAAAAACCGTCAAAAGACACTTTCCTGAGAAATTATGGCATTGGTGCTCAAATTCTTGTTGATCTTGGCGTATCGCATTTGGTCCTGCTGTCCAATACGGAACAGCATGTGGTTGGCATCGATGGGTATGGCCTGAACATTGTTGAGCAGCGTAAATTTGATGACTCCATTGAAGTCGGCTTGATAAAAAAGTAAGAGAGTGAATTATGCATCTGTTAATAGTAGAATCTCCCTATTATGACCATATCACCAATGAGTTGATCAAAGGTGCTGTTGCAGCACTTGAGGCGGCAGGAGCTACTTATGACCGCATTGACGTTCCAGGTGCTTTTGAGATTCCCGCTGCCATTCGCTTTGCAGCAGACGGGACTGATGTACACTATGACGGTTATATTGCGCTCGGCTGCGTAATCAGGGGTGAAACATCCCATTATGATTATGTTTGTGGTGAAAGTGCCCGTGGACTACAGGAATTGGCAATCAAGGATAGACTTGCCATAGGTTACGGTGTATTGACCGTGGACAATCAAGATCAGGCATGGGCAAGGGCCGATGTGACAGCGGGAAACAAAGGCGGCTATGTCGCAGAAACTGCGCTCAGAATGATCGCATTAAAACAGAAATTTGGACTGGTTCACAATGAGTAAAAAAGCAGAAACATCTCCATCAACAGGCGGTGCGCGTAGTGCCTCCAGGCTGGCGGCTGTACAAGCCCTCTACCAGATGGAAATGAATGATGAGCATGCTCAAATTACTGTGGATGAGTTTATTAGTCACCGTCTTGGTGCGGTGATCGAAGGTGAACATTATGCGGATGCGGATGAAGCCTTTTTTTCTGATCTTGTAAAGGGTGTGGAAAAACGGACGGCGGAAATCGATGATCATCTAGCCGGGTCACTGGCAGAGAACTGGACTTTGGCCCGTATTGAATCGGTGGCGCGTGGTATCCTGCGGGCCGGAACATATGAGCTGATAGCGCGTCCTGATGTACCCACTTCTGTAATCATTAATGAATATGTTGATGTGGCCAAGGCTTTTTTTGATGATAGCAAGCCCGGATTTATAAATGGTGTGCTTGACAGATTGGCCAAAATTATTCGTAAATAACGTGGGAGAAATAAACTGAGTTCAGGTGAATTTGACCTCATTTCCCGATATTTTGCTCCTCTGGCCACTAAGGGTGCGCCAGCCTACGGTCTGTTGGATGACGCGGCCGTCCTGACCCCGCCGAAGGACAGGGATCTGATTTTTACCAAGGATGCCCTTGTCGCCGATATTCACTTTTTTGCCAACGATCCTGCTGACCTTATCGCCCGCAAGGCAATGAGGGTAAATCTATCTGATCTGGCAGCTATGGGGGCTGAACCATTAGGGTATCTTCTTGCTATAGCCTTACCAAGTGATATGGAAAATAGAGATGATTGGATAGAAAAATTTACTGCGGGGCTCAAAAGGGACCAAAAAGAGTTTGGCTGGTCCCTGTTCGGTGGTGATACCGTCTCAACAAATGGGCCGTTAACAATTTCCGTCACTGCGATTGGTACTGTGAAACAGGGAGACGCCCTGCTTCGTGGGGGGGCATGTGCCGGGGATGACATCTATATATCAGGTACATTGGGTGATGCCGCACTGGGCTTAAAATGTATTTCAGGTAATATTACACCAAGAAATCAAGATTTGATAAATCGCTACCATGTGCCAAGCCCAAGGCTAGCGTTAGGACAGAAACTAAAAGGAATAGCCACAGCAGTCATGGATGTTTCCGACGGGCTGGCAGGAGATATTCGACATATCTGCGCCTCATCAGGATTAGGCGCTGAAATTGCTGCGGAATTAATTCCCCTGTCCGATGCGGCTGGTAAGGTTTTGGAAAGTTTCCCCTTGTATAAAGACCTCATATGGAGCGGTGGGGATGATTATGAATTGCTTTTCACAGCACCATCGCATGTAGCAGGTGATATTGAAAAACTTGCAAAGACACTTGATCTATCTTTAACCAAAATAGGCCGTATGACAAAAGGTAAGGCAATTGGAATTCTGGATGAGAGCGGGGTGAACCTGCTGCGTGAGGGACAGGGTTTCAGGCATTTTTGAATTTAATAGCAGGGTTGGCATATGGCAGACGAAGACGACGAAATAGAAACGGAAGAAGAAAAGCCAAAGTCGGGAAGTAAAAAACTCCTGATAATTGGGTTGTTCATCGGATTGTTACTAGGTGGCGGCGGCGGGTTCGGCGCATATATGATGTTGGCAGGTGGTAACAAACCTGAAGTTCATGAAGAAGAAGTCGCTGTTATAGTAAAAGAACCGAAAACGGACCCCTTTTTTGTAAAAGTTGACCGTATGACTCTTCCCTTAATTCATAAAAACCGTGTTCTGGGCAATGTGGTGATTGATTTTTCCATGGAAGTGGACGGCAATGACAATAAAATGATGGTTATCCGTTATTTGCCTGAAATCCGGGATGCCATGTTACGCCATTTCAGCGTTACGCCTATCGGAAAAACAGACAGTCCGCGTAATATTGATTATCCCCGTCTTAAAAAAACTTTAAAAGATATTAGTAATAACGTTCTTGATGATCCACTTGTGATGCGGGTCATGGTCGTTCAGGCGCGACTATTTTAGGGTCTATTGATATTCAAGATTAGGATTTTGGTTTGATCAAACAGTTTGTAACCGTTCGGGAATCAATCAGGTTAGCCTTCGACTCTTTCGGGGATGAACAAAACCCCCTCGTGTTGTTAATATCCGGGGCCGGCGCACCTGCCGAGTTCTGGCCTGAGGAATTTTGTCAGAACCTAGCTGATGCAGGGTGTTTTGTAGTACGTTACAGCCATCGCGATACAGGGGATTCCACGCATCTGGACACGCAATATCCAATAGAAGAACTCCTACAGGACATGAGGGCCTTTATCGTTGAACTTGCAAATCCAATTGTGCATTTGGTGGGACATTCTATGGGGGGCTACCTTGCACAAATAGCCCTGTGTAAATTCCAGGAGGAATTTGCATCGGTTACATCTATATCTGCGGGTTCGCTAGTTTCACAAGAGATTGCAACAGAGATGGGCCTGAGTAGTGTCTCTGATGAGACGTGGCAAATTCTGATGAGAAATCAGCCAAAAGGTGAATTTGATCATGATTTGCCTGGTTGGTTGGAGAGTTGGTGCTTTTTGAACGGTACATGTCAGTTTGATGAAGAATCTGCTATCCGATACACGCGTTCGCTTTATGCGGGTGACCCCCGTAATGCACAAGTAGCAGTTAACCATATTCATGCGATGACTACAGTACCAAATTCTTTGCCAGAAATGTTAAAGGATGTTCGTTGCCCGTTCTTGGTTATCCATGGGACGAAAGACCCGTTGGTTCCTCTGGACAATGGAGTAATGACTGCTCGCCTTGTACCAAACAGCAAGATTGTTCGGCTGCAAGGTGCAGGGCATATGTTCTTTAATGGAGACGTTTGGAATGAAATCGGCAAATGTCTGGTTTCGCATATAAAGGGTTAAGCCTCATATGCACTATTGAGGACACTGCTGGTGATGCTAGGAAACAGCACGTAATATGGTAGAATTATTTTTTTACTAAGTGTTTAATTTCCGGGCTGGACATTGGAAGGGCCACCAGCACCAAATCTTCCAATATTACCGAATAATTCTTGAATGAAGCTCAACTCTCGACCATGGGTACGGGTTGTTTGGCCAACCGGATCGACATTATTAAGGTTATCAATTGAATAACGGTCTATGGCAGTAACATAGCCATCCGTATCAAAGCGCACGGCGATAATATTTAATTCTGTGATATCTTCTTTGAAAAATGCCAGGCTTTCTGATTTTTTGGAATAATAGTACCAGTTGTTATTGTCAAAAGTAGCAACCGAAGAGGGGCTACCCATCATTTGCTGTACAGAATCATGGGTATCTACCTGAGGCTTTATGGAACCTATCACTTCTTCATCGGCCATATATCCCCGGACAAATTTCCGTGAACTACAGGCACCAAGGGCCAAAGCGGCAATGGTGATAATGAGGATCGTTTTTGTTGTGCTATTCATGAGGTTATTATGCTCGTCCATTCTGGAATAAGTCCAGTTTTAATTGCAGAATGCGCCTTAGCATGGTACCAAACGCAAAATTTAGCACAAAATGGCACCTGTCATCCTGCTAGTCAATGTTTTTAAATAGGGATATGATCATTATATGGTGTTTTTAAGGCGAAATAAGAAAATTAAGGATACAGCTTATCTGCTTTTCACAGAAATTGTGAAACAGTCACGCACGCCAGAATTCTATTCAGTCTGGAAAATTGCCGATACGCTTGATGGTCGGTTTGATCTCATCATTCTTCATTTGAGTTTGGTGGTTAACCGACTTGATTTGCATGATGACAATAAACAAATAGCCTTATTAATAAGGTATTTACAGGAAGTATTATTTGATAATATGGATATGTCTTTGCGGGAAATAGGGGTCGGGGATATGAGTGTCGGTAAAAAGGTCAAGATCATGGCGGAGGCTTATTATGGCCGCGCAGAAGCTTATGGGACGGCTATCCGGTCTGAAAACGTGACGGATAATCTTAAAACTGTTCTAATCAGGAATATTTATCGGGATCGGGAACCAGAGACTATAATTCTTGATCAGTTAGTGTCATACGTGGTGGCACAGGTAAAATGTCTGAAAAGACAAACAGATGAGAATTTAATGCAAGCCAAAATAATTTTTGAAGAAGTAAATTAAATGACTAATGATGGCGACTTTTCAGAAATAGGATCAGAATTTCAGTCTGAGTTCTCACGTGCAGTGGATGTGACCAGTTTCGGAGCAAAGGGCCGGTTCTTTAAATTTCAGGCTACTGAGGCAGAAAGTCGCGCCCTTGCTGGTAGATATTTAGTTTTGAGTGTGAATGATCTGGATGTTGAATGTAAGATTACACCTGCCCGAAAGGGGTCTTACAAACTTGTTGCAACATTTAGAGCCATAGTGGTGCAATCATGCGGAATCACGCTTGACCCTATTGAAGAAAATATTGCTGGAGAATTCACGCTGACTTTGATGCTGCCCTCAGGACAGAAAATCAAAGAAAACAGTGAAATTGATTTCAATCCTGACGAAGAAGATATAGAGTTTTTAGAGTCAAATTTAATAGATGTGGGTGAATTGGTTGCACAACATTTATCTTTGGAAATTAATCCATATCCCCGTAGAATAGATGCCATTGGTGATGAACTGGGACAAAAAATTGTTCAAGAAGAAGACGTCATTCTTGAAGGCGAAAAGAAAAACCCATTTGAGGTATTAAAAAGTTTAAAACATAAGACTTGAAGATAACGTATTATCCAGTATTGTCATCATTGCTTAATACCTAAGGCATATAATGCTGACATAAGCAGAATTATTTTTTAATTTAACAGAATACAACGGATTAAGAGCTAAAAGCTATTAATCAGATTGAAGAGTTCCCTTGACGCGTGAAAATGTAATTTCTTTGGATGCTATGGGCGGTGATGATGCCCCTCATATCGTAATTGAAGGGGCAAGTATTGCTCGTGAAAGATTGCCTGATGTCCGATTTATGATATTTGGCGATGAAACTCAGATAGCACCACTGGTAACCAAGTACCCTCTGTTGAAAGAAAGTTGCGAAATTCGTCACACTGATAAAATTGTGACGGCAGAGGAGAAACCGGGTCAGGCATTACGCCGTGGACGTCAATCAAGTATGGGACTTGCTATTCAGGCCGTAAAAGATGGCGATGCCAGTGCCGCTGTTTCTGCCGGGAATACTGGTGCCTTAATGGCCATGTCAAAATTTATGCTCCGCACCATGCCAGGCATTGACAGACCAGCTCTTGCATCACTATTGCCCACATCCTGTGGTGAAAGCATTATGCTTGACCTTGGGGCCAATGTGGAATGTAACGAGAAAAACCTCACTCAATTTGCCATCATGGGAGCGGCATTTGCCCGTACGGTTCTTGGACTTTCCAATCCCTCTGTGGCGTTGCTTAATGTGGGCGTTGAAGAGTTGAAGGGTAACGAGACCATCAAGAATGCGGACCGTTTATTGCGTGATGCTAACCTGCCTATGGATTATATTGGGTTTACAGAGGGGCATGGCCTTGCTAATGGCGAAGTTGATGTGGTCGTGACCGATGGATTTACTGGAAATGTCGCCTTGAAAACCGCTGAGGGCACAGCGCGAATGATTGCCGGTATGATGAAGGCCGCACTCTCAGACTCCTTAATGTCAAAAGTCGGTTTCTTATTTGCCAAGCAGGCCCTGATGGCACTTAAAGATCATTTGGACCCCAATAATCATAATGGTGCCGTATTTATGGGATTAAATGGATTGGTTATTAAAAGTCATGGTGGTGCCTCGGCTGCCGGATTTGCCAGTGCAATTGGTGTAGCCGCTGATATGGCATCAAACGATCTTGCCGGGAAAATTGCTAGAGACCTTGTGCGGTTTGAAGATCATGCGGAAGAAGAAATCGAGGATAAAGCGGTATGACCACTATACGTTCTGTTGTTTCCGGTTGTGGGTCGTATCTTCCTGAAAAAATTATTACTAACAAACAAATGGAAGATATTGTCGATACCACCGATGAGTGGATTATCGAGCGCACCGGTATCAAACAACGCCATATCGCCGCAGAAGGCCAATTAACATCTGATCTGGCTATCAAGGCAGCAAAGAAGGCTTTGACGGCGGCGTCCTTAACGGCAAATGATATTGATTTGATTGTCTTGGCCACTTCGACACCGGATCAGACATTTCCCGCAACCGCAACCCGCGTTCAGGCGGCCCTTGGCATGGAAAAGGGTGCTGCATTCGATATACAGGCCGTATGTTCCGGTTTTATTTATGCGCTATCAACGGCAGATAATTTCATCAAAGCAGGTCAGGCCAAACATGCTCTGGTGATTGGTGCCGAAACATTTTCCCGTATATTGGATTGGGAAGACCGTGCCTCATGCGTTTTATTTGGTGACGGGGCAGGGGCCGTAGTGCTTTCAGCAAGCCAAGGAACCGGCACTAACAAAGATCAGGGGATTCTGTCTTCTCACCTGCATTCCGATGGTCGCTATAATGAGCTTCTTTATGTGGACGGTGGCGTGTCATCAACACAGTCCACGGGATATTTGCGCATGAAAGGCAAGGAAGTTTTCCGTCATGCGGTGGTTAATCTGGCCAGTGTGGTGAAAGAGGCGTTGGAATTTAATGGCCTGACATCGGATGATGTGGATATGGTCGTCCCTCATCAGGCCAATAAACGCATATTAGATGCCACCATACGGAAGCTTAAAATTGATCCGGCAAAAGTTGCAGTCACTGTCCACAAGCATGCCAATACATCGGCGGCTTCTATCCCGCTCGCATTGGATGATATGCTCAAGGAAAACCGAATCGCTCGTGGTGATATTGTTGTTCTGGAGGCAATGGGCGGCGGATTTACTTGGGGTTCTTGCCTAATTCGTTGGTGAATTAAACTATTTTTAAATAATAATCGCTTAATTTGGCTGAAAAACACGTTACCTAGTATCTCAGGAATGCATGGCATCCCTTTGATATTGACGGGTTATTATGTGTGAAGTAGACTGTATTTACATCAAAGGATTTAGAAAATGAGCGGAAAAACTGTAACGAGAGCCGATTTAAGTGAGGCTGTTTATCAAGAAGTAGGTCTGTCCCGAAATGAGTCTGCTGACCTGGTGGAAGCTGTTCTGGATGAGATTTCCAATAATCTTGTTGAGGGTGACAATGTGAAAATTTCTTCTTTTGGCAGTTTTATAGTGCGCTCAAAAGATGGTCGCATTGGTCGTAACCCCAAAACCGGGGAAGAAGTACCCATCGAACCCCGCCGGGTACTGGTATTCAGACCGTCACAGGTTTTAAAGAACCGTGTTAGTGGACTGAGTGAAGGCTGATTATAGTCTATCCGTTTTAATTTATTAGGCGGAACTTTGTTGTCGTTATAGGGGATAAATATAAAAATGACACCTAGGGCAGAAAAATCACCAAATGCTTTCCGCACCATAAGCGAGGTAGCGAATTCTATGGGTGTGCCCCAACATGTCTTGCGCTTCTGGGAAAGCAAGTTCAGTCAAATTTGTCCCATGAAAAGAGGCGGTGGCCGCCGCTATTACCGTCCCGAAGATGTTGAAATCATCGAAGCTATCCGAAATTTGCTTCATGAAGATGGTTATACCATTAAAGGGGCACAAAAATATTTGAAAGAACATGGGGTTAAAAATATTCTTCAGACTTTTAATGCCAAAGTTGAAAATGAACCCGTTCTGGAATTACCTGACATGGAAACTGATTACGAATCCCAAATTCTAAATATCACTAAAAAGAGTACACAGCTTATGAATGAGGGTGCAAACACGGTAAATTCATTAAAAAAAATCCGAATCCGCCTCGAAAAAATACGCACATCTTTGAAAATTAAAGACTAAACTTCCAACTCACACCAGATTGGCGTGTGGTCGGAGGCTTTTTCTTTGCCGCGTGGAACCCGATCTACATCGCATTTCATTAATCTGTCCGCTGCTTGTGGAGACAGGAGAAGATGGTCTATCCTTAGACCGTTGTCTTTCTGCCATGCGCCGCGTTGGTAATCCCAATAGGTGTAATTATGGCCGGATGGGAAATACTGTCGGAGGGCATCGGTTAGGCCAAGATTAAGCAGACTGTAATAACGTTCGCGAGTTTCCGGTTGGGTCAACGCGTCGCCGGCCATCCGGATAGGGTCATAGCTATCCTCATCCTTGGGGCAGCAATTATAATCACCGCCAAGGACAAAAACTTCTTCCTGAGCCAGAAGTTCTTTTGCCCTAACCATCAGCCTATTCATCCATTTGAGCTTATAATCAAATTTTGGTCCGGGCAGGGGGTTGCCGTTGGGTAGATATAACCCACCGACCCGTACGGTATTGATGGTGGCTTCTATATACCGGGCGTGGTCGTCGTTATCATCACCGGGCAAGCCGATCATGATGTCTTCTATGGGGTATTTGGACAGGATAGCAACCCCATTATATGTTTTCTGACCATGAACGGCCACATTATAACCAAGCTCTTCAATTTCCATATAGGGGAAATTTTCATCGGTGCATTTCAATTCCTGCAGCATGACCACGTCGGGGCTGAAATCTTTCAGCCACTCGGTCACCCTTGGCAGGCGGGCTTTGATTGAATTAACGTTCCAGGAAGCTATTTTCATACGGCAAATGATGAACCGCAGCCACAGGAAGCGGTGGCGTTAGGGTTTTTAACCACAAACATGGACCCGGCCAGTTCTTCCACAAAATCAACTTCTGATCCGGTCAGATAAAGCAGGGATAAGCCGTCTACCAGCATGGTAACACCGTCCCGCACTACGACCAGATCATCGTCTTTTTGGTCTTTGACAAGGTTAAAATCATACTGGAAACCTGAACAGCCACCACCATCAACCGAAATGCGGAATTTCAGTTCTGTATCACCTTCTTTTTCGCATAGGGTGACGATGCGCTTGGCGGCACTTGCCGATAAAGTTACTGGCGTTGTTTCTGTGGTCATTATTCTAACTTACCCTGATGTTTTTTTATATAATACCCTATATAAGTAGGGAATATATTAATATTGTCAATGAATGGAATGTTCCCATAATGAGTTCAGACTTCAAATTATATGAGCCTAAGCCCCAATATGCCCCTTATGCCTGCCTTGCTAATAAGAGTAGGGGGCGGCTCCATACTGAAGATGAAACTAAAACCCGTTCGCCTTTTCAGCGAGACCGGGATCGGATTATTCATTCCGGGGCCTTTAGGCGGCTGATTCATAAAACGCAGGTTTTTGTTTATCATGAGGGCGACTATTACCGTACCCGTCTGACTCATTCCATTGAAGTGGCGCAGATTGCCCGCAGTATTGCCATTGTGCTTGGCCTGAATGACGAAGTTTCAGAATCGCTGGCTCTGGTTCATGATTTTGGCCATACCCCATTTGGTCATAATGGTGAGGAAGCCATGAATGCGGTCATGAAACCTTTTCAAGGCTTTGATCATAATGCACAGTCCTTGCGTGTGGTGACGAAACTGGAGCAAAGATATGCCGGCTTTGATGGTCTGAACCTCACATGGGAAACCCTAGAGGGATTGGCAAAGCATAATGGCCCCCTGTGCGAAAAAGGCCAGTTTGATAGTCTGAATGTCAATTTACGGACTTATAATGACAGCCATGACCTTGAATTGCATACCTATTCCAGTGCGGAAGCACAGGTGGCGGCTGTTTCCGATGATGTTGCCTATAACAACCATGACATAGCCGATGGGGTTCGGGCGGGTTTGCTGACCATGGACCAATTGGAAGAATTACCATTATTGAGCGATATTATCCGCGAGGTCCGGGATACATATGGTGTACTGGAAGATGGGCGGGAAATTCACGAAGTTGTACGCCGCCTGATCAATCGAATGGTCAATGACATTCTGATGGAGAGCAAAAAGCGCATTTCTGCCCTGCAGCCGGAAACAGTTGATGATATTCGTAAGGCGTCACGAAGTGTTATCTCCTTTTCCGATGAGATGAAAGAATTCGATAAAAGATTGAAATCTTTTCTGATGCAGAATATGTATCGTCATTACAAAGTTAACCGCATGTCCAGCAAGGCAAAAAGAGTGATAACAGATTTGTTCGAACTTTTTCAGGCTGAGCCGGAATGTCTGCCCACAGAATGGCAAACGCCAAACGTTATGGCAGATGCCCAGACTCGTGCGCGCCATGTGGCCGACTTTATCGCTGGCATGACTGACCGTTATGCCATATTGGAACATAAAAGATTATTTGATACATCGTTGTTTGAATTATGAATATTTTTGATACTTTTTCTAAAGTCTTAAAGACTATTATCGCCGGGCTTGAAAAAGACGGCAAACTGCCGAACGGCCTTAACCTGAATAATGTCACCATTGAGCCGCCGCGTGATGTGACACATGGGGATATTTCCACAAATATTGCCATGGTTTTAACCAAACAGGCACGCATGAAGCCGCGTGATATTGCGGATATGGTTGCTGATGGTTTGCGTGAAGTGGACGGCGTTGAGAAAGTGGATGTGGCTGGTCCCGGCTTTATTAATATCACATTGAAGCAGAGTATCATACAGTCTCAGGTGGCAACCATCCTGGATGCCAATAATAATTATGGCAGTTCAGAAATTGGCGAGCAAGAAAAAGTCAATGTGGAATATGTCTCGGTTAATCCCACGGGGCCACTTCATGTAGGCCATTGTCGCGGGGCAATTTTCGGCGATGCGCTAGCGTCTTTACTGGATTATACGGGTTATGATGTAACCCGTGAATATTACATTAATGATGCCGGAGGACAGATTGATGTTCTGGCCCGTTCCGCTTACCTTAGATACAAGGAAGCGATGGGTGTGGATATAGGTGAAATTTCCGAAGGACTATACCCCGGTGATTATCTGATCCCTGTGGGCAAGGCACTGGCAGAAAAATATGGTGATCGTTGGTTAGGGGCCGAAGAAAGCGAATGGCTGAATGATATTCGGCAGTTTGCCACCGATGCCATGATGGATATGATCCGGTCTGATCTGGATACGCTTGCCATCAAGCATGATGTATTTTTCTCTGAAATAACACTACATACATCTGGCCAGATACAGGCCTCTTTGGATAAGCTCAAAGATAAGGGACTGATCTATACCGGTGTACTCGAAGCGCCGAAAGGAACAAAGCCGGATGATTGGGAAGAACGCCCGCAAACGCTGTTTAAATCAACGAATTTCGGCGATGATGTGGACCGTGCGGTTAAGAAGTCTGACGGAAGCTGGACTTATTTCGCCGCCGATGTGGCCTATCATAATGATAAGATAGAACGGGGTTTTACCAGCTTGGTAAATGTCTGGGGTGCTGATCATGGCGGCTATGTCAAGCGGGTCGATTCCGTGATAAAGGCTTTGACCGATAATAAGGTCAAACTTGATGTCAGGCTTTGCCAAATGGTTAAGCTTTTGCGGGATGGTGTGCCGGTAAAAATGTCAAAACGCTCCGGTAGCTTCATCACCATGCGGGACATTGTGAATGAAGTAGGCAAAGATGTGGTGCGCTTCATCATGCTCACCCGGAAGAATGATGCGTCATTAGATTTCGATTTTGCCCGGGTGACCGAACAATCAAAGGATAATCCGGTCTTTTATGTGCAATATGCTCATGCCCGTGTACATTCCGTTTTACGTAAAGCGCAAGCTGCATTCCCTGACCTTGATGTGTCAAAAGTGGCCCTTGCCGGAGCAAATATGTCAGTATTTACTGACAGCAGTGAACTTTCCCTGATCAGGAATATGATGAACTGGCCCCGTTTTGTGGAATCCGCTGCTCTTGCCCGTGAGCCACACCGAATAGCATATTATTTGTATGAGCTGGCTTCAGAGTTTCACGCGCTGTGGAATAAAGGTAATGATAATCTTGATCTTCGCTTCATTATCGAAGATGATAGCGATAAGACATTGTCGCGACTGGCTCTCATATCTGCTGTTGCCACAATAATCGCGACGGGACTTAATATATTGGGTGTGGAACCTGTTACTGAAATGTAGTGTTATTTAAACTCTGGGAGGGGATTTAAAATGTCGGATGAAGGTGAAAAAGCATCATGGCTAGAGCCATTACCGGAAGAATATACCACCGAAAATGACATGACTGGCCGGCGGATGATGATTGCCGCTCTCACGGTGGTAATTCTGGCGATTTTTGGTGGTCTGGTTTGGTATAGTTATCTGGAAGGCACGGATGACGGTCCGGTACCTGTGGTACATGCAGATAAATCCGTGATTAAGGAAAAACCAAACACCCCTGGCGGTATGCAAGTGCCTGATCAGGACAAAGCAGTATTTAACAAGGTTGCTTCCGGACAGGCTGATGAAAGCGAGAAGCTTGAACCAAGCGCGGAATTACCCATAGAGCGGCCCGTAACAGCGGAAGAAGAAGCTCTGCCCGTTGTGGCGGAAACCACGCCAAAGGAATTACAAAATGCGGTCACGGCTGCCCCTGAAAATCAGCGTAAAATTGGTAGTTTTCTTGTTCAATTGGGTGCTTTTGGAAAAAAGGATACGGCTGAGCAATTGTGGGATAAGCTACAGGCCGATAATGCCGCACTTCTTTCTGGCCTAAGGCCAGATATTATGATGATTGATCTGGGAAAGAAGGGGTTTCTTTATCGCCTGAGGGGTGGGATGATAGCCGATAGACCTTCTGCTGATCAAATTTGTGAAGCCTTAAAAGCCAAAAAACAAGCCTGCATTGTGGTGGCAAAATAAATGGCACGACCTGTCATTCAGGATTGTGACGGGCTTATTATGACCGTGGAAGAAAGATCCCTTTTCAAGGATCTTGATCCTTTTGGATTTATTTTATTTGCCCGTAACTGTCAGTCACCTGACCAGCTTAAAAAACTAACCAACGACATGAAAGAAACGGTTGGACGGGAAGACGTCCCGATCTTCATTGATCAGGAAGGGGGGCGTGTATGTCGCTTAAACCAACAATATTGGCGTAAGCCGCCAACGGGTGAAGCATTAGAGAATCTATATAAAAAAGATAACGAACTGGGTTTAGCAGTAGCTAAGATAAATGCCCGTCTTATGGCGGAAGAATTACGTTTACTTGGTATTACGGTTAATTGTTATCCTTTGCTTGATCTTAAATTTCCAGACGCGGATCTGGTGATTGGTGACCGGGCATTTGGTGATGATGTCAATATTGTTAGCCAGTTGGGCGCGGCTGCATGTGAAGGCCTGTTATCGGGTGGTGTCTTGCCAGTGATCAAGCATATTCCGGGTCACGGAAGGGCCACAATCGATAGCCATAAGGCATTGCCTATTGTGGATACATCGCTGGAGCAATTACAGGAATTTGACTTTGCGCCTTTTAAGGCCTTAAACCAAATGCCGCTGGCTATGACCGCTCATATTATTTATTCAGCAATTGATGTTGTGCTTCCGGCAACTTTGTCCGAAACCGTTATCCGGCAGGTTATTCGTGAGCATATCGGTTTTAAGGGCGTATTAATTTCCGATGATGTCAGTATGAAGGCATTGGACGGAAAAGCTGCTGTAAATGCGAAGCAGGCTTTACGAGCGGGTTGTGATCTTGTGCTCCATTGTAATGCATCATTTGATGAACGCCGTGCAGTGCTTGAAGCATTATATGATATCAATTGGGTCAGTGAAAATTGGGTTGGAGGCATGTTCAAACAACGACATAATGTTCCAGAAGTTAATAGGGCTGAACTGACTGAATGGCTGGATCATGCGTTAAAGTAAGCGTAAATATAGGATTTTCTGAATATGGATTTTTTTCAAGTATTGCCAATAATAGTAATTCCGCTTCTTCTGGCAATAACCTTACATGAGGCCGCGCATGCCTGGGTCGCGTATAAGCTGGGGGATAATACGGCAAAAATGCTTGGGCGTGTGAGCTTTAACCCCTTTGTTCATATTGACCCCTTTGGCACCGTACTTCTGCCCTTAATGCTGTTGATGAGCGGGGCGCCGTTTTTATTTGGTTATGCAAAACCGGTGCCTGTTAACTTTGCGCGGCTTAATAATCCACGACGGGATATGATTTATGTGGCATTGGCTGGTCCCGCTGCCAATATTTTCTTGGTGATCTGTTCCGCTTTATTACTTCATATTGTGGGCTTTTTGCCGGAAATAGCAGGAAATTGGCTTGTGGGGAATATAGTATTCGCCATTAAGATCAACGCCATCCTGGCGGCCTTTAATATGCTGCCAATTCCACCGTTGGACGGGGGAAGGGTTGCAGTTGGCATTTTACCGGATATAATCGCCAGACCCCTGTCACGGATCGAACCATATGGCATGTTTGTTATCATTGGCTTGTTCCTGCTGCCTATGCTTGGACAGCAGATAGGGTTGGACCTTAATATATTATGGGCCATAATAGGGCCAATAATTGACCTTGTAGAACAATTAGCTTTTTTGATAGCACCTTAAATGAATACTAAAGAGCCAGAGCAGCAGTCTGCATTTGAAGAGCAAGCGTCGGTGATATTATCACCGGATGATGAGGAACGGCTGATTCTTGACATTGATGGTTTTGAGGGTCCGCTGGATGTTCTGCTTACGCTGGCCAGAACTCAGAAGGTTGACCTGAAACAAATTTCCATATTGGAGCTTGTTCAACAATTTTTGAAATTCGTCGATGATGCCAAGGTGCAAAAACTGGAAAAGGCTGCGGATTATCTGGTGATGGCGGCATGGCTCGCTTATTTGAAATCACGGTTGCTGTTACCGGAAGAAACGTCTGAGGATGAACTCTCGGCCGAAGAAATGGCTGCCCGTCTGACGCATCAATTGCAAAGATTGAGCGCGATCAGGGATGCTTCAGCTACGCTTATGTCCCGAAATCAGTTAAAAAGGGATGTTTTCGCCCGTGGAATGCCGGAACCTGTGATTGTAACCAAAAATGCCACTTATGAATTGAGTTTATATGAACTGCTCAGGGGCTATGCTGATCATAAAACCAGAAAGTCCATAGCTGACATTCGAATCCACAAAAGGGAAGTCTATACATTGGATCAGGCATTAGAGCGCCTGCGTGGACTGATCGGTATAGCTGTTGACTGGACAGATTTATTTCAGTTCTTGCCGGATTCCATAGAGGGGGATGATATGACCCGCTCCGTAAAGGCCAGTCTTTTTACCGCATCCTTGGAAATGGCCCGGGAAGGAAAGGCAGAAATCGTACAAAAGCAAACTTTTGGCCCATTATATATCAGAAAGAAAGACAGGTCAGATTAATGGAAACCATGGAACAAATCAGAATTGTTGAAGCATTATTATTCGCCAGTGACAAGCCGCTGTCGTCTATTGCTCTTGCTGATTGTTTGCCGGAAGGGGCGAATATTGATCAATTGCTCACCGACCTTAGGGAACAATATGCCAATCGCGGTGTAAACCTTGTGGAAGTTGCCGGAAAATGGATGTTTCAAACTGCGCCCGACCTTGCCTTTCTACTGCGTAAAGAAGTGGAACAGGAAAGGCGGCTGTCAAGAGCAGCAGTGGAAACACTGGCCATTATTTCCTATCATCAACCGGTAACCCGTGCGGAAGTGGAAGAAGTTCGCGGGGTTTCCTTAAGCAAGGGCATACTTGATGTTCTGATGGAGGCTGAATGGGTTCGCCCCATAGGGCGGCGGCGGACACCGGGCAGGCCCATGACATACGGTACATCAGATCATTTTCTGGTACATTTTGGCCTGAACAGTATTAAGGATTTACCGGGTCTTGCGGAGCTGAAGGCTGCTGGTTTTCTAGACAATGTCAATACATCGCGATTAAACCTTCTGGATGATCCAAAACCCACAGAGGAACAGCCCGAATTGCCTGTCTCCTCGGGGGAATGAGTGAAAAATATTTTTTATGTTGCTTTCGTGTTCAATATCGTTGACTTTCGTCAAGTATTTCTCACAGTTAATGCCTATGATGCATTCAATTTTGTGGTAATATAAACACATGGTCTTAGGAGGTTTTCAATGGGTTTAAGTTTTTGGCAAATTGCCATCGTCGTTTTATTGTTTGTATTATTATTTGGCCGGGGAAAAATTTCTGACCTTATGGGTGATGTGGCAAAAGGAATAAAAAGTTTTAAAAAGGGCTTGTCTGAAGAAGACGTTGATGTGGCGGAAACAGAAACCCCAAAAGTCATTGATCAAAAATCCGAGACTGTCGTTAGTGATAAAAATTCTGAAAAAACAAATGATTAATTCGATTTTCGGGACGTAAACCATGTTCGATATTGGCATGATAGAAATGTTCGTGATTGTCGTCATGGCAGTCATTGTGGTGGGTCCGAGAGACCTACCTAAACTGTTACGGTCTATTGGTCGCTTTATATCCAAAACCCGCTCTATGGGGCAGGAATTTCAAAGCAGCGTTAAACAGATGGCCGATGAGGTCGAACTGGAAGAAGTCACTAAAAAACTGAATGAGGCCGTGAATATCCCATTGGATGACCTTGATGTAAAGCCGGATATTAAACCGGATAGTACCGAGAAAACCGGGACAGATGAAAAATGACCGCAGAAGATACCGAAATTATAGAAGGTAGTTCTGCGCCGTTAATTGAGCATCTTGTGGAACTCAGACGTCGCCTGATTTGGATTGCTGTATATATTCTGGCTGCCTTTGTGGTTTGTTTCTACTTTAATGAAGAAATTTATATGTTTCTGGCACAACCCTTTGTGGATGTGGCCGCTAAATATGATCAACCAGCGCGCATGATCTATACTGGGATGCATGAGGCATTTTTTGTTTATCTGAAAGTATCCTTTTTTGCCGCTTTTTGTGTAACATTTCCCCTGATTTCAGTGCAAATCTGGAAATTTGTTGCCCCAGGGCTTTATGGCAACGAGAAAAAAGCTTTTCTGCCCTTTTTGATCGGAACGCCTGTATTATTTACGTTGGGTGCGGCACTGGCCTATTATCTGGTAATTCCCAATGCTTGGAATTTCTTCATGTCATTTCAGGTTGGCACAGAATCATCAGCCGATTTGGCAGGCATGAACAAGGAACAATTGGCGGGAGTTTTATCCATTGAATTGCTGCCAACGGTTAAGGAATATTGGTCACTTGTAATGTTGTTGATCCTGGCTTTTGGGATTAGCTTTCAATTGCCTATTCTGCTTGTGCTTCTGGCGCGGGTGGGTATTGTGACTGCTGAGGGATTGGCGGCGAAACGGAAATTTATGGTTGTTGGTGCCTTTGCATTTGCCGCTATTATGACCCCGCCCGATCCGGTTAGCCAGATTGGGCTTGGCATCCCCATACTTATTCTTTATGAAATCTCAATCCTGTTTATTAGATTAACCATTAAGGACAAAAAAGATGTTTGATATCAAGGCTATTCGGGAAAACCCTGAAACCTTTGATTTTGGCTGGAATCGCCGTGGCATTGCGCCACAATCTGCCACATTGATCGCGCTTGATACCAAGCTGCGGGAAAAGAAAACTGAATTGCAGGAGTGCCAGTCCCGCCGTAATGTGGCCTCTAAATCTATTGGTCAGGCAAAAGCAAGGGGCGAAGATGCCGATGGCCTGATCAAGGAAGTGGCCGATCTTAAAAAGCGTATGGCAGACCTTGAAGAGGACGTACGCAGACTTTCCGATGATCTTACCCACAAAATGTGTCGTTTGGATAATGTTCCGGCGGATGATGTGCCGGACGGAACGGACGAAGAAGATAATTTAGAGGTCCGTAAATGGGGTGTGCTGCCCACATTTGATTTTGAAGCCGAACAACATTTTGATCTAGGTGAAAAATTGGGTCTAATGGACTTTGAGGGTGCAGCCCGTATGTCTGGTGCACGTTTTGTCATCCTCAAGGGTGATCTGGCGCGGCTGGAGCGCGCTTTGTCCACATTCATGCTTGATGTCCATACTACTGAATTTGGCTATGAGGAAACCAGCGTACCGTTATTGGTGCGTGACAATGCGCTTTACGGCACGAGCCAGCTACCCAAATTTGAAGAAGATCTGTTTAAAGCCACTACGGGTCATTATTTGATACCAACCGGCGAGGTGCCATTGACTAATATGGTTCGTGAGCAGATACTGGAAGAAGAAAAATTGCCCCTGCGTTTTACCACACTTAGCCAGTGTTTCCGCTCAGAAGCCGGATCAGCCGGTCGTGATACCCGTGGTATGATACGTCTACACCAATTTAACAAGGTTGAGATGGTAAGCATCACCACGCCGGAACAAAGTGGGCAAGAGCTTGAACGTATGACCGGGGCGGCGGAACAGATATTACAGCGTCTTGGTCTTGCATATCGCGTCTTGGCCCTATGCGTGGGTGATATGGGTTTTGCGGCACAAAAGACATATGACCTTGAGGTCTGGTTGCCGGGACAGGGTATGTATCGGGAAATTTCCAGTTGTTCTAATACCGGTGATTTTCAGGCGCGGCGTATGAAAACGCGCTGTCGTACGGCAGAGACTAAGAAAACCCGGTTTGTACATACATTGAACGGTTCCGGTCTTGCCGTAGGCAGAACTCTGGTTGCCGTGCTGGAAAATTATCAGCAGGCTGATGGTTCCATAAAGGTGCCAGAGGTCTTGCAACCCTATATGGGGGGACAGAAACGGATTGAATAGCCATGAATGAAAGCATTTCAAGACGCATTTTGATTACTAATGACGACGGCTATAATTCGCCCGGCCTAAAGTTGATGGAGGCCATAGCACGCTCCATTAGCGATGAGGTATGGATTGTTGCTCCGGAGGAAGAACAAAGTGGTAAGGGGCATGCACTTTCCCTACATGAGCCAGTACGTATTCGGCAAATTGATGAACAATATTATGCCGTAAAAGGTACGCCGACAGATTGTGTTATGATGGCTCTTCACCAGATAATGCCTGAAAGACCGACTTTGTTACTTTCTGGTATTAATCGCGGTGTTAACCTAGCCGAGGATATGACCTATTCCGGGACAATTTCTGCGGCTATGGAAGGGACTATTTGCGGTATTCCCTCAATCGCGTTCAGTCAGGAAGTGGCCAAGGATTATGCATTTGACTTGTTTCAAACATCGCGAAACCATGGCCTTCCCATTGTGAAAGAACTTATCACGATACCTTGGAATCGAGACGTATTTCTGAATGTAAATTTTCCACTTTATCCAGATAAGGTGAAGGGTATACAGACCACATCTCAAGGGTTTCGGGATGAAGCAGAAGTATTCATTGAGACACGGGAAGACCCAAGAGGTATTGAATATCATTGGATTGGTTTCCGGCGGCAATATGGTGCGCCAAAGATCGGTACCGACCTTGCAGCTATTGAGAATGGATATATTTCTGTGTCCCCATTGCACCTTGATTTAACACATCAGAAATCTCTTGCAACTATTGGAAATAAAATAAATAAAGACTTTTCATGCGACTAACATTATCAGATAAAAAATCTCTTTTACTGGATGAATTACGGGACGAGGGCATTGAGGATGAAAAAATACTCGCTGTTCTGTCTGACATTCCCCGTGAAGATTTTATTCCAAAGGCATTGCGTACTCAAGCCTATGAGAATTCGGCCCTGCCTATAAACAGCGGCCAAACTATCAGTCAGCCTTATATTGTCGCCTATATGACGCAGGTACTTAAGGTGACAAAAAAACACAAAATTCTTGAAGTAGGTACCGGGTCCGGATATCAGGCCGTGGTATTGGCAAAATTATGTCGTCGTTTATTTACGGTTGAGCGACATTTGCCACTTTTGAATGCTGCGGCGGAGATATTTAAAAAATTAAATATTTTTAATATTACGACTTTGTTTGGCAATGGTATGAAGGGATGGCCGGAGCAGGCCCCCTTTGACCGGATAATGGTAACGGCGGCATCGGAAGAGGTCCCTGAAAGATTGCTGGAGCAGTTAAAAGACGGTGGCATCATGGTAATTCCTATTGGAGTTCAGGGTGAAATTCAATATATCATACGAATTACTAGAAATGGTGATGACTATAGCGAGGAAAATTTACTTCCTGTTAAATTTGTTCCGTTGTTGTCTGGTATTGTTCATGACTCATAATCCTTGATCTAGAAATTTAGTTATTTAAACTGTCCCAATGAAAGAAAGTAGTCAGTTCTTAAAAATAATTATTATATTGGGTGTTTCAGGCATTCTAACCGCCTGCGGGGAAGGTCACTCCTTTAGCACGCGGTATCAGCATGGCGTTCCGGTCTCAAAATATGCCAAAAAGAAAACTTCTCCCAATCCCACCCTAAAAAATAAACCAAAAGCACCCATTACCAAAGTATCCAAGAAAACAAAGTTATCCAAAAAATACCGGGCAACAGGCAAGACTATTACTGTCAGGAAAGGGGATACCATTTACGCGCTTTCCCGACGTCATGACGTCACCGTCCGAGCAATCATTGGCATTAACAAGCTAAAACCCCCCTATCTGTTGTATCCCGGGCAGAAGCTGAAAAGTCCGGTAATGGGCAGCTATGTTGTAAAAAAGGGTGATACGGTTTATAGCCTGTCTCGGAAATACCGGGTTGATATGACCAAATTCACCCGGCTTAATAGCATTAGGCGGCCGTATATTTTATCAATTGGGCAGAAGTTAAATGTGCCGGGAGGGATGGCCTCGACACGGAAAACTTCACTGCCGCCACCGCCGCCCCAAAGTGGCAAGGGATTTATGTGGCCCATCAAAGGCCCGTTATTATCCTCATATGGTCCTAAAGATGTTGGCTATCACAATGACGGTATTAATATTGCGGCCAATTCCGGCAGTTATGTTCGGGCGGCGGAAAGCGGGGTAGTGGTCCATGCGGGCAGAAAAATTAAGGGCTTTGGTAAATTAATATTGATCCGGCATAGCAATGGCTGGATAACGGCTTACGCTCATAATTCGTCCGTATTGGTTAAAAAGGGTCAAACCATAAAGCGGGGCCAAGCGATTTCTCGAGTAGGGCAATCGGGTGGCGTGAACCGTCCGCAACTTCATTTTGAAATGCGGAAAGGCTCCCGTGCGGTAAATCCGGTTAAATATTTAAGTTAGCTTGATCTTGCGGCGTCCTGCAAGATCCTGAATGAACTGCCAGGCAACGCGCCCGGACCTGGCCCCTCTGGTTTGTGACCACTCCAAAGCCTCTGCGCGGATGGTTTCCTGTTTCCCCTTGATCTTATAATGATCCATATAGCTGAAAATCATACCCAGATAATCATCTTGAGTGCAGCTATGAAAGCCAAGCCATAAACCAAACCGATCTGAAAGCGATATTTTCTCTTCCACGGATTCTGCGGGGGTTATAGCAGTTGAACGTTCATTTTCTATCATTTCGCGGGGCATAAGGTGGCGTCGGTTCGAGGTAGCATAAAATATGACATTGTCTGGCCGACCCTCAATACCGCCCTCTAGAACTGCTTTAAGCGACTTATAGCTGCTGTCATCATTATCAAAGGACAGATCATCACAAAAAAGGATTACCCGCCGGTCTGTGTACCGTAGGAAGTCCAGAAGCCGGGGCAGAGTAGGTATATCTTCCCGATGAATTTCTATCAGGGCCAGAGCCTTGTTGCCTTTGGTGCGTATTTTGGCGTGAAGTGCTTTTACCAGTGAGCTTTTTCCCATGCCCCGCGCACCCCATAGCAACGCGTTATTGGCTGGAAAACCGTCAGCAAACTGTTGGGTATTTTTATCTAGAATTTCTCGCACATGATCAATACCATGCAACAGGCCAAGGTCAACATGATTGACCGCCTTTACCGGGGTCAGGCGGTCAGGTGCAATATTCCACACAAATGCATCCGCGCCCTTTAGGTTTGGGGTGCTGTTCACGCTCGGAGCAAGCCGTTCAAGGGCCTCTGCAATTCGTTTCAATATGTTGTCAGTTATCATTCTTATCTCATTAGCACATGAAAAGCGGACAATAAACAAATTAGTGTCTTGTTTTATTGACTGATCCTGCCTATATGCGAATGAGTAGAAAATCTGGAAGTTGAAAAAAAATCTGTGGACTGTATAGTGCCGCATTCAGCAAGTTTTAGAGGAAAAAAAACAATGTTTATATCAGACGCATTTGCGCAGGCAGCCGGCGGCGCAGGGGAACCAAGTGCATTCATGCAATTTCTGCCTTTCATACTTATTATCGGTGTATTTTATTTTCTGATGATCAGGCCACAACAAAAACGCATGAAAGAGCATAAGGCCATGATCGGTGCTTTGCGCCGTGGTGATAATGTTGTGACATCCGGCGGTATTGTTGCCAAAGTCTCCAAAGTGATTGATGATCATGAGGTCGAGCTTGAAATTTCATCTGGTGTGAAAGTCAAAGTGATCAAGTCAACCATTTCTACCGTAGTGGGCAAACCTGCTCCAGCCAATGACACCATAGAAAAAAAATAAAATGCTAAATTTCCCCCGATGGAAGATCATTATGATCAGCCTGTTGTCCTTGATTGGCATACTTACGGCTGTACCGAATTTTCTCAGTGATGAGCAGTTAAAAAATTACCCTGATTTTATGCCTAACAGTCAGATAACACTTGGTCTTGACCTTCAGGGCGGTGTCCATCTGTTGTGGGAAGTCGATCTGACCGAGGTTGAAAAGGAAAAACTGGAATCCAAGCGTGGTGACCTACGGGATGCGTTTAGGGCGGAAAAAATAGTCCTGCGCAGTGCTATTCGTAAGGGTGCTATTCATATCAACCTGACCGATAAAAGTCAGATGGATAAAGCTTTGTCAGTCATTGATGACACGGTAGAAATGCTGGGGGCGTCTTTGACCGGGATCGGCGTAGCGGATATTGAATATTCTGTCGAAGGTGACGGCATCATTGTTGTTAAGCTGACCGAAGAGGGACTGGTGATGCGCGGTAATGATGTTATTACCCAGTCAATTGAGGTGATCAGACGCCGTATTGACGGTATGGGAACCACGGAACCCACTATTCAAAAGCAGGGTGATAACCGTATCTTGGTGCAGGTGCCGGGATTGGATGACCCACAAAAACTTAAAGATTTGGTGGGCAAAACCGCAAAATTAACCTTTCAATTGGTAAATTCAGCAATTGGGGTGGGGGACAGAGTGCCGCCGGGTTATGAACGCTTCCCCATGGCAGAAAGCGAACGCAGGTCTGGTTTGCCGGAAAGTATTGTTGTTAGTAAACGTAAAATTTTGACCGGAGAAAATCTGGTTGATGCCGGGTTGGGTTATGATCAGGATAATCGTCCTGTGGTCAGTTTTCGCTTTGACCGGATTGGTGGCAAGAAATTTGCCGATACCACACGCAAAAATGTTAATCGCCAGTTTGCAATTGTTTTGGACGGCGTTGCTATCAGTGCGCCAAATATTCAAACCGCCATTTTAAGTGGTTCGGGCATAATCACCGGAAATTACACCGTTGAAAGTGCCAGTGAACTTGGACTTCTGTTACGGGCAGGGGCATTGCCAGCGCAATTGACCGTGGTTGAGGAAAGAACCGTTGGGCCGGATTTGGGGTCTGATAATATTGAGGCCGGTAAGATTGCCGCCATTATCGGCCTTGTCGCCGTTATGGTATATATCGTGCTCAGCTACGGCATGTTTGGGATGGTGGCCAACTTTGCCCTGATGATTAATATAGGACTGATATTCGGATTATTATCCACACTTGGGGCCACGTTGACTATGCCGGGGGTCGCCGGAATTGTGCTGACGGTTGGTATGGCCGTTGATGCCAATGTTCTTATATTTGAGCGTGTTAGGGAAGAATTCCGCAATGGGAAAAAAGCATTGTCTGCGCTTGATACGGGCTATGATAAAGCCTTTGGTACTATCGTCGATGCCAATGTGACAACATTTATCGCTGCCGTGATACTGTTCCAGTTTGGTTCAGGCCCTATCAAGGGGTTTGCTGTGACGCTTGCCATTGGTATTGCCACATCCATGTTTACGGCGGTTAGCTTGTCGCGCATGATAATTTCTGCTTGGGCTGTCAGAAGACGCCCAACCACATTGAAGATATAAGGGACTGACGCAAATGTTATTAAAACTGGTTCCAACGAACACTAATATCAGATTCATTGATGCCCGGAAGGTAGCCTACGTTCTGTCGGTAGTGATGATCGTGGCTTCCTTTGGGTTGTTTTTCAACAAGGGTCTGAATTACGGCATTGATTTCGAAGGTGGCATCATGATCGAAATCGGCACAGAAGGCCCGGCAAATATCACTAGAATCCGGACGGTAATGAAAAGCCTGAATATGGGTGATGTCAAGGTACAGGAATTTGGGGCTGCCAATGATGTCCTTATTCGGCTAGAGCATCAGGAAGGTCTTACCGTGGATCAGGTTGTGGAAAAGGTCCGCGAAGTCTTGCCCGGTGCCATTGATGGTGAGATAAGCTACCGCCGTACGGAAACAGTGGGTTCAACCGTTTCCGGTGAACTCATTTCCGATGGCATTATGGCCGTTGCTTTTGCCATGGGTGCTGTTCTGATTTATATCTGGTTTCGATTTGAGTGGCAGTTTGGTATGGGGGCGGTTGTCGCCCTGGTCCATGATGTGATTTTGACCATTGGTATGTTCTCTATTACAGGGATGGAGTTTAACCTTTCTACCATTGCCGCCATTCTGACTATTGTGGGTTACTCCCTGAATGATACGGTTGTAGTCTATGATCGTATCAGGGAAAATCTACGGAAATTCCGTAAGAAACCTATGCCGGATCTACTCAATCTAAGTATTAATGATACTTTGTCACGGACGGTAATGACCTCTGTCACGACATTGATAGCACTGGCATCTTTATTTTTCCTGGGTGGGGAAGGGATACACGGTTTTGCGGCGGCTATGATTTGGGGAATTTTTGTCGGGACATATTCATCAATTTTCATCGCGGCCCCCGTGTTGTTATGGGTGGAGCTACGTCGGGAACCAGATAACTCACCGACACCGGGCATGGAAGTTATTCCACCAAAGAAAAAAAGGGTCTGACCCCTTGGAATTCAAGGAAGTTATGTCACAGGAAGAAACCGCTATCTCCTCCTACGGGGATGGTGGTTTTCGCATTGGGGATCAGCGCAGCAAAGGCTCCATCCTGATCACACCCAAGGGGTATTATCCCTGGGATGCTTTTGATGTGGCCGCCGTCACTTTTGGCAGCCTGAAGCGCATTAGGGAACAAGCAGGGGACATTGATATACTTCTTATTGGGATGGGGGATAAAATGGCGTTCCTGAATAAGGAACTTCGTATGGCATTGGAGGCAGATAACATTGCGGTCGATGTGATGTCAACAGGAGCCGCCGCCCGTACATATAATATCCTGCTGGCAGAGGGCCGTAAGGTTGCCGCTGCCCTGATTGCTGTAGCATAAAAAAGGCCGGACAGAATGTCCGGCCTTTTCAATAAAATCTATATAATTTAGAAACCTGTCGCATTCTGAGCCGAAATCATGGAGAACAGCATTGGAATGGATAGCAATGTATTAGTGCGGGAGAAAAGCATCGCTTTACGTCCGGCAGCGGGTTTAGCATCGGCATCAGCTTCTACAATACCTAGGGCAATTTTCTGGGCTGGCCAGATAATAAACCAGACATTGAATGCCATAATCAGACCCATCCACATGCCAAAACCGATATTTGGCTGTTGCAGAGTAAGGGCTTCATGAAGATAGTCATTCATATAAGCAAGGATCAGGCCGAACAACACGGTTCCTGCGGCACCCCAGCGGAACCAAAAAAGGGCTTCCGGTGCGATTACTTTGGCGATGGCTGGTTTCTGATCATCAGGGATCTTTGGCATGCTTGGGATTTGCACAAAGTTAAAATACCACAATATACCAATCCACATAACGCCACAAAGCACGTGTAAATAACGCACTAAAAATAATGTAAAATCTTCCATTTTATACCTCCAGCCCTAATTCATTACATCGGAAATGAGTTTTTCAGCATCCGATTTGTTTATTTCTTCTAGATAATTTGTCGCGAAGACCATAATGACGGTCAGGACTATGCCGGCACATATGGTTTTCGGCAATGATTCGAGAATTTTGCTCATTGTTCTTTCCTGTTATTGATCTAGTCTAAGAAATTGCTTCCAGATTTACTAAAACCCCTCTATGAAACAACCTCGTCCCAGTGGACGGGGGCAAGATTAACAGCTTCTTCAGCATGCGTCAAAATAATGCTACTAATTATCAAAAAGAAAAATATATGTAAGAGGCTTATGGTGAATACTGAAATAAGGCTAAAGTGAAAAAATGGCAGATGCGCATGGGAAAGACATATATTGTAGTGATTTGGTCAATAGATTTGATTATGACCGGTATTTGACTGTTTTATATGCTCCTGCTGATAGACGGGATGCTCTTTTTGCGCTTTATGCCTTTAATTATGAAATTTCCAGAATCAGGGAAGCTGTTTCCGAACCTATGTTGGGTGAAATACGCCTTCAATGGTGGCGTGAAGCCATTGATGATATTTTTCTGGGTACTACAATTCGTGGTCATGACGTATTGCCGTCTCTTGCGGCCGCAATTAAAGAATATGACCTGTCACGGGATATGTTTATGGCAATCATTGAGGGCAAGGCTCAGGATATTTATGATGAAAACCCCAAAGATATGGTGGCACTAGAGGATTATTTATCTATGACAGCCGGAAATTTATCTTGTCTGGCAGCTCATATCTTAGGCCAAAAGGATAGTGATGATCTGGTGCAACGGTTGGGAATAGCATGGGGTTATGTGGGATTAATCCGATCCATTACTTATTATATTTCTTTAAAGAAGAGTTTTATACCTTTGAAACTAATAGATAAATATAATATTAAAGGGAAATTTTTATCGCAGGAGCATTCTGAAGGTATGAAATCCTCTCTTTTGGAGTTCTATCAACAGGCAGATGAACATCTAAACTATATTAGCGAAAATAAAAGCCGTATTGATTCAGAATCACGCTCTGTATTTCTTCTTTCTGCTTTAACCCGTAGTTATATGAAGACCATTAAAAAGGCTGACTTCAATGTCTTTAGGTTGGAAGAAAAGGCGGATGCCCTTTCTCGACAGTGGCGATTGTTATCATCGGCTCTGTTTAACAGGATTTAATGTCTTCCAGCCATTGGGTGAGAGCTGTCAAGGCGCGCAATGATTTAGCGGGTTTGCGGTCTTTGCGCTTCATCTTCTTTCCTTCCAATACCGGCATGATGCCAAAATTGACATTCATAGGTTGGAAGTTATTACGATCACCTGCCCCGGGAATTTGACCGCCGGTAATATAATGGATAAGCGCACCAAAAGCTGTTGTCATAGGCGGGGCAGGGATTTCTTGCCCCTTTCTTTCTGCCACGGCAAAACGTCCTGCCATAAGCCCCATGGCGGCACTTTCAACATAGCCCTCAACACCACTGATCTGTCCTGCAAAACGAAGTCTGGGCATGGGTTTAAACCGTAAGTTAGTATCCAGGAGGTTTGGGCTGTTAATGAAAGTATTACGGTGCAAGCCGCCAAGGCGGGCAAAGCGGGCATTTTCCAGTCCGGTGATCTTCTGGAAAACTTCCACCTGATCACCGTATTTCATCTTTGTCTGGAAACCGACCATATTATAAAGCGTATCAAGCTTGTTATCCTGTCTTAGCTGGAGTACGGCATAAGAATCCTCACTCGTATGGGGATTGGTAAGACCAACGGGCTTCATGGGGCCAAAGCGCAATGTTTCCCGGCCCCGTTCTGCCATTACCTCAATGGGCATGCAGCCATCAAAATAGGGCGTATTCTTCTCCCAGTCTTTGTAATCATATTTTTCAGTATCAATCAGGTCATCAATCAATGTTTCATATTGCTCGCGGCTGAGGGGCAGGTTTATATAATCCGCCGTATCTCCCTTGTCATAGCGGGACTGGTACCAAGCCTTGGAAAAATCAATGCTGTCCTTATAAATTATTGGCGCTATGGCGTCGAAAAAGGCAAGTTCATCTTCCCCGGTAAGGTCCAGTATGGCATGAGCAAGGGCATCGGAGGTCAATGGCCCAGTAGCAATAATTACATTATCCCAGTCCGCTGGCGGAATACTTGTGATTTCTTCCCGGACCATGGTGAACAGGGGGTGGGCTTCCAGAGTGTCCTGAACTGATTTGCTAAAGCCTTCACGGTCAACCGCAAGAGCACTACCTGCTGGAACCGTATTCTTCATGGCAGAAGCCATGATCAGGGAATTACAGCGCCGCATCTCCTCATGAAGCAGGCCAACCGCGTTATTTTCATAATCATCGGACCTGAAGGAATTGGAGCAGACCATCTCGGCAAGGCCATCTGTCTGATGGACATCGGTTTTCCGTACGGGCCGCATTTCATGAAGAATTACGGGAATATCCTGTTGAATAATTTGCCATGCCGCTTCCGTTCCCGCCAAGCCGCCACCAATGATATGTATTGCCTTATATGTCATGGGGTGCGTCATATCATTTAAAGACGTGAGGGGCCATAGAAAAACGCCTGCTTTCTGGTAAAAGCAGGCGTAGATCACAATGGAGATTTGTAAAAAGCTAGTATGTAGTAAGTTGGGTTGTATCAGATATGGTTGAGTATCTGTTACAAATACATAATATGCCAGACATGGTTAACAAGCAGTTAATTTTAATGAAAAATATAACAAAATTCTAAATATATTTCTTAAGGTATTGTCCGGTAAAGCTTTTTTCACATAAAATAATATCTTCCGGTGTACCTTCAGCTAAAATAAATCCACCACCGTCGCCACCTTCCGGCCCTAAATCAATGATCCAGTCGCAGGTTTTGATAACTTCAAGATTATGTTCAATGATCACAACCGTATTGCCCTGTTCCACTAATGTATGCAGAACCTCCAGCAATTTTCGTATATCTTCAAAATGCAACCCCGTAGTGGGTTCATCAAGGATATAGAGCGTACGCCCCGTTGATCGTTTGGCCAGTTCTTTACTGAGCTTAACGCGCTGTGCTTCACCGCCGGACAGGGTGGTCGCGGCCTGACCGACCTTGATATAACTAAGGCCAACCTTTTCCAAGGTTATCATTTTGTCGCGAATATTGGGAACGGCAATAAAAAACTGTGCCGCTTCTTCAACGGTCATATCCAGTATGTCAGATATAGACTTGCCTTTGAATTTAATCTCCAACGTTTCACGGTTATACCGCTTTCCTTCACAGACATCGCACTGAACATAAACATCGGGCAGGAAATGCATCTCAATCTTGATTAAACCGCCACCTTGACAGGCCTCGCACCGTCCGCCTTTGACATTAAAGGAAAAACGCCCCGGTTTATAACCGCGTGATTTGGCCTCGGGTAATCCGGCGAACCAGTCTCTGATCGGAGTGAAGGCACCGGTATAGGTCGCCGGGTTGGATCGTGGTGTCCGACCAATGGGTGACTGGTCAATATCAACAACCTTATCAATGAACTCCAGGCCCAGTATGGCCTTATGAGGGGCCGGAATATTGCGGTTATTGTTCAATTTACGGGCGACTCCACGATATAGCGTATCCACAGTCAGGGTGGATTTTCCGCTACCCGAAACACCAGTGATACAGGTCATGGTGCCCAAGGGGATGGCGGCAGTTATATTATTCAGGTTATTACCGGTCGCATCCTGAATGGTTATTTGTTTACGCTTTTTACCCGCCATATGGCCTTTGCGGCGAGTCTCGGGCACGGCAATGGCCTTATTGCCTAACAGATATTGTCCGGTCAGGCTGTCTTCATTGTCAATAATATCCTGTAAGGTTCCTTCGGCTACGACCTCTCCGCCATGCTCACCGGCACCGGGGCCCATATCAATCACATGATCGGCCCCGCGAATAGTGTCTTCATCATGTTCCACAACAAGAACCGTATTGCCCATATCGCGCAGATTGAACAGAGTTTCCATCAGCCGGTCATTATCCCGTTGATGAAGGCCAATGGAAGGCTCATCCAGTACATATAATACGCCTGTTAGCCCGCTGCCTATTTGAGAAGCCAGTCTTATTCTCTGGGATTCGCCACCGGACAGGCTGCCAGATTTTCGGGATAAATTCAGATAATTCAAACCAACATTGTTTAAAAACCCAAGCCGCTCTGTTATTTCTTTCAATACTCTGACGGATATTTCCTGCTGTTTTTCATTCAGTTTCGCTGGTAGTTCCTTGAACCATGCATAGGAATCGGCAATGGAAAGCTCTGTGATATGGCCGATATGTTTGTTGTCCAGCTTGACCACTAACGCTTCCTGTTTCAGCCGATAGCCTTCGCAGGCTTCGCATTGGGAAGCACTTTGGTATTTGCCCAGTTCCTCCCGTATCATATTGCTGTCGGTTTCACGCCAGCGTCGTTCAATATTACCGATGATTCCTTCAAAAGGTTTTTCAACCTTATATTCCTTACGGTCATCGCTATAGATCATTTCGATGATCTCATTACCACTACCGTAAAGAATGATTTGCTGAACCTTATCGTCCAGTTTCTCCCATGGGTAATTGGTTTTAAATTTATAATGTTTGGCAAGGCTTTTTAAGGTCTGGGCATAATAGGGGGCGTTGGATTTACCCCAAGGGGCAAGTGCGCCATCATTCAGGCTGAGTGACTTATCCGGTACGACCAGTTCCGGATCGAAATAAAGTTTCTTGCCCAGGCCATCACAGGTTGGGCAGGCACCAAAGGGGTTGTTAAAGGAAAAAAGCCGTGGCTCAATTTCTTCAATAGTGAAACCGGATACGGGACAGGCAAATTTAGCGGAAAACAATATTCTCTCGCCCTTATTATTACCACTAGCATATTCTACGTAAGCCAATCCATCTGCCAGATTAAGAGCGGTTTCCATGCTGTCGGCAAGGCGTGTTTCCAGATCAGGACGCACCACCAGCCGGTCAACAACGACCTCAATATCATGTTTGATTTTTTTATCGAGCGTAGGGGTGTCATCAATTTCATAAAAATTGCCGTCTACTTTAACTCGCTGAAATCCTTCGCGCAGTAATTCAGAAAGTTCCCGGCGATATTCACCCTTCCGTCCGCGTACAATTGGGGCCAGAAGATATAGACGGGTGCCTTCTTCCAAAGTCATGACCTTATCCACCATCTGGCTTATGGTCTGACTTTCAATGGGTAGGCCGGTTGCCGGCGAATAGGGTATGCCGATGCGGGCATAAAGCAGCCGCATGTAGTCATAAACTTCTGTGACAGTTCCTACTGTGGAGCGCGGATTGCGCGACGTGGTTTTCTGCTCAATGGAGATTGCGGGGGACAGTCCGTCAATATGATCACAGTCCGGCTTCTGCATTAGCTCCAAGAACTGACGGGCATAGGCTGACAGGCTTTCCACATAACGCCTTTGACCCTCTGCATAAATTGTATCAAAAGCAAGAGAGGACTTACCAGAACCACTTAGGCCCGTGATGACCACAAGCTTGTCACGGGGGATATCCACGTTAATATTTTTCAGGTTATGCTCTCTTGCACCCTGTATGGAAATCTTGGTCAGCATGTTAATTCTTACTACTCTTGAATATATTTCTATTGGCAATTTGAAGTTTTTTGCCAATATGTCAAGTTCTTATTTTGTTCTCATTGAATTTTGTGGTAGTAGGCGTTATGGTGAAGCCAACATAATCAAATCAACGATAGGAAATAAATATGGCCGGTAGTGTCAACAAAGTAATTCTTGTGGGAAATCTGGGACGGGATCCTGAAGTACGTCATACACAGGATGGAAAACCCGTCGTGACGCTTAATCTTGCCACTTCTGAAACCTGGAAAGACCGGAACTCAGGGGAAAGAAAAGAAAGAACCGAATGGCACCGTGTTGTTATTTTTAATGAGAATCTTTGCCGTGTTGCGGAGCAATATCTGCGTAAAGGCTCCACGCTTTATATTGAAGGTGCGTTGCAGACCCGTAAATGGACCGATAATGCCGGTGTGGAGAAATATACGACCGAAGTTGTGTTGCAACGATTCCGTGGTGAATTGACCATGTTGGGTGGTCGTGGTGATGGCGGCGGCGCTTCCGGTGGTGGTGATTACGGTGGGGCATCTTCCGGTGGTGATAGTGGTGGATCATTTGGTGGCGGTTCTTCTGATCTCGATGATGAAATCCCTTTCTAATATCCCTTGATAAAGATCACCGACAGTATCTCTCTGCACGAAGATGAGATTAAAGAGCATTTTATTCGTTCATCTGGTCCTGGTGGCCAGAATGTCAATAAGGTGGAGACGGCGGTACAGCTTCGTTTTGATGCCGGGAATTGCCCGACCCTTACCAAAGCTGTTTTTTCGCGCTTAAAAAAAATATCAGGCTACCGTATGACTGCAGCTGGCCTGATTATCATTACGGCTAACCGATTCCGAAGTCAGTTACGAAACCGTGAAGACGCGCTTGAGCGCTTGATTAATCTGATCCGACAAGCCGCCATCCCGCCCAAAAACCGCCGTGCTACCAAGCCCAGCCGTAGTTCTAAGGCGAAACGGGTTGAGACAAAGAAAAAACGCGGTGCGCAAAAGAAACAACGCCAGAAAAAGATCTCTTTTGATTAATTTATCTTATTAAGTATCTGCCTTGACCAGATAGAAAAGACAATCTTTCTGGGCAATTTCCGGCCTTGGCGTTACCATAAAAAGCCGCAAATTCCGGGCTGTATATAATTTACCATGCCGAACCGTAAAAAGGTCACTCTTGATGTCATGGCCACAGTCGTCAATGGCAGAGAAATAATCCAGCCCTTTAGGACCGACCCAACCAAGACATTCGTCTTTGGGTGTTACACCGAAATTATGTTTTTCAATATCTGATGCAAGTGTTATATCGCTATGCGCCATTGCCATCTCAGCGTAGCTTACCCGCACGTCATTTTTAACCTCTACCCTAAGAGGATGTTTTAAAATATCGAGTTTTGATTCGGTATCATCTAGGAATAAATTTTTGTGGGTGGCAAGAGTATGTAAAGCCTTTAATGCGGCTTGATCAGCGGCAAAATCAATGCTGCCGCCACATTCCAGTGTAATGATCGGACAGCCCACTTCGGCCTCCATAAGGGAGCCTAATTGCAATTCTGTCAGGATTAAGCGTTTTGAAAAGTTTTTTGCCAGATTGATATGTTCTTTTTCCAACTTTGTCGTCACGGCAAAGTCCGGACCAGAACCAGATGTGTTATGCATATCAATGACCGCTTCCGGTTTAAGGCTTCGAATGCGTTGCAGGATTGCCTTGGCTAGTTTTCCATTATCACTATCAAAAGGCGGGCGGAAACATCGGTTCATATCTGGGCAGTGGGGCATATAACGGTGTGAAAATTCAGGTTCGGTCAAGGCAGCTTCAACGGAATTGATCAAGCAACTAAGATTGGTCAGGGGTTGTTCACGGTCCGGGTCAGTCAGCCAGTTAAATAATGCCTTGGTACCCGATGGTTCATTGCCGTGAAGCAGTGTCACCAAAACCCGTGTCCTGTCAGTATCCTGTCCGGTAATATCAATCCAAGTGGGACCATTCAAATTACAGAGAAATTCTTTGACACTATGACCCAGTTTTTTTAACGGCGGATCTTGCCATATTTCAATTGAATGGCGCATCAGGGAGTGAGGCTCCATTCAACCAGAGACTTGCCGCTTGCTTGTTGTTCAATATACTTCTGGGTCATGGCATGGCAACTCTCTATGCGGTTAGCACCCTGTTGTTCATATTTATCCAGCATCATTAATTGCCATCGGGATCCGGTTAGGCCTTCGCTTAATCGATTTTCTATGTTGGAACGGTATTTTTCAATTTCATCGGCATCCAGGCCAAGCTTGACCAATCCTTCTGCCATAAGGGGCAGAAGTGATGTAATAATGTCTGTAATCGAATGTTCCATTGGATGGGATTGTCCCGCAATTGGCCAGAGAATATTGGCATTCAGGCCATTTTGTGCGGCCCGGTAAAAATTATGCTCGGCAAAACGAAATGGCATTGATGACAGGACGTCAGAAATACCATCTCGCAAAGCAGCAGTAAGTCCGATGAAAAAGGCGGCACTACCCATCATATCTAGGGTAGTGGGGCCGGATGGGATAGACCGCATTTCAATGCGTAAATGCCCCTCATTGCTTGATGAATATACCGCTCTGTTCCAGGGCCAGGTGGTACCCATATGAAGGTTCAACTCATCAAGATTGGGCGGAAAAGTTGTCATGGGATTTTGATTGCTTAATTGCGGTATGATTGGCGGGTATAAGGCCACAGTTTCGGCAAATAGCTCATGGGCATTCTGTCGCACCCAGCCATGCCCGAAAGAGACGCGGGACGGTTGTCGCCATTCCACATTACCACGCAGACGGCTGTCGATGGATTGTTTGAATAAAGCGACCCGCGTTTCCTGCCATAGTCTATGTCCGAGCAAAATGGGTGAATTGGCCGCTAGGGCCACGGCAAGCGGGGTAATTAACTGGGCTGCATTAAAGCTGTCAGCAAATTTCTCTGGCTCAATTCGCATATGAATTTGAAATGAAGTATTGGCACCTTCAAGCGTTACATGATCAGATTCCAGCTGAATTGGGTCGTTGCCGTTAATATTGACCTTAAAAGACTCTCCCCGTAATTTATGTAATCCCCGATAGAGCATATGATAGCGACCAATATCAGTCATATAATCGGACTGAAGGTTATCAAGGCTCAATGTGGGTAGAATACCAATCGGCACGATGCGGGCCTTGTGCAGGGCTGCAACCCGTGACGCTTTGGCATGGGCGTTATCGGTTTCCAGTTGCATTTTTGTGAATGGGCGTCCCTTGGCCGGAACCGGTGCAAGATTATATTCCAAATTAAATTTATTAAGTTCATGCTGAAATTGGCTGTCGTTCATGGCCGTCAATATGTGGTCATTAATCGGGGCGACATCGCCCTTGTCATCGACAATATAGGTTTCTAACTCTGCACCAAGAGTAATGGGCCCTTCACCAAATCCTGCAGTGGATATGGTTTTTTTCAAAGCCTTCAGGCAATCATATAACCGTTCAGAGAATTTTTTATAATCCTCTGATGTGTAGTCAGTAATCTCTATATCTTTCCCCATAGAAACCTCAATTAGTTATTAATCTCAGTATCAGGATATATGGGGTTATGCAAAAGTATATTGATTTATATCTAGGATTTGATTCTTTCCTCGTCAAAACAAAGTCTATGCTTGAAGTGCGGGTTGTTATTGAGTAGCTTGCGGCTGCTACAACAAATATTTTATTATCTTTTGGAAGGATGAATTCAATGGCTTTTATTGCTGATTCGCTTAACCGGGTAAAACCTTCACCAACCATTGCTGTTTCCACCAAGGCCGCCGAACTGAAAGCTGCGGGCCGTGATGTCATTGGGCTAGGGGCAGGAGAGCCTGATTTTGATACACCGGATAACATCAAGGAAGTCGCCATACAGGCTATTTGGGACGGCAAGACCAAATATACGCCTGCTGATGGCACACCGGAGCTAAAAAAAGCCATATGTGTGAAATTCAAGCGTGATAACGGGCTGGATTATGAGCCAAATCAGATCACGGTGAATTCTGGTGCCAAGCAAACAATTTATAATGCCTTTGTTGCCACATTGAACCCCGGGGATGAGGTTATTATCCCAACGCCATATTGGGTGTCCTACCCCGATATGACTATTTTAGCGGGGGGTACACCAGTTTTTGCCGAAGCGACTATGGCAGAGAATTTTAAACTACAGCCTAATGTACTGGAAGCGGCAATCACAGATAAAACCAAATGGGTTATCCTGAATTCGCCCAGTAACCCGACGGGCGCGGCTTATAGCAAAGCGGAAATGAAGGCACTTACCGATGTTTTGGTGAAATACCCCCATGTCTGGGTTATGTGTGATGATATATATGAGCATATTGTATATGATGGTTTTGAGTTTGCCACACCAGCACAGGTGGAACCAAAATTATTTGATCGCACCCTGACCATTAACGGCGTTGCCAAGGCATATGCCATGACTGGGTGGCGTATTGGTTTTGCCGGCGGTCCTGTGCCACTGATCAATGCGATCCGCAAGGTGCAGTCCCAAAGTACGTCCAACCCGTGTTCCATTTCACAGGCAGCCTCTGTTGAGGCTTTGATCGGTACCCAGGATTTCCTTGCTGAAAGAGCCGAAGTCTTTAAAGCAAGACGGGATATGGTTGTTGAAATGCTTAATGAGGTAGAGGGTATTAATTGCCCGAAACCGGAGGGAGCATTTTATGTTTACCCATCTATTTCGGATCTTATTGGCAAGAAAACACCGGATGGTTCAGTAATTGAAACCGATCTTGATTTCTGCACCTATATACTGGAAGCAGAAGGTGTTGCTGCCGTTCATGGCGAGGCTTTCGGCCTGTCACCTCATTTTCGGGTGTCTTATGCCACGTCCGATGAGGCGCTTATTGAGGCCTGTAAACGCATTAAACGGGCTTGTGAGGCATTGTCATAATTGAGTTAATAATATTTGATTGTGATGGCGTACTTGTTGATAGCGAAATAATCGCAAATGAGGTGCTGAGAGAGGCCCTTGACGACTATGGCCTGTCCATGACCACCACACAGGTGATTGATACATTTGTTGGCCGCTCCATGAGCTATGTGGTTGAAAAATCTCAAAAAATCCTTGGTCGTGATTTGCCGGTGGATTTTTTGGACAAACTTCAGGTTAAAACATTTGCCGCATTCAAGCGATCCTTACAGCCAGTGGATGGGGTTCAGGCCGTTCTTGAAGTTTTGACAGAATTACCGCAGAAAATATGTATTGCATCCAGCGGCTCGTTCGGAAAAATGGATTTAACGTTGGGGCTGACTGACCTCAGGCATTTTTTTGAAGGTAATATTTTCAACTCATCACAAGTAAAACGCGGCAAGCCCTACCCGGACCTTTATTCATATGCAGCAGAGCAGATGGATGTTGACCCTTCCCGTTGTCTCGTGGTGGAAGACAGCCTTCCCGGCGTTCAGGGCGCGGTGGCCGCTGGCATGGAAGTGCTAGCCTATTCAGTTCGAGGACAAGATAAAAATTTGGCCATAGCAGGGGGAATGGTTTTTTCTGAAATGAGAGATATTTTGAAATATATTAAATAGACCTGCATATAACGGATAGCTTGTTGAAATACTGCGACGCAACATTTGGTAATCAGGCAAAAAAAATGCCGGGTTAAAAAACCCGGCAAGTCAAAATATAGGGAGGCTTCATGTCTTGGGAGACTATGAAACTGCCATGCTCCACAAAGGGGAGGATCTAGAGCATAGCGGCTGAAAAAACTTGGGAGAAATTTCAGCGGGATGCTGCAACGCAACATCTGTAGCTTAATATAGTGATTATTTTATAGATAACCATAATTAGTTTTACAATGCAGCCATGCGCTCAGCGCATAGCTAGAATTGAGTACCCTTGAATTGTTCTTTGATAAATTCCCTGAATACGGAGATGCGGCGGGAGTTGCGGGCTTCTTGTGTGTAAACAAGATAAGCGGGAAACTCTGGTCCTTCTTTGTCTTTTAATACTTTTACCACATTAGTGGAGCCCTGAACCAGATAATCCGGCAATGCTGCAATTCCTAATCCGGCTTTTACGGCCTGTAACACGCCGTAAATACTGTTGATACGCAAAATAGGGGTTCTTTTTTCCCCATTTTCTCTTTCCAGTACCCAATCTATATTTCTGGTTGGGCTACGCGATATATCGCCATAGGTAATTATATCATGATCATCTAGATCATCCATCGTCTCTGGTCGACCTTTACGGCTGAGATATTCTGGGGCGGCATAAAGATGGTGATGAAAAACGCCAATCTGTTTTTGTATCAAATCCAGTTGATGGGCTGTGTGAAAGCGAAGGGCGATATCAGCCTGTCGGGTCGTCAGGTCGAGGTCGCTGTCATTGACCAGAAGCTGCACGTGAATTTCCGGATATCTTTCTATGAAGGTACGAATATGGTTCATCATCCATGTGGAGCCAAAGCTAGATGTCGTTGTGATCCGTAATTCACCGCGTGGAACATCAGTGCCTTCTATTAACTGTTGTTCAGTAACATGAATTTTGGAAACCACTTCATCGGCGGTTTTAAACAGGGTTTCACCCTCATCGGTTAGACTCAGACCACGGGCATGTCGATTAAACAGAACCGTCCCCAGACTTTCTTCCAGTGATTTAATCTGGCGACTGACAGCAGACTGGCTAAGATAGAGTTCTTCCCCGGCGTGCGTAAAACTGCCGGAGGAGGCGACTACATGAAATATTCTTAATTTGTCCCAATCCATAGGCAGTAAGCTCATAATATCAATAAAGAGGATAGAATTCCCTTATATAAGACTATTGATTAATTTTCAGCAAGAAAAGATTCCGCTTCCAGAGCGGCCATACAACCCATACCCGCTGCGGTCACTGCCTGACGATATATTTTATCAGTCACGTCGCCTGCGGCATAGACACCGGCAACATTGGTAGCAGTACTGTCCGGGGCCTTCAGAATATAACCCTGATTATCCATCTCTACTTTACCAGCAAAGATACCTGTTGATGGTTTGTGCCCGATGGCAATGAATACGCCGTGAGCCGAAATATCACTGACTTCACCCGTTTTAACATTTTTGACTCTCGCACCGGTGACCCCACCCATGGGTGGTTCATCACCGACAATATCTTCAAGAACAGTATCCCAGATAACTTCGATTTTTTCGTTGGCAAATAGGCGATCCTGAAGAATTTTTTCAGACCTAAGTTCATCCCGTCTATGTATCAGGGTTACTTTCGATGCAAAATTGGTCAGGAAAATGGCTTCTTCCACGGCGGTGTTGCCGCCACCGACCACAATAACTTCTTTGTTGCGATAGAAAAATCCATCACAAGTGGCACAGGCAGAAACCCCAAAGCCCTGAAATTTTTGTTCCGAGGGCAGGCCAAGCCACATGGCTTGTGCGCCGGTGGAAATGATCACCGTATCACCAATATAGGTATCGCCGGATTCGCCGATACAGACAAAGGGACGCTCATTGAAATTCACACCGGTAATCATATCGGTGATAATTTCAGCATTCACATTACGGGCCTGTGCCTCCATCTGTTCCATTAGCCATGGGCCTTGAATGGGGTCGGCAAAGCCGGGGTAGTTTTCTACTTCCGTGGTGATGGTTAATTGTCCGCCAGGTTGCATTCCCTGAACCACGATTGGGTTTAGATTGGCACGCGCGGCGTAAATGGCTGCCGTATATCCGGCAGGACCGGAACCGATTATGAGAACTCTAGTGTGATGTGTTTTAGCCATTCTTAATTTCCATACAGTGATATGTTCAACTACTGCACCAGAATTTAAGAGATTTTCCCATAAATTCAACATCTGAATGATAAAAATCATTTTTTATTTGTGAAATTATATTTTTTGCGTAGTCTTAGAAAATTTTTTTAAAGGGGCGCTTGAGCTTGATGAACTGGAAAGACTTTCCCAACCTTAGCCGTGAAGGACAGACAGGCTATGTAACGATGCAGGATGGAACCAATGTGCGAACAGCAACCTGGCCTTCCAAAAGTGATGACAAGGGAATAGTCGTCCTTGTGAACGGTCATCGGGAATTTATGGAAAAATACATAGAATTTTTTTCTGATATTTTGAACCGTGATTTTGCACTTTATGCCCTCGATAATCGTGGACAGGGTCTTTCTGACAGGGTGTTGCCTGACAGACTGAAAAGCCATGCAGAGAATTTTGATTTATTTTCAGACGACCTGAATGAATTTATCTCAAATATTGTCATGGCAGACCCCCGGGCGCAGGAGTTACCAATATATTTGATTGCCCATTCTATGGGTGGGCATGTATGTTTGCGTTATTTGCATGATTTTCCAGGCACTGTCAGCAAGGCAGTTCTTATGGCGCCGATGGTTGAATTTAATTTGGGAGGTGCTGTTGCCACAGCAGTAATCAAGTCTATCATTCGATTAGGTGATGCTCTGGGATTAAAAGAAAAGTTCGCTATGGGCCAGGGAAGCTTTCTTTCTAAAAATTCGCGCTCTATTAAGCAAAAACTTCTTACACATGATGATGAAAGATATGCCATTGAGGCGGATATAATAGAAGCAAATCCGGAACTTTATGTGGGCGGTGCCACATATGGCTGGTTGTGTACGGCACTTGATAGTATTGAAAAAATAAAGCAAGCCGAATATCTAAATAAAATAACTATTCCGGTTTTGGTTGTGCTGGCCGGATCCGATTTGGTTGTTAAAAGTCAATCCAGCCGTAAATTACTGTCCGGCTATGATAATATAGACATTATAACCATTGATGGCTCACGCCACGAAATTTATCGGGAAGTTGATGAATATCGAAATCAGCTATGGCAGAAAATTGATGATTTTTTAAAGTAGTTTGAGAATCTGCTCATGTAGAGCAGGCGTTGCGGAGGCCAATATCTGTCCACCGTCAGCAGCAGAACCGCCATTCCAGTTAGTCACAACCCCGCCAGCGCCTTTTATAATCGGAATCAGGGCCTGAATATCATAAGGCTCCAGTCCGCTTTCTATGACCACATCCATAAAACCGGCAGCAACCATGGCATAGGCATAGCAGTCATAACCATTGCGTACCAGTCGGGCATTTTTTGCAACCCGGTTGAAGGCATCCACATCCTCGGGACTAGCGAAAAACTGGGTTGGATCTGTGGTTGATATGGTAGCTTCTGAAAGATCAGTACAGGGACGGCAGGTAATTCTGTCCCCGTTCAGGTAAGAAGCTTCAGGCGTACCTATATAGCGTTCCTTTAGGTAGGGTTGATCAAGCATACCAATTACGGGTTTTGCCCCATCATTAAGGGCAACCAATGTCCCCCAGGTGGGGATGCCACAGATATAGGCGCGGGTACCGTCAATGGGATCGATAACCCATGTGTATGGGGTATCACCATTTCCTTCTTTTCCATGCTCTTCTCCAAGAATGGCATGATCTGGATAGGTTTGAGTTATCAGTGCGCGAATGGCTATTTCTGACTGCTTGTCGGCTTCGGTTACGGGGTCATAATCAAGCTGTAGTTTTTTACCTTTGTTAATGACATTAAGGGGCTGCTTGAACATGGAAAGTGTGATTTGAGCAGCAGCATCCGCTAGAATATTCAAAAAATCCGTATATTCTTTAACCTCACGTATGCTGTGTGTTTGACCCATGTTAATGCTCCTCCATCCTCTCGATATCACTGTTTCGGATAGTGGGCATCATTTGTCAAGTTGTAAAGGGGAGTTTAATTCAAACACCTATACGGGGCTTGCCCGCGCGGGATCGACCAAAGCTCTTTTGTAAAACACTGGTGCTGTTTTCGGCAATACTTATCGCTTCACTTAAAAGCCCCAATACTTTGACGTTATTATCCATAACCGTTTGGGCTTCCGGGCGCTCGTCTTCCAGTATTTTTGTAGTCCGCAAGAATATATCTTTGCGGATGATTTTCAGCATATCTTCCAGCTTATAGCCATCAGGATTATCATCAGTTACTAAAAAATGTGTCATTTTATGTCCTCATATTCAGCTATATTTAGCATCAGTATAGGAGGGCATTATTAATGATCAGTAAATTATTTCCCACTCGGTGTTCTATATAAGCTGTTCAGTTCGTATAAATATGTAAATTCTGTTGAAATATTCATTTCTTTTTGTTCAGAAAATAATATATGTTTTTTCATCTGACATGTGACGTACGTTAAATTATTTTATTTTGGAGCGGTTATCTTGATGTTAAAATCACCTTTTTTGCGACATATCATTCTTAGTTTTTGGGTAATCTTTTCTTTTTCCGTTATGACAAATATATATAAGGCTTATGGTGAAGAGACGGAAAAATTAGATTTACAGAAAATTCAAACTCATGATTCGTCTTCAAAAATAGCCATCAATTATGCAAATTTAACGCTTTTGTATAAGGCAACTGTAACACGGGCAAGAATGTCTTCTCGCGTATATGCACAGAAGGCCAGTGCTAATGTGGGATCAAAAATAAGCGGCTCCAGTGGTAATCCAACGCGCTTGGAAGCAAGTCGTATTTTTTATCATTACATCAAAGAAGAAGAGCTTGACTATATTCACACCCTTCGCCTTGGGCTGGAAGCACTGCCACAGGTTATACCCCTTCAAAAACTGAATCGGAATGAGCAACTGGCCTATTGGCTAAATCTTTACAATATTACGATGTATGAACAAGTAGCCATGCATTATCCTGTTAAGAAATTAAAAAAATTACGCAAAGGGACACGTAAGAAACCATCCATGTTGGATGAAAAGATTTTGAATGTTAATGGTATTACCATGTCATTGAATGATATTCAATATAATATTATTCAAAAAATATGGCCTGACCCGATAGTTTTATATGGCATGTACCAGGGAACCATTGGCGGCCCAAATATGCGTCGAAAAGCCTACACAGGTAAATTGGTTTACGAGCAGTTACATGACAATGCAGAGGAATTCGTAAATTCCCTCCGTGGAATACGATTTCAGGGTAAAGATACTCATGTATCCATTATTTATGAGTGGAACAAGGAATTATTCCCGGATTATAAATATGACCTGCGTCGGCATCTCAGGAAATATACCAACTTAAGATTAACCACCCGGTTAGATGCAAGCAGGAAGATCAAGGCAAAAATTTATGATTGGCATATCGCTGATGTATTAAACGGGGGCCGCGCAGTGGCCGGTGGTGCTGGCAGTACAAATCCGGTAGCGTTGGTTATGATGCCGGGAACGCTTGATGATGGTGGTTTAGGGTATGGAGGTGGTGCAAGCTTTGGAGGCGGAGCCTATGCTAATAAAGCCATTGATACGGCGGTTACCCGTAACCGTTTGCCAAATGATGCGGCTGTTTTCCTGAAAGAATTTGTTGAACGCAACAGAAAATTCAAGGCCGGTTCAGTTACAATTGAAGAAATAGATAAAAAAGAATTAGAAAAGTTAAAATCTGAACAGGATACTAAACCCGATAACTAAAATGTTATTTTTAAAACCCACATTTCATATATATATTAATGTGGGAAGTGGGATTTTATAATATTTTTCAGGGTATTTTTTGATTGTACCCTCATTATGGAAGGAAACTGTTAAATGATAAAAACTATCAGATTGAAATCCTTGAAGTGTTTGGTTGTAACTCTTTTATTAAGTCTATTGCTTACCAGACCTGTCTTGGCAGATGATCAGAAAAAAATTGTAACCCATGACCCAAATTCAAAAATTACCATTAATTATGAAGTTTTAAATCTCTTATATAAGGCTACGGTTACCAGTGCGTCTTTATCATCAAGAGTATATGCGCAGAAGGCCGTGTCTGGTATTGGAACAAGGCTTACCAGTGCCAATAATAACCCAACGCGAATGGAATCAAGCCGAGTTTTTTATCACAAAATAAAAGACGAAGAGCTTGGATATATACATGATATTCGTCTTGCTATGGAAGCTATACCAGAGTTAACACCGCTTGAAACTCTGAACCGGGATGAACAATTGGCCTATTGGCTTAATCTTTATAATATAACGGTTTTTGAACAACTTGCTCAACGTTATCCTATTCAGAATTTAAAGAAAATCCGAAAGGGTTCGAGTGATAATCCCTCTATGTGGGATGAAAAGATTTTATCTGTTAACGGTATAGCCATGTCATTGAATGATATTCAATATGATATAATTCAAAAAATATGGCCTGATCCGATTGTACTATATGGCATGTATCAGGGGGCTATTGGTGGACCAAACCTTCGTAAATGGGCCTATACGGGAAAGTTGGTTTATCAACAGCTTGAAGATAACGCTATTGAATTTGTGAATTCACTTCGTGGATTACGTTTTCGGGGCAAGAATGCACTAGCCTCAGAAATGTATCACTGGAACAGTGAATTATTTCCGGATTTTGAAACAGACTTACGCACTCACCTCAGGAAATATACCAACTTAAGATTAACCACACGGCTGGATGCTAGTTGGAATCTTAATGCAGATGTCTATGACTGGTATATTGCCGATATCATAAATGGTGGCTTCCCCATAGCAGGGGGGGCGGCCAGCACAAATCCTGTGGCTTTGGTGATGGCGTTTGGTGTCGGCACTAATACTACGGACCGAGCATGGAATACGGCGATTGCCCGAAACCGTTTGCCGCATGGTGCAGCTGTTTTTCTTAAGAAATTTGTTTCTCACAATAAAAAATTGAGAGATGGCAGAGTGACGGTTGAAGAAATCGATAAAAAGGATATAGAGCAGATACAAGTCAAATAAAAAAGCTTATATAATTAAAAACCCGGGAAGTTATTTCCCGGGTTTTTTTTATTCATACTTACTTGGCTACTCTTGCGGCTTTTTTACGCTCGTGGGGAATAAGGTAGCGTTTCCGCAGTCTGATATTTTCCGGCGTGACTTCCACCAACTCATCATCATTGATATAGGCGATGGCTTGTTCCAGAGTTAACTTTTTCGGTGTCGTTAACTTAATGGCATCATCCTTGCCGGAGGCACGGATATTAGTAAGTTGCTTGCCTTTGAGAACATTAACGTCAAGGTCATTATCCCGGCTGTGTTCCCCTATAATCATACCTTCATAGACTTCTTCTTGCGGATCAATCATGATGACTCCACGGTCTTCCAAATTCCACAAGGCATAAGCAATCGCCTTTCCCATTCCCATGGAGATCAGGACACCGACACGCCTACCGGCAACTTTGCCTTTATAAGGGCCATAGCTGTGATAAACCCGATTCATGATACCTGTGCCCCGGGTATCGGTCATAAATTCGCCGTGATAGCCAATCAGACCTCTTGATGGAGCAAGGAAAGTAATGCGGGTCTTACCAATCCCACTGGGGCGCATGTCAGTCATTTCAGCCTTGCGCAGGCTCATTTTTTCAACCACAACACCGGTATACTCATCATCCACATCAACAACCGCCTCTTCATAGGGCTCCATCTGTTCACCAGTATCGGGATCAGTTTTGTAAAGCACACGCGGGCGGGATATGGAAAGCTCAAAACCTTCGCGGCGCATTGTTTCTATCAATACACCCAGTTGAAGTTCACCACGGCCCGCGACTTCAAAGCCATCCTTGCTTTCACTCTCAGTAATTTTAACCGCTACATTGCCTTCAGATTCCAGTGCCAGCCTGTCGCGGATCATGCGGGTGGTTACCTTTGTACCTTCGCGACCGGCTAGTGGGCTGTCATTTACAGTAAAACGCATGGACAGTGTGGGGGGATCAATGGGTTGTGCCTTTAAGGGAACGGTAACTTCCGGCGCACAAAATGTATCGGCCACGGTACCAACAGAAAGACCAGCGATTGAAATAATATCCCCGGCAATGGCTGAATCAACAGGTACCCGGTCCAGACCCCGGAAAGACATCAGTTTGCTGGCACGGCCTGTTTCTACCACTTCGCCTTTCTGATTAAGGACCTGAATACGGTCATTGACGGTGATTTTACCAGTTTGAATACGACCAGTTATGACACGACCCAAAAAATTATCCCGGTCCAGCAGGGTTGCCAACATGGAAAAAGGCGTGTCGATATTTTCTTTAGTCATCACGGTTGGTTTGTCATAATAATCCAGAATTGTTTCCAATAAGGGATCAAGATTTTCCCGTGGGCCATCCAGTTCATAATCAGCCCAACCATCACGGCCAGAAGCAAAAAGAGTTGGGAAGTCCAACTGCTCATCAGTGGCATCAAGATTAACAAATAGATCAAAAACTTCATCATGAACCGCGTCGGGGCGACGGTCTGGTTTATCAACCTTATTGACTACTACGATAGGTTTCAAACCCAGCGCCAGAGCCTTGGCTGTGACAAATTTTGTCTGCGGCATGGGGCCTTCAGCGGCATCTACCAATAGAATGACACCATCAACCATACTAAGGATTCGTTCTACTTCACCACCAAAGTCCGCATGTCCCGGTGTATCAACGATGTTAATCCGATGGTCTCGCCATTCAATGGATGTACATTTGGCAAGAATTGTAATACCGCGTTCTTTTTCAAGGTCGCCACTATCCATGGCGCGTTCCTCAACCCGTTGATTTTCCCGAAAAGTTCCAGCCTGACGGAACATGGTATCCACCAAAGTGGTTTTCCCATGATCAACGTGGGCGATAATTGCAATATTACGTAATGACATCTGATTTACCTAAAATAGTTGATTAACCCTTGCCAAAAATCTATCAATGATGCAGTGCAATAAAACGGGCTAAAAATTCGGCGCAGTATACTGTCCTTGAATATAATGTCTATGTGTAAATAAAAATAAGGAAAAATCTATGAAAGCGATGATCGTCAGGGCATGTGGATCACTGGAAAATTTAAAAGTTGAAACCATGCAAGACCCCGTAGCCAGCGATAATGGGGTTGTGATTGATATTAAGACCTGTTCGGTGAATTTTGCTGATAGTTTGATGGTCGAAGGCACTTATCAGGTCAAGCCGCCATTACCCTTTAGTCCGGGCGTAGAGGTTGCGGGTGTTATTTCCGAAATTGGGGTTAATGTTTCCGGTTGGAAAGTGGGTGATAGGGTGCAGGCCCTAACAAATTGGGGCGGGTTTGCAGAAAAGGTTGCGGTTCCGACGGATGCGCTTTGTGCATTGCCTGAAAATATGTCTTATGTGGATGCGGCGGCCTTTGTAGTGGCTTACGGTACCAGTCATGTTGCCCTTGATTATCGGGCAAGGCTGCAAAAGGGAGAATGGCTTGTTGTCAATGGTGCCGGGGGCGGGGTCGGGCTTACGGCTGTTGAAATTGGCAAAATGATGGGAGCGCGTGTGATCGCAACGGCGGGTTCCGAAGAAAAACTCGCCATAGCGCGCGAGAAGGGGGCCGAGTTCTCCATCAACTATAAAACCGAAAAGGTCAGGGATAAAATAAAGGAATATACCGGCGGTAAAGGTGCCAATGTGGTTTATGATCCCGTGGGAGGTGAAGTCTTTCGCCAAAGTTTCAGGGCCATGGCACCGGAAGGACGCATGCTTGTGATTGGATTTGCCAGTGGTGATATTCCGCAGGTTCCAGCCAATCATCTGTTGGTCAAGAATATTGAATTAATCGGTTTTTACTGGGGTGCCTACAAGGATTTCAAGCCAGAAATATTGCAGGATTCCACCAAACAGTTATTTGACTGGTATGAAAAAGGCAAAATTTCCCCTCATATTAGTGCTACTTTCCCGCTTGAGAAAACAGTCGATGCCATACGCGCATTGCGTAATCGCACATCCTCAGGAAAAGTGGTTGTTACCATGACTTGACTTACTAAAATGAAAAATGTTACTCATGAGTAAGATAAAATTCATAATATAATGCAATCATTGTTAAAAATTAGAGGCTAACATGCAGGAAATCCTAACAAAGCTTGAAGAAAAACGCAATGAGGCGCGGCTTGGAGGCGGGCAACGGCGCATTGATGCTCAGCATAAAAAAGGCAAGCTTACGGCCCGTGAGCGTGTGGATGTTTTGCTCGACCCCGATAGTTTTGAAGAATATGACATGTTCATGGAACATCGCTGTGTCGATTTTGGCATGGAAGACCAAAAAGTCTCCGGCGATGGTGTTGTTATAGGGTCCGGTACCATTAATGGTCGTCTGGTCTATGTTTTCAGTCAGGATTTTACAGTTTTCGGGGGATCGCTTTCGGAAACTCACGCGGAAAAAATATGCAAGGTCATGGATATGGCCATGAAGGTTGGAGCGCCTGTTATTGGCCTTAATGACAGTGGCGGCGCCCGTATTCAGGAAGGGGTCGCGGCTCTTGCCGGATATGCCGATGTTTTTCAGAAGAATATCATGGCGTCCGGTGTAATACCGCAAATATCAGTCATCATGGGGCCCTGTGCGGGAGGCGCGGTCTATTCTCCGGCCATGACTGACTTCATCTTTATGGTCAAGGACAGTTCCTATATGTTTGTCACGGGTCCAGATGTGGTGAAAACCGTGACCAATGAGACGGTAACACAGGAAGAACTAGGCGGGGCTATAACCCATACCACGAAATCAAGCGTTGCTGATATTGCTTTTGACAACGATGTGGAGGCCCTGAAACAGGTTCGCCGACTGGTTGATTTCCTGCCGGCAAATAACCGGGAGAAATCACCGGATTTTGCGACTTTTGATGATCCTGCCCGTGAAGAGCCGTCACTTGATACCCTTATCCCCGATAATCCTAACAAACCCTATGATATGCATGAGTTGATACAAAAAGTGATCGACGAAGGTGATTTTTATGAAATACAGCCCGAATATGCCAAAAATATCATAACCGGTTTTGGCCGTATCGAGGGGCAGACAGTAGGTTTTGTAGCAAATCAGCCAATGGTTCTGGCGGGATGTCTGGATATTAACGCTTCGCGCAAGGCGGCGCGTTTTGTCCGTTTTTGTGATTGTTTCAATATCCCCATTGTTACTTTCGTTGATGTACCGGGCTTTCTGCCGGGCACACAACAGGAATATAACGGTATTATCAAGCAGGGTGCCAAGCTGTTGTTTGCTTATGGTGAGGCAACGGTCCCTAAAATCACTATCATCACTCGAAAGGCTTACGGCGGGGCCTATGATGTTATGGCATCCAAACACCTGCGTGGTGATTTGAACTTTGCTTGGCCATCGGCTGAAATTGCCGTTATGGGAGCCAAAGGTGCTGTGGAAATTATTTTTCGTGCGGATATTGGGGATGATGAAAAAATTGCGGCCCGTACGAGTGAATATTCCGATAAATTTGCCAATCCGTTTGTAGCTGCGGGCAGGGGATATGTTGATGATATTATTATGCCCCATGCATCTCGGAGAAGAATTGCCCGAGGGCTTCGCATGCTGAAAAATAAAGAAATCAGCAACCCCTGGAAAAAACACGATAATATACCGTTATAAAGAGCAAAAATATGTTTTCAAAAATTTTGATTGCCAACCGTGGTGAAATTGCCTGTCGTGTGATAAAGACAGCGCGGAAAATGGGCATTAAAACCGTAGCCGTCTATTCCGATGCAGACGCTGATGCCCTGCATGTTTTAATGGCCGATGAAAAGGTTCATATTGGACCTGCACCGGCGGCGGAAAGTTACCTGATTGCCGATAAGATCATTGATGCAGCCAAGAAAACCGGGGCAGAAGCCATTCATCCGGGGTATGGTTTTCTATCTGAAAATGCTACCTTTTGTGAAAAGCTTAAAGCCGAGGGCATAGCCTTTATTGGGCCAGAAGTAAAAGCCATTGGGGTTATGGGTGATAAAATTGAATCCAAAAAATTTGCCGCAAAAGCAGGGGTGAATACGGTTCCGGGCAGTACAGAAATTATCACAAGCCCCGACCATGCTGTAAAGATTTCCGGTAAAATCGGTTATCCCGTGATGATTAAGGCCTCTGCGGGGGGTGGAGGTAAGGGTATGCGCGTTGCTTATACTGACACAGAAGCCGCCGAGGGCTTTACATCAGCCACGAATGAAGCCATATCCAGCTTTGGTGATGATCGGGTTTTTATTGAGAAATTTATTGAAGAGCCGCGCCATATAGAAATACAGATATTGGGGGATGCTCATGGCAATGTTATTTATCTGGGCGAGCGTGAATGTTCCATCCAGCGTCGACATCAAAAGGTTATTGAAGAGGCACCAAGCCCGTTCCTTGATAAAGCAACCCGCAAAAGCATGGGTGAACAGTCCGTAGCCTTATCCAAAGAGGTGGATTATCAATCAGCCGGAACTGTTGAGTTTATCGTAGATAAAAATCGGAATTTCTTTTTTTTAGAGATGAATACAAGGCTTCAGGTGGAGCATCCGGTGACGGAATTGATCACCGGCGTTGATCTGGTGGAACAGATGATCCGTGTGGCATACGGTGAAAAGCTGACTTTAGCGCAAGATGATATCAAGCTCAACGGATGGGCCATGGAAACGCGGGTTTATGCCGAAGACCCCTTGCGCGGTTTTCTGCCGTCCATCGGTCGTGTTGTGAAATACTCGCCGCCGGAAGAAAGTGACAATGTGCGGGTTGATACCGGCATTTATGAGGGCTCCGAAATCAGCATGTATTATGACCCGATGATCGCCAAGCTGATTACTTATGGTGAGAGCAGGGATCAGGCCATTCAGCATATGAGACAGGCTCTTGACCGCTATTACATTAGGGGTCTGTGCCATAATATCGCTTTCCTTGCTGATGTATTGAACAGTAAACGTTTTCAGTCCGGCAATATTACCACCAATTACATAGCCGAAGAATATCCCGATGGCTTTAACGGTGGTGCGCTGACCGATGAAACGAAAAAGGTCATGATTGCCGTGGCCCAAACGGTTCATTCCTTTGAAATGGGTCGACAGGCTCATATATCTGATAAAATGAATCAGGATGCGCCAGATTACAAGGATACCTGGGTCATTACCATTGATGGTGAAAATTATAAGTCATCATTCTTTGCAACCGAGGATGGATGCGCGGTTCTATGCAATGATGAAACGCATACTATTTTAAGTGAATGGCTGCCCGGAAACCCATTTTTTGAAGCTAATGTCAACGGCAACGATGTTTGTGTAGAAGTTGATAAATTACTTGATGGTTATCTTCTAACCTATAATGGTGTCTCAGAAAAAATTTGTATACGCACCCCCCGGGAGGCTGAGTTAGCAAGCCTTATGCCGGAAAAAATGCCACCTGATATGTCTGCCTTCCTGTTATGTCCCATGCCGGGTCTTATTGTGTCCATAGATGTGGCAGAGGGCGACGAGGTCAAGGCAGGGCAGACACTTTGCGTAGTGGAAGCCATGAAAATGGAAAATATACTGCGGGCTGAAAAAGACACCGTAATCAAAAAAGTCTCAGCCAAGGCCGGTGACAGTCTTGCGGTCGACGAAATGATCATCGAATTTGAATGAGCTTGGAAAAAGGTCATAAGGCCGTCAGGCTTATCATATCGGGTCGGGTGCAGGGCGTTTGGTACCGGGGTTGGGCCGTGGACCAAGCGGATGCCCTTGGGCTTGATGGCTGGGTTCGCAATCGTGCAGATGGCACAGTGGAAGCCTTGATTGTCGGGCTGGTAGCCCATGTGGATCAAATGATTAAACAATGCTGGAATGGCCCACGCATGGCAAATGTAAGCGATATTGTGGTAGAGAGCGCCATGGGTATTACGCCAAAAGGCTTCACCCAAAAGCCAACGGTTGATATTGAAAAGCGGCGAACTTAAATATCGGTCAGCTTGCTTAACACTTCTGATGACACATTAAAATTATACAGTTTAGCCAGACCATCATTCACCTGAAAGGTAAAGCTTTCCTTTGCCTTGTCATCATATTCATATTGGGCATTATAAACCAGTGTAATGGCTGTGCCGCCGCCGAGAGAGGATTTGGCGGACCAGTTAATAAGGTTTGAGCTTTTATGTTGCCCTATCCCGGAGCGGAGCTTTGTTAAAAGTCGGATAAATTTATCTTTCGTGACATAATTCTGAAATTCTGGGCTGGCATTGGTGTAGATTGTCTGGAAACTGCCCCTGTTAAAACTTTCATGGAATTGACCCACCGCCAGTTCAGCAAGATCTGTATCCACCGACCACGAACAACTGGAAACGATTGAAACTAGCCATATCAATAGAATATGTCGTATCATTTTTCGAATATTTTCATCCATTTATGTTTTAATACCGCATCAACATCTTGCATGGTAATGGCAAGCCCAAGGTCTGTCAGTGATGTTACCCCATGCTCAGCTATGCCACAGGGTACAATACCGCTGTAATGCTCTAAATTTGGTTCTACATTAATACAGATGCCGTGAAAGCTTATCCATTTTCGCACGCGAACCCCGATGGCGGCAATTTTTTCTTCACGCCCGTCATCCCGCGTGACCCAGACTCCGATGCGGCCCTCACGTCTTTCGGCTGTGATATTAAATTCGGCAAGGGTATCAATAATCCACTGTTCAAGCCGAAAGACATATTTCCGCACATCACGTCCGCGCTTGCTCAGGTCAAGCATGACATAGACCACCCGTTGCCCCGGCCCGTGATAGGTATATTGACCGCCTCTGCCAGTTTCATAAACGGGAAAACGGTCTGGAGATACAAGGTCTGTGCTTTCCGCAGAGGTTCCCGCCGTATAAAGTGGGGGATGCTCTAGAAACCAGATAAGTTCTGACGCCTTGCCGCCATGAATATCCACGACCCGCTGTTCCATAAATTCGATGGCTTCATCGTAAGGTGTCAGGCCGTCAGTGAACTTCCATTCCATATTATTCATGCTTTTCCTGTTAACCTCATCGTAACTATGTTATTTCATAGTCAAAGGTATATCCAATTTTAAGACACAGATTAAGGATAAAAGTAAAAAATGTCACAAGCAATTGAAGACGTGGATGTGGAACTAACCGTCGTACTTAGCCAGACCATGATGCCAATCAAGCAGTTGTTGAAGTTGGGCCGTGGTGCTGTGATCGAATTAGACGGGCCACAGGATCAGCCGGTAAAAATTTATGCCAACGGGGAGATGATAGCCAAGGGCGAAATTATGGTCGCAGGGGAGAATGTGGCCGTTAATATTTTGCAAAGTGTTAAAAACTATCAGCGAAATTAATATATTAATATACATATAAATTTGTGTAATATAAAAAAATATACACTCAAATCTTGATTTATTATCTGATCATACTTAAATTACTGTTGAACAGTGATGAAAGTTATGGATATGGCAGTGACGCAACGGAAAATCGAAGACAATCTGGTGACGAGAGATTTTGCGTCCCTGATGGAAGATTATGGTGACCTGAATAGTCTCGACCTGTTGGATGCCATGATAAATACTGAATATAGGGATAATATTGCCCTTGTGTCTTCTTTTGGTGCTGAATCTATTGTACTTCTGGATATGGTGGCACAGGTTGCTCCTGCAACACCGGTTATTTTCCTCAATACTCAAAAATTATTTGGGGAAACAGTGCGTTACCGCGATAAGGTTGCGGAACAACTGGGCCTTACAAATATCATCACAACAAAGCCTGACCCGGAAAATATTGCCAATGAGGATAAAAATGGTCTTCTCTGGACAAGAGATACCGATGCCTGTTGTGATCTTCGCAAGGTGCGCCCATTGGCTCTTGCCATGAATGAATACGGTGCATGGATTACGGGCCGTAAAAGATTTCAGACCTCAGACCGAGGCAATATTCCGCTGATTGAGCAGGACGGCGCCAAGGTCAAAATCAACCCACTTGCCCATTGGAATCAGGAAGAACTTGACCAGATCATTGAACATAAAGGTCTTCCCAAGCACCCGCTTATTGCACAGGGTTATCCTTCTATTGGGTGTATGCCCTGTACTAATCGGGTGGAAGAGGGGCAGGACAGGCGCATGGGCCGCTGGGCCGGCCAGGGCAAAACTGAATGCGGTATTCATATTGGTGAAAATATTTGATCTTTGGGGAGATTTGCCCTTGCTATATCTGTCATGGTTTGTTACTTCACCGTCAGTCAAAGGCTGAGAAAGCTTTTTGATGCCAATTTATAAGTGTGCGGCCGTGGCGGAATTGGTAGACGCGCAGCGTTGAGGTCGCTGTGGGATAATATCCCGTGGAAGTTCGAGTCTTCTCGGCCGCACCAACTCTTACGTAGCCAGTGTTTCTAGCCAATCCAGTTCTTATGTCTGACTTGCTTTGTATACCAGATCAAAAAAATGACGACCACCAGCGGCATCACTATCATCACAAGTATTTCGGAAGGGGTGAATTCGATCGTAAAACTGGCAATGCGAACAGTATGGATCATTGTCACAACTGCGCCGATGAGTGATGTGGTAAATAAATGGGCGGCAGCCGATTTTTTGAGCATGAGTAGAATGCCACCAAACATACCGCAAAAAACAGTCACTGCAAAGCCCCCGGTAGCCCATAAGGGCCTATCTTGTATTATAGCGCGGTGCGTTTCCGGAAAAGTAGCAACCGTCTCTAAATCCATCTGCATGAAGAAATTTAAAATTCCCCCAAAATTCCAAATTATTGCAAAGGCACCAATTGTCCAGAAACTCCAGTGGACTCTGATTAGTTTATCATCATTCATTATTCGTTTCCTTCTGCCTTAAGCTCTAAGAACATTTCATCCATAATGGCGTATCCGCCTCCCCAACCTTTGTCCATTCCGGCCATATTCGTTTCAAAACAGTTGATTTCCTTGTCCGTGGCATCAATAGGTACTTGAGACAGGCACACTTTTGTCTTGGTGCCCATATCTTCAAATATAACAGTTGTCAAAAGAAGTGGTGGCCAATCCGCCATCATGGAATTGGGGACTATGTTCCATTCGGAATCTGTAGAGGAATAATGGTGCCAAACCAGTCTGGACGGTTTTGTTATTTCCTGAAAAACCATTTTGCTGAAATTGGAGTTGCCGCCCCATTTCATTTCGTTGAGCCACATTCCGCCGGGTTCTAAATCGAACTTATGGATGATTGTTTCAATATTAGGCCCATACCAGCGGTGCAAAAGTTCAGGATCGGTCCATGCACGCCAAACCATATCGCGTGTTGCGTTGAAAATGCGTTCTAATTTATATTCCGGTAATTCACTCATGCCCTGTATCCTTCACATCGGGTTGTTTCATCTCGAAGAGGACATTTTCGAGCTGGTCAAAGTTTGTCCCCCAAAAAGCTTTAAATTTATCCAGCCAGTCAACAGCCGCCACCATATTTTTTGCTTTTAATCTTGCTGGACGGCGCTGTTCGTCTATATCGCGCTCAATCAATCCGGCTCGTTCAAGTACCTTTAAATGTTTTGATACAGCGGGTTGACTTATTCCAAACGGTGCCGCGATTTCCTTGACAGAAGCTTCTCCACCCGCAAGCCGCGATAGTATTTCACGGCGAGTTGGGTCGGCCAGTGCCGCAAAAATGGCATCAAGATTTACCGGAGTCGATATATAACCAATTTGTTCCATAACCATATAGTTATAGAAATATTTAACTAAGTCAATAAATTTCTATAACTATAAATATAGCGGGAATTTTTGACTTGATTTCAGACCATTAGCACAGGATAAAGCCAAGTAATAAGTTATTTCTCTTGTGCTTTGACCTGATCCCAAAGCTGATCCATTTCCTCTAAAGTCATATTTTCTAAAGATCTGTCTTGTTTTGCGGCCAGTTGTTCCACCTTTTTAAACCGTTGTTCAAATTTATAATTGGCGGATCTCAATGCTCTTTCCGGTTCTATGTTCAGATGTCTTGCCAGATTGGCATAGACGAACATCATGTCGCCAAATTCTTCGGTGATTTTATCTTGATTGTTGGCACCCTTTTTAGCCTGTATTAATTCATGGGATAATTCGGCCATTTCTTCGTTTAACTTGTCCAACACTAGTGAGCTGTCCGGCCAGTCGAAGCCGACCCTCGCGGCTCTGTTTTGCAGCTTGATGGCACGGGTTAGGGCAGGCAACCCGGTTGTCACGCCGTCAAGAACACTGGATGTGCCATCTTTTTGTTTGCGTTCCTGTGCTTTCTGGGCTTCCCATGCTTTTGTTTGTTCTTCAGCATTACGGTAGTCGGCTCCACCAAATACATGGGGGTGACGCCGTATCATTTTGTCACATATGCAATCCACGACATCATTAAAGTTAAAATGATCTTTTTCCTGTGCCATTTGGGAATGGAAGATAACCTGAAACAATAGATCGCCTAATTCATCTTTCAGATGGAGCATGTCACCCGCCTCTATGGCTTCGGCAACTTCATAGGCTTCTTCGATAGTGTAGGGGGCAATAGTTGAAAAATCCTGTTTAATATCCCATGGACAACCGCCGTTCGGGTTACGAAGACTCTCCATGATTGTGATCAGTTCTGAGATAGTGTTTTTCTTATCGGACATTTGTCTTTACCCTGATGTTTGTCTATTCCCAACCTATATTTTTTTGTGGTGATATGAAACCGGAAAAGCTCAAAATAGTGGGTGGACTGATCGTGCAGCAATCCAGATGACTCGTGAAGGATTGAATTATAAAATATAAAACAATGTGAATATCTTACAGAAAGGAAAAAATATGCTCATCACAACAACTGAAAATATTGCTCATAAAGAAATCATTGAAACCTTGGGTCTCGTTAGGGGTAGCACGGTACAGTCCAAGCATATTGGACGTGATATCATGGCCAGTCTGAAGACAATCGTTGGTGGGGAATTGCGGGGTTATACAGAATTGCTTGAAGACGCCCGTGAACAGGCCCTTCTTCGCATGGAAGAAAATGCAAAATCAATGGGAGCCAATGCTGTAATTAATGTGCGTTTTACCACTTCAACTATTGCTGCCAATGCTTCTGAAATTCTCGCTTTTGGAACGGCTGTACAAATGAAGTAGGGAAAATACAAAGCCAGCGATTTAAGGCTGCCTCATGTAATTTTACGTTTATTTAGACTTAGTTTTCGACGAAATAACCCAATGACAATCGGAGAAAACCCGAGAATTTTGTAAATTGTTGCTATTGATGTAGACTTTGCAGTTGAGATTAAACGCTAATTTACTGAGTATGAGGTAAATGAAAAAAATAATATCAATATTATATTTCTTTATTGGGCTTTGCTTTGTTGGTTCCCTGAGTACCAATGCCAAGTCGCTTGAGGCAAGTTTTATCGGAAATGAAGCCTTTCAGATTACCGATGGAGACTATATTCTTCTTACTGATTTTCCCTATAGGTCAGGGGCCTATGGTTACATGAAGTATGAAATATATTTTCCTGATATTACCGGAAATGTTTTTTCACTCATTACGCACAGGCATGAAGATCATTTTGATCCTTCTTTGTTTTCTGAACAAAACTGGAAAATTATCGGGCCAAAAGAGGTAACATTGTTGGTAGCGCAGGACAAACTTGTCAAATTTTCCAATGAAATAACAGTTGGTCCTATAAAGATCATGCCCAGAAAAACCATACACGCTAATACAGAGCATTATTCTTATCTGGTAAACTGGCATGGGCGAGATTTATTTTTTTCGGGCGATACGGACGAAGTTCAGGCTCTAAAAGATTTACCAGAGCTGGATGCCTTGTTCATTACGCCTTGGTTTTATCGTATGGCAAAAAGTGCAAATGCGTTGCCGGATAGTAAAAAAATTATAATTTATCACCACAGAGAAAAGGATATCGTTCCCGATTGTTCCGGGTGCATAATTCCATTACAAAAAGACATCATTGATATTGAATAATAGTATCATTTGTTTTGATTGGTCACAGACTAATAACAAGCCTTTTCAGCCAATATTTCCATTGCCAAATTCAGGTGAAATGAAGAGTCTCAATTGACCATAATCATTGCACTGTTACCCTTGCTATAGGCGACAGGATTTAGTATAAAAAACCAGTAAATTTTACTCACTTAATTGGGCTGGAAAATCCCGGGTAAAATTATTGATTTATGTATATTATAAAGGGCCAATTCATTGACCGAAAACAGTATTCCTGATCTTCCCGATACAGGCATTTCAACTATCACTATCGAAGAGGAAATGAAGACCTCTTATCTTGATTATGCCATGAGTGTAATCGTATCCCGTGCACTTCCTGATGTTCGCGATGGTTTGAAACCGGTTCACCGCCGTATCCTGTATTCCATGTATGAGAATAACTATGACTGGACCAAACCATACCGCAAGTCTGCACGTATTGTTGGTGATGTTATGGGTAAATATCATCCGCATGGTGATAGTGCCATTTATGAAGCTATGGTTCGTATGTCACAGTCTTTTTCCTTGCGCTTGCCGTTAATTGATGGTCAGGGGAACTTTGGATCCATGGATGGTGATAAAGCGGCCGCCATGCGTTATACGGAAGCCCGCATGGATAAGGCAGCGGGTGGCCTCCTGGAAGATATTGACAAGAATACTGTAAATTTTCAGGCTAACTATGATGAATCAGAATCAGAGCCTATGGTTCTACCCGCCCGCTATCCTAACCTGTTGATTAATGGTGCGGGTGGTATCGCGGTCGGCATGGCAACCAACATTCCCCCTCATAATCTGGGCGAGGTACTGGATGCCTGTTGTGCCTTTGTGGATAACCCGGAAATCACACTTGAAGAACTGGTGGAAATTGTACCGGGTCCGGACTTTCCAACTGGTGGACTGATTATGGGAACTGCGGGTGCGCGGTCAGCGCTGATGACTGGGCGCGGATCGGTCATTATGCGCGGCAAGACCCATTTTGAAGAAATTCGTCAGAATCGTGAAGCAATCGTTATTACCGAGGTTCCCTTTCAGGTGAATAAAGCCCGCATGATTGAACAGATTGCTGATCTTGTGCGCAACAAAAAGATTGAAGGAATTTCTGACATCCGTGATGAATCTGACCGGACTGGCGTGCGGGTTGTGGTGGAGTTAAAGCGTGATGCGGTTGCCGATGTTATTCTTAACCAGCTATTCCGTTATTCACCTTTGCAGACCAGTTTTGGTGCCAATGTTCTTGCCCTGAATGGGGGCCGGCCTGAGGTCATGAATCTACATAATATTCTTGAATATTTTATCAAGTTTCGCGAAGAGGTCATTACCCGCCGTACTAAATTCAAACTTACCAAAGCCCGTGACAGAGCACATATTTTGGTAGGACTGGTGATTGCGGTTAATAATCTGGACAAGATTGTTGCCATGATACGCAGCGCGCCTAATCCTGCAGAAGCCCGTGAAAAGCTGATGGCAGAAGGTTGGGATGCGGTTGACGTTCAGGGTTATATTGAGTTGATTAATGAACCGGGCCGGGAAGTTGTTGACGGAAAATACATGCTTTCCGAAAAACAGGTACGGGCCATTCTGGAATTGAAACTGCACCGCCTCACGGCACTCGGTCGGGATGATATTGGCAAAGAATTGAAAGGCCTGTCTGTGGAAATCGAGGATTATATCGATATTCTACGAAGTCGTGAACGCCTGTATGGTATTATGCGGGAAGAATTTGTTGAATATCGAGAAGCCTTTGCCACTCCACGCCGATCAGAATTTGCCCTTGATGCTTTTGGTTTTGAGGATGAAGACCTGATTCAACGGGAAGATATGGTGGTGACTGTTACCAATACTGGCTATATCAAGCGGGTGCCATTGACGACATACCGTGCCCAGCGTCGCGGCGGTAAGGGCAGGTCCGGTATGAGCACCAAGGATGAAGATTTTCTCCGTAATGTCTTCGTGTCCAATACCCACGTGCCAATACTGTTTTTCAGTAACTTCGGACAGGTCTATAAATTAAAAGTGTGGAAGCTACCCCTTGGTTCGCCCACCTCAAAAGGCAAAGCCCTGATCAATATCCTGCCGCTACAGCAGGGTGAAAATATATCCACAATTCTTCCTCTACCGGAAGATGAGGATAGCTGGGCAGAATTACATGCTATCTTTGCCACTAAAAAAGGTAATGTGCGACGAAATCTACTGTCCGATTTCTCTAATGTGAGGGCTAACGGCAAGATAGCTATTCGCTTGTCGGAAGGCGATAGTTTGATCGGGGTTGCGGCCTGTGCAGAAGAAGACGATGTGCTAATGGCCGCAAAAGGCGGTAAATGTATCCGCTTTGCTGCGACTGCGGTGCGTTTGTTCAAGGGACGGAATTCTGACGGTGTGCGGGGCATACGCCTTGCGGATGGTGATGAGGTGGTCTCCATGTCCATATTGCATAATGTGGAGGCCAGTACAGAAGAGCGTAGTGCTTATCTGAAATATGTGGCGGCAAACCGTCGGGGGGATAATCCTGATATGCCGGAAAATATGACAGAAGAGCGAATAGCTTATATGCAGGAGAACGAGCAATTCATCTTGAGCATCACGGTAAATGGGTACGGCAAAAGGACATCTGCCTATGATTACCGCGTAATCGGACGGGGTGGCAAGGGAATGATTAATATTGAAACCTCAGAGCGTAATGGTTCGGTTATTGCCGCATTCCCCATAAATGACATGGATCAGTTGATGATGGTAACAGATCAGGGACGACTAATCCGGGTTCCGGTTGGTGATGTTCGTGTTGCTGGTAGAAATACACAGGGCGTAACCTTATTCAAAGTTGGTGATGAAGAACAAATCGTTTCAGTTGAACGTGTTCAGGAGCCAGAATCCGATGATGCTGAAGATAAAGAAACAACCGAAACCAACCCGTCAGAGGAGTGATGTTTTATGGCAAATAAAAGACGCATAGGTTTATATCCCGGTACTTTTGATCCCATAACACATGGACATATTGATATTATTGCTCGCAGTGCAAAGCTTGTTGATCACCTTATTTTGGGTATATCGACAAATCCGTCAAAGACAGCACTATTCGACCTTGATGAGCGGGTGGAAATTGTGCGCCGTGAAACCGCCTTTATTGAGCGTGATACTGGTGTCAGTGTAGAGGTCAGACCTTTTAGTACTCTTCTGGTGACATTTGCCGGGGAAATTGGGGCCACGGCCATAATCCGGGGGCTGCGTGCGGTTTCTGACTTTGAATATGAGTTTCAAATGACGGCAATGAATTATAAGTTGAATTCTGACATTGAAACCATATTCCTTATGGCGGACCCGTCATTGCAAGCTATTGCCTCACGTCTGGTTAAGGAAATAGCACGTTTTGGCGGCGATATTTCTGCATTTGTACCAGATTCCGTCAAAGAAGATGTAAAAAATAAGTTAAATATATAAATATGGAACCAATAATGAGAATTTTCTTAAAGGCAGTGTTTGCCTTATTTTTAATGAATATACTGTCTTCCAATATAACATTGGCCGCAGATTTGGAAAATACCCTTTATCTGGACTTGAAAGATGGTCGGGTAACGATTGATATGTATCCTGATGTTGCCCCCAAACATGTGGCCCGTATCAAGGAACTGGTACGACAGGGTTTTTATGATGGTTTGACTTTTCACCGGGTAATTCCGGGCTTTATGGCTCAGGGTGGTGATCCGTCTGGCAATGGTTCCGGTGGCAGTGGCCAGAGTATACAGGCTGAATTTTCTGATCTTACTCATCTGAAGGGGACCCTTTCAATGGCCCGGTCCAATGATCCTAACAGTGCTGATAGCCAGTTTTTCATTGTCCTTGATGTGAGCGAGCATCTTGACGGTAATTATACAATTTGGGGGCGCGTGTCCGGTGGTATGAAATTTGTTGATCATATCAAGGAAGGTGTTTTCCCTGAATTGCAGGATCCCGATAAAATCATTAATATGCAGGTTGCTGCTGACGTAGAATTAAAGGAATAATCAAAATGGATTTAGAAAATACACTATATCTTGACCTGAAAGATGGTCGGGTGACAATTGAACTTTACCCGGATGTGGCACCACAACATGTGGCACGCATAAAAGAACTTGCCCGGGAAGGTTTTTATGATGGATTGAAATTCCATCGGGTAATTCCGGGCTTTATGGCTCAGGGTGGCGATCCTAAGGGTAATGGCACCGGTGGCAGTGGCCAGAATATATCCGCAGAATTTTCTGATAAGCCTCATGTGCGTGGTACGGCTTCCATGGCCCGTTCTGCGATGCCTGATAGTGCAGACAGTCAGTTCTTCATCTGTTTTGATGCAGCACCCCATCTGAACGGACAATATTCTGTGTGGGGGCAGGTCACGGAAGGCATGGAACATGTGGACGCCTTAAATCCCGGCGAAGGTGGCACTGATCCAGATGAAATTATCAAGATGCAGGTTGCTGCTGACGAATAATGAAAGTTGATCTTTTTGATTTTGAGCTTCCCAGAGAGCTCATTGCCTTACGCCCCGCTCCGAAAAGAGACGGGGCGCGGTTTCTTGTGGTAAAGGGCGATAGCAGACGGGACCGGAACGTTACTGACCTGAGTGATTACCTTGAATCTGGCGATGTGCTTGTTTTTAATGATACACGGGTTATTCCGGCACGGATGACCGGCAAGCGTCGTCTGGCCAAGATAGAAGTTACCCTCCATATGAATGATGGCGATGGTCTATGGAAAGCCTTCGCCCGTCCGGCCAAGAAATTAAAAGTGGATGATGTCATTGAATTTGCCGGCGGCCTTTCTGCGACAGTGACCCGCAAAGGTGAGGCGGGTGAGGTTTCATTACAGTTTGGTTGTGTGGGCGATGATTTACGGGCGGCCCTAGATGAGGCTGGTGTTATGCCATTACCGCCCTATATTGCATCACAGCGTCCGGTGGATGTACAGGATTTGACCGATTATCAGACCATATACAGCAAAAGAGAAGGTGCTGTCGCGGCCCCTACGGCGGGGCTACATTTCACGGATAGTTTACTGGATAATTTATCGGACAAAGGGATAAAATCCGTTCACATAACCCTTCATGTGGGGGCAGGGACTTTTCTTCCTGTAAAGGTGAATGATACCCGTGACCACAAAATGCATTCTGAATGGGGTGAGATCAGCACGGAAGCGGCAAAGGTTATAAATCTTGCCCATGAGCAGGGGCATAGGGTTATTGCGGTTGGGACGACATCGCTAAGGTTGTTGGAATCAGCAGTGGATGAAGTGGGTAGGGTGCAGCCATTTACCGATTCTACTGATATTTTTATCACCCCGGGTTATAAATTCCGTGCGGTAGATATGCTGATGACCAATTTTCATCTGCCCAAGTCAACGCTATTTATGTTGGTGAGTGCCTTTGCGGGTCAGGGACATATGAAAGCTGCCTACGCCCATGCTATTGAACAGGATTACCGTTTTTACTCTTACGGCGATAGCAGCCTGTTATTTCGAGAAGATTTATTATGACGAAACATTTTTCTTATGACATCACGGGGACAGATGGCAATGCCAGAACTGGCATAATAAAAACCTGTCGTGGAGAGATCAGAACGCCGGCCTTTATGCCGGTAGGTACAGCCGCAACTGTGAAGGCCATGAAGCCGGAAACTGTACGGCATACAGGTGCGGATATACTGTTGGGTAATACCTACCATTTGATGTTGCGGCCAACGGCTGAACGGATTAACCGTCTGGGTGGGTTGCATAAATTTATGAATTGGGAACGGCCCATATTGACGGATTCCGGCGGTTTTCAGGTGATGTCACTGGCTAAACTGCGGAAGATCACTGAAGAGGGCGTTGCCTTTCAGTCTCACATTGACGGCTCAAAGCATATGCTGACCCCGGAAAGAAGTATGGAAATTCAGCGCTTGCTTGGCTCCAACATTGTCATGGCCTTTGATGAATGTACGCCTTTCCCGGCAACAGAAGCAGAGACAGAAAAATCCATGCTTATGTCCATGCGTTGGGCTAAGCGTTCTTATGATGCTTTTCACGATGGTTCTGACCATGCGGAGAAAAATGCACTATTTGGTATTGTACAGGGCGGTGTATTTGAAAAATTACGCCGACACTCAGTGGATGCTCTCAAGGATATTGATTGTCAGGGCTATGCTGTGGGCGGGTTAGCGGTTGGTGAAGGTCAGGACATGATGTTTGAAGTACTGGATTATACCATGCCTCATATGCTTCAGCAAAAGCCACGCTACCTGATGGGGGTAGGCAAACCAGATGATATTGTCGGTGCTGTTGAGCGTGGCATTGATATGTTCGACTGCGTCCTGCCGTCGCGTTCAGGCCGGACGGGACAGGCCTTTACGCCGCGTGGCACGGTAAATATGAAAAATGCCCGCCATACGGACGACCCGCGACCTCTTGATGAAGATTGCTCCTGTTCAGCATGTAGTAATTATAGTCGGGCTTATTTGTCCCATTTGTTTCGTGGTAATGAACTTCTTGGTCTGATGCTGTTAACTGAACATAATCTAACATATTATCAAGACCTTATGGCGGGTTTAAGAGATGCTGTAGCAACCCAAAATCTGGCTCAATTCGTGAAATACTTCCATCAGAAAAGGGCGCTCGGTGACATTGAACCCTTGTGATAGTTTTTTTTGGGAATAGTGCATAATTCCTGTTGACCAACAGCCAATAGAACACTATGTTCCGCTCATCTTTTCGGAGGGCCCGTAGCTCAGCTGGTAGAGCAACTGACTTTTAATCAGTAGGTCACAGGTTCGAACCCTGTCGGGCTCACCAAAAGGATTTAAAAAAACCGCTTCGCCAACTGGTCAAGCGGTTTTTCTGTATCTGCATATTCATATTGACCACAGCCACTGAGGCCATTATGTTTTATTTTCCTCATATTGCGAGGGCCCGTAGCTCAGTTGGTAGAGCAGCTGACTCTTAATCAGCTTGTCACAGGTTCGAACCCTGTCGGGCTCACCACAATAAGATCAATCACATTTTATCTTTTTCGGCCGATGATTTTCATCCAGTGCGACAAAAACAAAATCACCCTCTGTTACCTTGATTTCATTGTCGTGACCACGACGCAGGACGGTGACCTCAATATGCAGGGTGATGGATGTGGTACCGACCTTCACTATATCGGCATAGACGCTGAGCCAGTCACCGGGCAGGACAGGCTGATGGAAATTCAGGCCTTCAATGGCAACTGTTGCCACCGGACCATCACAATAACGAATGGCCTCGCCGCCGCCAGCAAGATCCATTTGGGATAATATCCAGCCACCGAAAATATGCCCGTTGGCATTAAGGTCTGCATGCATGGGAACAGTTCTCACCGCGGGTTGACGGTCATTGTATTTTTTAACGTTACTCATTATAAGTCCTGTAATTTCAATTGGTTATATATTTCTACCCATCCAGATAACCCGCCCCAGAATATCCAGATCACTGGGCTGGCAACCGTCCCAGCTTTCATAAAATTTATTGTCGCTTTTGATGGTGCATAATTTTGTGACCGGATTTAGGGAAATTCGCTTAACTAGAATCATATCGTCATTCCTCAAAACATATATGCCATCATTTTTAAGGGACGTCAGGGTCATATCTACCAGAATATGGTCACCGTCATATAATGTGGGGTTCATTGAATCACCAGATACAGTAATGACGGCCAAATCATCTGCCGTAGCGTTGGAGCTGCTTCTGATCCAGCTTTTCTTAAAAGCCAGTTTATTGGCAATATCATTATTTTCCACAACTGAACCAGCGCCAGCAGCGGCCTCAATATCATAAACATTGACCCGGATATATTCCGCCTCAAATTCTGTTTCCATAATTTCGGAATGATCCAGTCCGGGATTGGGAAAATCATCTGGAGAGCCAAAATAATCAATGGAAATATTGAAATGGGCGGTGATTTTTTCCATATCATCGTCCCGTAGGCATTTCGGTACGCCGCGCTTGATGAATTGCTGCATATAGGCATGATTTCTGCCGATTAATGCCGATACTGACGCATAATCATCGCGAGAACTGGTACGGATGAGGTGGTCAAGCTTTTGTCTCAGCCTTGTATAGTATTTATTATAGTCCATTTTTTGTCCAAAAATATCTCAAAAATAAAATAGGACTATATCATACTATACTATACCTAGACAAGGGATGTTGGTTCTTGCTGGATATATTTTTCAGCATCCTCAAAGGAAAGAGGTTTAGAGAACAAAAACCCCTGTCCTGTTTGGCAACCTAATTTTTTTAGGGCCACAACCTGATCTTTGATTTCTATTCCTTCTGCCACCACATTCATGCCAAGTGTTTGGGCCAGTGTTGATATGATATGAATGATTTTATAGCTGTCTTCCGTCGCGCTCATTTTATTGACAAAACTTTTATCAATTTTGAGAATATCGACGGGAAATTGATTTAAATAACTTAAGGAAGAATATCCGGTTCCAAAGTCATCAATGGCTAAACCAATATCAAGGGATTTAAGGTCCAGCAATATATCACGCACAACTTCGGCGTTTTCAATGAGTGTGGTTTCTGTAATTTCGAGAGCCAACTGGTTACCGTCTAACCCTGCATTTAGTAATGCCTCTTGGGTTGTCGAAACAAAACTATCTTCTAACAGCTGCTGACCCGAAACATTTACATTCATCACCAAGTTTGAACTATTAGGATATTTTGTCATCCACGTGTGGAGACTCTTGCAAGCTTCCCTTAGAACCCAGTTGCCCAAGGGAACTATTAAACCGCTTTCTTCGGAAAGAGGTATGAATTCAAGAGGTGAAATAGAACCTAATGTGGGGTGGTTCCATCGACAGAGAGCTTCAAAGCCTAACAATTCACCATTTTGCAGACTTATGATTGGTTGATAATTTAGGCACAAGTCCTTATTACGCAAGGCATCACGCAGATTATTTTCCAGTTTTAATCTTGAATTGGCCCGGGTTTGCAATTCCGGTTGATAGACGAGCGTCCTGTCCCGGCTTGTGATATTTAATCGTTGCATGGCGATATGGGCATGCTGAATAAGTTTACTACTATCGGTTATGGGGGTACAACCAATTGCAATACCAATGGTGAGTGACAGGTAAATTTCCTGTTTTTCGGTGAGAATAGGTTTTGTCATGTCGTGATGTAATAAATTAGCCAGGGCTACTGCTTCATTTTGCATTATCCCTACGTCGTCATCAAAAAGCAAAATGGCGAATTTATCACCATCAAAACGGGCTAATATAGCATTTTTTGGCAGCAGAGCTTCTAACTTATACGCGACCATTTGGATAATATTATCACCAAGTTCATAGCCAAAACTTTCGTTTATGCGTTGAAACTTTTGAATATTGATCAATAAGATAGCTACTTCCCCACAGGAAAAATTTTTTGAAAAGTCTGAGTCTAGCTTTTCATTAAAGAAATTTTGATTGGGTAGCCCTGTTAGTCTGTCAAAATAATTAAATCTACTAATTTGATCGGCAAAGGCGGTATCTGCACTATTATTTGAGAGAATAACGGTGATTGAAGAAGGTTTTTCTTTCTGGTCGAATGTGGGGACAATACTGGCATTAATTGAATGGGAAGATCTTTGGCCAGTGAAACACCAGTTAATTACCTGTGTTTCTTTATTTGAAAGGCATTGACTAATTGCATTCCATAGCTGTCCATCGTCATTCCATATCTTATTTTCATGCAGGTTAATGCCGTATAATTCTTTCTTTTTCAGCCCCGTCAGGTGCAGAAATTCTTCACCAACTTCTGAAACTTTGACTGTTTGTTCATCTGAAATGGTAAGTATAATAATGCCGTAATGATGGGTAATACTGTAAGATTCAGGCAGATATTTCGGGGTCGAATTTCGAAATAAAAAAGGAACACTATTGATACGCAACATAATAATAAGCCCATATATTCATGGCTGGGGTATTACCCCCAGCGTCGATTCTTAAGTCCTATTGTTTGATTTTGATCTAATACTGTAAATATAAAGTAAAAATTTTGACTTGCTTATGAGCAGCCACTTGTCGTACCGCAAGTGTCACATTTTAGACAGGTGCCATTTCGGACCATTGTAAAATTACCACATTCGGTACAGGCATCTCCTTCATATCCCTTAATCCGTGCTTCCATAGCACGGGAAGCCCGAACATCCCGCTTGTTGTTTGACGTTGAAGTCGCACCGCCTGCCATTGCCGTTTTTGTCTCATAAGCAGCTTCCTGATTTACATCGCGGGCTTGCACAGTATTTTTAGACTCCCCGGAAGTATTCAGAACATAAAGATTATTCTTTCTCACATAACCGGTACTGGCGTAGGAGATAACACGGTCCAGAGCTTCACTGGTTGATTCGTCAGGGGCAAAATCTGCTTCACCCCGGCCAATTGTATCTGGGGCAAGGTCATCGGTGTTGACATGAGCCAGATCCTTCCTGCCGAGGTAAGATACGGCCAATTCACGGAATATATAATCAAGGACAGAGGTGGCCATCTTAATAGCATCATTGCCGACGACCTGTCCCGATGGTTCAAAGCGTGTAAAGGTAAAGGCATCAACAAATTCTTCCAGAGGTACACCGTACTGAAGCCCAATAGACAGGGCAATTGCAAAATTATTCATCAGACTGCGAAAAGCGGCACCTTCCTTATGCATGTCGAGGAAAATTTCACCTAATTTGCCATCATCATACTCACCTGTACGCAGGTATATTTTGTGGCCGCCAACAGTCGCTTTTTGCGTATAACCTTTCCGTCGTCCCGGTAATCTACTACGTTCGGATTGCATGACAATTTTTTCAACAATTCTTTCGGCAACAACTTTGGTTTTTTCTGGCAGGGAAATTTCTTCTTCCAGATCTTCCAGATCTAGCAAAGCAGCACTGAGGGGTTGGCTGAGTTTTGAGCCATCCCGATATAATGCATTTGCCTTAAGGCCAAGCCGCCATGATTTCATATAGGCTTCTTTGCAGTCCTCTGTGGTAGCCGAGGCGGGCATATTGACTGTTTTAGAAATAGCACCGGAAATGAAGGGCTGGGCGGCGGCCATCATCTGGATGTGACTGTCCACAGACAAGAAACGTTTGCCTTTTTTACCGCAGGGGTTTGCACAATCAAAAATTGGGAGATGTTCGTCTTTGAGGTGAGGGGCTCCCTCCAGTGTCATTGAGCCAGAGCAATGAAGATTTGCCGCTTCAATATCGGCCTTGCTGTAGCCCAGTGCAGCCAGCATATTGAAATTCATGTCATTCAACTGTTCTTCTTTAAAGCCCAGTACGTCAAGACAGAATTCAGTGCCCAAAGTCCATTGATTGAATGTAAAAGAGATATCATAGGCCGTTTCAAGGGATTGCTCCAAGGCGTCCAGCTGTGCTTTGCCAAACCCTTTGCTCTTGAGGTCATCATGATTGATAACGGGGGCATCTTTTAATGTGCTGTGGCCGACTGCATATTTAGCAATCTCATCAATCTGTTTTGGCGTATAACCAACATTTTTCAGGGCTTCAGGTACCATGCGATTGATAATTTTAAAATAGCCACCGCCGGCAAGCTTCTTGAACTTAACCAAGGCAAAATCAGGTTCAATCCCCGTTGTATCACAATCCATGACCAGTCCGATTGTGCCTGTCGGTGCAATCACTGTTGTCTGGGCATTACGGTATCCGTGCTGAAGACCAAGTTCCAACGCTTTATCCCACGCCATTCCTGCCGCGACAGTCAGTTTCGGGAAGGGGCAGTTTACAGTATCTAATGGTACGGGCAGGGTGGATAGCTTTTCATAACCATTAACCTCGCCCAAGGCCGCATTACGATGGTTACGGATAACCCGCAGCATATGGTCTTTATTTTTGGCGTATCCCGCAAAGGGTCCCAGTTCAGAGGCTATTTCGGCTGATGTGGCATAGGAAATACCGGTCATCAAGGCTGATATTGCTCCGCATAAGGCACGGCCTTCATCACTGTCATAGGACAGACTGGAAGCCATGACAAAGCTGCCTATATTGGCAAAACCTAGACCTAAGGTACGGAAATCATAGCTCAACTGCGCGATTTGTTTTGAAGGAAATTGTGCCATCATCACAGAAACTTCAAGAACAACAGTCCAAATTCTAACCGCATGTTCAAAATTATCAATTTCGAATTCGCCGTTCGTGTCCCTGAATTTCATCAGGTTGAGCGAGGCCAGATTACAGGCCGTATCGTCCAGAAACATATATTCGGAACAAGGGTTGGACGCCCGAATTTCACCGGATTCAGGGCAGGTGTGCCAATCGTTGATCGTAGTATGGAACTGCAGACCCGGATCTGCACATTGCCATGCGGCAAGCCCTATCTGATCCCATAATTCACTAGCAGGAAGTGTCTTTATGGGACTGCCATCCTTACGGCTTTTAAGTGACCAATCACTATCATCCAGCACAGCTTCCATAAAATCATCGGACACCCGTACAGTATTATTGGAATTTTGACCGGATACGGTGACATAGGCTTCTGAATCCCAGTCAATATCATAGGTGTCAAACTCAATTTGACTGTAGCCTTGTTTGGCAAACTGGATAACGCGTTGGCTAATGGCTTCCGGCACCAGAGAATTTCTTGCGGCAAGAAGGGCGATTTTAAGATGCTCGTTGGTTTTGGGATCAAGACGGTCTTCTTCAGCAATTTCTTGCTCAAAACAAGCCTTCATGACATCTTTCATATGTTTTTTAGTGACTTGTGAACCGACCACAAGGGAGGCAACCTTTTGTTCTTCAACCACTTTCCATTTAATGAAATCCAGTACATCAGGATGATCCGCATCCACAATCACCATTTTTGCCGCGCGCCTTGTCGTACCGCCAGACTTTATGGCACCCGCTGCCCGGTCGCCAATTTTCAGGAAGCTCATTAAACCTGAAGAACTGCCACCACCGGAAAGCGGCTCTCCGCTACCCCGGATATTGGAAAAATTACTGCCCGTACCGGAGCCGTACTTGAAAAGACGGGCCTCTCTGGTCCAAAGGTCCATAATGCCACCGTCATTCACCAGATCGTCCGTGACGCCTTGAATGAAACAGGCATGGGGTTGGGGGTGTTCATAAGCGGTTTTTGATTTGGTCAGCTTGCCAGTTTCATGATCGACATAATGGTGGCCCTGCGCGGGGCCATCAATGCCATAGGCCCAATTCAGCCCGGTATTAAACCATTGGGGAGAGTTCGGGGCACACATTTGACTGGCAAGCATGTAGCGTAATTCATCAAAGAAAGTGCGCGCATCTGCTTCCGTTGAAAAATAATTTCCTTTCCAGCCCCAATAGGTCCATGTCCCTGCAAGTCTGTCAAATATTTGTTTTGCACTGGTCTCGGAACCATAGCGATCTTTTTTTGCTATTTTTTTTAAAGCAGCATCGTCTGATTTTTGACGCCATAGCCAGCTTGGGATATTATTTTCTTCAACAGTTTTCAGGCACTGTGGAACACCATCTTTCCTGAAATATTTCTGGGCGAGGATATCTGCCGCAACCTGTGACCATGTTGCCGGAACTTCGAAGCCTTTTAATTCGAAAACTGTGGTTCCGTCCGGATTTCGAATTTCACTATCCGCATTTCTGAATTCGATTCCATGGTAGGGTGACTGGTCAGCTGACGTAAAGCGTCGTTTAATCCTCATACTTAAAGTCCCTCTATAACTATTTTCTTATGGTTAATTGATTGAGGCAAAGTCTATAATAATATTTTAGAGAGAAATAGCTTTTTTTTCATATATATTGTAGCTACGGGGTCTTGACATTGCTATATATAGTATTCTGTCAGAGTCGGAGTAGAGAAACCCTAAGGGTGTGGATATAGTTAATAAATTAACTGTTTATGGCTATTTCATAAGATGAATTGCCTTAAAATTGACAGAAAATGTTTTATGGTTGTTATGGTGCTGTCCACGGGGTATAGAAAGCAGATGTATTTGACTAATTTTATTCGGGAAAATAAAGATGGTTGCTTTTATTAGGCGGATTTGCGGATGGTGGTACGGTGCCACTATTGGAACACTTGTCCATACCTTTTTTAAAGGGGAAAAAGTCGGTGAAGATGTTCAGGGTAATGTCTATTATCAGGCTAAAAATGGTCCCAAACGTTGGGTCATTTTCAAAACAGATATAGAGGCTTCAAAAATTCCACCGGAATGGCATATGTGGCTGCATCATACCGTGAATTACACGCCGTTGGAGCGTAAACCTGATCGTAAAGATTGGGAACAGATTCTTGAGCCAAATATGACCGGAACCGTTAAAGCCTATTACCCCCAAGGCAGCCTGAATGAAGGTGGTGAGCGTAAAAAAACTACCGGGGACTATGAAGCCTGGACCCCACGAAGCTAAAGGTAAAACAGATATGAAAAATAACATTGTTGAAACATTGATGGGAGCAGTTGTCTTGGCTATTGCCGGCAGTTTCCTTTATTTTGCTTTTAGCCATGCCAATGTTTCTGCCAATGGGGGTAAAAATTATATTGTCAAATTTGACAAAGTGGATGGGCTAGCCGTTGGTGGTGATGTAAAAATCAGTGGTATAAAAGTCGGGTCAGTAACCAATCAACATCTTGATACCGAAACGTTTGAAGCCGTTGTTAAGATCAGCATAGATCCAGCAATCATACTAAGTGACAGCACATTTGCTAAAATCACTTCTGAGGGGCTGCTGGGTGGCAATTATCTTGTCCTTGATCCGGGTGATGATGCCGATGAAATATTAGAAGAAGGCGATGAAATTACCAATACCCAAGGAGCCGTCGACTTCCTTGGCCTGTTGGATAAATTTGCTGGTTCAGACAAGAGTGACGATAAATAATGGGTTTCCGAGTTAGAGCACTCGCTATTTCAAGCTTGGTATTACTCTTTAGCTCTTATGGTTATACCCAGCAATATGATACACATACCGATCAAGAGGGTGTCTCAGTTGTTGTACTGGCGGCATTGGACAAAATCACAACTCAATTATCAACAATTGAAATCAGACAGGACCAATCGGTTCGATTTGGGACGCTGAATATAACATTGCGGTATTGTCGGACAAGCCCCCCGGAAGAGACGCCTGAAAGCGTTGCTTTCCTCGAAATTACCGATGTTGGGCATAACAATCAGGAAAAAAAAGTTTTCACCGGTTGGATGTTTGCCTCCAGTCCGGCACTTTCCCCGCTTGAGCATCCGGTTTATGATGTATGGGTCAAGGACTGTAGAATACTTTCGGGGCCCGCATTAACGGGCAAAGAATAAAAGTCTCCATCTACTTCTAAAGCTTCTGCCAGCCTTGCTTTATAGTCATGGCGCGATATTTCTGTGGCACCGAACTGTGATAAATGGGGAGTAATGAATTGCGTATCCAGCAAACAATAGCCGCCCGCTTTTAATCGGGCGACCAGATAGGCCAAAGCAATTTTGCTGGCATCTGATACTGTATGAAACATGCTTTCGCCACAGAAAGCACCACCCAATGACACCCCATATAATCCGCCAACAAGCTCGTCATCTTGCCAGCATTCAACGGTATGGACGAAGCCTTCGTCAAAAAGCTGTGCATAGAGGGAAACTATCTGGTCGTTGATCCAAGTCTCTTTACGATTCTCATAAGCTAATGTAGTGGCACAGCCTTCTATAACTTTGATAAAAGAGGTGTCTACCCTTACTTCAAAAATATTCTGTTTAATTTTACGAGCAAGTCGCCGTGGGAGGTGAAAATCATCCAGTGGAATAATGCCACGTAATTCGGGATCAACCCAATAAATATCAAGTGACGTAGCCTTTTCCGCCATGGGAAAAATGCCCTGAGAATAGGCATTAATTATCAGTTCTGCGGTAACTTTATTCATTAATCCAAATTATTCAGATAGTTTTCCAGCCAATGAATGTCATAGGCCCCGTTAATGAAATCTGTCTCTCTTATCAGGCTTTGATGTAGGGGGATTGTGGTTTTGATACCATCAATCACATATTCACCCAAGGCCCGTCGCAAGCGCATCAGGCATTCATTGCGGGTTTTCCCATGTACAATCAGCTTGGCGATCATGCTGTCATAAAAAGGTGGTATAGAATAACCGGAATAGATGCCAGAATCGACCCGTACGCCAAGGCCGCCCGGTGTATGATAATCTCCTATCTTGCCGGGGTTTGGCATAAAGGTAAAGGGGTCTTCCGCATTAATCCGGCATTCAATAGCATGACCAGAAAATTTGATATCCTCCTGAGAGAAAGAAAGGGGTAGTCCGGCTGCGACACGAATTTGTTCACGAACCAGATCAATGCCTGTGATCATTTCGGTAATTGGATGTTCGACCTGCAGGCGTGTATTCATCTCAATGAAATAAAATTCACCGTCCTCATAGAGAAATTCAATGGTGCCTGCTCCGATATAGCCAAGTCCTTGAATAGCTTTGCGGACAATTTCACCCATTCTGGCCTGCTCTTCAGAATTGAGGGCTGGGGAAGGAGCTTCTTCCAATACTTTTTGGTGACGCCGTTGCAGGGAGCAATCCCGTTCACCCAGATGGCAGACATTACCATGTTTGTCAGCAATGACCTGAAATTCGATATGGCGGGGTAGAGTTAGATATTTTTCCAGATATACGGTCGCATCGCCAAAGGAGGCTCCAGCCTCTTTTCTGCAGGCCATAATGGCATTACCCAGCTCACTTTGGTTATGAACCACTTTCATACCACGGCCACCACCACCAGAAGCGGCCTTTACGATGACCGGATAGCCAATATTTTTGGCAATCTTCTCGGCTTCGGCAACATCCTTCACTTCACCGTCAGATCCGGGAACAACCGGAATACCAAGTTTTTTAACGACTTCCTTGGCGGATATCTTATCGCCCATCAGTCGGATATGGTCAGCCGTTGGCCCGATAAATTCCAATTTATGTTCGGCAACAATTTCAGCGAATTTATCATTTTCTGATAAAAATCCATAACCGGGATGAATGGCATCGGCATCGGTTATTTCTGCCGCTGATATGATATGGGGAATGTTTAAATAACTGTCTTTGGAGGCGGGTGGACCAATACAGACACTCTCATCGGCAAGGCGAACATGCATGGCATCTTCATCTGCCGTTGAATGTACCGCAACGGTGGCAATGCCCATTTCTTGACAGGCGCGATGAATACGGAGGGCAATTTCACCGCGATTGGCAATTAAAACTTTGTCGAACATATGGTATCCATTACTCAATAATGACTAGCAGGTCGCCGAATTCAACGGGCTGTGAGTTTTCAACCAGAATTTTGGTGATAGTTCCGCCTTTTGGTGCTGGAATCTGATTCATGACTTTCATAGCTTCAATAATCAACAGGGTTTGTCCTGCGGCTACCTTATCGCCAACCTTGATAAAATCACCACTATCTGGGTCAGCCGCAGTATAAAGCGTACCAACCATTGGCGATGTCACTGCACCGGGGTGATCTTTATCGGATACGCTGGTTTCGACAACGGGTGCAGCTACTGTAGCAGGGGCCGCTTGCGACACTGCAACCGGTACGGCCGCGGCTGAAAGATTGCGCACAACTCTGATTTTTCTTTCCCCGTCCTGAACTTCAATCTCGCTGAGATCGGTTTCATTCAGTAATGTTGCCAGGTCCCGGATAACATCCTGATCCACAAACATTTTTGACATATATAACAGTCCTTTTTGTAACTTAACTCAAAATTTTATGCGCTGCTTCCAGCGCCAGAATATAGCTATTGCTTCCGAATCCGCAGATTACACCATTTGCAGCAGGTGAAACATAAGAATGATGACGAAATTTTTCCCGTCTGAAGATATTTGAAAGATGAACTTCAATGATTGGCATATCCACAGCTTGTAAAGCATCCAATATGGCCACCGATGTATGGGTAAAGGCCCCGGCATTTAATAATATTGCTGATGAACTACCTCTGGCATCCTGTATCCAGCCAACAAGTTCACTTTCGCTGTTACTTTGGCGAAAATCAATGGCATAGCCTAGTTCCTCAGCAAGAGTGATCATATTTTTCTCTATATCACTCAAGGTTTCAGAACCATATATTTCCGGCTCTCTAGTGCCCAGCATATTCAGATTAGGCCCATTTAGAACTAGAATATTTTTTTCACTGCCTTTAGTCATGCCAACCCGTATTTTTATTTTAATGACGTAATATATAATGATTTATGTTCATTTTGAAAACCACAATATACATTTGACGTGGAATAATTGTGAACTATAAAGGATTGAGTTAAATCTGCATAGTCATACTGTTAAAAACCGGAACTGAAGATTGTGATTGAAATTACCATAAACGGCGACCCTCATAAAATTGGGAAAGGTCAAAACCTTGTTAAACTGTTGCAGGATTTAAAACTTGACCCCACAAAGGTTGCTGTTGAAAGAAACCTTGAAATTGTCCCGAAAACCACTTATCAGAATGTGAAACTTTTGGATAATGACAGACTCGAAATTGTACATTTTATAGGCGGTGGAAAATAATATGACGGAACGAAATCACGATACATTTAATATTGCAGGGACAGATTTCACGTCACGCCTGATTGTTGGTACAGGAAAATACAAAGATTTTGAGGAAACAGCCCGCGCAGTAGAGGCATCAGGTGCTGAAATCGTTACTGTGGCCATACGTCGGGTTAATGTCATGGACCCGAACCAGCCAATGCTAGTGGATTATCTCGATCCCAAAAAATACACTTATCTGCCAAATACGGCTGGATGTTTTTCCGCTGATGATGCGATCCGCACTTTGAGGCTAGCCCGTGAAGCGGGAGGATGGGATTTGGTAAAGCTTGAAGTTCTTGGCGATCAGAAAACACTATACCCTAATATGGTGGAAACTCTTCATGCCGCAGAAGTCCTGATTAAGGATGGCTTTGAGGTGATGGTATATTGCAGTGATGACCCGATCATGGCACAGCGACTGGAAGACCTGGGGTGTTGTGCCATTATGCCATTGGGGGCCCCCATCGGGTCCGGTCTTGGTATTCAAAACCCGGTGCAGATAAGGCTTATTGTGGAACAAGCGAATGTCCCTGTTTTGGTGGATGCCGGTGTGGGAACGGCCTCTGATGCGGCGGTGGCTATGGAACTTGGGTGTGACGGTGTTCTGATGAATACAGCAATAGCCGAAGCAAGAGACCCCATTACCATGGCACGGGCCATGAAACTTGCCGTAGAAGCAGGAAGGGAAGCTTATTTTGCCGGAAGAATGCCGAAAAAATTATACGCTGATCCCTCATCACCGCTTGCAGGTCTGATATAATCAGTTAGCTTCCTTTTTCATTTGCTGCTGTCGGCCTTTTTTAATGAGTTTAATCAGTTCAGCGTAAGGTAGCGCGCCTGGTATAATCTCATCCCCAATGACAAACCCCGGCGTTCCTGTAATATTCAAGGATTCTGCAATGCTATGATTTATTTGTATATTTCGCTCCAAAACTGGACTTGTCATATCCTTAACCAATTTATTTTCATCAAGACCAACCTCTCGGGCGATCTCATAGATACGCTCTTCGGTTAGATTTCCTGAATTGCTCAACAATGCAATGTGGAATCTCTCATATTTTCCCTGAAGCATGGAAGCCATAGCTGCCTTTGCAGCGATATATGATGTTTCAGACAGAATAGGAAACTCTTTGTAAATCACGCGCAGATTTCCGTCTTCTTTTTTCAGCCTTTCAACCGTGCTGAGCGCACGCTTGCAATAGCCGCAGTTATAATCGAAGAATTCAATTATGGTGAAACCGCCGTTTTTATTGCCACCAACAAAACTAAAGCCATCTTCGAAGAGGCGTGTATGGTTTAGTTCCAGTTTTTCCCTTTTAACCCGTGTTTGCAGTATCTCGATTGCTTCCGGTAAAATTTCCGGATGTTCAAGGATATAATCTCGGATCATTTGATTAATTTCCTGCTTTTGTTTGACAGAAAAATTATTATCAGTCGCTTGAGCGGTCAAGCTTGTCATATTAAAAGTGATCCCAATGAAGATAATCATTGTTGTCCTTATTAAAGGTGACATAAGTTTAATTCCTTTTTTTTCTTATCTCTTTTTATTCTGCTGCTTCTTTTGTTTTTTGCGCGCTTTATCTGACATGTTTGATTCGGTAACAAAAAGTATATCCTGTGCTCTGACCCATTGAGGTGCATTCTTGGGTAATGTGTCGATGGCATGTTTGGCATTGATCATAGCACCACGTAAATTACCAATCAGCAGAAATCTTTCCGCCGTTGAATAATATGTCATCGCTTCATTATCCTTACGATGATATGCTATTGCAGCCTGATACCAAGCGAAAGAATTGCTGGGGTCTTGGGATAGTGCAGATTCAAGATGTGTAATGGCTTCATCAAGATAATTGTCATTTTCTGATGCAATGAGTGACTGTGCAAGTGAAACACGGAGCAAATTTTCTTCCGGAAGACTTTTTACAGCGTTACGGTAAGGTGAAATTGACTCTACGACAAAACCATTTTCAAACAATATTTGTCCTTTTGTTTCCCAGAAGAATGGATCATTTGGATAATATAGCAATAAATCATCAAGCTCGTTGATGGCATTTTCCATTTCATGTTTCTTATGATAGGCGAAGGCCCGAGCATATTTGGCATATAGGCTCTGGTTATTAACAGGATATTTATTGAGTGTCGCATAGGGTGGTTTAAGGTAGCCATAGAGCTTGGCCTGTAACCGCTTGAAATCACTTTCAATGGCGGGATCTGTTGGTGCTTGGTAATAAGATGAGCTTTCCACCCGTTCTCTCAGTTTTGAAATACGCCGACCACTTACCGGGTGAGTACCAGCATAGGGGTCACGGTATCGCGCTGTCATCAGTTCCTGATCACCCAGATAGTCCAAGAATCCGATTAGGCCCACACCTGATTGGCCGGATCTTTCGAGGAAGGTCAGAGCCGCTTGATCCGCAGCTGATTCCTGTGTTCGGCTATATTTCAGAAAAGTTCGTGTTCCAATCTGTTGCCCACCCAATATCAAAGCCATACCCGCATCACCGGATCCGGCGGCAATAGCAGCAGCCCCCAGAATAACACCCAATAAGGACATCATAGTTGCACTATGGATACCATCGGAAAAGCGGGATAGGTGACCGCCAGTAATATGTCCTGTTTCATGGGCAATAACGCCGATGACCTGATTGGCATCTTTCGCCTGAATCAGCAGGCCTGAATGAATGAATATATTTTGCCCACCTGCAACAAAGGCATTTAACGAATTGTCATTAATCAGATATGTGCTGACAGAATTTTTATCCAGCTCAGCCACCTTGAAAATTGGTTCGGCCATACGACGGATAGTGCGTTCAATTTCAGCATCCCGTAGGATGGAAAGACCACCTTTTCTCTTGGCATGACTATAGTCTGACAAGCATAAAACGAATATTGTCGCTATGCAAAAAACCTGACAGGTAATATTGCCCAGAGAATTTAAATTGAATTTCTTAATCATGGCATCACGTTATCACTGTATTTTTATTCGTCAAATGGATTAACTCATTTTGTTGTAACAATAGGGTGATAATAAGGCCTCAACATATACACAAGATGAACAAAACTTATTTTGAACATAGATAACTATTTTGATGAAATTAAGGCCCGGCAAAATGCCGAGCCTAAAAATCATTCTCTACTTATAAATGTTGTTCAGCCAAAGGTTCTCTGCCACCATCCAGACTTTTTCGGGCCGGTGTGTTTTGGTGTTTCAACACTCTTTTCCTTTTTCTCGGTTTTTTCTTTTACAGGGGCTTCAGTATTCTTTTTCTTTGAACCCGCAATGTCAGCCTGAGTATCTTCTGATTTATTACCATCCGCAGTTTTTCTTCTACTTCTGGCCTGTGGCGGGTAGGGCCGTCTTGTAGATTTCTTTTCGGATTTAGTCTCTGGCGGTTCAGCTTCACCTTTTGGGGTCTGCTCAGTGTTGTTTTCCGCAGTTTTTTTGCGACCTCGGGTGCGTCTACGGGCCTTTGGTTTTTCTTCGGCATTAGGTCCGGTAGGCACATTTGTATTCTCAGAAACTACAGGTTCCTCTGACGCAGATTTTTCTTTACTTTCATCAGAAGAAGGTGCTGCCACGTCTTCTGTCTTTTCAGATATATTGGAATCCGTCTGATTTCTTGGGCCGCGCCGGGAACGGCGACGGCGGCGACGGGGTTTGCTCTCCTGATTATCAGCATGCGATGTTTCCTGAATATTCTCAGAATTTTCTGTGTTTTCCCCACCGTCTTGCGGTTTATCGTTCTTTTGGTTCCGATTTTTTCTGGACTGATTGCGTTGACGATTGCGGCGCGAACTTGCCGAACGATCTCTGTCTGGATTGTTTTGTATCCGGTCACCCTGTTGACTCCCCTTTTTGGCATGGCTCTGTTTCTCAGGCTTCTTATTGTCTGAGTGTGCCATGTCTAACCTGTAGGAAGCTTCGGTCAGACTTGTATCTATTGCCACTTCAATAGTGAAGTTATACTGCTCTTCCAGACTGACAAGTTTTGCCCGTTTATTATTGAGCATATAAACAGCGGTTTGTTCAGGCAGATATACGGTCACTTTGTCATTGCGGCTCCGGATACCTTCTTCTTCCAAAGCCCTCAGGATATGCAGTACCTGAGTTTCCACAGACCGGATAACACCGGACCCTTCGCAATGTGGGCATGATCTGGTACTGCTTTCCAGTACACCGGCACGAAGACGCTGACGGGACATTTCCAGCAACCCGAATGAGCTGATTTTACCCACCTGAATACGGGCGCGGTCTGATTTCAGACATTCCTTCAGTTTTTGTTCAACGGCCCGGTTGTTACTGCGGACCTCCATATCGATGAAGTCAATGACAACAAGCCCGGCCATATCACGCAGACGTAGCTGACGTGCAACTTCTTCTGCAGCCTCAAGGTTAGTTTTGCGGGCTGTCTCTTCAATATTATGCTCTTTGGTCGCTTTACCGGAGTTCACATCAATGGAAACCAATGCTTCGGTTGGATTGATGACGATATAGCCGCCCGACTTTAATTGCACGGTCGGAGAATACATGGAATCCAGTTGGCTTTCCACCTGAAACCGATGGAGCAGGGGAATCTGATCCGTATAATGCTTTATTTTTTTAGCATGACTTGGCATGAGCAGACGCATGAAGGAACGGGCTGTTTTATAACCATTTTCACCCTCTACAAGTATTTCATCAATCTCGCGTGTATAAAGATCCCGGATGCTCCGTTTGATCAAATCACCTTCTTCATTGATCATAACAGGGGCCACCGATTTCAAGGTGCGCTCGCGAATTCCTTCCCATGTACGGATGAGATAATCAAAATCTCTTTTGATCTCAGTCTTTGTCCGGCTTTGCCCGGCTGTACGGATTATACAGGCTATACCACTGGGCATATTCAGGTCAGCCAGAATTTTTTTCAGGGATTTACGTTCGCCTACATTGGCAATTTTTCGGCTAACTCCGCCGCCATGCAACGTGTTTGGCATCAGCACGCAATAACGGCCGGGCAGGGACAGGTATGTTGTAAGTGCCGCGCCTTTGTTACCACGCTCTTCTTTTACTACCTGTATGAGCAGAACCTGATTTTTTTTGATGACTTCCTGAATTTTATATCGGCGCCGTAATCCCTTGGCGATTTTGATGCGTAGCTTTTCTTCTGCCTCTTCATCGTCAAAGGAATGAGAACCGGTTGTTTCTGTATCATCCTCTGGCTCATCATCAGCAGAAGAATCCGTGTCATCAAGATTGACTTCTTCAATGATGGTATCTGGCTCTGAAACGCTTTCTGCTTTGGTAACGGAAGGTTTATCAGATTCTGAATCAGTGATTTTAGCTTCTTCTTCGGCAACTTTAGCTTCAGCTTCAGGAGCATTCATGGAATCGTCACTTGATTCTACGCGCTCTTTGGGTTCCTTAATTTCTTCAGTTGCCTCAGTCGCTTCTACTACAACTTCTTCCGTTGCTTTATCTGTGGCTTCTTTTGTCGTTTCATCTGCTGCGTCTATTTTTGTTTCTTCACCAGATTCTTCGGTTTTTTTCTTGCTTTTGCGAGAAGTAGGCTTTGCCTTTTTTCTAGGTTTTCTTTTTGGTTTCTTCTCAGGTGTTTCCTCATCTTCGTCGAGAAGCTTGGCATAGGCTGCGGCTTCTTCCGCAATTAAAGCTTCACGGTCAGATACTGGAATTTGATAATAATCTGGATGTATTTCGCTAAAAGCAAGAAACCCGTGGCGATTACCGCCATATTCAACAAATGCAGCCTGTAGTGAGGGCTCTACGCGCGTTATTTTTGCTAAATATATATTACCTTTGATTTGTTTTTTTGCTGAAGATTCGTAGTCAAATTCCTCAACTCGGTTGCCATGAACGATTGCCACACGAGTTTCTTCCTCGTGGCTCGCATCGATTAACATTTTTATAGTCATTTAAGTTATCTCCACAACCATTTCCGCTCGAGCCTTTAAAATTTAAAAGGCGTGCTGGACTAAGATTGTTGTATTTTTTAAGGTTTAAAAAGGTGGCACTCACAGACCTGAAAAGGCCGAATATCAGCGTAATCATGCGGAGCGTAATGTCCATATGTGTATGCTGACCAATAGTCTTTGTGCTGAGAGTGCTAAAATTCATAAATTTTTCGTCTTTAATTCGTCAGATCATCCTATTTCAGATTAATCTATTCTTTTTCGGCGCCTAATGATGGTTATTTCTTTTGGGCCGTTCATCTGCCATTCAAATATTTTTGTTAGAAAAAGATAATTAATCTTATATATCAAATATTCGACGGCATTTATAACATAACCATACAATTAGTTCTCTACAATAGCTAAAGCATTTATTTTTAGAAATAATTAATGAGCTTTGATTATAGTTAATATATATTAGGGTATAAAATTTAGTCGTAAAAACGCGGACAGGTCACAAACATATAACTATGAAACAAATTATTAGGGAAATAATTAAGTTTTGTCTGCTGGTCACCCTTGGGGTCTGGTTCTATCAGATGTCAACGGAATTGGTATCAGCGAAAACACCTGAAGTATCTGCCATTCGTATTGGTCATGATAAGGGAAGTACGCGTTTTGTCCTGGATATTGATCAGAATATAAAATTTAACGTTTTTACCTTGGCCAACCCCAATCGAATAGTAATTGATATTACGGAAGTCGCATGGAAAAATAATTTTGGTGGTGCAAAGGGTAAGGGTTTCATTGATCGATACCGTTTTGGATTATTCAAGCCGGGAACGTCCCGTATAGTTCTTGATGTTAAAAATCCTGTTATTGTTAATAAAGCCTTTGTCATTAGCCCAAAGCGGGGCAAACCCTTTCGTTTTGTTGTCGACCTAAAAAAAGTTAGCAAGAAAGCTTTTGATAACCGTGTTAAAAAACCCATACCACGGCTACCAAAGAGAAAAGCGGCTACTAGACCGGATAAAGATTTACGAAGCAATCGGAAGAAAAAACTGATCGTTCTAGACCCCGGTCACGGGGGGCATGACCCTGGAAACCTTGGCGGCAAAGGCTATCGTGGTTTTCCAGAAAAGACAGTTGTCTTAAGTGCGGCAAAAACCATTAAGAGGGAATTGGAAAGAACAGGTCGCTATCAGGTCATTATGACTAGAGATAGAGACATCTTTCTTAAGCATCGTAACCGTAGCGGTATCGCCCATAATAAACAGGCAGATCTGTTTATTTCCATCCATGCGGATTCTATAAAAAATCCAAAAGTACGTGGCGCAACAGTTTATACACTGTCCGAAAAAGCATCCGACAAAGAGGCTGCAGCCCTTGCCGCACGGGAAAATAAATCAGACATCATAGCTGGCATGGACCTCGAAGAAGAAATTTATATAGTTCAGTCCATATTGATTGATCTTGTCAAGCGCGAGACTATGAATTTATCTAGCAACTTTGCCAATGAATTAGTGCCGCAACTGGAAAGGGTCGTTCTCCTGAGAACCAGACCTCACCGGACAGCAAACCTACTTGTGCTTAAGGGGTTAGATGTGCCATCCGTGTTGGTTGAAATAGGATATTTAACCAACAGCAAAGATGCGAAACTTATGATGCAGAAGGAAACCCAACAGAATATTGGAAAATCCATTGTAAGGGCTGCGGATAATTTCTTTAATAAAGCTTATGTGACCAATTAAAAGCATTCGGAAAAGTATTTACTTGATCAAGTCATGGTGCTGACATATTTAAATCATAGAACTGTAACGGATTTATTTTTTTGGATTTAATCATAGTAGCATGACAAAAAAGCGACGTAACTTACTGACAAATATATTGGGAGGCACAATTGTGGCTTTCCTACTTGGTAGTGTTGTGGCTGTTGTAGGTATTATTTATATTCTTAACCAGTATGGTAAGGATTTACCGGATTATTCCCAACTCGCTGAATATGAGCCCCCAATCATCAGTCGCATTTATGCCGACGATGGCAGCTTGTTGACGGAATATGCCCGCCAGAAAAGACTATATATTCCCATATCTGCTGTTCCACCTCAGGTAATTCAAGCATATCTTTCTGCGGAAGATAAAAATTTTTATACCCATGGCGGTTTGGATTATCTTGGTCTGATGCGGGCCGTAGTGACAAATGTAAAAAATGCATTTACAGGCGGGGGAAAAGTGGGAGCCTCCACTATTACCCAACAGGTTGCCAAAAACTTTCTACTGTCCGGTATTCAGACTTATGAAAGAAAGATCAAGGAAGCAATTCTGTCTTACCGAATAGAAAAAGCCTTCAGTAAAGACCAGATTCTTGAATTATATCTTAATGAAAACTATCTGGGTTATGGTTCATATGGTATTGCCGCAGCGGCACTTAGTTATTTCAACAAGTCAATTGAACAATTGGAGCTGGATGAAATTGCGTATCTTGCCGCTTTGCCAAAGGCCCCAAGTAATTATCATCCGGTCCGAAAATATGGCCGGGCTGTAGGTCGTCGAAACTGGGTCCTTAAACGAATGTATGAGGAAGGTTACATTACCGAAGAAGATAAGCTTGCGGCACAAGCTAAACCACTTATCACCGCAAGTCGGGATAAAACCCGTATCTTCAAGGCCGAATATTTTACCGAGGAAGTGCGCAGGGAACTCAAAAGCCTGTTTGGTGATAAGGAGCTTTATGAAGGTGGTCTTTTTGTCAGAACCTCACTTTCTCCTGAATTTCAACTCATTGCTGAACGGGAAATGAAAAAGGGTCTTATAACCTATGACCGTCGTCATGGATGGCGCGGCCCCATAGCAAGCTTTTCATTTGAAATTATGCCAACTCATCTGGAACAGATGGAAATGCTGAATAGTATTATTGAGCGTAATATCCCACTTGGCATCAAAACATGGACACTAAGTCTGGTCACAGAAGTAAATGATGATAATGCTCTTATTCTGCTGTCAGATGGCAGTCGGGGTTATATAGACCTGGAACAGGTTAAATGGGCGCGTGCGTGGTTGAAAAAAGAATATCTTGGTCCCAAAATTAAAAAGGTAACAGAGGTTCTTGCGGTGGGCGATGTAGTCGTTGTGGAAGAAATATCCAAATTAAAAACAGCCAACTCTGAATTACAGGAAATTGATCTTTTTCGAGAATATTCTTTACATCAAATACCAGAAATAGATGGCTCATTGGTCGCTCTGGACCCTCACACCGGCAGGGTACTTGCAATGGTGGGCGGTTTCGATTTTAAGCGCAGTGAATATAACCGGGCGACGCAGGCCAAACGTCAGCCGGGCTCGGCTTTCAAGCCGTTTGTTTATGCGGTTGCTCTGGAACAGGGCTTCACACCGTCCAGCCTGATTCTAGATGCGCCCTTTGTTATTGAACAGGGTTATGGCCTTGGTAAATGGAAGCCTGAAAATTCCAGCAACAAATTTTATGGCGTCAGTACGTTGCGTCTGGGGCTTGAGAAATCTCGCAACCTGATGACAGTTCGTCTGGCTCAGTATCTTAAAATGGACACCGTTGTGGAAATTGCTGAGCGCATGAATATCATTGATGATATGCCGGCCATGCTTTCTATGGCTTTGGGGGCAGGGGAAACAACTCTGATAAAGTTGACAAGTGCCTATGGCATGATTGTTAATGGTGGAAAGGAAATTAGACCGACCCTCATTGACCGTATACAGGACCGTCACGGCAAAACCATATTCCGTCATGATGAGCGACCTTGTCAGAACTGTCAGGTGGAAGAATGGCAATATCAAGCAGAGCCTGAAATTCCAGATGAGAGAAAACGAGTTCTTGATCCGGTAATCTCTTATCAGATGGTCTCCATGCTGGAAGGCGTGGTACAACGCGGAACCGGGGTTCGGATCAGGGCACTTGGTAAACCATTTGCTGGAAAAACCGGAACCTCAAACGACAGCTTTGACACATGGTTTATTGGTTTTTCACCGGACCTTGTGGTCGGTGTATTCGTTGGTTTTGACAAGCCACGCTCGCTTGGTAAAAGAGAAGAAGGCTCATCGGTAGCGGTTCCAATATTTCGGGACTTTATGAAGGCAGCGACGAAAAAAGCACCAATTATTCCATTTCGAATTCCACAGGGGGTAAGATTGGTCAGAGTTAATCCAAAAACCGGACAAATAGCAGCCGTGGGTGAAAAGAATACAATTCTCGAAGCCTTTCGTCAGGGAACATTCCCCACAAAAAAAGGCGAAGTACTTGACGGATTTAATTCTCTGGTGCAAACAAAGACCAAACTCCGCACAGGGACCGGCGGAATATATTAAATAATTTGAGTTAAGTTTATGAAAGCCGAAGTACAAACTTTTGTCGATAAAATCAAGCAGTCGCTAGAGCTGCTGAGGAGGCACCTTTGACTGGGATATTGCCCTTGATAGACTGGAAGAACTGACCGCCCTTTCCGAAGACCCAGACCTTTGGAGTAATCCAACAAACGCCCAAAAACTGATGCAGGAAAAAAACCGGCTGGAACAGTCTATTAACCTGTGCAAATCAGTAGATCAGGAACTTTCCGATAATATCGAACTGATTGAAATGGGCGAGATGGAGGAGGATGAGGATATTATTCTTGAGGCAGAAAATGCCATAGAGGCCCTGACTGAAAAGGCCGGTGAACTGGAGTTCCAGACCCTATTATCCGGGGAAGCGGATGCCAATCACGCATATCTTGAAATTCATTCAGGGGCCGGGGGAACAGAAAGCCAGGACTGGGCAAATATGTTGCTCAGAATGTATAGCAGATGGGCTAATGCTCACGGCTGTAAGGTTGACCTAATTGAGATACACAACGGAGAAGAAGCCGGAATTAAGTCTGCTACCATACAGATCAAGGGTGAAAATGCCTATGGTTGGCTGAAAACAGAAAGTGGCGTGCACAGACTGGTCCGTATTTCACCATATGATTCCAATGCTCGCCGCCATACCAGCTTTGCCAGTGTTTGGGTCTTTCCCGTTATTGATGATAATTTTGAGGTGGAAATCAACGAAAGTGATTTACGCATTGATACCTATCGGGCATCCGGTGCCGGGGGACAGCATGTGAATACCACTGACAGTGCGGTTCGCATTACTCATGTGCCCACTAATATCGTTGTCCAGTGCCAGAATGACCGCTCCCAACATAAGAACCGGGCTACTGCCATTAGTATGCTCAAAGCGCGACTTTATGAAGCTGAACTGCAACGGCGTGAGGATGAGGCCAATGCAACCCATAACAGCAAGTCGGAAATCGGTTGGGGCCATCAAATCCGTTCTTATGTTCTACAGCCATACCAAATGGTCAAGGACCTGCGAACCGGTGTTGAATCAGGACAGCCGGACAAAGTTCTGGATGGAGAGATTGACCCGTTTCTTAATGCCGCTCTTGCAGCACGGGTGCATGGAAGTTCAGAAAATGTGGAAGATTTAGAATAAAAAAGCAAGCAATTATAAGTTATTATAATGCTTGCTTAATCTATAGCATAAGAAATTAGGCGGTTTTCTGCTCCGATACTTTATTATCGGAAACTTTTGGAAATGCCGGTTTGTCCTGTGTTGCATCTTTTTTATGTGTTAGTTTGCCTTCGATGAAAGCGCCAGCCTCAACACTCAGTGTTTCATGGTACAGGTCGCCTCTTACTTTGGCGGTTTTTTCAATACGGATATTACGGCCTTTTACCTGACCATTAACTGATCCCTTGATAATGACCTCTTCTGCGGTAACAATGCCCTGTACGGAACCGTGTTCACCAATCGTTACAGCCGCACTGCGGACGTCACCTTCGATCGTTCCGTCGAGCTGTATTTCTCCGAGTGTTTTAATATCACCTTTGATGGTTACATCGGCACCGATGATAGAAGGGGCGGAATTTGTGGGGCGTGTTGATTTATTCATTGTTTTAACTGTCATACTCTTGTCGTTGGATTTTGAGAACATTATTAGAGGCCTTGAATATTTTTTGCGGATTAATAGGTTTGCCATTAAACCAGATTTCGTAATGCAGGTGAGGGCTGGTACTGCGCCCGGTCGTCCCCATTAAACCGATTTCCTGTTCAAGGGTAACCTTGTCACCTTTCTTCACCTTTAACTTTGAAAGATGACCATATCGTGACCGAAATCCATTTCCGTGATCAATTTCAATAAATTTTCCATATGCACCATTGCGACCTGCCTTAAGAACGGTACCATTGGCGGAGGCATAGATAGGTGTTTTCCACCATCCAGCCATATCAACCCCATGGTGACGCGCCCATTTTTTCTTGAACGGGTCCTTGCGAATGCCAAAGGAGCTTGAGATATAATATTTTTTGGCTGGTTTGCCGACTGGGATATGCTGCATGGCACTTTCCAAGTCAATCAGACGATTATAGTGGGCATAGAGCTTTGCAAAGGGTTCATTGGAAGAAAGATCAATGTCATTATTTTCAGAGTAAAGGATAAACGGTCCACCCATTGCCATGGATAGGGACGGTCTGTTTTTTGCAAGCTGCATCAATTTGACACTTTTAATGCCTGATGTCTCTAATGTCTTTTCAACATAGGTAATTTTGGTAGAGATACGATCAATCATAAATTCCGCAAGCTTTTGTTGTTGTTCTTCAATGCGAGTTATGCTGAAATCAAGGCTGGCAATCTGATTTTGATGATCTGAATATATTGAGGAAACATCTGGATTAGCTTTGGTTTCTGAAGGCGTAGCTATAATTTCTAGCTTCTGTTCGTTTTTCTCAATAGTTTTATTCTGCTCAGTCATAATGCTGGTAGAAAGCGATTTATCCGCATCAAGCAATTGCTGTAAATAAATCTGGCGCTGTTCAAGTGCCATAGTGGATTTTTTGATATCATTTTTCAGCTTGCTAAACTGGTTATTTGAATCAGCATAATTTTTCTTGGCCTGATTCAAATCCATGTCCTTGGCGGCCAGTATTTCTTCACGGTAAACATAACTGATTGAAGTTAGGCCGACCCAAACGAAGACACTTAATAATACCAGTGATGTGAAAATCTGTGTTCTTTGGGAGATAGAGATAAATCGAACGACGCCATTCGTCCTGAAGTATAACTGTCTTTCAGGAAAAATTCGCGCAATTACATCGCTCAATTTCTTTACTAAAATGGGAATTGTCCTCTTCCTCTTGCTCAATCAAAACCCGTATATTTTTCTTTTATACTTTTATAGACTGCATTTGATACCAAACCGTAAATAAAAGCAATAATTTTCATTGATTCTCAGTTATTTACTTCGAATTTGCCATGAGGGGCAGGTAGAAGCCCTCATCAAACCCGGCTTTTTGACGCGCTTCTGTGTTAAATGGCGGTTTGATTTGACCTTTAAAATATTGACGAACCAAATTTTGAAAACAGCTTTTAGGTTCTATTTCTTGGATCAAACAAAGGGTATTAAACCATTTCTGACCGGCATGAACATGGGCTATCTCCTCATCATATATGATTTGCAGGGTTTTTGCGCTTTCCTTGTCCTGTGCTTTATATAATTTTGAGATTATTGACGGTGTGACGTCAAGGCCACGGGCCTCAAGCACCAACGGGACTAGGGCAAGGCGTGCTTTTAGGTCATGGGCTGTATCCATAGCGGATTGCCACAATCCGTCATGGGCCGGAAAATCGCCATATGTGGTATCATATGACCGCAATCTATTGCATATCATGTTAAAATGACGGGCCTCATCATCGGCTACCCGAACCCAGTCATCGGTAAATTCGCGCGGCATATCTTTCCCAAATCGCGCCACGATATCCCAAGCAAGATCAATAGCATTAAATTCTATGTGCGCTATAGCATGAAGAAGGGCCACAATATTGGTCCGTCTAGGCATATATCTTGGCATCAAAAGAGGCGGTTTTTCCGGTCGGGCAGGTCGCTCTGGCGGAAAAGACGGAAAATCGTGGGTGAGTTTTCCATCAAACCATTCTTCGCTATAAAGACGGCTAATGCGTATTTTCTCATCCGGATTTGCTGTGCTTAACGCTGCTATGGCAGCATCCCCTATGGTTATCATTAGAGGGCCTGTGCGGCTTCTAATACGGCATCCACATGGCCTTTGACCTTGACCTTTCGCCAAATATTACGAATCACGCCATCCTCATCAATAAGGAATGTAGCGCGCTCAATACCCATATATTCCCGGCCATAAAGTTTTTTCAATACCCATACAGTATAGGCTTCACATAATATGCCATCTTCGTCAGAAAGGAGACTGACTTTAAGGTCTTGTTTGGCAATAAAATTCTGATGACGTTTAATGCTGTCTTTTGAAGCACCCAGAATGGCTGTATCAGTAGCTTCAAATTCTTTACCCAAGGTTGAGAACCCCTTGGCTTCTGTGGTACATCCCGGCGTACTGTCCTTTGGGTAAAAATATAGAACCAGCTTGCGACCTTTAAAATCGCTAAGGGAAATAATGTCCCCATTTTCATTGGGAAGGGAAAAATCCGGAGCTTTTTGACCAATATCTAGCATTTCATTATCCTCACTTAGTCGGCTGTTCAAATATTCCCCTGTATATATGGGAAATATTTTTTTGTGTTTCTGTAATTTTTATAACCAGTTGATTTAGGGACTGCACGTTAAATCTTCCACATAAAGTATCAATCAAACCCTGTGGTTTTTCAGAGGAATCTGAACTACTTCCAAGACAAAGCCGTAGAATAACCTGAAGATTTTGCATGAAACCACAGGCGTCATACAGTATTTTGCCATTGTATTCAGACAAAACGCCCTGATCTCGTAATTGGGATATCTGCTCAAGGGTATTAGTTACAAGAATTTGCGGTTTGTCTGCCACATGTTTCAGGATCAGATATTGGCAGATAAATTCAATATCAACCAAACCACCCATCGTGTGTTTTATGGCCCAAATATCTGACGTGCCAAATTCTTTACGTAATTTTTCCCTCATTTCAGTGGCATCATGCCTCAGGGTTTCCTGGTTTCTATGACCAAGAGCCTGTTTAATGATCCTTGATATTTGGTTTCGTATTTCTAGATCGCCTACGATCACCCTGCCACGGGTCAGGGCAAGATGCTCCCATGTCCAGGCATCTTTTGTCTGATATTCTTCAAAGCTTTGCAATGTTACCGCAATGGGGCCAGCATTTCCCGATGGCCGCAAGCGCATATCAATTTCATATAGCTTACCTTCACCGGTCATAGCGGTCATGGCGTTTATGAATTGCTGACTGAGGCGGGCAAAATAATGATTTATGGATAATTTTTTTTGACCGTCTGAAAAAGGCGGGCTTTTTTCTGCATCATATATGAATACAAGATCAAGATCAGACGTAGTGGTTAATTCCTGTCCGCCCAGTTTTCCGAGTGCGAATATAGCGAAATTTGCTTCCGCCACCACCCCGTGTTTACGGGAAAACTCATGCATTACTTTGTTTAACATGACCCCAAGGATAACATCCGCCACCATTGACAGGTTCTGACCGGCTTTTGTTGCATCAATATTATTGCGTAAAATTTGAACACCGACCTGAAATTTATGCTCACTAGCCCATTTTCGGCTAATATCCAGTATATCCTGAAAGTCCTTGGCTGGCTTTAGCTGTGATTCAAGGTTTTCCTTGAGATTTTCTATGGTGAAAGAAGCCTCAAAGAAATCATTATTCAGGACGGCATCCAGAAGCAATGGGCGTTTTGCCAGTTGGTCTGCTAAATTGGGCGCTATACCAATTATTTCTGATAGCAATTCCAAAAGCCATGGCTGCGCCTTGATAAAAGAGAACAATTGTATACCAGAAGGTAGGCGGGAAAGAAATTGATCAAATTTTTTAAAACTTTCATCCGCTTTGCCTGTTCGTCCAAAGTTTGACAGTATCTCCGGTATAAAACTATGAAGCAGCTTGCGGGCGCGTTCGGTTCGGCAAGCCCTATAGCGGCCCAGCAACCATGTCTGAATGATATAATAAATTGCTTTTGGCTCTTCATATCCTGCGTCAGCAATCGCTTTTAATGTCTCAGCATGAACATCATCTGACGGAAAGGCCAGAAGATGTTCATGCTCATCTTCATCCTGATTAGATTCTTTCAACAGGTCTGTGAAAAGTGTATGCACCGTTCGAAGATGGCCTTTAAGATGATTTTCGAAATCTATAGTGCTCTGGTAACCCATAAAACGGGTAATCCGCGCCAGATCATCCGCAGATTCCGGCATGGAATGTGTCTGGTCATCATTGATCATCTGTAGTCTGTGTTCCAGGGTTCTATGATAAATATAGGCTTCTTGTAATTTCTGATTGTCTTCATCAGACAGCTTTTGTGCTTTGACCAATGCGTTCAGAGCATCACAAGTTGCCGCAACCCTGAGATCCGGTTCCCGGCCGCCGGATATTAGCTGGAATATCTGAGCGTAAAACTCAATCTCTCTAATCCCACCATGCCCGAGTTTTATATCCTGACCGGCAAAACAAATTTTCCGATGACCATGATGCTGATGGATTAATTTCTTGATGGCATAAATATCCTCCAATGCCACATAATCAAGATGCTTGCGCCAGACAAAACTTTTTATGCGGGACAGAAACTCAAAACCAGCAGTCAAATCACCGGCAACAGGACGTGCTTTTATCATCGCTGCGCGTTCCCAGTTAAGTCCCATGGATTGATAATAAATTTCCGCCCCTTCCATGGAAAGGGCTATTGCTGTTGCTCCCGGATCTGGTCTAAGCCTCAGGTCTGTGCGAAAAACATAGCCGTCCGCGTTTCTTTCCTGCATGATTTTCACAAGATTTTGTGTAAGCTTAATGAACATATCCTGAGCGGATCTGCGGCCCCTATATTGGACAATGTCATTATCATAAAGAACGATTAGATCAATATCACTGGAATAGTTAAGTTCATGTCCGCCCATTTTACCCATTGCCAGCACCACATAACCCGTGTCTTTTGACAGATCATGGGTAGCGATAAGTTGATCCGCCTCTGTGCCATTCAAGTGAGCCGGAATAGCCAGATTGCCTTTAATCATTTCAGCCCTTAAAAGATGACTCACCGTAAGCGATACAGCTATTTCTGCAAACTTAGTAAGACGGCCAGTAATTATGTGAAGCGGCCATTGCCCCGTAAGATCCGCGAATGAAATAATAAGAGCGATTTGTGCCTTTGCCTGACGCAAAATTCGCATTACCTGGTTAGTGTCTGTAATCAATGGCAAATCATGAACCAGGCCTTTCATGATCTTCTCATAAAGTGCGTCTAGGGGGATTGCCAAAAGCATTTTGGCAAAATGAACATCCCGAAAAAGAAGGCGAGACAGATAAGGGCTGTTGGAAAATATTGCAAGTAACAATTTTCTGTAATTATTTTTATTAATTAATCTATCGATATCTGTTATTTGTTGCTCTTGGCAGGATTTCATGAAATCAGCAAGTTTACTTTCGCTCAAGGTTTTGTCCCCAGTCAATGGATAAAAAGTGCAAAGTGCCGTCATGAAATTTAATACCTTAATTAGGGCAAATTTATAATCTATAGAGTAAAGTAAATTTTTCGGTCTTAAAAAGTAATTATAGAGAATTATAATTTGAAACGATACGCCTTAACATTAAAAATCCTGTTGGGTCTTTTTGCAACCCTTGCCGTTATGGTTATGTTGCTAGGCTGGCGTCTGAGTATTGGCCCCATAGCACTGGACTGGGCTGGTGATTATCTAAAGACGGCATTGGCAGCAGGTGAAGAAGATCTCAGCATTGATTTTAGAGATGCAGTACTTATATGGCGCAAGAATGATGAGACCGTTTCTTCAAACACCAGTGGTTTTCAGGTAATTTTTTATGAAGTAGAAATTGTTGACAGCAAAAATGATTATACCTTAAATCTGCCCGAAGCCGGTGCACGCTTTAGTGGTCTTGCCATGTTAAGAGGCCTGTTAGCACCGACGGATGTGGAAATCACCGGCTTATCCATTAATTACACCCTTGGCCCCGATGTATGGAAATCGACTGATGACCGACCATTCATGGAAAAGCTTGAAGTTTTTTTAGAAAATTTACAAAATTCCAACAGCTTGCCGTTTCAGATGGCACAGCAATTACTTTCGCCCCCTAAATCATCCGTTGTTGCGGGGTATTTACGCCAGGTTTCCTTGTTGGATACTGATATTATCCTTAGTGATCAACTGTCTGGTCATAAATGGCAGATTCCCTCGGCGAACCTAAATTTACAACGTGCTGACCTTGGCTTAAGTGTTAGCCTATCAGGTAATATTAATATGGCATCAACCCGTATTATGCCGCTCGATATATTTATGTTATTTGATAATGTCAAAAAAGAAGCTGTTACAACTGTAGAATTCTCCAGTCTTAGGCCATCTGCTCTTGCCGGTAAGGTTGAGGCTCTATCTGGGCTGGCAAATCTGGACATCCCGGCTAAGGGAAATGTTCAATTCACCATTGATAATAATTTTGACATTCCGGTAATGGCTTTCAACCTCGCTCTGGGCCGAGGACAAATTAATCCTGCGGGTATATATCCGCAACCTCTGAATATTACACATGCGGCTTTAAGTGGACATATCCTGAAAAATGAAAGTTCGGTTGTAATGGACACGATTTCCCTCTTGCTGGGGAAAACCCACATCAATGGAGCGGGATTATTATACGGATCTTTGGACAGACCGGGTATTACCATAAATGCAGATATTACAGACTTGCCCTTTCTGGATTTGAAGACCTATTGGCCGGGTCAGTTCGGTAAAGGGGCCTATAAGTGGATCGCCAAAAATATTGATGCGGGTATTGTGCCAGAAGGCAAGCTAGAGGTTAATGTCAAACCGAATATGTGGCCAAAGGAACAAGATGAAGGGCAGGAAGCTCTGCCCGCCAAGGCCGTGCTGCCACCGGAATCCTTAGTCTTTAAATTTGATTTTAACAATATCAAGGCCCATTACCTGCGTCCAATGCCAATTTTGTCTGATATGTCAGGTCAGGCAGAACTAAATCTGCGGACTTTTCATTTGAAAGCGAGCGGGGGCAAAATTAAAGATTTAGCAATTAAAAAAGCAGACCTTCTTTTTACAGATATTCACCTAAAGGGCAAAGGTCTGGCGGATATAACGCTGGAACTGGACGGTACGGTTGAGGAAATATTACGTGTCATAGATTATAAGCCGCTTGGTTATCCCACTAAATATGGCATTAAACAGGGAAGCATCACCGGACAGGCCAGTGCGGTTGTGTCACTGAGTTTTCCGTTGCTTAAAAAAATCAGCCTTCGGGATGTGACTTTTGATGTAAATGCCGATGTTACATCTCTTTCGATACCTAAACTCAATGACAGTCTGGCTATTGAAGACGGCCAAATGCATCTGTTTGTGGATGGCAAGGGAATTACGGCAGAAGGGAACATAACGCTGAATGGCGTTAAGTTCGCTACTAAGTGGTTGGAAAATTTTGATAAGTTGGCAGAACTTCCGACCCAGTATGTCATTAACGGCATGATAGAAGGTGCGGAATGGGAACATCTGCACTTACCATTTGACCCCTATATTGAGGGGCCTGTGGAAATTGACCTCGCTCTTTATGGTAAAGGCGGTGCACTGCGTAAAGGTAATGGTCAATTTAATCTTATGACGAGCCACAGCAGCTTCGCTCCTATTGGCTGGGTAAAAGAAAAGGGCAAAGCCGGTCATGTTGGCTTTGATTTACAATTTGATAAGCCTGGTCAAATTAATATCAAGAATATTCTTTTGCAAAGTGACAACCTTAAGGCTGATCTTGAAGTTGTTATGGTAGATGGTTGGGTGAGCCGTTTTTTCATTCCAAAACTTACCATGAAAGATACCGATATCATAATGTTGATGGAATGGAATGAGGAGAAGAATTACTATCTGTCTTCATTGACAGGAACATCATTTCACGTATCGCCTCTTATTGATATTCTAATGTCGACTAGCGGGGATGACGAAAAAATTAACTTACCAGACTTCAATATTGTGGCGGACGTTGATAATCTTCTGGCTAAAAATAATGTGCATATGAAGGAAATAAAATTAACAGCCATTTACAGAGAGCAAGATTTCACGCATCTGGCATTTGATGGCAAGCTTTCAAATGACAAAGACATTAGCGTGACGGTTGTTCCAAATGTGGAGAACCGCAAGCTTGAATTTACCAGCAATGATGCGGGAGAGGCACTCAGAGGACTTGGCATGTTTAACCTTGGTATCGGGGGGGACATGCGACTTACAGCAGATATGGTCAAACATGAACGCGGCATTTCACTTGGTGGGCAGCTTGAGGTTTCAAAATTTAAAGTGACGGAATCTCCGGGTTTTTCTAAACTCCTGGCCGAAAAGAAATTTGAAAAAGCACAGGAAGAGTTACAAAAAGGGGGATTGTCATTCAATGATTTTAATATGGAATTTCGAACATATAACGGGGTGATGGAAATTAGCAAGGGCAGGGCGCGAGGCTCAAACCTTGGCATCACAATTGAAGGTGTTGTGGATCAGGCCTACGATGAAATGAATATCAAAGGTACGCTGATACCGGCTTATGGCTTAAATTCTTTGCTAAGTAATATCCCCCTGATAGGGACAATATTAACAGGTGGGAAAGGACAGGGAATTTTCGCGGCTACCTATAGTATAAGTGGCCCATTGGATGACCCTGAAGTTAGTATCAATCCACTGTCAGCACTGGCTCCGGGTATCTTGAGGAGCATCTTCAGTGCCATAGGCAGTAACAAGAAAAAAACACTCCGTGAACAGGCTGAAGAAATGGAAGAAATTATTCCCAATACGTCACCAAACCCAACAGATGAGCCAAAACAAGACCCTCCAAATTGATTAGCTATTCTGGTTTGATCAGGATATGTTTTTTCTTACCGGCGGAAAGCTTTATGGTGCCTTCATTATTCAGGTGACCCAGTGTGATTGTGGCCTCACCATCAGAAATTTTTTCATCATTAATTCTGGCCCCGCCTTGCTTGATTAGGCGACGGGCTTCACCTTTTGACTTGGTAAGACCTCCTGTAACATACAGATCACTAACGGCTATTCCATTATCCAAATCACCTTTGGCCACAATTACAGTTGGCAGATCAGCGGAAAGCGATTTCTGTTCGAATGCCTGTTTGGCGGTATTCTCTGCTATTCTCGCGGCCTCTGTTCCGTGACACATGCTCGTTGCTTCATTGGCAAGGATCTTTTTCGCCTCATTTATTTCTGAACCTTCCAGAGCTTCCAGTCTTTTAATTTCTGCTAGAGGCAGTTCTGTGAACAGGCGCAAAAATTTCCCAACATCAGCATCCGCCGTATTGCGCCAAAATTGCCAAAAATCATAGGATGACAACATATCATCATTGAGCCATACCGCCCCGCTCATGCTTTTGCCCATTTTTTGCCCACTGGCAAGGGTGACAAGCGGCGTTGTAAGGCCATAAACTTCCCGCCGGTCAACCCTTCGGTTCAGTTCAACGCCATTGATGATATTGCCCCACTGGTCTGACCCACCGAGTTGCAAAGCACAATCGTGTATGCGGCCAAGTTCCAGATAATCATAGGCTTGAAGTATCATGTAATTGAATTCCAAAAACGTCATGGGCTGTTCTCGGTCCAGCCTCAACTTGACACTATCAAAAGTCAACATGCGGTTGATGGTGAAATGGGGACCCATATCGCGCAGAAAATCAATATAACTTAATTGATCCAGCCAGTCGGCGTTATTGACCATAATGGCATCTGTTGGCCCATCGCCAAAGGTCAGGTATTTTTCAAATACCGTACGGATACCAGCCATATTGGTATTTATGTCTTCATCGGTTAGCATTCTACGGGATTCATCCCGCCCCGTTGGGTCGCCAATGCGGGTCGTGCCACCGCCCATCAGCACGATAGGTTTATGGCCGGTTTTCTGCAAATGACGTAACATCATGATCTGCACCAGAGAACCCACGTGAAGGCTTGTGGCTGTACAGTCAAATCCGATATAGGCAGGAACAACAGTTTTTGATAACTTGCTGTCCAGTGCATCCAAGTCTGTGCACTGGTGGATATATCCACGACCCATCATGCTTTTCAGAAAATCGGATTTTGGAGTAAAATTGTCTAAATCATTTGCCATTGTTTTTTCTTTTCCAATAATTAGGCGCATCATGTAGCATATCTTTACAGATTAAAAAACGGAAACTTAAAGTGAATTCTCTTAAAGATCATTTTTTTGCCATCGGCCTGATGAGTGGAACCTCAATGGATGGTGTGGATTGTGCGCTTATAAAAAGCGATGGCCATACAACTAAAGCCAAATATAAAGCTATCCATATTTCTTATTCAGCAGCTTTACGCCAAGAAATTGTTCAAGCCATGGAAGAGGTCGCCGCACTCGGACATCCCACTCAACAAAATGAACATATAAATAAGTTGGAGAGGACGCTTACTGATATTCACGCTGTAGCGGTGAATCAAATTTTGACCGCGAACAACTTGACTTACCATGATATTGATGTTGTTGGATTCCATGGCCAGACGTTGCTCCATAAACCGGAAGAAGGTTGGACTTGGCAGATAGGAGACGGACAGTATTTGGCCCAAAAAATCCAGATAGCTGTTGTAAATGACTTCAGGCGGCAAGATGTGGAAAATGGCGGACAGGGTGCACCACTTGTTCCCATCTATCATCAGGCATTGATCAAGGCTCTCGGTGGGACCAAATATCCGGTCGCTATCATTAATATTGGTGGGGTTAGTAACATCACATGGATTGGAAGTGAAAATGAAGGCCGGATGCTGGCATTTGATACCGGACCGGGAAATGCCTTTCTGGATGATTGGGTCAAGCAACATACGGGTGAGCCAATGGACCGGAATGGTTTGCTGGCAGCGAAAGGGATTATTGATCATTCACTGTTAAAACAATGGCTCAATAATTCTTATTTTTTCAAGTCGCCACCAAAATCTCTGGATCGCCATTCTTTTAATACTATTGGTATTGAAAAATTATCTTTGGAAGATGGTGCGGCGACCTTGCTGGAATTTACCGTAAAATCCATTGAAATTGCCCTGAGCCATTGTCCGGAAAATCCAAATCATATTTATATATGTGGTGGTGGACGGCATAACAAAACACTCATGCAAAACTTGGGTGTTATGAATATTCCACTGGACAGCGTAGAAGTTCTTAACTGGAATGGAGATACACTGGAAGCGGAAGCTTTTGCTTATCTCGCCTGTCGTCATCTGTTAGAATTACCCATAACATATCCGGGAACAACAGGCATTAACCAGCCATCCCCGGGTGGTAAATTATTTAACCCCTAATAACCGAGTCGTGCGGTCAGGTATTTATCAACTTCCTGAACCAATGGCCCATGATAGTCCACATAAAGATGATCTGCGCCCTCAATTTTATCATATTGTATTTCAATGCTTTTCTGAGCTTGTAATTTGTCCACAAGCTTTTGCACAGAATCCTCTGACACAACTGTATCCGACGTTCCCTGTATGATTTGACCTGATGCCGGACAGGGGGCTAAAAAGCTAAAGTCATATAAATTTGCCGGAGGAGAAACAGAAAGGAACCCCTGAATTTCAGGGCGGCGCATAAGAAGTTGCATTCCGATCCATGCGCCGAAAGAATAACCTGCAATCCAGCAACTTGAGGCATCCCTGTTATGGGATTGAATCCAGTCCAAAGCGGCTGCGGCATCACTTAATTCACCTGTACCTTCATCAAAATTTCCCTGACTTCGACCAACGCCACGGAAATTAAACCGTAATACAGAGAATCCTCTGCGCTTAAAAGAATGATAAAGATAATAGCATACCTTATGATTCATGTTGCTGCCAAACTGAGGATCAGAATGTAAAATCAGGGCTATGGGGGGATTATCCCCTTTTCCTTTTTGATAACGACCTTCAAGGCGTCCGTCGGGACCGCTGAAAATAACTTCAGGCATATTAGTCTTTTTCCCTTAATTTCTTGGTTTAATCATACGAAAATAATATAGGGAACAGTTCTAAATGATCAAGGTCGACCCTTGACGCTATTGCCTGTTAAACCTATATGAGTAATAATAAATTGTAACTTTTGAGCAAAACTTGCCGAATCAGTGGTTTTTATAGCATAAAAGCAGTAGTTAAAAGCAAGAGAGAAATGGGTATTGTAAAATGTTTGATAATATTCGCCATGATATATCTGTGGTTTTGGAGCGTGATCCCGCAGCAAAATCAAAATTTGATGCTCTGATTTCCTATCCGGGCGTTCATGCCCTGATCTATTACCGCATAGCTAATTGGGCGTGGGAAAATGGTTTTCATACGGTAGGCCGCTTTATTTCCCATATTGGGCGTTTCCTGAGTGGCATAGAAATTCATCCCGGTGCCAAAATTGGCAAGGGTGTGTTTTTTGATCATGGTATGGGTATTGTTATTGGTGAAACCGCTGAAGTTGGTGACAATGTGACGCTTTATCAGGGGGTAACGCTGGGCGGCACATCACTGGAGGGTGGAAAACGTCATCCCACACTGGAAGAAGGCGTTATTGTTGGTGCCGGTGCCAAGATAATTGGCCCAATCCTTGTGGGCAAAAATGCCCGTGTCGGTTCTAATGCGGTTGTGGTGAAACCTGTAATGGAAAATGTTACGGTTATTGGTATTCCTGCCAAGGCGATACAGCCACCAAAAGACAAGTCTCAAAAGGATTTTTGTGCTTACGGAATGGCAACCGATGAATTACCTGACCCCATTGCAAGGTCTCTGGAAGGTATGTTCGATATGGTTTGCGGTTTGAAAAGCCGTGTTGAGGAATTGGAACAAGAGCTTGCTGAACGGGAAGCACAGGATATAGTTAAGGCTCACAAAGCCAAGAAACCTTCCCCGAAAGCAGTAAAACCCGAAACTGCCCCTTAATATGATTTATCTGGATTATAATGCCACGGCACTCATGAAGCCTGCCGTCATAGAGGAAATGACGCGGGTTATGAATATTGGTGGTAATCCGTCTTCTGTACATTCTCTAGGTCGTGGTGCCAAAACCATTATGGAACAGGCACGACAAACAATTGCCCAAGTAATAAATTGTCGTCCCCAGAAAATAATTTTTACTGGCGGCGGAACAGAGGCAAATAATATTGCCCTGAAGTCCACGGGTATGGATCATATTATAACGACCACGACAGAACATGATTCTATATTAGGGATAAAGGATAATTTCGAGGGTAGCGTAGAATATCTGACCGTTGATGAAAAAGGACAGATATCGCCGGAAGATCTTCAAAAAGCTTTGGAAGACTGTCCGAAAAACACCTTAGTGTCCATAATGTTGACCAATAATGAAACTGGGGTTGTTCAGGATATTAAAACGCTGGTTGAAATTACCCATGAGGCGGGAGCGTTATTCCACACAGATGCCATACAGGCCTTAGGGAAAATTCCCGTTGATTTCCGAGACCTGAGCGTTGATATGATGTCTTTTTCTGCACATAAACTTAGCGGCCCACAAGGGGTTGGTGCATTGGTGGCTCTGGAAAAAATTGATATTCAGTCAATTATTTTTGGTGGTGGACAGGAAGTCGGCAGACGGTCAGGCACAGAAAACCTTGCCGGAATTGCCGGATTTGGTAAAGCGGCGGGACTGGTGCCAGAAAACCTGAACATCATGGAAAAGCTCGGGTTTTATCGTGATCACATTGAACAGGAAATCAGCAATCATGCGCCAGATGTAATTTTTTACGGGGCAACGAGCAAAAGGTTGCCCAATACTTCCACCATACTGATGCCGGGGGTTTCCAGTGAAACTCAGGTTATGGCCTTTGATCTTGATGGAATTTGTGTCAGTTCCGGTTCGGCCTGTGCATCGGGCAAGGTCAAGCCATCCCATGTTGTTTCTGCCATGGGGGCTAGCGAGGAACAGGCGTTATCTACTATCAGGGTGAGCCTTGGCTGGAATACTACGGAACAGGATGTTGATGCCTTCATTACCGCATGGAAAAAACTCTATGACCGGAAAAAAAAGTGACCGAATTAAAGCTGCCCATATATCTGGATTATCAAGCTACAACGCCACTTGACCCAAGAGTTCTTGATACCATGATGCCTTATTTAACCGAAAAATATGGCAACCCGCATTCCACAAATCATAGCTTTGGTTGGGAAGCACAAGCGGGTGTGGAACAGGCCCGAAAACAGGTAGCTGATCTGATTGGTGCCGATGTGGATGAGATTATTTTCACTTCCGGTGCAACGGAATCTAATAATATTGCCCTTAAAGGACTTGCTTACGCCGCATATCCTGTCAAAAACCATATTATTACTGTCGTGACCGAACATATTTGCGTTCTGGAAAGCTGCCATAGCCTTGAAAAGGCTGGCTTTGAGATAACTTATCTGCCGGTAAATACGGATGGGTTAATTGATCTGAAAGAATTGACAGAAGCCATTACTCCCAAAACTTCCCTTGTTTCTGTTATGGCTGTGAATAACGAAATCGGTGTTCTTCAAAATTTGAGTGAAATTAGCAAAATTTGTACCGAAAATAATGTTATTTTTCATACGGATGCCGCACAAGCAGTAGGTAAAATTTCGCTTGATGTGAATGATTTGAATATTGGTTTATTAAGCATCTCTGGTCACAAATTATATGGTCCCAAGGGAATAGGTGCCCTTTATATCCGAAATAGTCTGACCCTTCGACCAATGGCTTTATTTGATGGCGGTGGACAGGAAAGCGGCTTACGGTCAGGAACGTTGGCGCCTGCTTTATGTGCTGGGCTAGGGGAAGCCTGTCGGATTGCGGGGCATGATAATGATCATATATCAAAATTATCAGAAAAACTGAAAACGTCCATCATGGGTGAATTGGATGGGGTGTGTCTGAATGGTTCAAATACACAACGTTATCCTGGTAATATGAATTTTTCCTTTGATGGTGTAAAAGGGAATTTGCTGGTTAAAGAACTACGGAATATTGCCATATCAACAGGCTCTGCCTGCTCCACAGAAAAACTAGGCCCATCGCACGTACTCGTCGCTCTCGGTTTAAGCAAGAAGCAGATAGACAGTTCTATCAGAATTGGATTTGGGCGCATGACGACTATCCCAGAAATTGATTTTGCGGCACAGCAAATTATTTATGCCGTCAATAAAATCAGAGGACACTTGTAAAAGGAAGATATTTATGGCTGACTTATTCAGTGAAAAGTCAAAAGACTGGGACAAGAATGAACGCCGGCTTATGTTGGCGAAAAGTATAGCCAATTCTTTAAAAGCGAATATTCCCCTTAACCCGAATATGGAGATCATGGATTTCGGTGCCGGGACCGGACTGTTATGTTCACAGATTGCCCCAAATGTGAATAAAATTATTGCCGTAGATACATCAGATTCCATGCTGGCAAAACTAGAACAGAAAGAGGGCCTTAAAGGTAAAGTGGAAATCATTAATCAGGATATCATTGAAAACCCCCTTGCCATGAAATTTGATTTGATTATGAGTGCTATGACTTTGCATCATGTTGAAAATACTGATCGCATGATTGCAATCCTGAAAGAAAATCTTAATCCAAGAGGTTGGATTGCTTTAGCAGATCTTGATGCGGAAGATGGGACATTTCATCCAAAAGAGGCACAAGGTATTTTCCATCATGGGTTTGTGCGTGCTGATCTAAAGGCAAAAATGGAACAAGCCGGATTTATCGATATTTCTTTCACAACGGTCTTTACTATTCAAAAAGAAACCCAGAGTTTTCCTGTCTTTTTGATGACAGCAAAAGTAAAATGAATTCAATCACACTGATAGCTGAATCGTGAATTATTATTTCCCGTCTGCAAATCTTTTTAACGCGACATAGGCGGTGCTGTTAATCGGTGTCGGGACACAGTATTTCTTGCCCAGGCGGTGCAATGTACCCTGTGACCATTCCAGTTCAAGCCTGTTGCCATTGCGCAGGTCAAGGCATTGTGATGCGATCAGGTCTTTATGATGTCCCGCATCCAAAATTAATCTGAGGGCATCTTCCACTGTATTTTCTGGTAAAATTATCCCCATTGCTTCTGCCACATGATGCACTTCCCACATGGCACTCACCAGTATATCCTTGGTATCTGGGTCTGAACACATGCTGACTGCACCGCTGTCCGTCAGGGAACCCATACCCGCATTGGCGCACAGCAGCACAAATTTTGTCCAGAGCATAATCTGAAGATTTTTCTCGCGAATACCTATAAGGCCTGCCTCGGTAAAAATTTTTTCCAGTATTTCTGTTCTGGGGCTTGCCTTATTATCAATTTCGGCAAAACGGATGGTATTGGTGCCGCCCGAATGTTTTATAACACCGGGGGAGAGGATGTTTGCCGAAACATATATGGAGCCGCCAATGGTTTTGTCCAACCCCACTATGGCCGAAATAATATCAACACTCTCAACCCCGTTTTGCAGGGTAAGGATGAATGTATTCTCTCCCATCATGGGAAGACATGCGTGGGCTGCTTGCTCTGTATCATATAGCTTGACACAGAATAGGATGATATCCACATGCCCCACATCTTGCGTATTATCATGGGCCGTAGCAGGGTGAATATGCTTATCTCCTTCTTGGGAAATAAGTTTTAATCCTTGTGATTTTATCGTCTCGAGATGTTTGCTACGGGCAATGAATATGACATCATGCCCAACAGCTGCTAAATTGACACCGAGAAAACTGCCTATGCCTCCACTGCCCATAATTGCAATCCGCATCGCGTTATTCCCTATTCAAAAATTTCAAAACTATTTCTGTATATTCTTTCGGCTTTTCCGCATGCAACCAGTGTCCGGTTCCGTCTAACGTCGTAATCTCAGCCGTAGGGAAAAGCTCATAAATTGCCGGAAAATACTCTTGGCAGACATAATCCGACAGGGCGCCGCGAATAAACAGACTAGGACCTGTAAAAGGCGTGCCCCATGGCTTCTTCGCAATATGTTCATAACCGTTCACAAGACCATCAACATTTATCCGCCACTGTAATGAGCCATCCTCGGCACGGGTCAGGTTGGTGAGCAAAAATAACCTAACTTCCGGAATTTCCACATAATCCACCAGAATTTGTTCAGCTTCCTTACGTGAGGCAGGGCTGCGGCGGGTGACTTCATTCAGGCCATCAAATATACGGTCGTGGTGGTGGGGATATTCCACCGGAGCAATATCACCAGCAATCAGCTTAGATATTCTGTGCGGGTGATTGAGGGCCACCTGCATGGCAACTTTACCCCCAAGGGAATGACCCATCAATACGGTATCATCAATGCCTTCGCGGTCCATAAATTCAATAATATCTGAAGCCATAGCATCGAAGGATACATCATCATCATGGGGAGATGAGCCGTGATTGCGTAAATCCAGACAATAAACGGTGTAATGCTCGCCAAATTGTTTGGCAAGTGTACGGAAATTGCTGGCCGAGCCAAAAAGTCCGTGAAGGATTATTAAGCTGGGGCCGCAGCCGATCTGATCAAAATTCAGTTTCATAATATTATAGATATAACCGGAATTAGGCAGGTAACGCGACAATTAAATTGAGGAGGTCCAAAAAAGGTGAAGCAAGCCCCGGGGTAAGGAGCTTGCTTCGTTAAGACAGGCAAGAGGGGTAGTAGGGGTAATTACCGTTTATTAGTAATTTCACCTGCCTTCACCAACCTTTATAGAGCGGTTTATGTGATGAATAAAAGAGTCATGCGATGAAGTGACTTATTGTTGCGATGAATGAATTTTTTCCAGAGATTTCAGGATGTGGGGAATAATATTTTTAACGATTATTGAAACCCCTTCGGAATTAGGGTGCATGGCATCACTTTGATTTAATTCAGGGTTTCCGGCCACTCCTTCCAGAAAAAAGGGATAAAGATCATTATTATATTTTTGGGCGAGTTCAGGAAAAATGCGGTTAAACCTTATGCCATATTCACCGCCCATATTGGGTGGCGCAATCATGCCGGCCACTAGTGTCTTAACCTTGGCTTCTTCCAGTATAGATAATATTTTATCCATATTAGCACGCGTTATAGCAGGTGTTATTCCGCGCAGAGCATCATTGGCGCCAAGCTCAACAATAACAAGGTCTGGATTGGCACTTGAAAGCACCCATTCAAGCCGGGAAAGACCACCGGAGGTCGTATCACCCGACACGCCGCCGTTGATAACGATGATATTATGGCCCTGTTGGTTAAGTTTCTGCTCCAATTGGCGGGTAAAACCCTGTTCCTGTTCCAGACCATACCCTGCGGTAAGACTATCACCAAAGGCCAATATGGTATAATCATTAGCCAAGGCGGTTTGTATTTTTATCGCGGTAAACAACAAAGCCACCGCAAACATCTTGATAGTTTTTGAAGTATTCATATCTTTACTGTTATACATTTAAACAAAGCAATTCAATATTTGTGGGATAATAATGACGAATAAGGCTATTTTACAGCTAAGAGATATATTTCTTAGTTTCCCGGGCGAGGGGAAAGAAATTAAAATTTTGAATGGTGTTGATCTTGACATCAAAAAGGGTGGCTCCGTGGCTATCCTTGGACCATCCGGTTCCGGTAAATCAAGTCTTCTATCCATAATGACCGGGCTTGAAAAACAGTCTGGGGGTACGATATCGGTCGCGGGGCATGCGCTTGATAATATGAATGAGGATCAACTGGCACTTTTTCGTCGGGATAATATTGGTATTGTATTGCAGTCCTTTCACCTGATACCCACCATGACAGCTTTGGAGAATACTGCCGTTCCTTTAGAGCTTGCCGGTAGAAAAGATGCCTTTGAAGTAGCTGAACAGGCCTTAAACCTTGTCGGTTTATCCCACCGTATAAGTCATTATCCATCCCAACTATCCGGTGGCGAGCAGCAAAGGGTCGCTATCGCCCGTGCCATGGCACCAAATCCGAAGATTATATTTGCTGATGAGCCGACGGGAAATCTGGACGGGAAAACCGGGCATAAAATTGTTGAACTTATTTTTGACTTGCAGAAGAAGCTGGGCACTACCCTGATCATGATAACCCATGATACTGATGTTGCCGAACATTGTGACCGTATCCTTTATATTCAAGATGGATTGGTGGTTGATAAAAAAGAGCAAAAGGAAACCACGACAAAGGTTGCGGAATGAATAATATGTTTATGAATTCCGCCTTTATATTTGCATTCCGTGAATCTCGTTCGGCTTTGAAAAATTTTAAAATATTCATTGCTAGCCTTTTTCTTGGTACGGCAATAATAGCGGGCGTAGGGTCCGTTACCGCAAATATTTCAGACACAATTAGTCAGGACGGTCGCATATTTCTTGGCGGTGATGTAGAAATTGGCCAAATACAGAAACGCCTGACAGAGGAAGAAAGAAACTATTTTGCTGAACAGGGAACTATTTCAGAAGTCGCGACCCTGCGTAGTATGGCCTATGTAGAGGATGACAGCAGCCTAGTTGACCTGAAAGCCGTTGATGCGGCCTATCCCCTTTACGGTAAATTTTCATTGCGGGTAGGGGACTATACATCTGATATTCTTTCAAAAAACAATGGATATTGGGGAATAGTTCTATCCGATGCTTTAGCAGCAAGGTTAAAACTGGTTGTAGGCGGTATTTTAACATTAGGCACAGAAGACTATCAGGTTCGGGGCATTATTAAAAAGGAACCCGATGCAAATAACCAAGGGTTCCAGCTTGCACCTGGGGCGACAATTGCGATGGATAGCTTACTTGAGAATACCCTGATTAAGCCGGGCAGCCTGGTACGTTACTATAATAGAATTAAGTTAAATCAAGATATTACGGCAGATAATTTTAGAGATAATATTAAGAAAAAATTCCCTGACCAAGGCTGGCGCGTACGAGATAGCAGCAGTGGCGGTTCTGGTCTGCGGCGGTTTGTGGGTAGAATGGGGCAATTTATGGTGCTGGTGGGGCTTACCGCTTTACTGGTCGGTGGTGTTGGGGTTAGCAATGCTGTCCGCTCCTATCTTGACGGGAAAAGGGATACCATTGCCACCTATAAAATATTGGGTGGCACGGGACGTACAATATTACTGACTTACCTTGGTCAGATCCTGCTCATCGCATCGGGTGCTATTCTACTGGGTTTGATAACAGGGGCGATATTACCCATGATAGTGGGGGAATTCATGCAGGAAAGCATACCCGTTGACCTAAATATGACGATTTATGCAAAGCCATTAATTCTCGCGGCTTTTTATAGCTATCTTGTTGCTATGATTTTCACATTATGGCCGTTGGGTAAGGCCGTTAAGGTTCCCGCTGCTCGACTTTTCAGACAAACCATCAGTAGTAGACGTTCTGTAAAGCAGTCGTTGCCTTATGTGCTTGCAATCTCAATATTGATAATATTGTTGATCTCGGCGGTGTTATACGTATCTGAATATAGACAATTGACCGCTGTAACGCTGGCTGCGGCCTTCATTGCCTATTTGATTTTGTCAGGAGCATCAGCTTTGGTTAAAAAAATTGCCAAAACTATGCCGCGTCCGAAAAATCCCATATTTCGTATAGCCCTTAGTAATATATATCGGCCGGGTAATTCCACCACATCAATCGTAATGTCTTTGGGGCTGGGGTTAATTTTATTTACATCCATTGCCCTGATTGAAAACAATCTGCTTCGAGAAATAGAAACGCGCGTTAATGGTGAGGCCCCATCTTTCTTTTTTATCGATATTCAAAAGAACCAGCATAAGGCATTTACAAATTATCTAGGGGCTAGAGAAGGGGTTGTTTCATACCGAACCGTGCCAAATCTGCGCGGTAGGGTAACCCATATTAAATCCGTGGAATCCAGCAAAGCAGAGGTAAAGCCCGATGGCAAATGGATATTACGCGGCGATAAAGGTATCACCTTTAGCCATATTTTACCTGCTGATAATATACTGACTGCTGGGGAATGGTGGCCGGAAGATTATGCTGGACCAACGCAGGTATCCATTTCAAAGAATATGGCCGATAGCATGGAACTCGGGATCGGTGATGAAATTTCAGTAAATATACTTGGGCGGGATTTCACCATGCCCGTCGCCTCAGTTCGCAGCTTTAACTGGGAAAATTTTGGCATTAATTATGTTATGATGTTTGATCCAAACACGCTGAAATCTGCGCCATTCACCTATGTAGCAACGGCAAAGACCTTGCCGGATGATGAAGCCATAGTCTATCAGGAATTATATCAGAAATTTCCCGGTGTTTCTATCGTGCGTATGAAAGAAGTATTGGATAATGCTTTGATATTGCTTGGTAAAATATCAGGTGCCATTGATGTCATGGCGGCAATAACCATTATTTCCGGTATTCTGGTACTTGCCGGAGCCATTGCGGCGGGTCACAGGGCGCGGATTTATGATGCTGCGGTACTAAAAGTTGTCGGAGCCACCCGGAAAGATATTCTAAAGGCCTATATAATTGAATTTGCGCTGTTGGGTAGTCTGACCGGTGGGATTGCTATTATTCTGGGGTCTCTCGGGGCTTACGCTGTCATAGAATTTGTCATGGAAATGTCATGGCAGTTACCATTTGCTATTCCGGTCAGCACTGTCAGTGGCAGTATATTGGTGACGTTGCTGTTTGGCATGATTAGCATCTGGCTGGCAATGTCCGCACGGCCATCACAGGTACTACGTAATCTGTAACTTCAAAAATCAGCTTCTGAGGTAAAGGTCACCTTATCCTTGGTATAGGGATGGGTAAGGGTAAGTTTGGTGGCATGAAGCAACAAACGGTCTGATTGTCCAAGTGCCTTTTCATGGGCATAGAGGCTATCGCCCAATATGGGATGACCCATGGCGACCGCATGAACCCTGAGCTGATGGGTACGGCCCGTGACCGGATAAAGGGCGATCTTTGTATAGCCATCATGCCGTTCCAACACCTTCCAGCAGGTCAGGGCATTCTTGCCATTCTCATGATCAACTATGTGAAGCGGACGGTTAGGCCAGTCGAGGATAATCGGCAGATCTATTTTGCCTTCATCCTGTTCGACAATCCCGTATAGGTGGGCAATATAGGATTTTTTTATGACCCTTTTTTCAAATTGCATGCTGATATAGCGATGAGCCTGTTTATTGAGGGCCATAAGCATAATACCAGACGTATCCATATCAAGACGATGGACAATGGTCGCGGTTGAAAATCTGTCCTGTACGCGCAAACTCAGGCTGTCTTTCATATGGTCTTGTCGGCCCGGAACCGATAACAGGCCGCTAGGTTTATTCAGAACCACAATATCCTTGTCGTGATACAATATATCCAAAGGGGAGTTGGGTGGGTAATAATCAAACAACATTAAAAAGCTTCCTGAAAAATCTATTTTCTCGTGCCCCCATATATGCCATTATGCAGACTATAAAAATAACTTTTTTCTACAGGATAATAAAATCATGCGTTTTAAACAGTTTTGTCTCACCGCTATGGTGTGTTTTTTCACGGCTATATTTCAATTGGCACATGGGGCTAACACGATACAGTTGGATTATGAACGGTTTACACTGGATAACGGCCTGACAGTGATTGTGCATGAAGACCATAAGGCACCAGTGGTATTTGTCGGGGTCTGGTATCATGTGGGTTCAAAAGACGAACCAAAAGGAAAAAGTGGCTTTGCCCATTTGTTTGAGCATCTCATGTTTAACGGTACAGAAAATTATAACGCCGATTATTTCAAACCTTTGCAGGAAATTGGCGCTACAAGCATGAACGGCACCACATGGCTGGATAGGACCAATTATTATCAAACCGTACCCACAGGGGGGCTTGAGCGCGCCCTATGGATGGAATCTGAACGTATGGGTCATCTATTGGGTGCTATCAGTCAGGAAAAACTGGATGAACAGCGTGATGTGGTTAAAAACGAGAAAAGGCAAGGGGACAACCGCCCATACGCAATGGCAGAATACATGGAATCAGAAGGACTATTCCCTGAAGACCACCCCTATCACCATTCCACTATTGGTTCTATGGAAGATCTGGAGAATGCAAGCCTTGACGATGTGAAGGGCTGGTTCAAGAAATATTACGGGGCGACCAATGCGGTCATGGTTCTTGCAGGCGATATTGATCTTGCCATGGCAAAAACAATGATGGAAAAATATTTCGGTGATATTGGCCCCGGTGTACCACTCAGCCGTAAAAAATCATTAGTGCCCGACCGGATACAAAATACGGCGGACATCATGTATGACAAAGTGCCACAGCCGCAGGTTCGCTGGCTATGGGCGGTTCCAGGACGAACAGAGAAGGATACTGCCGAATTGGTTCTTGCCGGTGCTGTTTTAGGGACGGGAAAAAATTCCCGCCTGTATAAAAAACTTATTCATGATTCGCAGCTAGCTACCGCTGTATCCGTCAATGTTCAGAAATTTGAACTGGCCAGTATTTTCTCTATTTCTGTAACCATAAAGCCGGAAGCGGACATTGATCAGGTGAAAGCCATTGTAGACGACACCATGTCTGAATTTCTGAGAAAAGGCCCAAATAAAAAGGAACTTGTTCGGGTAAAGTCCATATTGGACGGGAGTGTGATCCGCCTGCTGGAATCTGTTTCCGGAAAAGGGCAAACACTGGCAAGAGGGCAGCTTTATGCTGATAACCCCAATTTTGTCAATACATCCCTTGACTGGATGAACGGGGCAAGTCGTAAGCAAGTAATGATGACGTCCCGGAAATGGCTAACGGATGGCTCATATCAGCTGATCATACTGCCTCATGGTGATCATAAAGCAGGTGAAGTCCTTGCTGACCGAAGCAAGATGCCGGATATGGCAAAAAATACACCCTTAATATTACCACCGTTACAGGAAGGCAGGCTCATGAACGGCATAAAGGTCGTTTTGGCTGAGCGACACACTATTCCGGTGATAGATATGAGTATACAGTTTCATGCCGGTACCGCATCCGATACTAAGGGCAAGGAAGGTGCTGCAAATTATGCTTTTGGCCTTATGAATGAAGGCACTAAAAGCCTGACATCACTGGAAATGGCGAACAGGATTGAAATGCTGGGAGCCGATATTGGTTTTAATGTGGGGCAGGACACGTCCAATATTTCATTATCGGCACTGAAAAAGAATTTAAAGGAATCCATTGAACTATGGGCAGATGTGGTACAGAACCCAGGCTTCAGGTCTGAGGATTTTGAACGGGACCGGGGTATCCTATTGAACCGTCTGGAGCAAGCAAAGGTTAACCCGCAAGCAATTGCTATGTCACTTTTGGCCAAGAAAACATATGGCAATGACCACCCTTATAGTCTGCAGCGGCGGGGAACGGAACAATCTCTTACGGCCATGAAGCGGGAAGATATGTTTAATTTCATCAAGGACTGGATACGGCCTGATAATGCCACTATCTTTGTTGTTGGCGATACCACACTGGATGAAATCACACCTTACCTGGAGAAAAGCTATGGCAAATGGCGTACGCCAAAGTCATCAATGGGTAAAAAACATATCCCAAATGTTGATCCTGCACAAAGCCCGCGCATTTTTCTGGTAGATAAGCCGGGATCGCCACAAGCTACCATAATGGCCGGACAAATTGCGCCATCCATTAGTGATCCGCGTTACTTTGACCTGAACGCTGTGAATGAAATATTGGGTGGAAATTTCTCATCCCGCCTTAATATGAACCTGCGTGAAGACAAGGGATGGTCTTATGGCGCCTATAGTGGAATTATTCCCGCCACAGGGCCGGGTATGTTCGTTTTTGTGGCCCCAGTGCAGATTGACAAAACAGCTGAAGCCATGGGGGAAATTCTAAAAGAAGCCACCGAATTGCGTGGAACAGTCCCGCCCACAGAAGAGGAACTGGCACTGATGCGAAAGAATAAGGTGCTTACATTACCCGGAAGGTTTGAAAGTGCCCGTGCTTTGCTAGGTTATATCATGGATAATGATGTTAAGGGCAGGGATCATAAATATGCGGAAACCCTACCGGAAAAATATCAGGCCGTCACTGTCGATCTAATTCTAAAAACGGCTCAAGATATATTAAAGCCCGATGCATTGACATGGGTCGTTGTCGGTGACCTGAGTAAAATAGAACAGAATATACGGGATTTGAATATGGGTAAGGTTGAGGTTATTGATGCGGAAGGGAATTTATTACGTTAAATCACCCATATAGCAAACTTGATGTTACAGCGAAATCATGTATCTTTTCATGAGTTTACAAATTTTAGATTTGAATTGATCCTGAAGAATGACGCCATCAGAAGATAAAGATAAAAAGGATATAGTAAAAGGAGCGGGGGTTAATTTCCTGGGCTTTATTATTCGGCTGAGTTCCAGACTTCCTTTTATATTGCTGGTTATGGCTCTTTTTGGCAAAGAGCTATATGGGCGCTATATTTTCATTATTACTACCGTGGAGCTTGGCGCTGCTCTGGCAGTTTTTGGTTTTAAACGTTCTTTGTTCAAATTCATTCAGGATAAAAACTATAGCGAAGGCCATACATCAGAAGAAATCATCGTAGCCGCCCTATTATGTTCCTTTATGGTTGGTGTTTTAATGATCGGCGTTATAGCGCTGTCATCCGGTCAACTGGCCATCTGGTTTGATTACCCAGAAATGGTGCCGGGCCTGAGAAAACTTGCGCCCATTATTTTAATTATATCTATGGTCGATATTTTGCTGGCGGGCACCCGGTTTTCCCGAAGCATGAAATATGAAATGATCGGCCGAAGCTTCGTCGAACCCTATGTTCTGTTGTTTAGCATGTTGGCTTTTTACTTCCTGGATTTTGGGGAGCAGGGGCTTTTGATGGCCTATGGCATGTCAATTTTCGCAGCTCTTTTGACAGCCTTTTGGGGGTGTGCAAGGTTGTTTAGTCTGAAAAATTTCCTAGCGGCACGTCCCCGCTTTTCTTTGTTGTGTAATATGTCGCGCTTTTCAGCCCCGACGGCTTTTCATGATCTGGCGCTATTGATCTTTATGCGGATGGATGTCTTTACCGTAAAATTCTTTTTTGCTGAGGGTATTCTGGGGATTTATAATGTAGCACAACAAATCACCACATCTGTTGAGAAAATATATCAGAGCTTTTATCCCATACTGGCCCCTGTAATGGCTAAAAACCTTGTAGAAAAAGACTATAGTGTCGTTGAACGACAGATGGTGATGGTTAGCCGCTGGACATTAATGGTTCAATGCCTTCTGGTGGTGATTGCCATATTCTACGGCGAGGCATTCATGGGCCTGATTGCGGGCGAAGAAACAGAAAAAGCATTGTTGGTATCCAGTGGCATTGTTCTGGTATTCCTGATGATCGGGGAGACTGTGAATGGTGGGTTTGGCATGGCGGATATGCCTATTCTTTACCGTTATCCCATATTTAACCCCGTCATATCAGTCATCATGGTTCCCCTATATGTGATTATAGCCGCCGTATTTGTTAGAGTTTTCAACTTTGGTGTAGAAGGTATCGCCATGGCACTTTGTTCAATATATTTCCTGATGAATTTAGCAAGAGTGATAATGGTTCGACGCCTTATGGGAATTAATATGTTGCAAGTGAGTTTGTTGAAAGTTATCTTAGCAACAGTGGGTTGTACAGTTTTGTTCAAGTTAATTCTTATTTCATTACCCCTTGATGTCCTATATGGGACGGGGAGTGTAATTGGCATTCCGCTTCTGATAACTATTTACGCTGTATCAATTTTTACTTTTTGCATGACAGCCAATGACAAGATTAAATTTTTTGCCCGATTGGCCCGCAAAGGATGATCAAAAACTTAGTCATTATTGCTCTATTATTATCTGCTCTCTCTAGCAAGACTTGGGCGCAAGAACAGATTCTCATAAGAACTTTGCCAAATCTCCCTGTTGCAATGAGCAACAATGCCACGGCCATTATACATAGTGATAATGCGACGATTTTATTTTCTTTCAAGGGGTTGGGAAAGGGTAAACGCTGGCAGGATACGTCACTAGACAGCTTCGCTTTGACATTGGGTAATGATAATAGCTGGCGCAGGATAGCCCCCGTGCCTGGCGATGTGGGCGAACTGGCTGCAACGGCCATCACCCTTGGCGATAAAGTATATGTATTTGGCGGTTATACCGTAGCTGAGGATCATGCAGAGATTAGCGTTGCAAGGTCTTATGAATATACACAAGAAACCAATGAATATACCCTAATTCCGGAAATTCCGGTTGCAGTAGATGATAGTGTGTCTTTCACGGTAGCGGATCGCTATATATATCTGATTTCCGGCTGGCATAACTCTGGCAATGTCAATCTGTCTCAAGTATATGACACGATTGAGAAGCGCTGGTTTCAGGCTACACCCTATCCCGGCACGCCTGTATTTGGTCATGCCGGTGCCGCTGCTGGTGATAGGTTTGTGGTCTGTGACGGGGTTGAGAAAATTGTCCCCATTGAAGGCAGACATAAATATCAGGCGGTAAATAGCTGTTTCAAAGGCGAAGTGGACCCGATAAGGCCCCATGTCATTAAGTGGCGGCGCATCAAACCTCATCCGGGCAAACCACTCTACCGTATGGCTGCCGGCGGGTTTAAGGGGCATAGAGACTGGATTGTTTTCGTTGGTGGGAGCGATAACCCCTATAATTATGATGGCATTGGCTATGATACTGTGCCTTCGGAGCCATCCGCATTGGTCATGGCCTTCTCATTGGATGACAGTAAGTGGTATAATGTTGGCATCCTAGAGCAAGCAAGTATGGACCATCGCGGGTTGCTGACATCAGGAAGTCAGTTTTTTATTGTAGGCGGCATGACCACTGGTCAAGAGGTCACTAACAATGTTATAGAATTCTGTCTAAGCGACCAAAACGGAAAACTTTCCCCCTGCTAGGGTTTTCTTAATCATATGGGTTCATAGTTTAACGGTAGCGCAAAATGCGCCGTAAACTTGCAGAACAGCAGGAGATTTATATATGCTCGCCACAGGAGCCTTAAATAACACACAGCCACTCTTTTATCTGGCTGATTTTACCTATTCTCAAAACAATCAATATCAATTTACTGATAGTGATGGTCTACAGACTGGAAGCTTCAGTTCCGCTGTAACCATATCACTTTCCATTAGTGCCATCACTGTCACTACGGGATTGCTTTCGGCGGAACAGACAATTGATGATACTGAACCGGATGACAATATACACCCTCGGGCAGGGGGTATTAAAAATGCATTGAGAAATTTACTCAAGGAACTGGATGAAAATGAAGGGCTGACAGGCAAGGTTGCCAAAAGGCTTTTCAAGCTAATCAGCACCCTTAATGCGGCCCGGGGAACAGATACTAAACTGGGTGAGCTTGATAAGGATTCTCGCGCAGAGGTACGATCTGCCCGCCAGCAGGTAAATGATTTCTTCCGGGAAAAACATTCTACGGTTTTAGTGAAAGAGGATTTGGCGAATTTCATTTCATTAGTTGCTAAACTCGAAACATTACGTGAATTTTCTTTGCGAACTGAGGACTTGCTAGCGGCTTTAAAGGGCGCGGAGAATAAAATTGAGGATGGGGAAGAACAACAGACTCCTCTGATTGATATTAAAGCATGATCAGACCATAAGATAAAAACTACATGGCAAGGTCGACCGCTTTGGCGATTTCCATTTTCAGGTCTTCGGATGTTACTGGTTTGGAGAGAACACTGACAGCCCCCACTTGTGTTGATACGCCATGTATGAAAGTATCTTTGTCACCTGTTAGAACAATAATTTTGACATCTCTTATTTTTTGACGTTTTGACAGGCGAACTTTTTGACAAAATTCAAGGCCATCCATACCCTTCATATGCAGGTCGCATATTACTACATCCGGTGGCTCAACGGACTCTTCCATAATTTTAAGCGCCTCACCGCCTTCTCTTGCTTCCTTAACCAATTTCATGCCGTTATTATTTAGCAAAGCACGGATAATAGAACGCATGGTTCGTTGATCATCAACAATTAGTACACTGATTATACTAAGAGGGTCTGTATTCATTTTACTCTCACTATTTATTATAATTATTATTATGATAACCCAATTAAGGAATATCCCAAAAAAATTACCTGTCCTTAAAATACTAACAGAGACTACCTTAAGAATATTAAAATAATATGTAGTAAGATATTATCAATCAGGAAAATGGCGGAGAGGGTGGGATTCGAACCCACGGTGGGCTTGCACCCACGCCAGTTTTCAAGACTGGTGCATTCAACCGCTCTGCCACCTCTCCGTGTTCAAAATAGTGGGGCTGAATAACTGTGAGAACAGGATTTAGCCGATCAAGATTAACAGGTCAAGAACTTAAACTATACTCATATAAAAAATGCCTTTATATTGTCATCATTTACCGACATTATGCTTTAAATGAATTTTTAAGCTTGGGAGTATAATTTGTCAAAAAGGGTTGGTGAGGCGTGATCAAAAACAGTTTATTGGGAATTTTGCTATTATTCAGTTTTTTGGGTGGCTCAGTTTGGGCCAAAGAAAGAATTGTGCCAGACAACCCGCAGTCCTTTTCCGACTGGCTCATTGAGCTAAAAGTCGAGGCATTGAAAAATGACATTTCAGAGACAACATTTGACGCCGCTTTTGCAGGAATAGAGCCAAACCCGAAGGTTATCAAACTGGATCGCCATCAACCTGAATTCACCCAGACTTATTTTCAATATATTTCTAAACGGGTCAGCCAATCACGAATTAAAAACGGCAAGATAAAAGTTGTTGAAAATGCTGATTCTCTGAACATAGTATCTGAGAAAATTGGTGTGCAGCAACGGTTCATTGCTGGTATATGGGGTATGGAAACCAATTATGGCAGCTATTCCGGCGGATATAACGTGATCAGATCACTGGCCACCCTTGCCTATGATATGAGGCGACCGACATATTTTCGTACCCAACTTATCAAGGCCCTGAATATTTTACAGGAAGGCCATGTTAATCCGGATGACTTTAAAGGATCATGGGCAGGTGCTATGGGGCAGGGGCAATTCATGCCGTCCAGCTTCTTTGCCTATGCCTATGACTTTGATAAGGATGGGAAAAAGGATATCTGGAATAATAAAGCGGATGTATTTGCTTCTATAGCCAATTATCTGAAAGAACATGGTTGGCAGTCTGAGCGAACATGGGGTCGGCAGGTAATGTTACCCGATGATGCGAAAGGTCTGTTGGACAAAGTTCGCCAAACCGAAAAAGTTAAATATTGCCGCAGGGCTTTAAAGGATCACAGCAAACAATATACGATGGAAGAATGGCAGGACATGGGGGTCAGAACAATTTATGGCAGTGACCTTCCTACCGTGGCAGACCCCGCTTTCAAGGCATCATTAATTATGCCGGCGGGTGCGGATGGACCGGCCTTTTTAACTTACAAAAATTTCAGAGCTATATTGAGCTATAATTGTTCCAACTTTTATGCCCTTGGGGTCAGCCTTTTAGCGGAAGAATTGAAATGACACTCTTCCGTAAACTACTGATCATTATTTTCTGCACAACACTTGCTGCTTGTAGTTCCGCAAACCGCATATTTGAAAGCTCTGGCCCGCCAAACCCGACTTATAAAGTTGGCAAACCCTATAAGGTCGCCGGTAAAACCTATCGCCCGGAGGCCAATCCCCGTTATGACAGAACGGGTCTTGCATCATGGTATGGCTCAAAATTTCATGGGCGGAAAACCGCTAATGGTGATGTTTTTAATATGAATGCCTTGACTGCGGCTCATACAACTTTGCCCATGCCAAGTCATGTGCGGGTGACCAATCTGGATAATGGACGATGGCTGATTTTGCTGGTTAATGACCGGGGGCCATTCGTTGGTGACCGGTTAATAGACGTGTCCCGCAGGGCTGCTCAACTACTGGGCTTTGAAAAGAAAGGCGTTACCAGAGTTCGTGTGCAGGCCGTCAATGGCCCGCGCGGCGGGTTACCAATGCAAAGACAGGCACAAAGGAAATCTCCTCCACATAAAAAGGCCGTTGTCGTCGTTAATAATGTTCAAAAGACAGTAAATGAAAAACCGCTTAGGACAAATGATGATGTCAATGCCACTAGTAAAAAAATATATGTTCAGGTTGGGGCTTATTCAGATGAGAGAAACGCAAAAAAAATAGTTGGTGCCGTGCATCATATTAGCGATACAAAAATTGATACAGTGGATATAAACGGTCGAAATCTCTATCGTGTGCGGGTTGGACCGCATCCGACTGTGGAATTAGCTGAAATTATACTTGGCAGATTATTATCATTGGGTCACAATACGGCTCGTATTATTAGGGACTATTAGAAATTTATCATGAAAAATAAAATACTAAAAAGTTTTATCGGATTAGCATTAATAAGTTTTGGCGTAGCCACTGCACAATCTGCCCAGATCAAAACACAGGCAAAACACGCCATTATGGTTGAAGGAGCTACAGGAGCCGTACTTTTTGAGCATGAAGCCGATGTGACGATGCCACCGTCTTCCATGAGCAAACTGATGACCATTTACCTAACCTTTGAGCGGCTGCGGGACGGCAATATCCTGCTGGATGATGAATTTGAGGTAAGCGAAGCTATTTGGCGCAAATGGCGTTTGCAGGGCTCAACCATGTTCCTGAAGGCGGGACAGAAGGTCACTATTCGTGATCTGCTTATGGGGGTGATCGTCCAATCCGGTAATGATGCCTGTGCTGTTCTAGCCGAGGGCATGGCCGGTTCCGAAGAAGTTTTTGTTGAATGGAGCAATGAAAAGGCAGAAGAACTGGGTATGAAGGATTCTCATTTTGCCAATGTGAATGGATGGCCTGATGAAGCACATTATATGTCTGTTCGCGATCTGGCAATTTTGTCTCAAAGACTGGTGACGGAATTTCCTGAATATTACACCATGTTCAAGGAAAAGAAATTTACCTTTAACGATATTTCACAGAACAATCGTAATCCACTTCTCTATAACATGTCATCCGCCGATGGTCTGAAAACAGGCCATACGGAAGGTGCTGGCTATGGACTTGCAGCGTCTGCTATCCAAGATGGCCGCCGCCTAGTTTTGGTGATTAATGGGCTTAAAAGTAATCGTGCGCGTGCTCGGGAGGGTGAAAGGCTATTAAATTACGGTTTCAGGAATTTCAGTGTATATCCCTTGTTTAAAGCTGGGGATACTGTGGATAGTGCCAATGTCTGGCTTGGTAATGATGGTAAGGTTCCTTTGATTGTCGAAGAAGATGTAATTCTTTCCATTAGCCGTCAGGATCGGCGTAAAATGAAAGTCAAAATTGTTTATACCGGACCAATTCCGGCCCCCATTGTCAAGGGCCAGCCCATTGCTATGCTTGAAGTTTCTGCCAAAGATATGAAACCGGCAAAATTTCCACTTGTGGCTGGGGCGGATATTTCCAAGCTTGGCGGCGTGAGCCGCTTGAAAGCAGCCTTTAACTATCTTTTGATGGGATCAGCAGGCAGTGAATAAAGGAAAATTCATTTCCTTTGAGGGCGGCGAAGGCACAGGCAAATCAACACAAGTTAAAATATTATACAATCACCTTATAACAAAGGGGATTGATGTTGTGCTGACGCGCGAGCCGGGTGGCGCGCCAGGGGCCGAAGAAATTCGCCAATTGCTGCTCACAGGTAATCCGGATAAATGGGTACCTATGACAGAGGTTCTATTATTTTATGCGGCACGTGTAGACCATTTGAATAATACCGTTCTTCCCGCTTTGAAAGCCGGGAAATGGGTTATAACAGACCGATATGCGGATTCAACATTCGCATATCAAGGGGCCGGGCACGGCCTAGGCGCATCCGTGGTTCAGGAAATTCACCGTATAGCCACAAATAATTTCTGGCCGGATATGACTGTTCTTCTGGATATTGAGCCGGAAGCGGGATTAGGTCGGGCTAATATACGTGAAGCTGCCCTGTCCGAAGATAAGCGTGAAGACCGTTTTGAGAAAATGGAAGGTAGCTATCACCACCGGCTGCGTCAGGCATTCCTGGATATTGCGGGACATAATCTTGATCGTTTTCGGGTGATTTCAGCTGAGGGTTCAATTGACCAGGTGGCGGACCGTATTTGGCAGCAGGTGGCAACCACATTTGGTTTAGCGCATGGAAAGTGATTTCAACATACGAGGCCATGAGGGTTCCGAACAGATGTTTCTGGATGCGTATAATTCAGACCGGCTACATCATGCCTGGCTGATTACTGGCCCCCGTGGCATAGGCAAGGCGACCCTGGCCCATAAAATGGCCCGTTTTTTACTCCATAACCCACCAGAGGAAGGTGCGGGTCCAAGTCTATTCGGCGATTCCTTGGAAAAAGCACATTTGGATAAGCTTGATACCGATCCGAATTCCACGATTAATATGGTTATCGATTCAGGCAGTCATGGTGATCTGGTCATCATTAAACGACAACCCAATGAGAAAACCGGCAAGTTGAAAGCCGAAATTGTTGTAGATGATGTGCGGAAATTGCAAAATTTCTTTGCCAAAACCTCACTGGAAGGGGGATGGCGTATTGCCATTATTGACAGTGCTGACGAAATGAACCGCAATGCGGCAAACGCCTTACTGAAGGTATTGGAGGAACCACCAAAGAATGTGCTTCTTTTTTTACTAGCCCATTCGCCGGGAAAATTATTGCCCACTATCACATCAAGATGTCGGCAACTACGCTTGAATCCGCTTGAGACTGAGACAGTAAGTGAAATTCTGACCAAACAATATCCGGACCTTAGTGCTGATGAAATAAACGGCTATGCCACATTAAGTGACGGCAGTCCGGGCTATGCCATTAACCTTGTGGAACATCAGGGGCTGGATTTATATATTCAGTTGTTGGAAATCTTATCTTCTCTTCCAAGGCTTGATATACCCTTGGCGCATAAGCTGGCGGGAAGTCTGAGTAACAAGAATGTCGAAAAGAAATATGCTTTATTCGGCGAGCTTCTGACATCATTCATCAACCGTATGATCCGCCATATGGCTGCCTTGGAAAACAATCAATCAAGCCCTGTAAAGCCTGCGCTTACCGGTGAGCTAGACCTAATGGCTGACCTTGGACAAAGATTACCCCTTGATCAGTGGGTCGACCTGTGGGAAAAGATAACCCACAAAATGGGCCGGGTGAATTTGGATCGAAAGCAAGTGATCCTTAATATCCTGACCCTGATAAGTCAAAGACTGAACTAGGGTATTTTAAATGACGGCAAAACCAACCTTTTACATCACAACGCCCATCTATTACGTGAATGATATTCCCCATATCGGCCATGCCTATACAACGTTGGCCTGTGATGTGCTGGCCCGCTTCAAACGGCTGGATGGTTTTGATGTTATGTTCCTAACCGGAACTGACGAGCATGGTCAAAAGGTGGAAAAATCTGCTGCGGCCAAGGGTAAAGACCCTCTGAAATTTTGTGATGAGGTGTCTGAGCGGTTTCGCGAACTGGCGAAATTCATGAATATTTCCAATGATGACTTTGTTCGTACAACGGAACAACGCCATAAACTGGCCTGTCAGGATCTGTGGCGTAAGCTTGAGGCAAGCGGTAATATTTATCTGGATAAATATGCCGGATGGTATTCGGTACGCGATGAAGCCTATTACGCCGAAACAGAGTTAACAGAAGGCGAAGGTGGTGAAAAGCTAGCCCCAACGGGCGCTCCCGTGGAATGGGTGGAAGAAGAAAGCTATTTCTTCAAACTTTCCGCATGGGAAGATGCTCTGTTGAAATGGTATGAAAACATGCCGGAAACAGTCCTGCCCAAAAGCCGTAAGAATGAGGTGAAAAGCTTTGTTGAAGGGGGATTAAGGGATTTGTCCGTATCCCGCACCAGTTTTTCATGGGGAGTTCCCGTACCAGACAATGAAAAGCATATCATGTATGTGTGGATTGATGCCCTTACCAATTATATGACAGGTGTGGGCTATCCTGATGTGGGTAACGAAAAATTCAAAAAATTCTGGCCTGCGGATATTAATATGGTGGGAAAGGATATTGTGCGTTTCCACGCGGTCTATTGGCCGGCTTTTCTGATGGCTGCGGGGATTGAACCACCAAAGAGGGTCTTTGCCCATGGCTGGTGGACCAATGAAGGTCAGAAAATTTCCAAATCCCTTGGTAATGTCATTGACCCCTTTGAAATAGTTGAAGAATTTGGCCTAGATCAGGTCAGGTACTTCCTCATGCGCGAAGTTCCCTTTGGCAATGATGGTGACTTTTCCCAAATGGCCATGATTAATCGTATTAATTCGGACCTAGCCAATGATCTCGGCAATCTGGCGCAACGCTCCCTTAGTATGATTTTCAAGAATTGCGATGGAAAAATTCCTGATGTTAACGGGTTTACGTCTGAAGATGAAAAAATTCTAGCGGCAGCCGACAATTTACTGCCCCAGGTTCGGGAATTGATGGAACGCCAGAGCATAAACAAGGCCATAGAGGTCATTTGGAAAGTAGTAGGAGACTGTAACGTCTATTTCGCTGGGCAGCAGCCTTGGACATTAAAGAAAACAAACCCGGAGCGTATGGGAACAGTTCTTTATGTCACAGCAGAGGTCGTTCGTCAGATTGGTATTTTAATACGCTTCATCATGCCGGATTCTGGTCATAAATTACTTGATCAAATCAATATTGATCCAGATAAACGCGGATTTGAACATCTGGGGTCGACAGGACGGCTCGTATCAGGAATAAGTCTGGATAAACCTGTAGGCGTATTCCCGCGCTATATAAAGGCGGAAGATAAATGATTGTCGATAGCCACTGCCATCTGAATTATGGCACCATGATGGAAGATATGGACGGCGTTATGGCACGGGCTGAAGAAGCAGGTGTTGAAACCATGCTGGCTATCAACGCACGTCTCAGTGAGTATGACGATGTTCTGGCTCTTGCCGAGAAATTTGATAATGTTTTTGCCACGGTCGGCAGTCACCCCCATGAAGCTGAGAAGGAGCCTGACGTTCAGGCTACTGAACTGATCGAAAAAGCCCAGCATAAAAAGATTATTGGTATCGGGGAAAGCGGCCTTGATTTCTATTATGAATATGCCCCGCGTGACCTTCAGGAAGCAAATTTTCGCGCACATATTGAGGCCTCACGACAGACGGGGTTGCCGTTGATCGTTCATGCCCGTGATGCAGACGATGAATGCATCGCTATTTTACGGGATGAAATGGAGAAAGGGGTCTATCCGGCCGTAATCCATTGCTTTACAGCCACGCGTGCTTTTGCGGAAGCCAGTCTGGAATTGGGTTTTTACATATCCATTTCCGGGATTGTGACCTTTAACAGTGCTAAAGAGCTTCAGGAAACTGCAAAAATCATCCCGCTGGACAGGTTACTGATAGAAACTGACGCACCTTACCTGTCACCGGTGCCAAAGCGTGGCAAACCAAATGAGCCATCATATGTGAAATATACCGCTGAGTTTATGTCCAAATTACGGGAAATTCCTTATGAAAAATTGGCAAAGGCGACGACTGACAATTTCTATAACCTCTTTACAAAGGCCACACGGCCATGAAAGTAACAATTCTGGGCTGTGGGACATCGACTGGAGTGCCGAAAATAGGCGGGAAATGGGGCGTTTGTGATCCGAATAACCCAAAAAACAGAAGACGCAGGTCATCTATTTTTATAGAGGACCAAAAGACAAGTATTCTGATCGATACAACGCCGGACCTGCGCGAACAATGTCTAGATGCAGGTATCACGCATATTGATGGCGTATTATACACCCATGACCATGCGGACCATACTCACGGTATTGATGATTTGCGGGCTATCAAGCACATTATGAAGCGACGGGTCGAAGCCTACAGTAATATTCATACTATGACGGTTTTAAAACAACGCTTTGATTATATCTTTGCCAGCAAAGAAGGCTATCCCGCCATCCTGAACAGCAATGTGATTGAGGATGAGGAATTTAATATCGGTTCTATTCCTGTTCAACCATTTGATCTTATTCATGGCAATTCTATTACATTAGGTTTTCGTTTAAATAGAATGGCTTATACAACTGATCTTAATGCAATACCTGGAAAAAGTGAAAAATATCTTCAGGATCTTGACCTGTGGATTGTTGATACGTTACGACCTGAACCGCATCCGACCCATTCGCATCTAGAACAGACATTGGAATGGATTGAAAAATTCAAACCCAAACACGCTATTTTAACCCATATGACATGGGATCTGGACTATGAGGTTTTAAAAAAAATGCTTCCTAAACATGTGGAACCTGCTTATGACGGCATGATCATAAAGGTTTGATTTTTAAACATGCAATATAGTAACCGGAATATTTCTCTGCTTTTTATCAGTCAGGCCATAGCACTGACATCAACCATTACCATGGTGACCTATTCGGCGTTGGTTGGTAAAATGCTTACCGATAGTGTTACAATGGCGACAATTCCGGCCGCAACAGGGCTGATTGCTGCGGCTTTAACCGCATATCCAGCATCCATGTTTATGAAAAGATTTGGTCGAAAGTGGGGCTTTCAATTGGGGGCTGTATTCGCCCTGCTATCTGGGTTGCTGGCTTATTATGGTATTTACAGTGCTAATTTTACAGTCTTTTGTTTTGGGGTAATGATCCACGGCATATTTCAGGCTTTTGCTGCATTTTACCGCTTCACGGCCATGGAAGTTACACCACCCCACAAGCATAAGCAATCCGTTTCCTATGTTCTGGCCGGTGGTATGGTGGCAGCATTTGTCGCGCCCGGTGCGGCTCAGTTTTTTGAAGGAAATTTTTACCTGCCGATCCCTTATGCCGGAACATTCATTCTGGTTGTTGTATTAAGCTTCCTGACACAATTTATCCTTCTGTTTTTGAAATTTCCTCATAAAAATGTGGTTCAAAAGGAACAAAAAACGGAAGAGGGGACAAAACCTAGTTTAGGGCAGATACTACGACGACCAGCTTTCTTATGTGCAAGCCTTAATGCTGCAGGTGCATATCTCATTATGTCTTACGTCATGACGTCATCTCCCGTTCAAATCGTTGAATACTGTGGTTTTCAGATTACGGATGCGGCCAGTGTGATACAATGGCATGTAGCAGCCATGTTTATGCCGGCATTCTTTTCCGGTTCATTAATAGCTCGATTTGGCTCGGTTAAAATACTAATTACCGGTATGATATGCCTTGCTACATCGGCGACATTTGCCGTGCAGGGGGTGGAGTTGATTAATTTTTATGGCTCCCTGGTATTGTTGGGACTTGGGTGGAATTTCATGTTCACATCTGGCACCACGTTGCTTGAGCGTGCATATTCCCCTGACGAAAAAGCCCATGTTCAGGGTATCAATGATTTTGTGGTTTACGGATTAACGGCAACTTCAACACTGACGTCTGGTTATATGCTGGAAACCGTTGGCTGGGAAAATATGAATAAAATGGTTTTTTGCGTACTGGTATTATTACTTATCGTGACATTGTGGTACGTCGTGTCTGAGCGAAAAACTTTTGGAATAAAACATTCTGATATTAAGAAATCTTATTAACTTTAACTTAATAAGTATATTCTAATTTAAGCAAATCCATATCATATATATAAATGGGGCAAGTCATGAATTTGCAGTATTCCACCGATGAAAATTTATTATTAACCGGCAAAAATTTTCCGTTTGCCATTGTATTGATAGTGATTGCGATATCTACTTTGCCGGTAATATTGAATTTATTTGGTGCTAATTTTTCTTCTGAATTACATAGCTTTAATATCGGGAATCTTGCATCTAAGAATATTCAAAAGCACGATCTTGACGATGAAATGTTCTTTGCTTTAAGGGGTGGGCTACAGCATGCATTATTGGAATGGAGTTCCGTCATCATTGCTTTGATGACTGTGCTGCTTTCCTTCATTCATTATCACAATAACAGGGAATTAACCGTTCCTATAATTGGCATCGCTCTAGTGAGTTCTGGCTTTATGGATATGTTCCATACATTGGCCGCTATGCGGCTGATTGAAGGTGTTGCAGAAAACACAGACTTAATTCCCTTCACATGGGCTTTGTCACGTGGTTTCCATTCTATAATTTTGGTTGTTGGTGTTTCAATAATACTTTTCTTGCCTAAGCAAAGAACATCGCTCAGTGGTTTAAGAATTGTCGGTGTCGTAAGTCTGTCCTTTATTGGTATTGCCTACGCATTGGTTTACATGTCCGCTACAAGTTCCATCCTGCCACAAACACAGTTTCCAGATAGTTTGATCACGCGGCCTTATGATGCTGTTCCCTTATTTATTCTTATATTATCTGCCCCTTTATTCTGGCGTCTTCATAAACGAAAACCTACATTATTCACTGCCGCGCTGTTATTGGCCTTGGTACCGGATATTGCACTTGAAATCCATATGGCCTTTGGGTCATCAGCCCTATTTGATAACCATTTTAACATTGCTCATTTCCTGAAAATTATAGCTTATATCGTACCATTTGTTGGTCTTATGCTGGATTATATATATGCATATACATTACTTGCTCAAGAGGCGGAGGAAAAACAACAGGCGCAGGAGGCCTTGTTAAAATCAAAGAAAATGGCTGAATCAACTTCGGTACGTATGGAGGCCATATTATCATCAGCTGCTGATGCTATCATCACCATAGACAAAAAGGGGTCCATTCTATCTTTCAATAAAGCCGCATGTGAAATATTTGGCTATAGAACCGGAGAGATATTGGGGAAAAATATTAAAATACTTATGGATGTTGAAAACCAGAAAGCACATGACAACCATCTTGCGAATTACAGCAAAACTGGTGAAAAACATATGATTGACAACACGCGAGAAGAAATGGCAATCCGCAATAACGGTGAATTCTTTCCGATTGATCTTTCTGTTTCCGAAGTAAAATCAGAAGGGGAGCATATTTACACCGCATTTATTCGTGACATAACCGAACGAAAGCAAGCAGAAAGAGACCTCAGGCTGGCCAAAGTGCAGGCAGAGGAAACATCAAAAATGAAGTCCGAATTCCTTGCTAATATGAGCCATGAAATACGAACACCAATGAATGGTGTTATCGGTACCACAGGATTACTTCTGGATACTGAGCTAACCATAGAACAACGCCATTATGCGGAAACAACAATGGGTTCTGCAGACGCCCTTCTTGTCTTGATTAATGATATTCTTGATTTTTCAAAAATTGAAGCGGGGAAAATGGACCTTGAAGATGTGGATTTCGATATTCAGACCTTAATGCAGGATATATTGGAGGCACAGGCGTTAAAATGTACAGAAAAAGATATTGAATTACTGTTCCATTTCGATAGTGATGTCATAAAAAATGTGACCGGTGATCCGGGCAGGGTGAGGCAAATCGTAACAAACCTTCTCAGCAATGCAGCTAAATTTACTCAGAAAGGTTATATCGCCCTAAAAGTTTCCAGTCACAAACTTGATAATAAACTGGTTAAATTCCGACTTGAAGTGGAGGACACCGGAATTGGTATTGCCCACGATAAACAGAAACTTATTTTTGATAAATTTGATCAGGCAGATAATTCCACCACCCGCAAATTCGGCGGGACCGGTCTTGGGCTTTCTATTTGCAAAAGCCTGGCGGGTCTTATGGGCGGAGAGATCGGACTTGATAGCGAATTCGGTAAGGGCTCTGCATTCTGGGTAACCATAACCCTGAAACAAAATTCAAATAAAATAGATGTTTTTGACGATATAGACAAAAACATCATAGCCACTAGCAAAATACTTTCCGTCGACGACAGCACCCTAGCCAATGAAATCATCCGTGATCAGTTAAAGCCATACGGCGGTGAAGTTATTTGCGTATCAACCGGGGCGGCAGCTTTACAGGAATTAAAAGACGCCGCAGGGAAGGGTGAGCCCTATGACTTGATCATTACCGATTATTGCATGCCGGAATTGAACGGGGAAATGCTGGCAAAAGTTATCAAATCTGATAAAGACATTTCGGAAACTCTGATGGTCATAGTGACATCGGCTCCCGTTAGTGGCGATGGGCAAAAGATGAAAGAAATTGGATTTTCTGGTTATTTACTCAAGCCCTTGTTTCCTATGGAAATTATTAATATTATTTCTACAATTATTGGGGCATATAAGAAGGGTAAAAAAATTCCTCTCATTACTCGTCATAATCTCAAAAAAGGTGAAGAAGCTGAACAGCCTAAAATGACTTTTGACCATAAAAAAGTACTTCTAGCCGAAGATAATCCGGTTAATAAAATGATTGCAACTATCATTCTAGAAAACCATGGTTGCATTGTTACACCGGCTGGAAATGGTATAGAGGCCTTGGAGATGTTTAACTTGCATAAGTTTGATCTCATATTCATGGACTGTCAAATGCCGGAGATGGGAGGGTTGGAAGCATCCACAAAAATACGCAAAATTGAGCATGAAAAAGACCTTGTTCAAACTCCAATAATTGCTTTCACCGCCAATGCCATGGATGGTGACCGGGAAGATTGCTTCACAGCAGGTATGGATGATTATATTTCAAAGCCTGTTGTCAAGGAATCCATGCAGAAAATACTCCGCAAGTGGTTTTCAGGAAATAAGAAACAATTGGAGACAGATATGAATGATGCATCAGCAGACCAAAGAAAACATGTCATAGACTATGATATTCTTGAGAATTTAAAAAATATCACTAATGGTCAGCATATTTTAATTTTAAAGTCCTTTCTTGATATGTCCGATGTGACAATTCCAGCGATAAATGATGCCATTAAAAACAATGATGCCACAGCTTTGAAACGAGAAGCACATTATTTTAAGTCGTCAAGCCTGCAAATCGGTGCAGCCGGATTGAGTGATTTGATTATTGAACTTGAAAATTATGGTAAAAGTAACAACCTTATTGGTATAGAAGCATTATATGATAAATTTGTTTCACACTCTGAAGAGGTCATGTGCGAACTAAAGAATTATATTATTAATGAGAATGTCGCATAGCTGGCGGCCCAAATAATTATATAGTATGAAAAAAGCTAGTATAGAATAATATATATGACAACAAAAAATATTCCATAATATAAATTATGCGCGGAATACTGTACGCTCAAATACCGGAATTCTGCAATAATTGCGTTCTTCTCCCCTATGTTCAACACCAGCTTTAATCAGTTCATCCTATTCAAAAGCCATTTCATCGCAAACGGCTTTGTTTTATAAATTTGACTGTTACCGTGATTATGGAAGATATCAGTGTAACAGGATAAAAAAATGACCTGGACTCAAAAAAGCTTGCAAAATCCGGCTGCAGTGGCAGTGATCGTTGCTATAATATTCCTGTTCGGCGGATATAGCATAACAAAATTACCGGTACAGCTTTTCCCAAATATCGAATATCCACAGCTTGGGATATTTACACCTTGGCGTTCTGCATCCCCTCTTGAAGTGGAATCAGAAATTACCGAGCCGCTGGAAGAAATATTACAGGGTATACCCGGTCTGAAAGAAATGAGTGTATTTTCAAATCAGGGCGGTGCTTTTATCAGACTTGAATTCACCATGGAAGCAGATATGAATCGGGTTATGCTTGATGTCATAAGTCGGCTAAATAGGCTTCCCCCTCTGCCGGTTGATGCGGATAAGCCGATCCTGTTTATGGGTGGTGGCGGTGGTGCCAACGATACTTTAATTTATTATTTTATGCAAAAGCTACCCGATAATCCGCGGGAAGTTACCGACTATATGACATTTGCCAATGACCGCATCATTCCGTTGTTTGAAGCAATACCGGGTGTTTCGCGTGTGAATAATCAGACCAACCTCGCCGATGAAGAGCTTCAGATCACATTTGACCCCTATAAAGCAGCTGAATTGGGCATAGATGTATCCAATATGGCCAATATAGTCGGTCGCTCACGTGATTTATCCGGTGGTTTTATAGAAAATGGGCGCCACCGGTATACTTTGCGTTTTATGGGGCGGTATACGCCAGATGACCTTAAAAACCTGGTATTGGAATGGCGGGACAGTGGGCCAATCAGATTGGGTGATGTCGCTGAAATTGGTGTAAAACGCGGTACGCAAACAGATATTGGTATTCAGAATGGCAACCCGGCCCTTTCACTACAAATTACCCGGGAAAGTGGGGCTAATGTTCTGGACACTATCAATAAAGTCAATACCTTGGCTGATAAATTAAATGTAGGTATTTTAAAAGAAAATGGACTTTTCTTACAAAAATCCTTTGACCCGTCCGTTTTTATCACCCGTGCCACTGTGCTGTTGTCCAGTAATTTGGTTATCGGTGTCATGTTTGCCATTGGTATATTATGGTGGTTCCTGCGACAATCGCGGGCAACATTAATCATTGCTATCACTATCCCAATCTGTCTGCTAACCACTTTTATAGTATTGCAGTTTGCCGGACGGTCCGTAAATGTTATTTCCCTTGCAGGGCTCGCCTTTGCCACGGGTATGGTTCTTGATGCGGCTATCGTCGTTATGGAAAACGTCAGTCGATTACGCGAATCCGGGAAAGAAATCACGCAATCTTGTATAATTGGGGCCAGACAGGTCTGGGGTGCCCTTATCGCGTCGACCGCTACGACAGTAGCAATATTCTTGCCTGTGATGCTGTTAAAAGACGTTGAAGGGCAGTTATTTTCTGACCTTGCCCTGACTATTGCAATTGCGGTTAGTGTTTCCCTTTTTGTTGCGGTAACCGTGCTTCCCGTTGCGTTTAAATATTTTATGAAGGGTCACCTGCCCAAAGATAAAAATCAACAACTCTGGATAAAAATGTCCAACGGTATCCTTAAGCTGACCAATACGCCGAAACGGCAATTCGGCTGGATATTCGGGTTAATTATAATTTCAGTTGCTGGAACATATATGATGATACCAAAGCTGGATTATCTACCACCAGTCAAAAGGGACGCCGTTGATGTCTTTTTCCGGTTCCCTGCAGGCATGTCATCTGATGTACTGCTAAATGAAATAGTTCCAGTGTTGGTTAAAAGAATTGAACCCTATATGAAGGGTGAAAAGCAACCGGCCCTGAAAAATTATTACCTGATTAGCTTTAACGGGTCCAGAGGGGCCAGCATGGGAATCAGGGCAAAAGACCAGTCCCAAGTTAAAGAATTAGAACGCATTGTCCGCGAAGAAATTATAGTTGATTTACCAGACGTTTCTACCTTTGCATCACAGGGAAATCTGTTTGGTGGATTTGGCAGTAACGGAAATATCGCCATACATCTCCAATCCTCCGTAGGGACGGCACTGGCAAGGGCATCCATCAAGACCACACAGCTTGTAATGGATGCCCTGCCCGCTGCCCAGGTAAATCCGGAACAAAGCCCGGAACAGGCACAACCCTTACTCTCTATTGTCCCTAAAGACAGACGTATTCAAGAAATAGGCTGGACCCGAAATCAGCTTGGTCGCGTGGTACAGACCACGGGCAGTGGACTTTTTGTTGGTGAGTTTTTTGACGGTGAGAAGCGGATGAATATCATTCTGAAGTCTTCTGATAATAACAGTCCGGAAGCCATCGCTGCTATGCCACTTGCGACACCAGACGGGGGCATTGTCCAGTTGGGTGAGTTGGCCAGATTTGATCAAACTGTTGGCCCACAACAGATAAAGCGCGTTAACGGGCGACGGACCATGACATTCAATGTATCGCCCCCACCCGATATGCCTTTGCAGGAAGCAATGGAAATTATCCGTCGTGATGTGGAACCACAATTGTTAAGTGAGTTGGGTGAAGGTGGTAGTGTTATTTATGGCGGCAGTGCCAATGGGCTAAAAAATGCCATTAGTAGTCTAGGCACTAACTTTCTGTTGGCCTTTGGCTTGCTTTTTATGATCCTTGCCGCCCTGTTTAAATCCCTGAAAGATGCCTCATTAGTGGTTATCAGCACACCCCTTGCCGCTGTTGGTGGCATTGCTGCTATTCAGATACTTGGAATTTTCACAAATCAGTCCCTGGATCTCCTTACTATGATTGGTTTTATTATCCTGTTGGGATTAGTGGTCAATAACGCCATTCTCCTTGTAATACAGACCCGCACAGGGGAAGCAGAAGGACTTGAGCGAGAAGAGGCTGTCAGACAAGCCCTCAAATTACGTCTGAGACCTATTTTCATGAGCACATTAACCAGCATATTCGGAATGTTACCATTGCTAATGTTCCCCGGTGAAGGCAGTGGCATATATCGGGGGCTTGCTGCCAGTATTGTTGGCGGAATGACTGTAAGTACTATCTTTACCTTAATTTTGCTGCCAAGCTTACTACAGCTTGGCAAAAAAGCACAAAGCCCCAAGTTGGTGATTGATAACAAAAGTGGGAAATTTTCCCTGGAAGACAGACTTGTAGGAGTCGGAGAATGACTATTCAAAATAAATCCGTAAAATTTTTTGTTTCACTATTGATAATTTCAATTATCTCTACATTCGCACAGGCCCAGAGTGAGCCAAAATCACCACCAAAGAAAAAGGTGCGTGTTGCAGAAGCAACCATGACACAAATGGCCCCTACTCTGGAGGTTCCCGGTAGTGTCGTCAGTCTTCATAACTCACGATTAGCCGCAGAAACCGCCGCTACAGTGGACTGGGTAGCAGAAGTTGGTACTTATGTGGAACAAGGGAAACCTGTTGTGCGCTTAAATCAGCGTTTATTGCAATTGGATTTGGTCAATAGTGAAGCCGATATTAAAAGAATTGAGGCCCGTTTGAATTTTCGCGCTAAGGATGTTAAACGCCTTACAAAACTACTCAATAGCCAGAGTATTCCTGAAAGCCGGTATGACGAAGCGGTTTCAAATCAAGCCGTATTGGAACAAGAATTGAGACAGGCAGCTGCACGACGTGACCGGATAGATTACCTGTTGGAGAAATCAATTATTAAAGCACCAGTTTCCGGCTGGGTTGTAGAACGGTTTATCTCTATTGGTGAATATGTTCAAACAGGTTCACAAGTGGTACGGTTTGTTGATAGTCAAAATACTGAAATAAGTGTTCAGGCACCGTTGAAACTCGTTTCAAACTTGAAACAGGGTATGGAAATATCTGTAAGTTACGGTGATCAAATCATTGAAACACCAATCCGTGCCATCATCCCTATTGGTGACAATGTAAGCCGTATGGTAGAAATTCGGGTAGAAAATCCGGAAAATATGTGGATCATTGGGGCTGCTGTTCGGGTAAGCTTGCCAAAATCCATTGCAAAAAATGTACTAACAGTTCCAAGAGATGCCTTGATTATCCGTGCTGGACAAAGTTATATTTACAAAGTTGCGCAAGGTGGTAAAACTGAACGTGTGAATATTCGTACAGGTGCAAGCAATGCCACATATATTGAAGTCACGGGAAGCCTGTCCGAAGGTGACCAGGTGATCACACGTGGTGGTGAAACTTTGCGCCCCGGGCAGGATGTAGAAATACTTCCTACAAGTTAAGGTGTCTTTTGGATAAAAAACTAAAAAACCTGATTGAACATAAGGAAAAATTGTTCTGGAGTCTTCAAATTCTTGGTTGGATCGCTTATTGCGCGGCCCGAACCCTGAATGCCTATGCACTAGGGGAAAAACCGGAATTTATTTATGCTGTCATGATGGGTGTTATCGGTGGTTTTTGGATTACAATCGGACTACGCCACATATATCAGTATTTAAGGCAATCTAACCTGTCTTCAATTGCCCTACTCATTTCAACTATATTGTGTATTGCCATCAGTTCAATGCTGTTTTCATTCGTTGAAGTCTGGTCAATGAATCAGTTATATGACCCGGATTGGACAATGCAGGGTCTTGGTTTCTTATACCGAACACTTTATGACACTTTTGTTTTGATGGCTTGGACTGGCCTATATTTTGTCATCAACAATCATTTTCAGCTTCAACAACAAAAAGAAATGTATCTGGCCGCTTCTGCACAGGCCCATCAGGCCCAGCTAAAAATGCTGCGCTATCAATTGAACCCCCATTTCCTGTTCAATACGCTCAATGCAATTTCCACTTTGGTTTTGGATAAACAATCCAAAGAAGCCAATGGTATGCTAACAAAACTTAGCGCCTTTCTAAGATTCAGTCTTGTCAGCCAACCCATGCAAAAAACCACATTGGAAGAAGAAATTTATGCCCTTTCGCTTTATCTTGATATTGAAAGGGTACGATTTCAGGAACGTCTGAAAATTATTATCGACGTTTCAGAAGAAGCTAAATCAGCCTTAATACCCAGTTTGCTGTTGCAGCCCCTTGTGGAAAATTCTATAAAATATGCCATAAACCCTAAAGTGGATGGTGGAACCATCACAATTAAGGCCGTTATTAAGGATAAAAGGCTTAATATTACCCTATCAGACGATGGTCCTGGATTTACCAAAAATAAATCCAGTGAAATTGACCAACATTCAAGTGGTGTTGGAATTGCAAATACAAAAGAAAGACTGGCAAAGTTATATCCAGGTGAAAGTCGCTTTAGTATTGTTAGCCAAGAAGGGAAAGGGGTAACCATCAAAATTAATTTACCCTGTGAATATACCCCCGGTGAAAATAGCAATGAACCATATGCGGAGGTTGCGCAATGAGTGAAAAAAAGATTAGAACTTTGTTGGTTGATGATGAACCACTAGCCCTTCGTGGACTGCAGCTGCGATTAGCAGAATATGATGATATAGAGATCATCGGAACCTGTGCCAATGGTCGTGAAGCAATCAAGAAAATTCGCGCTGAACGCCCGGCCCTTGTATTTCTTGATATCCAAATGCCAGGATTTGACGGTTTTGCAGTCGTAAAGGCACTAGCCAAAGAAGAAATGCCATTAGTAGTTTTTGCTACCGCATTTGACCAATATGCGATCAAAGCCTTTGAAACTCACGCTCAGGACTATTTGCTGAAGCCCATTGAAGAAGAACGTCTGAAAGAAGCCATCTTAAAAATTCGCGACTTAATACAGGAAAGAATTACCATTGAGCAAAATGCCAAGCTCATTAACCTGATTAGATCTATGGATAACCCGCCTACCCTTGAATTATCAGAAATAATTAACTCTAATGATATGACCATAGAGAATAATTACGAATCCTTCCTGCATATAAAGGATCGGGGTCAAATAACACGGGTGAATATTACCACTGTTGAATGGATTGATGCGGCTGGCGACTATATGTGTCTGCATGCTGAGGGTAAAACCCATATTTTAAGGGAAACTATGAAAAATATGGAAAAAAGGCTAAACCCGGAATTATTTCAGAGAGTTCACCGCTCTACGATAATAAATATTTCCAAAGTCAAAGAACTTCAGCCGACCAACGGTGGGAAGTATCAAATTACTTTGGAAAGTGGTGCAGAACTACAAGTGAGCCGCAATTACCGCGATGTATTAGCCAGATTTCTTTAGGGCCATTACGACCAAGCCAACACCCTAACCTAAATTGTAAACAGGCCTTTATATTTTAGAATTATTTCATTTTCGGAAGTTTGCCAACTCTGTCTTTATTGGATTTCTTTAATTCCATAACGGCCAATTTAAGTTTATCTCGGTTTTCAGCGTTACCACCGCTACGATCAATACCTTTTTCCCTAATGTTTTTCAGTATATTATCCAGCTCAGTAGACAATGAAATAAAGCGCTCAAGAAGCATGCCTGAGGCATTAGAAATAGTTCCAAGATCCTTTGCGCTACTATGAAGGTCTTTCAATATACCTTCTTTATCACTAACGGCTGTCTCTAGGGCTTTGTGTTTATCATCTAATTTATTAAGGCTGGTTTCCATAAATATTGCAAGCTCTCCATAAGTATCTTGAACCTTTGTGGTCAAAGTGGAAACAATTTTTTCAGTGCCCTTCTGTGTCGTTTTTTCACTATTACTAAGTACTTTCTGCATCTCGGCCAGATGTTTACTGATGGCTGCTATCTGTTTATCCATCTGTTTGGAAAATTGCGTATTGGCATCAGTAAATTGCTTTTTCATAAGATTAGCCGTATGTGCCGTATCTTTAAGGGTTTTATTCAGGCTTCCAATATCTGTCCCGGATTTCTTTTCCATATTGTCAAAAAAACTGACGAGTGTTTTTGACAATATGTTGTCCAGTTTCTTTTCCTGTTCAACAGCTAAGACTTTAACGGCTCTTGCAATATCTTTCATTGGCTTGTCCAAACAACTTTGCAGCATATCTTCAAACTGCTCTGATGCGGAATTACTGGTGAGAAGGCTGTTAATATCCTGTTGCCATTCATTTTGGTGAAATACGCCGTTTATCATCCGTGCCAAGCTGCGGGCGCTCTGGGATAAAACAAGGTCAACCAGATACGCAAGCCCCAAAATAATTACAGAGGTAGCCAGAAGGTACAAGAAAGCCATTATCCCCGGCTGCAATGCCGTTAATAGGGCCATTTCTCCTTTCCCTTGTACAAAAGAAAAAGAAATTATCGAAATCCCAATACATATAATCCCTGACCCAATCATTATCCGGGCAAATACCGTAAAAAAACCCAAAAATAAGTGATCAATTACCAGACTATCCACGTTAAAAATGGCACCAGCCGGAACAGTGGCCCTGACTGGAGAAATTGTAAGTTTTTCATTTTTACTATTACTGGCGTTTTTTTTAATGATACGAATATTTTTCAGAGCTTCAGCTTTTACCTCTTCTTCTGGACCCTGAATAAGGTAAGGCCCGTATGAGAGGGCCAGCTTTTCAATGAACCCTAGCCCCTTAAACTGGGACAAGAAAGTTTTCTTGTTGGTTCTTTTTGTTGCATTGCTGATTAAAGGTAAAGTCGCAATGATACGTTTTGCAGAAAATATATGATACCAGACATAGGATATTGGGAAAACTATATATAATAGGAAAAACGATAGTCCAAACAAGCTGACGAAACCGGCAAAAGTGACAAGCTCGCTATTCTGTAACATACGGGTAAATTCTCGCGGCAGATTACCCGAAGCAACCATTCCTACCAAGTTAGGTAATGATTGATAATAAACATACGTCAGCACTATGGAAATTATACCCATGATAAAAAATATTAAGTTTTTTGACACAACAGTACCCTCTTGCTTTATGCCCTTGAGTATCAAGGGAAATAACTTATTGTTACATTTCTTTGAAAAATAAGTAATTTTATTTTATTTTAGCGAATTAAAGATAATATGCCACCTTCCTAGGTGCAAATTCAAAAGAAAAAAATGACGAAATCGACAGAAATCAACAATATAGAAAAAATACCCCATATTTTTCACGTGATTCCAACCTTTGTTCATGGTGGTGTTCCAATACGAATATCATATTTAATGAATCATTTTGGACAAAAAGCACGTCATTCTTTGTTATCTACCGACCATGTCTATGCATGTACATCTCGATTGAATGAAAATGTGAACTACGAAATTCCGGATATTCATGATGCGGATAAAGGCAATTTCCTGAAGCGCATATGGAATTACCATAAAATACTTGATAAAATGAAGCCCGATTTGCTTCTTACCTATCATTGGGGTTCCTCGGAATGGGCTTTTGCTAATAGCCTTAAGCCGGTTTGCCCACATTTTCATCTTGAAAGCGGCTTTGGTCCAGATGAAGCAGCGGGTACCATTCCGCGCCGTAATTATTTTCGTCGTCTTGCCCTAAGAAATATCGAAGGGATTGTTGTTCCTTCACATACCTTGATTGACATATGTAAATCAGACTGGAAAATTCCAGATCATAAAATCCGCTATATTCCAAATGGGGTTGATTGCGCGTTATATGCCTCTGAACCTCAAGATGGAATAATACCATGCTTCAAAAAACAGGATAATGAAGTTGTCATTGGAACCATGACACCACTACGACCAGAAAAAAACCTGTCCCGTCTTATCAAATCCTTTCATAGTCTTGTACAGGCATATCCCGACCAGAAATTCAGCCTGATTATTATGGGAGAAGGAAATCAGCGAAAAAGGCTTGAAAAATTGATCACTGATATTGGCCTTCAAGATAATATCTATCTTCCCGGACATATTGATGACCCAGCCCATGCATTAGGCTGGCTTGATTTTTATGCCATATCATCTGATACCGAACAAATGCCCAATGCCCTTAACCAGGCCATGGCAGCAAGTCTTCCCATCGTCGGTTTAGATGTGGGAGATATTAAATTCATGATGCCGGATAAGAACAAACCATTCATTGTTCCCGCTGGTGATGATAAAGCATTTACAGAGGCTATGATGGTGTTGGCAACGAATGGGGATTTAAGAGAGCAAATTGGTCAAACAAATAAAATACATGTGAAAAATAATTTTGATCAGGATCATATGTTTAAAGCATATGCTAAAATTTGGGGTGTTAATCCTGTGGATTAGTAATCCGTTCGAAAACGGCTGAATAATTAGCAACACTATTTTTCCAGTTTCTCACATCTTCAACATATTTTCGCCCCTCAGATGTCATTTGCGGCCAGCTTTCTTTATTTTTTAAGAGATCGATTACGGTTTTAGCCAAGGCAAGGGAATTATCGGGCTTGAATAGTACTCCGGTTTTACCATCTTCAATTAATTCATTATGACCGCCAATATCAGAAGCCGCCACCAGTTTATGCTGTGCCATGGCCTCCAAAGGCTTCAGCGGTGTTACCAGGTCGGTCAAGCGCATTTTTTTCCGAGGATAAACAAATATATCCACTTGATTATAGTAATCCTGTACCTTGTCATGGGGTACCCGCCCGGTAAACATAACATTGTCCTGAATACCAAATAATTTAGTGAGCTCCTTAAGGTCTTCATCTTCTGGGCCGCCGCCCACAAGCAGTAACTTTACATTTGGTACTTCCCTCAGGATTACCGGCAGACTTTCCAATAATATTTCCAGACCTTCATAATTATAAAATGAGCCGATAAATCCAAGCGTTACAGCCCCATCCAAACCAAGTTTGGTTCTAAGTTCAGTGTTCAGGTTATTTGTTTTCTGAAAATTTGTGATATCAACAGCGTTGGGAATGAGGGTTATTTTCTCTATGGGAACCCCGCGCGCAACCAAATCTTTTCGTAGCCCCTCGCATATGCAGGTTACGGCGGTTGCTTTGCTCATAACATGGATTTCCAGAAAGCGGGACAGCTTATATTTCAAACTACCTTCAATAGTGGTTCCGTGACTGACTGCGGCATCTTCCCATAGTCCCCGCTGCTCATATAATACGGGAAGATTATACTTTTTTCCTGCCCATACCGCCGCCAAGCCGTTCAGGGCCGGTGAATGGGCTTGCAATACATCGGGTTTTTCTTTTTCAATTACTTCACATAATCGGCGATATAACGCCCGCATAAGAAACCATTCACCAATCATCGGCAGTTTAATTAAGATATTGGAGAAAGTTCGATAAAACTTTTTGCCGTCATGAATTTCTTCGGCGGCTGTGGGAGACGGATGCTTTGGCGACGTCACATGTATTGTCTGCCAACCTATTTTTTTCTGCTCTTTCAATATATAATTTGTGCGAAAAACATAGCCTGAAAATACGGGTAGTGAATGATCAAGTACGTGTAATATTTTCATTATTTTTCCTGCCTGGATCATTTATCTTTTAAATATTGTGTAATATCAGATAATTCAGTAAATTTTTTAATGTTATTACTCATATCTGCTTCCTCATTACTCAGGACATTAAAAAAGAGCAAAGTTGCGACTTTTGCCCTTCTGCCCGCCTCCATATCCGACATTTTATCACCTATAATAATTGAATTTTTCAAATCAATATCATGGTCAACACAAGCGGACAGTATCATACCCGGCTCAGGTTTGCGGTGATTACAGGCTTTCTTGTATTTGCCAAATCCATCCACATGATGTGGACAGAAATAATAGTCCAGAATTTTGATACCCCGCTTCGTGAATTGTCCCAACATCCATTCCATAACGCGTTGAAATTGTTCTTCATCATAATGGCCTTTTGCGATGCCGGCCTGATTGGTAATGATGATGATTTGGTAGCCAAGATCACAGGCCAAGGTACATAAATCAAAAATACCATCAACAAATTGTATTTCATCAATGACATGGGGGTGCCCAGTATCCACATTTATCACCCCGTCCCGGTCAAGAAATAATATTTTTCTAGCTGACATTCAGGACAATTCTCCTATTTCTTTCAGAAAATCGGCGGTTCTGTTGTAATCTTCAGGAACGCCCATATCGATAAAAGTGGTATCAGACATGAAACCCAATGGATTAATTTTCTGTATCTGTGCCTCAACGAAGTCCTGTTCAAAGGAAAATTTTTCAGGGAGATCAAAATTATCCATCAAATTTCTTTCAATAAGATAGACACCGGCATTTACCCATCCGGCTTCATTCTCGCTGGAGCTTTCAAACCCGATAATATGGTTGTCCTTTAGTATAGCCCGGCCATAACGATCATTTTGTTCAAGATATCTTAGTGCCATGGACATGCTTGCCCCATGTTTTTTATGATTTTCTTCTACTATCCGATAATCCAAAGCTAGAAACGTATCACCATTAAGGACAAATACTCTGTCCTGTTGGCATTTTCTTAAGCCGTTTAAAATTGCCCCACCCGTACCTAAAGGTTCGTCCTCAATGGCAAAGGATATATCCACACCAAAGGAATTTTTTCTGAAATAATCAATAATTATATTGCCTTTGTAACCAACCGAAAAAACGATATGGGTAATTCCCTGTTTTATAACGTAATGAACCAGATGATGTAAGAAGGGTTTATCTGCAACAAGTGCCATAGGCTTGGGCACGTCAGAAACAATCGACCGCAACCGCTCCCCAAGTCCGCCCGCTAGAATAATGGCTTCCATATCAGCTTTCCGTAAAAATTTGTTTTTCGGCATAGGCACAGATGGAATGCCCAATCAGAATATGAGCTTCCTGAATTTTCTGAGTAACATCAGAGGGAACACAAATAGAATAATCACATAAAGCTTTCATGTCGCCCCCATGTGATCCCGTAAGGGCTATGGATATGACCCCCTTCTCCTTTGCTGCTATCAATGCTTTAACCAGATTTACCGACCGCCCTGACGTTGAAATTCCGATGAATATATCGCCCACAACACCATGCGCTAGTACCTGCCGTTCAAAAACCTTGTCAAAGCCATAATCATTGCCGATAGCAGTCAGAATTGAGCTGTCCGTCGTTAACGCCATTCCCGGAAGACCGGGTCTGTCCATGCAAAATTTCCCAACCAATTCAGCGGCTAAATGCTGTGAATCAGCGGCACTTCCACCATTACCGGCAAACATTACTTTGTTTCCCGCTTTTAGCGCCTTAGTCATAACTTCACCAACATCTGAAATGGTTGACATCAGTTGTTCATCAGCACCAATCTTATTCAAAATTGAAATTGAATCGCTGATTTCCTGTTGCATATATCTCTTCATTCTATCCTCCACCCTTGCGTACCACTTTTAGTAAAACTGCATTCCACTGCATATCCTGGATGATTTTCCAAAGCTCTGAGCACATCCATTTTTCTTTCTGGATTAACGATGAACATAAAAAAGCCCCCACCCCCGGCTCCAGACACTTTCCCAGCTTTTGCGCCGGAATTCAGAGCTGCCTGATATATTGCATCCAGATTTGAATTGGTAACCTTTGCTGCGGTTCTCTTTTTGGCCAACCATGCCCGGTTCAACCCTTCGGCAAAGGCATCAATATTGCCCCGTAGCAAATTTTCCTTCATGCTTATGGCCGCTGTTTTGATTTCCTGTAAGGCAAGGATCGCTTGATCCTTATTATCACTTACATTTTTGGATTGCTGTTTAATGATGACTTCTGAATCACGGGAAACATTGGTATAGAACAGCACCAGTGAGGATTCAAATTCTGATAAAATCCAGTTCTTAATACGTAAGGGATTCACAATAACCCGGTTATCGGCATGAAATTCCATAAAATTAAAGCCACCAAAGGTTGCCGCATATTGATCTTGTCGGCCACCGTCAAGTTTTGCATCCTGTCGTTCTATCTCAAAAGCAAGTTGTGCTATTTCATATTCACCAAGCGGTAAGTTTAAATATTCTACAAATGCCTTTACCATGGCAACGACCATGGTGGAGGATGAGCCCAACCCCGAACCGGGCGGGGCCTGACAATATGTGGTCATACGCAGTGCAATTGGCCGACCGTCGAGGAAGTCCCTAATAATTCTGTTATAGACCGCCTTGTGCAGTATAAGGTCTCCAGCTACCTCATATTCTGATCGAATATCGGATTCAAATTTTTTCTGAAGATCAGAGGCCACAAAAATAACTTTGCCAACATCCAGCGGTTCCAATGTAGCATAAGCATACATATTGATTGTAGCATTTAAGACATGTCCCCCATAGTGATCACAAAAGGGGGAAACATCTGTTCCGCCTCCGGCCAATCCCAACCGCAAAGGTGCTCTGGCTCTAACTAACATTTCTATGTTTCCTTTTTTGCAACCGTCTGTTCTATTTATTAATTAACTTCAAAAGGTTACCATATTGTTCAAATTTGGATTGCCAGGAATATTTTTCTTCCACGCATTTGCGGGCTTGTTGAGCCATATCCACAGGTTGTTTTCCATTCAAGATATCAAAAATGCAATTGGCAAATGATTGTTCATCTTTAGCCAGCAACAATTCTTTACCGGGTTCCGCATCAATCCCTTCCAAGGCGAAGGGTGTTACGACCGTAATTTTGCTCATTGCCATGGCCTCCAAAACTTTGTTTTGTATTCCCCGGGCAATGCGTAATGGAGCCACTGCTGCGGCCGCATGAGAGACATAAGGCCGCACATCAGGCACCCTACCCGTAACGAATACCTTGTCATGCTTCCCAAGGGCCTTAACTTCCTCTGACGGTGAGGAACCGACAATATAGAAACATACTTCCGGTATTTCTTGCCAAACTATGGGAAGAACATTTCGAACCAACCATGTCACAGCATCAACATTCGGTTTATAATCCATCACACCGGTAAAAACCAGATAGGGGCTGTCCTTCTTCGATGGGTTTTCAAAGTGATGGCTATGGTCGAAATAATCTAAATCCACACCGTTAGGAATGGAATGTGATTTGCCCAGACTTTCCGGAGCCAGCCTATCAAAGAGATCAACCTCATTTTGTGTAACAAATACACTGGCATCAGTATTTAACGCAACGTTCCTATCAAATTTCAAAAGTTTTTTTGCTTCCCTGGCGTAAATCCATTTCATAGGGAAGCTGCTTTTCTTTACATATTGCACCCATTTATCGGAATCCACATCGGCAAAGTCCATTACCCTTATATGGGGAAGCTGATACCGTCCTATAATATATTGTGCCATTGCCGAAGAAAAAATAATGAGAATGTCAGGCTTTATTTTATCAATCGCCTCATCGACCCATTTTTGAAATTTCTTTCTATAAAAAAATGCAGTGGACAGTGGCTCGCCTCTGATCATACCACCAAGCATTCTCATGTAGGACATTCTTTTATTTAGCCCAATAAAACAACTGGTTCTACACAGTTTTTCTAGGTTTTTGACATATTGCCAGTCATTTTTATCATCGACGAAACACCCGAGATGAATCTCATCTTTCTCACTCCAGCGTTTAATAAACTGAAATGGGCGTATTTTTTCACCTTTATTGGGTGGAAAAGGAATACGTTGCGTTAATACTAAAATTTTTGCCATTTACAATTTGTTCTTGTTAGAAAATTTCTATTCAACTACTAAAATTAAATTATTTTAATAGTTTTTTAAGAAGGCTTTTAGCCTCTTCCATGCCATCAAAAATGCTGCCGGAACCGACAACCGTTTCCAGTTCCCGTCTGGCAGCATTAACGCTTCCCGAATTATTTAGCGCGACCGCAAGATGATAACGAACCTCCATCATTTTAGGGTCTTTTGATATAGCCTTTTTCAGGAGTTCCAATCCTCTGTCATTGTCACCCTGTTGAACCAATATCCAAGCATATGTATCGATAAATGAAGCCTCATTTGGAAATAGGTTATAGGCTTGATCTGCGGCTTTAAGTGCCTTTTCATCCTCACCGACCTGGCTATACAGCCAAGCAATATTATTAAGTGCAATAGGATTTTCCGCATTCTGCGCCAGAATTATCTCATACTGCTCAATAGATTTTTTATGTTCTTGAACCCGTAGATAATATCCGGCCAATATATGACGGACTGCCAGATCACCTTGTTTTTCTGACAACCATGAATGCATTAAACCTAATGCCTTATCAGTCTGGTCATTGGCAATATGCGCCCGAGCCAAATCAACCGTAAAACGGCTACCCTTGGCGCCCAATTCAGATGCTTTTAAAAAAATTTCCAATGACTCAGCATTTCTCCCCTGCATGGCGAGTAACCTACCTTCCAAAACATAGGACACAGCATTCTTATTGTTGATTTCCCTCAACAAATCGATATAACGTTGCGCCTTATTAAATTTTTTGTCAGATGATTCCAAACCCACTAAGTCAATTAATAATGTGGACTTATTCTCAGTCATCAACAGGGCCTTTTCAAAGGTTTTTCGAGCCGCGGCCGTGTCACGGGATCTTAACTGAGCCCGCCCCAAAATTTGATAAGCATCAGCGTTATCAACTAGAATTGCTGCCATATGCTCAAAATTCACAACAGCTGAAGCCGTATCATTTCTTAGCAAATCAATATTTCCACTGGCTTCAAAGCCAGCTGCCTGATCTGGGAAATCGATTATTATCTGTTGAGCCACAGCCTTAGCATGGTCAAATTTTTTCTGAAGAAGGAAGAATTCTGAAAATTCAATTCGAATACGAAGATTATTTGGCGCGGCTTCACTTATTCGTCGATAATAATCCTCAGCAGAAACATAGTCTTTATTCTTTTTGTATATACGGGCTAGCGCAATCATTGCACCGGCATGGTCTTTATTTGCCTTCAGAATATCCTGATAAACTGTAACAGCCTTAGCCTCGTTACCTTCAGCCAGCTCCAGTTGGGCCAAATTCATTAAAGCAGAATAGTAAGTGGGAGAAACCTCCAACGCCTTTTCAAAGAAACTTCTGGCTTGTTGTTTTTTCCCCTGCCCCAAAAATGCAGCACCCTTCAGGTTATATCCAATCGGATTATCCGTGGATTGCTTTATCAACATATCCGCGCTAGCAATGGCCGCTTCAAAATTCTTTTCACGCAATGAAATAAGAGTCATAAATACGGCGGCCTGCTTCGAATTGGGGTCTTTTTCCAGTATCTCCTGTAGATTTGACTGAGCTGCTCTTGCATCACCAGCGGCAAACCTGCTAAGGGCTAGTTGTGTTTTTAATTTATTTTCTTCCGGTTTAATTTTCACGGCTTTTTCAAAAAATTCAGTCCCCTGTTCATATTTACCAAGCTTCATATTGGCACTGCCCAATAATGCATAAACGACTGATCCGGCTTTTCCATCCTCCACAATGGGCATTAAAACCTTTACGGCCTGTGCTGGGTCATTTTTGCGCAGCAAAGATGCCCCGAGAAGGCGGCGGGCTACAACATTATCAGGTGAGATTTTAATCAGTTTATTTAGGAAATAAATGGCCTGAGCATAACTCTGCCTGCTGTAGTTCATCACCCCTCTTAATATCAAGGCACCGGGAAAATTGTCTAGTGCCTGCCCGGATGCATTCAAAAACTCTTCTGCTTTTGTCATTTCATTTTTTTGAGCATAGATAACGGCAGATAAATAATTGGCAAGGGGGTGGTTCGGTATAATGGAAAAAATAAGATCAATTTTTTCCAATGCTTCATCAGGTCTTTTTAAATCAAAATAGATTGCTGCAACTTTAAATAATGCTGAAATATTTTTGGGATCATATTCCAATGCTTGTTCAAAAAATGGTAATGACTTGTCCGGGCCAAATTTTAGATTTAACAGTTCGCCTTTCAGGATCAGCCCTTTGACACTCTTTGGATTCAATGCAAGAACTTCGTTTATCTTATTTTCTGCCTTTCCCATTTTTTTCTTGAAATAATAAATTTGGGCAATAGCAATTGCAATATTGTCATTTTTCCCTTTTAATTTTTCTCCTTTTTCGTAATAGCTAAGGGCCTTATCAAGATCGTTCAGCCCTTGATGGGCATTACCAATAATAAGGTATGCTTCACCTTTTCTGTCCGCATCTACCACATCTTCATTAAGCGTATCCAATACCATTTGATACTGACGCTGTAATAATCTTGTTTTGCTCAAATTTATTATAAGTTTTGCTGGTTCCATACCCAAGTCAATGGCACGCAAATATTCTTTTTCTGCAGAAGCGGCATTTCGGGCCTGAAGATATAAATCTGCCAGAGTGACTCTGATTTGAGGATTTTTTGGTTCAGCAATAATAGCATTTTTCATCTGAATAATGGCAGCATTTACATCACCTTTTTTAACATATTCTTGTGCATCCTTGATATAGGAGGCACTCTTGTCACCACTTACTGCTGCAAAGCTGTGCAAAGATGTTCCCATAAATAATGCAATTGAAAATATTGCTATGTATTTCATTTTTTTTGCCTCATTTGAAATCCCAAAATTTGCTTTTTTCATAATAATTTCAATGTCTTTTGGAGAATAATAATATTTTATATTGTCAAATTATATTGTTTTATCAGGCCATAAAATGTAGGCCTGCTGATCCCTAACATTTTTGCGGCTCTGCTGACATTTCCACTTGCCTGTGCCATCGCGTTATTAATAGCTTTTATATCGGCATTTTCTCTAACAACTTTTAAATTTAAGATATCCAGTTCATCTTCTTCAAGGTTAAGCTCCATATCTTCCGAAGTAATTTTACTTCCATCACACATGATAACTGATCTCTTTATTCTATTTTCCAACTCACGAACATTTCCCGGCCAGCCATAAGAAGCAATGGACGTCAAGGCATCTTGAGTAAAACCCTTAATTTGTTTTTTAAGTTCATTATTGAATTTGGTTAGAAACGTTTTTGCCAGAAGTATAGAATCGCCCTCCCGCTCTTTTAGTGGAGGAACAGTGATGGTAATTTCACTTAAACGGTAAAAAAGATCTTCCCTGAATTTGCCTTCCGTAATATCACTTTCCAGATTTTGATGAGTAGCGCATACAACCCGGACATCAACCGGAATTTCCTTACGCCCCCCAATACGTTCAATCACCCGTTCTTGCAAAAATCGAAGAAGTTTAACTTGTAGTGAAAACTGAAGATCACCAATTTCATCCAGAAACAGCGTTCCCCCTTCGGATAATTCAATTTTTCCTTTGGTTTGCTTGACGGCGCCCGTAAAAGACCCTTTTTCGTAACCAAACAATTCACTTTCAAGTAAATTTTCAGGTATAGCGGCGCAATTTATCGCAATGAATTTTCCATGCTTTCTATCACTAAGGTCATGGACGGCCCGCGCAAGAAGCTCTTTACCTGTTCCACTCGCACCTAACAATAAAACCGATACATTCGCCGGAGCAACACGCTCCACCATGTCACAGACTTTATACATATTTGGACAGCCCGTGATCAAGCCTCCAAATCGGACAGATTGGTTGCTATCTAATAAGCGCTTGTTTTCTTCCTCCAGATCATAAAGCCTGAATGCTCTATCCACAATTAATCCAAGCTGATCAGGGTCAACCGGCTTTTGATAAAAATCATAGGCACCCAGAGAAATAGCCTTCAATGCGCTTTCATGAGCCCCATGGCCGCTGGCTACAATAATTTTTGTATTGGGAGCGATTGCCAGAATTTTTTCCAGCGTATCAAATCCCACAGATGTACCGTCAGGATCAGGTGGCAAGCCGAGGTCTAATGTGACTACTGAGGGCTGTTCTGCCTCCAATGCTTTTATAGCGGCTTGTTGCTCTCCCACTATCGTTGCGTTATAGTCTTCAAAATTCCATTTATATTGCCTTTGAAGACCAGGATCATCCTCAATAATGAGTAAATTTCTTTTTTCTTCATTCATTGCCCACTCCCCTCAACCAAACGCATATAAACCTTCATAGTAGTTCCTACGCCTTTTTCGCTTTTTACGCCAAGCTTTCCACCTAAACGCTTAATCATTTCACGGCTTTCATATGCACCAATGCCATATCCCTTTTTTTTCGTTGACCTGAATGGTCTGAATAATTCGTTCTTTATGAAGTCCTGTTCCATCCCGTGACCATTATCTTTCACTTTTATTATTGCAAAACCACCTTCACGTGTTAACTCTAGCTCAAGTTTTATATTGTCTTGTTCACAGGCCTCTTTGGCATTTTCAATGAGGTGCATAAAAATTGTCTCTACGCTTTCCTTGTCAGCATAAATTTCAATGTTATTTTCCTGCTTATTAAAAATGATATTTAAGCCGCTTTTTCCGTAATTTTTAACAACTTGTTCCATAATCTCGTTAATGTTTAGACTTTCATCCATTTTTCCCTTTGAGGGTTCCTGAACTACAGTGATACGTGAGAGCAAATTATTCATTTTTGCAACAGAATCTTGAACCGTTAAGACCATATCTTTTTGAAATTCCGGATTATCAGAATGTTTTTCCGCATTTTTTACGATAAGAGACAACTGACTCGTTAAATTTTTAATATCATGAACAACAAAAGCAAATTTACGATTAAAAGATTCAAATTCGCGAGATTCAGCAAGTGCCATTTCCGCAATCTGCTCCGCGAGATAACTGGCCAGTTGGCGACCAATGGTTTTAAGCAAATCCGTACTCTCCCAGTTCAGATTGCTTTTCACGCGCGGCTGAAGCAAAATAACAATCCCTACCAATTTTCCTAAATGGTTTAATGGCAAAACGAGCCAATATTGTGAATTGTTTAATAACCATTCCGGAACTGGAAGGTTGTGTTGTTTTATTTTGCCTTCTACTATTTCATTATTCAGGTCAACAACCCACTCTTGCTTTTCAAGAAACTTGATAAATTTATCATCCGATTGTAACTCGTGTTCGATATCATATCGGAAATTCCATTTTGCCGCTAGTTGATAAACATCTGGTTGTTCACATAACCATAGAGCACCACCAGAACTGTCCATCACGTCTGCCAGTGTTTTAATGACACGTTCCCGCAGGCCATAATGTTCATCTGTTGCGGATATTGTATTAATAAATTTTAGCCATTCATCCCTGTAATCATATCGATATTGGAAAAAATGCTTTGACAATAAAACCTGTGTTAATGCCCTGAATCTTCCTGAGGTGATAAAAATAACCAGCCCCATAAGAGCCATTAATATGAATGTAACCTGAAGTATATTACTCCATTTACCGCCAAAATTTTGCAGAAAAAAACCTGCTGCCGACATACCAATCAGGTAGGCACCTGTCCCAATCAGCGTGATAGTATGAAAAGCGACCTTTCGGGATACTTGAACATTTAATTTCCATGTTGGGTTTCTGGTGGCGGCAACAGCGATGATCGGGATTATCAGAAAATTCACCATTCCCCGAGCTTGATATAATTTCATTCCAATCCCAGTGAAAAGAAGTATATCGGCATATAAAAGAAAATCATATATATAGAGTGCGGCAACCGACAACAGCAATAATTTAATTCCCCACAATTGCTCTTTTGCAGAATTACGATAGAGATTTTCAATGAGTAGGAAAATAATAATACATTGAATTAAGCCATTATAAATTTGATATTTTATGGGAAATTCATGTTTTACAATACTGGCAAAAAATCCTGTGTTCACAAGACTTAAAACCAGTGAAATTGATAGAAAAAAAGTTAAATATAATAATAATTTCTTTCCATAATTCTCGTTACCTTGCATCTTCCATATTCGTGATAATAAAAATGCGAAAAAGATAATCCAGGCTGCACCTCGTAAAGTTTCCAGAAAAGGCAGATATTTAATAATCTCACCCATATCCAGAAAGGCATATCCCGTCGCCAGCAACCATATGGCACTACTTATAAGCGCAGATGTCAGCCACAAGCCTTCATATCGATTTTCTTTATTGATTATGAGGTAAGCAGCAAGTGCTAGATAAGCCAGCCCCGCAAGAACAAAAGTAATAAAGCCAATATCGCTAAACTCTTTTTCCATCTAATAACCTTATCTCACGCCATCAGGCCATAATATGACACGTACAGTTTGTATAAGAATAAGAAAATCAAGGAACGAAGAATAATTCTTGATATAATAAAGGTCATACTCCAATTTACGTTTTGTATCTTCTTCCGAAGCACCATATGGATAATTAAGCTGTGCCCAACCCGTAATTCCCGGTTTAACACGGTGCCGTTCCCTGTATAGAGGTATGGTTTCTTCAAATTGATCAACAAAAAAGGGGCGTTCCGGACGAGGCCCTACAAAACTCATCGCACCCATAAGAACATTGAATATCTGTGGAATCTCATCTATTCTTGATGCTCGTATCACACGACCAACCGGGGTTACACGGACATCATTCTTGTCCGCCCATTTAGGAATGCCATCTTCCTCCGCATTAATAGTCATGCTTCTAAATTTCAGCACATTAAATATTTTTCCATTCATCCCAACTCTCTCCTGACGATAGAATACAGGGCCTTTGCTGGTAATTTTCACGACGAAAGAGGTTATAATCAAAATAGGGAGACTCAGAATTAACAACAGCAGGCTGGCCGTCACATCAAATAGTCGTTTTAGAATAAGGTCGAAATCACCCACCCCCTCAAATCCATCAGAAAAAATCATCCAACTTAGGTTAAGATTATTCAAACTAACGGTTCCAGATTGACGTTCGATAAAAGTTGTTGCTTCAATGATATGGCACCCTTTCATTTTGCAATCTAAAAGATCATCAATCGGCAGGGCACCGCGTCTTTCTTCAATAGCAACGACGATTTCCTGTACAGAAAAATCTGTTACATATTCTTTCAGTGAATGCTCTTTGTTGTAGTCTTTGGCATTTTGAATTTTGTTTTCGGTATCATTAACACGTAAAAAACATACAAATTCCACATCGTTTGATCCAATAGTGCCACATGTCCGCACCATATCTGCTCGTTCCCCTGCCCCTAATACAAGAACCCTCCTCTTCAGCCTTCTCAAATCAACAATACGCGTATAAATATAGCGATTTACTAAAAGCCCCACGAATGCAAAGAGCAATGCATAAACTAATACACTTCGCCATAATTCTATATTTGGAAACATATAGAGCATGACTGAGAGAACAATAAAAGATAACCCCAAACTAGTCGTCAGACGAATTACCGTAACCCTTAAATCTCGACAAGCATCAAGCTGATAGAGTCCCGTGGCCAGCAATACAATGTAAACCACGAATGCAAAGGAAAAAACCTCAATAGCATAAAAGGAAAATGCAGGTATGCTGAGTTCAGCCTGTGTATAACGAAGATTTACCCCACCCCAAATTGCCCCAATCAGAATGAAACCTTCTAATAGCCCCAATATAAACAAAGACTTAGGAATATAATGTCTAAATATTCTTATCATATTTTATTTGTGCCTTTAAACGACCGCAACAAATCTTGTGGCGGATTGCTATTAATCCACATCAAAATGCTGGACCTCCCTTTTCAAACACACATTAGTGCTAATTCATGAATAAAGCATTTCTAAAACCTTATTAAGGTCTTAACAAAGAGCATAAAATTCATTTTAATACATGATATTAACCATATTTATTCTAGAATACAGGTGAAAAACATAATATCCCTTGGAAAATATTATTTCGTGTCATGCCAGAAATACCCAAACCACGGAAATATAACGATTTTAACAATTACTAAAAATCAAAAGAATACTTGAAAGAACTTACTATGATGGCTGTAATTCTGCAGTGTCAGATTTCTTTACACTTTTACGGTTTCTTGGGAGATTTTCAAACAAAATCATAACCTATTGTTTTTAATGATAAATTTTATCTTTGCAACAGAAAACCATTCACTTCTCTTACCCTTTCTTATTCCATTAGTGGTAATAGTGTCAGATTTTTTTACACTTATTGTTAAAATACATAATTTTCAGGGACAAAATATACTATTAATATAACTAATGCATTGTTACTATTGATCTTTTTTAAAATTGGCACAGCATGTGCATATTATACTAGCGAACGATCTGGTTTAGATAACTTGGGATGTTCTGAACCAATCGGATAAATATTTTTCGATTTAGAATTTTTTAAAGTCTGAAAGGACAATAAGATGAAAAAATTACTTTTAACAGTCGCTGCAATGCTAGGCATGAGTGTTCCTGTTGCTCAGGCGGGACCGATTAATGTTGGTGGCGTTATATTCGACGCTGGCTCGATTTTCGAATTTGCCAATATTCAGGAAACTGCACCATTATCTGTTGGTGAAGAGTTGAAGGGTTTTGGTATTGTAACCCAGATCAATGGTCACTTAAATACTGGTGACTTATGTGTTGGTTGTGAATTAACATTCGTTTTTGATAGTTTTTTCGTAACGTCTCTAGGTGATGGGGATGATTTCGTTTTCTCTGGAGGATCAATTCGTTTCTATGTTGACTTCACACCGGATTATAGTATTTTTGATGCATCAAAAGCGGATAATGACGGTGCTCTCTGGTTGGAACTTGCTGGTCATTCAATTACAAACACTAATTCTGGTCTTACCGGCACACTTATTTCAGAAAATGCAACACTTGACCCAACAGCCGGTAATAATTTTGGCCGTGGTGCCTTTGATGCTGTAGGTGGTATGGCTATGGGCAACTTTAATACCAATACGATTGATGATACAAGTATATTTGCTCCTAACCCTTATACTGTTAATGGCACAAATGCTGATTTCTTATTTACATCCAGCTTTCAAATTTCATCATTTCCGCTTAACCCTTCTTTCCCTGTTACTGGTACAGGCGAGCTTAGAGGAAATGCGATACCAGAACCTGCGGGTCTTGGGTTGTTAGGATTTGGTTTAGTAGGACTTGGTTTGGTGGCACGCCGCCGTCGGTCTTAAAGACTACTACAACAGAATATTATATAAATTGCGGGCTCCATTGTGGGGCCCGCTTTTTTTTGCCTTTAAGGCTAGAAAAAGCCAACATAAACAAATAACCAATATAAAATAGATGTGAATAAATTCAGCCGTTTCAAAGAAACAGGTTTTGGATTTTTTTGCGAATTGATCGCTCCGGACTACGCTTTTTCCCCGGATAACCCACTCTGCCCGAGAATATAACATCCCCCATTCTACCACCCAACAGGCTATCGAAATCATGCCCTAGTCTGATGGCCTTATTTGCAAGGGATTTCTGTCCATTCGAAAAATCAATTTCCTTATCAGCGTAATAGCTAAAGCAGATGGTCGCCATGGAAGGTTGCAGCACAAGCCCCTGTTTTGTTGCCTGAAGCCAAAAACGTTGCAGTTTTTCCCCTGCTTGAAGTATTTCGGCAAGGTCTTTCTTGCCGCCCTTTTTCCACAAAAGAGCAAAATGTCCCGCACACTTATAGCCCGGCAGGATATCCATTTGCAGTCGTGCGAGAATAGTACCCCCTAGGTATTTATTCATGAAATCCATTTGAGACCAGTTTTGCATGGCTCGTTTCATAATCATTAGACTGAAATTATCCATACCCACGGCCCCAGCAGGCACTTTGTCACGGCTGTCTCCCGCGTTCCAGTCAATAATTTTCTGATGCACCTTAAAACAGGCCTTCATACGAAGCCGAATATCGGTTGCCCTAGCATTCAGACGGGCAAAACTTATCTTTTGTGCCGGTGTATCAAACCATACTATATCAAACAGATCTTCTATTTCATCCGAAAGAATATTTTTTGTGACATCATCCATTACCTTTGTCTGGTAAGAAAACCTGTTCACAGACCTTAAAGGCACATAATCCAGTAGAGGGTCTCTTTTTTCTTCTTTGAGTTTCCTGAAATTCACGTCTATTTTTTGTGCTCGACCATCCCACACCACATCTTCATGTAATTTCCACCGTAATGACAGGCCATATGATGCTGCCGCCATCTTCATGGTTTCCAGCATCATACCAACGGAAAGATACGTCGGACGCCCCTGTTCAAATTCATAGGGGTTATTATTTTCGATCTCAGGCAGATGAATGATTAATTTTCTTTCGCTTTTAATCTCAAAGCGCCAGGGTTGTACATTGTCGCCACTGGGTGCCCAGCGAGCCAGGTCTATAATTCCCTCCATGATAGACATGGACACTGCATTACTTTTATATACTGAAGCTTGCGAAAGTTTCGAATAGAGTTTGCGACCAATATAATATTTAAGCCGTTGTATGGGGTTTGCATTGCCAAAGGGTATATAACCCTTTCGCAAAACACCCCGATAGGCATCATAAAGCTGATAATGGGGTGCAGCCTTAACCTCGCCTCTGGAAAGAAGTACTTTAAGTGCTTCTGTCACCAGAAGGCCGGTGCTCAATTGTATGCCCATGGGAGTTGAGGGGACTTTCTGATTTTTCATATCCACATAGCTCGGATCGACCAGATATTCCCGGTGAAGAGGACGCGGCGTAAGACCAATCAGGAATTTAATGTATCTTTCTTCTTCGGTATCATGATCAGACATTTTGAAATAATCTTCAAAACTCATCCTGTCGGGAAGAAAAGTAAGTATCGCTGCCCCCATGCCCACTGGCGCACAGGTTATAGCAGGAATGGAAAGCTCATGACACCGTTTGAAAACAGCGCGCCTGACATCCAATGCAAAAAAATCAAATCCATCGACAAGTAAGTCTACTCCTTCGAGAAACTCATCAATGTTACTTTCGCCAGATGCGTTAGATATACCTTTTCCAAAAGATTTAATTTCTAAATCCGGGTTAATGTCTATAGCCATCTCAGCCATAACATCAACTTTCTGCCGGCCCACTGTAGACATAAAGGCGCCGGTCTGGCGGTTGAAATTTGCCTGTTCAAAAATATCCATGTCCGAAATATGAAATTTTGAAACGCCGAGGCGCGTCAGTGCAATAAGATATGCGCCCCCTACACCGCCCATTCCGGGAATGGCAATTTTTTTGTTTTGAAGCTGCAGTTGCTCACCTTTTGTAAGCCAACCTAAATTTCTCGAAAAAGCATCCGCATAAGAAAAATTTGATGAAGTCATAGACTCTTAATCACTCCGTTGTCAATTTCTCCAGTAAATCAAAGGCTTCTATTTGCCCCTCAAAAGGCCTTCCATCACGCTTTAAATCTTTCAGAATTTCTATGGCCTCTGTAGTTTGTCCATCTTTTACAAGTGCAATAACAAGATGATATTTGAACATAAGGTTATTGGGCGCATTATCAACGGCCTTTTTATATTGTCGTATGGCACCACTGACTTGCCCTTTGGCAAGGAGAATTTCCGCCTCTGTATCTAGATAGTCTGCAAAGTTTGGGTTAATCTCACGTGCTTTGCGTATTGTAGATAGCGCTTCATCAAGGTTATCCATTTTATAGTATGACCATGCTAAGTTGTTAAGAATACGCGGCTGAGTAGGATAAGACTTCAGTACAAAGTTATATTTTTCAATAGCTTTTTTGAAGTTTTCCAATTCAATATAGAAATTTCCTAGCGTAGATGTCGTAACCATATCATTGGGATGTTTCTGGATCCAACCTTCCATCAAATTTATGGCAGTTTCGATTTTTCCAGAAAGCCTATAAGCCGCTACAAGTTCTTGTAAGGCTGCGGTGCTTTTCCCATTTTGAAAACTTTTATCAAAATAAAATATCGCTTTCTCATAGTCTTTATTTACAATTTTTACACGCCCCCTGAGAGAGGAAAAATCAACATCATTATTGTAATCAGCTTTTACTTCGGAAAGGATATCATCCACTTTCTGCCAATTACCTTTTGCTGCTTCTGCCTTGGCAAGAAAAATTTTAGCTCTATCGTCGTCGGACTTAAGTGACAGTATTTTCTGGGCCACTGCATCCAGTTTCACATAATCCTTGTTGGCATCGTAGGCTGAGGCCAGAAACATTAATGCGGCATAATTATTTTGTTTTTCTTTGACAAGTTTTTCAAAAGTTCGAGCTGCAGAATCAAATTGATTCAGAGCCATCTGTGCCTTTCCCCTAACCTCAAATAGTCCTGCCGATTTTGGGAATAGCGGCATAATTTTATCACTAACCGTAAGAGTCTTCTCAGGCTGGTTGGATACCAGATAATGACGCGCCAAGTGAAGCACTGGCATATGGGCATTGGGGTCCAATTCAACAGATTTTTTTAATAATTCAATTGCTTCATCATTGTTACCAGACCTTAATTTAAGTAAATACATGTCATATGTGGATTGCGCATCAGTCGGATGTAATTTTAAATATTGTGAGTGAACTTCCTGTGCTTTTTCCAATGCATTATTTTTCAGATGTATAGAAGTCGCCAACCGTGATGCCGCCTGATTGCCAGGGTCCTGAGCCAGAATCTCTTTAAAAGAAGTTAGTGCTTGCTGCAAGTCACCCTTTTTATATAGGGCCGTCCCCTCACATAATAGGCCGTTTACATTTTTTGGGTCAATTTTCTGAATCTCACGACAATTTACAATAGCTTCATCATACCTACTGGCAATGATCAATATTCTGGCGCGCTGCATTTTACGAAGATAGTCGTCTGTAACACCCTCCAGGGCCTTCTCCATTTCCCTCAAGCCGTCTTCAATTTCTCCTTCAGATATTTTCATTAAAGCAAGCTTTCGGCGGCTTTCAATTTGTTGGGGGTTTTCTTCCAATGATTGTTCCAAATGTAGACGGGCTTGTTCGATATCACCCTTCTGTAATTCGTAACTTGCCAGAATATTCAGAAATTTTTCTTTCTTTTCAGCTTCGCCACTCATATCTTTCAGTGTTACGTAGGCCTCCTCATTTCTGTTCATACGGACTTGCAATGTAACCAAAAGTTCTTTGGCACGTAAGTCATCAGGTATAGCGTCCAGATATTGTTGAATATATGAGTAGCTCTGTTCATTTTCATCAAGGGCAAATGTGGCCATTGCTGCGATGAATATCGTCCTAGTGTCACTCGGTGCCATTATTAATGCTTTTTCAGCAAAAATTTTGGCATCTGAATAATTTTGACTAACAATGGAATATATTGCCGATACATAATTCACTAGGCCATTTTCAGGAGCAACTTTCCTAAATTTTAGCAACGTATCGCCAACGCCTTCGGACTTACCATTAATAATCTTTACCCATACCAAATATATTTCATTGATATAAAAACTGGGGTAATACTCGACAAGTCTACTATAATAGCCCTCAACCGCGTCAAAATCCTTCGCAAACCAGCTACGTCCAGCTTTTAGCTGTAACAATTCCATATCATTTGGCAGAATATCCTCAGCAAGTGCGATATATTTATCCGTATTATCAATATCTTTTTTAAGAAAACTGATCCGCGCTTTTCCCACAAGAGCGCGCATGTTACCAGGCGTCGTCAGAAGAACTTCATCAAAATAATCTTCGGCTGTCTTAATCTCCCCTTTGCCAAGATGCGCGGAACCTAAAAAATTTCTTTTACCGAGCGAAATTAGAGTCACACTATCAGAGTCATATGAAATTTTTTCAATAATGAGGTCGAACTTGCGCTGAAGTAACCAGCTTTCTGCAAGCGGAAGAATAGTGATACTTTCATCAATCCCCAATGTTGCAGATTTTTTAATTTCATTTTCAGCCGCAAAACCCATGCCAAGTTCAAGATAAACCCTGCCAAGTAAAAAACGGGCATCCTTACTATCTGGGTATGTAATTAATGCATTTTTCAGCTCAATGACTGCTGCCTTTAAATTGCCATCGGATTGCCAGTTGAGCGCGCGCTCCATACGTTCTTCCAGACTTACCTTGCTTTCCCCCCCACAGGCAGAAAGCAATAAAGTCGCCGTAATAACAATAAGAAGCCCCACAATGGCTTGTCTACTCATAGAAATAATTTTAAAAAAAACTTGAGTTAACAACATATTTTCCTCACTTCAGATTGATTTTTTCATTCTTAAAGTTTTGTGTAATTATTAATTCACATAAGGACCGCGATACGGCCAAAGCTGACCATAATCCGTAATAACCGCCCAAATTTCATGATGTGTTTCATATATTTTGTCGAGCACAGCACTAATTTCATTATATAATGTTCTGCGACGCCCATGGTATTCCACCAATTCCCCTACGGGAATAAAATAAATGCCGAGTTTTCTTAGCAACCTCTGTAAAGTTGGCTCGATGACAACAGACCAGTGCGTGATATCATGGTCAATGCTCATCCTGACAATCGCCTTCATCAGTCCAAGTGTAATATGGGGAATGACACGTTGTGGGTTATTCCGCTCACCTATATTTTCCTCAATACCGGGAATATGTGTATCATAGTGTCTTTTGCGAAATTGCTTGGAGATAGAAAATCGTGAAATTTCAGCGGTTCTGTTTCGTGGAAGTATCTTTTCACTCAGTTTTGCCAAATCATTGGAAACATTAAAGGCTGGCAAAGGTTCCTGCAGCACTTCATTAGGCGGCAATATCAGTCTGACTGTTCCTGCCATAATTCCGGTTCTCTTATGAATAAGAAGGCTTGAAATGGACCTATCATCATAGATATCCCTTTCCAGGTGATCAACAAACTGTTTCTTGTCTTCAAAACCTGTTTCTACACAATAAACTTGATATCGCAGTTTAAAACACTCCTCAAGAAGAGCTGGTGTATCTGCGGCAATAACGTCAAAAAGCATATTATAGTCTTTTACTAACTTTATATCCCCGTTTGGGGGTTTATCACAGTTTTTAGCCTTTGAAAGCTGATTCTTCATAATTATGCGTAGTCCTTTAAGCATGGTTGCAAAAGTATATATAGCATACCGTTAAGGAAAGGTTTATTGATGAATCATAAACAATTGATATTTTGGGCATATTTTCAGAATTAACTGTTAGTTTACTATAATATAGTCCTGAAAAACATGTCCAGATTATATTTTATTTTTATTGAATAAATACAGACTTGAAAAACAGATACAAGTAATTACATTGACCCATAAATAATAAAATCCGAAAAACGAGATTCGTCGTGGAGTATTTTTCTGTAATTAGTGGACTTATTCTTCTGGTAATTGCCGGAGACAAGTTGGTTGAAGGCTCTGTAGTTATCGCAGAGCGGCTAGATATTAGTAAGCTTGTCATTGGCATAACAGTAGTGTCTTTCGGCACCTCAGCACCAGAATTAGTAGTTGGAATTGATGCCGCGCTTTCCGGTGCAGCCGAAATAGCACTGGGAAATGTCGTTGGTAGTAATATCGCCAATGTTCTTTTGGTTCTTGGAATACCGGCTCTTTTTTATCCTTTTATATGTGACGATAAAGAAATAAGACATAGTCTCTTTTATATGATGCTAGCCACGCTTTTATTTATCCTCTTGGCCTACTTCGGGCCACTTCATATCTGGCAGGGCATTGTCATGGTATCCCTGCTCATTATATTTCTTTATTATTCCGTTAGACGTGCTAAGAGCAATATTAGAATTCTAAAGCATGATATTGATTTTGCTGAAAGAGCACTCGAGGACGTGGAGCCTAAAAGCGATGAAGAAACACCATTATCAAGGGCTGTATTTGCCACAATATTTGGATTGACTGGCCTTGTATTAGGCGCCCATATTCTTGTGGACGGGGCAATAGTCATTGCCAAGACATTGGGAATTTCTGAAGCTGTAATCGGACTAACCATAGTAGCTATAGGAACATCTCTTCCAGAATTGGTTACCTCCCTCATGGCTGCGCGAAACAAGCATGGGGATGTCGCTATGGGGAACATCATTGGCAGTAATCTCTTTAATATTCTGGCCATTATGGGAATCACATCAATGGTGGCACCAATTAATGTTCCTGAGCAATTCTTCCGTCTGGATTTTCCTATTATGGTAGCTGCTTCCCTGATTTTGATTCCCATAGCCATGGGAAAGATCAAAATCAATCGCCCTTTGGGTGTAGTTTTTACTGTAACTTATATTCTCTATCTCCTTTTCCTTGGCGTGCAATCAAATCTTATTTGATTGCCAAAGATGCCTTTTCATACTAACTAATGGGAAACTACAGTTTACCACTAATAAAACGGATTAAGGTATCATGAAAGCAAGTAACTTGACCCCCCTTAAATTTGCAGATGCGTCACGTTCAGTACGCCATGTTTTTATTCGTGATCTGATATTGGAAAGCTACATCGGGGTCTATAACCATGAAAAAGACAACAGCCAGAAAATCCGAGTGAATGTGGATTTGTCTGTCGTTGAAAATACCCAAAAACTGGATGATAATATTAACAATGTTGTCTGTTATGAAAAAATTGCAACCGCTATTGAAACAATCGTCAAATCTGGTCACGTCCATCTGGTGGAAACTTTGGCAGAAAATATCGCGGAAATGAATTTACAGGACCCCAGAATTTCCTGCGTACGTGTACGTGTAGAAAAACTTGAAGCTATTAAAAATACAACCAGTGTTGGAATTGAAATCGAACGATACCGTTAATGACATATAATTTAATCCTTATGTTGTATCATCTCTTTTTAAGAAAAAACCTTCAATTATCACTATTTAGCAGATTTCCACCCTCACTTGTACACAGAAGTACTGGTTAAACCTGTTTCTATCCCGAAACAACTGTATCAATAGAGAGATTTCTTTTTAAAAGCGTCTTGACTTTATATTAATCTATATAATTCAATAAGTTATAGAAAATGCCTATTTTTTAGGCAAAAAGCTAAAACCCCAATGTTCCTGCGCTTTATTGTATTTGACACAAAAGATATACACTGACTTATCCACAAGATTAGTGGATATTTTTTTTACGAATCCAAAGCATATGCTTTAGCCTTTGATTCCTAACGATTTTTATTTTTTGTTAACCATATTTTTTTACTGAAATTCAGGAGCGCTAGATATTTGATATATTTGTCATTGAGAAGTTTGTGATTTTTTCGCATGATGTTGCAAATATAATTATTCATGAGAAAAGTATGGTCGAAGGCGTTGATATCATAAAAAAATATGTCACAAACCTACCCGGTAAACCAGGGGTTTATCGCATGATGGACGCCCAGGAAAAAGTACTTTACGTGGGCAAGGCCAAAAGCCTTAAAACAAGGGTTTCCAATTATACTAATCTCACTGGCCTGCCCTACCGTATTGCGCGCATGGTCACAGAAACCCAGTCAATGGAATTTACCACCACTCATACCGAAGTAGAAGCACTTCTCCTTGAAGCAAATATGATCAAGCGTTTAAAGCCACTCTATAACATTCTACTGCGCGATGATAAGTCTTTTCCCTATATCCTGATAGATACAACACACCCGGCACCTCAGGTTAAAAAACATCGCGGCGCAAAAAAAAAGGAAGGTTATTACTTTGGACCCTTTGCTTCGGTAAAGGCCGTTAATCACAGTCTTCATATACTACAAAAAGCTTTTTTTCTCAGGACCTGTTCCGACGGTGTTTACAATTCCCGCACCCGGCCTTGCCTGCTCTACCAAATCAATCGTTGTGCCGGACCATGTGTAGAAAAAATTTCTCTTGTTGATTATAAAAAACTGGTTCAGTCCGCCCATGATTTTCTGGACGGGAAAAGCCACCGTATCAAACAGAAACTTACCGACAAGATGGAAAAGGCCAGCCATGAGACTGCTTATGAAACTGCCGCCATCTATCGGGACAGATTGAAGGCTCTGGCCACAGTTCAGTCCCGACAAGATACTGGTCAAGGACATGTAGAAGAAGCAGATATCATCGCAGGCTACCAGCAAGGCGGACAATCTTGTATTCAGGTATTTTTCTTTCGAGCCGGACAAAACTGGGGAAATAAGGCATATTTCCCACGCCATCACAAAGATCAGGAGATGGAAGATGTGTTGCCAGCCTTTATAGCGCAATTTTATGATAACAAACCCCCGCCCAAGATTATTTTGGTTAACTGCCATATCGCTCAAATTGATTTACTTCAGGAGGCTTTAGGTATCAAGGCCAAACATAAAGTGAAAATATCCATGCCACAGCGCGGTGATAAGTTAAACTTAATTAAAATGGTCGAAAAGAATGCTCAGGAAGCACTAGAAAGACGTTTAGCCGAAAAATCCTCCCAAAAGAAACTTCTGGAAGCCGTGTCAGAAAGATTTAATCTGGATGGGCCACCTAACCGCATTGAAATTTATGATAACAGCCATATTTCCGGTACCAATGCTATCGGTGCCATGGTGGTTTCCTGCCCTGATGGCTTTGACAAAGGCAGCTACCGTAAATTTAACATAAAATCTACAGACATCACACCCGGCGATGACTATGGCATGATGCGCGAGGTGATGACCCGACGTTTTAAGCGTCAATTAAAAGAAGACCCTGATCGATCAAGCCACACTTGGCCCGACCTGTTAATCATTGACGGTGGTAAAGGACAGTTATCAGCCGTGCAGCAGGTTATGGTTGATTTGGGTTTGGAAGATATTCCACTTGTCTCTATTGCCAAAGGCCCTGATCGTAATGCTGGACGTGAAGACTTCTATCTTCCGGGCATTACCCCCTTCAAAATGCCTGTCAACGATCCTGCCCTGTATTTCCTACAAAGATTGCGGGATGAGGCTCACCGCTTTGCCATCGGTAGTCACAGACAACAAAGAGCCAAAACCATGTATAAATCCATACTGGATGATATGCCCGGAATAGGCCCGAGCCGTAAAAAAGCTCTGCTTATGCATTTTGGGTCTGCCAAGGCCGTGGAAGGTGCGGCCCTATCCGATCTTGAAACTGTTAACGGCATCAGCCGTGTGCTGGCAAAAAATATTTATAATTATTTTCACGAAAATGATTAACTATTGGCAGGACTGGCTTGATAGCCTATAACTATTTCAAGAAAATAAATTACTATTGCAAGTGTAATTATATGTATAATTTTGCCAATTTATTGACATTCTCCCGCATCCTGATGATACCTCTGATTGTTGGCTCCTTTTATCTTGAGGGCGACAAGGCAAACTGGATAGGTTTTGCCATATTTACTATTGCCGGTATTACTGATTTCTTTGACGGATATATTGCCCGAAAATATAATATGACCACAGCGTTGGGTAAATTTATGGACCCCATAGCCGATAAACTGCTCATCGCAGCCGCATTGCTGATGATGGTTGCTTTTGACAGGATAGCGGGTTGGACAGTCATAGCGGCTGTTGTCATCCTCTGTCGGGAATTTGTTGTTTCAGGCCTGCGGGAATTTCTTGCGGAATTGAAGGTTAGCGTCCCTGTGTCCATTCTTGCCAAATGGAAAACAACACTGCAAATAGTTGCCCTCGGATTTTTACTGGTGGGGGAAGCCGCACCAGACTTTATTGATGCTGTTTTGATTGGCAATATTTGTTTATGGGTTGCGGCCATACTAACCCTTTATACTGGATATGATTATCTGAAATCCGGTCTTCGTCATATGATGGAGTGAATTATTATGGAAATATTTTATTTTGCGCGGATTCGGGAAAATATTGGCCAGTCATCTGAAACGATTTCCTTACCGGAAAAAGCCAAGGACGTTAATGGCCTGATTGAGCATTTATGTGATCAGGGAGAAAATTATCAGATTGCCTTTGAAAATGATGCCGCACTCAGGGTCGCTGTCAACCAGACCTATGTGAATTTTGACCATCCCCTTCAGGATAGTGATGAAGTCGCCTTCTTTCCCCCCATGACCGGAGGATAAATTTAGTCATGAAAATTCTGGTTCAGGATCAAGATTTTGATATTGCCACGGAAATTAAAGAACTAAGCCGTGAGCGTACGGATATTGGGGCAATTGTAACTTTCACCGGATTGGTTCGGGACTTTCATGGTGAAAATAAAGTCAACCAAATGACTTTAGAACATTTCCCCGGCATGGCAGAAAAACAACTGGCAACCATATGCGAGGAAGCGTTTGAACGCTGGCCATTGCAGGGGGCAACAGTCATCCACCGCTATGGCCCGCTTGCCCCCGGCGATCAGATCGTTCTAGTGATAACCCTATCAGCCCATAGGGGGGCCGCATTTGAAGCCGCAGAATTCATCATGGACTGGCTCAAAACAGACGCGCCTTTTTGGAAAAAAGAACAAACAAATGGGGGTGATCATTGGGTAGACTCAAAAGTATCAGATGAAGAAAAGTGTAAAAAATGGCAAAAATAGGTTCTAAAACTGTCGGTTTTCTTTACAGTTTCGCACATATAAAATTAGCAAATTTCCCTAAACATATGAAATAATTATATTTTCCATTACTGTTACGATGGGCCAGCAATTTCTTGCTAGGCATAACCAATGGTCTTGTTCTGCGGTTTATTATTCCTGTTGTGGGTTTGGCGTTCGCAACTTTTGTACCCCACTATTCTGGGCCTTTCATAAAATACATCATTCCGACCCAGACTATGATTTTACCACCAGTTTCAGGTTTCACCCTTTAGAAACCTTAATTAGCACAGTAAACACTCTTGTCATTATTTTATTATTAGGCATGCCGGTAATGAGCATCATTATTTTTGAATTACTCACTATATGCATTAACTATTTTGTACACACCAACATTAAACTGCCTGTGAGGGCTGAAAAGATTATGCGCAGTATGTTTGTAACCCCAAACATGCACCGTATTCATCATTCGGCTTATGAATTCCACACTAACAGTAATTATAGCATCATATTCCCCTATTGGGATTATCTGTGGAATACATATACGCCGGTGGATGCTGTAGATCAGAAGAATATGGCAGTTGGCCTTCTGGATTGCCAAGATAAAAAGCATCTCAATATTTTTTGGTTATTGGTTCTGCCGTTTATTCCAAAAAAACAGGAAAGCAGCAATTCATAATTATCCCTTTGATCTCTCGTTTGTTTTCTGCGACACTCGCCGCCAGAAAACAACAACCATCACTCTGGGGATACAGAATGAACAAATCACTGAAAGTTTTATTGGCGGCCGTTTCTGCAACGACACTATTTACAATAACTGGCTGCGAAAAAGCAGAACAAGAAGTGGCAAAGCATTTTACCTGGGCTTCTGAAGCCTCAAAAAGCCGGGCTTCTATCTATACGGATTATACCCTGACGGCTGATATAAGCCATTTAAGTGACAACCAGAAACAGATGATAAGCCTATTAATTGATGCATCGGTCATCATGGATGACCTCTATTGGCGGCAGGCATATGGTGATAAGGACAGTTTGCTGTCCTCTATATCCGATGATGATATATTGAGTTTTGTCCAGAAAAATTATGGTCCATGGGATCGACTGGATGGTGACAAACCTTTTCTGAAAGATGTGGGTGAGAAACCGCTAGGGGCCAACCTATATCCTGCTGATATAACTAAAAAGGAATTTGAGGCCTTCGCCCACCCTGACAAGATAGGGCTTTATTCCGTATTGCGACGTGATGATGCTGGACAGCTAACCATTATCCCCTATCACGAACTTTACAAGACTGATTTGATTAAAGCCGCTGACCTGCTTAGGTTTGCAGCTGCTTATGCCGAAAATGAAGAATTCAAAAATTATCTTTTCCTTAGGGCCGATGCTCTTATCAGCGATGATTACCAGCCCAGCGATTTTGCCTGGATGGACATGAAAACTAATCCTGTAGAGTTAGTGATTGGGGCCATTGAAACCTATGAAGACCTGCTATATGGCTACCGAACCGCTTATGAAGCCTATGTCCTGATCAAAGACCCTGTATGGAGCGAAAGATTAGCAAAATTTGCCGCGGTATTACCGGAACTGCAAAAGGGCCTGCCCGTTGATGATGCCTATAAGGCGGAAACGCCCGGTACAGATTCCGACCTCAACGCCTATGATGTCATATATTACGGTGGACATTCCAACGCCGGATCAAAGACCATAGCCATTAATCTACCCAATGACGAACAGGTCCAACTTAAGAAAGGTACGCGGCGTTTGCAGTTGAAAAATGCCATGCAGGCAAAATTTGACAAAATCCTTATACCCATTGCCGATGCATTAATAGCACCAGAGCAACGCAAGCATATTACTTTCAATGCCTTCTTCTCCAACACCATGTTCCATGAGGTTTCCCACGGCCTGGGCATTAAGGAAACATTGACCGGTAAGGGGCCGGTGCGTTTGGCGCTCAAGGATGCCGCTTCTTCTTTTGAAGAAGGGAAAGCTGATATTCTCGGCCTCTATATGATCAAGAAGCTATATGAAAAAGGGGACATTACAGAAGGTGTGATGATGGATTACTATGTTACTTTTGTGACCAGCATTTTCCGCTCCAGCCGTTTTGGAGCCTCCTCCGCCCATGGCAAAGCCAATATGGTTCGCTTTAATTATTTTCTGGAAATGGGTGCTTTTGTCAAGAATGATGAAGGTTTTTATGTGATTAATCAGGATAAATTTGATCTGGCCATGGATAGCCTCGGTAACCTGCTGCTGACCATACAGGGTGACGGCGATTACGAACGTGCCAAAGAACTTATGAAAACTATGGGCGTGATGAGCGCAACATTAAAATCTGACCTCGACCGTCTGAAGACAGCAAATATTCCTGTGGACATCAATTTCATTCAGGGTAAACAAATTTTAGGTTTGAACTAATATATTAAAGTAAGGGCGTAACTATGTGTATATATTTAATAATTGGTGTAATATTATTTGGTTTAACACATCTGTATCCAGCGGTTTCTGTAAACCACAGACGGGCAGTTATCAGAAAAATAGGCGTAGGGCCCTATAAAGGAATATATTCTCTTTTTATCCTTTTTTCGCTATTCATGATTGTCTATGGCTGGCGAACCAGCCCATCAGTAGAGATGTATAGCCCACCGGAATGGGGGCCTTTTGCAACGCAAATACTAATGTATCCGGTACTATTTCTTTTCATATCCGCCAGTATTGGGGGCAATATTAAACAGATCATTCGCCACCCGCAGTTAAGCTCAATAACACTCTGGGGACTTGCACACTTGCTGGCCAATGGTGAAAGCCGCGCAATTGTTCTTTTTGGAACATTTGCGATTTGGTCACTGACCCAAATATCCCTTACCAATCGCCGGGATGGTGCGTGGCAGAAACCAGAAGAATTGCCCCTCGCCCATGATATCAAGGCCGGTGTTATTGCTCTAGTTGTTTATATAGCATTGTTATATGGCCACAGTTATTTCACGGATATATCACTGATATAATTCATTCATAACTGGTTCAGCTAGAATTTTCTATAATCATGCCATCGTTAATAACTGGTGAGGTTGTAATGAAAATTCGTACAATAGGCTATCTAACATGTTTCATTCTGCTGATTGCAGGAATTACGGCTATTGCGGAAGAAACCAAACCCATAGCCCTGAATGAAAAAGAGTATCAGGCCTTTATTACAGATTTTGACCGGGCTAAGGACTGTATCTATTCCGGTACAGTTTATAATTGGGAAATATTGGACAATCAGCGGTTCATTTTTTATGTACCAACCAAAAGCAAGCCCTATTTTATTAAGCTAACCATACCGTCACATGAGCTAAAATATGCCCAACAAATTGGTATCCAATCAACATTTGATGATCGCTTATGTCCTTATGGCGGTAATGCCCTGTATATTGACGGTACGCGTTACACTATAGAGTCCATAAAAAAGCTGGATAAAACAACCGCAAAACAGCTCATAACTTATATAAAAGAGAAGAAAAAGGACAACAATTAAACAAATTAAATTCCCCTGTGGGCGCAAAGCTTTTCTTATATTTATTTGTTATTTATTTTCCCAACTGCTCAAATAATTTTGAAATTTTATTATCATCACTATTAATTCTGTTGATTAGCTTCCTGGCGTTTGTAGGAGATGCTTTTATAGCAAGTCGCAATAGGTCCATCCAATTGACATTATTATTGGTTCTTATTTTCTCAATTTCGTCAACAATGGCGAGTTTTGCTCTGATATTCTGGTTTTCTTCATCATATTTATCAAGGTATTCAGCAATTTTGACGGACCAGTCATTCAAGTCGTCCGGAAGGTCAGAATTTTGATGATATGATCCAAACCCCCTTTGTATATCAACTTTGTAATCACCATCAAGAATGTGATCTATATTATCCATGAAAAGCTTTTCAAGCTCACCTCTTAGCCGAAAATATGTTGTACTAAAGGTATCTTCCCCTTGATCAAAATTAATATATTTTTGATAACAAATTGGCCCCGTATCAACACCCTTACTTATTTCATGGATGCTTACACCACTTGGTGTATTATCTATAAATGACCAAAAATTTGGGTCACTTCCCCGATTATAAGGTAAATAAGAAAGATGAAGGTTTAGGGCCGGACGTTTCAGGGTTGCTAATGAGGATTCACATAAAATATGTTGATAACCGTAGCTAATCACAAGGTCATAAGCTGAAAAGTCAGTGACATTCTCCTCGCAGTGTTCAATGTTACTAACACAGGATTTGCCATCTATCATTTTGATAAGATTGGTTTCTTTTTCCCCATACCCCAAGAATAGAAGTCGCATGTATTCCCCGCTTATTATTCAATTACCGAATATTCTATTCAACCGTTACTGATTTCGCAAGGTTTCTTGGTTGATCTACATCTGTACCTTTTGCAATGGCGACATGATATGCCAGTAATTGTACCGGTATGGAATAAAGTATTGGCGTTACAAATTCATCGAGCATTGGCAATGCAATAGTCGCTATGGCGTCCTGTCCATCGGTCTTGGCACCCCTTTCATCCGTTATGAAAATCACTTTGCCTTTGCGGGCAATAACTTCCTGCATATTAGACGCCGTTTTCTCATATAAACGCCCACTTGGGGCAATAACGATAATCGGAACATGTTCATCAATAAGGGCGATAGGTCCATGCTTCATCTCACCCGCCGCATAGCCTTCTGCGTGAATATAGGAAATTTCCTTTAATTTAAGCGCCCCTTCCATGGCGATGGGGAATTCCAAACCGCGTGCAAGGTAAATCACATCCCGCGCTTTCGCCACGTCATCGGCCAAGACTTTAATGGCTTCTTCATGGTTTAATACGTCCGCCATACGTGCAGGCGCCTCGGTAAGAGCAATACAGAGTCTGGCTTCTTCTGCGGCATCTATTTCACCACGGGCTTTGGCGGTAGCTATGGCGACACAGGCCAGCACAGCAAGCTGGCAGGTGAATGCTTTGGTGGAGGCAACCCCCACTTCCGGCCCCGCATGGGTATGCAATACAATATCAGATTCACGCTCCATAGAGCTTTGTGACACGTTCAATATACTCAGGATATGCTGCCCCTGTGATTTTGCATAACGCAGAGCGGCCAGAGTATCGGCAGTTTCACCGGACTGGGAAATAAAAATAGCCAGGCCATTTTCTGGCATGATGGCTTCCCGATAACGGAATTCAGATGCAACATCCACTTCCACATTTATCCTGGCCTTTTGCTCTAACCAATATTTTGCTACCTGCCCTGCATAGAATGATGTACCACAGGCAATAATCGTAACCCGTTCTACTGTTGACAGATCAAAGGGCATTTCCGGTAATTTGACGTGCCCATGAATGGGGTCAATCAAGGTGCCAAGGGTTTGTCCAACCACGGTTGGTTGTTCCTGAATTTCTTTCATCATGAAATGGCGGTAGTTACCCTTGTCAATCATGCCACTCGCTGCGGAAACGGCATTGATCTTGCGATTGACTTCCTTGTTATCATCATCATAGATACAGGCTGAATTATGTGTTAATTCAACCCTGTCACCCTCTTCCAAATAAGTTATTTTATTGCTAAGGTGAGACAAGGCAATCGCATCAGAACCAAGATACATTTCACCGTCACCATAGCCCAAAACCAGTGGGCTTCCTTTCCGGGCACCAATGAGCAGGTCATTGTCGCCTTCGAATATGATAGCCAAGGCAAATGCTCCATCAAGATGCTTTAATGCCGCTGCTGCGGCCGCTCTCGGTGCCAAACCCTGATCCAGAAAATCAGTAATCAAATGAACAATAACTTCGGTATCGGTTTCTGTTTCCAGAATATGACCTTTTCCTGTTAATTCTTCGCGTAATTCTCTAAAATTCTCGATAATGCCATTATGAACAACCGCGACCTTTTCTGTTTTATGGGGGTGAGCATTCGCCACAGTTGGTGCACCATGCGTCGCCCAGCGGGTATGTCCGATGCCAATATCACCCACCATTGCATCCTTCTGCAATATATTTTCAAGATTAACCAGTTTACCTTGTGCCCGACGACGGGCAAGTTTATTGCCATCATCTAGCGTTGCAATACCCGCAGAATCATAACCCCTATATTCCAAACTCCGAAGCCCAGCAAGGATTCGTGGCGTGACGGCCTGTTTACCAATAATTCCAATAATTCCGCACATATTTTTCCCCTGTATCTATTTTTTTTCTTGGTTCTTACGAAATGTTGCGGCCCAGCCACCAATTTCTTTTTGTTTGGCCCGTGTCACCACTAGCGCATCACCGGACACGCCACGGGTCACAACGCTTCCCGCCCCGACAATTGCACCTTCACCTATTTTTACCGGAGCAACCAATGCCGTATTGGACCCGATGAAGGCACCTTTACCAATTTCTGTTAATGACTTGTTGTAGCCATCATAATTACAGGTGATAGTACCCGCTCCTATATTAGCCTTGGCACCGATAATGGCATCACCGATATAGCTCAGGTGGCTCACTTTCGCGCTGGCTTCAATAGTTGATTTTTTCACTTCAACAAAATTTCCGATTTTTGCACCGGTGCCAATATCTGCCATTGGTCTAAGCCGTGCATATGGACCCACCGTTGCCCCATTACGAATGGTGGCCCCTTCAAAATGACAAAATCCTTTTATGGTCACATTATCTTCAACCACAACATTGGGGGCAAAAATTACATTAGGTTCAACAGTCACATCCGTACCTATTATGGTATCATAGCTGAAATATACCGATGATGGATCAAGTAGTGTCACACCGTCATCCATAAATTTTTGACGTTTTGCGGCTTGAAAAAGTGCCTCGGCCTCGGCCAATTCACTGCGGGAATTAATACCGATAACTTCTGCTTCGCTTGCCACTGATACGGCACAGTCAAGCCCCTGTGCTTTTGCGATAGCCACTATATCAGTAAGATAAAACTCGCCTGCCGCATTATTATTTTGCAATTGATCCAGCAAATCAAACATTACAGAGCCATCAACAGCCATTATACCGGAATTACACAGCGTAATTGCTCTTTGCGCTTCACTGGCATCCTTATGCTCAACAATGGCCGTTAAAGACCCCTGCTCATCAAGCTCAAGACGGCCGTATGATTTGGTATCCTCAGGTTCAAAGCCCAAAACAACAACGGCTGGCCGGGCAGTTCCCTGCCGTACATTGATCAAATCCTGTAACGTGGCAACAGATAACATGGGCACATCACCATATAAGACCAACACATTGCCGGAAAAACCGCGCAGTTGATCACTGGTTACCTGCACAGCATGCCCTGTTCCATGTTGCGGCTCCTGCACTACAATTTCTGCATCATTTCCAACAGATTTCTCGACCTGCTCCTTACCTGCACCAACCACAATTACTCTACGGCTTGGGGTTAATGCCTCTAATGTATCCATTAAATGGTGCAACATAGGCCGTCCGCCAAGCGGGTGTAAGACCTTATGCAAAGCAGATTTCATGCGGGTTCCCTTGCCCGCGGCCAGTATAACAACCGCTAATTCTGTTTCAGACATAGTATTATTTCTCTTTCCCCATTATGAACTTGCTATATAACTCTAATAATCGTTTTTCAATCAACGTGCCACAATTATACTAATAATATGACAAGATAATTAACAATAAGAGTATTTTATGTCCAACAAGCCCACAGGCATTATTTTTGATCTGGACGGCACATTAGTTGACAGTGCCCGCGACCTTACCGGAGCACTCAATCATGTATTACGACAGGCTAAAAGACCGGAAATGGAAATTTCCCAGGTTCGCCATATGGTTGGGGACGGGGCAAGGGCCTTGATCATTAAAGGATTCTCAGAAACCGGAATATTGCCCGATAAAGATGGAATTGATTTTATCTTGGAGAATTTTCTGGAATTCTACAGAGAAAATATTGCCGTGCAGACTATCATTTTCCCGGGCGCACTGAAAGTAATTGAAAAATTAGCCCACATGAATATCCCGCTAGGTCTATGTACTAATAAGCCTATTAAACTAACCGAAAAATTAATGACTGAAATTGGACTTTCCGAATATTTTACTGCTGTCGTTGGAGGCGATAGTTTTGAATATCGCAAACCCGACCCGCGTCACTTGACGTCCGCGCTGGATTTGATGAAAAGCCCGTTTGAGAGGGCCATAATGGTTGGTGATTCTAACAATGATATTTTGGCTGCAAGGGCCGCCAACATACCTGTTATCTGTGTGTCTTTTGGCTATAGTAAAATACCGGTAGCTGACCTAAATCCTGATATAATCATTGATCACTATGCTGATTTTTTCAACGCCCTTACGGAAATATCAAAACGGCGGTAAAGCTTTCGTGTCAAATGCGTCGCCAGCATTACTGGTGGCATGCGCAACAAGTGAGAACGCATATAGAGCCCGTTGGTAGCTAAGTAATCCGATAGTTTTGAACGATTTTCACCAAAAGGAACCATTACCCGAAATATCATCATATCCATTAGCTTTCTAATTAATGGTCCCGGTGCAGATTTTTGTGCCCTTATCATAACGTTATCGGGGATATTTGTATTCAGGAAGTATTTGCAATAATGTAAACAATAAAATACGGGTCTGCTGAAATTCAACTCCTCTGCCCGGTCCATAAAACGTTGCCAAAAGTCAGGGTCCAGGCTGAACTCTTTGATCATGTCACTTTGTTCCAACAAATTACGTAAACTTGCTTTTACGGTTCCATCAACAAATTGATGAACGATACTATGAAGCAGCATATCCTCACGACATAATAGATATATATTATCTTCCAATTGTTCTGCGGCGTTAATAATCGTGTCAATATTTGGGGAAAGCTTATTGGTTACCTGCAATATGGTGTGATGGACATCTACTTCCACCATTCTGTCCGGGTGCAGAAGTGGTGGTAATTCATGACCCCATTCCCGGTAATATAACTGATCATATTCGCTCATGGTCTGGCTACCATAACCGGCTATAAATAAATGATTTTCCACAATATCCAGATTTTTCTTTGCCACGAGAATATCGATATCAACACTGGTCCGGCCAGCGGCACAATTAAGCCCTTTGGCTATATAGGCACTGCCCTTAACAAGAATGATCTTTTCTTCAAATTCGAATAAAGCGCGTCGGATCCGGTTGACTTCCCACATGATTTTTCGTTGTCCGGATTCGGCTTCAATTTTTGCATTTATAAATATTTTTTGAACTTTACTGGGCAGTTTTTCCAATAATCCTAATTCACTGGCATCATTGGCCAATCGACCGCGTAATTTTAACATTTGAGCTTCAAATAGAACGCTGTTCCAGCCTTTAATATCAAGGTCCAGCATAGTCACTGGGTTCTTTAATACCTTCAAAAGGAGGTTATTCTTCATCATGGTAAATTCTCATCGATAAATTTATTTACCAGTTGAATGCCTTCTTCAAGTGACGAATAGGTAATCTCACAGGAAATGCATTCTTTTGCAATCTTAGCCAAAGCGTGAAAAGCTGGCTCCCCGATGTCACCATAATTTGCTGATGATCGCACCAAACGAAAAAAAGCCATTGTTTCGGTCAGCGGTTTGATATCAGGCTTAGCATCCGGATTAAATACAGGATGAATTACCACACGGGGCTGGACGGTTTTATGCATATTTTCAATGCTTGAATTTGGGGGACGTAAATAACATATTGTTCCCTTTGGTGTCCCTTCATATTCCCGGCTGAAAGGTTCATCCATACCAACCCATTCCTTTATAACGGAAATAGATTCATTTTTAAGAGAAACGGGTCGGGGATAAGAACATAATTCACCACTATCGGCATCCAACAAACCAAATTCATCCGAAAAGAAACGCCAGCCATTATAAGCTAGACCAGCCGATAAAGTACTTTTCCCACTACCAGAAATAGCCGGAATGATTAGCCCAACACCATTTTTTTCCAAAACCCCTGCATGAAAGAGAATATGTGTTTTACAGCCGACGGCCATTTGCCAATTCATTCCCATTTCAACGGATAAAAGCCCCATTGAAACAGGTAACGGTACATAATTATCATTCATCAACGTATTAATAGCGACTTGCGGTCGCAAATATCGACGATAGAAATTCCTACCATATACATCCAGATAAAAATCTGTAATCTCCGGCCCTTCCAAAAAACTATAGCCTTTATATATATGCAAGAAATCATCCCGGATTGAGGGGAATTTTATGGATATTCTGGTACAAATAGGCCCAATAGACATGAGAATTCCCTGTCCGGACAAATGATGCTTGATGGTGCGGGAATCAAGGCTCATTAACTACTCTTTATTTTTAAATTTCATTGGTTCAATCAAACCCATCTTATCGAATTCGACAACTGTTCTCTCTACTTGCAGCTTTAACGTGTCAGACAATGGTTGTTCAAGAATTCCCTGTAATTCATTAATAATTTTGGACAGGCCGCAGGGCTCATCAGTAATAATATCAAAAATTTCACGGGCAAAGTTATTCATGGCCTGAGAGTGACCGGACCTTCTATCATAAATGATGTGAGCATCATCCATGTTTTTCCATATAAAACAAGCTGTATCCGCAACCTTGAATACAGCCGTTTTAATTAGATTATTTGTGTTTTTTAAAACAACCAATGCCCCGACGTTCCCTAAAGATTAATGAATTTCCGCGTAAATTCATATCCCATATTCGCCAAGATATCTATAGGTTTACAGTCAGACCTGTATTTACCACAGAAGTAAGACAGGATACCCCATATAAATCTTCTCTAATAAGATAATCCCAATGCGTCTCGGGGTCCTCACCCTCAAACTGACGTCCGGTAGTAAGCTGATTGTAGGGGTCAAAAGGTGTTGGGGGCTTATTTGGATCCAAAATATAACCTGTATGGTGATCATCATGACCATCATCATGGTGATCATCATCATAATTAGGGACAAAATTTGGAATTAGCAGATTTTCGTGCAATTCCTGCAAGCAGTCGGTTGACATGGCCTGTGCCAGTGGAATACCACCGTGCAGGGTTAGAGCGAGCGGTGCAATAACTGCTCCAGCCTTCAGGATACTCCGACGTTTGATACGTGCTTCTTCTGCTGCATTTTTCTCTGCGTCGTCTTTATTCATATTTGTCATGACACTTGCCCGTCCAATAAATATTACATAATCTCAATATAACTGACATCCTAACAAAACACCATATTTTTTTATAATGTGATTTCTTGTTGTATTAGTTTATGCAAAAATCAGGCCATTGAACAATATTCTTGTATTTCAAAGACTTAAAAAAATGCTCGTTAAAAACTGTAAAAAATCCTGACAGTTTTCACCATTTTGATACAGTTAATTTACACTTTTAAATCTTGATAGGTTTCTGGTTCTATTGTTTAAATATTATTTTTTTGTTACACAAGTGACATTTGTGAAAACATATTTTACCTTATGCGTCGTTAACCCAAATGATTCAAATATATGGTGAAGCATTACAACATGCCGTTTAATTTCATAAGATCCATAAAAATTATTTTTATTATATGCCCGCTTATTCTTTTTAGTGTTTATCTTCACATGAAGCATGAAATTAATAATCTGGAGCTCATCATGTTATACATGGCGGCTACCCTGCCCGTGATTATAATAATCCGACATTTCCAGAAAAAGCTTAAGCTCCTTAACCTAAAGGCAACGGTACATATAAGCGACAATAAAGCGACGAGAGAAAATCAACTTCTTTTTATGAATATCATGAAGAGGTTATCTGACCCTATTTTAATTCTAGACAACCTCAACCACATCATTATGGCAAATAAATCAGCACATGAGCTTTTAGGTAACGATATTCTAAAACAGGAAATTTCTATCTTCATCCGGAATTCCAATCTGACTGAAACTTTGAAAAAAGTCTATAAAACAGGTAACCCGGAAGATTGTGAACTTAAATTCGGCACACCGGTCACCAAGCATTATTTGAGCCGTATTCATCTGTTTAATCTCGACAATGACAATGCAGAAAATTCCAAAAAATATTTGTTTTTAACACTATATGATGTGTCCACCATTAAAAATACTGACAAAATGCGGGTTGATTTTGTGGCTAATGCAAGCCATGAACTCAGAACGCCATTATCATCTATTCTTGGGTTCGTAGAAACGCTGCAGGGGCCGGCCCGTGACGATACTGAAGCCCACGAACGCTTTCTTAAAATCATGTATGATGAGGCCAGCCGAATGAGCCGGCTGATAGAAGATTTGCTGTCCCTGTCAAGGATTGAAAGGGATGAGCATATTCCACCAACCGGAAGCGTTAATCTGGTCCCCTTGATCAAAAATGTGATTAATGTTCTTGAACCACAGGCTAAGGATAAAGATATAACAATTTCCTTTTTCCACAACGCTTTGAAAGAAATAACAGGGGACTATGACCAACTCACTCAGGTAGTTCAGAATCTAATTGAGAATGCCGTTAAATATGGCAATGAAAAAACTGAAATTAAAATTACATGTGACGAAAGTATCATGCCACCACCTCTCAACACCAAGGAAGTCACCATTACCATCGTCAATGAAGGCCCCGGCATTCCGGCAAAGCACTTACCACGTCTGATGGAGCGGTTTTACCGCGTTGATTCTGCCCGATCACGAAGTCTGGGGGGAACCGGCCTTGGGCTTGCCATTGTGAAACACATCATTCAACGTCACCGGGGACGCATCTTCTTTGAAAGCAAGATCAATGCGACGACAAAAGTAACAGTTTCCATACCCTTGTAAGCATATTTTTCTCACATGCTGTCATAAATGTTTAACAAATCTGCCGCAAATAGGTAATTATCACTCGTTAACGTCCAAATCGTAGTGAATGACCTACAGTTACCATTTTGGAGAAAAGACGTGTTAACAAAAAATATATCAGTATTTCTAGGTGCCACAGTATTAACCGTGGCTATCATATCCCCCGCTATCGCCCGAGACCAAATCCGAATTGTTGGATCATCAACAGTTTATCCTTTCGCAACTGCCGTAGCAGAAGAATTCGGTAGAAAAACTAAATTCAAGACACCGGTTGTGGAAAGCACAGGCTCCGGCGGAGGACTAAAGCTTTTCTGTGAGGGTGTTGGTGAGAAATATCCAGACATAACCAATGCATCCCGTAGTATTAAGTCCTCAGAAATCAAACGTTGTGCCAAAAATGGCATCACGGAAATCGTTGAAGTTAAGGTTGGCTTTGATGGTATTGTTATTGCCAATTCCAAGAAATCCGAAAGGATAGAATTGAGCTTGAGAGATATATGGACCGCACTGGCGACTGAAATATCTGTTAATGGGGTAATGGTAACTAACCCCCATAAATTCTGGAATCAGGTAAATCCTACCTTGCCGCATAAAAAAATTGAAATTCTTGGCCCTCCACCCACATCCGGTACACGGGATGCCTTTATGGAGCTTGCTATGGAAGGAGGTTGTAAGACATATCCTGAAATCAAAGCAATTAAAAAGAAGAACAAGAAAGCCTATAAAGCCATTTGTCACACAATTCGTGAAGACGGTGCTTATATTGAGGCTGGTGAGAATGACAATTTGATCGTTGGCAAACTTCAAGCAAACCCTGATGCTTTCGGCATATTTGGTTACAGCTTTCTAGATCAAAATAGTGACGTTATCCAAGGAAACCTCGTTAACGGTAAAGAGCCTACATTCGATAATATTTCAAATGGCAGCTACCCGGTATCCCGTTCATTATACTTCTACATAAAAAAAGCGCATGTGGATAAAACATCTGGAATCAGAGAATATCTGAAAGAATTTACCAGTGAAAATGCTATGGGTGAATATGGCTATTTGGCAGAAAAGGGATTGATACCGATGCCAACAGCCGAATTGGAAAAAATGCGTGAAGACGCAAAGAATCTTGTTACATTATCAAATTGATAAAACGAATGTCAAAGCCGGAGTTTTCCGGCTTTGACCCTAATTAACAGTATGGTTTACGTGGAATGAACAGCTACATCATTATTATTTTACTAATGTTGATTTCAACGATCTCATATATCATGGGTCGAAAAAAAGCTGTGTTGTCGGTGAATGGTAAAATAAGGGATTTACATTCCCTCCCCGGTCATTATGGATGGTTTACGGCGCTAACAAGTTTTCTGCCCGGATTATTTATAGTATTAGTTTGGATTATTTTTGGCAGCAATCTGGTTGATAATTTCACACTCGCAGCACTTGGTGACGAAATTCGCAGTTTATCAAATTTCGATCGTGCCCTTTATATGAATGACATTCACAATCTTGCAATTGGGGATGCGATATCCAGACCCCTTACAAATTCTTTGAATAATGCCACAAATTTTTATCTGCGAACTCAGAATAATCTCCTATGGATATTCACCCTATCAGCCATTGGTGTATCTTCACTTTTAGCCATATTTAGTTTTAGAAAAATTTCTCCAGAATTGCGATCCCGTAACCTGGTTGAACGCCTAATTATAATTATGCTTGTTATCAGTTCCTCCATTGCAATTTTAATAACGATTGGGATTGTATCCTCATTAATTGTCGAGACATTGCGGTTTTTAGAACATGTTTCCCTGTCAGAGTTCCTTTTGGGATTAAAATGGAGTCCCCAAACGGCCCTTCGTGCAGATCAGGTGGGTAGTTCCGGATCATTCGGAGCCATACCCTTATTCACCGGAACTTTGCTCATAACATTTATCGCTTTGCTGGTTGCTGTTCCTGTAGGCTTATTCTCCGCCATATATATGACAGAATTTGCCAGTCCCAATGCCCGAATATTTTTCAAACCTCTGCTTGAACTTCTGGCTGGTATACCAACCGTTGTTTATGGTTTCTTTGCGGCTTTGGTCGTGGCTCCGGTAATCCGCAATTCTGGTGAGGTTATCGGACTTGAGATTGCATCTGAAAGTGCACTTGCAGCAGGTTTAGTAATGGGTATTATGATTATACCGTTAATTTCTTCGCTGTCAGATGATGTTATTTCCTCTGTACCGCAGAGCCTGCGCGATGCTTCATACGGGCTAGGTGCTACCAAAACAGAAACTATAGTGAATGTCATACTCCCCTCTGCCCTACCCGGCATTGTCAGTGCCTTTTTACTGGCCGCTTCGCGGGCCATTGGGGAAACAATGATTGTTGTCATGGCGGCTGGGATGGCCGCTAATCTGACTGCAAACCCTCTGGAAGCCGTTACTACGGTAACGGTTCAAATTTTAGCTCTTTTAACGGGTGATCAGGAATTTGACAGCGCGAAAACTCTGTCAGCCTTTGCCCTTGGACTGGCTCTTTTTACCATAACCTTATTTTTGAACTTCATTGCACTTAAATTAGTAAGAAAATATCAGGAACAATATGACTGACCTAAAGCAAAATACTGCCTCATTAAAAAGTCAGGCCCGGTTAAAAAAGCGTTATAGGAAAGAACGCTTATTCAAGGCTATTGGTTTGTCAGGGCTTTTAAGTGGCCTGCTGGCTCTGACTATTATGATGATCAGTATATTGAGTACGGGCTTAAGTGGGTTTTCGGAAACCAGAATAAAGTTTGATATTTATATGGACCCTGAAATTATTGGGTCTACCGACGGATATGATGAAACAGAATACCGTGACCATATCGCCCAGATTAATCATAGCACGCTAATACGCAACAGCCTGAAAATAAAATTTTCCGATGTCAAAGGCCGTCGAGATGTCTTCAATCTGCAAAAGTTAGTCAGCTCCGGCTCACGGGAAGAAGTCAGAAGGTTATTGATAGAAGATAAAAATCTCATCGGTAAAACAATTGCCATGGATCTGTTAGCTTCCAGTAATGTAGATATGTATGTCAAAGGGCAGATTTCCCGCGATGTTAATCAATCAGAGCGCAAAATATCAGATAGGCAACTGGCTTGGCTTGATATACTTGAATCAGAAGGGCGCATTCTCAAGGGATTTAACTGGAAATTTTTCTCAACTGGAGATTCCCGAGAACCTGAACTGGCAGGCATTTTGGGTGCGGCCATGGGGTCATTCCTGACTTTGCTAGTGACACTTCTGATAGCCTTTCCCATTGGCGTTGCTTCTGCACTATATCTGGAAGAATTTGCACCCCATAATAAATGGACTGATTTAATAGAAATAAATATCAATAATCTGGCGGCAGTCCCGTCGATTATCTTCGGACTTCTTGGGCTTGCTATTTTCCTTAATGTGTTCAATATGCCCCGCTCTGCCCCCTTGGTCGGAGGCTTGACATTGGCCCTGATGACATTGCCTACCATTATAATATCCTCTCGAGCTGCTATCCGCGCTGTGCCGCCGTCTATTCGTGATGCAGCCATTGGTATGGGGGCCTCTAATTTGCAAGCTCAATTTCATCATGTCCTGCCGCTGAGTATGCCGGGAATTATGACGGGCACAATTATCGGGATGGCACAGGCTCTGGGTGAAACGGCGCCTCTTCTGATGATTGGCATGGTTGCCTTTATCGTTGACGTTCCACAGGGCGTGCTTGATGCTGCGACTGCCCTGCCGGTACAGATATTTCTCTGGGCAGATAGCCCTGAGCGCGGATTTATGGAAAAAACCTCCGCAGCAATTATTGTGCTTTTAGTGTTTTTAATTATGATGAATGGTCTTGCTATCTGGGTGAGACATAAATTTGAAAAACGTTGGTAAAATATGAATATGGTAAATATTATTGAGGATAACCTGATGGATAAAACCACTGTACAGGAATTAATCCAGCCAACAATTAAGGCAAGGAACGTAGATGTTTATTACGGTGAAACACATGCTTTAATGGGTATCGATCTGGATATAGCCCCAAAAACAGTAACTGCCCTGATTGGCCCTTCTGGCTGTGGTAAATCAACGTTTTTACGCTGTATTAATCGAATGAATGATACCATCCCTTCCTGCCGCATGACGGGAAAGATCACATTAGACGGTGAAGATATCTACAGTAAAAATATTGATGTGGTACAGCTTCGCGCCAAAGTTGGTATGGTCTTCCAAAAAGCCAATCCTTTTCCCAAATCCATTTATGACAATGTGGCATATGGGCCGCGTATACACGGCTTAGCCGCAGATGATAAGGACCTAGATGAAATAGTTTTTTCCAGCCTACAGAGATCCGGACTTTGGAATGAAGTGAAAGATCGCTTGGATAAATCGGGAACAGCACTATCCGGTGGTCAGCAACAACGGCTTTGTATTGCCAGAACTATTGCCGTAAACCCTGAAGTAATTCTAATGGATGAGCCCTGCTCTGCCCTTGATCCGATTGCTACAGCGATCATTGAAGAATTAATTGCAGACCTCAAGGAACGTTTTACCATTGTTATCGTAACGCATTCCATGCAACAAGCCGCCCGCCTCTCACAGAAAACAGCTTTTTTCCATCTCGGGAAAATTCTTGAATTTGGGGATACCTCAGAAATCTTTACCAACCCCCGAGTGGAAAAGACTAAAGATTATATCACTGGCCGTTATGGCTGAGCAAGGAAAGAAACATGCCACATAATCATATTTTATCCTCATTCGATGACGAGCTAAATGACCTTAGAGCAAGAATAGTTAAAATGGGTAACCTAGTAGAGAAACAGTATCAAAACGCATTGCGTGCCTTAGAGCATAAAGATAAAATATTGGCCGAAAAAGTACGCAAAGCAGATCGTATAATTGATGTTATGGATGCAGAAATTGAAAAACAGGCAATTCAAATGATCGCCCTGCGCTCCCCTGTTGCAGACGACCTGAGAGATATTGTATCCACCATCAAGATCAGTGCAGGACTGGAACGTATTGGTGATTACGCCAAAAATCTTGCAAAACGCGTATCGGTAATTCGACATGAGGAAGCTATTTCTGTTAGCAGCGCCCAGATTGGTCAAATGGTCACTGAGATTAGCGGCATGATTTCTGATGTTATAGACGCCTATATCACCAGGGACATTGATAAGGCAATTGATGTTTGGCAGCGGGACAAGAATGTAGATAGTATTTATAATAGCCTATTCCGAGAGTTGTTAACTTATATGATGGAAAATCCTCAATATATCACACCAGCTACACATTTATTGTTCATTGCAAAAAATATTGAACGTGCCGGTGATCATGCAACTAATATTGCAGAACTGGTCTATTATATAAATGAGGGTGAATTACTTGCCCTTAAAAGACCAAAAGATGACAGCAGTAATTATGCCGAAATTGATGCAAATTAATAAATAATCTGGTGACTCATGAAAACAAAAATTTTACTGATTGAAGATGACCAGAGTTTAACTGAACTCATCCGTTATAACCTGAGCAAGGCTGACTTCATTGTCCATAGCGAAAGTGATGGTGAAGAAGGAATTTATGCGCTGGAAGAAATATCACCAGATCTGGTTCTGTTGGACTGGATGTTACCCAACCTGTCTGGTATCGAAATCTGCCGAAGAATTCGCCGTAATAAGATCACACAGAATGTCCCTATCATCATGCTTACCGCACGGGCCGAAGAAAGCGACCGTATCAGGGGGCTGGATACAGGAGCGGATGATTATATCACCAAGCCCTTCTCACCAAAGGAACTGATTGCCCGTATTAATGCCGTTCTACGCCGCATTAGACCTGCTTTATCCGAAGTAACGCTTAAATTTGACGATATCATACTGGATAACACGTCCCATAAAGTTACCCGTGGCGGCATCCCAATCCATTTAGGACCGACCGAATTTAAAATTTTGAAATATTTTATGGAAAGTCCGGGTCGTGTATTCACACGGGAACAATTGCTAGATAACATTTGGGGTAATAATATATATGTAGAATTACGGACCGTAGATGTGCATATCAGACGTCTGCGCAAAGCCCTTAATGATAAAAATTTTACTGATGTTATCAGAACTGTCAGGTCCACTGGGTATGCTCTGGATAAAAAAAATACTGCCTAGCAAAGCCACAAAATATTAAAAAGTGTAAAATTCGCCGCAAAAGTGTCGGAATATTTTACAGTATTTCTATGATATTTTTGTGGAAAGTTGGATAAAACGATATAAAACACTGTTATAAAAGAATTATTTAAAAATGGCATAATTCTTGTATGGTATAATTGCAATAATTATGAGTATTTTTTTATTTTCTTTATTTTCAAAGAAAAAATAGTTTAGATTTTATTAACTATAAGATAGTATTCTGTTAAGGCTAAGCATAACTTATTGAAATATTGAGCTTTATTATGGTTAACAACAAGAGTATTCCACAGGGCAAAAAAAATGAGCGCCTTTCTATGCGCCATTCATTAATGGTATGGGTAGCTGGCGCAATACTCGGCTGGGTAGTTGCCGTGGTATCCGTGTGGACAGCCCTGAACACAACTGATAGAAACATCGCAAAAAATTCCCTGTCAGATGCCGAAAAAATGGAACAAATAATGCCTGCTGCCGGGACTGAGAAAACCACAGAAAAACCAAAAAATTAGCAACACTTGTTAATTTTTCTTCCCAATGTTGGGAAAAGGTTATTCTAACCCTGCCTCACGAAGCAAACTATGCAGATGAATAATCGGAATTGCAAACGAAATTCCGCTTGGTTTTGACAAGGCATTTTCCTTTGCTCCTTTCACAGAAACGCTATTCAATATTCCCTCAACCTTACCCGAATTTATATTGTACATTGGACTGCCACTATTGCCGGGAAAGGCTGTTAAATCCAATTGGTAGACGTCATATCGTGGCTGCTGAATAATTTTTGTATCCAGATATCTTGCTGTTGGCTGGGGAATAACAATAGGTGTAACAGCCGCAATAATCCCCTTATGGGTTACTGGGAATAACCCTAGCACAGAACCAATGGGAAAACCGGTTACAGCAACCTCTGTCCCTTCAAGTTTCATGCCTCCTAGCCCCAATGCAAGTTTTGGAATTTTATTCCCAACAACTTTTAGTAACGCTAAATCATGCGTTTTATCAATCCGTATTACTTCAGCTGTCCGTACATCAGGATTCCTTCCACGGCCAATCAAAACGGAAATTCTTTCATTATGTTGCAAATCAGAATCCTTTGGTATGACATGAGCATTGGTAATGATATGAAGTCCATCATAAACAACGAACCCTGTTCCTCTCATGACCACCCGTGGACTTCTGAGTGGGCTGTATGTTGCTATAGCAACAACCGATGGTGTTACCTTCCGGACAATATCTGATAATTCAACGCCATTTGTATCATGGGCATGAGTATGGGTGATGCCTCCCACTATGGTGATGCAAAAACAAATTATGTATTTTTGAAGTGTAATCATCCTAAATAAACCATTTGATATTATCAGAATTAACATTCCTTTGTTTTTATTTGGATACTATAGTTTCCAACAATGGTAATTTTGCCGCAAAAACTGATAGCACTTCCCTCTTTTGGTCAATGTTATCAGCATTAACTGGAATTGAAAGAGCGATGACCGCTGAATCCAACCTTCCGCCAAAAAGTTTGGCTTTAGCATCAATTAACTTGGCTGTATATTTATTAGTGATAATCTTTCCATCAATCCAATACCAGTACCAGACAAGCCTTCTGTAACTGCCGGACTGTATTAATTCTTCATTCACCGGTACATATGATCCAGCAATAGTGACGTCATTAATTTTTCTACTCGCAATACGTCCCCATTCATCTTGAGGAACCACACCATTACCATGACGGATCATTTCAATACCTTTGGATTGATATTTATAATATGCTATAAATATATCAACTGCCTCAGATGCTATATTTCCTTGCTGATGGTGAAAAATTTGGGATGCACCTTCGTAATACGGTTTCCAATTTGTAACATTTGATACGTCATAACCCCAGATATTTTCTTTTAGTAACACAGTAGAATTATTAAACGTTTGATATCGTTGTTCAATGATTGTGGCATATGTGGGTGCCATTCCAACTGCAATTGCGGTAAATATAAAAGACAATACGAAATGTCGGATGGACGTAGTCTTATTCGTCGTCCAATATTTCTTAGAAAAATCAATATATCCTTCGTGTACACCCCTGTTGGTAAATGTCATGGCAATAGAGATGAAAATCATGAGAACAATAGCAAAAAATATCCACCCAAATGTAATATGATCTGCACCTGTAGCGTATTTCATATCTGACCAATGTGCAATAAGCACAATGCCACTGGCCCTGAAACCATTGGCTATAATTGGTACAATAAATGACAGAACAACCACTGTAGCCTGCCGCCCGACAGTCTTATAGGCCACGTTGGCCATCAATGTGCCAAGGGCAACAGTCGCTATCAGAAACCTTAATCCTGCACAGGTTTCTGCCACATGAAAATCACCAGCAGGAATTGATAGATAAACACCCTCTGCAAATACCGGGATATTAAGTAAATTCAACATCATTATTACAAAAGCAGTTGTAAAGTCCTGTAATGGCGGCACTAGAAAATCCCCGAAAGGAATAAGGAAAACCATATAAAAAAATGGGAAAAGCAGTGCAAGGACTACGCGCTTACCAAGAATTGTCAAAAGACACCCCTGGATGAGAATGATCAAACCGAACTGACGCACCACATTTGCATCAGCAAGATCGCCTAGCAACCACAACATGCCCCCACCCAATAAGGGAATAAGTCCCAACCAATAAGGTTCCGGTGCAACTTTATGAAAGATTTCACGTCTTTCATGGATCAGATAAGCAATGATTGGCAGAATTAATAGGCAATGATTATATTCTGGTTTATTCCACCAGGTTAAGATTAGTGTTTCCAGCGTGCCAAAAAAGACAAGCAAAATTACGGCTGCAATAGCCGTTAATACCATTGTCGCATTTCGCCATTGTGTTTTGATCACTTCATCCTGCATTTCTGTCATTATCCCATCCACAGTTATTTTACTATTATGGTGTTATATTTATGCATTAAACTGGTTCCAAAAGTATTACTTTCCGTAATTTAATATTTACCCCAATGATTTAGAAATCAATGGCCCAACAAAATTTGTTACCGCTAAGGGAAGTTTTTTCCAGACCTTTATCATCAGTTGATATTTTGGATTTAGCGGATTGATATCCGGTATTTCCTCGCCATTCTTCAGAATGAATTCATAATTTAAAGGTGTAGCCTCAAATCCCCAATTTTTTTTAAAACTAAAGGCCCCTGTGCCGTTTTTACTTCGTCCGAAATCAAATATTTTGCAATTTTTTTTATCAACCGCCCTTTCCATCAGGGACCAATACATAAAGTCATTGGCGGCAAGTGCCCTTGCTTCCACGGTTCCCCCTCCATAATAGGGTATAACCTCATCACGAAAATAAAATGTCATCACACTGGATATGGCTTTACCTTGATCCGTTTCTATAGTCAGTATTTCACAATTTTCACCATATTCCTGCTTCAGACAATAGAATAGTTTTTTTGGAAATACCGGAGAGCCTAAATTGCGAAGGCTTTCAGAATACATGGAAAACAGACGGTCGGGCTGATCATCAATAATGGCTCTTAAACCAAACTTGATACCTTTTCGCACCATAGCCCGTTGTTTCCTGGGAATGGCCAACATATTTTCTTCATTATCATCAGATAAAGCCTTCCGAAATGTTGAATACATTTCTTTCTTAGAAGGCCAATCATCATGCACCACATCCATATTCCGACATTCAAGATAATCAACACCCAGTTTTTTAGACAACAATCGACATTCTTCATCCAGTAATGCCAAAGCTTGTGCGTTATCAAATAAAGGACCGCCACCTGTAGCAAAGGCAACAGAAATAAGTGAATTACCAAAAAGGCTGCTTTTTATGTGAATAAGAGGAACGAGTGCACAAATTTCACCCTTGTCTTCAATCATAATATAATAGCTTTTATGCCCCATACTTGAGCATACTGCCCTGCCCCAAGCAGACATATGATAAACTGTTGCCCCCGGATAATTTTCCACATAATCATCCCATTTGCCACAGTCACCAAAAATATCCAGCATTTTTACTTGCATAATTATCCCTGACTGTCCAAAAAAATCTCGTCCATGCGCCCCCAACTGAATTCTGCCAAAACCCTCCGTAATTTTTTTTCCATAATTACTAGGTTGGTGTAATGGCGGAATTTAGATTTTAGGCCGGCTTGTGTTTGGCGGGGCTGATCCGGGTCAATTTCCCATGGATGAAAATAAAAAATACAGGGTTGTTTGTCTTTTTTATTTACCCGCTGCATGGCAAAATTCGAAATAAAATAAGGTAGCAACCGAAAATATCCACCGCCGCCACAGGGAATTTTACGTCCAAGAACTTCTACAGTCGTTACGGGCATTTCCAAGAAATCTTGGTTTTTAATAGGAGAAAAAGCGAAACGCGAAGCTGTTGGCATACCATAATGGTCATGCTGAATAGGGTAAATACTGGAACTATATTTATATCCAGATTCATATAATGCTTCTAATGCCCAGAGATTCTTCTCGCCGATTGAAAAACTTGGTGCACGGTAACCGTTCACTTGGCTTCCACTAATATCTTCCAGTAATTTTTTAGAGGATTTCACATCGTCCATAAATTCTGTGTGAGATTGATCAGTCGCTCGCCTATGGTTCATGCCATGGCTTGCCAATTCGTGACCGTTTTCTGTTATTTGTCGAACAATCAGAGGATATCTTTCAGCAATCCAGCCCAAGGTGAAAAAAGTTGCTTTTACGGAATGGTCATCAAACATCTTTAGGATGATGTCCATATTACGCTCTATACGGCACTCAAAATTATCCCAGTTTGATCGCCTTATATCATTTTCAAAAGCACCCACCTGAAAGTAATCCTCCACATCGACTGTCATTGCATTTTTAATTCTGCCTGACATCTAGGTCAACTACCCTGACCATCATTTTGATCTACCAGATCAGTGACAATTTCAAGTGCACTTTTTATAGTCTCATCATGAATTTTAACGTATTCTTCCAATAAATATATACGCTCTTTCAGGGCTTCTACTTCTTGGTCATTCATGTGAGAGTTTTTGGACGAATATTGATTTCTGAGTGCTGGTTTCAAACCATTGATATTTTGCGATCTAGGGCCAGAGGACGCAATGTCATGCTCCATATCCTCTATTACATTTAATACGGTATTTTTATCAATGATATCTAACTCCTCGATAGCACCAAATAATAAAATACGTGAGCATAATGTATTCAGCTTCCGCGGGACACCGTTTGTGAATTTAAATATCTCCTGAAATGAATCCTCGGTAAAATGAGGCCTATCATTCCATCCAACTATTTTCATCCTATGGTGAATATATTCTCTTGTTTCTGCATCAGTCATGGATTGAAGGTGATGTGTCGCAATTACCCGCTGACGAAGTTGTTCCAGTTCTGGAGCAAAGGCCCATTTATCCCTGAATTCTGGCTGTCCAATCAAAAAACTCTGAAGCAGGGCCCGGTCCCCTTCCTGAAAATTTGACAACATGCGCAGCTCCTCCAAAGCGGATATAGGAAGATTTTGCACCTCATCAATGATTAATAGGGCGCGCCGACCACTTTTATGGTTTTGCCGAAGAAACACTTCAATTTCATTTAGAAGAACGGCCTTGTCTTTCGAATGAATATCCAATCCAAACCCGGCAGCGACCATCCGTAATATATCATCAGCATCAAGATGGGTTGTAACTATTTTCGCAGCAACATACTGATCCGTATTCAGCTCATTCAGCAAACGCTCTACTAGTGTTGTTTTACCGGCTCCAATTTCACCCGTTACAATGATGAATCCTTCACCTTGGCTTAAACCATAGGTGAGATATGCCATTGCTTTGTGATGGGTAGAACTATCGAAATAAAAACAGGGGTCTGGTGTTAATTGGAATGGCTTACCATTAAATTCGTAAAATTCCGTATACATAATTCACCTAAAGTCCCGCTCTGACTGACAGTGAAATATAGTTTGAACCACCGTTTAAATTAGTGAATCGCGTCTGGTCCCGATCGGTATGGACATACCCTAGAGTACCAAATAATGATTTTGAGATTCTGTAACTAACATTGGCTGATGCACTCCAGAACTTATCTCTAATAGAGTCATTTGAGAATTCTGATGAACTATAGGTAAAACCACTACTTATACTTAAACGCTGATTTAAGTTCCTGCTAATGGTAAAGTTACCCCCATATTCAGTTTCATCGAGCGCATTGTTATCTGACCTATTCTTTCGATGAAAGGCCGTTGCAGCGTAAGTTGTGCGCCCTCTTATTCCCTGTACAGTTAATGCCCATTCTTTTCTGCGAGTAAGGTCCCCACTAATAAACCCGCTATTCAGGGAGGGGGAATTAATTACATCAACATTATCACTAAAGACCGTTGATTGAAAAGTTTGAATTGTGTCACTAAAGGACAGATTTATACTGTCTTTGGCCGTAATCTTATAGTGTGCATTTAAGGAAAATGTATCACCATCATTTTGATTACCATATCTGAGCGAAAGCGATGTCCTTGGTCCTGGAACAAGACGAAAGCCTGCATCCCAAATAAAGCCGTTAAAGTTTACAAATGATCCTAATTCTGCTTCTCTTTCCTGATACCCGGCACTACCCAATACTGTCAGAATATGTGATAGTTGATACGAAAAATCAGCACGCACTGTCGTCGTATCAAAATCTCTGGTATTTTCCCTGTCTTCTGTACGATATAATGCTGATAAACCCCAGTTTAACCTGGTAAAACGACTACCACTAGTTACAGAGAAACTACCTTCATGGCTCAATGAATTTCCAAAAAAAGTATTTGCCGTTGTCTGTTCAGCATCCTCTGCTTGTCGAACATGTCTCAAATCATAGCTTAGTTGTACTGTTGCCAAAGCCCCTATTCTATGCACAAGATATGGAGAGAATTGATAGGATTGGACTGTACTCCTATTATCGGTTCTACTGGCTTCCTGTGATGAGATTGCTTGACGACGGTCTAAAAAAAGTTGGTCAATGTTAGCGCTGGCATCAACAAAAAAAGTTTCACTGATTAATTCGCTGCTCAACCTTGCTTGCAGGTTATGTCGTAATTCATGCTGATCATCATCATCACCTGGATAATAAAAATAATTAGGGGCATAATTAATTAATGTGTTTAAACGCGAACCATCTCCCGTTATCCTTATCTGAGGTGTAACTTGTGTGATAAAATCACTTTGACTACTGCTTGTATCCAGATCAACATTATCCGTATATATCTCGGCCACAGTAATAGTAGGCTCCACACGCCAGCTTGCCGCGTTTGCGCTAAATATAAAACCAGAAATAGCTACCGATGACATCAGAAGTAGCATTGATTTTTTGCAAGTATACATTCTTCCCCGCCCTCGCCTTTTGTCAATAATATCCATACCCATAATAAGAACCAAATCTTTTCTTACCCGCTGTAAATCTTGCCTTGTTTAAAAGCAAATTTATATTTTTACATTTTTCAATTAACTTAAATGCATCATGTAATTCTTCTTCCCGTGTTCTTTCTGCTTCAATAACAAATAAAATTTGCCCGACATGCAAAGCCAGAACTGAGGCAGCACTACTTGCCAAAACAGGTGGAGAATCAATAATTACAATGCGATCATGATATCTTCTGGCAATTTCATCAATTATTTCACCCATACGTTCACTGGCAAGTAATTCTGTTGTCAGTTTATGTTTTTTACCCGCAGGCAGGATTGACAAATTAGAAATATTTGTTCTTAACAAACATTCACTAAGATCCATATCCTTGTTTTCAATAACATCGATTAGCCCTTTATCCCCTTTAACGCCAAGTGTCCGCAGGACATCTGGCTTTGCAACGTCTGCATCCACCAGAAGAACTGTCAAGTCCCTCTCAGCAGCCATACTCAATGCCAGACTAACAGCACAAAAGGTTTTGCCTTCATTGGGTTGTGTACTGGTTACCAGTACAATATTCCCATTTTTAATAGCAGATTCACCTTTGGAAAAAGCATTCAATAACAGACTTCGCTTAACAATACGAAATTCTTCAGTCGTAAGTGAGTTCTCTATATCATCATTGGTTTGAATATTATTCTTCATCAGAATATCAGTACTCAACTCAACTCGTGCCCTGTTTGCCACAGATTGGTTGCTGGCCTTTAAACTATTGGAATCACCAACAGGACCCGAAAAAGTTTCTTTTCCGGAAACTGTATTATTATCCTCTGAAACAACATTATTTTTCAGTTGCTCCGCAGCGCGTTCAACCAAACTCTCACTTTTCTTTAGTTTTGCTGCTGCTTTCTCAATCAAACTCATTATTTTTTACCTTTGAACTAAGTTCAATTTAAACCGATACAGAGTGCATTATACTCATCACCAAATATACGCTGATGCTGGAAACAAAAAGACCTGCCATCATGATTGAAAACATAATTAACTTCTTCTTCCTGATTACCAATTCTTCTGCTGACAGAAGAACAGAAATACGTCCAAGTACAGGATAAGGAAATGCATCCCTTAGCTTCTTTTCCGTTGAATATGTGGAATGCATTTGACTAATGATATACGCGATAAACACACCAGCACCTAATCCAACTGCCAATACACCGATCACCAATAATATACGATTTGGACTGGAAGGTTCCCTAGCTTCCTGTGGTGGGTCAATGACCCGAAACCGTACACGGTCTGTATTAGTCTCCAAATCAGACGAAATTTTTGCAGATTCACGTTTAACCAGCATTTGATCATAATTCGTTTTAAGAACATTATAATCACGATTAAGTCGTATAAGTTCTGCTTCAACTTCGGGAATTCTGTGGGCCATCGCCTGAAGATTTTCAGTCACCTTTTCTTTGGCGCGCAACCGTGACTGCTGACTGGCTATTTCGCTTTCCAAATCGAATAATCTAAGGCTCAACTGGTCATAAACCGGGTTGGGCATTACCCCACCTGTAGATTGCAATGCTTTTGTATCATTGCTCTCAAGAGCTTTATTAAATTTTTCCTGTTCTTTTTCATGCTTTACTTTAAGGGATTCAATTTGGTTCAGAACAATTCGAATATCTGGATGCAGGTCTTTATACCCACGAGCGTAAAGCTCATCCAAACGGGATTCTAAAATATTAATCCTTCCCTGCAGGGCTGAAACAGAAGAAGAAGAACCACCACCACGCAACGTCGGACCGGTCCCCATAGACGGAATATAAGAAGGAATATTAGCCAAATTTTCCTTTAGTTGTCTTTCACGGTTTTTATACTCAAGCAGTGATTGTTTGGCTGTAGCAACTTCTGAAATACTCAATTGGAGTTTCTCAAAGTAAGATTTATCAGATAGGAAAGCCATATTTTTTTGCCGAAACTCTGTCGCACGCTGTTCTGAAATTTCTAACTGCTCTTCATATTCACGAATTTGATCTTCAATAAATCTAACGGCTGACGTTAAATCTTTCCTATTTTGACCAAGGTTTTCTTCCATGAATATATTTAATAGTGACTGCACAACCATTTTGGCTATTGCCGGGTCGACATTATTGTATGCAATTGTGAAAAGATTAGCAGCCTGAATATTGATGCTAATCTCCCCCATAATCTCATTTATCTTTTCTTCCATTTCCTCATCATTATTTATAAGGAGGTCCTGATCCGTCATTCTGATTATTTTTTCAATATTCGGGCGACTGATCAGGGTCTGGCGCATTAAGGCAACTTGGTTATAGATATTATTCTGCACTGCCATTTTACCGAGCAAAGGCTTAAGAAAAGTTTCTGCATCAACTTGAATACGGGCTTCCGATTCATAGACATTCGGAATTTGGGCGACAAAAACCCAACCTATGACGCAAATAACCCATGCAATGGAAATAGCGACTATACGCTGTCTCCAAACGCCATATAATATCGAGATAAGTTGTTGATATACCTCGTTCATAACTTAGTTCCTGATATTCAAATTATTATTTTTATTAGCTATATTTACAGCTACAGTTACAAAAATTGAAATGGCCAACAGCTTTTCATTTAACTATTGGCCACTCCGGCCCTATAGCTCAAAAGAAGCTTTCTGGAATGATAATCACATCACCAGGGTTAATTTTTACATTAGCACTAACATCGCCGTCTCTAATCAGGTCATCAATGCGCAGGCCATATTCTCTTTGAACGCCACCTTCAATACGGGCTAACGTTGCGCGATTACCAGCCGCAAATTCAGTTACGCCACCAACGGTGATCATAACGTCCAAAAGTGTCATATTTGCCCGAAAGGAAATGGCCTGTGGTTCTGTTGCAGAACCCACTACCCTAACTTGCTGAGCAAATGGCCCCTGAAAACCTGAAACTATAACGGTAACAATCGGTCCTTGGATATATTCAGATAATTTCTTTTCAATATCACGGGCCAACTGTGTTGGTGTCCGTCCCGTTGCCGTCATATCGTCAATGAGCGGTACAGAAAATCTGCCATCAGGGCGTACGGTGACTGATGTGGTCAATTCTGGATTACGCCATACAAATATTTGCAAACTGTCCAGTGGACCAACAATATATTGCGGCCCTGGTCCCTCTTCAGCTGGCACAAACTGTGCTGATGGTAAAGTGTTTTTACTGCTGTTTTCACAGCTCGCTAAGAATACAGCACATATTAAAATGATACTGTATTTGATACCTTGAGAAATAATCCCGGGTTTGAAATTGTTATTAATCACTGCATATTTCCCTTCCATTATATTTCATAACCTGTCCTAATCCTACTCATTATGTTAAGACTTACTTCGCTATCTACTATATGAGTAGTTTGAATAGGTTAAATTAGTACAAATAAATAATATTTTTTCTACTAACACTATGTGTTAACAGAATTACTACCAAACCGCTATTTTAAAAGAATATTTCACTACATTATAGTGAAAAACAATAAACATTACAAACATTAGAATATTACCTGACCCGCAAACATATGATCCCACTTATTACATTGGGTTTTAGCCGGAAATATGTTTCTTGAACCACATTTCTAACATTGCTACATCCCAGCTAAAGCCCCCTATTCCGGAACTATCCGGCTTACCTATTGATGTGATAATTTCATCAATAAAACGGTCCTTCAAAAAGCCTCTTTTTCGAAAATCTGAAAGATTATCTGTGACCTGTTCGTATATCTTTTTATCTTTACAAATCCAGGATGTAAAAGGTAATCCAAAACCATGTTTTGTCTTATTAATCACCTCTGACGGCAAAAAATCCTTTAAAGAATATTTAAAAAAGTATCTTAATTTATCATCTTTGAGCAAAATATCCGTCGGAACCGATGCTGCGAAGTCAACCATTTCTGATTCTAAAAATGGATATTCCACATTAACGCCCGCCAAATCACACATTACATTTACTTTTCGCAAATCGTTATCTGCCAATGTAATTTGCAAATCCAGATGCATCATCCGTTGAACCATCTGACTTTCATCATAATGATAATATTTCTTCCGCATAATATCGAGAGGCGCATCGGGGTCAATTTCCCCAACCGCATCAGGCGTAAAAATATTCCCCGGCATCTGATCAAAGAAATATTCATAAGAATATAAGCGGTCCGGCATAGGAATGGCATAGCGTTTTGAAAGATTTCGCGCTTTTGAAACCACTGGTACTTTGTTCAGTCCAGGAATAGAAAAAAATGGCTCCATCAGTCCTTTTCTCAAAATTTTGGGAATAAGGCTGTACTTCTCTATGGTTTGCATGGAAATATATCGTTCATTTCCAGCAAATAACTCGTCCCCACCATCTCCTGCCAGCAATAGGTCTATGCCTTGTTCTTTTGCCATTTTTGCACAGTAATATGCGGGTACGGCAGAAGTGTTTCCAAATGGTTCATCATAGATTTCTGCGATTTTCTCCTGAATAGAGGTCGCATCATCGGGCACAACAAAATACTCATTATGATCAGTATTAAAATGATTTGCTGCAATTCTCGCAAATTCACTCTCGTCATATTTTGGGTCATCAAAGCCAATGGTAAAGGTTTTCCCCTTGCCATTATGCTTCATCATCAGACCCGCAACCGTACTACTATCAAGCCCCCCACTCAGAAAGGCTCCAACGGCATTGGTATTAGCTCCGTCTATCACTGAGCAAAAACTTTTGTCGAGCTGATCTCTTAACAGGGCTGACCATTCCTCAATATTACCCTTCTTCTCTGTCGTATAAGGCATTTCCCAATAATAGCCGGTAGACAACTTACCGTCCTGAAAATGAGCAAATTGCGCAGACTCTAATTTGGATATTTCATCAAAAATGGTCGTCGGAGCCGGAACGACAAAGAAATACAAATAATTATAGATATTTTGCGGTTTGACGTTAGCTGCAAAATCGGGAAAAGCCCGGACACCACCTGTGACTGAGGAAAAAACAAATTCATTATTCTTGCCAAGACCATAACACATGGGATAAACGCCCATACGGTCAATAGCTATAAGGGCCATTTTACGTTTTGGTGACACCAATGCTATGGCCCAAGTCCCCTGCATGACATTTAACACTTTACTGTTATATCGTTTATACCCCTCAATCAGAGCATGGCCATCACCCTTTTCCTGTGCCATTGTCTTTAGCATTGGGTTTTTCCAGATTACCTTACCACAAATGGATGCCCGATAATCATCATCTTCCGCAAGATCATTAGCATCATAACGAGATACTATCGCCAACGCCCCAAAGGGCGTGGAATTTTTTTTCATCTTTTGTAGTATATGGTGATCATGATCGCCTCTGGATAGACGATTTGCCATTTTGGTAATAATTTCATCTGGTGCCAGATTTTTGTCAAGCTCCCCAACCCATCCACTAATTCCGGTCATATAAACTACTTTCCCGTTCCGTTACACCAGCACTTCATAGGGTGCAGGATGTCCTAAAAATGCTGTTGGGCTTGCTGATAAACCATAAGCACCAGATTGAAACAATACGACATAGTCACCAATTTCAGCCTGCGGTAAATTCATTTTATCCCCTAACCGATCCAGTGGGGTGCATAGACAGCCGACAATATTGACTTTTTCTTTTTCTGATATGTCCATTCGGTTTGCAATGGCCACGGGATAATTTTTACGGATGAGTTGGCCAAAATTACCTGATGCCGCAAGATGATGATGCATCCCACCATCAGTAATAAGATAGACTTCTCCACGAGATGTTTTTTTATCAATGACCTTTGTCACATAAACACCAGATTCACCGACCATATAACGTCCTAACTCAAGGACAACTTCAGTATCTGGCAGCTCATTTTGAAATTTTTGTAATAATTTGGATAGGCCATTGCCCAGAATCTGCAAACTCAATGGTTTGTCACCGGGAAAATACGGAATTCCAAAACCGCCACCTATATTAACTTTTTTCGGCATATTTGGTGCATGTTTGGACAAGGATAGCACAAGATTCAGGGCTTTTTCCTGTGTTTCCAGCAAGCTACTTTCATTCAGGTTTTGTGATCCGCTAAATATATGGAACCCGATAAAATCCAAATCCAGTTTGGCAACTCGCTTCAACATTGCAGGGACTTCTTCGCTATCAACACCAAACTGCTGGGGGCCACCGCCCATTTTCATGCCGGATGATTTCAATTCAAAATCTGGATTCACCCGAATGGCAACCTTGGCTACAATATCTTGTTCTTTGGAGATTCGGGCAATATTCTCCATCTCCGCAAAAGATTCCATATTAATCAGTACACCTGCGGCAATTGCCTGTGACAATTCTTGTGAAGTTTTTCCCGGACCCGCAAAACTAATCAACGCAGGGTCCATACCCGTATCCAGCGCAATAGCCATTTCCCCGGCAGAGGCCAAATCCAAACCATCTACAATATGGCTCATATGATGAACCACAGCTGGCATTGGGTTGGCTTTCATGGCAAAATGTAATTTCACTTGCGGTGGCAGATATTTTCGCATTTCTGCTATCCGTTCCGAAATCAAGGCCCTATCATAGGCATAAAAAGGTGTGGAACCCACACGGTCTGCTAATTGGCTGATCTTGATACCACCAACAGTCAGCTCCCCATCCTTGGCCGGAAAGCCATGAGTAGCTACGTGTTCGGGCTTTTTCTTTTCCATCTTTGTCATTGCACTTGTATTTCTTTTTTTATCTGTGCAGCAATCGTCTTGTGATCAATCTTTCCATTGGCATTTTTCGGCAAACTATCCCACTGGATCAATTCATGCGGCACCATATAACTTGGCATTTCCGCCCGACAGTAAGCCATAATAGCTTCCATATCCAGATTTCCTTGTCCCTTAGCCGTTGCCACGACCCAGATCGCCTGCCCCAGCTGTTCATGATCAACACCAATGGCGGCTATTTCATCAACCAGACCACTGGCAAAAATGGTTTCTTCCAATTCTGTGGGGCTGGTTCTGAAACCAGAAGTTTTTATCATTTCGTCACGACGGCCAACGAAATAAAGATACCCATCATCATCTCTTTTTACAGTATCACCCGACCATACAGCAATTTCCGGATTTGACAGCCCAGCTGCCTGTCCAGGTGCCGGTCTGTATCTTTCAGCTGTTCGTTTCTTATCGTTCCAATAACCCAGGCCAACCAAAGCACCCCGATGGACAAGTTCTCCTTCTTCACCCACATCACAGACTGTGCCATCTTCTCTTACAATCATAATTTCTGCATTCGGTATGGCTTTTCCCATGGAATCCGGAATCCTATCCACCTCTGACGGCGGTAGATAAGTGGACCGGAAAGCTTCGGTCAGGCCATACATAAGGAATATATCACTTTTACTGAGTATTCTCTGGAATTTGCGGGTTACGGGTACCGGCATTCGGCCGCCCGTTGTTGCAATATATCGGATGGAATTTACCGCTTCCTCTGGCCAGTCAAGTTCTGCCAGTTGAATCCATAACGGTGGAACACATGTAATACCAGTGATTTTATGCTTCACAGCCAGCCGAATGACATCTCGCGGCAACAGAAAGTTCATCAGAACGACCGTCGCCCCGACTGAGAAGGCTGTGGTCAATTGGCTTAGTCCGGCATCAAAGCTAAGCGGCAAAACACTTAAAATCATGTCATCCGAACTATTCTCCAGATAACTTGCAACACTTTCCGCACCGGCAATCATATTGCGGTGGGAAAGAACAACCCCTTTGGGCATACCCGTACTGCCCGATGTATAGAGAATAGCGGCCATATCCGCATCAATGGTTTCATGAACGGTTTTGTCACTATCACGCCCTAGCGCAAGGAAGTCGTTATAACTGATTATTTTCTGGTCTATTTCTATGGCTTTATCAGGTATTTTACCCGTAAGAATAATCAATTCCAAATCAGGACAGTCCGTTAATTCATCCTTTAAAGCCGCAAGCCTGTCAGGGCTGGTCACAAGAAACCTGACATTGCAGTCTTTCAGGATATAGGCCACCTGTCGATGTTTCAGGCCCGGGTTGACCGGTACAAATACCCCGCCCGCATAAGAAGGGCCGAAAATCGATATAACAGTTTCAAATTGTTTGGGAAGATAACAGGCCACCCTGTCATTTTTATTAAGGCCGAATGCCAATAATCCCTTGCCATAATCCTTAACTTCATCACAAAGCGCATCATAGGTCATCTCCTGCTTTTTGAAAATGACGGCGATTTTCTGTGAAGATTTCTTTTCCGGACTTGTAACAAAATCTGAAAGATTATATGCCATAGGTACTTATATCTTTTTATATTAAAATTTTTTCACAACATAATGTATAAATGTTATTGAAATATGAATAAAAAAGGGCTCAACCAATTTTCTAAGACTATATAGTAGATATCACTCTCTTTATACGAGCTTTCACTATATTAACCAATAGCCTTTGGATCGGGTAATAGAAATTTCATGATTCACTAGTAAAAATGGCCAACATAAAAAATATATAGGAATACGGGTTCAGTTTTGGCAGATAATAAAAAACAGATCAAACGGCATATAACGTCCCAAACAACGACAAAAATCGTTCATGGAAAAGAAGTTTACAGACAAATTCCTGCCCCCTTAATTCCTGTATTTCCTGTAATGTCATTGGCAAGTTTATTTCCACTATCTTCTCATAAAGTTCCGTCATTGTATCAAAGCCGCCAGATACAATATTTTACAGCTGCCCGCTATGCACTATATCAGGCACTCAAGGAAATTGACGTAAAAGAAAATGATGAGGTCCTTGTTCCAGCCTACCATTGTAAGGCAATGGTTTCCCCAATTCTGGATGCCGGATGTATACCCGTATTCTATAAAATCAATGACGATTTTTCCACAAATATTTCAGACCTTGAAAGCTTGATCACACATAAAAGCCGTGCCGTCATAGCCGTAAATTATTTTGGCTTTGTCCAGAATATTAAAGAAGTTCGCAAGGCATGTGACCAACATGATTTGAAGCTTATAGAGGACTGCGCCCATAGTCTATTTGGGCGTTCAGATAATATAACCGTTGGGCATACGGGTGATTATGGTATTGGCAGTACAAAAAAATTCTTTTCTGTGGAACAGGGAGGGATATTAACGCGTAGGAAAAAATTTACTCAAGATGGTCGAACACCAGAAAGTAACATCAAGTCAGAAATTCGTTTTCTATACAATACTATCGAAAGATCACTTGAGTATGGTCGGTTATGGGTTTTTACACCCCTGATTTATATTATTGAAAAACTACGCGGTAAGGCTGAACAGGATAAAACCCAAGCATTTATGGAAGTTTCTAATTCTTCTGACGATCCTTATGAAGAATATTTACTAAAAGACAGACTGAGCCAGCCGACGAAACTTTCAATGTTTCTGGAAAAACAGGTTTCCCATAATCGCATTTTTTTAAAGCGCCGTGAAAATTATATTTATTTGCTAAATGCTTTGAAGAATATTCAAAATATTACTGTACCGATTACTGAAGTTCCTGCCGGAATTGTTCCCTATATGATTCCAGTCATTATTGAAAATTTAGAGGATATATTCCCGGATATAGAAGATAAAGCTATCCCTTTCCAAAGGTTCGGTCAGTTCTTATGGCAAGGATCGGAAAGATGCCCAGTCAGTCAAAAATATTCCAATACAATTCTTCAACTCCCCTGCCATCAGGAATTATCGAAAAATGATCTTCAGTGGATTGTCGATGAACTATATAATATTATAGGCCAAGATAGATGACACATGATAACAAACAAAACTACATTTGGACATTCGTATCCGTAAAAGAATTTTCACAGTTGAAAAACCAGTGGGATGATATAAATCAACGAAATCAGAACACTCCACTACTGGACTCAATGTTTGTTATTCCCTTATTGGACACTTTTTCATCAGGTCAAGAATTGATTGGTATCTGTAAAGTAGATAATAAAACTAAAGCAATAGGCATTTTTGAAAAAAAGAAACGATTTTTTGCTACTACTTTCCAGCCCAATCAGGCACCAATAGGGCTATTAGTATCGGACAAATCATTAAACTACGAGCAATTGTTTCTTTCACTTATTAAATCCTTTCCTAGCTATATTCTAAATTTTGGTATTTTATTCCAGGATAGTAATTCTTATCAGAATTACCCAAATAATTCATACATGAATAGCAGCTTGGCTTTCCATACACCAAGCATCTTGATAAAAGGTGATTTTACTAATTTCTGGAATCAGAAATCAAAATCTTTTAGAAAACAATTTAATAATAGATATAATAAATTACAAAAAAACAATATCATTACGGAATGTCAATCTATTACAAATCCCAAAGATATTAAAAAAATCATTGCTTCTTTTGGGCTGATGGAATCTGCTGGCTGGAAAGGACGTTCTCATACAGCAGTTCATCCAGATAATATTCAAGGAAAACTTTATGAAAAAATATTCACTAACTTTGCCATAAAAAATGAAGCGCTCATATATCAATATTGCTACAACCAAAAGGTTGTTGCTATGGATATGTGCCTGATCCGAAATAAAATTCTTTACATAATGAAAACAACATATGATGAAGAACAAAAAAATACATCGCCAACGCAATTGATGCGTAGGGAATATCTTGAAACATTTTTTAATAATAAAAAAGTAGTCACGGTTGAATCTTATGGTCGAGTTAAAAACTGGCACCAATATGTTGCACAGCGCTTCCGCCCAATATTCATCACAAATATTTATAGATGGCCCTTTCTGGAAAAACTGCATAAAATAAGACTAAGAGATGGTTTATTAACCAAAAATAATGATTTTACCCTTGAATTACAATGCTATGATAGTATCAACAAACTTCCTGTCAAAGTAAGGAATGCTTTATCCCAAATTAATGAAACTTCTTTTTTTAAAGGACACACTTGGTTTGAACTTCTTGAAAAATATGCACTACCTAAAAATCACACCGTTAAAATCTATATCCTTCAGGATAGATTTAGTATGACACCACTAATGGTGTATCCTATATTAATAAATAAACAAAAAACACTTTTTGGCACACACACGACACTCACTGATTTTAGCACCCTATATGGTTTAGAGTTTTCGCCAATATATTTAGAAAAAAATCAAAATGAAGTTGATCTTCTATCCTTCTTTTTCTCTAAATTTAAAAATGATATTAAATGGGATGTCCTTAATATCGGACTACTTTATGAACGACAAGGGAAAACAGAAACACCATTTCAAAAGCATCTATCTGCCACCAAAAAGAACTTTTCACTTCTGGATAAATATTATCATTCAATAAATTGGGTTGCCAATATCAAAGAAGGGGATTTTACCTCTTATCTGAATGAACGTCCCAAAAAATTACAAAACACATTGCGTCGGAAAGAAAGCAAATTAAATAAAAACACTTCATCTGAAATAATCATATATGATAGTATGGATAATATTGAAAATGCCATTGAAGATTATCAGAAAATCTACCAGTCAAGCTGGAAAGAAGCTGAATATAGCTCTGATTTTATTCATAATTTCATTAGAAAAACTGCTCAACTTAATATACTCAGACTTGGTATATTATATATCGATGGAAAACCAGCATCATTCGTTAAAATGATATTATCTGACAAAAAAGCAATTATCTACAAACTCGCTTATTCACCAAAATACAATAGTTTCTCTCCGGGCAGTATTCTTCTATATAAAATAATCAAACATATTGTTGAAAAAGATAACATAGAACATATAGACTTCGGTATTGGCAATGACCCTTATAAAAAAGATTGGATGCATAAAAAATCCCAAATTTTTGGCATTATTATTTTCAATAAAAAAACAGTATTTGGACTCATAACCGCATCAAAACATTTTATTGGCAAGTTTTTGAAAAAAATAAAACCCGGGAACGCAGAATAATCTAATAGATACTTTTTAAAAATATATGCCTATTGTATAACAAAACAAATTTTAACTTTAATACTGAATTAAATTTAGAGAATTTTTTTATGTCCATAATTGAAGACGTACGTGAAATTTTAAAGGCAACGCTGCAAATTGGCGACAGGGCCAGTGATATTGAAACAGATACTCCCCTCTTAGGCAATATTCCAGAACTTGATTCCATGGCCGTCGCTATGCTGATAACAGCTATCGAAGAACATTTTGATGTTTTTGTAGAGGATGACGACATCAGTGCAGAAACATTTGAAACCTTCGGAAGCCTGTGTGAGTTTGTGGAAGAAAAACGGGCTGAATAGAAGGGCAATATGAAACCTTTTTTCATTAAAAGCGTATCCGGCAATATATTTGCCCTCTATCACTCGCCATCGGATGATACCCCCTTTAAAAAAAATATTCTTTTCATTCCGCCTTTCGCTGAAGAATTAAACAGATCCCGTCACATGATAAACCGCCAGGCCCGAACCTTTACGAAAGCCGGATATGGCGTGCTTATTCTTGACCTGTATGGCACTGGTGACAGCGAAGGCGTCTTTGGGGATGCCACTGTCCATATATGGCAACAGGACATTCTCGCAGCCATAAACTGGTTAACTGAGACCTCTGATAAGCCACCGGTCCTCTGGGCCATGCGTAGTGGGGCACTGCTCGCCGCTGACCTTATCCAAAAATACCCTGACCTTACGGATCACATGATTTTATGGTCTCCGGTCGGCAATGGGAAAAGATTTATCACTCAGTATATGCGCATAAAACTGGCCGCAGACGTAACAGGTAGTTCAAGTGGTTCCAAAGTCACTGTAAAAGATTTATGGTCACAGTTAGAAGACGGCCATAGCGTCGAAATAGCGGGGTATGAGTTATCACCAGAGCTGGCAATAGGTTTTTCTGCCTTGTCTTTGAATGAAATAAAGTTGCCGCAGAAAATACATATTAAGTGGATTGAAACTTCTTTAATTGATCCCCCTAAGCTTTCCACCGGCTCTCTCAAAATTGTCGATAGATGGCGGAATGATGGTATCCAAGTATCTGATATAGCTGTGAATGACATCGCTTTCTGGACCTTACAAGAACCAGAATGGGCAAATAACTATATTGAGCAAACCATAAGTCTGTCTGAACAATAAACTACAACCAATCCACATTATAAAATTTCTGAGCTTGTTCCTTAGTGACATAGCCATTTTTAATGTCTTCCAAAAGCTTTTCTTTAGGCCGCTTCTCAGGGTCGCCATAACCACCACCAGTACCGGTATATAGACGCACGACTTCATCCTTTTCAACAGTCACCGTCGTACACATATGGTGCCGTTCCACTTTACCGTCTTTACGCAAGATCAACGCATAGTTATTGGAGCCTTCCTGCCCACCCTGCATCGCCCATGGTCGGGATATGGTCTGGGATGCCGCATAAGTAAGGTAAGCCTCATCAGAGGTTATTTTATAATCAAGGACAACCCCCTTGCCGCCACGATATTCACCCGCTCCCCCGTCTTCGTTATGGAATGCATATTGCTCAACCTGAACGCCGTACCGGCTTTCAAACAGCTCTGTCGGGATATTAAAAGTTTCCCCGTTGGCACAACAGAATTGACCATTGTCGCCGTCTTTATCTTCACTGGCACCCCAACCACCAACCAAAGGTTCACCCATGACAAACAAATCACCTGTATCCGGATGATTGCCGCTCAGGAATGTTGCCCCGACACTGCGTTGATGCCCGGCAGGCAGACGATCAGCCATCACAGGGGCCAATGCCTTCCACATCACATCAATGGCTGAAATCAGCGGTTCATAATAGAGTGATACCGGCGCCGGAGACTGGGCACTAATGATTGTTCCCATGGGACAGATGATCTCTAACGCACGAAAACAACCGCCATTGGCCGGAATTTCGGTATCTGTAACCGCCTTGAACAAACATCGTGCCCCCGTGACAAGACCGGTATAGGAACAGTTGATCGGTCCCGCGACCTGACCATCTGTGCCTGTATAGTCGGCGATCATTTTGCCATCTTTAATAGTTACTTTTACTTTGATGGTAAAGGGGCCATTACCCAACCCGTCATCCTCGACAATGCTATCGGCCTCATAAACGCCCTGCGGTAATTTCAGCAGTTCGGCCTCTGTCATCCGTTCTCCGTAATCAAGAAGTTCATCCATGGCATATAGTACAGACGGCCCATCATATTTTTCAATCAATTCCAGAATTCTTTTGGCGCCAACACGAGCTGCCGCCACGCCCGCATGCATATCGCCAATGGTACTTTCCGGTAGTCTCACGTTGGCTTCAATAATACCCACGAGAGCATCATTGATCTGACCTTCATTATAGAGTTTCAGGAATTTAAAATGCAGACCCTCCTGATAAATTTCTGTGGCACGCGTGGATACACTCCCCGGTTCCGTGCCGCCAACCTCGGTCCAATGGGCCTTATTGACCGTGAAAGCCACCAGTTTATCTTTGTAAAATACAGGCAGGATAATGACAACGTCCGATAAATGAGTGCCACCCCCCAAATATGGCGAATTAGTAATTATAACATCGCCGGGTTTAATATCACCCTCATTTGGATAATGTTCCAGCAGGCTTTGCACGGCAGTATCAAGAGTTGCAAGAAACGCTGTAACCCCGTTTCCCTGCGCCAGAAGGTTGCCTTTGGCATCTGTGGCGCCCACAGCAAAGTCTGTGGTTTCATATATGATCGGACTCATGCTGGTTCGGATCATGGCATTGAACATTTCATCACCTAATGCCACCAGAGAATCTTTAATAATCTCCGTTGTAAAAATATCCATAATCAGACTCCCTTCTCTACAAAATTCAGATGAATTATGTAATTTCCGTAATCGTCTATTTCAGCCATATGTGCGGGGGGTATAATAAGGGTTGCCGATGGTTCCTGAATGATAGCCGGCCCTTGGAATGTCATATTCGGTTCAAGTTTTAGCCCGTCGTAAACTGTGGCCTGATGCACACCATATTGGTCAAAATCCACGTGGCGTTTATGGAGGATAGTGTCAGACAGTGCGAGACCCCTAATCTGTTTTTTAACAATTTCCGGCTTGGGTACTTTAATTTTAGCTGTCAGGTGAAAATTCACCAGTTGAACGCCGGAATCAAGCCGGTAAGTGAAGCGTTTCTCGTAAGCATCGTGGAAATTGGCGATCGTCGTGCCTATTTCAATTTTGCCATTATTATTAAAGGGTAGCGGTATCTTTACAGTATGTTCCTGCCCCACATAACGCAGGTCGGCCTGATATTCGAACTGAATTTCTTGTGTCCCCTCAATCTCATCATATTTATAATCTACCCGGGCCTTGTCTTTAAGGTATTGAAAAATCTGTGTAAATATTTGTGAATTCTCAATCACAACCAATAAAGGATGGGTTTGCAAATAATCCCGTCGCAAATCGGTCAACAACATGCCCCAAGCGGAAAAAACCGATGAATTAACCGGTACAATAACCTTGGGAATTTTCAATTCTTCAGCAAGGGCAACCGCGTGCATGGCCCCGCCCCCACCAAAGGCGATCAGTGCAAAATCACGCGGATCATAGCCCTTATTGGTCGAGACCAGCCGCAGGGCATTTGTCATGTTGGCATTGGCGATACGTACAACACCACGGGCAGCTTCTTTCAAGGAAATATCAAGGTCTGCCATAATAGGTGCAAAGGCTTTTTCCACCGCTTCCATATCCGGTTCAACCTCACCACCGACAAAGCAATCTTTGTCAATTCGGCCTAATATTAGGTTGGAATCTGTTGTTGTCGGTTTCGTACCCCCCCGACCATAAGCCGCAGGCCCCGGCATGGCACCTGCTGATTGCGGCCCCACATGAAGTTTACCGCCTTTATCGGTCCAAGCGATACTGCCACCACCATTACCAATCTCGACAATTTCGGAAACCGGTGTCTGTATGGGGTAGCCCGGCGATTTTGCATCTTTTTCTATGTAATATTCTGTGGTAACTTTAACATCACCATCTTCAATCAGGGCACATTTTGCCGTCGTGCCACCAATATCCAGAACAACCAGATTTTTTTCCCCAATCATAGCACCCAGATAGGCCGAGGCAAAAATACCACTGGCCGGTCCGGATTCCACCATAGTGATCGGATTATCCTTGGCGCTTGCTACCGTCGCTATGCCACCGTTGGATTGCATCATATAGGGATGATCTTTAAAACCCTCATCGGCCAGTTTCTTTTCCAGGGATTCAATATACTTTTTGGCGATGGGATGAACATAAGCAGATAAAACAGTGGTATTGGTCCGTTCATACTCTCGCCATTCGCGGCTAATTTCGCTGGAGGCCAAAACCGATACTTCCGGCCAGAATTTCTTGATCTCAGCCACAACGGCAAGTTCATTTTCTGGATTAACATAGGCGTGAAGGAAGCTGATGGCGATGGCAGCTACCCCTTCGGTTTTTAAATATTCCAGTTGCTCCGCAAGCGGCGACATATCCACGGGCCGTTGCATGTCTCCTTTATAGGTAACACGTTCGTCCAGTTCTAACCGCAAATACCGATCAACAAAGGGCTTTGGTTTGCGAAAATTAAAATTGAACAGATCTGGACGGTTGCCCCTTGCTATTTCCAGAACATCCCGAAATCCCTTGGTCGTAATCAGGGCGGTTTTAACACCCTTACGCTCCGTCAGTGCATTGATAATGACCGTAGAGCCATGGGCAAAGAACATCATATCTTCAGGTTTAAGCCCCGCCTTGTGAATGGCATTCATAACCCCCTGCTCAAAATTTGGCGGAGTTGTATCGGCCTTTGCGATATTTACAGGACCGCTTTTACCCGTTTCATTATCATAATCATAATAGACGAGGTCGGTAAAAGTGCCCCCCACATCACTTGCTGCACGCATAATCATTCCTTGAGTTTAGCTTATCCAAACAAAACGTAAAATACTTTACTATTATTGGTGGCGGTTGTGGCATGCTCCTCCCCAGCAGGAATATGGATCACATCACCTGCTTTACAGCAGAATTTACCCTTATTCGTTTCCAGCTGGAATTCACCTTCCAAAATAATGGAAATTTCATCTTGATCATGGGCCGCCAATCCCTTTGTTGGGTGGCGCAACCCATCTGGGAAACCAGCAACACCAACATTAAGTTTGATGTTGCTCATTTCTTTTCCCGTGATCTCAAATAATTCGGAAATATCCAGTGTTCCGGAAGTTAATTCTGTTGGATAAATCTTCATCACTTCATTCCAATCTTAAAAATTCATCTTAACATCAAGATGCCACGTACGCGGTTGCCCTGGATGAGCAAAGCCACCCAACACCCATTCAGAATTATAGACCTCATCCGTCAGATTACGAACAGATCCGGTTACCGACCATTCGCCGTCCGTATCCTCTATTCCGATACGGGCATTGACCAGACTAAGGGCGCTGCGGACTGTAGAGTTTTCCGGGTCCCAAAATTGTGCACCTCTTGCTTCATAATCAACCCGGGCTACCAGACCAATATCGTTGGTAATCTCAGTACGATATTGTGCACCAAGGTTAAACGTTGATTTGGCCACATATGGAACCTCATTACCAATATTAGCCGGATTTAAACTATCAGCAAGCACCTCACTATCTGTATATCCGAAAGAGGCATAAACATCAAAACCATCGGCAATCTTTGCCACCGCTTCAATTTCGCCACCCATCAACCTGACATCATCAATATTAACAAGAGCCTGTGCCCCCACCGCACCGATGAATACAAAATACAGCGGATTGGTTTTAGTGTGAAACAGGGAAGCATTTAGTCGCAGACGATCATCAGCTAGGTCGCTTTTGAACCCGATTTCAAAGGTTTTGGCTATTTCAGCATCAACCACATCGGCTACACCCGGTACGCCGGCACCTGCTGCTGCGGTTCCAACACCGAACTGGTTAAATTGACCACTGCGGAAACCTTCACCGTAGGAGGCATAAAGATTAGCGCTATCATTAACTGAATATTTCGCAGAAACTTTTGGCTGTAACCTGCTATAGGTTCTTTCCTGCTGACAATTATCAAGTGTATTTGCTGTGCATCCCTCAGGTATCGCCACCGTATTCAACGGCGAGATATTCTGCACCCTTTTATCTTCGTCATAACGAATGGCTACCGCAACTTCCAGATCGTCCGATATATTATATGATGCATTCCCGAATAAAGCCCATGCCCGATTATCATTATCATCGGCTATGAAAGACAGGGTTGGGTTTACGGTACTGGCAAATTTTGGGTCTCTTTCAATACGTTCGATTCCCTGCCGGTTATCGTCACCTGTCGTGGTGGAAATAAACCGGTTGGTTTCCAGATAATAGGCCCCGACCATCCATTGCAAGGAACTTTCGTCATTGGATGCGATGCGAATTTCCTCGCTCCAGGCATCAATGTCAACAAACTGGGTCTGGGTTCCGTCAAAAATACCAAAAATATCCACCTCATTGGTATAGGGGAACTGATCCCCGGCAGCATATTCCGTTACCCGGTTATAGGCAAAGATATTGGTAAAGGTCACCCCATTTCCGTCATAAACCATCTTCAGGGAAAGATCGTCAATATCCCGTTCATTTTCACCAAGGTTGTTAGCGCAAAATACACGAACTACTGAATCCGCATCGGGTGCTGGACCACCGAATGGATTGAACGTATTACAACTATCCCCGTCAAAATCTACCGACTGGAATTGAAAATTCAAGGCACTGCCATCGGTTCTGACCATACTGCCCCGTAATGTTGTTGTCAGCTTTTCAGATAGCTTGGCTTCAACAATGGCCCGTATTGTCAAATCTTCTACAGAATCGGCTTTTACACCCAGTTGTTTATTGTCCAGATAACCACCAATGTCCTGATATTTAGCAGCAATACGAAAATTCACTTTATCTTCCACAAGGGGGCCACCAACGGCAGCCTGAATGGAATATTCATTGCCAGTGCCAATAGTGCCGCGCACATAACCTTCGAGTTCGTCCGATGGTTGATTAGATGTAATCAAAATGGCCCCACCAGCCGCATTACGCCCATAAATAGCCCCCTGTGGGCCACGCAACACTTCAATGGTTTGCAGATCAAACATGGCCTGCGTAATCTGGCGACTATTGATCTGCAATACACCATCAACAACGACAGCGACAGGTGCTTCGCCGTTACGGACCTGTGAAATACCACGAATAGTCATAAACGATGTACCGGAACTTTGTGAATTAGCAAGGGTCACATTCGGTGTTAATTGAAGGAAGTCATCAACCGTATCAATACGTGAATCCTCTATGGCCTGTGCCGAAAAGGCAGTTTCACTAAGGGGCACATCTTGCAAACTTTCAGACCGCATCCGCGCAGTAACAATAATTTCTTCAAGCACTGATACGGCATCACCATCTTCCGCTTGTGCCAAAATAACTTGTGTATTGGCTGCCATAAGTGCAAAAAGCGATACGGCACCGTATTTCCCGATAGATATTTTCATTTGTTCACTCCAGATAAAGTTATCAATTTTGTTTTTTATACTGGAATGATTATTTGAAATTTAATGTTATAGAACAAGCTGCGAGAAGAGTAGAAATATGAATAATCAGGATAGGGTTTTTATCCAACCTTAAGAAAACTACTCCAATGGGTAGGGTGTATCAACCCAAAAGCCCCTTTTGACGGGCAACGACAATCGCTTTGGTACGTTTATCCACACCGAGCTTTGCAAAGACATTTTTCAGATGAAATTTTACGGTATGTTCCGTCATCTCTAGCGCACGGGCAATTTCTTTATTTGACAGACCACCTTGCAATTCTATTAGGACTTCCATTTCCCGACTGCTGAGCAAATTCTGTTGTAATAATGTTATTTTCTTTAGTTTTTTGGCCTTTGCAGCACATTCCTGTAGAAAATTCAAAGCCAGTCTATCAACATTCTTTTCCCGGCGGACAGCAAATGAGGCCGTAACAAGGGCGACAATATTATCATTCTCAATGAAAGGCCGAACAATATTTTCCGGCCAGGCCACAGCCGCAGCATCAAAAAGAAAATCGGATGCTATTTCCATATTTCCCCGCTGATATTCAAGGTCAGCCTGCATTACTAATGTATTTAACAAAAATGATTTTGCCCCTATCTGACGGCAGCAAGCCTCCATGTCCTTTAAAACCTCACAGGCCGCTACGTAATCCTGAATTTTTAAATACCATAGGGCTGCCGCCTTTCCCATATATTGAAAAGAACGCCATAATGCCGGATTTTCCACCCACGATTCAGGAACAAGAAATTCTTTCGCCTTATATAATGTACGTTCGGCATCTGCTCTATTGTCTTGCATGGTGGCCACCATCAGGTCACAGCAGTCAATAAAAACGGCTAGGCGGTTAATGGCTCTTTCATCCACAACTTTCTGACATCGGTTCCTTAATTTTATTATTAAAGCCGTTTTTTTCTCCCGGCTGGCCCGTGATAACAACATTTCATAGGCAGAAATGAAGATTTCAAACCAGCCATCAAATTCTTCCGTATGCGCGAATGCCAATTCAAACTCACTAAGATCATCAACAACCTCACCCCGCCAGTCCTGTAAGGAAAGCAGTGATATATCCGCAACAAACTTTAAGCCACTATCCGAACCAAAATTTTCATCTGCCATATTTTGGGCTTCTCGAAAATAGGCCTCTGCCTGTCTAAAGTTTCCCTGATAGAAGCAAAGCTGCCCCAGATGAATATAACAGTAATTCAACCCAAGCACGCTATTGGCCTGTCGCATGGAACGAATACTGTCCTGAACAAACACCAGTCCTTCATCAAATTTCCCTTCGAACATCATACCAATGGAAAGGGAACAATATATGACCCCAAGTGATATACTATCACTGGGGTCAGACTGTTTAATGCATTCGCTTAAATATTTCAGATCATTTTTTAAATAATTATCTTCATAAGTATTCTGCAATATCTCGACAACATCAAAATCCCGTTTGAAAGCAGGGAGATATTCCTTAAAGGATTCTGAATTTACGATGGGGTTACAACGTACAAATTCAATATAATTTCTTGCTTCCCGGATACGTCCCTTCTTTTGAAATAAATAAGCGCGGGCAACCTGTAATCGTGGATAATTTTTAAAATGTTCTTCGGGGATAAAGCCCAGCAGATTTCTTAAAAAACCAATCCCGCCATATAAAATTAATTCCCAGCCCCCTGCCACCTCTATTAAATCTGCCGCCCTGTTATAATTTTCCGCTAGACAGGCATGCCGTACAGCTTCTATTAAATTATTATCTTCCTCAAACCATGCAGAGGCTTTCAAATGCAGGGATGATATTTCATCCGGATACCGCCGCCTTAACATATCGTTCAGGAAGTCCGAAAAAAGATGATGATAGCGCAGTAATTTCTTTTCTTCGTCAATGGGTACAAAAAGCGCATTAATGCTGCCCATTTTCTCAAGTTTTTCAAAACCATCGGCAATCCCACATACGGCGTAGGCCAGACTATTATTTACCCTTTCAAGAATAGACGTTTTAATCAAAAACTCCTGCATCTCAACCGGGCATTTATTCATAATCTGTTCTGAGAGATATTCCGCCAGATGGTTGGATTTTCCAGAGAAAGACTCCAACATCTGATCCTTGTTCTTTGCAGAGGCAATGAGTTGACTTGCCAATTGAATAGCAACCGGCCAGCCTTCTGTTTTATCTAGTAATCTTGTATATTGCGCTTCGCTAAGATCAAGGGCCACTACCTCTTTCATTTCAGAAACATCAAACCGCAACTCTTCCGGACGGATTTCGAGAAGTTGTCCCATGGAACGTAATTTAGCCAGATCAAATCGGGGCCTTTCCCGGCTATTAATCACCAGATGAAAATTATCTGGCATATTATCCAGCATGCTATCCATGAACAGATCAACCTCTTGTGTCCTTACACGATGATAGTCATCAAGAATCAAAACCACATTTTCAGTGGACTCAGGTATCATACTGAATAACAGTCCAAGACATGATCGGGGTGAAGTATCAGACAACCCTTGTTCCGCCAACATTTCCAACCGTCCCATATCAAGACCCGCCGATATGAGCGAGAAGATAATATAGGACAGCAGATTATTGATGTCGCCATCAGTTTCATCAAGCGTCAACCATGCTACTTTTACATTTTTAGATAATAATCTTTGCCGCCATTGGCTTAACAGCGTGGTTTTACCAAAACCGGCGGGAGCCATTACAACACAAAGGTTATGTCTGACTCCGGCATCCAGTGCATTGATCAGGCGTGATCTGCTGATAACCGAAACATGGTGACGTGGCGGCATCCATTTGGTTGTGATCAACCAATTTCTAACTTCGCCAAGTCTGTCACCATTATCAGTCATTGATTATTACTCTGGTGTCTGAATAAAAGGATTTTGAAATTATGGCGTATACTATTTTCATTTATTCTGTTGGCTCTTTATTTTGAAGTAAACCTCAAGAAGCGCATGTCCGTCAAGTGAAGAATTCCGGCTATGCATATTATACAAATGTATCCTGCCTTAAGTATTGGTACAGAAATTAACGCCCTTGTATTTTCCCGAACTGACAAGCTGGCTTCCGGCGTTTTGTTTAAATTGTAACGTATAAGTTTACAGGAGTTTCCTCTGGTATATAAATACATCCTCTAAAGGCTTGTCAAAAACTTCAGCAATACGAAAAGCTAATTCAAGGGATGGTGAGTATTTACAGGCCTCCAGAGCGAGAATTGTCTGACGGGTGACACCAGTACGTTTAGCCAATTCAGCTTGGCTCATTTCCCCCTCCATAAATCTTAACAGTCGGACTTTATTACCTATTTGAGCCTTACTCATTTTAATAACCTCTACGGTAAAAAAATAACTTAGCTCCATCTTTGATAAAAGCCGATATAACCAATGAAAAAAGCATATAGGTAGCAATCTGACCTGGGTTCATTTCCTCATACTGATAGGAAAATAACTCTAATGTGGTTTCGTTTAGAACCACATGACCAATAAGAAAACTAATAGTCACAACGACTGACCAATAACCCAGCTTGTGCGCCTTTGCATTAATCGCATGGTCGCGTTCATCTTCAGCTTCGTCCTTGCCCACATCAAGTAACCAGTAGATTATTGAGCTACCAACAATGGCCATCACGATGACAGTACCTATGATGCCAACCATCTCGTCTACGTTTACCCCAATTCCATCTTTCATGGCAAAAACCTGCGGAAAGAAATAAAGCGCGATGATAATATCCAACAACATATTAGCCCAGATGGTCTTTTCTCTATTCGACATTTCCGCTAAAAAAATACCACTTCCTTTCTATATACATTATTTGAAAGAATACATAATATATTTCATACTATATGTAAAATATTTTTGACTATATGTCAAGATTTTCATACTAATTTATTGGCAGAATGTCCCCAGCCAATATGGCCCAGCGTTCATGGTCGCGCCATTTACCCCCGATCTGCATATAGTCGGGACTGAAACCTTCCTTTTGAAAGTCTAATCTTTTTACCAACCTTATGGACGCAAAATTATCCGGTTGGATATTTGCTTCTATGCGGTTCAGTCCAATATTCTCTACGGCATATTTAAGAACAAGTCCCATGCCCTCTGTCATATAGCCCTTACCCGCATTAGCCTCATCACCATAATAACCAAGGCTTGCCATACGTAAGGAGCCAAGCTGGATGTTATTAATATTGATAACCCCCACTAAAGTATCCGATTTAATATCAAAAATAAAACAACCCTGCGTGATACCGCGCTTGATACGGCTTAAATAATGAGCATAAAATTTTGGGTCGATGGAATGGTAAACCCAGGGTTTGTGATAGGTTTCATTCCGCCTCAAAAAGTCCAAGTATAACTGTACATTCTTTTGGGTCGGTGCCGTAATATATGTTCGCTCACCAATACACAAAGGACTGCGGGATGTTATGATACTAATCATTCGCCCATCCCATTTTATTTTCAGGAAAACCGGTTTGTCGTTGGAAAGCCGTGTGGTGGCATTCGTCCTACGGCACCGCGCCGTCCTATCCACGTCATTAAATCGGTTTCTGTGCGTGTCCTGTCGCCCTTCATAGGCCAACTAAGACCATCCTCCTTGCTAAAAGACGTTATATCGCCCATATGCGCGCCTTTATATTTTTGGAGGATAGCGCCCCTGCCCCGGTTCATCTGTGGCATTTGCTCCAACGGGAAGACCAGCATTTTACGATTGGTACCAATGATGGCCACCGTATCGTGGGCATCATCGATGATATAGCAGACGGAAACTTTATTTTCGCCGGCCTCAACATTCATTACCTGTTTGCCATTTTTAGTGCTGGCAATTATATTATCAGCATCAAGCATAAAGCCCCGTCCGGCAATAGACGCCAGCATCAGCTTCTTGCCCGGCTGATATACGAAAAGGGCAACGATTTCATCTTCATTAGGCAGGTCAATCATCAGTCGAACTGGCTCGCCATGTCCGCGCCCGCCAGGAAGTTTATCACAGCCAAGAGTATAAAACCGGCCATTGCTGCCCACCAAAATTACTTTATCGGTTGTATAGGCGGTAAAGCCAAATTTATAACCATCCCCCTCTTTATATTTGATTTTGTCATCTATGGCCACATGGCCTTTCATCGCCCGAACCCATCCTTTTTCAGAGCAAATCACAGTGATCGGCTCTTTTTCAATCATGGCTTCCACGGGAATAATATCAATAACCGGTGCGTCAGCAAATAGGGAACGCCGGACACCAAGTTCGGTTTTTGAGCCGAATTTCTTCCGGGTTTCCTTAATTTCCTCAGAAATTTTATCCCACCGAAAATCTTCACTGCCAAGCAGCTCCAGCAATCCGGCTTTTTCTGCTTCCAGGGCGGAAAATTCCGTGCGAATTTCCATTTCTTCCAACTTGCGTAAGGATCGTAAGCGCATATTCAGAATGGCTTCTGCCTGAATTTCCGTTAGGCTAAAGGTACCCATCAAACTAGATTTTACCTCGTCTTCATAACGGATTATGCGAATTACCTCATCCAGATTCAGATAGGCAATCAAATAACCACCCAGAACTTCCAGACGATGTTCAATCTTGCCAAGGCGGAATTTGGAACGCCGAACCAAAACTACCTGCCGATGATCCAGAAACGCCTGTAATACCTCTCGCAGTGACATGACACTGGGCAACTTACCCCCCTCCAACACATTCATATTGAGTGATATTCTGGTTTCAAGATCAGTTAGACGGAATAAGCTTTCCATGAGTACTTCCGGCTCAACAGTGCGTGACCGTGGTTCCAGAACTACGCGAATGTCTTCGCTGGATTCATCCAGAATATCCGCCAGCATTGGCAGCTTCTTCTGAAACATCAAATCGGCGATGCGTTCTATCAGCTTGGATTTCTGAATCTGATAGGGAATTTCAGTGACCACGACCTGATACATGCCACGTCCGGTTTCCTCCACATCCCATTTGGCCCGTAACCGGAAACTACCCCGACCCGTTTCATAGGATTTGATAATACTTTCCCGCGATTCTACAATTGTACCACCAGTTGGGAAATCCGGACCATTGATGAAACTCACCAATTTTTCCATATGGGCACCCGGAAATTTAATCAGATGCAGCAGAGCCGTACATATCTCACCCACATTGTGAGGTGGAATATTCGTTGCCATACCAACCGCAATTCCGCTTGAGCCATTGGCCAGAAGGTTGGGAAAGTTGGCAGGCATCACCACCGGTTCTTCTTCTTCCCCGTCATAAGTTTCCCGGAAATCAACCGCATCCTGATCCAGACCCTCCATAAGGGCCGTAGCAACAGCGGTCATACGCGCTTCCGTATAACGCATGGCGGCAGCATTATCACCGTCAATATTACCGAAGTTTCCCTGTCCGTCCACCAGCGGATAGCGCACGGCGAATTCCTGTGCTAGCCGCACCATAGCATCATATACTGACTGATCACCGTGAGGATGATATTTACCGATCACATCACCGACCACACGGGCGCATTTCTTGAATCCGGTTTCCGGGTTAAGTTTCAGGTGCCGCATGGCAAAAAGCAGCCGCCGGTGCACCGGTTTTAACCCATCGCGCACATCCGGAAGAGAGCGGGACATGATGGTTGAAAGGGCATATGAAAGGTAACGGTCCCCCAGCGTATCGCTAAGAGGAACGTCTTGTACGTTATCTACGATTTCAGGATTATCACTCATGGTCTGACTATAACAAAAAAAATCTTATGCACCACAAATTATGATGCTTTGGTAGATTTTTTTCTGCTGATTACATCAATTGGGATGCACTCATATAGAGAACAAAAGCCCCCGCCACCAAAAGTGACAGATAAGCAAGAATTGCCCCAACAAAACGACCATTGATAATTTTAATGGAATTGGTCATACCCAAGGCATGAAGGATACGTCCGACAACAGTTGTTATGCCCAATATATGAACATAAATTGTGCCATATCCCTGCACTTCCATCATTGCCATTAACAAGATAAACATGGGTACAAATTCGATAAAATTCCCAAAAGCCCGGCTTCTTCTTTCCATGAGATCGTCATTTCCGGTGCCAAGGTTAATTTTGGCCTCTGTCCTTCTAGCCGATGTCTTATAGGCCAGGAAGAGCATAATAAAAGCCAAAATCGATGTATATAAAGCTGTGATAACAAGCATTTTAAAATCCCTAATAGTTTACAGATAAAACATCTTCAAAAAATAACATCATAATGTCAAGCCGTTTAAAAAATGCTGTCTTAATTAAGACAGCTTGACAGATAATATTATCAACTATAATTTGGTATTTAGCAAAATAACAAAATAAGAGCCAAAATGTCAGATATATTTACCACACTTGCATCGTCAGTCCGCAGGGATATCCTATCCATGCTCAAAGAACGCGATATGACGGCAGGTGAAATTTCAGATAAACTGACGGTGACAAAACCAACACTCTCTGGTCATTTGAATATCCTAAAATCTGCGGATCTTGTTGTCACCGAACGGCAGGGAACAACCATTACATACAGCCTAAACACTACTGTAGTCGATGAATTACTGGCAAATCTTGTCGGGCTGCTCTCCAGCAAAGATGAAAAGGAATAACATATGTTGAAACATTTAAAATGGTCGTGGGCATTAACCGTAATTACACTAATTGCAGGATTATTCGCTTATTTTCAGATTTTACCGGATACAAAACTACCCATACATTGGAACATAAATGGGGAAGTTGATGATACTGCCCCCACACATATCGCCTTATTCCTCATTCCAGCATTGCAAATACTTCTATTAAGTTTTTTTTCAACCATAAAATTTATTGAACCAAGGCGGAAAAATATTGAAAAATCCATTCCTGCCATTCGCGCCATGGTAACAGGAATTGTCACCCTATTGCTTCTGGTGCAAATTATAATAATCAGTGAATCTTTTGAACTACATATTGTTGGAGCTAAATTGCTATTTATCAGTTTGGGTGTTTTATTGATCATAATAGGTAATTACATGACCAAGGTGCGGTCTGGCTTTTTTATTGGCATACGAACACCCTGGACACTTTCCAGTGATTATGTATGGAAAAAGACGCATCGTATTGGTGGAAGATTATTGATGATTGAGGGGGTCATTATTTCTATTGCACCATTTTTTTTAAAGCCAGAACAGATAGCAACCCTATTTCTATCAACCATGATTCCGATAACATTATTTAAAGTAATTTACTCATGGGTTATCTGGCGGAATGAAAATAAGGAAAGCGGTAATGGCTATTCCTGATCACATCAGGCTGTTTCCGCAACTACGCCTTTACCACGAGAGTTTTTATCGAGCATCTCACCCTGCTTCTTATCCACCATTAACTGGCGGGCTTTTGCGTAGGCCGGGTCCTGCCAGAATATCAGGCAGCCATTGCAGCCCCGGCCACAACAGCCCTCAACCCCAAGGCGCGGGGTTTTGAATTTGCGTTCCTTGTTGGCATCCTCAAGGCTTGTCACCAAGGCATCACGTCTTTTCTCATAGAGTATTTCTGACCCCTGCCCTAGTTCTATTTTGCTGGATTCCTTGTCAAATTTCAGGCGGTCCCATTGGTCTTTTGTCAGTGGGCGTTCTTTGCGGATAATGGACATTTCGGGATAACAAAAGCGAAGCTGTTCCAGGTCTTCCTGATCAAACCATGAAAATGGCACCCGGATAATTGGCTTCTGCCCCGCATTGACCACCTCTGTCACATCGCCGGTGGTTGAGTCTATAAACTCATAAATACGTAAGAAAATTGTCTCGCGACTTGTGGGGGATACAAATTCAAGAACATCTCCGGCTTCAATACGGTTTTTAACCTCAAGAATGAAAGCATCTTCCTCAACCTTTTTAATTAATCCGGCGAATTCCCATTCGGCCATGGTTGACGTACTTTCATAATTATGGGCGTGATTTGTCAACCGCCCCTCATGAAAGGCCAGTGAATAGCCACGACTTTGCACAGTATCCAGCTCCGCCATATATTTGTCCGGCGACCAGCTTTCCGGGTCCGCGTACCAGTCATCTATGGCCATGCGGTAAGCCCTCGCCACCAGAGCCACATAATATTGGCTCTTGTTGCGGCCTTCCACCTTAAGGCTGTCAACGCCGAGCGCCAGATAATCATCAAGTTTGGGCATCAGGCACAGGTCTTTGGCATTTAGAATATAGGAACCACGCTCATCTTCCTCAATGGGCATCAATTCGCCCTCCCGTGCGCCTTCTTCCAACAGGAACTCATACATATCTTTTGTATGTTCGTTAAGTTCAATCTCCTTAATCGTACCGTCCTTCAGCCGCATATGAACCTTGTAATTCCACCGACAGCTATTGGCACAGTTGCCCTGATTGGCACCACGTTCTGACATATAATTGCTGAGCAGACACCGACCGCTATAAGTCATGCACATGGCACCATGAACGAAAGCTTCCAGTTTGATATCCGGACATTTTTCACGGATTTCGACAAGCTCAGAAAAAGAAACTTCCCGCGCCAGAACCGCAAGGCTCGCCCCCTGCTCTGCCCAAAATTTAACGCTTAACCAACTACAGATATTAGCTTGCGTTGATACATGCAGTTCAAGGTCAGGTGCCATTTCCTTGACATATTGAAACACACCAGGGTCGGCTATAATAACGCCATCAGGCTTCACTTTGCGAACCGTTTCCACATATTGTTCAAGTTTTGGGATGTCTTTATTATGAGAAAATAGATTAAGGGTGAGATAAACCCGCTTGCCGTGTTTATGAGCAAATTGCACCCCTTCGACCACATCTTCCAATGTGAAAGCAGATTTGGTGCGCAAAGATAAATCCGGCGTACCCAGATAAATGGCATCTGCGCCATAAAGCACAGCCATCTTCAGCTTCTGAAGGTCGCCTGCCGGCATCAATAATTCTGAACGTTCTGGTCTGATAACCATGGTTTATTCCAATACCCGTATAAAATACTATAGGGCCGCTATATAATCCATATTAATCTAAAAAGTCCATCACCATGCACCTTGCCTGGGGAATTTTTTTATTATGGGGGAACAGAACATAGCGTTCCAGAAAGAATTCGCTTAACTGCAGGCCATCCCGAACGTCATTCATGGATACCTCGCCACCACCAAGTAAAAAGGACGGCAAGGCCAATAATTTATCATGATATGGCTGTCCTGCCTCCCCACTTACGGCACGACCGGATTTTGGGGAAACATAAATTAAATCTTCTGTCACTCCGGTTGCGGCACAGCAGCTCAAGTCAAGGCCAAAACCCAATTCGGATAAAAGTCCAATTTCCCACCGAACCAGTAACGCACCCCAGTTTTCCGCCTGATGATCCACCCTCTCTAATGTGTCCAGCAATACCTGAAGCCCTTCATATAAGGCCCTATGCGGTTCCCGTTCCGCCACACAGGTCGATAATATGGCGCAGACACTATTCAGAACGCCGAGCTTTGATGGATAATCCAGAAAGGAGGCCGAACGGGCATTGCGTGGTTCAACACGATAAGTACCAAGTTGACTTTCCAGACGCCCACGCCAGTTTAATGCCACTTCGTTTCCTGGTTGAAGTATACCGCGATGTCGCCTACCCATACCGCCTTTAACCAGTCCCGCATGGCGTCCATGCTCAGCCGTCAATACATCAATAACTGCATCAAATTCACCGTATTTCCGAAGGGAAATAATTATGCCCTGATCTTGAAAATCCATATCTTATTTTGCTGTCACCTCTATTTCCGTCAAATAGACCCGCACCTTCCCCCAGCCAAATGGGAATTCACTATAAACCGGGATCATATTATCCAGCTGTTCCACTTTGGCATACCATATTTTTAAGGGCACAGGTTCCATAGTGTCTGTATTTTTCTTTTTTCTGGATTTTTTCTTTTTCTTGATTCTCACAAATCCACCATCAACGATAGTGTCTTTAAATTCACATACGGTGGTATCACCGTTATAGATAGAGCGTTTGCTTTTGAGCTGTTTATTTCCAATACATTGATAGGCAATATCAAGCAGGAAGAAACCACCGAATATATTTTGGTGTTTCACATCCGTACCAATTTTCATGGCCTCATCATCTAATGTCATTCCCAGAAAGAAACTGACCATATCCGGGCCATATTTCAGATCATCCTTTATGGGGATGTATTTAACATCTTCCTTAAATTTGAACTCATAATCATGGGAGATGATCTTGCTATCTTTTTCCTGAAATTCAGTGTGGTTTTTAAAGCTATAACGGCTCCAACTACCCTGATTTTCAAATATTAGCGGTTTCAGGCTGCCATCAGGAGCAAATTTTCCCTCTGTGGAAACTGTATTTTTCATATTGCTGAAAATTTTAGCCAGACCAGTGACTTTATAGGATATCTGTACCTGATAATTTTCATTATCCATCTGCCCTACCGAATAGATTTTCGATATGACAAAACCACCCCAATAGGCCTTATAGGTAAGTTTAATATTTTGAGATTGCCGACTTTCTGCCGCCAAATTTATATCTGTGAATATAAATAATAAAACAACAGAAATGAGAATTTTATTCATCACTAATCCATAGCTTCAAGACGGCTAATTCCCTCCTTGATCTTATCAGATTTTTGTTCGGCTATCTCAAGATTTTTCCGGTTTTCAGCGACCACGTTCTCGGGGGCTTTTGCCATGAATTTCTCATTATTCAATCGGCCGGAAATACCGCCAATTTCCTTGGATAATTTATCCAGATTTTTTTGAAGTCTAGCTTTCTCCGCCACAATATCAATGACACCAGCCAGAGGTAGAAAATAAGTAGCCTCCCCAACGACGACTTGAACCGCCCCTTTGGGCGCGTCCCCATCATGCATACTGATATTTTCAAGCCGAGCCAATCGTTTGATCACATCGCCTTGATCCACAAGAACTTTTTCCGTATCAGAAGATGCGCCTTGCACCAACATTTTAAGCTTTGCACCTGCCGGAACATTCATTTCCGCGCGAGCGGTACGAATATCCGAGACCAGTTGAATTACCCAATCCATCTCAGAGGATGCCTGATCGTTTATCAAAGCAACATCTTGTGTAGGCCAATCGGCGATGATCAGATCTGTTGTACGATCATCACGAAGGCTGCCCCAAATTTCTTCAGTAATAAACGGCATGAAGGGATGCAGGCTTTTCAATATCTGATCCATAACCCATGCGGCTGTGTTACGTGTTTCTACCTTGGCCAGATCATCATCACCAAAAAACTGAGGTTTGATCAATTCAACATACCAGTCACAGAATGTACCCCAAGTATAGTGATAAATTGCTGCCGTCGCATCGTTATAACGAAAGGCTTCCAGAGCCTTAGTCACATCTGTAGTGGCCTTGACCATCTCACCAATGATCCATTTATTAACAGCTAAGGATACCGTCGTAGGATTAAAATTCGTATCAATATTCTCAAAACAACCGTTCATGTCACAGAATCGGGCGGCATTCCATAGCTTGGTACCAAAATTACGGTAACCTTCGACACGTTTTTCGGACATTTTAATGTCCCTGCCCTGTGCCTCCATGGAGGCCAGGGTAAAACGCAAGGCATCGGCACCGAATTTGTCGGCAAGCTCCAGAGGGTCAATAACATTGCCCTTCGATTTTGACATTTTTGCCCCATGCTCGTCTCGAACTAACGCATGGACATAGACGGTATGAAAAGGGACATCATTCATAAAATGGATGCCATCCATCATCATGCGCGCCACCCAGAAGAAAATAATGTCAAAACCGGTGACCAGAACATCACCCTTATAATGTTTGTTCAGTTCTGGTGTATTGTCAGGCCAGCCTAATGTTCCAAAGGGCCAAAGAGCGGACGAGAACCATGTGTCCAACACATCCGGGTCACGGGTCAGTTGTTTTTCTTCACCATAATGAGTCAAGGCTGCGGCGGCTGCATCTTCTTCCGTCATGCAAACAAATATTTCATCATCCGGCCCGTACCACGCTGGAATTTGATGTCCCCACCATAGCTGTCGGGAAATGCACCATGGTTCAATATTGCGCATCCATTCATAGTAGGTTTTTTCCCAGTTTTTCGGGACAAATTTGGTGGCACCACTTTCCACAGCTTCCAAAGCGGGTTTAGCCATTACTTCTGCATTAACATACCACTGGTCGGTAAGCCACGGTTCAATCACCACGCCGGACCGATCACCGTATGGCACCATATGAACGGTATCTTCAACCTTATCCAACAGACCCAGAGCATCCATATCTGCAATAACCATCTTGCGGACCACAAAACGGTCCAGTCCCTGATATTTCTCGGGCACATTATCATTGGTATGGGCCTGATCGTCAAAGATGTTGATTTCTTCCAGATCATGGCGTTTGCCGACCATATTATCGTCAAAATCATGGGCCGGCGTGATTTTTACCGCACCGGAGCCTTTTTCAGGGTCTGCATGTTCGTCTGCGACCACAATCAGCTTACGACCAACCAGTGGCAGGGTCAGGGTTTTACCGATAAGGTTCTGATAACGTTCATCATCGGGGTGTACGGCCACCGCCACATCACCAAGCATGGTTTCAGGACGCGTTGTAGCAACGGCGAGGAAGCGGCCTTCTTCACCATCTATGGGGTATTTAAAATGCCAGTAATGACCATTAACTTCTTTTTGTTCCACTTCAAGATCGGAAATAGCGGTTTTCAGCTTGGGGTCCCAATTAACAAGTCTTTTAGCTTTATAAATCAGGTCTTGTTTATACAGCTCGACAAAAACCTTCAGAACCCCATTGGCGAAGCCCTCATCCATGGTAAAACGCTGGCGGCTCCAGTCACAGGATTGACCAAGGCGGCGCATCTGATTAAAAATAATACCGCCGGATTCCTCTTTCCATTCCCAAACGCGCTCAATGAATTTTTCCCGGCCTAAGTCATGACGGGATATACCTTCTTCGTCCAGTTGACGTTCCACAACCATCTGTGTTGCGATCCCAGCATGGTCCATACCGGGTTGCCACAGAACATCCTTACCGCGCATGCGTTCAAACCGTATCAGAATATCCTGCAGTGTATGGTTCAGGGCATGCCCGATATGAAGGCTTCCGGTCACATTGGGTGGGGGTAGGACGATTGTGAAGGGGTCACTATCCACTCTGCCCGCTTTAAATGCGCCCTTGGCTTCCCAATTATCATATATCCGCGTTTCAGCTTCATGACAATCGAATGTTTTTCCCAGTTTTGCAGGTGTTTCTTGATTTTCAGACATTAGGCAATCTTTTTAGGTTATGTAAAAAATATAGTTTAAAAAAAAAGAAGAGCCTATTGCAAGGCCCTTCATAATGCATGTTATGTTAGGTCGTGAATTTACGGTTTCTTTGTTCTGGCCAGCCGGGCAATTTCCTTGGCTACCATCCGCTCAACGACCGGTGGCAAATTCTTGTCGAGCCAATCCTTCAGCATGGGCTTCAGCATTTCCCTGACTAGGTCTTCCAGCGTATTGCCAGCACCCTGATAGCCTGTGGTCAGCAAATCTGACAAGACTCCAAACTGGTCCATTGTAAAACTTGATTGTTCTTCTGACATAAGTACATCATCCCCACTTGCTGGGTCCACATCGTCAATGGCTAGGCCACTATCCATCTCAATTTCTGGCTCAGGCTCAAATTCCGGTTCCAGTTCGGGTTCGGGCTCAGGCTCTGGTTCTTCAAATACTTCTTCTTCAGCCACTTCCGTAAGTTCTAGTACCTGTTCCTCTTCCGGCTCAGGTTCGGGTTCAGGCTCAGACTGCATTTCTGGCTCAGGCTCAGGCTCAGGTTCTGGCTCGGGTTCTGTTGAGGCCTGTACTTCCTCACCCTCTTCCACATCATCTTCAGAAATAATTCTCCGAATCGATGCGAGAATTTCTTCCATCGTTGGCTCTTCCTGGCCTTCCGTTTCGCTCATTAATTCTGATCCTTGCTTCTGTAAGCGCCCATCCCTTGTTTATAAACCCCAAAAAACACAACACATATAACATATTTAGTTATATTACACCTTTAGTGTTTTTTGGTTTATTATCAATAACTATATACCATATATAAAAAAAAACGACCTTATGGAACAAAAATATCCAAAGATCGTTTTAAAATAGCTAAAAATATAGGCCAGATTCAATTATTATTCATCTACACCCCAGCCAAAAAATTTATTTTCCACGTTGTCAGTATTTCTGCTCGGGTCATAGCGCGACACATTAAGCTGCAACTCTTCAACCGTAAGCTTACCAATCGATGACAAAAGTGTATAGGCCGCAACAGACTGATCTCTCTGTGCTCTGACCAGACTTACCCGTGAATCAAGTAATTCCTGTTCCGCGTCCAAAACATCCAGAGTGGTTCTTGATCCAACTTCAGATTCTTGGCGAACACCTTCGAGGGCTATGTCATTTGCCGTTACCTGATCTTCCGAAGAAGCAATGCGCGCTGTAGCTTCACGGTAACCTTCCCAAGCATTACGCACCAACTCAACGACTTCCCGCTCCACTGAGACGGCTTCAAGACGGCGTTGATTTTCAATCTGTCGGGATTGTCGGATATTTGATGACACAGAACCACTCTGATAAAGGGGCATGGTCATCTGTGCAAGAATTTCACGCGTGGTAGAGCTGTCTGTTGTGCTAAAATTTTCCCAGCTCTTGCTTAACCGTGCAACCACTTCCACTGTTGGCCCCAATCCACCATATTGTCTTTTAACATTATAGCGTGCTGCTTTTTCAGTATAGCGGGCGGAGAGAAGATTCGGGTTATATTTTTTTGCAATTCCCAGTGCCGCTTCTTCAGAAGCCGGCATAGGTGGTAAACTGACAGGTTGCATAAGGTCTGCTGGTGAATTTCCAACCGTCTTTCTATAAGCAGCACGGCTAGCCGTTAATGTTGCCTCAGATCGAATTTTTTCTGAAATAGCCCGGGACAAACGTGCCTTTGATTGTGCCACATCCGTCCGTGTGATCTCACCAACACGGAACCGGTCTTCGCTGGCTTCAAGTTGGCGTTTCAAAACGGTAACATTATTTATGGTCAGTTCCAATACTGCTAAATCCCGAAGAACCCCCATGTAAGCCGTAACAGAATCCAGGAAAATCTGCTGTTCTACAGACTGCAATTGTTCACGGGCAGCATTAACCTGATTGCGAGCCTCACTGGTGCTGTTTACGGTCTGCATGCTTCTGAAAACCGGCTGTCTTACTTCGAGTGCAACGCTTCGAGGGTTTGTATCACCGCTTGAAGCAAATGTGGCAAAAGTTTCAGAATGCCTATAACCATATCTACCGGACCCAACAACTGATGGCCGATAGCCGGATTTCGCCTGACTTATTGTTTCATCAAGCGCTCTTACCGATGCTCTTTGTGCCTGTAATTGAGGATTATTGAGATAAGCCGCCGCCATTGCTTCTTTTAATGATTCTGCCTGTGCTGGCTGATGTAATGCCAAAGTCATCAAAACAGGCAGTAGTGTAGAACATAATTCCTTTTTCATTTTCCTAAACCCTATTTATTATTTCTGGCTAAAGATTTAACTTTCTCAATATTGTTCCACTAATAACCATTTGGAATTAATAAAGAGTTTCTTTTTCATTATGAACTGAAATTTGAACCTACCTCATTATTGTTAACACTGTCAACATTGAACATCAAAAGACAAATTTTTCTTCTCTGGTAAAAGCGTCAAGAGAGGGAATATTTGCATCAAACAATACTCGTTTTCCCACAACACCATTTTCACATGTCACGTAAGTTGCCTTACCAACACCGTTATCGTTCAAAACACAAATCAAGCGGCCACCATCTGCAATTTGATCTACCAAACCTTCAGGAAGTTGATCAATCATACCATTAATGAAAATTAGGTCGTATGGCCCCTGTGCCGCTAATCCATCTACAAGTGATCCGGCAACGACAGCCACATTATCACAGGATTCAACCGAAAGAACATCTGTGGCTGTTTCCACAAGCTTTACATCTTCTTCTAAAGCTACGACGGCCTCTGCCAACCGGCCCAAAACTGCGCTTGAGTATCCTGTTGCACAGCCAACATCAAGAATAAGGTCGGTATCCTTTACATTGGCTGCATCAACAAGGCGGGCGAAAGTCATAGGTTTCATAAGACTTCGACCAGAAGCAACCTGAATATCACAATCGTTATAAGCAACACCGCTTAGGTTTTTAGGGACAAATTTTTCCCGGCAAACGGATGCGATAGCTCCGATAATAATTTCGTTATTCACCTCGTTAGGGCGTAGTTGCCCATCAATCATATGTTGACGTGCATTTGCAGTATCTGACATAGAGAAACTCCTGAAATATATATGGTTTTCTTAACGCCCTTGTATAAAGGGTCACATAAGCGTTTTCAATAAAGGAAATGCTATTGTTTTGAGACTATATGAAGTTTTTTTGAGACAACATGCAAATAAAATCGATTTACAAGTAAATCATTCTCTATAAAGAAGATGCAAAGGTCTAACTCAAGAAAGCAAAAAGCAATCAATGCGATCAAATAATACATTGACTTCCCAAACGATTTAGGTAAAAGACTTGGAGCATTCAATCAGCTTTTGGGCGCGGTGGCGGAATGGCTACGCAGCGGATTGCAAATCCGTCTATACCGGTTCGATTCCGGTCCGCGCCTCCAAATTTTCACCTAAATTAATTCCGTCAGGGACAGCCCGGTGGTTTTCGGAAAAAAGCGATACAGGCATCCGTCGTATCGTCTCCACCTGATGCTAACAGAATTCGGTTACAATATGGTGATCATTTTAGGGGACTTGGAAAAATTATTTCCCTTATATTACACCAATGGTCTTTATCGCCCGCTGACAACAATCCTTTCTCCCTGTCATGAATAGTATAGTTTTCGCCCCCGAAAAGGGTACGAACATAGCCACCGGCTTCGGTAAAAATAAGGCTGCCCGGCAGATGATCCCACGGTAATGTCCTGTAATAAATGGAGAAATTTTTTTCCCCTTCTGTCAGGGCAATATAATCATATCCGGCGCAAAAAGCGGGGAGGTTTTGTTTAAATTTCTTCAGATTTTCTCTGGTATTAGCCTTAAAATCTTCTGGAAAGCGATTAATATGGGCGGCCCCGATCATATCTTTAGGTTTAAATTCACTGGTCTTAATAATAATTTTCTTCCCCCCCAGATAAGACCCGCCCCCCTTTTCTGCGACCGCAATCTTATCATTGGCTGGCAAATATATCCAGGCAGCAACAGCCTCACCCTTTCGTAGCTCTGTTAGCATGAGGGCAAACCTCTGATCCCCTTTAATGAAATTATTTGTACCATCAACAGGATCAATTAAAAATGCATGCTCCGCCACACTGACCGCCAGCAGCAAATTCGGATTTTTTGCAATTGCCTCCTCGCCGCCAATAACCGCGTTGGGATATATTCCTTTTAATTCCTGTAATAATATTTTTTCCGTCTCAATATCCGCAATCGTGACCAGATCTCCCGGTGATTTTGTGCTAATATCTCCCTGTTTTAGATTTTTAAAGCGCGGTAGAATTTCCTGTTTTGCTACATGAATGACGATTTCACTGATGTTATCAATATTAGTCAACCGACGATCCTGCCAACCAATGAGGGATCTTTTTCAATACGTCCAATTAATTTTTCATCCAGCCTTGCTTCAAGGATGGTTCCATTCTCTGTATCTTCACGGTCAATAACTTCGCTGTGCTGATACAACCAAGCCATAGCAGCCCCTTGATCATGCCCGTAAGCAATTTTTACTATTTTGGCCCCTTTAGCCAAAATGTCATTTAAGGCAAGCCGGAATTCATCACAGCCTTCCCCGGTAACAGCAGAAAGTAGGCTGACATTATGTTTGAAGGATGCGAGATTTTCACAAGCTTGCCGCTGTTCATCGTCAAGTTGGTCAATCTTGCTCCATACTTCATAAATCCGGCAGTCTGGCCCTTCTTCCAATCCCAAAGATAACAGGATAGTCATAACATCTTCTTTTTGGGCTTCCGTATCAGGGTGTGATATATCCCGCACATGGAGAATAAGGTCAGCCTCTATCACTTCTTCCAGTGTGGCCTTGAAAGCAGCCACAAGCTGTGTCGGCAATGACGAAATGAAACCAACTGTATCTGACAATATGGCTTTTTTCCCGTTGGCTAGGTCAATTTCCCGCATGGTCGGGTCAAGGGTTGCGAATAATAAATCCACTGCCATCACATCAGCATCAGTCAGATAATTGAATAATGTTGATTTTCCGGCATTGGTATATCCTACCATCGCCACTACGGGGTACTGGCTTTTCTTGCGACCAGAGCGATGTAGCGAACGGGTTTTGCTGACGTCGTCCAATTGCTTGCCAATACGGGAAATGCGGTCCCCAATCATCCGACGGTCAGATTCGATCTGTGATTCACCAGGCCCACCCAGAAAGCCAAATCCGCCGCGTTGCCGCTCCAGATGTGTCCAGGAACGCACGAGGCGACTTTTTTGATAGGTCAGATGGGCAAGCTCCACCTGCAACACGCCTTCTTTCGTCTGCGCCCGTTCCCCGAAAATTTCAAGGATCAGTCCCGTGCGGTCAATGACCTTAATTTTAAGAAGCCGCTCAATATTTCGCTGTTGTCCTGGTGTCAGTTCACAGTCAAAGATGACAAGTTCAATTTTTTCCAATGCTATGATATCCGCAAGCTCCAACAACTTGCCCTGCCCCACATAAGTGGCTGGTGTCAACTTGGTCAGACGAATTAAGATTGAATCTATTACATTCAGATCAAGGGCCAGACACAGGCTTACAGCCTCTTCCAGCCGAGCTTCCGGTGTACGAAGAGAAGACGTAGCCTTCAGTTTTCCGGACGGCCTTGATTTATGAAAAGGATGCAGAACCAATACATTGGCACCAACAACTTGGTATGGGGAAACATCGCCCTCATTGTGCGACTTTCCCCAATCCAGACTTATTTTTTTCTTACGGAACTTTAGGTGATCAGAATCTGTCCGCTTTGTCATAAATACACTTGATTTTAGTCCTGGTTTTCCGCATCAGCAGCATCAAACAACGTGATCGGGCCACCCGGCATTATCGTAGAAATAGCGTGTTTATAGACCAGTTGAACACTGGAATCTCTCCGCAGGAGAATACAAAAGTTATCAAACCATGTAATAATGCCCTGTAGTTTTACGCCATTAACAAGGAATACAGTGATCGGTGTTTTGTTTTTACGGATATGGTTAAGGAAAGAGTCTTGTAGATTATGATTTTTTTCAGACATGTATACATCCATTCTTCTATTTATGGTTCATTATTGCTTTTTTAAGAACAAATCACTAGTGGCAATAGTCTATCACAGGCCAACAATTCTTCAAACTATAAGATCGTATTATTTTACAAATACTTAATTTTTCCAGAAAGACGGCATTAAAAATACCAGCAAGGCAATGATCTCTAACCGCCCCAGAATCATCGCAAAAGAGCTTAGCCATTTAGCGGAAAATGACAAGCTGTGATAGCCGACAAAATCCGGGCTGATTAAAGGAATAAGTCCGCCAGCACTAAAGATACTGGTAATGCTCAGTCCAAAGCTGGACTGAAGATCATAACCTAACGCACCAAAAAGAATAGTAATGACGGCAAGTGCAGAAATAAAAATGAACAACAATGTCCATATTGACATTAATATGGACTGCGAAACCACATTACCACTAAAAGAAACCGGGGTAATTCCATTGGGATATGTTAAGCGGCTAACTTCTTTATCGGCATGCCTCTTGATAATGCTAATTCGTAATATCTTAAATCCACCTGCTGTTGAACCTGTCGTACCACCAATAAAAAGCAAGACCATACAAATAACCGTAACCGCCAGTGGTAATGAGGTCGCCTGATCCGGCAGAAAACCGGTGGTTGTAATGCTGGAAACTGCCGTAAATGCAGCTATTTCTGCCTTCTTCCAGATGCTGACATCTTGCATATCCGCAGTTATAACAATGGCCAGAAATATGATTAATATGGCCACAAGTAAAATATAAAAAAATGTAAAAATTTCCGGATCTTCACGATATATATTTGCCCTGCCGCGTTTCAGGAATGCCCAGTGAAACGTCATGTTAGTGGCCGCAAAAATCATGAAAGGCATAAGGATTAATTCGGTAAGGCCACCCATAGAATTAGCCCCCGGCACACCCTGACTGGTGAAACCACCGCTAGACAATGTCGCCATAGCCATTAACAAGGCATCAAAGCTACTCATTCCAAATATAAACAGCAAAATCACGCACACAAGAGTCATCCCGGCATAAACCCCAAAAAGCGGTGTAAAAGCATATCTGATCCGGGCCAGCAAATCATCCCCCTCACCATGCGGTAAGACACTGCGCGACAATTCCATACCCCCAATAGAGGAAAGCGGCAAAATGGCAATGGCCATCACAAATACCAATATCCCCCCCAGCCATTGTAATAATGATCGCCAAAAAAGTATGGTAGTGGGCACAAGATCCAAATTTATCACAAGGCTGGAACCAGTGGTTGTCAATGCTGATGCGGCTTCAAAATAGGCATCTGCAAGTTTGGTCATAAATCCAGTGATCATAAAAGGCAATGACGCAAAAAATGACAACCCAAACCAGACGGCAGCCATCAGCATAATAATTTCATGCCGGGACGCCCTGTCCTTTGGGTTCTGGAAAGACAGGAACAAGGCCCCGCCAACAAATACAGTAAAGAGAGCACTAACAAAAAAGGGCAGGATCAGGTTTTTTTCATCCGCAATGATAGCCACAATAATGGGGAGTAGCTCACAAAGCCCCAAAGCCATCAACAGACAGCCAATAATATTGCCAATCCTGGCGACCACTAAAAATATTCCAGACGGACGGAAAAGAGTTCTTCTACTTTTTTAATCATTTCAAGGCGCGTGAATATCACCACAATATCATCCGGTTTAATAATGGTCCCCCCCTTGGGAACGATAACCTCTTCCCCACGAACAACAGAACCAATAATAATTCCGGCAGGTAACCTGACTTCCCTAAGCGGTTTTCCCACCAAGGGCGAAGTTTCCAGTGCCACGGCTTCCAATACTTCTGCGGCTCCACCGGCCAGATTTTGCAGTGATCTTATGCGTCCGCGCCGCATATGTTGCAGGATACTTGATACTGTCGTCTGTCTTGGGTCCACAAAGGCATCAATCCCGACAGAATAGGTCATCGGTCCAAAGGTATGATTATTAATCAGGGTAATAGCACGCCGACATCCGGCCTGCTTTGCCAGCAAGGAGGACAAGATATTCACTTTATCGTCATTGGTGACGGAAATGATGGTCTCTGCGGATTTTACATTTGCCTCTTTTTGAATATCCACATCTAGGGCATCACCCTGTAGAACAATTGCCTTAGGTAAATCCTTGGCAATTGTTTTGGCAGTTTCCGCATCAGATTCAATGATTTTAACCTGAACTTTTGAATCATTATCGATAAGTTTTTCTGCGATAAAAGCCCCGACATTTCCACCGCCAACAATGACAATTCTCCGGGCTTCCACTTCATCACGACCGAAAACACTGAGGGCTCTTTCCACATGATTGCTCTCAGATACAAAATAAATATTATCACCAACCAAAAGCTGATCATCACTGGATGGGATAATTAGTTTCCCGGCCCTAATGATACTGGTGACAATGATATTCAAATCAGGAAATAATTCTGTCAATTGACGCAGGGGCGTGTCCACCACCGGACAATCTTCCCGTAAACGTACACCAACAGCACGAACCCTGCCATCGCAAAAAGACACCATGTCAAAAGCACCGGGCACTTCCAGTCGCCTGATCACGGCTTGTGCCACTTCTATTTCTGGTGAAATAATCACATCAATGGGCATATGGTCTCGACTGAAGAGATCTTGCCACATGGACTTAAGATAGCTTTGCGCTCGAACACGGGCAATTTTCTTCGGTACACCAAACAGGGAATGGGCAACCTGACAGGCAACCATATTCACTTCATCAAACAGGGTTACGGCAATGATCATATCCGCATCTCTGGCCCCTGCTCTCTCAAGAAGGTCCGGGTGCGAGGCATATCCCACCAAAGCCTGAACATCCAGTGAGCTCTGTATCTTTGCGATCAGTTCTGGCGAGCGGTCAATGACGGTAACATCATGTTGTTCGCTGGCCAAGTGGCGGGCAATGTTAAAACCAACCTGCCCGGCCCCACAGATAATAACTTTCATCTTTTTACATCACCCTTTTAGGTCGTTTTTTCATTTCCGGTTAAGCCTAAACTTTTAAGTTTACGATGAAGCGCAGAACGCTCCATTCCGACATATTCTGCTGTTCGCGAGATATTTCCGTTAAATCGGCTCACCTGCACCTTAAGATATTCCCGTTCAAATTTTTCGCGAGCATCCCTGAGCGGCAAAGACATTATATCATTATTCATGCTGGGCCTGACCACGGATGTGTCAGAAATTATTTCCGAGGGCAGCATATCAAGTGTGATTGTTTCGTTTTCTGCCGACATGATCAATAACCGCTCGACAACATTGCGAAGCTGGCGCACATTACCCGGCCATTCATGGTCCTGCATGGCAGACATGGCATCCGTATCAATATTTTTGGGTAAAATACCTGTAGCTACAGAAAGCTGATTCATAATCTGATGAACCAAGGCCGGAATATCCTCCCGCCGTTGAATAAGTGGTGGCACATGAACCGGAACCACGCTTAAACGGTGAAACAGGTCTTCCCGGAAAAGGTTATTGCTGATCTGCTGTCTGAGGTCGCGGCTGGTGGCACTGATCACCCGCACATTCACCAGAACCTTTTTATTGCCGCCAACCCTCTCAAACGTCTGGTCAGTCAAAATGCGAAGAATTTTTGCTTGTGTATTCTGCGGCATATCAGCCACTTCATCAATGAAAAGGGTCCCCCCATGTGCCTGCTCAAATACCCCGGTTTTTTTAATATCCCCTTCTTCCTCCACACCGAATAATTCATTTTCCATGCGTTCTGAGGAGATGCTGGCAGCATTGATCACAACGAAAGCCCCTCTGGACCGTTTGGACTGCTTGTGGATAAGGCGAGCGACAACTTCCTTACCTGAACCGGGTGGTCCGGATATCAGTACCCTGCTACCGCTTGGGGCCACCTTGTCAATAGTATTACGCACCAGATTAATGGCAGATGATGACCCGGTCAGGCCTACATCAAAACCCATTTTCTCCTTAAGCTCCATATTCTCCCGGCGAAGTTTTTCAACTTCTGTGGCTCTTTCCACCAAAATAAGCAGCTTATCTGTTTCAAAAGGTTTGCTGATAAAATCATAGGCACCAAGCTTAATCGCTGATACCGCAGTTTCGATATTGCCATGACCGCTGATAATGACAACAGGAAGGTCAACATGTAATTTTTTTATCACCTCAAGAAGCTCAAGCCCGTCAAGGCGGCTACCCTGTAGCCAGATATCAAGAATTATCAACGACGGTCGTCTGGATTCTATTTCCGCAAGAGCCGTATCGCTGTCTTTTGCCGTGCGGGTTTCATAGCCTTCATCATCCAGAATACCGGAAATTAAGTCACGAATGTCGGCTTCATCATCAACAATTAAAATATCAAGAGCCATAAGCTAACCTTACACTGTTATCTGGTATATTATTTTGAAATTGTACGTTTTTATAAAAAACTAACGTCACCGTTGCCCCGATATCAGAATTATTTTCCAGAAGTAAATCCCCGCCATGATCGGTCATTATTTTCTTCACAATTGCCAGACCAAGACCGGTACCCTTGGTACGTGTCGTAATATAGGGTTCTATTAATTTATCTATCAGATGTTCCGGCAAGCCCACACCATTATCCGAAATGCTAACTCTTGTCTCCCCCTCATTATCTACAATAGATACAGTTATCCGACCCTGATATTCCTCCCCATTGCTCTTTGTTGTCTTCGCCATTGCAGCAATAGATTCTGCTGCATTTTTCATAACATTTGTCAGTGCCTGCCCGATCTGACTAGCATCACATTCAACATTTAAAACTTCTGTGCCACTGTCCAGCGCAAACCTGATTTTATTATTAGCCACTTCCTGTAGAAAATAGGCCTGCTTAGTAATCTCAGTCAGATTTTCAACTTTAACTATGGGTGTCGGCATTCGGGCAAATGAGGAAAATTCATCTACCATACGCCTTAGATCACCAACCTGTCGGACAATAGTGTCCGTACATTGAGTGAAAATTGCAGGATCATTCTTGATTTCCTTCAAATACTTCCGTTTCAGCCGTTCCGCAGCAAGTTGAATTGGGGTTAGCGGGTTTTTAATCTCATGAGCGATGCGGCGGGCAATATCAGCCCAAGCCGCATTTCTTTGGGCTGCTACTTGCTCTGTAATATCATCAAAGGCAATAACAAATCCCTGAATCTCACCCTTTTTGGTTTCTGCGGTTATCCTGACCATCAAATTGAGAATAATGTCATCTCGATCAATAACGATCTGACCCTGCACAGATGGACTTTCTGTTGACCTGATCTTATTAAAAAGCTCCTCAACTTCCGGCATAATATCCTGAATTTTTGCGCCCGGCATATCGTCAATTTCGAGATCAAGCATATTCGCGGCTGATTTGTTGGGCAGGGTCACCTTGCCAGAAGGGTCCAGACCCATAATACCCGCAGATACCCCCGATAGCACAGCCGCCATAAAGCGGTGCCGCTCCTCAAGTGTTATATTGGCACGCTTAATATCCCTTTGCTGCTGATCCAGTTGACGGGTCATTTTGTTAAAGGCCCGGGTCAGGCCACCCAGATCATCATAGCCCTTTCGAATTGGAGCACGGGCGGTAAAATCCCCCTTACCGACCATTTCCGAAGCATCAACCAAATTTGTAATTGGCTCCATTAGCTTGCGGGCTAGTCCAATACCCAGCCAAATCGCGGCAAAAAGAATTAAAAAAGCGATAATAATATATGTCAAGTTAAACCATAACCTGTAGCGCGACTGCTCACCCAATGCCGCCATATAATCCGACCGCGCATCCGTTGTTTTTTTAACCAAAGCCAATGCCTTGGGATCAACAAATCGGCTGATATAAAGGAAATGATCCAGAAACCCATCCAGAGCAACAAGCACCCGGACACGGTTATCATTATCACCGCCAACGATGGGTACAATATTACCCTTTGCTGCCATATCCAGTGCAGCAAGGGGAAATGAATCGCCAATCAGACTCAACGTCGTTTTGGCCCTTGCCTTTACTTGCCCGTTTCGATCAAAAACAATAGCTTCTGAAAGAGTCAGAAATTGGGCCTGTACGGATAAGGCCTGCTCAAGAAGTACGCGATTTTGCGATAAAACAAATGACTGCGCATTCAAGTCTCTGGCAACGCCGAGGACATCGGCCTGAATGGCTTTCTTATGTTCTTCAATATAGGCCTCGGCCACTGCTTGAGAATTATCAAGGGCAGAGCGAACCTTGTCACTGAACCAGCTTTGCATGCCAAATTCAAAAAACAAGCCGGAAACTATGGCAACGATAATCGTCGGCGTAATAGCCACTATACTGAATAGGGTAACAATACGCCTATGCAGGCGCGAACTGCCGGCACTGGCCCTTTGTGTGGCCCGCAATTGCACAATCTGCTGGGCGACCAAAGCCCCCAAAACAAGTAATATTGTCAGGTTTATAGTCAGTAAAACAAAAAGCGTGGTTGACGTCGGCAGAAAAGGCCCCACATTTGAAAAAGTGGCGAAAGTGGCAAATACTGAGATAACAGCAGCAATTGCCATACCATAAGCAGACTTCTTGGCAAGATTAGTTCTTCTTGCCCAAGCCTGAATTTTGCGAAATGGCTTTGATTTTCTCTTGTCCATAAAATAGCAACACTCAAAAAATAAACACCGAAGCTCCAGAATATCATATTGTTGCAATTATGCAACAGGCTTATGTGCTTTATCGTTTATGAATGTCGATATCCAGATCCTTAATTTTTTTACGCAGGGTATTGCGGTTTACCCCTAATAATTCAGCAGCCTTAATCTGATTACCCCGTGTCGCCGACAACGTATTTTCAATCAGGGGCTTTTCAAATTCCCTTAGCAGACGGGAATATAACCCCGGAGGGGGCAAATCATGAGGCAGATGGGCATCAAAATATTTCTTTAAATGACGATTGATAGATTCCTGCAGCGTCTCATTAGCAGCAACGTCATTTCCCCTGACCTGATCTCCAATGGCAAGCGGGATCATTTCCGAACGGGCAATATCAAGGGTGATCGTATCTTCCATATAAAGGGCGGCTATTCTCTGACATAAGTTTTCCAGTTCCCTGACATTTCCCGGCCAATCATATTGTTTAAGATAATCCAGTGCATCCGCTTCTATGAGTTTTGGAATTTGATCATTTTCATGAGCATATGTGTTTAAAAACTGACGCATAAGATCATGAATATCATCGATCCGTTCCCTGAGCGGTGGTATTCTCAATGGCACAACATTCAGGCGATAATAAAGGTCTTCCCTAAATAATCCCTGATTAATCAATGACTTCAAATCACGATGAGTGGCACATATAATTCTGACATCTGTCTTGATGGGCTTTTTTCCGCCAACAGTAGAATATTCACCTTCCTGCAATACTCTGAGCAGCCGGGTTTGCGCCTCCAGCGGCATATCGCCAATTTCATCCAGAAATAATGTGCCGCCCTGGGCCTGCTCAAACCGTCCAGAACTACGGCTTTCTGCACCCGTGAAAGCACCTTTTTCATGACCGAATAATTCACTTTCAATCAGTTCGCGGGGAATCGCCGCCATATTCAGGGCCACAAAGGGACTGTTCTTGCGTTTCCCAAAATCATGTAAGGCTCTGGCTACAAGCTCCTTACCGGTGCCAGATTCACCGGTGATAGTGACGGTCAGGTCCGAGGTCATCAGTCGTGCCATAACCCGATACACATTCTGCATGGCCGAAGAGCGTCCGATCAGTGGCAACTCTTCATTTTCATCCACCACTTCCACCATTTTTGCATTGCCTGATTTAACCGTCAGGGCTTTAGTGACAACAGATTTCAGCTCGTTCAAGTCAAAGGGCTTCGGTAGATATTCATAAGCCCCCCGTTCCGTGGCCTTAACCGCCGTCATCAGAGTATTCTGGGCCGACATGACAATCACAGGAAGCTCGGGTCGAACTTTCTTAATTTTTGGCAACAAATCAAGTCCGTTTTCATCGGGCATGACCACATCAGTGATCACAAGGTCGCCCTCCCCAATGGATACCCAACGCCATAGGGTCGCCGCATTTCCCGTCAATCTAACCTGATAGCCATCTCTTTCAAATGCTTTGGATAGTACCATACGAATGGCTTTATCGTCATCTGCGATGAGCAGTGTTTTTTCTGTCATAATCCCTGCCCTTCAATACTCGGTAATAATACTCTGAAAGTCGTATTTGTCTTTGTCGTATCACATTCAATTATACCACCGTGGTCCCCGACAATCTTTGCCACAAGTGCCAGCCCAAGCCCCGTTCCCATTGATTTTGTGGTGACAAAAGGGTCAAATAAATAGGGTTTAAAATCATCAGCTATGCCACGGCCATTATCAATCACACAGATTTCCAGTGGCAGATGCATTCGTTCCTTTGACCCTGCAACCGCAACCCGCACACCATGACGGTATGCCGTTGTTAAGGTCACTTCACCACCATTATGGGGTAAAGCCTCCACAGCATTTTTGATCAGGTTCAAAAAAACCTGAATTAGCAACCCTTTGTCACCCCGTGCGGATGGGATAGACGGGTCATATATTTCCTTAAATGTGATATGCTGACCAAATCCGTTTTGGGCAAGCTTCCGCACATGTTCCAATACAGAATGGATATTGATATCCTCCGCTGTAATTGGCTTGTTATTGGAAAAGACCTCCATACGGTCAACCAAAGCACATATACGATCAGTTTCCTCACAAATAAGGCGGGTCAGGTCACGATCACTTTCGCTGATTTCATGCTCAAGAAGTTGTGCCGAACCGCGAATGCCCGACAGGGGGTTCTTGATCTCATGTGCCAGAACTGAAGCCATCCCTGCGACGGAGCGCGCCGCCCCACGGTGTTTTAATTGTTGGCTGATTTTCTGGGCAATGCTGCGTTCCTGTAATTGAATAACCATGTCGCCATCACCTTCGATGAGGGGAGACACATGAATATCAACGCGCTTGCCACTATACTTTGGACTGCTCAGCAAAATATCATATTCAGATGTAATGGTTTTATTCTGCCGGGATTGATTGACAATTGATACCAGTGGACTATCGAAAGAAACAACATCCTCCAGCTTACGCCTGAGTAGCAATTTCGCCCCGGAAAAGAACAATTGTTCCGCAGCATTATTGACATAGGTTACATGATTTTTATCGTCCACGACAACAATGCTATCGGGCAGACTGTTGAGTATCAAATCTTGACTTATAGCCGCCTGTGAAGTCAAGCCGCCAACTCCTCAATCAAAGGATCAAAAAAGTCATTGATCATTTCCTGCACCTGCCGCGCATCAGTCATGCGATTTACCTGCTGCCGGAAAAAAGCACTGTCCCGCAGGCCTTTAGTATACCAGGAGATGTGTTTACGGGCAATTTTCTTACCTGCATCTTCACCGTAATGGTCTATCATGGCCTGATAGTGATCCAACACGATATCCTTCAATTCTGCCAAGGTTGGGTCCGCTCGCTTCTCACCGGTTTTCAGGTAATGGATGACCTGTGACAGGAACCACGGCTTGCCATAAACCCCGCGCCCGATCATTACACCATCCGCACCGGATTGACGCAAGGCTTCACGGGCATCTTCGCAGGTAACAATATCACCATTGGCAATCACAGGGATAGAAACGGCATCCTTAACTTCCCCGATAAAGCTCCAGTCCGCACTGCCCTTATACATCTGGTTACGGGTACGACCATGAACTGTGACCATCTTGATGCCCACATCCTCTGCAATTATGGCAAGTTCGGGAGCATTGCGGTTGGTGATATCCCATCCGGTACGCATTTTCAGGGTCACAGGAACCTCTACCGCACCCACAACCGCCACCAATATCTTCCGGGCCTCCGCCAAATCCTGCATCAGTGCGGACCCCGCGTAACCATTGACAATTTTCTTGGCCGGACAACCCATATTGATATCAATAATCCGCGCGCCCTTGTCTTCATTCATTTTCGCGGCAAGTGCCATCATCTCAGGGTCGCAACCTGCTAATTGCACCGATATCAGATATTCATCACTCTCGGCATAGGCCATTTTATGGGTGCGTTTATGGTCACGGATCATGGCCTGACTGGCTATCATTTCCGACGTGACAAGTCCCGCTCCAAAGCGTTTAACCAATCGCCTGAACGGCAAGTCTGTAACACCCGCCATAGGGCTAAGCAGTACAGGGGCTTCGAGTTCAATCGGCCCAATATTTATTTTCATATTTTGCATCATAATGTCTAAAATTTAAGCAACTTATTAAAATGATCAATAATTAATCAAAATCTGGCCGCACCATACAAGAAAAGCCCCTGAAGGTCAAAGAACAATTGCCATAAGAAAAATACAGACTTTCCCACAATGAAATGATAACTTTCGATATCGACAGACAAATGGAATATATGGAATGAAAGTCGCCGTCTTAATAGTTGCCGCAGGAAAAGGACATAGAGTTGGTGCGGAACTGCCAAAGCAATATATGCCGCTCGGCAACACAAGTATTTTGCATCATTCCATCAGCGCGTTTTTAAACGTATCTTACGTTGATATTATACGGACCGTCATCCATGCGGACGATCACGAACTTTATCATAAGGCCGTAGAAGGCCTCGATATTCTTCCGCCCGTAAACGGAGGTGGGTCACGTCAACAATCGGTCATGATGGGACTACAAAGTCTTGGCGTACATGAGCCTGACCTTGTACTTATTCATGATGCTGCACGGCCATTCATTTCAACGGCTCAAATTGAAAATATCATTGTGAAATGCGCGAAATATGGTGCGGTCATCCCGACCCTACCCGTGGTTGATACGATGAAACAGGTCACAGAAGGCAAGATAAATAAAACCGTTGACCGAAGCACCCTCGCCCGCGCCCAAACGCCGCAGGCTTTTCGATATAAGCTGATCTTTATGGCCCACAAAAGGCTGGAAGACAAAGACCTGACCGACGACAGTGCTATCGCCGAAGCCTGTGGCATACAGGTATTAAGCACGGCGGGCGATGAACGGAATTTTAAAATTACAACAGCAGAAGACCTGAAAAAGGCACAATATATGATTAAGGAAAATCTAACCGATATTCGTACGGGACAAGGGTTTGATGTCCATGCTTTTGAAAATGGCAATCAGGTCATTTTAGGCGGCATCGCCATACCCCATGACAAAAAGCTAAAAGGTCATTCGGACGCCGATGTGGCCCTGCATGCCCTGACCGATGCTTTGCTTGGTGCCATAGGTGACGGTGACATCGGCACTCATTTCCCGCCCAGTGATGACAAATGGAAGAACGCAAGCTCAGATATATTCTTAAAATATACGGCTAAGATATTGAAAAACAAAGAAGCCATTATTTCGAATATTGACCTTACCATCATTTGTGAAGTCCCCAAAATAACTCCGCACAGGGAAGCTATCCGTGATAATATCGCCGAAATCCTGAATATTGAAACCTCCCGCGTCAGCATCAAAGCGACCACAACGGAAACGCTGGGCTTTACCGGACGGGGCGAAGGTATTGCGGCTCAGGCCATAGTTACCATCCGGCTACCAGAGTGAAAGAATAACAATGTTTGTTGAAAAATGGTCAAAATCCCCCCTGCATCCGGCCTTACTGCTTGCCACATGGTTCTATTCCGGCCTTACCCCCAAAGCACCGGGCACGATGGGGTCACTGGCAGCCCTGCCCTTTGCATGGATCATCATTGAACGCTTCGGCCCCTTGGGATTATGTATTGCCATTATCGCCATTTTTTTTGTGGGACTCTGGGCTTCCAAAGTCTATATGACTGAGACGGGCAAGACCGACCCCGGTGAGATTGTCATTGATGAAGTGGCCGGACAATGGATCGCCTGCCTGCCCATTGCCGCCATGACGTCAACTATCCCTCTATCCATTGGTCCCTTTGTGCTGGCTTTAGCGGCTTTCCGGGTTTTTGACATCTATAAACCCTGGCCCATAAAAATATTTGATCAACGTCATGATGCTTACGGTGTTATGATGGATGATGTCATCGCCGGATTTTTTGCCGCCATAATTTTGATTGGATTTTATAGTTATGTTCTCTGATAAAATCATTAAGCTCGCCACGGAAACCCTACAAATGGCACGGGACAAGGGGCTGCATCTGGCCACCGCCGAATCCTGCACAGGGGGCCTGATTATGGGTGCCTTGACTGAGATCGCCGGATCATCCGACGTAGTCGACCGTGGCTTCATCACCTATACCAACCGTGCTAAAATGGAGGTTTTGGGCGTCACCGCCGAAACCCTGCGTATCGGCGGCGCGGTAACGCGTGTGACCGCCATAGCTATGGCAGAAGGTGCCTTAGCACATTCATCGGCAAACATCGCGGTATCAGTCACGGGCATAGCCGGCCCCGGCGGTGGCAATTCTGAAAAGCCCGTGGGTTTGGTTCATATGGCTTGCGCCAGTCGGGATGGTGTGATCCTGCATGAAATGCATCAGTTTGGGGATGTCGGACGGGATAAGGTCAGGGAAGCGACTGTTATTGCGGCGTTGGAATTATTTCAAAGGACAATGATTTAATCTTCCAAACACCAACCGTCATGCTGAACTAGTTTCAGTACCCATTTAGCCACTTCCGAAATGTATAAAGCATGGAACCTGAACTAAATTCAGGGTGAAGTACTATTTTCAGAAATAGAACACAAATATAGGTAATCAAAAAACCTAGGCGCCCCCCGCTGCCCACCGTCATTCCCGTACAGGCAGGAATCCAGACCAGAAAATAATAGCCATCTTCGATGTCATTTTCATATAAGAAACTAGATTACCGCCTGTACGGGAATAACATGGGTTTTAGAGGGTAAGAATAATAATTTAAGTGTCAGTTATAGTGAAAAAATTTATTTTCCATACAACTCATCCGCCCGCTTCTCAAACGCGCCGATCATGTGGCTGACCGCCTCAGTAAAGAATCCACCAATCATTTTTTCGAAGATTTTGTTCCTGAACTCAAAATCCACCAGAAAATCTACATGGCAGCCGCCGTCGTCCTTTTCGGTGAACTGCCAGTGGTTGTGGAGGTATTTTAGAGGGCCTTTGATATATTCTACCTCGATCCGGTCGTCTGTGAAGGTTACATGAGAAGTAAACCGCTCACGGAACATTTTGAAGCCGATAATCAAGTCGGCGTGCAGACTGTCGTCTGTATGTTTATAGGTTCTAACCCCCTGACACCACGGTAGGAAATCGGCATAGGCATCCACATCGGCAACCATTCTATACATCTGGTCTTTGCTATAGGGAAAATCTCTTACTTCGGTAAATTTTGGCATTTATTCCTCATTAAGAGGGTTTAAGCGTGCCATTTCCGCAATGTCTATGGGCGCATCCATTTTTGCACTCTGTTTTGCCAGTTTTTCGGCACGGGCGGCTTTTAACTGATCAAAATCATCCCCCGCATGGAATGATGACCGCGTCAATGGCGATGAGGCTACATGCAAAAAGCCTTTTGATTTGGCGCGGGCGGCATATTTGTCGAACTGTTCCGGTGTGATGAAATCTGCCACTTCCACATGTTTACGGGTGGGTTGCAGATATTGTCCAATAGTGATGAAATCTATATCGGCGGAGCGCATGTCATCCATGATCTGCATCACCTCATCCGTGCTTTCGCCCAACCCCACCATAATACCCGACTTGGTGAAGATGGTCGGGTCAATCTGTTTCACCCGGTCCAGCAGGCGCAGGGAATGGAAATAGCGCGCACCGGGACGGATATGGTTATACAGGCGCGGGACCGTTTCCAGATTATGATTAAACACATCCGGTTTTGCGGCAACGACTTTTTCCAAGGCACCCGGTTTATTGCGGAAATCGGGGGTGAGGATTTCTATGGTCGTGTTGGGTGCATGTTCGCGCAGGCGTTCGATCACCTGAACAAACTGATCCGCGCCGCCGTCTTCCAGATCATCACGGTCAACGCTTGTGATCACAATATGGTTTAAGCCCATTTTACCTGCGGCGATAGCCACATTATCCGGCTCCATCGGGTCTACGGAGTTGCCTTTTCCGGTTTTGATATTACAAAATCGGCAGGCGCGCGTACAGGTATCGCCCAAGATCATGACGGTAGCGTGTTTTTTCTGCCAACATTCACCAATATTGGGACAGGCAGCCTCCTCACACACCGTGTTGAGGCTCAGGTCACGCATCATCTGATAAGTTTCCTGATAGCCTTTGGATACGGGCGCTTTTACCCTGATCCAGTCCGGTTTACGTTTATATTTGCTCATCTAAAAATGTAAAGCCTTGCCGTAAGCATCCAATACGCTCTCATGCATCATTTCGGACAGCGTCGGATGGGGGAAAACCGTATGCATCAATTCTGCCTCTGTCGTTTCCAGCGTGCGGGCAACGGTATAGCCCTGTATCATTTCCGTTACTTCGGCCCCCACCATATGGGCACCCAGCAACTCACCCGTTTTAGCATCAAATACAGTCTTTACAAGTCCTTCTGCTTCACCAAGGGCAATTGCCTTGCCATTTGCCATAAAGGGGAAGCGTCCAACGCGCACTTTATGTCCCTTATCCTTGGCGGTTTTTTCGGTCATGCCGACACTGGCAACTTGCGGTCGGCAGTATGTACATCCTGGAATATTACCCTTATCGATGGGGTGCAAGTCCTTGATTTCTTTATGGCCCTTGTCGCGGGCGATTTTCTCGATCACGATCACGCCCTCATGGCTGGCCTTATGGGCGAGCCACGGCGGGCCGGTCAGGTCACCAATGGCATGAACGCCCTTTACACCCGTATGGCCCCATTCGTCAGCGATGATATGACCGCGGTCAACTTTTATGCCATTTTCTTCCAGCCCTATATTTTCCACGTTACCCGTGATTCCAACGGCAAGAATGACCCGGTCCACTTCAATAGTTTGGGCCTTGCCTTTATTGTCTTCCACGGTACAGACAACAATATCTTTTTTCTTGTCCAGTTTAGTAACAGAGGCAGAGGTAATGATTTTCAGCCCTTGGGCCTTAAATGATTTCAGGGCAAAGGCGGAAATTTCTTCGTCTTCCACAGGCAACACGTGATCCATCATCTCAACCACGGTTACGTCGGCGCCTAGCTCGTTATAAAAGCTCGCGAATTCAATGCCGATGGCACCGGAGCCAATCACAAGCAGTTTTTTCGGCATGACGTTGGGGACAAGGGCATGCCGATATGTCCATATCTTATCACCATCGGCCTTCAAATGTGGCAATTCACGCGCCCGTGCGCCCGTGGCGAGGATAATGTCGGTGGCTTCAACATCGGCAATCTTCTTGCCATCTTTGGAAACACTCAATAAACCGGGTTTCACAAGTTTGCCTTCGCCTTCGATGACAGTGATCTTGTTTTTTTTCATAAGGTGAGCAACGCCACCGCTAAGCTGGGCGGCAATACCGCGACTGCGTTTGACGACCTTATCAAGTTCAAAGCCAAGGTCTTTGGCCAAAAGACCATAATCCGCCGCATGTTTCATATTGTGGAAGACTTCTGCGGAGCGCAACAGGGCCTTAGTGGGGATACAGCCCCAGTTAAGGCAGATACCACCCAGATTTTCACGCTCAATCACAGCGGTTTTATAACCCAACTGTGCGGCACGGATCGCCGCTACATAACCACCCGGTCCGCCCCCAAGGACGACAATATCAAATTTCTGTACAGTCATATTTCAATCCTCACAGCAGCATGGTTGATGGATGTTCTAGGTAAGTTTTTATGGCACCAAGGAATTCAGCGCCCACGGCCCCGTCAATGGCACGATGATCACAGGCCAGATTAACGGACATAACTGTTGCCGGTTTCATTTCACCGTTGTTGATGACAACGCGTTGCTCACCGCTGCCTACCGCAAGAATTGCGGCTTGGGGCGGGTTGATTACGGCTTGGAATTGTTTGATGCCCATCATGCCAAGATTGGATATGGAGAATGTTCCACCCGCATAATCTTCCGGCATAAGTTTTCCGTCACGGGCCTTTTTCGCCAATTCCTTGGTTTCATCGGATATCTGTCGCAGTCCCTTTTGTTCTGCACCGCGTATCACTGGGGTTACCAGGCCTCCGGGGATAGCAACCGCAACGGAAACATCCGACCGGCTATAATGACGCATCACATCACCGCCGAATTGCACGTTGGCGGCAGGAACTTTCTTCAACGCCAAAGCACAGGCGCGAATGATGAAATCATTGACCGAGATTTTATAGTCATCCGACATGCCGTTCAGCTCTTTACGGGCGGCAAGTAGATTATCAAGCTCTATATCCACCCCAAGATAGAAGTGCGGTACGGTTTGTTTTGATTCTGTCAGGCGTTTGGCAATGGTTTTACGCATATTGCTGAGCTTGATTTCCTCAAACGGTGCATCACTATGTAGCTGAAACGTAGCTGTTCTGATCACTTCGCGAGGTGTATAGCTTTCCACATCCCGCTTGATCACTCGTCCGCGCGGGCCAGTACCCGAAACGTCGGCAATATTAATATCCTTCTGAGCCGCTATGCGACGGGCCAGAGGCGATGAGAAAACCCGGTCACCCGTTGGAGAAATAGTCGTGGGAGCAACATGCGCGGGAGCCACCGGTGCGGGTGCCGCAGCAGGTGAGGCTTCTGTATTAATCTCTACTGAAGCCATTCCGCCACTTGAAATATCATCCATTGCCGAGGCATCTTCCCCCTCTTCAAGCAGTAGCGCAATCAATGTTCCAACGGCAACATTTTCTGTACCATCGGCAACTATGATTTTTCCGACCACGCCATCATCAATGCTTTCATATTCCATGGTGGCTTTATCGGTTTCGATTTCGGCAAGGATTGTACCGCTTTCCACGGTGTCACCCTCCTTGACCAACCAATTTGCCAAAGTTCCTGATTCCATTGTCGGTGACAGGGCGGGCATAAAAATTTCTATCGCCATTAGTTGTCTCCCTGTTTGTAACAAACTTTTTTCGCGGCCTCAACAATACTGTCATCTGTCACTACAGCAAGTTTTTCAAGATTTGCAGCATAAGGCATGGGCACATCTGCATTGGTTACCCGAAGCACTGGCGCATCGAGATAATCAAAGGCATCTTCCATAAGGCGCGCTGATATTTCCGAACTGATGGAACAGCTCACCCAACCCTCTTCGACACAAACGACCCGATTAGTTTTCTGTACCGATTTGATCACGGTTTCCATATCAAGCGGGCGCAGGGTGCGAAGATCAATGACCTCTGCTTCAATACCCTCTTCTGCCAGTTTTTCAGCCGCTTCAAGAGCAAATTTCACCCCGATGGAATAGGACACCAATGTCACATCAGCCCCAGTACGTACAACTTTGGCTTTGCCCAGTGGTACGGTGTAATCTTCAATATCCGGCACATCAAAACTCTGGCCGTAAATCATTTCATTTTCCAGAAAAATCACCGGATTTGGGTTTTTAATGGCCGATTTCAATAATCCCTTGGCATCAGCCGCAGAATAGGGGGAAACCACAATCAATCCCGGTACATGAGCATACCATGAAGCATAGTTCTGACTATGCTGCGCACCGACACGGCTTGCGGCACCGTTTGGCCCGCGAAATACCATGGGACATCTGATCTGTCCGCCGGACATGTAATTGGTCTTGGCCGCAGAGTTGATAATATGGTCTATAGCCTGCATGGCAAAGTTAAAGGTCATGAACTCGACCACAGGTTTCAAGCCCGCCATAGCAGCCCCGACGCCAAGTCCGGCAAAACCATGTTCGGTAATCGGGGTATCAATAACCCGTCTGTCACCAAATTCATCGTGCAGACCTTGTGTGACTTTATAGGCTCCCTGATATTCCGCTACTTCTTCCCCCATGATGAACACGGCATCATCAAGGCGCATTTCCTCTGCCATGGCATCGCGAAGTGCTTCACGCACTGTGGTTGAGGTAAAAGTCGTACCTTCTGGCAGGTCGGATTCGATAACAACTTGTGCTTCTGGCGTTACAACGGCAACTTCTTCGACAACGACATCGGAAATGGCCGCAACTGGTGCACTAACCTCACCGATATTTGCAGAATCTTCACCATCTTCCAGTATCACGCCGATAACAGTACCAACCGCAATGCCTTCGCTGCCGTCGGGGACTATGATCTTGCCAATCACGCCTTCTTCATCGGTTTCAAGCTCCATGGTAGCTTTATCAGTTTCAATTTCAGCTAAAATATCACCCGCAGTGACTTTATCACCTTCAGCAACAGTCCATTTGGCTAAAGTTCCTTCGGTCATGGTAGGTGACATGGCCGGTAGCAGAATTTCTATGGTCATTTTCTATATTCCTTATTCTGCGACTAAAATATCGGTGTAAAGTTCGGAAGCATCCGGTTCTGGGCTTTCCTGTGCGAATTTTGCGGCTTCGGCTACAATGGTCTTTAATTCCTTATCTATGGATTTCATGCCTGCCTCATCCATAATCTTTCCGTCCAGCAGCCGTTGTTTAACCTGATCAATGGGATCATGTTCGGCGCGCATTTTCTGCACTTCTTCCTTGGAACGGTATTTGGCCGGATCAGACATAGAGTGACCCCGATAACGATAGGTATTCATTTCCAGCAATATGGGGCCATTGCCTTCGCGGCACCATTTTACAGCACGGAGCGCGGCCTCTTTCACCGCAAGGACATCCATACCATCTACTGCTTCGCCAAAAATGCGGAAACTTTCCCCGCGACGGTGAAGCTCGACCTCCGAAGAAGATCTTTTAATGGCTGTTCCCATGGCATATTGATTATTCTCTATGACAAAAATAACTGGCAGTCCCCACAGCTCTGCCATGTTAAAGCTTTCATATACCTGTCCCTGATTGGACGCCCCGTCACCAAAATATACCACAGAGACATTATCGGTCCCTTTGTATTTATGAGCAAATCCAAGCCCGGCTCCGATAGGTACTTGAGCCGCAACAATACCATGTCCACCGTAAAATCCATGTTCAACACTGAACATATGCATGGAGCCACCCTTACCTTTGGAAATACCGCTAGCGCGCCCGGTAAGTTCCGCCATGATAATATTTGGGTCAATCTTACAGGCCAACATGTGAGCATGATCCCGATAGCTGGTCAGGATTGTGTCCCCATCTTTCAGAGCTGACTGAATTCCGGTAACGACGGCCTCTTGCCCAATATATAAATGGCAAAACCCACCAATCAAACCCATGCCATACATTTGACCGGCTTTTTCCTCGAAACGGCGCATGAGAAGCATTTGACGATAAAAATCTGTTAGCTCATCCGGCGTTGCTGTGAGTACTTGTGCTTTAAGGGGTTTTCTACGAGCAGCGGGTTTGCCACTTTTGGTTACTTTTTTACTGGTTGTTTTTTTAGCCATATTTATCAGCCCATCCTGCTAAATTAAATACCATCTATCATCAAAATACATTTAGAAGATTAAAGAAATTTAGCTAAATAATGATTAAAAGCCATTGAAATACAAGCTTAATTTTAAATTAACCAGATTAAAGTTAATAGTAATATTTAACCCATTGAAAATCAATCATGAAAATAATTAACTGATTATTTAAAGTTTTTGAATGTTGGGGGAAAATTTAGTTTTTATGCAAAATGACAATTTCATCTTTATGCATTAGACCGAGCATTTCACGGGATTTTTCATCCAGAAAGTCTGGATTAACATGATCTGGTTGCAGAAGCTGCACGTGACTTTCGATGCCCATCCTACGTTCATGGACAAGGTTATATTCCTGTTCTAAAACGGATATTTCCACATTCAGATTGGCCTTTGCTTGCATACTGCGCATGCCATAAATGAAAAAATAAACAATAAGCAATGAACAGCCTATGGGGACAATCATTTTTTTAAATCTATTTTTTATGTCTAATACATATGTCATACCCCCAGAGAATCACAACTGATTCGCCAGGTCAAGCATTTTTTTATTTTTTCTTTTAAAGTCAAGACTCTAGCATCAATCAAGCACGAAGAATACTAGTACCTGCATATTGCGCCGCATCACCCAAAGCTTCCTCAATACGGATCAGCTGGTTATATTTTGCCAATCTATCTGAGCGTGCTAATGATCCGGTTTTGATTTGACCACAGTTGGTGGCAACCGCAAGGTCAGCAATGGTTGAATCCTCTGTTTCCCCAGAACGATGAGACATAACGGATGTATAGCTAGCACGATGAGCCATATTTACTGCATCAAATGTTTCGCTTAATGTTCCAATCTGGTTAACCTTGATAAGGATGGAATTGGCAACATCTTGATTAATGCCGTCAGCAAGACGTACAGGATTAGTAACAAACAGATCATCACCCACAAGCTGAACCTTGTCACCGACTTGGTCAGTGAGCGTTTTCCAGCCTGCCCAGTCATCTTCGTCCATACCGTCTTCTATTGACAGAATGGGGTAACGGGCGCAAAGATCGGCGTAATAAGCCGTCATTTCATCGCTATCCAGTGTTTTTCCCTCACCCGCAAGAACGTATTTACCGTCTTTATAAAATTCCGAGGAGGCGGCATCAAGGGCCAGCATAATATCTTCGCCCGGCTTATATCCCGCAGCTTCTACGGACATCATAATGAAATCCAGCGCATCAATTGTACCGTTCAGGTTTGGGGCAAAACCACCTTCATCACCGACATTAGTATTATGGCCGGCATCGGATAATTTCTTTTTCAGGGTGTGAAAAATTTCTGCCCCCATGCGAACGGCATCACGGATATTGCCTGCGGAAACTGGCATGATCATGAATTCCTGAATATCAATAGGGTTATCAGCATGTTCGCCCCCATTAATGATATTCATCATAGGAACCGGCAGCATCCGGGCAGATGGACCACCAAGATAATTATAAAGCGGCAATGCGGCCTCATCAGCCGCCGCCTTGGCAACCGCAAGGCTGACGCCTAAAATTGCATTGGCGCCCAAACGGGATTTATTCTCTGTGCCATCAAGGTCACGCATGACATTATCCAGAATAATCTGGTCTTCCGCATCAAGTCCGGTCAAGGCATCATAAATTTCACCATTAACCGCATCAACCGCCTTAAGGACACCTTTCCCCATATAACGCTTGCCACCATCACGAAGCTCTACGGCTTCATGGGCGCCGGTCGATGCGCCGGAGGGCACGGCCGCGCGGCCAAAAGCACCCGTTTCAAGTGTTACGTCAACTTCAACTGTGGGATTGCCGCGACTGTCAAGGATTTCGCGGCCAGTAATGTCTATAATTGCAGTCATAATTTTTCTCGAAGGTATTTAAAGGTTAAACCAACCGCGATTGGTTTACCGCAGCCTCAATAAAAGATGCAAACAGAGGGTGTGGTTCAAAAGGTTTTGATTTTAATTCCGGATGGAATTGCACACCAATATACCACGGATGATCCTGTATTTCTACGATTTCAGGAAGTTCACCGTCAGGAGACAAACCAGAGAATGTCAATCCCGCCTCTTCCAGTTGCTTGCGATAGTTGATATTTACTTCATAACGGTGACGGTGACGTTCGGATATGGCTTCACTACCGTAAATTTCACAGACCTTGCTGCCAGCCACTAACTTTGCCTTATAGGCACCAAGGCGCATTGTACCGCCTTTATCAGCATCTTCTGTGCGGGTTTGCACCGCTCCGCCCTGTTGCCATTCGGTCATAAGACCAACAATAGGATGATCACACCCGCCAAATTCTGTGGAATTGGCACCTTTTATTCCAGCCATATTGCGGGCTGCTTCAACGCAAGCCATCTGCATTCCAAAACATATACCAAAATAAGGAATTTTATGCTCCCGGGCAAAGCGTGCAGCAGCAATCTTGCCTTCTGCACCCCTCTCCCCAAAGCCACCCGGAACCAGAATACCATCCACATGTTCAAAATGTGCAGCAAGAGCGGACTCTTTTTCAAATATCTTGGCATTAAACCATTCAATATTTACTTTAACATTATTGGCAAAACCACCATGTACCAACGCCTCAATCAAGGATTTATACGCATCTTTAAGCTCGGTATATTTACCAACCACGGCAATGGTCACAGCCCCTTCGGGACTGCTCACATGTTCCATAATCTCATGCCAGCGGGTAAGTTTCGCATCTGTCAGTCCCGGATCAATGCCTAATGATGCCAATACTTCCGCATCAAGACCTTCAGCATGGTAATTCAAGGGCACTTCATAAATGCTGCTAGCATCCAATGCCTGAATAACGGCTGATTCCCGCACATTACAGAAAAGTGCTATTTTCCGGCGGTCTGAATCATCTATTTCATGTTCGGTACGACAAATAAGAACATCCGGCTGAATACCAATACTGCGCAGTTCCTTGACGGAATGCTGTGTTGGTTTAGTCTTTAGCTCTCCCGCAGCCGCGAGATAAGGCACCAGTGTCAGATGAATATAACAAACGTTGGATTTGCCAAGGTCATTGCCAAGCTGACGTATGGCCTCCATGAATGGCAGGCTTTCTATATCCCCGATTGTACCGCCAATCTCACAGAGAACAAAATCCGTATCCGCATCAATATCTGACGTGGCAAATTCTTTTATGGCATTGGTCACATGGGGAATCACCTGTACGGTAGCCCCCAGATAGTCCCCACGCCGTTCCCGCGCCAGAATATCGCTGTATATCCGACCCGATGATACGCTGTCACTCTTGCGAGACGGCACGCCCGTGAAACGCTCATAATGACCCAGATCAAGGTCAGTCTCTGCCCCGTCATCTGTGACGAATACCTCGCCATGCTGATAAGGCGACATGGTGCCCGGATCAACATTCAAATAGGGGTCAAGTTTTCTGAGACGGACGATATATCCACGGGACTGAAGCAAGGCAGCAAGTGAAGCGGACAGGATGCCCTTCCCTAAAGAAGAAACAACGCCGCCTGTAATAAAAATATAACGTGCCATGGGCAGATTAGTATCCCGACAAATGTTATAACCTGCATCCTAAAAAGGCAGGCCAAAATATAATGTTATTCACTATCCGGAATGATAGGTTCTGGTTTATCTTCCGGTTCAGCTTGTTCAACAACCGTGGGTTCCACATCGAATACGGAGCTATCTGCGGTTTGTTGTTTTGCAATTACGGCAAGCCCAAGACTTGTCACAAAAAAACCAACGGCTAGGAATGTCGTAACCCGGGTAAGCATTGTCGCCGCACTTCGGCCAGCCATCATGCCGCCCTGTCCGCCACCAATACCCAATGCGCCACCTGATGACCGCTGTATAAGCACCATCACCACAAGGCTAATTGTCAAAATCAAATGAATAACAAGAACAACCTCTTGCATATCTTAAACTCTTTTTTTATCTGCATATATAAATGATCAGATTGGCTTTTACTCTAATCTGTTTCATATGGCTAGTGCAAAATGACTTGTCAACTACTGATAGGTTTTAATGATACCATAAAAATCTTCAGCTTTTAGACTGGCACCACCCACAAGTGCCCCATTTACGTTGGCTACTGACATTAATTCACTGGCATTAGAAGCTTTCACGGAACCACCATATTGAATGCGAACCATTTCACCCGCATCACCAAAGCGATCCAAAAGCAAAGACCGGATCACGGCATGTACTTCGGCCACATCATTTGTGGTCGGTACTTTACCCGTTCCGATGGCCCATACCGGCTCGTAAGCAATCACAGTATTATCAGCGGAAGCATTTTCGGGGATAGAACCAACTACTTGCGAAGTAACCACATCTAGTGTTTCCCCTTTTTCCCTTTCTTCATCCGTCTCCCCGACACAGATAATGGCGGTTAACCCCTGCTCCTGTACGGCTTTGGCCTTTGCTTTAACAGTATCATTTGTTTCACCGTGGTCTGCGCGACGTTCGGAATGACCAACAATGACATAGTGGCAGCCTAAATCTTTCAACATAGCAGCGGAAATATCACCCGTATGGGCACCACTGACGTTCATATGGCAATCTTGCGCCCCGATATCGATTCCTTTTCCCGAAAGTGCGGAAATAAGCGTTGCCGGCGGACAGATCAAAATATCACATCCCACACTACCTTCAGTTACCAAGGCGTTCAGTTTTTCTATTTGATCAACACTTGCGGTTAAACCATTCATTTTCCAGTTGCCTGCAACCAGAGCCTTGGGAGCTGCCATAAGTTTTCCTTTGTATTAAAATTTAACCATTGCCTATCAGAAAACCAGAGCCTTTTCCACATCCAAGATTGAAAATATTCCAAACAAACTGCATTTAGCCCACATTGTGCTTCTTTTGAGCTTGCGATGCCCTTGTCTGGCCACTATCATGCCTCAAATTTTGACGAATTCAATAATATAGGTACCTAAATAAATGTTACAGTTTTTCAGAAGCGGACTAACCTCTTATTTTGCCACGGCATTACTTGGGTTGTTGATTGCCAGTTTTGCCCTATGGGGTATTGGCGGTGATATTCTAGGTGGCGCAGGAAACAGCGTTGCCCAGATTGGCAATGATAAATTGTCCCTGAATGCCTATGCCCGGGAATTTCAGAATAGATACTCTGAAATCCAGCAGCAATCAGGCGGGGAAGTAACCCGTGAAATGGTAATTGACAGGGGACTAGCCAACAGATGGGTTTCTGAGCTCGTTCAGAATGAAACTTTTGCCTATGCTGCACATGACCTAAACATTCGTGTTACGGATAAACAGCTTCGTGAATATATCATGGGAATTGAAGCTTTTCAGGATACACTCGGTGACTTCAGCAAAAGCTCGTTTGAAAGTATTGCCAGATATCGGGGAAATACATCTGGAGAGTTTGAAGAATTTCTGCGCCGTGAATTGGAACGTCAATATCTCGTGAGGTCACTTGCCAGCAGTATTTCTGTACCTAAAGCTATTGAAAAAACACTTATTAAATACCTTATGGAAGAAAGAACCGCAGAAATTGTTACCATACCAGCCAATTCCATAACTGAAATTCCGGAAGCCGATGATGAAACGCTGTTAAAATACTACGAAAGCAATTCTGCTAATTACATGGCACCGGAATACCGTGATTTTCGTTTTATAACGCTTTCTGTTAAAGATTTTGCAGGTGGCATTGTCGTTACAGACGAAGAAATTGAACAGGCTATAGGCACAACCTCTGTGGTATCCGGAGAAAATGACAAGCGAGACTTTGACCAGATTCTATTTGACGATAAAGAGAGTGCCGACAGGGCATTTGCCGATCTGGAAGCCGGAAGATCGTTTGCCGACCTTGTCATTGCGACAGGCTCAACAGCAGAAGATGCCGCTGTCCCTGAAAATACGATGCAGGACGTAACAGATTCATATGGTGCAAACGCAGCAGAGGCTGTTTTTACTACTGAAAAAGATAAACATACGGCTCCTGTGGAAACAGACTTTGGCTGGCGCATTTTTTACGTTACAAAAGTAGCCGAAACCTCTGGCGATTCAGAAAGCTTACGGGCTGACGCAGAAACAAGACTGAAAAATGAGAAAGCGCTGGATATTCTTTATGAAAAATCCGAGCTGATCAATGATGAACTTGCAGCCGGTGCCGGCCTGTCTGATTTAGCGACAACCCTCTCCCTTGAAGTGAAAGTCGCCCTTGATACTGACTTATCCGGATATAATTCGAAAGGTGACCTTGTTGCAGATATTCCTGCCGATCCAACGTTTCTCGCCAAGGCTTTTGAAACACTGGAAGGGGATGAACCTTTGCTGGAAGAAATGGACAATGGTGAATATTTTCTTATGGTTGTCGATAACGTTCAGCTAAGAGCACTAAGACCTTTTGAAGACGTTCGACCTAGTGTTGTCGATTTATGGAAGGCTGAAGCGCGCAAAAACATTGCCCGCGAACGGGCTGATGAATTAATAGCCAAAACTCAGGACGGCACATCAATGGAAGAACTAGCCTCAGCGTCTACCGAATCCTCCTTTAATTCAGTGACCTTGACCCGCAATGATCAAACAGGCAAGGTTGCACAGGCTATTCATGGCAGTATATTCTCGTTAAAAGCCGGAAGCTCTGAAATAGTGCCTGCGGCTGATGGTAATGGGTTTGTTATCGTTAAAGTTCTGTCCCGGAAGCTGTCAGATGATTCAATGCCGCTCGCGCAATCAACCCAGTTGAAAGGCTTTTTGACACAGGAATATCAACAGCGCCTCATGCAAAACTACTGGCGTCACCTTGAGGCAAACCTGCCCGTCAAAGTCAATCAACGCGCCGTTAACGCTGTTCATGACCAGTTGGCATCTCGGGAACAATAATGTCTGATTCTCCATGTTTCGAGACATTCAGGGAACAGTATCAAAGCAATAAGGCACAAATAGTTTGGACAACTCTCGTTGCTGATCTGGAAACGTCTATTTCTGCTTTTATAAAGCTTAGTGCTGATAATGAAGACTATAGCTGCCTTCTCGAATCTGTTGAAGGTGGTGCTATTCGGGGGCGTTATACCTTCATTGGGCTAAAGCCAGACATTATCTGGCGCTGCAAGGGCGACACAGCGGAAATCAACCGGCAAGCCCTAACCCGTGCCACCGATGAAAAAGCGTACCAGCCTGTTCAGAAAGGGGCGCTGGATAGCCTCAGAGAACTTAGGCAAGAATCCCTCATTGATCTTCCTGAGGGGATGCCCCCATCCGCTGCAGGGCTTATTGGCTATATGGGGTATGATACCGTTCGACTTATGGAACATCTGGATGAAGCCAAACCGGACACACTCGGCATTGCCGATGGCATGTTCCTGCGCCCGACCATTATGGTGGTTTTTGATTCGGTAACAGATCAACTGACTATCGTAACACCGGTAAGGCCAAGTTCAGATATAACAGCACAAGTCGCCCTCGTTCTGGCAGAAGCAAGGCTCGCCGAAATTGAACAAGCGTTATCCCGAACACTCAGCGGTTCTCACAAGATGTCTGACGGCCTCCTTGACCTGGCAGACCCCATATCAAACACACCAAAAGAAAAATATATGGCTATGGTGCAAAAGGCTAAGGAATATATAAAAGCTGGTGATATTTTTCAGGTTGTTCTTTCCCAGCGTTTTACCACAGCGTTTCCCTTGCCACCTTTTTCCCTTTACCGGGCACTTCGCCGAACAAATCCGTCACCCTTTCTGTATTATCTGAAGTTTGGAGATTTTTCTGTTATTGGCTCCAGCCCGGAAATTCTGGTTCGTCTCCGTGAGGATGAGATTACTGTCCGGCCCATCGCGGGAACCCGACCACGGGGGAAAACGGCTACAGAAGATCAAATATTGGCTGATGATCTGCTCAATGACCCCAAGGAGCTCGCAGAACATTTGATGCTGCTTGATCTTGGACGTAATGATGTCGGGAAAGTGGCTACAAAGGGCACCGTGGCACCAACTCAGAAAATGGCAATTGAACTCTACTCTCATGTCATGCATATCGTATCGGAAGTACGGGGTAAGATTGATCCTAAATATGATGCCTTACAGGCTTTTACAGCAGGATTTCCTGCCGGAACAGTCAGCGGCGCACCGAAAGTCCGCGCCATGGAAGTCATTGACGAGATGGAAATGGACAAGCGCGGCATATATGCCGGTGCGGTGGGCTATTTTTCCGCAGACGGTAGTATGGATACCTGTATCGTACTCCGGACGGCCATTGTGAAGGACGGCCTTATGCATGTGCAGGCCGGTGCCGGTATTGTTGCCGATAGCGATCCAGAATCTGAATATGCCGAATGTCAGGCCAAGGCCCGCGCTTTATTCCGTGCCGCTTCAGCAGCAATAAGTTTTGCCGGACAACCTAAAATTCAATGAAGATTTAATTTAATGGGCAGAAGAAGCCTGTCCGCCTCTAGCTATACCTTTGGCCAGAAATATATTCTCATATTTTCTTTTAATAAGATGGGAGAGAGGGACAACGGCAATGCCTTTTTCTTTCAAGGTTGGTAGCCAGACAGACAGGGCCTCAATTGTTTCGCCGTAAGGATGGCCGATAGCAATCGCGCTGCCTCTTCTAGTTGCCATTTTCTCCAATTTTGCCAATTGACCCAATATGTAACCAACATCCTGTTCGTTATCCAGGAAAAAATCCCTTGTAATATTCGGTATATTCCTGTCCGTTGCCATCTGGGCAAATAATGAATTTTTAGAGGTTCGGGAATCCAGTACCAATAGCCCTCTTTTGTGAACCTCATTCAAAACCAGATTTAACCCCCTTGAATCCTCGGTAAAGGCGCTACCCATATGGTTATTTATACCTACATAACCCTCAAATTGTGCTAAATTGAAATGCAAATCTTTCCGTATTTTATGGTCCGAAACATTGGTAAGCATGGCATGGGGACCGGGGTCTTTATCCCCTTTGGGTTCCATGGGGAGATGAATCAGCAATTCATGGCCGCTATTTCTTGCATAATGCGTTACATTCCGAAGGTTCGGCGCATAAGGCAGGAATGACAAAGTAAGGGGGGCTGGCAGTTTAATAATACTATTCGTTCTGTTTTCAAGTAACCCCAGGTCATCTATAACGATAGAAATTTGTGGTTTACTATCAACAAGTGCCGCCACGCGCACCGCGTTGGCTTGCCAAGCTTCTTCAGTGATTTTTATGCTCTCATCATGTTTTTTCGTTTCAGTAATAACGACTTCGATAATTTTATGATCTTCTTCAAAAGCAAGTTCTTTTTTTGCTTCCACTGCATTATTATCGTGAAATATCCAGATGGCCCCAAAAGCGGTACCAATGAGAAAAAGATATGCCAGCGACAATACTTCTTTTCTGATGATCCATAGGAAAACTATTCCTGCCCGCTTCATACTTTTTTATTCCAATCAAGATGTGGATATTGTTATCTGAATAGTGTATCCAAAAAACGTTAACAAAATTATTCGCGAATTTAGTATTAGAGAATCTTGACCCACTATGACAGACCTTTTTGACACAGCCGCCACTACAACAGATTATTCAGCAAAAGATATTGAAGTACTCGAAGGCCTGGAGCCTGTACGCCTGCGTCCGGGTATGTATGTGGGTGGGACCGATGAACGTGCGCTGCATCATCTGGTGTCAGAAGTCCTCGACAATTCCATGGATGAGGCTGTCGCGGGTCACGCCAGCAGAATCGAAATCCAAATGCATGGTGATGGTTCGGTGAGCATTTCGGATAATGGTCGCGGTATTCCAGTCGACCCTCATCCGAAATTCAAAGATAAATCGGCGCTCGAAATTATATTCACCACCCTACATTCAGGCGGTAAATTCAATAGCAAGGCATATGAGACGTCCGGCGGCTTGCATGGCGTTGGAATTTCAGTGGTTAATGCTCTGTCCGAATGGCTTTTGGTCGAGGTGGCCCGAGATAAACAAATTTGGCGGCAGAGTTTCTCACGCGGCAAACCTACGTCAAAGCTGGAAAATATCGGCCCGACCAATAATCGGCGCGGAACCAAAGTCACTTTTTTCCACGATCATGAGATTTTCGGCAAAACTGCCAGATTGAAGCCTGCCCGATTATATCAGCTTGCCAAATCAAAGGCTTATCTTTTCAGGGGTGTGGAAATTCGGTGGCTCTGTGCGCCGGAACTGATCATGGAAGGCGACGGCATAGAGGAAAAGGATGTTTTCCATTTTCCCGGTGGCCTGAATGACTATCTGACCACGTCAATGGAAAAAAGAAGCCGGGTTACGGAAGAAAACTTCCATGGTGTCGCCCCCCTTGCCGACGATCAGGGGCGTGTAGAATGGGCGGTTAGCTGGCCCGAATATGGCGACGGCAATATCCGGTCATATTGCAACACTGTACCAACCCCCATAGGCGGCACCCATGAAAGTGGTATCAGGTCAGCTATACTTAAAGGTATTAAAGCTTATGGCGAACTTATCGGCAATAAGAAAGCCACTGGAATCACAGGCGAAGATGTATATGTCAATAGTTGCAGCTTAATCTCTGTCTTTATCAAAAACCCCCAATTTCAGGGCCAGACCAAGGACAAGCTCACCAACCCAGAGGCTGCTAAATGGGTGGAAAATGCCATTCGGGACCATTTTGACCACTGGTTAAGTGGCTCCCCTGCAATGGCCAATGACTTATTAGCATGGGCTCTTGAGAGGGCCGAAGAACGCATGCGTCGTCGGGAAGAAAAGGACGTCAAGCGCAAAACGGCCACCAATAAACGTAAACTGCGTCTGCCGGGCAAGCTATCCGATTGCTCGCAGGATGCGCCGTTGGGTACTGAAATCTACATCGTGGAAGGCGACAGTGCGGGCGGTTCTGCAAAACAGGCACGCGACCGTAAGACGCAAGCGATCCTGCCCATTCGTGGTAAAATTCTCAATGTGGCCAGTGCCACTCGCGACAAGATTCGCGCTAATCAGGAAATCGCCGATATTAGCCTCGCCCTTGGCTGTGGTGCGGGGGATAAATATGATGAAGATGCGCTACGCTATGAGAAAATTATTATTATGACCGATGCGGACGTTGACGGCGCCCATATCGCAACACTTTTGATCACATTATTTTATCAGGAAATGCCCGAACTAATTAAAAATGGTCACCTCTATCTGGCGCAGCCGCCGCTCTATCGCATCGCACAGGGCGGAACGGTTTTTTATGCCCGAGACGATCAGCATAAAGACGAGCTACTGGCCGCCGAATTCACAGGCCGTGGCAAGATCGAGATCAGCCGTTTTAAGGGCCTTGGTGAGATGCCCGCGGCTCAACTGAAAGAAACCACCATGAAGCGCGATAAACGCACCCTGCTCCGCGTTATGATCCCCGAAGGCACAAGATTAGAAACGGCAGAACGTGTTGATCAGCTTATGGGCAAAAAACCGGAGCTGCGTTTCCAGTTCATACAGGAAAATGCTGACAAGGTAGCAGAGTTGGATATTTAGAATATTCAATCATTTCACCAACAATGTACGGGCAGACTGTTTCATATTTCTAATATAGTCTTCTTGCGACCAGCCGCAGTCCTGCGTGAGCAGTTCCCAATTACGTACTGATAATAGTGTCCACAATATATCAGCGGCCTTTTTCAGGGTGAAATTTGGTGACAACATGCCGTCGTTATTAACCGCTTCCATTGCAGCATGACATCCTTCGCGTAATGCCTGCATACGACCTTTCCAGGCGTTGGCCGCCGCCGCATCAGTATCCAGCACCGCAAGCAATGCTTTGGACACGTTATATATTTCAGGAATATACTTTCCCCAGGCATCGATGAAAGCTTCAAGCCTTTCATGTCCTGTATTAGCCTCCCTGCTTTTCCTTAGCCGGTTTTCAAGGCCATTCATATCATCAACATAAAGTGTTGTTGCAATCAGAATGTCGGTACGGGTCTTAAAATGCAGATAGAGTGCCTGACGCGATATTCCCGCCCGCTTTGCAATATCCGACATGCGGACAGCCTTACCCTGCCCACTTTCCAATAACTTCCATGTGGCCCGCAATATATTAACGCGCGTATCATTCTTTTTACTTGACATGGTGTAAAGTAACTAATAATTATCAACCTGTCAATTGACACAGTGTAAAGTTAATAAATTACCTGAAAGAAAATTCTCATGAAACTCATTATTTTTGGATCTACCGGTTCAGTTGGCCGCCATCTTGTCGATCAGGCACTAAAACAGGGACATACAGTAACCGCCTTTGCCCGTACGCCAACAGTATTGAATATAACACACCCGAAACTGTCACTTATTGCCGGCGATGTTTTTGACAGCCAAGCCGTGGCAGACGCCATACAGACTCATGACGGGGTTATGATTACACTCGGCTCTTCAAAGCTCACAGGAAACCTTCGTTCCCAAGGCACCAAAAATATTATCCATGCCATGGAAAAACATGGGGTAAAACGTCTCATATGCCAAACGACACTTGGTGTTGGTGAAAGCCGTTCAAATTTAAATTTTTTCTGGAAATATTTGATGTTTGGTATACTACTTCGGAATGTTCTTAAGGATCATGAAGTGCAAGAAGATACTGTTAAACGCAGTAGCCTAGAATGGACGATAGTTCGGCCCGCAGCCTTTATTGATGGCCCTGCCACAGGTATCTATAAACAGGGTTTCGGTTCAGTGGAAAAGAAACTCACCCTAAAAATTTCACGCGCTGATGTGGCAAATTTTATGCTGGAGCAATTGCATAGCGACAAATATTTACACTGGACACCGGGGCTTTCCTACTAAATACCCTTATATAGTTTCATTGATTCTGTTAACTTTAAGCTTGAAATTTTAAAATCTGGAAACTACATACTATGCGTGAACAAAAGGATGTTTATGATTAGACTATCAGTCTTATTATTATTGCTGTTATTATCACCACAACAGACACTATCTGCATCTTTCCAAAAGGGAGATGTAGCCTATCTGTGCTTTAAACATAACCTGCACCCAAACTGGCCCGAAGTTTTTGCCTATCAGGTTGAAATTCTCAAAGGTAATGAAAAAAGTTATAAAGTGATGGTGGTCAAGGCCTTTCCTATGGGCAAAATTAATGAGGAACAGGAGCCTGTCAAAGGCGATATGATGAAAATATCCAAGGCCAAAGTCTATGGCAAGCATGAGGCGGGCATTATTCCGGGTTCGCGGTTTAACGGCAAACCCGTTTGTCATAACCTTATGTAATGTATTTCGCTCAGGACTCCAGAAAAGCCCTCATAAGTTGGTTTACTTTATTGGGCCGTTCCATTGTACTTAAGTGACCACAGTCTGCGATTTGATGAAACACGGCACCGGGAATCAAATCTGCCATTTCCTGATGCACCTTGGGCGGGGTCAAGACATCCTGCTCGCCGCAGATAATCAAGGTGGGACAGATAATGTTTGGCAAAAATTCCCGCGAATCCGGGCGAACTATCAAAGCCTGCTGTTGTCTTTGAAATGCCTCTGCCCCAACTTCCGATGCCATATCCAGTATTCTATCGCATAATTCTTCATCACTCCGCCGGTCAGGGAGGATAAGGAATTCGGTCAACTCCTGCGCTATGATGCGAATATCTTCCATGCCGACCCGATTAATCAGAGTTTGACGCATCTCAATCTGCGGTTCGCGGTCTGCGCGGGCATTGCTATCAAGCAGAATAAGCTTTTCCACCCTGCCCCCCGCTTGTCGCATCACTTCAAAGGCAATATAGCCTCCCATGGATAATCCGGCCAAATTAAATCTGTCCGGCGCATCTTCCAGGAAGCTTTTGACCATATCCGGCAGGTTGTCATGCTGAGTATGATCGAATAAGCTTATGTCATAATCTTCTTCAAATTCGTCGATCTGATCCAACCATAAATCGTGGCTGCATAACAACCCCGGAACAAGGATAAGATTTTTACTCATGACATCGCCTTTTGAATGGTTTAGAATTTTGTGAAACTATAACGAAACCTGTCAAAGATTGACATCTTTATCGTTTTGCTTATTGTGCGCCCCTTATATAGATATTATTAGAAAAGTGAAATAACACCATATGGGTTTTGATTTTTTAGGGTTAAGTGAAGATTTGCTGTCAGTAGTCGAGAAATCCGGCTACACGGAACCCACACCGATTCAGAAGAAAGCCATTCCAAGCGTTCTTCAGGGACGTGATATTCTGGGCATTGCCCAAACCGGAACCGGAAAAACAGCGGGCTTTACACTTCCCATGATTGATATCCTTGCACAGGGTCGGGCCCGGGCAAGGATGCCACGCTCACTCATATTAGAACCAACCCGCGAACTGGCAACCCAGGTTTCTGAAAGTTTTGAAAAATATGGCGAGAAATCAAAACTGACAATGGCTTTGCTCATTGGCGGTGTTGCTTTTAAAGATCAGGAACAGAAACTTGATCGCGGTGTTGATGTGCTTATAGCCACGCCAGGCCGTCTGATGGATCATATGGAACGCGGCAAGGTTATGCTGAGTGGTGTTGAAATTCTGGTGGTGGATGAAGCAGACCGTATGCTGGATATGGGCTTTATTCCGGATGTCGAAAAAATCTGTAAGGCAATGCCCCAGAAAATCCAGTCACTTTTCTTCTCAGCAACCATGCCACGGGAAATCAAAAGACTTACCGACCAATTCCTGAAAGACCCCAAGGAAATTACAGTTGACGCCCCAGCATCTACCGCGCAAACCATCACCCAGCGCCTGTGCAAGGTTAAAGGCGGTGAGAAAGAAAAACGTGTGGCCCTTCGACAGCTTCTGACATCGGAAGAAGTGAAGAATGGAATCATTTTCTGTAATCGGAAAACTGTTGTTAAGGTCGTGAAAAAATCACTTTCTGTTCACGGCTATAGTGTTGGTGAACTACATGGTGATATGCCGCAGTCCTTACGGACAGAAACACTGGCCGGGTTTAAAAACGGCGATATCCAATTGCTTGTTGCTAGTGATGTTGCCGCACGCGGACTTGATATTCCCGATGTGAGCCATGTATTCAATTTTGAAATTCCCAACAATCCCGAAGATTATGTTCACCGTATAGGACGCACAGGTCGTGCCGGTCGCGAGGGTCATTCCTTTACCCTGACCAGTCCTTCGGAAAAAAAATCATTGGGGTTCCTTACCAAATTTCTTGGCAAGGAGATACAGATTCATGAATTGCCAGGACAACAGAAATCACCACCGAAATCTTCTGTAAAGAAGACAGAAACTCCCCAAAATAAAAAACAAGATGACCACAAAAAACCTCAAAAACAACAGGTTAAACCCAAGCCAGAAAGTAAGGCATCACGGCAACCTAAGAAAGAACAACCTGTTTTTGGAAAAAGCGATTTTGTTCCAGCCTTTCTTCTCAGAGACGATGGTAAAAAGAAAAAAAGTACCTGATTAATTAAATTAGAATTTTACCAAAAATTAACCACCATCCTTAGCTATTCCTTAGTATATTTCTTATAAAATTACTGTCATTAAGAGAAGTGAGATTCGTCTCGCTATGAGTAATTTAAATATAATAAAGTTTTAAGGGCAGTAAAGTATGTCGCATTTACGGGACAAGAAAGACGTCGAGTATATTAGAGAAACTTCTGACAAGACTCTGGATCTTATGTCAGTTTATAATGTAGTTCCGTCGCCCTCAAATTATCAAGTCTGGTATGATTATACCTGCGAAGAAAACATGTCCCTAAATAAAGCCATAGATGACATGATCCGGAAAAAAAAATCATTCACTTCCAAGGTCTGCAATAACCTTTATGAAAGATTCTTTTCCAGTGATCAGGAACAAAATGCGGTGGCTCAGGCTGGACAAGGAATTCAATCCGAATTAACCAAAATTGCTAAAGCCGTATGTGAAATTAACAAGGGTACGGCTGACTATGGCAAGTCATTAAATGAAAGCTTGCATGGTATGGGAGACGTACCGGGCAGTGAGGAACTCAAAACTATAATTTCTGGCCTATTGACGGATTCAACGGATTTTACCAATAAGAATAATTCTGCACAAATTCAATTAAAAGAATCCGCTAAAACTGTACAAAAATTGCAAACCACACTGGAAACTGTACGTCAGGAAAGTCTGACCGACATGTTAACCAATATTGGAAATCGCAAATCATTTGAAGAAAATCTGAACCAAGCCATTAAAAATGCCACCAAAAAAGATAATGAACTTTGTTTGATTATTGGTGATATTGATCACTTCAAGAAATTTAATGACAAATGGGGTCATCATGTGGGAGATCAGGTTTTGAAAGCTGTTGCTCATTCCATGAAAACACGGGTTGGCGAAGCAGGTACTACTGCCCGTTACGGGGGTGAGGAATTTGTCATCCTTCTATCCGGTCTATCCATGGATATGGCACAAAATCTTACAGACACAATCCGCCTTTCTATTTCCGGACGCAGTATGAAACGGAAAAGTACCGGGGAAAGTATTGGAAAAATAACCTGCTCCTTTGGCATTGCAAAATTTCGTCCTGGCGAACACCGTAATGATTTTCTTGAACGTGCTGACGCAGCCCTGTATCGCTCAAAAGCAAATGGCCGCAATAGAATAACACTTGAAGGTGATTCAAGTTCGAATGTGGTTCAAGTCGCTTAATTCACATCTTTACAAACGACCGTTTTAATTTAATATTGTTTTTCCTGAAACTGAGGAGAATCCCATGTCTTATTCTAATCGCTCACTTGAAACCATGAAGCTGGAATATGATGGTACGGTGGCCATTGTTACCCTATCCCGTCCGGATGCAATGAACGCAATGAATAATCAGTTCTTTGCAGATTTCCAAATTATATTATCTGAGCTCGAACAAGATGAACAGCCCGCGCGCGCCCTTCTCATAACGGCAGAAGGCAAAGGCTTTTGTGCCGGTGCCGACCTAAAGGATCAGGGTGGCGAAATGCCGCCAGATTTTGCACAAACGCTGAAAAAAAATTATCACCCCCTTATTCTGGGTCTTAAAAATTTACCCATTCCGACCATAGTTGCCGTAAATGGTGCCGCCGCCGGTGCGGGTATGAGTTTGGTTTGTGCCTGTGATATTGCTATTGCCGAGAAGCAAGCATATTTTCTTCAGGCCTTTGTCAATATTGCACTAATACCAGATGCAGGAAGTACATATTTTCTACCACGCATGGTTGGCCGGGCCCGTGCAGCATCAATGATGATGTTTGGGGAAAAATTATCCGCTGATCAGGCGGTTGATTACGGTATTATCTCGAAAGTCGTAGAGCCCGGTGAATTGCTCACTGAAGGTATGGTACTCGCCCGGAAATTAGCCACTATGTCAACACAAGCCTTGTTTGCTATTCGAAAATTGCTTGATTCCTCAGAAAATAACACTCTAGAACAACAGCTTGAATGTGAAGCTGTAGCACAACAGAAAGCCGGTCATTCGGGCGACTTCATGGAAGGTGTCATGGCTTTTCTAGAGAAAAGAGTAGCAAATTTTAAAGGAAAATAACATCTAAAACGCCATATATACCTATTTTGTTCTATTTTTGTTCTTGACTGTTCCCCGACCTTAAGTTAAAACTAAAAAAAATAGGAAAATACTATGGATATATTACTGCATATCACCGGATTGGCTTTCATCCCATTTATAATTTATATTTTATATCTGGGAACGCAGGATATTTTACAAGTTTTGCATGATCAATATACCCCGCAAAGGAAAAGGGTGACAATGAACAAGCCTCCTTGCTACACACCCCAAACATTTAAATTCACGACCTAGTCGCGTCAAAAACACCCATCTCGTAATTGATGCACCATTCGATCATGTGTCGATATAATTCTTCCACTAAATCAGGGTGAGTGCCAACCTTTTGTGCATGGGCTTTTACTTTAGCCACCACATCCTCAACACGGGCTTCATCACGAACCAAGTTTCTATGCTGCTTAATATGTGCAGCCTGTTCCATGAAGCCCTGACGAATACTGAGCAGCTCAACAATAACACAGTCCAATTGATCAATTTCATCCCGCAGTTCAGTCATGTCGGAACATTGCCTAGCAGAATACTCAATATTTTTTCTTTTATCGCTGAAAACTTTATGCGAACTCATTTCTGTTCCTTAAAACCACATACATATTTCAGTTATCAAAGTTATGAAAGGGGGAAATTAACAACGTCTCTAATCTTTGGCTGTTTTGAGAACCAAACAGTCCACTTTCCTATGGCGAAGTTCTTCACATAGTGTATTTGCTATGGGTCTTTCTACTATATTCCCTACAAAAACACGGAACAGATTTTGTCCATTGGCCAATGTCACTAATTTTATTTTGGGTTTATGAGAATCAAGCAAACCTTTGCTACGACGTTTAATTTTCTTCCACCCGTCGTTGGCCAACTTTAAACTGGGGTATGACCCCAACTGTACCCTATGAACCTTTTGGGTCGGAACCGAAGTTTTTACTGGTTTAGAAACACTGTCTATTACAGTTTTTTCGTCTATTACAGTTTTTTCGGTTTTAAAACTTGATGTTTCTTCCTGTTTTAGCAATTCCTGAAGTTGACGTTTCTTCGGATCATCTGAGATAATTTCCGGCGTTTTAACCGATTTATTTTTTATCCCTTCTCCTGTCCCCTGCTCAACTTTATCCGGAAAATTCTTTACGCCCAGAAAAATGGCCTGTGCTCTCTGATCTGGGGTTAAGCTTTTGACCCATCTATACTTATTGACATTCGTTTCCATTTCCTCTTTTGTCATAATAGAGGCACCAATTTTGCGGCCAGCCTCTTCCTCGCCAGATAAAACATAGACCAGTACCAGGTTATGCTGTGCCTTGGTCACCGTATAATCCAGATTAATCGCCTTACTTAACAACCTGATGGCAGGTGCATATTGTCCCTCAAAGGAAAATGACAAAGCAAGATTGTTCAGTAATGATATGTTGTCAGCCTCAAGTGTGAGCCCCTTTCCATAATTCATTTGGGCGTCTTCCTGCTTACCCATAAGGTCATGAGCCAGCCCCAGCATATTATATATCCGATAATCTGCCGGATTCTGTTTTGACAAATCAGTAAGATACGGAATGGCATCTGCGGGACGGTTTTTCGTGATCAGCATTTGGCCACTGCCCAGTTTTGCTTCCGTATTAGTCGGGTCCAGCCGCAAGACTTGTCCATAGAAATTAATGGCAGCATCTGTTGCACCCATGGCCTGATATGTCTTGGCTAAGCCCAATCTTGAAGATATGTGCATGGGGTTTTCATTGGCCGCCCGTTGATAGAGCCGCATGGCATTGCCATAATCACCTGCCTGAAGAAAGCTCTCGGCCATATTCATCAATGAATCGGAGTCAAAGGGCATTTCGCCATCAACCCGTCTCTCCCCACCACAGGAAACAAGGACTAGACAGCTTAAAACAATGACGAAGGTTTTTGTTAATTTCTGGATCATTTAGTCCCCGTAATTCATTTACTTTGAATTTATTGATATAGCATACAATGAAGTATTAACCATAACCAGATTTCATTACATAAAATTTTCACCAAAAGTTAAAGATTTCTTAAAATATATGTTATACCTTTATCACATAGAAAACCAATAAGGATTAAATCATGGTTGATATTGCATCCACGAGTAGTACGGCAAATCAAGTACAGGTTGACCGAAGCAACAGTCAGGAAAATACCGCTGCCTTAAAAGAGGCTGTATCAAAAGCTGCGGAAGATTCAGTGATTGAACGGAAAGAAGTTGAATCGGACACTGGTCCAAATATTGGCCAGAAGGTCGATATTAAAGCCTGATCAGGCTCAAAACATTTTTTAATTACAAAAAAATAAGGCATGGCTATTACACCATGCCTTTTGTTGTATCTGCTTTTTCTGTCAGATTGCTTTATTTCTTTTCCACATCCGGCACTATCGTCCGCAAATGTAGTTCCCGCAATTGTTTCATGGAAACTTCACTGGGTGCTTTCATCATTAGGTCTTCTGCTTTCTGGTTCATGGGGAAAATAATCACCTCACGAATATTCGGCTCATTAGCCAGAAGCATGACAATACGGTCAACACCCGGTGCGATGCCACCATGGGGTGGTGCGCCGTACTTCAGGGCATTGAGCATACCAGAGAAGCGTTCCTCGACCACTTCAGGGCCATATCCTGCCAATTCAAAGGCTTTATACATGATTTCCGGCTTATGGTTCCGAATAGCACCGGATGATAATTCAATACCATTACAGACAATATCATACTGATAGCCCAGAATATCTTCCGGTTTCATGTTTTCCAATGCTTCCATGCCCCCTTGCGGCATAGAAAATGGGTTATGACTGAAATCAAGTTTCTTTTCCACCTCATCATATTCATACATGGGGAAATCAACTATCCAGCAGAATTTGAACTCATCATCATTGATCAGTTCTAAATCTTCACCAACCTTCGTACGGGCGAACCCGGCAAGCCTGGCGGCCTCTTCTGCCTTACCACAAGCAAAGAAAACACCGTCATTTTCACTTAAAGACGCAATTTCCCTTAATTGAGTCAGGCAGTCATCATCAAGGTTCTTGGCGATGGGCCCCAATGCTTCACCGTCCTTAAATCGAATATAGCCAAGACCAGCATAGCCCTCGGAGCGTGCCCAGTCATTCATCTTGTCAAAGAAGCTGCGGGCTTTGCTTCCCCCTGCCCCCGGTGCTGGAATGGCGCGAACAACAGCGCCCTTCTCAACGGCCCCGGCAAAAATACCAAAACCAGAACCGCGAAAGACTTCTGTTACATCACAAATTTCAATGGGGTTTCTAAGGTCAGGCTTGTCATTACCGTATTTCAGCATACTTTCCTTAAACGGAATACGCGGGAATGGGGTCTGTGTGACTTTCTTTGTGGTAAATTCTTCAAATAAACCAACCATTAGCGGCTCTAGTGCGGCAAAGACATCTTCCTGCGTAACAAAAGACATTTCCACATCCAACTGGTAAAATTCACCCGGTGAACGGTCTGCACGGGCATCTTCATCGCGGAAGCAGGGTGCAATCTGAAAATAACGGTCAAAACCGGCTATCATCAAAAGCTGTTTAAACTGCTGCGGGGCCTGTGGTAATGCATAAAATTTACCGGGGTGCATACGACTTGGCACCAAAAAGTCCCGTGCGCCTTCCGGTGAACTAGCGGTAAGAATCGGTGTTTGATACTCCCGAAAGCCCAGATTCACCATCCGGCGGCGTATGCTTGAAATGACATCGGAGCGCAGCACGATATTATTGTGGAGACGTTCACGGCGCAAATCAAGATAACGATAGGTCAGCCGAATATCCTCTGGATAGTCCTGTTCGCCAAATACCGGTAAAGGCAATTCAGCAGCTGTGGAAAGAACATCTAATTCCTCAATGAATACTTCAATATGACCAGTGGGAAGATTATCATTAATTGTATCTTCGCTACGGGATACGACCTTTCCCTTGACTCGAATAACTGATTCTGCCCGCAAACCTTCTGCAGCCTCAAAGCCGGGATTATCCGTATCAATCACACATTGCGTCAAACCATAATGATCCCTAAGATCAATAAACAAAAGACCACCGTGGTCTCTTTTCCGATGAACCCAACCGGAAAGGAGAATAATTTCCCCGACATTTTCCGAACGCAGGGCTTCGCATGTATGTGTTCTATATTCGTGCATTGTAATTCTTCTAACTTTAATGTGTAAATCATGGTGTTTTTGTGCTTTATTGCCCGATTGTCAAGTTATTCTTTATCAGGATTCAAAACTGCAAGTCGAATTCTAAGTATTAGGTAAGAAATTTAATGAGCGTAATCACGACCAATGACCAGTTGGAGGCCCTTTGTAAGCGGCTGGGAAAATCAGACTATATCACGGTAGACACAGAGTTTTTGCGAACTAAGACCTATTATTCCAAACTTTGTTTGATTCAGGTTGCCAATGAGGAAGAATATCATGCCATTGATCCCTTGGCACCCGGTATAAATCTGGATCCTTTTTATGATCTTCTGACCAATGAGAATATCCTGAAAGTCTTTCATGCCTCACGGCAGGATATTGAGATTTTCGTTAATGAAAAAGGTGTCGTACCAAAACCCTTGTTCGATTCTCAGGTCGCAGCCATGGTATGTGGTTATGGTGATAGCATCGGTTATGAAAAACTGGTTCTTAGTTTAGCCGGAGCCACTTTGGATAAAAGCACGCGCATTACTGACTGGTCAAGACGTCCTTTGACTCAGCGACAGATTGATTATGCCTTGGGTGATGTCACCCACCTTCGTGTCATCTATAAAAAACTCAATGAGCAGCTGACAAAAAATGACCGCAGCCATTGGCTTGTTCAGGAAATGAACGATTTAACAAATCCTGATACATTTATAGTTCTGCCGGAAAATGCTTGGAAAAGACTTAAGATAAGAAGCAGCAACCGGTTATTTAATGCCATTGCACGGGCGCTTGCAGAATGGCGGGAAAATGAGGCTCAAAGCCGTAATATTCCCCGTAACCGGGTAATGCGAGATGAAGTATTACTTGAAGTTTCTGCCGTAAGGCCAGAGCATACCAATGCTTTAGGTAGTATTCGTGGGTTATCACCACAGTTTAGCCAAAGTAAAAGCGGACAGAAAGTACTTGCTGCAGTGAAAGAGGTTATGAATCTTCCTACGGATAGTTTGCCGGAAATTACCCGCAAACGCCCTCCTGCTCAAAATAACGATCCGGTGATGGAACTTTTGAAGGTTCTCCTGAAACTCACCTGTCAGAATGAAAATGTGGCTCCCAAGCTCATAGCCTCGGTTGATGATCTTGAAAAGCTAGCGGAAAAAGATGATGCAGACATACCGGCCCTCGCAGGCTGGCGCTTTGATTTGTTTGGCAAACAAGCACTGGCCGTTAAACAGGGAAAACTGGCATTTGTCATGGAAAATGGGACAATCACCTTGATTTCCATGGCAGAAACCAAAGAAGAAGAACCCTCTTAAATAATTCTGACTTCTTCCTGCAAATCAAATTCCTTTGCCAACTTACTGAAGCGTTTGGTGACAACTTCATTCACAACGGCTTCGTCTTTCGCCCGGACATTCAGCAACATTCTTTCGTCCTTAATTTCCAAAGAGGCGGATTTCAGACCTTTTTCGGTACCGCCAGATATTCTTTGTGCCAAACGCAGTGCAAGCCCTACCTGATTGGCATAAAGGACATCTGATGGTTTAAGTAATGTCTCAACCTTTGCGGTGTCCTTTTCGCCCGTTTTTCCACCGTAACAAATATAAAGCGTCAGCCCAATGAAAGCGGCACCACGATGGGCTAGTCCCAGTAAACGGCCATGTAATACCTCATATAAAACTTTTTCTGCCCTATATTCCGGGTGACCGCGCCAACCCACATCGCTGAGGATTGATGCCGCCAAGCGCAGACGGTATGGCTCAAAGTCTTCATCCGGGAACAAAGGGTCAATCCATTTCTGGAGCCGTTGACCATGCTCAGAAAAACGACCGTTATTGGCTGCAATATCATGACAGGCTTCAATCAACGGATCTTTCAAGCGAACTTCCGGCGTCATACCTTCATAGAGCAGCCCTTCCCGCAATCCATAGCCGGAAATAACCAAACGCTTTGATTTCAATTTTTTAATCATTCGGTTCAGGATATAAGCCGACAAAGACAAAACCTTCAGGCGGCGCGACGAAATATAGACCCTATACCGCTTAAGTTCAACAGTGTGCATCTTGGAAATGCGTTCTGTGAGGGCCAATGCCTCGTTCCGGTCAATGGTATAATGATGAACATTATTCAAAGCGTAACCGTTTTCCACAATATGAATTTTAGCCAGGGCACGCCATGAACCACCAACAGCATAAAAATTTTCATTCTTATGTTCTTTTTTCCAGTCAAGCAAATCAAGGGCCTTATCAATATCCTCTTTTGGAGAGGAAATCGTCTTACCATCCAGTGATAAATATTTGAGCGGGCCTATTGCAAAGCTGACTTTTCTTGCTACAGAACCTTCACCTGACAATTGCGCCAGTTCCAGGCTACCCCCACCCAGATCGCCCATAATCCCCTTTGCCCGGGGCAAGGCACATAATACACCCAGTCCTGATAATCTGGCCTCTTCTTCACCTGAAATCACGGATACATCTAACTGGCATTCATTTTTTATACGTTCGGCAAATTCAGGACCGTTTTTTGCTTCCCGAACCGCAGATGTTGCCACGACGCGATAACTTTTCACATCCATTTTGGCAAGCATCAGGTGAAAACGTTTCAGGTTTTCAACAACGATATCCATAGCCTCATTCTGCATCATGCCCGTTTCGGACAAGCCACGCCCCAGACCACATAGAATTTTTTCATTAAAAATAACATAGGGGGCCCGTCGCATGCTTTCATAAACCACTAAACGAACCGTATTAGACCCAATATCAATAACTGCAAATTTTTCCAAAAATATTACTCTTTTAACAGCAAGGGAAAATCCTTACCCTCAATTGCTTTTCCCATACCTGACAGGCTAGGGTTCTTTAAAAAATAATCATGGGCCGAGAATTTATTGTCAACGGTACTGTCCCGTATGAATGAATGATCCGGTTGCAAATGCCAGCTCTGCGTATTGTCTTTCAGGTTAGCCACCATTATTTGACCTAATACCTGTGACTTAACGGTTTGATTCTCAATAGGCACCATACTTTCCACCCGACGCTCAAAATTTCGCGGCATCCAATCAGAAGAAGATATATAAACCCGAGCCTGATCAGATGGCATTTTATTACCATTGCCAAAACAGGTTATTCGAGCATGTTCCAGAAAACGACCAACGATGCTCTTAACCCGAATTTTTTCCGACATACCCGCAACGCCGGGTCTCAGGCAACATATTCCCCTCACGATTAAATCAATGGAAACCCCCATACAAGATGCCTCATATAATTTGTCAATGATAACCGGGTCCACAAGAGCATTCATCTTGGCCCAGACACTGGCGGGCTTGCCTATACGGGCAAATTCTATTTCCCGGTCAATCATTTCCATTAATTTATCACGAATACCATAAGGGGAGATCACCACTTTTTCCAATTGCTTTGGTCTGGCATATCCGGTCAGATAATTGAAAATATGAACGGCATCACGACCCAGCGCCTCATCATCGGTAAAAAAGGAAAGATCGGTATAAACCTTGGCTGTTATGGGATGGTAATTTCCCGTACCGTAATGGACATAGGTGCGAAGCTGTTCGTTTTCCCGGCGAATAATGACCGATATCTTGGCATGGGTTTTCAATTCCAGAAAACCGTATACTACTTGCACCCCAGCCCGTTCCATATCACGGGCCCATTTAATATTCTGTGCTTCATCGAAACGGGCCTTCAGTTCCACAAGGGCTGTGACCGATTTCCCTGCCTCTGCGGCATCAATCAATGCCCGTATAATAGGTGAATCCTCACTTGTCCGATATAATGTCTGTTTAATAGCCACTACATCCGGATCAAGAGCCGCCTGTCGAAGAAAGCTGACCACAACATCAAAACTCTCAAAGGGATGGTGAACAATAAAGTCCTTTTCCCTGATGGCAGAAAAACAATTCCCGCCTTTTTCTTTCATTCGTTGGGGGAAACGCGGGTCCAATGACTTGAATTTAAGATTGGGGAATCCATCAACAATCAATTGGTCTACTTCGGCAATGCCAAGAATACCCTTTATGTTAACAATTTCCTTTTTTGTAATACGTAATTCCCTCCTGACCATTTTCAGAAGGTTTTTCGGCATTTCCGCATTAACCTCCAATCGGATCACACGGCCCCGCCGCCGCCGTTTAAGGGCACTCTCAAACACCCGAACCAGATCTTCGGCCTCTTCATCCACCTCCATCTCGCTATCGCGTATCAGACGGAAAATTCCATCCCCCTTAATAGTATAATTGGGGAACAGCCGATTCATAAATAAACCTATGCAATTCTCAACGGATATGAAGCGAACTTTATCACCGGGCAAACGAACAAACCGTTTGGTCTGTCGTGGAACGGGCAACAAAGCCAATAATACACTGCCATCATCATTATTTTCCAATTCCAATACAATTGAAAAGCCAAGATTTGGTATAAAAGGAAATGGATGCGCCGGATCAACGGCCAATGGCGTCAGGATAGGAAATACGCTTTCCAAAAAATAGGACTCCAGCCATATCATATCCTCTTCTGTTACGTCAGGCGTATCAACAAGGTTTATACCTTCATCTTTTAATTTCTTCAGCAAAACAGCCCAACAGACCTGCTGTTCATTAATCAGGTCTTCGGCTAGGTCGTTAATCTGATCAAGCTGTTCTGATGGGGTCAACCCCTCATTGCTGATCTTTTCAACTCCGGCAGTTATCTGCCCGCGAATGCCGGCAACGCGAACCATATAAAATTCATCTAGATTGCTGCCTGATATGGACAGAAAACGCAAACGCTCCAAAAGCGGATGGGCCAGATTATTGGACTCCTCCATCACCCGCATATTAAATCGTAACCACGACAATTCACGGTTTATCAATCGCTCTTCAACGGGAAAATTCCGAAACGGAAATTTATTTGCTTCTTGTGTCTGGGACAGCGTCATCTTTTAATTCCAATAATATGCGCATATCAATAACTTTAAAATATTTCAATTTTATGAAATATCCAAGCTTTATATTATGTTAGGAACTATTCCAACAATTCACGAACCAGCGGAATCGTTATTTTCCGCTTTCGGGTAAGGGCCTGATTATCAATTTTTATTACGATGTCGCGTGCAGCTTCGAATGACCTTTCAATTCTTGGTATAAGGAAATTAACCACTTCCAATGGCACATTTATCTGCCGGTCCATAAATTGCTTAACAATTACTGCGGTCAATAGTTCATCATCAGGCGAACCAATTTCAATGGCCATGGACGCCAGCATCCGCGATCGCAAATCCGGCAAACCCAAAGGCCAATGCTTTGGGTGTTTACCCGCCGTAAGCATAAGTGTACCACCATTTTCTTTCTGCCAGTTATAGCAATGGAATAACCTCTCCTGCATGGCGGGATTTTCAAGAATATTATCCACATCCTCTATGATCAAACTGGCGGAAACTTCCTGTAGTAATACATTTTCAAGATCATAAGGCACTGCCCCCGATTTATGTTGCCAAACATGGGATAGATGCGTTTTACCACAGCCAGTAGTCCCATAAAGAATGGTACAATGGCTGTTGTCCCAATCGGGCCAGCGATCAACCCAGTTAACGGCAGCCTCATTTGACTTAGTAACAAGATAGTCTTCTGCTTCAAAGGCTTCGCGCACGGGAATATTAAAGGGAATTTGAACTGGAGTCATAATAGTTACTTCTTTAACGTCAGTACCCAAGGGTATTTCCCCTGAACTTCCATGATATCAGACTGTTCTGACAATATCAGGTCTTCCTGTTCCAATGACAAAATAATCTGTTCAACCTCCCCTGAGTGTTCTATTTCGACATCCACCGCGCTTAGAGTGAATTTTCTGAATGTCACCTTACGGATTAGGGATATTGATTCTAGCCTTTTCTTTATCTCAAACCAGTCTTCACTTCGATCAAACTTTATATTTAGATTCAAATGAGACGATGTCCCAAAGTGGATCATTACCTTTTCTTTCCACTGGTTATCCAACCAGTATGTGGCCTTCTTTATGGCTTCATTATAAAGGTTTTCAATCTCATCCGTGGTATAATCAATGTCTATTGCCGTTTTATAGGCATATGTGTCTTCGCCATTACTGAAAATAATAAGCTCCAGTGTATTCCTGCCTACTGTAACATTATTTTCAATCCGTGCGCTCATGACATAAAGTTTGCGAAGCCCTTGTTTATCAGCAAATTTCTGGAGCAATTCCCTGTTCCCCTGCTGGGCCTGCCACGCAGTGATTGACAAACGATTAGACAAAGTTGATGGGATAACCTCTATTGGTACTAAATTATTTGCGGTGTCAAAATCCACCCATGCCGTACGCCAATCATTAGTTTTTTCCCATAAGACAGCTGCCCCGTCCAATTCAAGAACTGTCAGGATACTCACGGCATTAGATAATGTTTCAGCAAAAGGTATTTGTTTTTCAGAAAGAAAATTATAAATTTTATCACGGCTAAAATGAACAGTGAAGTCAGCAATATAACGTACACGCGAACTTTTTTCATTGGCAACTTCAAGTCCACTTACAAGCTCTGTAATCTGACCATCGGTAAGGGCCGGAAGGCCCGCCTGATCCTCTTCTCTAATTATCTTGCGGAATAATTTTTCCAGCGCCTCACGTTGTGCTGCCCGAACGGCAGCCCGACTTGCCCGGCTGGAAGTAGATGCCGTTTCATCAATGGATATATTATAAATGGTATAGATTTTAGGTGATCCGGTTTGATCATCTGTTTCCTGTGCCCAGGAAATATTATCAACCAAATTAAAGGATAACATTAATATAAATATATAATCAATTGTTTTTAATATTGTTTTATTCAATTTATATGATCCAAACAGTCTTATTTCTTTCCCAAAGTCATAATAGTGCATCTTGTCATCACTATGGCAAGTGATTTATAATTTCTGACAACATAAAAATCAGGTAGCATTTTTCCACAGCTCGCCTTATATCTGGTCACAGGTTTTGTATTTTCAGGTGGAAGAACGTGAACGAAAAAAAATCCTACACATATAAAGATGCCGGTGTTGATATTGATGCGGGAAATGACCTTGTGGAAGCCATCAAACCGGCGGCTGCCTCAACCAAAAGGTCTGGCTGTACGTCAGGTCTTGGTGGGTTCGGTGCCTTGTTTGACTTAAAAGCGGCCGGCTATACGGATCCGATCCTTGTTTCCGGCACTGATGGTGTCGGCACCAAGCTAAAAGTCGCCATAGAATCGGGCAAGCATGACACGGTCGGTATTGATCTGGTGGCTATGTGCGTCAATGATTTGATTGTACAGGGTGCGGAACCGTTATTCTTCCTTGATTATTTTGCCACTGGTCATCTGAGCGTTGAAGCCGGACGCGCCATTATCGAAGGTATTGCTGAAGGCTGTCGCCTGTCAAATGCAGCCCTTATTGGCGGCGAAACGGCTGAAATGCCAGGCATGTACAAAGACGGCGACTATGACCTTGCCGGTTTTTGTGTCGGTGCGGTTGAGCGGGATAATATCCTGACCGGTGACGGGGTCTCGGACGGTGATATTTTGTTAGGCCTTGCCTCAAGCGGTGTTCATTCTAACGGTTTCTCTCTTGTCCGCCGTCTGGTGAAGGATTCAGGAATCGCATACAATGACCCCTGCCCCTTTGATGTGTCACAAGAATTTGGAACCGCCCTGTTGGAACCTACAAGAATTTACGTAAAAAGCACTTTAGCCGCCCTTAAAGCAGGCCATATCAAGGCTATTTCCCATATCACTGGCGGTGGCTTTGTGGAAAATATCCCCCGTATCCTGCCCGAAGCAGTCTCTGCCCATGTGGACGCAAGCTGCTGGACGCTACCGCCAGTCTTTGACTGGTTAAGGGAAGCAGGCAACCTAGAACCACTGGAAATGGCAAAGACATTTAACTGTGGCATTGGCCTTGTGGTCATCGTCAATGCAGATGGTGCGGACGAGACGCGAAAAATATTCGAACATATGGGCGAAACGGTCTATAGTTTGGGACATGTGGTAAAAAGATCGGAAAATGAACCGGCAACCGTTGTAACAGGCTCTGCCGGAAGCTGGGGTTACGATACTTCTTGGCAGGCTCTTTCCTCCAACTAACAGGATATACTCCATGCTAAACGTTGCTGTTTTGGTTTCTGGTCGGGGAAGTAACCTGCAAGCCTTGATTGATGCCTGTGCTGAGGAAGACTTTCCGGCCCGCATAGTGGCAGTCATATCCAACAACCCTGACGCATACGGCCTTGAGAGAGCCAGACAAGCCAATATTTCCACTTCTGTGGTTAATCACCGGGATTTTGATGACAGGGAAAGCTTTGAAGCGGCCATCGATCTGGAATTAAAAAACTATAAGGCAAAATTTATCTGCCTCGCCGGATTCATGCGCATATTGGACGCCCGTTTTGTCAACCGATGGAAAGACCGAATATTAAATATTCATCCATCGCTACTGCCCTCCTTCAAGGGATTGCATACGCAGGAACGCGCTCTGGAAGCTGGCGTTCGCTTTACCGGATGCACCGTACATATCGTACGTCCCGAAATGGATGACGGCCCAATCATCCTGCAAGCGGCCGTAGCCGTTGACCCGGAAGATGATGCCGACAACCTGTCGGCAAAGGTCCTGGAGCTTGAGCATGTGATATACCCGGAAGCCTTGAAGTTAGTGGCCCTGGGCCGGGTCTCCATCAACGGCAACAAAGCGGTCATAGAAAAAGCCACCTATCCGACAGGCGGCTTGATCAGTCCGGAGCCTATCAGCTAAAACCCTTTTTCGTCACTCCTGCGAAGGCAGGAGTCCAGACCGAACAAAAAAACTGGATACCTGCCTTCGCAGGTATGACGATGTGTGTAATATTTCTGAACCCATAAAGATAAGCCGCCAACCAATAATGGCCAACAGCTTCTTTGAATTTTTAAGGCTAAAAGATTATCCGACGATTTCGTCTTCATTGAAGAAGAAAGCAATTTCGATGGCGGCATTTTCGTCACTGTCGGAACCATGAACGGAATTTTCACCTATGGAAAGCGCGTGGGTTTTACGAACTGTTCCTTCGTCGGCATCATCGGGGTTTGTTGCGCCCATGATTTCGCGGTTACGAAGGACGGCATTTTCGCCTTCCAGAACCTGAACCACAACTGGCTCTGACATCATGAAGTCAACAAGTTCACCATAAAAGGGACGCTCTTTGTGAACGGCATAGAAACCTTCAGCCTGTTCGCGGGTCATATGGATACGTTTGGAAGCCACAACGCGAAGGCCACCGTCTTCAAACATTTTAACAATGGCACCGGTCAGGTTGCGGCGGGTGGCGTCTGGTTTAATAATAGAAAAAGTACGGTTAGCGGTCATCATTCAATCCTTGGGTTTTAAAAATACAATTTGGGGCGGGTTATAGTGTTTTATGACAAGAACTTCAACAGAAGAAATCACCCATTGTAATTTCACCAAATCCTGTTAAACCCTATGCTGAAATTTATTAGGTGCAACCATGCTTCAAATTCAGGACCTCACATACCGTATCGCCGGGAAGACCTTGCTAGAAAATGCCAGTGCGCGGGTACCTGCGGGGCATAAAGTAGGCATTGTCGGCAAAAATGGTGCGGGCAAGTCCACGCTGTTGAAATTGATCACGGGTGAACTTCACTGGGATGATGGCAGCCTTAAGATAAGGCGCGGCGCAAAGCTGGGTGAAGTGGCACAGGAAGCCCCCGGTGGCGCCACCAGTCTTCTGGACACAGTTCTGGAAGCCGATCATGAACTGCAATCGCTGGAAAGGGCCGCTGAAACAGAAACCGACCCTGAAAAAATATCCGATATCCATGTGAGGCTCGCCGATATAGAAGCCCATACCGCCGAAGCCCGCGCCGCCAGTATCCTGTCCGGACTTGGTTTTGACGGTAAAGCACAACGGAGGCCCTGTTCGTCTTTTTCCGGAGGCTGGCGCATGCGGGTGGCCCTGGCCTGCACTTTATTCACCAAGCCAGACCTGCTGCTGTTGGATGAGCCAACCAACTATCTTGACCTTGAAGGGGTAATGTGGCTCGAAAATTTCATCAAGAACTATCCCTTTACTATCATCATTGTCAGCCATGACCGTGATCTGCTCAATAGCTCAGTGACCGCAATCTTGCATCTGGATCAGCTAAAACTGAAACTTTACACCGGAAATTACGATAATTTCGAGAAACTACGCCGAGAGCAGCTAGCCCACAGGCGCGCCAACATCGTCAAACAGGAAGCCGCACAGAAACATCTGCAAAGCTTCATTGACCGCTTCAAGGCCAAGGCATCAAAAGCCAAACAGGCCCAGAGCCGAGTTAAAATGCTGGAAAAAATGGGGCCGCTGGACAGTATTCTCGAAGATAAAACTTTTTCCTTTGAGTTCCCCAACCCCAAGCCACTGGCACCGCCACTATTCACCCTTGATCATGCACAGGTTGGCTACGAGCCTGGAAAACCCATCTTATCCCGTCTGAACCTTCGTCTGGATATGGATGACCGTATCGCCCTGCTGGGACAAAATGGTAACGGAAAATCCACTTTCGCCAAGCTTATCTCGTCACGACTAGATATTATGGACGGTGAATTGATAAAGTCATCAAAGTTGGATGTAGGCTATTTCGCCCAGCATCAACTTGATGAATTGAATATGGATGGTACCCCGCTCAGCCACCTGAAAGCGCGTATGCCCAATGTTCCTGAAAGCCGTGTTCGGGCCAAGCTCGGAGCGTTTAGTTTTGGGGCCGATAAGGCCATGACACGAGTTGAAGATCTTTCAGGCGGTGAAAAAGCCCGACTATTGTTCGCTCTGATGAGCCTGAATGCACCCCATATCCTGATCCTTGATGAACCGACCAACCATCTGGACGTGGAAAGCCGTGAAGCCCTGATCCATGCCATCAATGGCTATGAGGGTGCTGTAATCATGATCAGTCATGACCGCCATCTGATCGAGGCATGCGCCGACCGACTGTGGCTGGTTCATGACGGTACGGTAACCCCCTATGACGGCGATATGGAGGATTACAAGAAACTGACCCTGAAAGCCCGTTCATCATCGCGCAAGAAGAACAAAAAGGCCGATGTGGTGGAAAAAGTCAGGAGCGAGAACCCTGAGCTCACTTCCTTGCGTAAGAAATCAGAAAAGCTTGAAAAAAAGATCAAGCGTCTGACTAGCGAAATCGCAAAGTATGATCGCGCATTAAAGAACCCGAAGCTCTATGTTCACGGCGACCATAAAGCCGCTGCCGCTCTGAAGAAATTTACCGCCGAGAAGCTGGATATGTCGCTCGACCTGGAAGAGTTTGAGGTCGAGTGGCTGGAAATGCAGGAAGCTATGGAAGTGCTGAAAGCTTAACCCTTTACAAAAATCACACATAATCAGCTGGATTAAACCTTCTTTCTCTAAGTAGTTACAAGTTTAAGTTTATACTCTGCATATAGTTTTTGCTAATAAGTCTTAGAATTGACTAAAACCAATGGTTGTGATAGCTTTCGTATGCGCCATCTATGTGTGGCCTAATTCAAAAATACAAGGAGATGAACTATGAAAAGTAAGCTTTTGTGTATTGTAATTAGTATGACGATCGCATCCTTAAACCTCGCTTTTACATCATTATCAGCACAGGCAGAAGCCCGTGACTTTTTTAAGTGTAAGTTGAACGATGGTGTGAAAAAGGAAGAAATGGAAAAAATTGCTGCTGATTTTATGGCCATTATCCGTAAAGAAGGTATGAAGGGGTATAAAACAGAACTACTATGGCCCCTCTATTCGCAAGATATCTCCAGCGGAACCTTCTATTGGACCAGTACGGCACCAAATGCAGCAAAGGCTGCGGGAATGGAAGAATTCTGGGGTGATAGTGATTCCAATAAAGATGTCCGGGAAAGATTTGGCAAAATAGCTAAATGTGAATCTGGAAGTATCTATTTAGTGAGCAACATTAAATAAAACTCACCCATTACACTTAGTTTTCCTAGGATACCCTGATTAAACCGGGGTATCCTTTATTTTATCTTCTGTTAATGAAAATAACTGCACGGCTACATAATATTAAGACGGTTAGCAATGATAACGGCTTGTGTTCTGTTTTTTGCATTTAGCGTATTTAGAATTCCAGAAATATGCAGTTTTATTGTCCCGTCTGAAATACCCAGTTCCTGTGCAATAATTTTATTGGCTTTGCCATCGACCAATAGTTTCAATACTTCCAACTGTCGCTTCGTTAAATTATATTGTCTTTTCAGGGCTATAGCCTGCAATGTCTTTAGGTTATAGCTATCGTCTGGTTTACTTGTGACAGTTTTAGGGGTGAAATACCGCCCCCCTTTAATTACAATTTGAAAAATTGCGATAATAATTTCTTTTTTTGTCTGCTCGCTGATAAAAGCACTTAAGCCTACTCTGTAAGCCCATAGCTCAACAGGGTAATTATTTGCATTGGAAACAAGTACGGTATTTCTATTCAAATTTGACATAGGAATTTTCTCAAGTTTTCCAACATTGCCATTACCCGATATTCCTAAATGAATAATTATCAGGTCAAAATAATGGTTGCCAGATACGACTATCCCGTCATCAATAGTTTCTGCTTCTTTGAAATTACAATCAATAGCCATGTGCTGTAGAATAGATTTCATTCCCATTCTACAAATTTCAGATTGCCCAATTACTAATACGTGCAAACTACTATCCTTAATTATTATAGTTTACATATGCAAAAAATAATAAAAAAAAGAACCGCACAAACTAACTTTTTTCCTGATGTGAAGATAATAATGAGATTCTGTGTTGCCTACCAAAATTTCTTTAAAAGAAGAACGGTATTTGCGGAGATAAGTCATTCCAATGGTATATGGATATAGCGTCTCTCCGCCGTCATACCGGTGACAACATATACATTGCATATAGTATGCCAATTTTCTAATATGGCAGAAACCCTAGCTTTTCTGTAATGTTAACAATAAATTAACCATATTTTCACTGCAACTTGCATATAATAACGGAAAATTAAGCAAAAAGCATTGCAAATAAAGAAAATATAAATATTTTTTTATAAGGGGCCATCAGTATAATCAACACGGCTAACTTGCCTTGATCATCTGGAATACGGCATCTTGTTATGATGGAAACATATCTTATATAGGGTTAAGTACTAGTATTGGGAGAGGACAGTCTTGAGTAAACCACCCTATTTAAATTAACATTTATCACTACTGGAGAAGAAATAATGCTCGGATATGTAATGGTTGGTACCAATGATCTTGAGAAGGCTGGGAATTTTTATGATACCCTGCTTGCAGAACTTGGTGCAAAAAGAAATATGGAAGGCGATGGATTTATCGCGTGGAGTGCTGCTGATGGCACAACGAGCTTTTGCATCACAAAACCCAATGATGGCAACCCTGCAACCGTTGGCAATGGCGTGATGATGGCTTTATTTGCACCAAGTCAGGATGTGGTCGATAAAGTTCATGCCTTGGCCATTGAAATGGGCGGAACATGCGAAGGTCCTGCTGGCCCCCGCCCGGAATTTAGTCCAGATTTCTATGCGGGATATTTCCGGGATCTTGATGGCAACAAACTGAATGTTTTTAACTTTAATATGTAATAAATCTTAATCTTCGAAAGGGTCATGTACCAATATGGTATCTTCCCTTTCGGGGCTTGTGGATAACAAGGCCACCGGCGTTTCTATTAATTCCTCAATACGACGAATATATTTAATGGCCGTTGCGGGCAGATCAACCCAACTGCGTGCTCCATAGGTGCTGTCGGACCACCCTTCCAGAGTTTCATATATCGGTTTCACCCGAGCCTGATCATCCGTAGAGGCCGGGAAATAATCAATTTCCTCCCCGTCCAAGTCATACGCAACACAAACTTTCAATTCATCCATGCCATCCAGCACATCAAGTTTGGTCAATGCGATACCCGTAATACCACCAATTTTTGTTGCCTGACGTACCATAACCGCATCGAAATAACCACACCTGCGGCTACGTCCGGTAACGGTGCCAAATTCATGGCCCCGCTCACCCAACCCCGTACCGACATCGTCGAATAATTCTGTCGGAAATGGTCCCTCACCCACACGGGTGGTATAGGCCTTGGTAATACCAAGCACATAATCAAGGGTTCTGGCACCCACACCACTGCCACCTGCGGCCTGTGCTGAAATAGTATTGGAAGATGTCACATAGGGATACGTACCATGGTCTACATCCAGCATAATGCCCTGCGCGCCTTCAAAGAGGATTCGTTTGCGGTCATGGCGCATCTTATCCAGAACTCGCCAACTCGCACCGATATAAGGCGTGATTTTCGGGGCAATTTCCTTGATTTTAGCAATCAATTCTTCCCGATCAATCTCCGCAACCCCCAGACCACGCCTAAGTGTGTTATGATGGCCCAACAGCACATCAACACGGATTTCAATGGCCTTATCAGACATAAGATCACAAGCCCGAAGAGCCCGACGCGCCACCTTATCTTCATAGGCCGGGCCAATACCGCGCCTAGTGGTGCCAATTTTTGGCCCACCTTTGGTACATTCATTAGCGGCATCTTCGCGGATACCATCAAGCTCACCATGCAAGGGTAAGATCAAAGCACAGTTTTCTGCCACCATCAGATTATCGGAATTAACATCCGCGCCCTGCGATTTCAGAAGTTCAATCTCTTTCAGCAATGCCCAGGGGTCAACCACAACACCATTCCCGATTACGGAATATTTCCCTCCGCGCACTATGCCGGACGGTAGTAGACTTAATTTATAGACCTTGCCGTCAATGACAAGGGTATGGCCTGCATTATGGCCACCCTGAAAACGCACCACCACATCGGCACGCTCTGATAACCAATCAACAATCTTGCCTTTACCTTCGTCGCCCCACTGGGAGCCGACTACGACCACATTTGCCACTTTATTTACCCTTTCAAAGTCTCTGCTATTTTGTTTGCCTGCCAGATATACCGGCAATTCAGCCGCGCAGCTTCGCTCATCTCATCATTAACGACCTCAAGACCGCAAATGGTCCGATAGCCGTCTTTGCGTAACCTGCTTAAAGAAGTCATATCCGTACCGAACGGACAATATATATATTTGATTTCCGCCATTTTCGGCAATGCCCTCATCAGGCTGTCCAAATAGAGGGAAAAACCGGTTGCCGGTTCGCTGCCCGCACCATCACCCACCAGATAGCGACCACCACGCCCTAGTTCACCGCGCACACCCTTGGCAAAAAGACAAAAACCGATCCCTGTCTGAAATTCAAAGCCACTGTACTCGCCAGGATCGACGGTAATATGAAGCTCCGGTGCTACATCATTCAACCGCTTTAGCAATTTTTCAAGCTCGTCACAAATACGCTGGGCTTCTACGGGTAAAGTCAGACCGCTGATGATAGCCATCGCCTTGTCAGCAGCCCCCGCCGCCGTTAAAAGTTTTCGGCTGATATCACCGATTTCACCATCAAGGCTATCAAGTTCGCCAATATCTTTGGCATTCAGGGCATGACGGATCATTTGGGACTTATCATAATCCAGGCCAAGGCCCCGGCATATGGCCGGTACCAGTAATGGCATGGTCAGATCAATGCTGGCATCCTTCACCCCTACCGTGGTGAGCACATCACAGGCAAGCAGAATAATTTCAACATAAGATTCAGAACTATCGGTTCCGATCAGTTCTATACCCGCCTGCTTGAATTCCCGCTCAGGTCGTAATTGTGTACCACGTACCCTAAGCACATCACCGGCATAGCTCAAACGAAGAGGACGCGGTGCATTTTTCAAGCGGGCACGGGCAATACGTGCCACCTGTCCCGTCATATCATTACGCACAGCCATCATGCGCTGTGTCACGGGGTCCATAACCCGAAACATATTTCTGGATTGTGCCTTACCCGGCCCGCAAAGCAGACTTTCCTCAAACTCCAGCAATGGAGGTACCACCCGCTCATAACCATAGCTGGCAAAACATTGACGCAGTTTCTCGACTATTTCAGCCTGATATTCAGCATCAGCAGCCAGCGTATCATGCAGGCCTTCCGGCAAAAGTGCCGTATCATTTAATCCATTGTCCGATTCAGGCATATCGCGTCCATTTGAGTGCTAATATTTAACACCGCAGTGCTTATATCCCAGCTCTTCTATACAGTCAATTGGGACATGCATGTGTTTTTTTAAGATTCACAGAAAAACTGGGTGTGAGAAGTCCAACACTTATTCCAAATGGACGAAAACAGAGGTTGACGGCTTTAAGTATCTATAATTTCACGGCAGAAATATCACTAAGTTCTTTCACTTTAAAATAAATACTTTCCTGCCTGTCCATATCAAGATTTTTGTAATCTTTAAGGATATGCATAAGATTAAAAGGATTTAGACCACGTTCAGGATGTTCTCCGTTAAAAAAGAAACCGTCCCATGCCCTTGGAATATAATTGATAAACCATTTACCTGAATGAACCTCTCTGGGAGATAAACGGTTGCTGGTTCCTGTAACCAGCACCCCCCCTGGTTTCAGAACACGGTCTATTTCTTTCAAAGCCGGTTCCATATCTTCCGGAGATATATATTCCAGAACACTATTACACAGCACAACGTCAAAACGTTCAGCGTCATAAGACAACTGAGTTCCGGGTGTTATACAATCATAATTGACCTTATCAGAGACCCCATATTGTGCAGCATTTAGTTCTGCGAGATCAATCAAATCCTGATTAATATCAACAGCGCATACATCATGGCCTAAAATAGCTGCAACAACGGAAGTAGTGCCAAAATTGCGCCAAAATTCTAATATCTGACTTCTCTTATCACCTATAATGGCTTCAATAAGGTGCCTCACATGTTGCCATTCATATTCAACATAACCACCTACCCACTTGTTATAGGGGCCAAGTCCCATTTTTATGCCCTGTCATTGAATTTTCTATGTTTTTCTTCATCTTTTAGTAATGTTGAAATATGCGTGTTCGCAAGCTCTGCACGATGTACATTTTCCATGTTTACTTTCTCATGATATTTTAATTTCTTAAATTCAATAAACGTAATTCCTCCGCATAAAATAGCAGACTATAAAAAAATAGTATAACAATAAATAAAGGTCTTTATTTAATGAAGTCCTAGAAAGTCAAAGCCTTAACCTGTTTAACATGGGGTAACTTTCCAACTGCCCTGACCGTTGCCGCATTGGCCGGCGCATCGATAGCGACTAAAGCAATAGCTTCGCCACCTTCTTCTGCCCGTCCTAAGCTGAATGTGGCAATATTCAAGCCAGCCGACCCCAGCGTTGTTCCCAGTGCGCCGATAAATCCGGGCAGATCCTCGTTGGAAACATACAACATATTGGGTGTCAATTCCGTCTCAATGGCAATGTCTTTAATGCTAACGATTCTTGGGCGTTTATCGGCAAACAATGTTCCAGCCACGCAGCGTTCCTGTTTGTCGGTGGTCACCGTCACCTTGATATAGGTATTATAATCACCTTCTGAATCATGACGGGTTTCCACGATGTCTATATCACGCTCTTTCGCCACGGCAAGGGCATTGACCATATTAACGCAGTCCATCAATGGATGAAGTAGCCCCTCGACCACGATGGCAGTCAAAGGGCGGGTATTAAGTTCCGTCACATCGCCCTGATATTCAATTTGAATACTTTGCAAAGCATGCTCGGTCAATTGACCGGCAAAACTGCCAAGCTCTTTAGCCAATGCCATATAGGGACTTAAACGAACTGATTCTTCCGCAGATACAGACGGCATATTCAACGCGTTGGTTACGGCACCATCCAGCAGATAATCCGCCATCTGTTCCGCAACTTGCACCGCCACATTCACCTGAGCTTCGGATGTTGAGGCCCCAAGATGCGGCGTTGCCACTACATTTTCATGACCAAATAATGCATTTTCTCTGGCAGGCTCCTGTGCATAAACATCAAGGGCAACACCAGCTACTTTGCCACTATCCAGCGCATCCAGAAGGGCCACTTCATCAATCAAACCACCACGGGCACAATTGATAATACGCACACCCTTTTTCATCTTGGCAAAAGCATCGGCATTTAAAATACCGCGCGTGCTATCGGTCAGCGGTGTGTGCATTGTAATAAAATCAGCTCGATGCAGAAGGTCATCCAACTCCACCTTTTCAACTCCCAGTTCCTCAGCCCGCTCGATTGATAAATAGGGGTCAAAGGCAATAACCTTCATCTTTAAACCAAGGGCCCGTTCAGCGGCAATGGCTCCAATGTTACCACAACCGATTACGCCCAGTACCTTAGAGGTGAGTTCAACACCCATAAAACGGGATTTCTCCCATTTTCCGGCATGTGTGCTTTCATTGGCCAGTGGAATTTGACGGGCCACGGCAAACATCATGGCAATGGCATGTTCTGCCGTTGTAATGCTGTTACCAAAGGGGGTATTCATAACCACAACGCCATTTGCGGTCGCAGAGGGGATATCCACATTATCCACACCAATTCCGGCGCGGCCAATAACCTTTAGATTCGTTGCTGCTTCAAGCACAGCCTTGGTTGCTTTGGTTGCTGAACGAATAGCCAGACCATCATATCGCGGGATAGCTTCGATCAATTGTTCAGGGGTCAGACCAACAATCTGGTCAACTTCGATGCCACGGTTTTCGAAAACTTCTTTCGCCAGTGGGCTTAATTTATCAGAAATCAGTACCTTTACCATTTTCAGGTGTCCTTCATATTCTTTGGTATAAAAATTCTTTGAATTACTGTGTGATCGCTGCTTTAACTTGTGCATATGCCCAATCAAGCCATGGCAACAGAGCGACAAGGTCCGAAGCTTCAATGGTTGATCCTGCCCATATACGAAGTCCTGCAGGCGCATCACGGTAAGCACCAATATCAAAAGCCGCCCCTTCTTCATCCAGAAGAGTTGCTAACTTCTTTGCAACCGCCGCCTGATCAGACGCATCTAAACCGGTGAACCAGGGTGCTACAATCTTAAAGCAGACAGACGTATTGGAAACCGTTGCAGCATCATTGGCTAAGAATGATATCCAGTCTGTACGGTTAACCCAGTCACGAAGTACGCTAAGGTTTTCTTCAGATTTTGCTATCAAACCCTCAAGACCACCAATAGTTTCCGCCCAGTTAAGCGCATCCAGATAGTCTTCCACGCATAACATAGAGGGCGTGTTGATCGTGGCACCAGAAAATATACCCTCAATCAATTTGCCGCCTTTGGTCAGACGGAAAATTTTAGGTAAAGGCCAAGACGGCCTATAGCTTTCCAGACGTTCCACCGCACGGGGGCTAAGGATGATAACACCATGGGCTGCTTCACCGCCCAAGACTTTTTGCCATGAAAAAGTTGTCACATCCAGCTTGTCCCACGGCAGGTCCATAGCAAAAGCCGCTGACGTTGCATCACATATGGTCAGTCCCGCACGATTGTCACTAATCCAGTCCGCATTCGGCACCTTGACACCGGACGTAGTACCATTCCATGTGAAGACAACATCACGCGCCGGATCAACTTTATTCAGATCAGGCAGATCGCCGTAATCGGCTGTCAGGCTGCGGACATCATCCAGCTTCAGTTGTTTGGTAATATCGGTAATCCAGCCGGAGCCGAAACTCTCCCACGCCAGCATATCGACACCACGCGCACCGAGCATGGACCATAATGCCATTTCAACGGCGCCGGTGTCGGAACCAGGCACAATGCCCACACGATAACCATTCGGCAGCCCCAATATGGACGCAGTACGGTCAATGGCTTGCTTTAGACGGGATTTGCCAATTTTGGCACGATGTGAACGGCCTAATGGCGCGTTTTCTAAATTTTTAATCGTCCAGCCCGGGCGTTTCGCACACGGACCTGACGAAAACAGCGGGTTCGCTGGTTTCTGTAAAGGTTTCATTTTATCTCCTACTCCTTGCAGAATAGACGTCCCCCGTTGGGGAGGGATAGCCCGCCGATGAACATAGTGATGAATCCGATTCCGTCAAGCGAAGATTATATTAAAAATTCTTTGCCACATAAAATATTCCGGAATCATTGCCATTACATGCCAAATAATCTGTTTGTTTTTTCTTTTGATACAAATATGTTATGGGTAATTAGGGCTATAAAATACCAATTGGGAGCAGGAAAATGGGTTTTCTTTCGTTTATAATTGTTATATTTTTGTTTTTTTATATTTCCAGACTTAATGGCAAGCTGACCAACCTTCATTTGAAGGTCATAGATCTTGAAAATCAATTCAGAAATTATGTGAAACAATCAGATAAAGGCTTTACAGCACCAAAAACCGAAAAACCTATTGAAAAACCAAGTATTTCCTCAATTGATGAATCTGTTACACCGAAGAAGAAAATAATATCTGAATCAACAGAAACACCTACATCATCTGAACCACCAAAATCCCCCCATCCGTCTAAACCACAAAAGAATACCCTCAATACCCTTGAAGAAAGCCTTTCGGCACGCTGGATGGTTTGGGTTGGCGGACTGGCCATTGCGCTTGGTGGGGGATTTCTGGTCAAATATTCTATCGATTCCGGTTTGCTCAGTCCCGCCATCCGGGTGAGCCTTGGCTTTATCATGGGTGTCGTTCTGACCATAGGGGGTGAACTCCTGCGACAGAGACGGCTCAACCTGAAATGGCTGGAAGGATCACCAGATTATTTGCCCAGTGCTATTTCTGCTGCCGGATTATTTTCTGCCTTCGCGGCCATTTATGCCTCATACGCGCTCTATGACCTTTTACCAGCTCTTGGCGCATTTATAGCCCTGGCATTGTTGTCCTTTGTGGCATCAGGACTTGCCTATTATCAAGGTAAGTTTTTCGCTTATTTAGGATTGACCGGTGGCATTATTGTACCTGCCTTAGTCTCCACCGGACACCCCAATGCCTGGGGGCTATTCCCTTATCTTCTGGTGATTATTGCATCAAGCCTTTGGGTATCCAGACAAAAGGCATGGGTAGATGTTGCGGCAACCACACTGATTCTGGCGCTGCTCTGGGTATTCATCTGGATTCCAACCAATTGGCAAATGGGAGACATTATTCCGGTTGGGATTTATTTGTTACTACTGGGTGCACTCAACGCCGTGCTATTAAGTGGGGCCAGCCCGGAAAGACAAAATGATGAAACACTGAAAGGCATGATAACTGGCAATATCATTACCCGCATCTCAGATATGGTTATGGTCATTATCGTCATTCTGATCGCCAGCATTGTACGCCTTGACCATTACAGTACCATGGGCTTTACCATCATTGCTGTGGGGCTTTTAACACAGGCCTATGCCATTCACCGTTCGCCGGCCAATGATATGGGGGGCGTGATTGCCCTGTTTGGTGCTCTATTTCTATTTGCAACATGGCATATCCCCAACCTTATGCAGTTTAAGGCATCACTAGTGCCTTTTGATCAACTGAATACCGCTTGGGCGCCGACCGCGCCGCCCGGACTGGAAAAATTCATAACAACCGTTCTGATTTTCACAGTAGCCACAGGAATTGCTATTTTCCTGCACCTGCAATTCCTGATGCGGAAAAATATATGGGCTTCCATGGGTAGTATTATACCCATCATGATGCTGATCATCACCTACTGGCGGGTGGAAAATTGGGGAACAAGTCTTGCTTTCGCCTTTGCTTCCCTTATTTTGTCATGCTTCTTTGTGCTGGCGGTTAACAGACTTAATCATGAAAGCAGGGAAAAAAATATAGTCCCTATCGCGGCCTATTCTGCCGGAGCCACCACAGCAATATCACTGGGCATAGCCATGACACTCAGGGATGCGTGGTTGAGTTTTGCCCTTGCTTTACAAATTGCCGCTCTCGCCCATATCTGGCGAGCCACCATGGTCAAGGGATTGCGAACACTAGCATTAATTCTTGCCGCCATCGTATTTATCCGACTGGCTTTTAATGGATCCATATTTGACTATGGCGGCGGGAAACCCCTGCCCGCCTTCAACTGGTTGTTTTATGGCTATGCGCTAACCGCAGCCTTATTCGCTTATGCCGCCCGTATTTTCAAACAAGACGGTGAGGAAGACAGATTATTGACCGCTTTGAAAGCAGGAGCCATACTACTTGTAATCGCTTTTATCTCCCTTGAAATTCGTGTTTTATTCAGTTCAGGTCATCGTTTATTGTCTGACCCAACAGGGTTGGAAGCAGCATTGCAAACCGTAAATTGGGGTGCGTCGACCACGATCCTTTTCTGGTATGAAGTAAAAAACAACGATATGTTAATGGGACGGCTCAGGCGGTTTATGACGATCGTTGCCTTATTCGGTCTGATCAGTGGTGGCTATCTTATGAATAATGTATTTTTATCGCGTGCTGACGTGGGAACAACACCAATTTTTAACCTGAATCTGTTGCAATTTTTCATCCCCGGCCTGCTCTATGGCTTCAAGGCCTTCATTGCACAGCGAGCAAAAAAAACCAGAAGTTTAAAACTCTATGGCAGCATCGCCTTTGTGACCATGTGGTTCTGGACAACGGTAGAAGTCTATAACTACTTCCACTCCAACGGTATGGGAAGAACGACATCAGATTGGGAATGGTATGCCTATTCACTGGTCTGGCTGCTCTATGCCACGGCTCTACTACTTGCCGGACTGAGGTACAATCATGGGAATATCAGAAAAGCAGGACTTGCTGTGCTCGGCATTGTTGTACTGAAAGTTTTCCTCGTTGATATGAACCAATTAGAAGGCATATCCCGCGCCTTGTCCTTCATCGGTCTTGGTGGGGCGTTGATTGGCCTAGGCTATTTATATCAGAAATTAAATCTGGCCCATGAAACCAAAAGCTAATCTGAATATTTTAAAAAAAGAAATAGCGGCCTGCCAGCATTGTGCGGACATGCTGCCCCATCCGCCGCGTCCGGTAATTCAGATTTCAACCTCATCCCGTATTCTTATTGTGGGTCAGGCACCCGGCAGGAAAGTTCACGAAACAGGTATCCCATTCAATGACCCAAGCGGGGATCGACTTCGAAACTGGATGGGAATCAACCATGGCTTGTTTTATGATGCATCAAAAATTGCTATTGTTCCCATGGGGTTCTGCTTTCCGGGTACAGGCAAATCCGGTGATCTACCGCCCCGACCTGAATGTGCCAAAAAATGGAGGATTTCCTTACTTGCAAAACTTCACAATATTGAACTTACACTGGTGATAGGGCAATATGCACAAGCTTGGCACCTGAAGGACCAAACTTACAAAAATCTGACCGAAACAGTTAGAAGTTGGCAGGATTATGGCGATGAAATCATCCCCCTGCCCCATCCAAGTCCCCGCAACCTGACTTGGTTGAGAAAAAACCCGTGGTTTGACCGTGAAGTCATTCCTATATTGAAAACAAGAGTGAAGAATATTCTAGAAATATAACAGGAAACACTTCATCAATATTTTCCTTGCCACCCCGATTATATTTGATTATAGCTGTTCCCAACGATGGTGCCCCGCAAGGGGATAATAGGGAACACGGTGATAAGCCGAGACTGTACCCGCAACTGTAATTGCCCTATGGCAAAAGTCAGGAAACCTGCCATCCGGTCGCCCCTTCTGCCTATCGGGTTAATAGGACAGAGCGGTTTTCCGCATAGGTGACATTTGTTGCCGTGTGCGGGATGTCTAAATAAAGCATTAAAACTCCTCACACGTATTTTAAAATAAGTATGAGGAATGAATAATGAACTTTAAAACCCCCTTAACAACAGCCCTGCTTGCAACTGTGGCTCTATCCCCTGAGGCTTTTGCCGAAGAAGACATGCAGGAAATTGTGGTATCCGCCACCCGTTATGCGCGCCCCCTGTCAGATATCGGCAGCAGTATTTCTGTGATCAGTGCCGAAGATATGGAAAAATCTCAAACCGTATTTGTGCAGGATGTGTTGCAAAGCGTACCCGGCCTGTCCCTGAACCAGAATGGGTCTTTCGGTGGTGTCTCCTCCGTTCGTATTCGTGGTGCCAGTACGGCCCAGACAGTTATCCTTATTGATGGGGTTCAGCTAAACGATGTGGCCGCCCCCGGCGGAAGTTTTAATTTCGCTAATCTTGATCCCAACGGTATTGAGAGGATTGAGGTGCTACGCGGCCCCCAATCCATCCTTTATGGTTCTGATGCCATTGGCGGGGTTATCAATATTATAACACCCACGGGTGAAGAAGGACTGACCGGCAGTCTCTTTGCTGAAGGTGGTTCTTTCAACACATTTCGCGGTGGCGGCAATATTGCCGGTGGCAATGACAAGGTGAATTTCAGCCTGTCCGCCAGTGGCATTACCTCCGACGGTATTTCAAAGGCTGATGAGAATGATGGTAATGTGGAAACCGATGGCTATCACAATATTTCCCTGCACGGGAAACTTACTGGCAAATTATCGGAAAACCATAGCCTGCAACTAATCAGCCGCTATGTAGATAGCCGCACTGAAATTGACGGCACACCGCCACCATTTTTCAGTTTAACCGATACGGATGAAGTCAGCTTTTCAGAAGAATTTCTGATTGCGGGGCGCGGGTTCTTTAACTATTTTGACAATATCGTGCAAAATACTCTGTCCGTGGAATATTCCACCATAAACCGCCGTGGGGAAGCAGATGGTGTTCCGGTCTCTTTCCTGACTTTTGAAGGCTCGCGTCTCAACCTGGATTATTTTAGCCATTATAGTATCAGCGACGAATTTGGAATTTCTTTTGGTCTTCAGCATGAAGAAACCAAGGCTGAAACCACTTCACCGCAAAAATTCAACATTGACAGTGTATTTTCCGAATTGAGCTGGCAGGGAATGGAAGGACTTACCCTTACCGCAGGCCTGCGTTATGACGACCATAACCAATATGGCGGCACCACAACACCACGCATCACCGGGTCATATTATATTGCCGAAAGCGGCACCAAGGTTTTTGCTAACTGGGGCGAAGGGTTTAAAGCCCCCAGCATCTTCCAACTGACCTTTATTTGCGGATTTTGCGGATTAACAGAACCAAATACCAACTTGAAACCGGAAGAATCCAATGGCTGGGAAATTGGGTTTGAGCAGTCATTTATGAATGACAGATTTCATTTAGGTGCTACCTATTTTGACCAAAAAATTACTAATCTGATTGATTTTGATTTTACAGTTGGTTTTGGCAATGTGGCAAATGTCCATACTAAAGGTATCGAGCTATCCCTGGGGGCACAGTTGACTGATTCCTTGTCCATCAATGGTAATTACACCTATACCGATGCTATGGACAATGATACTAATGAAAAACTGATACGAGTACCAAAAAACACGGTACATGCAGAAATTCAGTGGCAGGTTATGACTGAACTGGACGTGGCCTTAAGCATGACCCATAACGGCGAGGAAAGTGACAGCTTTTCACCCGGTACCGAGGGCTGGACACGTTTTGACCTTAGGGCATCTTATGACATAAACGATACAATTGAAGTTTACGCCAGAGTTGATAACCTGTTCGACACGGAATATCAGCAGGTCTTCGGATTTGGCACAGCTGACCAGTCTTTTTATGCCGGTATCAGAGGAAAATTCTAACAGATGATGCATGCCGCAACCAGAATAGTAATTACGACTCTGCTATCTGTTGCGGCATGCATTCCCTTTTCTAATGCGCAGGATAAGCCGAAAGCCGTATCCTTGGATTATTGCGCGGATCAGTTCATGCTATCACTGGCGGACAGAGATCAAATCATGGCCCTGTCCCTTGCCGCCGTACAGGAACATTCCTTTTACCGGAATAGAGCACAGGGCATACCCCTGTTCCGCGCCACTGCTGAAGAAGTGCTTCATATGGCACCGGATATGGTGATCCGTAACTGGGGCGGCTTTGATATGTTGCCTTTGTTAAAACGCGCCAACATTCCGGTTTCCTCTGCTGAATATGGCACTGGCCCGGAAATATTATATCAGAATATGCGCCGTATCGGTCTGGCCCTTGATCAGTCTGAACGGGCAGAGCAAATGATCCGTGACCACAAAGACCGCTTGTCAGATTTGAAAAAGCGGGTAGCGGGCACCCCTGTACGCAGATTGCGCGCTGCCTATATCGCGCCCGGCGGCATCACTGCGGGTGAAAATACTTTTGTCAATGGCATCATAAAACTGGCCGGACTCGCTTCTATGTCTGAAGAACTGGGCCTCATCGGATGGCAACCCTTACCATTGGAAGGGCTGATAAGAAATCCGCCTGATATAATCATTGGCAGCTTCTTTGATCAGAAAAACATTCATGTATCAAACTGGAGCCTGTCCCGCCACGGACGTATCAAGGAAATGATTGAAACAATCCCGACTATCATTGTGCCGGGCCGGTATCTATCCTGTAACGGCATTTTTTCAGTTGATGCAGCAGAATTTATCCATGACAAGTTGGAGAGGTTATTAAAATGAAAATCAACCCCCGCCTTCTCACCTTAATCCTAAGTATTTCACTGCTCATCATCGCATTCCTGTCCCTTTTTATTGGCGCTGCAGATATCCCAGCAGTTGATATTCTTGCGGCCCTGTCCGGAACGGCGGATACCTCAACCGAAATTATTATCATAGAGCTTCGACTTCCCCGTGTATTGCTGGGCATATTGGCCGGAGCCTCTCTGGGCTTGTCTGGTGCCGCCTTACAAGGTTTGCTCAGAAATCCCCTGGCCGACCCCGGTGTTATCGGGGTTTCCGCCACCGCCGGTCTTGGTGCCGTCATTGCTATATATTTTGGCCTGTCTTTGCTATTTCCCCTGTCAATTCAGATATTGTCCATGGGCGGGGCGTTACTGGCAACCCTAATTCTATCCTTCATTTCCAGCCGCGATAGCAGTGTCCTGACCCTGATCTTGGCCGGGATCGGCATTAGTTCGCTTTCAACGGCAGCTATAGCCCTGACCATGAATTTTGCCCCAAATGCCATGTCCTTACAGGATATGATCCTATGGCTTCTGGGTTCACTGGAAAACAGAACCATGACCGACATCTCACTTGCCGGGCCATTCATTATCGGTGGCTGGCTGATCATGCGCGGCGTGGGACAAGGGCTGGATGCCAGCAGCCTTGGCGAAGACACCGCACATACCCTTGGCATCAACCTGAAACGGTTACGTATGAAGGTTATCTTGGGCAGTGCCATCAGTGTGGGAGCCACGGTATCTGTCTGTGGTGCTATCGGATTTGTCGGGCTTGTGGTGCCTCATATGGTAAGGAGCCTGATTGGTCATGCCCCCGGTCACCTTCTTGTGCCAAGCGCCCTGTTTGGGTCCATATTGCTGACCATTGCCGACCTGATAACCCGTATCCCTTTGGGACATGGTCAATTAAAACTTGGCGTAGTGACGGCCTTTGTAGGGTCGCCATTGTTCCTCTATATCATCTATAAAACACGGGGTGCTATGAGATGACACTGGAAGCCCGAAATATTCATGTGACCATCAAGGATAATACCATACTCAAGGGCGCATCCCTGTCAGTACCAAAGGGAAAACTGATCGGATTGATCGGCCCGAATGGCGCGGGGAAAAGTACGCTTCTCAGAGCTGTTCTTGGGCTAGTAGATACGCAGTCTGGCACGATATCTCTGGATACAGAAGCGTTGTCAAACTGGACCCTGAAACAGCGGGCTAAAAAAATTTCCTATGCCGCGCAGGGCGCCCCCGTCCATTGGCCTCTTGATGTGGAGCATATCATTTCCCTTGGTCGAATACCTCATTTGGACCCATGGCAGAAAATCAGCGACACGGACAACGAACTTATCCAGCAGGCCATGATAAAAACGGATACACTGCATCTGGCAAACCGGCTTGTGACCACCCTGTCCGGTGGCGAACGGGCCTGCGTGATGCTGGCAAGGGCCATTGTGTCAGAAGCCGACTATCTCTGTGCCGATGAGCCTATCGCCTCCCTTGACCCCTACCATCAAATACAGGTCATGGATATATTGCGTGATCTGGCCAATGATGACCACGGGGTGTTGATTGTCCTCCATGACCTGACACTGGCACAACGGTATTGTGATGAGCTAATTCTGTTACATCAGGGGGAGGTTTTAAGCACGGGTACTGCCGAACAGGTTTTAACACCAGACAATCTTGATAAAGCGTATCATATCCGGGCTAGTCGTTGGCAGGAAAATGGTGATAGCTTCCTTAGCCCGTGGAAAATATCAGGCCGCCCCGACCATAGATAAGTCAAGAAACCGCACGGCAGCATCCAATTCGGCTTTCATATTGTCATGACGGTTTTTGGCCTCATCATCAATGCCCCACTGGGCAATCTGGTAATTTTCATCCAGTTGCGCTGCCGCCCATGCCTGCTCTGCGGTAATATTACCCCCCAAAACATTGAGCGCCACCGACACAGACCCACAAAGGGTCGTAATATTGTAAAAAGCTGCCAGACGAAAGCTATCTATAGCTTGTAATAATTTTTCAAGCTGCGCCACATCCTGTTCTACATGCAAAATACCCGTAGTGACCTTCAGTGTGATGTCATGCTTTGCAGAAACCCAGTCAAGGAGGGGTTGCCATGTATCAGCCTGTAATTTAACCAAAGCTTCAGGGAATTCAGCCCGGTAACAAAGTAAATCTGTTCCGGCATATTTTACCAATTCAGCTATCAGGTCATGTCGTCTGGTCTCCACCCGGTCAATGGCCGTATTCTGAATCTTGGCAATGGGCATGCTGTCCGGCTCTACGTTATCACCCTGATCATTCCATTCCTGACATATGGCATCTGCCATCACCTTTGTCGGGCTGATATTTTGTCTTTTTTCCGGTGTTTTTACTTCACGACCATCCAGTTCAACCAAAAAGCCATTGTCACGTTTCACAACCGTGGCTTTCTCATAAAAACGCTTCATCAAGTACCTTCCTGATATGAGAAATATGATCCAGCATATAATGCGCCCCGGCCTGTAGCAATTTATCACGGTCATGGTAACCCCATGACACGCCCACCGCACGAACATTTGCCGCCAAAGCCATCTGAATATCAAACGTGGTATCACCAATCATAAGGGTATTTTTCGATTCTACCCCCACATCCCGCATGGCATTGTGCAACATAGAAGGGTGAGGTTTTCCCGGCCCGTCATCGGCGGTATTCAATGTTAGGAAATAGTCACTAAGACCATGATTTTTCAAGGTAATTATTAATCCCCTTGTGGATTTCCCTGTTGCCACCCCTAACATATAACCCTCACCATGCAATTGCTCTATGATGTCGCGAACACCGTCAAAGAGTGGTTCATCGTCTTCATCCCGCAGGCGGAGTTCCTGAAAACGTTCAACAAAGGCGTCTTTCAGGGCATGGTGGGTTATTTCAGACTCTTTCGGATGACATATCTCAATGGCTTCCAGCAATGACAGCCCGACAATCTGACGAATTGCCTCATCCCCCGGATAAGCCGTTTCACAGACCCGACATGCTGTCTGCATGGCATCAAGTATCAAATGTTGCCCATCAACCAATGTTCCATCACAATCAAACACGATCAGTTTCATCTTAACCCCCTATACGCCATGCGGTTACTAGCATCAGGGTGACCGTTGGATAAAATGTTACCGCAAAGCCAAAGGATCTGGACAAGGCATTTTGGTGATAACCGACCCAGAAACAGATACGTCCAACAATGAACAGACTGACTAATATGGGAATGATCTTCATGTCCCCACTGTCTGCCGTAGCCGCATATGCCATATGAGCGATCACCAACAGGATTAACTGTTCCAAAGTATTCTGGATATAACGCTGATTTATGATAATGGCGTCTGGTAACCCCGTTGTTTGCCCTTCGATGGCCTTATCAGAGAAAAACCGTTGGCCTGCCACGGCCATCACCCCGAAAAGCAACATCAGGGATGCAAAGAATTCACATTTTGCTACATAAGCCAGGCGATCCCCCGTTGTCACCCATAAAGGTAGCTCAATATTAATAAAGCCGTAGCCCATCCAGACCCAAACCACGCAAAAGAGAGCGCCGGCGACCATACCAACACGCACGTCTTTTTGTTGTTGGTTGAGTGTGATCAAACGTCATTCTCCAAATCGAAAGGATTGCTTTTATCATTCTTATCAAAGCCGAACATATCCCAGCTTTCTATCATGTGACGGGGCAAATCAGCGGTCACCGATAGGGTCCCGCCGTCCGGATGATCAATTTCAATACTACGGGCGTGCAGATGAAGTTTTTTGCTAACCACACCATCAAGAAAGGCATGCTTGCCGCCGTATTTGCCATCACCGACAATGGGCGCGTCCAGTACCGTGGCATGAACCCTGATCTGGTGGGTACGTCCGGTCACCGGCTTGAAGGCAATCCAGCTTGTAGACTTGAGTGCACTATCCATGACATAAAAATCCGTAACCGCCTTTTTACCTTTATCCGCCACCATCATACGTTCACCGCGGGTTCCCGGTTCTTTATCAAGGGGGGCATTAACCGTACCCTCATTGCGCTCCGGCCTGCCAACAACCAAAGCCCAGTAAATTTTTTGGGTTTTACGATTGCGAAAGGATTCGGTCAGGCTTTTGGCCGCTTTACTGTTGCGTGCTATGACCAAGACACCACTGGTATCCTTGTCAAGACGGTGGACAAGCTTTGGCCGTTCAGGATTATCACCCTGAAGACAGTCCAGAAGTCCATCCACATGACGGGTGATCTTGCTGCCGCCCTGCACCGCTAGACCGGGTAGCTTATTTAGGACAATCACACTGTTATCCTGATATATCACCATGTCGCGAATGTAACGGCTGTCTTCTTCACTATGCTTTTTCTTATTTGGTGACGTTATGCGCTCCTTACCGGAATTGGGATTGACGCCAATGGGGGGCACACGAATTTCCATACCTTCTTCCACGCGGAAACCGGCCTTGATGCGTTTGCCATCGGCCCGAATCTGTCCTGTTCGCATTAACTTTGACAGGCGGCCAAAGCTTAAATCTGGAAAATTATTTTTAAACCATTTATCAATGCGCCAATCATTCTCAAATGACTGGACCTTATGGTGTGTAACACCTGACATATATATTCCTTTTGTTGGGCGTTGGTCTTACGCCAAATAGCGTCCCGCGTAAAGGCCCATAAACAAAGCAGCGACCCCAAAAAACAACGATCCCATTGCATAAAGGGCCGCTTGCGTGATTTCATCCCGCTCCAGCATCAGTCCAACTTCCATGGAAAAGGCAGAAAAGGTCGTAAAGCCACCCAAAACACCGATAACCAGAAACCCCTGCCAGTGATGGGACAGATTATATCGGCTGGCCAGAAGCGTCACAACCACACCGATAATAAAGGAACCAAGAATATTAACCGTAAACGTACCCCACGGAAAACCCGGCCCCATAAGCCGAAACATCATCTTGCCCACCAGAAACCGCCCCGTGGCCCCCAAGGCACCGCCAGTTGCTACGGCAAGGATCATCTTCATCACTTTTATATTACTCCTCAATTATGATATTGCGTAACATACGACAAAATGGCATGATCACGCAAATATTAATGGGGATAGCATATGCTTCTACTATCTTTTTTTCTGAAAAAACTAATCTGTGAAGGTACGCTTCATGTCATTGATGCGTCTGGAAAAAAACACAGCTTCGTTGGCAGTCCGACACCTGAGGTTACTGTTCGATTCCATAATAAATCTGTTCCTTTGAAGCTTTTCTTCAAACCTGACCTTAAGGCAGGAGAATGTTATATAGATGGCTCGCTGACCGTTGAGGAAGGCAAGGACATATATGATTTTCTTAATCTGGTTCTCAAGAATATGGAATGGCGACCGGATAATGCCATGCATCTGACCGGTGGCGATCCTTACAGTCGTTTCAAAAGCTGGGTTTCTCAAATCAATCCCATTGGTCGCTCACAACAAAATGTTGCCCATCATTATGACTTGTCCGGTGAACTTTATGATCTGTTCCTTGATGCGGACCGACAATATAGCTGTGCCTATTTTCGCTCAGAAAATGACACATTGGAACAGGCTCAGGAGAATAAGAAAAATCTTATCGCCACCAAGCTCCTGCTTGAGGATCATCATGACGTTTTAGACATAGGCTGTGGCTGGGGTGGATTAGCGCTGCATTTAAACAAATTATCCGGGGCAAATGTCACCGGGGTCACACTCAGTCAGGAGCAGTTCGATATTGCCCAAGATCGTGCGCAGGATAATGAAAAAGTTCAGTTCAAATTTCAGGATTATCGGAATGTTAGCGAAAAATTTGATCGAATTGTTTCCGTTGGTATGTTTGAACATGTGGGACGGCGGCAATATAAAACTTTTTTCGATAAGGTCTATGACAGCCTCAAAGACGATGGCGTGGCTCTTCTCCATACCATTGGACGGGCCGATGGTCCGGGTTCAACCGACCCCTGGACATTGAAATATATCTTTCCTGGCGGATATGCGCCAAGCCTGTCAGAAATAGCCCCTGTTATTGAGAAAGCTGGACTTTATATCACCGACATGGAAGTCTGGCGGCTGCATTATGCCGAAACCTTAAAAGAATGGCGCGCCCGGGTCTATAAAAACAGGGAAGCCATTGTTAAGCTCTATGATGACCGTTTTTTCCGCATGTGGGATTTTTACCTATCCAGTGCAGAAGCATCTTTTAGAAACATGGGGCATGTGGTATTCCAGTTCCAACTGGCCAAAAAGGTGGACACCGTCCCGCTCACCCGTGATTATCTATTTAAAAAGTGAAATAATATATGTCTATTCCTATGTATCTACTTCCTGCCACCTATGTTGACAGTGATGCAGAAAAAATTATTGCCTATACCAATGACATCACCAAAGGCATAGACAATGATCTGGAGCGTGCCGTAGCCCTTTATTACCGTATTCGGGATGATATAGCCTACACCCCTTATGTCGATTACAGCGATCCGAATGTATACCGCGCCAGTTGGACATTAGAAACGGGTATTGGATTTTGTATGCCAAAGGCCGCCCTTCTTGCTGCCTGTGCCCGCGTACTGGGCATTCCGGCCCGTCTTGGCTTTGCTGATGTGAAGAACCATATCACCACCAAACGTATGAGAGAATTCGTCGGCAGCGACATCATGCCATGGCATGCCTATACGGAGCTGTTTCTGGAACGAAAATGGATCAAGGCAACGCCAGCCTTTAACCTTGAGCTATGTCAGAAATTCAAAATCAAGCCGCTTGAGTTTGATGGCCGGGAAGATTCCATCTTCCACCCCTTTACCGAGGAAGGCGAGAAACACATGGAATATATCCGCGACCGCGGCATTTATGCGGATGTGCCATTGGCTATGATTCTGGAAACTTTTAAAGGCTTGAACCCGTCTGCCAAAATTTCTGACTTTGTAAAAGGTGATTTTGCCGCCGAAGGGGAAGCGGAGAGCTAATCCTTCAAATCAGTCCGCAATTTCTCCCAATAATCCAATCGTTTTTTGATCTCTCGCTCGAAGCCGCGTTCTTGGGGGCGGTAGAATTCTTCGCGTTTTAAATCATCCGGGAAATAATCCTGACCGGAAAAACCGTGTTCTGTATCATGGTCATAAGCATAATCCTTTCCGTAACCCATTTCCTTCATCATTTTGGTGGGTGCATTGAGGATATGCATGGGAGGGTTGAGCGATCCGGTTTCCTTCGCTCGCTTGGTTGCCACCTTATAGGCCTTATAAGTAGCATTTGATTTCGGGGCTGTTCCTAAATAAATCACCGCTTGCGCAACATGCAAGTCACCTTCGGGGGAACCAAGGAAGTCATAGGCACCTTTCGCGGCTAAGGTCTGCACAAGCGCGTTGGGATCAGCAAGGCCGATGTCCTCAGAAGCAAAGCGTACAAGCCGGCGCAGGATATAAAGCGGATCTTCCCCGCCCGCCAGCATCCGCGCTGTCCAATAGAGGGCCGCGTCCGTATCTGAACCACGCAGGGACTTATGCAGGGCGGAAATGAGGTTATAATGCCCTTCCCTATCCTTGTCATAGACGGGCGCTCGTTTTTGCAGGACTTTAACCAAGGCCGCCGCATCCAGTGTTTCCTTAAACTCAAGGCCCAGCAGAATATCCGTAAGGTTCAATAGATACCGTCCATCACCGTCTGCCATGCCATACAGAATGGCTCTGGCTTCATCACTGACAGGCAGTTTTTTACCCTCAAGTTTTTCTGCCCGATTAAGCAATTCTTCCAAATTTGCATCATCAAGCCGGTTTAGGGTCAGGACTTGCAGGCGAGACAGCAAGGCCGCATTCAACTCAAAAGACGGGTTTTCCGTGGTTGCCCCCACAAGAATGATCGTGCCATCCTCAACATAAGGCAAAAAGCCATCCTGCTGCGATCTGTTAAAACGGTGAATTTCATCCACGAACAACAGCGTTCCCTTGCCGGTCTTGCGTCGGCCAGCCGCTGCCTCAAAGCATTTGCGCAGGTCCGTCACGCCGGAAAATACGGCTGATATCTGTTCAAAATAAAGATCAGTACTCTGGGCCAGAAGCCGCGCCATGGTGGTCTTTCCCGTACCCGGCGGTCCCCAGAAAACAAGCGATGTCAACCGACCCGCCGATAACATTCGCCCGAGAGGTGCATCCGGCCCAATCAGATGGTCCTGTCCCACCACCTCATCCATGGTTTTCGGACGCAACTTATCGGCCAAGGGACGTGGGGCGTCCTGTTCCAGTCCTGCTGATGTAAACAGATCACTCATTTACAATATGATCTTCCATTAACACGGATGACACATTCTATCTGTCGACCTGCACGGTTGATAGTGAAATCAATATTCCGGGAATCCTTATAGAGTGCTTCCTGAATATCCTTTATCACGGTTACTTTTTCACCATTAACTGATTTAAAGACATCACCGTTGCGAACGCTTGTTCGGCGCATAACGCCGCGAGGTACAGCTAAAACAATTACCCCCCTCTCATATATGCTCGTGCCAATTTCCTGTGAATAGGCCGGAGACAGGTTGGCAAGCTTTATGCCGTAAAATATACTGTCTGCCTCTAATGTTGTGATGTTCCGTGGTGGTTCTTCCGGTGCGGCTTCCAACGGAATTTTCAGCGTTTGTCTTTTCTCCCCACGCAGAATTTCAATGGGAATTGTCCCGCCAACGATTTCCAGTCCGGTGTAATAGCGCAGGGCCTGTGGGCTGGATACAAGCTTACCATCAATACTCAGGATCACATCTCCCTGCTCCAACCCAGCCTTATCCGCCGGCCCACCGGGGTAGATATCATCCACCAAAATGCCGCCGGGACGATCAAAGCCAAGGCTTTCGGCAATATCAGAAGTAACCGCTTGCCCGCCGCCGCCGAACCACGGCCTGACAAGCTCGCCCCCCATCACGGCGGATGAGACAACATGGCGGACCATATTAGCCGGAATGGCAAAACCAATGCCGTTTGAGCCACCAGAGCGGGAGAAAATCGCCGTATTTATGCCAATCAACTCACCATCCATGCCAATGAGCGCACCGCCACTATTACCCGGATTAACAGCCGCATCGGTCTGAATGAAAAATTGATAATCCTGACCGCTGACCTTTGTACGAGCCAGAGCAGAAACAATGCCACTGGTGACCGTTTGGCCCACACCAAAAGGGTTGCCAATGGCAAGTACCAGATCACCAACCTCAATAGTGTCAGAATCTGAAAATTTTAAAGTTGGCAGCTTTTCACCACCCGTATTTATACGCAGGATGGCAAGGTCGGTCTTTTCATCATCCAGTATGATTTCCGCATCATACTCCCGCCTGTCTGACAGCGCGACAGTGATCTCGTCGGCCCCCTCAACTACATGGTGATTGGTGACAATCACCCCATCGCCCTCGACTATAACGCCGGACCCAAGGGAACGTTGTATGCGCTCACGGGAGGCACCGCCCAAACGATCGCCAAAAAACCGCTGGAAAAAGGGATCATTGGCAAATGGAGAGTAGTTACGAGTTTTGACCACCCGCTTGGTATAGATATTTACCACGGCCGGGGCGGCTTGCTTTACTACAGGTGCATAGGACAACTGTACCTCAATTTTTGAGGCAGGTATTTTTTTATCTGCGGCAAATGTTTCGCCGGAAATAAAACCCATTAAAATCAAAGATAAAATGAACAATCGGGACAGATTCATATATTATTCCAGTCAGTTGTATTTTTCCTATACCTATTATATAGGTTTGTTGACAGATTATTGAATATAAATGGCAAAATTATGAAATATATAATCTTCCCCTGTTTGATTTTTAGCCTTGCGGCCTGTGATTATATGCCACTGAACTCCATGGAACAAAAGACTTGCAAAGAAATAGCTGTCAGCCGCTTGAAACATCCGGCCAGTTTTGATTTTATTTCTGTATCCGAAAAGGAAATTGACCGCGATCAGATCGAAGTTAAACTCAATTTCGATGCCTGGAACGACTTTAAGGTTCCTATGCTGCATAGCATTTCATGTCGTTATCAGGGCAAAAATTCCCATGACCTTCTGTCCATACGATGGAATGGTCGCCTGATCCGGCAGCATGAACTGGATGAAATTCGGGAAAATCTGCAATAAAAAACCCGGAACCAAGTCCGGGTTTTCAAATTCAATCACACTATGAAATTAATGCAGCTGGCTATCCAGTTTATCAATACCTGATTTAATCAGCGCATTGTGATCTGCTTTTTTCATATTACCTGAAATCAACTCGCGGGCCGCATCAGATGCTACCTGCACCGCAACCTGCTGAATCTCCTTCAGGGCATTTGCTTCTGATTGTGCAATTTTTTGCTCGGCTAACTTAGTCCGACGTTCAATCATATCCTGAACCTGAACCTTGGCTTCACCGGCTAAAAGTTTCACTTCCGTTTCCGCATGGGCAATCATGTCTGCTGCGACTTTTTCTGCATCACGCTGATCACGCTGATATTTTGCCAAAAGAGCAGATGCCTCTTCCCTCAATGTTTGTGCATTATCAAGCTGTGCAGAAATTTCATTGACTTTTCCGTCAAGCATATTACCGATCATGGCCGGAATTTTCTTCCAAATCATAAACAGGAAGAATGTGATAATTGCCATCGCTACCCAAAAGGCCGGATCCTGATACAAATGATCATAGCCGTGTGGCACTTCTTCATGCCCAACTTCTGCTACATGGGCATCCGTTTGATGTTGATCAGCCATTGGCATTTCCCTTCACCGCATCAAACTTACTATCAACATTTGCAGAAACGATTTTTTCATCAAGTTCAAGACCGGAAACGGACAGGATAATATCTTTACAGACATCCGCAGCCATTGTGCGTACCTCATCAAGAGCCTTATTCTTGGCTTTAGCAATTTTTGCCTCTGCTGTTGCGGCTTCGCCACCCAGCTTTTCACTCAACTTGTTATATTCCGCTTCAATGTCAGCCTTGATGGCTTCACGTTTTGCAGCAACCGTTGATGATGCTTTGGCGCGGGCTTCTTCCAGTGCTTTTTCATAAGCAGCCCTGGCTTCTTCCGCTTGTGCTTGCAGCTGTTCAGCCTCTTGCAGGTCGGATGCAATTCTATCCTGACGTCTTTCCAGCACTTGAGTGATTTTCGGCGCAGCACTATAAGCGATGAACAGATAAATCAGTCCAAAGATAATGAACAGCCAGAAAATCTGGGGTAGAAAGACTGCGGGGTCTAATTGTGGCATTGTCTTCTTCTCCTTGACCCTATATTTCGGATCAGGCCTGCGGAAACTTTAAGTGAACAGGATGATAAAGGCAATAACCAGACCAAACAGACCTGTTGCTTCAGCAAGAGCAAAACCAAGCATGGCATTACCAAAGAACTGAGGGGCAGCAGCAGGATTACGGATCGCAGCGGAAACATAGCTTCCGAAGATGTTACCAATACCAATACCAGCACCAATAAGAGCGGAACATGCGATACCCGCACCGATCATTTTTGCAGCTTCTACTTCCATTTTAACTTCCTTTTTTTATAAAATTTAATAACTAAAAACGTAATTCAAACCCTAATGCAAATGCAGGGCATCATTTAAATACATACATGTTAGGATGGCAAACACATAGGCTTGTAAACAGGCCACCAACAATTCCAATCCGGTCAAGGCGACGATAAAGGCAAAAGGCACGACACCAAGTACGCCGAGAGCCACAACAAAACCGCCGAACACTTTCAACATGGTATGTCCAGCCACCATGTTGGCGAACAGACGAACAGAAAGACTTATGGGACGTGACAGATAAGATACAAGCTCAATAAGAACCAAAAGCGGCATCAAAGCCAATGGCGCCCCTTTGGGTACAAAGAGCAAGAAGAATTTAAAACCGTGCTTAAACAAGCCAATCAACGTCACCCCAATAAATACAAAAGACGCCATGGCAAATGTTACCGCGATATGGCTGGTAAATGTAAAGCCGAAATAAGGGACCATACCAATCAGATTAGCAAACAGAATGAACATGAACAGCGTAAAGACGAAGGGGAAATATTTCCGCGCCTCCCGTCCTGCCGTATCATGTAGCATATTGGCGACAAATTCGTAGCACATCTCCACAGAAAGCTGCCAACGACCCGGTACCAAGGCGCCTTTGCGCATACCAGCCGTCATGAAAACCATCACTGCAATTACAGTAAAAGCCATAAAAAGGGCAGAGTTTGTGAAAGAAATATCATAGCCACCGACATGCAGCGGGATGAGCGTTTTGATTTCAAATTGCGCGAGCGGACTAGCCACTTTTGTTATCCTTCATTACTGTTAGCCTTTTCGGCTGCTTCTTCCCGTTTACGCGCTTGCTTTTCTTCGATCTGCTTTGCCGCACGTAACACATTAAAAATCCCGGCACCAAGGCCAAGAAAAATAAATATTATCAACAACCATGGTTTCGTTCCCAGTGCCTTGTCCAGAAAATAACCAATTATCAATCCGACAATCAGTCCCGAAACCAATTCCGCCACAAGACGCATAGCCATCCCGTAAGCATGTTGCTCGTTAATTCCGCTCTCATTTTTAGGCTCAATAGCCTTCTGAGCTTTTTTAACGCGGGTCTTTAAACTTTCAATCGGCGGCTCTTCATCCATAAAAGCACACTCCCTTGATTTAAAGGCCCATAAAATTGACTGCAACATAGTTTCTGCTCTATGGCCTGTCAAGCAACAAAGCACACGTCTCAAAGGAAAAAATCATATATCTATGCTGGAATAGATTCGCTTGCCCGCTCACGCATTCTTTCAGCACTTTCCAGATCAACAGAAACAAGCTGTGACACGCCGCGTTCAGCCATTGTAACCCCAAAAAGCCTGTTCATACGTGACATAGTAACCGCATTATGGGTCACGATCAGGAAGCGGGTAGCCGTATTAGCCGCCATTTCATCCAGAAGATCACAGAATCGACCCACATTGGCATCATCAAGTGGCGCATCCACTTCATCCAGAACACAGATAGGTGAAGGATTAGTTTTGAAAACTGCGAATATCAGCGACAGAGCGGTTAAGGCCTGTTCACCGCCGGATAGCAGGCCCAGATTCTGCATCTTTTTACCGGGCGGACTCGCCATAATTTCCAAACCGGCATCCAATGGATCATCGGATTCTGTCAATTCTAAATGGGCAACCCCGCCCCCGAACAAAGTGGTAAAGAGATGCTTGAAATGCTCATTCACTTCATCAAAGGCCTTGAGGATACGGGCCCGCCCTTCCCGGTTAAGGTCAGAAATGGCCCGACGTAAGGCGGAAATCGCTTTTTCCAATTCCTCGCGCTCCGTAATGGAAAGTTCAAGCTGCTCCTGAATTTCAGTAAGTTCAGCATCGGCACGCAAGTTTACAGCACCCAGTCTTTCCCGTTCTGCCTTCAGGCGTTCCAACCGATGCTGAGTAACTTCAGGGTCCGGCAATTCCTGCTCTTGCTCTAGTTTTGCAATTTCCCTGAGCAAATTAGGCTGACAATCAAATTCATCCAAAATACGCCTCTTCAGATGAATTTCCTGTTCTTCATATTGCTCCAGATTGGTTTCCAGCCGGACTTTTTGCTCTCTCATCGCTGTCAAACTGGTTTGAACTTCTCGGATTACCCTGTCCTTACCAGCCATTAGATTTTCACAATCCAATAAAGCCTGAGCCGCAAGTTTACGTTCATCCTCTGCCTGATCAATCAGATTGTTAAGTTTCCGGCGTTCTTCAACAATTTCACCAGGTCTGTTTTCTAGTGATTTAAGTTCGCCTGTGGTTTTTTCATGGCGGTCTTTCAGGTCGCTAATATGAATTTCCACATTCTCAATACGCAGTTTCCATGCGGATAGTTCAGTTTCAATCTGTTCAAGGCGGTCACGTCTGGCATCGCTTTGTGATATGAAACTGTCATGGTTAAAGCGAGCTTCAGATAAATATTTGCGTTTATCTTCAACATTCTGGCGAGCAATTTGAATTTTCAGGCCCAAATCTTCTTCCTGTGGCAAAGCCGCAAGATCCCTTGTAATTTCCTGAGTACGGATTTTGACCTGATCCATATCTTCAATCAAATGCCCCAGACGGTCTTTCAGCGCACTTTCTTCTGATTGATGGCGGGTGGCTTGTTTTTCCGCCTCAGTCAGGCTACGACGAGAACGGGCCGCCTTTTCTTCTGTCTCACGCCATTTAAGACGGGCATCCCTTGAGTTCTGCCTGACTGCCTCTAATTCTTCCTGTGCGTGATGCAACACTTCCCGCGCTGCGCCCACATCTTCGGTATGTTTAGAAAATTCCCTTTCCAATTCGACAAGTCGATTTTTCTGGGCCAATTTTATGGCCGTTGTACTGGGTGCATCTGGCGAAACACATAAGCCATCCCAACGCCATACCCCACCGTTCAGGCTAACCAGTCGTTGACCGGGTTTTAACTGGCCAAGAAGGGATAGAGCTTCCACCTCACTACCGACAATGCCGATCTGGGACAAACGCCTTGTGAGTAGTCGCCCGGCACTAACATGGCTCGCCATATTTTCCACCCCTACCGGCAGTTCCTGTAGACGTTCATATTCCCCAAGCGAGCGCCAGTGAACCTTTGCTGTCACATCATCCGGAGCTTCCAAATCCGCATCCAGCGCCGCACCCAGTGCTGCCTCATATCCGGGATTAACGGTAAGCTGTTCCATGATTGGGGTGTTGCTTTCCTCATTCCCAAGGACAAGCAACTCTTCCAGCCCTTCTTTTTCAGCCTGAACCCGTGCCAGCTTGCCCTGAAGGGACTGTAATATATCCCGTGCATCCTGTTCTTTTTGCTGAAATAATTGGCGGCTATCCTCAGCCTCCTTCGCTTTAAGTGACATCACACTAATGGCATTTTCAGCTTCGGCGAGCGTATTTTCCGCACTGGACAGCGCATTAGTGAACAGATTATTACTTTCCAGACGGACCAGACGTTCCTCAATGGTTTTCCGCTGTTCAATCAGCGTATCGAGCCTAACTTCGGCTTCTTCACTATTTCGGCTCAAATTATCTTTTTCTGCGGTCTGCTGGGCTTGTCTCTGGGTCAGTTCTTCCAATCCCCATTCCGCCTCAAGGGTTGCTGTTTGTTTGACCTTTAAAATGCTGGATAGTTCATCCACATTGTCGGTCTGATTTTCTATCTGATCCAGTAATTCCTGTTTTTCCGTCAATAAACCTTGCAAAATGGTGGATGTATCTGCGACAACATCCCTCTCCCGCACCTCATCCTGATCAATCTGCTCAAGCAACTCATTCAGCTTGCCCTGAGTTTCTGTCAGGCGGACTTCCTCGCCATCCAATCCGTCCCGCGTTACCGTAATACGGTGTAGCTTGGCAGCAAGCTCGGCTTCTGTCTGGCGCAGGTTTGGTAATTTTGCCGCATGAATAGCCTGTTGCCGGTTTAATCCCCCAAGTTCCGTGGTAATAGCGGCAACCTGCACCACAACGGCGCGTAATTCCTTGTCAGATAATTGCTTATGATCCTGAATAGAAAGCCATTCCATATAATTAATCATGGCCTGCAGGGTACGGATTTCGCCACTGATTTTCTTATAACGGGTGGCCTGACGAGCCTGTTTCTGAAGCCCCCGAATCTGTTCATTCAACTGAATTTCAATGTCGGCAAGACGTTCAAGATTATGTTCTGCGGACCTTAACTTGCTCTCAGCCTCTTTCCTTCTGGAATGAAGTCCGCTGATACCGGCAGCCTCTTCCAGTACTTTACGTCTTTCCTTTGGTTTGGCATTCACCAGACTGCCAATCCGGCCCTGACTGACCAGTGAAGGCGAATGGGCCCCCGTTGAGGCATCGGCGAAGAGTAGCTGGATATCCTTTGCCCTGACATCCTTGGCATTTAGCCGGTATGCTGACCCGCATTCCCGCTCAATCCGCCGGGAAATTTCCATCTGTAACTCATGATTAAAGATGGCAGGTGCTGAACGGTCACTATTTATGATAGAAAGGGTAACTTCCGAAAGATTGCGCGCAGGTCGCGAAGTTGTTCCGGCAAAAATTACATCGTCCATGCCTGACCCACGCATGCTTTTTGCTGAATTTTCACCCATCACCCAGCGCAGGGCTTCCAGCAGGTTTGACTTGCCACAGCCGTTCGGCCCAACCACCCCCGTCAGTCCATCCTCAATGATCAGCTCTGTCGGGTCCACAAAGGACTTAAAACCAGATAACCGAAGCCGTGTAAAATCCAATTTTCCCTCTTCCTGTTACGTTACTTTTCTGCTGCCTCAATAGCTTTTTCTAGTGAAGCAATATCACCTTGGCCCATCTTTATACCGTTCACAATCACTGTCGGTGTACTATTCACCTGATAAGTTTCAACCGCTTCTTGCCGGACTTTCAACAGGTAATTTAATACCTCTTTATTGTCGAAGCATTTTTGGGCACCTGCTGTACTGATACCAGCCTGCCCCCCTACTCTTGTCACCTCACCTTGGGCAAATTTTATGGCAGCATTTCTACCATCTGATTCAAAAATTCGTTTCAATTCAGACAGCTTGTTCCAATCCCGTTGATCATGAAAAAAAGCCTCAACAGTTGGTAAAAAATTTTCTTCCGGCACGCAACGCGTCAAGGTAGCGGCAAACACATCAAATGGATTGTCAAATATAAAATTGCGATAAACTAGCTTTGCCCTCCCGGTATCCAGAAATTTTTCCTTCAATTGGGGGTATATATCAGCATGAAAATTCGCACAATGTGGGCAGGTAATGGCCGCATATTCGATAATTTCAACCGGTGCCTCTTTATCCCCGATGATGATGTCATAATCCAGAAAACCTGCCTCAGAAATCTCCGCAGGTTGAATTTTGACAACCATCTTTTCACTTTGTGCCTGTGCCACATCATTGGTGGTTTGTATTTCCGATTTTTGCCTTTCATTGGCAAAATAGATGCCACCCCCGATAATGATGATGACAGCAATGAGCATAGTGCTTTTACTGGTCATTATTTGCTCTCCGCCAAGATAGCTTTTTCAACTTCTTCAAATTGATAACTATCGAGTTTTTTACCGTTCACTATGATAGTTGGTGTAGAATTAAGATCATATTTTTCCACGGCTTCCTTATTAGTATCCATCAGATATTTCAGCACATCTGTCCGGGCCAGACATTTATAGGCATCAGATTCCTTCATGCCCGCTATTTTGGCAATCTTTATGGCCTCTCCCTTGGCAAAACCCAGTGCCGCATATTTACCATAGGGCTTCAACTCAGAAAATTCCTTAAATTTGACCCACGATGACTGGCGTTTAAAATAAAGCCCGAGAAGAGGAAAGAATTTTTTCTCCGAAACACACCGGTTTAGGGATGCCGCGAAAACATCAAACGGCTGTTGAAAAACATAATTCCGGAAAATAATTTTTGCCTTGCCCGTTTCCACATATTTCTTTTTAAGTTCTGGCAAAATTTCTCTGTGAAATGTTGCACAATGCGGACAGGTAGTTGAAGCATATTCAATAATTTCAACAGGGGCGTTTTTATCGCCAATAACCATGTCATAATTTAAAAAATCACTTTTCTGATCTGCGGCATTTGCCACTGAGCAATAGGAAAAAGCAATTGCAAAAACAATAGCAATAATTGGTGAAATTCGTTTATATAGTTGTTTAGTCATCATTGATCCACAATATGTTGTATGAAAGTATAAAAATTAACGAGCATAAAAATCAAGTAAAGAATCTTATTCTAGTGTTTGGCTCCCCATGCCACGTCGCATAAATCGGCGTCTGTTCTTTGTTTTCTCTGGTTTTTTGACCGAAACCACCTCACTGCCCAACCGATAAAGAGCCTTGTATAATTCCGGGTTCTTGACACCCACTAACTGACCTTCCAGATCTTTTTTTTGAGAATCGGTTAAAATAGGGTCTGGGTGTTTGGTATTTCGGGTTCGCGTTGGCACTACTCCATGCCTGTATATAAGCCTCTCCACAGCTGCATAACCATAGTAAGAATTGATCCGCTCTATCACCATAGGCTCAAAATGTTGCAACTCAGGTGCCATACTACCCTGAACCCTTATATATAGTGTGCCACCGCGCTTTTCATCACGGGGAAAAGTCAAACGTTCCGGAAGACTGCAATCTGCCAACGCCGGCCCCACAATATCCGACCAGCGAGAGATAATTTCCCGCTGGGAAAAACCATACCGGCGAAAAGCTCTATCACCAGCTTTTTTTACCGCCTCTGCGACAGTCTTTGTTTTATGTGTACCTTTACGCGACATGGCCCTAATATATCCATTTAGAACAGAATAAACAGCATTATGACAAAATTGTGATATTCAGAAAAATCAAAAGGCCGGAAAAATGTCAGAGGAAATTCTAGCGGATGAATTGCCAAATACTAAAAACAACTCTGATGAAGATTTACCAGAATTAATCGTCAAAATTTGCCCTAATTGCACCGAAGTGCTGACGGGGCGTTTTTGTATGGCCTGTGGTCAAAAAGACTTCAATATGCTGCGGCCTTTCTGGGCATTGCTGGAAGATACACTTGGTGATCTTTTTTCCTTTGATTCACGATTTTTCGGGACCGTTATCCCCTTATTTCTCAGGCCTGGTTATATAACATGTGAATTTAACCGTGGACGAAGAGCCAAGTTTGTTCCACCTTTCCGTCAATATCTTGTAATCAGTATTGTTTTTTTCCTTCTTCTGGTCAGTTTTGACATACAATTATTTAATACAGAAGACATAAAACTGGATAAGAGTGGCGATATTGTAGCAACAGATATCAACGAAGTTCCATCACAGCAGGAAGCGCAAAATCAAATATCACTAAAAGATAAAGAAAAACAAACCCAATCCGTGGATAAAATTCTTGATGAAGTCGCAGACGATATGACCAAATCCCGCACAGAAAAAATGAAGGACGCCACGGATACCGAAAAAGAATTCTATGATTCTACTGTTGGATTCATCGGGGGTTTAAAGAAAGTCTGGCTAGACCCCAAACTACTGAATGTTGTGCTTGCAGACTGGATACCAAAGATGATGTTTCTGATGCTGCCAATATTTGCCTTGATATTGAAATTAATCTATATCCGCCGGAAGAAATTTTACATTGAGCATTTGGTTTTTTCCATGCATTACCATGCCTTCCTGTTCCTGCTCTTCACTTTTATGTTGTTACTATATCAATTTATGCCAATGTCACATGCTTATCTGTCGTATCTTTTTTGGTATGTACCAATTTATTTATTTTTTGCCATGTGGAAGGTTTATGGTCAGGGGCCTATCAAGACATTCCTGAAAGGCATATTCCTCAGCTTTACCTATTTTATATTTATAAGTATCGGCTTATCCATCGCAATTGGTTACGGCTTATCAAAAGTATAGGATTCATATACTCAGTCATGTATAGTCGCGTTTTTTCGTAATTTCGCAGGCCCATGGACACTATTTCATCACCATTACAAGATATGAGCGAACTGGCAGATGCACTGTTGGATTGGTATGATGAGAACGCACGGGAACTTCCATGGCGCATCCCGCCGGGGAGTGGAAAAAAACCTGATCCTTATCGTATCTGGCTCAGTGAAATTATGTTGCAGCAAACGACCGTAGTCACGGTAATCCCATATTTTGAGAAGCTTCTGGCTCTTTGGCCTACTGTCTTCGATTTGGCTAATGCTGAACTGGATCAGATATTAGCAGCATGGGCCGGACTTGGTTATTACGCACGCGCCCGAAACCTGCATAAATGTGCGGACTATATCGTGCGTGAGCTTAATGGTATCTTCCCCGACAACGAAGTAGAATTATTAAAGCTTCCAGGCATTGGTAACTATACGGCTGCAGCCATAGCTGCCATCGCCTTTGGCAGGCAGGCGACGGTTATGGACGGCAATATAGAACGGGTAATGGCCCGTATGTTCAATGTGGCCACCCCCCTGCCCGAAGCCAAGCCAATATTAAAAGAACACGCCAGAGAAATAACCCCCGCACACAGGGCTGGCGATTATGCCCAAGCGGTAATGGACTTAGGCTCCGATATCTGCGGTTCAAAAATATTAAAATGCAAGGGCCGTTGTCCGTGGGAAGAAAATTGTGCGGCCAACGCATTGGGTACCGCTGATGCGCTACCGCACCGCAAATCAAAGACAGCAAAACCTACTCGGCGTGGTTATGCTTTCTGGGCAGAATATAAAGGACATTTATGGCTATGTCGACGGCCCGAAACTGGGCTACTGGGTGGTATGATGGAAGTCCCAAGTTCAGACTGGCTGGAAACACCGGACTGGGACGCGGTGCCCATACCGCAAATTCCCATTATTGCTAACTGGAAAGAAACACCGGGTCTGGTGCGCCACAGCTTCACCCATTTTCACCTTGAGTTAAAGATAATCAGGCTTGAGCTACTGGAAATGATTGAGCTTCAGGAAGGCGACTGGTTTCTCTTCAGCCGCATAGAAGACCTTGCCCTGCCTACAGTGATGATGAAGATCATCCATCATCTGCGCCAACCTGTTCTTGATTTATAGGAGACATTAAAATGCTCATTCTTCATGACAATATAGAATCCGGCAACGCCTTTAAGGTGCGTCTTCTGTTAAGTCAGCTTGGGCTTAGCTTCAAAACAATCCAGTATGATGTGACAAAGGGCGAAACACGCACGGCAGAATATCTAAAACATATTAATGAAAATGGCCGAATTCAGGTTATTGAATTTGAAGATGGCAAATGTCTGGCTGAATCCAATGCTATAATATATTATTTTGCTCTTGATACAGATTTTTTCCCAAGCGATAAATGGCAACAGGCACAGGTAATGAAATGGTTATTCTTTGAACAATATAGCCATGAACCCTGCGTTGCCGTTGCCAAATATATTCTGACTATGCTACCAAAAGACACGCCGCGCAGGTCAGAAATACCAAACTTGCACACTAAAGGATATGACGCCCTTAACATTATGGAAGACCGGTTGAAAGATCATGATTTTCTGGTGGCAGATAAATATACTATCGCGGACATCGCTTTATTTGCCTATACTCATAAGGCGGAGATGGGCGGCTTTGACCTGTCTTGTTTTCCGGCAATAGTAAACTGGATAAAACATGTTGAAAATACCGATGGTTTTGTGACAATGTATCCCGACGGGTGGAGCAGATCATGACCACTGAAATACATACAGCAAGCTGCATGTGCGGTGCCATTAAACTGGCAGCCGCTGGCCCCCCGCCAAATTCACTGAATATTGCCATTGTAAATGGTGTCAGCAGTCATCTGGCTCTGCTTTCATAGCATGGGTCATCTTTGCCAAAGATAAAGTCCGAGTCACCTCAGGCCAGCTAAGCTATTATTATTCCAGCGAGAATTGCAGACGTGGTTTTTGCAAGGATTGCGGATCAACCATGAGTTTTCATTCTCACAAAAACTTTGACATAGCTTTAGGTGTAATGGATGACTCTGAACCGTTCAAATCACGTCAGCATATCTGGATCAAAAGCCAGATCAGCCACATAAATATTGTCGATAATTTGCCAAGGTTTGATGAAAGTGATGACTAAATTTTAGAACCATGTCGCAACTTTATCGTAATCTTCCAGATGTGACAAAGGCCCGACAGCGGCGAGGGAAAGTTTGTTACCAGACAACATCCGGTCCATGTAACGCATAACCGACACATCATCAACCTGTTTGATTTTTTCCATAATCTCAGCATGGGGTATGGGCCGTCCAAAAATCATCATCTGTCGGCCCAGCTGTTCCATGCGGCTTGTGGTGCTTTCCAGCGACATCATCAATCCGGCCTTCATCTGGGCGCGTGCACGCATGATCTCTGCCATAGATACTGACTGGGATAATTTTTGCATTTCCTCAGCTACCACGGGGATCAATTCAGCCACCTGTGTCTCGCCGGTTCCGGCATGAATGGCGAAACTGCCACCATCTACATAGGACTGCATGAAGCTGTAAATGGAATAGACCAGACCACGCTTCTCCCGGATTTCCTGAAACAGGCGCGATGACATACCACCGCCTAAAATCATTGACATGGTTTGCGCCGCATAAAAATCGGGATCGTCGAAAGCGACACCCTCAAAACCAACCAGCAGATTTACCTGTTCCAGATCGCGATTGTCCTGTTGAACGCCGCCGTGATAGGTGGCATTTTCAACTTGCACTTCCCGTGCATGACCGAGCTCAGAAAATTCTTGTGCTACCTGATCAATGAAGCTGTCGTGATCAATATTACCCGAAGCGACTACAACCATCTGTTCTGCCTTGTAATGATCGGACATATATTCGGCCAAAGCATTACGGTTAAAGCTGTTTACCAGATCAGTTGTACCCAAAATTGGGCGCCCGACGGATTGGTCGGGATAGGCCGCATTTTGGAAATGATCAAAAACAATATCATCCGGTGTATCATTGGACTGACCGATTTCCTGAATGATTACCCCCCGTTCTCTTTCCAGTTCCTTAGTCTCAAAGACAGAATTCTGAAGTATATCTGCCAGCACATTGAGGCCGAGCGTCAGGTCATCTTTCAAAAGACGGGCGTAATAGGTAGTATGCTCACGCGAGGTATAGGCGTTAAGATAACCACCAACATTTTCCACGACCTCCGCAATGTCGCGGGAATTACGTTTCTCGGTACCCTTGAAAGCCATATGTTCCAGCATATGCGACAGACCGTTCTGTTCCGGCCTTTCATGGCGACTGCCCACATCGGTCCAGACACCGACAGTGACCGTCTCTACATGGGGTATTATATCGGTAACGATACGAAGGCCATTATCCAATGTAGTTACATCACAATTCATAGGTTAGACCGGATATAAGATTTCAGAGCATCAAGGTCGTGATCAAGGCGGTCATATTTTTCTGTCCGCTCAAACAGGTCTTCCATATGGGCTGGCAGGGCTGGATGCTGGCCGGTTACTTTTTCCACGGCTTCGGGGAATTTGGCTGGATGGGCTGTGCTTAATGTTACCATGGGAATGCTTGTGTCAGTATTTTTGAGGCTAGCTGCCTTAACACCAACCGCAGTATGGGGGTCAATAAGCATCCCCGTCTGTTCAAAGATAGCCTTGATCGTGGCTTCTGTATCCTGTTCATCCACCTGAATGGCATCAAAAATCTGTTTGGCTTTATTAAGCTGTTCACTATCAATGGTAAAGCTCTTAGACTGGTTTAGATTATCCATCAGACGACGGACATTTTCTCCGCGGCCATCATAAAGATTATATAGCAGCCGCTCAAAATTGCTCGACACCTGAATATCCATACTGGGGCTAATGGTCGGGCTAACCTTCCCAACCGTATAATCTCCCGATGTCAAAACTCTAGTCAATATGTCATTGCGGTTGGTAGCGACAATCAATTGTTTAATGGGAAGTCCCATCTGCTGTGCTACATAACCCGCATAAATATCACCAAAATTACCCGTGGGTACGGTATAGGATACTTCCCGGTCCGGTGCACCCAAAGCAACCGCAGAAGTAAAATAATATACGATCTGCGCCATTACCCGCGCCCAGTTGATACTGTTTACTGCCGAAAGCGTAATCTCATCCCTGAAAGCCAAATCATTGAACAGTGCCTTGACCATGGCCTGACAATCATCGAAATTTCCCCCAACCGCCAGATTATGCACATTAGACGACAGAACCGTTGTCATCTGTTTACGTTGAACATCGGACACCAGACCCTTAGGGTGCAGCATGAAAATTTCCGCACATTCCCGATCCTTGACACATTCAATAGCCGCAGACCCCGTATCGCCGGAAGTGGCACCAACAATGGTTACTTTCCGTCCCTGCTTGGTCAGGACATGATCAAATAAATGCCCCAGTAGCTGTAGAGCAACATCCTTGAACGCCAAAGTGGGGCCATGGAACAGTTCCAGAATCCAGTCATTACTGCCGGTCTGGGCCAATGGCACGATAGTCTTATGGCGGAATGTGCTGTAGGCCTTGTCAATTATCTCTGCAAAATCATCTTCGGAAATCTCAGGGCAGACAAAAGGCTTCATCACCCTAAAGGCCACTTGACTGTATGGTACACCACGGAATGACCGTATTTCATCTGCACTTAGCTGCGGAATTGTCGCGGGCACATACAGCCCGCCATCACGCGCTAGTCCTGTAAGCAGGACATCTTCAAACCCAAGCTCCGGTGCCTGACCCCTGGTACTGACATATCTCACTATTAAAACCTTTAAAATTTTACTGCGAATCTAGGCTGCAAGATAATCAGCTTAGCCCTTTGATTCAAGTTAGAAATGGTCTTCAGGTCGTCCATTCTTTTGTAGATTGAAAATAACATAAATAACCAGCAACACTACGGCCAACCCATACCACGTCATGGCATAATCAAGATGATTATTTACAAGTTTCAACCGCGTGCGACCACCAATGGGAAGATTACCCTGTTCCGTATCTTTATCTGCATAAAGAAACATAGGAAAAACCTGATCCAAATCCTGTGCTTCTGCCATGGCCTGCAGGTCACCATAATACCATATATTGCGGACGAGGTCATTTTCCGGTGCAAAGCGTTCCCTATTCCAACTTTTACGAAGAACACCGGTTATTTGAACCATGTCTGATTTAATAGTATCAGGCCGTAAGATTTGCTCTTTCATATCCTCCGGCACCCAACCTCTGTTTATGATCACATAATTACCGTTACGGGTCAGTAGCGGCGTAAACAGATCATAACCGGGCCTACCGTTTGGGCCAATACTATACAGCGGCATTTCCCGCATATGAAGATAGCGTCCAGAAACGCTCACATGGCGATAAACCCATTCGTCAGGATCAGAAACAGTTGAAGGAATAGCAATTGAAGGGAGACCATAACGGGTATCCAGCTTTTCGATCAGGTCAAGTTTCCAGTTAAGCCTTTCCACCTGCCAGTTACCCAAAATACACAGAAGGATTAACATTGGAATGGTCATAACCGTGGGCCAAAGGCGTGGCTTAAAATGATATTTACTGATCGAGTTTTCCTTCGCTGGCATTAAAGTGATATTGCGCCGCTACCATAAGGGCTTTGGCAGGGCGCAGCAACAATAATGAACCACCGATTATGCTTGGAACCCATAACAGCAAATGCACCCATATAGGCGGTTCGAACTTTACCTCCACCACAAGTGCAAGTCCAACAATGATGAAGCCCAGGAACATGATGATAAAAGCGGCTGATCCGTCACCGGCATCAAAGCTGTTATAATCCAAACCACAATGGGTGCATTTATCCCCAAAGGTAAGAAACCCGCTATAGAGCTTCCCCACACCACATTTAGGACATTTACACAAAAGTCCCGCCCGAAAGGGCGAGACTGTGTTTTTTTCTGATAAGTTATTCACTTGCTATTTCTTAATGAACACCCGTTCCGGCACCGCCCACATAAATGCTGACGAAAAGAAATAACCAGACAACATCAACAAAATGCCAATACCATGCGGCAGCTTCAAAGCCAAAATGATGTTCAGGTTTAAAGTGCCCTTTCAATCCGCGAAACAAACAAACCGTAAGGAAGATCGTGCCGATCAGAACATGAGCTCCATGAAAGCCAGTTGCCATATAGAATGTTGAGCTATAGATGTTTTCATCAAAAGCAAAAGTGGCATGGGAATACTCATAAATTTGAACACCGGTAAACGATGCGCCAAGCAGGATCGTAAAAACAAGCATATTGATAAATGTCTTGCGATCACCCTTTTGCAATGCATGATGCGCCCAAGTCACTGTCGTACCGGAGGTGAGCAATATGATCGTGTTAACCAGCGGTAGATGCCAAGGGTCAAGGGTCTGAATATCTTCCGGTGGCCAAACAGAACCAATGGCCTCTACCGGAAAGATGCTGGCATTAAAATATGCCCAGAACCAAGCCACGAAAAACATAACCTCTGAAATTATGAAAAGGAACATACCGTAGCGCAGACCAAGCTGCACGATTGCCGAGTGATGCCCTTGATGTTCGCCTTCCTTTACCACATCACTCCACCAGCTATATGCGCCGTATAGAACGATTATTACACCAACATAAAACAGGGCGCTATATGACCCCTCCATGCTCGAAATCAGAGGGATTTCATGCATATACATCATGGCGCCAACAGCCATAAGAAATGCGCCAACAGAGCAGACAATGGGCCATGGGCTTGGGTCTACAAGATGGTAATCATGTTTTTGTGCATGTGAATCTGACATTTTGATCCCTTATACCTTAAGTTAAAAGTTATGTGAACGGGCCTTTACACCTGCTCCCCTACTAGTCCTCTATTTAGTCTTCTTCGGCCCTGAAAAATGTATAGGAAAGTGTAATTTCCTTAACTTCCTCCAAGCGTTTGTCTTTGGCTATTTCCGGGTCAATATAAAAAGAGACTGGCATGTCCACTTCCTCGCCCGGGACCAATGTTTGTTCTGTGAAACAGAAACAATCAATTTTGTTAAAATACTGAGCGGCCTTAAACGGTGTTACGTTAAAGGTTGCAGTACCGGTTATTGTTTCATTGCTATTATTCATAGCTTTGTAGAATATCAATGCCTCTTCACCAACTTTGACATTAACTGATCTTTGAACCGGCTTAAAGTGCCATGGTAGTTCATTATTCACGTCAGAATTAAACCGTACAGTCATATTTCGCGCTAGAACAACACCAGTAGCTTCTTCCGCGACTTGTGTTGTGCCGCCGTAACCAGTTACCTGACAAAATAGTCTGTATAACGGTACTGAAACAGCCACCAACCCTACCATGCACGCGAGGATAACCAGTAAAACCATCAAGGTTTTAAGGTTGCTCGCTTTATGGTTTTCGGCAATGGCATTCATCAGATTAAATCACATTTAATTTAACAAGGGTTACAACAAAAAATAACACGATCATCGCCAGCAGAATGCCCGCCAACGCATAATTTCGACCTGCGCGTTTTTTATGTTCTTCATGCAACGGCATCAGATCATTCTCCCGATAATTATTTCACTACCCATAACGGCAAACAATAAAAACAAATAAAGAATTGAATAGAAAAAGGTTTTCTTTGCTGTCTTTATGTCTTTTTTACGGGCAAGTGAAACTGACAACCAGATAAAAACAGCACCACTGACAGCAGCAATAATGCCATATACCGGTCCGGCAAAACCCATAATCCACGGTAAAAGAGATACAGGCACCATAAGCAGGGTATAGATTAAAACCTGTTTACGGGTTTCATTTTCACCGGCAACTACAGGCAGCATGGGAATACCCGCTGCTTTGTAATCCTTGCAAGCAAAGAGCGACAATGACCAGAAATGAGGCGGTGTCCACATAAATATTATGCCAAACAATACGATTGATTCAATGCTGACACTGCCGGTTACTGCGGCCCATGCAATCATCGGTGGAAAAGCCCCGGCTGCCCCGCCTATGACAATATTCATAGATGTTCTGCGTTTAAGCCAGATAGTATAAACCACAACATAAAACAGAATAGTCATCAGCAGCAATGCACCCGCTACCATATTGACCATCAACCCCATCACCAGAACAGATGCCGTGGACAAAGCGACACCAAAGTGAAGGGCTGTCTGCGGGTCCATGCGACCGGATGGGATCGGGCGGTCTTTAGTTCGTTTCATACGAGCATCAAGATCAGCCTCATACCACATATTCAAACAACCGGACGCTCCGGCCCCCACCGCTATACACAGAATCGCAGTGAAAGCTATCACGGGATGAATATCACCCGGCGCCATAACCATGCCGATAAAGGCGGTGAATATAACAAGAGACATGACCCGCGGCTTTAGAAGCGCGAAAAAGTCACCGGCCCCGGGAAGATAATCTTCCCGGACTGTTTGATCTATAGTGGAGGCCGTCATCTGCACGTGAACCCACCCCTACTTAATTTTGGGCAGTTCATTGAACTGATGGAATGGTGGTGGTGAAGACAATGTCCATTCCAGCGTCGTGGCACTTTCACCCCATTGGTTATCGCCAACACGCTCTTTTGAGCGCAATGTTAGAAACAATCCAAGCAGGAAGACCAACGTACCAACGCCCGTGATCATATAACCAACCGTAGATACATAATTCCAAAGGGAATAAGCATCTGGGTAGTCAGGAATACGACGCGGCATTCCGGCCAATCCTAGGAAATGTTGAGGGAAGAAGATCACATTCACACCAATGAACGTCAGCCAGAAATGTAGCTTGCTTATGAACTGCGGATATGGTTTGCCGCTCATTTTACCAATCCAGTAATACCAGCCCGCAAAGATTGAGAACAAGGCCCCCATAGACATGGTGTAATGGAAATGCGCAACCACATAATAGGTGTCATGCATTGCTGTATCTACACCGCCGTTGGCTAGAACAACACCCGTAACACCGCCAAGGGTGAATAGGAAAATCATTCCCAGGGCAAACAACATAGGCGTTTCAAATGTTATAGAACCGCCCCACATGGTCGCTAGCCATGAGAAAATCTTAATTCCCGTCGGCACCGCGATAACCATTGTGGCCGCTGTAAAGTAGGCTTTGGTGTCCACATCCATACCCACGGTATACATATGATGCGCCCAAACGATAAAGCCAACAACGCCAATAGCAACCATGGCATAGGCCATGCCCAGATAACCAAAAATTGGTTTGCGGGAGAAGGTTGAGACAATATGACTAACCAGACCAAATCCAGGCAGAATAAGAATATAAACTTCCGGATGACCAAAGAACCAGAACAGATGCTGATATAATATCGGATCACCCCCACCGGCAGCATCAAAGAAATGCGTACCGAAGTTACGATCCGTCAGCAGCATTGTAATCGCGCCCGCCAGTACCGGCAAAGACAATAACAACAGGAAGACTGTTACCAGAACGGACCAGACGAACAATGGCATTTTATGCAATGTCATACCCGGTGCGCGCATATTGAAAATGGTACAGATAAAGTTGATCGCACCCATAATGGATGATGCGCCAGCCAGATGCAGCGAGAAAATAGCCAGATCAACAGCCGGCCCCGTATGCCCCGAAGTGGCAAGCGGCGCGTAAACTGTCCATCCTGTACCAACCCCCGGATAAGTGGACCCCTCTATCATAGTAGACAGAACAAGCAGTAAAATAGCTGCCGGTAGCAACCAGAAACTAATGTTGTTCATCCGTGGAAAAGCCATATCCGGTGCCCCGATCATAATCGGCACGAACCAGTTACCAAATCCACCAATCAATGCCGGCATGACCATGAAGAAAACCATGATCAGGCCATGCCCCGTAGTCAGCACGTTAAAGAAATGTTTGGCCGCATCGACATCACCATTTGTGAACATGGTCAGATATGCGATACCCGGTTCCATCAATTCACCACGCATCAGGCCGGAAAAAGCACCACCCACAATGCCTGCAAAAATAGCAAAGATCAGATACATCGTACCAATATCTTTATGATTAGTCGAAAGCACCCAACGGCGCCAGCCTGTTGGATTAGCGTGTGCTTGATCACTCATTATAACAACCCTCTCTTACTGCTGAGCCGGTAGCGCAGAAGCCACCCGGGTCAGATTATCTTTTTCAATTGTGGCATATTCTTCGCGGGCCATTTCGATCCAGGCATCGTATTTCTCTTGAGAAACCACCTCGACCATGATCGGCATAAATCCGTGATCTTTACCGCATAGTTCAGAACACTGACCGTAATATATGCCTTCCCGTTCCACATTGAACCATGTTTCATTCAATTTGCCGGGAACCGCATCAATCTTCACACCGAAAGCCGGAATTGCCCAAGAATGAATGACATCACTTGCTGTCACGATAAGCCGTACCGTCTTATTCACGGGTACAACAATATGTGTGTCCGTGCCAAGCAGCCGCGGATGCCCTGCGGCAACGGCTTCTTCATCAGTAAGCATTATTGAATCAAATGAGAAATCATCATGATCAGGATATTCATATGTCCAATACCATTGATTACCAATAGCCTTCACAGTCAAATCTGATTCCGGAATAACATCTTGAAGATAAAGCAGTTTAAAAGATGGAATTGCGATAACAAGCAGAATGATGATCGGAATCGTTGTCCAGACGATCTCTAGACCCGTATGATGTGTCGTCTTAGACGGTGTCGGGTTTGCTTTGGCATTAAATCTGAAAAATATAATTAACATCAGAGACAAAACAAACAGACTGACCACAATACACATGATCAACAAACCATCATGGAAACTTACAATATCACGCATGACCTGAGTTGCAGGTTCCATGAAACCCAACTGATCCGGTTTTGCTTTATATATACCGTCCGCAAGTGCCACGGTTCCACTCGTAAGAAATGTGACTAGGAATGCAGTCACCACATTGAATATTTTATTGAGAGACATAATTCGTCCTACCCCTTAAATCCACAAATGAATTAAGAAACAATCGCATCGTCCGAGCAATATTATATTTCTAGCTCCACCCCGAAAAATACGACAATTCCGAATCTTATAGCTACAAAATTGATCTAGCTCAAGGACGTATTATCCAATCTATTAAACAGAATTAGCATTGATCTATATCAATCCGTTCAACTGTAACGGTTTTTTATGTAATTTTTTTTTCTGAATAGAAGAAAAATAGCCCTTTATTATCCAAATCTTGCCAAAGCAATCCCCCCTCGTTTATAGTCACGTCATCTTTGAACAATAAGCTTATTTAGGTATTTTACACGTATGACTATCAATAACGACTCTGATTCACATTTTTTTGTAGAATCAGAACTTGACTCACTACGTACCCAGCGCATTGTCGATACTGCGCTTCATGGCATGGACGATGGCGAGCTTTATCTTCAATATGCCCAGTCCGAGAGCTTTTCCTTTGACGATGGCAGATTGAAATCTGCGGCCTTCGATACCACCAAGGGATTCGGCCTGCGCAGCGTACAAGGCGAGGTGAGCGGCTATGCCCATTCCACTGAACTTAGTGAAGAGGCGCTACTGAGGGCAAAGGATACTGTCCAGTCCATAAAATCGGGCAAGGATGCCACCCTTGCCATCCACCCAAAGGGCACCAATGAAAAGCTCTACGGGCAGGAAAACCCCCTGCTCGGTATAGCGTTCAGGGAAAAGATTGCCTTGCTGGAAGAAATTGATGACTACGCCAGATCGCGCGACCCGAAAGTCTGTCAGGTCAGCAGCTCCATTACCGGCGAATGGCAAACCATCGAAATCATCCGCCCCGGCGGCCATCGGGTGCGCGATATCCGCCCCCTCGTCCGCCTGAATGTGAGCGTTGTGGTCAAAGACGGCGACCGCATGGAAAGCGGCTATCAGGGAGCCGGAGGCCGCTATGAATACGCCCAGCTTCTTACCGAAGAAAACTGGAAAGATCAGGTTCATGAAGCCCTGCGCCAGGCCATGGTCAATCTGGACAGCATCGCCGCCCCTGCCGGGGAAATGGATGTTGTACTTGGCCCCGGATGGCCCGGCGTCCTGCTCCATGAAGCCATTGGTCACGGGCTAGAGGGCGATTTTAACCGCAAGGGAACATCGGCCTTCGCCGGATTGATGGGCCAACAGATCGCCGCCAAGGGTGTGACCGTGGTCGATAACGGCACGATACCAAACCGGCGCGGCAGCCTTACCTTCGATGATGAAGGAAGCCCTACCAACTGCACGACACTCATAGAAGACGGCATATTGGTCGGCTATATGCAGGACCGCATGAATGCACGGCTTATGGGGGTGGACGCCACCGGTAATGGCCGCAGACAGAGCTATGCCCATCAGCCCATGCCCCGCATGACCAATACCTATATGCTGGCCGGAGAGCAAGACCCGCAGGAAATATTGGAAGGCGTCAAAGATGGCCTTTATGCGGTCAATTTCGGCGGTGGGCAGGTGGATATCACCAACGGCAAATTTGTCTTTAGCTGCACCGAAGCCTATCTGATCAAGAATGGCAAGATCGGTGCGCCGGTCAAGGGCGCAACCCTGATCGGCAATGGCGCCGATGTGCTGACCCATGTGGCCGCCATCGGCAATGACCTTGAATTGGACTCTGGTGTCGGCATCTGTGGCAAAGGCGGACAGAGCGTCCCCGTTGGTGTCGGTCAACCAACCTTAAGAATAAACGGATTAACAGTAGGGGGAACAGATGGCTGATTTTTTTGACGCATTAGAACAAAAACATATTGATTTTATCAACGCGCAACAGATGTTCTTCGTCGCTACCGCACCAAAGGATGGCCGCATAAACCTGTCACCCAAGGGATTGGACTGTTTCCGCATCCTCTCCCCGACCGAAGTCTGCTACATTGACTATATCGGCAGCGGCAACGAAACCGCCGCACACCTGCTCGACGATGGCCGGATAACGGTCATGTTCAACAGTTATAATCGCAACGCGCTGATCATGCGGCTCTACGGCACGGGTCAGTCCCACGCGCGGGGATCGGCACGTTTTGAAGAGCTTATGGAATTATTTGAGGACGCCCCCGGCATCCGCCAGATTTTCACCATCCAAATAAACAACCTGCAAACTTCCTGTGGTTATGGGGTTCCAATTTATGAAGGCGTAGAAGAACGCAAGACCCTCGGCAAATGGATAGACAGCAAAGGTGAACAAGGCCTGAAAGACTATTTCGAAGAACGTAACAGGGTCAGTATAGATGGGTTGCCAGCGACCGAAAATAAAGGTGACAGAATATAAGAACATCGTCCCTAATTTTCTCCTAATATCTCTTCCATTAATCTTTGCACTCAGGATTATTCCGGTAAACGCATTGCAAAGCCCCTCACCAGTAGTCCTTCCAATCCCTTTAACTGCCTGACTTGCGGCTAATACACTACCGGCCAGCAATACAACAACGCCACCTATAATATATCCCGTTTTACTTCCTCCTTTACCGTTTTCATCTTCAGAAGCCATGAGAACGCCATATTTGTATATAAGCATCTTTCGACCAGCCAGTGACAGGCCATTGAAGCCATTTTCCGAGAAGTTAAGGGAAATAATTTCAGCATTAATGGTTTGGGTAGAATTCAGGTAACGGCCATTATTCCATTCACCTGTACTGTGAAAATTCCGACGCAAGTTTAACTGGAAACCATATTTTATTTTATCTTCAGTTTTTTTTGTGGGACCAAAGGGAATTCGAAGGCGAAAACTGGCGTTTACGCTATTTCTTATACTAAATGAGTCATTGTACAATGAAAATTAATCACCGTAAGCATGAACCGACTGGAACGAAAATGACACAACAACGGCTGATAAGAGAACTGAAAAACTGGATTCCCGCCCACGCGGGAATGTCGAAGAGCGGTAAGGGATAAATCTTATTCAGCCCCCTCTTCCAACAACCTTAACGGCAATCGTGTCGTATGCTTTTTCTGCTTCAGGACAAAGCTCGTACTTATTGAACGCACCACAGGCAAGCGCATCAGGAACCCTGTTTGGAAATCTTCATATTCCTTGATATTGCGGGCGATGACCTTCATCAGGAAATCATAGTCGCCGCTCATGGAATAATATTCCAATACCTCTGGCCGTTCGCAGATGGCGGCATCGAACTGGTCAAGCATCTCCATCTGGTGTTTTTCAAGCATCACATGGGCGAAAGCGATAAGGTGAAAACCGGCTTTTTCCCCATCCAATATGGCCGCGTAATGGTCAATAATACCATCGTCTTCCAGTCGTTTTACCCGCCGCCAGCAGGGGGACGGCGACAGGCCGACCTGCTTGGCAAGATCATGATTGGAAAGCCGTCCGTTTTCCTGCATGAGTCTCAAAATGTTAAAATCTATTTGATCCAACTTAAGCAAAGAACAATCCTTCTACAAAATACATACTTTTTGAAATAGTCTTGCCTCTTATTGGCATATATCGATCGAAATCGCAAGGACATACCCTCTCTTTTAGGCGTATCATCTATTTAACAGGTTAAAGAATTCAAACATCAGGGCAAGACTATGAAAGCATCCGTAAAACCCGATGCTCATTTGGATGACTATCATCTGGATGACAGATATAAACGAACCACGGGTCAAGTCTTCCTCACGGGGACCCATGCCCTCGTCCGTATCCCCATGCTACAGGCCGAGGCCGATAAAAAACATGACCTGAACACCGCCGGTTTCATTTCCGGTTATCGCGGATCGCCCCTAGGCAATTATGACCGTGAGCTATGGCAGGCCGAACAGCTTCTGGAAAACCATAACATTAAATTCAAGCCCGGCATAAACGAGGAGCTAGCGGCGACCGCCGTTGTGGGATCTCAACAGGTGGAAACATCAGATTTTGCCGACTATGACGGAGTTTTTGGCATCTGGTACGGCAAGGGTCCGGGTGTGGACCGGGCAAGTGACGCCTTGAAACATGGCAACAGCTTTGGTTCCTCCCCCCATGGTGGGGTACTGGTCATTGCGGGCGACGACCACGGCGCAGTATCCAGCAGCATGAACCATCAGAGCGAGCAGATCATGCAGTCATGGATGATGCCCGTCCTCGCCCCCTCCAACCTTCTGGATTATCTTAATTTCGGCCTTTATGGCATTGCCATGAGCCGTTACAGCGGCTGTTGGTCAGGTTTTATTGCCGTAAGCGAAGTTCTGGAAAGTGCGGCCACAGTCAATATGGACATGGTAAATGATCGTTTCGTCACGCCTGAACATATGGGTTATGACACGGCAGCCCTTCATTACCGCTGGCCCGACCCCATGCCCTTAGCTGAAGGCCGCCTGATTGATCATAAATTAAAGGCGGTCCATGCCTTTGTCCGCGCCAACCCTATTGATAAGTTAATCTGGGATTGCAGCCCACATTTTCCCGGAAAAAATATCCCGGGGGGGGAGTGTCCCACGGACGTGGGCGGGACTCAAGTGGCGAGCTTGCTAGCGGTAGACCCACCCATCAGAAAAAAACTCCCTTTAGGAATTGTCACTTGTGGAAAAGGTTACCTTGACCTGATTCAGGCCTTTGCCAATGCCAACATTGATCAGGAGACAGCGGAAAAAGCAGGTATCTCCATCCTTAAGATCGGCCTGACATGGCCTATTGAACCGGAAGGCATAACCGCCTTTGCCAGCCAGTTCAGGAAAATTATTGTAGTAGAAGAAAAACGCAGCTTTGTGGAGAGCCAAATCAGGGATATTTTTTATAATATGCCGCCTGAACAACGGCCAGCTATCATGGGTAAAAACGATAAATATGGCGCACAGATGATTGATCCTGTGGGTGAAATTTCGCCGGAAGAAGTCTTGATGGCCCTGACCCCTCACCTCCGTGAAATTGGTCTGGCAAGATATATTGATGACCTGAATAGTCAAGTTGACCAAAAAACCGCTGAAATACATGCTATTCATGCCAAGGATTTCCGAACGCCCTTTTTCTGTTCCGGCTGTCCCCATAGTACATCAACCAAAGTACCCGAAGGTAGCCGCGCCATGTCCGGCATCGGTTGTCATTTCATGGCAAACAGTATGGATCGCAACACCGCTTACTTGACCCAGATGGGTGGCGAAGGAGTCAACTGGGTCGGCCAGAGCGCTTTCACCCGCGAGACGCATATTTTCCAGAATTTAGGCGATGGTACCTATTATCATTCCGGCCTGCTCGCCATACGGCAATCGGTGGCGGCCAAAACCAATATCACCTATAAACTGCTGTATAATGATGCCATCGCCATGACTGGTGGACAGCCCCTGGAAGGCACCCTGACCGTGGACCAGATCAGCCACCAGCTATATCACGAAGGGGTTAGACCCATCTATGTGGTCACGGACGAGCCGGAAAAATACAAAGATGTCGCCAATTTCGCTCCGGGGGTAACGGTTCATCATCGGGATATACTGGATGATATTCAGCGTGAATTGCGCGAGATCAAAGGGGTTTCTGCCCTGATATATGATCAGACCTGTGCCTCCGAAAAACGTCGCCGCCGCAAGAAGAAAGAATTTCCCGACCCGCCGATACGGGCTTTTATCAATGATCTGGTATGTGAGGGTTGCGGCGATTGTTCGGACGCATCCAACTGTGTGTCCATTGTCCCGAAAGAAACCGAACTAGGGCGCAAACGGGCCATTGACCAATCAAGCTGTAACAAGGATTATTCCTGCGTTAACGGTTTCTGCCCATCATTTGTTACAATTCATGGCGGGTCTGTTAAGAAAGGGGCCCGCACCAATCCCGCTGAATTAATGAATGATATCCCCCTGCCTGAATTTGCCCCCCTGAATGGCGGATACGACATTATGATTACCGGAATCGGCGGTACAGGCATCGTTACTATCGGCCAGATTATGGTCATGGCGGCTCACCTGGAAGGCTTCGGTGCCAGCGTGCTTGATTTCACAGGATTTGCCCAAAAAGGGGGTTCTGTAATCAGTTATCTTAGATTAGCAAAATCTGCTAACGATCTGAAAGCCATACGTATTGGAACGGGTGCTGCGGATCTTCTTCTGGGTTGTGATATGGTGGTTGCGGGGAGCCGGGAAAGTCTGCGCACCCTGAAAAAAGATAAAACAGCCGTAATATTGAACACTCAGAAAAACCAGACCGCACAATTCGTCCTTAACCGAGATGCAGACATTCATGATAATGAAATCAAGGGCCATATCGCTTCTGTTGTAGGGGAAAATTTACTGGACAATGTTGATGCGACTAAAATTGCCACCGCCCTCATGGGTGACAGTATTGCCACCAATATGTTCCTGTTCGGCTATGCATGGCAGAAAGGGAAAGTGCCCCTGTCTCTGAACGCCATAAATAGGGCCATTGAACTGAATGGTGTGGCGATAAATGGTAATAAACAGAGCTTTAGCTGGGGACGCATAGCCGCTACAGATATGATGCTGGTGAAGCAGTCCCTGCCCCATCCCATCAAACAGGATGCCACATTGACCACATTAGAGGATATGGTTAAATATCGTGGGGAATTGCTCAAAGACTATCAGGGACAGGCCCTGGCAGACAAATATTCCAATGCCGTTAAAAAAATCCGTGATCTTGAAGATACATTTGATACTGAAAACCACGATTTATCCAAGGCCGTTGCCCGGAATTATTTCAAGCTTCTGGCCATCAAGGATGAATATGAAGTAGCCCGTCTCTATACCAGTGGTGAATTTAAGAAGAAAATCCATCAACAGTTTGATGGCGACTTTAAAATCCATTTTCATATGGCCCCATCGCTAATGGCACGCAAAGACAGCAAAGGCCATTTACGTAAAATGGAATTTGGTGGCTGGATGTTTAAAATGCTGAAACTGGTGGCCCGTATGCGGGGGCTTCGCGGCACGGTATTTGACATATTTGGCCGGACATCAGAACGGAAAATGGAACGGGAATTAATCCGGGATTATGAAGATATATTAGCTGAATTTAGCAATTCCTTGACAAAAGATAAAATATTTTCCGCCATCGCTCTCGCCTCAACACCCTCTGAAATAAGAGGTTTTGGACATGTTAAAGAAAAAGCGATTGAAATTTCAACTAAAAAATCAAGTGCGCTATTGAAAGATTATCATTCTGGAGATAAGTATACAGCAGCCGCAGAATAAACAACTCATAAAGCCAAGGATAACATGATGCCTCCGATCAAACCACGCAATGGTATTTTGAATATCACCCCCTATAAAGCCGGTGACGCCAAAATTGAGGGTTTTGACAAAGTGATCAAACTGGCCTCCAACGAAAGTCCAATGGGGCCAAGTCCATTGGCTGTGAAAGCGGTCATAAAAGCCGCAAATGACGGCATGCAGCTTTATCCTGATCCATCCTGCGGCGCATTAAGGCAGGCCATTGGTGAAGTTCATGACATTGACCCTGAACAGATCATCTGTTCCGGCGGCTCTGAAGAATTGCTCCACCTGCTGGCGAAGGGCTATGCCTCTGACGGGGATGAAGTTATCTATTGCCAATATGGTTTCATTGCCTATCCCATCACAATTCACGCTGTCGGCGCGACACCGGTTATGGTTCAGGAGGATAATTACACAGCCAGTGTGGATGCGGTCCTTGCTGCAGTGACCGACCGGACAAAAATTGTTAATCTGGCCAATCCCAATAACCCAACCGGCACCTATCTTGTCGAAAGTGAAATTAAACGGCTTCGTGACGGACTTCGGGATGATATCCTGCTGGTGTTGGATGCCGCCTATGCAGAATATGTTGACAAGCAAGATTATGACGCCGGATTTAATCTGGTGAATAATGGTATGGAAAATGTCATCGTCACCCGTACTTTCTCAAAGATATACGGACTGGCGGGCGTGCGGGTTGGCTGGGCATATGGCCCCAAATCAGTTTTAGATATATTGCATCGGATCCGGGGTACTTTTAATGTTACCGCCCTCGCCCAGGTTGCGGCAACGGCCGCCATGCGCGATCAGGATCATATGCTGAAGGCCAAGGCCCATAACCTGAAATGGGTACCCAAACTTAGCCAGGCCTTGGAAGAATTAGGCCTAACGGTTACCCCAAGTCAGGGCAATTTCATCTTGGTTCATTTTCCGGACGGGCCCGAACAATCTGTTGCTATGGATAAGTTTCTGCGCTCCAAAGGCATTATAGTTCGTCCTGTAGGCAATTATGATCTGGCAGGGGCACTGCGGATCACTATCGGGACGGATTCCGAGAATGAGGCTCTACTAGCAGCAATGAGTGCGTTTTTCGCTTAAGATCTGTATCGATCCAGCCAAAATGCCAATGCCGTAAAAACTATAAATACGCCAATCGATGTAACGGAAGCAGTCATCACCGTAAGATTAGGGTCAAAAGGCATATTTACCGCCATTATATAAAAAGAAACCATAAAACCGACAAAAATTATCATGGCATATTTACCCATACTTCCGCTTGCTGTGGTTGACCGCAGATAGAGGATCAAGGCACCTATAATCAAAGAAACTTCAATAACAATAGTTGCCAGATAATTATTCCACAGACCAAAACCCACCTTGGGGCTATTATCCCCTAGCAAGGGCAAATCAGGTGTATGTACAACTAAGTCTATGAACCAATGAGATAAAACCGCCAGAGCCATAACGACTGCCATTCGCCTATTACCCTTTCCTTTCAGCCACAGCACATAAATCAATGCCGCCCACAGAAACGAAGCCAACAAGCCATGAGTATAGGGATAAAAATAAAGCTCAAAATGATTGATGGCCGTATAATTTTCAACAAGCCTGAATTTCTCGATACCGAAAGGCGCAAAAGCAAAGAATAAATAATCCACAAACTGCACGGCAATAAACAGCATGCCCAGCGAAGCTTTTTTCTCTACTGATTTTAAAGCTAATCCCGCCGCATAATGACCAATAAACATATCGTCTCTCTACATATTTAATGAATGTGCTGTGGTGTACTTCACACGCCGCAAAGTAAAACTTGAATTGGAAGATGCCACTAAATGATGGCTGAGTAAATGGCGGGACAGAAAAATTTCGTAATCTTCAACATTTGGCACCATAACCACAAGCATATAATCATAATTGCCAACTACTGCATAACATTCCATGACTTCTGAGCGAGATGCGATGAAATCCTCAAAATCAATTCTTGTATCTTCCCCGTGGCGCACAAGCCGAAGATTTATTAAGGCACAAACCTGCATTCCGACCTTCTTCGGGTCAAGCAAAGCAACCTGCCCCCGGATGACCCCAACCTCTTCCAGATTTTTAATCCGCCGCCAGACAGATGTGGCAGAAACGCCCGTTTGCTCTGCAATATCCTGATGAGTGAGCGTTGCATCTTTTTGAATCAGGTTTAATATTCTCTTATCTGACTCATCCAATGAAATATTCATTTCAAATTTCCTCTATATTCAAATTTAAACTTCAATTTTAAAGCAATATAGCTAAAAATAAAAACAATATTTCACCATTTAAGGAGTATACATACATTTATTAATGACTTAAATCTCAGGAGATTAAAATGGCTAAATATAATCTGGGCGATAACCCAATGGGTGTTGATGGCTTCGAATTTATTGAATATGCCTCCCCCAAGCCGGAAGAATTGCGTGTTTTATTCAGAAAACTTGGGTTTAAGGCCGTGGCCCGTCACCGTTCAAAAGACGTTACTCTGTATCGTCAGGGCGATGTCAATTTCCTGATCAATGCAGAACCGGAAAGCTTTGCCCAGCGTTATGCCTATGCACACGGACCAAGCATTTGCTCCATGGCTTTCCGAGTTAAAGATTCCAAAAAAGCCTACAAACATGCTCTGGCCAATGGTGGACAGGCTGTACCCAGCGATGCGGGGCCAATGGAATTAAACATCCCTGCAATTGAAGGAATAGGCGGTAGCCGTCTGTATCTGGTCGACCGTTACGGCGATCAGACCATATATGATGTTGATTTTGTTCCCTACACCGATGAAGCAGATACGAAGGTTGAGGATTGCGGTATGCTGATGATCGATCATCTGACCCATAATGTATATCAGGGCCGCATGTCTTACTGGGCAGAGTTTTACGAGAATATCTTTAACTTCCGTGAGCTGAAATATTTTGATATTGACGGCCAGAAAACCGGCCTGACCAGTAAAGCCATGACCAGCCCTTGTGGCAAAATCCACATACCCCTCAATGAATCCAAGGATGGCAAGTCACAAATCGTTGAGTATCTAACCGAGTATCGCGGCGAAGGCATCCAGCATGTGGCCTTTGGTACCAAGGATATATACAAAACCGTTGACCAGTTGCGGACGAATGAAGTCTCGCTGCAGGATACGCTGGACGCCTATTTTGATCTGATCAATGATCGCATCGACAAACATGATGAAAGCATAGAGGAGCTTCGCAAGCGCCGTATTCTCATAGACGGATCAGAAAAAGATGGCATCCTACTTCAGATATTCACCAACACTGTCATCGGGCCGATATTTTTCGAAATCATACAACGCAAAGGTAACAACGGTTTTGGTGAAGGCAACTTCAAGGCTCTATTTGAATCCATAGAACTGGATCAAATGCGTCGCGGCGTAATTTAAACAAAAAAAAGCCCCGGTTAAACGCCGGGGCCAATAGAACTCAGTTGGAAGATATCAGGGGTTAATTCCTGATGGAAATTCTGGATCGTCAGTTTCACACCATCTTGCAGGCTTCAAGACCACAATTTGCCAGCATCGTATCATTATTTACCTGATCGGCATCAACATTGGCTTGAGCCATACGTGTTATTGCGATAATCAGAAAGAGTGATGCAAGTCCCGCATTTATAAGACTCCGCAGCGAGGACGTAACCTTACCTCTCGTGCGGCTTGCCTTAATCAATCCCATAAAGCTTAGGGGGTCAGTTTTACTTATTAGAATGCCGAACATTTCAATTCTCCTCATGATCATCTAATCCAGGGATATGGGCTTCCCTATCCTTGGCGTAATCTCAGCTTAGATCAAAGCCTGATGTATATTTTTACGTACAAGCTGGATATTATCAACATTATCGATTTCAACTTCAGCCAGATTAATTTCAGCTTCATTCAGGTTAAAACTTGACGTTTTAATCATTTCGATCTCAATTATTTCACCGTCAAGCTCCATAGTTACTGGTGATGAATATTGAGCAAATTCCATTTTCTGTTGTGAAATAGATCCTGCAGTCAGCCCCAGTAGTATGACTACGGTCGCAATTGCCATGTGCCGTAAGATTTCTTTGCTTTCAACGCCAATAAATGCTTTGCGTGCTATTGAAAGGCGACTGTTCTTTTTCTGTGTATCCGTAACCAGGCCCATAAAGCTGTTTACTTCGATGTCGTTTGTAAAAATGGTGTTCATAACTTTTCTCCTAAAATCAGGGTTTAAACTTTTTGACCAAGTTCTCGCTGTTTCTCTGTACTAGCGACTTGGTGTGCTACATATATAGTACACTAGATCGATAACAGTCAATAGAAAAGCAAAATAAAAATTTTATCCTTTAATTTCAAGGGGTTGTAGAATTACTTCTGTTGCCCTATGGTGTTCTATTGGTGTGTTAAATGCAGAAAACAGTTATTATAGGGCGACTCAGTTGTTATGATTCGCATGAAATTTAGTATAAATCGAAACACCTCAAGAACACCTGCCCGGTTATTTCAACAATAGACTTAATTTTACTTTCATTTTGAAATCATTTATACTATTGAGTATGTAATTTATCAGCTGATTTATTGAATTCGGCTGTATTGTCCAGATTATTATTATAGAGTATTGAAATGGTCCAAATGAATGCCAGCGAAGCCATCGTTAAAGGCTTGATAAAAAATAACGTCGACACTGTGTTCGGTCTGCCCGGTGCGCAGATGTATGATCTGTTCGATGCCTTTTATCAACATCAGGATGAAATCCGTGTCATTGGTGCCCGCCATGAACAGGGGCTTGGCTATATGGCTTTTGGTTATGCACGCTCCACGAACAAATTAGGTGTGTTTTCACCGGTTCCGGGGCCAGGCGTTTTAAATACAACGGCGGCCCTATGCACAGCTTATGGCTCTTCCACATCTGTTTTATGCCTTACCGGAGAGGTCCCAACCAGTTTCAAGGGACAGGCACGCGGACACCTTCATGAATTACCGGATCAGCTGTCTATTCTTAAAGGGCTAACCAAATTGGCAACCCACGTGGGCGACCCTGCCCAAACCCCTGCCCGGTTAAATGATGCAATAGGCGCGGCCTGTTCGGGGCGACCTGGGCCGGTATCATTGCAACTTTGCTGGGATGATTACGGACGCCCCGCTGATATGGCGGCCCCATCACAAGCAGGAATTCCCTCCACCCCCGTGGTCAATAGCGATGAAATTGCACAGGCCGTCAAGCTGCTTAAAGATGCCAAAGCACCGATGATTTTTGTCGGCAGCGGGGCTCAACACGCCAGCACAGAAATAAATGAGCTTGCTGACCTGCTTGAAGCGCCCGTTGTCGGCTTTCGCGGTGGCCGGGGAATTGTGGGTGATGACAAGGAAATGGGCCTTAACATTGCATCTGCCTATAAGCTATGGCCTGAAACCGACGTTATGATTGGTATCGGCACACGGCTAGAAATTCCTTTCATGCGCTGGGGCAGTTTTATGGAATATCTGCGCCGGATACCGGGCAAGCAACTTATTCGACTGGATATCGACGCAAGTGAAATGAATAAGCTGGACACAAACGCCCCTGTTGTTGCGGATGCGGCAGAGGGGACAAGGGAACTGATCAATGCTTTGATCAGACAAGCCGTTCCCGCTTCTGGAAGACGGGACAATATTGCTACAGCCAAAGCCCAATCAGCACAGGAAGTTCAGGACATACAACCGCAACTGGATTATCTGAAGGTTATTCGGGATGTGCTTCCAAGGGATGGTTTTCTGGTCGATGAAGTCTGCCAAATGGGATTTGCTACTCCCTACGGCTTTCCGGTCTATGAGCCATTGACCTTTGTCAGTGGTGGTTATCAAGGAAATCTGGGTTTTGGTTTCCCCACGGCTCTGGGGGTTAAGGTCGCCAACCCCGATAAGGCCGTTATTTCCATTGCTGGTGATGGTGGTTTTATGTTCGGTGTGCAGGAACTGGCTACAGCTGCTCAATATAATATTCCCGTGGTTACAATCGTCTTTAACAATTCGGCCTATGGCAATGTGCGCCGCGACCAGCAATATAAATATAACAGTAACCTGATTGGGTCGGACCTGCAAAACCCGGATTTTGTCAAACTGGTGGAAAGTTTTGACGTGACAGGTTTCCGGGTCACTAGCCCAGCGGAATTGAAACCCGTTTTGGCCCGTGCCCTTGCGCTAGGCAAACCCGCCGTCATTGAAGTATTACAGGACAAGGGCTGTGAACAATCGCCCTGGAAATATCTGATAGCCTAAGGCTCGTTATTCAGCTCAGTATACATGAATAGCATATCAATATCAGTACCGTTTCGTGAAAACGGAATTGCCAGATTTCGTATTTTCCAATAGGAGCGCTCTGCACTCACCTGATCACTGAACAGGCTGACAGCTTTCCTTTTTATTAGGAGTAGAGCGGTCATGGCAAAAATTCTTTTATATGTTTTAGGATGGGTCAGTTTTAACGAATCTTTCCGATCATCCGCTTTAAGATAGCGTCCGGTCCATTCACCATAAAAATCCGAAAGCGCGGTACCAAACAACCTGACCTTTATGTCGTTTATCTCTCCCCTATCGTTAACATCCAAATCAAAGATTGTAACATAAGGCAGATATTTGATAATCTCTTCAGGCTCAAAATCATTTCGGTTGGCTAATCTTTTGCCATCTGTCTTGCTTTCAAAAAACTCCACAAGGAATTTCTGATTAACCGTCAAACTGCTGTGATCATCAGCAACCACTGACATTTCAAACCCATTGAGGTTCAATTCACTTCGTCGAGGAACACCTGATCCATCTAAAAGATTTACTTTGGGCACTCAATATATTTCCATTTAACGGTTATACGCAAAACCCATAGTAACATATATTTGCTAAAATTCAACTTATCCGTATGTGCTAATTAAAGCTCAAAAGATATGCCATCCATACATTTTTTATAAAAAATATTTGCATCTCTTTCTTCACTGAAAAACACACAGACACAAACAGATTTAAATTTATCGACTTCACGCTGAATACCAAAAGTCTCCGTTGGCGGCGTGCTTATATAAACTACACCACGCATTTTATTATCAATTTCAAAAATAATATCTTTGATTTCTGTTTCTATTTTATCAACAACCACGTGAGCCGTATTATCTAATATAGCGACGCTATCCCGCGAAGGCGTCAACAATATTCGTGATGAAAATGCGGCATTTGCAGATTCTCGCGGAATCACTCTTAAGTATGTTTCCCACTCATATTTAGTGAGAATTTTATGATTTCTTCGAAGGTTATATTTGACCAGCTTACTCATCAATGGGTCTCCAAAGACACACAACAACTTGTGATGTAATTTCAACAATACTTGCTGTGTTTTGATACATCTTTTTTTTACCTATGTTGTCATCCAGGTTTTATAACTATCGTATTTATCAATATCGCATGGCCAAGGATAAATACACAAAGACACTCATCCGACCAAAGACAAAATCATGGAGACTCCAGCCGTCGGGCATATTATATTCCGCTTAGTTATTACAAATGGTTAACTCTTAAGAATTAGTACCCATAAAGTTGATTTTAATCACAAGCGTGAGGTGACAGTGCGATTGATAAGGGCAAAACTATATGCTAGAAGGCATCATATTTGATAATGGTCCCGTAGCTCAGCAGGATAGAGCACCAGATTCCTAATCTGGGGGTCACGCGTTCGAATCGCGTCGGGATCACCACTCTTTTTTAAGGCTAATTTGGGGGTTAGAAAGCCATTATATCATAAAAAATAAGGCATGTAACCTGTGGTAGATTACGGGGTTTTTGGAAAAATTCGCCTCGCCTGAAGACTTTTAACAAAAATTTACCGAATAATGCGTGACGGCGGTCGCGCCTTAACCAGACCGTGCAGCACCGCGGCTAGAGGCTACCAAGTTGGGAATATTCTTACCGCCGCCGCCTTTAACGCCTTTGTTTAATTGAGTATTAAATTTGCCCGTATTATGTTTTTGCTCCGCGACGGCAGCTGGGATAGGGTCTACGCCTGTCTCATGTGCTCGGGCTAATCTTTTTTTCTTGCGCTCACATGCTCTGGCTTTGCTCATCGGACTGCCCTCTCTTTTCGATTTATATATACATTAGTCTATATACAAAAAAAAGGAAGAGAGGTTGTATTGGATAACCAAAGGAGCAGTTTTGGCGGATAAGTCCTTTGGCAAGTCTATCATCCCAAAGAAAGCTGCTAATTAATGTCCGCCAACAAAGGCATTGTTAAATTCAACCCTCAAGAGGTCATCCAAAAAACGGGTGGCCTCGAAAGGCGGAAACTGACCAAACACCATTGACAAACCACCTTACATACCTAAGATCATGAACGAAAAAATTCAATACAAATTACTGATCAATTGCGTGAGGATTTCTCGGATTCTATTCCCATCGATCAGGACGTGTTAAATAACAGAATACATGCTTAAACAATCAGATAGGTTGAATAGTGTAAATACAGGAGATAAAAATGAGATACAGCTTATTATGGTCAATAATTGCAGGTTCGTTTTTTTTAGGGGCATCAAATGCAACTTACGCTGATATGGTTGAGGCCCGTACCATCGAAACCAAAAAAAAATCTCAAAAAACCGATGAACAACTGGTTGCACGCTATGATTCATTAATGAAAAACAACGAAGAAAATGGCTTCTCGGGTGTTGTATTGATCGAAGAAAGGGGCAAGCTTATTTATAATAAGGCTTTCGGATATGCCAACAAGAAAAAGAAAAACAAGACCACACTGGAAACATTATTTGATATAGGTTCCATCACCAAACAGTTTACGGCCGCAGCCATTTTAAAATTGATGGAAAACGGCGATCTTTCCCTGCATGATCCCTTGTCAAAATTCTTTGACGGGATACCGGCCGACAAAAAAAATATCACCATTCATCACCTACTGACACATACCTCGGGAATTTCCGCCCATACTGGCGAAGATTATGAATATCTGTCCTCCGAAGATTTTCTGAATCAGGTTTACAACCGAAAGTTAGTGGCAAAACCAGGAAAGGGATTCATCTATGCTAATGTCGGCTACAGTCTTCTTGCAATGATCATTGAACGCGTTTCTGACCAACCTTACGAAACATTCCTGTATGAAAATATTCTCAAACCGGCAGGACTTGAAAATACTGGCTACATAAGGCTTGATTACAGCCAATATGTTGTTGCACAGGGCCATAGTTATGAAAAAAACAAACCGTGGGGGTCAAATGTTGAACGCTGGGCGGAAGATGGCGGCGTTTCTTGGCATTTGAAAGGCAATGGCGGCATTATGTCTACCACACTTGATATGTATAAGTGGCATCGTGCTATCCAGACCGCAAAAATACTCAAACCTGAAACGATCGAATTATACCAGGCGCGGCATGTTGCAAATAATCCAAAAAGGCATTACGGCTATGGATGGAATATTCTCACTAGCAGCACAAGGGGTAAAGTTGTAATGCACAGTGGTGGCAATGGTATTTTTTCTGCCTATGTGCTGCGTTATGTAGACACCAATGCAGCAATCATTTACATGACGAACGAGACAAGCCCCGGTACGAAGAAACTGCTCCAGGAACTGGTTTTTATCCTTCTCAGACCAGATTACGAACCAGAGATAATTCAAAAACCGACATTGGTTGATTGAAAAATTTCAGGCCTAGTAAGTCCGCATAAACCTGCAAAGATAATCTTGCACTACACAGCAACACAAAATGTTAGATTATGGATCAACCCTCTGAAAATACTTAGAAAATAACATGGTCAAAATGCCCATATCAGCAAGTGCGGCGTTTTAATTTATGTGTAAATTGGAATTTTTAGAATTTGTAAAAAAACAACTCATTGATTTTATTATTTAATTAGGAATAATTACCAATAGTTGCAAATTTTTCCTAATCTGGGGGTCACGCGTTCGAATCGCGTCGGGATCACCATTTCTTTTTTTGCTGGTTTGTGTTTAGAAAGTCATAATATCACAATTATCAGAGCCGTAACCTGTTGTAGATTACTAGGTTTTTGGAAAAATTTGCCTCGCCTAAAGACTTTTAACAAAAATCTACCAAATAATGCATGACGGCGGTCGCGCCTTAACCAGACCGTGCAGCACCGCGGCTAGAGGCCGCCAAGTTGGGAATATTCTTTCCGCCACCGCCTTTTACGCCTTTATTTAATTGAGTATTAAATTTGCCCGTATTATGTTTTTGCTCCGCGACGGCAGCGGGGATAGGATCTACGCCTGTCTCATGTGCTCGGGCTAATCTTTTTTTCTTGCGCTCACGTGCTCTGGCTTTGCTCATCGGACTACCCTCTCTTTTCGATTAACACATACATTAGTCTATATTCAAAAAAAAGGAAAGAGAGGTTGTTTTGGATAACCAAAGGGTCTGCTTTGGGTCAGAATAGATAATTCATTATCATTATTTTTCCCACCTCATATGAACATACGAAATCGTCAACCCCTTCATACATACAAATTGCAGGGTATATTTAATATGGCCAATTATGATATAAATGGGCAAAATTCCACTACCTAATATGCTTTAAGGGACCAATACTATAGGTACACCTGCTGTATGGGCCAAAGAGTTAGCAACACTTCCCAAAAGCAAATTTGCCACTTTTGATCGCCCCCGGCGTCCGACAAATATCATATTCGCATGTGTTATTTTGGCTTGGTCCTTGATAACATCAACAGGATGTCCCCAAAATAATTTGCTACTTATTTCCACACCAGAATCCGCGTAACGTTTTTCCAAGGGAGCAAGTATATTTTCACGTTCGAATTCTTCTTCCTTTGATGTATCCTGCGGTGGCGCCGAGAAATCCCCGACATATAAGGGCTGATATTTTGACCATTGCAATGCCGTTACAAAGAGAACTTCCGCTTCCGTTTTCTGGGCAAGGGATACGGCCCTTTCGGCGGCCCTGTCACTCCATTCACTGCCATCAATGGCCACTAAATAAATTAATTTCCCCATTCTCATTCTCCTAAGCTGAATTAAAATTCATTGTTCAAAATAATCAACCAATACTTCTTAAGTATACTAAGGATAATTCTACACTCAACAGAAAAATGATGCTTGATTTGCGTCAATATTTTTCAGTGATTACCGTCTCAGCCCTCCAGTGCAAGAATGGTTTGATCTGCAAAACCCGCACCTGCTTTTTGATAAAAATTAAAGACGACATCAACACCGGCAGCAAGTAATCTTTCTCTATCATCTTCATATTTAACAATACCCGCAGTTTTTCCCCCATATCCAGCATGGCGAAGCTGCTTAAGAACCTCTAAAATATCCAGATAATTCGGCATAGCAAACATAATCAGTTTTATAGGTTCAAGACTTATATATTCCCAAAAATCAGGATCTTCTGCATCAGCAAAAATGACATTTCTATTCTCGTTATGATGTGCCGATACCCGTTCCTTGATCATTTCTATGCCACAGACATCTTTGCCCAGATTTTCCCTCAAGCTATCATAAGCACCCGTTCCAACGCGCCCCATTCCAATGACAAGGACTGTTGCATTTTCCGGGCGAGAATACTGGTCTTCGGGCAAACGTCCTGAATTTTCAAATCGCTTAATAACGTCGCGCCAACGGGCATACATCCCGTGGGCATGGGCATTAATGATACTGGAAAAAACAAAGGATATGGAAACGGTTAACGCCATAATAACCAGCCATTCTTTGGCCAACAAACCATGCATAACACTTGCAGAGCATACAATAAGACCAAATTCACTATAATTTGTGAGACTTAACGAAGCGAGGAACGCGCTACGTGCGCGAAGCTTTAATCGAGCCAGCAAAAGGAAAAATATTCCTGATTTTATGGGAAGCGCAATCGACATAATCAATGCTGCCCCCAACATATCAAACGTCGGTAATGCCGTAAATCCGATTGAGAGGAAAAACCCGATAAGGAAAAGATCTTTAAAGTTCAGTAATGATTTCGCAAGTTCATTTGCTTTTTCATGACCACTTAACAAAACAGCAAAGATCAAGGCACCAAGTTGGGCTTTCAAACCAACCAGTTCAAACAATTCTCCGCCCGTTATAGCTAGAAAAAAACCCGCTAACGGCAAGAGTTCACCATGTCCGCTTTTCTGAAGAATTTTGGTAAGAAATGGCCTTGCCAAAGGTAAAGCCAGCAAAGCCAGTGCCCACCATGATGGTGATTTATCGGTAGAAAATGTGACAAATATTACAGCCGCAATATCCTGAATGATAAGAATACCAATAGCCACCTGCCCGTGCCGGGAACGCATCTCGCCTCTATCTTCAAGAATTTTTACGGCGCAAACGGTACTGCTAAAACTCACGGCAAACCCGACCAAGGCTGCTGCTGTCCAATCCAGTCCGGTAAAATAGGCTACTCCTATATAAGCAAAGAAAAGGCAATTGAATATCGTCAGGATTACAATGGCCATCATATGACCCGTTGCCCCGCCCCATATTTCAACCTTAAACAGGCTCTTGATATTGAGCTTCAAGCCAATGGTAAACAAAAGCAGGGTTACCCCAAGGTCGGACAGGGTTTCGAGGGAGCCATCAGGTACAACACCAAGGGCATGTAGACCAAATCCTGCCGTAAGATAACCAACTAACGGTGGCAGCTTTATTTGTTTAACAAGAAAACCACAGGCGAATGCGACTGCAACCCATATATAATCCATTATTATCACCCAAAAATGTGCATTCCAAGGCTCTAATCACCATACAGTTACGACGACATGGCCCTAAATAATTTATCACGCTATGTACGGCTTAAAGGAATAATCGCACCATTTTCCAATCGAATTCTATAATCTTCATTCTGCATTGGTGCAACCTCAGAAATTTTGTCCCTATTTGAAAACGATTAGTCCCAACCTACTGAAGTTCATCCCTTCATTACTATCAAACATACACAAAAAGATGTCAATACAACCCACTTACGGCCTATTGAAATAATTCCCAATATGCGTTCGGTATAACAGCCAACTATGTCTTTGATCAGAATAGGAACTGGCTCACAAGTATTTATGTTTTCAAAACAAAACACAATTATGATGTCCTCATTGCACAACCAAGCACCACGTTAATTCAACAGGACAAACAAGGCATGCTTCGTTATGGGGTCATTTTAGAAAAGCATCATGCAAGACGAGTTTTCATCCGTTACCCAGTAGTGGTAACACAGTTAATTATTTTATCAGCCTGCGGGTAAATAGGGAATTGATCCTGCAATATCAGTGTCATCAATCATATGGAAATTGCTAACGCTTCCGTCCTGCCGCGCTTTGCTTAAGGGCGCATATTCTGGGTCCTGAACAAAACCCATAAGGTTTTCTTTTGTCGGAAATTCTATTATTGCAATCAATGTGCTATCTTTATCGGATCCTTCTACGGTTTCAATATTACCACTACGGCTAAGGTATTTACCGCCATGTTTTTCAGCAATATTGTGAACATGCGCGGCATACTCAGGAATCCAACTGTCATCGGTGACCTTAACGTCGGCAATTAAAAAAACACTCATAATAGTCTCCTACAAAATTTTGGGGAATTATATACTTCACACAGATTTGAGAAAAACAAAATAAAGCTCATGCAGCCAGTTTCAGTTTTTGTAAGCGCTCGGTATCGCTGTCATGAAGGAGTATGAAATTTTCCAAATCTTTTTGATGATGATGAAGTTTAAGGTCATATTCTGTGGATGGCAATATTTTTTCGCCATCCATAAAGAAAATCCGATAGCCATTGCCTTCAGCCCAACTGAATAATTTTTCAATGGCTTTTGGTAAATGACTATTATTTGCCTCCACCAACATGGCAGGTTTATTTTTCTCGATCGTATGAAACCCTCCCTCCAAGACAGCTTGCTCATGCCCCTCAACATCAATTTTTATAAAACCAATATTTTCAATGTTCAAATCATCCAAACGTGCTGTTTCAACGGCAAATTCATCACAACCATCAATTTCTTCATATTCAAGTTTATTTTCTTCTTCAATACTTGATCGGCCGTAACAGGGATTGCCAGACTTATATAAAGGCGTTCTCATTGTGACTTTTCCCGACTTTTGAGATAATGCCAACGGCATAATATCAACAGACTGTTTCCTGAAGATTTTTGAAAGGGCAATATTGAGCTCCTGGATTGGCTCAAATACTATCACATTTTTAGAATATCGGTTCATTCGATATGTATACATTCCAAATTTTGCGCCCACATCAAGACTAGCCATGTCTGCCCGGCATAAAATTGATAACAATTTCATTTCCGGTTCTTTGTTTACGCGAACACATATGCGGATTAAAAAAAGTAATTTTGGAAAAATTCTGTAAAGCAATTTAATAAGCATCAAAGATGGTCCATAAAGTTTAATTCTACTATTACACATAATATTCGGAACTCTATAAAGGATACAGGATAATTTATTATTTTCATAAATATTATTTATAGAATAAATGTTTTGATTATTTTATGACTATTCACCCATTGAGGAGTCGGTTAATATCTGCAAACAAACTAAATTGAAATAAGGGGATAACCACAAATGGCATCAAATTCATATCTAAGCGACATTGAAATCGCGCGAGCAGCAACGACCAAACCTATCGAAGATATTGCAGAGAAAATTGACATCCCCGCTTCTGCCCTCATTCGCTACGGCAATGACAAAGCAAAGGTAAGCCTTGATTATATCGATAGCCTGAAGGACAAACCAGATGGTAAACTGATACTCGTAACCGCCATAACCCCTACCCCCGCCGGCGAAGGCAAAACCACGACAACTGTTGGCCTTGGTGACGGGCTTAATAAGATCGGCAAAAAGGCCATGATCTGTATTCGGGAGCCATCCCTTGGCCCCTGCTTTGGTATGAAAGGCGGGGCGGCCGGTGGTGGCCATGCGCAGGTAATACCTATGGAAGATATAAATCTTCACTTTACCGGAGATTTTCACGCCATCAGCACCGCCAATAACTTGCTGGCGTCTTTGATCGACAATCATGTCTATTGGGATAATACAACGGGCCTAGATACCAGACGGATTACATGGCGGCGGGTAATGGATATGAATGACCGTTCGCTGCGCCAAATTACCACGTCACAGGGCGGGGTTCCCAACGGATACCCCCGCGAAGGTGGCTTTGACATTACCCCCGCATCCGAGGTTATGGCCTGCTTCTGTCTCGCCACCGACATAAAAGACCTGCGCCGTAGGCTGGGTAAAATACTGGTTGGCTTTACCAAAGATCGCAAGGAGGTTTACGCCAGAGATGTATTGGCCGATGGCCCCATGGTAACGTTGCTCAAAGATGCCATGATGCCCAACATTGTTCAGACACTTGAACATAATCCGGCATTTATTCATGGCGGCCCTTTCGCCAATATAGCCCACGGCTGTAACACGGTAGTCGCCACAAAAGCCGCCCTAAAAATGGCTGATTATGTAGTGACAGAAGCTGGATTTGGTGCGGACCTTGGTGCCGAAAAATTCTTCAACATTAAATGCCGCAAGGCAGGTCTGAAACCTGATGCGGCGGTACTGGTTGCCACAATTCGTGCCCTAAAAATGCATGGCGGCGTGAAAAAGCAGGATTTAGGGGCCGAAAATGTCGCTGCGGTGAAAAAGGGCCTGAAGAACCTAAAACGTCATGTGGAAAATCTCGCCAAATTCGGCGTTAAGGAAGTTGTTGCCATTAACCGCTTCCCCACCGATACCGACGCAGAGGTTAATTGTGTGGTTGAAGGATGCAATAAAATGGGCATTAAGGCTTTTGAGGCCACCCACTGGGCCAATGGCGGTGACGGTACGACCGAACTGGCTCAATATGTGGCGGATATGGTTGATAACAACGAAAACACCTTCCATACCCTTTATAATGATAACATATCACTCTGGACCAAAATTCAAACTGTCGCTCAGGAAATTTACCGCGCAGATGAGGTTGTTGCCGATCAAAAAGTCCGTAACCAAATTAAGCAATTTCAGGATCAGGGGTTTGGTCATTACCCCGTCTGTATGGCGAAAACCCAATATAGCTTCTCAACCGACCCCAACCTGAAAGGCATCCCGAAAAATCATGTAGTGCCTATTCGTGAGGTAAGACTATCCAATGGGGCTGAGTTTCTGCTAGTGGTTTGCGGTGATATCATGACCATGCCCGGCCTGCCCCGTACCCCCGCCGCCAATAATATCGAGGTCGATGAGGACGGGGTGATACAGGGATTGTTTTAAGGGAAAATGCATTTTTCAATGTTTTATTGTAATTAAAATCAGAAAAGGCAAACTAATAATAATGGTATATGATGATATAAAACTACGATTAAAAAAGGGAGATACAATTACCAATTAGACTGTATTAAAAGGATTTTTTGGAGAATCTTTTAATATCACTGAGGTTAATGATAAATACATTTTAGTAAAACCACCTTCTGCTTAGTAAAACCACCTTCTGCAAGAAATGAACAAAAAATTCTTAAGATTGATTTTAAAGAAATAATTTCTATTTGGGAATCCTACTGCCAAAAGAAAATACAACGACAGTCCATTAGAGAAAAAACTCGTTTTTCAAAATACATAATTAGCATTTTACACCATATAGAAACATCGTAATTTCATAGTCATTCCGGCCTCCGAGCCGGAATCCATGTTAGTGGCATGCTAAGCAGGTTGGGAAATCGACCCCGGATCAATGTCCGGGGTGACAATTGTAATATATTATGCCGCTTTAGCTTTTACAAAGCATCATTGGAAGTTTTATTGGCATCCACGGTCTGATATAGCTCACTGCCGGAATCCTTGAATTTTTCGGCCATTTCCTTCATGCCGTTGTCGGCGAATTGGCGCACCTCCTGTGAGATTTTCATAGAACAAAATTTCGGGCCGCACATGGAACAGAAATGGGCAACCTTATGAGCCTCCTTCGGCATAGTCAGGTCATGGTATTCACGTGCCTTCTCAGGGTCGAGGGACAGATTGAACTGATCCTCCCACCGGAAATCAAATCGAGCCCGTGACAGGGCATCATCGCGTAATTGCGCACCAGGATGCCCCTTGGCAAGGTCGGCGGCATGGGCGGCGATTTTGTAGGTTATGACCCCCACTTTCACATCATCACGGTCCGGCAGTCCCAAATGTTCTTTCGGGGTCACATAGCACAGCATAGCACAACCGAACCAGCCAATCATGGCAGCCCCGATACCACTGGTGATATGATCATATCCCGGTGCGATATCGGTGGTAAGTGGGCCAAGGGTATAGAAAGGCGCTTCGTGACATTCCTTAAGCTGTTTATCCATATTAATCTTGATCTTGTTCATGGATACATGGCCCGGCCCTTCGATCATGACCTGCACATTATGTTTCCACGCAACTTTTGTCAACTCACCCAAGGTTTCAAGTTCGGCAAACTGTGCGTCATCATTGGCATCAGCGACCGAACCCGGACGCAGGCCATCACCCAATGAGAAAGCCACATCATAGGTTTTCATAATCTCGCAAATTTCCTCAAAATGGGTATAGAGGAAGCTTTCCTGATGATGAAATAGGCACCATTTTGCCATGATTGATCCACCGCGACTGACAATCCCCGTCACCCGCTTTGCGGTCAGCGGAATATAGCGCAACAAAACGCCCGCATGGATAGTGAAGTAATCCACCCCCTGCTCGGCCTGCTCAATCAGAGTATCACGGAAGACTTCCCATGTGAGGTCTTCGGCAACGCCATTCACTTTTTCCAGCGCCTGATAAATAGGTACAGTTCCGATGGGTACAGCTGAATTACGAATGATCCATTCACGGGTGTTATGAATATTACGGCCGGTGGACAGGTCCATAAGGGTATCCCCGCCCCAGCGCGTTGACCAGACCATTTTTTCCACTTCCTCCGCCACAGAAGATGCCACTGCGCTATTGCCGATGTTAGCGTTAATCTTAACCAGAAAATTACGACCAATAATCATGGGTTCCGCTTCGGGATGATTGATGTTAGACGGTATTATGGCGCGCCCTTCAGCCACTTCCTTGCGGACGAATTCTGCAGTAATTTCATCGGGAATGTTGGCCCCGAAATCTTCGGCATATTCATCGCGCGTGTAATCGTCACCAGCTTCCACTCGGGCCATATTTTCACGGATAGCGATATATTCCATTTCCGGCGTAATGATCCCACGCCGTGCATAGTTCATCTGAGTGACATTTTGGCCTTTTTTAGCCTTTAAAGGACGGTGCTTTATGGGAAATTCTTCAGCGAGATGTTTTCCCGAGGCATGGCCATTATCTTCTGATTTAATTTCGCGGCCCTGATATTCTTCCACATCACTGCGACCTGTTATCCAGCCTGTGCGCATTCTTCCCAAACCTTTGTAGATGTCAATTTCAACATCCGGATCAGTATAGGGGCCAGATGTGTCGTAGACCCGTACCGACTTTTCATTGGCGGAAGGGTGCAGTTCAATTTCCCGCATGGGAACCCTGATATCAGGGGCAACGGTTCCTGCCATATAAATTTTGCGGGATGCAGGCAATGGTCCGGTGCTGACTTGCATTCTTTCGGGTTTATTTTCGATGTTCATGACATGGATATCCTGTTTGTTAAAAAAGATCGGATATATTTCAGGGGGGAATGTCATAAAATGATTCCATCCCTCCGCCGTCATTAACCGGATCAGGTTCAAAGGGTCTCCACTTGTAACTTCTTGAATGTGCTATCGCTTATCGCTACTTGAGCACAGAAAAAATTACGGGTGGGTTCTCAGCTTCATTCAAAACTCCCCTTGGAATTTGCCATATGCTGAGCCTTTTTTAAACAAACATCAAGGGAGAAATTTTAAAATACTGCTTTTTCTGATTTTCTTTTGTATAACCCCCTCATGTTAGTAGATCTGGAAGATATAAATAATCATATGAAGACTGGGCAACGTCTCCTTGGACTTGATCTGGGTAGCAAAACCATTGGTATCGCCCTGTCAGATATTATGTGCCGTATTGCAACCCCGATGGAAACTATCAAACGCAGCAAATTTACCAAAGATGCCGAACAGTTAATCTCAATCATTACAGCTCAGAATGTGGGCGGAATGGTGTTGGGCCTACCATTAAATATGGATGGCAGCGAAGGCCCCCGTTGCCAGTCAACAAGAGCCTTTGCACAGAATATTTCTGGAAAAATAGAAATCCCCATCGCCCTGTGGGATGAAAGACTATCTACCATTGCCGTCACCCGAACGCTGCTTGAGGCCGATGCCAGTCGCAAACGCCGTAAAGAAGTAGTCGATAAAATGGCCGCCGCCTATATCCTGCAAGGGGCATTGGATAAGATGTCCAACGCTACAGCAAAAGATTTTTGAATTTCTTTTCAGATGGCAGTCTCGCAATAAGGTCTCGCAAATTCCCGTTCCACCATTGATTTAGTGAGGACAAGTCATCATATTCAAATAATTCATGACGCCAGCATTCATCGTGGATAAAGGTGAGCAAATCGATGGGGTAACCCACATCAACGGCACTTACCCTTGTCGAATCAAATGAGAGGTAGGCTATCTTTAACACCGTCGCCATGGGGGTATCATACCTTATCGTACGATCAAGAAAAGTTTTACCGTATGACGTGGCCCCGATAGACATATATATGGTACGCTCATTCATTTCGACCCAGTTACCTTCTGGATAGACAAGATACATGCATGGCCCCTCATCATTTTCCAGCTTGCCTCCAATCAAGGCATGAAGATCAAAACGCAGATTAGACCGCTGGAGTGAGTCCCAATCCTCTGCAGCCACCTGACGCAGGGCTTGGGTGTAAAATTTTAACACATCCCGCAGCCGCATCTGATGTTCCGGCCCGCTCTCGGCGCATAGGTCATCAAAATAGGCCAGCGTTTTATCCCGAATGGAGCGCAATCCAGAGGTCATAATGCATATTTCATGGGAGTTTATTTTATGTAAACTAACCTTGCCCGCACTATAGGCCTGCATTCCACTTGTCAGGCGTCCATCAGCCAGACAAACCAATCCTTCTTTCACACGAATTCCGAGACAATAGGTCATAACGACTCCTTTGGTTTCTGTCGTTATTATATTAGAAAAACAAGAAATAAACTATTGAATTTTAGCACTTTCTAAAGTATAATGCGAAACATCTCGCGTGAGCCCGCGTCTTTTTTTTATTTTACTTTTTTTCTATTTTTTTGAGTTTTTCGTAACCAACTTATTGCGGGTTCGGACGGGTTTTTCTATTACAATTCACATTTTAAAAAAGGAGACACTCAAATGCCTGAAAAAAAAGCCCCTACCCCAGCCTATGAAAGCCTTGTTCCGGGAGTCCCAAGTCAACATCTCAATAAAATTCAATTTCAACAAACACAGGAATGCTTCCAGCTGCAGCAGGCGCAGCGGCAGGAATTATTGCAGATGCAACAACAGCAGGCTCAGGAATTGAGACAATTACAGCAGAGCCAAATGCAGCAATTTAGCCAACTGTCCCAGAAACAGACAGTTGAAATAGTTGAATATGAAGATGCTATCTGGCAGGCAACCAAAGCTACCCAAATATAAAAAGAAGCCACCCCGTATTTTTTAAAGCCCCGTCATTTTTTGATGGGGCTTCACTATAGGGAAATAGAAATTGTCTTGCTTGTGATGACTATTATTCCTATAAAATGTTTTTTCAGTGATAAATATAATAAATTCAAGGACTGAAAACATGTCAGAAGCCGAAAATACGGCGAATTTACTTTTCCCACATCAACATCTTCTTGGCATAGAAGGCCTGAAAGAACAGGATATTAACTGCATCCTTGATCTTGCCGATAAATATGTCGAACAGAATAGAAAAACCAATAAAAAAACCGATATTCTGACCGGACTGACCCAAATTAACCTCTTTTTTGAAAATTCAACAAGAACCCGCATGTCCTTTGAGCTTGCCGGAAAAAGACTGGGGGCGGATGTGATTAATATGTCCAGTAGTGGGTCATCCATCAAAAAGGGTGAAACGTTGCTGGATACGGCTTCCACTTTGAATGCCATGCAACCTGATCTTCTTGTGGTACGCCACGGCAGTTCCGGTGCTGTGAAGCTTTTGTCCAGAAAGGTAAATTGTGCGGTACTTAATGCCGGTGACGGTAAACATGAACATCCGACACAGGCCCTGTTGGATGCACTGACAATAAGACGACGGAAGGGCAGAATAGCCCAACTAACCATAGCCATTTGCGGTGATGTCCTGCACAGCCGGGTTGCACGCTCAAACATCCACCTACTAAATATCATGGGCGCAAGGGTACGGGTAATAGGCCCGTCAACCTTGGTTCCCGCCAACTTAACAGAGCTTGGCGCAGAAGTTTATCATGATATGCGAGAAGGCCTAAAGGGCTGCGACGTTGTTATGATGCTGCGCCTTCAGACCGAACGCATGCATGGTGGTTATTTCCCAACGATCAGTGAATATTTCTCTCTCTACGGTCTGGATTATGACAAATTATCCGTTGCTAAAGAGGATGCCATGATCATGCATCCCGGTCCCATGAACCGTGGTGTGGAAATTGACGCCGCTGTTGCCGATGATTTAACCCGAAGTGCCATTCAGGAACAGGTTGAAATGGGAGTTGCGGTGCGTATGGCTTGTCTGGATTTGCTGACCCGCGAGAAAAGAGGGGGAAACGCGCAAGTGCGGGGGGGGGCTCAAGTAGCCCACCCATCAAACAAGAAAATGGGGATGTAAAATGAGCCGCTATATAAAATATAAAAACGCCCGTCTTCTGGACCCTGCATCTGGCATGGATATGATGGGCGAGATCATGACCCAAGACGGCAAAATAGCAGAAGTTGATGAACATATTGATGCCCCTTCTGATGCTGAGGTTATTGATTGTATGGGTAAATGCCTTTGCCCCGGCCTTATCGACATGCGGGTTTTTGTCGGCATACCCGGGGCCGACTATAAAGACACAATAGAAAACACTGGTGAAGCGGCCGCTGCTGGTGGCATAACAACCGTTTGTGTGCAGCCGGTAACTGACCCGATCATTGACGATATGGCGCGGGTGGAGTTCATGGAAAACAGGGCCAAAAAGGCCATAGTCAATTTCATTTCATTCCCGGCGATCACCAAGCAGCTTGAAGGCCGGGAAATGACTGAAATAGGTCTGATGTGTAAAGCCGGTACCAAAGCCTTTACAGATGGCAACAAAAGTGTTGCAAACCCCGCCCTGATGTCGAAGGTATTAAAATATTCCTCCATGTTTGATGCCCTTATCATTCAGCATCTAGCGGTGCCGGAACTATCCGAAAACGGGTGCATGAACGCCGGCGCACTGGCAACACGGCTTGGTCTTCCCGGAATACCAACATCAGCAGAAACCATTATGCTGGAACGGGATATACGACTGCTAAAATCTACCCCTGCCCGCTATCATGCGGCACAGGTCACCTGTCAAGACAGCATAGATGTGCTCCATGCTGCAAAAAGAGACAAGATGTCTGTGACGGCAGGCGTTGCTGTATCTCATTTTTCCCTGAATGAATATGCCATCGAAGAATATCGCACCTTCACCAAAATATCACCCCCCCTCAGGTCCGAAGATGACAGGGTCGCGGTTTTGGAAGGGCTGAAAGACGGTACAATTGACGTCATTGTCAGCAGCCATGATCCGGAAGACCCGGAAAGCAAACGGGTTCCCTATGAGCTTGCGGAATCTGGTGTTATTGGGCTGGAAACCATGATGACCATATCTTTGGAGCTTTATCATAACAAGACTATGCCGCTACTGGATATTCTAGCAAAAATGACCTGTAATCCGGCACGAATTTTAGGGCTGGCCAGTGGGACACTTAAAGTAGACGCCCCGGCTGATCTCTGCATCTTTGACACTGACGTCCCCTATAAAATAGACCCGGAAAAAATGGTGTCTCTTACCAAAAACACACCCTTTGACGGGCGGCCTGTACAGGGGCGGGTCCTGCGAACCATTGTTGGTGGCAAAACAGTATTTGAGTATAAATAATGACGGTATTAATCAATGATATTGGCCTAAGCTTTTATGTGATGAGCCTTATAGGTGGCTACCTTCTCGGCTCTCTGCCCTTTGGTCTGATTTTAACACAACTGGCGGGGCTGGGTGATCTTCGCAAAATGGGCAGTGGCAATATTGGGGCTACCAATGTACTGAGAACAGGCAATAAACCATTGGCACTGGCAACATTGATTCTGGATAGTGGTAAAGGTGCTTTAGCTGTATTACTGGCTTATATAATTTTTGGGGAGCCAAATCTGTTATATTATGCCGGCGGCGGCGCATTTTTGGGTCATCTCTATCCAGTTTTTCTGAAATTTAAAGGTGGAAAGGGTGTAGCAACCTTCATGGGAACCCTTCTCGCCATATCCTGGCCATTGGGTCTTGGTTGCAGTCTGGCTTGGATTTTCACAATGATCATATTTCGTATTTCTTCACTATCGGCATTGATTGCATCGACTATGTCACCCTTATATGCTTATTTCATTTTTGAAAATTCCGAGCTTGCAATTTTTACGGGTATACTGTGTATTATGATCTTCATCCGTCATACGGATAACATCAAGAGACTTCTTTCCGGTACTGAACCCAGAATAGGAAAAAAGTCTGAATAATAAAATATCGGGGGAAATATGTCAGATCATTCAGGTAAAAAAGACCTAAGCCAAAATGAAAAAATGGCCCGTCTCCAGTTAATCAGAACTGAAAATGTCGGGCCAGTAACATTTCGACATCTAATTTCCCGTTATAAAACTGCATTAAATGCGCTGGATGCCCTGCCCGAGCTTGCCCGCCGTGGCGGACGGAAAAGACCACTCTTTGCCGCCAAAAGATCTGACATCGAAAAAGAAATTGAAGCATTAGCAAAAGTGGGTGGAACATTAATCGTGGGAGGCGATCACCTGTACCCCAATGCTTTAATGGCCATAGAGGATGCGCCGCCCGTTATGATGGCACTGGGACACCCTCACTTGCTTGAAAGCAAGAACTTTGCAATTGTGGGGGCCAGAAATTGTTCTGCTGTTGGAACAGGGCTCGCCACGTCCCTTGCCCGTGAAATGGGTCAGGCCGGATATATTATTTCTTCCGGTATGGCACGCGGCATAGATACAGCAGTCCATCAGGGGGCAATTGAAACAGGAACTATTGCCGTGCTTGCCGGCGGTGCGGATGTCATATACCCCAAAGAAAATAGCAGACTATATGATACCATTATAAATACAGGTCTGATCCTGTCAGAAATGCCAATGGGAACCCAACCCACAGCCCGGCATTTTCCACGAAGAAACAGAATTATCTCTGGACTGGCGGCTGGACTGCTTGTTGTTGAGGCAACATATAAATCCGGGTCGCTGATAACGGCTCGTCTTGCCCTTGAACAGGGTCGGGAGGTTTTTGCTGTTCCCGGTTCCCCGATGGACCCAAGGGCTAAAGGCCCCAATGATTTGATTCGACAAGGAGCCGTACTGGTGGAGAATGCGAATAATATTCTTGAAGTTCTTCAAATAATGGATGAGCGAAGTATATCCGAACCGCAATATGATCTTTTCAACAGCATTGCCTATCAGGAAATTTCCTTTGATGAAAAAGAACTTACGCTAATACGCGATGCCATACGTGATAAATTATCACATACGCCTGTTCCCATTGATGACCTGATCAGAATGATGGAATTAACGCCACAGGAGGTGCAATCGGCACTACTAGAACTGGAATTAGCAGGAGAAATTAACCGTTATCCCGGAAACAGGGTAGCTTTTTGTTAAACAAAGAGGTAAAAGCCCTTAATTTTGAATATTTAATAATTATAGAAATTCACAGATGAAAACGGTTGTAGTAGAATCACCGGCAAAAGCCAAAACCATCAACAAGTATCTGGGCAAAGACTATACTGTCCTTGCCAGTTTCGGTCATGTGCGTGACCTGCCATCGAAAAATGGCTCTGTTGACCCAGAGGCAGATTTTGCCATGGTATGGGAAGTCGACAGTGATAGTAAAAAACGCATAAAGGATATCGCTGACGCGACAAAGTCATCTGATGAACTTATTCTCGCCACCGACCCTGACCGTGAGGGTGAGGCCATCTCATGGCATGTTTTGGAACTTCTGAAAGCCAAACGTGGCATCATGAAAGACGTAGCCGTCAAGCGGGTTGTATTTAATGAAATTACCAAACCCGCCATTCTGAAAGCCATGGATGACCCGCGTGATATTGATGAGCCACTTGTGGATGCTTATCTTGCGCGACGGGCGCTTGATTATCTTGTAGGCTTTAACCTGTCCCCTGTTTTATGGCGTAAACTTCCCGGGTCACGGTCTGCGGGACGGGTGCAATCCGTGTCCCTGCGTTTGATATGTGACAGGGAACTGGAGATTGAACAATTCATCAGTGAAGAATATTGGACCGTCGAAGTTAATCTCGCTACTGAAGCAAAAGATAAATTTACCGCCCAGCTTCATCTTTTAAATGGTGAAAAATTAAAAAAATTCACGTTAACAAATGAAGCACAGGCGACGACAGCAAAAGAAATAATTGAAAACAGCAACTTCACTATTTCCAATGTTATAAGCAAACCTGCCAAAAGATACCCTGCACCGCCCTTTACAACGTCTACGTTGCAACAGGAAGCTGCCCGAAAACTTGGTTTTAATGCCCAGCGCACTATGCGTTGTGCCCAGAAATTATATGAAGAAGGTCTCATTACCTATATGCGGACAGACGGCGTGAATATAGCGCAGGAGGCCATATATGGCTGCCGCGATGTTATTTCCGCTGAATATGGTGACAATTATGTCCCCGTAAAACCGCGCTTCTATAAAAACAAATCCAAGAATGCGCAGGAAGCCCATGAGGCTGTCCGCCCCACTGATCTGAAACGTCTGCCCAAACAAATTCCCGCCAAACTGGACGAAGACCAGCGGCGACTGTATGACCTTATCTGGAAACGAACTATTGCCAGCCAAATGGCAGAAGCAAATTTTGAACGTACTACGGCTGATATATCGTCTTCTGATGGCCAAACGGGACTGCGAGCAACTGGCTCTGTGCAGGTTTTTGATGGTTTTCTGAAACTTTATCAAGAAGGTCATGATGACGAGGAAACAAGCGGCACCGACAAACGCCTGCCTAAACTGACCAAGGGTGAAAATGTCAATCAGAATAAAGTCGTTCCAAACCAGCATTTCACGCAACCGCCACCACGTTTTACCGAAGCCTCACTGGTTAAAACCATGGAAGAGCTGGGTATCGGTCGCCCGTCCACCTATGCCTCTGTCCTGACCGTACTTCGAGATCGCAATTATGTGGTTATGGATAAAAACCGCTTTGTACCAGAAGATAAGGGCCGTCTGGTCACATCTTTCCTGCAAAATTATTTTGCCAAATATGTGGAATATGACTTTACCGCCAATATGGAAGAATTACTGGATAAGGTTTCTTACGGCGAAATTCCCTATAAAAAAGTTCTTGCCGATTTCTGGCGTGAATTCCATGAGGCTATAGAAGGAACAAAAGAACTGCGCGTATCCGAAGTATTGGAACGGCTTAATCAGGTACTGGCTCCCTTTATTTTCCCTGATAAGGAAGATGGATCAAACGCCCGTGCTTGTCCAAAATGTGACGATGGTATTCTCAGCCTGAAAACCAGCCGCTATGGTGCCTTCGTTGGATGTTCCCATTACCCGGAATGTAAATACACCCGCAAAATGCATAATGGCAACGGCGACGGGGCAGATGATAACGACAACCGCGTATTAGGCCTCGACCCTGAAACCGGTATGGAAGTTACCGTCCGTACTGGCCGCTTTGGCCCCTATATTCAATTGGGTGAACCTGTTGAGAAAGAAAAGCCAAAGCGCAGTTCTATTCCTAAAGGTATGGACGCAGCCTCAGTTAGTTTGGAAAAAGCGTTACAATTATTGGCCCTGCCGCGCACAGTAGGCACACACCCCGAAGATGGCAAAGATATCAAGACTTCCATCGGTCGTTATGGTCCATATGTTGCCCATGCGGGCATTTTCGCTAGTCTGAAAGACCCGGAAGATGTCTTTAACTTAGGGATTAATCACGCCGTTGAGCTTCTTGCGGAAGCGAAAAAGAAAAAAGGTGGCTCTGCGGAACCGCTGAAAGAATTGGGCAATCACCCTGACGATGGGGAACCGATCAGAGTTTTCGAAGGCCGCTATGGCCCTTACGTTAAACATAACAGAACCAACGCCACTATTCCAAAGGATAAAGACCCTAAGTCTGTAACCCTGGAAGAAGCCGTGGAACTGATCAAGGCCCGTCTGGCAAAGGGCAAGAAGAAACCAGCCAAGAAGAAAGCTGCCCCTAAGAAGAAAGCTGCCCCTAAGAAAAAAGCAGCCGCCAAGAAAAAAGCCAAGACCTAAAGATGGCTTCAAAAGCGAAACCGCCGTTTCCAACAAAGGATGACATTCTGGCCTTTGTTAAGGATAACCCGGGCAAGCTTTCAAAACGCGACATCGCCCGGGCTTTCCACATTCGTGGCGATAAGCGGATTATCTTAAAGAAACTTCTTCGGGAAATGTCAGAGGAAGGACTATTGGACAAAGGCCATAAAGGCCGCGTCCATATGGGCGGTGACCTGCCCCCCGTTTGCGTTGTAGAGGTTACGGGACTTGACAAGATGGGCGACTTAATGGCCCGACCTGTTAATTTAAAAAACGATGAAAGTCCCCCACCAATCACCATATTTGCCGAAGACAAACGCGGCAATCTTTCAGTGCATGATCAGGCATTGGTGCGGCTTACCCGTGACAGGGACGGTCGGGAAATTGCCTATGTAGCTCGTGTCATTCGGAAACTTGAGCGAACATCCACTTTGGTCATGGGGGTATTCAACGAAGAAGATGATAATATTGCCCATGTAAACCCAACAGACAAGAAAAACCGCAATCAATATCTGATCGCCAAATGCGATTGGAATGGGGCAAAGAATGGTGAATTGGTCCTCGTCGACGCAAAACAGAACAAAACATCCAAACGACATATGGGGCCAAAACGGGCCATTGTTAAAGAGTGCCTCGGAACATTAGACGAGCCAAAATCCATTAGTCTTATTGCCATTCATTCCCACGGCATTCTAACCGAGTTTTCTGAACCTGCATTGGGTGAAGCTGAAAAATCCATTGCACCGACTCTCGGTAGCAGGACAGATTTACGGGCCATCCCCATGATCACCGTCGATCCGGCAGATGCTCGTGATCATGACGATGCCATATGGGCTGAAAAAGACACAGACCCCAAAAATGAGGGCGGCTGGCATGTGATGATTGCCATTGCTGATGTGGCCCATTATGTGGCGCCGGGATCTTCGCTGGAAAAAGACGCATGGGCAAGGGGAAATTCCACTTACTTCCCGGACAGGGTAGTCCCCATGCTGCCCGAGGCCCTATCCAACGGTCTGTGTTCCCTTAAGGAAGGGGAGGATCGCTATACCCTTGCCGTCCATATATGGTTTGACAAACGGGGTAAGAAAATACGTCACAAATTTGTCCGTGGGCTTATGCGCTCCGCAGCAGGGCTGTCCTATGAAGCGTTTCAAAGCGCCCATGAGGGTCAGGTAAGCGACAAGGCTGCACCATTGCTAGATACGGTTATTGAACCGCTTTACGGTGCTTATGAATGCCTGAAAAAAGGCCGGGATTATCGGGAACCGCTTAATCTGGTTATGCCGGAACGGAAAATTATACTGGACGATAAGGGTAACGTCACCGGCATACACCCCCGACAGGCACTGGATGCCCATAAACTGGTCGAAGAGTTCATGATACAGGCCAATGTTGCTGCGGCAGAGGAGTTGGAACAAAAAGGCTGGCCCTGTATTTACCGTATCCATGAACAACCCAGTGAAGAGAAGCTTAATGCTTTACGCGAATTTCTGGCAAGCTTTGGCTATAATTTCGCCAAGGGCATGGTGCAACAACCTAAACTGTTCAACAATATCCTGCGCAAGGTCGAAGATACACCCCACGCAGAGGTTATCAACATCATTATCCTGAGAACCCAGTCACAGGCCATATACAGTACTGATAACCTAGGCCATTTTGGTCTGTCCCTCGCCCGTTATGCCCATTTCACTTCACCAATCCGCCGCTATGCCGACCTGATGGTTCATCGTGCCTTGATTGGGGCTTTAAAGCTGGGAAATGATGGCCTAGCCAAACTTGATCGGGAGAAGCTAGTGGAAACGGCTGATCATATCAGCAAAACAGAACGTATCTCAATGATAGCAGAACGGGAATCCACAGATCGTTATGTCGCAGCATATATGGGGCAACATGTGGGCGAGGAATTCGATGCCAGAATTGCGGGCGTCAGCCGCGCCGGACTGTTTGTTGCCTTTGATGAAACTGGCGGGGATGGCTTCATCCCTGTGTCCTCAATGGTTGGTGACTATTTCCGCCATGATAAAGATTTACATATGCTGGAGGGAGAATATACCGGAATAACTTATCAGCTGGGAGATGCGGTAACAGTGCGTCTGAAGGAAGCCAACCGAATTACAGGCGGCTTGCTCTGTGAATTGATTGATGAAAAGTTGACTTCAAAATCAGGCCGTAAAAAACCTAAGGGCAGAGGCAGACGACAGGGCCGATCTTCAAGAAGACAGAAAAGATAGAATTATCACTATTTTTCACGGCTTTTGCTTGACTTGAACGTTAATAGCTGTATTTTCCCATCACGTATTTTGGAATTTAAACATTGGAGCCAGCGATATGGCGAAACCTACCGTTGTAAAAATTAAACTCGTCAGCACAGCCGGCACTGGTTACTATTATGTAACAAAGAAAAACCCGCGCAATATTACGGAAAAAATGACTTTCCGCAAATATGATCCTGTTGCACGTAAACATGTGGAATTCAAGGAACATAAAATTAAATAATTTTATTTCCGCTGACAGTATTTTAACGGTCTGTACCTTTGGTTCAGGCCGTTTTTTATTGTTCGATGCTACATACCTGATTACGGCCATTTTCCTTGGCCTGATACAGGGCAAGATCAGCGGCTACAAGTAATTTACTACTGGTGGAATTTTTATCACCTGCAAGGGCGATTCCGATACTTACTGTTACCTTGATCGGTTCTTCGGAGCTAGAAATTTCAAATGGCTCATTCGCAATAGACATGCGAAGTCTTTCCGCCACAAAATATGCATACTCAAGATTTGTTTCCGGCATAACGATAACAAATTCTTCACCACCAAAGCGGGCCGCAAGATCAATATTCCGTATGTCGTTGCTGATTCTGCGCGCAAATTCCTTTAACACCTCATCCCCTGCGGCATGACCATAGGTATCATTCACAAGTTTGAACTTATCAAGGTCCATCATCAGCAAAGATACCTTCTTACGTGAATCATTGCTTTTGGACATGATGTTATCCAAATGTGTCGACAGAAAGTGCCTATTATATAATCCGGTTACGGCATCCGTCATGGCCATTTCAACGCTCTTCTGCATATTCTGGCGCAGACGATTAGCATATCGCTTTTGACGAATTTGAGACTTTGCACGCGCCAGAAGTTCGTTCCTGTCTATGGGACGTGATATATAATCCGTGGCTCCCAGTTCCATAGCTTTTACCAACTGTGTTGTATCCCCTTCATCTACCAGAACTAGTATGGGAATTCGTCGTGTATTCTCTGCGGACCTTAACTGTGAACACAGCCGAAGACCATCAACGTCATTCATCCCCAAACTTACAATTATAAGGTCATAATCTTCAAGGTTTGACACGGTAACTTCACCGGATTCAGCATTATCCACATCAACTGTTGCCAAATCCTGCATATATCGACTGATTCTTTCAGCAACCCTGGCATAGTCTTCCACCAAGAGTACTTTCGCATCTGTGAGACTAATATTGCGGTTAAGGTCCGAGCCAATACTCATACCAAAGTCCTGGCCAGTGGTTTCGCGCATGCGAAGCTCATCCATCAGAACTTTTAGACGCACCAGTGACCGTACCCGGGCAAACAAGGGTAAATCCAATACTGGCTTGGTCAGAAAATCATCCGCGCCGGCCTCAAGGCCCGCAACGCGGTCTTTTGGTTGATCAAGGGCCGTAACCATAATAACGGGAATATGTGCTGACTTTACATTGGACCTGATACGACGACAGACTTCAAAACCATCCATTCCCGGCATCATAACATCCAGAAGAACAATATCAGGATGCTCTTTATCAATTATTTCCAGCGCATCTTCACCGTTCATGGCTGTCAAAACGTCAAAATATTCGCTGGAAAGTTTTGCTTCCAGTAATTTGACATTTTGAATTACATCATCAACAACAAGTACCCGTGCCGTCATAGTTAAGTGCTATCCCGCAAATTTTTTAACAGTTTCGATAAATTTTCCAACAGAAATAGGTTTAGCGATATAGGCTTCACAACCGCCTGCCCTAATTTTTTCTTCATCACCCTTCATCGCAAAGGCTGTTACCGCGATTATTGGAATGGAGGATAAATTTTCATCTTCTTTTATCCATTTTGTCACTTCAAGTCCAGAAACCTCCGGCAACTGAATATCCATCAAAATAAGATCTGGCATTTCTTCTCTTGCCAGCGCAAGGGCTTTCATCCCTTCCTGCGTCTGGATAGTATCATACCCATGCGCATTCAGAAGATCACAAAAGAGCTTCATATTTAATTCATTGTCTTCTACGACGAGTATTTTCTTCCGCATATAATTTTCCTGAACATTACTCAGTTAAAACTACCCCACTGAGACTAACACTTATAGCTTAGATAGATATTATGCTACAAATTTATTAGTATCTTATGAAAAAGCTGTTAACAGAATTACTGTAGTGTATATATTATGTCTAATTTCTTAATATAACGTTGGTTTTCGGCATGAATTACGATCAGGCAGAGATACTTGGCCTTCAAGCCCTCTCCCATGTGGCACAACATGAGGAAATATTGATGGCATATTTACGATTATCAGGCATAACCCCTGATGAATTAAAGGATTCCGCAGCAAATCCGGCAACATTAGGTAGTATTCTGGATTATTTCTTACAAAATGAAAAAAAACTGCTCTCATTTTGTGAAACTATGGAAATTGCACCGGACCAATTAAAAAAAGCCAGACAGTTACTTCCTGGTGGCGAAACAGTTCCCTACAGCACATAAGATTTAAAAGGCTACGATCAAATATGAAATTTGCCCTTGAGCAACTGAAATCACTTTCTCTGGATAGTGACCGTCCTGTCATCATTTCAGATGCAGATGAGGTAATCTTGCATTTTTCCGATATTTTGTCGGAATATCTGCTCGGTCAGGGGATGTATGTAAATTTTAAAAGTTACGCTCTGGAAGGAAATATTAAATATACTGATACTGATATACCCGTTGATAGTGATCTTTTTGGTGAAATAATTGAAGATTATTTTGAAAATTATGTTGAAAAACAGCCCTTGGTAAAAGACGTATCTAAACATCTGGAAAACTTATCCGAATTCTGTGATATCATTATTCTGACCAATATCCCCCATAGTTTTGCCGACCGCCGTCGTAAAAAACTCATTGATTCTGGTCTGAATTACCCCATGATTTCAAGTAGCGGCCCAAAAGGGCCCGTGATGAAAGCCATCAAAAGAATTACCCGTGAAGAATTAATCTTCATTGACGATATTTCACAACATCATAAATCCGTGGCCAAATTCGTACCGGATACCCTGCGGATTCAGTATATTGCCAATGATCATTTAAATAACATTGAAGAAAAATCAAAATATTGTCATCATAGATGCCGTGATTGGTCCCATATAGAACAGGTCATACGGGATTATCTGCAAAGGTAATAGAATGACAGGATTTTGCCGCGACTGCTTATCTGATTTTGACGCCGTGACGGCGGATGAACGATGCCCTGCCTGCGGTAGCCCCAGAATTTTGAACCACCCTGAATTAAGGGAATTAACACTCGCCCATATAGATTGTGACGCTTTTTATGCCAGTGTTGAAAAGCGGGACAAGCCAGAGTTGATCTCTAAACCCCTGATAATTGGTGGCGGCAAACGAGGCGTTGTCTCCACCTGTTGCTATATCGCGCGCACGTTCGGTGTTCATTCCGCCATGCCCATGTTTCAAGCCAGAAAACTTTGCCCAGAGGCGGTTATTATTTCAGCAAATATGAATAAATATGCTGCCGTAAGCAAGCATATACGGGTAATTTTTAACAAGATGTCACCCAGTATTGAACCTCTGTCTATTGATGAGGCCTTCATTGACCTATCGGGTACAGAAAAACTCCACGGGACATATCCTGCCAAAACAATCGCCCATGCTGTTCAACAAATCGAAGATGATATCGGAATTACTGTATCTGTGGGACTTAGCTATAATAAATTTTTGGCAAAACTTGCATCCGATTTTGATAAACCTCGGGGTTTTTCCATCATTGGCCGCGCACAGGCAAAAGACGTTCTGGCCCCTCTGCCTATCTCAAAAATATGGGGTGTGGGAAAAGTCATGCAAAGGAAAATAAACCGCAATGGCATCATCCAGATCGGGCAATTACAACATCTTGATAAAAAACATTTAATCCAAAAATATGGAATAATGGGGGAACGTCTATATCACTTCTCACGGGGGGAAGACAGCCGATATATCAATAGCAAAAGCAAGGTAAAAAGCATATCCAATGAGATCACCCTAAACAAAGACTTGTCCGGTTATGACGAACTGAAATTGCTGCTTTGGCCCCTTTGTGAAAAAGTCTCCGCACGGCTGAAAGATAAAATCAAAGCGGGAAATGTCATCACTTTAAAGTTGAAGACAACCTCTTTCCGGCAAATCACGCGTTCAACCACACTAGACAGCCCTACCCAAATGGCAGAAATGTTATTTGACGTTGGAAAACATATGCTAAAAGCCGAATGTGGGGGGCTTGAATATCGTCTGATTGGGATTGGCGTTTCCGGACTTTGCGGCATTGAACAGGCTGACCAGCCGGACCTTATTGATACGTGGCGCACGCAAAAAATTCAAACCGAACGATTAATGGATAATATTCGTGATAAATATGGTAAGGATGTCATAAAAAAAGGTCGTAACCTGTTGTAAGGGATAACCATGATAAAATTCATTTCACTCGTAATATTTTTAACTACCATACAAACGTCACAGGCCATAGAGGCCGAAGTGCCGGATAGAACAGACGGTGAAGGGCAATATAACCGACTGATACTCCGGGGCGGATATGTCATTGATGGCACCGGTGCCCCCCCTTTCGGCCCAGTCGATATTGTTATCGAAAAAGACAAAATTACCGAAATCAGGAATGTGGGAGCACCGGGTGTTGCCATTGCCCCTGATGGGCGGCCAAAAAAAGGTGACCGTGAAATTGATACTCACGGTAAATTTATTTTACCCGGGTTTATTGACCTTCATAGCCATATTCATTCTCTGGATAGTGAACAGGGGGTTTCACCTGACTATATTTTCAAGCTACAGCTTGGCCACGGTATTACGACCATTCGCAGTCTGGGTTCAGGCGGCGACGAGCGTATCGTCGATTTTAAGAAACGCAGCGCCAAAAATGAAATCACAGCACCCCGTATTGTCGCTTATCCGATTTTTTACGGCATTAACAGTCCCGAAGCCGCCCGTAAACGGGTTAAAGAAATTAAGAAAAATGGCGGGGATGGCATTAAATTCTTTGGTTCACCCGCAGAAATACTATGGGCCGCACTGGATGAAGCAAAAAAACAAGGTCTGCAAACAACCATGCATCACGCCCAGCTTGATGTCACCCATGCCAATGTCTTGACAACCTCCGCCCATGGTCTGAACAGTATGGAACATTGGTATGGCCTACCGGAAGCCTTGTTTGAGGATAAAATCATACAGGACTACCCTACCGATTATATCTATAACAATGAACAGGATCGTTTCGGCCAGGCGGGTCGCCTTTGGAAGCAAGCAGCAAAACCGGGTAGTAAAAAGTGGAACGCGGTGATGGAAACCTTGCTGGCGAGAGATTTCGCCCTTGATCCCACTTTCACCATATATCTCGCAAGTCGGGACCTGATGCGCATGAGCAGGGCAATCTGGCATGATACCTATACCATGCCAGTCTTATGGAATTTTTACCGCCCGAACCGGCATTCACATGGTTCTTTCTGGTATGATTGGACGACGCAGGATGAGCTGGAATGGAAAAATAACTATAATTTATGGATGCAATTCATCAATGACTATAAGAACCGTGGTGGCAAGGTGGGGCTTGGTAGTGATACGGGATATATCTATAGCCTCTATGGTTTTGGTTATATTCAGGAAATGGAATTGATGCAGGAAGCAGGCTTCCATCCCCTGGAGGTCATAAGGGCCGCGACCCAGATCGGGGCACAGATCATAAAAAAGGATACGGAGGTCGGCACTATTCAGGTGGGCAAGAAAGCTGATTTTGTAATTGTAGACGAAAATCCGGTCCATAACCTGAAAGTCCTCTATGGCACGGGTGCCATAAAACTCAACGATGATACGGGCAAAGTTGAACGGGTCGGCGGCGTGCGGTGGACGATCAAAGATGGCATCGTTTACGATGCTTTCAAGCTTAGGGCCGATGTGAAAAAAATGGTACGCGAAGCGAAGATAAAGGCGGGCATTTCCCTTGATAAACCCCTGAGCGTTTCTGATGTGAAATGACACGGGAAGAATTTGACCACTATTGCAAAAGCCTGAAATCAGCGACCCATGTTGTTCAATGGCGGGGGGCTTCGGTTTGGAAAATTGGCGGCAAGATTTTTGCCATACATCCTGACCTTGGTGAGGATCAGAAACATAAGCTTAGTTTTAAATGTTCTAACCTCAGTTACCAAATACTCTGTGAATTGCCGGGAATTGTCCCGGCCCCTTATCTTGCCCGCGCCAAATGGGTACAAATCCAAACGGCAGAGGCCATGAATCATGAGGATATATGCGACTATATAAAAACCGCTTATGATATCATCAGCAATAAACTTCCCCGTAATAAAAAATCAGAGCTGGGAATCTGATTCTCCCAATATTATTAATACGTTATGGTTAACAAATATTAACCATATGGGGTGACATTTTTACCCTGCAAAGCAGGTAATTTTTTCCTTCAACGACATAAAATCAATGTTTTTCCTTTAAAATCAATGACTTAATAATTGGCACGATGTTTGCTCTTATATTTCAGTGACGATATAACCAGAATATAGGAACTATTATGAACATTTATACCAGTCCCATGAAACCGCAAGATACGGTACCCGCTAATGAAATTAATAAGTTAGCCGATGAACTGCTGATGAATTTCAAGGTATCGGGAAAAAACCTGTCGACCAAAAGCTGGGATATATTGGCAGAAATTCTGGATTTTGTTGTTGAAGCCGAGCAAACCATAGCAGAGCAAAGCGAACGTATCGAAAAACTTGAAGTCATGACGTCCACAGACCCCCTGACAGGTCTTTTAAACCGTCGGGGTATTATGCAGGAACTGGAAAATGCTGTTGCCACGGCTGAACGCCATGGTGAACCGGCACTCTTTGTCTATATTGATCTGGATCGATTTAAACATATCAATGACACTTACGGTCATGCTGTAGGCGATGCAAAATTAAAATTTGTTGCAGAATCTTTAACATCTTCCATTCGTCAGACCGATTATGCCGCACGTCTGGGGGGCGATGAATTCGCCCTGCTTTTGAAACATTCTGAATTTGAAGGCGGCAAGCACCGCACCCGCTTCATCCAACAGCAGTTAAACTTTGCCAAATTCAGCCATAAACAGCATGTAATTCCGGTCCGGGCCAGCTTTGGAATTGCTGAAATATCACCCGGCATTAAATTAGACGACATCATTAAAATTGCTGACAGGCAAATGTATCGCAATAAGTCAGCCCGCGCCTATAGCTAGAGTTTTCTGATTGCTTCTTTTCTTCTTTTCTTTGTCAGTGTATTCTGTCATCAGACATTATGAAAAAGGAAAAGAATACGATTATGAGTAATATGTACGAAGAAAACCTTGAAAAGCTGGGAATAGTGCTTCCCACGCCCGTACCGCCAGTGGCCAATTATGTTCCCTTTGTCCAGACAGGCAACCTGCTATCCATTTCCGGCCAGATTCCTGTAGATTCTGAAGGTATGTTTCCTTATATCGGTAAGGTTGGTGTGGAAATCAGCGAAGGAGACGCGGTTAAAGCCGCCCGCCTCTGTGCTATCAATATCATAAGTCAGGCTAGAGTAGCCTGCGGCGGCGACCTGAGCCGCATTATTCGCATCGTAAAACTGGGGGCATTTGTCAATTGTATTAACAGTTTTGCGGGCCAGCCTACCATTATAAACGGGGCCAGTGATCTCATGGTTGATGTTTTTGGCCAAGCCGGAAAACATTCCCGTTCAGCAGTTGGAACAAACGCCCTACCCCTAAATGTTCCTGTTGAAATTGACGCCCTTATAGAAATTTCTTAAAGTGCAATATCAAAATTTGATAAATACTCCTTTTGCCCATCGTGGTCTTCATGGACCTAAAAGCGGCCATGTGGAAAACTCCCTTACGGCTTTTAAGGCAGCTAATGCCCGTGGTCATGGTTTTGAGCTTGATGTATTATTGAGCCACGATGGTAAGGCAATGGTATATCATGATGTCTCGCTCAACCGACTAACGGGGCGCTCGGGCGATATTGATGACTTTACGGCTCAACAACTGTCGGCCATTACCTTAACAGGGTCAGATGATGTCATTTTGACGCTGGAAAAGATATTAGATAATATTGACCAGAAATATCCTGTCCTGATAGAAATAAAAGGTGACCAAGGGCGGCCCGATCAAATTGCACAGGCGGTATTTAAGGACATCTGCGACTATAACGGCCCTGTGGCCGTTATGTCTTTCTACCCCGGTATTATTTTATGGTTTCAAAAACATGCACCAAAAATACTGCGTGGCCTTGTTGCGACCAGTATAAATGACGGGGAAATGCCTGAGAAATATTTTTCTACACCAACACAGAAATCATATATTGATGATCTGGCAGTTGATTTTATTGCATATGATATAAGGGCCTTACCCAATGAGGTCACAGAATATTGTCGAGGGAAGAATATCCCTGTGTTAACCTGGACGGTACGTACAGAAGACTTGCAGCAAAAAGCACGTCTGTATACTGACAATAGCATCTATGAAAATCTGGATTGATGAGCATATACCAACCCCAAATCATTACCAGCCTGTCCGAGGTTTCGGAAAAAGGCTGGAATGATTGCTGTTATAATGACAATACAGGTCATAATCCTTTTCTATCCTATCAATTCCTGAAGGCTTTGGAGGAAAGCGGCTGCGCCACCGCTAAAACCGGATGGCAGGCCCAGCATATTATCATTCACAAAGACAATATAATTGTTGGTGTAATGCCGCTTTATTTGAAAAGCCATTCCCATGGTGAATATGTCTTTGATCATCCCTGGGCTAACGCCTATCACAATGCGGGCGGGAAATATTATCCTAAACTACAATGTTCAACCCCCTTCACCCCTGTTACCGGGCGTAAGCTGATGACCCTTCCGAGTGAGAATGAAAAGGAAATATGTACTCTGCTGCTTGAGATGGCCATTGCATTAGCAAAAAAGTTTGAAATTTCATCCCTGCATGTAACCTTTGCTGAGGAACGTGAATGGGATTTAATGGCAAATCATGGTTTTCTGAAACGACTGGACCAACAATTCCATTGGCTAAATATGGAGTATGGCTGTTTTGATGACTTCCTGGCGGCTTTATCTTCCCGAAAAAGAAAAAATATCCGCAAGGAAAGAAAACAGGCTGTTGCTGAAGATATTGAAATCGAAGTATTGACGGGAAAAGACATTACCGAATATCACTGGGATAACTATTTTAAATTTTATCTAGATACGAGCAACCGAAAATGGGGGCAACCCTATTTAAACAGGATTTTTTTCTCGCTTCTCGGATCATATATGTCCGAGAAAGTCGTTTTAATTATGTGCAAGCGTCACAACAGATATATCGCAGGGGCGCTGAATCTTATTAGTGATGACACGTTATATGGCCGTTACTGGGGAGCAGTTGAAGACCATCGATACCTTCATTTTGAGGTATGCTACTATCAGGCCATCGACTATGCTATCAGACATGGCCTGAAAAAGGTTGAGGCCGGCGCACAGGGGGAACATAAACTGGCTCGCGGCTATCTGCCCACATCCACCTATAGCGCCCACTGGATCAACAATCCATCATTCCGCAATGCAATAGCTGATTATCTGATCCATGAAAGGGATGCCATCCTTCAGGATCAGGAAATCCTGACGTCCTTCGCCCCGTTTAAAAAAGACTAGGGCTGAGATATTTAATTACTCGGCTTAGGTTTCTTTTCATATTCAACAAATTTGCTCAATCCGCAAAACCCACCTGTAGCAGAACCATGGGCATCAAAGACTGAGATTACATCATAATCACAAAGTTGGAAATGAGATACATTGTAACTAAAAGTTCCTTCAGAACCAAGACGGGAACAGCGATGTTTCAGCGTATTCAAATATACTTTTTTCCCTTTCATGAAAAAAAGAATATTGTAATCATCAATAGCTCTGCTGGTATCTACATTTCTTAAACTGAGGCATTTTTCAATTTTCCCGGTTTTCTCGTAGCTCATTAACGCTTTTTCAAGCCCAGCCTCATCTTTACCACTGGCATATAATGAAATAGGGGTAAAGGTTGCGGATAGAACAAAAGCAAGAGACGTTACAGAAGTAAGTATTTTTTTAAGCATTAGCCTGTTCCTTAAATATAACGTTTATACCCATAGTGACTATACTATATCTCACCTAAATTCCGAATGAACAAACCGTGACTACAGCGTGAAACCTTTTGATTTCCGCCTATTCTTTTTTGGGTTTCTTTTTATATTCTATGAATTTTCCTAAACCACAGGATGGTCCCTGAATATTACTGTTTGAATCAAATACTGTAATGATATCCACATTGCAGAGTTGGTTGATAGAAAGCCTGTAACTAAACGACTTTTCAAACCCGAGACGCGAACAACGGTGAGGCAGTGTATTTAGGTAAGCTTTTTTACCCTTCATGATAAAAAGAATATTATAATCGTCAATTACTCTGCTTGAATAGATGCGAGACAATTGAACACATCTTTCAATTTTCCCGGTTTTCTCGTATTTTTCCAGAGCTTTAGCCAATTTATCCTGATCATTATCAGCAGCCATGCCAACAAGGGGCATGAAAGACAAACTTAGCGCTAAAATAAATAATTTTTTAAACATCAATCTCTTCCTTTAATGGTTTTATTGCCATTACGGAAGATTATACAACTTCGCACATGAATTCCAAATGAACAGAAGCGTTAAAGTGGAATATTCAAAGATTATTTCACATATTCTTTTGGCTTATCAGAACTTTCATCGGTGATTTTCTTGATTGGTGCTGATGCTGGCTCAATATCGAATATCAATTTACTATCTTTTACCCGGACCAGAACCTCGCCACCGTCCACCAGTTTGCCAAACAGAAGTTCGTTTGCCAATGGTTTCTTGACATATTCCTGTATGGTTCTGGCAAGCGGGCGCGCACCATACAACGGGTCATAACCTTTTTCAGACAACCATGTTTTTGCCGCCGGCGTTAAACTAATATGCACCTTACGGTCTTCCAGCTGCATTTCCAGTTCCAGAACGAATTTTTCAACTACCTGCCCCATAACCGCAAGTGACAAGTTTTTAAAGGGAACCGTGGCATCAAGCCGGTTTCTGAATTCAGGGGTGAAAAGCTTTTTAATGGCTTCTTCTGCATCGCCTTCACGGACGTTGGCACCAAAACCAATAGCCTCCTTGCTCATTTCCATGGCACCGGCATTGGTTGTCATTACAAGGATCACATTGCGGAAATCAATTTTCTTACCGTTACTATCGGTTAACTTACCGTGGTCCATGACCTGTAACAGGATATTATAGATGTCAGGATGTGCTTTTTCTATCTCATCCAACAGTATGACACAATGTGGCGACTGATCCACGGCATCGGTCAAAAGACCACCCTGATCATAACCCACATAACCGGGTGGCGCACCAATCAGACGGGAAACGGAATGCCGCTCCATATATTCTGACATATCGAACCGGTGTAATTCCAGTCCCAAAAGGCTGGCCATTTGCTTGGTGACCTCAGTTTTACCGACACCCGTGGGGCCACAGAATAAATAACAGCCAATGGGCTTGTCATCCTGCCGCAAACCAGCTCTGGACAGCCGTATGGCGTCTGTCAGCACCTCAATGGCCTTATCCTGACCATATATGACCCGTTTCAGGTCAGTATCAATGCTGGCGAGTATGGCCGTATCATCCTTGGATACAGATTTCGCCGGAATACGAGCAATTTTGGAAACCACCACTTCCACATCCTCAACAGAAATTTCCTTTTTGCGCTTTTCTGGCGGCAGAAGCATCTGCGAGGCACCAACTTCGTCAATAACATCGATGGATTTATCCGGCTGTTTCCGGTCATTAATATGACGCGAGGACAAATCAACAGCAGCTTCAATAACATCGTCGCTGTATTTCACACCGTGATGTTCTTCAAAATATTTTCTGAGCCCCTTGAGAATTTCCTTGGTTTCAGGGATGGTTGGTTCCTTAATATCAATTTTCTGAAAACGTCTGAGCAACGCCCGATCTTTTTCAAAGTGGGAACGATATTCCTTGTAAGTGGTGGATCCAATGCAACGTATGGCTCCTGATGACAAGGCTGGCTTCAGCATGTTTGAGGCATCCATAGCACCGCCACTGGTTGCCCCTGCACCAATTATGGTATGAATCTCGTCAATGAACAGAATGGCTCCTTCATGCTGTTCCACTTCTGAAATGACCGCCTTCAGACGTTCTTCAAAATCTCCTCGGTAACGGGTTCCGGCAAGCAATGTTCCCATATCAAGACAGAAAATAGTCGCATTCTGTAGAACTTCCGGAACTTTCTTCTTTATAATATGCAGGGCCAGGCCTTCGGCTATGGCTGTTTTACCAACGCCGGGATCACCAACATAAAGCGGGTTATTCTTTGATCGACGGCATAGTATCTGTATGGTGCGCTCAACTTCATGCTCACGACCGATAAGACGATCAATCTTGCCCTCACGCGCCTTCTGGTTCAAGTCAACGCAATATTTCTCCAACGCTGTTTCTTCACGCTCTTCTTCTTCAAAGGCTTCTTCTGTCCCGGTGGTTCCTTCTTCCTTTTCGGTTTTGCCCGCTGACTTAGCTAGTCCATGGGAAACATAACTTACCGCATCGAGCCTACTCATATCATATTGTTGTAAGAAATAAACCGCATGACTTTCCCGCTCCGAAAAGAGCGCAATAAGAACATTGGCACCGGTTACTTCTTCCCGTCCGGAACTTTGTACATGCAGAATTGATCTTTGGATAACCCGCTGAAAACCGGATGTGGGGCTTGCATCACCGCCCTGCTCTGTTTTAATATTTTCAAGTTCCAGATCCAAGTATGCCTTAATCTCAGCGCGAAGTTGGCGTACATTAACGTCACATGCCCTAAGCACCGCAACCGCGTCCTTATCATCCAGCAGCCCAAATAATAAATGTTCTAAGGTGGCAAATTCATGCTTGCGCAGATTGGCCTCACCAACAGCACGGTGAAGTGTATGTTCAAGATTTGGAGAAAATGTAGGCATGGTGGTTACTCCTTTTCCAAAGTACATTGCAGCGGATGATCATTGCGTCTTGCATTATCGATCACCTGCATTACCTTGGTTTCTGCTACTTCAAAACTATAAACGCCGCACAATCCGACCCCAGTTTGATGCACATTCAGCATAATCTGCACGGCTTCCTCTTCTGACTTTTGAAAATAGGTCAGAAGAATGTGAACAACGAAATCCATAGGGGTATAATCGTCATTCAGCATAAGTACCTTATACATGGACGGTTTTTTGGTCTTGGGTCGGGTTTTGGTTAAAACACCGGTTTTACCCTTCCCTTCATCGTCCTTCTGATCTTTACTCATTGACCTGCCATTATTCTATTTGAACTTCGTATTTATATTAAATAGAAAGTCCACAGCAGATTTAAAGGCATTAGTGGAAATTTGCTGTAATAATTACCGCTAACTAAGGTTTTTCTTAATATATTTTATTCTTCTAATCCTAATGTAGCGTTAAATTTCCAAAACTTCCAGTTGGAATGGCAAGATGTTCGAAATGCAAAAAAAAGCCCGGCATAAAAGCCGGGCCTGATACTTGGCAGTATCATAAACAATCCTGTTGGCAATAATTAGCCAACTAGGGGAAGATTGTATTTTGTAGCAACTTCTTCGTAGCGGGCTTTTATAGGCTCAACAACTTCATTTGCTGTGTTTGATGCCGCTTCGTTAACACGTGTCGCTTCAGCAACGAACTCTTCATAACGTGTTTTAAACATCGCTGCCTGAATTTCAAAAAACTCAGCAGGTGTTTTAGCAGCAAACAATGTTTTCGCATCAGTTACATTCTTTTCAACCGCTTTCTTGGCAGTTTCGATGAAGTCAACATTCACATTCTGCGCAACTTTAACAGCAGCTTCACTTGAAGCAACAATAGCTTCATAATTCGCTTTGCCGAATTCAGTAACCTTATCAAGGTTGTTTGTGGCTTCTTTAACAGCTTTCTCAACGTTATCCTGAGCAATTTTAACAGTTTCTTTAGCAGTCTTATGTGCAGCTTTCACTGTTTTCTGTACTGTTTCTTCAACCGTTTTCTGAGCATCGACGAAAGTTTTCTCTGCGGTAGTCTTCTTTGCATTTGTAGCTTTGGTCATAATGTTATCCTTTTCAACATAGTCCATATAATTTGTGCGGCGCAATATTAATTTACGCCCTATATATAGGGGATATATTTGGAAAGTCAAACATTTTTTGTGCGGTGCAACAAAAAATTACAGCAGTATGTCCCGGGCCTGATTAAGCTTGGATGCAAAATAATCCGATCCCCCTTGATCAGGGTGCAACTTAAGCATCATTTTATGATGAGCATCTTTAATTTCGGACGGGCGGGGATTTCCGAACAGCCCCAGAATCTCAAGGGCCTCTTCCCGGGTCATTGGTGTCGTATTTAGGGGGGGCTTATTAACAGAAACGTCTGGGCCGCCACTTACAAGAAAGCGCCACAGGCTTCCCTGAGCAGAAAGAAAGGACAGAACACCTAGAATACCACTTACTGCCACATTACCTCTGACCAAAATCAGGAAGGCCAACAGCCCGAGTATAATAGCAAAGCCAAAACGGAATATACGATTCAGTTTTTCAGATTTTGACTGCTTCATAAATCGTGAAATTACATAAAGTAAAAATACAAAACCAATTAATACGAGGATAAACGGCATTTCAATTCCTATTCCGCAGCAGCAATAGCGACTTTGCTCCAGCCGGGAAGTTTCAGCGCTTCCATAAGGCGTCTGATTTCCTGTCGGGCAGCCACATGGGACATGGTCATTTTCTCATGGTTATTATTTTTAAAATCAACAAGTGTAAGGCCTTTTGGGAATAATTCACGATAAATGACCCGTTCCCCAAAGCCTGCAACATAGCGAAAAGCAACTCTTTTTTGCAATTGTGTCAAAACATCATGAACCCGTCGCGTATTCTTAGCATTGAGGGATGACGTCCGGTTTCGCATCACAACCCAATCAATCGTGCCACGGTCTTTCATGGCCCGTGCCTTTCGAGCTTCCCACACCATTTCACTATAAAGACTTAATTTTTCCACCTTATAGGAATCTGGATTGACTTTAGCCAGCAAATCAATATCAACAAAACTGTCGTTTACCGGTGTAATTAATGTATCCGCAGAAATATGGGCTAATCTGGAAAGATTACTATCACTGCCGGGGCAGTCAATTAAAATAAATTCAGATTTTGTTTTCAATTCATCAAGCAGTGCTGAAAAATTATCTTCATCCTGCTGTTCCATCTCCTGACTTGTACCATCTTCAGTACCCATAAGAACATGTGCGTCTGGCATGGTTAATTTCAAATTATGTTGATCTGCATATATCTGCCGATTTTCAATATAACGGGCAAGGGATTTCTGACGTGAATCAAGATCAATGATGGAAACAGAGCTGCCCCGTTCCAGCAGACTGACCACAATATGCATGGCGGATGTGGACTTACCTGATCCGCCCTTTTCATTACCAACCACAATAATATGTGTTTTACCCTTTTTCTTTTGCATCTTTTTTTGGCCCATTATTGCTCCCCATTTTTTTAAAAACCCATATTTTCAATTCTAATCTCTGGTTTTTTGCCGAACAACTAATTATAAACTGACCAGATCAATCAATACCAGATCAATCTGAGAATAAACGAAATGTATAAACGCAACAACTATAACTCACTCAAAGACACTATTCTTATCTTCATTGCAATAGTGTTTTTTATTGGTGGGCCAATTTGGCTGGCAAACTGGCAGGTAAAGGAAAGTGAACAATATCATTCCCCCATAGAAATGGTCAAAAATATTCAGTTGCCTGACGGAACAAGCGCCATAAAACTTCTTGCCTCATACGGTTTCGATATGCAGCAGATTCGAAAAAATAATGCGACTGTTCCAGAAATATATTTTTCCAATCTGCCTCGGGAATTAACCAGAATCAAGAATACCAGGTTAAAAAAGGAATTGTTTTTTTCTTCTCTACTACCCCCCATACTGAAAGTGAATGATACCATACGCCAAGACCGTCGAAAGCTTAAAAAAATAATCCTGAAACTCACTCTGGGTACAAATATCTCTGAACCGGATTACTACTGGCTGACACAGAAGTTAGTGCAATATAAAGTTAAAGTTCGCGATGTTAGGGATTTTGTTACACGCACAGGGGAAATTCTTGATAAATTGCTGAACCGAATGAATATCATTCCCCCCGAACTTGCCCTTGCTCAAGCGGCACAGGAAAGTGGCTGGGGCACATCAAGATTTGCCCAGCAGGGCAACGCACTTTACGGACAATGGACTTGGGGAAGTGGATGTGGCATGGTGCCCGCACAACGGGACAAGAGCAAAACACATCGCATGAAATGCTTTAAAACTATTATAGAAGCTGTTGATAGTTATATGTTAAACCTGAATACGCACAATGCTTATCGTTCCTTGCGGAAAGAAAGGCGTGCCTTCCGGGATGATCAAATAATTAATGTAATTGCGCTGGTTGAAACCCTCACCAGCTATTCTGAAGAAGGTCAGCATTATGTTGAGAAAATCAAAAATATAATTCGTATTAATAATCTGAACGATTTTAATAAAGCCCGACTAGAGACGAGTGGATAAAATATGAAGAAACCTTCCGTACAGATAGTTCGCACTAAAAAAGACCTTCGCACCCAGGTCACGGAATGGCACATGAGCGGACTGAAGGTTGGCATGGTCCCCACAATGGGTGCGCTTCATCACGGTCACTTATCCTTAATCAGGGAAATACAAAAGCATGTGGACAAAGTTGTGGTCAGCATCTTTGTTAATCCAAAACAATTTGGCCCCAATGAGGATTTCGATAAATACCCCCGGTCAGAAACCACAGATATTATAAAACTGAACGAGGTAAAAACTGACCTGCTTTATGCGCCGGATGTGGGGGAAATATACCCGGATGGTTTTTTAACCATTGTTTCGGTGGCCAAAATTACAGAAGGGCTTTGTGCGGCTAAGCGACCCGGACATTTTGACGGCGTAACGACTGTTGTCACAAAACTTCTCCTGCAATGCTTGCCTGATGTGGCACTTTTTGGTGAAAAGGACTTTCAGCAATATACAGTTTTGAAACAGATGGCTAAAGACCTGGATATCCCGACAGAGGTTATGTGTGGTAAATTAATAAGGGACGAAGATGGGCTGGCCACATCTTCCAGAAATATTTATCTAAGCGCTGAAGAGAGGCAAATTGCCTTGGAAATTCCGAAAACCCTAAAACAGATAATCAGTGAAATTGAGGAAGGGAAACTACCGCTTCAGGAGGCACTGGATAAAGGCAACCAACATCTGATAGATAGCGGGTTTAAGGAGGTACAATATTTAGAAATAAGGCAGTCTGATGATTTGGAACCACTGACCCAGACATTCACAGAAACATCACCAATTTTGGCACGGATACTTGTGGCTGCTGTTGTTGGGAAAACACGCCTGATTGATAACATGCCCATTAAAATCTATTTCTAGATCAGGCCCATTTCCCTTAGCTTTTCTGATAAATCCTGCGGCAGGTTATCCATCTTTTCCCCTGCCTTTATATCCCTTGGTGCATCCGTAGCTTCCAGATAACGCCATCCCTGATGGGGGCGTCGTGGTTGGCCTTCCGTACGGATGAGCGTAGTGTCCATGATTATTTTACATTTCTTACCCGTATCACTTTCTATCTCATCCAGACCTATAATCCTTTGACGCACCTGTACAAAACCCTTGATTACCCAATATATTGACCCGCCTTTCAATATTTCCTTGGCACGTTTCGGGCGAAATCTGGTGATATGATAGTTATAGAGCGTGCCGTCCGGCAACAGGTTTTCCCTGCCCTTTCTGACCTCGATCAGATGTTCGACACTGTCTATGCCGACACATAGCTTTAATATATGTACTGTCATCAAATTAAAACAACTGATGCTAAACCCAAAAAGGCAAAGAAACCGATCACGTCGGTAATAGTGGTCACAAATATACTGCTGGCCAATGCTGGGTCAATATTTACCCTGTCCAGTCCTACGGGAATTAAAATACCCGCCAGTCCCGCCATCACCATATTAATGATCATAGCGGCGGCAATCACGCCCCCAAGCAAAGGATTGTCAAAATACGCCAGTGATAGCAACCCGATAATAACAGCCAAGACCACGCCATTCAGTATAGCAATGGCAAATTCCTTACCGACCACCCTATGTACGTTGGACTCTGTCAGGTCTTTGGTGGCCAGAGAACGCACTGTGACGGTCATGGTCTGGGTTCCGGCATTGCCGCCCATACTAGCCACAATAGGCATCAAAATGGCCAGAGCCACCATCTGTTCAATACTTCCGTCAAACATGGCAATCACCATAGATGCCAGAATAGCAGTTGCCAAATTAACCAATAGCCAGACAATACGATTCTTCGAGGCCTCAAAAATGGATTCCGTAATATCGGTTTCCTGCACACCAGCCATGCGTAAAATATCTTCCTCTGCTTCCTCGTCAATCACATCCACTACGTCATCAACGGTAATCATACCTAGCAGGCGGCCATCTTCATCAACAACCCCCATAGAGGTCAGATCATATTGCCGAAACATATAGGCAACTTCTTCCTGGTCTAAATCAACGGGCACGACTTTCGGGTCAGTATCCATGATCTCAGAAACCGGAACAGAGTCACGGGTACGAATTAACTGGCTCAGGGAGACAGTACCAATAGGATGATGAAGCGGGTCAACGATGAAGATTTCATAAAATTCCGGCGGCAGTTCTTCTTCCGTACGTAAAAACTGTATCACCTGCCCCACTGTCCATGAGCCGGGAACTGTAATGATATTTTTCTGGACCATACGGCCCGCACTATCCTCGGGATAAGAAAGGCCTTCTTCTACAGCAAGTCTTTCTTCATCCGGCAAGGCGGCAATGATCCGGTTACGGTCCTCAAGGTCAATATCCTCAAGAATATCAACCGCATCATCACTTTCCAGTTGGCTAATGGCCTCGACCACATGGTCGGCATCCATTTCCTTGATAACCTGATCAAGAGCCGTGTCTTCAAGTTCTGTCAGAACTTCCGGATTTAGCTGTGATCCAAAATAAGACGTAAGGTCGTTACGCTCATCTTCCCGAAGTTGTTCAAAGATGATGGCGATATCTGAGGAATGTAGCGGAGCAAGCAGATAATCAAGCTGCTCATAATTATTTTCTCTCAAAGCATGAGAAATTTCCTCAATCAGTTCCGATGTTACTTCAAAAACATCCTGAGGAATTGGGTTGCCGTTATTATCGTTGCCAAGAGGCTCGCTCTTTTTCATGGTGCCTACCCTTGAATGTCTTTGACCCTAGCCTTCAGCTTCCACTTGCCGGGTGATATCTTCTATACGTTTGATGGTATGGGCGAGTGTTTTTTCCATGCTGTCAACGCTGTCCTGGGCACCTTTCATGGCCATGGGTTTGCCATCACGGGCCTCATCTAATTCATCTGCCAACAAAATTGACGTCATCAACAGTAGCCTTATGTCAGATACCGAGCCCATAGCTTTGGCAATTTGAGAGGCCTTGTCATTAACATAGTCGGCCAGCTTCGACAGACGTTCCCCTTCCCCATCCTGACAGGCAAGGTGATAATCCTGATTATTAAATTTCACAATAACATTAGCCATGTTTTTTCCTCAACGCATTTTTAGTGCAAACTTTTCTGGGCAATGATCTGATCAAGGTCATGCAAGGTGTTTGTTAATTCTTTTTCTGCCGATTCGTTTGCATTTTCCAACCTTCTGCATTTTTCTTCCAATGCTTCATAGCCATTTTTCAGGCCGATACAATGTTTTTTCATTTCATCATGTTCACGGGCCATCTGTTTATTTTCTATTTCAAGCTGTTCGATATAGGTCGCCTGCTCACTGGTGCTTTCATGCCCCTGCGTTTCGCTATTGAGTATGGCTCTCTCCAGACGCGTTAAGGCCTCTTCTATTGCGGCTTCGGCCTGTTCTGCGCTCATTGCTTTTTTGCTTTTGGGCATGATATCTCTATTCTTTGAATTTATTAAATTACCTATTTCTTTTTTCATAGGTGTAAGACACATTGTACAAAAAAAATATCACATTAGAAGTTAAAAAATTAAAAACAATTCAAAGGTCTCAAGTAGCGAAGCGGTAGACCAAACCATAAGGCCTCAAGTAGCGAAGCGATAGACCAAACCATAAGGCCTCAAGTAGCGAAGCGATAGACCAAACCATAAGGCCTCAAGTAGCGAAGCGATAGACCAAACCATAAGGTCTCAAGTAGCGAAGCGGTAGACCAAACCATAAGGTCTCAAGTAGCGAAGCGGTAGACCAAACCATAAGGTCTCAAGTAGCGAAGCGGTAGACCAAAACAAACGGTCTCAAGTAGCGAAGCGAAAGGTCAAATATAAAAACCTTTTATTTCGCATAAAATAATATAAGCAGGTTGACGAAAGAGGCGCAAACGTTCATTGTGCCGCCGTTAACTGGGTAATTTTTTCATCAATTTTATACAGCCGGTAAGAATATTATGACAATTTCACTTTCCAGTATGGCAAATGCCATCCGCGCCTTGTCCATGGACGCCGTACAAGCAGCAAATTCAGGACACCCCGGAATGCCCATGGGCATGGCCGATGTGGCGACAGTACTTTATACCAAACATCTGAAATATGACCCTACATGGCCGGAATGGCCCAATCGGGATAGATTTATTCTGTCTGCGGGTCATGGGTCTATGTTGCTCTATTCATTGCTGTATTTGACGGGCTATAAAAACCCAACCATTGATGACATTAAAAATTTCCGTCAATTGCATCAACCCTGCGCCGGACATCCCGAATTTGCCGAACTGGCTGGCGTTGAAATGACCACGGGTCCCTTGGGACAGGGTTTAGCCTCATCCGTAGGGTTTGCCTTGGCAGAAAGATTGTCCAATGCCCGTATGGGGGATGTGATCGATCATCATACCTATGTCATCTGCGGTGATGGCTGTTTGATGGAGGGAATCAGCCATGAAGCCATCTCCATGGCCGGACATTTGAACCTTGGCAAAATGATTGTACTTTGGGACGATAACGAGATTTGCATCGACGGCAGCACCAGTGCCACTGTTTCCGATGACCAGATTGCCCGTTTCAGTGCTTCTGGCTGGCATGTACAGGCCATTAATGGCCATGATGTAGAAGAAATTGACGCCGCAATAGAAGCGGCGAAAAATGATGACCGACCATCCATGATTGCCTGCCGTACGACCATTGGTTACGGCGCTCCCAATAAACAGGGAACATCTGGCGTTCATGGTGCCCCATTGGGTGAGCAAGAAATTGAAGCTGTGCGCAAAATTCTCAATTGGCCCCACGCACCATTTGAAATTCCAGACGATATTCTTGCTGCATGGCGGGTCGCCGGAAAACAATCACAGGAACTTTCCGAAAATTGGAAATTAGCCTTTGATGGATTGGGTAATGAAGTCAAAGCAGACTTTAACCGTCGCCTGAATAAGGAACTTCCCACAAATCTTGAGGATATTGTAAACACCTATAAAAAGGATTTGGCCGAAAATCCGCAAAAAGTTGCCACACGCAAGGCTTCCCTGATGGCACTGAATGTCATTAATCCAGTTGTGCAGGAAACAATTGGTGGCTCTGCGGACCTTACCGGATCGAACCTGACCAAGAGTTCAGGTCAGAAAACTATCACAGGAAGCGACTTTTCTGGTCGCTATATGTATTACGGTGTGCGTGAATTCGGCATGTCAGCCTTTATGAACGGACTTGCGCTACACGGGGAATATATTCCTTACGGCGGCACTTTTATGGTTTTTACCGATTATTGCCGTTCTGCTATCCGCCTGAGTGCCCTTATGGAGCAGCGGGTAATTTATGTTATGACCCATGACAGTATTGGCCTTGGGGAAGATGGCCCGACCCATCAACCGGTTGAGCATCTTATGAGCTTGCGTGTTATGCCAAATGTAGCGGTCTACCGTCCGGCCGATGCAGTGGAAACCGCCGAAAGCTGGCTCGCTGCAATGCAAGACACAAAGCGGCCCAGTGTTTTGGCACTCACCCGACAGAGTACGGAGCCTGTACGTCTCACCCATACTGCTGAGAATATGGTTGCCAAGGGTGGTTATGAATTGCGCTGTTCTGATGGTGTGGCCAAGGTAACGATTATTGCCACTGGTTCAGAAGTCGAACTTGCCGTTGCCGCCCGCGATACCTTACAGGCTGACGGTATTCCGACCCGCGTGGTTTCCATGCCGTCAACCGACGTCTTTGATGATCAGCCACAAGATTATAAAGATGAGATACTTGGCAATACTGACATTAATGTCTCCATCGAAGCCGGATCGTGCTTTGGCTGGGAACGTTATGTGGGTCGTGACGGTATTATTATCGGTATGGATAGCTTTGGTGCCTCGGCCCCGGCTGAAGAATTATATGAACATTTTGGAATCACGGCAGATGCAATTGTCACTGCCGTAAAAAACAGACTTTAAATTTAAGAAAACGGAGAATACACCCATGACTATTCGTGTTGCAATCAACGGTTTTGGCCGCATCGGGCGTTTGGCGCTTCGGGCTGTTTATGAATCAGGCCGTGATGATATTGAAATTGTAGGTATTAATGACCTCGGTGCAGTGGATATGAACGCCTATCTTCTGAAACGGGATTCTGTCCATGGAACCTTTCCATTTGATGTGAATGTAGACGGCGATGTGATGAATTTGGGTCGCAACCCCATCAAAGTGACCGCAGAGCGTAACCCTGCTGACTTGCCGTGGGCTGATCTTGGCGTTGACATTGTGTATGAATGTACCGGGTTCTTTGCCGACAAAGAAAAATCATCCGCCCATCTTGCGGCAGGTGCCAAAAAAGTTCTTATTTCTGCACCTGCTGGTGGCGTTGACAACACTGTCGTTTACGGCGTGAACCATGACACATTGACTGCTGACCATATTGTTGTTTCCAATGCATCATGCACAACAAACTGTCTGGCCCCTGTTGCACAGGTGTTAAATGATACAGTTGGTATCGAAAAAGGTATTATGACTACTGTCCACGCCTATACCGGCGACCAACGGGTACTCGACACCCTGCACAGCGACCCTCGCCGTGCCCGTGCCTGTGGCCTGAGCATGATTCCAACATCAACTGGTGCCGCACGCGCCGTTGGTTTGGTTTTACCTGAATTGGCGGGTAAATTGGACGGCACGTCTGTTCGGGTGCCTACCCCCAATGTATCCATGATTGACCTGACGTTTGTTGCCAAAAGATCAACAACAGAAGCCGAAATCAATCAAGCTATTGAGGAAGCCTCTAATGGTCGTCTGAAAGGTGTGTTGGCTTATGTTACTGAGCCAACGGTATCTATCGACTTCAACCATGATCCAGCAAGCTCCAGCTTTGATGCCTCACAGACATCAGTGCTGGATGGCAATCTGGTCCGTGTCTTGAGCTGGTATGATAACGAGTGGGGTTTCTCCAACCGTATGTCTGATACAGCCAAGGTTATGGCTGGCCTCTAATATGGTACAATTCAAGAATATTGAAGATCTGGGCGCGCTTGATAACAAGCGCGTCCTTATTCGTGCTGACCTTAACGTTCCCATGAATGACGGGAATGTCACAGACGATACCCGCATCAGATCCGTAGCCCCGACCATCCTAGCATTAATGGACAAAGGCGCACAGGTCATCGTCATGTCCCATTTTGGCCGTCCTAAGGGCAAAATTGTCCCGGAAATGTCGCTGGAACAGTTGGCTCAGCCTTTAGCCAATGTGATCAAAAAAGCCGTGGTATTTGTCAATGACTGTTCCGGCGAAGTGATTACGGAAACATTGGATGCTATGGAGAGAGATACGGTTCTCCTTCTTGAAAATGTCCGCTTCCACGAGGGCGAAACAAATAATGATACGGATTTTGCACAGGCTTTGGCTGACAACGCAGACTTTTATGTCAATGAGGCTTTTTCCTGCTCTCACCGTGCCCATGCCTCGACCGAGGGTATTGCCCACCTGTTACCGTCCGCTGCCGGACTGTCACTGGACAAAGAACTAACCGCCCTGGAAAATGCGCTTGGAGACCCAAAACGAGCACTATGCGCCGTGGTTGGTGGCGCTAAAGTATCCAGCAAACTTGATGTACTGACCAATCTGGTCGAAAAGGTTGATCACCTGATCATTGGTGGCGGCATGGCTAATACTTTCCTTGCGGCGCAGGGGGTCAATGTGGGCGCATCATTATGCGAACACGACCTTGCCGATACAGCCCGTGCCATCCTGAGCAAAGCTGCTAAGCAGAATTGTACGATTCATTTACCGACTGATCTGGTGGTGGCAAAGGAATTCAAAGCAGGTGCGGAATGCCGCACGATTGGCCTTGATGATGTGGCAGCCGATGAAATGATATTGGATGTTGGTCCAGCGTCCGTGAATGGCCTTGTCCATATGCTGACAAGTTGCAAAACACTGATCTGGAACGGCCCCATGGGCGCATTCGAGATTGAACCCTTTGATGCGGCAACCGTGGCCCTTGCCAAAGCAGCCGGAAAGCTGACGGAGAACGGTACTCTTATATCCGTTGCGGGCGGTGGCGATACCGTCGCGGCCCTCAATCATGCGGGTGTTGCGGATCAGTTTTCCCATATCTCCACCGCTGGCGGTGCCTTCCTCGAATGGATGGAAGGCAAGGAACTGCCAGGTGTGAAAGTGCTTGAAAAATAAAAATTTCGTTACCCCGGACCACAATCCGGGGTACATCTTTGTATCAATAACAACATCTGATTGTTTAAGGGTATAATCCTATATATAAATGGATCCCGGCTCGGAGGCCGGTATGACGATATGAATGATGAGAAATTTTATGGCCCAGACACAACTCTATATTATTACCCCCCCAACCTTTAATCTAGATGACTTTGCCGGTCAATTACAGCAAGCATTAAGCGGCGGGGATGTGGCCAGTGTACAGTTGCGTCTGAAAGATGTTACCGACGAAGAAATAATCACAGCAGCTAAAGTCCTGAAGCCCATTTGTCATGCCAAGAACGTGGCCTTTATCATTAATGACCGACCGGATATTGCCCGTAAAGTCGGCGCGGACGGAGTTCATGTGGGACAGGATGATATGTCATATAAGGATGCCCGTGAAATAGTCGGTGATGATTGCATCGTCGGTGTCACAGCAAAGAACAGCCGTCATTTGTCCATGGTCGCCGCCGAACAAGGAGCCAGTTATGTAGCCTTTGGTGCCTTTTTCCCCACAGACACAAAAGAGACTTCAGTAACAGCGGAATTAAGCCTAATTACATGGTGGGTCGAGCTGTTTGAGGTTCCCTGTGTCGCCATTGGCGGCATCACTGTGGATAATGCCAAGCCATTGATAGATTCCGGTGCAGATTTCATTGCGGTCAGTGCGGGCATATGGAAACATGCCCAAGGCCCCAAAGTCGCCGTTCAGGAATTCAATGCGCTGTTCGAAACTTAAAATGCCCGCTGATCTGGGACTCTACGTTGTGTGATCCTTTTTTGACTTTTATAGACCGCGACATTCTGCGATTTTTTTCGCCACAATATACCCCCGATAGGTATAGAGAATAATGCGAGCCATAATGAACCGCTGAACAAACTATTCCCCGTATTTTCTTTAACGTCCAGACCTGTGACGTAGCCCTCATACAATAGTGTTGCATCGACAAAGATATAATCACCTTTCCCGCCTAGTTCAAATTCAAGCAGCCCAGTATAAGCCAGATCCTGCACCGTTGCCAAATCAAGTTGTTTCCGCCCTATCTCAAACAGGCCGTCATAGCCATCCATGTATGTTTCCAGAACGGATTCGGTTATGCGGAAATGCTGTCTTGTACGGTGATTATCCCCAATATCACGGTAGGCCCCAAGGTTGACACTTTTCTGTCCTAAATTTTCTCTGGTTACTTCCCGTCTGCGTATGGTGGTGCCATAAAATATATTCCGACCAATGGTCAGTTCCACGACCTCTTCCTCATTGGTCATATGAATAGTTCTTTTAGCGATATAATAGTGATCCGTCTGCCCAGACACCCTCTTATTGCGTAAGGCAATGCCATCGTGGCGATTGACCTTTCCGGTATCTTCCATACTATTTGGACCCGGCGTCCGGACCCATTCTTTATCATCTTGAAATCTAAAATTAATGATTACTTTTGAGAGTACAAATTGGTCACCCATGGGTAACTTGCTACGAAGATCAAATTGTCCATGATATTTCTGTGTCGGGGAGATCAGTATATCCTGATTATCCAGTCGTAATTCACCAGACAATATTGTTGCTACAGCCACATTCGACCAAAGCCACATCACTGTAAAAACTAATAAAAACCGGACTGTCACATTTTTTCCTTTTACGGTCCAACAATACATACTGGACATTCAGAGTTTATTAAGAAATAGGAAGATTTTTATCCATTTGCATACTCAAGCGCAGAACCCTATAAAAGAAAAATGACAGACATTAAAATAGCCAAAATTACCGCAGAAAAAGATCTTGAAAAATGCATCCACATCCGCACTGTTGTTTTTGTTGATGAACAGAATGTCCCGGTGGATGAAGAGATCGACGGCCTGGATCACGAAGCTGTTCATTATCTGTTATCTGTGGATGGGGAAGCGATCGCTACGGCACGCGTTCGTTATCTTAATGAAATCGCAAAAATAGAGCGAGTGGCTGTTCTAAAAAAACTCAGAGGCCATGCTATCGGGCGGAAGTTGATGAAATTTATCGTGGCAGACATACAAAAAAATTCCGCAATAAAGACCATAAAACTAGGCGCACAGATACAGGCTATTGAATTCTATGAAAAACTGAATTTTGAAAGCTATGGCGACGAATATCTCGACGCCGCCATCAGGCACATATGGATGAAACGGGAAATATAATGATCAGATTTTAATCTGACCAATCCATTTTTCCGCAAGGTCACCCGCAATGGGAAGTTTATATTGCTCGCCCTGAAACCCCTTAACCATCAACAAAACCCATAGCACCAATGCCACAACTCCCAGAATAGGTATTAAAGGGATTCCAACAAGGCTTATGGACAAAGCAATATTTAACACATTGAAACCGCCAAAGACAATAATAGACTGCATAGCATGAAAGCGAACTTCCTTGTTTTCTTTTTCAACCAAAAGAAAAACTAATCCTGATAACCAGCCAAAAACGTAACATAGGCCCGACGCAACATGTTTTTCTAATCCCGTGGATGTTTTACTCATTTTTTTCCCTCTATTTTTGATATAAAAAACTATACAATAAATTTTTATGGACTTCCAGTAGGCTATTTTATGATGAACAAGCTGCCCATATTATATAGCTTCCGCCGCTGCCCCTACGCCATGCGCTCGCGGATTGGACTCATCTATGCCAAAATCGGTTGCGAAATACGAGAAGTTGTTCTGAGCGATAAGCCGATTGAGATGACCAGCATTTCAACCAAAGCAACGGTACCAGTATTGGTTCTGCCTGAGGGGCAGGTCATTGACGAAAGTTATGACATCATCAAATGGGCAATTGGTCAGAATGATCTTGAGGGCTGGCAGGAATTTATCCCTCAAACAGATGAGCTTGTAAAAGAAAATGACGGATCGTTTAAATTGGCGTTGGATAAATATAAATATGCATCACGCTTCCCTGAACATTCCCCAGAGACCTACCGCGATAAGGGTGAGGTTTTCCTTAAAAAACTGGATCACAAATTACAGGATTCTGCTTTTCTGCTAGGCGACCGCAAAACCATTGCCGACATAACTATTTTTCCTTTCATCCGGCAATTCGCCCATGTGGATAAGGAATGGTTTTTCAACACCCGCTATATACGTCTCCAGCAGTGGCTATTATCACAACTGAATGGTGATATATTTAAAGTAGTTATGAAAAAATACCCCGTCTGGCATGCAGGCGATAAACCGTTATATTTTCCTGACCTGCATCAAGGTTTTTATTCCCCTCTTGGCGCACCCTATAATTAATGCTACACTGAATTTCTCCGGAGAATAAAAATGAATGCACTCAGTCAGGATAAAGTCGAATTCGTAATCTCAATAGCACGCGAGGTTGGTGAATCTTCACTTGCAATTATTGGTGAAGAACTGGCAGAAAATAGTGAGCCACAACATTATTCCGAACTATCAATGGCAGCAAAGGCTGATAATTCCGATGTTGAGGAATTTGCCGGTGATTCTGCCTATCAGGAACTGGTATCCGTTATCAATGGTATGAATGTAGAAGAACGTAGCGAGCTTGTCGCTTTGATGTGGCTTGGACGGGGGACTTATTCCGGTACCGAATGGGCGAGTGCGGTTTCAGATGCCCGCGATGCCAGCAATGACCATACTGCAGAATATTTGATGCGTGCGCCAATGCTTCCTGATTATCTAGCCGAGGGCTTGGCTATGATTGCAGAAGATTAAATCATCATTTCCCTGTTAACTGTTTAAGGGCTGGCCTATCCAAACGATATCCGGTCCAATCCTCTTGTGCTTTTGCCCCAAGTGATTCATAAAATTTAATGCTGGGTGTGTTCCAGTCCAACACGGCCCAGTCCAGACGACCACATCCCTCTTCATATGCCTTATCTGCCAGATGAAGGATTAAAGCCTTACCCAGACCACTGCCTCTGTTTTCCCTGTATACATAGAGGTCCTCAAGATATATTCCCGAACGTCCCAGAAATGTTGAGAAAGTATAGAAGTAAAGTGCAAAACCCGATGGTCTACCGTTAATTTCTCCAATGATAACGTGGGCCACAGGATTGTTACCAAACAATGATTCTTTGAGTGTCTCCTCAGTGGCCACTACTTCATGCAATAATTTCTCATATTCAGCCAACGCTTTGATAAAAGTAAGTATCAAAGGCACATCTTTCACTTTAGCTGAGCGGATAGATAACATTATACCTTCTCCACAACCAGAATAGTGACATTGACGCCGACAACCTTAACCTTGTCATTTTCATTGGCCTCAAAATCCCCTTCGACACTCCAGTTGCTGTCACCGATACGGATTTTTCCTTTACCGTTTTCCATATCGCGGATCAGATTATAAGTTTTACCCACATATTGATGCCCCCTTTGATTTAATGTCACATCGTCCGTTTCGATAGGGTTTTTCTTCAAGAAACTACGCCCAGCAAAAACACTGATAAGACTTAAAATTGAGAAAATGATAAACTGATTTTCCCACCCAAGGTCAGGCAGAAACAAGACGGTCCCACCAACGATAGCAGCAGCAATGGCCATCCATAGAAAGACAATACCCGGTGCCATCATCTCTAAACCCAGCAAGACCAGTGCGATAATAAACCATGTCCAGTGATTCAATGTTAATTCTTCCAGAAATCCCATGTCATACTCCTTAATTATTGAGGGGGATAATTCCCCCTCCCTTTATTAATTACCAGACCGTATTAATTACCTGACCGTGGTACAGAACCGGATACACCCTTCGGTGCCTTACTGATGTCTTTAAGCATATCCGTCATACCACCCAGGGCTCCAATCACGCCGCTGGCTTCAAGGGGCATAAAGACAAGTTTCTCATTTGGTGAGTTGGCAAATTGGCCCAAGGTTTCCACATATTTCTGGGCCACGAAATAATTAATGGCCTGTGGATCACCTTTTGCTATGGCGTCTGATACCATGGATGTTGCCTTGGCCTCGGCTTCCGCTTCCCGTTCCCGCGCTTCCGCATCCCGGAAAGCCGATTCACGGCGGCCTTCGGCTTCAAGAATGGCACCCTGCTTCTCACCTTCCGCCCGTAAAATCTCTGCCTGACGATAGCCTTCCGCGTCCAGAATATTAGCGCGTTTCTCGCGCTCGGCCTTCATTTGTCGTGCCATGGCATCTACGATATCCCTTGGCGGTTCAATATCTTTAATTTCAATACGGGTAATTTTAATTCCCCATGGCTGAGTGGCATCATCCACCACATTCAACAAACGGCCATTAATGCTGTCCCGTTGCGACAATAGCTCGTCCAAATCCATTGAACCCATCACCGTTCTCAGGTTGGTCATAGTCAGATTAAGGATCGCCAGGATCATATCATTGACTTCATATGTGGCCTTCGCCGCATCAAGAACCTGAAAGAAAACAACACCATCCGCCCGCACCATGGCGTTATCTTTAGTGATAACCTCCTGTGATGGCACATCAAGCACCCGTTCCATCATGCTCACTTTTGAGCCAACACGGTCTATGAAAGGAATGATTATGTGAAATCCCGGTTGAAGCGTTTTTGTGTAACGCCCAAGACGCTGAATAGTATAGGTGTAACCCTGCTGTACCGTAAGTGACCCCATAAATAAAATAATGACAACAACGATAACGATTGCAAAAACAAATATGCTAAATGTATCCATTTTCTATTCCCTTCTTATATAAATTTGATGAATGATATTGACTGTAACGGAACATACACGTCATGGGAAGTGGACAGTGGTGAGTATAATCCACTTAAATGAAAACCCCCCAAAAATAAGTACAATAAATATACTATTTTCAGGGGGTTTTAAGGTATCTAAGCGGCCCCGGTTGCATCATGCACAAATGTGGGGAGGGGAATGTTCCAAAATACACCGGGACCACTTAAAACTCATATTCATTACTCACTGCTCAGGTCACTATCTTCCATGTGCCGTCTGGTTGACGACAAGCTTTACCGTAAGCTTCTTCAGTTTTTCCACCGACGGTGATTGTTTGTTGATATTCCCGGCAATATGATCCCGTTTTATCCTGATAAGCCGGTTGAGGTTGATAACTACCAGAATTGCCTGAATCCGGATTATACCATGTTGATGTCTGGCCAGAGGAATATGTTTCCAAAGCAAGTTGACGATTGCGTTCCATGGCCCTGCGGTCTGCATCATCCATTGATCTACCAATACTGCTACCGATAGCGGCTCCCGCCATGGTACCAGCTGCTACGGCAAAGAAATGTGTCGTACCATCGCCATTATCACCTATGGCTGACCCAATTGCTGCCCCGCCTATGGCACCAAGCATGGTTCCAAAACCCTGTTTTGATCCCGGCTCACATGCGGTGAGTGTTAAAGCTCCCGCCAGAATTATTGCAATTTTCGTCGTTTTCATGTCACTACCTGCTCTCTTGTTATGGGAGTAGAATAGTCGAGGTAACCTGAACCATTCCTGAACGAAGAATTCAGTTTCGAAAATAATTCTATACCCGTGCCGCAGGCAGGGAAAGTCGGGCCAATAATCCGTGGGGTTCGTTATCCAAAAGGCTGATTTCCCCACCATATAATCCAGACAAATCTTTTACGATCGACAGCCCAAGCCCGGTTCCAGGCGTATTTTCATCCAAACGCTCCCCGCGCATAAATACGGTATCCCGGACCTCTTTTCCAATGCCCGGGCCATCATCTGCCACCTGGACCATAATTTCATCCCCGTCCCGTTGGCATGCTATCGTCACCTTGCTGGTCGACCATTTTGCGGCATTTTCAATAAGATTCCCTACCATTTCTTCAAAATCCTGTCGTTCGCCTCTGAAAAATAATGGCGACTGCTCTTTTACAGGCAACATAGTGAACTTTTTATTTTTATGGATTTTACCCATAACACGACATAAATCATTCAATACCGGCAGTATCTCTGTACGACTGGTAATGACTTTTGTGCTGGCGGCTACCCTTGCGCGACGCAAATAATGATCCACCTGCCGCCGCATCATATCCGATTGTCGCGCAACCACATCCGATAGTTGGCCTTTATGTAATTCCGATTCAGTGGAAAGCACTGCCAACGGTGTTTTCAGAGCATGGGCCAAATTCCCCACTTGCGTACGGGACCGCTCAATAACCTGATTATTATGATCCAGAAGCGCATTCATTTCATCGGCTAATGGTTGAATTTCAGTCGGAAAGTCTTCGGGTAGATGTGCATCCTTTCCCGTACGAATTTTAAGCAGGGACCGGCGAATATTTCTCAGAGGCTTCAAACCCAGATATACCTGCAAAAAAGACGCCGTAATCAAACCAAAGCCAAGGGCACTAAGAGAATAAATTAGGATATTGTCAAAACGATCAAGCTGTTCTTTAATTTCCGTCCTGTCAATGGCTACACTGAAACGATATATGGTTTCATCCCCGGGAATGATTATATCCCTTTCCACTTTCCTCAGTTGCTGATCTTCAGGACCAGTTACAATAGTATAAAGGGTCTGGAAAGCTGAACTTTTATAGTCATATTCCAAGGTTTGATCCCATAACGACCTTGATCGGAAGGGTTCATTTTCCCTAGCCGAAATTTGCCAATACCACCCGGAATAAGGCTGTTCAAATCTGGGGTCTGCCATGGTACGATACAGACTAACCTGACCATTGGAATTGCTACTACTGAAACCGATTAAATTCTCCAGTAGGCCGTTTAGCCGTTCATCAAAATTATTTTCAATAGTTTCCTTGAAGGTGAGCGACAGCAAATAACCACCAAACATCAGGGCAAAAAGTGTCCAGACAGCAGAAAAGGACATCAGCCGAAACCATAACGACCTGTTGCCCTTGTTATTTTGAGTTTTGTTCTGACGCGTTAACAAGCTGGTATCCCAATCCCCGAACCGTATTTATAATATTTACGCCCAATTTCTTTCTGACCCTTGTAACGAAAACTTCAATGGTGTTTGAATCGCGATCAAAATCCTGATCATAGATATGTTCCGTTAGCTCAGTCCGTGAAATAATTTTTTCAGGATGATGCATCAGATAAGCCAGTAACTTATATTCCTGTGCAGTCAGTCGTACAGGCATGCCATCCACTGACACCTTGCTTGTATTGGTATTCAGGGTAACAAGGCCACAATTAAGTTCCGGCGATGCCTGCCCTGCTGCGCGTCTTATCAAGGCTCGCACCCGTGCCAGAACTTCTTCAGTCTTGAAGGGCTTGGTCACATAATCATCCGCCCCGGCATCAAGCCCGGCAACCTTTTCAGACCAACCATCCCTGGCTGTCAGTATAAGTACAGGTGTCGAAATTTCAGCTTGACGCCATTTGGTAAGAACACTGATGCCGTCCATAATGGGCAAGCCCAGATCAAGGACAATGGCATCATAACTTTCCGTCTCTCCCAGGAAATGACCATCCTCCCCATCAGCAGAAACATCAACCGCATAACCGTCCCCTTCCAGTACAGTTTTCATCTGACGAGACAGGTCAGGGTCATCTTCAACCAACAGCAATCGCATTATTTATTTCCCTTCACACCAACAATTTTGGCATTGCCTGCATTTATTTTTAGTTCCAACAATTTGCCATCTTTTCTGAGTACCTTAACCTTATAAAAATAGGGCGTATTATTCCTTTTTGGTTCCAAAAGTCTGACATCGACAATTTTTCCCGGAAAGCTTTGTTTAACCCGCTTGCGAATTACACCCAGTGACACTATACGCCCCGACTTAAGGGCATCACGCGCCGTGTTTTGACGGTAATAAGGTCGTCTGTTTGGATCCGTGCGGGTAGCAGGCCGTACCAGGCTATCACGTGTAGGCTGTTTTTTTTCCTGAAAGGCAATATATCTTTTAAAGGCTTTTCTTTCCGGGGACTTATTTTGCGGATCAGCAAAAGCAGTGGCCCCTGTTGCCATAAAAAACAGTCCAAAAAGTCCACAGATAATAAGTCTATAATATTTATTCATGGCTTAAACTTAACGCATCCCTGCTGAATAGAAGATGAATATTCATGCAAATTACTTTTCTGATACCCCAAGTCTTTCCTGTATTACGCTGTTTGTCGTTGTATATCCACCTGCCATTTTCCGGTCAGGAAAGGCGTATTTAAAGGCGGCACGCGCCATGACAGCAGCCTCATAAAAGCCGGTCAGGATTAACTTTATTTTACCGGGATAAGTACAAACATCACCAATGGCATAAATACCTTTTTGTGTGGTTTCAAAGGTTTCATGTTTCACTTCAACATGTTTTTTATGAAGGTTAAGACCCCATTCTGCAATTGGCCCCAGTTTAACCTTTAGCCCCATGAAGGGTAGCATATAATCGCATTCAATATTTACCACGTCACCTTTCAGGGTCGTAACCTCCACATTGGAAAGTTGACCATTATCTCCCGTGAGGTCGGTGACATTGCCATATTGCACATCCAGTGCATTGTCCTCTGCCAGCTCAAGCACCTGCTGGGCAGTATCATAAGCACCACGGAATTCTTCCCGTCTATGGACCAATGTAACTTTTTCCGCAATGGGTGACAGATTTATAGCCCAGTCAAGAGCAGAATCCCCACCACCAACAATGACAAGTTTCTTGTCCCTATATTTTTCCATTTTGTGAACGGCATAATCAAAGGATTTTTCTTCAAATTCAGCGCGATTTTTAAAGGGAGGTTTTTTGGGAACGAAACTACCCGCCCCCACAGCAACAACTATAATCGGGGCCTCAATCATGGTTCCCAGCGTGGTCGAAACCCGCCAATTACCATTCTCCTGTTTTTCAAGAGTCTCGGCCTGCTGAGCCAGATGAAAGGTGGGATCAAACGGGCTTGCCTGTTTCATCAGGTCATCCACCAGTTCTTTACCTGTTACAGAAGGACGTGAAGGAATATCATAGATAGGTTTTTCGGGATAAAGTTCTATACATTGCCCCCCGGGGCGGTCCAGATTATCAATCAAATGACACTTTAACCCCAATAATCCGGCCTCAAATACCGCAAACAGGCCCACTGGCCCTGTTCCGATAATGATCATGTCTGTGGTGATAATTTTATGCTCCATATCCCATATTCCATTTTTTTATTTAATATACTAAATCATAAACTTTAAAATACTCATACCAAATTGCCAATTCCCAATAACTATGTAACCATTAGTAGATATGAACATGCAATCAAAAAAACAAAAAACATGAAAAGAATGGCCAGAATAACGTAAGTGAACTTTTCACGGCGCATAATCATAAAATACCCGAATCTGGCATAGCTTACAGGTATATATATTATAGCATGGCAATCCAGTTAACCCGGGAACTCAAGCCCAAACTCAAATATGAGATATTGAGAAAATATCTAGAGATTGCTGAAATGTATAAGCCCTATATGCAAAGGGCACTAAACTTCCATAAACAACAGAGATTCTACTGACCATTGCAGCCCAATAAAAATGTGCGTCATTCGATTTCGGTTATTATCGTTAATATCGACCCTTTCTTCTGGTTATTCTTAACCTGTTGCAATCTTTGCTATTTTATTGAGTTGTTTTAAAGTAGTTTACAGAAACCCATGAGCCGCTATCTTGCATAGCCCTAAACAACAATAAACAGATGAGCATATAGAGATTATATAAAAGATGGATAATTCTTCTTTCAAGGACTTTAGCACGCTGGTCAAAGACGTGTGGGAGCATGGTGTATATGGCATAGATATCGGTAAAATTATCGTGGCCCTGCTGATTTTCTTTTTCTTCCTGCTGATACGCCGCCTGTTCAGTAAGATTATCATAAACCGACTTAAGGCGCTTACCCGTAAAACAAAAAATGATATGGATGATCAGGTAATAGATGCGCTGGAACACCCGTTACGATTCATCCCCGTTGTTATTGGTGTTTTCCTCGCCACCGAAATCCTTGTTCTCACAGATGGGTTGCAACAGGGTGCCTATAATCTGAATCGCTCTTTAATCACATTTAACATTTTCTGGATTCTTTTTAAGATGGTTGGGCCATTGAGCCGATCATTCTCAGGCTTAAAGGGAATTTTTACCGATAGCATGATCTCGTGGTTGATTAAGGCAATGCGTGCTTTGGTTTTCTTCCTTGGGGCGGCGGCTATTCTGGAAATTTGGGGGATTGAGGTGGCACCGCTGATTGCCGGTCTGGGTCTGTTCGGGGTTGCGGTGGCCCTTGGTGCGCAGGATGTATTTAAAAACCTGATTGCCGGATTATTTATCATAGGCGAAAAAAGATTTCATCCCGGTGACTGGGTTCGTGTGGATGGCATTGTTGAAGGGACCGTTGAAGACATCGGCTTTCGCACCACAACAATCCGCCGTTTTGATAAGGCGCCGGTTTTTGTCCCCAACGCTAAGCTCGCCGATAATGCGGTGGTCAATTTTACCCGCATGACCCATCGTCGCATATATTGGAAGATTGGGCTGGTTTATGACACGACTATTGAACAGCTTCGGGATGTGCGAGAAAGAATAGAATCCTATATTCTGACCAATGATGATTTCGCGAATCCATCGGAAGTAGCAACTTTTGTTCGTATCGATAGCTTTAATGATAGCTCTATCGACCTGATGCTCTATTGTTTTACCAAAACAACAGATTGGGGAGAATGGCTGGAAATAAAAGAAACCTTTGCCCTTGAAATCAAGGATATTGTTCAAAAAGCCGGTAGCAGTTTTGCTTTCCCCAGCCAATCCATTTATCTGGAAACAATGCCGGGCGGAGCCGAAAATTTTCCCCTGCCCGATGAAACTCAAAATAAATAATTACTATATTAATAGAATGACAAGGATTTACGATATAGTCTTCGCCTATGAATATGATAGCTCAAAAGAAATATGCCCCTGCAACCGACCGTAACAGGGAACCAATATTAGCAGTCCTTAAGGACTGCATCCCGGATCATGGTACTATACTGGAACTAGCCAGCGGTAGCGGCCAGCATGCAATTTATTTTGTCGATCAGATGCCCGGTCATTACTGGCAGCCCAGTGATCCCGATGAAGAGAGCCGAAATAGCATCAGTGCATGGTGGTGGGAAGTACAATTGAATAATATTCTGCCTCCATTGAACATTAATGCCCAAGATGACATCTGGGACATAGAGAATGTAGAAATTCCCCAGCCAGTCACCTCTATAGTTTGTATTAATATGGTTCATATCTCACCCTGGGAATCAACGGTTGGCTTGATTAAGGGTGCCTCCCGTATTCTTCCCAAAGATGGTATTTTATATCTTTATGGCCCCTATAAAGTAGACGGCAAACATACGGCACCCAGCAATGAATTATTTGATATCAAACTGCGGTCGCAAAACCCGGAATGGGGTATTCGGGAATTAAATGATGTCATAAAGCTTGCCCATGAAAATGATCTGAGCCTTGTCAAAACTGTCGATATGCCCGCTAATAATCTTTCGATTATCTTTAAAGGTAACTAAGCCACCAGTATTTCCGGCGGTTCTTTATATCCGCAAACCATTTACAGACCGGATAAAGTGTCACCACCAAAACAAACCAAACAATCCATACTACCGGCAGGCTAAAGCCATACTCTGCTGGAAAAGCGAAAGGGTCTTTCATTAGTGCCTGCCAGCCGAGTCCTTGATATTCGGAAGCTGCCAGCGCAGCGACATGAATAACATAAATATGCACCACATAATAGAAGAAGGGCACCTGCCCAAAGGTGACCATCCAATTGACAAAAAGTCCGCGCCATTTTTCAGCATAAGACAGCATGATGAGACCAGGCCCCAGCGTTATCAATAGATAAAGCAAGGAAGGTGGATATTTAGTGACATTGATAAAAGCAAAGAAATTCCACAATGTTTCTTTCTGGCTAACCCAAACATTTGGATCGCCATAAAAATTAATCACCCGCAAAATAATGAACATGATGATAGCAGCAACACCAAAACCGATAAGTAACTGTTGCCGTTTATTCGCATCCATCTTGTACAGGACAGCCATTAAATAACCCAGCGGCATAACCCCTATCCACGGTATAACGGGATAGGCAATAAAGGCAGGAAAACCAAGATCAAGGGTATATACCGTATTATGTAAACCATGCCATAATGGCCCGGCACCATTCACTGAGCCGGGGAGCGGGAATAAACCGAAATCAAGTAAATTATGGCCAAAGACAACAATGACAGCAAAAGAGGCAATAAACCATGTGGGTGTCCAGACAAGGGCCGACATCACAACCAGTGAAACGCCAATAGCCCATATGACCTGCAAAATGAAAAGACTGGTTATGGGTTGAAATGTCCATCCAAAAGTAATCACAGTGAACTCAATGAATATCAACCACACACCGCGTGTAAAAAGAAACCTGCTTAATTCTGCTGTTGTTCGTCGCGCTGCCATCATACCAGCACTTAATCCCGCGAGTAAAACAAAAATCGGGGCGCAAAAATGGGTGATCCACCGCGTCATAAACAAGGCCCCATTGGTTTGCTCCAAATCCAAAGGGTCAAAACGAACATTCCAGAAATAATCACGCACATGGTCAAGTGCCATAATCACCATGACCAATCCACGCAGGAAATCTATTGAACTTAACCGATATGAGTTATCTGCTTGCGGCATGATTTTAACTCCATAGTTTATATATTAACTATACCCTTACGGTAATATCTTCCGTAACCAATAATGATATAAGCTTATTTTAGGGTACGCCCTCTTTGTATTTTTTAATTAATTTACATATTATACAATTTCAGGTGGAAAGTATTTAATAATTTTCCCGACCACAAAACACCTACAACGGTTATTTTTTTGAGGCTTCCCATTGGTCAATGGGATGAAGCGGGCCGACAGGACACTGGTGTTCTTTGGTGGGAATACCAGTCATGCGGGTAAAAAGGTTATGAAAAGCACGCATTTCGCACCCCGGAGTACTAATGAGCGCAGCAATAAAAAAAGCACTGCCAAGATGTGAAAACAGATACAATTCCCAAGCCCAGATAGTACGTGCCAGAATGTATGTTCCTACAGCACCCAATATGAAATAGCCATATGCCACAAGAATGAGGATTATAACACCACTCACAATTGCCGGACGCTTGCCCCAGGCGCGGGAATAGCCAATATTTATGACATAACTGATCAGAAAAAACCCCGGCAACATGCCGTTCCAGATTAACGGGCGAATGCCATATTCAGTGAAAAGGTCAGCCCGAACGTCCCAAAGTCCAACAACATACCAGATACAAGCACTACCAAAACCAAGCCGAACAAGCCGCCCTACGGGTCCAGGTTTCGGCAGAGTTCCACATTCCTCAAGTTTTAGGTCTGTTGTTGTCATGGCACACTTCTTGTTACAATCAAGGGCGTCAGATTCATTCAGCTTTCAAATAATATCAACCGTTCAAAGTATCCTGAAAACGGATTGGCTGGCCGGTGGCCTCATCGGCCAGTTCGCCGTCCCACATAACCTTTTTGCCACGTATGAATGTTCCCACTGGCTTACCAACAAGTTGCTTGCCGGTGAAAGGACTCCAGCCGCATTTGCTTTGCAGCCAATCTTCCTCGATTGTCCATTTTCGCTTCAGGTCAACAATGGTCAGGTCTGCATCATAGCCAACGGCTAGCCTGCCTTTACCCGCAATATTGAACAACCGTGCCGGCCCGGCACTGGTCAGGTCCACCAGCCGTTCCATGGATAGCATACCCTTATTGACTTGATCCAGCATCAAGGGCAGCAAGGTTTGCACCCCCGGCATGCCGGATGGACTTTTGGGATAAGGCAGGGCTTTCATTTCCTTTTCATGAGGCGCATGGTCAGAGCCCAAAACATCAACGATTCCGACGCTTAAAGCCTTCCACAGGCCAATGCGTTCATTTTCACCACGGATCGGTGGGTTCATCTGAGCATAACTGCCTAACTCCGTATAACAATCCGGTCCAGAAAGGGTCAAATGCTGTGGTGTAACTTCCACTGAAGCCACATCCTTATAGGCCGCAAGCAAGGCCATTTCATTCTCTGTAGTGACATGAAGCACATGAATTCTGCGCCCCGTACGTCGGGCCAGTTCCAAAATACGGTCTGTCGCCTTATATGCACTTTCCGCGTCCCGCCATACGGGGTGTAGCTCAACCCCGCCCACTTCTGCCAGATGTTTTCGTTCGTTGAGCCTGTATTCATCTTCCGCGTGAATGGCTATTCTTCGGGTGCCGTTTGACAAAATATCTGCCAGCGTTTGATCGTCGGCGACCAGAAGGTCACCCGTGGATGACCCCATAAAAATTTTAATACCACAACATCCGGGCAATCTTTCCAGTTTATGGAGATTTTTGGCATTCCTCTTTGATGCCCCCATATAAAAGGCGAAATCACACCACATGCGATTGGTGCCTCTTTTTACCTTGTCTTTCAACGCCTTTGCCGTGGTTGTAGACGGTTTTGTATTTGGCATCTCAAAAACGGCCGTAACACCCCCCATAACAGCCGCCCGGCTACCGCTTTCCAGATCTTCCTTGGCCTCTGCCCCCGGCTCCCGGAAATGAACCTGCGTATCAATCACTCCTGGCATAAGATGTAACCCACGCGCATCAATAGTCTCTACGGCATCAACCTCATCAAGATGTCCGATGGCAACGACAATATCATCCTTGATCGCAACATCGGTCGCTTCTGTACCATTATGTGAGACACAAATCGCATTTTTGATCAGAATATCGATGGCCACTAGAATCGCTCCCTTTTTTAAGTTATGGTTATGAGAATAACCTCATTTGAATAAATCAACAAGAAATTCCTTGAGGTAATAAAGTGTTAGGGTAGAGGGAAAAAATTATATGGGTCATGATAACAAAGCCTTGTTTTGTTGTGGTTCACGACCAGAGCTTATTAAAATCTATCCCGTCTACCGCCAATTACAAACGACCACAAAAATCACCCCATTGTTGTGCAATACAGGTCAACACAGGGATCTTATGCCCCCTCACCTTGATAGCCTTGGAATAACGCCGGACTTTCAATTAAATGTCATGCGCAAAGAACAATGCCTGGATCAGCTTATGGCCCAGCTCTTCGCACAATTACCTAGTGCCTTTGACAACGCTCGCCCAGATATTGTTATCATTCAGGGTGATACGGCTAGTGCGCTGGCAAGTGCCATCCTTGCCTATAAAAAAAACTTACCTATAGCCCATATTGAGGCGGGCCTTAGAACCCATGACAAATCATCCCCCTTCCCGGAGGAAATTTATCGGCAAAATATTACTACACTTGCTAAATGGCATTTCTGTCCCACTGAAAAAGCTCGGCAAAATTTGCTTAACGAAAATATTGCCGAAGAAAATATCTTTGTTACCGGCAATACATCAGTTGATATGGTTAAAAATACTTATAAAGAATTAAATGGAGAAATATTTGATCTGCCCCTTCTGCGGCAAGATAAAACAAAACCTTACTTCCTGATTACCCTTCACCGCCGGGAAAGTCAGGGAGCACCACTTATGAGGATCACAAACAGTCTCCTGAATTTTGCAAAAAATAACCCGGAATTTCATTTCATTTTTCCTCTGCATCCTAATCCCGCCACATCACAAATGATAAAAGACCAGCTTGGCACCCAAAAAAATTTCTCCCTCATTACTCCATTGCCCTATCCGCAATTTGTCCGCCTTATGGCTGATGCCTTTGCCATCATAACAGATTCTGGCGGTATTCAGGAAGAAGCTCCTTCGCTCAATACACCGGTCATAGTGGTGCGCAATAATACAGAACGGTCCGAGGGGATAGAAAGCGGATGCCTTCGCCTTGCAGGAACCAAAAAGGATACCATATTACAGGAACTGAACTTGCTAATTAACGACAAGGCGCATTATAAAAGAATGCAACAAGCTCATAACCCATTCGGTGATGGCCAGGCAGCAAACAGAATAACGGCCCATCTGATAGATATAATAGAAAAAACCCATGCAAAGCCAATTTGACCCCATCCCCTTAAACCATAGAGCCGTGATCACTATTTCTGGCACAGACAGAAAGAATTTTCTTCAAGGCTTGATTACCAACAACATTGAAAAAATATCGCAGCAAGAGGCCTTATATGCTGCCCTGCTCTCACCACAGGGTAAATATCTCCACGATTTCTTTATCTCGGAGTCGGGTGATACGCTCTTTCTCGATTGTGAAAGAGAAAGGCTGCCAGACCTTTTCCGACGGCTGATGATGTATAAACTTAGGGCAGATGTAGAAATTACAGATTGTTCAGATAACTATAGCATCCTCGCCACATCAAATATGTCCAACGCTGCTCTTGTTTCTTGCCCAGACCCCCGACTTTCAGAAATGGGATTCCGGTCTATCCATGATGTATATGAGCATAAGGCAAGTGACCAATATAATATGCTCCGCCTTATCCATGGATTACCGGAAGGGTCACGGGACTTTGATATAGACAGAACATTGATCCTTGAAGGCAATCTGGAACAATTAAACGGTGTTGACTTCGACAAAGGCTGTTATGTGGGACAAGAGGTCACCGCCCGCATGAAACATCGCGCCAACCTGAAAAAACGCCTGCTCCCCATTAAGGTTGATGGCCCTCTTCCCGAACGCGGAACAGTAATCACCGATGAAAATGGCAAAAAGATTGGCGATATCAGGTCCGGGCAAGATAATATGGCCATTGGCTATTTCCGGCTGGCCCAAATGGAATTTGACAAGACTTATGCCTGTGGCAATGCCATCGTTACGCCTTGGCAACCGGACTGGCTAATGAAGGAAGAAATATGAGTGATAAAATACGCTGTAGCTGGCCGGGTAAAGACCCGCTTTATGTAACTTATCATGATGAAGAATGGGGGGAGCCAGTTTATGACTCACAACAGCTTTTTGAAAAACTCATTCTGGACGGCTTTCAGGCAGGTCTGTCATGGATCACCATTCTGCGCCGTAAAGAAGGCTTTCTAAAAGCTTTTGAAAATTTTGACCCTGAAAAAATTGCCCGTTACGGCGACAAAGATATTGAGCGTCTGATGAATGACAAAGCCATTATTCGCAACCGCCTGAAAATTCTGTCTACCATTACCAATGCACAGGTTTATCTGAATATGGAAAAAGAAAACCAAGGCGGTTTTTCAGAATTTCTATGGAGCTTTACCGGCGGCAAAACACTACAGAATGAATGGCAAAGCATAGACAAGCTTCCTGCTGCCACCGCAGAGTCAGAGGCTATGAGTAAAGCCTTGAAAAAGAAAGGATTCAAATTTTGTGGCCCGACAATATGCTACGCCTTCATGCAAGCCGTAGGCATAGTGAACGACCATAACAGCAGTTGCTTCCGACATGCTGAATTAAAGGTAAACTTATAAGTTAGGAACGCGTACTTTTTATACCACAAGAAATAAAAATATACCGCAGGTCAAAATACCAAATACTACAGCCTTGAGGAATTGCTTATGAACATCTGTTCTTTCAATTTGATACCGCATTTTTCTCTCCGCGCCCTGTACTAGGGCTTATAAACTCTTTCTGAGTTACTATTATCCGACAAAAAAGGAGGCCGTATTCACCTCCTTCGAGTCGATATTATTTAAAAGCAGTATAATATAATTTAGTCAAAAAAGCAATCACACAAAAAGACTAGTCCCTAGTTCTTTTAGCCTGTTTTTGCTTAGGCAAATGCCCCACCGCGAGAGATTGTCGTATCCCTATGGATTGCCACACAAAGCACAAATCCAATCCCCACAAGCAGGGTCAACATGGCCGAACCGCCATAAGATACCAATGGTAACGGCACCCCAACCACAGGAACCATTCCAAGATTCATCGCCATATTTATGAACATATAGAGGAAAAATGTGACCGCTATTCCCAATGACAATAAACGGCCAAACTGGCTTCTGACACTCATACTGACGATTAAGGCATAAGCCATTAAAATAATATACAGCCCCAATAGGCCAAGCCCCCCCATCAGGCCAAATTCTTCCGCGAGTACCGTAAAAATAAAGTCCGTATGTTTTTCCGGCAGGAAATTCAACTGACTCTGACTTCCCTGAATAAAGCCCTTGCCATAGATACCGCCGGAACCAACTGCAATTTTGGCCTGTATACTATGATAGCCCGCCCCAAGCGGGTCTCTTTCAGGATTAAGAAAGGTCAATACTCTATTCTGTTGATAGGGTTTCATATAGTTCCATGCACTGAAAGCGGCCGGTATCATGGCAATGAACCCAACCACAAAAATCCACAAGCGCACACCGCCACAGTATAAAATAGAAATACCGCCGATAATAATCAACAGAGCCGTACCGAGGTCCGGCTGCATAAGTACCAGAGCCACCGGTGCCCCTATCAGGAAGACTGGCATAATCAACCGTGTATATTGCCCCGTCTCTTCCTTCGCCAAACAATGATAATAACGAGCCAGTGCCATAACCAGTGCAATTTTCATCAATTCAGACGGTTGAAGGTTCATGAAACCCAGATTGATCCACCGGGTTGCGCCCATACCTGTCTGTCCCATTACACTCACAACAACCAGCAGCATTAAAGAAATAAAGTAAAACGGATAGGCAAGAAACATCCAGACCCGAATATCGATCAGGGCAATCACCACCATGCCGACCATGCCAATAACAAAGCGGATTACCTGCTTCTTAGCCCAAGGGTCCACTGCCCCCCCTGCCACAGAATAAAGTAGCGCAAATCCGATAATGGCAATCATGACAACAACCGCTATTATCAATAAATTCAATTCCGATAATTTCTGGAATAAGGATTTTGAACGGCGTCGCCCTTGCAATCTCATCGCCATCAGACTTCGTCCTTGGCAAACATAAACTCAAGGACATCTTTGGCTATGGGGGCCGCTTTTTTCGCACCACCACCGCCATGTTCCACAATTACACTTACGGCATATCGGGGGTTTTCCAAAGGGCCATATCCAACAAAAAGGGCATGATCCCTCTCAATCCACGGTTTTTCCTCATTTTTGCGAACTCTGTCATCGCGTTCACTCTGTGTAATTCGGCGCACCTGTGCAGACCCTGTTTTACCACCAAAAGACATACCCTTCTTTCTCATTCGTTGAGCAAAGGCGACTCCTATTGGATCATTGATCACCGCATCCATCCCCTTCAGAATAATTTCCATATTCCGTCGACTATAGGGAATAACTTCAGGCGAAATATCAGCCACATCAACATCGTCAAATAATATTTTAGGTGTCACCGCCTTGCCACCGTTTACCAAACGTGCGGTCATCACACAAAGCTGCAAAGGCGTGACAAGGACATCACCCTGTCCAATACCCACATTAGCCGTGTCCCCTCCCTGCCAACGCACACCGCGCGTTGCCATTTTCCAACCCTTGGACGGATTGAGGCCCTTTTTCTCACCGGGAATGTCAATGTCAAATTTTTTACCCAAACCAAATCGTTCGGCCATTTCGTGTATCTTGTCGATACCAACCCGTCCGGCGACCTCATAAAAATAGACATCACAAGAACCTGCTATAGCTTCTACCATGCTCACATGACCATGACCCTGGCGTTTCCAGCAATATTTGGTCGTATTACCAATCTCATATTTACTGTTACAGAATATTTTCTCTTGGCTATCTATGACACCGGCCTCCAAAGCCGCCAATGCCACAATCATTTTAAAAGTTGATCCCGGCGGATATTCCCCCTGAACAGTTTTATTTATCAATGGTTTACGGGCATCGTTCAACAGGACATCATATTTTTTCTGGCTAATTCCCAGATTAAAATCATTAGGGTCAAATGCGGGGGTAGAGGTCAGGGCAAGAATCTCGCCTGAATGAACATCCATCACCACCACAGCAGCACTTTCATCACGTACCCGGTCGGCGGTAAATTTCTGAATACCCCGGTCAATGGTCAGGTTTAACGTATCGCCGGATACACTGTCATTGCGCGATAATTCCCGGATCACCCGGCCCATGACATTAACTTCTACCCGACTGTTCCCTGCCTTGCCGCGAAGTCTCTGGTCCAGAATACGTTCCATGCCATTCTTACCAATCTTGAATCCGGGGAGCTCCAATAGTGGATCCTCACCTATCTCCCGTTCATTGACCGAACTGACATAGCCCACAATATGAGCCAACAAATCCTTTTCCGGATAATAGCGAGTGATCCCCATATCCGGCTGAATGCCGGGCAAATCAGGGATATTGATATTCACACGGGAAAATGTTTCCCAATCCAGATTTTCTGCCACGATGACAGGTAGAAATGCCCTTTGCCGTCCTGCCGCCCGGAGAATTCTTCTCTTCTGACGTTCGGAAACAGGTAATATTTTATTCAGAGCTTCCAGTGTTTCCTCTACATTATCCGTCTGTTCTGGAATGATATTTACCCGATAATCTGTCCGGTTAATGGCAAGCCCATGACCATTACGATCGAGTATTTTTCCTCTCTCCGGTGCCAATAGACGCAAGCTGATACGGTTCTTATCAGCAAGAAGTTTATATTGATCCTGCCCGACAACCTGTAGAAAATACATGCGCCCGATCAAACCAGATGTAAGTATGAGCATACCACCTGAAATCAGCCCCGCACGGCGGGTAAATAATTTGTATTTCTGATCATCAGGAGACGTCGCCATTATCTCACCTATTCTCGGTCACAAGCATATTGCGTACCCACCCAAGGAGTAAAACCACCACGGGGAAGACCGCAATGGTGAATATGCTTTGCCCTAAAGCATTCCATAAGTTCTGAGTTTCTTTTATATAAACAGATGCCGTCGCCCATGTCGCCAGACCAAATACCAACGCCACCATAATAAAAACCAGCCAGTTAAACAGAAATTCCCGCTCAAGAAACCGGCTACTCTGCCGAACAACGAATATACGGACAATCAGCAACAGCAATGCCATCATTCCCAATGGGCCACCGCTTATTATATCCTGCAATAGCCCCAGTAAAAACACGGCACTAACCGGCATAAGGCGTGGTTTGAAAATACACCAGTAATATACCGCTGCCAACGATAAATATGGGAATAAATTATCGAGGAAGAACAGTCTATATTGGAGCTGCATTACTAGTATAAGCACTAGTGTACTCACGAAGGGTAAAATACCTCTAAAACCAATTTCTGATTTACTTTCCAAGCCCATCATCAGTTTGGTTCCTTGGTCGTGTTTTCTTGGTTCTCAACTACCGGACTGCGAATAATCTCATAACCTACAATACTGACGTAATTCAGATTATATAATTTCGCTGATAATTTGATCCTTATACCTTCTGCGGTTATTTCCACCACCTGTCCCACAGGCAGGTCGGGGGGAAATACCATCCCATATCCAGAGGTCAGGATAAGATCCCCAATGGCAAGTTTTTTATCAAAAGGCAGAAAGGCAAGTATTGGGTAGGGTGAGTTATCTCCTTCAAGAATCATGTTAATACCCCCTGCGGCCAGTTTAACGGGTATACGACTGTTTATATCTGTGGCCAGCAACACACGGGATGAAGAAGATCCTAAATTAATTGTTCTGCCTACGATGCCGTCCTCGTTAATGACCGCATAGCCTTTTTCAACGCCGTCATTAGTCCCACGATTAATCAATACACTTTTAAAAAAAGGACTGTCACTGTCAGAAACCACCCTCGCAGCAGCAATGGTATTCACTTGCCCCTCACCAACATTCAGCAGCTTCTTAAGGCGTTGATTATCAATGGCCAGTTGAGACGCTTTGATTTGAGCCAGTTTCAAAACTTCATTTTCTGATATGAGGCGTTTATTTTCTGAAAAGACGATAGCCACCTGTCTGGTCCATTCCATAAAATCGCCAGCCGCTTCAAAGGGACGAGACGCAATATCCAGTATAGGAACAAAAATATCAGATGTTTTTGAGCTGATATCATCCACTACAGAAGTATTTTTACTGCCGAATATTAACAGTGCAAGAGCCAACGTAATGAAGAAGCCAGAGGAAAACCTGTGTCTTAACTCCTTCATATTTTAACCTCACATAATTTGATACGGAAAACTGACCTTAATAAGAATCAAGCAACACATGTTGTAAAATTTCATCTTCCAAAGCACGTCCGGTGCCAAGGGCGACGCAGGTCAGTGGCTCATCTGCAATGAATACCGATAGCCCCGTAGCCTTACGGATGATCGTGTCCAGGTCACGCAGTAAAGCACCACCACCGGTCAGAACAATTCCCTTTTCCACGATATCAGACGCCAATTCGGGAGGTGTTTGTTCAAGGGCAGTTTTCACACCCTCTACAATGGCACTAACTGGTTCTGCTAGGGCTTCAGATATTTGAAGTTGATCAACGACAACCACTTTTGGTACGCCATTCATCAGATCCCGGCCTTTGATTTCCATGGTCTTACCGACACCATCTTCCGGTGCTGCTGCTGTGCCGATTTCCTTTTTGATACGTTCCGCGCTTGCTTCACCGATCAACAGATTATGATTGCGCCGAATATAAGAAATAATCGCTTCGTCCATTTTATCACCCCCTACCCGCACAGACATGGCATAAACTATACCGCCAAGGGAAAGGACAGCCACCTCACTGGTACCGCCACCAATATCTACAATCATTGAGCCTGTCGGCTCTGTCACCGGTAAGCCCGCGCCAATAGCCGCCGCCATTGGCTCTTCAATAAGGGATACACGGCGAGCACCAGCTTCCAAAGCGCTGTCCCGAATGGCTTTGCGCTCCACCGGTGTTGAGCCGGACGGCACACAGATAACAATATGCGGACTGGCAAACATGCTGCGATTATGGACTTTGCGAATGAAATCCTTGATCATGGCTTCGGCCACTTCAAAGTCGGCAATAACACCATCGCGTAATGGACGGATAGCTTCGATATCACCCGGCGTTCGGCCTAACATCATTTTGGCGGCTTCACCGACGGCTATAACCGATTTTATGCCGACGTTATTTTTAATGGCCACAACGGATGGCTCATTCAGAACAATGCCGCGTCCTTTCACATATACAAGGGTATTGGCTGTTCCCAGATCAATTGCCATATCGGATGAGAACATCCCCAAAAGCTTTTCTAACATATATTATCGCCTATCACTTAATCTTAACCCGATTGTTTCAGGGTCATTAACCTTAATTCCCGCCGCTTATATATCGTTTGTATTAACATACTACTGCGAAAGCAATTTTTTTGTGGAGAATCTGAAGCCTTTTATGCTTTTTCCGCTATATTCATAGAAAATCGAAAAATAGGGGCAAATTATGTTCACATGGCTGCAAGAAAAAATAGCAGATTTTATCCTACATTATTTGCATAAACCCGTCTGGCGGTATGAAACTTTTTCCGTAACCAGTCCGCAAATTCTTGAAAGCTTTCTGATGCCGGGCGATGTTCTGCTGGTGGAGGGAAATCAGCGTGTTAGCAGCATCATAAAGTTTCTTACCCAATCCACTTGGTCCCATGCCACCATATATATCGGCAGTCATGGTACAAAAAATGCGGATGGCGAAAAATTATGCCTAATCGAAGCCGAAGCAGACGGCGGGGTTAAAGCCGCCCCTCTTACCAAATACAAACGCTTCAACACCCGCATTTGCCGACCCGTAAGCCTGAGTTCCGATGAAGTGAAACAGGTAATAGACTATGCCATTGGCAGAATCGGCCATCAATATGATATGAAGAACATCATCGACCTTGGTCGCTATCTGTTTCCTTATCCGCCCGTGCCGATCTTCATGCGTCGACGCATGCTCGCGCTCGGTAGCGGCGACCCCACACGCGCCATCTGTTCAACCCTGATTGCACAGGCTTTCCAATCGGTTCACTATCCCATATTACCCGAAGTTACCAAAGAGTGTGTAGAGACCAGTCAGGCCAGATATATCGAAAAAGAAATCTACCATATTCGCCATCACAGCCTCTTCACCCCAAGGGATTTTGACCTGTCACCATATTTTTCAGTGGTAAAACCAACATTGGAATCTGACTTTGACCATAAATCCCTACATTGGGATCATTGATCAGCCATTGCTTCTGGTGCTGTTTTTTCCCGTTTCACCCTGAGCTTGTTGAGGGCGTTGATATAGGCCTTTACGGATGCCACCAATGTATCCACATGGGCACCATGACCATTGACCGTTTTGCCATCCTCTTCCAATCGCACCGTTACCTCTGCCTGTGCATCGGTTCCACGCGTTACCGCATGAACCTGATATAATTCCAAATGCGGGCTGCCACCCAACAATCCGCGCAAGGCTTTGAAGGAAGCGTCCACAGGGCCATTTCCCTGACTGGTAACGGTCATATTCTCACCGTCCACCTCCAACCCAAATGTGGCACTACTGGCCTGCCAACTGTCACAGATAAAGGACCAACTGGTGAGCTTCATATACTCATTATCCCGTTGGTCTTCGTCCACAATAGCGATAATATCATCATCATAAAGGGTCTTTTTCACATCGGCCAAGTCCTTGAAACGGGTGAATGCACTCATAAATTCATTGTCGCCCAGTTCGTAGCCCATTTCTTTCAACTTTTCCCGAAAGGCGTGACGACCGGAATGTTTGCCCATCACCAGTTCGGATTTCTTCAAGCCAACAGATTCAGGAGTCATAATTTCATATGTTTCCGCATTCTTCAGCATACCATCCTGATGGATACCGCTTTCATGGGCAAATGCATTGGCCCCCACAATGGCCTTGTTATGCTGTACATCCAAACCCGTTACCGTTGACACCAGTTTTGATGTTCTAATGATATTTTTGGTATTGATAGCCGTATGGTAGGGCATCGCGTCCTGTCGGGTTCGGAACGCCATAACGATTTCTTCCAGAGCAGCATTACCAGCCCGCTCGCCAATACCATTAATGGTACATTCGATCTGACGCGCCCCGCCCTGCACAGCTGCGATGGAGTTAGACACAGCCAGACCCAAATCATTATGACAATGTGTGGAGAAGATGGCCTTATTCGAATTGGGAACATTTTCAATAATCTTCTGCATGATGATGCGATATTCATCTGGTGTGGTATAACCCACTGTATCCGGCACATTAATGGTCGTTGCACCGGCCTTTATGGCGACCTCTATGCTGCGGTACAAGAAATCCATTTCTGTGCGCGTGCCATCTTCACAGGACCATTCCACATCATCACACAAGTTCCGAGCATAACTGACACTATCAGCAATGCGGTCAATCACCTCATCCGGCGTCATTTGCAGCTTATGCTCCATATGAAGCGGACTTGTGGAAATAAAAGTATGAATACGGGGGCGAACCGCCTTTTTCAAGGCCTCTGCCGCCCGATCAATATCTTTGTGGGATGCCCGGGCCAGCGAGCAGACGATTGTTTCTTTCAACAATTGCGCCACTTGGGATACAGCCTCGAAATCGCCGTTGGAGGCGATGGCAAAGCCAGCCTCGATCACATCAACGCCTAAATTCTCCAGCGCCTCCGCCACGCGCAATTTTTCACCCAGTGTCATGGAGCAGCCCGGCGACTGTTCTCCGTCACGCAATGTGGTATCAAAAATGATAACCCTGTTTTTATCTATGGTCATGTACTTAGCCTTAACTTTTGAATTGAATATAACATATTTCCCGGTCAGGGACCGAATTTTGGTTTTCTCCCCTGCACGTCCGCCAGTTAATGGCTTTTAATTCTAAGACGTCAGGGGCGACTAAGTCGACCGAGTAGAAGGGATAAAAGAAGGAGTGATGCAAATGGCAACATAACAGCACCAGCAAATTTTCTGCCCGTGTTCATAATATTTTGCAATATACTATCTGTCTGTTTCATGCTCATTCTTGCATAATGTTTCAATTATCAGCCCTTATAGACAATTTTATTTGCCCTGTGAACCGAAAAAATGACAGATTATAAAATTGGTTGTTTTTATTTGCTGAGACGTAGATTCGAAAGATCATTTGCAATAGTCTCGAACGCACCCGACAGTTCAGAAGATGATGGTGCGTGGAAATATTTTCCACTATCTGTTGCGCAGCCTCTATATAGGTTTTGAAGACTGGCATTTGTGGCACCACTGCCAAAAGTGATTGTATAGACTGTTATTCCCGCGCCCCGCATGCCAGCACAAACGAATGCCAAACGTTGGTTAATAGCAGCGGTCGATGCCGTCCGTGTTTTGGCCCCTGCAAGACGGCCTTTGTCCCGTCTGCCATAGCCAGAATAATCCCCCACATAATAACGGCCAATACCGGGGCCATTAGTGGCATCAAAAGATCTTGGCCCATTATTTTCATCATCCATGTCCCACCGGCTTCGGGAACAACCACGAGAACATTCCCCATCTCCGTCATCATCAAAGGTATCACGATCATCACGAGAGGAATTTCGCCCATCGTAATTGGCATGTTTTCCTCTGGAATTGATGATCCAGTTTTCACCATCCGTCATCAAAATGGTTGCCTTAATCATCTGATCATCATTATAAGGAACGGGGTTAAAAAATGGCGAGCCGGTATGAAGCATTCGCCATCCCCAAATCATACCTATATTAGCAATTGTGCCACCACGGTTATATGAATAATAAAGGTTATCAATGTAATTCGTCAGCGTATTTTTGTCGTTGGTAAAACCCAGAACGGGAGCAGGACAATTAATGTTGGGACCAGCATCACTGGACCCTTCCCCAACCCCCCCTTGAAGTTGATAGTTTGGCGCAGGCCAATTCTCACCATTAGGCCCTTTCAGATCGGAGAGGCTATAGAAATGATTATCGTAATGCGGTCGCCAAAGGAATGGTTTCCAATCCTGACCATTATGCTCAACACTTACATCAAAGGCAGACCCGTCAAGAGCAGCATTTGTTGCTCTTGCCTCTACACAGCCACTCCATTTTTCAAGATCATTGGGATCATATGTATAGCTGGCCGGCACACCGCTCATATCCAGATAACTGCTATCAAGCAGACCGCCAATATTGACAGTTGTAACATATGGCACAACCGCTACGGACAATTGATCAGAACTCGTTTCGTTGCCAAACAGGGAATTAACCAGCGTGGTGGATGCGTCTTTAAGCGCTGTCATTCGGGAGAAACTGCCTGCGGAACTTCTCATCGAACCTGTGGAATCCAGTACCATAACAAGCTGCAGACCAGTTGTCTTGCTCGTGGCTTCAGCAGTTACCTGAATAGGAATAGTATCAAATCCAAAAATTGACATGAATGTAGCAGGAATAGATCCAGATGCTGATACGGTTAAGGTCTTCTGCACGGTATCAACTTCGGCAATAACCAATGAACCAACGGTACCCCCCATAAAATTTGCCGCAAAATTATTATCGAAAAAAGACTGAATTTCCGTATCTCTCGTCGTTGAGTGAAAAGCCTTCCCACCCGCCAGTGCTGCGGAATCAAGGGCCCCGGACAATTGTGCACGATATAAATACGCCCTGGACATATCGACGCCGATTCCCAAAATTCCGATAAGGGGGATCAACAAAAATATGGTTTTGATGAGAATTACACCATCCTCATCCTTGCCTAGCCGGGTTAGGAGTCCTGACATCCTCTGCCAAAGAAATGAAATCACCCTTTTCTCCAGTATTATTCACAAATATATAAATAAGAGCATATTTTACATGCTGTGGTTTAAAGAACAATTAATCAATCAATCAATTCGGTTAAAATTATCAATTAAATTTGAATAAAAAATACGAAACTTATTAAGATATATTTAAAGTTTATTTCTATATATTATGTATATGGTAATTTGGTTTGAATACATCAGGCGCAAGCTAATGTTAAATAAGCTCGTATTTATTGTTCTAAAAATATTTAGAATAATATGGCGACGTGAAGAGGGGGCGGCAGCAGTTGAATATGCTATCGTTCTGCCAATTTTTCTGACTCTGACATTTGGCGGTTTTGAACTGGGGCGTATCTATATGGTGAACGCTGCCCTTGAAGGTGCCGTTGCAAAAGCAACCCGAACGGCTATGACCGGTGATGTACCTATCACTTACAGCAACCGCTCTGATTACATATCCCATATCGTAACTTCCAACCTTGAAGACGCGGGCGTTACATCAGGTGTCACAATTTCAATGCAGGTTTATGCTTCATTCTCAGATATTGGTGAACCAGAGCCCTACGTCGATGCAAATGGCAATTCACAGTATGACTCAGGCGAGTGCTATTCTGACATAAATGATAATACATTTTGGGATGAGGATATGGGGTCATCTGGCACAGGGGGCGAAGAAAATATTATGGTTATGACCGTTGATGTAAACCTCCCCTATATGACCGGTTTTATGAAATCCATTATGGGCGGTCGTAATGGGACAAACCTTACCTCCACTACCGCAATAAGGAATGAACCATTCGGTGGTGTTGCGTGGGAACCAAGTACCAATGTGATCTGCTCTTAAGCGATTGGATAAAACAAGAATGTTTATGAAAATTTTGAAATTTTTCCGAACAATAAAACGATGTTCCAGTGGCGTAATTACGATAGAATTAGCCCTTGTCACACCGGTAATAATAATGATGATCCTCGCCAGTGCTGATATCGTATCGTATCTTATTGCCAACCAGAAGATATCAAGAGCGGCATATACAATTTCCAATCTGGTCACACAGATGGATGAAGGTTTAACGGAATCACAACTTTCGGATATGATGTTATCCTTGGGCGAAGTCAGCAAACCTTTGGACCTGTCAATGGACGGCAAGGCAACCGTAACGGCCATAATTGGCATTGGAACTGATGGTTCTGCTCCTGACAGTTATGAAGTTGCCTGGCAGAGATGTTATGGTTCTATTAACAGCACAAACGGCTTTGGAAGTGCAGGATCTATTGTTAATGCGTCTGAAATTCCAGATAATATGATTGTCATGACATCTCAGGTTTTAGTGGTAACGGATGTAATTTACAATTTTACCCCAATTGTTGGTTTCATTACTATTAATGATCAAATAGAATATCAATCGTATTTCAGACCACGCCGTGGCTCTATTGAAAATATTATCAGTGATGTTCAAACAACTTCTACCTGCTGATTTTACACCTTCTTGTCCCACCCGCCCTGCTCTGTCTGCTGCCAGTAGGTAAGGTCATGGGCCGCCTCTTTATATTTTTTCCAACGAACCCTTGCAGCAGTGACAGCCTCTTGATCCATGCCATCGAACATTTCCAGACAGCGGTCATATTTACCAATCTCGTCAGATTCAACACTATCAACCAAAACAAGTATCTTAGCCCCGGCTGGATTTTCATCACCTGTAGTCAGGTATATTGGCTGCTGGTCAGGAAATTTCTCATTCATAGTGCCGTGGGGCAGAAAACTTTGCTTATTAAAATCCCAAAGGGCTTCATTAAGTTCCGCCATGCGATCATCTGATCCCACCTTGATAACAGTCTTAAAACCTGCACCATGCACTTTTTCAAGCAGCTTGGGCAAAGCGCTCGTTAAAGGCAAGTGCAACAGGTGATAAAAGCTGACATCTGTCATCAAATCTAATCTTCGTAATTGTTACGTACCAATTGATCCAGAAGGCGCACCCCATATCCGGTGGCACCGCGATCCGCCACGTCTGAGCTTTCGGTTTTCCATGCTGTTCCGGCAATATCAATATGAACCCACGGCACATCATTGGCAAAACGTTGCAGGAATTGCGCGGCGGTAATGCTGCCACCATATTTACCGCCAATATTTTTCATATCGGCAATCTTGGAATCAACCATCTTGTCAAAACCCTTGCTGAGCGGCATGCGCCATACCAGTTCATCAACTTCTTGTCCGGCCTTGGTCAAATTTTCACAAAGTTCATCATTGTTGGAAAATATTCCGGCAAACTCCTGCCCCAATGCTATCATCATCGCTCCGGTTAACGTGGCGAGATCAATCATAAATTTGGGCTTGAAACGGTCTTGAGTATACCATAGGGCATCTGCAAGAACCAGCCGCCCCTCTGCATCCGTATTAATCACTTCAATGGTCTGTCCAGACATGCTTGTCACCACATCACCGGGACGTTGTGCTGTACTGGATGGCATATTTTCCACAAGGCCAACAACCCCGATGGCATTTACCTTTGCATTGCGTCCGGCCAATGCCTTCATGGCACCAACAACCGCCGCAGAACCGCCCATATCAAATTTCATATCTTCCATACCGGCTCCCGGTTTCAAGGAGATACCACCCGTATCAAAAGTAACACCCTTACCGACAAAGGCCACCGGTTGCTCATCATCATTATCCGAGCCATTCCAATGCATGATCACCAGTAATGATTCACACGCACTGCCCTGCCCGACTCCCAGCAAGGAGCCCATGCCCAATTCTTCCATTTCATCTTCGGCCAAGATTTCCACATCTATTCCAAGGGTGGATAGCTCCTTGATTTTCTCAGCATAGCTTTCAGGATAAATCACATTGCCCGGCTCCGTCACCAGATTACGGGCAAATTGAACGCCATCTGCAACAGCGTCCAGTTCCGCAAAAAGCTTTTGCGCGTTTGCTGCCGAAGTGGACATCATGGAAACACTAATCACAGATGGTTTTTTATTATCTTCTTCTTTTGTGAAATATTTATCAAACCGGTAGCGACGCAGACGAATGCCATATGCCATATGTGCCGCAAATTCCGCACCTGAAATATTAGATTCTTTTGGTGTATCCGCCGCAATAGAAATGCTCTCATCACCGGAGGAAATCAGCTTGCTCATTATCTTGCCGCCAGTTTTCTGCAACTTAACTTCATCAAGCTTGGCTTCTTCCCCAAGCCCGATAACAAGCACACGATTAATTTCCAGATTTACCGGTGCGACAAGGTCAATGATCTGGCCGAACTTTCCTTCGAAATGTCCAACTTCCATGGCACGACTGATCAGTCCTTCGGTTTCCTTGTCAATTTTCTGCGCGGAGGCCGATAATTTCCGATCTTCATAAGCAAAAATGATGTGAGCGTCGGAAGTGGGAAGACTGTTTTTGATAAATTTTATATTCATTATTGCCTCAATTATGTCCAAATATCTTTCTAGTGATTGATACTGCCGCAAATGTCATAGTGCAAGTGTAAAATCTTAGCCAATTACATGACTATTTTTAGGCAAAGGGGAAATAACTGTAGGCAATAAAAAGAAAAGTATGTAAATAACGCTATATGGGAAGAAAAATAATCCTCACCTGCTTGTTTTCAAGCGCATTTTTATCAGTGTCTTCATTGGATGGTCTATCCTATGAGAATAACTTGGCTAATGCTGAATTGCCCAGCCTACAAAAGAATATTGATTTTGCAGCAAACCAGATCGAATATGACAGCGTCAAGGGACTGATTACCGCCAGTGGTGATGTCACCTTATTTCAGGGCACTAACGTCCTTAAAGCCGATAAAATTATCTTTAACCAGAATACAAAAGAGGTAACAGCCACCGGCAATATCAGCCTTCGTGATGGCAATGGAAACATAATGTTTCTGGAGGAAACGGTTCTAAAGGATGGTTTCCGGGACGGTTTTATTCGTAACGTGAGGGTCTTATTTTCTGATGATGGGCATCTGGTGGCTCAGGAAGGCACACGCCTAGACGGTAGGACAACCTTCAAAAAAGCGGCCTATTCACCCTGCAAGACCTGTAACACCGATGGGGAAAGGGAACCATTATGGCAAATCAGAGCAGACAGCATTACCCATGATGAAAATAATAAGGTTATCAAATATAAAAATGTGTTGCTGGAAGTTGCCGGAGTACCAATTTTCTATACACCCTATTTTTCCCATCCTGACCCTTCCGTACATTCCGCTTCCGGTTTCCTGACACCAGAATTCTCCACATCATCGGAACTGGGCGTTTTCGTTACCCTACCCTATTATTTTAATCTAGCCCCGCACAGAGATATTACCCTAGAGCCATTAATCACCTCTAAGGAAGGTCTGGTTATGGCCGGTACATATCGCCAGCATACTGGAAATGGACAGTTTTTTATCAAAGGGTCCGTCACCAATGCCATAGACCGGGATATAGACCAGATTGATACCGGCAACCGTGAAGTCCGGGGCCATATTTTTTCTGGTGGCAAATTTGATCTTGATAATTTGAAATTTGCCGGGGACAAATGGCAATGGGATTACGCCCTGCGCTGGGTCAGTGATGACACTTACCTCAGGCGCTATTATCAGGACCGTTCCGACGTTCTGCAAAGTCATGTCAAAATCGAGAATTTCACGAACCGCAGCTACTTCACGGCGGGTGTTTATGGGTTTCAGGGTCTGGACGAAGAAGATAACAGTGCAACAACGGGGCATGCCCTGCCCGCTTTCGATTTGAATATTGCCTCCACGCCCGGCAAATGGGGTAATCAATTCACGGTCGATGCCAGCGGTGTGGCCATTGCGCGGACCGATGGCTTGAATTCACAACGAATGAGCCTTAAGGGTGCATGGAAACTGCCCTTGAAAACAAGACTAGGTGATTTTTATACTTTCACCGCCAGTGTTCGGGGGGATGTCTTTCACAATAGTTCCGCAGAAAAACAGGACCAGCCCATCCACGGTGGAGAAAATGGAACCTTTAGCAGGATATTACCAAAATTTGCCGTCGACTGGAAGTTGCCCTTCATCAAAAACGGCGCAACGACACAGCAAATAATTGAGCCATTGGTTTCGATTATTTTTGCTCCAAACAACAAAAACACCCCAGAAATTGTTAATGAAGACAGCCGCAATTTCGAATTTGACGAAAACAACCTATTCAGTCATGACCGCTATAACGGATATGACAAATGGGAATCTGGAACGCGGATCAATTACGGCGTACGATATTCCCTTTATTCAGAACATACTACGGTCATTGCCATGATTGGGCAGAGCTTTCGTTTACAATCAGCAGAAACTTTTCCTGTGGGTTCCGGATTTGAAGGAAAATCATCTGACTTTGTTGGTCGCCTGGACCTGACTTTTGGCGACTATATTGACTATGTCCATCGCTTCAGGCTAGATAAAGACAGCCTACGCCTGCGCCGCAATGAAATGATCCTGTCAGGTGGTACAAAAAAGATCAGAGTTTCCGTACGCTTCCTCGATTTAGACAGAGAATCAACAGATCTCACCAATACAGAACTTGTAAACAGCAAGGAAATTGGAACCGGATTTCAATATCTGGCTACGGACCGCTGGACCCTTCACGGAAGCTGGGTCCATGATTTACTTAAAAAAGACACAATTTCATATGATGCTGGCATTAAATTCAAGAATGAATGTCTGGAATTTGGCTTGGGCTTTGAGAGACGACTGACATCGGACAGGGATATTACCCCATCAAGTACAATCCATCTGAGGTTAGTGCTAAAACATCTGGGATAATTCAGGAGATAATTTCTCTTTTGATTTTTCAAATATTTACCAGTATATTTCCCAGCCGTTTACAGGTATAGATGGATCGAGAATATTAAGGGTTAGAGCAAAGTTAGGCCAAGGTTAGGTATGTATAAAATGAATCGCAAATTTGTCGCAGGAACAAGAAAATTAGGCTTATTGAGTATTATAAGCAGTTTCTTGCTATCCCCTCTCAGTGGATTTGCTCAACAATCCGATAATGTAAAGCAACTAAGCGATGTGCAGCAAATTGTTGCCGTAGTCAATGACAGCCCCATATCACTCTATGACCTGAAACAGCGTGTGCTCTTATTTATGATGTCATCAGGCGTCAATCAGTTTTCTGAGAAGGATCAGCAATATCTAAATCAACAAGGCCTTCAAAGTCTGGTTGATGACAAATTAAAAACCCAGGAAGCAGAAAAATATAAAACGGTTATCAGCAAAGGCGAACAGGAACAATCCTTTGCAACATATGCCCAACAAATGCGGTTAACCCCTCAACAACTGGAAAGTCAGTTAAATAAGGTTGGTATTCGTAAAGAATCCATGTTGAAGCAGGTAGAAGCGAGCTTGGCATGGGAGCAGGTGGTCGGCGGACTTCTTATGCCACAGGTCAGTATTAGTGACGAAGAAATCTTTTCTATCCTGGACAGAATGACAACGAACAAGGGACAGTTGGAATATCACCCGCTGGAAATTTTTCTTTTGGTTGCTGAAAATGATCAACGTGAAGATGGTAGAATTGCTGCATTGCGTATTGTTGAACAATTAAAAAACAAAACATCGTTCCAAGTTATGGCCCGCCAATTTTCTCAATCTACCACTTCCGCTGTGGGCGGTGATCTGGGATGGCTTATGAAGTCACAAATCAATGCAGAAATAATCTCTACAATCGAGACAATGGAAAAGGGTCAGATTTCAGATCCTATTGAAACAGAAGACGGATTTTATATCATTCAATTAGCGGACAAAAGACAAATCCTAACCCCCAGTGAAACTGATGCCCGCGTAGATTTACAACATCTATTCTTTGAAGTTTCTGATAAGGCGCAGAGCGATGAATTGGACGCTCTGGAGAAAATTGTCGCCGCAGCAGCCAAAAAAATTGAAAATTGCGAAAAACTTGAAGAACAGGGCAAGGAACTGGGTGCTAAAGAAACCGGAAGCCTGGGAAATCTAGCCATTTCTGATTTGCCCAAGAATCTGCATCAAACAATCCTTAATCTTGAAATTGGCCATGCGACCGCCCCGCTTAAGGAAGAAAACGGCTATCGCGTATTTGTAGTCTGTGACAGAACGGAACCTGTCGTACGTCTACCGGATTATGACAGCGTGGAAGGGAGCCTTTCCCAGCAACGGGTTGGCCTAATCGCCAGACGTCACCTCAGGGACCTTCGGCGTGATGCCATCATCGACTATAAATAATTCTAAGTCCCTACCCTTTGCCCTTTCAATTGGGGAACCTTCCGGTATTGGCCCCGAAATAATACTGAAAAGCTGGGCTGAACGCAGTGAACAGAAGCTACCCGATTTTTTTGTTGTGGGCAGTGAACAAATCATGCTGAAAACCGCCCAGAAAATAGGGCTGGATATTCCCCTTCAGAAAATAACAACACCCATGCAAGTGAGTACTATTTTTCAAAATGCTTTGCCTGTTCTGGATATTGAACGGGATGCTGATTTTGAATTTGGAAATCCTTCCACGCTTACCGCTGCCCTGACAATCGGTGCCATTGAGCAATCTGTTAAAATGGTTTTTGATGGTAAAGCCGCCGGACTGGTAACAGCACCGATACAAAAAGCTGCACTATATGAAGCGGGCTTCACCTCCCCCGGGCATACGGAATTTCTGGCGGAACTTTGCAAGAAAAGAACATCTGCCGCCGAAATGCCAGTGATGATGCTGGTTGCGGATGGTTTACGTGTTGTCCCCCTGACCATTCATATAACCATCACAGAGGTTGCTAAATCCATTTCGCCGGACATCATCCGCTGGACCTGCGAAAAGGTAAACACGGCCCTGATTGAAGATTTTGGCATTGAAAAGCCCAGGATTGCCGTTGCCGGATTAAACCCTCATGCCGGGGAGGATGGCACCATAGGTAATGAAGAACAGCTTATCATAGGGCCAGCCCTTGACCGTCTGCGTGATCAGGGTATGAATATCATGGGCCCCCTGCCTGCCGACACCATGTTTCATGGGGCTGCCCGTGTGAAATATGATGCCGCTTTATGTATGTATCATGATCAGGCCCTGATCCCCATAAAGACATTGGACTTTGAAGGCGGGGTAAATGTAACGGTTGGCTTGCCCATTGTGCGCACGTCACCGGATCACGGTACGGCATTAGATATTGCAGGGCAAAATCTGGCCAACCCCAACAGCATGATCAATGCCCTGAGGATGGCGGAACAGATATATAAAAACCGGATGATAAGCCATGTATGAAGATGGTCTGCCCCCGCTCCGGGATGTTATCAGTCACTATGATTTAAATGCCAAAAAGTCTCTAGGTCAAAATTTTCTGACCGACCTGAACCTGACTGGAAAGATTGCCCGTTCAGCAAATGGTCTGGGCGGCAGTAGCTTAAAAGACTCGATCATATATGAAGTCGGCCCCGGCCCCGGCGCACTGACCCGCGCCTTATTAATGAACGGCGCACACAGAGTTGTTGCCGTGGAAATGGATCCAAGATGCATCGAAGCACTGGCGCAAGTTCAGGCTGCTTATCCGGGCAAGCTGGACGTCCACTTCGGAGATGCCCTGAAAGTAGATGAGCAAGAATTAATCGGTGATACCAAAGGCCGTCCGGTCAAGATAATAGCAAATCTGCCCTATAATGTGGGCACAGCCCTGCTGGTAAAATGGCTGACCCTGAAAGACTGGTTGCCGTGGTACAGCTCACTGACCCTGATGTTCCAGAAGGAAGTGGGACAACGCATCATTGCCGAGCCACGCACTAAAGCATATGGGCGATTGTCAGTTCTTGGACAATATCGGGCTGAAGCCAAAATCATGTTCGATGTCCCCGCCCGTGCATTTATTCCACCGCCAAAAGTTACATCCTGCATCGTCGCACTTACCCCGTGTGCAGAACGGGCTGACACACCAAAGCAGGATATATTGGAAAAGGTCGTCTATGCGGCCTTTAACCAACGGCGCAAAATGCTCCGTACCAGCCTTAAAGCTCTGGGACAAGACCCGTTGCCCTATCTGGAGGCTGCTGACGTAAAAGAAACCTGCCGTGCGGAAGAACTTACGATAGACGACTTCTGCCGGCTGGCAAAAGTATACAAAAAATAAAACCCTATTCTTCACCAGTAATTTCATGAACGAATGAGACGAGACCCGTCTGACGTTCACGGTTCAGGCGCTCGGCCTGCAATATTGAAAAGAGCTGTTTCTCCGCCTTTTGAAGGTCATCATTGACAATGATATAATCATAGCCATCCCAATGGCTGATTTCCTCACCTGCCTTGGACATGCGTTTGGCAACGACTTCATCGCTATCCTGTGCCCGTTCTTTTAGGCGCCGTTCCAATTCAGCTTTGCTGGGTGGCAGGATAAAAACACGTACCAGATCTTTGGCAACTTTTTGCGTAAGTTGCTGGGTTCCCTGCCAGTCAATGTCAAACAATACGTCGCTTCCTTCAGCCATAGCCCTTTCCACTGGTGCTGCGGGCGTGCCGTAATAGTTATCAAACACCTTAGCATGCTCCAGAAAACCATCCTGTTCAACCAGTTCTTCAAATTCCGGTGTAGACACAAAATTATAATCCACACCATCCTTTTCCCCCGGTCTTGGTGTCCGCGTGGTCATGGATATGGACAGGGTAATATTGTTATCTTTTTCCAGCAAAAGACGTGACAGGGTTGATTTCCCGGCCCCGGAAGGGGAGGAAAGAACCAATAACAATCCTCGGCGTTCTATATTCTTCGTCATTTATTTTACTCGATATTCTGAACTTGTTCACGGAATTGGTCGATGGTTGTCTTAAGGGACAATCCAATATCGGTTAGGCGAATATCCGATGCCTTACTACAAAGGGTATTGGCTTCGCGGTTGAATTCCTGAGTGAGAAAATCCAACTTACGACCTATCTGCCCGTCAGTATTAATATGCGATCTTCCCGCCTCAATATGAGCATAAAGACGGTCGATTTCTTCCTTAATATCCGCCTTAGTCGCCAGCAATACGACCTCTTGAGCAATACGGTCAGGATCAATACCGGTTTTATCATCCAGAAGCGCATTGACCTTATCCATATACCGTTTTTTAATCAGGTCAGGAAGTTCCTGTGCTATACTATCAGCCTGTTTAACCAGTTCTTCAATTTCATCCAGAAGGCTTGTCAGGACTTCCTGCATCGCGGCTCCTTCCGTATCACGGGAAGTTTTAAATGCGGCCAGAGTCTTTAAAAAAGAGGTTTTCAATGCCCCGTCACGTGCCTTGATTGTAGCATCATCTTCTTCTGTTTCCACATATTGAATCACATCCCTGACACCCATAAGCGCATCAAGACCCGGTTGGGGCAGGTGATTATTCATGGCGGTCGTGGTGGCGACTTCCACTAAAGCGTCCAACATTTCCTGATTTACTTTGAACGATGTACCTTCTGTATCCCGGTTCATTTGAAGATTGATATTAACCGAACCTCGCGCGATATTTTCTTTCAGGATTTTGCGCGCCACCTGCTCAACGGCATCCAGCCCTTGTGGTGTGCGGCAACGTACATCAAGGTTGCGGCCATTGACGCTTTTAATTTCCCACGTCCAATGATAATTTTCCCAACTTCCCGATACACGGGCGAAACCAGTCATACTAGATAATGTCATAGTTTAATGTTTTTCATATGTTATTGTTACATTTGATATAAACAATCTATAGCAGGAATAACCACAGATGAAAAATCCAAAATCCATTCTTATTACCGGCGGCAACAGTGGACTGGGTGCTTCACTCGCCAAAGAATATGCCGCAAAGGGAATTACATTGTTCCTGTCAGGACGCAATGAAGAACGGCTTGAGGAAATCAAAAATGAATGTCTTTCACGCGGAGCAGATGTTCATGTCGCGCCTATTGATACCAGTGATGAAAATGCTATGTCCGACTGGATCAGGGAATGTGATGCTGTAGCACCACTGGATTTGGTCGTTGCCAATGCGGGTATCGGAATAGGTTTTAACACAAAAATGGATTTAGGTGAGCATACCAAACAAATTATGGATATTAATGTGAATGGTGTTTTTAATACGGTTCATCCGGCCATCCGCCTTATGCAGCCGCGCGGCAAAGGCCAAATTGCCATTATATCCTCTCTCGCAGGCTATCATGGCTCCCCAACTGCCCCAGCCTATTCCACCAGCAAAGCAACCGTTAAGGCATACGGTGAAGCTTTACGCGGTCTTTATGCCCGTCATGGCATCGAAGTTAATGTGGTCTGTCCCGGCTTTGTCAAAAGCCCCATGACCGCCACCAACAAATTTCCTATGCCTTTCCTTATGGAAACCGACAAGGCGATTAAAATTTTGCGGGTCGGGTTAGAGAAAAATCAGGCCCGCATCACCTTCCCGTGGCAATTGAGTCTCATTTACGGGGCAATGGTACGCTTCCTGCCGGAATGGTTATTTGACCGGATTTTCAGAGTGATGCCACACAAGAATTAATTTTCCTTACTTATCAACTTCTCAATCCTGCGCCATTTTTTGACGTTTCTAAGGTGTTGTTTCAGGCTACTGGCGAAGGCATGTCCCCCTGTGCCGTCAGCTACGAAATAAAAATCATCGGTCTTAAGCGGGTTAAGCACCGCCTCAATCGATGCCCGTCCCGGATGGGCAATGGCTGTCGGTGGCAAACCCTTAATCCGATACGTGTTATAAGGATTATCGGATTGAAGATCAGATTTACGAATGGGCCGGTCCAAAGATCCCTTGCGGTCAATGCCGTAAATTACCGTCGGGTCTGTCTGAAGCCGCATATTTTTGCGCAGACGATTGATGAAAACCCCCGCGATATGGGCGCGTTCTTCGGGCGTTGCGGTTTCTTTCTCAACAATTGACGCCAATATTAAGGCATCTTCTATGGACAGGAATGGTAACCCGTCTGCTCTTTTTTCCCAAATACTATCCAGCAAGTCCAGTTGGCGCATCTGCATCCGTCGGACCAGGTCATGGCGTTTCGTATTTTTGGTATATAGATAAGTTTCCGGTAAGATAGTACCTTCCCGTGGCAGGTCTACAATAGGATCGGTCAGATTTTCAATTCCATTGAGATACTCTATAATCTGCCAACTTGTCCAGCCTTCTATGATGGTCAGGCGGTGCTGAATAACCTCACCACTTGATAGGATCATCATGATATCAAACATGCTTGATCCAGCGGGAATAGCAAACTCACCAGCCTGTAATTTTCGCTCGAAACCCGATAACTTGACCCCAAGTTTGAAAATATCCTGGTTGGTGACAAACCCCTGTTGTTCCAGCTCCCAAGAAGTACGGATTACCCCCTGCCCCTTTGGCAGATAATAGGCTACATCCTGATTCTTAGGGCCTGTTTCATGAAATTTTTTATACCCCAAATAGAAAAACAGCGCCGCGAATGCGACGCTGCCAATCAATAATAAAATAATATATTTTCGCACCCCTGTCATAGGCTACGTTAAACTGCCTTAAAGATTACAGAAGCATTGGTGCCACCAAATCCGAAACTGTTGGAAAGGACAGCCGTAATTCCTGTCTTGCGCTGTGCTTCATGGGGCACCAGATTAATTCCTTCAATGCCATCCGATGGATTATCCAGATTAAGCGTCGGTGGCAATTCACCCCTGTTCATAGCCAATATACTAAAAATCGCTTCAGTACTGCCCGCAGCACCCAATAGGTGACCGATAGATGATTTAGTTGATGACATAGTTGTCTTCGCCGCCGCATCGCCGAACAATCTTTTCACAGCATTAAATTCAATCTCATCGCCAAGAGGCGTTGATGTACCATGGGCATTAACATAACCAATGTCATCAGGTGTCAGACCAGCCCGTTTGAAAGCCGCCTGCATGGCGCGGTAGCCGCCGCTACCATCCGGTGCGGGGGCGGTCACATGATAGGCATCTCCTGAAAGGCCATAGCCCACAACTTCGGCATATATTTTGGCACCCCGTTTTTTGGCATGTTCATATTCTTCCAAAATCACCATACCGGCACCTTCACCGATAACAAAACCGTCCCGATCACGGTCATAAGGCCGCGATGCTTTTTTCGGAGTGTCGTTAAAATGCGTGCTCAGAGCTTTAGCCTGTGCAAAACCGGCAACGCCCATCTCGCATATAGCAGCTTCGCCACCACCGGCAACCATGACATCCGCATCGTCCAGCGCAATCATACGCGCTGCATCGCCAATGGCATGAGTCCCTGTGGCACAAGCCGTAACAACGGCATGGTTTGGCCCCTTCAGGCCATTACGGATTGATACATTTCCAGAAATCAGGTTAATCAGACAACGGGGAATAAAGAACGGGCTGACCCGCCGTACACCGCGCTCATGCATATTGATTGATTCATTCTGAATTCCGGGAAGTCCACCTATACCAGATCCAGTTAAAATGCCTGTACGCCATTGATCTTCATCGCTTGTTGGCTTCCAACCGGCATCTTCCAGAGCCATTTCAGCGGCCGCAATTCCGTAAAGGATAAAATCATCAATACGACGACGTTCCTTAGCATTCATCCAGTCATCTGGATTAAATGTACCATTGCTGCCATCACCCAATGGTACTTCACAGGCAACAAGTGCTGAGAGTCCCTCAGTGTTAAATCTTGTGATGGGTCCCGCGCCGGACTCTCCGGCGATAAGACGTTTCCAGGTTTCTTCAACCCCCGAAGCAAGCGGGGTAACAAGCCCCAATCCAGTAACAACCACTCGTCTCATCATTTTACCTTCTTTTTTTCTTTGCACAACTTGGCTAAATTTAAAGCAGAATACACTAAAAATAACAAGACCGCGAACCCTGTATCTTCATTAACAAAGATATAGTGCCACGCGGCCATTATTATTTTGCATACCTACGATATCAGGCAACATAATCTGCTATATTTTAAGAGTTCGCGCTGATAAAATCGATAGCGTCTTTAACCGTAAGGATTTTTTCAGCAGCATCATCTGGAATTTCACAACCAAACTCTTCTTCGAATGCCATTACGAGCTCAACTGTATCCAGACTATCCGCGCCCAGATCATCAATAAAGCTTGAAGTATCTGTAACCTTGTCATCTTCAACACCTAAATGTTCAACAACAATTTTTTTTACGCGTTCAGCTACGTCACTCATATTTTTTTCCCTTTTTTGGGGGACCACCTAAGGCCCGGGTTTTGATAATCACAGAACCAGTAATTAATACTCTATTTTCCTTTTACAAGCAAAAGCAATAAAAAACTGAATTCATAATACTAAATAATGGATATTGATATTTAACCAATCCGCTCATTCACCGGAGGGTTCCTAGCACATTAAGTCCGTTCTTGCCAAGAATAAATATACTATAAAAATTAAATCATTGCCATACCACCATTGATATGAAGCGTTTGACCCGTAACATAGGCTGCTTCATCACTGGAAAGATAAAGCACACCGGAAGCTATCTCATCCCCTAACCCTAAGCGTTTCATGGGAACATTAGCCAACAAATTTTTTTTCTGATCATCTGTCAATACATCCGTCATGGGACTTTCGATAAAACCGGGCGCGATACAATTGACCGTAATATTACGGGATGCCAGTTCCTGTGCCAGACTTTTGGTCATGCCAATCATACCGGCCTTGGACGCTGCGTAGTTGGCCTGTCCCGGATTTCCGGTTACGCCAACGATAGAGGTGATATTGATAACACGACCCCACCTGCGCTTCATCATGCCGCGCATAAGCCCCTGTGACAATTTAAAGGCCGCTTTCAGATTGACCTGCATCACACTGTCCCATTCGTCATCTTTCAGACGCATGGCAATGTTATCACGGGTAATCCCGGCATTATTCACCAGAATATCCACCTGCCCCATGGCCCCTTCTGCCGCCTTTGGCAGGGCAGCGACAGAATCTGGGTCCGAAAGGTTAGCCGGAACAACAAAAGCCCTGTCCCCCAGTTCGGCGGCCAATTGTTCCAACGGCTCGACCCTTGTACCGGAAAGTGCCACTTTCGCGCCACTGCTATGCAAAATGCGGGCAATAGAGCTTCCCAATCCACCAGATGCCCCGGTTACCAATGCGCATTTACCATCCAGATTAAACATTACTCATCTCCCACTTTAGCAAAATTTTCTATATCCGATGGCGTTTGCAAAGAAACACCCTTTATATCACGGCAAATTCGCCTTGTCATACCCGTCAGGACTTTACCCGCCCCGGCTTCAACCAGTTGATCTACACCGAGTTCATTCATTTTAAGGATAGTCTCGCGCCAGCGGACTCTTCCGGTAACTTGCTCAACCAAATATTTCCTTATCATCTCAGGATCCCTTTCAGGGGAAGCCGTCACATTGGTAATTACGGGCATTTTTGGTGGAGAAATTATTGTATCTGAAAGGGCGTTTGCCATTTCATCCGCCGCTGGCTGCATAAGTGAGCAATGGAAAGGCGCACTAACGGGCAACAGCAATCCTCTTTTAGCACCCCGCATTTTGGCTATTTCAATGGCGCGCTCTACAGCGACCTTATGACCACTGATAACCACCTGTCCATCGGCATTGTCATTCGCTGCTGTGCAAACCTCACCCTGTGCCGCCTCTTCAGCAACTTCCTGAGCCACATCAAAATTCAGGCCGAGAAGTGCCGCCATAGCACCAATACCAACAGGAACCGCCCTTTGCATGGCTTCACCGCGCAACCGCAACAGGCACGCAGTATCGGATATACTGAGAGCCTCTGATGCTGCAAGGGCTGAATATTCCCCGAGGGAATGTCCGGCAACATATGATGCGACATTGGCAAGATTAATATCAAAATCCTTCTTAAGAACCTTTATTACCGCAAGGCTAACCGCCATTAAGGCGGGCTGGGCATTTTGTGTCAGGGTGAGCTCCTCCTGTGAGCCCTCAAACATCAGACCGGACAGATTTTGTCCCAGAGCATCATTTATTTCTTCAAAAACCTGTGCCGCGACGGGCATATTTTCGGCTAGTTCCTTACCCATCCCGACGGTCTGGCTGCCTTGGCCGGGAAAAACAAATGCACTGCTCATTGTATGGAATTCCTTTTGATGTTCATGTCATGCTAGTCATAACAATTAGGCCCATAAATGTCGACCTTTGAGAGGGTTATTTTAACGGAATTATCTGGCCAGCAAAAAAAATCCTTAAAAAGCCCTTCTACCCCTTGTCTTTACTGACCTTTCATGTATATTGCGCCGCTTCAGGGTGTTCTTGTATAGAATGCCTCGGTTTGCTGTGTCGGTTAATAATATAATGTGACGATTTGATATTCGTAATCACCCCGCCCGAAAAACCGTTAAATGAACTTATAAATAAGGAGTAGCCTGCAAATGGCTTTTTATGAACATATATTTATCGCTCGCCAGGATATCCAACCTCAACAGGTTGAAGCGATTAGCAAAGATTTGACACAAATCGTTGAAGATAATGGCGGCAAAGTTACCAAAACTGAACAATGGGGTCTACGGTCCCTTGCGTATCGGATTAAGAAATACAAAAAAGGTCACTATGTCCTGTTGAACATTGATGGTTCTGCGGATGCCGTTTCTGAACTGGAGCGTAATGAACGCCTGCATGAAGATGTTGTGCGTTTCATGACAATCCGGGTTGATGAACTGGAAGAAGGTGATTCAGTTGTTGTGCGTTCAAGAGATCGTGAAGGTCGTCCCACACGATATGAAGGCAAAGACAGTCGCCCAAACCGTTTTGAAAACAAAAAACCAGATTCAAACAAAACTGAATCTTCAGAAACAGCAGCAGAATAAGGAGAACATCACATGGCTGAACAACGTTCCGAGGGTGGCAACACACGTCGTCCCTTTTTCAGACGCCGCAAAACCTGTCCTTTCTCTGGTGCTAATGCCCAGACAATTGACTATAAAGATGTGCGTCTTTTAAGCAAATTCATTTCCGAGCGTGGCAAGATCGTCCCAAGCCGCATCACAGCCGTTTCCACCAAGAAACAACGTGAACTGGCCAAGGCCATCAAACGCGCCCGTAATCTGGCACTTCTGCCATACATCGTACAATAGGGAGAATGAAACATGGAAATCATACTTCTTGAACGCGTACGCAAACTGGGCCAGATTGGCGATATTGTAACCGTCAAAAATGGTTATGCCCGCAACTTTCTGTTACCACAGAAAAAAGCCCTACGCTCAACTAAAGCCAACTTGGCATTTTTTGAAACCCAGCGTGCAGAGATCGAAACCAGAAACCTTGAAGCCAAAACAGAAGCGGAAGCCGTTTCAAACAAACTTGAAGGCGTATCAGCGATCATCATCCGTCAGGCTGGTGAATCCGGCAATCTTTATGGTTCTGTATCTGCCCGTGATATTGCTGCTGCTCTTGGTGAACAGGATCTGAAAGTAGCTCGCACACAGGTCATTATGGATCATGCTATCAAATATCTTGGTATCTACACCATACAGATCAAACTGCATGCCGAAGTTTTCTCCACCATTGAAATTAACATTGCCCGCTCAGCTGAAGAAGCTGAGATGCAGGCACAGGGTCTTGATGCCAAAGCCGCAGAGGAAGATCTTGACGTTTCCGTTGAAGATTATTTCGAGAACGAAGAAGATTCAGAAGCTGCAATCGCCGCTGAGCATGAAGGTGACGAATCAGAAGAGACCGTAACAGAAGACGTTGTTGCGGAAGAAGCTGAGGAAGAGAAAAGCGAATAACTTACGCTAATCTTCAATAATTCATTAAAAGGAGCTACTGTTTAAGTGGCTCCTTTTTTTGTCTATCTGCCAAATAATAAAATATATTGAAAATCATATGAAAGTGATTATAGTTTATTTATTCCTTAAATACCCAATTAAATCTGTAACTTAAGACATATATTTTAATTTTAAAACTGGGGATAAAATAATGCAATATTCAGGAATAAAGTCTTTAAAGCGTTTATTCATCTTAACTTCTTTAGCAATATTTGTCCCCTTTCAGTTTGGCCATACTGAAGATCAGACCAAAAATAATATTGAAAAAATAATAACCCATGATCCAAGTTCAAAAATCGCCATAAATTATGAGAATTTAACACTCCTATTACAAGCCACCGTTACCAGACCAAGGGTATCTTCCCGAATTTATGCTCAGAAATCTAACAACTCTATTGGCTCTAGGGTAAATCTTTCCAACAAGAACCCAACACGCATGGAAGCAAGCCGTACTTTTTATCACTTTATCGATAAAGAAGAACTGGAATATGTCCAACTGTTACGCCAAGGTATGGAAGCCTTGCCCCAAGTCGTGCCATTGCAAAATTTAAACCGTAATGAACAATTGGCCTACTGGCTCAATCTATATAATATCACCGTTTATGAGCAACTTGCTAAACGTTATCCAATCCGAAAATTAAAGAAACTTTACAAAGGAACCCGTAAAACCCCCGCCCTATGGGATGAAAAAATTGTAACGGTTAATGGAATAGCTTTATCATTGAATGATATCCAATATAATATCATTCAGAAAACATGGCGGGATCCGCTTGTGATCTATGGACTGTATCAGGGGGCCATTGGGGGACCAAACTTGCGTCGAAAAGCCTATACGGGCAAAATTGTCTATGAACAGTTGGCCGATAATGCTGAAGAATTTGTCAATTCGCTTAGAGGGCTACGCTTTAAAGGAAAAGAAGCCCAAGTCTCGGAAATCTATTACTGGAACCGGGACCTATTCCCGGACTTTGACCATGACCTGCGTCGTCACCTGAGAAAATATGCGAATTTACGCTTGGTTACACGACTGGACAGCAGCCGAAAAATCAAAATAAAATTTTATGACTGGCATATCGCCGATGTCCTGAATGGTGGGCGCGCGAATACTGGAGGGGTCGGTAGTACAAACCCCGTTAGTATGGCGCTATCATTCGGCGGTGAGGAATCTGTAGTTGGCCCAGGAATAACCGCGAATGGTTTTGATGGGGGCGACAGTAGCACTCATTTCAATTCACGCTTGTCTACACATACTGATAAGGCTTTAGATACTGCCATTATACGCAACAGCATGCCTTTGGATGCTGCCGTTTTCTTAAAAGAATTTCTAGAACGTAATAGAAAACTAAAAGGTGCCAATGTGACAGTCGAGGAAATAGAAAAAAAAGATTTAGATAAAATTAGAAAACAAGACTAAATCCGATAACTAAAACGTGACTTCGCTTTAAACAACCTTTCCGTTATTTTAGGATTAAAGAACAGATTAATTTCGAGTTTAAAATTATTTTTGTAGGAGTAATATTAAGGTGGGAATCAATATCAAATTTAAAAACCTGAGATGGCTGGTGATTAGTATTCTTTTAAGTTTTTCACTGACAAATAGTGTTCTCGCTAGCGATCAAAAGAAGATAAAAACCCATGACCCTGATTCAAAAATAATAATCAATTATGAAAATTTGACACTTCTGTATCAAGCAACGGTTACCAGACCCAGAACATCATCTCGAAAATATGCGGCTAAAGCCAGACCGGGCATCGGAACTAAAGTAAATTATTCCAGCTCAAGGCCCACACGTTTGGAAGCCAGTCGGGTTTTCTTTCATCAAATTGGCAAAGAAGAACAGGAATCTGTTCATATGCTCCGTCTTGGTATGGAATCTCTGCCCGATGTTATCCCCTTACATACCCTGAACCGGAATGAACAGCTGGCCTATTGGCTCAATCTTTACAACCTCACGGTTTATGATGAAATTGCCAAACGCTACCCCATAAGTAAATTAAAGAAGCTTTATAATGGCACCAGTAAGACGCCATCTCTGTGGGATGAAAAAATCATCAATATTAATGGCATAAACATATCATTGAATGATATTCAATATAATATCATTCAGAAATCATGGCATAATCCCCTTGTCATGTATGGACTGTATCAGGGTACGATTGGCGGACCAAATCTACGCAGAAAGGCTTTTACGGGAAAAAAAAATATAGCCAACTCGAAGATAATGCTGAGGAATTCGTTAATTCTCTTAGAGGAATGCGCTTTAAGGGAAAGGACACTTTTGTATCTGAACTCTACGAAAGAAGCCAAGAATTATTTCCCAATTTTGACCGGGATTTGAGGCGGCACCTTAGACAATTTGCAAATTTTCGTTTACTCACAAAACTGGATAGTAGCCGTAATATCACCCCCAAATTCTATGATTGGCATATCACTGATGTATTAAATGGGGGAAATCTCAGAGCCAATAGTGCGACTAGTACTAACCCCGTGGGTTTGTTATTATCATTCTCAAAAGCTGCAAGTGGATCGGGCAAACCTGCTGGTAATGCTCATTATGGTTTATTTGATAATACCATAAACACGGCATCGCTTAATAACCGTCTACCGGATGGAGCAGCTATTTTTCTTCAAAGCTTTGTTTCTAATAATAAAAATGACAGGTCCGGCAAAGTGACTGTCGAGGAAATCGATAAAAAGGGATATAAAAAAATAAAAATTCAGAAAAAAACTGACCTCGACAATTAAATATTGAAACATTACTATTGCCCTTCATCTCAATTGAGATGAAGGATTTCTGATATTAGGAATGTTTATGGTGCTTAAAACCAATTTGAATATATCAAAATGGCTTATCATCTTATTTTCGATGACAGTCATTCATCATGCCCATGCAGATAGCCCAGAAAATACAAATTTTGATATATTCAAATATCATGATCCAAATTCAAAAATTACCATCAATTATGAAAATCTGACCAGCCTGCTTAAAGCAACCGTCGTCAGAGCAAGAATGTCATCACGGGTTTATGCTCAAAGGCCACAGGCGGGCAAAGGGTCAAAAATAAATTTTGCCAATCCTAATCCGACCCGTCTGGAAGGCAGCCGTGTGCTTTACAGTTATCTGAAAAATGAAGATAAGGCCTATATCCAAAATCTTCGTCTGGCTATGGAGGCGCTTCCCGAAGCCATAAATTTTCGAACTTTGAACCGGAATGAGCAATTGGCCTTTTGGCTCAATCTTTATAACATCACCGTTTTTGAACAGATCACCAAGCGCTACCCCATAAGGAAACTTAAAAGCCTGCGTATGGGAACAGGCAAACAATCATCACTGTGGGACGAGAAATTATTAAACATTTACGGCATTACCTTGTCCCTGAATGACATCCAATATGAAATTATTCAAAAAATATGGCCAGACCCGCTTGTTATATACGGTATGTATCATGGCTCTATTGGTGGGCCAAATATCCCCAACAAGGCTTTTACGGGTGAGAATTTATATAATCTGCTCGAATATAATGCAGAAGAATTCATTAATTCCCTTCGTGGGTTACGTTTCCGGGGCAAAGATGCTCTTGTGTCTGAGATGTATCAATGGAATGAAGAATTTTTCCCGGATTTGCAAACAGATCTGAGGCGGCACCTCAGAAAATATACCAATTACATGTTAACCATACGATTGGATACCAGCAAGACAATCAAGACAACTTCCTATGACTGGTATATTACCGATGTCAAAAATGCCAGCGTTACAACGGCGGGTGGTCATATAAGTACGAACCCGGCGGCGATGGCCGGCAATAGAAACCTACCTCATACTGGCATTGCCTGGGACACAGCTGTAATCAATAACCGCCTGAAAAATAATTCAGCAGCTTTTTTGATTGATTTCCTCAAATACAATAACAAAAATGCCAAAACCAAGATCACTATTGAGGAAATCGAAAAGAAGGATTTGAAAAAATAAATAGTACAGAGTGAAACTGATCTTATGATATAGTGGATTCGCAAAGGGACACATTTATAATCATATGACAGACTTTCCAGATATACCAATTGATGAAGAAATGGTGGATGACAATGTTGTCGCCTATGATGCCAGTACATTTCGTCAGACACCCCACAACCTGGAAGCGGAACAGGCTTTGCTGGGTGCTATTCTGGTTAATAATGATGCCATTGAAAAAGTGCAGGATTTTCTGACCGGAAATCATTTTATTAACCCTGCACACCAAAAAATATTTGAAGCCTGCCGGAAATTAATCGAAAAAGGCCTGATTGCATCGCCTGTAACACTCAAACCTTTTTTTGAAAATGAAGATAGTTTGTCTGAAATTGGCGGCGCGGAATATCTGGCCCGCCTTGCAGGGTCAGCCGTTACCATCATCAATACCACAGAATATGGCCAGATCATTCAACAGATGGCCATCAAACGGGAATTGATCTCTGTTGGTACTGATATCGTCAATGGGGCTTACGATCACAGCGTCGACAATACGGCCCAGGACCAGATCGAAGAAGCAGAAAAAAGCCTCTACGGGCTAGCGGAACAGGGCAGTTCCGAAGGGGGCTTTAAAAGTTTTGCCAAATCCTCTACCGATGCGGTCGATATTATTGAAATGGCTTTCAAACGTGGGGGAAAACTTGCCGGCAAAACAACTGGCTTTGAAAGCATCAACAGAAAGATCGGCGGTCTGCATAAATCTGACCTTATGATTGTTGCGGGGCGGCCTGCCATGGGCAAAACGGCCCTTGCAACAAACATCGCTTTCAACACAGCGAAAGCTTATCGGGACGACGGGGCACTGGGCGTTTCCCATGAAGACAGCAAAGGGGCCGTTGTGGCTTTCTTTTCTCTGGAAATGGCCGCCGACCAGCTTGCTGCCCGTATTTTAGCTGAACAGGCCGGACTGTCATCTCAAGATCTGCGTCAGGGAAAGCTCAGTCAGGATCAATTCAACACACTGGCCCGCACAGCACAGGAGCTGGAAGAACTACCCCTTTATATTGACGATACCGCCTCCCTCAGCATCGGGGCACTAAGAACCCGCGCGCGACGTCTGAAGAGGCAGCATGGCATGGGCCTTGTTATTGTGGACTATCTACAATTGCTCTCCGGCTCTGGTCGGGGTGGCAGGGGGCCGGAAAACCGGGTTCAGGAAATATCAGAAATAACACGTGGTCTCAAAGGCTTGGCAAAGGAACTTCAGATTCCGGTCATGGCTCTGTCACAGCTCAGTCGTAATGTTGAATCCCGTGATAACAAGCGGCCCTTGCTGTCTGATCTGCGTGAATCCGGCTCCATCGAGCAGGATGCGGATATGGTGACCTTTGTATACCGGGCGGAATATTACCATAATCTGGTACAGCCCGACGAAGGCACTCACGAGCATCTGGAATGGCTGACAAAAGGCGAAGAACTTTACGGCAGGGCTGAATTCATCATTGCCAAGCAGCGTCATGGTCCAACGGGGAAAATCGATTTGTTATTTGACGCCAGTTCCACAAAATTCACTGATTTGCCTGAATCAGATGACTATCTACCGAAGCAAAATAACTGATGAATAAAAGTGATTTTCCGCCCGATTCTCAGGCAACCCTGACCATTGACCTTAAGGCCATCGTTGAAAATTACCAAAATTGTAATCACCTTGCCGGCGGGGTCGAATGTGCTGCCATGGTCAAGGCTGATGCGTATGGCATGGGCATTGAACAAGTGGCCCCAACCTTGTTCCATAAGGCCGGATGCAAAAATTTCTTTGTGGCAAATCTTGCAGAGGCGATAAAATTACGTAGCTTTACCCCTGATGCTATTATTTATGTATTGAACGGTATTTTTCCAAACCATATTGATTATTTTATTCGTCACAATATCAGACCCGTATTGAATGATCTGGATCAAATCAGACTTTGGGCCGAAATTCCCTCAACTGCCCGCCCACCCTGTGCCATTCATTTTGATACCGGGATAAACCGATTGGGGTTAAGTCCAAAGGAAACCAAACTATTCATTAATGATACTAGTATGAGGGAAAGGCTTGATATTTCGCTTATCATGAGTCACCTTGCCTGTTCTGATGACCGAACAAACCCTATGAACGCGCAACAATTGGCGGATTTCACAACCATTACCCGGCATTTTCCCGGCACCCCAGCAAGCCTTGCTAATTCCGGCGGTATTTTACTTGGGCCGGATTATCATTTTGATATGGTTCGCCCCGGCCTGTTGTTGTTTGGTGGCAATCCTTCTAACGGGGTCATGCCGGAAAATATCAGGGCAGCTTTCCAGATTACCGGCAAGATATTGCAAATCCGGACCCTTGAGCCGGGTCAATCGGTGGGGTATGGTGCCACATGGACGGCCAGTAAAACTTGTCATATTGCGACCATAAATATTGGCTATGCCGATGGCTACTTGCAAATGTTCAATAATTGTGGGTTTGCCTATGCCGACAAAACAAAGCTTGCCATCGTTGGCCGAGTGTCCATGGATATGATCGCCGTTGACGTGACAGATATTAAAATTAAGACAGGAGGTGATGTGGAACTTCTCGGGGCGCATATAACGCTTGAAATGGCGTCGGAAGTCTCTACCCTAAGCCAATATGAAATCCTGACCGGGGTCAGGGAACGATATCAACGAATTTATAATTAAAAAATTAGGTGTATAAATGAATTTTCTTGCCGTCATCGGACGGGTTGTATTCAGCTTTCTGCAAGCTGCGGGTCGTTTGGGAATTTTTGCATCCACTGCCGTATCCCACATGTTTACACCACCGTTTTATTTCCGATCACTCCTGAAGCAAATGATGACCATTGGTTATTATTCCCTACCGGTGGTTGGACTTACGTCTTTATTTACCGGTGCCGCTCTGGCACTCAATATATTTGAGGGTGGCTCTCGCTTTAATGCGGAAAGCGCATTGCCCAGCATTGTCGTTATCGGCATTGTCCGGGAACTAGGGCCTGTATTGTGTGGATTGATTGTCGCTGGACGGGTTAGTGCTTCTATGGCAGCAGAACTTGGCACCATGCGGGTTACAGAACAAATCGATGCCATGGTCACACTGTCCACTGATCCTTTTAAATATCTGATCGCACCGCGTATCATCGCCACCACATTGATGATGCCTTTCATGCTCGTGGTTGTTGCTGACAGCGTCGGGGTTATGGGCGGGTATTTGATTGCCACAGGAAAGCTTGGTTTTAATTCAGGTAATTACATGACCTTGACCATGGATTTTCTGGAGGCAATGGATGTCTATGCCAGCCTGACCAAAGCGGCTGTTTTCGGCTTCTTTATCTCGCTTATGGGCTGTTATCACGGCTTTTACAGCAGAGGCGGCGCACAAGGCGTGGGTGTTTCCACCACAAATGCGGTGGTTTCCGCCTGCATGCTTATTCTATTAACAAATTATATGGTAACGGAGATATTTTTCGCATCATGACTGATACGCCAAAAATTAGCCTGAAAGGCTTGCATAAACAATTTGGCCCGAAAGTGGTTCTTGATAGCGTCGATCTTGACGTAATGCCCGGTGAATCCATGGTGATTATCGGCGGTTCCGGTTCTGGTAAATCTGTCACCTTAAAATGTATTTTGGGTCTGCTTCATCCCGAAAGCGGCAGCATTAAGGTCGACGGGGAAGAAACCGTAAGTTTACGGGGTAGAGACCGCAAAAGACTGCAACGGAAATTCGGCATGCTGTTTCAAGGGGCAGCCTTGTTTGATAGCCTACCGGTCTGGGAGAATATTGCCTTTGGCTTGCTGGCGGAACGCAAAGTAAACCGTGCCGATGCCAAAGAAATTGCCATTGAAAATCTGCGCAGTGTGGGTCTTAGCCCCGACGTTGCCCTGTTAAGTCCAGCTGAATTGTCCGGTGGCATGCAAAAGCGTGTGGGACTGGCCCGCGCCATTGCCAATAAACCTGAAATTATCTTTTTTGATGAACCGACAACGGGCCTTGACCCGATCATGGCTGATGTAATCAATGAATTGATAATCGAGCGGGTAAAAGAGATGGGGGTCACTGCCCTAACCATCACCCATGACATGTCCAGTGTGCGTAAAATAGCCGATAAAGTCGCCATGATCTATCACGGCAACATCATCTGGACCGGACCGCGCAGTGACATAGACAATAGTGGCAACCCCTATGTGGAACAATTCATCCACGGCAAAGCTGAAGGGCCAATCCAGATGGAGGTTCTGAAGGCTTAAAGTATGGCAAACCCCCGAAAAATATTTGTCTGTCAATCCTGCGGGTCAACAGCTTCCAAATGGTCCGGACAGTGCGAGGCCTGCAATGAATGGAACAGCATTGTTGAAGAACAGGACATTCGCCATCCGGCGGGACTGGGCAAGGCATCCCCCAACAAAACCAAAGGCCGCGTCATAACCTTAAGTGATCTGGAAGGTGAAGATGCCCCGCCACCGAGGTTAATTTCCGGAATTCATGAATTTGACCGCGCATGTGGCGGCGGACTGGTTCCCGGTTCCGCCATTTTGATCGGCGGTGACCCCGGAATCGGCAAATCCACAATCCTCTTGCAAGCCGTAGGCAAGCTGGCAACAAATAATATCAAGACTATTTATATTTCTGGCGAAGAATCCATCTCACAGGTGCGCATGCGAGCCAAGCGGCTAGGGCTAAATCAAAGCCCGGTTAAGCTGGGTGCCGAGACCAACCTGCGCGATATTCTAACCACACTGGACAAGGAAGCCGATCTTCAGGTGGTGGTTATTGACAGTATTCAAACCATGTATGCCGATACGGTGAGCAGTGCGCCGGGCACAGTGACACAGGTAAGAACCTGCGCCCAGGAATTAATCCGTTACGCCAAGCGCAAGAATGTCTGTATCTTTCTGGTGGGCCATGTGACCAAGGATGGTCAGATTGCCGGCCCGCGTGTGCTTGAGCATATGGTCGATACGGTGCTTTATTTTGAAGGCGACCGAGGCCATCAGTTCCGAATTCTGCGTGCAGTAAAAAACCGTTTTGGCGGCACCGATGAAATTGGCGTCTTTGAAATGAGCGATCTTGGCCTTCAAGAAGTCTCAAACCCCTCCGCCCTGTTTATCGGCAACAGGTCAGGTGATATCAGCGGCTCTGCTATATTTGCCGGAATGGAAGGGTCACGACCCATGCTGGTGGAGATACAGGCGCTTGTCGCCCCCTCCTCACTTGGGCAACCGCGCAGGGCCGTGGTTGGGTGGGATAATGGCCGCCTAGCCATGATCATTGCCGTGCTTGATGCCCGCTGTGGCCTCGGTCTTGGGGCTTATGATATTTACCTGAATGTGGCCGGAGGTTTGCGCATAACGGAGCCTGCGGCAGACATGGCGGTGGCGGCGGCCTTAATATCGTCACTTTCAGATCGTCCAATACCGGAAGAGACAATTTTATTTGGTGAGATTAGCCTGTCCGGTGAAATCAGACCCGTCAGCCAAGCCGAGGCTCGCTTAAAGGAATCGTCAAAACTGGGCTTTGTTCAGGCCTATATGCCGTCAAATATCAAACATAAAGGCAAGGGTCTGAAACTCATGGAACTTGACCAGATAACAAAATTAGTCGATCTTGTGGCCCAAGATGCGTTACAATAAACAGGATTTTCATTGATGAATGAAGTAGCTCAAGGTTTTTCAATCAATCCGCTGGATGCAACAGTAGTGGTCATTATGATCATATTCGGCATTGCATCATATGTCCGGGGGTTTACCGCTGCCGCCCTGACACTTGCCGCTTGGGGCGGAGCCTTCATGACCACTAGCTTTTTTTCTCCTCTGGTCGTTCCTCATGTCTATGAAATGGTTCAGCCAGAGATAATGGCCTATGTCATGACCTATGCTGTTATGTTTGCCCTGAGCCTTCTGGTACTGAAAGTGGTAGCAGGAATGATCGGCAGGATGGTCAAAAACAGCAACATTGGGTCTTTGGACAGTGCCATGGGGTTGCTGTTTGGCCTGTTCACCGGCATGTTTGTCATCAGCGCCATCTATATGCTCACCACCCCCTTCATATCAGAGAACAATCAACCTGATTGGTTTCAGGAAGCCAAATCCAGACCCTTGATTCAATATGGGGCCAGTATGATTTCCGCCATGAACCCCTATTTTGATGAATTGGATTTACAGGAAAAACGCAAAGACCTTGAGGCGCTCGAACGCATGAAAAAGATGATTCCCTCTTTTCCCACAAGCGATAAAGCTGATAACAGCCAGGAAAAATACAAAAAAGAAAACCAAGAGGAAATGGATAGATTGTTCGAGAAACTATCAAATGACTAAAAAAAGGTTTCCTTATGCTGAAATAGGCAATATAAGGCGACCAAATACCATTTTGATGAGTTACATATGACAGATCGAAATCACGCCCCGTTGACCTTGAAACCATTTGTCCCAAATCTATTTGAAGAAGACAAATTTCATGATGAGTGTGGGGTTTTTGGCATCTGCAATCACGCTGAATCTGCTGCTCATACAGTACTTGGTCTTCACGCGTTACAGCATCGCGGACAAGAAGCCGCAGGCGTTGTTTCCTGCGACGAGGCTCAATTCCACTCCCATAAATCTTTGGGTCATGTATCTGATAATTTCAATTCACAGCCGGTAATCGAATCACTTCCCGGTGATTGTGCCATCGGTCATGTAAGATATTCCACAGCCGGCGGGGCCGGATTACGTAATATTCAGCCCCTGTTTGCCGACCTGTCCACGGGTGGCTTTGCGGTTGCGCATAATGGCAATCTGACCAACGCTCTGACATTAAGGCAGTTGCTGGTCAGTAAAGGCTCCATATTCCAGTCCACGTCAGATTCAGAAGTGATCATTCATCTGGTGGCGACAAGTACCTATCTTACACTGAAGGATCGCTTCATTGATGCCCTGCGCCGGGTCGAAGGTGCCTTTGCAATCGTCGCCCTTAGCAAGGACAGCCTGATCGGGGCCCGTGACCCCCTTGGTGTTCGCCCCCTGGTATTGGGTAAGCTTTCCGACAGTAGCTATATTTTTGCATCCGAGACCTGTGCGCTCGATATTATCGGCGCACAATATATTCGGGACGTGGAACCGGGTGAATTGGTCACTATTGATGAAAACGGTATTCATTCCATGAAACCTTTTCCAGTACTAAAAGCCCGGCCTTGTATTTTTGAGCATGTATATTTCTCGCGTCCAGACAGCCTTACAGGTGGGCAAAGTATTTACAAAGTACGCAAAAATATCGGTAAGGAACTGGCCAAGGAATCTAAAATCAATGCTGATCTTGTGGTCCCCGTGCCGGATTCCGGCACGCCAGCGGCCATTGGCTATGCACAGGAAGCAGGCATTCCCTTTGAACTGGGTATTATCCGCAATCATTATGTGGGCCGCACTTTCATTGAGCCGTCTGATCAAATCCGTCACCTTGGGGTTAAGCTAAAACATAATGCCAACCGTGGTGAGCTGGAAGGCAAGATTGTTGTTCTGGTTGATGACAGCATCGTTCGCGGCACAACATCCACTAAAATAGTTGATATGGTACGACAGGCAGGGGCCAAGGAAGTTCATATGCGCATTGCCAGCCCACCAACCACCGGGCCCTGTTATTACGGTGTGGATACCCCGGAAAAAGACAAGCTTCTGGCGTCAAGAATGTCCATAGAGGAAATGACAAAATATATCGGCGCAGACAGTCTTGATTTTGTTTCCATAGATGGCCTTTACCGTGCGGTAAGTGAAACTGATAGGGACCAGAACGGTCCGCAATATTGCGATGCCTGCTTCACTGGCGAATATCCAACCAGTCTCACTGATGTGGAACAGGATGAAACACCCGCGCAAATTTCATTTCTTAATGAAATCCGGGCAAAATCATGACAAAAAAACTTGAAGGCAAAATTGCTCTGGTTACCGGAGCAACCCGTGGCATTGGTGCCGGTGTAACATTGGCTCTGGCCCGCGAAGGTGCCCATATCATTATGCTAGGTCGCACTACCGGCGCTTTGGAAGAAATGGATGATGCGGTTCAGGAACTGGGGGCTGAATCCACGCTAGTCCCCCTTGACCTGATGGATTATGACGGCATAGACCGGCTTGGCGGACATGTGGCAGAAAAATGGGGGAAACTTGACATTCTGATCGGCAATGCCGGCATTTTAGGTCCCATCAGCCCCCTCGGACATATTCCACCCAAAGACTGGGATAAGCTTATGGCGGTCAATGTGACGGCTAATTATCGGCTGATACGTTCCTTTGATCCGCTTTTGAAAGCATCCGATACCGGACGGGCCATCTTTGTCACCTCTACGGTTGCCGAGACCTGTCGGGCCTATTGGGGCGGCTATGCCACCACCAAAGCAGCTGTGAACTGCATGGTTAAAACCTATGCTAATGAAATAGCTAATAACACGAATGTCAAAGCCAACATCATCAACCCCGGTCCCATCCGTACAGCCATGCGTTCTGCGGCCATGCCCGGTGAAGATCCGGAAACCTTGGACACACCGCACGATATTGCACCCTTGTTCGTGAAAATGTCTCTGCCGGATTTTCAGAAAAATGGCGAAATCATTTCATATGCGGATTATAAGGCGGGTGTTTACGAGGATATGTTTTAAATCACTTCTCAACCGTCATTCCTGCGAAAACAGGAATCTAGTAAAATAAAGAAGCCTTCTTAAAAGTCATTGTTCTCTTGACTGGATTCGACGGACTTCGCAGGAATGACTGTTAAGGTATGTGAATATTACCTTTTTTCCCAAGTGGTGCCATCCGGCCCATCAAGCAATGATATACCCTGTTCGGAAAGCTGGTTTCTTATTTCATCCGACCGGGAAAAGTCTTTATTCATCTTGGCTTCTGCACGTTCTACGATTAATTTTTCAATTTCATTTTCCGAAATAGCATTTTCATCAACCGTAGCATCAAACCACTCCCTTTTTTCTTTTTCCAATACCCCAAACAGATTAGCTGCAGCCTTCAATTGCTTTTTCGCAGCATCATCATTAACCGCTTTTTTCGCTAATGCATTCAGTTCCGCAATAGCTTTCGGCGTATTCAAATCATCCCTTAATGCCACAAGTATAGTCTCCGGCACTTCTCCTGCCTCCACACCGTCCGTCAGGCGATACCATCGGTCTAATTGACGTTGGGCCTGTTTGATGCCGTCACGGCTGAAATCTACGGGTTGGCGGTAATGTGCCGACAGGAGACACATACGGATCGCTTCACCCTTGCCGGGGAATTCTTCCAGCAAATCATGAACCGTTACGAAATTGCCCAGAGATTTAGACATTTTTTCGCCGTCAACAGTCAGGTAACCGTTATGCATCCAGTAATTGGCCAGTGGCGCACCTTCGTGAGCACAACGGCTTTGGGCGATTTCATTTTCGTGGTGGGGGAAAATCAGGTCAAGTCCGCCGCCATGAATATCAATGGTTTTGCCAAAGTTATCCTCGATCATGCAGCTGCATTCCAGATGCCAGCCCGGACGACCCCGGCCCCACGGGCTGTCCCAACCCGGTTGATCGTCGTTCGATGGCTTCCATAAAATAAAGTCCGCCGCATCATTTTTATAAGAGGCCACGTCAACCCTGGCTCCTGCGATCATATCTTCAAGCTTGCGGCCTGACAATTCGCCGTAATTTGACATGCTCAGCACGGAGAACATCACATGACCGTCTTTCTCGTAGGCATGGCCTTTTTCTATCAAGGCAGCTGTCATACCAATCATCTGAGCAATATAGTCGGTAGCCTTGGGTGTTAAATCCGGTGGTCCGGCATTCAGGGCTGCCATATCCGCTTCATAAATTCCGGCGTATTTTTCAGTGATATCCGCTATAGCATCGCCACTTTCCTGTGCCGCTTCAATAATTTTGTCATCAATATCAGTGATGTTGCGGGCATAAGTAACTTTTTTGTAATCATGACGTAACAGCCGAACCAGCAAGTCAAACACCACTACCGGCCGGGCATTGCCCACATGGGCATAATTATAGACCGTCGGACCACAGACATAGAGCGTCACATGATCCGGGTTGATGGGTTTAAAATCTTCTTTCCTCTTGTTCAGGGTATTATATAGCTTGAGGCTCATGCTGATTTACCCTGCAAGCGTGCTTTGACAATGTCCGGATCAATCAAGGGTAATAGCAAGCCCATTTCCGGTCCGTGATCCATACCCGTTATGGCCTGTCGCAGTGGCATGAATAATGCTCGACCCTTGGCACCCGTCGTTTCCTTGACGGCACTGGTCCAGGTTTTCCATGTTGTCTCATCCCACGGCGCATCAGGGAGAAGGGTTGCCGCCTGATTTGCGAAGTCCTGATCTTCAACAACAGGCTCCAGTGGTCCTTTAACTATTAAATTCAAATCATTAATATCGCTAAGTTTATTTATGTTCCCACGACATATATTCCACAGGGCTTCTTCCACTCCATCCATACGATTTGATACCGTAGAATAGTCCGTTTGATGAAGAATTTTCGCATTCAGTATCTCAAGATCCTTGGGGTCAAATTTTGCCGTAGAGCGGCTGTATTTTGCAAAATCAAAACCATCAACCAATGGCTTAAGCGATAACACGGGTTCAATGGCATCAGATGAGCCAAGACGCGCCAAAAGACTATTAATACTCATAGCTTCTAGGCCATCTTCATCCCGGTAAGACTGAATACTGGCGGTACCAAGTCGTTTTGACAGCCCTTCACCACCTGCCCCTGTCAGTAGGGAGAAATGGGCATATTCAGGGGCTTGCGCCCCCAAAGCTTCAAAAAGCTGGGTTTGCACCGCGCTATTGGTAGCATGGTCCTCACCACGCATTATATGGGTAATGCCAAAGTCGATATCATCAACAACCGATGGCAGAGTATAAAGAAAACTACCGTCTTCACGGATCAGTATCGGATCGCTGAGTGCGGCAAGATCAAAGCTCAAGTGGCCCTTGACCAGATCAGTCCAGTCCACCCGCGCTGGCAGGTCAAGCTTGAAACGCCAATGTGGTTTGCGGCCTTCCTTCTCAAAGGCCGTAACTTCTGCATCCGTAAGATTCAAGCCAGCCCGATCGTAAATAGGCGGTTTGCCCTGACCCAACTGAATTTTGCGTTTTAATTCAAGTTCCTGTCCTGTCTCGTAACAGGGGTACAGACGGTCATCGGCTTTTAGTTTTTCAACGGTTTCATTATATCTTTCAATACGGTCCGATTGCCGAGCTGTAGCATCCCAATCAAGCCCTAGCCATGTGAGATCACGTTCAATGGCCTCTGCGAAGGCCTGTGTTGAGCGGACCTCATCCGTATCATCAAGCCGTAGCAGAAAACTTCCCCCCTGTTGACGGCAAAATAACCAGTTCACAAGGGCTGTACGGATATTGCCCACATGAAGCAGGCCAGTTGGACTTGGGGCGAAACGGACTTTTACAACTTTAGTCATCTAAAATATTCTCATCTATAATCTTGCATTACGAAAACCATTGGTAATCGGGTAACGACGGTCACGACCAAAATTCCGGCGGGTTAATTTTACACCGGGTGGGGCCTGACGTCTTTTATACTCCGCGATATATAGCAGATGTTCAATGCGCGCAACAGTCTCCCTTGCATGTCCCTTTGCCACAATGTCATCCACGGTCATTTCGTGCTCAATCAGACATTCCAGAATATCATCCAGCACTTCATAAGGCGGTAGACTATCTTCGTCTTTCTGATCTGGTTTCAGTTCCGCTGTGGGCGGTTTTGTGATGATATTATCAGGCATAATCTGACCCTTTGGCCCTAACACGCCCAATGGATGATTTTCGTTGCGCCATTCACTAATGGCAAATACATCAGTTTTATACAGGTCTTTTATGACCGAATAGCCGCCGCACATATCACCATAAAGCGTGGCATAACCCACAGACATTTCCGACTTGTTTCCAGTGGTCAGCAACATATAGCCAAATTTATTGCTGATTGCCATAAGCATTACACCACGGATTCGGGATTGTAGATTTTCTTCAGTTGTATCTTGCTCTGTCCCCGCGAATTGCCCGGCTAGCATTTCATCATAAGCCTGCACCGCTGGTTCAATAGGAATATTGTCAATTCGCGCCCCGATCCAGTCGGCACAAAGCGCCGCATCCAACAGACTTTCCTCACTGGTATATTTTGACGGCATCATAACAAGGTGAACATTTTCCGCCCCCAGGGCATCCACGGCTACGACAGCACTGATGGCACTGTCTATTCCCCCCGACATGCCAAGTACCACACCGGGAAAGTGATTTTTACCAACATAATCCCGAAGCCCGGTCACCATTGCCTGATATATGGCCGCGTAACCATCAGGAACAGGTAGAACTTCACCTGCCTCACATGTCCATGAGCCAATTTCCTTGTGCCAGCTCGTTACCATATTGCTTTCCTGCCAGCTCACCGAACGAACAGCAAGCACGCCATTCTTATTTAGGACAAAAGCCCCACCATCAAAGGCTAATTCATCCTGTCCACCAACTTGGTTCACATAGATCAACGGGCGCGCATTTTCAAATACCCGTTCCTGTGCCAACATCTCGCGTTCATTATGCTTATCCTGTTCATAAGGAGAACCATTAAGAGCTATCATCATTTCTGCGCCATCAATGGTCAGGGTTTCAGATATTTCCGGCTTCCACATATCCTCGCAAATCATTACACCAAGTTTCACACCGCGAAATGATAAGGCTTTCGGTTTCGGACCCGCTGCAAAAACCCGTTTTTCGTCAAAGACACCATAATTGGGCAGGTCAGCCTTGTGGTGTATAGCGGCAATCTTCCCTTGATCCAGAAGAATGGCCGAATTATAGAGCAAGCCACCCTCCCGCCAGCAGGAACCAATAAGCAGAGCTGGACCACCATCAGCGGTAACTGCCGCCAATTGAGTAACCTTGTCCATAGCCGCCATCTGAAAAGCACCTTTCAGAACAATATCTTCGGGAGGATAACCAATCAGGCAAAGTTCGCTATAAACAATCAGATCAGTCCCGTCACTGCGCGCGATTTCACGGGCTGCGAGTATCTTGTCATAATTTCCTGACAGGTCCCCAACGGTCGGGTTAAGGCTCACCAGGGCGATTTTCAACTGATCCATAGTCCCAAATCTCTTTTATTAAAAAAGATCAGGCCAACAAAATTACACTTGGGCGGTTTCAGTTTGCGCCTGTTTTGCGAGAGCCTGACGTTCTTCTTTTAAACTTTCTGCAATCAAAAAGGCAAGCTCAAGCGACTGACCAGCGTTAAGCCGTGGGTCACAAAATGTCCGGTAACGATCGGCAAGCTTCTCATCAGTGATGGCTTCAGCACCACCCGTACATTCCGTAACATTCTGTCCGGTCATTTCAAAATGCACCCCACCGGCATAAGTTCCCTGCGCACGATGTACCCGGAAAAAACGGCGGATTTCAGCCAGAACCTGCTCAAAAGGTCGGGTTTTAAAACCGGTTGAGGATTTTATGGTATTGCCGTGCATGGGATCAGATGACCAGACAACCTGGCAGCCTTCTTCCACAATACGGCGGATGACAGGGGGTAGTTTATCTTCCAATAAATCAGCACCCATACGACAGATTAAAGTGATCCGGCCGGCTTCATTTTGCGGGTTTAACCTGTCCAGAATGCGAATCAAGTCATCCAAATCCGTGGTTGGTCCAACTTTCAGACCCAAGGGATTACCAATGCCGGATAAAAACTCAATATGGGCTTCATCCAAAATACGGGTACGATCACCAACCCATAACATATGACCCGATGTATCATACCATTTTCCCGTCGTGCTATCCACACGGGTCAATGCCTGCTCGTACCACAGTAAAAGTGCTTCATGGGAGGTATAAAAATCTGTGCCGCTTAATTCACGGGCATCCGCATCCACACCACAAGCCCGCATAAACCCAAGGGCCTCGTCAATGCGATTGGCCATATCAGTATATTGTTCAGATGCCGGATTATTTTTTACAAATTCCAGATTCCATTGATGAACTTTATGCAGATTGGCATATCCCCCCTGTGCAAAGGCCCGTAGAAGATTTAAAGTAGAGGCCGACTGACTGTATGCCTTGAGCATACGTTTTGGGTCCGGAATACGTGATTCCGCCGTAAATTCTAGCCCATTAATGATATCACCCCGGTAACTGGGCAATTCTACCCCATCAACCGTTTCAAACGCGCCACTACGGGGTTTTGCAAACTGGCCAGCCATACGACCAACCTTGATCACGGGACAGGCCGCAGCAAAGGTCATGGCTACAGACATTTGAAGCAACACCCGGAAGGTATCGCGAATATTATCAGGATGAAATTCGCCAAAGCTTTCTGCACAATCGCCGCCCTGTAGTAAAAAGGCTTTACCTTCTGCCACATCACCCAGTTGGGCCGTCAAACGCCTGGCCTCACCGGCAAAAACCAATGGCGGGCATATGTTCAGTTCTGCTTCTACTTTTTCCAGCTCTGCTTGGTCAGCATACTCTGGTACCTGCCGAATTGGTTTTGATCTCCAACTATCAGGTGTCCAGTTCTTACTCATAATTCTATCCGTTCGTTATCATACCCATGGCATCATATAAGACTCTTCACACTGCAACACCAGCGAAAACAACGACAGTGAGGCATTTTCTTCTAAAATAATTAATTTCAATAAAATATTATTTCATTAAGACAAATTCTTCTGCCGATGAAGGATGTAGTGCGACAGTGGCATCAAACTGTGCCTTTGTAGCCCCACATTTCATGGCAATAGCTATGCCTTGCGCAATCTCTGCTGAATCCGGCCCTATCATATGAACACCGATCACGATGTCAGTGGATTTCTGTACTATCATCTTCATGAGGGATCTTTCTGGTCGTCCGCTGAGAGTAAATTTCATGGACCTATATTCTGACCTGAATACCGTTACATCATCGTCAAATTTTTCCACGGCTTGCTCTTCTGACAAACCAATGGTTCCGATGGAAGGCTGCGAGAATACGGCGGTGGGAATATTATCATAATTCACCAGCGTCGGGGTATCGTTAAACTGTGCTGCGGCCAATGCGGCCCCTTCCCTGATGGCAACAGGAGTAAGTTGAATTTTGCCCGTCACATCACCCACGGCAAAGATATTATCAACCGATGTTTTGAAATTCTCATCAACGATAATGGCACCGTTACTTTCCATTTCCACACCAAGGTTTTCCAAACCCATATTTTTTGAATTGGGAACCCGACCCGTAGCATACATCACCGCATCAACAGTAAGTGTTGAGCCATCTGTCAGGTTAAGGTCCAACCCATCTGCGGTTTTGGTAATTTCAGTTACATTAGTATGTACCCGGACATCAACGCCCTTTTTACCCATTTCCTCGTTCAGTTTTCCAGCAATCTCAAGATCAAAGCCGCGTAATATCTGGACGCCACGATACAGAAGATGCATATCAACGCCCATGCCATTAAATATTCCGGCAAATTCAACGGCGATATAGCCGCCGCCGACAATGGCCATTTTCTTTGGTAATTTTTCCAGATGAAAGGCCTCATTAGAGGTTATGGCATGCTCAATACCCGGAATATCCGGCATTTGCGGCCAGCCACCGGTAGCAATCAGGATTTTATCAGCTGTAACGGAACGGGTGCCTTCGGCTGATGACAATTCAATTGTGTGCGCGTCTAAAAGTTTTCCACGGGCCTGAATAGTATCTACATTGTGATTATCCAAAGTCTGTTTATAAAGCCCGTTCAGGCGGTCAATTTCCTTGTCCTTGGCTGCGATTAATGCGGGCCAGTCAAATTTCTGTTCCCCGCCAGACCAGCCAAAGCCTTTTGAATCGCTGAAATGTGATGAATATTCAGAGGCATAGACAAATAGTTTCTTTGGCACACAACCCCGGATAACACAAGTACCCCCTACTCGATAGTCCTCACATATGCCAACCTTGGCACCATAAGTTGATGCCATACGGCTGGCCCGTACCCCGCCAGAGCCCGCACCAATGACAAAAAAATCATAATCATACATGTTATATTTCCCTGAATGTATTTTTATATAAGACCTTAATTTAAGAGTGAACTCAAAATTATCAAGTGACTGGCTTGAAGATTAGTTTATAGTATAGCAATTAGTTAAACACAAAAATTGGGGAATGTCCGTGAAAAACAAAAAACCCTTAACCCTTATCCTTATAATTATTCTAATCATTGCTATTGCACCCTATTTTGTGGGTAACATGGCGAAAGAAAATATTGAAAAACAGGCAGCCCATATATCTCAAATGCCCGGGTATACGCTTGAAATACGCGACTATGATCAAGGCTGGTTTTCTTCCCATGTGATCATTTCTTATGGTTTTGACGAACATACCCTGAATATTATGAAAAATTCAGAGGATTTAGATCCAGCCTTTTTTGAATTATTGAATAAAGGCGTTACCCTTGATGTTACCGTAACCCATGGTCCTGTTACTTTCCAGAATGGTATTAACTTTGTCCTACTTACCCTATCTGGGGAAATACAAGAAATTGATCATCAGGCCTATAGAGACTTTATGGCAAAGGCCAATATAGATAGTCTGGCAACTACATTTGTTTCTGTTTCTTATGGGGGAACAACAAGCATAAAAGTAACCAGCCCGCCCTTTAAAGTAGATTATTCTGATATTGTTGGCACAAAAATGGTCTTTGATTCCGCCGGCATTGATATGCAGGGTACTATTAATGCGGCCTTTGACACATACATGGTAGAGGGCCACTTGAATAAGCTGGCCATGGAATTCGAAGAAGGCAATATGGTCTTTAATGAAATGGATATTCATTCCAATGGTAACAAAATTAATGATTTTCTCTGGACCGGAAATGGCACGACTTCCATGGAGAATTTCACAATTGCGCTGAAATCCTTTAAAGATTCTGATCCTAAAAACTTTGATTTCTCTGTTTATAATATCACCAGTGATTATGACTTGAGCAAGGAAAGTGATGACGCACTTAAGTTAAATTTCATGCTCAATATGGATAAAATCACAACAGATGAGATCGAGTTGGATGAATTTCAGTTAAGCTTCAGCCTGAACCATCTTAATCTTGATGCTATTACCTATTACGTAAAATCCATAAATGAAATTTACCAGCCCCAGAATGGTGAAATACCAACGCCGGAACAAACAGCGGCTAACATAGAATTAATTGCCACCCAGGTGGGTGAAAAGCTGGTTAAAGGCTCACCGGAACTGATCATTAATAATTTTAATTTCTTAATGGGCGAAGGATTCTATAACAGTAATGGCACCGTAACCATTAATGGTGAAGGCTTGGAAAATATTAAGCAATTGTCTGATCCCATAATCATGAACGAAAGACTTGCCGCCATTGCCAAGGTCAAATTTAACAAAGCTTTGGCTGTGATCCTCACCGAAATAGGATTGAAAAAACAATTGGCAGATGGGGGCGTAGATTTAAAAACCATCCCTGCAGAACAATTTAATCAAATGGTCAATGTCCAGTCTTCTGGGGCCTTGCAGGCATTTATCACCCAAGGCTACATCCAAATGGACGGCGAAGATTATTCCACTCACTTTAATATGAAAAATGGACAGATACTCATCAACGGTAAGCCTCTGCCCATTCCAGAATTATAAATTAAGCCGCACGGGTGGGGCGCAATGTCTTTCTCTTGGGGGAGAAAGCTTTGTTGCCGCCATTATTTTTACCCTGTGGCTTATGTGACCGTTCTGGGCGTTTAGCGGTCAGTGTTTTCTTACCACCGCGAACCTTCTTACGGCCAAATGGCTTGGCATCGCCTTCTTTCTTTTTGAAGGGTTTTTTCTTCGCACCCGTCTTTACAAAATCGGACTTATCTTCTTTTTTGCTGTCAATTTTAGGTGGTTTTCCAAGAAGTTTGCCCAGCACTGGGTCATCGGTATATTTCTTGGCCTCTGCTGTCCAAGGATCATAACGTTTGGCTTCCTTGCGAACGGGTTTATCTTGTCTGAAAGGCTTATCTTTTTTAAAGGATTTTACTTGTTTCTTAGGTGCCGCGCGGCGATCATCACGATCTTCTTTTTTCCAATCACTATTGGCGGCCTTCACATTGTCGCGGGATTTATAGCGGTCAGATTTCGAGCGATTTTCGCGGAAACCTCTGTCTTCCCTCTTGCCACCACGGCCATTGCGGTCCCGCGAGAAACGACCTTTTTTGCCGCCTGCCTTACCGCGCGTTGTCACATCAATATGAAAATCGTGATCTTCATCCACCTCAATAGCCTGTTTAATCAGCTTTTCAATGGGAATCAGCAAACGCATGTCGCTTGGATCACAAAAGGATATGGCAATGCCCTTTGCCCCGGCACGGCCCGTGCGGCCCACACGGTGAATATAATTTTCCGGCTCAATAGGAAGCTCGTAATTGACCACATGGCTGATACCATCAACATCAATACCTCGTGCTGCCACATCGGTAGCCACAAGAACCTTGGTCCGGCCCCGGCGGAAGTTCATCAGGATTTTTTCCCGCACCCGCTGGCGCTTATCACCATGAATCGCATCAGAACGGATACCATTTTCATAGAGTTCCTTGGACAAGGCATCTGCACCCAATTTAGTGCGGGCAAAGACAAGTGTTTTTTCCACATCATCGCCAGACAAAATTTCTGACAGCAATTTAGCTTTGTTTTTCCGGCTCACATTCATAATTTTATGTGAAATAGTATCAGCAACCGCTGTTTTCTTGGCAATCTCCACATTAACCGGATTATTCAGTAAATTTTTGGTAAGGTTACGAACTTTTGGGTTCATTGTGGCGGAAAACAGAATGGTCTGATGTTCTTCCGGCAGGCTATCGGCAATGTCACGCACATCATCAATGAACCCCATATCAAGCATACGATCCGCTTCATCCAGAATGAAGATATTGGTATCAGAAAATTTGACATTCTTACGGCCAATATGGTCGATCAGCCGACCGGGTGTTGCCACAAGAATATCAACACCACGACGTAATTTATTGGTTTGTGGCGGGTAAGGCTGGCCACCAGCAACGACAAGGCTTTTAAGCTTGGTACCTTTAGCAAATGTTACGATGCATTGTTCTATCTGCATGGCAAGTTCGCGGGTTGGTGCCAAAATCAATACCTTTGGCATATTCTGCCGTGGTTTTTGATAATCTGCCAGCAAGCTGTTTATCATCGGTAATGCAAAAGCCGCCGTTTTGCCGCCGCCAGTCTGGGCGATACCGATCAGGTCATTACCTTCCATCAAAGGCGGAATAGCCATAGATTGAATCTGTGTCGGGCTTGTAAAACCCTCATCAGCTATTGATTTCAAGATTGTTTCGGCAAGCCCAAAGGCTTCGAATCCGTACTCGTCAGGTGATGGCGCATCCAAATGCGTCATAGCATAGTCCTCTCGCGTCTGTTTATTGTACTGTTGTACAATGTCATCTCCGCGATCGCACTTGGCCTTGAATTTATTCATCAGGCTAAACGTGGTCAATACTAAACCACGGCTGCTAAGCGGAATTCATTTCGTTCGGGCCGTATTTGCAACCTTTCTGCAACAAAGTCAAGCCTTATATGTGTATGGCATGCCCAAGAGCCGAAAGACTAGCCTCTGCAAAGCTTTCAGTCACGGTTGGATGGACATGAATTGTATCAGCAATATCCTCCAAACGAGCACCCATTTCCATCGCCAGCGCAAATTCACCGGAAAGTTCCGATATTTGAGGGCCAACCGCGTGAATACCGACAATCACATGATTATCGGCCCGCGCCGTGATGCGGACAAAGCCGCCGCCCTCACCGGCTTCCATTGTCAAAGCCCGACCATTGGCCATTAGGGGAAATTTGCCGACAATGGTCTCAACGCCAGAGGTCTTAGCTTCAGCCCCGCTCTGCCCGACGGCAATAATTTCAGGATCGGTAAAACATACGGCGGCAATGGCATTGGGGTTGAATTCGCGTTTTTTGCCCGCAATGATCTCTGCGACGACCTCGCCCTGCGCAGAGGCGCGGTGAGCCAGCATGGGCTCGCCCGTTATGTCGCCAATGGCCCAGACATTTTTCATGGCTGTGCGGCAATATTTATCAATTTTAACAAACGGTCCATCCATATCAACAGCCATATTCTCCAGACCCCAGCCTTCAGTATTTGGCTTACGGCCCACAGTCACGAGAAGCTTGTCAGCGGCTATTGTCTGCGCCTCGCCATCTTTGTCTGCATAAGACAGTTTATTGTCTTTCCAACCTGACGCCTTGGCACCAAGATGAACCGTAATGCCATTTGCCTGAAGCCATTTAGCAACAGGCGCCGTCAGTTCCTTATCATAGGTGGCAAGGATACGGCTATCGGCCTCTATGAAGGTCACTTCTGACCCTAGTTTGCTATAGGCTATGCCAAGCTCAAGGCCAATATAGCCCGCACCAACCACGACAAGTTTCTCGGGGACTTGCTCAAGGGTCAGAGCTTCTGTGGAAGACAGAACATCCCCGCCAAAAGGCAGGAAAGGTAATTCTGTTGGTTTTGAACCATTGGCAAGGATCACATGTTCTGCCGCGATGGTCACAATACCACTTTTAGTTTCTACATCACAGGTTTTGGCATCCTTAAAAGTTGCCCACCCCTTGATCTGCCTGACCTTGGCTTTTTTCAACAAGCCCTCAACGCCACCGTTCAAACGATCAACTATGCCTTCTTTCCATGTCATCGTTTTCGCAAAATCAAGTTCAGGTTCAGTTTTAAGCGAAATACCCAAATGGCCTTTGCCAGTATGCTTATTGATTTGCTGATATTTATCAGCCGCATGGATCAGGGCCTTTGACGGGATACATCCCCGGATCAGACAGGTTCCCCCGGCCCGATCACCCTCAACAATGATGGTATCTATTCCCAATTGCCCTGCACGAATGGCCGCGACATATCCACCCGGTCCAGCTCCAATGACCAACAGCTTGCATTTCATTTCCATAACGGCACCTACATAAACAACGTTGCGGGCTGTTCTAAAACCCCTTTGATAAACTGAATAAGTTCGGCAGCAACATAGCCATCGACCACACGATGATCAAAAGAAGAGGACAGGTTCATCATCTGACGAATTTTAATATCCGTGCCCCCCATCACCATCGGGCGTGGTACGATCTTATTGACACCTATGATACAGACTTCGGGGTAATTGATCACAGGCGTCGTCACGATACCGCCAATTTTGCCAAGGCTTGTTATGGTAACTGTGGAGCCAGATAATTCATTCCGCTTGGCCTTGCCCGCACGGGCCGCAGAGGACACGCGCATCATCTCTGTCGCCATATCCCATATATCACGCGTTTCTGCGTGGCTTACAACAGGGACCATCAGGCCATTTGGCGTCTGACTGGCAATACCCAGATGAACGCCCGAGAAACGCCGAACCAGGCTGTGCGCCGGATCATAATGAGAATTACATTCAGGAAATTTCTCCATGCCTTTTAATGTGGCCATCATGATGAAGGGCAGAATAGACAATTTCGGCTGATCTTCTGTACGGTTATCATTGAGAAAAAGGCGCAATTTCTCAACCTCTGTCACATCCACTTCTTCCACATAAGAATAATGGGGAATAGAACGTTTGCTAAGCTCCATCCTTTCGGCGATCTTACGACGAATACCGATCACAGGAATTTCTTCAATAGCCGTGCGTTTCTGATGGCTAGGTTGACCAACACGGCCACCAGCCGCGATAAAATCATCCAAATCCTGATGGCTGATACGACCCGCAGGGCCGCTACCCGAAACACGGGTAAGGTCGACATCCTCTTCCAGAGCCCGACGTCTTACAGCAGGAGACGTCAATGGTTTTTCACTTGTTGCACCACTCAGAACCGGGGCTACAGGAGTTGCAGGAGTAATTTTTGCAACCGGTTCATCAGCTTTTACGGGAGCAGAAACTTCCACAACCGCTTCCGCTTTAACCGGTTCCCCGTCCACATTTCCCTCGCCCTCTACCTCTAAGACCACCATGACAGAGCCAACGGCAATCATTTCACCGAGATTACCACTTATAGACAGAATTTTTCCGTCTACAGGGCTCGGCATTTCTACTGTGGCCTTGTCAGTCATCATGTCGATCAAAGGCTGGTCTTCGGTTACCATCTCACCCACTTTTACGTGGATATCTGCTATTTCTGCTTCAACGAGCCCTTCGCCCAGATCGGGAAGTTTGAAATTATACTGTCCCATTATTTAACCCTCCATAACTTTTTTAATGGCGTCCAGAACCCGCCCCTGCCCCGGAAAATATTCCCACTCAAACGCATGGGGATAAGGAATATCCCAACCTGCCACACGCACTATGGGAGATTCCAGCTTCCAGAAACATGTTTCCTGAATCTGTGAGAGAATTTCAGCTCCGAACCCGCCGGTTTTTGTTGCTTCGTGAACGATGACACAGCGTCCCGTACGGCATACGGACGATGCAATATGATCGATATCAAGCGGTGTAAGCGTACGCAGGTCAATAACCTCCACATCATGTCCAGACAATTCTGCCGCCGCAAGAGATACATGAACCATAGTGCCATAAGTCACAATGGTCAGATCACTTCCGGCCCGTACGGTTTCCGCTTTACCAATGGGAACCGTATAATGTCCTTCTGGAACATCGCCTTTTACATGGCTATCCCAAGATTGCGACTGCGCCTTGGGGTCACCAAAAAACGGCCCGTTGTAAAGCCGTTTTGGTTCAAAAAATATTGTCGGATCGTCATCTTCGATAGCACTGATCAAAAGCCCTTTGGCATCATAGGGGTTGGACGGCATGGCGGTCTTGACACCCGACACATGGGTAAAGATACCCTCTGGACTCTGTGAATGGGTCTGTCCGCCACGAATGCCACCTCCACAAGGCGTTCGGATAGTAATGGGCGCCCAATATTCACCACCGGAACGATAACGCAGACGAGAGGCTTCTGACACGATCTGATCAAAAGCCGGATAGATATAATCCGAAAACTGAATTTCAGTGACGGGCCGCATTTCATTGACGCCCATACCGATGGCAAGTGCTATAATACCACCTTCGGCAATGGGGGTATCGAAAACGCGCTGGATACCGTATTTTTTCTGCAATCCTTCTGTGCAGTTAAAAACCCCGCCAAAATAGCCTACGTCTTCGCCGAAAACCACTACCGAACTATCCCGCTCCAGCATTACGTCCTGTGCCGAATTGATGGCCTGTACCATATTCATTTTAGTCATCTCTATACTCCCAACTGCTGACGTTGGCGGCGCAGGTTATCGGGCATTTCCTTAAACACATCTTCAAACATACTGCTGACCTCTGGTCGCGCCCCTGAATTCAGGGTGCCGTAGGATTCGGCCTCTTTGTATTTTTTTGTGACCAAGGCAGTAATATCTTTTGCGGTCTGTTCATGGCGTTCGTCAGACCATTCACCGATTTCAATCAAGTGATTTTTCAGTCTTTCAATAGGATCGCCAAGAGGCCATACTTCCGGCTCGTCTTCCGGTCTATATTTAGCGGGATCATCGCTCGTAGAATGTCCACCAGCACGATAAGTAAAATGCTCAATCATTGTGGGGCCACCACCGCAACGTGCGCGTTCTGCCGCCCATTTTGTCGCGGCATAGACTGCGAGAAAATCATTTCCGTCAACCCGCAGGCCCGGCATACCATAACCAATACCACGGCTGGCAAAAGTGGCCCGTTCGCCACCGGCAAAACCCTGAAAACTGGATATGGCCCATTGATTATTAACAACATTGAGGAGGACAGGCGCGTTATAGACAGCCGCAAAGGTCATTCCATGATGAAAATCTGATTCGGCGGTTGTACCTTCCCCGACCCAGGTGGAGGCGATGGCATCTTCGCCTTTATAGACAGAGGCCACGGCCCAGCCCACGGCCTGGCAAAACTGAGTACCAAGATTGCCTGAAATGGAAAAGAAATTTCCCTCTTTCCAAGTATACATAATCGGTAGTTGTCGACCTTTGCAATTGTCGCCGGAATTGGACAGGCAGTGGTTCATCATATCTAGCAAATCACGACCCCGGGAAATCAACAGACCCTGCTGACGGTATGAAGGGAACAACATATCCTTTTTGTCCAATGCCATGGCCTGTGCCACAGCAACCGCCTCTTCACCCCGTGATTTCATGTAGAAGGACATTTTACCGACCCGTTGCATATTCTGCATCCGGTCATCGTAAATACGCGTTATCATCATATCCGTAAGACCCTTGCGCAAATCATCGGGGCTTAAGCAAGGATTCCATTCCCCAACGGCCTTGTTCTTCATATCCAACACACGTATCATCGTGTTGGCATAGGCGAACATCTCCTTTGGGTCGGTAAGAATATCCGGTCGCGGTGCAGCCCCGGCATTGGGAATATCAAGATCGTCAAATTCCGGCTCTTCCCCCGGTCTGTGACGGGGGGTTGGAACATTAAGGTTTTTACCGCTACTTGGAACCATTTCATTCTCCTTCGCGCACATTTTACCACTATTCCGCTGAAATTTCTTCCCATTTATCCCCACAATAGCTATATATATGGTACAAAATTTTTAATTATCGTTAAATAATGGGATATTGTGCCAATATGGATGAGCTAGATAAAAAAATACTAAATCTGTTACAGGAAGATGCCATGCTGCCAGTGGCGGAAATTGCTGAAAAAATTGGTTCTTCAAAATCGGTTTGCTGGCGCAGGATCCAGCGGCTTCAGACTGATGGCATAATTAAGGATAGGGTCGCCCTTCTCGATCATAACAAAGTCGGTCTAGACATAATTCTCTTTGCTCAGGTAAAGATGACAGCCCATGGCCGCAGACTACCTCACTTCATTGAAATCATTAGGGATATCCCACAGATTCTGGAATGCTATACCCTAATGGGTAATGTTGATTTTCTTCTGAAAATTGTTGTGAAAGATATTCAGGAATATGAAGATTTATGGTGGCACCAACTCTCGCAAATTGAAGGCGTGCAGGAAATTAATTCCACTATAGCCATGACAGCGGTTAAGCACACCACAAAACTACCCCTAAGTCACGGCGGTTAGCTGATTATATTCAGGTTTCCGCCAAAGTTCATTTTCCATAATATTTTTTAAACAGATTACGGCATCCCAGACATCCACGTAACGGGTATATAATGGGGTAAAACCAAAGCGAATAATATCCGGCGCCCGAAAGTCCCCCACGACCTTACTCGCGATCAAAGCCTGCATGATAGCAAAGCCTTTTTCATGTTGAAAGGAAACCTGACTTCCCCGCTCTTCGCGATGACGTGTGGTGGCGAGGGATAATCCGTATTCTTCACAATGTTCTTCCACAAGACCGATGAAGTAATCACATAAGTTCATGGATTTTTCACGAATTTTAGCCATATCCGCCCGTTCAAATATTTCTAACCCACATTCAAGGACGGCCAGGGATAGAATAGGCTGGGTTCCGGTTAAGGTTTGCTGAATATTATCCGCTGGCCGATAATCCTTCTCAAAGGCAAAGGGGGCGGCATGGCCCCACCAACCCGTTAACGGCTGCATCGCCTTTCCCTGATGACGTCTCGCAACAAAAATAAAGGCCGGCGCCCCCGGCCCTCCATTGAGATATTTATATCCGCACCCAAGGGCAAAATCGGCATTACAGTTGTTTAAATCAACCGCTAACGCCCCCGCACTATGACATAAATCCCAGATCACCAGCGCACCAACCTCATGGGCTTTATTGGTTATCTCTTCCATATCAAGAAGATGACCGGTCTTATAATGAACCTGTGTCAGTGACACCACGGCTACATCATCGGTGATGGCAGTCAATATGTCGTCTTTTTCAGCAAACCGTATCTGGTGACCCCGATCCAGATGCTTTATCAAACCCTGAGCCGTGTAATTATCTGTTGGAAAATTGCTGCCCTCCATCACAATAACCTTACGGTCAGGGCGCATATCCAGCGCCATGGCTAACAGCTTGTAAAGATTTATTCCTGTGGCATCACAGGCCATAACCTCGCCCAGACCTACGCCAATCAACCGGGCAATCTTATCACCCAATTTTTCGGCCAGATGAAACCAGTTATTCTTATTCCAACTGGTAATAAGGTCCTGTCCCCATTCCCGCTCGACAACGTCTATAGCGCGTTGTTTTGCAGATAAAGGCATCGCTCCAAGCGAATTGCCATCCAAATAAATCAAATCTTCCGGCAGATGAAATTCATCCCGAAACGATGCCAATTCATCACAACGATCAAGGTCCAGAAAAAAATTACGCGACAGTTCAGACATTCATATTACTCAATATATTTTCATCTATTGCTGTTGAATTAATAACACTGTAAAATTGATTAAATATGAATATGAACCACTATTACAATATGAGCAAGAAAGAACTGGAACGGGAATATACACCCAGCTCCTGTATTGATGATATAATGGTCTATATCCGGAAATATGGTGATCAAAGCCAGGCTGTAAATGAAACCCTGAATTCAAAATGTCAGAAATATGGACCCGAAAAAAGATCCCATATGGATATATTTGTGCCAGGCGGCGAAGGTCCATACCCCGTTCATGTCTTTATTCACGGCGGTTATTGGCAGGAATTATCCAAAACTGAAAGCACGTTTGCTGCCCCCAATTTCACCAATCATAATATTATCTTCATCGCTCTGGACTATAGCTTAGCCCCGGAAGCAAATATGTTCGAAATAATTGATCAGGTGAAAAGGGGATTCATGTGGGTATTAGATAATATCGAAAATTATCAAGGCGATAAAAACAATATCACTCTTTCCGGGAGTTCCGCAGGTGGACATCTTGTTGCCGAAGTTTTAAGCATTGACTGGCCAAAATACGGTTATGATGATTGCCCCATAAGGGGCGCATGTGAGGTTAGCGGTATATTCGATCTGCGGCCCCTCGCCCTGACCAGCGTTAATAAACCACTTGGCATGAGCGAAGAAGACGCGAGCCAGTTAAGTCCCCTCTTCCACATTCCCAAACACGCCTGCCCGGTCATTTTCTCATATGGTGAGAATGAAACCACCGAATTCAAGCGTCAGACCCAGGACTATATGAACGCTTGGCAAGAGGCCGGACATGTGGCAACTTATATTGATATGCTTGGCTTTAACCATTTTGACATTATTCTGGAACTGAACAATAAAAACAGCCCCCTATTCAGGGCTATTCTTGAACAGATTTTATGATTTTCTGGCGGCCTGAATAATCTCATTAGCCAGTTCATCGGCGATGTGATTTGTAGGCCGGCTCTCGGATACGGACCGTTCAAAAATTACCGTCAAACTATCATAGATCTTTTCGACCTTGCCCTTGACCCAAGTGACATCATAGGCACCACGCGTTTCCGCCGCGATATTAATTATCCCGCCTGCATTGATCACATAATCAGGTGCATAAAGTATCCCTCGATCCATAAGTGCCTGCCCATGATCATCTCGGGCTAATTGATTATTGGCAGCCCCGGCTATGATGCTGGCCTTGATATGGTCAATGGTATCATCGTTGATAATCGCACCCAATGCACAGGGGGACAGAACATCGGCATCCACAAAAAGTATATCATCCAGATCAACCGTTTCAGCACCAAAGTCCGATGCAACGCGGTTCACAGAATCCTGATTAATATCCGATACCAGAAGCTTTGCCCCTGCTTCATGTAGTTGTCGACATACATGATAACCAACATGTCCCAAACCCTGTACAGCGATCGTTAAGCCCGCAACACTGTCCTTGCCCAACTTATGTTTGACAGCAGCCTTAATCCCAAGGAAAACACCAGTTGCCGTAAAGGGAGATGGATCACCACTGGCATGTGCGCCTTTGTTTAGACCGGCGACATAAGGGGTTTCTTCGGCAATAAGTTCCAAATCTTCCACAGTCATGCCCACATCTTCAGCAGAAATATATTTACCACCAAGACTATCAACCATGCGGCCAAAAGCGCGGAAAAGGGCTTCGGATTTATCAGTTCCTGAATCACCAATAATAACGGCCTTGCCACCGCCAAGCTTAAGGCCTGCCACAGCATTTTTATAACTCATACCCCGGGATAGACGCAAAACATCATTCAGAGCTTCAACCTCATTATCGTATTTCCACATACGGCAACCACCGGCAGAAGGGCCAAGCGTTGTATCATGAACAGCAATGAAGGCTTTTAAACCCGTTTCCTTATCATGCAGATATACAACCTGTTCATGGTCCCTAAATTGATTTATATCCATCATATCAATATCACTACTCTTGTCAGAATTTCCAGAATGGTATGGTTACTTGGTAGTAGCCAAAATTAATTTTGTCGAGAAGTTTTTTTTACACAACGGAACTGACCACGAACAGAAAAATGGATATTTCTCATTTTTCAAAATATTTGCAAATAACGAATGATCAGAACAGCAATAAAATTGCGGGTTTAGCGCAAATATGAGAAGGATAAATACACAGTGAAGTTTTTTTGACGTTGGAATAATATTTCAAAAATATTGTCAAAATGGTGTTTTTAAACCCTATTATTGAAATTTTATTAAAACGACTCTTTAAAAAGATTCGCTTCAATTTCATTAAAAATATTTATGAATATATTGCTGATTTAAGGTATATTCGGGATAAAATTATATGTTCCAAGCATGATAGAGATAAAATATGCCTGATAATCTCAGTGAAACCGATAAAAAAATACTGGACGTCCTGCAAAAAAATTGTGATCTGACCAATACGGAACTGGCAGAGAGGGTGGGTCTGTCAACGGCCCCTTGCTGGCGGCGTGTCAAAAGGCTTGAGGATATGGGAATCCTGACCCGACGGGTGGCTTTGATTGATCCTAAAAAACTTAATCTTGATATTGTTGTTTATGCCAGCATAAAATTATCCAATCATACGGAAGAGGCTTTGGAAATTTTTGAAAGCACTATCAGTACCTACCCAGAGGTCACAGAATGTTACACCATCAGCGGATCGATGGACTATATGGTTCGTGTCATTACAAAAGATATGCAGACCTATGAGAGCTTCCTGCGTAAACGGTTGCTTAAGTTGGATATGGTAAATGAAATCCATTCCCGCTTTGCGGTAACAAAGGTAAAATACACCACGGCTATTCCTCTGGCCCTATCTACTTAAGCGCAGGAACCAGATGAAATGACCATTTTGTTTTACCCGGCAGGAATGGTGTCATCTTACCCTCTAACCAGTCATTATGCCCTGCCCCATAATAGGGTGAAAGCGGATGGCCGGATTGGCCCGCAGGCATATTCATAAGGCCATCTTCTTCATGCCCGGGGCTGACGACAATACGTTCGGACTGACCAAATCGATGCCCTGAGATATGGGGCATTTTCTCATGAACCCCGTCCTGCATGACATCAGGCATATCTGTTAAAAGGCTCAGAAAAGGGACTGACCTACTTAATGGATGTTGAATGAATGATCTATTCTGCTCGCCCCAAATATAATCCTTCAATGCTATATCACCGCTCAATACTGGTCCCCAGGCGACACGGATCATCCCTTCAAAGAAAGCCTGCCAATCATCATTAAATTCGGCAGGCAACCACCCATCCGGTTTCTGATCCACCAAACGCCATAAAGGGCTTTCCATGAGATGCGTTGCTTTTTTATAATCACATGATGCAAATTTTTCCACACAGGGTGCCGTCAAATACCCCATCAGACCCTCATTAACGGCTTTACGATAATTCTTCACCAGCCGAAAACCAACGGAGGACACCGCGGCACGGCCACCCCACCCATCAACCTCTTTAACAAAAGGCGTAAATTTCTCATCAGATGAATTTTTCAAAACACTCAGAAGCTGCTGCTGCCATCGTTCCCAGAATATTGCCCTATTATCAAGTTGAATGGCATAAAGATCTTTTTCTACAAGATCTTCACCCAACTGCATCAAGCCATCGCGTATTTGCTGCTGTCTGGCCCCAATATCGGCCCCGCCATCACCCACTTTAGCAAAATCCACACCGGATACGACCCGGCTATTGGCACTCCACAGGCGGTTCTGTATCGGATTATAAACTTTTGGCTGATCGTCAGAACTTAGCCAGCCATCCCACCCCAAACTTCCATTCGACCAATCACCGGGCCGTTCATAATTGCCGGACTTACGGTTTGGTAGCACGCCAAAATGAACCCACCCGATATTACCATCACGGTCCGTCAGCATGGCATTTTGTGCCGGAACACCATTGCTTGCTGCGGTTTCCATAGCACCTTTCACGGTTTTCACCTGCTCCATCCTGATCAAACCCATATTGATCGCTTGCGGTTGGTGAACCACCCATTTCAAGGCAAATTTCTCCGCCGTACCAAAATCATATACTGGACCCCATATTGTTTCACGTATGTCCAATGTTACCGGCTCTGATCCTTTTACCTTGATTTCCTCACTATGGATTACAAAGTCCTTATAACCATTCTGGGTCATATATTGCTGATCAAAAACGGGGTTTAGCTTCAGTTCAATATAGTCCGACGTATCAACAAAGGCATTGGTATAACCCCAAGCCACCGAACCATTGCTGCCCGCAACAATAAGCGGCGTACCGGGCAAGGAAACGCCTGATATATCGAGCGAGTTATCAATAAGTTTTAATCTTAAGCGAAACCAAGTCGCCGGCGCACTGATACCCAAATGCATGTCATTAGATAGCATGGCGGCCCCGGTTTTGGTCAAAGCCCCTGATACGGCCCAGTTATTGCTACCGGGTATCGGGCTATCTTCCGTCTGTAAGAAGGTTAATTTCCCTTTATGGCTTTGCAATACATCACTGGATGGAATTTCCTGCGGTTTCCATGGCACGGCATCAGCCTGAATTGGGGCATCCCATTCTGTTCTGCTAGGCAAAAGGAAATTTGCGAGTCTCTGGTCAAGGCTCTGTTCCAGAAAATATTTATGCTTTTCTGCGTCAATTGTGCCGGATTGAAGCGTGAGTGACATGGCATAAATGACCAAAAAACTGTCCTCTTCTGTCCATGGCCGGGGTTCCTGTTGCAACAGCCAATATTCAAAAGGCTTGGAACCCAGGTTATTCAGACCATCATTAATGCCTGCTACGTATTTTTTCAGTAGAGCTTTATTATCGTCTGACATGAACGCGATCGCTTCACTTGCTCGCGCACGAAAACGATGTAGTCGGTTGCTTTTGTCCATTTCCAGAGCAATGGGACCAAATAATTCGGACAACTCCCCTGACGCCATACGTCGTGTCAGGTCTATCTGGAAAAATCTTTCCTGTGCATGGATGAATCCGGTAGCATAAGCTAGATCAAGCCTGTTTTCTGCTGTCAGGGTAGCATTACCGTTCTTATCCCTTTCCAAAAGGATGTTTTGAGCGACGGAGGCAGAGGTAATATTTCCTTCCAACATGGGAAGGCTTGCCCGGAACGTGAAATATATGGTGAATGAAGCAACCGCTACCACGATAAAGATCAAACCCAACAACCATTTAAATTTCCGCAACATAAGTTTCCTTCTATTTTTTATTCAGACTTTCATAAGCCTCAAATGTGTCAATATCCAAAAAGATAGCATCCGAGCCAACGTCCACTTCTTCGATATATTCAGGATATTCATTGAGCAATATCTTTGCTCCCATATCCCCTTCCAGTCTTTCAAATTCATCGAAAAATTCACTGTCCCATAATATGGGATTACCCCGTTTTCCATTATGCCTGGGAATAATGATAGATCGGCCCACAGCCGGATTATAGTTCGCCATTATCTGTTTCAAGATATCTGCCGAAATATTTGGCATATCACCCAGAATGATAAGAACGGCATCAATATTATCCGGTAGTGAGGCAATACCCAATTTAACCGACGTACTCATACCCTCAGCATAAAGGTCATTATGAAAAAATATGACTTCATGACAGCTTAGTTCCTCTTCAACCTCTTGCCTTTGATGTCCGGTTACAGCAAAAATTTCACGAATACCTGCTTGCTGAATTTGCCCCAGAACATGGGACAATACAGTTTCATCCTTAAATGGTAACAACAGTTTATTTTCCTGCCCCATTCTTCTTGACTGACCCGCAGCCAGGATAAGGGCGGCAATATTCTTAGTCATAGGCATTTTCTTTTTTCGCTCTCGTGGTTGGGGACGCCCGGCATATTCACTAAGTAATCCGCCGACGCCCATGCTCATAACATCAAGCCCGGTCACGTCAACTCCCGCAGATATTCGGGACAGAATAAGATCAATACCGTTTAGCTTTGGCGAGCGTGAACATCCCGGCAGACCCAACACCCACTTGCCCCGTAATTTAGCCAACAGCATCAGATTTCCCGGATCAACCGGCATACCATACTGAACAATTTCACCCCCTGCGCTTATGATTGCTGCCGGAATGACATCATTTCTATCAGTAATAGCCGATGCCCCCATAATCAAGGTAATATCCTGATCGCCATCTGCTAAATTAGCAAGCTGTTCTGCCAGCGTTGTTTCTTCATGATGGCATCTGATTTCGTCAGTGAGCGATGCTCCAAAAACAGCCAGCCTGTGGGTCATGACCCTCATTGCTTTTTCAAACAGCTTTTCTGCGGTGCCATCAAGCATAGTCTGCACCATAATTGCTTTTTGCGGACGGAAAGGATGAAGGGCTATCAGGCTCCCCGCTATTTCTGCACTTATTTTCTCTATTAACTCACCCTTGACGGCAAAGGGAATGATCTTGACCGTTGCAATCATTTGCCCCTTATGAACAATGGCATTTTGAGTGATGGTAGCAAGGGTGATCGCTTCATCCATATGATTAAGGGCATTGACGGCTTTCTCATTTATGACAATCATCCCGTCTTCTGCGGCATAGAGATTAACGCGCCCGGTGAAGGCATCGGCACAGGTAACCTGATCACCGGAAATATATTCTGAAATTTTTCTGGCCGCATCATTTTCTGTCACATCCCCCGGCTCCAAAATAGCCGCCATAACATTTGTGATATTATTTTTCGCCAAATTCGCAAGATCAAAATCCGTCAGAATATGGCCCTTTTTCAACAGGCCGGATGGAAGCCGCACCGAATGAGCCAGGTAGGCACCAACAAGCTGAGACAAAGGAAATTCACCAAATTTCATCAGATGTCGCCATTCCGATAGGTGGAAATCATCTGAGCCATAACAGAAAGAGCAATCTCCGCAGGTGTTTTTGCCCCAATACCAAGCCCCGCCGGGGCATGAATTCGGGCAATTTGTTCTGCTGTTATGCCTTGTGCCGTCAGCCTTTCCACCCGGGCCGCATGGGTTTTTCGGCTGCCCAAAGACGCGATATAAAAGGAATTGGATTTCAGAGCCACAAGCAAAGCCGCATCATCCAGCTTTGGATCATGGGTTAAGGTCACAATAGCCGTACCAGAGGTTATCTCACGTGACATTAACGCATCATCCGGCCAATCCGTACAAAGGTCAATGCCCGGAAAACGGTCGGCACTGGCAAATGTGGTACGGGGATCAACAACCGTTATATCAATATCCAGAGTTTGGGCAATTTTCACCATGGCCTGTGTGATATGAACTGCACCGATGACAATCAATTTTATTGGTTGCTCAAGAATTTGCGTGAAAATAGCCCCATTTTCAGTTTCACTGAGCTTACTTTTACCGGCATTGTTATCACCTAATGCAAAAATCGTTTCGCCTGTGCTGCAATCCGTAGTCAAAATTACCGGCCCCACAGCAGTTAGAATTTGATCCATATAGGGTAATTTTTCCGTGATGGCTTCAACCAGAACCCGGACCCGCCCACCACAGGAAAGCCCTACTTCCCAAGCCTGATCATTGGTGACACTGAATTCCATCATTCGGGGTTCACGGGATGTCATTACTTCGGATGCTGCCTGAATGACAGCCCCTTCGATACACCCACCGGAAACTGACCCTTCTATGGCACCCTGATCATCAACAATCATCATGCTGCCCGTGGGCCTTGGCGAAGAACCCCAAGTATCAACAACTGTGGCTAGGGCAAGCTTGCGCCCTGCCTCATGCCATTGTTTAATATTTTGCCAAATCGGCTTCCAGTCTGAACTCATAAATCGATTTTAGTCCAAAATCATAAGAGTGCAAGGATACTATTCTGACCAGACGGCCAATTCATTTCCGCTCGGCTCAGTAAAGTGAAAACGACGCCCACCGGGAAACTCGAATATATCCACCACTATCTGACCGCCAGCATCCTTAACCAGAGCTTCTGTGGCTATCAGGTCATTACTGTATAATACAATCAGAGCAGCACCTTCTGACGCACAAGATTTTAAATCAGACTGATAAAAGCCCCCGTCCGTTCCATGACCTGTAAAACAAGTATATTCAGGTCCATAGTCTTGAAAACTCCAGCCAAAAGCCTCCATGAAAAAGGCTTTTGTTGCTTCAATATCCTTTGCGGGGAACTCTATATAATTTATTTTATGATGATGTGACATGTCTGGTTTCCTCTTTTGGTTATTATATATTATAGCATATTCGAATGCTGGAACCAAATCAGGGTATGTGTCCTAATTCACATGATATTCCATACAGACATCTGCTCTGGCGTAGGGCGTATCCTCACTAACCGCAATATGAACAAAACCTGCTTTTTTATAAAGCGAGATGGCTTTTGGAAGCGTACTACTGGTTTCAAGATACAATCTTTTGCCGCCACGTGCATGATAACGTTCAATAATCACATTCAGGAGTTCCTTACCGATCCCCAGTCCCTGGGCTTCAGGACGTACGCCCATTTTACTAACCTCAAATTCATCATTGCCCTGATATTTTAGAGCCGCCACACCAAGTACTTCATTCCCTTGCACCGCAAAATAAATTTCCCCACCCTGCGCCAGAACATATTTCTCCGGATTTTCCAGATTTTTTCTATCCGCTTCCTCCATCTCAAAAAATTCTTCTACCCACTGTTTGTTTATTTCATACCAATCTTTGCGATATTTCACATGGAATGGCACAATATTTATTTCAGGATTTTTCAAATTTCTGTTACGGCTAGCGTAACGCTGATAAAAACTTTTCTCCTGCAACTTTGCTTCAAAATCATTTAACCCTAACAATAGATCATGCTCAGATTCTGTACGTATTTCCTTAACAATATTATTAATAACCTGCCATATAGGATAAAGTTCTTTAACAAGACTTTCACCCTTTTTCGTCAGGTGGATAATGCGGCTGCGGGCATCTTCACCCACTTTCATCACCACAATGTCTTTTTCCATAAGCTGTTTCACCGTTTGAGATACCGCAGAATGGGTAAAGACAGATATTTTCTGTAGCTGGGAAATGCTGAGTTCCTTATGGCCATTAAGGGCAAAAACTACCGGAAAATGGCGTACCCGAAAGTCCAGACCAGCATCATTATAGATTTTATCTATATCAACACTGAGCAGCTCATATACCCGCTTTAACCTTGTTCCGATAACCAAGTCTAATAAAGAATCCTGTTGCATGTATCTTGCCCTTATATAATATATTAGTGTTAATATAAGTGCTTAAATAATTATTACAACAGCTAGCCGAACAATTTTTCTGCTAGTTTCAGGATTATTGGAACTAAAAGAGTTATTTATTCGTAACTAGGATTTATTTTTGTCTTTCCGCGCTGGTTCAACAATCGCAGACGTAAGGCATTCAGCTTGATAAAGCCCGCCGCATCACGTTGGTCATAAACCTGATCTTCCTCGAAAGTCACATGTTCCATAGAATATAGAGACTCCGGTGACTTACGTCCCACAAGATGCACACCGCCCTTGTATAGCTTCAGCCGGACTGTACCTGTTACATGTTCCTGTGATTTGTCAATAAGGGCTTGCAGCATTTCGCGCTCGGGCGAGAACCAGAACCCGTTATATATCAACTCAGCATATTTAGGCATCAATTCATCTTTCAGATGCATGGCCCCACCGTCAAGCGTAATGCTTTCAATACCCCGATGAGCCGTCAACAGGATCGTACCGCCGGGGGTTTCATATATGCCCCGTGATTTCATGCCGACAAAACGGTTCTCCAAAAGGTCAAGACGGCCAATGCCGTTGGCTCCGCCCAATTCGTTAAGCTTGGTCAGAATGGTAGCCGGAGACATTTTCTCACCATCAATGGCAACCGCATCCCCCTTTTCAAATTCTATTTCGATATAGGTGGGTTTATCGGGCGCATCTTCTGGAGCAACAATCCGGTTATAGACATATTCCGGGCTTTCTTCCCAAGGGTCTTCCAGGAGCTTACCCTCACTTGAGGTATGCAGTAGATTAGCATCAACGGAGAATGGTGCCTCGCCGCGTTTATCCTTGGCTACGGGAATTTGATTTTTTTCCGCATAATCGATCAGTTTCGTCCTGCTGTTCAGATCCCATTCCCGCCAAGGTGCTATGACCTTGATATCCGGGTTAAGGGCATAATAGCCCAACTCAAACCGAACCTGATCATTGCCCTTACCTGTAGCACCATGGCATACGGCATCAGCACCTACAGAACGGGCAATTTCAATCTGGCGTTTGGCAATCAGGGGACGGGCGATGGAAGTCCCCAAAAGATAAACCCCTTCGTAAAGCGCATTGGCCCGAAACATGGGGAATACATAGTCACGGACAAATTCTTCGCGCAGGTCTTCAATATAGATTTCCTTTACACCGAACATTTCCGCTTTTTTGCGGGCCGGCTCAAGCTCCTCACCCTGACCCAGATCAGCGGTAAAAGTCACAACTTCACAGTTATAAGTATCCCTGAGCCATTTCAGAATAATGGATGTGTCTAGGCCACCTGAATAGGCCAGAACAACTTTCTTGATTTCTTTGGTCATCTATTTTTCCTGCTGATAATTCGTGCCTTAAAATTTCCCGCGCAGTATAGGCAAAAGAAAAGCATACGCAACTGTTTCTCGCCCCTGATTTGAGATATAATTTGTATCTTGCTATAATAAACAAATATACTTTGGATAATACATTATAATCCAAATATAATGCCTCAACCATAGTCCCTTATTTCAGGATATATAATGCGCATTTTTTTCATCATTATACTTTGCACAGCAACGATAAATCCCAGCTATGCGCATTCTGTCGGTGAATTATGGCAACAGGCCGGAAAAGTCAATGGCGCGCAGATGATAATAAGGGCAACGTTAAAAAAATGCAGCGTTACGGCTAGTGGTGCTTATGAAAACAAAAAATAATTGATGCCTTTGGACATTAGATAAATGAACCTCAACAAAATAATTGGTGCGTTTCTTTTGCTATTATTCACCTGCCATCAGGCTATGTCCGGCGGGAACTTGTCTAAAAATATCCGCATTAAAAGCATCGGGTTAGGCTATGAGCTACAATATCGAGTTTATGTGCCAGAGGGAGTTAAACCCAACGATAAACTGCAAACAATTTATATGACAGACGGCCAGCGGTATATTGAAAAAGGAAAAATGAATAAGATATTAGATCGGGAAATTGCCGCCGGAAATATTAAACCTGTCATAGCTATTTTCGTTGATAGCCGTAATCCTGACAATTTAAAAGATAACAGAAGAAATAAACAATTCTTCTGCAACATCGCCTATGCCAATTTTTTCATGCAAGAGTTAATTCCTCATGTGGATAATCTTTTTCCCACCAGCCATGACCGAAAAGACCGTGTTATCCTGGGTTTATCCTTTGGTGGATTAAATAGTGCCTGTTTTGGAATAATGGCCCACCCCAGCTTTCAGGGAATAGCCATGCAGTCACCTGCTGGTGATAAACATATTCGCTTGGCAAGCAAGCTATATGCCACTGAAGATAAAAAACCAATCAAGATATATATGTCTGTTGGCACAAGAAATGATAATACTTCAGCGGGGCGGCTACTCAAACGGACATTAAAAAAGAAAGGCTATGACCTTACCTATAAAGAAGTTGCCAAGGGTCATAGCTGGGACAATTGGCGCCCGTTATTAGATGATATTCTTAAAAACTTCTTTGCGACGGAGAGTAGCGAACACAAGGGAAAGGCCCAGAACTAAAAAAATCTGGCCCCCAATACATAGATAGCGTTTAAGTCTTATCGGCCATAGACCAGATTTTCATAGTCTTTCATCAATGTCTTGCAGACATCACCAACCACAAAATTATAGGGGCCAATTTCACGAAGTGGGGTCACTTCGGCTGCGGTACCGGTAAGGAAAGCTTGTTCAAAATTTGCCATTTCGTCTGGCATAATGGCGCGTTCAACAATCTCAAAGCCGCGCTTTCTGGCAAGATCCATAACCGTACGACGAGTAATGCCATCAAGGAAGCAGTCAGGCGTGGGTGTATGTATCACACCGTCTTTCAGGAAAAAGATATTCGCGCCCGTGGCTTCGGCAATCTGCCCACGGTAATCCAGCATCAACGCATCATCATAACCATGCTCCATGGAAGCATCCTTACAAAGAGAGGCAATCATATAAAGTCCCGCAGCCTTGGCATGAACCGGGGCTGTCTCCGGCGACGGACGTTTCCATTTGGCAACCTCCAGACGAAGGCCTTTATGGAGTGCTTCCTCCCCAAAATAAGGTGGCCATTCCCATGCGGCAACCGCCAAATGAATTTTAGAACCCTTCGTGGCAACACCCATCATTTCTGATCCACGCCATGCAATGGGGCGAACGTAAGCATCCACAAGACCATTTGCCTTAACGACATCATTTGCAGCCTGATCAATTTCTTCGACCGAATAAGGGTTTTCAAAGCCCAGCATACGACCGGAATCAATCAACCGCTGCGAATGTTCCCGTAATTTAAAAATTACACCGCCATATGCTTTCTGGCCTTCGAATACGCTACTGGCATAATGAAGAGCATGGGTCAAAACATGAAATTTGGCATCCCGCCAATTTACCAATTCCCCGTTATACCAAATAACGCCGTCACGGTCGTCGTAAGCTGCAGATGACATTTGTAACCTCTATAAAATATTATTTCAAAATCTATGTCTGAAACATTATTTATATACTAATTTTAGTTTGCATATAACAATATTTCACTAAAGACTTGATATGAGTAACATTATAATTTAAATATGTCAACATGACTGACATATTTATTGATGCAAAAAACCACACTGATCATCAGAAGTTCCTGAAAGGTATGGAGCTGCTGTATTTTGCCTATCGCGATTTTATTAGCTGGCCCGATGATGTGTTGCATGCCCTTGGATTTGGCCGCGCCCATCACCGGATTTTACATTTTGTTGGTCGAAATCCCGGGCTAAAAGTAGCAGAACTTCTGAAGCTGTTGAACATCACCAAACAAAGCCTGTCCCGTGTCTTAAGCACTTTGGTGGAAAAGGGTCATATCAGGCAGGACATTGGCGCCCAGGACCGCCGGCAAAGATTGCTCTATCTAACAGATCAGGGTCAAAAATTGCTCAATAAAATTGCCGAACATCAAAAAGAACATATGTTAAAAGCATTTGAGAATGCAGGTGATCAGTCAGTAGAAGGTTTCTGGAAAGTACTTTCCGCCCTTCTCGCCGATGAAAACCGTGATGATATATTAATGCGAATTAATTCAGGTATTGACGATTGAGGGTTTAATGTCATACCCTACCAATTCAACAATCCTCTTCTTCTAATTGTAGTATATCTCCCGGTTCACATTCCAACGCAATGCAAATCGCAAGTAAGGTTGAAAATCGTATTGCGCGTGCCTTACCTTTCTTAAGTATCGACAGGTTTGCCAGTGTAATACCAACCTTTTGGGATAGCTCGGTTAGCGTCATCTTTCGCTGGACAAGCAGAATATCAATATTTACTTTAATTATACTGCTCATCATATTGTCCGCATTTGTTCGTCGTAGATATTTGCGGCTTCGCGCGAAACACCTGCCAGTATGAGGATCAATATACCAAGAAAAAGACCATCACCACCATATTGAAATGCCGGATATATCTCTAGTCCTGGAACATTAAATTTTATATCATCAAGCATTGCCTGACCCCCAAAATATTGCATCATCGGAATAAAAATATTCCCTAAAATCACCACGACACCAATTTTTCTAATGCGTAAAGAATTTTCCACTGTGAAATACATACCCATGACCAGCGAAGCAAATAATTCCCGCATCTGCGTTAAGCAATAAAGCACAATCAACAATGTCACTTCATTAATTGCAATGAAAAGATACCACGCATCAACACTTAAGGTTTCAATATTCATCACTGTCTTGCCACTGATAATACCATTACGAAGACCTTCCACATTCATAGCCATATCGGTTAACAGTTCAAGATTGATCTGAAACCCCCAAAATACACTTAAATCCACACCCCACAGGCCAGCCCTGCCCTCAAAGTAATCAACACTCAATACTGCGCCAAAGAATGGCATCAGGATTGTGAGTCCCAGAACCAGAAACCATATGGCATCCAGATATAGCTTTACCAATCTGGTCAATTTATTTGGCTTCAGAGTTTGTTCGGAGTCTCTGATATCGTCTAAACGATCCAAAGCCTCAACCGGCTTTTGTCGAAGAGCCCTTACAAGAAAAACCATAAGCGTCAAAATTACAAGAATTAAGAATACCCCTGCTATGGTTGGTGCCATAGATTTTGTAAATTGTGAGATTTGGAGCAAAAAGCCAAAGGCAATAATTATCGCCACAAACAGAACTATCGCCAGCGGCGAGCCTTTAAGCCTTTTTCCTATCTCGGTTAGCTGTTCGAGCAATTTATGGGACATTATTTTTCTCCAATATCTAATGTGTTGCTCATCATTAGATAGAGCAACAGATATTGAATGGCAATAGATATTTATTGATAATCAATAAATATCTATCGAATAAAGATATGTTATATATTAATCAGCCAGTTCTTTTGACCTTTGGTAGGCAGCACGAACGGCCCTAGTCATCAAACTGCTCAGACCGTCTCCCGCCATAAGTACATTTAAGGCAGCCTCTGTCGTGCCATTGGGGCTGGTGACATTTATCCTGAGTTGTGTAGCATCCTGATCAGATTGCTCCAGCAAGGCTCCGGCTCCGCAAATAGTATGCATAGCCAGTTTTTGTGCCAATTCCGGATCGAGCCCTATGGCTTCGCCCGCTCCCGCAAGGGCTTCCACCAAGTTAAAGACATAGGCTGGCCCACTCCCCGATACTGCTGTGACCGCATCAATCAGGCTTTCTTCAGAAACCCAATCAACCGCACCGGCGGCAGTCAATAAATCATGGCAAACTGCCTTTTGCTGGTCACTAACATTTTTGTTGGGACAACCGACTGTAATACCCCGGCCTATGGCAGCGGGGGTATTAGGCATGGCGCGTACGATTGCCGCATCCGGTCCAAAATACTGTTCAAAATATCCAATGGTTTTTCCGGCAGCAATGGAAAGGAAAACCGCATCGCCACAATCAATGGATTTCATATCCGCCATCGCCTGATCCATCATCTGTGGCTTGACGGCCAGGATGACAAATCCCGGTTTTATTGCTTCTGGCAGGTCGGCAATCTTTTCTACAAGATTTTCCTCCGCCAAATCGGGGAGCATCTTCCGCACACCCTCACGATAAGGGTCAACGACCTTGACCGCAGCGACATTCAACCCAGCCTCAAGCCAGCCCTGCATCATTGCCCCACCCATCTTGCCGCAGCCAATGAGCAGCAATGGCTTATCCGATGAAATTTGTGATAATTTCGACATGTTAGTTTCCTCAGGCTTCGCCGATGGTATCCAGCATGGCGGCCTTTAACGCTTCTTCCGGGCTTTTTCCGGCCCATAAAACAAATTGAAACACCGGATAATATTTATTGCTTTCAGTGAGGATAGCCTCCGTGGTTTTTTCACAGGTCGCCGCAGTAAGGTCATGATCCAGCCCCAGCAAACTGCTATGGCGGAACATCAGGGTATTATCTTCGGTCCAGATAGCAAAATGCCCAATGGCAAGCCGCTCATTGACCAAGTTTATGGTCTCCAGCATTCTGGATTTTTTAACGTCAGGAACCCGCATATCCAGCATACCCGCCGCCTGTAGCAAGTTATCTTCTGCAACCCAGAAATAGCGGATATGGAAATCGCGCCATTCCCCGCTCACGGCAACGATGATTTCCTCATCATTAGACCGCTCATATGGCCATTCATTATCGCCCGCTATCATTTCCAGAATATCTAACGGATTAGCCGCAAAAGCATCGAATCCGTCATAATTTACCGCTGTCATTTTTTACTACTTTTTGTTTTCTTCAGCTTCAGAGCTTTTTCTAATGCCGCTATTTTCTTTTCAAGCACCGCATTCTCTGTCCGCGCCTGCTTGACCATATCACTGACCACATCAAATTCTTCACGGCTGACCAGATCCATATCCTTTAGGACATGTTCCAGACGTGCACGAATCATGGCCTCTACTTCGCCCTTTACTCCGTGAAGAGTTCCAACGGCGCTTTGGCCCAATTTCGCTAGATCATCAAGAAATTTATTATCTGTCTGCACGTGATCACCTTGTACATAAAAACCGTAATATGACCAAACTCACAATGAAAGCCAAGCGGATTTGGATTTCATGGCGCTTGACTTGAGCGAAAAGCCCTGCATGATGACCCCTAAACAACTGTAAAACTGCAAGGAACGGCAACAAACATATGTTAGAAATTTTATTATCAACCGCCCTTACTTTCCCAAATATTTCACCGGATATAATCAGTTTTGGCCCCTTTACGATTCGCTGGTATTCTCTGGCTTATCTTGGGGGGTGGGCCGTTGCCTGGTTTTACATGCTGCAACTGATCAAGAAAAAAGGCGCCCCCTGCACCGCCCAACAAGTGGGAGACTTCGCTTTCTGGGCCATGGTCGGTGTGATCCTTGGCGGCAGGCTGGGCTATGTAATCTTTTATAATTTCAGTTATTATTTAGGCCATCCGGGGGATATTCTCGCCCTGTGGGATGGGGGCATGTCATTTCACGGTGGTTTCATCGGTGTCGCTCTGGCAACCTTATTTTTTTGCAAAAAACGAAAAATCCCTTTTTTCCGATTCACAGATTTACTGGCCTGCATTACGCCCTTTGCCCTGTTCCTCGGGCGGTTGGCAAATTTCGTCAATGGTGAGCTGTTTGGCCGCCCAACAGAAGCGGCCGTTGGCATGGTCTTTCCTCATGGCGGCCCCCTGCCCCGACACCCAAGCCAGCTTTATGAAGCGGCACTTGAGGGTTTGGCACTGTTTTTCCTGCTATGGTTCCTATTTCACTTTACCAGCCTTCGTAAAAAACCCGGTGTATTGACCGGCGTCTTTCTCATCGGTTATGCGTCTGTACGTACCTTTGTGGAACAATTCCGCGAGCCGGATAATCATATTGGATTCCTATATGGCACCGAATTTCTTACTATGGGACAATTGTTGTCAATTCCCATGGTTCTGGTTGGATTGTACCTTATATTCCGTAAAGTCAACAAAGCCATATGAACGCACTCGGATCATATTTAATCAAGCTTATTAAAGCCCAGGGTCCGATTACTATCGCCACATTCATGGCTGAAGCTCTGGGCAATGCAAAATATGGCTATTACATGAAAAAGGATCCTTTCGGGCAAAAGGGAGACTTCACGACGGCACCGGAAATAAGCCAGATGTTTGGCGAGATGATCGGTCTGTGGCATGGTATCAACTGGCTTAATATGGGCAGCCCGGACAAAACCCACCTCATAGAAATAGGCCCCGGACGGGGAACCCTGATGCAGGATGTATTGCGGACCATGAAGGTTATCCCCGGCCTGATGGATGCCATAGAAGTTCATTTGGTTGAGATGTCCCCGGCACTGAAAACCATTCAGGCGGAAAAGCTCAAAGGCTATAAAGCACCCATATGGCATAACAGGATAAGTGATGCGTTGGCTAATGCCCGAGGAGAGCCGGTTTTAATCATTGCCAACGAATTTTTTGATGCCCTGCCCGTGCGCCAATTCCAAAAAACGGATAACGGTTGGCATGAAAGACTGCTCTGTCTGAACAAAAAGGATGAGTTCGTCATTCAACTTGCCCCTGCTCCGTCCCCTGAACAAATAATTCCATCTGCCCTTCATCGGGCTGATGAGGGCAGTATTGTAGGAATTTGCACAGTTGGTGAGAATATTCTTGCGGAAATTGCCGAACATATACAGCAATTTTGCGGGGCCGCACTGATCATTGATTATGGCCATGACACCCATGGCACCGGTGACACGCTCCAAGCGGTACAAAACCATGACTATGCGGATATTCTCTCGAACCCCGGTGATGTTGATCTGACTACTCATGTGGACTTCTTACGCCTGAAGGAAATCGCGCTCGCTAGTGAAACACGAACATATGGCCCCAAAGGTCAGGGTGAATTTCTGAAATCACTGGGCATAGAAGAAAGAACAAAGGTTTTGCTGGCTAAAGCCTCTGAAAAACAAAGGACAGACATTCAGGCCGCTTTCCACCGGTTAACTGACGATAGTGAAATGGGCAGCTTGTTTAAAGTCCTTGCCCTGACAGACAAGAGCCTGACAGACGTCATTGGTTTTGAGGAATGAAACGCAGTTCACTTCTATCCCATTCAAATATTCGTCACGGGTTTTTCACTCGCAAGGGGGGGTGCTCAACGGGCATATACGCCTCATTAAATTGTGGCCCGGGATCAGATGACAAGCCGGAAAATATAAACAAGAACCGTCAAACTATTTTATCAAAATTTGCGCCGCATGCCACCAGACTTTGCGGACTATATCAAATTCACAGCAATATTGTTCATTCTCTGGATACGCCGTGGGATGATGACAGAATACCCAAGGGCGATGCCATGGTAACCCGAAAAAAGAATATCGCCCTTGGCATCCTGACAGCAGACTGTGCGCCTGTACTATTCGCTGACCCGGCCAATGGGGTAATTGGTGCCGCCCATGCCGGATGGAAAGGCGCACTCAATGGCATATTAGAGAATACAGCCCACATGATGTGCCGTGAAGGCGCAGATATTTCCAAAATCACTGCCGTTGTTGGCCCCTGCATAGCACAGGAAAATTATGAGGTAGGTCCTGAGTTTCTGGAAAACTTTCCAGATTACAATCAATACTTCATCCCCAGTCGCGAGAAAGATCATTATTTATTTGATTTAAAAGCATTCTGTTTAAACAAACTTGAAAAAACCGGAATTGGCTATATCGAAATGCTGCCCCATGACACTTATGGCGATTCAGATAATTTTTTTAGCTACCGTCGAACTACTCACCGCCATGAAAAAGATTATGGCCGACAAATTTCGACCATCATGCTTGTTTAAGTCGCTTTTTAAAAATTTTCCCGCTATATATTCTACTTAAGATTCGATGTTCTTAGCTAAGAGGAAATAGCCCTATGAAACTTCTGTCCGGTAACAGCAATCGGCCCCTCTCAGAAGCCATTGCAAGCTGCCTTGATTTGGAATTGACCAAAGCAGATGTAAAGCGATTTTTAGATGAAGAAGTCTGGATAGAAATACAGGAAAACGTCCGTGGTGAGGACGTTTTTGTGGTTCAGCCCACTTCTTATCCGGCAAATGACAATGTCATGGAACTATTGGTCAGCATAGATGCCCTGCGTCGTGCTTCTGCCCATCGGATTACAGCCGTTATTCCTTATTTCGGTTATGCCCGTCAGGACAGGAAACCCGGGCCCCGCACGCCTATTTCAGCAAAACTCATGGCCAACCTGATTACGCAGGCTGGTGCCGACCGCGTGCTTACAATGGACCTGCATGCGGGACAAATTCAGGGGTTTTTCGATATTCCAACCGATAATTTGTTTGCATCCCCGGTTCTTGTCCGCGATATCAGGGAAAATCTCATGAATAATGGCAAAAAAATCATGGTCGTATCGCCGGACGTTGGCGGCGTGGTTCGCGCCCGCGCCCATGCAAAACGCCTGGATAATGCGCCACTGGGTATAATTGATAAACGCCGCGAAAAGGCTGGTGTATCAGAGGTTATGAATATCATTGGTGATGTAGAGGGTTATCATTGCATTCTGGTGGATGACATTGTTGATTCTGCTGGAACCCTGTGCAATGCTGCAACGGCCCTGAAAGCCAATGGTGCAACAGGTGTGAGCGCCTATGTGGCCCATGGTGTTTTCTCCGGTCCGGCGGTTGAAAGAATTACCAATTCTGATCTGGAAACTGTTGTCACAACCGATAGCATATGCGCCACTGAAGCCGTTGCAAACTGCGATAAAATACGTCAGGTAAGCATAGCCCCACTATTTGCTGAGGCCATCAGACGAATCAATACAGCGGAGTCTGTTTCCGTCCTGTTCGATTAGGGGCTGGTGACAATTACGGTCAGGGCGTTGGTTTGGTCATAATGGTCAACAGACCCTAGTCATTAAAATATATAAATAATCATTGAGTTTTCATCCGTTACACGTTAAAAGCTGCGAACTGTAAGGTCTGTGCTCTTATACAAGTGTGCGGGCCTTTGATAATTGGCACCCCTGGAGGCCAATATCTTTTTTCAATCAAGGAGAATTAAAATGGCAAAATCAGTTATGAAAGCTGAATTGCGCGAAAAAGCGGGTAAGGGGTCCTCTCGTGCGTTACGTAGAGAAGACAAAATACCGGCTGTTATATACGGCGACAAAAAAGAACCAACCCTAGTTACTCTGTCCAGGGTTGATCTGGTAAAGGAACTTAATAAAGGTGGGTTCATGAATACTTCTTATGAAGTACAGGTAGGCAAAGACAAGGAAACAGTACTTCCCCGTGACGTACAGTTCCACCCAGTGTCTGACTGGCCCTTACATGTTGACTTCCTGCGTCTTGCCAAAGGTGCAAGCCTGAATGTTATGATTCCTATTCACTTCACGGGTGATGAAGTATGTCTCGGTATCAAAGCGGGCGGCATACTTTCTGTTGTTCGTCATGAAGTTGAATTCAATTGTCCGGCTGATGCGATCCCCGAATCCATCGTGATTGACATTTCCGAACTCGACATGAATGATAGCATCCATATTAGTGCTGTATCATTGCCTGAGAATGTGACACCGGTTATTGATGACCGGGACTTCACCATTGCCACCATCGCCGCACCAAGCGGACTGAAGAGTTCCGATGAGGAAGATGAAGAAGGAGTAGCAGAAGGTGAAGAAGGCGAAGAAGAAACAACAGAAGAAGGTGGCGAAGAATAATCTTCACCCTTTAAGGATTAGCCATGTTGTTATTGGTCGGACTGGGTAACCCCGGTAGTAAATACAACGACAATCGGCATAATATAGGATTTATGGCGGTGGACGAGATTGTTCGCCGCCATAACTTTAGCTCCCCCAAGGCCCGCTTTCAGGGATTAACCTGTGAAGGACAGTTGGGGTCTGAAAAAGTCCTGATCCTGAAACCACAAACCTATATGAATCTGTCCGGTCAATCGGTAGGCGAAGCTGCCCGATTTTATAAAATACCACCGGAGGGCATATTCATATTTCACGACGAACTGGATATTCCTGCTACCAAAATCAAATTCAAGACTGGCGGTGGTCATGCGGGGCATAATGGACTACGCAGTATTGACCAACATATCGGTAAAGATTATCACCGTATTAGAATAGGTATTGGTCACCCGGGAAATAAAAACCGGGTACATGGTCATGTTCTTGGCGACTTTGCGAAATCTGATCAGGAATGGCTTGAGCCGCTTCTGGAAGGAATAGCCGATGCTGCCCCAGCCCTAACAGATCACTCCGGTGAGACGACGGGGGCAAAATTTTTGAATGAATTGGGCCTTAGGCTCAAACCTAATAACAAATAACGGATTAATATTATGGGTTTTAAATGTGGTATTGTGGGGTTGCCCAACGTGGGTAAATCAACGCTTTTTAATGCGCTGACCAATACAGCGGCGGCAGCAGCAGCCAATTACCCCTTTTGCACCATAGAGCCTAATGTTGGGCAGGTTCCCGTACCGGACCCTCGTCTGAATTTGTTGGCTGAGATAGCTGGGTCAAAAGAAATCATACCCACACAACTGTCTTTCGTAGATATAGCGGGTCTTGTGCGCGGTGCGTCACAGGGTGAAGGTCTGGGAAATCAGTTCCTCGCCAATATTCGCGAAGTGGATGCTATCATCCATGTACTACGCTGTTTTGAAGATGATGACATTACCCATGTGGAAGGTATCATCGACCCCATTGCCGATGCAGAAACCGTTGAGACAGAATTAATGCTCGCAGATATTGACAGCCTGAGCAAACGGAAAGCCGGACTGGAAAGGCGCATCCGGGGGCAGGACAAGGAAGCCAAGCTTATCATGGATTTGGTCGAACGCATGCTGGAAGTTCTGGAACAGGGCGCTCCTGCCCGCACCGTTATCGCCGCTGATGCTGAAGAACAAAAATTAATCAATGAGTTGCAACTTCTGACCTCAAAGCCGGTATTATATGTCTGTAATGTCAGTGAAGATGATGCCGCAGGCGGCAACGACAAAAGCGCGCGTGTTGCAGGAAAAGCCGCTGCGGAAAATGCCGTTTCAGTTAATATTTCAGCGGCACTTGAGGCGGAAATCGCACAGCTTGACGACCCTGAGGAACAGAAAGCATTTCTGGAAGATTTAGGGTTAGGCGAAACTGGCCTTGGTCGTGTTATCCGAGCGGGATATGATCTATTACACCTGATCACTTATTTCACCGTTGGCCCAAAAGAGGCACGCGCATGGACGGTTGAGCAAAATACTATGGCCCCCCAAGCCGCAGGCGTTATCCACACTGATTTTGAGAAAGGTTTTATTCGCAGCGAGACTATTTCTTACGATGATTATATCGAACATAACGGTGAAAGTGGTGCCAAAGATGTCGGGAAGATGCGTCTGGAAGGTAAAGAATATATAGTCGTTGATGGTGACGTCCTTCACTTCCGCTTTGCAAATTAAATATTTTAATTTTTAACCGTTCTTTCAGGCGGAAAGGTCACGGTAATGATGGTACCTTCCCCCAATTTACTTTCAATGGTAAATTGAGCATCATGATTTAATGATAGTTTATTGCTTATAGAAAGACCAAGTCCTGTACCCTGGTGTTGATTATCCCTTATTAGAGGGTCGTTTTGGACGAGCACAAAAGGTTCTGTTATTTGGGGTATATCTTCTTGTGGAATACCAATACCCGTGTCACATATGCTTAAACAGATACTATTATTCTCATTAAGATTAAGCTTTGTCGTAATTGTCCCGCCTTCGGGGGTGAACTTTATGGAATTAGATAATAGGTTTAAAAGAATTTGATTGATTTGAATTTTATCCGCTTTTAATTTCAGTTTCTCATCAGATATTTCTACCCGCATTTGAAGTTGTTTTTTTCCTAAGAGTACTGTTACCGTATCATAACAATCAGAAATAATTTTTTGCATATTCAGCATTTCTTCAAAAAACGGCGTTTCCCCGGATTCAATTTTGGAAAGATCAAGAATATCTGAAATAATACTTAAGAGGTGGTCTCCTGATTCCGTGATAATATTAGCATACTCAACGTATTTTTCTTCACCTACTGGCCCTAAAACCTGACTTTGTATCATTTGGGAATAACCAATAATAGCATTTAAAGGTGTTCTGAGCTCATGACTCATATTAGCCAAAAATTTTGTTTTTGCACGGTTTGCAAGCTCGGCTTTTTCTTTGGCCATTTCCAAATCTTGTCGGTATTTATTTTCTTGGGTCATATCCAACAGAATCGCTGTGAATAAGGTTTCATCTTCCAATTCAACCTTTGCTACAGAAGCAAACATATCAAATTTTGTTCCATCTTTTCTAACACCAAAAATGGGTTTACGTTTGTCCATTTCCATGGATGGTGAATCTGATGCGAGAAAGCTCTTTATATGTGACTTATGGCGAGACTGAATATTTTTTGGAAGCAACAAATTAATGCTCTTTCCACTTATTTCTTTTTCAGTATGACCAAAAATTCGCTCTGCCCCTCTACTGAAATGCAAAATTCTGCCGTAAATATCTGTAGTGATAAAACCTTCAGGTGCCAACCGCAAAATAGAGTATAATTTTTTCTCTGCACGTTGCAGGTTTCTCTCTCGTTCGTTCTGTTCGGTTATATCTTGTACCAAAGCTACAAACCCATGAACTTTACCATTTTCATCCTTATGGGGCACATATTTAACAATAACAGTCATTATATTACCATCACTGTTCCTCACCTTATTAATAAAATTTATTACATTTCCTATCAGTGCGTATTTGATATTAGTTCTTGCTTTTTGATAGGCCTCTTTACCAATTACTTCATTTACTTTTTTACGCTTTAAATCTTTCTCGCTGATGTTTCTGCTTTTTAAATACCATTCATTGGCAAATTTATAATTTTCATTCTGGTCAACATAATTGATTCCAACAGAAACAGAATTAATGATCAATTTTAGCAAAGCCTCATTTTCAGAAACGGCCTTCTCAGCTTCAAAAAGCCGTTTGTAATCACTTTTGATGCTCTTTGTCAGAAAAATGGAAAAAACCAGAATTCCAATTGAACCCGAAATAAGAGAGATAAAAACAAAATTAAGAATAAAATCTTGTGTTTTATCTACTAAGGGCTGGAACTGTTCCGAATTAGTTTGAAAACCCTCCTTGGCTTCGGAGAGAGCTAATGCTAATGCATCTTTGGAAAGTTGTCCCAATTCAAAAGCATTAATAGACACAATAGTTTTTTCGGCTAACGCAATATCATTGAAACATAATGTCACCGCTTTATAAGTACCCAGCGATTTCATCAACACCCGTTCAAAAGTTCCCAGTGTTTTCAGGCAACCCGCAGGCTGCGCCATAATCAACAACAGATCTTGTCTAAAAGTATCAACGCTTACCGTGTTATTTTCATAATCTAGAACATGCTCAAAAAAAACTTGATTATATTTGAGATGTAGAAAATTCAACTTATGTAATGTGGAAGATTTATTAATCTGATAAGTGCCAAAAACACCTAGGACACCCGATAGTAGTATCATAAAAATGATAATACCCAATTTGGTAGTAATGGAAAAATTCACTATGACGAACCTATATATTAAAAGGCACACCCCATACAGTATAAAAGTACTATATACTTTAGCCTACTTACCTACCCAAACTATCTATTTTGATACTAACAAAATAGATATGTACTTTCAAGCGTATACAATTAACCAGAAGCACAATCCAAATTTTGTCAGTATAAATCATCTCTTACCTAAATTTCAAACTTAGATATTTATTTTGATTTTTTGGTAAAAATTAACTGGCGTCCATTGGGTTTATAGGGCAAAATATTGTCATGATAACATTTGAACATTTTAAAATTGGTGCTACTGACAGCTTTGGGGATTATTTGATCACCGAAGAAGAAATCATCGAATTCGCCACTAAATATGATCCCCAGCCATTTCATACCGATCCTGAATTTGCCAAAAGAACTTTTCATGGTCAGTTAATAGCCAGTGGGTGGATGACATGCTCAGTAATGATGCGAATGCTTTGTGATAACCTCATGACGAATAGCAGTAGCATTGGTTCTCCGGGCGTTGAAAAACTATGCTGGATAAGACCCGTTTATGTGAATGACCGCCTCTCAGTATCCGTGACGGCTCTGGATGTAAGACTATCCAAAAGCAAACCGGGCGTTGGTATTGTAAATTATAAGGTTGATGTTCTTAATCAGAAAGATGAACTTGTAATGACATTGACATCAACAGGAATGTTCCTGACCCTTGAAGCCGTTAAGCAACAGACTGCCAATGCCTAAAGTTTGCCAACCCTGAAACTTAAAGGCCATTTAACCCGCTTCTCATCACTGGCTCCCCCCCAAACGGTACTAAGTTCCGCCTGTATTTTCTCCAATGGATCCTGACCTTTAGCCTGCCTGTAGCGCACGACAGAAGACCATGTACCCAAATAGCCCAAGAGGTCATCCAATGTCCAATATGTCTCCATATTGAATGCTGGCATCGCTATTACATCAAACGGGAAATCTATGGTCTTATATTCATCCCTGACCAGTTGCCTTTCCGGCGGCCAATATTCACCGACAATATTTTCATTGAACTCTTGAAGAATTAGGTCAATTTTATCTTCTATTTTTAATAGATTATAAGTCCACACAGCTAGAATACCGCCCGGTTTTAATACTCGCTCTACTTCTTTAAAAAAAGCATCATGATCAAACCAGTGCAAGGCCTGTGCGACGGTGATCAAATCCACACTGGATGTATCCAGCCCCGACCGTTCTGCTGTTGCCACACTGAAAGTCACATTATCAGACCCATGAGCACTGGCAATTTGTTTTTCGCTGCCGTCCGTTGCCACAATATGTTCAAAATATTCGGATAACCCCCGTGCTGCCTGTCCGGTTCCGGTAGCACAGTCCCAGACCATTTTATGACCACAGCAAATATCCGATAAATGCTGATATAATTCAGACGGGTACAAGGGTCTGAATTTGCTGTAGCCTTTAGATTGGTTGGAAAAGTGATCTTTGAAGTTTTTTATGGATTTAGGCATGTAATTTCCCGATAAAAAAGGGCCACCCACAGGCAGCCCTTTCAATAATTCTAATTCTAGCGGCGATGGTCAATCAAATTCTTTACCGTTTTTGACATTTTTCCACACGCTCTTATTAACGAAATAAAGCATGATGGTCAGAATGGACATGAAAATAATAACTTTCAATCCCATCTTTTTTCGCGCTTCCATCTTTGGCTCAGCAGCCCAATACATGAAAGTAGCAACATCCTTTGCCATCTGTTCGACAGAAGCGGATGTTCCATCAGCATATTCCACAGAATCTTCAAACAGCGGTGCTGCCATGGCGATCTGATTGCCGACAAATGTTTCGTTGAAATACATACCTTCGGCCAACTCAACACCATGGGGGGCTTCCTCATGATATGTGGTTAGAATACCAACGATGTAATCTTCACCATAGATACTGTTCCACGGCGTGAACATGGATAGATGCTCCCGTGACTTACCCAACAGTGAAAAATCGGGAGGTAACGCGCCATTGTTGGAATCACGGGCTTCTTCTTCAGAGGCAAATGGAGCCGGGAAATAATCCTGTGGCAGGCCTTTACGAAATTTTTCTTCACCATCATCATCTAGGCCCGCGGCAAATTCATATTCCCCTGCAAAGGCTTTCACTTCATCTGTCGAATATCCAAGTGCCGTCAATTCACGAAATGCAACCATATCCAGGGAATGGCATCCAGAACATACTTCCTTATAGACCTGTAGTCCCCGCTGCAAGGCAGCCTTGTCAAACATCCCAAAAGGCCCGTCATGGGGCCATTCGTGTTTTTTAAGAGTATAAGCACTATCACCGGATGCATTGGCAAAGGAAACTCCGCCCATGACTATCATAACCATCAGGCTAATATTTTTAATCATTTTCAACATATCCTTAAGCCCCCTTCTTTGCATCCAGTACGGCCTGAGCAATACTGGTTGGGACTGGTTTGGTTGTTTCAAAGCGACTGACCATAGGAACAATCACAATGAAGTATGCGAAATAAAAGACAGATGAAATACGACCAAGGGTCAGGGCATCAATGCCGCCCCCCATATTAATCATAATCTCATCGGGTAATTTCGTTCCCAGATAACCCAAAAAGATAGTATTTGCCAAAAACAGCCAGAAGAAAAAGGCTGTAGTCGGGCGAAATTTTGCCGACCTGATTTTTGATCCGTCCAACCACGGCAACACGAAGAAAATCAAGATAGACCCAAACATGGCAACAACACCAAGAAGCTTGTCGGGTACCGCCTTCAGAATTGTATAGAACGGCAGATAATACCATTCCGGCACAATATGGGACGGCGTTACCATGGGGTTAGCCTCAATATAGTTATCGGGGTGACCCATTATATTTGGCAGATAAAAAATGAATACCGCAAATATCACGATGAAAAATGACAATCCAAAAGCATCCTTGGCTACATAATAAGGATGGAAAGGAATCTTGTCGCCCGGACCTTTGGCATCAATACCTAGCGGATTGTTTGATCCCGGAAGATGCAAAGCCCAGATATGCAGGATAACGACCCCAACGATTACAAACGGCAGCAGATAATGCAAACTGAAAAAGCGTTGCAATGTTGGATTATCTACGGAGAAACCACCCCATAACAGATGCAGGATGCTTTCCCCCATACCGTCATAAAAGTCAAAAGCCCCGAACAGGTTGGTAATAACCGTCGCACCCCAGAAGCTCATCTGTCCCCAAGGAAGCACATAGCCCATGAAGCCCGTAGCCATCATCAACAGATAGATGACCAAGCCTAAGAACCACAACACTTCACGTGGTGATTTGTACGATCCAAAGTACATACCCCGCAAAATATGAATATATACAATAACAAAGAACATGGATGCACCATTGGAATGGGTATAACGCAATAGCCAGCCATAATTCACATCTCGCATGATATGTTCAACAGCGCGGAAAGCCATATCCACATGTGGGGTATAATGCATAACCAATATGATGCCGGTAATGATCTGCACTACCAGCATGAAACCGGCCAGTGAGCCAAAGTTCCACCAGTAATTAAGATTACGGGGTGCCTTATAACCGGCACCCAGTGTTCCATGAATAAGTCCCAGAATCGGCAGTTGATCCTCAAACCATTTTACAGCCTTATTTTTAGGCTCGTAACCAGATGATCCCATTTTATCCTCCCTAACCGATGCTGACCGTAGTGTCGTTCAAAAACGCATATTTCGGCACCTCAAGATTCCGCGGTGCCGGTCCCTTGCGAATACGACCGGAAATATCATAATGTGATCCATGGCAAGGACAGAACCAGCCATTGAAATCCCCCCGTTGATCCAAAGGCACACAGCCAAGATGCGTACATACCCCAACCATGATCAACCATTCCGGTCGTTCAGCGCGAAGCTGATCGTTCTCTGGGTCTTTCAAATCGGACGTATTATCGGCAACAGCAGTCGCAATTTCGTCCGCTGTTCTATGGCGGATGAAAACAGGTTTTCCGCGCCATAGGATTTTTATGGTCTGTCCTGCAGGGATTGAAGATAAATCCACTTCTACGGAGGCAAGTGCCAAAACATCAGCGGACGGGTTCATTTGATCTACAAGGGGCCAGACAGTTGATGTGACACCAACTGCGCCAACTACACCCGATGCAACATAAAGAAAATTACGGCGTGTAACTTCCTCTTCATGTTCAACTTGGTCATTGGTGGTCATTAAAGAAACCTCTTAAATGCTTAAATAGATGACTTAAATAATTCGGTCTGAAAGACGGGATAGGATATGTTTTCCCATAATAAATAAGAAAACATAAATTCAGGATACCCCTCCCTTTCATATACACCGTTCTGATTTACTCAGTTTAATGAAAAGATGCAATCAAATATTGTCCATTTTTATAGAAGATTGGCTTCAATACATCATATTTATAAATTAATTCCCTAATAAAACCGCAAGACGTCATTAATTTTATTATGGATTTTCCTGCCAATAGCGTAATACGAAGGAATATTCAACATCGGATCATCAGTATTACTGCTTGCTTTTACTGTGCTGGATAATTGGCTAAAGTCAGCAGAGATAAAATCCTGATCATGGTCGGAAATAAATTTGCATAACTTTTCCAGCCTATTCTGGTTAATTCTGTTACGGGTTAAACCATTATATTGGAAATCCGCCTTCTTTATAAACTCAAAAGGGTGTGTCAGGATAACTATATTCTGAATTTTAAGTTTCCTTGCCTGCCATAAAATATATTTCATTTCCGGCCAGGAACAGCTTGTAATTTGCAATGATTTGATATGTTTTTTACCGAAAATACTCATATCCTGATAGGAAAAAACGGGTAATTCAAGAACTCCATCAATTAATTTATGACCACTATATATCTGCAATTCCGGTTCATCAGGACGAAATACACCAAGGGCAATATTAGAAGCCAAAGGAATATTTAAATCATGCATTACCCGATATAAATTCATATCTGCAACCAGACTTCCGGTTCGGATAGCTTCGGGGCGTTTTCCACTCCAGCGTACAAAAACCTCTATGCAAAGTTCAAATATTCGTTTTAATTCTTCCATGTCACGTCCGGCGCAACTGTCATTTATGGAAAAATTGCCAATATCCGGGTCGGAATTAAAATTCAACCAGCAGGGATGAACATGAAGCTGTGGGTCCTGACCCGCTGTTTGAATTCGCTGAACGATGGACCGCATCGGCTCATCACCAAAATAAAAATAATTGGCGCATTCAACAAAAAAACTGGCAGAGATATCGTATTTGTCAAAGGTTTCCAAAAGAAAACTCAAACCATGCTCCTTGCCGTTCACCTCACATAATACTGCCGGCTCTGCTACGGGCTTATAGTGATCAGGATTTTCAAAAGCACCGGCAATAGTGAACTCGGTATCAATTGTTATGCTGATTTCCGTCCGTTCCAATATATCCCCTGCTCTTCATTGAAAGATGAATAAATAAACTCTATATCTTTTGTATGGCTACTATATACAATTTTAAGAACGATTAACAACATGCAAATTGCCCTCTATCAACCCGATATTCCACCCAACACTGGGACGATCATTCGCATGGCGGCCTGCCTGAATGTTCATGTCAATATTATCGAACCCTGTGGCTTTCCCTTTGGCGACAAATCTTTCCGCCGAGCCGGTATGGATTATATTGATCTAAGCATGATCAGCCGCCATAAATCATGGGATTATTTTCTGGATAATATCGGCTCGTCACGTATCATCCTCATGACCACAAAGGGATCCCAAGCCTATACGGATGTATCCTACCAGCCCGATGATATTATATTGATGGGCAGAGAAAGTGCCGGGGTGCCCGATGATGTCCATCAACGCGCCGACAAGCGGGTAATCATCCCCATGACCCCCGAAACACGGTCATTGAATGTTGCCCTTTCTGCCTCTATGGTACTGGGCGAAGCCTTGCGGCAAACGAACATGTTTCCACCCCTCTCAGGAATATAATTTATGAAACTTCTGGATCAAGACACCACCAAAGATCATCAAAAGCAAGCCAGCACATGGTTTGAAGATTTAAGAAATCAGATATGTGGCGCATTTGAAAAGCTGGAAGACGACCTTAGCGGCACCAATTCAGGTCAGGTACCCGGCAGATTTGAGCGCACCTCATGGCATCGCAATGATGACCCGGAAAATGGCGGTGGCGTGATGTCGGTGATGAAGGGTCGGGTGTTCGAGAAGGTCGGGGTTAATATTTCCACCGTTTACGGTGAATTTGCCCCGGAATTTGCTAAATCCATGCCCGGCGCGGACAAAGACCCGCGCTTCTGGGCCAGCGGCATTTCCCTTGTTGCCCATATGCACAACCCGCTGGTGCCAGCGGTTCATATGAATACCCGTCATATTATTACAACCAAGGACTGGTTCGGCGGCGGCGGCGACCTTAATGCAGCCCACCCCAATGCAACCGATACAGCAGACTTCCATGCCAGCTATAAGGCGGCTTGTGACAAGCACGATGCGGAATATTATCCCAAATATAAAAAATGGTGTGATGAATATTTCTATATCAAACACCGCAATACGGCACGGGGCGAAGGCGGTATATTTTATGATCAGCTAAACTCAGGTAATTGGGAGGATGACTTCGCGTTTACACAGGATGTGGGCCGGGCATTTCTAAATATTTACCCTGAACTGGTTGGCCGCCATATGAACGAAGAATGGACAGCAGAACAGCGGGAAGAGCTGCTCTATTACCGGGGCTATTATGCGGAATTTAATCTGGTTTATGATCGGGGAACCGCGTTTGGCCTTAAGACCGGCGGCAATGTGGATGCTATCCTCATGTCCCTGCCTCCTGAGGCCAAATGGCGATAATATCTAAAGTCCCGACGCTGGGTGGGAAATTTATTTGAGCGCACATATATATATGCTGGCATACTGGTAAATTCAAAAGAATATCCTGCCCGACCATTCCCGTCTTTTGGACGAGCGGAATTTGCGGCGGCACCACCACCATGGACTTCATTGAATGAGAAAAATCAGGGTTTAATAATTTCCTCGTATTTTCTCGTTAGGCAATCGGTCTCTGTAATTTTTTTGATTTTATTAAAAGCATTACCCCTACAGCCACTTCAATGAGTTCTACTATAATATAGGATAGCTGTATATTTGTAACGGTACCCAGCAGCATTGAACCAATAAGTCTGAAACAAACAAAAGAAGCGATTATCACGATCGCAAGTACTGTCGAATAAATCCAGCTTTTACTTAGATAAAAAATAACCGCAATGGCAATGCCTATACCAGTCATTAAACTGCAATAAATAAGAATAAAGGCAACTTTACCATCTATATCAACTGCACTAAGTCCAATTCTGGCGAGCTTTGAATCAATATCCATCAAAGCATTTAATCCTGAAAACATAAAATATACCGACATCACGCCCGTATATATTTTTCCTACTAAATCAATATTCATAAAATCATACTTTATTATTTTATTACCCAAGTGTGTCAAAAGTTCCGGCTATTTCAATCAGTTCTTCCCGCGTGAGCTTGAAATCACTGTCTATCCAGATGCCTTCAAGCCTTTTAAGTTTGGTCCCAATTTCCGGCCCCGCAATAAAACCTATATTAATCAAATCCCGCCCTTTTACAGGCATTGTTGGGATAATAAAGCTATTTGCATAGCTTAATGCTTCATCGCCAACCCAGTTCTTTAACAAAGCAAAAATAAAGACATCTCGTCCATATCCGTATATATATTTGCGAATATCTTTTTCAGACATATGAGAGTTTATGCTGATATTATGTTCGGCATATTGTCTCAATATTTTTGCCTGATTATTGGATAATTTCAAATGACGGCTAATGTCTTTGGGACAAAGGCATGAAAGTCTCGCTAATAGATCACATCGACCAAACTCATTTTCCAGTTCTACAAAAGCATTGAATTTTTCCAGCCCGCCATGACCCGGCAGAATTTTTTCCAAAATACCGCTATCTGCCATAACTTTTATGATAGGAAGCAAGTTTTCGGCCTTTAAAATCTTGAATATCTCCTGCGCCAGACGTTCACCGGAAAGATTATCAATCAAGTTTTTATTCCGTATACAGGCTTCCAATCCGGTTGGGTCTAACTTGCCTTCGCCAACCTGGGCCGCAAAACGGAAAAACCGTAATATACGCAGAGCGTCCTCACCGATACGCAGATCCGCATCACCAATGAAACGCACCCTTCTGGCTTCCAGGTCACCCAAGCCAGCACAGGGGTCATAAAGACAACCGTCAATATCAAGATAAAGCGCATTAATGGTGAAATCCCGCCGTTCCGCATCCGCAAGCCAATCATCAGTGAAGGCTACTTTGGCATGACGGCCATATGTTTCCACATCCCTTCGCAACGCTGTGATCTCGAAATGACGTTTATCAATGACAGCTGTGATTGTGCCATGTTTTAACCCGGTTGGAATAACTTTAACCCCTTCGGATTCTAGCCGTCTTATGGTTTTTTCAGGTCCCAGGCTACAGGCTATGTCAATATCAATAATTTCCCGTCCCAGCAGAGCATCCCGCACGCATCCACCGACCATTCTGGCTTTTATGCCATCAAAGTTTAGGATATGCAAAAGCCGGATTAGCGGCTTTGACTTTAGCCACGGAAAATCTTCCAGAACTAATGTTCTGATCACCTTCATCTCAAACTTCCATTGATCAGCCTGGCAAAGCGAACAAGCATAGCCGCCGTCGCCCCCCAGACATTGTGCTTCTCATTCATCAATACGTAAAAATAGCGTTTCTTCTCATCCCATACCCGGCTTTGTAATTCATGATTACTTTCATCAAGAATATAGTCGAGAGGCAATTCAAAGGCTTCCTCCACTTCTCCTTCGTCCACGTTCAGAATAAATTCCGGCTGTAGGATGGCGACAACAGGCGTGATCACATATCCGGTAACCGTTTCATAATCTTCCATAGCCCCCAAAACTTTCATATGGGATCGGTCAATGCCCACTTCCTCTTCCGTTTCCCGAAGAGCCGTTGTCATGGCATCGGCATCTTCCGGCTCACAACGGCCACCGGGGAAGCTCACTTGCCCCGAATGGGTTTTCAAATGTTGTGCACGCTTGGTGAGCAGCACTGTCATACCGTCTCTATGATCAACTAACGGTATGAGTACCGCCGCAGGTTTGAGGGGCAGTTCAGAGGCATGATAATCCTCATCCGGGCGATAGATATTGAGATCACCATCAACAGGTCGCCGCATACTTCGAAACTCAGCCGGTTGACGGGCGCGTAAGAGATCCGGATCATAATTTTTAAATATCTCAGTTATTCTCTGCCTCATTGGGCATCCTCCAATGCAAAGAAAAATCCACTACTCCACAGGCCATACTGACCGTCTATTTCCTCTACCATTTCGGCCAATTCATAATAGACGGAACGCGTGATGAGGGCTTCCAGCCTGTCACGAACCAGAATATAGGGTGATGGCTCACCGTCAGCCGCAAACTCTATTCGCAGGGGATGGTCCTTGCCCATGATTACCACATCATCCACATTTGTCCTGAAATGCAGAATTTGGTCACGGCCTTCACCTTCAATACGCAACTCAACCGCGACAAAGGGGGCATCATCTACCCGGATACCAACCTTTTCCACAGGCGTTACCAGATAATATTTTCCATCATCATCATGACGCAATATGGTTGAAAACAACTTTACCATGGGGGCACGGGAAATGGCAGACCCCATATAATCCCAGCTTCCATCACGCTTGATATGCATATCAATATCGCCACAGAACTCTGGATTCCACAAATGAACCGGCGGCAATCCTTTCTTGCCGGATGCTTTTTTCGCTTCCTTCATAATTTCATGGGCAAAAAGATCAGGGCGGAATGAAGATGTTTTGTTTTTTGTCATAAACTTACTATAGGAAGTTCAGATGACAATTTGAAGACTATCTAAATTATTTTATTTTTGAAATCATGCCTTTTATGCCATTCAGAGCATCAGGAACCAGTTCTTGTGCCAGCAAACGATTTTTATCCACTGGACCCGGCATTTCTAGCCCCTCGCCCAATGCACGGGAAAAACCAACCTTCTGATAATAATCTTCATCGCCAACTAGAACCACTCTCTGATGACCTAATTTTTTTGCAGTTTCCAGACCATGCTCCATAAGTCTGAGCCCGTATCCCTGCCCACGACATTCCTCATCAACGGCAATCGGACCAAGCAATAGTGCCGGCACGGCCTTGTCACCATTATTTATCAGGATGGGCCAGAATTGCAGGCAGGCCTTTAGAACCCCGTCAATGCGGACGACGAACGATAATTCCGACACCGCAGATACCCCATCACGCAGTCGGTATGCCGTCTTTCCCTGTCGGTCAACCCCAAAGGACTGATCGAGCAGGGCATCAATAAACAAAATATCATTCTCTTTAATGGCATCAATACAAAACATTATTCGGTTATCTCTAGTATTTTCAATTATTATGCGTTTAACATGATTTTATACTTGAAACAAGTAATATGATTTAATTGATACAGAAAAAAAGCGGAACCTAAAGTCCCGCCTTTATACTTGGAAAGTTAGTATCTGAAAATATCAACTTCTACCAGTCAACCTGAAAACGTAAACCATAAGTATTCACGTCGGTAACATCTTCCGGGCTTCCTTCAATATCAGAATGGGAATAGTTCGCCATGAAGCGTGTGTAATCATTCAAGTGCCAGTTCACACCCAGAACAATGGTATCCTGCTCACCACCCATAATCAGGGCGTCTTTATCATGCAGATCGATGGTATCATACCGCACGGCAACCTGCCACGCCCCCATACCGCCGTCAAAAACCGGGTTTTTCACTTTCGCACGATCCATGGCACCCTTTTTATAGCCACGTGATTCACCCGTGATGAAATAACTCAGATCAACATAGCCACCCTTGAAGGAAGCATCTTCTACCGAAGCATCTAGCGTATCGGCTTGAACCCAGGCATATTCAGCCTGTGCGGAAAATGGCCCCATTATACCAGCTAGCTCAAGACCAAAGAAAGTATCTTTGTCGGCGGCAAAGCTGCCCGTATTCACATAACGGTTTGCGGCAAGATGAGCATGGGGACGTTGACGATATCGAATTATATTATCTCCATTGTCATTTTCACGACTAAACCACGATACACCAACATGGACACGGGCATCACCCATTTTGGGCCCATAGGTAACGCGGGCACCATATGTACGGCCTTCCTCAGCAACGTCTTTACCATTACTACCCTGAAAAATTCCGGCTTTGAAAGTGATATCATTTTTTGCATACCCAAGTGCAATGCCGATGTTGCGGCTCAAACCGAAGGCATCTGTAAAGGCTGCCCTCTCCATGAAAGTAATATAGCGGGAAGATGTTTGTTCTTCTAATGAGGCCGGAACCTTGAACTGTCCAAATATTAGGGAGATAGGTTTTATTTTCCATTGCAAATAAGCATCTTTCACAGTGACTTCATTGCCAGCAAAATCGGCTTCAAATTTATATTTAATGTCCTTGAACAAAATACCTTCGACACCGAGACGGGCGGTACGGAATTCTGTAGCATCAACTTTTTCACCGGAAATGACTACGCCATTATTTTTAACAGAAACATTTCCGTAGTCTGTGAATATACGACCCCGTATTTTCATTTTAAATTTACCGTCCGCGCTGGAAAGCTCGGGAGCCCCTTTCCATTTCACTTTTAAATCGGGTATTTTCTTCGCAGCGGCGGTTTGTTTTTTCTCAAGCTCATCAATTTTTTTGCTTAAGAGATTGATCTGTTCTTTTAATTCCTGAATCGTTTGTGCTGATGCAACCGGTGTGAATGCCACACCACATAGTGCTGTTGCAGCCAGCAACCCAAGAAATGGTTTCCTCATCATCATGATATTTCCTTTATCATCAAATCATTTTTACAAATCGTTATAGGCCAAGAACTATTAAAAAGCACTAGCCTCAAAATGGAACTTATCCAATAATAATGTCATCTGCGTGTAAGATTTATGACACTCTTGTTACACTGAAAATATTTAAAATTTCGTCTTTAGAAAAACCTTCCATATTCTAAAACCTCACAATATCACATTCACCAAATGCTTGACCCACGTCAAAGTTGTATGAACTCTTTAGCATTATAATACTCATCAGTAACCAAAAGGATGTTTTATTTATATTTTGCTAACTGTTTGATTCTTTAAATTATTTACCATGTAACTTAATGAAAGAGGAGACGTTCTAATGAGAATAAAATACTGGATTACATTAATGGCAGCCTTTGGATTCCTGCTGGTTAGCAGCAATGCAAATGCCATCCCCGCATTGGCCACGAAGACTGACAAGAATTGTTCTTATTGTCACAATGCCTGGCCTCAACTCAACGATAAAGGGCGTGCTTATAAGGAAGCCGGGTATCGGCTACCTGCTGAAATAGGCAAAAAAGGTGAAAGCTTCCTTGAATCAGGAGAATTCCCCTTCTCAGCTGTATTGGTTGCACGCCCTTATGACAAAAAAGGCAGTGGCACTAAGAAAATTCGTGCTCTACACGAAGTAGAAGTCATCGCCGCCATATCTTTTGGCGAACATCTGTCAGGTTTCTTTGAACTAGAAGCCGAGGATGAAACAGACTTCAACATTGAAGTACCACAAGCTTCCATCACTTATACCGTCAACCCTGAGTTCAATATTCAGGTAAGCTGGGGCGATATGTTCTTTGCTGATCCCTATGGCTTACTTGCTGATCATTTCCGCTTAACTCGTGGACATGTCGGCGTTATTGATCAGTCATTTGGTGGGGCAGATGGAAAATTAAGGTCTGCTCGCCAGAATATTACTGCCTATGGCCGTGTTGCTGAACGTGTATTCTATATGGTAGGCTACAGTGGCGATGCTGGTGATACAGAAGGTGTTGACGGTCAGAATATACTGGGACGTATCGCAGTTGATATTACCCCCAATATTATGGTCGGTGGTTTCTGGCTTGAAGGTGAGAATGCGGCCAGCAACCGTGATTATCGTCGTGCCGGTGTTGACTTTCTTGCTGATATAAAGAATTTCCGCATAGCGGGTGCTTATGTCAATACCAAGGATGACACACCTGACCTTCTGGGCGAAGTAGATAACGATGCTTGGTCTGTTCAAGCCAACTACTTCTTCAAATCTGAAAGCGGTGCACCAACTTTTGTACCAACTGTACGCTTTGATCGTTACCAGAAGAACGATGGTATGGACCAATATTCTGAATTCACCTTAAACCTGGGTTATTATGCAACACAATATGCAAAAATATACCTTGAATATTGGAACCGGTTTGACGTTCCGGCAGACCAAGAAGAGGATACTCGCATTACTCTACAAGCGGTATTCTCCTTCTAATCCTTCATTGGATAATCAGAAAGGGCCGACTAAAATTTCTTAAATCGGCCCTTTCGTCTGATCCTTTAGAGGTTAAAATGTTCTTTTAATACACATTGGGAGAAAATATGATGAATCGAATAGCAATAAGTATACTGCCCCTGCTAACAATGCTGATCTGGTCAACAAATAGTATGGCACAAGGCCCAAGCAGGGCGGAATTCATGGCTAGTAGCTGTCTTGTCTGTCACGGGCAGGAAGCCAAAGGCGCCCTCAAAATCCCCCCTTTAAACGATCTGAAGGTCTCCGATATTAAAGAATCCATGATTGGTTTTAAGACCGGAGAAGAGCGTTCCACCATTATGGGTATAATAGCCAAAGATTATAGCAAAGAGGACATTATTCTTCTGGCTGAATATATTGCCGCATTACCGGATTGAGGAAAAAATCATGACCATAGAAAGAAGACAATTCATTCAGACACTTGGAGCTACTGGGCTTCTTGCATCTATGAGCAGTACATTGGGGTTTAGTTTATCACATGCCGCATCCGGTGCCCGTGTCATCGTAATCGGCGGTGGCTTTGGCGGCACTATCTGCGCCAAATATATCCGAAAATTCAGCCCCTCTACGGCTGTAACCTTGATTGAGCCAAAAAAAAATTATTTCACCTGTCCAGGAAGCAATAGTGTTATCGCTAACCTGCGTCCTATGACACATATTAGCCATAACTATAATAAACTCGGTGCTGAATATGGCATCTCTGTTCTGCATGACAAGGTAAGCTCAATTGATAGCACCACCAAAATAGTTACTCTTAAAGGGGGAGGAATTCATAACTATGATTTCCTTGTCCTCTCTCCGGGCATAGATTTCAAATCAGATACTATTGAAGGCTATAATCCCAATGACGAAACATTTCCTCATGCATGGAAGGCAGGAGAACAAACACGCTTGCTCCGAGATCAAATCCTATCCATGGACGATGGCGGCACAGTTATCATTGCGCCACCAACCAGGCCTTTTCGCGCCCCACCAGCGCCTTACGAGCGGGCCAGCCTGATCGCCCATTATCTATCTGAGAATAAGCCGCGTTCCAAAATAATCATTCTCGATGGCAATAATGATTTTTCCAAACAGGCATTGTTCATACAAGCCTGGAAGAAACTATACCCCGGCATGATCGATTGGGTCGGCATCAAGGATCACGGGGGTTTTTCTGCCGTTCACACACCCTACCGGGAAATAGTAACTAATTCTGGAAATCACTTTAAAGGACAGGTGGTCAATATCATTCCACCACAAGAAGCAGGCCTAATAGCCATACAAAGTGGTCTAGCGGATGATTCAGGTTGGTGTCCTGTTAAGCCTGATACATTTGAATCTACTATACAAAAAAATATTCATGTTATCGGCGATAGCTGTCAGGCCGGAGATATGCCCAAGACAGGTCATGCCGCCAATGCCGAAGGTAAAATTTGTGCGGCTGCTATCGTAGCCAGCATCACCGGAAGACCGATAATGGATATTACCTATAACATGAGCATCTATAGCCTTATCAGCCCTAAATACGGCATATCCATGTCCGAGAACTATCAAATGATAGACAGCAGGATAACAAAGGTGAGTAGTGCTAGCAGTAGTCTTAAGGCCAAAAAGAAAACCCGGCGCAAGGAAGCCCAATATGCCGCTGGCTGGTATAAATCCATCACCAGCGACATGTTTAAATGACCTGATTAATAAAAAGGAAGGGTACGAAAATGATATTATCTGGAAAAATGAAAGCTTACTGGAGAGCTTTCTGGCAACCCAGCACACGTTTCTCCTTTGGCCTGATAGCCATCACCTTTATGGCAGCAGGTATAATTTTCTGGGGCGGCTTCAACTGGGCTATGGAAATGACCAATACGGAAACATTCTGTGTTACCTGTCATGAGATGCGAGATAACCCCTTCCCGGAATATAAGGACACCATACATTATACCAACCGAACCGGCGTTCGAGCCACCTGCCCCGACTGTCATGTTCCCAAACCCTGGCATTTAAAAGTCCTACGCAAAATAAAAGCTACCGGAGAACTTTACGGGAAAATGACTGGGAAAATTGACACCAAGGAAAAATTTCAAGCCCATAAACTTGAGATGGCTCAGAATGTATGGCGGGCCATGGAAGCATCGGATTCAAGGGAGTGCCGTAACTGCCATGCCTTTGATTTTATGGATACAGAAGAACAAACAGGCCGCGCCGCACGGAAACACGAAAACCCAGAGGGAAAAACCTGTATCACATGTCACAAAGGCATCGCCCATGAACTACCTGAAGATTACGAGCAAGAATAGAGGTCATTCAGCGACGATAGAGGGGTAAATCCTCATCTGTTGAAACCTGATATTTGACGGAAAAATCTTCAAATGCTTCTAGGGCTACGTTAATATCCCTGCCCACCTTGACTTCATAAGCATTGAAGCCACAACGCTGCATGTAAAATATCTGGTCACGCATCACATCACCCACAGCGCGGATTTCTTTAGTATAGCCGAACCGGTCCCGTAAAATCTTGGCGTAGGAATAACCGCGCCCATCATTAAAGGTGGGAAAGTTTATGGCGATCAGCTCTAATTTGTCCAAATCATTACGGATATCTTTCGGATGCTGATCAGGTTCAAGCTGTAAACCGACGGTACGACCAGAAAAATCAGTTCCCTGCCATACTTCTAGCGACACTATGATTTTGCCTCCCGGCAGGTCGCCTTCGCCAGAATAATGAACCCAAGTGTCTTCAATTATGGCTTTATCTTTGATGATTTTCATAGTTCAGCTCCCTTTAGGGAAAATTCTTCGTAAATAATTTTAAAAGGTTCTGCTCCGACGCGACGATAGGTATCAATGAAACGTTCACCCTGGTCCCTGATATCGATATATATCTTTAAAATATCTTCCAGTGCCTGAACTATCTCATCCTCAGGAAAACCACGGCCCAAAATTTTGCCAATAGCAGCATCATCGGTCGCATCACCACCCAAAGTTATCTGATAGAATTCAACACCCTTTTTATTCACACCCAGAATACCAATATGACCTACATGGTGATGACCACAGGCATTAATACAGCCCGACATTTTCAATTTCAATTCACCCAGATCATAAAGATAATCCATATCATCAAAGCGGTTGGTAATCTGATCAGCAATGGGTATGGACCGTGCATTGGCCAACGTACAGAAATCAAGCCCCGGACAACATATCATATCCTGTATTGTTCCGATATTTGGTTCAGCAAAGCCAAGGTCTTTTAAGGACTGCCACAAGTCGAACAGGTCAGCCTTTCTCACATCAGCAAAAACAAGATTTTGTTCGTGTGTGGAGCGCAGTTCGCCGAAACTATATTGGTCAGCAAGGTTTGCCACCATGAGCATCTGCACATCAGTAATATCACCCGGTGGTACCCCCGGTTTTTTCAGGGACAGATTTACGATGGCATAGCCCAGTCTTTTATGATCCAGAACATTCTGTTTATACCAGTATGAAAAGTCCTTATTGTCTAGCAATTGCTGCTCAAAGGCCACATTGTTTTCCGGAAGGTTTTCATACGCAGGATCTGTGAAATGATCCGATACACGCGCTATCTCTGAACTATCCAGAGGTACGGCACCTTCCCTGCCTAATTCTTTAAATTCTTCTTCAACACGACGGGTAAATTCCTCAACCTTCAATTCATGGACCAGAATTTTGATCCGGGCCTTATATTTATTATCCCGGCGACCAAACTGATTATAGACCCGCATTATGGCTTCGGTATAGACCAGTAGGTCTGCTTCCGGTACGAATTCATTGATCAGCTTGCCAATCATCGGCGTCCGGCCCATGCCACCACCCACATAGATTTCAAACCCAATCTCACCGGCAGCATTCTTGACAGCACGAAAACCAATGTCGTGAAACTTGATCGCGGCACGATCTTCCTTTGCGCCGGTAAAGGCAAATTTAAATTTACGGGGAAGATAGGCAAATTCCGGATGGAAGGTGGACCATTGGCGCATAATTTCGGCATAGGGCCGTGGGTCAACAACCTCATCCCGTGCCACACCGGCAAACTGATCGGCACTGATATTACGGATACAGTTGCCGCTTGTCTGGATGGCATGCATCTGTACCGACGCCAGGTCATCAAGAATATTCGGCACATCTTCCAGCTTGGGCCAGTTAAATTGCATATTCTGCCGCGTGGTCATATGACCATAGCTACGATCATATTTATTGGCGATATGGGCAAGCATACGAAACTGTTCGGAAGACATTAAACCATAAGGCACCGCCACACGCAGCATATAGGCATGAATTTGTAGATACAGCCCATTTTGCAGGCGCAATATACGGAATTCATCCTCCTTCAAGTCACCTGAAAGCCGCCTTTTTACCTGACCTCTGAACTGAGCAGCACGCTCTTCGATAATACGCTGATCATTTTCATTATATTTATACATTTAACCTGATCCATTAACCTCAAATTTTGAAGTATCTACACTATAAAATTGTGTAATAATATATTCTACATATATATACGCTATTTTTTGTGGAATACAATAAGCTGACAAGATTTTTTTGTGATTCTAAGCTCTCATACCAGATAGCCATATTAAAAACAAAAAGAATTGGATATTATATAAGTATTGACTAATTTAAATGGTAGAGATTAACGATTTGTAAAGGATTAGGCACTACACTTTAGGTTGTTAGACATTTTCCTCCCCAGACTTGGGCGGTTCCACACAGATGAGCCGCCCTTTCTTTTGCCTTTTAAAAACTTATCGCTACGTTATGATGGCCAAAACATTAAGGCTTTTCATGACCAGACCCCCTATTACATCACAAAAATCAGGCCCCACATACCAGCATGAACAAAAGCACAGCGGTATTGTTTGCGGGGTGGATGAAGTGGGTCGTGGCCCTTGGGCAGGCCCGGTACTTACCGCAGCCGTTATTCTGGACCCGGACAACATTCCCGACGGACTGAATGACAGTAAGAAATTGACCAAAAAAAAACGTGAAGCCCTTTATCCTCTTATCATGGCAACGGCTACCGTTGGCTTTGGTGAGGCAACCGTGGAAGAAATAGACCACCATAATATTTTGCAGGCCACGCTCATTGCCATGGAACGTGCGGTTGTAAACCTAAGGATAAAACCCGACCATGCGTTGGTGGATGGCAACCAGCTTCCAAAACTGATTTGCCCCGCGTCGTGCATCAAAAAAGGTGACAGTATTTCACTTTCCATCGCCGCAGCGTCCATTATCGCCAAAGTAAAGCGAGATTTTTTGATGAAAAAATTGGGCGAATCTTACCCAGAATATGGCTGGAAGGACAACGCAGGATATGGTACGTCCCACCATGCCCAAGCACTAAGGCTTGTAGGTCCGAGTCGTTTTCACCGAAAGTCATTTGCCCCAATCCACAACCTGATTTCTCAAGGAATTGCTATAAGAGATTGATTCAACATAAAAAATTAACTTGACGAGATTCCATTTTTGATTCAGAATCGCCCTTGAAAATATAAAAATTAGAGAGTCAAGTTAAAATGAAAGCGTCCAAAAAAACTAAGACAGTCACAAAGGCAAAAACATATGCAGAACTGCCTCTGGACCAGATTTTACAGGGCAATTGTATCGAACTTATGAATAGTCTGCCGGAAAACTCTGTTGACGTTATTTTTGCCGACCCCCCCTATAACATGCAATTAAAAGGCGATCTGCACCGGCCTGACAATTCCCATGTCAGCGCAGTCAATGACGACTGGGACAAATTTGACAGCTTTGAAGTTTATGACGATTTCACCAGACAATGGCTGACCGCCGCCCGTCGCATATTGAAAGACACCGGCACCATATGGGTCATAGGCAGTTATCATAATATTTACCGGGTCGGCTCGATCCTGCAGGATATTGGTTTTTGGGTACTCAATGACATTGTCTGGCGCAAAACAAATCCCATGCCTAATTTTCGTGGCACTCGCTTTACCAATGCCCATGAAACGCTGCTCTGGTGCAACAAGGGTGAAGGCTTTAACAAATACACTTTTAACTATGATGCCATGAAGGCCCTTAATGAAGATATTCAAATGCGCTCTGACTGGGTTCTGCCCATCTGCTCCGGCAAGGAACGTCTGAAAGTGAACGGTCATAAGGGCCATTCAACGCAAAAGCCAGAATCCCTGCTCTATCGGGTTCTCCTGTCCTCAACCAATAAGGGCGATGTGGTTCTTGACCCTTTCTTCGGATCTGGCACAACCGGTGCCGTGGCCAAAAAACTGGGCCGCCATTATATCGGTCTCGAAATGGAAGATAAATATATCGACCTCGCCACAGACCGGATTAATATGGTGGAGCCTCTGACTGGTGATGCTTTGGAAATCACCCCGGCAAAACGCGCACAAACCCGCATTCCGTTTGGTAATCTGGTGGAACGCGGCATGATCAAGCCCGGAACCATTCTTAGTGATCCCAGCAAAAGACATACCGCCAAGGTACGGGCAGACGGCACCATTATTAGTAATGACGACAAGGGCTCCATTCATCAGGTTGGCGCCCGTGTTCAGGGGGCTCCCTCTTGCAATGGCTGGACCTTCTGGCATCTGGAAGTCAAGAATAGTCTGGTCCCCATAGACACAGTGAGACAGAAGATGCGTGCAGAAATGCATTAAAGAATAAAAACAATAATAAACTCCGGCAAGACTGGCCCGCCTTCTTTTTGAGGGCGGGTTTTTCATTTACATGAAAAACTTTGATTTCACCGGAAACACAATCTACCATGCACGCCATGACCATATTAATTTTACTGCCCGAAAGGGACGCCACTGATTTTTCACTCCTGCTGGCAGCGCGTAACCCCAATCTGGATATCCGGACTTGGCCGGACGTTGGCGACATAAATGACATTGAATATGTTATTGTCTGGAACCATCCGGCTGGTGAGCTGAAAAAATATCCCAATTTAAAAGTGATTGCTTCATTTGGCGCAGGCGTCGATCATATTTTTAAAGACCCCGATTTACCCGCGAATGTCACCATTACCCGCCTTGTGGACGATAGCCTAACTCAGCAGATGTCTGAATATGTTGCGGGCGTGATCCTGAATCATAGGCTGCACCTGACAACATATCGCGAATTTCAGGCCGCAGCCTTATGGTCACCCAAACACGCCCGATCAGGTAACACCGTTTGCCTTCTGGGCTTAGGCAAGATCGGACTGTCAGTTGCGGCGTATCTAAACCGACTGGGTTTTACCATCCGCGGCTGGAGCCAGAGCCCCAAAGATATCGAAAATGTAAAAACTTTTCATGGTGAACAATCCTTGAGCGATGCCGTAGGCAATGCAGATTATATAGTCTGTCTGTTACCGCTCACAACGGAAACAGAAAATATTCTGGATAAAGACCTGTTCAGGAAAGTAAAAAAAGGGGCTTACCTGATCAATGTAGGTCGAGGGGGACACCTGAATGAAGAAGACTTGATGGATTCACTATACCACGGGCAACTTGACGGGGCCTGCCTTGATGTCTTTAAAACAGAGCCATTGCCCGATGATCATGCCTTCTGGCGACATCCGAACATTCACCTGACCCCTCATACTGCAAGCGTCACTAACTTAGAAAAAGCCGCATCACAGATATATGAAAACTATCAAAATATGAATAATAACAAACCCCTGTTAAACCGGGTTGACCCTTCCAAAGGATATTAGTTGCATAGATTATATCAAACTGTTAGTTTGCGCGCGAAATAGATCGTTCTTTTAAAAGGTTTGAAAATGAAAATTGATGGTAACAACATTCGTCCCGGTAATGTCATCGAACATCAAGGTGGACTTTGGGTCGCTGTTAAAACGGCTCATACACAGCCAGGCAAAGGTGGTGCCTACCTACAGGTGGAGCTAAAAAACCTGCGCGATGGCCGCAAACTGAATGAACGATTTCGGGCTGCTGAAAAAGTGGAACAAGTTCGACTGGAGCAGAAAAACCATTCTTACCTGTTTGAAAATGCCGGAATGTACACTTTCATGGACCTTGAAACATACGAACAGATTGAACTGACCGATGAACTCATTGGTGAGCAGACCATATTTCTGCAGGACGGCATGGAAGTGATCATTGAATCATATGAAGATAGTCCTCTTGGTGTGAAACTACCGACAAATGCGACCCTTGAGGTGGTTGAGAGCGAACCGGTTGTTAAAGGTCAGACGGCAACCTCCTCCCCCAAACCGGCAATATTGGAAAATGGTAGCCGTGTCATGGTGCCTCCCTTCGTTGGTGTTGGCGACAAAATTGTCGTCAATATCGCAGAATGCACTTATGTTGAGCGCGCCAAATAAACTAGTAGAATTTATTTTAAAGGAATTATCCTATGGCTTTGAAGTCAGCCGTAATTAATGTCATGGAAATGGCCGCACAAAAAGCGGGCCGTAAACTGAACCGCGATTTTGGTGAAGTAGAACATCTTCAGGTATCCCGCAAGGGCCCTGCAGATTTCGTATCATCCGCCGACCTGAAAGCGGAAAAAATCATCAAGGAAGAACTCTTCAAAGCCAGACCTAATATTGCTTTCCTTCTTGAGGAAGAAGGTGAAATTAATTTAGGGGATGGCAGTGGCCGCTGGATCGTTGACCCGTTAGACGGCACCACAAACTTCCTACACGGCATTCCCCATTTTTGCATTTCCATTGCCCTTGAACAGAATGGCGAGATCACCGCCGGACTCATATACAACCCCATAACGGATGAAACCTATTGGGCGGAAAAAGGCCGTGGCGCTTATCTTAATGACATGAAAATAAGAGTCTCTGCCCGGCGGGATATGAAATACAGCCTTCTCGCCACCGGCATCCCCTTTCACGGTACAAAGGGACATAAAACTTTCATTCATAGCCTGGATACCATTATGGGCGAAGTCTCCGGTGTGCGCCGGTTTGGTTCCACTGCTCTTGATCTTGCCTATGTGGCTGCAGGAAAATATGAAGGATTTTGGGAAGCCCATCTTAACAAGTGGGATATTGCCGCAGGTATTCTGCTCGTCCGTGAAGCTGGTGGTAGTGTGACCACATTTCAGGGAAAGAACAAAGCCTATGAAACAGGAGAAATCCTCGCCACCAACAGCATCATTCATGGCCCCCTGACCCGTCTACTGGCGACAGCACGTAAAGCAGCTAAAGAGGCTGAAAAATAAATTAACAAAAACTTAAACTTTAATAAAATCTTAATAAAGAATAGTTAACTTTAAATATTAAACGAAGTTGTTTTTTGGAGTTGTGGGTATCTTTTCTATCATATTTGTAGCGTGGTTGGGGTTCAGCGAGCCCTTTATTGCGTATGCTCTGACTACGCCAGCAAAAGATGAAACATCAATACAAATTCCCCAAATAACCAAAATCAGTCCTCTCAAATTGCAATTCCTCAAGGGTGAGGTTCATTTGAGTAATAATAATCTGGAAATGATCCACCATTGGACCAGACAAGTTATGAAAAATAATACCCCGATTTTTATCCATAGCTTTGCTTCTGCTCCTACTGATATACGGAATCTTACTGATGAAGCGGGGCAACATGAAGCAATACGCATTGCCTTTAATAGAGGACTAATAGCAAAAAGTTTTCTGAAACAATGCGGAATTAATGAAAAGCGCCTCATTCTGAAGGCTATTGAATCCAACCCGTCTAAAATTGATAACAGCATAACCATTACAACCCGCAATGATTATGACGGTCCCTAAATAATGCTTAAGGCATAAAGTAAAAAATAAATATTCCCAAATATCAGTGATTTTCCGCATATACTGTTACATATGAAAGTATTAGCATTCTCTTAAACTTATCCTTTTCTTATAATTGATTATAACCAATGCCATTTGAGCTATACCTTTTGGCTGAACTATAGCTCTACTAGGCCAAATTGATTAATATATAACTTATTGATTTGGGTCAATTGCCACTTAACATACTGTTAATACTCATTAAATACGGTATTGAACTGGGATTTACATTTAACATTATGTGGTGAAAAATATGAGCATCAATTTTAATATTTTTAATACTATAGGGAACATGAATATCAGAAACCGTCTGTTTATGGGTTTTGGTGCCGTGTGTGTAATATTAACATTGGTAATTGGCGTAACCATTTATCAATTGAAATATATCGATGGACAAATAAACCGAATTGATAACCTGCGGGTGCCAACTTCGGCGGCAAGTTCATCATTAGTTAAAGACATCTATGCCTCCCTTGCCAGCTTGCGAGGGTATATGCTCACCGGAAATGACAAGTTTAAAACCGATCGTGCTAATGTCTGGGCGGACATTGATCAGGAAAAATCCAGCATGGATATTTTATCCAAAAAATGGACCAATCCCGCAAATGTGAAAAAGTGGGCTGACTTTAAAATCACGCTGGAAGAATTCCGCACCGCACAGGCATCTGTTGAGAAAATTGCCAATAGTCCGGAACAATATCCCGCTAATATTATTTTGGTCAATGAAGCCATGCCACGAGTGGCTACTCAATTCTCTAAAATCACAGCCTTGATTGATATGGAAGCAGATATGCCGGCAACTGCCGAGCGGAAAAACCTTTTGGGCATAATGGCTGATGTTCGCGGTACCTTGGGTCTTGGTCTTGCCAATATCCGGGCATTCCTGCTGACCGGCGATGTTGCATTCAAAGACAAATTTGACAAATTATGGGCCAAGAACTCACGGCGTTTTAAAGACTTGCAAAAGGCTTCAGGTCTGCTAGGTCCCAAACAGTTTGCAGCTTTTAAGGCTTTCTCAAAAGCGCGGACAGTATTCAACCCTATCCCTCCACGGATGTTTGAAGTACGGGGTTCAAACAAATGGAATATGGCTAACTACACCTTGGTAAACGAAGCCGCTCCCCGTGCCGGAAATCTTCTCACAACACTGGTCGGAGCCGATGGCAAAGGCGGTATGGTCACCAGCCAGCGTAACCTGTTATCCGCTGATGTGGCAAACAGTCTATCCAGTTCTGCCGGCCTTATGACCCTATTATGGGTGCTGTTGGTAGTTGGTCTGGGCATGGCCGTTGGCATTGTTCTTATGGTTGCGGGTTCTATTACTAAGCCAGTTGCTGCCATGACGAATGCCATGGCAAACCTGGCTGAGGGCGATACAACCGTTGATGTTCCCGGACTAGACCGAAAGGATGAGATTGGCACGATGGCAACATCGGTCAACGTATTCAAAGTCAACGCTATTGAACGGGTGCGACTTGAAAAAGAAGCCAATGATGCCCGTATTGTCCGAGAAGAAGACGAAAAACGCCGTGCAAAAGAGAAGAAAGCCGCAGAGGAAATTCAGCTTGAAGAAGAGAAAAGACTTGAAAAAGAAGCCGAAGTACAACGCACGGCAGACCGTCTTGACATGGCTCAGAGATTTGAGGACCGCGTAGGGGGTGTTCTGGAAACGGTTTCCAGTGCTGCCACTGAATTAACTGCCACTTCTGAATCCATGAATGGGTCTGCAGACAGCATGAAGCAGGAGTCTTTATCTGCCGCGGCTGCAACAACCCAGGCTGGACAGAATGTACAGCTGGTGGCCAGTGCTTCTGAAGAGATGACTGTTTCAGTTCAGGAAATCTCAAGCCAGATTAACAATGCTTCCAGTGCGTCCAAAAATGCGTTGAATTCTGTTAACAATGCCTCAGCGAAGGTTACTGAAATGGCTGATAGTTCAGATAAAATTAGTGAAGTCATACTGTTAATCAATGATATTGCTGAACAAACTAATCTTCTGGCACTCAACGCCACCATTGAAGCCGCCCGCGCGGGTGAAGCCGGCAGAGGATTTGCGGTTGTGGCATCAGAGGTGAAAAATCTGGCCAGTCAAACAGCAACGGCTACCGATGAAATCAGAGCACAGATCAACTCAATGCAGGAAACCACCAATGAAACGGTATCTGCCGTTCAGGAGATTTCCGTAACCATTGGGGAACTGGATGAAATATCATCATCAATAGCTGCCGCCGTTGAACAGCAGGCATGTGCCATGCAGGAGATCAGCCGTAACTCGCTGGAAGCGGCAACAGGAACAGATACTGCTGGTGAAAATGCCAAAAATGTTAGTAATATGGCAGAAGAAACAGGCAATGCAGCCAATGATGTGCTAAGCGCATCCAACGAATTGTCGGGTCAGGCCTCTAACTTAAAAGGTGCAGTAGACGAGTTCTTATCTGAAATCCGTACTGGATAAAAAATAACCCTTTAAACCAAGCCGCAAGCTAATGAATATGTTAGCTTGCGGCTTGATACGTTTAATCTGCTAACGCATTAATATTCTCTTCATACATCATTGACCACTGTCATGATTAATATTTTATACAAGTCATTAAATACCTCTTTATAGCTATGATTATTTCTCAAAATAATTTCGAAACAAATCTATACCCAAAGCATTAGTTATTCCCAATATGGCCTAACCCCCACAATATTAAAGGCTATTTTATGGCCTAACCCCCGTGATATTTAAGATTTTATAAACTTATGAAGGAATAATCTTCTCGTGCAACACTCGTATATCTAGTGGCACAAATAAATATTAAAAAAATATAACAAGATATTAAGGGCTAAAGAAAAGGGGTATAACAATGTATGAAAAACTTTGTGATCTAAAAATCCAAACACGGCTTTTCCTGATGGTTTCCATTGCCGTTGCTGGATTTCTGTTTATGGCCTCCATAGTGTCTTTGAGGGATAATTCAACGGCTACTAATGCCAAAAATTTCCACGAACTGGCTTGGCTGGCACCAATAATCGGGCAGATGATCCATGAGCTGCAAAAAGAGCGTGGGGCCTCTACAATGTATGTTAAGGAGACCGCCTCAGAAGGCTCCAAAAAAATTCTATGGCAACAAAAAAGCAATACGGATATTGCTATTAAAAATTTCACGGCCACATCATCTCATATAAATAATAATTCCAGCACTGAAAATTTACGGGCGAAATTAAGAACTGCAACATTATTACTGGACAAACTGGAAGACACTCGTCAGGAGATATCCAGCCTCACAATAACAAAAACGCAAATGACTTTCTACTATACTGATACTATCCGGCAGTTGCTGGCCGTTATTCATGAGATGAGGAAATTCAGTGTCAATATGCAGCTAACCGAACATTTACTAGCCTACGAAAGCTATATGGAAGCCAAAGAGCGGGCCGGACAGGAACGGGCATTAGGTACCATAATTTTTAATACAGACACGCCTAGCCCGAGAATGATCAATAAATTTCTAGCACTGATAGCGCAACAAGAATCATACTTGCATATTTTTGCCAAAAATGCTTCACCTGATAGTACCAACTACGCAGACCAATCCGTATCCGGCCCTACGTTTCATGAGTATTTCCGGTTACGTGACATTGCCATCAATAGCATCATTACCGGGACAATGGCAAACCCTACAGCCGCTTATTGGTTCGAAGCCATCACAGGCAAAATTGACCAGATGAAACTGGTTGAAGATTATCTTGCAAAGGAACTTGTCACACATTCCCAAGATGTAGAAAATACGGCCTCCACCAGATTTTTCATTATTTTAATCGCAAGCCTTGCCGCTACTCTCATAATCATAAGCATAGCATTCGTCATTGCCCACAGCATTATCCATCCCCTTGGCAACATAACAAAAGCCATGCACGTCATTTCTTCGGGCGATATGGAATATGTTGTGCCGCATAAGGAAATGCATAATGCTATTGGTGCAATTGCCAGGGCACTTTGTATTTTCAGGTTAAAAGTCATAGAAAATATAGCTCTGGAAAAAGAAGCACAACAGCAACAAAAGAAAGATGAAGAACGCAAGCGGTTAGTGTTGGAAATTGAAAAGAGCGAAAAGGCCAGAAAAGAGCTTGAACTCTTAAAGGACAGGGCAGAAACAGCCAACCGGGCAAAAAATGAATTTCTGGCAAATATTAGCCACGAACTCAGAACTCCCCTCAATGCAATTATCGGTTTTTCCGATGTCATGAGACTTAAGATGCTCGGGAATTATAAAATTGATCGCTATAGGGAATATGCCACCGACATCAATGATTCCGCAATTCATCTTTTGCAGATTATCAATGATATTATTGATCTATCAAATGTCGAAAGCAAAAAAATTCAGCTTTCCTTCAATGAGGTATCTTTAGAAGAGATAATCCCCCCCGTAATTTCATCTCTAACCCAACGTATGCAGGATAAAGGACTAAATTTTCGGGTAAATAACAATAATCTGGAGAACATCATTCTAAAGGTAGATAAAAGACGCTTTAAAAAAATATTCCTCAATCTTCTGTCAAATGCAATCAAATTTACTTTATCCGGCAGTGACATAGAAATCAGAGTGAATGCCTGTGAGAAAAAGGGGCTTTCCCTTGTCATAAGGGATACTGGAATTGGTATGAACCCAGATGATATTCCAAAGGCATTATCACCATTTTCACAACTCGACAGTTCATTTAACCGACAATATGACGGCACAGGCGTTGGGTTGCCGCTTGCAAAAAAATTAATTGAATTACACGACGGTTCATTCAGGTTGACAAGCCAGTTTGGTGTAGGGACGACAGCTATAATCCAGTTACCACCCTCACGTCTGTTATTGAATGAAACTCAGCAAAGCGTAACTGGATAAACGGTGGTTTAAAATATCACAATCAGGCAATTTTTCAGGGTTTAATATAAAGGAAATAAAATGGAACAGTTACTAAATAAATATGGCATCAGAAACCGCATTCTATTCGTTGTTTGTGTTCTTCTAATCGCAATGGCAGGTTTTGCTAGCGCAACACTAAATAGTTACTGGACAGAAAAATTAGCACTGGAAAAAGTTCAGAGTCTAGCCACATTTTCACCCTTTGTCAGTAATGTCGTCCATGAATTGCAGAAAGAACGTGGTGCGTCAGCAGGCTTCATAACTTCAAAAGGAGCGAGTCAGCATCGCCAGTCGCTGGATGTTCAGAAAATATCCAGTGATAAAATTATTGAAAAGTTCAAATCTGAACTAGATGTCTTTCCAGAAGAAGACTATAGCAAAGAACTTGCCGCCAAAATTCAGTCTGCCCAATCACAATTGAAAGAACTTGATAGTGAAAGAGATAAAATACAGAATTTATCCCTGTCCGTTGCAGAAATGGCGACATATTATACCAGGACAATCACTTACCTGTTGTCCGTTATAAAAGAGTCAACGGCATTAACCAGCGACGCTGACCTTCTACAGATTACAACAAGTTACATTGCCTTGCTTGAGGCAAAAGAGAGAGCCGGACTGGAAAGGGCTATGGGGGCCGGCAGTTATGTGGCCGGTGCCTTTAAAGACAAAATATTCCAACGATTTCTCTCTCTGATAGCAGAGCAAAAAGCCTTCATGTCTACCTTCAATGCTTATGCTTCTGATGACACTAAAACAATGTATGACAACACGGTTCAAGGCTCTGATGTCAATCGGGTGAATGAATTGCGGGCCTATGCCATAAAGTCGCCAAAAGATTTATCCGGCAGTGGTGCCGCAGGAACCTCAGAGTGGTTTTCGGTCATTACCGGAAAAATCAATCTTCTCAAGAAAGTTGAAGACAGGATAGCGACAAATCTGGGGGAGACAGCATCATCTTTTGCAACTTCTGCATCCGGTACTTTTTGGGTCATTCTAACTGTTGTTATGGTTCTGATCATATTTATCGCGTTGCTGGCCATTAAGATAGCACAGTCCATAGTTAATCCCTTGACAAAGATAAAGACCAGCATGACAGAGCTATCCGCTGGTAATCTTGATACTGATGTACCCCATACCAATTATGAAAGTGAAATCGGTGAGATGGCAACATCGGTCAATGTCTTCAAGGTAAACGCCATAGAGCGGGTACGACTTGAAAAAGATGCCGATGATGCCCGTATTGCTCGGGAAAAAGAGGAAGAACGCCGTGCAGATGAACTAAAAACGGCTGAAGAAACCAAACTCCTGGAAGAACAAAAGCTGGAAAAAGAAGTCATGGAAAAACGCAAGGCTGACCGAATTGAGATGGCCCAGAGGTTTGAGGATAGTGTCGGTGGAGTTCTGGAAACCGTATCCAGTGCCGCTACTGAATTAAACGCTACCTCGGAATCCATGAGTGGCTCGGCCAATAGTATGAAGCAGGAGTCCGTTTCGGCTTCGGCGGCAACAACCCAGGCCGGACAGAATGTTCAACTGGTAGCCAGTGCCTCTGAAGAAATGACCGTCTCGGTTCAGGAAATCTCGAGCCAGATAAACAGTGCCTCCAATGCTTCGAAAAATGCGTTGAATTCTGTGAATAATGCCTCAGAGCAGGTTAGCCAGATGGCTAATAGTTCCGATAAAATCAGTGAAGTTATTCTGCTGATCAATGATATTGCCGAACAGACAAATCTGCTGGCTCTTAATGCCACCATTGAAGCCGCCCGCGCGGGTGAAGCCGGCAGGGGGTTTGCGGTTGTAGCATCAGAGGTGAAGAACCTTGCCAGTCAAACGGCAACGGCGACCGATGAAATCCGAGCGCAAATCAATGAAATGCAAAAAACGACCAGTGATACAGTAACCGCCGTTCAGGAAATTTCCGTGACCATTGGTGAACTGGATGAAATTTCATCTTCCATTGCCACTGCCGTGGAGCAACAGGCCGCAGCCATGCAGGAAATCAGCCGTAATTCACTTGATGCAGCGCATGGTACTGAAACAGCCGGTGAAAATGTCAAAAATGTCAGCAATATGGCAGAAGAAACCGGCAATGCGGCTAATGATGTGCTCAGTGCATCCAACGAATTATCGGGACAGGCCTCTACCCTAAAATCTGCCGTAGACGACTTCTTATCTGAAATCCGTACAGGGTAATAGATTAAGGTTTAATTTCTGGCCGCAAGCTGATAAATATATTGGCTTGCGGCTTGACGCATATAATCTGCTAACGCCTTAATATAGCCCAACTAAGTCTTAGACTCTTGAGAACTGTCCTGATACTATCAGCACAGTTTTAGGGAAGAAAAATAATATAAGGACTTGTTCGGCATGACCCGACCTCAGAAATATCTGACAAGAATTACACTTTTTCTCATACCCGTTATTATCCTGTGTGTCTTTTTATACCCAAGGTTAGAAGACGCTTTTGTCACTAATCCGGGATTAAACGGATTAATAGCCAGTGTACTTTTGATAGGTATTATCTTCTCGATCAGACAGGTTACTATGCTGAATCCTGCCGTCAACTGGATTGAGAAGTTTATCAAAAGCGAATCTTCTGAGATTCCGGGCAATGCCCCCAAGATCATTGCCCCCATGGCCGCCATGATGGGAGAAAATGACCGCAAACTGTCTTTGTCTGCCCTGTCCTTGCGCACCATATTGGATGGAATTGCCGCCCGCATGGACGAAGGCCGTGAAATTACCCGTTATTTTATCGGGCTTTTGATTTTTCTGGGACTGTTAGGAACATTCTGGGGATTATTGGGAACCATAGGGTCCATCAAAGATACCATTAATAATCTGACCGTTGGTTCAAACGATATTTCTATCCTGTTTGAGGATTTGAAAGAAGGCCTCGCCGCCCCCCTTGGCGGCATGGGAACGGCCTTTAGTTCCTCGCTCTTCGGGCTTGCGGGTTCTGTTATACTTGGCTTCATTGATCTTCAGGCAGGACAAGCCCAAGGTCGCTTTTTCAATGACCTCGAAGACTGGCTTTCCACAGTCACAAAGCTATCCCGCGGCAGCAGCCTTGCCGTTGATGGCGGGGATGCCAGTGTGCCAGCCTATGTGGGCGCATTACTGGAACAATCCGCCGATAGTCTGGAAAATCTGCATAATGTCATTGCTCGCAGTGAAGAAAGACGTAACGATGTTAATACCGCCATGCTGAACTTGTCAGAACAGCTTTCCACCCTGTCCGACAGCCAATCGGAAATGGGAAGTGTCCTGAAAAAAATGCTCGAGTTATTCTCCAAACAAATTTCCGGTGAAGATGAAAAAATTCAGATCAAGCATCTGCGTAATGTTGATGTACAGCTTAAATATCTTACTGAGGAGACCGTAAAAGGCCAAAATCAATTCAATGACACGCTGAAATCCGAATTCAAACTTTTGGCCCGGACATTAGGCGCCATGGTTGACCGAAATTCACAACCCGCAAATACAGCCGCACCTATAGTTGAGGAAGAAAAGCCAGTAGAGGAACCAATAGCACCAAAGGTAAAACCACCAACAGATGACGCCTTGGATTACGACATGCCGACACCCAAGCCAAAAGGGAATAAGAAACCACTTTTCACGACAAATAAAAAACTGACCGCCAGAAAGGACGACTGATGGCCCTTTTGCGTTCTGGCAGGCGGCCTAGTTCATCTATGGACAACAGCTGGCCCGGATTTGTTGATGCCCTCAGCACCATGCTGCTGGTTATTATCTTCCTACTGTCGATTTTCATGTTGGCACAATTCTTTCTGGGGCAGGCTCTATCCAGCAAAGAAGACATACTGGACAAACTTCGCGCCGAAATTTTTGATCTTCAGGACAGCTTGTCTATTCAGGAGCAAATCACAAATGATCTGAATATTGAATTTAACCGCATTTCTTCCAATTTGCAGGAATCCAACATTTCCAAAGAAGAACTCGCCGCCCGCATATTGGAATTAGAATCCGATCTTGCCGATGCCCAAGGACGATCAACACAGGTTAAAAGAAGCAGTGAGCAGCAAACGCAGGCCATTCGGGATCTGGAAAAAAGATATCGGGAGTCAACGGCAACCCTCGCCCGTGAGAAAGAACTCACCTTTGCCGCCAATCGAAAGGTTGATCTGCTTAATCATCAGCTAACCACTTTGCGCAAACAGCTTTCTGTCCTTAATGCCGCCCTCGAAGCCTCTGAACAACGGGACAAGGACCAACGGGTATCCATTGAGAACCTCAGCCAGCGGTTAAATGCCGCCCTCGCCTCCAAGGTTCAGGAACTGAGCCAATTTCGGTCCGAATTCTTTGGACGTTTGAAAAAAGTTCTCGGCAGCCGTTCAGATATTCGTATTCACGGTGACCGGTTTGTGTTCCAGTCTGAAGTGCTGTTCTCTTCAGGGTCAGCCACCCTCGGGCCGGAAGGGCAGGTTGAGATGACCAAGCTTGCCAGTGCGTTAACGGAAATATCGGTAAATATACCAAAAGGTATTGATTGGGTCTTGCGAGTGGATGGTCATACGGATGTCCTGCCCATCAGAACCCAGCAATTTCCGTCCAACTGGGACTTATCAACGGCACGTGCCTTATCGGTTGTTAAATTTTTAATCTCAAAAGGCATAGAGCCAAAAAGACTTGCCGCAACCGGGTTTGGACAGTTTCACCCACTTGATAAATCCAATAGCCCGCAAGCGCTTAAAAGAAATCGCCGCATAGAAATGCGCCTGACCCAGAGATAGAAATTATTTATCATCCCCAAACTGAAGTTTCGCAAGGCGGGCATATAGTCCGCCTTTATCCATCAGTTCATCATGAGTGCCGATATTAACGATGCGGCCCGCATCCATAACCACAATCCGATCAGCCTTAAGCACGGTGGCAAGGCGGTGAGCCACAACGAGTGTGGTTCTGTCCTGCATAAGTTTTTCCAAGGCTTCCTGCACCTTCTTCTCACTTTCCGCATCCAGAGACGATGTGGCCTCATCCAACAGCAGGATTGGCGCATCCCGCAAAATAGCACGGGCGATGGCAATCCGTTGACGCTGGCCTCCGGAAAGGCGGCTTCCCCTTTCCCCCAGATAAGTCTGCATGCCATCCGGCAACCTGACTATAAATTCGTCGGCACGAGCGGCAACAGCGGCGGCCCAAACCATTTTATCGGTTGCTTCAGGATTTCCGTAACGAATATTCTCTTCAACACTGGTCGCAAAAACAACGCTTTCCTGTGGCACTATTGATAGCCGCCTGCGGACTTCTTCAGGGTCCGCATCCTTAATATTCACACCATCAATGAGGATTTCACCATCACTGGGATCATAAAACCGCTGAATCAACTGAAATACAGTTGATTTTCCCGCACCTGATGGCCCAACAACCGCCAGATTCTCTCCCTTTTCCACGGAAAGGTTTAATTGATTGAGTACCTTCTCATCCGGTCGTGAAGGATAAGTGAAGGTTACATTGCGAAATTCTATTCGGCCTTCTTTCTGTTCTGGTAATGACACCGGGTTTTCCGGGGCTTTAATATCGGCCTCGGTGGAGATAATGGCTACACAACGGCTTATAGCCCCTGCGGCACGCTGAAGCTCGCCGTAAACCTCGCTCAATGCACCCACGGCCCCCGCGACCAATGCCGCATACATAACAAAAGAAGCCAGTTCACCGCCGGTCATATCACCGGCAATCACATCGGACGCCCCAACCCATAGGACCAGATCCATTGCCCCAAAAATCAGCAAAATCACAATTCCTGTTAGCCATGCCCGTACTCTGATCCGGTGAATGGATGTATCAAAAGCTTTTTCAACAAATCTGCCAAAACTTGTCGTTTCCCGCTGCTCCTGTGTGAAAGCCTGAATGACTTGAACGGCACCTATGGTTTCATTAGCTTTGGCACTGGAGGCCGCTATTCTTTCCTGCGTCATGGTGGAAAGTTTACGTACCTTTCTTCCCAAGAAAATAATCGGAATGACAACAACAGGCACCACCAGCAACACCAGTCCCAACATCTTAGCACTGGTCACCGCCATAAGAATCAAGCCCCCAATCAACGTCAAGACGTTGCGCAAGGCAACCGATACGGTTGAGCCAACAACAGATTGAATAACCGTAGTGTCAGTGGTCAGGCGAGAGATAATATCGCCAGAAAGATTTTTTTCGAAAAATGTCGGACTTAAGCGAATGACATTACTGAATACGGCGCGCCTGATGTCTGTTACGACTCGCTCACCCAACCACGACACAAAATAAAATCGGGCAAAGGTAGCCACAGCAAGCAAAAAGGCAACCGCCATAAGTACCGCGAAGTAAACATTGATTAAATCTGCTTTTTCACCTGAAAAACCCACATCAATCATACGACGAAAAGCCATCGGAATCATCAAAGTGGCCCCAGAGGCGAATAACAATGCAATCAAAGCCCCAACCATAGTTTTCTTATATTGTGACAGAAAACGCCATAACAGATTGATTTCACTTACTTTTTTACGGGGAGCTAGATCATTATCCGATCCTGAAACATTGTCACGCTTTGGTCTTTGCATTAATTCCCTGAACCTTTTTAATTTTTAGAGATAAAGCATATAGCAGGCATCGCAGTCCGCCACAACGGCCTAAACCAAGAAAGTATAAACTCCCCCTTGCTTTCATAAATTGAGTTCGGTATATAAGCCCAACAAATTTTCGCGGAGAGAAATAGCGATGAAACAAGATATTCACCCAGATTATCATGAAATTAACGTGGTAATGACGGACGGCAGCAGTTACAAAACCTTTTCTACATGGGGTAAAGAAGGTGATACAATGACTTTGGAAGTTGATCCAAAATCCCATCCTGCATGGACTGGCGGATCTAAGAAAGTTGCTGATAAAGGACGCGTTGCACAGTTCAACAAGCGTTTTGGCAATTTCAAACTGTCTAAGTAACCTACAGTCAGTATATTTCTAATCAGAGGCATCTATTTCCATAGGTGCCTCTGGTTTTTTGTATCTGCTGTTTATTTAGGCTGATCTTTATTCTGAATGCGATCAAATAATTCATGAACCGGGTTTACGGTTTTATCTTTCCCATAAACCATTTGATCCATACGGGCCACCTGCCGATAAAGGCCTTGAGACTTTTCCAGAAATGTAATGAACTGCTTGGGTAATTTCCCTTTATTCATATCAACCCGGGCCAAACATATTTCCCCGGCTCCCAGACGGAATTTTATGGCCCCGGCTTGTTCTTTAGTGATTTCACCGGCAGCCACACCCTTTTGAACCAGAAACCATGACATGACCTGCATAAGGCATGTGGATACCCGCATACTTTCGCTGGCATAAAAAACCTCTGCTTCAGCTCCTAAATTGAAATCCTTGAGCTGTTCATTTTCCACTTCAAGATAACTAGCGACAGCCTGAGTAAGCTCCATCGCTTCCTGATAAGATTTTTCCAGAAAACGAGGGTCCAACAACCCATCTTCATTAAGATTTTTCTGTGTCATGTATTCATACTCATTTTAACCTTAATATACATGCTAAAGTTAATTCCTTAAAGGGGAGTTACTTTTTCCATACAGTTATCTTGAAATATTAATATTCAGAATTATCTATGATGTATATCCAGTGCCACATTTGGGCTGGATTGTGACTGGAAAATGTTCCAGCCATTTGGTGGAACCCTATAAATTATCGCTTATGAAAGGATATATCATGCGTACCATGGATTTAACCCCCCTCCTAAGAACATCCGTCGGATTTGACCATATTAACCGCCTGCTTGATAATGCATTGAGCAACAATGAGGCAACTTATCCGCCCTATAACATAGAGAAAGTCAGCGAAGATGATTACAGGATCACTATTGCGCTGGCCGGTTTTTCTGAAGACGATCTAGATGTCACCATTAATGAAGGTGTGCTGATCATTTCAGCAAATAACGCTTCAGACAAAGAAGAAGATAATGAAGACAGATTCCTGCATCGCGGCATTGCAAAACGTTCATTTGAACGTCGATTCCGTTTGGCAGAAACCATCCGTGTTATGAGTGCAGAATTTAAAAATGGCCTGCTAACCGTTGACCTGCAAAGGGAAGTACCGGAACATCTAAAACCCCGCAAGATCAATATAAGCGGCGGACAGAAAGAACCAAAGGCAATTAACAACGAAGCTGCCTGAAATAAATAATTTTACAACATAAAAACCCTGTCATAACAGACAGGGTTTTTTAATATAAAAGCACTAATCGCTCTAGTCTTTTTCTGCTGACCTGAACTTGCCACGTTGGGTACCATTCCCCTTCTTACCACCTCGCATTACTCCCTTGTCTCTTCCTTCTGCTAACATAATAGCGATTTCACGGTCTGAAAGAACACAGTTCTGATCTCTATCCATGCTTGTAAATTCAGTGTTAGGTTTATTTTCAAATTCTTGAACTGATACTATTGTGTCATGGTCCTGGTCAAATAAAGATAAATGCTCTTCTGCAAATGCCACATTGCTCCATGGCGCCTGTTTGAATTCCTTAATATCCAGAATGCCATCATTATTCAGGTCTGCCTTGACAAATTTTCGGTTTTGCATCTGGACCGCATCAAGGCATGTAATTTTCCCATCCCGATTTAAATCCCATTGCGTCATGAGCTGACTTTTGCCCATTTCCAGACGATCAGCACTGACAATACCCGAATGGCCCGTACAGGAAGACAAAACAGAAGCCGTTGCAATAACGAAAAATGTCGAAATTTTTCCTATAAGAAGGTTTTTAATCTGTTGTTCCATATTTATGTTTCTCTCAAAAAACGTTATTTCCCCTACCTATGCTACGGTGAAAGGAAAATAAACATGCTATAAAAATTTAATTTATTTAAAAAAACTTTCCGCTGAGTTTTTGGCATCCCCCTTATCCGCTATGGCCTGATCAATACGGACTATTTCCTCTCTTAACGCTTCCAGACGGGCTTTTAATACTTCTACGGAATGTACGCTTAAATCTTCCTTCATCATTACCGCAAGGGGAGAATCTTTTAACAGGGGAGCGTCATCATCACAGTCAGTCATTTTATTCCCTTGATATTTTGTCATTAATGTACATTTTCTATATCATAACCGAACCGGTAACCAAACAGAAAGACATCCTATGACTAAATTAAAGCCAGAGTACATGACGGCCATTGAGATTACAAAATTTGGCGATCCGGATGTCCTAAAACCCAGACAGCTTCCCCTGCCCCAACCAAAAAATGATGAATTGCTGATCAAGGTTGCGGCGGCTGGTGTCAACCGTCCCGATATCATGCAACGAACCGGCATGTATCCAGCCCCAAAAGGGGCTTCTGAAATTCCGGGTCTGGAAATTTCCGGCGAAATCGTTGAAATGGGCGCGAATGTTTCCGGCTGGGCTATTGGTGATAAAATATGTGGTCTTGTGGCTGGTGGTGGCTACGCAGAATATTGCACGGTACCGGCAACCCAATGCTTACCTATCCCAGACGGGCTTACGATGGAAGAAGCCGCCGCATTACCGGAGACTTTCTTCACGGTCTGGTCCAATGTATTTGACCGTGGTGCCTTGAAAGAGGGTGAAATATTCATGGTTCACGGCGGCACTTCGGGCATTGGTACCGTGGCCATACAAATGGCAAAAGCATTTGGGGCTACCGTCATCACCACATCCGGCTCCCCTGAAAAGGTCGATTTCTGCACTGATCTTGGAGCTGATCTGTCCATAAATTACAAGTCTCAGGATTTTGCGGAGGAAGTAAAATCATTTACCAAAGGCAAAGGTGTCAATGTCCTGCTGGATATGGTCGCCGGTGACTATATGAAACGCAATTTCATGGTTATGGCGGTTGAAGGGCGAATTGTCATGATAGCCGTTCTGCGCGGCCCTAAAGTCAAGGCCAATGTCCTACCCATCATGTTAAAACGTCTGACTTTTACAGGCTCTACTTTAAGAGCGCGGGAAACTAGTTTTAAAGCAGCCATTGCAAAAAATCTGCAGACAAAAGTCTGGCCGCTCATTGAACAGGGGAAAATAAAGCCGGTCATGAGCAAAATATTTACCCTAAAAGATGCCGCCCATGCCCATAAATTTCTTGAAAGCGGTAGTAATATAGGGAAAATTGTTCTTAAAATAGCAGAATAACTCTAATACACTTGAAACTTCAACTATATTAGATTAAAAATTTGATTAAATATAAACAGTATTGCGGTAAATTTTAATATGCGCCTTTTTTCCTATAAAGACCGCCCTTTTCACCTCGGCCCTTATCCTCTGGAAAATTTAAAGCGCACAAGTGAACCTGCGAACCTGTCTAACATTCCTGAAATGACATCTGTTTCTTTTGTGCGACCTGATAACCCCACAAGTCTGATCAATGCCATGCAGGATTATCAGACTATACTAGATTCCATTCGGGATGGTATGGTCAAGACTGAAAAGGCCGAAATTCCCGATGACCTAGGCGAAAGATCCAATAACTTGAAGTCCTTTGGCTATTATTGTGATGCCAGCCAGGTTGGTGTTTGTGAATTACCAAAGATATCAATCCTGAAATCCCCTATTGTAAACCCGGATATCGATCGACTGGGAGAAATTCTGAAAAATAAACAAACAAGCACACTGGCATCGGGTGTTGATTTGATCATGGCGGAACTTAAAGAAAGTATGGAAGCCCCGCCCAGCCGTATAGATCATCATACCCATGCCATTGTCTATCTCTATGAATTTCCCCGCGACCCGGGTGAGCAGGAAGCCGGAACGGAATGGATACAGAACAGCCAGATACAGCGGGCCGCCATACGTGCCGCCGAAACCGTTGCGACCCTAGCCAACTATATCCGCCTTCTGGGCCATGAGGCCCGCGCCCATACCCATAGCTCCTCAGACGTAAATCTTTATACTCTTGCCGTAGCGGCGGGTCTTGGGACTATTGAGCAGGACGAGAACGGCCCCTATATCACAACCCCCTATATGGGTCGACGTTTTGGCATTGGGGCCATCACAACCACATTGGAAATGCAACCGGATATGCCATTGGCCAAAGGAGGGGTATTTGACATCAAATGGTGGCTTGGCAAGGGTCTGGCGAAAAATGGCTTTAACCAACAGCTATTCAAAAAACGCCTATTCAAGGATGGGGCATTTCCTTTTGAGCGCACGAAAAGGCAAAACGAACCAACAACCTTCATTGATGAAGAACGTGTCGCCCGCGTACCCAAAAGAGCCGACATGTTCGCGCGCGCCTTGTTTGGTGATATGGGGAAAGCCAATCAGGAAGCAGCAAAGAACGGCAACTACGTACGGAAAAATCCAACATCATATGCCGCACGTCAACCCCTCGGCGCCTTCATCGTAATACAAAAAGGTGAAGTAGCCCCGGACATTCACGAAACCACCCTTGATCCTGACAGAAATAGTGAAAATATCAAAGCGGCTCTTTATTTCCTCGGCTCCGATGCGGTAGGCATCAGCCATTGCCCCGACTGGGCTTATTATTCCCATGGTGCCACGGGGAACGAGATTACCCCTTATCACAAGAATGCCATTTCAGTGATCGTTGATCAGGGTCATGAGACCATGGACGGGGCCAGTGGTGATGACTGGATCGCCTGCGCCCAATCCATGCGGGCTTACCTGCGGTTTTCTTTGCTGGGCGGTATTATCGCCAATCATATTCGTAACCTCGGCTATAGCGCCCGCGCCCACACTGTTATGGACGGGGAAGTGCTGCAACCACCGCTGCTGCTGTTATCAGGCCTAGGTGAGGTCAGCCGAATAGGGGAAGTTATCCTGAATCCTTATCTGGGGCCGCGTCTAAAGTCGGGGGTAATAACAACTGACATGCCGCTCACCCATGACAGACCCATCAATTTCGGGCTTCAGAATTTCTGCAATAATTGCAACAAATGTGCGCGGGAATGTCCGTCAGGTGCCATAACCGCTGGACCGAAACTGATGTTTAACGGCTATGAAACCTGGAAATCCGACAGCCAGAAATGTGTCACTTACCGCATTGGACAAACCGCCGGAGCCATGTGTGGCCGCTGTATGAAAACCTGCCCTTGGAATTTAGAGGGACTATTTGCAGAAGCCCCCTTCCGCTGGCTGGCAACAAAGGCGCCTTGGGCTGCAAAGTCCCTGGCGAAATTTGATGATTGGCTTGGCAATGGCCGGCTGAACCCAGTCAAAAAATGGTGGTGGGATCTGGTGATGGAAAATGACGGCCCCTACAAACAAGCCAAACAAACAAACATGCGGGAACTGCAATGTGATCTGGATTTGAAATATGAAAATCAGACATTGGCGGTATATCCGGCTAATCTTGCACCACCGCCCTATCCGTCCCCCTTTCCCATGGACCGGGAAGCAGGCATTGCTGCTTATACGGATTTAATCACGCCGGAAGCCTATAAAAACCGTCTGAAAATGGGCGACACAATAGGGTTGGCCCATAAATTCACTATACCCAAAGGCCCACCACCAGTTTTTCAAGTGGAAATATCCAAAGTAAATCACATGACCGACGATGTGACAAAATACGAGTTTTCCAGAACAGATGGTAAAGATTTACCCAAATTTGATGCGGGAGCGCATATTGATGTTGTGGTGGCACCGGAATATTTACGCCAATATAGCCTATCCGGCAATCCGGCTGATGTATCCCACTATCAGATTGCTGTATTGAGGGAAGACAATGGGCGTGGCGGATCGAAATTATTAAGTCGTATTTTTAATGAAGGACGCAAGGTCTTTATATCCCCGCCACGCAATCACTTCCCCCTTGATGAAATGGCAGAGAAATCCTATCTCATGGGTGGCGGTATCGGCATTACTCCCATGATTGCCATGGCTCACAGACTCCATACATTAGGCAAGAATTTTGAACTGCATTATTCTGCTAAATCCAGAAGCGTTTCTGGTTTTCTTGATGATTTCACTCATGTTCCCTGGGCGGATAAAATACATTTGCATTTTTCCGATGAAGGGTCACGGGTCAAGCTGGACACTATCTTCTCAAAGGTTGATTTGGCACATCATGTCTACGTCTGTGGTCCTGATCGGTTCATGAACGCGGTATTAGAAGCCGGAGAAAAAGCGGGATACTCGCAAGAAAACCTACACCGTGAATATTTCTCAGTCCCCGAAACACCAGACTATATTAATCATGAATTCACACTTAAACTCGCCAAATCAGGAATGGAAGTCATTGTTCCAGCAGATAAAACAGCGACGGAAGCCTTGAGCGATGCGGGTATACATGTTGATGTTAAATGTTCCGATGGCCTGTGCGGAGTCTGTTCTTGCGGGCTATTGGATGGTGAGGTGGACCATCGGGATTTTGTTCTCAGCAAAAAAGCACGGAAAGAAAAGATTATTCTCTGTTCTTCCCGTGCCCTTAAAGAAAATGGTGTTGTAACGATCGACCTATAGGGCGACCTTGAAATTTGCTTCTGTCCGCTCTTGCACTTCTTCCACTGTCACATCAGGGGCCAGTTCCACAAGCGTCGCGCCCTCATCATCAATGGTGAATACACCAACGTCCGAGATAATCATGTCAACAACCCGTACGCCTGTCAGCGGCAATGTGCATTCCTTCAAGAATTTGGCACTGCCGTCACGGGCATTATGATCCATGATAATGACGACTTTTTTAACACCAGCCACCAAATCCATAGCACCGCCCATACCCTTGACCATCTTACCCGGTATCATCCAGTTGGCCAGATCACCATTCTCCGCAACCTGCATGGCACCAAGGATACTAAGCGCAATATGCCCGCCCCGGATCATGCCAAAACTGTCGGCAGATGAAAAATAACTGGTGCTGTCAAGTTCGGTAATGGTTTGTTTGCCCGCATTGATCAGATCGGGGTCAATATCTTCCTCATAAGGAAATGGCCCCATGCCCAGCATACCATTTTCGCTTTGCAGGGTGACGCTTATGCCGTCGGGAATGAAGTTCGCCACTAATGTTGGAATACCAATGCCTAAATTAACATAAAAGCCATCTTGCAATTCCAGTGCCGCACGACGGGCCATATCTTCTCTTGTCCAGGCCATGATTATTCTCCTCTGGTCCGAATGGTGCGTTGCTCAATGCGTTTTTCCAAGTCTTTGGACTGGATTATACGCTGAACAAAAATTCCGGGGGTATGAATCTGATCCGGGTCCAGTTCACCAACCTCCACTAGCTCCTCAACCTCAGCCACCGTAAATTTACCGGCCGTCGCCATCATGGGATTGAAATTTCGGGCTGTTTTACGATAGATTAGATTGCCTTCCCTGTCGCCCTTCCACGCCTTAACCAGAGAGACATCAGCAACAAGTCCAGTTTCCAAGACATAGGTGTCACCGTCAAAATCTTTGTGCTCCTTGCCCTCAGCAATCAGGGTTCCAACGCCGGTTTTGGTGTAAAACCCTGGGATACCTGCTCCACCTGCGCGAATGCGTTCAGCCATGGTTCCCTGCGGGTTGAATTCAAGCTCCAACTCCTGTGCCAGATACTGACGTTCAAATTCCTTATTCTCACCCACGTAGGATGAGATCATTTTTTTGATCTGCCGGGTTTGTAGCAACAGCCCGAGACCAAAGTCATCGACCCCTGCGTTATTGCTGATGGCGGTAATATTCTGGGTACCGCTGCCGCGCAAGGCCGTGATCAGATTTTCCGGGATACCACAAAGGCCGAAACCGCCTGCCATAATAGTCATGCCATCAAATAAAACACCGTCGAGGGCCGATACAGCGTCTGGATATGGTTTTTTCATGTTGCTCTCGCTTATAAAAAGAAAATTATTTGGTTACAAATGAAACTAATTGAAAAATATCTATACTAATTTTTTAAATTTTGAAAGCTTTATCTTATATGACAGTTATAAATCAACCAAGACTTTGGTGTCGGTTGACTCAATTTTCTTGAGCTAAACGTTCCGTATCCCGATCAATGATAGACCTTAGGCCTTTTGTCAGTTGATCAAAATTTGTATATTTTTTGCCGTAATCAAGATTGAACCCATAGTCAAAATCCGGGGGGTTCTTTCCCTGAGTATGTTGAAGAATAGTTTCCAGCTTATCGAGAGCCTTGGCAAATCGTGCCTCACTTGATTCTGCTGTATCATATTCATCCCAAAGATTCAGTATTTTATCCTTCAGGTTATCCGGCAAAAGTGAGGTTAGCGTTTCAAGGTCTTTTCTCTCCTGATCATTCTTACTTTCCCCGGGCACTTGATCCACGGCGGCTATATCACCGCCTATGGTTTCACCAAGATCATGAATGATGCATATTTTCATGAGTTTCAAAATATCAAGTTCCGGATATTGATCCTCAAACAACAAAGCCATCAGGCACAGCCGCCATGTATGTTCTGCCGTACTTTCCTTGCGCCCCGTAGAGGTATGCGCACTTCTGAGCGTATCCTTCAGCGGCTCGGTTGCCCGCAAAAAATCCAATATAGAAATCAAGTCATTATCGTTCATGTTATTCCCTGAATATTCAAATAATTAGTACTTATTTCTTGACAATATGACCGCCAAATTGATTGCGGAGGGCTGAAACTACCTGACCTGTATAGCTTGGGTTTCCCGTTGAATCGATACGAAACTGTAGCGATGCTTCAATAACCGGTACTGGAATAACCTTGCTCATCGTCTCACTCACACGACAATCTTTTGCTTCCTCTACCGTCCATTGCCCCTCACCACTATGGGATACTTCCCCAGAGATAGTGTTTAAATCCACGCCTTCCTCTTTGTACGCATTTTGAAGCCAGCCAACCAGACGGGATTCTATGACACTGCCATTATTGTAAATCCGCGTGACTTCGTTGAGGTCCAGATTAAAGGCACTCTCCTTCAGTATCTCAAAACCCTCGCCGATGGCCTGCATCATGCCATATTCAATGCCGTTATGGATCATTTTCACATAATGCCCCGCACCAGTCTCACCCATATAGGCATATCCGTCACTCACGCTCAGGTCTTTAAATAACTGCTCATATTTATCAAATTTATCACGGGCGCCCCCGATCATCATGCAGGCACCATTACGCGCACCGCTTGGCCCCCCGCTTACGCCGACATCCATAAAGACAAGCCCTTTATCCTTTAGTTCGGCCCCTCTTCGCACGGTTTCTTTATAATTGGAATTGCCCCCATCCATAATCACATCGCCTACATTCATAATGGAAGCCAGGTCAGATAGAACCGTATCGACTATCTGATGCGGTACCATAATCCAGATAAATTTTTCACCGGGAAGTTTATCTTTAAACTCTTCCAGACTCACGACCGTTTCCGCCCCTGCCGCTTCAGCTTCTTTGCGCGCTTCTTCATTAGGGTCTGTCGCAACCACTTCATGGCCTTTTTCAAGCAAAAGCTTCACCATGCCCATACCCATTTTCCCCAAACCGACATATCCAATCTTCATAACTCTACTTATCCTTATATATTCATAGTTATTTCACTCATATTTATATAACCATATTGGGCTATCCTTGACTAATTATATCTTTCAATTAAATATTAATGACAACTTTCTGAGGAAGATAACACTTATGAAATCACATCACTTTATCTCTAGCATGGTTGCCTTTGCCGTTTTAATCACCGCTGCCTGGGCGGAAGACAGGTCTTTCCATCAAGGGTCGGTTTTTAAAAATTTTGGTAACATTGCAAACATTGATTCTGATATGCAGATACCGGAACAAGCAAAATTTCACGTTACTTTTGACGTGAGCAAACAAAGTGATATTGGAAAAATCAACAGAAGCTTTAACAGTGCCGCCCGTTTTGTTAATATGCATGTAGAGGCTGGCGTGCCACAGGAAAACATCAAGGTTGCCATCGTCGTTCATGGAACGGCGTCCATAGATGTCACTCAAAATAAACGCTATGGGGAAAAAAGAGCCGATGCTCTGAACGCCAATATGAGCGCGATCAAGGAACTTACTGCGAATGGGGTTGAAATTTACCTTTGCGGTCAGTCAGCGGTTTATCATGGCATACAAAAGATAGACCTGTTGCCGAATGTTAAAATGGCACTGTCAGCCATGACGGCTCATTCTTTATTGCAACAACAGGGATATACACTTAACCCGTTTTGAGATAGTTTCTATGGCTAAGACAGTGCTGAGTTTCGGATAATCAGGCATGCTATGATGACTGTAGCTGCGTATCAAGTGTGTCCGCTTCCGACCCAAAGCGGACACTGGGTTAGCACAAATTTCTTCTACCTAATTGATTTTTGAGGGGTTTGATTCAATGAACATAAAAAAAATAGGTAATAAAATAGCAACAGGCTGGAAGCTTGTAGGACTTGGAATATTTGTGGGAATTTGGTGTTTCTTGGTTGATGATAATCGGCCCCCGTTTCTTTCTGTTGCAATAGAAGGTACTGAAACAGCTATACAATATCAAATTTCTGTTTGCAATGAGGTTAGCCCGATTAAGCAGGGTGAGATTCTTAGTTTTTACGATCATTGTGAAGGTACCGTTTTTTTAATGGATAATTTGAGTACAAGGCTATCGGAGGGAGTTTATATTAGCGGTTCATTCCGATCTGTGGTGATCTTTCGAAATATGAAAAATAAGTCATTTTCTGCGCTAGCTGTCTATGATCACAAGTACAACTGAAACATGAAGTTGAATAATTGACCATTATCCAACGTCCGCTTCTGGCCGAAAGCGGACATTCATTTTATATAAACATTTGATATCAACCCACGGCTTATAAATTATTCTCCTGCCTGCCTTGATGATGCCATGTGATTTTGCTAGTGTGCTGCTTGTTATATTTAATGGTTTTTTGAGGTAATGAATTGAAAAGAATTATTTGTGCGTTTGCTTGTTCTCTCCTGGCGATTATTTTTATGGCTGACCTTGCCTTGGCGGACAGCCGCCAGCTGCTCGGCACATATCGGGACTGGGATGCCTTCATGCTAAAAAAAAGCAATGGCGAAAAAGTCTGTTATATGATTTCTATTCCAAAATCATCCAAACCCGCCACATTGCGCCACGGTAATCCATTCATCACAGTGTCCCACAAACCCACGCGTAAGGTTCAAAATGAAGTCAATTTCGTCGTCGGCTATAATTTCAAAAAAAATTCCCGCGTATCCATGAAAATTGATAAGAAAAGAGCGTTTCGCCTCTTCACAGAGGGTGACGGTGCGTGGGGTGATGATGTGAAATCTGACAATGCCATGACACAGGCCATGAAGCGGGGCAGCAGCCTAGTCATGACCGGCCAGAGCGGACGTGGGAACAACACCAGTTACCGTTTTTCACTTTCGGGCTTTACGGCGGCCCATAACGCCATTACAAAGGCCTGTCGCTAGAGTTTAGGCTAAGAAAATGCAGACTTTACCACTTGGAACAGAGCCAACAGTTGTAAGCCGTCCCACACTTGATGTGGACAGAACGATGGTCGGTCTTGACCGCGCAGAGATTAGTGCGCGCCTTCGGGACGTTGGCATACCGGAAAAACAACTCAAAATGAGGACTTCTCAGGTCTGGCATTGGTTATATTATCGAGGTGTAAAAAGCTTTGATAATATGCTTAATGTGTCAAAAGACATGCGAGAGAAGCTGGCAGAGTATTTTACCATTGGTCGCCCGGAAATAATCGAGGCGATGGTATCCAAGGACGGCACCCGCAAATGGCTGATGAAATTCCCCGACGGCAATGAGGTTGAAACCGTCTTTATCCCCGATGAAGCCAAGGATCGCGGAACCCTGTGCATTTCATCACAGGTGGGCTGCACCTTGACCTGCAAATTCTGTCATACAGGAACCCAAAGACTGGTGCGGAATCTGACTCCGGCGGAAATTGTCATGCAGTTTCTGGTCGCGCGGGACCATCTTGGCGAATGGCCTACACCGACGGGTGGCCGCATATTATCCAGCGTGGTTATGATGGGCATGGGGGAGCCGCTTTATAATTTTGATAATATAAAAAAGGCCCTGAAAATTATCATGGATGATCAGGGTATCGCCCTGTCCCGCAGACGTATTACCCTGTCCACATCCGGCGTGGTACCGGAAATGAAGCGGTGTGGGGAAGAAATCAATGTTAATCTGGCCATATCACTCCACGCTGTAAATAACGCGGTTCGGGATGAGATCATGCCGATCAACAAGAAATACCCGCTGGAAGACCTGCTTGCGGCCTGTCGCGATTATCCGGGGGCCAAGACATCCCGGCGGATAACATTTGAATATATCATGCTCAAAGATATTAATGACAGCGATGAGGATGCCCGGAATCTGGTTCGTCTTCTCAAACAATATGATATACCTGCCAAGGTTAATCTTATCCCCTTCAACCCGTGGCCGGGGTCAAATTATCAACGCTCTGACGATAAACAAATAAAAAGATTTTCCGAATATATTTTTGGGGCAGGCATTTCAGCCCCTATTCGCAGCCCCCGAGGGGAAGATATTCTTGCCGCTTGCGGACAATTAAAATCTGAATCAGAGAAAATGCGTAAAAGTGAACTTTTAAAACAACAAAAGTCCGATGGAGTAATTTCATGAAACTGACATCTTTTACAGACTATGCACTGCGTCTATTGATGTATGTAGCGGTAAATGATGATCGGCTTGTATCCATACGAGAAGTATCAGAAGTTTTTGATATTTCCCGAAATCATTTGATGAAGATCGTTCATGAACTTGGTAAGGGCGGTTACCTGAAAACGGTAAGGGGGAAGAATGGCGGCTTCCGTCTGGGCATGGCTGCAAAAGATATCAATCTTGGTCGGTTGGTCCGTTATACTGAAGATGACCTGAATGTTGTTGAATGCTTTGATGAAAGCAATCCCAATTGTAAAATTATTTCACAATGCATGTTGGCGGGTGTATTGCAATTGGCATTAAGTTCATTTTTTGAAGTTCTGGACGGACATAATCTTGATGATCTGATAGGTGGCCTGTGTTTCCCGGAATATAAACAAATAAAGTTAGAAGATAAGTCAGTCTAAATTATTCGTGAAGTTTAAAGGTTACAGTAAATTCCGAACCTTCATTGACGATGCTCTTCACCGTAATATTGCCCCCCATTTGATGAGCCAGATGTTGAGAAATATGTAACCCAAGACCCGTACCTTCTTCCTTTCGGGAATAGATATTATCTGTCGCCTGATGGAATTTTTCAAATATCAGTTTCTGCTGATCATCGGGAATACCAATTCCCGTATCCCAAACCGTAATGGCAACAGTCTTGGCATCTTGTCGGACCACCCTAATGCCTACTTTTCCGCCTTCTGGGGTAAATTTTACTGCATTACTTAGCAAATTGACGAATATCTGAATGGCCCGTCTTTCATCGGCCTGGATAATAAAGTTTTCCGATATCGTAACATCACTAATATCCAAGAATTTTTGATTTGCCCGCAAAACAACAAGATTCATTGCTTTCTGGATTGTTTCCTTTAACGAGACTTCATCACTATCAAGTTTGATCTTGCCACTTTCCAGCACCGCAACATCAAGAACATCATTGATCAATTCCAATAGATGTTCACCTGCTGACATAATATCTTTGCTATAAGAAACATATTGTTGGTTCAGGTCACCAAATACTTCCAGCTTCATGGCTTCTGCAAAACCAATAATTGCATTTAGCGGCGTGCGTAATTCATGGCTCATCGCCGCGAGAAATTCGCTCTTGGCCCCAAGTGCGGCTTCTGACTGAGCTGATGCCATATCAAGCTGCATATTTTTATTGGTGAGTTCTTCGAGGGTATGTTCCAAATCTTTTTGAGCCGCTAAAGTTTCCAGCCGCGCCTTGTAATTAAGCGTTACGTCCATTCCGGCACCACGGTAGCCCATGAATTCACCGGTTGAGGATTCAAAAATCGGTACCCCGCTCAAATGAGTGTAAACCAATTCCTCTTCGGAATTCCTGATCAGAAAAAGCTGATCCCGGAAAGGTTTTCTGTTATCAAGAAAATGACCACTATTAATAGGTTTACCTTCGGCATCAGATTTCAGCTCACCAAAATCTTCAAAATTTTTGCCCCGCATTAATATTGCAGGTTTACTGGTTATGGCCATCAACCTATCCGAGACAAAAGTAATATTATAGTCACGGTCAATTTCCCAATACCAGTCAGATGTCGCCCGTGCAAAATCCCGGAATCTTTGTTGCATCAGGCTTTCCTGCCCCAATATCTGAATTTTATCTGTGCAGTCCACATAGGTACCACCAACAGCTATTACCTTGCCGTCATCATCACACACCGGGAAATGACGGGAACGATATTGCCGCATAGACCCCTGTACTTTTATAGCTTCTTCAACGGAAACATTTTGCCGGGTTAACTGAACTTCATTCAATATCGCCGTCAGACTTGCCGGTAAGTGGTTATCATCGGCATGGCTCGTGCTTTCCTTACCCGTATATTCACAGGTTGAAACAAGATTTCTGTATCCCTCATTAACATAGGCCAGTTCACCGGAAATAGTGGAAATATATAACGGCACTTTTTCATCAAAGCTCATATGTGAAATAAGCTCATGAATTTTATCGATAACAGTTACAGGTTTCTTTTTTAATTTTTTATTGGCATTGGCCGAGACGCGCTGAACCAGTTCCAGAGGAATAATCGTTTGATTTTTCAACTTTGGCACCAGCCTTTTACCCGTGGCTTTAATCCCTGCCATATTATGATCAGATCCGCCAAACATAATTATACTGCATCCCTCATATCCAAAATTGCATTTTGATAACCAAAGTCACGTTGCCAGTGCCTTACGGCTGTCTTTGCATTTTTTACTTTAATATCATCATACAATGATAAAATGGAATTTACCAGCCCAGTCGTCCTAGCCCTTCCCCCGGTCCGGGATTGTACGATTAATAAAAAGAGCGATGCAAAACTATCGCGGTCAAATTCCAGTGATTTTGCGATAATAGCCAGACTTTCACCCGTCCGTTCTCTTACCGCCCGCCATATAATCTTCACATCCAGACCGGTCATCTCTGACAAACTGGCCACGAATAAGTTAATTTTTTCCTGCCGCAGACAGCGCTGCAGAAAAACAAGATTCAATTCGCCTTTGCTGGCCAATTCTCTGGCAAGCGCGAGGGCCGTTCTCATAATACCGTCAAGCGAATCATGTTTCTGTAGTGTTGTTTTCGTAGCCATTTCAATAGCATCGTCAATCTGAACACTATCCACATCAAATTCCAGAACAATTTTTCTGCGTAATGCAGCCGATACCCACCAGTACATGCGGTATGCTAAATCTATGGGAAGGTCCTGACGGTTTAACAAGGGTTCCTGAAACCGATCTACATTCTTCGATTCTGCAACCAGATATTGAACAGACAGGTCTGAAATCTTCGCATTTTCATTTTGAATAAGGGCTTCAACGACGTCTTCTCCGCTATTCTCAATCAACTCGCTGCTGACGTCTTCACTGACATACTCACGTATGGCAATGGCCATACGGTGGGCCTCTGTCCGGTTACGAATAACTTCAATTAACTGCTCATCCTTAAGCACCCCGCTTTTAGTTAGCATGGGTTCCGCAATATCAATCGTATCGTTAGCCAACTTAGCGGCCAGTTCAGGGGATACATCATCAATACCGGCTAGCCGTTTACTCAATTCCTTTTTGACAGATTTTTCCACTGACTTGATAAGCTTGAGCAAAACATCATTCATCAAGGCCCGTTCATGCTCATTTAATCGCCCCTCAGATGACAGGAATAAATCAGAGATATTTTCCACCAACTCATTTCTGGAAGAAAAGGACTTCTCCTGAGCCAGTAACAACAAGTCTTTGGAAGCTATTTTATTGCTTAGCATTCCCATATTTGTCCAATCTACCCTTGGTTTTTATTGTTTTTACCCACGAAGGCCGGGCTTCCTCTCATAATTAACGTCTCTCTTATAAACTTAGTTTATTAACAAAGACTAAAAATATACCTTAAATTGTTGGCATAACTCCTTGTACATATTGCATTACTAATATCTTAAATATCTTTATTTTTCTTTGGAAATAACCAAAAAATAAAAAACATTAGAGTCCGAAAATGGCGCGTATTCTTTCGATACTTCTGTTATCGTCATTTCTAAATGATTAGGAATTTATGGTGGATACTGAAACCTGCTACAAGGCCGTACTAGCCCGTGACAAACGCTATGACGGAAGTTTTTTTACGGCTGTCCTGACCACGGGTATATTCTGTCGTCCAATTTGCCCTGCCAATACACCTAAACAGAAAAATTGCCGTTTCATGCCTTCTGCTGCTGCGGCCCAGGCGGCGGGTTTCAGACCCTGCCTTAGGTGCCGCCCAGAATTATCGCCCAACTTCCCCGGTTGGCATGGTACATCAGCAACCGTTACCAAGGCCCTGAAATATATTTCAGACGGTTTTCTTAATAGTAATGATGTGCCGGGGCTGGCTGAAAAACTGGGTCTTGGAGAACGCCATTTTCGCAGACTGTTTCAGAAACATATGGGAACATCGCCAACGAATGTTGCCATGAGCCGACGGTTATTAATGGCAAAACAGCTGTTATGCGAGAGCAGATTACCTGTGACCCAAATTGCTCATGCTGCCGGATTTCAAAGTGTCCGCCGGTTTAATGATGCCCTGAAACGTAACTTTAAGTTAAGCCCATCGGATATAAGGAAAAGAAATGGTTCCACAGCCGGAAATTCCGCCGAATTAACGTTGAAGCTAGGCTATAGCCCACCGTATAATTGGGAAAATATTATTAATTATCTCAGGCCCCGTGCCATTCCCGGTGTTGAAACCATTTGCGACAACAGCTATTCACGCACATTTCAGTTGCAAGACAGAATTGGTAGCTTCACAGTCGCCCCACTGACCAAGGTAAATATGTTATCCGTAACCATCCGCAATTGCGAAGTCACTTCAATTCCACTGATATTATCACGGGTCAGGTCTATATTTGACCTTGATACCAATATTAACGTCATTAACCATCATTTATCAGATTTTCCGGATTTAGCAGGTCGTATTTTAAACAATCCCGGAATCCGGGTGATTGGTGCCTGGGACCCATTTGAACTGACTATTCGTGCCATTCTGGGTCAACAGGTAACTGTCGCAGCAGCAACAACGTTAAGTGGACGGATCGTCGCTCGGCATGGCATACCCTGCGTGACACCTTGCGCGACATTAAGTCATATATTTCCTACGCCTGAAATTCTGGCAAAGGCGGACCTATCAGGTTTGGGAATCACCGGAAACAGAATAAAGGCCATTCAAAATCTGGCACAGGTCCTTACGGATGATCCCGATTTTTTTAACCGATCAACCGACCTATCCGATATTATAGATAATTTATGCAAACTGCCGGGCATAGGTGCCTGGACAGCAAATTATGTAGCCATGCGGGCCTTGGGGGAGGTAGATGCCTTTCCCAGTGCTGATTTGATATTGCAAAAGCGTATGCAAGAAAATGACATGCCGCGACCAACGGCGAAAGAACTTGAAAAAATATCCCAAAACTGGCGTCCGTGGCGAGCCTATGCCGCCATGTATTTATGGAATAGTGACGAAAAGAAAGCGGAAAGCAAAAATGACAAAACAGCTGGTTATTGATTATTATGACTGTAAAATTGGTACCATTATCATGGTATTTGATGATGGTATTCTATGTGCGCTGGACTTTAGCGAATATGAGCAGCGGTTCTTATATCTGTTAGCTAAAAGTTACCCAAAATACCACCTGACACAGAAACATGACCCCTTTGGTTTCCGTGATCTATTGCGGCGTTATCTATCCGGGAATATTTCAGCCTTTGACAATGTAAATGTTACCTTGAGGGGTACTGAATTTCAACAACAGGTATGGAGCGCCTTACGCAATATTCCGGCGGGCCACACCATCAGCTATGGTAATCTTGCCCGTAAAATCGGTCGACCAAATGCCGCACGTGCCCTTGGGCATGCCAATTCGCTCAATCCTATCGCGCTGGTCCTCCCCTGTCATAGGGTTATTGGTAAAAATGGCTCACTTACGGGTTATGCGGGGGGATTGGATCGCAAAGAATGGCTCCTGAAACACGAAGAGGCCTTATGATACAGAATGCTCTTACTGTACAAGGTATGATACCATGCTGCGGAGTTTTGCCGGTTGAACGGGCTTCTGTAATACGGAAAATCCATTGGACCGGACTTCATCAATAACAGCACCACTTCCTTCTCCCGTTAATATGATACCGGGTATCTTCTGTGCAATTTGCATCTGGATAGCATCAATAGCCACGATACCAGAGGCATCACTTAATTTAATATCTGATATAACCAAATCAGGGATAAAATCTTCTGATGCAAGAAATTCAAGTGCCTCATCACAGGTATTGAAATCTGCCACAACATGCCCCCAATGCCGCATTATTCCACTTATACTTTCAAGGGCTGCGACCTCATTATTTAATATTATTGTCTTGGCAATTACATCACCCGGAAGAATATCCAGTTCTGGTGTTTCCAATATAATTCTGTTTAAATTTCCCTGCGGAATCTTTATGGAAAAGGTAGAGCCTAGCCCCACTTCAGATGTAAAGCTAATTTCGTGATCAAGCAGACGACATAACCCATCAACGATGGATAAGCCAAGCCCAAGTCCATGCGTCGGCTTATTATCCCCGTCAGATATCTGGAAGAATTCCCGGAAAATATCCTTTTTATTACTCTCTGGAATTCCAATACCACTGTCGGCAACACGGATAATGACATATCCATTTTCTTCTTCACAGGATATATTAACATACCCCTGATCCGTATAATGAATAGCATTGCTTATAAGGTTACGAAATACCCTGCCAAGCATTTCCTTGTCACTATATACCGCCCTCTCACAAGGGTGGTAACTAATATCCAGACCTTTTTCCTGTGCCAGGTCGGTAAATTCCTGAATTACTTCATTCAACATTTCACTCAACTTGAAATGTGACTTGCTAGGCTCCATACCACCCGCTTCAATTTTTGAAATATCAAGAAGTGACCCAAGTAGATTTCTCAAGGCCTCAGATGTTTGGGAAACTTTCTGAATCAGAGTTTTAATCTTGGCCGGGTTCTTCTCATGCTGCAACGCCTCAACAAAAAGAACCATGGCATGAAGCGGCTGGCGCAAATCGTGGCTGGCGGTTGCTAAAAATCGTGATTTGGCGACATTATTGTGATCTGCGATATTGCGCGCCTCATCTGCTTTGGTTTTTTCATGCTTAAGCTTCTCAATTAACTCCCTGTTTTCCTGTACCAGATTGATACTCCGCAGGACATTTTTCTGTGCCATATGACTGATAAACATATTCACGGCCAAAAACAAAAACATCAATAACCCGACCGCAATATACATATCATGTTGTGACAAAATACAACGAATGGCAAAGGGTGAAATACAAGGAATAGCATAAGCAAAAAATGCCGCATTATATGTGGACAGATATGACACGGATCCTGCAACCAGGCCACATATTAGTGCTGCGGTAAGAACCAAAAGAAACGGATCATCCGGTAACATGGGGGGTATTAATCCCAGAGAACCCCAAATAGCCCCCCCCATAAAGGAAAATATGACAAAGACTGCTCCATGAAAACTTACGTTTTCAGCAGTAATATCCTTATTTTTCAATTTATTATAATGCCAGAATCTACTGCCATTCAATATGACCATTGCACCGATCAAAGACAGCGGAATCCAATTTTCCACATTACCCAGCAATGCCAGAGAAATAATTGTTGTCGTAACCAGAGTAAGCCAAATCATAGATGGAGCCTGTTTGGCAATCAGCTTCACCTGTTCAACAAAAACATATCGATTTTTCAGATTTTCACTCATCGGAACACTTACCTGACCTATCCCCTAGTATGGTTAAACCAAACCCTCCTGCTGTGCAGCGAAAGCAGCTTCTGTCCGGTTATTGACCTTTAGTGTCTGGAAAATAGCCGAAATATGAACCCTGACCGTGTTATCTGCAATCCCCAAAATACTGGCTATTTCTTTATTGGCTTTTCCCTGAGAAATTAAATTCAAAATTTCCTGTTGTCGCGCCGTAAGCGTTATATCCGGATGTACTGGCTTATCGGTTCCCTGTAATATATTATCGGGTACATATCTTCCCCCTTTAAGAATAAGCTGCAGGGCCTGAATTATTATCTCACTGCCCAGTGTTTTCGGAATATATCCCATTACCCCCATTTCCAGTGCCCTTTTGATCAATTTATGGTCATCGGAACCGGATAAAAATACTATCGGCGCACTTGGGTCCAGTCTTCGGAATTCCTGCAAACCTTCCATACCTGAAATAACAGGGAGATCCACATCAAGAAGAATAAGATTAAATCCTTCACTTTCCTTTATAATACGGTAGGCTTCTTCACAGCTTCCACACTCGCTGATTTCAACTTCATTGCCGATCTGTGTCAAAATAAGTTTCAACCCGTCGCGAAACAAAGCATGATCATCCACCAATAAAATTTTCATCAAAGAACCCTTTTTACCTCTTTGGTTAGACAATTCTCATAAATACATACTACACAAATAATATAATATTGCTGTAGTATCGCAACAGTTATCATTTGAAAAATCATCTATATAGTTAAATTCGTGGCCACTAATAGCTATAATGTAGTACAAATGTACTATAAAATAATAACATTTGTCTTATTTACGTCATAAATAGAATTAAATATAGTGATAAAGCTTTATAGCAACCGTCTCTGCTCCAGCAGCCCTTAAATGGGAAGGCGGCCTTGGGGGACAAGGATAAAGGGATGTTTCACAGGAATCTGTTGGGGGTCAGATTTAGTGAAACATCCCTTAAGGTGTCCGAGCAAGCTCGAACAATTAATAATATAAAGTTTCTTTTCTAAATAAGCAACCTTTCCCCTGTTAAAAAATAGAAAAAAACCATTTTACGTCCATAGATTGCGCAACACTCCTTAACGGATCGTAATCGCATAAAAAATAAAATATAATATAAAAGGTTATCTGAAGATGGGGGTGGTGCGTCTGGCCGGACTTGAACCGGCAAGACCTTGCGGTCGGCAGATTTTAAGTCTGCTGTGTTTACCAATTTCACCACAGACGCACATAAATTCCCCTCAAGAAATTGAGTGATAGGGGTATTACATATTCTCCCCACAAAATAAATACTCTAATTTCAGTTTTCTGGATTTATTTTATAATTCCGCTTCCCCATCGAAACATTCCTTGCCCATTACCCCGATTTTAAGCTTTAACATTTCCAATGCCTGATCCAAATCAGACTCCACTTGTGACCTGAGAACAAAACTTGCCCCATATCTTTTATTACGAAAAAAGGGGTAACTGCCCAGAGATACCTGAGGAAATTCTTTTTCCACCTCTTCCAGCATTCCGGCGAAATAACTTTCCCCTTCAAAAACATGAATGGCTTTGGATAACATCTTGTCACCGCCAAAAATTCTCATTTCCAGATCAAGTAGCATACTCTGCATAACAATCGGGATTCCGGCCATGACAAAAACATTCTCTATCTGAAAGCCGGGGGCGGCACTTACTGGGTTTTTGATCAGGCTGGCCCCTTTTGGAATCATGGTCATGCGCAACCGGGCATCGGAAACCCCCTCACCCCCATAATGATTCTGCAATAATGCAAATGCCTGTTCACTTTGCACATACGGCACACCAAAGGCCTTGGCTATATTTTCCCCGGTAATATCATCATGGGTCGGGCCAATACCACCCGTGGTAAAAACATAATCATAACACACACGTAGATCATTAACCGTATCCTGAATGACCGGCCCTACATCTGGAATCACCCTAACCTCTCTCAACTGAACCCCCATACGGTTCAGCCATAACGACAAATGGGTCAGGTTGGCGTCTTTTGTCCGCCCGGACAGGATCTCATCCCCAATGATAATCATACTGGCTGTTACTGTCTTGGTCATTTTATTGCTTCTTGTTTGATTCCGGGACACTTACTGACTATACCCTGTCTTCATGAAATTTGAACATAAACTTATCCGTGGCACACTGATAAATCGTTATAAACGGTTTTTAGCAGACATTATGCTTGATAGCGGGGAAACAGTGACGGCGCACTGTGCCAACTCCGGTTCCATGATGGGACTGAAGGATGAAGGTAATATTGTCTGGGTCTCACCCCAAACCAATCCGAAAGCAAAGCTCAAATATAAGTGGGAACTGGTGGAGGTTGACGGCAGCCTTATTGGTATTAACACATCCCACCCCAACCGGCTTGTACAGGATGCCATTAATGATGGCACAATAACGGAATTGGAAGGATATCAAAATCTGCGGCGGGAAATGAAATATGGCCAGAACAGCCGCATTGATATATTCTTGTCCGGCTCATCCCTGAATGACCTGAATTGTTATGTGGAAGTCAAAAGCGTTACCCTATCGCGCAAAAAAAACATAGCGGAATTTCCCGATTCGGTCACTTCGCGGGGAACCAAACATCTAAAAGAACTGTCGCAAATGGTCGCAGACGGTCACCGCGCCATGATGGTCTATCTTATACAACGGAATGACTGCACAGAATTCCGGATTGCTGCTGATATTGATCCCACATATGCCGCTGCCCTCGATGCAGCACTATATGATGGTGTTGAGGCTGTTTGTTACGGTTGTAATTTAACTAATAAAGAGATTATAGTAGAGCAACGAATTCCAATTCGTCTCTAATGGAAAAAAAATGAAATATATCAAGGCAAGTGAAGCAGAGGCAGATAAAAGCAATGCCATAAAACTGTATGATTCTGTAGACTTAGTGGGCATGCGAAAGGCTGGCAGATTAGCGGCAGAAACACTTGATATGATTACAGAATATGTTCGCCCGGGGATCACTACCGATGAACTGGACCAGATATGTGCTGCGTTTGTTGAAAAACGGGATGCCATAAGCGCCCCCCTCAACTATCGCGGTTTTCCAAAATCCACATGTATCTCCATAAACCATGTAGTCTGCCATGGTATTCCGGGACCAAAAAAACTGAAAAAAGGCGATATCGTCAACATTGATGTAACCGTCATTGTAGACGGGTGGTACGGGGATAGCAGCCGTATGTACTTTGCAGGCGCCCCTTCAATAAAAGCCAAACGACTGGTGGATATTACATATGAATGTCTGATGCGCGGTATTGCGGCCGTCAAACCCGGTGCCACGATAGGCGACATAGGACATGCTATCCAGACATATGCCGAAGCCGAACGCTGCGGCGTGGTCGAAGTTTTCTGCGGGCATGGACTGGGCCGGGTCTTTCACGATGCTCCCAATATAATGCATTTTGGCAATCCCGGTGAAGGACCGGAACTTAAAGAGGGAATGTTCTTTACCATTGAACCTATGATCAATCTTGGAAAGCCGGATATAAAGGTATTAAGTGACGGCTGGACTGCGGTCACCCGTGATAAGTCACTCTCTGCCCAGTTTGAACATAGTATGGCTGTTACCAAGGACGGGGTCGAGGTTTTTACCCTGTCGCCCAAAGGCTTAAACAAGCCACCATATTTGTAAATTGATTTAGGGGGAAATATTGACGTCAGATAAGCCACATTTCTCGGGACACAGGCAACGCCTAAAAGATCGTTTTCGCAAAGGGGGCGTGAAAGCTGTTGCGGATTATGAAATGTTGGAACTCCTGCTTTTTTCCGCTATCCCCAGACGGGACGTCAAGCCACTAGCCAAGTCTCTCATTGACCATTTCGGCAGCTTTTCTGATGTTATCAGTGCCACTCCTGAACGGCTGGCGGAAATTTCCGGCATTGGAGACACCGTCATCACGAGCTTGAAACTGGTTGAGGGGGCCGCCCAGAAACTGGCACAGGGCAAAATCATGGACAAACCGGTATTATCAAACTGGCAAGCCCTCATTGATTATTGCCAAATTCAAATGGCTCATAAGAAGAAGGAGCAATTCCGTATCCTGTTTCTTGACCGAAAAAACCGACTGATTGCTGATGAAAAGCAACAGGAGGGAACCATTGACCATACCCCTGTCTATCCCCGAGAAGTTATAAAAAGGGCATTAGAGCTACATTCCACAGCCATCATTTTGGTCCATAATCACCCCAGTGGTGACCCGACCCCAAGCCGCGATGATGTGGAAATGACAAAGCGCATTGAGGAGGCTGGAAAACAACTGGGCGTGATACTTCATGATCATTTGATTATTTCAAAAAGTGGCCAAACCAGTTTGAAAACATTAGGTTTGATATAGAGGTTTTTATTTATCCTCTTTGTATGATGTGCCAAAAATTATATCGAATATGGGATAGGTGATGTTGAAATTATACCTGTTCATCAAATCCCGGTCATGATGCAGGGTGTGATGTTTTCGCAGCCCCGCCATTAGCGGTAATTTTGAGGTCCATGCTTCCTCATCCACATGATACAGAAAATGCAACAGCTCATAATTCAGGAAATAGAGCGTCACGGTAAAGACAAACAACCATGCAACATTCGGCCCAAACAGAAAATAACTTAAAATTCCAAGAGGGGTCGCTATACCGCCAAAGAAAAATAGTAACATTTCAGGCGGGAATAATACCGCATTAAAATCTCTATCCTCATCATAGGTCATATGCTCATGGGTAAAAAAGGAGTGATGCTGTACCGCGTGACGCTGAAAGATTTCCTCTATATAACGGGTCTTTTTATGCATTGGGCCTTTATGAACCAGAAATTCAACAAAATTGGCAATCAAAAATGCAATGGGAATAGTAAGCCATTCCAAACCCATCACATTATCCAGATTATACAAGCTAACTGCAATTAAGGTTAGCGTCACCAACACGGTCAGGGACAAATGCCGCCGCCCGTTGTAATTTTGCTTGATATATTTTTCACGGAAATGTTTTCTATAATTTTTTACGGCATCTTCGTTCATATGATTTTCCTATCCCATTCCTGTTATTTTATATATTATATCCTATGATCAGGAGTCATATCATGAAACCCTACAGACCCAAATCCAATCTGTCCACACATGAGGTCATCAATCAGCCGGAAAGACTGTCCAGCTACAATTTATTTTCCACGGATCAACCTGTTATTGTGGCCCTGAAACGAGATGGCCCGAAGACAGCAAAACAGAGAATGATAAATTTCGGTGCCTTATTGGGCAGTGATGACATCATCGAACAGGGGCGAATCGCCAATACGCAACTGCCAGAATTAAAGACATTTGATCCCACGGGCAATCGGCTGGATGAGGTTGAATATCACCCGTCCTACCATCGTATGATGCAGGTTGGTACCGAAGCCGGTATTTCTTCCATCGCCTGGCAGAATACCGATGATAGCAGCCATGTCAGTCATGCTGTTCTGGAATATCTGCAATATCAGGTAGAAGGTGGCACTTGCTGTCCACTGACCATGACCTATGCCTCTGTGGCCGCCTTGTCCCATCAGCCGGATTTGTCAGACATTTGGCTCCCCCGTATTTTAAAAGCACAATATGACCCACGCTCCCTGCCCGCTGAACAGAAAAACGGCGTTACCATTGGTATGGCTATGACGGAAAAACAAGGTGGTTCGGACGTGCGCAGTAATATGACTATTGCCAACCATTTAGGTGGTAATGATTATGATCTGGTCGGTCATAAATGGTTCTGTTCTGCCCCCATGTGTGATGCATTCCTGACCCTTGCTAATACAAATGTCGGCTTAAGCTGTTTTCTGGTGCCGCGCTGGACAGAGGATGGTGAGCGCAATAACATCCACCTGCTACGATTGAAGGACAAGTTGGGCAATAAGTCCAATGCCTCTGGCGAAATTGAATATCATCATGCCCTCGCCCAAATGGTCGGGGAAGAAGGCAGAGGTGTCGCCACCATCATTGATATGGTCCACCATACCAGGCTTGATTGCTGCCTCGCCCCCATTGCCCTGATGCGGCAGGCACTCGTGCAAGCCATCCACCATGCCCATCACCGCAGTGCCTTTCAAAAAAAACTCATCGACCAGCCCATTATGCAGGCGGTGCTTAGCGATATGGCCATTGAGGTGGAAGCCGGAGTGGTTACTTTCATGCATATTGCCAGAAAATTTGACGACAGTGCCCAAGACCCGGATGTCAACATCTATGCCCGCCTTACGGTTGCCCTTGCCAAATACTGGCATAACAAACGCTGCCCTAATTTCATTTATGAAGCCATGGAATGTCTGGGCGGTGCCGGGTATGTTGAAGAAAGCATTCTGCCAAGGCTCTACCGTGAAGCACCGGTAAACAGCATATGGGAAGGGGCGGGCAATGTGATCTGTCTTGATATATTACGCACCCTCTATAAAGAGCCCCGCGCCATTGAACAGTTTTTCGCTGAGCTCGCCCCTGCTCTTGGCACCAACAAGTACCTTGACCAGGCCATGAATGACCTGAAAGTGAGGCTCGGCAACAAAGATAATGTAGAAGCAGAAGCCCGTCGCCTTGTGGAACATATGGCATTATGCCTACAGGGCGCGTTACTGGTACAATATGCCCCGCATAGCATTAGTGATCTTTTCTGTGCCACGCGACTTGGTGGTGAATGGGGCTATGCATACGGGACAATTCCCCCCGGACATCCGGTAAAAGATATTTTAGATCGCGCTTGGGCCGGATAGATCTTGACCCCTAACCGCTTCTAATTAATCTCGCTTCTCATAATTAAATTGGGAAGTATTTATGAAATTAATTTTATATCTTAGGGAATATTTTTATACAAAAGAAGACCTCATAAATTTATCCAAGGTTAAACTCAATAGATTTGAGCAATTACAGGCCATAGGCGTGATGCCAAGCTGTTCATATAATTTGAATGTTAAAACTTCCTGTAATTCATTCTTTGGAGAACATACAGAAACCTCAAGTGAGGAATATTATGCCAAAGGGAATTTAGCGTGGCTGAGTATGTTAGAATCGCTAGTTAACCCCGCTGACGCCTTTGCAATTTTCAACAAAAGATACCAATTAGAAATCAAAAGATTAATGAAAAATGGCTTTATTTCTGATGACCTGAAAGTCACTTCTAACTTAAATCAACATATCTTAGAAGAATGGAAATATTTTCTTGATGGAACTTATGGACTATGTACAAATTCAGGCCTCCCAGAAGACATTGCGGCTAAAGAGCTCGCCATCCTGATTATAAATCACTATATTTCTCTCTCGCAATTGACTAAAGCTGACCTTTTAAAGCTCGCCAATGCCGTAGACCTTTTAGACGGAGCAAGTTCCCTCTTTGCTCCCCACGAGCGGTTGAATAGCTCCCGACACCGTCTGATAACCGAAGTGCGCCGTCACTATAAATTAAAGAATGGCATCATCCCGTAAACCATTTTTGCAGGAACAAAAAACCAATTGTCCTTGAGCCTTTAATCATTCTCTGTTAAATCCTGCCACATAAAGAACTCTAGAGACAGGTGCCAATATGATTCCACGTTATTCCCGCGAAGTAATGACCTCCATTTGGGAGCCCCAATCAAAATTCCAGATCTGGTTTGAAATCGAAGCCCATGCCTGCGATGCCTTGGCTGAACTTGGCGTTATCCCTAAGGAAAGTGCAAAAATCATTTGGGAAAAGGGTAATTTTGACATTGACCGCATTGACGAAATCGAGCGCGAGGTCAAGCATGATGTCATCGCTTTCCTGACCTCCTTGGCAGAATATATAGGACCCGAGGCTCGTTTTGTCCATCAGGGTATGACCTCATCCGATGTATTGGACACTTGTTTCAACGTTCAACTGGTCAAGGCCGCCGATATATTAATAGACGATGTGGAAAAGCTGCTCACCGTTCTCAAATGCCGGGCATATGAACATAAACTTGATGTCTGTATCGGAAGAAGCCACGGCATCCATGCCGAGCCCGTGACCTTTGGCCTTAAACTGGCCGAGGCTTACGCTGAAATGGACCGCAATCTGGAACGGCTGAGAACTGCCCGCAAGGAAATCGCCACCTGTGCCATTTCCGGTGCGGTAGGAACCTTCGCCAATATCAACCCAAAGGTTGAGGAACATGTGGCTAAAGCACTGGGTCTTGAAGTGGAACCCGTATCCACACAGGTTATTCCCCGTGATCGTCATGCCATGTTCTTTTGCACATTGGGTGTTGTGGCCAGTTCCATCGAACGCATTGCCACAGAAATCCGCCATCTGCAACGGACGGAAGTTCTGGAAGTAGAGGAATTTTTCTCCAAGGGCCAGAAAGGCTCCTCTGCCATGCCCCATAAACGCAATCCGATCCTGACTGAAAATTTAACAGGTCTGGCCCGCCTGGTACGCGGTATGGCTCTGCCCGCCATGGAAAATGTGGCCCTATGGCATGAACGGGACATCTCCCATAGTTCGGTAGAACGGATGATTGGCCCCGATGCCACCGTGACGCTGGACTTTGCCCTTGCCCGTCTTACCGGTGTGATCGACAAGCTTGTGGTTTATCCTGAAAATATGCAGGCCAATATGGATAAGTTGGGTGGGTTGCACAACTCACAGCGCGTACTGCTCGCCTTGACCCAAGCTGGCGTCAGCCGCGAAGACAGCTACCGCCTTGTACAGCGAAACGCTATGAAAGTATGGGAACAGGATGCCGATTTTGCCGCCGAACTGAAAGCCGACCCCGAAGTCTCCGAGAGGCTTTCTGATACGGAAATAGATGATAAGTTCGACATTGGTTATCACACCAAACATGTGGACACGATTTTTAAGCGGGTTTTTAAAGAATAGTTCATTGGCTATACCGCAGCCCTATATGGGCTTCGTGTTATTTTCCATTAATCGCATATAGAATGCGTTCCATCGCATAGGGTTTCCCTTGTCAAAATTGCTCCGCTAGGGTGAAAATATAAAATTTACCAGCGGAGATTACTATGATGAACATTAAAACACGCACACTCGGTCTTGCCACTATTGCCATGATGACAGCGGCATGCACATCAGCTACCGCCGGAAACTATGCCAGCAATAGTTTTACAGAAGAAAAAACGCTCGAAATGGAACTGGACGGCAAGTTCATTCAGATCGCAATGGTTGAGGCCACGGATTTTGATCTGGATGAAGCTAATCTTGAAATGACCGAAGTCATCATCGACAAACAGGAAATTATGCGCGATGTACAGGAGACAGTTCGTCTTGCCCTGATCGAAGCAGAAGCTGACTTGCGCGACATGGCCGCTGAATTAGAAAATTTCGACAGTGAAGAGTTTCGGAATGATATGGAAGAAATGCGTGAAGACCTTGAAGAAGTAGTCAATGAAAACCATCTCACCGAAGCCGAAGTGGAAAAGATTATCGCAAATGCCCATGAAGCCCGCGAAAAAGCCCTGAAAAAAGTCCGCAAATCCCTAAAAGAAGTTCAAGAGTCCTTAAAAAAGATGCATGAATAAACGGCTCATGATTTATGTGAGACTTTGTTAAATATTCTCACGCTTGAATTCCGTCCACAGGTCTTTGGGATTATCCACCTGCCGCGCAAATAAATGACCGTGATAAACAGCCGCGGCAATTGTGGAGGGCATAAAACTATCACCGATGAGCGTCACGGATTTTATGCCACTGCCCTCAAGCTCATCCTGCCCTATCATTAATGTCTGATACAACCCATCGTTGGACAATCGAGACGTTACCGGAATAAAGCCCCGTCCCTCTATCACCTCTTCCATGCCCGTGTAAGTATTTTTCAGAATGAATTTACCCTGCTTAACTGCCGCAATACTATGGTTACAGATGATGCGGATGCCACGCTTGAGCAATCCGGCCTGTATCATATGTTGCTCAAGGGTATTTTCTGTCCATGATGCAACCTTATCCGAAGGCGTGACGAAGGTCACTTCCACACCCTTATCATGGAGTAATTCCGCAAGCGCACTCGCCAGATAATAATGGTCATCATCAAAAATCACCACCGGCCCCGATGGTAGTATACCGTCCATGATCTGTTCCGGGCTGAATAGAGCCACGTCACTTATCTCAATTGGAAAATGGTTTTTGCGACCCACGCCATCTGTGCGCCACTGTGACCCGGTGGCTACCACCACATGGGAAAAGCCATAATCCATTATATCCTGTGCACCCAGCTCACTATTAAGATAGATATTAACATTAGCTTTCTGGCTGAGCATATATGTGCGATGGTCTATTACCCGTCGCCATTCTGCAAAGCCCGGCAGGGTCGCTTCCCGGACCAATCGCCCGCCAGTAACATCGTTCTTTTCCGCCACCACCACGTCATAACCGCGTTTGGCAAGGGCCAGGGCACATTCCAGCCCAGCCGGACCACCGCCCACGATCAGAAAATTATCATCACTGCCCGCTGGTTCTATATCCTCAGGATGCCACCCCTTGCGCCATTCCTCGCCCATGGTTGGGTTTTGGGTGCAGCGTATGGGCACGCTCAACATATCGCCGCTGGTGCAGATATTACAACCAATACATTCGCGAATCTCATCCATGCGGTCTTGTTTGATTTTATGGGGTAAGAACGGGTCGGCTATGGATGGGCGCGCGGCCCCGATTAAATCCAGAACGCCCCTTCTGATTTGTGATACCATAGTATCAGGACTGGTGAAACGGCCTACGCCAACAACGGGCTTGTTGGTGACTTTCTTGACGAAATCAATATAGGTTTCCTGATGACCCTCCGCCCCAAAACGGGATGTCAGGCTATCATTGCTCCAGTCCGAAATATTGACATCCCAAAGGTCGGGAAGATCGGCGAGCATTTCAACCACATCCCGGCCCTCCTCACATGCGCTGATACCGCCTTTCCCCATGCCTTCATCGACCGCAAAGCGGAAGGCAACCGCCGCCTTGTCATCTGCTATTTCTTTGGTTTCTTCCAATATTTCCTTAATCAGGCGGGTTCTGTTTTTCAGCGAACCGCCATATTCATCAGTGCGCTGATTATAACGGCTGGAAAGAAAATGCATCAACAGTGTGAGGTTATGACCGGCATATACATAAATAATGTCATATCCAGCCGTTATGGCACGCTGTGCCGCCTGCCTATGCCATTGACGTAAATTCTTGATATCTTGCTTGTCCATGGCCCTCGCCTGTAACGGGTCATCATAACGGGCGGAACGGGCTGACGGGGCAATGGGAGGAATACGGGAAAAACGGTTACTGGTGGAATAGCCATTATGAACAAGCTGTATGCCAGCAAGCGCATCATGACTTTGGACATTTTCCACCATACGCGCATGGGTTGGAATGTCACTGTCATCCCACAGCCGCATGAGTGCGCCGCTGGACAGGTCGCTTGAAGCGTGAATTTCACATTCTTCTGTGCATACTACGCCCCAGCCCCCCTCAGCTTTAATTTTGCGCATTTCAGCCATGGACTTTGGCCAACGGTGACCCATGCCATTGCAATGGGGTACCTGATAAAATCTATTTTTTGTTGTTTTAGGGCCAATTTTTACTGGCTCAAATAATATTTCATAGGGCGACTTGTCCAACGCTTACTCCCGTAAATCTCTGATAGTTCTAATGTTAAACTAAAGGAAAATAGGACAGTTTCAAACTATTGTCATTTTTTTTGATTTTTCTATTGGCAGGATAAAAAACTGAATGTATAAGGTGCGACGTTGGATCGCTTTGATGATCCATATGAGATGTCTGATCCCCGATAGCTCAGTTGGTAGAGCAGTAGACTGTTAATCTATTTGTCGCAGGTTCGAGTCCTGCTCGGGGAGCCATCTCTTTTCAAGCACTTACACCCCTATAGCACTGTAAACACTCAAGTTAATTTGTCAGGTCAAACTGCAGGCTGACACAAGGTCGACGTTCAAAAACGTCCATTTACCTTGAAAAAACCTACATAAAACCTACATAATTTCTGTTTTTAAAGACCGGTTTCTTTGTCTTATAAAACACGGGAGTGTGGTTTTGCATCTCAGACTGTCAGATAATTCCATCAAAAATATGGAAGCCGTTGTTCTTTTAAAGAATAAAGAGCGAAATCAATGTGAAGTCCGCGATTCCAGGATAGGTGGCTTCTTCATCATCATCGGAAAAAGAACAAAAAGCTTCGCTATTCAGGCAGACCTGCGGAAAAATGGCCAGCGTATCAGAATAATCCGCCGGACCATTGGCCGTTTCGGCGACATCACCACCCGCCGCGCGCGCCTTATCGCACAGCAGGACATCCTCTCCATCAGCCAAGGGATCATACCTCCGCATCGCGACAGGTTTGGCACACCCCGGACCGCCTATTATCAAGCCCCGAGCACAAATAATATTGTAAAGAATAAAATCACCCTAAAACAGGCCTGGGAGAGATATAAAACCAACCATATGGAGCGCAAGAACAGATCACCCAATACCATTCGAAGTTACCAGAACTATATTTATAATAATATTTCCGATTGGCTGGACCGCCCCCTTTCCAGCTTTGTATCCTCAACAGAAGAGGTTGTTGACCGCTATAATTTCATGATCGAAAATAACGGTATTGCTACAGCCAATAATGTAATGCGAATATTCCGCGCCATTTACCGCTATGCCTCAGATAAGCTGGACCGCAGTCTGCCGGAAAAACATCCGGTAACAGCCATAGATTTTTATGAAATGGGCCGGCGTAATACAGCCATGGGGCCAGAAGACCTCGCCAGGTGGAATGACCAGCGCAAAGCCCTCAACAGTCCCATTCGTCGTGAGTTTCACCTTTTCACCCTGCTCAGCGGTCACAGGCCTGACGCCCTGAAAAAGGCAAAGCGCAGTCACCTTAGCGTCCGAAAATCCATTTTACATATCCCTGAACCAAAAGGCGGAAAGGACAGAGCCTTCGATATTCCCCTCTCTCGCCCCATGCGCCGCTGTTTAATCAGAGCCATAAAAATTGGCAACCATTTATCTCCCGGATCAGAATGGATATTCCCTGTAAATAACAGCAAGTCCGGCCATCTGTCCTCGCAGAATGAAGACCGCACCAAGCTCTCTCACTGGGGGAATGATTTACGCCAAACCTACAGAACCATAGCCGAATATGCCGAAGTCACTGAGTTACAGGTAAAAATACTCATGAATCACAAAATAGACCGCGATGTAAACGCGGGATATATCACTATCAGCAAGTTGCGTGGGAAACTGCTAGAGGCTCAATCATCAATTTCTGCACTTATGATGCAATACATGAAAGACCCACCATTATAAGGGATGAAAAAGCACTAATTCATTTTTACATTGCAAGGTGTTTAAAAATCTAAGGGGCTTGTCTTATGATTTCCCTTCAAGGAAGGCCGCAGACTATATCTGCGGCCCAAATGGTTTATTTCTCTTTATCGCTTTGTGGCGTTCTGAGAGTGATTTTTCCGGTAACCGGCACAGCATAAAGAACGATATTGATGCCTTTATTGTCACTGTGGTTCCAAGCGGCCCTATTACACTATGTGATCAAAGATTACCCTACATCCTTGAGTTTCTATTTACAAATCTGTTAATTGTCATGCAAAAGGTGGTGCAATTTTAAATGCTTATTGACATACAAATCCAAATCTTAGGAACAAATCTATAACCCGTAGAAACCCGCAGAAAAATGGCACCTAGGTCTCATAATTTGAATGATAAATCCCCGCCTGCACTTTTTATCATTTCTTTTAAACCTTCTATAGTATGTGGGGGTTTCCTTTTATGCAGCATTGAATGGCAATTCGGGCAAACTGGGATCAAATCCTTAATCGGATTAACTTGGTATTCCCTACCAATTTCTGAAAGTGGAACTAAGTGATGAACATGAATAAAATCAGCTCCAATATCTCCATATTCTTCTTTGAAGTCCAAAGTACATACAGCACATATTGCTTTATATTTATCCAAGCAGTCTTTTCTAGCAATAGGATCTCTTTCATACCTATTTACCGTCACGGTTAATTTCGCGCCTTCAAACTTCCCCTTTTTATCGGAAATTTCATCAGCATTGATACTTTGTTCATTCGCCAAAGAAATGGAAAGGTATTTATTATAAATTTTTCTCAAACCTACTACTTTTCGTTTCCCATCTTCTTCATAATAAATGATGTGCTTCTCAACTGAATTTAAAGCCATTCTTAATCCAGAAAAATTATTATCAATTAGAATATTGTTTAAATAATATTCCATTGCCTTGTTATTAATCGTTTTTTTGAATGTTGATCCCCTCGTCATGTCTTGGTAACTATGCAAATAAAAATCGGCAGAAGTGGGATTCATTCCAAAATCATGCACCATTATGTCGATAGCATCCTTCATTGGAATTTGACGATTATATACTTTTTTAGCATTTAAATAAGTTGCCTCATACATTTCTCGCGTAATATTAGCCATTTCAGTCCCCTTTTTACCCCTTACGTAACGTAACGTAACGCAACATACATATAGTTGCAAAAATATAGATTACATTATCATTCAAACGATTCATTACTCTCACGATTCCAGCCATCTTCCATTTTTCTATTGGTCAATATTTCTTTATTCAATTTTGTATATTCATTTTTTGCCCAAGAACCTATTTCATCATTCTCATGCTGAAACAAATTTTTAAATAGAACAGACCTTTCTTTTAAAATATCGGACCTAGAGCCACTCCACATCCTTGGCCTTATAGATTCAGCAAATTGTGTTAAAACTGCATCAAGACTAGGAGCTTTGTTAAAGATTTCAAACACAATTTCTTTCCATGCTAATTCAGCGTTACCCTCAGAGTGAGCAAATGCCTCAATAGCTATTGAAATAATTGGGTAACGAACAATTGGATCTATATCACACCAGTGTATCAAGTCCTTATCAGAAATTTTATTAATTGGGTTCTCTCTTTTCCCTGAACTGTCAAAATACCCGCAGCTATATCTATAATTCTCAACATCAGTATCCCCTAAAAAGACATCAAGAAAACATTTTGGTTGAAGTTTTACAATTACCTGTAGTAACTCAACATAATCCGGCTTATAAATCGTATGATTTGATGCAGCCGCTACAAAATTTTCACAAATAATTCTTGCCGTAACACTTGCAGAACTTTCAAAAAGACATTTTTCTGCAACTCTGGCCAAATTATATCCAGACATCCCACCATTTTTTCGTTCATTAAGAAAAGAATATCTAGCAAGTATCTCTGAACCAGTTTGTATCAATTTTCTGGAATATATTACTGGGGTTTTTCGAGAGCCATGGAATCTCATTACCAAGATTTCCAGTGCAACATTAACACCGCCTTCCTTACTGCTTATTTTCTGAAGCAATGCGGCAAGGTCATCATCACTAATAGGCTCATGCGCCATGCCATAGGCAAGAAATTTATACATATTTACATCGGAAATGTTATTATCCAATGCGGCATGTATTCTTGTGATTCCGCGTCTATCTATTACGCAATTAGATTGAAATACCGGGAACCATTGCCCAAGAAGTTCATCCGTAAGTAATTGATCAAGAATATCCTGATGTGATTTTAGGTCATTTTCTTCACAATATTTAAGAAAGCCTGAAAAAACATTTATATTTTGCTCATTAGAAGGAGTATTCTCAAATTGATTTCGCAAAACACGCCATAGCTCTAATTTGTCACTACTGCCTCCGGCCATTCCTTTACCGAGACAGAAAATACGGCTGTTAGATGAGGATATAATTTCAGCGATTAGTTCTTTCAATGCATCAGAATTATCAACAAGCTGCTTTCCAATATTCTCTACCTGCTTATCTATATTCAACCTTATCGCAGATGCATCCTGATCATCATCAAAATCATCCTCCAAATCAAAATAACCATTATGTTGCGATATGGCATAGGCACGAGCTTTATCAATAATACTGCTTGGTTTTAAATATTTTTCCAGATCCAAAAGTTTTTGAGTTATTTCTTGGTCAATATTTTCCTTATCAAAACGGATGATGCTCCGAACTGCTTTCCAGCCCTCATGCCATGGAAAGTGGATATGAACCTTTTTTACAGCGACTTCAATAGTGCCGTACATTTCACCTCTGGTCCACAAGCCCCTCAAGTTATTTGATAAAATTTCTCTAGCTTTGATCGCTATTTCTCTGTTTGAAATTGCTATTGAGACACATATTTCGATAAATGTTTTATACCATTTTCCTTGTTCCTCAAACGTCTTGGGTTCATACCCAAAATCTCTTGGTCTGGCTCCAAATCCAAATTCCTGCACAGAGCTAAAATGCCAAGCTTCCAAAGTTGAATCTAAAAGTAATAGCCCTAATTGTTGATACTCAATGTTTTCGTCTGCAATTAAGTCTTCAATAATCTGAGCTCGTGCTTCTACCGTGGCATGTGTGCCTGATAAATAAAGGAAAAATAGTGTTTTCAAAACTTCACGCGTTGAATTATAATTTTCGTCTGGATTTTCAGAAATAGCAAAACGACACATAATTTTTGTGCTGCGAATGAATAAGTCTGGATCATATGCAAAGTGAAATAAAAGCCTGACAAATTCCCCATAATACTGATTATCTCTAGATGTGAATTTATCACTATTCCCACCATTAGCTGCCCGTTCAATTGCCTCGAGTGCTTTTTCGGGTGAAACAGGGCAAATATACGTAAATACGTCAAGACCAAAAGGATTTAAGTTATCAATTTCCTCACCTATCCACCCCTTTTCATCTAGCCATTCATCCACAATTTCAACGGCTTCTCTACTATCATGCAAGAAACTAAGTCGATGAGAGAATGACTTAATAATTCTTTCTGATTGACTTTTGAGTATTATATCCCGGATTTTACTTTTTGGAATGGATTCCAAAGCTCGCTTGGCTAGGCGATTAGCTATTGCATGAGGCAATAATGCTCTCCATACATCCCGAGATTGAACTAGATCCCGACGCTTTAATTCTTGTACATCCCTATATAGTTCTTCCTTGGATTTATTTATTATTGATGCCAAAATACCTAATTCTGAACTCTCAGATACAACATCCGTGCCTTCAAAAGAATAAACCAATGCACATGCTTCTGCCGAAATCAGCAAATCATCATTGTTGTCATTTCTTTGCTCAAATAACCTTCTAAAAAGATCTTCATCGCGAAATCCGGATAGCGTTTCTCCCTGGCATATAGTGTTTGCAAGAGCGATAGCTATTCGAGCATTTCCCCCTGAGAATTCTGCTATTTTATTTACATCCAGATCACCAATATGTGGAAAGCGTATTTGTATGACCCTTTTTATAACATCTTCACTAGCTGGTTCCAGTTTGAATACTGATGTTTGATCAGGAAGATCATCGCGTACGTCATATTCAACGGTTAAGATACTGATGTTACTATTATTTACAGAACATGTCTGGGTTAGTCTATAATGCAAATCAGGCGGACAATTATCAACGACTAAAACAATCCTGTAGCCGTCAGAAATTAATAATTCAGCAAAAGTTCTTGGATCCGGCTGGGGGTGATGGGACATATCCGTATAAATAACCTGGCTTGGGTCCAAGGCGTCTGAACCAATTCTATTATCAAACAGGGCTTGAACTAATCTGGTTTTACCAACACCGGACAACCCAACCAACCTGACAGATGAATGATGCCTTTTAAGGGCACCCCTAAGCCTTGATATCCCTTCCGCAGACGACATTCCCTCTGATTTCTTGGAAACTGTTCCATCAATCAAACGAAGTGTGTCATCCAATATATATTCTTCACTTAGGCCTTCTGGTGAATTTGACCAATTTCCATAAGATTGCCACCCTTGCAATGCCCGCCCGATTTTGTTACGTATCCACAATACCAAACTAGGATAAGACCTAACCCAAGTAGCAATACGGCCCCGATCATAAAAATCCAAACTAAAGCTTTCATGCCCATTCTCACATTTAACAGCTTCCTGCATGGCACATATTCTATCATCAAGGGCTGTTTTAGTAGTGGACCCGCCTGAGCAAACAATAATATATGCACCACTATTCTTTATGAGAGTTTTAATTTCGTCTCGTAAAACGCCCTTCGGACACATTTCTTTGAGAATGGCCGATTTGGGCATATCAGGCTTCTTGACCTGAAAACCTGTATTTTTTCTTGGTACAAAACTGGCTGCAGGAAGTTCTTCTTCACTATCAACAACAACATCCAAGCCTCCATCAGGAGCATCTTGATTTCCTCCCCAAGTGATCCCTTTTGTAGAAATATTATTCTTTCGATACTCAGCCTCACACAATAATCCTGTCAGTTCTCGCAAAGAACTATCATCAAGTTTCGCGATATCATCTCCTGTGACATCTAACAGATTACTCATTTTATTTTCCCCTAATTCTATTATCAATGGCTGGTAAAAGCGAGAGTCTCTGGTCTAATACCCAATGATTCAGCAACAATATGTTCAACAGATTTACTTTTGGCAAAAATCCTGCTTACATAAAATATATTCCAATTACTCAGCAATGTTTGGTTCAATCCCAGCAGCCCTAATCATATTTTTTGCCCACTTTTTAGCAATAGGTATGCTCTGCTTGTAGTCATCTGCAGCCATAGAAAGGGACTCTGGAGATGTAGCACGATCCAAATCGTCAACTGACCAATCTTCTGATAAACGCTTACTGATGGCAAAGCACGTCAATTTCCCTACTCTAAAAGCCATGTAATGCCTCGCCGCATTTATAGTCTGGGTTCGAACAATTTCAGGTTCTCCAAAATTTCTGAGTTCAACCTCTAACTCTGAGGCCATCCTGTCGACAATGTTATAGTGGCCATTAATAAATAGTGTTTGGGCTTCTTTGTAGTATCGACCCGCTCGCCCTTTTATATCTTTATCTGAAATCTCATCCGGATCAGTTAAAATTTTTATTTCTGGAACACGTTCTAGAGCTTTGGTTGCTCGCGATGCTATAGAGCCCTCAGGGGCCTTTCGGACTTTTTTCTTTATGGCGATCTGATTTTTAGGGTCAGGGACAACGGAATCTATATGGTTTAGGTCTTCGACATTACCAGGAAAATCGGTATCTAACTCTGTTGGAGATGATGTATCCATTCCTTCATCGTAAGATTCCGTTGGGGTGGAGGAAGACCTTTTTGAAGAACTGAGAGTTATTGTTGGTACTCGGAATTCATCCAGTAGTTTCTGCAAGTCTGCTTGTAAATCATCCAGATTTTCGTCAGATTCGGGAGATTGTGCACGAATAATCTCTTTGAACCAACCTGGCATTAATTCCCTGACGTCTTCTGCAAAATGTTCCGCCAAAAGAGGAGATCTATCCTCAGGCCATACCAGCCCATCTCGATACTGAGTTGGAAGTGCCATAGAGCTTGGGATTTCAATTTCGATTGTTAGAACTTTTGAACCAAATGGAATTCCGAAATTAGGCGCTGCTGCCGACCATGATATACGGTTTTTGAAATCGTAACGTTCGCCCTTATAAACAAGAGCGCAAAAAGTTGTAGATGCTGTTGCTGGATTAGCGCGTGAACTTAAGGAATGACCAGATTGTTCATGCTTTGGATCATGTATGTAATGGACTACAATTCCCAGACCTGAGTCTGAAACGCGTTCATGCATTGGCAATTTGTCCAAAATGGCGCAGAGCGGCTTTAATGGCCGCGTTCTACCTGTTTCGCCTTTACCGCCACCTTTTGTCATTGATACATCAATGCGAACTTCAACTCCATCTAGGAATTTTGCAAACCTTTGAAAGATTATTGTAGGTATGTAACTACGATCAACTTTCTTACCTTTGCCAAGTGGCTCAGCTACAGTATCATGATCATCACTTTCTCCAAAAAGAACTACTTCAGTCCAATCCGTTTCTAGATCATGCCCTTCTTTCTGCGCGGCAAAAGTTACATCGAAAACTGTGTCGGAGGTTCCATCCGGTAATTCTACAGGAAATCGCACGTAAGTTTCCTCATAGTCATCATATCCTATGGTCACTTCATTAACGATGCCGTCCTTACATGACCTATATCGAATACCAGATCGGGACATTGTTAGCCCCGATACTTTAGCACCAATGCCAAAGTTTCCATCCAGAGACATCTTTTTATTGATAGAAGACGATAGGTCGGTTGCCAGTTTTAATTCTTGGCCATCCATACCAACACCGGTATTCCAGAAGGCAATTTTCCGCACGCCATCAATTTCGACGGGGTATATATGAATCCGTCTGTTACCTTCTTGAGCCAGCGCTGCACTCTCATCAGCGTTCTTGAAGAACTCTCTGACGAGAGTACCAACAGGTGCTTGTTCTATGAGTCTATTTACAAGGAATCTTCTATCCCGGATTTGAAGTGGTTCAGCCCGCATTGTGCTTAATCCTTAAGTTTAAATTTGTCGAATGAGTCTCCTGAGGACGAATTGAACTTACGTTCAATTTCAGTAGTTGCATCCTTCAAGACCTTTATAATTTTTTTGATATCCGTTTCTGAATATTCATAGGCTCGGGTATTCGACAAATTTCCAATTTTCCGTATTGCATCTAATGCGGATTGGGTTCGCCCTTCTGCTAATTTAACAAACTTCTTTCTTTTATCGCCACTTTTTAACATAATAAAATCCAAATATTCTCTATAATTTTAATTTAATATATAGAAATTCGATATTTTATTGTCAATAATTTTATAAATTTCTATTAAATTTCCTAACAAATCAATGAATTTCCTGTAAATACCGCGTATATTTGTGAATATCTTACTTATAAAAGTGCGACTCACTATTCGTAGGGTTTTTAAGAAATATAAGGGAGTTTTCGTGGATAAAGGCTACAAATTTTCTAAAACAAACACAACTGCCGGGCATTTTCTTGAACAATCCTCCACTCTTCAGATTGCGCTTCATGATCTAGCCATGCTTTCACAAATTCCACAGCACTATCATATTCATCAATATTCCCCTTCGGGGTAAAATGAGACCGATAGCCTGTTTCCGTAATCGGCAATGGTGCCTTTTCAGGCTGGATTGTATGTATTTCCACATGAGCCATGGCTTCCTGATGACGAGAAGCCAAGCTGAACGGGTCGGGATCATAGCGAACTTCGACCTCAAATGACTGCCAGATGAGGGTTTCCGATGTGTAAGCCATAATCAACACCCCCACGCCACATAAGTTGTGCCCATGATTTCCACTTCGTTGATATCACCTGATAACAACATGTCGCGGGCGAAAGCCTCACAGTCAAAATAGTAACGGAGATTTTCAGGCATTTCATCAAGTAACCCGCTATCAGTGATATATTCTTCCGCGTATTCTTTCGAGCGGCCTTCAAAAAGACCCACCTCGTCCAATTGATCCAGAACATCTGACATATCGACATTTAAGAATTCCGCGAGGTAAATCGCCTTGATCAGCTCTTCCCCGTCCAGACTTTCAAGTTCATCAAACCACTGCTCAAGATTAGCCTGATTTATGCCAAGCGCATTGAACAGTTGAGCATTATCACCATCAATAAAATACAGCTCAAGCTCATCAACGGGTTCACCGAAACTATCTTCAAGATTGGCGGCCTGTTCAGAGTAATCAGCATAATTTGTAAAGTAAAATCCGGAAACATCCGTGTTATAAGGTTTGGCAAAATATTGGTTGTTCATTTTAATCTCTCCTGTTTTTGAATACAGAAGGCCCCACAGCCTGATATTGGACTGTAATGCAACAGTCTTCACGGGGTTTTGGCGCGGAAGATCTGTTGCGTTACAGTCATCAGGCTATATAAACGCGCTGGATCAATGATAGGGGAGATTTTAAATATTCAATTTGCCACTTTCTTAAATTGTGTTTTCCTTTTCCGGCATTAGCTGTTTTGCTTTTCTGAACCCGCCGTCACTTTGAATGAAGGACGTAATCATTTGAACTGCCAGAATTTGCGGGGTTTCGACACTTCCATGTTCTTTTTGGTATATTTCAGCATATATCAATAAATCCGAATGGATCTCTGGCGGGAGGGAAAGCGTGATCTTGACCGGCGTTCTATCGGGTATTTTTCTGATTTTAAGACCTGTCATAATGTTTCTCCAAATGGTGTAAGAATGATGTCTTTGCCGACGATAACGCGCACAGGCCAGCCGGGACGAATAGTGATTGTAGGTTGAATATTCAGATGCTGATCAATGATCTTCTGTCCGGCCTGATTGATATTGGATTGACTGCTGTCACGGATAGCTTCGGCAAGTGAGCCATCTGCACCGCCGTAAGCCAGTTCAGTACCCACCCCCAGCAAGGTGGCAAGACCAATGCCTTTTAATAACCTACCCGTATGCCAATCAACCTTGTCCGTAAGACCGGCATATCCGGATTTATCCGTACCACCCAGATTATCAATTTGCACGCTACTGCCATCAGGCCGGATGATCCTGTCCCAGACCACCAGCACCCGCTGCTGTCCGTTGGATATTTCACTGTCATAACGGCCAATCAACTTTGAGCCTTGCGGAATCAATAGATAATGCCCCGTCACCGTGTCATAGACATTCTCTGTCACCTGAGCCAGGGCCTGCCCCGGCAGGTCACTATTGATACCGGTGATCAGACTGGCAGCAATGACCGTGCCTGACATCAAGCTATAGGGAGACAGGGGTTCCATCAGGGTATTTTGACTGACAACAGAACCACCAACAGGTTTTTGCAAAAACGCGTTCTTCCGATCCTGAGCAGAAGGACTGTTTGCTGAACTTACCTGCCCCTCAGAGCCGAGTGCCATTAGCTGTTGCAGACCCATGAGGTCGTTTTCACGGAATAATTCTGCCCCCTTCTCGGTTTCAGACCTGACCACAGTTCCCGATGTCTGGAAAAATACCGCAGACTCCCGGGCCAATGATTGCTGCCGTGCCTTGTGAATACGCTCAGCCCGTTGGCGTTCCTCAACGGCCGACGGCCTGAAAGGTTGTTCGCTATCCGTGGAAACAACACCTGCGTCTATTTCAGCCGCACGCAATGCTGGCCCTGTATCTCCCATATAGGGTGCGCCCAGCCTGGGGAAGGATGGTTTTATATCCTGATAGGTTTTGGGCAGGTCGTCCAGCCCTTCAGCTTTTTGCTTATGGGTGATGTTATAAAGCTCCTTCTGCCCTTCCCCCTTCTTCGCCTTTGGTTCAAGGGCGTAAAAACTTAAACCGACCAACACAGTGACCAAGATCAAAGCCGCTAATATCACCATTTTCCGGTTCAGGCGGCTGACCGGTTTCGGGCGGGAGCGGATTTCAAGGGTCTCGGTCATTTGCGTTCCTTTTTTTGTTTTTTGGCCAGTTTTCTGAAGATTCGAACTTTCTGCTGTGGGTCTTCGCCAAGCCTGAGTTCAGCCGCCTTGAACAAGCGGTCCACCACATAATAACGGCCCCGCATGCGGTAATTGACCAGTTCCACCTGATCTTTGGGGCCGAGCACAAAGAGTGGCGGTGCTTCGCCGGTGGCAATATCCCTCGGGAACTCAATATAGACTTTTTTGCCATCATCAAAGGCGCGGTAGGGCCGCCAGTCCGGGGCGTCACCGGTAATGACGTAGGCAAAGTTGAGTTTATCCAGATTCAAGTCAGAGGATATCAAACCATTCTGATCTGCCCGTGCGGTGATATTCTGCTGCTTCAATTTCCGGATTTCACTATGGGGATAGCTCCAGCCCAGAGCCGCCATATAGGTCTCTTCAAGGCTTTTCAATTCCAGATGGTAGCTGCGCCGGTCCGTGATGATCACCAGATTGGTGACAAGCCCGGCTTCAATGGGTTTCACCAAAATATGGACCTGAGCCATGGCACCGGACCCACTCAAAGTATCCCCGATAACCCAGCGAACCGTATCTCCGGCAGAAACTGATTTCAGGGTTTCACCCATCTCCAGACTGACATCGGTCACATGATTTGGCGCAGCATAGAGCTGATACAACGCGCCTTCAGTATAGGGATAATTCTGAATGGCATTAAAATAACGCCCTTCTCCCGGCTGCCATAAAGCTTTTATATGGGCCCGTTTGATCGCCTGCTCAGGATCTATATTTTTCCGGATCAGTTTCTTGTCCGGCAGTTGTTTCAGTTGGCCCGGAAGAGCCAGAACTTTCGGCACTTCCACTATCTGAACTTCAGATGGCATTTGTTTCACCTCTATGGCAGGGGCATATTCTCCCGGTGGCGACGTATCCATATGCTTCTGCCCGGCACAGGCATTTAGCAGGATAAATGGAATGATCATGATGAGATGTTTCATTTCAGGGTTCCTTTGTTATTTGTTATTTGTTATTTGTTGTTATTGGATTAAAATCCCGGCTCCAGTTGAGGTCGTGGATGTAAAGGCCGAGCGGATTATTTTTAAGTGTCGTCACATCACGGGGCGGCTCAAATACCAGACTTAATATTGCTGTATGGTTTTGGGTTTCTGACAGGCTGCCATTTCGCACATGGCTCTCCCGCCATTTAATTTGGAAGCTGTCTTTGGACGCACGGACAATGCTGGTGACTTCAACGGTGATGGTTTTCTCCCCCAGAGATTTGAAGGGATCATTCTCACGGGCATGGTGATTGAGGATATTGGCTCCCCGGTCTGTGACCATTTCATAAGCGCGTAACCAGTTTTCCCGAAGAACCACGGGATCAGACGGCAGCGACCTTACTTTCTGGATAAAGTCGCTCAAATGGTAGGAGAGCACGGCATCTGTAGGTGAATATTTTTCCAGAGCCGAGCCGATGGCCCGCACTTCACCCTTGCTGCCCACTTCCACAACATAGGGCGTGATACGACTACTGGAAGAAAGTTCAATGAGGGCAACGAATAGAACTATTGTCAGCCCGAGACACATAAAGGCCATAAGCCGCCAGTTTCGCGCCTGCATCAAAGCAGATCCCATACGCTGGTCCCATAATTCACCGGCTTTCTGGAATGGGGTTTCGGGTCTGCCGGAATCACCGTAGCTAAGACGGGGTCGTTTAAAAATTTTCATGAATATTCTCGCTAATGTTGTTGAGGTTAATCGTCACCAAAATTATTCGTCATTAGAATGAAGTGAGGGATTTGCGGAAGCTCCCGGTCGGTCACCATCTTTCAGGGCATGTACGGAGGCACTTCCCGCAGATTTAATGGCCTGTGCTGACTTCATGCGTTTCGCCCATGCGGGCATGGCATTATCATCTGAAGGGGTCCCAGACGCGGAGCTGGAAGAACTGCCGCCGATCGTTGCCCAGGCATTTTTCTGGCCCTCCGCGTAATTCTCCTTAACGGTATTAATAGGAGCGGTAGCTTTTTGTTTTAGTGAACCTGCAAAAGACTGGCCAACGCCTTTGAGACCTGACGTCATACTACTTGATGCTGTTTTGGCACCAGATGTGGCTTTTGATAAACCATAGGCACCACTGGCTTGCCCGGCAACTTTGGCCCCGGCATTCACCGCGCCGGATGCCATACCGGCAACCCCTTTGGCCGCCATGGCTCCGGCTCCCATACCAACGGCCATTGTGGCAGCTCCGGCGGCAGCCGTTCCGATCGCAGCCCCTGCCCCGAGTTGTGGCGCACCGCTCACCAGTCCTGCGGCAATGGCGGGTGCAAAAATACTGAGACCCAATAATGACAAGGCACCCAGCACAAGGGACATGGCATTTTTCAGGGTCGCTTCATTGCCGTTCATGGCCGTAGCAAAGTCGGCAAAGATCAAAGAGCCGATGCCGATAATAATGGCCAGTGCCATCACCTTGATACCGCTGGAGATCACACCGCCCAGAACCCGCTCGGCCAGAAAAGAGGTTTTATTCCACAGCGCAAAAGGAATAAGGACAAAACCTGCGAGGGTGGTGATTTTAAATTCGATGATAGTGATAAAAAGCTGGATCGCCAGAATGAAGAAGGCAAGGACCACCAATATCCAGGCAAACAACAACACGATGATCAGAATGAAATTTTCAAAGAAGGCCACGGGTCCGAGCAAATCACCGATCTGCTCGATTATGGGGAAAGCCGCTTCAAAACCTGTCGCCGCAATACGTCCGGGCTGCAGGAGTTCGGCGGCTGTGACCGTTGATCCGGTGGCTTTCAGGCCGAGCCCCGCAAAACTGTTAAAGATCGTATTGCTTAAAAGCTGGAAGTTATTGATGATCAGGGCGAAGAAGCCCACATAGAGAATCTTCTTGATCAGGGAGGAGATGACATTCCTGTTTTCATCAAAAGCCCAGAACAGGCCTGCCAATGTAATATCAATAACAATCAGGGCACTGGCGAGCCAGGCCACCTCACTGCTGAGCAATCCAAAACCGCTGTCAATGTAGGAGCCAAAGACATTGGTGAATCTGTCAATGATGGAGATATCATCCATAGAACATCTCCTCTAGTTTATCGTGATGGAAATGGGGGTATAACTTTCCCCGTCGCCCAGAAACTTGCCCCGCATGGCACGGGCTTTTTCTTTTTCCGCCAGCCGCCGGGACTGCTCCAGTGCGACCGCCCGATAGTGCATCACCATCAGTTGCTGGCTTTTGGCCTCCTGCTGTGCGCGCAGAGCCAGCATTTGATTGGTCACCTGATCTACTTGCAACGCCCCTTCTGACGTTTGAGAGGCTTGCACCAGTTCCTGCCAGAGATCTTCGTCTTGCCTCAGGCTGGCAATGATACCGGCCTGTGTTTTCAGGCTGTCGGCAAAGGCCGCACGGGAATACTGCCAGCGTTCATGGGCTTCCCCTACATATTGGTCATGGGTCAATGCCGCACTATATTCTTCCGGGTAGAGTGCCTGATAACGGCTTTCGATGGTGGATATCTCTATGGCCATGCCCTCTGCATTCTGAATGATGAGATTCATCTGCGCCAAAGTCCGCTGCAGGTCGGGAATACTGTTCAGTCCCAGTGACCTCAGGTTTTTCCGCATATTATCCAGCATGCGCACTTCATTCTGCAGACTGGTAATCTGATTACGGATCATCATCATGCTCCGTGATGCCGTCAGCAGATTCTGGGCAAAGTTTCTGGGATCAAACACGATGCTGAAGCCGAATATGGCATGAGCCTGTTGGATGGGCAGTATAAGGGTCAAGATCAGGCTGAGGGTAAGGATAATTTTACGCATGAGGAGTCTCCTGGGCATAGTTGGAAAGCAGATCAGCGGCCCAATTCAGACCTTTTAGCCGCAACCACTGAGCAACAAAACCATCTGGATTCCGGGCTATCAGCATGTGCGAGATATATCTCTGATCTTCAGGTGTAGATGCGGCGGTAAAACTGAGCGCCAGTGGCCCGAGCCCCAAATCAAACAATCTGTTTCCCATGGGGCTTTGCAAATAATAATCCTGCTTGGGCAGAGATGTGGCAATCAGCTCAATCTGACGTGCACTCAGACCAAAGGCGTTATAGATTTCCCGGATGTTCGGCTCCCCGGCCCGGACGTTGGGCAGGAATATCCGGCTTGGACAGCTCTCTATCAACACAGGTGCAATGTCACTGCCCGCCACATCCGCCAGAGACTGGGTGGCAAATATGACAGAAACATTTTTCTTCCGCAGAACCTTCAGCCATTGGCGTATTTTGTCGGCAAAGGCCGGACGATCCAGAAACAACCATGCTTCATCGAGAATGAGCAGTGTGGGCCTGCCATCGAAACGTTCTTCCAGCCGTTTGAAGAGATAAGTCAGCACCGGCAGAACCGCCCCCGGTTTTTCCATCAGGGCCTCCATCTCAAAAGCTTGGCAGTCGGCAAATTCCAGCCTGTCCTGATCCCCGTCCAGCAACCGACCATATGGCCCTTCCAGTGTGTAGGGCTTGAGGGCTTCCTTCAGATCCACGTCCTGAAGTAACAGCGAAAGGCCCGTCAGGGTCCGTTCAGATTTCGGCGCACTGGCCAGACTGCTTAAAGCCTGCCACAGCTGCTCCCTGATTTGCGGTTTGATTGTGAGGCCTTGTTCAATCAATAATCCCAGCAACCAATCCTGTGCCCAGATCCGCTCCTCTTCTCCGTCAATTGCGGATAGGGGCTGAAAGGACAGTTCTTCATTTTGCGCTATATATTTTTGGCCAATATCATAAAAATCACCGCCCATAGCGAGGATTGCCGCCCGACTTGATGCGCCTTTGTCAAAGATAAAGACCTGAGCATCTTTATAGCGCCTGAACTGGATCATCATGAAAGACAGGAAAACTGACTTGCCGGCACCCGTGGGACCCAATATCATCATATGCCCCACATCACCCACATGATGGACAAAACGGAACGGTGTGTAGCTTGAGGTTTGACAAATCATCAAGGGCGGAGCGCCCAGATGCTGATTATTTTCCGGCCCGGCCCAAAGGTCCCCCACCGGCAACATATGGGCAAGATTCAGGCTTGAGACCAGAAAATGACGGAGATTGGCATAAACATGACCGGGGATCATGCCAAGCCAGGCTTCCACAGCATTGACCGTTTCACGGATAGTGACAAAGCCGGTGCCGTTGATGACCTGCTCAACTGATTTGATTTTTTCTTCGGCGATTTCCGGATTTTTGTCTTTCACCAGAACCGTCAGCGTCACGTAACCATAGGCCACATCATCACTGCCCAACTCCTGCAGGGCGGCATCCACATCAAGGCTTTTATTTTCCGCATCAGTATCTACCAAAGACGATTGTTCGTTGGTCATCACTTCCTTCAGGATCGAGCCTATGCCCTTACGTTTGGCAAACCACTGGCGACGGTATTTATTGAGCTCCTTTGTCGCAGCCGTCTTATCAAGACATAAAAAACGGCTCATAAAGCGATATTCAAATCCGAGGCCATTCAGTCCCTGCAGGATGCCCGGCACCGTGCTTCCCGAAAAGCCGGTAACGGTCACCAGCTTTATATATTGATCGCCCAACATGGGGCTGAGCCCACCCAGTAACGGCGTATCGCCAAGCATTCCATCCAGATAAAAGGGAACCTCTGGCATCTGCACCTGATGTCGACGATTGGAAACTGTGTCATGCAGGTAAGTCAGCAGATCGCTTTTGCCAAGCACCATGACTTCTGGCAAAATCTCTGTCAGCAATCCGATGGCTTTATCGCTGTCACTTAAAAAGCGTTCCAGGGTTTTATAGACAGAGTGCCCGCCTTCCTGACCTTGTTCCATGAACAGGCGACTGACGCCTGCGACCTTGTCTTCAGGCGGCAGCCACGACAGGCTGAGCGTGGTGATATTCTCAAAATAATCACCGCCTTCAAACTGGGCTTTTCGTTCCTCCTCCACAAGAGCACTGAACGGATCAGGGAAATCTGACGCGGGGTAATCGCTCACGGGCACCCGTTCACTGTCAAAAAACAATGCCCAGCCGGAACCAAAACGGCGTAGCACATCATTGAGGCGGGCATGGAGGGCGACAAGGGCGCTGGCCCCGCTGCTCTCCAGGTCCGGTCCGCGCAATCGGATACAACGCATAAAACTGCCGTCTTTATTCAAAACCACAGACGGGTGCACAAGTCCGGCCCAGGGTACATGGTCCTGCAGATGTTTGGCTTTGGCTTGATATTCATTCAGATAAAACATGGATCACACTCCCAGATAGTTTTTATGTTGTAGATGCTTTAATCCCACATCCATGAAGTCAGGGTCTTTGCCCGTGAGGAACACGGCAATGCTCTGGCAGCTTATCCAGATCAGTAGCCCTACCAACCACAACTGAAGTCCAAGACCGATAGCGGCAGACAAGGTTCCGATGACAATGGTCACCGACCGGCTGGCCCCTGCCATAAGCAGGGGTTCCGTCAGGGACCTGTGGAGGGGGATTTCAAAACCGGGGATATTATTCATGAGATAACCGCTCCGCCGCCAAAGGAGAAAAACGCCAGAAAGAAGCTGGTGGCGGCAAAGGCAATACTGAGCCCGAAGACGATTTGCACCAGCTTGCGGAATCCGCCGCCCGTATCACCAAAAGCCAGCGTCAGGCCGGTTATGGTAATCACCAGCACCGCGACAATGCGGGCAACGGGGCCTTCGATACTATCGAGGATTGCCTGCAATGGCGCTTCCCACGGCATACTGGTGCCAGCGGCCTCCGCGCTTGAACCAATGACAATAAAGGCCATGACTATGGAAAGTGCCTTCATATGGGGTGTGTAGTTAAAGGATTTAATATTCAGCATGATAGTTTCTCCTGACTGTTAAAATTTGAGGGTTGGGTTTTGAGGGGTAAGAGGTGTCAGGCTGTAATCGCCATTCTTGAAGCCGGTTACCTGCGCGAGGGTTTTGATTCGGCGGGCATCACCCCGCCCTTCGATAAATATGATCAGATCAATGGCGTCAGCGATTAACCGCTGCGGCACATGGACCACCACTTCCTGAATGAGCTGTTCCAGCCTGTAAAGGGCTCCATGAGCCGAATTGGCATGCAAGGTGGCAATGCCACCCGGATGACCGGTGTTCCAGGCTTTCAGCATATCCAACGCCTCACCGCCCCGAACTTCACCGATGATGATGCGGTCCGGACGCAGGCGTAATGTGCTGCGCACCAAATCAGACAGGCTTGCCACATGAGACCGGGTTTTAAGACAAAGCAGATCTTCCACATCGCAGCGCAATTCACGGGTATCTTCGATCAGGACGATACGCTCATTGTCTTTGGCCACCTCCTGCAACAAGGCATTGGCCAGAGTGGTTTTACCGGAACCGGTACCGCCCACCACCAATATATTCAAATGGTGCTGAATGGCCTCAATGAGGGACTGTTTCTGCCAGGGCAGCATGGTCTGTGCCGCCACATAATTGGAAAGGGTCAATATTTGTGCGCAGGCCTTGCGGATCACGAATGTCGGTGCCGTCACGATAGGCGGCAACAGCCCTTCAAACCGTTCGCCACTTTTGGGCAGTTCCGCACTGATAATGGGACAATCTTTATCAACGCCCTGTTCTACATGGCTTGCCACCAGCCGAATGATACGTTCACGGTTTGCTGCCGGGAGAATATGTCCGGTAAAAATCCGGCCCGTTTGTTGACATTCCAGCCAAAGTTTACCGTCTGGATTGACGATGATTTCGATGACGGTTTCATCTGCCAGTGCCCGCATGACCTCAGGCCCAAACGCCGTAGCCAGCATGGTAATTTTGCGATTGTGAGATATGGATTTAAGGTCAGTCATCTTTGGCCTCCAGATCAATGGAGAAGAAATCCTGTTCTCTGACCTTTATATCATTCACCACTTTGTCTATGAGGCTCGGGCCTTCGGACAGGCGTTTGCCCAAATGGGTAAGAAAATTCTCGAACCGCTCATGACCTGTGGAACGGGCCGCCTTCTGATCCCGTATGGGGATGGGCGGTGTGATGGTCAGGTAATACTGGATAAAAAGGGCCTGGGCTTCTGAATGAATGACCAGATCCCGTTCCAGCCGGCCAAACTGGCGGGTCAGTTGATTAAGCCGTTTCGCAATGGCGGCTTCCCGCTTGTCGGCACTTTCCGGTGACAGAAATTGCGCCACCGCGATTTCCATAATACCGGATTTACTAAGGCCGGTTTTGGCCTTGAATTTCTCAACCCTTTTATGAAGGTCATAGTCCAGATAAACATTGATGCGTGGTTTCATAAATCATCCCCAAACCCGGGAAGATCCTGTTCATCATCAAAGGCCACTGCCTTCTGGAATGTACTCAGTTGATATTTATCTGCTTCAACGTCGGTATCATCCACATCCGGATCAATCACTTCGAATATATCTATGGGTTCTTCTGATAAATCCGGTTCCGGCATTAGTTCGGGAATATGTTCCAGCGCAGCGTCACCGGACATATCGCCATCATTTTCTGTTTCTGGGGCAAGTAACCGCCCGTCAGGGTCGGCTTCCTGATCCTCCCAGTCAGACCCGGTTTGTGAAATCGCTACTATGATCAGGGTTGGTGCCGGGGACAAAATACGTGTGGTAAAATTCTGATCCTCATAATAGCGTAGTTTCCGGGCCCGAATTGGTGGAAGTCCGGCAATCTGGATCAGTTCTTGCGTCGTGGGCAATTGCATCACCTCACCGGGGGTCAGTAGCTGGCGGGCGGTTTCCTGACGGGAGACCATCACATGCCCGAGCCACGGCGATAATCGGTGCCCGGCATAGTTCCGCTGTGATCTGAGTTCTGTTGCTGAACCCAGGCTGTCTGAAATTCGTTTGGCTGTCCGTTCGTCATTGGTGGCAAAGGCCACCCTTACATGACAGTTATCAAGGATACTGTTGTTTTCGCCGTAAGCCTTGGATATCTGGTTGAGGCTCTGGGCAATGAGAAACGCCCGGATGCCATAGCCCGCCATGAAAGCAAGGGCCGTCTCGAAAAAATCCAGCCGACCCAGCGCCGGGAACTCATCCAGCATAAGAAGCAGCTGGTTGCGGTTTTTATCTTCTGGCAGTTTTTCTGTCAGACGGCGGCCAATCTGATTGAGGATCAAACGCATCAGCGGCTTGGTCCGGCTTAAATCGCTGGGCGGCACCACCAGATAGAGGGAGACCGGTTTGTCGGATCTGATCAGATCCATCAGGCTAAAATCCGATTTTGACGTAACCTGCTGCACTACCGGGTCCCGGTAGAGGGTGAGGAAGCTGAGCGCCGTACTCAACACGCCGCTACGTTCATTCTCTGATTTATTTAAAAGTTCCCGTGCGACGGAAGCCACAGCGGGATGAGCAATAGGGTTTGCATATGACCCGACGTGGTTGGTAATCAACATTTCCTGCAACGTGGTTTTGAAGGATTTGGCCGGATCACTTAAAACTTCAGCCACTTGGGCCAGTGTTTTTTCTGTCTCAGCATACAGCACATGCAGGATGGTGCCCACCAGCAGGGAGTGGCTGGTTTTCTCCCAGTGGTTACGACGTTCCAGCATGCCTTCCGGGTCAACCAGAATGTCGGCAATATTCTGCACGTCCCGCACTTCATTCAAACCCCGCCGCACTTCCATCAGCGGGTTATAATGGACGCTGGCAATATCTGTGGGATTGAAACACAGGCAATGTGAGAATGTGGACCGCCAGCCGGAGGTCAGTTGCCAGTTCTCGCCCTTCAAATCATGGACCACAACACTGCCCGTCCAGCTGAGCAAGGTCGGGATCACAAGCCCCACACCCTTGCCGGAACGGGTTGGGGCAAAGGTCATAATATGCTCCGGCCCGTCATGGCGCAGGTAACGATCATTGAACTGGCCGAGGAACACGCCTTTGGGTTTAAGCAGGCCAGCTTGCTTGATATCGGCTTTATTGGCCCAGCGGGCAGAACCATAGGTGGTTACCTGACCGCTTTCCCGCGCCCGCCAGAGGGAGCCTATTACGGCAACCAACGTTCCCATAATTCCGCCCGCTGCTGCCAGGCCACCGGCCTTGTAAAATACCGTCGGTGCGTAAACTTCAAACGCGTACCACCATTCAAATAACCGCCAGGGGTAATAGACAGGATAGGCACCGATTTGAAACCACGGCGTCCCGAGCCGGGCCTGAAACCCCAGCATAAACGCCGCCCATTCAGTGGCAGCCCAAAAAGTGCTAATCACGACTATGAAGGTGATCAATATTTGACCAATAAGTATCTTTGTTGGGGTCATATCCGTTCCTGAAATGTATCAATAGACACACTCAGGAGAACGATAAAACACTATCCCGTCAAGTAATTTTATTTATATAAAACAATGGCTTGTGAAGAATAACGTAACATAGTGATACTGATGAGTCTCAAGGGAAAACAAGGTATTCAGAGCGTAACAAAAAAAGTTGAAGAAAATTTGAGAGAATGTTCAAAATATTACAAAATGAACAAAAATCGTTCCCGGCAACCTCCATTTCCAAATCGAATCAGCCTTTTGGATAAATTTCTCAATGAAAGAACTCTCCGCATGATAATCACAACCATTAAATCAGAACAAAAAAAGAACAAAGAGCCTTTACAGCGATTCTTCAGGGTGTTATATATCCCATAATGTCAAAAAATGACCCAGATAAGAAAAGCGGGAGAAAATAATGAAAATTAAAAATTTCAAAGAATTACGCGAACTCAACGCAATGTCCGTAGAAGAAGCTGCCCACCTTATGGGGGTCACTATCAAGACCATTTACCGATGGGAAAAAGGCGAAGTAGAACCCAAAAAACATTGCTTTGAAATCCTGCTGAACAAGCTTGCTTACAAACAACAATTTCGCAACCCTGACCCTGATTTTACATTCATCGATTTGTTTGCCGGTATCGGGGGCATCCGGCGTGGGTTTGAAGCCGCTGGCGGTAAATGTGTATTTACCAGTGAATGGGATGAATATGCCCAGAGAACCTACCGGGCCAACTTTCATGACGACCACCATATTGCAGGTGATGTCACCGAGGTCAATGCGGAAGATATCCCCGTTCATGACGTTTTGTTGGCTGGCTTCCCGTGTCAACCATTCAGCATCGCAGGCGTAAGCAAAAAAAATGCCCTGGGTCGCGCACACGGTTTTGAGGATAAAACCCAGGGAACATTATTCTTTGATGTTTTACGAATTCTGAAGCATCATCGCCCGGCAGCCTTTCTTCTGGAAAATGTAAAAAACCTGAAAAGCCATAACAGGGGTGACACCTTTGCAACCATCATAGGCGCACTTCAGGATGAGCTTGGCTATAAAATTAGCACCCGTGTCATAGACGCCAAGGGGTATGTCCCCCAGCATCGCGAGAGAATCTTCATCGCCGGGTTTCGTGAGGACTGTGACTTTACATTTGATGACCTGCAGTTTGCAGACCCCAAAACCGGCCCGATTCTGGAATCCATTCTCCATGACCCATCAGAAGAGGCCGAAGAACATTATACGCTAAATGTCGATGGCAAGGCTTCCAACGCTACCTCGTTAGTAAATGACAAATATACCCTCAGTGACAAATTATGGGCATATCTCCAGGCATATGCAGCAAAACACAAGGCTGCCGGTAACGGTTTCGGGTTTGGTTTAAACGGCCCCGACGGAAAAGCCCGCACGCTGTCGGCGCGCTACTACAAGGACGGATCGGAAATACTTATCAAACAGGAAGGGAAAAACCCTCGCAGACTGACGCCACGTGAGTGTGCACGCCTCATGGGTTATGACAGTGGTCGCAAGCCCGAGATGATTATCTCTGTGAGCGACACCCGGGCCTACAAACAGTTCGGAAATTCTGTCGTTGTTCCTGTCATTGAAGAAGTTGCCCGCTACATGAAGCCATATATTCTGGATCAAATCAGAAATGAGACGCAAGTAAAATACATTGCAGCCGAATAGGGTGGATTATTGTGACTGATGTTGTTACGCCAAAAATACGCAGTGAAATGATGGCTGGTATCAAAGGAAAAAATACCAGACCAGAAATGATTATCAGACAGGCCCTCTTCCGCGAAGGTTTCCGATACAGACTACATGATAAAAAATTACCCGGAAAACCGGATTTGGTTTTACGAAAATACAATGCTGTGGTTCTGATCAACGGCTGCTTCTGGCATGGCCATAACTGTTACCTGTTCAAATGGCCAAAATCCCGTCCTGAATTCTGGCGGAGTAAAATCAATGGCAACAAAATTCGCGATGCACGCAACATTGCAATCCTGGCTAAATCCGGTTGGCGCGTTCTGACAATATGGGAATGCGCCCTGAAAGGAAAACACCGTCAGTCTCTGGATGATATCATTTCCAAAGCCGGTGATTTTCTCCTGTCTAACGACCCATTCCTCACTATTGAATGTAAAACCGGATAATCTTTTATAACTTTTTGGTTGCATCAACACATTCCGTGTGGATGATAACTCTGTCATTTAAATATTATCGGAAGTTTGGACTGGAGCATCCTAATGGGGCTGGAGTTGTCGGAAATCAAAAGTCTGGATGCCATTCGCGGCATGATGACAAAGCATAACGTCAATACTCTGGTCTTCAAACGCCTTGCCCCCAACGACAATTCCAAGAACCAGATTTATCTTGGCGCAGATTATTCATCCTTGCAACTTCTTCCCTTTGGCAAAGTATTCGCTGACAAGAGCAAGAAAGACAGCAAGCGCGATCGTTTCAAGGCTGACCTTCCGTTTTTCTGGATGGATGATGAAGGCAGATTGCATAAGGCCCCGAATGCCCAATTGATCCTCTATCCAAAATATCCTGAAGTCCGCATGTCCGGCTTTCTTAAAGGTGCAAGGGTTTGCCCAGGAGCTTATCTGAGAAGCCGGGATCCGGGTCGCATATTGCTTCTGGGTATAACCGGTGACCAGCGTATCATTGGCCATCTGGTTGGCCGTGAAAATCCCGTAACCCGGGAACTGGAACAATATGACAGTGAAGCCGTTTTCAGTGAAATCTTTAAAAAGGAAGCGGAACAAGATACCCGTAAACAGTTGCTGACAGCATTGAAAGAGATTTCAGAACTGGGCTGGATTAATTCCTTCAAACTGGGGGCCAATGGAGAAAGAGTTCCCTACAAAGCCCAGAACGGAGGAGGTTATACCCTTGAAGGGTTGCTGGGAGTAACACCTAATGGCCTGAACGAACCGGATTTTCTGGGATGGGAGCTTAAACAGCATAGATCTCCGGGGCTGGACAAACCTCTCTCCGGTGGCGCGGTAACTTTAATGACCCCGGAACCGACAGGTGGCTTCTACCGTACAGAAGGTATATTCGATTTTGTCAGAAAGTTCGGCTATCCTGACACAAAAGGTCGGGAAGACCGTTTTAATTTTGGAGGCGTCCACAAATTTGGAGAACTTCAGGCCCGTACCGGACTTACTCTGCAATTAACAGGATATGATATCAAGAAGAACCAGATTGCTGATATCACCGGCGGGATATCTCTGGTTTCCGAGGATGGCGTGGAAGCTGCAATCTGGCACTATGGTACCCTGCTCGAGAAATGGAACAGGAAACATGCCAAAGCAGCCTATATCCCTTCTGCCAGCCGAAAGGGTGAAATCACACAGTATCAATATGGCCATGTCATTGCATTGGGGGTTGGAACAGATTTTGGAAAGTTCCTGTCCGCCATGGCATCCAGAATCATTTATTATGACCCGGGTATAAAAGTAGAAGGTTTTTCAAGCGATAAACCAAAGGCAAAAAAACGCAGCCAGTTCAGAATAAAGCCCAAAGACATTCCCGTGTTGTATGAAAGTATGGAACTTGTTGATCTAATGACAATAGATCCGGGTTCATGATGTCAAACTTATATATTAATATGCAAGTATATACTTCTATGGCAAAAAAGTTGCCAGAACTAACATTAAAGATAATAGTAAATACAGGATGGTGGAATAAATGCTAATCGCTCCAAGATTAACGGACTATCATGGAATACATATTGAGCAGGCATCACTTGATTTTGCTATCCCGCATTTTGAAGAAGATATACCACTGTATCTTGATCCTTTTTTGCTATGGAGTTCACCATCACAGCAAGACCAATCACTACACACGTCCCTTATTAATGCATTTAACCATCTTGGGGAGTTGATGCGAAAAGGAGAAGAACAAAAGGCGATAGAAATTTTAATCACTGCATCGGAGTGTGACGAGGTAGGATTAGGTTTGTCTTCAAATCGTAAAGGAAAAAGAATTGGGCAGAAAAAAGCCAAGGAAATTCTTCAACTTTTTGAGGCAATACCAGAATATAAACGTAAAGGTTTTAAGCACTTTGAAGAAATTCAGTTTTTCATAACAGGCATATCAAGAGATCGAATTAGCGATATTGCGTGTAACTTCCTTAAGTCATTTCTTATAGATTATACAATTGAACAATGTAGTAAGAACGGCATTCCAATACAAGAATGTAACATAGAGAATGTTTATGATTACCGTTCAAATAAATTTATTCCATTCGAAAAAACAGAAATTCCAATAAACCCTAATAACGGTAAACCGTTAATTTTTGTTCCCAAACGTTGGTTAAGGTTTACTCCATGGATTAATTATGACGATTACTTCCATCATCATTGCCCACAAGATGATATAGGGCATACTCCTGAAGAACTAAATCATGTCTCTGTACTAGACTATAATCGTCAAAATTATGGAGTTGTTGATGCTTACATTAAAGAAAAAGAAAGGACATTTAAAGATTGCCATAATGATCCACTATTTTCTCAAATCCCCATAATTTCTGCTAAAAGAAAACTAAATTTAATTAAGAAATTGCCGACAGGAAAGGTAGATAATGCTGATCGTGATTATGAAGATGCAATTGCGGAATTATTCTCATCATTGCTTTATCCACAACTTGATTTTGCCGCCGAACAAAGTCGTACAGAGAGTGGTGCGCTAATAAGGGACCTCATTTTTTATAATAATCAATCCAACGCTTTTTTGACCGATATATATGATAGCTATGGTTCAAAACAAATAGTCTTTGAAATGAAGAATGTTAAAGAGATTAGCCGCGACCATGTTAATCAGTTAAACCGATATATGACTGATAGCTTAGGAAAATTTGGTGTGCTTGTAACACGTAATGAGCTTACAAAAGCTAGAAGGCAAAGTACAGTTGATTTGTGGTCTGGACAAAGACGTTGTATTATTACTTTGACAGATGCGGATGTAGCGCAAATGGTGGAGCTTTTTGAGAGTAGGCAACGGTCGCCATTGGATGTGATAAAAAAGAAGTATGTCGAATTTACCAGATTATGCCCTAGTTAGGAGGATATGTTGAAGAAATGTGAAGTGGAAAATCTTGAAAAAATAATGGGACAGCTTGAAGGGTTGCATCGAGAAATCTCAGGGTTAGCAAAAAAATCTCCAAATGATGGACTTAACCCATTTAAGTTAAAATTTTTAAACTCTGCACTCTCTGCTGCAAATAGTTTATTAGGTACGGCCTATAATCCCTTGGAGGGGTTTGACCAATTTGACAGTGATGATCTACCAACAAATAGCGATGCGACCTTCGTTCTTACCTCTTATCTTGAAGAGATAGAACGAATGAGGGCCGATAATATTTTCAATACCTATGGTAGTGGGTGGAGGTATGAACTTTCTGACAGCGACGATAAGATCCAAACTGCACCTCCTAAGAAAATTAAGGAGAAGAAATAATGGTAAATAGCGGCACCCAATCAACTACGCTTGAAAAGGCACAGGCTTACGATTCATTTTTTGAAGTATTCTCTCACCTTTATAAAGAATTAAAAGCTCTTGGAAGTAAGAAGCCTGCAGAAACTCTGAGTGAAAGCAAGGTCAAAATCATTAATAGACTTCTTGAAGATATTAGAAAAAATATGGAAGATGAGCCAGAATATAAGTATTTAGACATGCTGGATAACGAGCTGTTGCCACAATACAGTGATGCAATTTTTACTTTGTCTCAATACGAAGGTGCTCTTAAGGGGTTTAAAGAAAGGTATTTTGGATATGATAGCGGTGCTTTAAAACATCAATGGAATATTGAGAAATAGATCCTGAATGTCTGCTTTCCGGCACTAAACCACTCAGTCCTTGTTTTACAATAAAAATTTTACAATCCCACTCCTCGACCAATATCCCAGTTTACTGTACCGCCACTGATCATACCAGATATGGATCGGCCCATCACGCGATCCATCACAGGCCGCCAAGGCACAAGAGTAAACTCCTTTGATTTTTCCAGAACAGCATATTGGCCACTACTGAGATTGAGTTTTCGAACATAGATGCCGCTCACCTCACCCCTATCTTTCATGGGCATATATTGTTTGCCAGTTTTATCAGAAATTCCTGCAGCAAATTTGTTGAGTTCCCGCCTGATAAGCTGATTTGCGAGGCTCTTGGGATAGATAACCTTTGAGCCCTTCTTCTGGATCAACCCTTGTCTCATGAGCCAGTTTCGTCTCTGGGCCAGAGCTTGTTGCACTTTTCCACCAAAGCCACTTGATGCCAAGTCAGTCTTTTCCTTTCCAACGAGATTCCGATCCAGCCAACCATAGCCCTCACCTTCAATAAGCTGATCTAGTGCAAAGGCGGAATTGATTGTCATAGCTACCGGAGCCTTTTGGGCAAACTGTTTTTGAAGTTTCTCTATACGATACGTGAAATCAGTCGGAATTTTCCATGACCCATCCTGTTGACGTTTACCAATGCCGTAACGCCTCAGCCCTTCTAATCGGCGGATATGGCTTTTTATATAAGCCTGTGACGCTTTTGGGTCAGAATGTTGGTGATATTCCTCACTATAAACGCCCCCATTCTGACGGGCGATTTCCGCAATATGATGATCAACCAGTGATGCTCCGCTATGGGCAGCAGTCACGGTGACAATCATGCCCATGTTCAAGTCATCAACCTGCTCCAGCTCCCCCATATCCACATACCAGTGGTTCCCGTCCGTGCCATCCAGAATGACATACCGTCTGTCGCTGAGTTCATCAGACAGACCGGTCGTAAGAAGTTCACCAGTGACGCTCTTTTGAGAAGTTTCATCTGTTCCAAAAACCAGAGCCTTTTGCTGCAAATTATCTTTCCCGGCTTTGTGCAGATTTCGGTGCAGGGTTTTGATGATGTCACCTTTCTCGGCCATCGTCGTCAATGTGTTTTTGAGGTCAGGGTCCAGTCGCCAATAATCTTTGCCCAGGTGTTGGGCTAGACCCATCTTTGAAAGTTTCTTCATGCGAGCACCAATTATCTTGGCCGGATATTCACCGCCGTCAGGGTGCATAATATTATCCCGGCTATATTTGACAATATCGCGATCCAGATCGGTAAATCTATCCTGAGCCACCTGCTGTCTTACTTGCTTGAGCATTTCCATTTCTGTGCGAGGACCAAGCTCATGGGTCAAAAGATCAGAAGCAGCATGTCGCATACCATGACCCATATAAGATTTGGCAATAATCAGATCCCTATTTTGATCATCAATACCGCGCAAGACAATATGTGTATGGGGATGAACTGTATCAAAATGATCAACCGCCACCCAATCAAGTTCCGTCCGCAAATCCTGCTCCATCCGCGTCATCACATCACGAGTGAAAGATTTCAAATCCTCAAGACTGTCGGCATCATTGGCTGAAACAATAAATCTGAACTGATGACGATCTCCTTCACAGCGACCTTGAAAGTCATTCAGGTTGATGCCGTCCTGCTCCTTGTCATAGGCTTCCGCTTCTCGGCCATCCGAGCCTACGCCCTCCCGCTCAATATATTTAAGATGTGAGGCCGCTCTGGCATAACCGCCACCACCCAGTTTGACGATACGGCTTTTAATGATAACCCGTCTGAACCGCGAACCGATATTATGACTGGAATACTTACCAGCCCAATGACCTCGGCCAATCCTCGCTCCGGTAAATCCACCATTACCTTTGGACGAACCGAAAGATGTTATGCCATGGGACAGACTTCTCAATTTCTTGAGTACCCGTTTGCTAAATCGTCCCCCACGATTTCCGGGCTTGCCAAGTCTCGGTTTAAAGGGTTTTTCCGGAGGTAGAGGCATGATATTTCTCTTGTGAGTTAAGATATTGAAATAACTGTATTAAAAAAAGTGCGGCACGGCCTTTTGTGTACTCCTTCAGAGACTTGGCAGAAAGTGGGGGTCGTGACCTAAAAACCTTGGTGTGAGTAAAAAAGATGTGCAGACAATAACTTAAGGGGCTCCGCGCCTAAGTTGCTTTTATCTTGCTGTAACTTCTTATTTTGACTCTGAAAAATTTTCAACATCACTCTGCACCCAAATCGGAAAGGCTATGCCGATAATTTTATTCTGCGTAACAGGTCCGAAATATCGGCTGTCAAACGAGTATATCGAATAAAGATTCAACAGGAAAAGCTCCCCTTTTTCCAGTGTCCGACAGCCCTCCCAAACCGGCATTTTACGGCCCGAAGGATCGTAACTTTTTACCTTCGTAACAGCCTCATAGTTCACATAAACAACATCATATTTAATGCAGACATGACCCCCGAATTGAGCAATTACTTGTTTGAGAAGCGGGGTGCCTCGCCCCACATACTGACGTTTGAGCGCCATCATTGTAACGGATTTCGGCAACGTCAACAGCACATAATCACCAACTTCCGGAACGGCTCTCTTATCGATAAAATAGAAACCTTCCGGTGCACTGGGTGATGGATTATAGATTACTTTTGGTATGAATTTCGTTGCCATAACCAATGTTAGTAATCCGATGGATACGCTACCAATAACCAAAATTTTAACGCGTTTGCCTATTCTCACATCGAACCTCCTGCCCTTTCAGGAAGCTCTTATGCTGTTCCATAGTGTATCGATGGTAATGACAATTCGCGGTAATCCTCTGATGCATATGCCCATAATAGGCGGGAGAAACATCTGCCGGGTCAAGACCAAGTTGTTCTATATGATCAATGGCCCATAAAGTCTTTCTGACCTTATGGGCTCCTTCCATATCCAACAGAATTCGGGCACCGGGCATAACACCCGGGACCACCTGTATATTGCCCTGATCATCATGGCGGCTCACTGTCATCAGGACCATAAACCGCCATAAACGACTGCCATATTCCCCGGCGTGCCACTGAACATAACCGACCAGTTGACCGGGGTTATAATATTCATACCCCCGATAAGCTGGCATGGTTACCTTGCGGACAGGCCTGCCAAAACGCATATATTGATTAACCCTGTCCGGCAGGGAAAGTGTCTCCACACGGGTCAAATCAGAAGACATCTGACGTGCTTTCCTGTTTGCGGGACTCTGACCAGGCTACCAGATCTGATGGGTGATAGACCACCAGCTTGCCATGTTTACGATAGACTGGGCCCTCACCTGAAACACGCATATTTTGTAATGTTCGGGGGCTGAGGCGAAGATATCTGGCGGCCTCTGCCGTATTGAAATAAGTGCTTGGGTTATCTGAATTAGTGTTCATGGTCATTACTGTTTTCTCCTGTTAATGGGTCAATGAGAAGAACAGTGTGGCGGAATAAAAATGATCCCGGGACGGGCGAAAACAGTATGGAGCAAAGTCGCCCCCCCTCCTGAAAACGGTAAAATTATTTCAGAAGATCAAGATATTTACCAAGTAAAAGTTGTTCACCACGTCGCAGGGCACGCCTCACAGGATCACGTAAATATCCCCCCGGATCGTTCCATTCTATCTCGATACGCTTCCTGGAAAACAGTATTTCTGCAATTTTTCGCTGGGGAATACCCGATTTCTTGAGACTTAACATACGTAGAATTTCTGTATAACGACGGGAATGTTTGCTCGGTTCAAAGTGATGATCGAGCAGTGATTTGTGCTGCAATAACCCATTCAGTCTCTTCAGCATAACCTGGTTTTGTCGAAGGTAGTGCAGTCCCTCTATATGGACGGTAATATTAACGCGCCCCTGCCGAATATCATCACCCTGACAACATAACTGCAGTGTTTTATGGCCATCGGAAAACAGGACGTGCTGAACATCTTCACCTCTATTCCGAACAAAAACTTTACATTTCAATCTATCTACTTCCAAGTCAAATAAACCACTTGAATTTTGTGCTTTTTGTATTGTGAGATTCAAAACGAATGGGCATATTTCCGGAAGCCAGAACGGTGTGGCAACTGTTGAATCGAAAGCCGGATCCTCAAAATATAACAAACCCCACTTTTCAGAATCAGGAGTTGGTTCCGCTGCACCAAAGTTATCATTCACCGCATTTATCCTCCAGTCACGGATATAATCCGGGTTTTTCCTGAGAATTTCCCATGACCAGTTGAGTTTGGTAAAGCGTTTTGTTTTATCATACTGATGAACCATTTTATTGTCCCCCTCGGCATAAGTGTTGAATAGTGGAGACGCTTCTTGATCCTGAACCTGTTTATATAAAAAGATTGGCTGGTGAATTTGATAACACCTTATTTCGATAGCAGAATTCGGAAGAAACTCGTCCTGCCAGTATTTATTCCCTATTAGCGCATCCGGTTCCACTACCAGAACGGGTAGGTTTCAGATACGGAAAAATAAACTACACTGCCATGGCAATAGTCTACACATTCGAAACTTCGATCATCAGAAGTATAAATAAGATCGATATCGTTTCTTGTTGCCCGGACGAAAAACCTCACGCCAAGCATAGCGTCATTAGTATTTGTCCGAGGTAGAAGAATATGACTTTCACAGATAAAAAAACAGATGAACGGGGTGATTTAACACCTGTAATGAAAAGCATTTTTTGACCACAGGATTGCCACTTTTTGACATTATCCAGAACAATGCAATATACTTATAGCACCCACAAAGCTCACCTCATGCACGAACAGGATTAACGAAATAAGTCGCAGGGGAACATTCAATGATTGATTTTACAGAAATTCAGGACTTTCTTGGCAGAATTGAAAAAATAAATACCTTACAGGAACTACAGGATAATTTTACCGAAGAAATCAAACCTTTTGGCTTTGACAAGCATACATGCCTTTCTTTTGTGGATATGAACAATCCGCCGCCGAACGCTATTCAGCTTTTTTCTTTTCCGGACGAATGGGTCACACATTACAAAAAAGAAAAATACTTTGAGGATGATATTGTCCTGCAAACCCTCTACAGGAAAGCAACACCATGTATCTGGAAAGACATCAGGCAGCCAAACAAGCGTAACCAGAAGATATTCTCGGAAGCACAGGAATTCGGCATATGCAATGGAATAACCATTCCAATTATCATACCAGGATTATACCCCTGTACGGTAAATATCGCCGGAGATCACAAGGATGTAGATCCGGACGTTTTTCATGCCCTGCATTTAATGGCCGTGCATTACCATCATAGAATTCTGGAAATTGGGGGTGACTTATTCACCCCATTAAGGCAAAGCCGTTTGACAAACAGGGAAATGGAATGCCTGAAGTGGGTTGCCAACGGCAAAACTTCCTGGGAAATATCCTTTATTCTTGGTGTCAGTGAAAACGCCATTAATTTCCATATCAAGAATATTTTCTTTAAACTGGACGTCAGCACCCGCGCCATGGCCATATTCAAAGCATCCCGTCTGGGCCTGATTAATCTTTAATTCTCCTGTTATCAGGCAAGGATCCTGTGACTTAATTCTGCGGAAAACAGGGCCTATCCATCAATGTGGCACAGCCAGCACCAAAACCAAACAAAGACCTGTCAGAGTTTTCATTCCTGATCCCGTGCTTTAATGCTCACCTCACCGGCTTTGTCATTTTTAAGGTATTTATCGTACCATGCGATAATCTGGTGCCACCTGTCACGGATGTTCGCCGGGCTGGCCGTGCCATGGCTTTCGCCCCAATATTCAACGAAGACAGCCTCTTTTCTCAAACGAAATAAAGCACTGAACATTTCATGAAACTGATCCGACGAAGAGATATCCAGATCGCCGTGCAGCAGCATGACCGGTGTTGTGATTTTATCAGCAAAAAATAATGGACTGATGTTAATATATTTCTCAGGATCTTCCCAGGGTCTCGCCCCCTGCAGGGAAATTTTGCTTGAAGCACTTTCGGTCATAGTCATGGTTGCCAGATAAGGCGGTAGCTCGTCATCAGCCCCGATTACTCTTTCAGTCAGGGATTTGGAGCCATAAAAACTGGTAAAGTTTGTGGCACTATTACCGGCAACAGCGGCCTTGAAACGATCAGTATCGGCCAGCAGCAACAATGCCGGATAGCCCCCGTCGCTTTCACCATATACACCAATGCGGTCCGGGTCGGCATAGCCCTGATCAATGGCAGCATCAACGGCACTCAACACCAGCTTGCTGAGGTTACCCATGGGATTACCGTCCTCTGACCTGATCAGCTTTGGTGAATTATTGGCATAGAGTATAATATACCCCCGAGCCGCCAGCAGGTTTATATTATGAGGATTAAAAGCCTCGGATATGGTAAAACCACATTGCCCGCGGACCCCGAGATGCTCATATACCACAAGAGGATAACGTTTGTCCGGCCCCCAGTCCGGCGGCAGGGTCATACAGCTGGACAGTTGTTCGCGATCATGCCCATTATCATAGGCGTAGGTTATTTTTTTCACTTTCAGGGGCAAGACATTTTCCAGATGCCTGTTTAATGTCATCACAGGCGTTTTACCGCTGACAGTTGTATCATCAGACCGGACGACATATAGCGCCGTCGCCCCATCCTTGACTTTCACAAAAACCGCCGTTTCACTTTCATATGATACGGCCAGAAGTCTGGAAGTTTCAGACGGGCTTTTTATCTTGATATGACTGCCCTTTTTCAGATCCAGAAATATAACCTCCCGTCCATCATCGCCACTGGCCTGTAAAGTGATTTTACTATTCAATGCCTGAGAGATATTGGTCACATCATCCTTGAACGACAATTCTGAAAAAGACAGCTGCTGGCTGATACCTGCCGTCATATTACGGTGCGATCCATCCGCCCCCAACTGCCAGACATTACCGTCAGCAAAAACATAGATGGCGTCGCCAATGACACTCAGAAGATTATAGGAAACAGATGTGAAGGATGCGGTGAGATTCCTGTGGTTTCCATCCGGCCCAATAAGGAACCAGTCGCTTCTTCCCAGCCTCAGGGAACCATCGGCATTTGCCTGTTCGGTAATAGACGCCCTATTGGAAGATTTTCTGTCAAGACCCAAAATGGGCCGAGCAAAAACAGCCAGCCTGTTGCCGATCCAGGCCGCCCGGTCCGGTGCGGCCATCAGACCTGCAGAAGATACCGGTGCCAGATCCAAACCGTCATGGGAGATAAAACCCGATGAACCGGTTGCAGTTTCATATTGAAAAAACTGGCCCTGACTCCAGGGTTCCCTTAGTTTACGGGAAAAAAAGACCAACCTGCCCCCATCCGCCGACCATTCAACCCTGTTTGGGAAGACGTCACATTGCCTGCAGGGAATGGTCTGTTTGTTATTATTTTTCAGGTCAATCAAAATGAGCTGCAGTCGATTTTTGCTGAGAGACGTACCGTTAATGGGATAATCCGGATCCGGCTGTAATATTCCTGCCGTTTTCAGGGCCACCAGATAATGCCTGTCGGGGGATAACTGGAGGCCCGCAAATAAACCGTCACTGATCCGTGTCATCCTGCCGGTTCCAGCATTAACCTTTATCAGCATTCCGGGCTTGAAGTCTTTGGCCTGATCAATACCACCGGAGCTGCTTTTCAGAACATGAGCCGTCGGCAACTCCCCCTGCCAGGCTTTTTCCCATTCTGAAAACAGACGACGGGCTACTTCACGCTTGCGGGTGACGGTCACCGGGGTTCTCCCCGGCGGCATGGCGGCAAAGACAAAATCTTCATTGGAAATCCACACCGGCCTTGTGGGCAGGAGGGCTGCAAAATATGGGGCAGAGGGCAGCCAGATGGTTTTTTGTGAGGTAAAATCATAGACTCCCACATCGACCGTCTCTGATGATTGCCGATAGATGATAAGACGCCTGCCGTCGGGCGAGAAGACAGGCGACCAGTAGCCTACATCGGATTTTTCTTTAAAAAGGGGTGCCGCCTCCCCCAATGTCACAACATATAAATTATTCTGATACTGAGCGCCCGCAATGGGTATTCTGGCAAAATCTATCATATCTTCATAGGGTGGCGATTTTGCAATGACAAGCCTGCGGCCTGTAGGGTCAAACCCTATAGACCCGAGAGTCTCGGTTTTAAGCAGGTCATCTACATTATAGGGATGCCGCCCGTCCGCTCCTGCAAGGCTGACGCCCCCGGTCAGCATTAGCAGGATCATTATAAATATCAAGCGCCAGAATAACATTAGCCGCTCACCATTTTTTAGTGATATTGAAGGATATGAACCGGCCCAGGGGATCCGTATTGGCCGGATCATAACCAAGACTTTCCAGTGCGTTATTGACAAAGGGTGGGTCTGTATCAAACAGATTCTGGGCGCTCAGGGAGAAGATCATACCATTCAGCCCCATACTGCCAAGACGGTCATCAAGACTGTAGGTCAGAGTGGCATCAATGGTCGTCCAGGAATCTATCTTCCGGTTCGGCTCGCTGTCGTCATCCCGGTAGCTGTCCGTATAGTTGACAAAAACAGTTGCGGAAAGCCCCTCATCACCGCTCCATGACAGGCTGCTCCTCATACGAAAATCCACAGGATTATGAATAGTGCCCGCAAGATCTGCGAAAGGTGTCGTCTCATTGAAAGCTTCCCTGAAGTTCAACAGGTAATTGCCGTTCACCCGGAAATCAAAACGCCCGGCATTTTCGGTCTCAAAACCATAGTCAAGGGTGAAATCCAGACCATCGACCTGTGTCCGGGCCGTGTTATTCATACGACCGTCGATGATCGCCCCAATGGGGAGAAAACCACAGGAGGCCGGATCACCTTTGAACACATCGGCACTGCAAAACGCATCAATCTGTGCCGATGTGGGGTTACGGATAATGATCCCTGCATTTATGTCTTCCTCCGCCAGTACGCCAAGGGCGTTTTCCGGAGCCAGAATACGATCACGGAATTCAATATTATAATAGGTCAGACCGACATTAAGTTCCGGCAACGCTTCCGGCGTGAAATCAACCCCCACACTCCATGTTGTTGCCGTTTCATTACGAAGCTCACCATTGCCGCCGAACTGAAGCAGGCTGAATGTTGATCCCGTGGGAGACGCCGGATCGGTTACAGGTATCAGGAATATGGCATTATTACTCTCGTCCAGATCCGGCAGGTTGGGTGCCCGGAAAGACGTGCCGTAACTGCCCCGGATATTCAGCCCTTCCACGGGCGACCATATGATGCCGAATTTGGGATTTGTGGTGTTTTCATTACTGACACCGCTGTAACTTTCAAAACGACCGGCAGCCGACAGGGCCAGCCTGTGAAAACCGAGCCGTTGATTATCTTCACCAAAGAGCGGAATATACAGTTCGCCAAAAGTTGAAACCACCTTTCGGTCAAAGCGGATTTCGCTGTCCAGCGTCGCAAAATGAAGTTCCTTGCCGAATGTTTCTTTACGGTAGTTCAGGCCAACCGCCAGTTTGACATCACCGCCCGGAAGCTTGAAAATACTGCCGTCCGCCACCATATTGACAGACCATAGCTCGGACATTGTCTTGAAGGTTTCAATGGAGCGAATGGCATTTATAGTTGCAGGGTTAGTGTGGGAACCATCACCAAAGGGATTAAAGGCCGTCAGCGGATCAGGATCAGCCAGCGCCGCTGACAGGGCCGTTGGGTTAAACCCGTTGGTACGGCTGATGCCATTTTCCCGGCTGTAAGAACCATAAGCTTCTAACTGCCAGTCATCCCCGAGTTCTGCTTCCGCGCCAAATACCCCGTTATAGTTTTTTGTATCTCCCTGCAGTGAACTGAACCCGATATCCTGTGACAGGTCATAATTAACTATGACGAAAGGGAAGCCGCCAAAGGCATCCACAAAGAACGGGTTTATGGAGGGCACCACCAGAGGTGAAATTCTGGCCCCTGTCACCTGATCAAAGTCCCTTTCGCTGTATTTACCTTCGGCAAATAATGTAATGGTCTCACTCATATCCTGTCTGGCAGAGATAAAAAAGCTGTGACGTTCCTGATCGGGCAGAATATCCTTGCCCTGATGTATATTCCTGAGGTTAACGACACCGGGTAACAAGTCACCGGGCGCCAGAGAGGTTCCGTCCTGCCCTGAAGGAATGGCGAAAGCGACAGTCGTGAAGCCCGTAGCCGGGTCCATGATATTGCCCGGATTGCTGAAATTATCACTGAAGTTATCGCCGCCAAGGGATGTCAGATCACTGTCCGCGGCAAAGGACCGCTCTGCCTGTTTCAAGCGTTCTCTTTTATAATATTCATAGGAGAAAAGAACATTACCTGTATTCCAGTTTTTGCCAAAAGTCTGCCCCAGTTGATATTCCTGTAGCCCGCCATCTGTAACGGTTCCAAACCTGACCCGCGTTTCAGCACCTTCATAATCCTCCCTTAGGATGATATTGACCACTCCGGCCACGGCATCGGAACCGTAAATGGCTGATGCTCCGTCCGGCAGAACCTCGATCCGTTCAATGGCCGTTGCGGGCACCATGGATACATCAAAGAAATCGCCGCCAAGGCCCGCCACCGGCACACGGCGGCCATTGACCAGTACCAGCGTCGCCTCAGTGCCTAGCCCGCGCAGATTAATGCCGGAACCGCCGGTGACATTGCCGGTGCTGAGCGTATCTTCATTGGGTCCCCCGCCAAAATTCTGGGGCAGGCTCTGGATCACCTGCTGTGTTGTGGCAAAACCGGACCTGTCGATGTCCGCCCGGTCAATGATATTGACCTTTGAGCCAACCGACACGCCCACGCCCCGGATGTGTGATCCGGTAACGACCACCTCTTCAAGCTCCATATCCTGGGCTGGGCCGGTTTCCTCCTCTGCCGCCTGTCCCACCTCGGTCATTAAGCCAAACCCGAGAACAGCCACAAGGCATCCTTCCCAAATCCATGTTTTCCTGTTATTGATGGTGCTAATATATTTTCTGTTCATGTATATTCTCCCTTAGCCTCGCGGCTTTATGTTGTTGTTGAATGTTTCTTGATTGGGGAAGCTTTTGGTCAATGAGGGTCCCCTGCCCTATTTATTTTCTATCAACCGCCTTACCTCCCCCCAGAAACACAAATTTTCCATCTGTTTGTTCTGTCGGGAATAATCCTCCCGCCGGGCAAGCTCCGCCTCCGGGTCGACGGGATAAAAAATAACAAGCGAGGCCGCCACCTCTTCCGGCGTTGCAATATCCCAAAGATTCCTTCGCGACAGATCATCCACCAGGATAGTGTCACTCTCTGGTGGTTCAGGTTCTCCTGTTTTTGATAAGTAGTTCGGTCGCTCTGCATCTGATATAATAGTGAGCCTCCTTTCCTTTATATGGCCAAGCTGCAAGCCAGAAATAATAACTAGCTGGGTGCATAATGACTTATTTTATTATTTAATACTGTTTAAATAGTATTTATTACTAGTTAAGAAGGAAATGTACCTATTGGGAATAGTGTTGTCAACCGCTATAATAGTAAAAATTACTACTACATAGGTATTGATAATGTATGGACCAAATATTCTAAAGGCTGCACGGGCCCTTGTCGGCTGGAAACAAAGCATGTTGGCACAGGCTGCCAATGTGAATATCAATACCGTTGTACGTCTGGAATCTACAACAAATTGGCAAGAGAAATGGGAAACGCCAACCGTAGGAACATTAAATAAAATTCAAAAAGCATTGGAAAAGGCCGGTGTAGAATTTATTGATGACGACGAAAATTCCCAAACCGGCGGCCCCGGCGTCAGATTGAAGGAATAGAGCCTGCATCTCAAAGCAATCAAATTGCGGAATGCATGATTTCTTGTTGATATAATTCCAGCAAATGCTCAAGCCCCGGTTATATTATCAAGCCATAAAGCCACACGATCCAGAAAGAAAAACTCAAAAACGGTCCAAAAGGGATTTTAAAAGTTGAAATCAATGTTTTTCTTTTCCAGCCCCAAATCAGAGCAAAAATAATCCCCGTTCAACTATCAAAGGGGTAAGAATAGATTGATTTTTTATCATTTAATATCAATAAATTAAGGAAATACAGAAGGGGAATTGAGTTGTATAATAATCTTAAAACTGAGGGCGGCGCGTTATGGCTTGTCGGCCTGATCTGCCCATTCCACACCCCGGAAAATAAAATGGCCGACCAAATGCTCGCCGACCTGATACATGGCCCCTTCAAAGGCAGAAAGTTCAAATTCTACCATACCGACCCGGCGACAGGAGTGCGGCAGGTTATGGAGCTTGGAGGGTGAGAATTCTGAGGTTATTTTTAATAATTATATTGTTTCCAAACCCTTGCTCCGGCAATGATGATTTAATTGTGAAAGAGTCTTTTAAGGATTTCTCAAAATACGTTTTTGTTCCTAAATATTGGGTAAGAGAATATAATGATATCTCGTATTTGGTTAAGTGGGGATTGCGTTCTCCCACAGCGCGTGAGGCCGCTCTTCTTAAAATGAAATCTAAAAATCAAGAAGGTTATGTAATCAACAAATGGCAACGTGGAATTCAAATAGAGGCACCCTATTTGTTTGAATCTGGTTATGAAAATCAGAGGGCGTATCTTGAGGAATTATCCGTAGAAGTTTCAAAAATTATTAATCTAAAGGTAGAGGTCGTAAGGTGGTCGCGCGTCCCAAGCATTAGGATAGAACATTATCTATATAGCGGCTTGCAACTTAGGCCTCATGATATTCAGAGAAACTCGCAAGATTTGGTGCTCTTAGATTGGGAAGATATTTATAAAAACTTTCATCTTAGCAGACGAATACAATCGTCAAAAATTAATCAGGAATGGCAGGAGGTGAAAGAAAAATACACTTCATTTATGTCCTACGGCACTCTCTTTCAGAGCTTATACGAAGGATATTATGTATCAGATGAAAAGAACGTCATTATCATGGCACATTGTGGTGAGGATTATGGGACACCGCTTACAAAGGCAAAAATAAAATTAAAAAATTGCCTGCTTAGTTCTCTTGGGCTTTCAGGGATTTCCGAAAAAGCGCATCGTTATCATATTGATATTATTGGTCAAGAATACGACTGGCTGCATGAGCAGACAGAGGCCCTCTATAGAATGGGTGATGATTCAGGTGACCGGATTTCTGAAATTTATGAAGAATCGAATCGTAGATTAGCAAACAGATTATCGGTAAATCTCACGCACAAAGAAAAAATGTATTTATCGGTGCTTTATTCAACAAAAGTTAAAACTGGGATGAATGAACAGGAATTAGAAAAAATTTGGTCTATGCAATAGAAAAGGGGAATGAGGAATGCCTTCAGAAACATTGAATGATATTATTAGAGTAACGGACAGCGTGACCCACGGTGAGGCTCAGGCGTGCTGGCCTCGGCAAATCCCTCGCGGATGATCGTCAGGGCACTATTCATCTCCTTGCCTGTTGCTTCGGGCAGAATGTCTGTTTTTATAAATGCTCTGGGATGGGCCAGTTGTTCCCCCATGTATTTTCCATCTATTCAATTTTGTAATTTATAATTGTGGCAAACTATAGCATTGTCAGAAGAAAAATCACAATAGGAGTATTGTCGTGGATACCCTATCCAGTGCCCTTTTTTCTGAGGTTGGCAAAAATTGTATTTCAGATATTGTTCAATTGGTCCCAGCGGCGGGTTCTTCGAGGTGGGCCAAAAACGAGATAAAGACAGAAACCTGTTGTTATTACTGTCATTACTTGACGCGGTAACTTGCTTTTCAAGCAAATACTGTCCTATTCTGGGTTTAATCTGGATTTACACTATGGAGGTGGCCTTCTTGAAGAAAATAATCAGTGTTTTTTTTGCCTATATATTCAGCCAGGTCATAAGCATTGCATTGGGGTATGACATCATAGCTCAGGGTCCCCCGCCACGCGTGACCGTTGAAATCTTAAAAACTCTGTCAGAAAAAGAATATTGGCAAAGCCGGGTTCCCTATAACGACGCGACTGATGCTCTGAACAAAAAAGACTACCGACTATTTTTTATACCTCATGGAATGGGCTACGGGGAAATACCCGGAATTATCTGTATAACAAGACCGGATCGCCAGTATTTTTTCGTCCGGGGCATAATCAGCGATGCGCGAACAGGCAAAGAACAAATTCTGTATGAAAAAGCTCTCCGGAAATATGCTTCTACTTATAACTTTATTGTCGCTTCCTCACCTGACTTTCCGCTGATTGATTATTGCAAATCAAAACCATCCCCCTATATTGAGGGTCCTGGCGGAACCTCCGACTTTCGAACACCGACCGGCCCAAGTACCTTATCCATGATTGGCGCGATCAGACGAAGAGATATAAAAACGATAAAGAAGTTCAAACGTGATGGCAAAGCAGGATACCCCCGGATTTTGGGCCTTTCGTCTTCAAGCTGGGCGGCACTCGTTGGTGATGAAGAAATATTCACACTGTTATATAACCCTGAAATACACACGCCCTTGCTGGCCTCCAAAAGAAATGTGACCAATTCAATCGTGGATTTTGCAGCGATCGGAGGAAACACGGCCATTACCCTCAAACTTTTAAAAAATGGGCATAAACCCCGACTCATGCCAGAGAGATTTGACGGTCCATCCCTGGCTTCATTTATCTCGCCAGCGATTTTTGATCTTCTGATGAACAGCCTCAATTATGATCAAAAAACGGTAAGTGACTTTTCGAATGCTGCCATAAGAGACCAAAATGATGAACTGGCGTGGCACATCCTTAAACATAAACTTATCCCGAACGAGGCGTTTCTGAAGCAGGCCAACAAATACGGCGCTACTTTCTTGCTCACACGATACCTGACAGCCGTAGGTATCAAACAATTTGAAAAAGATTTTTCCGGATTCATTGACCGGGTCACGCGAGATCCAGTCATAAAATTCCTGTATAACCAGAATATCAGTGGTGACACCATATCAGAATTGCTCGGCAAACCGGTGCCAGAAAATCGTTATAGTTTTTACCAGAATTTTTATAAAACAAGCTTCATCAAACTAACATCCTTTAAAAGAATTTATCAGAAATATGGTCTCGCTCCACATCTTGCAATCCTCGCTTCATTGGAAAATCAGGATTTGCAATTTCTCCATCAATTACTCGCCAAAAAGAAAAAAAATGGCGAATTAACCGCCAAATATAAAACAGGTCTTTTCACATTGTTTGTTTTCTACAAAATCCCTGCATCCTCGCCTGTATTCCGGGATTTTGACATCACTTTTGAAGACGCCTTGGACGAAAACCCATGTGAACTTATTTCAAACAGATTTGGTTATCTGGGTGACAGTCAAAAACAAGCGGCCATTGAATTTGTGATCAGGACACCTGAGCACCTCACAAAATGCTCTCAAAAAAAATCTCGTTTTAATATACGAAGCCTCATGCTATTGGCCAACGATGATCAGCTTGAAAAGTTGATAAGCTCCACTCAGCAAACCAATTCAATGAGTAAAGAAGATGGAATAAAAATTTTATCCAACATGACAATTCCTATCCTTCGCTTTAAATCAGGCGACTTTGCACAGCACCTGATAAATTCAGTGTATCAACACAACCCCACTCAAAAAACGTTAAAATGGATGAAAACCATTGTTGCCCGTGGCCCAGATACAGATGCCATGCGCCTTCTTTTCGAGCTTGGTCTGTCGGCTGCTGAAACTGATGATCCGCGCTATATCGGCATATTCAGAGCGGCGAACCTGGGCAATCTGGAACAAATAAAAGCATATATTGATTATGGAGAGGACAAATACAGGGTCTCACCAAATGAAGGTCCTCTTCCTCTCTTTGCATGTCTGAAGATTGGCGTATCCGCCCAGTCTTTATATGAGTCAGGCGATCCAGACTGTACGACGGGTTTAAGTTTAAGAAAGCTGCAGAAATTTATCATTCAGAAAAATAAAAAAGCAGTATGTGCCACACTTGAACAACTGACAGGTCAATGGACATCCTTGCGGGGTTGGCACCAAACAATTTTGAAAGCACTTATTTCTCAGAACATGTACGACGCAGCTATTATGTTATCAAAAGAATTCCCGACACCAGACAGTTGGCGAATGGAGAGAGAAATATCGGATGAATATCCTTACGGCGGTTTAAACGATAATCTCTTCTGGAATGATAGAAAATTTTACAATAATTTACCCTTTCAGGATCTTCTCGCAGTCGCATTTCAAACCCAAGACATTTCATTGATCACAGCTGTGCTAGAATATTACTCAGGAATTGTGCGGCTCAATCAATATGAGAGCTTATCCAATGCGTCTGTTTATATCACACCAGAAACCTATGAAATCTTTCAGCAGGCCCTGAAACATCACAACATAACAACGAAATACCACAGATTTGGCACTGCTTTGCGACCATATCTAACCAGGAAATACCTAAATTCCGGCAACGAAACCAAAATAGTTGCCATGCTAAAAACCTACCTGATTGAACATAAAATTAAAGCGACAAAGAAGCTTCTGGATTCCATAAAAAATCAAGGTATCAAATTGAAACATCGGCATAAAGATATGCTCGCCTCACTGGCAGAAAGCATTGGACAATTCGGGGTATCAGAACAAATACTGGAACCTTAAATATTTAAGGGATATCAATAGCCACTGCCATATTAACATTACCCATCTATATAATTATGTCTTTAATCAGCCTGTCAGGGGTGGTTTGCATACTGATTATTGGTCATTGCAATGGATAACCTGACCAAAGCATCAAATAACTCGCACCGGATTACCCCGCTCCAATTGATAGTGCTGTTTCCAGACATCTTTCCTGTTTGACTGCATCTGTTTCTGGTCAAGGTCATCCAGTTGCATAATCAATTTGATCTTGGCCAACTTTCTGTTCATATGCTGTGATCGTTCACTTTGCACTTCGACAAAAATACCGGTTGACTTATGGGTGATCCGGACACAGCTTTCGGTTTTATTGACATGTTGTCCGCCGGGACCGGATGATTTCTTGGTGGTTATAGTAAGGTCACTGTCCCGCAACGCCCCAAGACGTTCTTCATCGGCCAGCTGGAAAACGCCCACAAACCAGTTCTTTCTTTTATGATTGGGACGATATCTGCTCTGCCCGCGCCACTGAACAGTGCCAAGCCAGGTGTTCAGAAACGGCTCAACCCCCTGCCCATTCAGTTCGACAATAACTGATCGGGCACCTTCAGGATGGCAACCCGCCACTTCTTCCAGGATTATAGTTACTATTCGGCTCTTCCCTGCCTCACGTGTCAAGCGGTGCAGGACCTCCATCACCACCAACTCACATTCCGCCGGGCCGTTGCCGGATGTAATCACAATGGTCTTTTTCATGACGTCACCTTCTTGAATGTGATCAGAGGCCGGAAAGTTGCCACCTGTTTTATCAGACCAAAATCTTCCAAATCCGAAATCACCTGATGAATATCCTTGTAAGCTTCGGGCGCCTCCTCAAAAAGCAGTGCCTTATCCTCACAGATCACCCGGCTGCCAAGTGCCGTTGTTTTGAGGTCCTGTGCTTTATAGCGGTTTGACAATTTTCCCTTGGCTTCTGATCGTTTCCACTTCCGTCCGGCACCATGAGCCAGGCTGTAGCCAGAGCTGGCGTGATCCCCAACGGGTTTCACCAGATATGACAGGCTTCCACGAGACCCCGGGATGATCACCAGTCCCTGATCTGATGGCGCGGCACCTTTGCGGTGAAGATAACGATCTTCTCTGGCAAAAACGCTATTATGACAAATATCCAATATCGTCTGGCCCGTTGTCCGAAGTGCACCCAACAGGCGTGCTGCGATCACTTTCCGGTTGGCGACGGCCCATGCCACTGCATGATCATGACGGGTGATATAGTCCTGCCCTTCCTCACTGTCAGCCAAAATACCATCAGCCCGGAAGCGATCAATATGAGCCCGCAGGATGGCTTCGCCTAACCCCCGTGACCCACTATGTACCAGCAAAGAAACTTTTTTCTTATTCAGAGAGTTAGCTTCAAAAATTTCCACATCCAGTATCTGCTCCACTTTCAGGAACTCGGCAAAATGATTGCCGCCGCCCACGGTACCAAGTGATGTAGGCAGAAAGGCCTCAGACAATGAAAGCTTGTCACTGAGTATTGCCGCCGCCTCGTCCCCCAGGGGAGCCTGCATATCCGGTATCTTCCTGATCACCTTATCAAGCTTAAATTTTTGCAGCTTGATATCTGTCTGCATGAACATCATACCACAGCCTATGTCATTACCAACCAGATGGGGATAGATCATGTCCTTGCTTTCAAAGACCGCCCCAATGGGCGTACCACGACCAGGATGAAGGTCCGGTAATCCTGTGACTTTCACCATCCCCGACAGACGGGCCGTATTTTCAAGCTGCTGAATAGCTTCACCTTCAATCCAGCTTTCAGGAGAGGCTATGATGTTTACTTTCACTTTATCCATCTTTCCTCTCCCTTTGGCTGACCAGCTTCACCATTGGCTTAACGGCCCTGAAACCAATAGGTTGACAGGCCCCCTTCTTGAGCTGGCACTCCCCCTCAAGCATCTGAACAATCAGGGTGTCCGTCGCATTATCTCCTTCAAACCGCAGTCGTTTTTTCACTGTAGCAAAATCACCGGGGGTTAATTGGCCGAGATACAGCACATAATCCGGCGCAGGCCGGTTGAAAAAAGTCTCATAGGCCAAGGCCACCTGATGCGCTTCCATATAATCAAATTTGATCTTGAAAGTGAACCGGCGCAAGGCTGCCTGATCAATTTTATCCATCAGGTTTGTGGTGCAAGCGAAAGGCAGGGCATGACTTTCCATCCAGGTCAGCATTTCATTGACCTGACTGACTTCCCAGCTTTTGTCCGCGCCCGTCCGGTCCGACAGCAGGGAATCCACCTCATCAAAAACAAGAAAAGCTTCCTGCTCCCGCGCCTCTTCAAAGGCCCTGACAATATTCTCCTCTGATCCGCCAACCCATTTGGACAGAATATCCGATGCGCGCTTGAACAGGATATCCATCTCCATCAGAGCAGCCAGATAACGCAGGTAAGCTGATTTACCAGTTCCGGGCGGTCCATATATACATAAGGAATAATCCCGATAGGACATATTGGGCCCAACCACTTTCTCCAATCCGGACAGGGCCGCGCCCCCATTGATCAATGCTGAATTAAAGGTCCCAAAATGAGCGGAGTGGTTAGTGGCTATCCGTCCGTGGTTCACAGCCTTGGACAGAGATGACGTAATCTCCCGAACCATGTCGGCGCCACCGCCATTCATGGCGGAAACATTAACCGCCGTTGCCATAATACCGACAGAAACCGGCCCCTTACCCACAATATCCCGCACTTCATCACCAGAAAGTTTCACATCACGGCCTTTCGCCAACTGGGCAAGTTGCCTTTCGCGCACCGCTACACTCGGCAGCTTCAACTCCACCGCATAGGTCATGCGACGCAAAAGCGCTGGGTCAAAACAGTCAAGATCATTAGTGACCCAAAAAGTCGGCACCTCATTCTGTTCCAGGATGCGGTTCAAGAACACCTTGGACCCACTGCCCCAACGTTTTTCGATCAGATCTTCCATCTCATCAAACAGCACCAAGGCATTTTCCTGCCCGGCCAAAAGACTTTGGCAGAGCCTGACCGATTCCAGACGTTCGGAACGGTCAGGCTCATCCCCCCAAGAATCCTCTTCGCCGACAGCAAAGAGGTTTTTACCCAGTTCCTGCGCAACCACCTTACAGAGCTCAGTCTTCCCCGTTCCGGGTGGACCGTAGATCAGGATATTGATCCCTTTTCTCCCCAGACCTACCACCTTAAGCAGGATATCCTGTACACAGTCTCTCTCCCGGCGGATATAATCATAATCCTGCCAAGTCAGGTCAGTCGCAAGCGGTTGACCCAAAAGTGTCTTGAAGATGGCCGCAAGGCCACCGCACGGCTCAGACATAGCCAGAACCACATCTGAATTTATTTCATACCGAAAATCATTACGTCCGCTATTTCGCATCCTTTTGATCAAACCGGATTTGACCAAATTTCCCCGATTCAGCAGTTTTTTTACCTGGCCAATATTCAGATCAAGAGCCGTTGCCAACAAGCTTTCACTATCAAAAAGCCTCTTGCAGATCAGATCATTACAAAGGCTGTCGAACTTATCCGCCATCCATTTGCGCATCAGGAAAAGCAATACCTGTTTCTCATCACCCACCAGCGACAGATAATCTGTCAGTAAATTAAAGTTGCAGACCATATCATCATCTTGCGGCCCGGCCTCAGTCTTACCCTGCCCAAGCATCGCATAAAGTTCATCCTGCAACGCAATTTTAAGACCAGTCTTTGTGTAGGCCTTGCCTTTTACGCCACTTCTTTTCTTAATCGCAGTCAGATCAAGGTCCAACAGAACCTCATTCTCTTCCAGCCATTGATAAAATTGGATCGCGGCCTGAGACCGCCATTTAATCTTTTTCAGGATCCGGCCTAAATAAAGCCTGATATCCCGCTGTTCATGTGAATTGCCCATGTTCTTTCCATCATCCGGGCATAGCTGCCCGTTACCATAAACACGCATAAGGTGCAAATCGAGAAATCCCAACGGACAGCCGAATGCAACATGTGCTTACATGCCAAAAATTATTTTATGTTGATGATATGTTCCGAACCTTCGTAATTTAGCCCGGATTACATAGGAGTAACCCTAAGGGGTAAAAAAGAAGATGGAGAACATATCAGTGATTATGATTTTATTATTAATCACATGTTTCTCCTGTTAGTGGTTAATTCAGTCCTTCACTTTGAAGGAAGTGCGTATCTAGCACAACTTTTTGTAGAGGTCAAGTCCTGCACCTGAAAAAATATTTTATACTCCTATGGCCTGGAAAGTTATATTACTGACTTGGCTTATGTAACGGGTTCTTCGGCTTTCTTAGGTTTAACGAAGATGCCTATTATTTTTTTGAGTGTACCCACAAATAACGGATGGCTTTTGAAAAGTAATTTAGCCGCATAGCGATCCGCTTCTTTTTCCTGATCCGGGTCCTGTCCAAAAGTGTGCCTGTGGGCATGATGTCCAATCTCGTGATAGAAAGTCTTCTTGATGAGAAAGAGGAACAGCCATGAAACCGGATTGAAGTTTGAAAACGGCATATCCCATTCAACCACAATCTTGCAGAGGATCGGCATATAATAGCCGAGATAATCACTATCACTCTTCGGAACAAGATAAAGTCTTTCAATCTGAGCCAGATCCTCCGGCGGCACGACCGCCAACCATTTTTTCATTCTTCTTTCAAAGGACAATTGTTTGCCGAGTTGTTTTGCCTGATATATCTTCACACCAGCGACCTCAAAGCAATTGAAATTATCCATGGTGAAACTGGTGATGGCTGATATCCTTCTATTAACCTTCACACTGCACCCAGACTTCCTGATCTGCTCACCCACGGCTTTCGCTCTCTCTTCATCTATGTCATGAATAAGGTTGAGCATCCCGATCAGCTGACCAATTTGCGCCCCATGCTTGACGTCTCCCCAAGACTGCTTGAGGATTGTTTCTTCGATGAGCGGCAAAGCCTCTGTACCGATATTATAGAGCGCATGGTGGGCTTTATAGACCTGTTCGTAGGAGCCTTGCATGATGCCAAAGGACAATGACTTCAAGTGTTTGGCAACGTCTGATGACATGAAATATCCTCCTTTGATCGGTGTTCAGAAAACTGACTTGTGGTTTTGATATATCGGCGGGCACTTATTAATCCGCTTTTATTTTCAGCCCATTCCAGTATTTTGGAATTGTCCAAAACCAAGCGAAAGTGAGGAAGATGAGCATAATAAACATACCCATTGTGCTGATATCTGCGTTCCAATAATTTTTGTAGGCAAATACCTTTCCGTCCGCGAATGCCGTATAGGCAATAATCCAATATTGAATTAAAAATAATGCCCCAATGATGTATCCGGCTCTAATCCAATATTTACTGCGCATCATTCATCCTTCCTACCTGGCTAATCTCTGCCCCTACTATTGCGTTTTTACCTAAGGCAATCAACTGGATTAAGTTGCACCTCATCCACCCTTCTCAACTCTACGAATTTTAAGCCGACTAGAGTATGTGCAGAATTCAACAAGGGGTATGTAATATTCTAATCATATGGTAGTCATAGAGCATGAGTTGCAAATTCCTATCCTCGCGATATAGTATTTCTGGAATATTGCTGTCGGATGGGTAATTGATATTGAGGGGGCTTATGAGCATTGTTGAAGAATACGGGGAGATTAATCATTCTCTGATCCGTGCGAATACTATCTTGTCTGTGGCACTTTTCAGCCTTGGAATTTTGATATCATTACATGCCGCAAACATAGCCTTCGCTGATGTCGATTTTCATGCCTCCGGCCCACTGGCATTTCATCTGTTATTAATGGCAGGCCTTTTCACAACCTCAAAGCGCAAACTCCTAAATCCGTATCGACCAATGTCAACATTGATGATTTGGCTCCATGTATTTATGGGTTTGGGACTTTTGGCCATATCTACCATAAATGTTATTCTTTCTGGTGGTGCTTTGTTTCAGATGAAGGCTGATGACCTATGGGTCGTCTTTCTGGCATTACCTGCTTATTTCAACTGGCTGAATTATAGTCAAAACGAAATTCACGACAATCTAAGAAAAGAAGCTGACCTAGAGGCGGCGGACGAAGATAAATTTTCTGATGCAGAGGTCGCCTCTGAAGTCACCAAAGCCAATCCCCTTCAAATATTATGGTCTGGTTTTATAAATATCAAACATCAGGTTTTAGTCAGTTTCTTGACCATTCTCTTTCTCATTATCGGCCTGTTGTATTATTACTTTTTATCGGCCGCATTTTTTGATGACTACATCTGGTCATTTGACATCACACTCCGGATTATTCGTGAATCCGGCAAGGGACTGATACCTGTTGTCATTGCCATTATCGTTGTTATCCCTCTTATCTTTGGCTCCATCAGTCTTTGGCAGGCCCTGGTTCGCTGGAGGCTTAAAAAGGATCAGGATGATATTGACAGGGACTTAAGGGATGACGAGATTGACCTAATCAACCATTGTACAACGCGTTTAGAAAATTATCTTGAGGAAAAGAAATATTCTCCCCTCGTAAAGTCGGTCTACTGGTTTGTTATCATTGGTTTCGTTGGCGTTATGGTGGGGTATATATTTGTCGCCATAGCAGGTAATGGCATTGGATCCAGTTGGTTTAAAGGCGATAGAGTTGCAGGCCTGGAGTGGTATATCTACCTTGATTCTATTGGCGTAGCGGAAATTCTTGGTCTTTTTGTCATAGGTATTGGCTACTTTGCTTTATTCACTCATTTATTTCGTAATTGGCGGGATTTATCTGAACATAACTTACTGAAGTCAAAGACTGAACATTCTGGACCTTATGACATATTGGGCACACTAAGTGAAAATATTGCCCTAGATGTCAGGAAATACATAATTACCAGCAAACACACTTTTGATCCGGCATCCTATTTGCAATTTCGCAGCAAGAGCTATGGAAAATGGATGAATATATTCACCTTAATTCTCTTCAGTATCAGTCTTTATTTTTGGATCCTTGATCGTAGGGACTATGACCTGTTCGCGCCGGACTTTATTGAATATACTGACTATTGGTCAGGGAAAGTCCATCAGGCCAGGTATAGTGATGTGGTTGCGGTCCAAATAACGTGCAAAATAGGCAAGAAAGATAAGTTGAATAGAAATTATGAGTTACTGCTCCATAATGGCCGCGAAATAAGTGTGACTGAAACAGACGGAAGTCTCACCAAAAATCTGGATAATTGGGAGCGGGTCGATAAGATTTTATCCGACCAGGAAACACCCAGAATATATGGCCGTTTTAATCAAGACCCTGACAGCACCAAAATTTTCTTTAATAGCGAGCAATGTCGAGCGGGGTTAACTAAACTTCATGGCCATTCAACAGCTGATCGCATCATGGAATTAATGAGGAAATGACATGACAGCTGATCCGATTATCGCTCAAATGGGAAGTTTGATGGGCTATCCCGTAATAAATATCCATCATGTTACCGGCAGCATTATATGTATCAACATGGGTAAGCCGATAATCGTTCAACGCAACCATGGTGGGCCACTCCAAATAGGAAGCATTACATTCACTATTCAATATTGTCTTTGGGATTTCTGCGGACCTGATGATGAGATTATTATAAATGATGAAGGCATTAGTTTACAAAACCACGAACATCACTTTTCCATACTTCAAGGAAAGATACTACAAAAAATAGCACAACCCGCAAGCGATAAATTACGGCTGATATTCGATGATGGTTTCTATATTGATCTAGTTGGGCATCCCGATTTTTATGAGTTGGAGGATGATATGTTTATGATCCATTCCAGTCACGACAAGACCCTCTGTTATTCACTGGCAAACGGATATTATTTGGCGAAGTAATTATGATTGAGCTTGTATTTGAAATGATCGGCGGGTGGTTACAGTTTGGTTCTGATAAAGGCTGGCAGGGTAAAGCCAGAGCGTTCATACTATATACACTGGTTCTTGGCTTTGCCGGACTCGGTATCTATCTCTATATCATAAATCTCGCCGATATGGGGCGAGTAAAAGCATTTGTTATTGGCATAAGCATTTCGATGACCTACAGCCTTTTTGGGTTCATTTTTTGGGCGGTGAAGCGCACTACTGAAAATAATGGGGATAAAAAATGAAGAGTAAATTGATCAGAACAATAGTGTGCCTGGTATTTTTAGTGCAATTCACCAGTGTGTTACATGCTGAAGAAGAAAGTATCTATGACCTTCCTTTGGTCGTCAGTGAAACGACAGTGGATTTGCCTCATATCCCAAGCACACCCAATTATAGCTGGTCACCTTCACCTGAGGACACTCGACAATATATACGATACGAAGAAGTTCCCGGCCTGTGCTTTGGTCAGTGCACATCATATTTTGTTTATCTTTTTGAAGATGAAGAGATCGTATATTATGGTGAGGGCATAAACAAGATAAAGGGCTTAAGAAAAAAACATGCTGCCGAAAGCACATTCGCTATTGTAAGCCACCTTATAGAAATGAATGATTTTAATAAGCTGGCCAATCATTATCAATACGAAGATAAACACTGTGGGTCTGAATATTTGACAGATCAAGGTTCGCTCAAATTTTCTGTAAAAACTCAAAAAACCAATAAAAGCGTTGATTTTGATCTTGGGTGTGCCAATACTAAAGATGCTGAAACTGTTCATAAACTCTCCCGCTACATCAGAAAGATTCTACCCATTGAAAATTTGGTCGGGAAAAAGCATTATTGGTGGGGTTTCGATAAAGACAACGCAATGGGCCAAGAAGAAATGATGGCAGATTATATACAGCAACATGACAAACTGGAGGCTCGCTTTGCACCCTATGCGAACACACTCACGACTTTTGCCCAAAAACATAATTTGTTGATTGAAAAATATTATCATGATGCGTCGGTGTGGAGCTTGAATTTTGAACACCCACTGGGCGGACAAGCAAAAATTGATATTTTTATCATGAATACGCAGGAGATTGAGATACAATCTGTCAGATGGATCGATACATACTCAGAATGGACCCGGTCCTTAAAGTGGGGCAAGACAACAAAGGTTATACCTGATAACACAAAACTGTCAGATGCATTACCCGCAACTCTCAAAGAGATACTTACTTGGAAAGCAGATGATTGGTCCACTGTCGTAAACAATTATGAAAGCATTTGGGGCAAGTTCACAGAAGAAGAATTCAAGGCCATGACACCCAAATTGCCAAAAGTGAAGCCCTAAACAAGAAACTGCCGGTTCAAATGACCTAAATTGTAATACTTCAGTTGACAGACCAGCCAGTTTAATTCTAATGACATGATCATTCGGAAACCATCTGCCAATTCAGGTCAAATTTCTGGAGATATTTGCGTAGCCTGTCCGCATCGTTGGTCACTTTTTTCTTTGACCGCGTTGCCGCATACAGGGTGCGCCCTGCAGCACTTAGGGATTTCTCGGATCGACATATTTTAATCACCTGAGCCAGTTGCAACCGATCGAACAGGTCCATATGAGTAATCATTTCAGCCCCTAAAACATCTTCCACAATGGCATCTGAAGGGTTTTTTGAACCCGCATGCCAGGTTTTTGCCAGCCGTTCGATTTCAAATGTCACCTCTGTTACCGTGATACGCCCATTCTGGGCGAAGGTAGACATGCGGGTGATAGAAGCCGACAAGTCACGAAAATTAGCCGACCATACCGCCTCACCTGACAAAGCAAACTTCAGGTATTTGTCCCTGGCCTCCTTGTTAAAGGTGATTTTCTGGCCATTGTCTTCGGCATATTTTGTCAGCTCATAATCGATGTTGGGCTCAATATCCTCCCGACGGTCTTTCAATCCCAGCATGTAGAATGTCCAAAGGTTCAGACGCGCCAGCAGGTCTTCCCGAAAGACACCCTTTGCCACCGCCTCATTCAAATCCCGGTTAGTACCTGCCAAAAGCTGAAAATCGCTGCCGGTTTCCTGATCCGCCCCCACCGGAAGGAACCGCCTCTCTTCTATGGCGCGCAGGATCATGGCCTGCTCGTCAAGGCCAAGTTCGCCGATCTCATCCAGAAACAATACCCCCTTGTCGGCGGTTTTTAGCAACCCGGCACGGTCGCTGGAGGCCCCGGTAAAGGCACCTTTCTTATGACCAAACAAGGCCGACATGGCACTGTCACCTTTAAGGGTCGCGCAGTTAACTTCGACCAGAAGGCCATCCACCTGATGGCGGCTTTTTTTCAGGTCATAAATACGCCGGGCAAGCTGTGACTTTCCCGCGCCGGTTGGCCCCATCAGCAGGACCGGAGATTTTGTCCGGATGGTGACCTGCTCAATCTGATCAATCATCCGGTTGAATGTTTCATTGCGGGTCGAGATACCAGACTTCAGAAAAGACGTTGCTTGTTGCTGTTCAATCTGGAAACGGGTGGCGATCCGGTCATATTTGGACAGGTCCAGATCAATGATCGTATAAGTGCCTTCAACCCGGCGGCCCGGTGACGACTGGATCAGCTTGCCGGGGAAATAGCGCGCTTCAGTCAACAGGAACATACAGATCTGCGCCACATGGGTGCCGGTGGTGATATGGATCAGATAATCTTCGTTATCGCTGTCAAACTCATAGCCGTCAGCAAAATCATGGAGTGCGCCATATACCTCTTCAAAATCCCACGGATTTTTAAGTTCGACAATATGGCGGGTCACCTGGGTCTCTGGCGATATCTGCTGGATGTCTTTGACGATCCGTTTTGCCAAGGCTTCATTGCGTTTGTCATGAAGTAATTCATAGCTATCAATCAACAGATCTTCCTGCTGATGAAGACTGATGGTCGGACGCCAGCGTTCCCATCTCTTGTTCCGCCCGCCTGCCGCATCCAGAACCGTGCCTAAGAAACCAATGACTTTCAAAATAAATTCCTATCTTAATATCTAATAAAATAGAATATATTATAATTTATTTCTATTCAAGACTTTCCTTAAAGCTATAGTCTAATTTTATTAGATCTAAAAAACCATTTAAATTCAAAGCACTATAAAATAATTATCTCCCTGGCATCAGAACTGGCACGGTCATTGCTATTCATTAGGTAAGTTTTTAATGAAGGAATAGAGAAATGGCTAATTTGGCACTCTTTACATCGGTTGTAGGCAAGCTGCTCCCACGGGCGGATAGATTGAACCATGAAATGGCTCCGGCTTATGATTACACACCGCGTCACAAGCTGGCGCAGTATGCAGTCACCGGATGTCTCAATGGAACATTCTATGCGTCAGCGTGGGAGCAGGCGGAGACCGTTCTGAAGCTGGTTAAGGATATTGATCCGGAATTTATTGCAAAGACCGCAGTCTATTGCCGGGAGAAAGGTCACATGAAAGATATGCCTGCCCTGTTGGCAGCCTCCCTTTCTGTTACCGGGCCGGAATATCTGGGACCGGTTTTTGGCCGGGTGATCAGAAACGGTAAAATGCTCCGTAATTTTGTCCAGATCATGCGCTCCGGCGTTGTGGGTCGCAAGTCTCTGGGCAGCCAGCCGAAGCGTCTGATCCAGAATTGGCTGAAAACAGCCTCTGATATTCAGTTGCTACGGGCTTCTGTGGGCAAATCGCCCTCTTTGGCGGATGTGATCAAGATGGTTCACCCCAGGCCAGAGAATAAAGCCCGTGAGGCCCTGTTTGGCTATATTCTGGGCAAGAACCATAATGTGGAACTGCTTCCGGATGAGATCAGACAATTTGAAGCTTATAAAGCTGATCGATCCGCAGGCGTTCCCGATGTTCCGTTCCAGATGTTGACAGCTTTGGCGCTTGATACTTCTGCCTGGGCCGAGATTGCACGCAATGCCGGCTGGCACATGATCCGCATGAACCTGAACACTTTTGCCCGTCACGGCGTATTTAACGTGAAGGGCATGACTGAGATGATTGCGGAACGGTTGAGAAACCCGAAGGAGATCAGAAAGGCTAAAGTTTTTCCATATCAAATCATGGTGGCTCATTCGATGGTGACAAATGATGTACCACAGGCGATCTGTGATGCCTTGCAGGAAGCACTGGAGATTTCATTGGATAATGTCCCGGAAATCAAGGGTCATATTGTGATCTGTCCGGATGTATCAGGATCCATGTCATCACCTGTTACAGGGTATCGTCCGGGGGCATCCACTGCGGTGAGATGTATTGATGTGGCAGCCTTGATTGCTTCGGCTTATCTGTACAAGAACAAAACTGCACGGATCATGCCCTATGAAGACAAGGTGGTTAATGTCAGGCTTAATGCCAGGGACAGCATCATGACAAATGCGGCAAAACTTGCGGCCATTGGCGGCGGCTGGACCAATTGTTCCGCCCCGTTGCGCAAGCTGAACCGTGAAAAGGCGGATGTGGATATGGTGATACTGGTTTCAGACAATGAATCCTGGATCGACAATATCCGTAATTCAGATACCGGCGTTATGCGGGAATGGGCAAAACTTAAAGCCCATAATCCAAATGCCAAGCTGATCTGTATTGATATGCAGCCATATGGCATGACGCAGGCCAAGGAACGGGAAGATATCCTCAATATTGGGGGCTTCTCAGATAATGTCTTCGACGTTATGGCGGCCTTTGCAAAGGAAGAACTTGGCGGCGATCACTGGATAGGAGAAATAGAGAAAGTAAAACTATAGATTTCAGGGGGAATACCTCAATGAATACATCGATCCAAACTTCACTGATCTGAAAAGATCAGGAACAGATATCATTGAAAAACCTTGTCCCCCTGAAATTCTGGAGAAAAGGCGAATGCCTGTGGAACTACATCATTGTTACTGACCATGTCGCGGGTTCGAGTCCCGCCAGAATTAACAATTCTGTAGCTCAGTTGGTAGAGCAGGATGTTTCACAAAACCTTGTCGCCCAATCTCTTGATGGATTAAAATTTAATGGAAAGTAGCTCAGTGGTAGAGCAGAGGCCTGTTAAGCCTAAGGTCGTAGGTTCGATCCCTACCTTTCCAGCCAAATAATGGCATTAATTAAATTGGGGGAACGGGCGAATGCCTGCGAGATTACATGGGAAAAGCTAACGCTTTGAGGTTCAAGTCCTCGGTCTCTTCGAAAGAAGATGGCAAATCTCGCACATACTTGTCGCCCACCAATATTCGCGGTGAATGCCGGTGAGATTACATAGGTTAGAGCACCTGTTGAAAAACAGGAGGTCGGAGATTCAATTTCTTCCGCCGTTTACAAACGGCTGTAGCTCAGAAAACATCTCACTAAACCCTTGTCACCGCACTTAAATTAATAAAAGATAGAAAGTGAAGGATAAAAAAATGACAGATCGGAATTATGACATCATAGCAGAAACTTCTGCGACCCCGATCAAAATGTGGACACGGGGTGTCCCCGTTGATGACGGGGCAAAGCAGCAGCTCATAAAAACGGCACAGATGCCTTTCATCCATAAACATCTGGCGGTGATGCCGGACGTTCATGTGGGCAAAGGCTCCACCATTGGCAGTGTTATCCCCACCAAAGGGGCCATCATTCCGGCGGCGGTGGGCGTTGACATTGGCTGTGGCATGATGGCGGTACGTACCAGCCTGAGCGCCAATGACCTGCCTGATAATCTGGGCCATATCCGTTCTGCCATTGAGCGGGCAGTGCCCCATGGGCGCTCATCCGGCCGTGGCAAGCGGGATAAAGGGTCATGGCATGACATCCCAGGTAAAACCGCCGACGCCTGGAAACATCTGGACGCCGGGTTTCAGCGCATGGTTGAGACCACTCCGCGCCTTAAGAAAACTAATAATGTTGTTCATCTTGGAACTCTTGGTACCGGCAATCATTTCATCGAGATCTGCCTTGATGAGGGGGATCAGGTCTGGTTCATGCTTCATTCCGGATCACGCGGTGTGGGAAATGCCATCGGCAGCCATTTCATCGCTCTGGCCCGCAAAGACATGGAACAGTGGATGATCAATCTGCCGGACCGGGATCTGGCCTATCTGCCCGAAGGCACCGATCATTTTAATGATTATGTCTTTGCGGTTGAATGGGCACAGAATTACGCACGGCTTAACCGTGAAGTGATGATGTCCAATGTGATCGAGGCTGTACGAAACGTGATGCCCATGCCCTTTGATGCGGAACTGGAGGCGGTCAACTGCCACCATAACTATGTCAATCGGGAGCATCATTTCGGCGAAGATATCTTTGTCACCCGCAAGGGCGCCGTGCGTGCTCGCAAGGGTGATATGGGGATCATTCCGGGCAGTATGGGGGCACGGTCCTTCATCATACGCGGCCTTGGTAACGAGGACAGCTTTTGCAGCTGTTCCCATGGTGCCGGACGCGTAATGTCCCGAACCGAAGCCAAACGGGTAGTATCGATGGAGCAACATCTCAAGGCGGTATCAGGTGTGGAATGCCGGCAGGATATCGGTGTGCTTGACGAAACACCGTCAGCCTACAAAGACATCGATAAAGTGATGGAAGCCCAGAAAGATCTGGTGGAAATCGTCCATACCTTGAAACAGGTGGTCTGTGTGAAGGGCTAACTCTTCACACAGACACCAAAAAAAGATAGAAGTATAAATGGGGGAAACTCATGACTGAAAAACACATTATTATTGATGGCTCTATGGGCGAAGGCGGCGGGCAGATATTGCGCTCCGCTTTGTCTTTGTCCATGATCACGGGCACGCCCGTGACATTGAAGAATATACGTGCCGGCCGTAAAAAGCCCGGCCTGATGCGTCAGCATTTGACCTGCGCCCGGGCGGCTGCGGAAATTTGCGATGGCGATATTGGGAATATAGGAGTCGGATCAGCTGAACTGACCTTCGCGCCCGGCAAGGTCAAAGCCGGAGACTATCATTTTACCATTGGCACGGCGGGCAGCACCACTTTGGTCGCCCAAACGGTTATCCCTGCCCTGATGTTGTTGGGTCAGACTTCAACTATACGCCTCGAAGGCGGCACCCATAACATGAAATGCCCGCCTTATGAGTTCATTGAACAGTGTTTTTTGCCTGTGCTGAGACGTATGGGCGCGGATATTTCCAGTGAATTGTACAAATATGGTTTCTACCCGGCAGGTGGCGGCATGATGTCTGTTGCTATCGGGGCAGCAAAGTCGCTCAAACCCATAGAGATGATCAATCGCGGCAAGGAAAAAAGCTTGCAGGCAGAGGCCTTCATATCCAAAATTCAAGTTGAAATAGCTGAACGGGAATTAAAAGTTGTCGGAAAAAGGCTCGGCTGGATGGAAGAGCAGTTGAAAGTACGCAGCATATCGCATGCTGTCAGCCCCGGTAACATCCTGCTGTTAAAACTCGAATTTGAACAAGGGGTGGAAATCGTTTCCGGCTTTGGTGCTTTTGGCATCTCCGCAGAAAATGTGGCAAAGAACGCCTGCAAGGCCGCCAACCGCTATCTCAACAGTGAAGCCGTCGTCGGCCCTTATCTGGCGGATCAATTGCTGTTGCCGATGGCGCTGGCTGGCGGCGGTCAGTTCACCACCCTGCGCCCGAGCCTGCATCTGAAAACCAACATAGATGTCATTCAAAGGTTCTTGGATGTGAAGATAACTCTGGAAGAAATCAAACCCGGCCTGTGGCTGGTGAATGTGGAGAAAGTTTGATGCAGGTTGATAAATATCTAGAGATGCATAAAAAAGGGGCAAGTCATAATGATCTGGTTAGCCAATTATATCAGGATAGTTTAAGTCCGATGCAAGCAATAAAAATTATCAGAGCACTACTTTCCGTAGCACTAGGGGATGCCAAACAAATAGTTATGTCAAAAGGGCTTTGGTCGAACCCCTATACGCCAGAAGTAGTCGATCAGATTCTAACAGATATCCAACAAGATGAAAATTGTGAAATTATGGAAAAAGACGGACATATTTCGATCAACATCAACCTTGTTGATAAGCTGAAAGTGGGAAATGACGAAAGCTGAAAGCAAAGAACAAATGCACAAATATATAGCGCCGGAATTTCAGGGGAAGATCATGGCCGAGCTTGCGGGGCTAGAGAAAGAGCATGATATCCGCATTCTCTTTGCCATTGAGAGCGGCAGCCGGGCCTGGGGCTTCCCCTCACCTGACAGTGATTATGATGTCAGGTTTGTTTACCTGCGACCGCTGGACAGCTATTTGACACTCAATCCGCCACGTGATGTGGTGGAACTGCCCATTGATGACCTGCTCGATATCAATGGCTGGGACATAAAAAAAGCCCTTGGGCTGATGTTAAAATCCAATCCTGTTCTGCTGGAATGGCTGCAAAGTCCGATCAGATACATGTGGAATGAAGCCGCGTGCAGTGACCTGATGGCCCTCGTCCAGAAAACAGCCTATGGCCAGTCCTGCCTTCATCATTATCTGAGTTTGGGGCAAAGACAACGCAGGGTCTATATTGAGGGCAAGTCAGCGGTAAATCTAAAAAAATATTTCTATGTGGTCCGCCCCGCCATGGCGATCCGCTGGCTCCGGCTGAACCCAGACATCATGCCGCCCATGAACTTTCATGATCTGAAAGACGGCATCGGTTTACCGGATGATTTAACCTCAGAACTTGATATATTGTTAGAGAAAAAAAGCCGATCAAAAGAACTGGGCCAAGCGGAACCGATAAAACTCATCGACCAGTTCCTTGACGCAGAATTTGCCTGGGCTGAAGAAGCCGTGAAGGAATGTCATAAAGAAAGACCGGACTTGACCACGGAAGCGGACGACTTATTTCGGAAATTGATAAATGAGGAGTGAAATACGCATCGTTATTCTTATGAAATACCTAGCATTAATGTTGGTTCTGCTGCTGGTTAGCTACACAACCTTCACATATGAAAGTGATAGTAAATACAACACTGACACTTCAAGCTTTGATGATTTACTCGATTTATTAGAAGAACCATCGCTCAAAGAAATATCAACTCTAGATAAGAATGCTGTCATTTACAGGCTCACCGCCGAACCATTCTTAAAGAGCCATTATTCAATCCGGTTTGAAGTTAATCCGGATGGTTCTGGTATCATTCATTATGCAGAAACAAAAGGGCCGCGTGAGCCCCATAAAATAGTAAGACAAGCACCAAAATATTTAAACCAGAAGGAAGCAACCGCGCTGTTAACATCTATCTCAGAAATCAAGTTTTGGTCATTGCCATCAAATCCACCCCCAACACCCATAGCTCCAGAAGATGCAGATTATATGAGTGAAGATGTAGTAATATGTGTCAATGCAAACCCAATGAAACTTGAAGGTGTCTACGCTGGAAAATACCATGTCATTGGGCAAAGTTGCAACAAAGTTCTGGGCAGTGTTCCTCAAGCATTTAAAGTTCATATTTCTGCACAAAACTGACCAATGAAATGACCATAAACACCCTGCCCATCCCTGAATTTTGCCTTTTGCTGCTGGTCGGCCCGTCCGGCGCGGGGAAGGCCAGTTTTGCGGAGCGGCATTTCAGCAACTTCAACACCAACCGCACCTTCTTCATAACTTTCCGCAACAATGGCAAGCTTCTCCGCCAGTGACCAATCCCGCTTTACCTTAACAACCGACTTCTTTTTACCCATATCCCGTCCTTATTTATCCAAAAAGACAATATGCATCAGATAAATGCCAGAAAACAGGTGGGAGCAACGCACCGCTTACAGATGATCTGGCGCACCAGCTTTGCCACAAGAAAGGAAGCAGAAAATATGATTGGACAATATATTGATGGATTTTATAATCCCAAACGTCGACATTCGACATTGAACTACGTAAGCCCTATGCAGTTTGAAAATCAAACTGCATAAACACAGAGATTGCTCTCCACTTTACTGAAGAAAGTCCAAACGGTCACTTACACGGAATATCGGATACTGCGAGGATAATTAAATTTTAAAATCTCTCATTCAAAGAAATTATTTTAATTGTGAAAGGGGATGGTTTGCCAGCTTTTTCCGGATCAAATAAATGATCTAGCTGAGCCTGAACAACTATCGCCCTTCCATCTATGATGTCCATGGTTGTTGGCACATCAAGCCCTTCTGAAATCAATTTGATATTGCCCTCATCCCCATCTATGGAAATTTCAATGAGATTACCGGATCCTTCCACTACAAACAGCGTACCATTGTTTGATAACTCAAGACCATCGGGGAACTGTAGTGACCGAGGTGTTTTTATTTTTGTGACAGCTAAGCCCTGTGTGGTGTCCCTCTGACTGATCTGAAAAAGCTCCCCACTATTGGATTTGACCACATATAATTTATTATCAGACCATACAAGGCCATTAAGATTAATGCCTTCGCCACCAAACATTTCATTTTCAAGCCAGACATCAAGGGCCGAAGCATTAGGGCGTAAAATTAATATACGCGGTTTTTTGGTGTCCGTTACATAGGCCGCACCATCATGTCCCAAAGCTATATCATTACAGAAGCCGCCATCAGGCAATGGGTAGCGGGCAGGCTGCTTTGGATTTTTTATATTAAAAACAAACAGACTTGTTACCTTGTCCTCGTCAAGATCTGCAACGCCAGCGTCAGTGGAACAAACATACAACAGCCCTTTTTTCTGATCCACCAATAGGCCAAAAACCGACAGTAATCCGGGAATAGTTTTATCTGCAAAAACCGATACATCTTTGCTCTCCAAATTAATATATAGAATTTTTCGTTGTGTCAGGCTCCCCACATAAATTCCGCCATTGCCATCGCTGGCTATCCCCTCAGGAAAGAAATTATCTCCCGGAATCAAGATTGTATCATCCGCATAAAGGGATTGAATTTGCCAAATAGTGCTAACGATTAAAAAGAAGAAACAGCAAATTCTATTGATGACTTGGGCCATGTTTTTTTCCTTTGTTTTTTTAAACACCTGCTTAATGGACGTAGCCACTCGAAAGTCACCTCACTCCCGCCATTACGGTCAAAAATTACGGTGAGGTGACTTTCGAGTGGCTACGTCTTTTAACTATTGGGGGCATGGAAGCCGTAGGAGAAACTACACATCCATGAAAAGAGAAATGAAATAAATATTTGAGAGAATAAAAGGGAGAATAAAATGTGCAAAAAATCAGTATCTATAAATCTTCGTCCAGCAGGACTTTCCCTGCTCATGGCCGGGACTATATTGACAAGCTTACCCGTGACAAATGGGTTTGCCGCCGGAGAAGACACAAGCCTTCAAATTGAAGAAGTGATTGTTACGGCCCGTAAACGATCAGAAAGCCTGCAGGTTGTGCCCATCGCGGTATCCGCCCATACGGGGGCCAGTCTTTCCAAGCAGGGCATGACAAATATCGCAGAAATTGGCGACCTGATTCCCAATATGGAATTTGACAGCATTTCACCTATTAACGGAAGTTCCAACACGCCAAATATCAACCTTCGTGGTATAGGTACAACAGATTTTCTATTAACCATTGACCCCAGTGTCGGCGTTTATCTGGACGGTGTTTATGTTGCCCGTTCTGTTGGTGGCTTGTTTGATTTGCTTGATGTGGAAAGGGTTGAAGTCCTTAGAGGCCCGCAAGGTACTCTGTTTGGCCGGAACACAATTGGTGGCGCGGTGCAGATCGTATCCCGAAAACCAGATGAAGAGTTTCGTTTCACGGCAGAAGCAACCACGGGAACCGATAGCCGCCGTGACTTTCGCGCCAGTATCAGTGGGGCCTTGTCAGAAAAACTTTTTGCAAGTCTTTCCCTGTCCAGCAAACAGCGGGATGGTTATGGAAGACGTCTGGATTATTTTGATGAACATCCTGAGCTGGAAGGGCCAATAGAAAGCATTAAATTTTTTGATGAGCCAACAGGTTTTGACGGTATCGCCGCCCAGCCGGACCCCGACGAGCAGCCCGGAAATGAAAATAAACGTTCTGGCCGCCTGAATGTTGTCTTTGCGCCATCTGAGGATTTTACCTTATCACTGAGCGCGGATTATTCATGGTCGGATGAAACCGCGCCGGCACTTGTTTTGATGGATGTGTTTCTTGACGATCTCTCGGCCCCGACGCCGGGGGTTCAAAACCCCTTAACAGGAAATGAATTTGCCCCTAATATCGCGGCTTTACATCAAATGTTTGGATTTGCCGCCGGTACTGTTCCTTACGATGAACGCTTCATCATTGGTGATAATTTTTCCACTTATGCCAGTGGTCCGGGGGCTTCAAAAAGTGAGATTTGGGGGATTTCAGCCACAGCGGACTGGCAGCTTAACGAAACGATCAGCCTTAAATCATTAACGGCTTACCGGGAACTTGATTCCCTGTTTGGTCAGGACCCGGATCATTCTCCATTTTTACTGGATGCCCATACAAATGACTATACCCACAATCAGTTCAGTCAGGAATTTCGACTGAACGGTCTGTCGCTGGATGGAAAATTCAAGTGGGTATTAGGGGCCTATTACTTTAAGGAAGAAGGGCGGGACCGCGTTATTGTACCGCTTTTACATGGTTTGGTACTGTTAGATGAAGCCAATGATATTGATAACAGTGCCCTGGCAGCCTTTGGTCAGGGAACCTATGATTTTACGGATCAAACCAGCCTGACAGTAGGATTGCGGTATACTGACGAGAAGAAAAAATATGTCGCTACCCACGTGGATCACGGTTCGGCCAATGCATTAGGGTCACAAATTCAATTGCCCGATGGCACACTTGTTCTTCTGATAGGTTCCTCTGAGGTAGATTTTAACAATGTCTCACCCTATGTCAGCGTTTCTCACCGATGGAATGAAGATGTCATGACCTATGCCTCTTTCTCCAAGGGTTTCAAGTCTGGTGGCTTTACCGGACGGACGACAGCATTTATCGCGGATCAGAAGCCAATTCCGTTCAACGAAGAAAAAGCCTCAACCTTTGAGGTTGGTTTCAAATCAAGCCTGATGGATAACCGGGTTCGCCTGAACGCAGCCTTCTTTACCACAAGCTATACCGATCTTCAGGTCACGGTTCAGGAAGGTGTTGCACCGATCACAGCCAATGCCGGGAATGCGCGGATAAATGGCGCCGAATTTGAGCTCGTGGCAGTGGTTTCAGAATCTTTGAATTTTAATGCGGCGGTTGGCCTGCTGGATGCGAATTATAATGAGAAACCTTCACAGATAGGTGACCATCTGGTGAATGCGCCAAAGGCCACATTCAATCTGGGTTTTGATTATACAGCGGATTTGGGTGATCAGGGATATGCCCTGGTATTTCGGGGGAATTATACCCATAAAAGCACCGTGTATAATAATACAGAAAATACCGCCCTTCTTACGCAACCAGCTGTCGACCTGATTAATGGTTCAGTAACGCTTGAGGGGCCGGACAATAGATGGTCAATAACTTTTGGCGGCAAAAACCTGACCAACGAAACTTATCTTGTCACAGGCTTTTTCCAACCCGGCGTTGGCTATACCGAAGGTGTCTTTGCCCGGCCAAGAGAATGGTATTTATCCGGAAAAATTAATTTCTAATTCTATTTTTGGGACCTCTCCCTATGGCCCGCTTCGGCGGGCCTTTTTTTATCTGTGAAAAGTTAACGACAAATACCAGTTACGGGGACGGGGGAAGGTTGCCTCGGTAAAACCAACACCGGGCTGGTCAAAACCAGAAATAATATATTCCTCATTAAGCAGATTATTTACCCCAATAGCAATTGACCAGTTCCTGTCATTAAAATCTACTGTCAGGCTGGTATTAACGAGATGTACTGATGGTTGGCGTAATAAAGCGGTGTTGGTGGCATTGTGATAAATATCACTTTTGAAACTATAGCTACCCTTCCAAAACAAAGAAAAATCATCGTTTATGGACATGGTATAATCAGCGGAAAGATTGAACATCCATTTTGGCGTTTTTTGAAAGTGATTACCCGGCTGGATACGGCTTGTTTCTGAGAGTTTTGTGTATTTTGTATGAATATAGCCAAAGGATGTGGATATATTCAAGCTATCGGTCGGGGCAATGCGGCTATCAAACTCTATTCCCCAAATGACGGCATTACCAGCATTTTCAATTTCCGGCGTGACACCAACGAGAGAAACCAGTTGAAGGTCCTGATAATTAGTATAAAAAGCCGCTAAATTAAATAGCGCGTGCCTGTCAGGGCTACTGATTTTTATACCCGCCTCATAAGACCATGCATTTTCAGGATCAAAAGAGTTTATTGTCGTCGCAGGCTGGACAGCTCGGTAATTAAACCCGCCGGGTTTGGTGCTTATTGCTGCTGAAATATAGGTGAAGAAACCATTATTGTCATATTCCATGCTAAAGCGGGGCGACAGGGTGGTTAATTTGATTTTATCCGGTTGGTTGGGCCGTAACAATGTCAGGTCATCGGGATCGGGAAACTGGGACAGAGGCAGACCCTGACGGACGGCAAAAAGCTCCAGTTCATGAAAATCAAGTTGGAGATTTTTTTTCTCATTTGCAAAATGAAAACCGCCGGTAAAGCTTAACCCCTGTGCCAACGGGATATTAGCATGACCAAAATAATTATAGGAAATATTTTTGCTTTTTTCCACAGCCTGCAGATCAATCAGGGGTAATCCGCCAATAATGACATGGGTATTCATGCGGGCTTTTTCATAGAAATAAAGAAAACCGCCATACCATTGAATATTATTTGTCGCGCCCGATAACTGGATTTCCTGTGAATGTTGTTTATGATCATAAATGTAAGATGTGTGATCAAGCAATAATGGTGTCTTATCGCCGTCCCGTCCCAGCTCCGCTTCCGTATGCCGGAAACCAGTAATATATTTCAGGAAAAGATTATCATTCAGTTGCCATTGCAATGTCCCGATTATACTGAAAATATCATGATTGGAGTGGTTTGGCCCACTGGAAAAATTTTCATAGGGGCTATCGGTGATGAAACGGCCATCAAACGGCGTACGGTCATTGGTGGGGTCTGCATCCACATTAACACCGTAAAGGTCACTGCAGAGGTCTTGAGATACGGATGATCCCTCATTCGCCGCAATGCATTGGTTATAAAAATTACCTATGCTATTTCCGTCTGGCCCAATGACATTATCATTAAACCCCAACAGCGTTGATACCGGTGTTAATTCCCGCGATCTTGACACATCTGTAATCAGGGATAATTCTACATCATTGCCCGCATCCCAGACGACTTTACCGTGAAGGGTATCGACATTCTGATTGCCCATTTCCAAAGATGCGGGCTGACTTCCCTGAACAGATTCCAGTGAGGCCAGATCGGCGGGGGTCAGACCGTCAAATTCAAGGCGGGTTCCATAACCGCCTCTATTACGACTGATCAGGAGGAAATTCCCCAAGATCGTATCCGATACAATAGGAATATTCATGTTAATCAGGATATCTTTGCGGGCATTACTACCGGCTGTGACCTGTCCCCTGATGCGAAAATTCTTTCCCGGTTTATGAGAGGTGATATTAATCGTACCGCCAATGGCATTGCGGCTAAATAAATTGCCATGAGAGCCCTTGTATATTTCAACGCTGGAATATTGGGCAAGATCAATAACAGAACCAATGGAGCGGCTAAGATAAATACCATCAAGATATATGCCGATGCCAGGATCAGTAGCAATGGCAAAGTCAGATTGCCCAATACCACGAATATAGGCCACCAGTGAATTGCTGCTGCCGCTAAGTGTTGAGGTATAATCAAGCGTTACATTTGATGCCTGTAATGATAATTGATCCATATTACCCACATTAGGTGCAGACAGATAGTCCTGTGTAAAAAGGGCCACGGATGCAGGAGACGTCTGTAAATTACGGTTCCAACGCCGGGAGGAGATTACTATTTCTTCAACAAAACCTTCTGAAGGGCTACTGTTATTGGGTGGGGATGGTGTTTTCGCATGCAGTATTTTTGGGGATTTTACCGGTTTCTTATTCTTAATTCGAAAGATAACCAAAGTGTCACTATTGATGAATTTATAATCGAAAGGATGGTCTGCGAGGAGCTTGCCAAGGACGTGGCGAATATTCTTTTTTGATGTTATCACAACGGCTTTCAGGCCTTTTATTTCAAGTGCCTGAAAAAGAATGGTCAGGCGGAAATCCTGACCCACTCTGAGCAGGGCCTTGTCTAGCTGAGGTTCCTTTAAAGAATAGTCCGGCTTGTCCGCAGCCAGTGACAGGCTGTGACATATCATAATAATGATACAGGCAACAACGCTGCCACAGAACTTGTCTTTCAATATTCTCCTCTCCCGTGAATGGCTCCTTATTATTAATTATTTGGCGGGCCACCCAATTTATTTTCCGTTATACAACACGATATTATTTGATGTTAAGGGCATAGCTTTCAGGTTCAGCAGATTTTCAACGGCCTTTATTGCTTTATTTCTATCGCCTATCTGGAACACACCACTAATCCGCATTTTTCCCAGCTCTTTATCCTGTAAAATAATTTTACCCACATAATAGCGATTCAAATCTCGAATAAAATCCTGAAGGAGAATGTCTTCATAGACCAGTTGACCTTCCTTCCATGCGGTTACATTATTAAGGTTGAGCTTAATGGTTTTTTGAATCTCATTCTTCTGATTAATGATAATCTGTTTTCCCGCAAGAACCTGTTGCTCGATGATGTCGTCGTCTGTTCCTTCAAGAATCGCGACAATGCCTTCCGTTACGCTTAAGGTTGTTTCATTATCGGTGCGGTAAATATTGAATTTTGTCCCCACGACCCGGATGACCCGCTGACCAACGGCGACCATAAAAGGGCGATGTTTGTCCGGTGTAACCTGAAAATAAGCTTCGCCTTTGATCAGGTTAATGGTGCGTTCCTTGTCGCTCATATCAACCTTTAAGGCCGTATTCGTATTCAGAAAAACTGAGGATCCATCCGCCAGATATATTATTTTTTGTTCGCCAATGGCGGTGGTATGTTTTTCGAAAAATGGTGCAAAAATTACCAAGGTTGTCATAATCATTATCAGGGATGCGGCGACGACCCCCACCCAGCGCATATTTCCTATGGTTGGCACGACATGGTGTTTTTTACTATTTAGGGCGTCATGTATCTTATCTTTATGCACTTCAAGAACCGCCCAGTTTTCCTCAACATGATGCAAATAGACCTCATTCTCCCTATCGGCCTGTTGCCAACTGAGAAATTTTTCCATTTCCTGCGAACCAAAATCACCGGATAATAATCTCACATGCCAGTATATGGCACGCTCCATTTTTTTATCATCCTTAAAGTTCATAGTCATATTTCTTACTCTTCATTTTTTCTTACCTATTATCATCACGGATATGGTTGATTTTTTTCAATGCTCTAATCATATATTTTTCTACCATACTTTTTGAAATACCCACATGCTCGGCTACCTGCCTGTGGCTCAATCCTTCAAATTTATGCAACATGAATACATGCCTGCATTTCGGTGACAATTCTTGTAACAGGCTAAGAATTCCCTTTATTCGCCTTCGTGAATCCAACGTGCGGTCCGCATGAGGCATTTCCATTATCGGCTCTCCAGATAAATAGGTTATATTTTCATTTACCCAAGAGCTTTCCCGCGCCAGATCACTTTTCTTTTTTCGAATTGAATCAATCAACAGAGTATAGGCAATTTTAAACAGTAACCCTTCTGGATTTGCAATGTTTTCTTCAGGCTTATACCCCCTGAATTTGATAAAACATTCCTGAAGAACATCCTCTGCATCCTGTTCATTTTTTAATCTCTGTAGCAAAAAACGTTTCAGATCACCCTTTACCTCATGGTAGAGCCTATTCACTTCATCATCGCGTTTTATATTATAGATTTTAGCCAAATAGTTTCGCCTTTATCAAAACTAACTTTGATCGAAAATTCAATCCTACATACTAATGACGAAGCAGGAATTGTTTTACCTCAATATAAACTCGAAATTTTCATCAGATTATCAAATAAGTCCCAATGCGTGTTAATTAGCATTCCTGCCGCGAAAATTTACTGCGCCCCAGCGCACTAACTTCTTTTTCGCCTACATAAAACCTACATAATTGCTAAAAAGCGGAGTTTTTCTTGAAAATTCTTATCACTTATTATAACATTAAAATACTTTAAAAACAGCATGTTAACTAAAGTTATGCTTTGCTTTTATGTGGCGTTTAAAAATTTGGCTGAAAATCCTGTTAATCTATTTGTCGCAGGTTCGAGTCCTGCTCGGGGAGCCATCTCTTTCAAAGACTTAACAGATTTACTGTTAGGTCTTTTTTATTTTGGGTCGCATATGGGTCGCAACAGAATTCAATTCAATCCTACATAACAGTTACCGCTCAATAGAATAAGCGTTAAAATATTGAAAAAACATAAATCACGTATATAATTTGAATATATTAACGAAAGAAAATCCATGATTTTTATGAGAAAAATTCTATTTTACAGCATATTCCTTATTCTATTTACGTCTGTATTTTCCTTCGCTGAAATTGGGCGAAAATCACCAAACTTTGAAGGTACAGCAAGTGCAGGGCCTTATTATAACCCAGCATCAAAAAGTTATTTTGAACTTTTTAAAATGCAAAATACACCTGGTATGCATACAAGATGGATGGAAGCAAAAATACTTGCCGAAAAGAGGTCATACAAAAATACTCAAGGGCGACTTGCCATAATCAAAGACCTCCCAACCCATCATTTTTTATTGCGGAATTTTTTGTCTGAGAATTACTGGATAGGATTGCAGTATTTTTGCGGTTCCAATAAATTGTTATGGGTCGATGGCACAGATGCCACGCAATCAAAATTTTCTGCCTGGGATACCGAATGGTCAAATACAAATATACGCTGCGGGGAGGTAGGTTTTATGCCCGTCCACTATACCACTCAAACTCAAACTAAAGCGTTAAGATGGCGTGCCTCAGGACCCCAAAAAGGTTATCATCTGTATTTAGTGGAATATCCAACGGGTAAAAAATAACGAGCATATTTTACCAAGGGCGTAGCTTATCACAGTGATATAATTTATCCAAATTCTCGCTTAATTTTGGAAATAGGCCCTTAAATTCAGAATCCTCCGTTAATCAGTCACGAGAATTAGCCACGCTTCCCAATATTTTGAAATCATTTTATATTTAAAGTAAATGCTATTGTGGCCGCGTTTTATTTGACATGACATATGAAATATCATATTACTTGTTAAATAATAAAATAAAGTGACCATTCGTGCCATTTCTTGCCCCCGCGCAGAAATTTCTAGCAAATACAAAATATATGGATAGGAAAATGAACACCAAAATTTCAAATCATAAAAATATAACCACAGCACTTAAATATACATTGATCGCTGGTGTCTCCTGTGCGGCTATGCTTTACCTTACGCCTGCCGCCTATGCTGCTGATGATGAAGACGGGAAATTTGAACTGGAGGAAATTCTTGTAACGGCATCAAAACGCGGCAGTCAGACATTGATTGATGTGCCTATTGCAATGCAGGCAATCGGTGGCGATGCACTCCACGACCGAGGAGTTCAGGATTTTGCCGACTGGGCTATCGCTGTAACGGGATTACGATTTGAAGATTTGGGACCAGGCGATAAAAGAATATTCCTGCGCGGGGTAAATTCCATCGGCGCGTCCACAACCGGGGTATATTTTGATGAAGCCGTAATTACCGGCTCCAACAAAGAAGACGGCGGCGGTCGCAACGTGGATATCAAGATGTATGATATTGACCGCATCGAAGTATTGAAAGGCCCACAAGGTACGCTTTACGGGGCCAGTTCAATGTCCGGCACCATTAAAATGATCGCCAACAAACCGGATTTAGAGGGCATTGATGCCTATGTTGATGGCTCGCTTGGTAATACGGATGGTGGTGGTTTTAACTGGGACATAAACGCCATGGTCAACCTGCCGCTTATTGAAGATAAAGCGGCGCTTAGGGTTGTGGCATGGAATGTGGACCGTTCCGGCTTTGTGGATAACGTACGTTTTGGTACAGATGACATAAACAATGAAGAAACATACGGGGGTCGGGTAATGCTGCGGCTTGCGGCAAGTGAGAATTTCACTCTCGATGCGTCTGTAATGATACAGCGTACAGAAGTGGGGGGCGGCTCCCGCATTACCCCCGAAGGTACCATCGGCCATATTGATGCGGAACCGGCTTTGACAAGCTTTCCAGGCGGCGATCTGAAAACGACCTCCTTCACCCGCGACAATTGGAATGACGATTGGGAAATATATAGCCTGACTGCAAACTTTGAAATGGATCACGGGTCCATTACAGCAACCACCAACTGGTTCGACCGGGAACTGAATTTTAATTTTGATTCAACCCCTATCCTGATCTTCTTTGGCGCGCCTGTTGCCGGAATTACACATCAACCTCAATCCCGCCGCGTATGGTCCAATGAAATTCGTTATGCGTCGAATTGGGATGGCCCCATACAGGTTGTAATTGGTGGCTTGATCCAACAGGAAAGAACCAATTTTGAAGTACAGGTCATCGCATCTGATCCAGATACAGGTCTGGCACTTGGGGCGTGGGACCCGGAAAATGATTTTTTCACTGGTAGCGGGGTAGCCATATTTGGCCGTACCAATGACGGAAGCATTGATCAGGAAGCGATCTTTGGGGAAGCCTCCTATGAGGTGTCTGACAAATTAACAGCGACTGTTGGCTTACGTTATTTCCATTCAAGCCAGAAATCAAGCGAACTGGAAACCCATCCCTTCTTCGGTTTTGGGTCAGATGAACGACCTCCCATTCTTCCCAATGATTCCAGCGATGACAAGCTGACAACAAAATTTAATATTGCCTACAAACATAGTGAAGATATCATGATTTATGCCACCGCATCACAGGGTTTCCGGGTTGGTGGTCTGAATTCGGCGGGAATACCATTAATAGCACAAATACCCCGCAACTTTGAGCCAGACAGCCTGTGGAATTATGAACTTGGCCTGAAATCACGTTTTGCTGAAAACAGAGCGGTTCTAAATTTATCAATCTTTCAAATTGACTGGTCAGATATGCAGTCGGTCAGCAAGGATGAAACAGGCGCATTCCAGTTTATTGCCAATGCGGGCGATACCCGTATCAAAGGCATCGAGGCTGATTTAACACTGCACCCGGATGAGCAACTTGAAATTACCATGGGTGGGGCATATACCGACGCTAAACTGAACGAAGATCAACCGGGTGTCACACCGGGCAATGTGGTTGAAGTTGTCTTCCCTGGGCGTAAAGGTGATAGGGTACCCAACGTACCGGAATTCACCTTTAATGCCTCTGCACAATATACATTTGATGTGACAGAAGAAATCGGCGGGATGTTCAGGGTTGATTATTCATGGGTAGGTAAGTCCAAAACCGAGTTCCGACCCCGTGGGGACGGTGATGCCGGCTTTAACCCCCATACAGAAGATATCGGCGGATACAGCAACTTTAATGCCCGTCTTGGCATTGAAACAGAAACCTGGAGCGCCAAACTTTTTGTCAACAACCTGTTTGATACCCGTGGTATAGTGGATGCCATTTCTTCGGATCAGGACCCGCTGGCAGAATTGGTGATCCGGCCCAGGACTTACGGCCTGAATATCACCTGGCGCATGTAAATAAACGCCAATGATATAGTTCTTTATGCCGCCGCTGAGATACGTCTCATCGGCGGTTTTTATTTAAGGGAACCTATTATGATTAAAAATCCAATATATATTATCATATTAGCCATAAGCCTATTCATCGGATATTCCATAGCACCAGAGAGAAAGCAAGATTTTTCCTCCGCAAAATATATTGATCTGACCCATAGTTTTCATCCTAACATCCCCCATGGGCCGGGCTTGAAAGTGCAACAGATTGAAACTCTTTTTCACTATGATCCGGGCGTTGGAACAATGGGGCATGGCGCCCTCATACATTTTTATCAATTGCCCGGACAATGGGGTACCCACGTAGATGCCCCGGCTCATTTCATTAAGGGTAAAAGATATCTGGATGACATTCCGGTTAATGATATGGTTTTACCTCTCGTCGTAATTGATATTCATGAAAAAGCTGAAAGCAATCCGGATTATCAAATATCTCTCGCAGATGTCAGGGACTGGGAAAGACGAAATGGCCCCATCCCTGAGAAATCATTTGTCGCCCTGCGCACGGACTGGTCAAAAAGATGGCCAGATCAGAAAAAAATACAGAACAAGGATAAGTACGATACTTCCCACTATCCCGGATGGTCGCATGACGTATTGGCGTATCTTGCCCAAGAGCGGAATATAACAGCTATCGGACATGAAACACCCGATACAGACCCCGGAATTGATGCCTCAAAATTTAATTTTGCACTGGAAATATATTTTCTTAGCCAAAATAAATACCAAATTGAAATGATGACTAACCTAGACAAGCTACCTGAAACGGGCGCGATGATTATTGCCAGTTGGCCCAAAGCTTATCAAGGATCCGGTTTTCCGGCCCGTGTCTTTGCAATCATACCATAATTAGATAAAAAAAAAGCCAGCGCGAGGCTGGCCAAGTCTGAGGGAGGAACTATGTTTCCCATTCACCATACTCAGCAACCACATCACAGACAAATCAACATATAGTCATACATTTGTGATCTTTTCCCGGGACGGTAAGAAACTGTCCATGGAATAAATCGCCAATGCCCCCCAGATGCACCCAAATGCAATAACATGAGTCATTGTAAAAGGCTCATTCCATAGGAATACCGCGAGCAGTAAGCTCATAGAAGGGGCTACATATTGCAGTAATCCTATTGTTGATAGGGGCAATCTTCTTGCCGCCGATGCAAATAAAACCAAGGGAATAGTCGTGATCGCACCGCTTATCACCAGCATGAACAAAGTATAGTTGCTATGACTAGCAATTTCTGGCGGTGTCGATAGTTCTAAAAAAACCAAATACCCAAAAGCGGCAGGCAGCAAAACGAGCATTTCAATCCACAGACCCATAATAGCCCCGATCAGTACTTTTTTCCTGACCAACCCATAGAGGGCGAAACTTGTGGCCAGATAAAGTGCTATCCAGGGAAACTCCCCCCCTTTTATGATCAAATAAAGCACCCCAACAGTTGCCAGACCAACCGAATATAATTTGATTTTACTTAATTTTTCCCCCAGTACCAGCATACCAAGCGTCACGCTCATCAATGGGTTGATAAAATAACCGAGACTAGTTTGCACAACATTATCATTAGCTATCGCCCAGATAAAAACCAGCCAGTTAGAACTGATCAATGCCGCAGAGAACAATAGCATCAGTATCAATTTTATATTGCCAAATGCTTGCATGATTTCCTGAATTAGCATTGGAAAGGTCCGCCTGAAAAATAGCAGAAAAATTAGAAAAACAAATGACCAGACCATCCTGTGTCCAAGAAATTCAGAAGCTTCCACATGGGATAATTCCTTAAAGAATATTGGCATCAGTCCCCACAGGATGAATGCTCCTAGGGCAAAGGAAATACCGGCAGTATTATTTTCCTGAGTTATATTTATTTCACTTTTAGACATTCTTACACTCACTGGTAGACACGGCATGTCACTGGTATCGGATAATGTATGAAAAATCAACTTTACTTGATAATTATCTTTTCATTGCCATAAATGCCATTATCCAGCATACTTAATTCAAACGTATGATTTATATAATTTGAGGAAAGATGATGTCTGGAAAAATCAAGTTAGTATTCATAATAATAGTTGGCGCCCTTCTGGTCATATATTATATCGGTCTGCCACTATATGCTTCCCGTATGGATGCCAAAATGAATAGGGCTACAGTCCCGGCACCCTATCAGGTTTCTGTTGCTGCGCAAACACTCCATGACAGCTTAATTGTAGCAGATCTTCATGCGGATTTTCTGCTTTGGAATCGGAACTTCCTGAAAAAGAATGATTATGGCCTCGTTGATCTGCCCCGAATGCAAGAAGGCAACCTATCGCTTCAGGCCTTTACCATCGTGAGCAAAGTTCCCAAGGGCATTAATATCCATAAAAACACTGGCGATACAGACCAGATTACCCTACTTACCTTGGCGCAACATTGGCCATTTAAAAGCCTGTCCAGCCTAAAGGAACGGGCATTATTTCAATCCCGAAAACTCCATGATTTTGCTGAAAAATCCAATGGTAAGTTTGTAATCATCAAAACCAAAGGCGAGCTTGCTAATTTTATGTCGGCCCGCGCTAAGCGCGAGAAACTATCCGCTGGCTTTCTTGGTATTGAAGGTGCCCAAATATTAGAAGGGAATATAGCCAATGTGAAGGTCATGTATGATGCCGGATTCCGCATGATGGCTGCGACTCATTTCTTCGATACTAAACTGGGCGGATCAGCCCATGGAGTTAGCCTTGGCGGACTAACAAATTTTGGCCGGCAGGTCTTTCAGGAAATGCAGCAGCGTGGCATGCTTATTGATATTGCGCACGCCTCACCCGCCCTAATTGATGATATTCTAGCCTTCGCCACGACACCCGTTGTGTCATCCCATACCGGGGTCCGTGGCGTCTGTGATAATCAACGGAATTTAAGCGATGACCATATCAAAGGCATTGCCGCGACAGGTGGTGTCATCGGGATTGGTTTCTGGGATGTGGCTGTTTGTGATTTCAGCGCAGAAGCTATCGTCAAAGCCATCAAATATACAGCAGAGCTTGTTGGTGTCGACCATGTGTGCCTTGGCTCAGATTTTGACGGAGCCATTGAATCTCCTTTTGATGCCAGCGGTATGGCTCTAATTACAGAAGAACTTATAAAACAGGGTTTTTCCGAGAAGGATATTCGTAAAATAATGGGTGAAAACACCGTACGGGTATTAAGTCAGGTCTTACCGGACTGATAGAAGAATACACCCTTAATTCACTTGGATCTGGGCCTTGCTAACCGTAAAAATAAAAATCTTTAACTTTTTCGCCCTATATATTACTTTAGTCAGATGTAACCTTATCAAAGTCGAGGGTTTTCTATAGATTATGAGACTGGGCGTATTTACCATATTTATACTTTTGGCCGGAAGGTTCATTCCTGCGGATCATGCCAATGCTGTGGTTATCAAATCAACTGATACCCTGAAAAGTAACTACGAAATGCATCATAGTGTTGTCATTTATAATAATTTATCAAGTTACCAGAATATCCAAAAAAAAACGTTTGATAATAAGCAGACTATGATAAGTCAGCTATACTCCACCCACGATACATTCGACAGTAATAAAGATAAGCCAATAAGTTCGAATGAACTTGAAAAAATCAACCTGACACAATTTCCCATCTCGACTTCAATTTTGGAAACTTCCTATACCTATACCTCAAAAGAACGCGCCAAATTGTTTCTCGAAAATGACCAGAACGACAACTATATGGAAATGCCCGTTGGTTCTTTTCTTGATAGTTTTAAAAATGACCCTCTCTTGAGAACCATATTTTTTACTTCAAAAGACCTGATATTCAGCTACAAGAAAAAAATTGCAAATATATTACAACTTGGGTTTGATATGGAAGCAAATGATTATAAAAATTATCATGAATCATGGCGAAATGAACAAGATACTGCAAAAAAACGCTTAGGTCAAAAAGGGGGAGAAAATATGAAGCGGGAAGCCGGGCTTCTTTTTGGAGTTATTTCAGAATCATATAAAACGATTCTCTATACCATTTTAATTATTCTGGTCACCGTATATATTAGTTTCCGATATTTTCTAAATAAATATATCTAGAGCATAATCAGATCATATGAGCTCATAACTTCTTACCCTGTAGTTTAACATTTGATAAGTCTGTCGTTAGAGTTTTTCCTTCCATTGCCCCAAGCCAATCTAGGCCAGCCCTTAATTTAACGTTCTCACCAAGAACAATCATCGCCGGCGCCTTTATCTGTGCCTTGACCGCATCCTCTGCGGCCTGGGCTAAGGTTGTCTCCAATACAGTCTGCTTTGCCGTTGTGGCCTTACTTATTATGGCAATTGATTCATCTGGTCGGCGCCCTGAGTTCAAAAATTGCTGGCACATTAATTCAACCCTGCTTAATGCCATATATACAACGATAACAGGCGAAGATTTAGCCAACGCGTCCCAATCAATATCCTTTGACAAGCCACCGTCCTCACCATGACCCGTAAGAAAGGTTACCGCAGAATTTGTATGTCTGTCAGTTACGGGAATTCCCGCATAAGCAAGGCCACCAATACCAGCTGTTATTCCGGGTATCACACGAAAGGGAATATTCGACCCTGCCAGACTGCGGGCTTCTTCCCCTCCCCGTCCAAATACAAAGGGGTCGCCCGCCTTCAGCCTTAAAACTTTCTTTCCCTCTTTTGCAAGGGTTATTAGCCGCCCGGATATATCCGCCTGTTTCAAAGAGGGCTTGCCCCCCCTTTTTCCTGCAAACTCCAGCGACAATTTATTATCAATCAAATCCAAAATCTGCTGACTTACCAGGGCGTCATAAACGATAATATCTGCCTGCTGCATGCCTTTTAATGTCAAAAGAGACAATAAGCCCGGATCGCCGGGGCCTGCACCAGCCAACCATACCCATCCTTCCTCCATATCAGGTAAATTCTTAAGCACATCTTCTATACTCATTGTCTGCCTTGTATTATCCTGTCTCAAAATACTCAGTATCTAAGAAAATTATGATCATTTAAAAATTTCACACATCAAGTTGTATTAATATAACCTAGATTGTGATATTTACATATTATTAACCTAGATTCTTATCATCTTTTTAATGCTTTGGGTTTCAATATAGGAAAAGCAATTATTTAAAATAACTTTATGCAAAATTTTAACTGTGGCAAGTGAGTAAAGACGAGTTAAAGTAAATGGGATTAAAATACAAATTATTGGCTGTGGTAAGCACCTTTGCATTAAGTATTTGGGGTTATAATGATTTCATAGACAATAGTGCTACTGAAAAAGCACTACTGGATCAGGTGGATCTTCTGACTGAGAATGAAGTTGCTGCTGTTGACAGCACAATGGGTGTTATTGTTGCAAGTCCTGAAGATACAGGAAAAAATATAACCCGTCCCCAAAAATTTGCAACCCGGGATATTATCCCTAAAAAAGCTACGTTGATACCACAAGGCCCCGCCTTTTCCGGTAGCACTACAGCGAAGAAACTTCCGCATACATCACTGATTGTTCCCCAGAAAACAGAACAAATAACACGGGAGGAAGCCGTTTATGCAGCCATAGATGGCTCAGAAGAATCCTTAAAAATATTACAACATTATTTTGATAGTTCAGCTGGACAGTCCGACAAAATTACCAAACTTGCATCAGAGGTGTTAAGTAAACTCGGCAATTCCGCCCTCGCTAATAATAACCACAGCCTACAAGATGCCGCAGCAAGAGTTATTGATGCCGCAGCAAGGGCCGCGACATCTGCTTACACAATCCCCTATTCATCCATTTCTGACTTTGGTTTGAGTTTTGGCGATCTTGGTTGGGATTTCGGCCCGGCAAAAAAAATTCCCCACCGTGGCTTTATTAGAATTACGCCCGCAAGCGGAAATATTGAAGGCACGGGCCTATTGGCATTGGAAGCCTCAAAGGAAAATGACTTTCTAAAAGACGGAATTATTAATGTCAGTGCTTTTGGAATTCCTGAAATGGAAGAAGGAAGTTTCCGCCTATTTGTGTTCACCGCACCCTTGCCCTCCGGCGTGTCTGTTTCCCAACCGTTTGGCGACAGATTTGGCGTTAATGGTAATCAGCTTCGCGTAATAGATACAGCAAAAACCGGCTCGCCCCAATGGGCCAAACTATCGTCTAACGGCGTTAGCTTAACCGGGGAAGAAGGCAATAAGGAATTCGCTTCTGCTACTGAGCCTATCAAACTGGGTTTCGAGCAAAAAAATGATATCAATGGATGGTTGCTAACCACTTTAGTTAAAAGTGGTGGCGAACCAATCAACATGAGATTTGAGTCCGACAGCAAGTTGGAGACATATATCGTTGGCATCATTATGTCACCCGTCGATATGACCGAAATGGAAGAATTGTTAAATGAACAGCTTTTTGCCATGCTGGAAAACCTAGCTCCTGGCGGGTATGACACAGCTGGCCGTACTTTCAATAATGATTTTACTGCAAATATATTTAGCCAGTTCTTTAATAATCCAAATTTACGTTCCGCTCTGGGACCCAACGCCCAAAATCTTGATGGCTTTGGTAGTCGGATTTCATTACCATCAGGAAATCCCCCTGCTGATGATCCCCCTGCTGATGACCCGCCTGCCGATGATCCCCCTGCTGATGATCCGCCTGCTGATGATCCGCCTGCCGATGATCCCCCTGCCGATGATCCGCCTGCTGATGATCCGCCTGCTGATGATCCGCCTGCTGATGATCCCCCTGCTGATGATCCCCCTGCTGATGATCCCCCTGCTGATGATCCGCCTGCTGATGATCCGCCTGCTGATGATCCGCCTGCTGACTCTATACAGCTCTTTGCTGATGCTGGCCCGGATCAGACCATCTATTTGGGTATGGACTTTAATCTGGATGGATGCGCGCCAAACCCTTTCTCAATCTCTACAATATCATTATGTGATATCGAAAATGAGATAGGATCACTTGTATTTGACGAACTTTTTGATATTAGTTGGGAACTCCAGCTTGATGGCGATACCACGGTATCACTTGGTAATGACTTGCAATTATTTAATGTCATAGCCAATAACGGTGGGTTGTTCCCACTAGGGACTACTAATTTTCCCGGATTGGGCAGTTACATCATTGAATTGGTCATAGATTATAGCGGGAACGCGTTTGAATATAACAATATCACAGTGACTAATAATGGTGTGGCACTATCTGCAGCCGATCAAATGACTCTTTTCATCGTCAATATTTCAGCACCACCCATGTTGGCTTTATTTGGATTGGGCTTTGCCTTTACCGTTTATCGGCGACGGAAGAACCCAAAATAAAAAACATTAAATTTATCCGTTGGTAGCCTATTTGACATAGATAATATATAATTGACCTAAATATAAGAATTGGGGAACGTCTATATTAGATATTTTCACAAATTATCTTTTTTTCCTGAAACTGTCATTTTTTGTCACGGCCGGTATGATCCTGCTGAGTAATATTGATGACAGCTTTGTCGATTTCTATTACATCATCCTTAAAATCAGACGAAAATTCTTCATCTACCAAAAATTTCGACCTTTTCAGGCCGAAGACCTTCTAACAAAAGAAGAACAATATTTTGCTATCATGATTCCCGCATGGCAAGAGGCTCAGGTCATCCAGGCCATGTTAAAAAATGCCTTTTCCAGCTATAATTACAAAAATTACCATATCTTTGTCGGCTGTTATCCCAATGACCCCGATACCATTTCAGAGATAAAAGAAATACAGCCAAATCATACTAATCTTCATATCTCACTTCTCTCATCAGTCGGCCCAACCAGTAAAGCCGATTGCCTGAACTGTATTTATCAAGAGATTTATGAATTTGAGCAGAAAACCAAGTTAGAATTTGCCGGACTGATCCTCCATGATGCGGAAGACATCATTCACCCACTTGAATTAAAGCTATATAACCACCTGATCCCGCGCAAGGATATGGTACAGATCCCCGTCATCCCCCTTGAGCGGCCATGGTATGACATGACAGGGGGGCATTATCTGGATGAATTTGCAGAGAACCATATCAAAGAGATGGTTGTTCGGGAAAGCCTGACCGGTCATGTTCCATCAGCAGGTGTTGGCACAGCACTAAGTCGTCGGGCAATATGCGCTATCAGCAAAAACCATACCGTATCCCCGTTTGATGTTAAAAATTTGACCGAGGATTATGATCTGGCGTTGCGGCTAAAGAAACACAAACTCAAAATGATCTTCGCACGGTTTCAGGCCGGGTCCGGTGACATCATCGCAACCCGTGAGTTTTTTCCGAACAAGATCGGTGCCGTGGTAAGACAAAAAAGTCGATGGCTTATGGGGATTGCCTTTCAGGGCTGGCGAAATCAAAAATGGCATGGCTCACTCGCCATGAAATATGCCTTATATCGAGACAGAAAAGGCATTTTAACTGCACAATTATCTATTGCAGCTTATTTTATTCTGCTCAATATTCTTGTTGTCTGGTTAATTGAATGGTTCTTTCCACAAGGATACCGTTATCCACCGCTGTTACGTCGCGGAGAACTGCTTGAATATCTCCTCTGGGCAAATCTATTTTTTCTGATCAATCGCGCCCTACACAGGCTTTACTATACATATCAGGTTTATGGCATCGTATCTGCTTTGCTGTCACTGCCACGACAGTTATGGGGTAATATACTAAATTTTCTGGCTTCACAAAGAGCAATATATCTTTATAGCAGGCATTTATTATTCAATAGCCCGCTCCTATGGGACAAAACAGATCATATGTTCCCTGATATGAAACAATTAATACCTTACCGCAAGAAACTGGGGGAATTTCTTTTACAAAACAAGCTATTAACAGCTGATATTTTACAAGAGGCGCTAACCATTCAGAAAAAGAGTGGCAGTAAACTTGGACAGATACTCATAGAGAAAGGCCATATCACTAACCAGAAATTATCAGAGGCCCTATACTTACAGGAAGCACAGAATGACTACGCGGATTAAATTCCTATTACTGTTATTTCTAATCTTTGGGGGGCTTTCTCTGATGCTCAGGTTTTTTATGCTCACTGACTATGCCAAAGAGGAGCAGGCTTATTTCCAATCTTATCCATATCTGGAAATGGCCGCCCGTGAAAAAATAAATTTGCCTGTCGCTGAAATAATGATGACAGCAAATATGAAAGAAAAGAAAGTTCCTAAAGATAAAATAAAAACACTGTTTTATGTTCATCCAAAAACACCCGCGATACAGGAAACAGAAGCAGAACTAGTTGTAAGTCAGGTAATCCGGCCAAAAATAAAGCAAATTCAAGTTCCCGTAAAACACCAAGTAAAAACAAATCTTCCTCAAACAAAAGTACCGATAGTACAAAAACATCGCAAAAACCCACCTGAAGCAAATTGGCAACATAACGCCAAACTAGGCTTTGACGCCTATAACGCGGCTGATTATGAAACGGCTACTCGGTATTTTGAACAAGTTTTAAAGATCACGCCGTATAACCGCAAAATTCGTTTGCAACTGGCATATACTTATAAAATGACAGGACAAAATTCACTTGCCATAAGGCAGTTTGAAGCAGCTATTGACCATTCTGACGATGACAACGCATCCTTTGCCTTAAGACGCGAAGTGGAACAGTTAGAGAACCGCTTTGAGGTGAATGGCTATGTCATTTACCGTGATGAATCCTCTGGCACCAGACAATTAGGAGCCGACCTAACCCAGTCTCAAGCTGGAATAGAGGTCAGTTATCAACCGGAAAATGTCGGTTCTAATAATGGTCGAAAATTCCAAATTTATGCCCGCCTTTTGGCCGGTATGGAACAGGACCGGTTTGAATTTAATCCGGATAGTTATCAGGCGGCTATGGGACTGCGCCTGAAACCATTTTCAAACCACAACCTTGTCCTATCGGCGGAGCGTTTGGTCAGGATGGGCGATTTTGCCCGCAATGACTGGATGGTCCGGGCAGGATATTCCCTGGATCACGGCACAGATTACAGGGAGGATAAGACAAAATGGTGGAGCTACAGCCTGTATTTTGATGCAGCCCTTATTGACCCTGCCAGCCCGGATATTTTCCTCACATCACAAATCACAAGCGGTTATAATATGACTGTCGCAGAAGGGCTGGTTCTGCAACCACGCCTAACCAGCCTGGTCAGTTGGCAAAAGGACAGTTTCCGGCGAGCCAGCCTTTTCGAAGCAGGGCCGGGCGTTAACCTTAGGTACCATTTCAACGATACAAAATATGAGGCCTACAGAAGTTATATTGATCTGACCATTGAATACCGCATAAAGTTATCTGGCAACAGCATCGGCAGTTCCGGTCTTGTTATCAGTTTTCAAGTTCACTTTTAAATTTACTTCAAACTTTTCGACACGATCTCATAGACATTTTCTGACAGATTGGGCAGCATTAATATCCGTTCCAATGTGGCCTTCATAAGGCTTTGACGAACCTCATCATAATATTTCCAACGTCCTAGCGGTTGCACGAGGCGGGATGCTATCTGCGGGTTGATAGAGTCCAGTTTCTCGATCATATCACCCAAAAAATTATATCCCCGCCCTGACGTCTCATGGAAGCAAGTTAAGTTCTGTCCGCAGAACGGTCCGACAACGGAGCGTACCCGGTTTGGCGTTGCAAGATCAAAGTCCTCATGCAAAATCAATTCCCGTACCTTGTCCTGTGTTTCAGGCCTGCTTACGGCACTTTGCACCGAGAACCATTTATCCAGAACCAGGTCATCATGGTGCCATTTATTATAAAAACTGTTGATGGTTTCTTCTCGTCCCGTAAAATCACTATTCACTATATGGGACAAAGCCGCTATCTCATCGGTCATGTTATTCGCCGTATCTAACTGTTCTCTGCACAGATCATAAACTTCCTTGTCTTCCAATTTCATCAGGTATGACAAGCTCAAGTTTTTCAGCCGCCGGTCCGCCACGGCTTCCTGTGTGAAGGCATAAGGTTTATCTGTATTACAAGCATGATAAATCTCTTTGAATTTATTCCGATGAGATTTTGCCAAGGCTCTGATAACAAATTTTCTTGACCGATGTATGGCATCCACATCCACTGGCGATCTAAATTGACCCAGAATAGCTTCTGTCGGAAGACTTAATATTTCTGCCAAAAATGCCCGGTCAAGATCAATGTCGCCAAGCACCCGACCCACTGCGGCAGAGAAATCTTCATCAAGGGATAAACCTTCGCCAGCATTAATATCATCCACTAAACCCATAATAATACCAACTGCAATATTCTGCCCCGCTTCCCATCGGTTAAAGCTGTCACTGTCATGGGCGAGCAGAAACAGGCGATCTTCACGACTCAGATCACTTTTCAATTTCACAGGCGCTGAAAACCCTCTCAGAACAGACGGCACGGCATTTTCTTTCACACCAACAAAAGTGAAACTCTGCTTTGCTTTCGTCAGGTCAAGCATTCTGGTGCCATTATCATCCATCTTGTTTTCTTGGGGAGCATTTTCCCCATCTAGCTGAAGGGGAATATCCTTACCATCGCTGCCCACCAGACCAACCGCTATGGGAATATGCATGGGCTTTTTATCCGTCTGTCCCGCCGTATCAGCAATGGATTGGCAGAAATTCAAAACCATTATCTGGGCGTCTTTGTCATAACGATGTGACAAAGTAACTGCCGGGGTACCTGCCTGAGAATACCACAGGCGAAAATGCTTGAGATCTACGCCGGACGCCTCTTCCATGGCGGCCACAAAATCATCACAGGTCACCGCCTGCCCGTCATGGCGTTTAAAATAAAGGTCCATGCCTTTGCGGTAATTTTCCGCGCCCAATAGGGTATGAATCATGCGAATAACCTCTGCCCCCTTTTCATAAACCGTCACCGTATAGAAATTATTGATTTCCATATAGCTGTCGGGGCGCACAGAATGAGCCATAGGGCCACTGTCTTCAGCGAATTGGTGTTGACGCAGGATACGCACATCTTCGATACGCTTGACCGCCCTCGACCCCATATCAGCGGAGAATTCCTGATCCCGGAATACGGTCAGGCCTTCTTTGAGGGAAAGTTGGAACCAATCGCGGCAGGTTACCCGATTCCCGGTCCAGTTATGGAAATATTCATGGGCAACTACGGCCTCCACGGCAGAAAAATCGCCATCTGTTGCCGTTTCTGGTTTGGCCAAAACACATTTTGTATTGAAGATATTAAGGCTCTTATTCTCCATGGCCCCCATATTGAAATGACTGACGGCCACGATATTAAAAATCTCAAGATCGTATTCCAGACCGTAAACCTGTTCATCCCAAAGAAAAGCTTTCTTCAGGCTTTCCATAGCGTGAGGGCATTTATCAAGATCTGCCTGATCAACAAAAATACGTAATGTTACCTGAGACCCAGACTTGGTGATGAACTGATCCTCCAGACATTGCAGATCACCGGCAACCAGCGCGAAAAGGTAACTTGGTTTTGGAAACGGGTCATCCCAAACCGTAAAATGCCGCCCGGCTGTTGTTGTTTCACCTTCATCCGTTTTATTGCCATTGGACAGCAATATGGGAAAAGCTAATTTGTCGGCCTCTATGCGCACCCGAAAGGTGGCCATTACATCCGGCTGATCAAGGAAATAGGTGATTCTACGAAAACCTTCAGCCTCACATTGGGTGCAATACATCCCCTTGGAGATGTAAAGCCCTTCCAACGCGGTATTGCTGCCCGGGTCAATATCGTTTTGGATGACAAGCTCAAACTGGTCAGGGACGTGGTGAATTATCAAGTTATTTTCGGAAATTTCATACTGATCATTTGTTAATTTTACCCCATCAACACAAACGGAATTCAGGGTCATATTTTGTCCGTCTAGTTTTAACGCCTGATCTCCCGATGCCATACGTTTAACCGTTGACCTAGCCGTGACATGAGTCACACCATCCCGCAGGTCAAAATCAAGTTCAACGCGTTCAATTTGAAAATCTGGTGATTTGTAATTTTTTAAATACTTAGTCTGGGGAAGGGTTAGGTCTGCGTTATGCTCATCAGACATATTAATTCAATTCCTTTTCTTCTTCTTTTGACCAAGACTGTAATTTTCGATAAATCGTCGACGGATTGATATCCAGATAGGCCGCTGCACGAGATATATTTCCCTCACAAATTTCAATGGCCTCTTCTATCACTTTCTTTTCTGTTTCCCACAAGGGGCGAATGTTCTGAACGCCTAGTTTTTTATCCACTTCAATTTCTGAAATATCATTGTCATTAACTGATGTGCCATTACGTCCATCATCTTCGACAATACTATCCAGGAAATCATTTGGTAACATATCTATTTCTACGACTTCACCTTCGTTCAGAACTACAACATTGCGAATAACATTCTGCAATTGGCGAATATTTCCGGGCCAGGGGTGTCTTAAGATAACATCCTCTACCTGCGTGGCATAATTCTTGAAGTTCTTATTTTCTTCTTCAGAAAATTTTCTTAGGAAATTCAAAGCAATTTCCAGCTTATCCCGTCCCCGTTCCCGTAAAGACGGCAATTTTAACGGAATAACATTCAATCGATAATATAAATCTTCACGGAACAGCCCCTCTTCCACCATTTTAAGCGGATCGCGGTTTGTCGCACATATATACCTTATATCTACCCTACAAGTTTTTGCATTTCCAACCCGTTGGTATGTTCCGGACTGGATCAGTCTGAGTAATTTTGCCTGAAGATTTATGTCCATTTCGGCTATTTCATCCAGAAACAGAGTTCCGCCATCTGCCCTTTGTGCTGCCCCTTCCCGATCCGCTATAGCACCGGTAAAGGCCCCTTTAACATGACCGAATATTTCGCTTTCCATAAGATCCTTTGGAATAGCACTACAGTTTAAAATCACCATTTCCTTATGTCCGCGCGTACTGATGTCATGAATGGCCTGAGCACAAAGTTCCTTACCTGTACCGCTTTCCCCTGTAATAAAGACTGTGGCTGAGCTTGAGGCAACATTTTCAATGGTATCATATACCGTCTGCATCACTTGCGAGCTACCCAGCATATTGTGATATTCGGTAATGCCATATTGACTTTTGTAAGTATCTACCATCTGACGCAGATACATGCGTTCCATGGCGTTGCGAACGGTAAGAACAAGCCGCCCCTGGTCAAAAGGTTTCTGAAGATATTCAAATGCGCCCAACCGCATGGCTTCCACCACACGGGATACAGAACCATAACCCGTTATAACGATCACACAGCAATTCACCCCAATATCCGCAACATATTTCAGGATATCCATGCCATCCACATCGGGCAGATTCATATCAAGTAATATAATATGCGGGCTGTTTTCTCCAAGATATGCAAAAGCAGCATCACCCGTTGTAACATGGATAATTTCAGCATTTTCCTCATGCAAATACTCCATATATACTTCGGCTAATGGAATGGTATCTTCGATGAGTAATATGGTCATTTTATTCACAGTATTATGCCTCACGGGATTGAAAAACTGAAAGCAACTGGAATACAAAGAGTATTGATTTTAACATAAATTTTAAAATAATATTATTTAGATCAATGATTTAGACAACTTCACTGAACAACCTATCAACCTCATCAACCATATCTTTAAGGTGGAAGGGTTTTTGCAATACTTTAGAATTTGCTGGGCGATCTTTTGCCTTATCCATGGCAACAGCGGCAAATCCAGTAATAAACATAACATTTAAATTAGCTTGCATATTTGTTGCTCGGCGGGCCAATTCAATGCCATCCATCCCAGGCATAACGATATCCGTTAGCAGCAAATCAAATCCACCTCCGGCAAGCAGGGGTAATGCATCTGTTCCCAAACCTACTGAGACAACCTGATACCCAGCTTTCTCAAGAGATCTGGTCAAAAAACCTCTCATTGTATCATCATCTTCAGCGAGCAAAATACGCGGCACAGGCTATACCCTATATAATAAGTTTAATATTAGGGTTGTTACCCTATCCTATATTTTTTAATAACGCATCAGGTATTAATTATTCAATAAAGAATTCATATATTTTTCTGTTTCTTAATTTTTTTTAAGTTAAACTTACACCATAAATACATCTATATGATCATAAATTGATCGAGGTAAATACTCAAGGTCGTAAACACATAACTATGATACAACCATATTCAGTATTCCAACCAGAATCCAACCAAAACGGCGTAGTGTTTAACAGCCCGCATAGTGGTACTTACTTGCCTGAAGATTTTCTCAAACAGATATCCATTGACCCCGCTATCCTTCATTACTCAAGTGATATGTTAGTGGATCAATTGATTAGTGAAACGCCACTTTTCGGCGCAACTAATTTCATCAATCATTTTGCCCGAATTTATGTAGATACAAACCGTTCTGCCCGGGAAATAGACTCCGATATGTTTCAGGATTCAAAACATAATATCAATTTTAAAAAAACAAGTAAAGTTGGCCGGGGCTTTGGAATTTTTTCACGGAACGCCTATAACGGACAGAAAATTTATCAAGATAAATTACCCTTCTCAGAAATTGATCACAGACTGAAGCAAGTTTATAACCCGGTTCACAAAGCCTTGACCAATCTGCTCAATCAACTTCACAAGAAATTTGGGTTTTACATCATGCTGGATTGTCACTCCATGCCCTCCTATGAATTCATAGACCCTAGGCTTTCAAATACAAAACAACCCGACCTGATCATTGGGAATTGTTACGACAGCAGTTGCCACGCGCTATTATCTCAACATGTGGCAAATTATTTCAAAAATCATGGCCTGAGAGTTGACTTTAATGTGCCCTATGCGGGTGGTTATAATACCCGGCATTATGGCAGGCCGGAAGATAATAGAAATACGCTCCAGCTAGAATTCAGCCGCGCATTATATATGGATGAAAACAGCCTGAAATCTCATGAAGGCTTTTCTGCCTTACAAATACTGCTAACCGGACTAAGTGAGAATTTGGACACTAATTTATCCGTTTTTTTTCCTGCTGAACAAGCCCCTTAGTTCATCTGGTTTAACAGCCCCCGTAATGAACACCATCACCAGATAACTGCCAACACCGGCAGTGACGACTATTAAAAGACCCGCTATTTTTACACCCATATGGCTGGCGATCATGCCTGTTACATATCCTGAAGCAACCCATATCACACCGCCCATAACGGCACTTGCCATCAAATATTTGCCTATACGTATCAACACCGTATTATCAAATTTGAAATGCCCCCGCCGGACAAGCCCCCCTGATAGCATCGCCACATTGAGCCAGGCCGATATGGCCGTTGCCATTGCCAACCCCACATGGGCAAAATACTGCATCAAGATCAGATTTAAAGTGATATTGACCACCAGAGCCACCATGGCAAACTTCACTGGCGTTCTGGTATCTTTCCGCGCAAAATAGCCGGGACTGAATATTTTTGCCAAAACGTAAGCCGGAAGTCCCGCCGCATAGGCCGTAAGCGCATAGGCTGTCTGCCAACTATCACTTTCCGTAAAGGCTCCCCGTTCAAACAAAACATGAATAAGCTGATAGGGAACAATCATAAAAGCTACCGCCGCCGGAATGGTTAAAAACAGACCCAGTTCTATGGCCCTATTCTGATTGTAGCTTACCTGTTTCTCATCACCCTCGGCAATATTACGCGCCAGCAACGGCAATAAAACCGTGCCAAGGGCCACCCCGATTACCCCGATAGGCAACTGATTCAATCTATCTGCATAAAATAGAAACGATATGGACCCGTCGGGCAGATGGGATGCAATAATCATATCCAGCATCAGATTGATCTGTATCACGCCCGCGCCCAGAGCCGCTGGCATCATGATAATAAGCATCTCTTTTACTTTGGGTGTCATATGCGGCATGACAATTCTGACTTTATAGCCAACACGCCGACAGGCCAGATATAACCATACCAGTTGAATGAAACCCGCAACCGATACCGCCAAAGCCAGCGAATGTGCAGCGGTTTCAAATTGGCCTGAAAAGAAGATCAGTGCCGAAATCATACATAAATTAAGGATAATAGGTGTCGCTGCGGTTTCCGAAAATTTTCCCAGCGCATTCAATATACCACCCAGTAAGGAGACCAGACTGATAAACAAAAGGAAGGGAAATGTGATGCGAGTCAGGACGATGGCCAACTGAAATTTGGCCTCATCATCACTAAACCCCCCCGCCAATATATAAATTACGCCCGGTGCAAATATCTCCATAAGAGCAACCAGAATCAAAAGCACCACAATCAAACTGGAAAAGGCTGTCTCGGCAAAGCTGAGCGCCTCTTCTTTCCCGCCCTGGGTCAGGGTTGCAGTAAATACCGGCACGAAAGACGCGCTAAACGCCCCTTCAGCGAAAAGACGGCGGAAAAAATTGGGTAGCTTCAGAGCAACAAAGAAACAGTCGGCCACAATCCCGGCCCCAAGGATAGACGCAGACAGAATATCCCGAATAAACCCAAGAATTCGGCTTATAAATGTAAAACTGCTAAAAATTGCAACGGCTTTTCCAAGTGACATATTAGTTACTTGCCTGTCTTGTTTTTTTCTTTTTCTCCAGCGTTGGCTTGATTCCTGCCAATAGAGCCTCCATCAGTTTTTCCCTGATCTGCTTTAATTTCTTTTCATTATGCACTTTATGACCAAATAAATCACAGATAAAAAACACCGTAACCGCCCGTTCACCAAAGGTGGCAATATGTGCGCTGCCGATGGATAATTTCAAATCCATCAATGCCTGTGACAGCAAATAAAGAAAGCCCGGACGATCTAGACCATTCAACTCAATGACCGTGTAACGATTACTGGCCTTATTGTCGATCAATACCCGAGGCTCAATGCTGAAGGCATCTGTTTTACGGGTACGGCTACTAAGTGCCGCCAACTCTTTCCTTGGCAATAATTTTCCAGACAGCATTCCCTCGATAGTTCTTTTAAGCCGGTCAAGCTTGTGTGTGTCTTTGAACAGCCCTCCATCTGCCTCCTGTATCCAGAAAGTATCCAGTGCCATACCATCCTTGGTAGTAAAGACCTTGGCATCCTGAATAGAGGCACCGCAAACCGCAATGGCACCGGTCACCTGCGCAAAAAGACCCGGGTGATCCTGAGCATAGATGGTCATCTCTGAAATGCTCTGAAATTCATCCACATGAATATTAATGGTCAGCTTTTCATGCTGCTGGTCAGACATGGTTATCATACGAGCATTTCGCGCCTGATTTTCATCATTAAGGGCCAACCAGTAAGGCTCGTAAAAACGTTCACAATAAGCGGAGAACATATCATCAGACCAATCAGTAAGTGTACTACGAAGCCTATCCTGCACGGCCCCAATGCGGCTTTTATTGCCGCCTTCTATATGTCCGCCCAGAAGATATTCTTCTGCCTGATAATAAAGTTCCCGCAACAGCTGTCCCTTCCATCCGTTCCAGATTTTAGGCCCAACCGCCCGAATATCGACCACAGTTAGGATAAGCAATAGGCGTAAGCGTTCCGGGCTTTGGATAATTTTAGAAAAATCAGCAATGGTTTTCGCATCACTCAGATCACGTTTAAAAGCCACATGGGTCATAAGGAGGTGATGTCGCACCAACCATGATACCGTTTCAGTCTGCGCCGAGGTTAACCCCAGTCTCGGGCATATTTTCTGCGCTATCTTCTCTCCCAAAACCGAATGGTCACCTTTTCGGCCCTTGGCAATGTCATGGAGCATAACCGCCACATACAGCACCTCTCTTGAGAGTAGTTTATGGACTATTTCGTTGGATAGGGGATGTTCCGCAGCCAACCTGCCCTGTTCTAATTCGGACAATAGTTCAATAGCCCGTATGGTGTGCTCATCAACGGTATAGACATGATACATGTCAAATTGCATCTGGGCGACCACCCGGCCAAAATCAGGGACAAATTTACCAAATACGCCTGCCTCATTCATCAGCCGTAATATAAAGCCCGGCCCCTTGTCATAGCTCAGTATATCCAGAAACAGCCTGTTAGCCTCCGGATTATTCCGCAGGTCTTTAGTTATCAGGTCCAGATTATGGCGTACCCGGCGCATAGCACGGGGATGAATATCCAGATTATGATGTTGGGCCACATGAAATATCCGAATAATATTTACCGGATCATCCTTTAAATCCTTGGACGTGGTCAAGGATATACGGCTGCCTTCAACCGGGAAAATACCTATTTTTCTACTACGAAGTCCAAATTTTGGCATTCTGAGGCGCGGTTTACGTTTATGTTTATCTTCTAGGTAAGCACAATAAATCCGGGTAAGGTCGCCAACGGTTTTCGCAGTCAGAAAGAAATGCTTCATGAAGCGTTCGACATCGGACAATCCAGCGCGCCCCACATAGCCAAGTCGCACTGCCAAGATCTTCTGCACACCAAAAGATATGCGTTCTTCTGCCCGGCCTGAAACATAATGCAGATGGCAGCGTACCGTGGTCAGGAAATTATAAGCCTTTTGAAACTGTCGATAATCACTCTTTGAAAAAACGCCCTTTTCCACCACCTGTGACACACTATGCACGCCATATATATATTTAGATATCCAATAGAGAGTCTGCAGGTCACGCAGCCCACCCTTACCTTCTTTGATATTTGGCTCAACAACATAACGGCTCTTGCCCAGTTTAATATGACGCGCGTCACGTTCCGCCAATTTCTCCTCGACAAATTCAGGCCCTGTCCCGGAAATGACCTGTGTATCATAGCGTTCAATAAATTCCTCATAGAGCTCTTTATCAGCGCAGATATATCTGGATTCCAGAAGTGACGTACGTATGGTCAAATCTTGCTTTGACAGGCGAATGCATTCTGTCACAGTTCTCACCGCATGCCCCACCTTTAGACCAATATCCCACAGCATGTAGAGCATATATTCTACAACCTGCTCACCCCAAGGAGTTTGTTTGTAAGGCAGCAAAAACAATAGATCCACATCTGAATAGGGGGCCATATCTGCACGACCATAACCACCAATAGCCACCAGACTTAATCGTTCACTTAAGGTACGGTTCTGCACGGGAAGAATATATTCTGTGGTCACTTTATAGAGTTGCACGATTATTTCATCGGTCAGGAAGCTCTGAGTATTAGTCAGTTTTTCACCATTTTCCCCTTCTTCACAACGCCGTTTAATTTCATCAAACCCAATATTATAAAATTCCTTGAAAAGTTCCAGCATGGCAGGCCGAATATTAGACAAAGACATTTCTTGTTGAAGAATTTCAAGCCTTGCCGTGAATTTCTTGCGATTAAATATCTGCCGATGTTTTTTTATTTTATTCATTCTGTTGCAGCTTCTTCAATTTATAAAGCACATCCATGGCTTCTCTGGGAGTCAGTTCATCGGGGTGAATTTTTGATAATGCCGATGCAATTTTCACCGACGGATTGTCTTCATCTCCATGGCCCTGTTCCACTGTTTTCTGCATAGCAGAGAATAATGGCAAATCATCGGCAAGACTGTCTATATTCTGCCCCTTTGCGGCACCCTGTCCATCCTGTTCAAGGCTATGCAACACTTGGGCTGCCCTTTCCACAACAACTTTTGGCAGTCCGGCAAGCTTGGCAACCTGAATACCGTAAGAACGATCTGCCGACCCCGCCGCTACCTCATGCAGGAAGATAATTTCACCCTTCCAGTCCTTGACCTTCATAAAATGCAGTGCCAGATCATCAAGCTTTGTCGATAATGCCGTCATCTCATGATAGTGGGTTGCAAATAAGGCCCGGCATTTATTCACTTCATGAATATGCTCAACCGCCGCCCAGGCAATGGACAAGCCATCATAAGTCGCCGTCCCCCGACCAATTTCGTCTAAAATCACCAATGACCTTGCCGTTGACTGGTTCAGGATTGCCGCCGTTTCAACCATTTCAACCATAAAAGTAGATCGGCCCCGCGCCAGATCATCAGATGCCCCCACCCGGCTGAACAAACGATCCACAATCCCCAGATGTGCGGATTTTGCAGGCACGAAACTGCCCATTTGTGCCATCAATGCAATTAAGGCATTCTGGCGCAGAAAAGTGCTTTTACCCGCCATATTAGGACCCGTGATCAGCCATAAGCGGTTGCCTGGACCCAAGTCACAGTCATTGGCGACAAAATGATCTGTATTTGTCTTTTCCATGGCGGCTTCAACTACAGGATGACGACCATTTTCTACGTCAAATGCCAAGCTTTCATCTACCAAAGGTCGAGCAAAGTTTTTCTCTGCTGCCAGTTCTGCCAAGGCTGTCGCTACATCCAGTTGTGCCAGACTTTGAGAGGCAAGGCTTATTTCCTGCCATTTCAGGATTACGTCCCCGACCAGTTCCGCATAAATTTCATGTTCCAGTGCCAAGGCGCGATCTGCTGCCTGCCCGATTTTACCCGCAAGATGTGCAAGCTCTGTACTGTTAAAACGAACCACATTGGCCAAGGTCTGGCGATGGATAAACGCCTCATTCAAAGGTGGGGTCATCAGCTTATCCGCATGAAGGGCAGTAACTTCAATGAAATATCCTAATACATTGTTATATTTGACCTTTAATCCATTTATTTCGGATATCTCACGATATTTGGCTTCCAGTGCCATGATAAGGCGTTTGCTCTCACTAGACAATATACGAAACTCATCAAGGGCCGCATGATAGCCCTTGGCAATAAAATTACCGTCCCGAATAATAACGGGAAGTTCTTCCGACAGAGCCTTCTGTAGCAAATCAATGGTTTCCTGATGTGTTCCAAGATTTTTAAGGATAAGTTCAATATCTTCAGGTAGTGATACCAAATCCCCTTTGCGGCTTTGAAAATTGAACTTGATATCCGCCGCCTGAACTAACCCATCCCGCACCGCCGCAAGATCACGCGGCCCCCCCCGTCCAACGGAAAGGCGCGACATGGCCCGTTCCAGATCGGGGCACCGTTTCAATAGTTCCCTGATTTTACGGCGAAAAGCCTCATGTTCATGAAAATGAGACACCAGATCAAGCCGCCTGTTAATAATCCTCGCATCCATCAGGGGCGCATTCAGGCGACCGTTCATCAAGCGTGCCCCTGCCCCGGTCATGGTCCGGTCAATGGTACTAAGTAAACTTCCCTTCTTCGCACCAGCCAGAGTGTGAGTGAGTTCCAGGTTGCGTCGGGTTGCCCCGTCAATCATCATGACACAATCTTCACTAACCGGAACGGGACGGGCTAACTTGGGCAACTTACCCTTTTGGGTATCATGCAAATAAGTCACCAAAGCCCCACAAGCCGATAATTCGGCCCGGTTGAAACTTCCCAGTCCCTCCAGCACTTTCACGCCATATAATTCTTTCAGTGTCCTTTCGGCTCCCGCACTATCAAAGCTACGGCTTTCCACAAGGCTCAGGATATCCTGCCAATCCTCCAGCGCATCGCCCAGTTCTTCACTGGTAAGAACCTGTTCCGACAGGATCAACTCACCGGCCTGAAGTCGTGACAATTCCGCGTCAAGATTTGCTGGCGTAACCGTGCTGACAAAGAAATCGCCGGTGGATATATCTAACCACGCCAATGCAAGTATATCCTGTGAGCGGGCCAGGGCAGCCAAAAAGTTATTTTGCCGAGCATTGAGAAGATTTTCTTCGGTGATGGTTCCTGGTGTTACAAGGCGAACTACATCCCGCTTTACAACGGACTTGCTACCCCGTTTTTTTGCTTCTGCCGGATTTTCCATCTGTTCACATACGGCGACTTTGAAGCCTTTTTTTATCAAGCGGGAGAGATAGGTTTCTGCTGCATGGACCGGTACACCGCACATGGGAATATCATTGCCACCATGTTTGCCGCGCTTGGTAAGGGTAATATCCAAAGCCGTCGACGCCTTGACCGCATCATCAAAAAACAACTCGTAAAAATCACCCATGCGATAAAACAGTAGATATTCCTGATGCTGTTTCTTTAGTTCAAGAAATTGCACCATCATCGGCGTCACCACAGAATCAGGTTTAGGTTTTTTTTTGGTTTTTTCAGATGTTATCAGGATATCTGTCATTAATTATTCAATTTTTATAATATTAATAAAGTTTTTTAATGTTTACATTTAATATAATTACAATATATATAGCAATTAGGTAATATTATATGCAATCTATGATGCTATTTTTAGGCACTATCTTGAGTACACTTTATCTGTTCCGCAGCGGGAAAGCAATTTTTCCAGAGCTGTAAAGAGTAATAAAAAGACAAAAGGACTATCGTCATGAGTGACAGGAAAAATGATTTTGGTGATAAAGAAGCACTCCATTATCATGCGGCAGGGCGTCCCGGAAAACTGGAAATAGTTGCAACCAAATCCATGACAACACAGCGTGACCTGTCACTGGCATATTCCCCCGGTGTGGCTGCCCCGGTTCTTGCCATCGCAGATCATCCGGGCATGGCTTATGATTATACGGCCAAGGGTAATCTTGTGGCCATCATTACCAATGGATCGGCGATCCTAGGTCTTGGTAACCTTGGCGCATTGGCCTCAAAACCTGTGATGGAAGGGAAAGCTGTCCTGTTCAAGCGTTTTGCCGATGTGGACGGCATTGATCTTGAGGTGGATACACAGGATGTGGATGAATTTATCAACTGTGTGAAGTTACTTGGCCCCACTTTTGGCGGCATCAATCTTGAGGATATCAAGGCACCGGAATGTTTCATCATCGAACAAACCCTGCGTGAGAAAATGGATATTCCGGTTTTTCATGATGACCAACATGGAACCGCCATCATTACAGCGGCAGGTATCATCAATGCCATTGATATCACTGGGCGCGACATAAAAACCGTTAAAATCGTTGTCAATGGTGCAGGAGCTGCCGCCATAGCCTGTACTGAATTGGTCAAGGCAATGGGCGTCCCCCATACCAATGTCATCATGTGCGACAGCAAGGGCGTGATCTATCAGGACCGACAGGAAGGCATGAACCAATGGAAATCGGCCCATGCGGTAGATACGCCTCACCGTACCCTGGAAGAAGCCTTAGTGGGTGCAGATATTTTCCTGGGCCTTTCTGTCAAAGATGCTGTTACACAGGATATGGTCCTGAATATGGCCGACAAACCGATTATCTTCGCCATGGCTAATCCGGACCCGGAAATAACCCCTGAGGACGTGAATACAGTCCGTTCTGATGCTATCGTTGCCACCGGACGGTCTGATTATCCCAATCAGGTCAATAATGTTTTGGGCTTTCCCTATATATTCAGAGGAGCATTGGATGTGCGTGCCACCACCATCAACGATGAAATGAAAATTGCCGCTGCCCTCGCCATTGCGGAACTTGCCCGGGAAGATGTGCCCGATGAAGTGGCAGCGGCCTATAGTGGCGGGCATCCCAAATACGGTCCGGACTATGTCATCCCCGCCCCCTTTGATCCACGCCTGATCAGCGCTATCTCACCCGCTGTCGCAGAGGCCGCCATCAAAAGCGGGGTAGCCAAAAGCCCGATCATTGATATGAATGCCTATCGTAAAGAGTTGGCCGCACGCTTAAACCCCACGACCGGCACGCTACAGATGATTTATGACCAGCTCGACACAGATCCGAAACGGGTGGTCTTTACGGAAGCGGATGAAGAAACCGTCCTCCGCGCGGCTTTAGGCTTTGAACAGAATGGATATGGTCATGCGGTATTGATCGGTTATGAAGATAAAATCCGCGATCATCTGGAACATATCGGCCATGACCGCAATGATGATCTGGAAATCCACCATGGGCGTACCAGCAATAAAAGCGAAAAATACGCCCAATTCCTCTATGAAAAATTGCAGCGCAAGGGTTTTCTTTTCCGGGACTGCCTGCGCCTTGTTCGGTCAGACCGTAATGTATTCGGGGCCTGTATGCTGGCTTTTGGTGACGCGGATGCTCTCGTCACCGGACATAACCGCCATTATGCCGCCGCGTTAGAAAGCATTATGAAAGTGATCGACCCCCTTCCCGATTGCAAGGCCATTGGCTTATCCATTGTGGTCAAGGAAGACCGTACAATTTTTATAGCCGATACCGCCATCAATGAAATGCCAACCTCAGAAGAAACGGCAGAAATAGCCATACATGCCGCTAAGGCCGTTCGTCATTTCGGCATTGAACCACGGGTCGCCTTTATGTCCTATACCAATTTTGGTAATCCGGTTGGGGGCATATTAGCCAAGACATCCCGTGAGGCGGTGAGCGTTCTGGACCGGCAAAAAGTTGATTTTGAATATGAGGGCGAAATGCACGCGGGCGTGGCCCTCAATCCGGAAATTATGAAAGCCTATCCCTTCTGCCGCTTATCTGGTCCCGCAAATGTATTGATCATGCCGGGCATGCATTCCGCTCATATTTCAACCAAAATGATCAGGGAATTGGGCGGTGGTACCGTAATTGGCCCCATGCTGGTCGGGCTTACCCATTCCGTGCAGGTCATCCCCATGGGGTCTTATGCATCCGAGATAATTAATCTTGCCGCGCTGGCGGCTCATAATGTGAATCTTTTGAAGACATGAGAAACATTTTAAGGATATAAAAAGAGCCAACAGCCGCCAACAGATGTTTCAGGGAATGACCACTAAGGTTTTGACCCAAAGCATTATAAATAGCCGCGTCAAAATATTCTGTCCCTTTGGCCGCCAGATAAAATAATAGCCCCAGAAACAGATCGAAACGGCTGCTATATCTGGGCTTATATAAAACAAAGATGAACGGTATGAGCAGCATGGGCAGGAATTGAACCAAGCCGTAAGGCCGCAAATCCCCTGCCCCCATTTGCTCTGTCAAATACCAGTAAAGGATACTGAACCCACCGAACAATAATGCCGGAATAAGAATCTTTTGCCCCCATTTTCCGGATACATAATCACGAATTATCAGGCTGAAAAATGACATGAAAGCTATCGTCATGGGTAAACGGTCCCAGACAAGGGTATTATTTGAAGGGAACAGATGATACCAGCCAGACCCAAAAGCGGTTAATATCACACCAACGGAAAGAACAAGATAAGGGCGTTTATAGGACTGATACGCTAATTTCGTCGGATATCTTTTATAAGCCCATAGGCCGATGAAGATAAAAGGTATATTACTGGCTACATTAAAGAAATTTGGTATGGCCCATAGGGTAAGCTGATCTGCAAAATTATGATATTCCAAATCTTGGGAAACAGGACCAATATACAACATGCTCCCAACAGCCAATAATGTCAGACCCGCTAAAATCATATGTCGATACATGGGGCCTCACCTCTTTTTCAGGTACCTTCAAAAAGCTGGGGTGTTGTTTCTCTTAGCCTATCCGTCAGCAACAGAATTAAAACATCCGTGGTATTAAACTGCTCATCGATCACCGCACCATCACCAATATAGCAACCCAGTCTGGCATAGCCGCGAACAAGGGGTGCCAATTGCCGTTTAGCCTTTATTTTATCCAGAGCATCACCCTTAAAATAGTCCATTTTCTGAAAGCGTTCCGGCAGGGCGGGAATATTAAATGCATCAGGTGTTTTATATTTATGATGCAAATATGATAAGGGCAACTCCAGATCACCCTGAATAACACCAGCCAGACTTGCACAGCCAAACATGCACCCCACATCATGACGAACGATATAACGGACGATAGAACGCCACATCAGATGGATGATATTATTGGACCGATATTCCTCACGAACACAGCTGCGACCCAGTTCCAGCAATTGGCGGCCTGCCATGAGTTTTCGGAAATAATCATTATCCATATTGCTCAGGTCAAATTCCTGAAAGGAATAAAAATCATGGATACTGTCGATCTTTTCCTCTCTGAGCAGGCGGTAAGTAGCAATAACAGCATCATCGCCACTTTTTGTAGTATCAAATGCCAAAAGCTGATCACATATCAGGTCAAAATCATCAAAGTCGCGGCTTTGCTCTGCCATCGCCGGGCTGGGCTGGGCCTGCATCTCTTCATAGAAAACCTTATAGCGGAGCTTTTGTGCTGCGCGTAATTCAGCTTCTGACGTTGCTATACGTACTTCTATCGATCCGACTTTAAGAATAAGGGGATCTGTTACTTGATCTGATTTTATGTTCATATGTCCTATCTTCATATGATACTGAAATATTCTAATTCTTATAAATCATCTTAACATAGGTTCAAGCCTAACCTATAAGAGTAACAAAAATTTTATCTAAGAGAATTAGAAATATATGGCTTCCCCTTCAATTACTTGCCCCATATGCGGTGCGAAAATACCCAACATACCCTCGGCTCAGGACTTCACCTGCCCCTTTTGTAAATTTGAACGGCGCACGGCTGTGGGTGTAAGAAACGAAAGTTTTTCTCAACCTGTCCCATTCGAGAATATTTCCGAAATATCAGACATGACCCTCCCCTACATAGAAGACTTGAATGGATATTTTCAGGAAAAATTTGCGCAACTAAAAACCAATAATCAGTGGTATTTGTCAACGCCAGTAAATAGATTTTACCATAAACCCACAGCATTGCCCGGACAGATTAACTTTTTCAATGAAAAGAACATAATGTTTCTTCTCGAGCAACATGGCTTTAAAATGTCATGGCGGCATAATAGATTTGCCTCAATCCTTAAGCTCATCGTCCGAAAATGTTAGCTTGTCGCTGACATAACCCAGCCGTTTCATGACCACCAGCAAAATAATTCCCGGCAAGGCCATTATGGTGGTCAGCAGGAAGAAATCTGTATACCCCATAAATTCCTGCATAAAGCCGGACGGCGCGCCAACCATCAAGCGTCCAACCGATGCAAAAGAGGATAATAATGCATATTGAGTCACCGTATAGGCCAGATTGCAAAGCCCGGACAGATAGGCAATGGCGATAGTGCCACCCATACCCGTGGCAAAATTTTCAAAACCAATAGTAAAAATAAGCAGATCAACGTTGCGACCAGTTTCCGCGAGCAGGGCAAAGCTAAGATTAGTAACCATCATTAAAATAGCGGCAACCATCAGCCCCCTATAGGTTCCAAGGCGGTTTAACAGCACCCCGCCACAGAATGCCCCAACCAGAACCGCTATAAAGCCCACGGTTTTATTGGCCCAAATAATTTCATCCTTGGAAAAGCCTAAATCGCCGATCAGGGGCGCGGTCATTACTGCCGCCGTACTATCACCCACCTTTAGCAACAGGATAAACAGCAAAATTACCCACCAGCCCGGACGCTGAATAAATTCCTTGAAAGGCACGATCACCGTCATATAAATATTTTCAACAATCCTGCGGTAAGTTTCGGAGGCCTTACCATCTTCAGACACCCATCCTCTGACAACATTAATTTCTTTTTCCAAAAGATGTTTACCTCGAAGCAGGGGTTCCCCAAAAATCAGAACGGGAATTAATCCAAAAAGCATCAACAATGGCATACTCAGATATGCAATATCCCAGCCATACCAATCAGCAAGTTTCAGGGTGCCGACCCCGGCTATCAAATTACCAACCCGATAGCCAAACTGGGTCATCGCAGCTCCCGCTGGCATTTCTTCAGGGTCAAGAATTTCAATACGATAAGCATCTATTACCAGATCCTGACTGGCGCTCATGAAACAAACCATCAAGGCCATCAGACCAAAAACCAACGGGGCTTCTGCCGGTGACGTGAATGCCAATCCAATAATAGCCAGGCCCAACCCTATCTGAATAAGAATGAGCCAGGAACGGCGACGGCCAAACAGCCTGTGCAAAAAGGGAATATGAAGACTATCCAAGGCCGGAGCCCAGATAAACTTCAGAAAATAGGGAAATAGGGACAGGGTCAAAAGACCAATAGTTGACTTTGATACCCCCTCATCAATCAACCAGAAACCCAGAGACGACAAAAGCAGGGTAAGGGGAAATCCACTGGAAACCCCCATAAAAAACACGCCTACTACACGGGGATGCAGATATTCCTGAACTGACGTTCGCCAACTATTACCATTCGTCATAATTTTCCTAAGCTTACAAGCTCACCTGTAGGTTATCAAACCGTACGGCGAATATTACTTTAGCCAAAACGCCGCCATAACAAGCCAAGCCCCAACAGGCCAAAGCCTATCGCGCCATAACCTATAAGACCTAATGAAGTTGCTTCATCGGCTTCAGAAACAGCAGATTGGTCCTGATTAACGGTCAGCTCGTATGCTGTTGGTGATTCCCATAGAAGGTAAGTATTCGGGTGGGAGCCTTCCCCGCCATCATTTTGGAATGAGAATTTAAAGCTATAGGTTCCTGCAACTGTGAAAATACTATTTAGAGGCCCACTCTCATCAAAAATTCTACCCCCCTTGGGGCCTTCTTCAAGATTATAGCGATAAGCGTCCGGCGTTGTGGCCGCTTCGCCATAGATAACATTCTGTACGCCTGATGAAATACCGTCATCATTATTATAATCCAGCATGGCAGATAACGTTTCATTGTCAGGATTTGTTACAGTAACAATAATATGACCACCAAAGACAACTCTGCCCTGACCAAAAAACACTTTTCCCTCATGCCCTGTGAGAGCCATCTGGGGTTCTGGGATATTATTCCATGCGATCCATGTTGTATTTGCCGGATCAATATCCACTGTAACCGTAGCCGTTTCATATTCTCCCTTATTCGCCGGTGTTGAGAAATATTCAGCAACAGAAACTGCGTATACTTTGGCATGGGAAACATTGATATTTGCAATTGATAATATTATGAACAATACAAATAAGCTTATAAGATATTCGGCTAATCTTCCCCGTTTTTTAGTTATTTGTACAATCAAATTATTTTCATCAAGCAATAACATTTTTTGTGTCCCTCCTTATATTTTTCACTCTTTTGCATTATGGATTTATAAAATAAAAGACAATATAATCATCAATCAATAAATTATGGCTTTCACTCACAAAAGAACCTCACTTGTTCAGTTTTTTGTTTTTCCAGTATTTGGTTCCCTGCAAAGTGGCTTGCAGGGCTAGGCCTTTTTTGGTCATCTGATAAAGTGTCACGCCACCAACAGCGGTTCCCGAACCACTAACTTCACCGCCTTCATCATCCGTCTTTGCTGCGGCATCGGCTTGGCCGGAAAAATCCCAGCCTTTATCAACAAAGGTATCAAATGCGGAACGATCATGAAAAATCATAACCGCCCGATAGTCTTTTATGCCAAGACCAATGCCGACACCACCAGTAGCCATTCTCATAAAAGTATTTTTTCCGGTTTTATTGTCATGAGCTACGCCCTTGCCGCTACCCGCAGAAAGAAAAATAAGATTAACGCCACCATTGTTAAAGACCGCGTAACCTTCTGCTTCCTTGATCATTGATTTCGTTTCAGGATTATTTTCATAGAGCTGCGCCAGAACCTCCGTCCGCATTTCAAGAATTTCGGCTCTTTTCTTTTCTTTGGATTTTGCCATCGCTGAAAGCGGTACGATAGTTAGTGCAATGATTAAAATAATTTTTTTAAACATCATATAATCTCCCAATTGCTTCTAAATGATCATAACATCAAAAAATAATAATGATACTAATTGAAATTTGAATAAAAAAACGGCCAAAAAATGGCCGCTTAAATTTTATCTGATTACATAGAAATTATGGTCGACGTTTCCGCGAAAAGCCTAAACCAAACAGACCAAGTCCAAAAATTGCCAGAGAAGCCGGTTCAACGACATCAATAGCTCTGGATTGATTACCTTCTGGAACAACTGAAACACCATTGAGCGCGGTTATAAAAACATCGGTGGAAAATGTAATCTGAAAATCCTGATTGAACCCAAATACGCCGCTGGCTTCTCCTGTATTGGTGAATATCAGACAGCATTGACCTATTGCCAAAAGATAAGAATTCTCAGACAGGTTAGGTAAGACGAGTAGAGAGTCCAGCCAACTTGTTGATTCATCGATGCTTTCTGCCGGATTAGAATCATCATTCACGGCTATCAACGACCCGGTAAAAGACGATAATGGCGATCCGTCATCCAAGCGCAGTGTTAAGTAAGGGTCATCAATACCAATGCCCAAAGGCCCCCCAGTGAAACCATCAGCGAAAATATCAATGGTCAGATCGCCCCCAAAATGGTCAAACTGAATGATACCCCATTGCGTATCACCAAAGACTTTATCGATAACGACGGTACTATTGGCCGTTCCAGGAAAACCAAATGAAACAAAAAATAATATTATATAAAAATATTTTTTAAACATTACTGTACTCGTTACTACTTATTTTAAAGGTTTTTATCTAATGCCTTATCAGATAACATAAAGACTATACTAAAATCAAAGAAATGTTGGCATAACACCCATATATTGTAGTTCATTCATATTCGTTATACTATTTTATAGTATAATTTCAGAGCTTACTAAATGCTTAATAGTCACCATAGTATGTGGAATTTTTCCCCGGTTACTGCCAAACCCTTTATTATCATATAGTAATTAGTCTATTGCACTGATGTAGCGTAAATAATATGAAATATTATGTTAAGCCAATACCCTTGAACAAATGCCGATAAAATACTACATTTATAGAGAGGGATATTTAGTTTTCTTTATTTTGCCATTTTCATAGCCCAATATAACTAACTGAATATAACAACCCTAATGAAGTAATACATAACAGGACTTTTCTGTGACCGTAAACAGAACATTTAAACCACACACTGAAACATCTGAACATCTTAATAGCCTGCTACCGATGACAACCGTCACCTATCGGCAGATGCAGAGTGAAATTGACCGGATAGCCCTGTTAAAAAAAATCATGCCAATTTTTACGGTGATCGTATTTGTTGCGTTGGTCCTGTGGCCCGTGCTCAACAGCAAGGAAGGCAGTTTTACACTTGCCATCGACCGTCTGGATGAGCGAGATGAAAATGCCAAATTGGTCAAACCGCGCTATGTCGGAATTGATAAAAATAATAATCCTGTCAATATTTCCGCAGAAATGGCATTCCGTAAAAGCAATGACGACAAGGACTATTACCTGAAAAACCTTATTGCTGATATGAAAATGAGCAATGGAAGCGGCATTGAAATTCAAGCCACAAACGGTATGTTAGATGCCAAAGCGCAAGAGGTTACATTGGATGGTTCCGTAACAATTACGACGGAAAATGACTTTAATCTAAAAACAGCACAGACCTTGTTTCTTATAAATGAGAAAGTTGCCACCGGAGAAGATGGTGTGAACGGTACTATACCTTTTGGAACCTTTAGTGCTGATAAATTTCATGTGGATGTGGATCAGGAAATTATCCGCCTTAAAAATAATGTAATTCTGCATTTCGACCCGGATAAACAAATAGATTCACCAGAATCTAATAGTGATAAAAAACAATAAAACCTAAAGGAAACAATATTTTGGGTATTAGTAAATATAGCAATAAAGAATTAGTCGCTTTAGTTTTAGCTATCGGAATGATACTCCCTGTTTACTGGGCTGAAGCACAAGTTACAGCAACGGCTGAGACCAAGCTTGATACAAAAGCACCCGTCGATGTTAGTAAAGATGTCAGCATAAGTGCCGATGAATTGGAAGCAAATTTACGTAAAGACATTGTTATTTTTGTTGGCAATGTCCTGGTAAGTCAAAAAGATCTAACCCTGAATTCAGACCGTATTACAGTTTTTTACCAAAAAGGGAAAAATGAGAAATCCTCTATCAACCGTATTGATGCCTCTGGCAGTGTTAAATTAACCACCCTGACGGAAACCATAAACGCAACTTGGGGCATTTATGATTTTACCGACAAAATTATCACACTGGGCGGTAAGGTAGTTTTGAAAAGAGAAGATGGCGAAATTAACGGCAAAAGACTTGTTTATAACCTTGATACCGGCCTGATCACCATTGATGGCGACCCTAAGGATAAAAACCGTGTGAAAGGGCAATTTACACTACCGGAAAAATAATCCGGCAAAAGGTCAAATAATCACAGCAGTCTGTTAACATTTATACGATAAAAGAAGATATGACCCCAAAGCAAATATCACCACTACAGGAAAACGTCACCACCACTGTCCCTCAATTGAGCAATGGACTGGTTATTGACGCCGTAGAAAAAAATTTTAGCAAACGTCCGGTCCTGAAAGGCGTTAGCCTCTCTGTGGAAAAAGGGGAGGTCGTTGGCTTGTTAGGTCCAAATGGTGCCGGCAAGACTACAACATTTTATTCCATGATCGGTTTAATTGAGCCCGATGCAGGGCGAATATTACTGGATGGTCATGACATTACTTGTCTTCCCATGTATCGGCGGGCAAGGCTTGGCATAGGTTACCTGCCACAGGAAGCATCCATATTTAGGGGCATGACAGTGGAAGAAAATATCTGGGCTGTTCTTGAAATTAGTGAACCGGATAGAAAAACAAAAGAAGAAATGCTGGAAAGTCTGTTAACTGAATTTTCCATAACCCATATCCGACATGCATCGGCCCTTGCCTTGTCTGGTGGGGAACGCAGACGCGTTGAAATCGCCCGTGCTCTGGCAACCCGACCCGGGTTCATCTTATTGGATGAGCCTTTCGCGGGAATCGATCCCATAGCGATTTCTGACATACGTAATCTGGTTTCGCATCTTAAGGACCGTGGGATTGGCGTTTTAATTACCGATCATAATGTCCGAGAAACCCTTGAAATCATTGACAGAGCATACATAATTCACGACGGACAGGTGCTAATGTCAGGAACGCCGGAAGAAATAGTCGCAAATGAAGACGTTCGTCGTGTATACTTAGGAGACAGCTTTAGCTTATAAAGCGGGGTAAGATAATTATGGCACTTTCGCCACGAATTGAATTAAAACTATCGCAATCACTGGTCATGACACCCCAGTTGCAGCAAGCTATCAAGTTGCTGCAATATTCTAATATTGATCTTGTGGATTTCGTAAATCAGGAAATTGAAAAAAACCCGCTGTTAGAATTGAGTGATAATAACCAATCCGATGCTAGAACAGCCGAACAAAACAAAGAGAACGCTCAAAATACCGCTGGTGAAACATCGGAAGTTAAACCTACTGCCACTTCCGATGATTACCTAAATAATCCTGGGGCTGAGAACCTGAATTCTGAAGCGGCACTGGATACAAATTTTGATAATGACTTTAACAATGACTGTGTAATTGATGCTGTTCCTACTTCTGCATCCAGCAATGATCTGGGCCTGAGTTCAAAATCGATGATGGGCGGTGGCGGTAGCTTTGATCACTCAGACTTTGCGATGGATCTTCGACTAACAGATAATATTTCTTTAAGCGACCATTTGCTGGAACAATTAAACCTGCTGTCTGAGCAAGCCAACGACAAAATTATTATTCGGTTTTTAATAGGAATGCTGGATGAGTCCGGATATCTATCTGAAAGCTGTGAATTAATTGCCGAAAGATTTGGCTGCGACGTCGATGAAATAGAACGGATCATTGGCATTGCTCAAACTCTGGAGCCGGTCGGTGTTTTCGCCCGTGACTTAAAAGAATGTCTCAAAATTCAACAGATAAATAATGACCGTCTTGATCCGGCCATGGAAATACTTCTGGATAACCTGGACCGTCTGGCAAATCGTGATTATCCGGCACTATTGAGGCTCTGTAAAATTGACACCGAAGACCTGAAGGATATGATCGAGGAAATACAGTCCCTCAATCCCAAGCCCGGCCTCGCCTTCAGTACAAACATTACTCAGGCCGTTATCCCGGACGTCTTCATACGCAAGACCCCCAAGGGGAACTGGATCGTTGAATTAAACAATGAAACCCTGCCGAAGGTACTGTTTAATAACAATTATCTCACAGAAATTAAAAGTCATGCCAAAGACAAGAAAGACAAGGATTATCTTGCCGAATGTGCGGCCTCTGCCAGTTGGCTGGTCAAGGCCCTGGACCAAAGGGCCAGAACAATCTTAGCGGTTTCAACTGAACTGGTTAAACATCAGGAAAATTTCTTTAATGAGGGCATTAAACACCTCAAGCCCCTTAATTTGAAAACAATAGCCGATGCCATTGAGATGCATGAAAGTACAGTGAGTCGCGTGACCTCCAATAAATTCATAGCAACCAATCGTGGCATTTTTGAAATGAAATATTTCTTCACCACCGCCATCGCATCAGTAGAAGGCGGCGAGAGCCACTCATCTGAATCTGTTAAATATACGATTCAGGCTCTGATTGATGACGAAGAACCGAAAAAAATTCTCTCTGACGACAAACTGGTCAATATTCTGAAATCGGAAGGTATTGATATTGCAAGAAGAACTGTCGCCAAATATAGAGAGGCTTTAAATATTCCCTCTTCCATACAACGGAGGAGAATTAAGAATGCTGCATTTTAAAAAAGACAACACAGGAAAAAATCAAATAGCGTTTCCTGTGAAATCAGCAAAATAGGATGGTATGATATTGACTATTTCATATTTTTTTATACAGCGGAAGTTTGTGAATACTTGACAAATGTAAAGTCAGACACTAAGTTCCCCGCCTTTGGACAATATTTAATACAATCTATGTATTTTTTATTGTTCAGGCTTTCATTAATAAAAGCTATTTGAGAATGGTTAGATCCAAAATGAAAATAATCGTTACAGGAAGACAAATGGACATTGGCGACAGTATGAAGTCATATGTTGAAGGCCATATCGACGGAATTGTTGATAAATATTTTGAGAATACTATTGATTCAATCGACGGAACTGTAACGATGTCGAAAAATGCCCATCTCCATCGTGCAGATTGCAATGTGCATTTGGGACATGGGGTATATTTGCAAACCTCAGCGGAAGAAGTAGATGTATATGCTGCCTTTGATTCCGCAGCCGAAAAGCTTGAAAAAAGATTGCGCCGCTATAAAAGACGGCTAACCAATCACCACAAAAGCCGTTCAAACGGTCAGGAAACAATACCCGCACAATATAATGTTTTTGAAGCCGAAGCCGAAGCGACGGATGAACCCGACGAACATCTTCAGCCAGCGATCATAGCCGAAATGCAACTTGATATTCCGGAAGTATCCGTAAGTGATGCGGTAATGAGACTGGACCTAGGTGAATTACAGACCCTGATGTTCCGCAACAGCTCTCATGGCGGATTAAATGTGGTCTATCGCCGTACCGATGGCAATATCGGTTGGATAGACCCAAAAGTGGATTAACAACAGAAAACTGTCGTATGGAAATTACTGACCTGATAGATCTGAACGCAATAGTTCCGGATCTAAAAGCATCCAGCAAGAAACAAACCTTGCAGGAACTGGCTAATTACGCAGAGAAGATCATTCCGCAAGCGCATCATGACATTCTGGATGTACTGCTGGAAAGAGAAAGACTGGGGACAACCGGTGTGGGGCACGGCGTTGCTATACCCCACGGGAAATTTTCCAATCTGGATCGGCCCTATGGCCTTTTTGCCCGACTTGATCAGGCCGTTGATTTTGAATCTCTGGATGATCAACCCGTTGATCTTATCTTTCTGCTGCTCGTACCGGAAACAGCTGGTGCCGATCACCTGAAGGCCTTGGCAAAAGTTTCCCGAACGCTGAGAGATAAGGCTATTTGCGAAAAATTGCGCGGGTCCGAAGGCGGGGATGCCATATATGCCATACTGACATCACCTTCCCAGTCAAGCCACGCAGCTTAACCAGAGCTAATCTATAAAAAAGGGGCTGATCCAGCATTTGGATCAGCCCCTTTAATATTGCTTTGTATCTGATTAGGCACCATCATCCGGTTTTGCATCTGTTTTGTCGGAATAAACCTTGCGGCGGAATTTTTCTGCCTTCTCTGTATCTTCATCAGAAACGGTACCTTCGGCAACCTCCGGAATACGAACCCAACAATCAGTTCCCTGTTCTCTGATTTCCCGGCAGGCTACTTGCGCTTCTTCCAGACTAGTCAGAGGACCGGCATTCAGGCGATAATAAAACCCATGTGGTCCACCTTCATATTTGGCATCCCCTAGGTCAATTTCGGAACGCCTTGGTTCCAGATCACCAATAATGTCAGAATATTTCTTTTTCAATTTTTCCCAACCGGGCATCAATTCAGATTTATTACGATAGGCTGCTATTTGTAACGCCCATCCCTGTGGGCCCAACAATGGCGGAATATCTTCTACTACGGGCTCAGGTTCCGGCTCAACAACAGCAATCGGCTCTGGTGGCACTTCCACCAAACGGGCAACTGTTACACTCTTGACCCGGCTATCATCTGTATAAACTTCATTGGCTACTTCAATTACATCCGTCTTCGGGCTGGTGGACTGACGCACAACGGCATCAAACCGATCGCCAGAAGAAAGACTAGCCAAAATTCGGAAATATCCGAGGTTTTCATTAGCCAAATCTGGCCCATTATCAATAGAAAGCAGACGTGAAGACATCACTTCATTACCGGCAAGAGCATATGCCATAGCAAGATTTTGCCTATGGGTTGCCCCGGCATCCCTATGCTGTGCTGCCTGCTTCAATGTTTCAATGGCTTGATCATGACGAGATTGCAATGCCAGTGATAATCCGTAGTTATTCAACAATTTCAGATTATCTGGATCAACATTTAGACCATCCTTATAGACTTCCATCGCCGCCCTTGGGTTCCCTTGTAATTCGAGAGCAAGAGCCAGACTTGTAATAGATTCCACATCACGGGAATTTATAGAAATCGCATCATGAAGCATGGGTACAGCCATTGCCGGACGATTGAGAGCGATATAGGTTTTGCCCAGCCCCCTTAGCGCACGCAAATTCTGTTCATCACGGGATAACGCAGACTGATAGGCCTTCTCTGCCTGCTGATATTGACCAACGGCCCGTAAGCTATCACCTAGTCCGACCAAGGGTGCAGAAGCAAAAGGATGATATTTCATGGCCCGGCGATACAGGGGTATTGCCGCATTATGGTCCCCTTCTGCGACCATTTCATTTGCCAGCGCAACAAAGCTGCTTTCGGAAGCGCGGCCCTGCGTTCCCACCGATTGTACAGTTTTGCTGTTTACAGGCTCATAGCTTGTCGTCTGATAATCAGACCCACTGGAACAGGCAACGAGAAAAAGTGGCATCGCAACGGAAGCCAGTATTTTACCCATAGTTGAACCGTGTTTTTTACGTGGTAATTTCATTGTTTCACTCTTATCAATCTTTATCATCTTACACTCCATTCCATAGGGCTCCGGTTAAACAGGCACACCCTATATATTTTGAGATGCTATTTTCAGCAAAGGAACTTTATCGTTGTTTTCGGCAAGATATAGGTCCAGAGCTTCACTGAGAATTACCTGACAGCTTTTACGCGTATGTGCTGAATATAACCTTAACTTTAGGTGGTTTTCTTCTTCCATACGCAATGTCATTGCTATGCGCTTATGAACTGCAGGCTCATTAGACGATTTGACAGGCCTAGATTTTTTGGTCGAAACTTTTCCCTTTGACGCTTTTTCTTTTATATTACTATTGTTATTATATTCACTGGGCGTAGCCACATTCTGTTGGAAATTCAATTCCTTAGCTGCCATTATTGCCTTTTCCAGCGAACCATTCATTGATGATGATTCCGGGGATGGCGAGGCCTTACCTTTTCTAGCGAGTAAGGCGCCTGTTAATCTGGAAACCTGTTTTACATTTTTATCATTTTTCATAACTATTAAACCTGTACTTGTCTGCGACCAAAACCACCGCGCTGATTTGAACTTTTTACCTGACTTGCCTGATGCTGGAATACTGTTCTTCTGAAATTCTTTTCCAGCCGATCATTGATATAATCCCAAAGGTCTTCAATTTCGACAGCTGATTTACCATTAGGGTTCACTTCCATAACGGTTCTGCCATCAATCATTGATGAGGCATATTCAGTCCTGTGGTGAAGGGTAATCGGTGCCACTGTCCCATGTTGAGAGAGGGCAATTGCAGCATCTGAAGTAATTCGTGCACGTGGTGTTGCCCCATTAACCACAAACATGAAGGGTTTATCTGTTCTATCCGCCAGTTCAACGGTACCCCCAGCTGCCCGCAAATCATGAGGGCTGGGTCTTGTGGGAATAACAATCAAATCCGCAACAGCAATAACGCTCTGAATTGCCAAAGTAATCGCTGGCGGTGTGTCAATGACGGCCAGCTTAAAGCCTTGTAATCTAAGTTCATCCAGATCTGTCAGTAGCCGCGAAATATTAGTCTGCGCGAAGGCCGGTGTCGGGGCCTCACGTTCATTCCACCATTCTGTCAGGCTACCTTGTGGATCTGTATCAACCAGCACAACAGGCCCCGCACCAGACAATTCGGCTTGTACGGCAATATGACCACTAAGCGTTGTTTTGCCCGATCCACCTTTTTGTGAGGTAAATGCTAATACACGCATATATTTCAACCCTATCCAATTTACAAAATTTGTTCTAGTACCCAACTTTAAAATCTATAGACACCATTTCAACGATGCAATTATGCCCAACAGGTCTTAAGAAATAGTAAAGTCATAATGCTTTTTTCTTTTCTAACACTTTGATAATCAATGGATTATTTATAAAATTTTCACTATATTGGGCAATATTCAGAATTCGAACATATAAATTTGCTTATTTAACCCTGATGAAAAGGAGTAGAAAAAGATGAAAAATCCTGTTGTAAAAAAACATCTTTTATCATTTTTTATATTATGTGGAAGTCTGTTTTTATCCACATACTCTACCTATGCAACTGTGGCTGATGGTGTTTATGCCTACGAAAAAGGGGATTACAAACAGGCTCGTATCGAATGGCTACCTTATGCAGCATTAGGCAACCCAAACGCTCTTTATAACCTGGGCCAACTCCACCGCATGGGCCGCGGGGCAGAAACTGATTATTTTAAAGCCAAGGAATATTACCAGCGGGCCGCTGAAAAAGGTCATGTTGGCGCCCAACGCAACCTGGGGACATTATATTATTTTGGTCGTATCGGGGAATCGGATCATACGGAAGCACTTAAATGGTTGACAAAAGCAGCCATAAACAATGACCCCCGGTCACAGCTTATGGTTGGCACCATGAATTACAATGGTGAAGGAAGCAATAAAAATAACATTCAAGCCTATGCCTGGCTCATGCTTGCCTCACAGAACGGTCTAAAAATTGCGACCACTTCTCTGGAAAAAATGGCTGATGACATGACCAATGACCAGATTACTCAGGCCAAAGCTCTTGCTCCAAATATGATTAATCGCCAATTATCGCCGGACGATGTGGGGCTGATGATAAAACATCAGGATGGGGATATACCAACTGTCCCGGAACTGAACACACCAGAACCAACGGCAATCGAACAAGCCATTCAGGAAACCCCAAATGAGAATATACCTACGTCCACCTCCCCTCAGACAGGGCAGGATAACTATCGGGTACAGCTTGGTTCTTTCCGTTCAGAAAGGTCTGCGCAAAAAGCACTGGCGGACTTAAAAAACAGGCTTCCAGCTATTATAGAGAGCAGCCATGGGAATATTGAATTTGCCGACCTTGGAGAGAAGGGTATTTATTACCGTCTGCAATTAAGTCCGTTTGAAACCAGAGCCGGTGCCGGCGCCCTCTGTTCACAACTCAAAGAGAATGGCCAGAATTGTTATGTGGTGAGAACGCCTTAAAGGTTACTTCCACCAAACCCCTGACGCTGTTGCCCATATATATATTTGAGCAATGGCGCAAATCACTGGGCGTAAGGCATTTCTCCACCAGACAGGTCGCAGGGTCGCTCATCATGGATTGTCGTAATGTACCGTTCAAGACACCGCTTGCCAAAGGTGGCGTATAAAGCGTATCGCCTTGTTTCAGGAATATATTATTAAAAGCACCCTCGGTAAGCTCGCCATGCTCATTTACGAAAATCACATCGTAACAGTCATGTTTCTTTAATTCCTGATCATATAATACACGGTCCGTGGTTTTGTGAAAAATCATAGGGTTCTGACTATCCACATTGTTATCTGAAAGCATGACAAGACCAATTTCCTGATCTTGATGACATTCTATGGGAAATGACGTGATCGAAATTTTCCCCGCCCGTGATAATAATAAACGGGTTTTCCAAGATTTACTTGGATCAAGATATTTGGCATGACAGTCTAAATCATCCAATATGGTCTTTTCATCATAGGAAAAATCAAAATATCCGGCAGATGATTTTAGCCTTTCCATATGCAGGTCCATAAGGTAATAACCTTCACTTTTAGACCAGCGCAGGCTCTCTATTAAATCAAATTCCCGGAAAGTTCCGGTGGCAAATTGGGCTTTCAACAGGCATTCTTCATATTCCTGGTCCACATCTGAATCAGCCACAATGGCACTGCCAATACCCATTTCTGCCTGCCCTGAATTGTCAATGGTGATGGTACGGATGGGAACGCTGAAGCAGCAATCACCATCAGGGGCCATAAATCCTATAGCCCCGGTATAAATTCCCCGGGGTTCTTCTTCCAATTCAGATATAATTTCCATCGCCCGAATTTTTGGCGCACCTGTTACGGACCCGCAAGGAAACAAAGCCTTTATCATCCCGACCACATCCACATCCTCTGAAACTTCAGATTCAATAGTAGACGTCATCTGAAAAAGTGTGCGGTATTTCTCTACATCATAGAGACTTTTAAGCTTTACAGATGCCGGGGTAGATATTCTGGCAAGGTCATTGCGTAACAGATCAACAATCATAAGATTTTCCGCCCGGTTCTTATCATCATTCTGCATAAAGTCTACGTTACGCTGATCTTCTGCCGCCGTACGTCCACGGGCACAGGTGCCTTTCATGGGCCGGGTTGTAATGCTGTGGCCAGTTTTTTTAAAGAACAACTCGGGACTGAGAGATAGGACAGATAATTTATCTGACTTGATAAAGGCCCCATATTCCACCTTCTGCGCTGTCCTCATAGCAGCAAAATAACTTGTCGCGGAACCGGAAAAATCAAACTGAGACTTCAATGTAAAATTAACTTGATAGATGTCCCCTGCGGTCAGATATTCGTGAATATTGGTAACCGCCGATTTATAATCATCCTGCGAAATATTCAATTTCAGGTTTTCGATGCCATAGTCACCCTTGGCGAATGCTTCCTCCCAATGATCCTCATTGTCATCGGAATTTATCGTCAAGCGGTTTTCATATACGCCAAAGGAGAGAAAAGGTATGTCATATGTGTCACTGGCGCGTGGTTTAAGTTTCCCTTCCAGATAAAGTCCAGCTTCATAGCTGATCCAGCCCGCAACATAATATCCATCCTTCAAATATTGACGTATTTTCACAAAAGCGCTGTCTATATCACTTGAATTTTCCGCAACGATCATATGCAAAGGTATCTCGAACAAATATGCCGCGACCCTTTGATCCCCTGCCCGACTGTTATCCAGATAAACCGAAAAATCCCTGTCTGCTTTTTGCGTCCTAGCCATAAAGCCGTATACTCATAAAAATTTGTTTAAACTATTATCACAGTACCAGCCTGATCGGTCAACCTGACATTCACCTGCGGAAGGGTATGTAGGCATTCTTTAATAGTTGTAACGGACATGGCACAAAATGCCGTGGACAGGGCATCCGCCATAGTAGCTTCGGGAGCTGTCACCGTCACCGATGAATATCGGTGAGCAGACTTTCCAGTTTGCGGATCAAACAAATGATGAAATTCACCATGACTATCAAATATGTCGTCCGTACCAGAAGATGTCGCCACCGCACCCTGATGTATTTCAAGGATATGGGAAAATTCGCCAAAATTCTGTGGGTCTGCCAATCCAATTCGCCACGGTGATTTATCGGCCTGTGGTCCCAGCGCCCGATATTCGCCAATATCCACCAGAACAGACATCATACCCTCGCTCTGCAGATATGCGGACACACGGTCCGTAACATACCCCTGAGCAATACCGTTTAAAGTCACCGCCATGCCTTTACGATCAAATGAAATTAGTTCCGGGGAAATAGACAATTTCTCATAACCAATGAGTTTCTGGATTATTTGCAATTCTTCATCTGGCGACCATTTTTGATTATAGTTTTGTGTCGCATAATATTGCCATAAGGGCTGAACCGTGACATCAAAAGCCCCAGAAGTTATTTGGCTGATGTGTTTGGATATCCGCAACAAATCAACAAACTCAACGGGCGGGTTATAAATAACACCGTCACGGTTTAAGGTGGAAAGAAGTGAATTTGGTTGGTACAGGCTGAAATATGCTTCCATGTCCCGAATGATTTTCACTGAATTTTGCATGATACGCTGTGCAGCCTTTTTATCTTGATGATAAAGCTGCAAGGATACCTCTGCCCCAAGAGCAAAACCATGCCATTGATGCAAACTGGGTTTTTCATTTGACACAATTGCCATTGCCGCATGTGGCACTGTACAAGCCGCCAAACTTGCAGCCATAAGCTTGATAGCCCTTCTTCTTTGGTGTGAAGCAACCATAAATTCGCTCAAATATTCTCAGTTATTAAATTTTAATTTTGCATTATTAAGTTTTTGTTATTGATAATGCAAATCATATCTGATAAATGCTGTTTCAACAACTTTTAATTAATAATGATTATTAATAACAATAGTTAATATGTTTAATATCAATACTCTAGATAAAATTGAGGAAATAAAATGACTAAAAACTTTATGAAGGCAACTGTATCTACTCTGGCTATATCCCTTGCCTTTTCAGCCTCAAGCGCCCTGGCACAGGAACTGCCCAGCAAGGAAGAAATGTGGCAGATGATCTTGAAACAACAGGAGCAAATTAAAAAACTAGAGGCTATTGTTGGTATTACGAATGAAAAAGTTAATGAAACCGCAGTCAAGGTAGCTGAGAACCAGGAAAAAATTGAAGCAACTGGTGACGTGCTCGATCAGGTCGCAAGCATTGACGGTTCTGCGGGTCATAATATAACCGCAGTAGGTGGCTATGCGGAACTACATTATAACGGTGGTGATGCAGACCAGATTGATCTTCATCGTTTCGTGGTATTCCTCAGCCATGAATTCACCGAAAAAATCCGGTTTTTCAGTGAATTTGAAGTGGAACATTCCATCGCTGGTGAAGGAAAGGTTGGTGAAGTTGAAATTGAACAGGCTTTTGTGGAAATGGACCTGTCCGAAAATCACAGAGTTGGTGTAGGCCTGCAACTAATTCCGGTTGGCATCATAAATGAAACCCATGAGCCACCAACATTTTACGGGGTTGAGCGCAACAATGTTGAGAAAAACATCATCCCCGCCACATGGTGGGAAGCGGGCATCAAGCTGAGCGGTGATCTGAATGAAAGCATCAGCTATGACCTTATGATGCATTCCGGTCTGGATACCACTGGCAAAGGATATAATATCCGCAGTGGCCGTCAAAAAGTCGGCAAAGCACCCTGGAAAAACACTGCCTTTACTGCGCGGGTAAGCTGGCATGGCATCCCTGGCGTGGAAGTCGGTGCAACTGTCCAATATCAGGACGACATCACCCAAAGCAGTACCGCCGATGAAAATGCCTCTGCCACCCTGTTTGAGATACACACAAATATTAATCGCGCCGTGAGTGAAAATGCCACTATCGGTTTCCGTGCCCTATACGCTCAATGGAATGTCAATGCCGTTGAGGCTGAGCTAATCGGCCGGGACACACAACGGGGCTGGTATGTGGAACCATCCTATAAAATTGCCCTGAATAACGAACATAGCGTTGGTTTCTTTGCCCGCTACAGTGTATGGGATAATGAAGCCGGCGATAGCGTTGACAGTGAATTCAAACAGACCAATTTTGGTGTCAATTACTGGCCCCATGAGAATGTGGTACTGAAACTTGATTACCAGATTGACAATTTTGCCAATAGTCCCAGTGAAGATAATCGTATCAATCTTGGTGTTGGGCTTCAGTTCTAAAAAAATTAAGGCTATAAAGGAAAAATGCGCGTACTTTTATTCATATTGTTATCATTGCTAATGCTCTGCCCGTTCCCAGTTTGGGCCAAGGGAGAGCCAATAGAGGAAAACTATGTAAAAGCGACAGATTATATTTCAACAGCCCTCGGTAAAAAGCCTGAAAAACCGGGTGTCATCTGGATTACCAAGGATATCAGACCCGATATAAGAGTGATATTGCGCAAGAAGATATTCCCGCTACGCTATCGCTATTATCGCAATGAGGATCGTACCGTGTGGATACTGGCTGTGGTGGGCAGAACCATGCCCATCACAGCAGGCATCACCATAGAGGCAGGTAAGATCCTTGACCTGACTGTATTGACTTATCGTGAAAGCCGGGGGTCGGAAATTCGTTTTCCCGCTTACAGCAATCAATTTAACGATGCGGAACTCACTGAGAAATTGCGCCTGTCCAAACCCATTAACGGCATATCGGGTGCTACCATGTCCACAAACGCCATGAAAAAGGCCAGCCGTCTGGCCCTGTATTTACATAATAAAGTTCTGGAAAAAGATGTCTCGTCAACCAAAAAACAATAATAATATTTCACAAAAAACGATCCGGCGTTGGCATCGGTGGGTGGGTTATACTTCACTTTTCTTTGTGATGATTTTGAGCATCACAGGACTGACCCTCAACCGGTCTGAGAGATTAGGCCTCAATCAAATCATGGTTCAGGGTGATTTTGTATCCTCACTTTATGGTCTATCCCCGAACTCTCCACCCATTCATTACCAGACGAATGATCACTGGATAAGCTGGCTTGAAGGACGGGTGTATCTGGACGGCAAATTTTTCGCTCTTAATTCATCTCGACCCACTGGTGCGACCATTGTGGGTGATATACTCATCATAGGTACTAAAGACGGTCTTTCCCTCTATATGAAAGATGGATCACTCGTGGAGACTGTACCGGGAGAAATTACGGCAATTGACCAGCCATCCCCAGAATATATTCTTATAAAGACCCCAAATGGAATCTATAAACCTGATGCTGATTTCATCTCATGGCAGGAAACCTCAGAGATATTTAACCCCTCCCCCAATCTTGCCATTAAAGCACCGCAACATATTGCCGAAAAAATAAATAAGGATTACCAAGGAGAGGGCGTTACCCTGTCCCGCCTTATTCTTGACCTGCATTCCGGCAATATTATGGGGTCATACGGATCTTATATTATGGACTTGGCTGCCTTAAGTCTTATATTCTTAGGCGCAACCGGATTTATGAAACGAAGACGATCCGATAAAGACAGACGCAAAAAAAAATAAATGCATAAAGGGCCGCCGTGACATTACTGCAAATTATTGTGCTCGCCATAGTTCAGGGCATCACAGAATTCCTGCCCATTAGCTCATCAGGGCATCTTATTCTTGTCCCCATATTGACCGATTGGCCGGACCAGGGACTATTAATGGATGTTGGGGTTCATGTAGGGACACTGATGGCGGTAATACTGTATTTTCGCACCGATGTCATAAGGATGATCTTGGCCTTCTGGCATATGATCACATTAAAAAAAGATACAAACCAGCAAGACAAACGCTTGATGATAGCCCTTATCCTGTCAACTATTCCGGTTGTTATTATTGGGGGGCTGGTCTCAAAGATGGGCTGGAATGATGCTTGGCGCACTCTGGAAATAATTGGCTGGACCAGCATCATCTTTGGCGTTTTACTCTATGCTTTGGATGATAAATGTGCGGTCACCAAGAAATTATCTGAACTGCGGTACGGTCATGCGTTGCTTATGGGCTTTGCACAGGTTCTGGCTATTATTCCGGGTGTCAGCAGGTCCGGCATCACCATGACAGCAGCACGGGGATTGGGTTTTAGCCGCACAGAAGCTGCCCGTTTTTCCATGTTGATGTCCATACCAACGATCTTGGCCGCAGGCACACTGGAAGGCTTAAAACTATTGGAAATTGGTGATATAATTCTTGGCGCAGATATTCTTCTCGGTACAGGTCTATCCTTCATAACAGCCCTGTTGGCCATTGCGGGACTTATGAAATGGCTTCAGAAATCCAGTATGACACCCTTTGTCATTTATCGGGTAATCTTGGGGATCGGTTTGCTCGGTCTGGTTTACGGATAAACTAGCGGTAAAAATCCAGTGCAGAAATTATAATATCAACATTCTCATTATCACTGGACATGGGCAAGGTAAGCGTGGAGTAATATTTATAGTCTTCTGACTCAATGGGGAATTCACATTCATGGTAATAGGGTTGCTTTGTTTTTACCAGATTCGTCATGCGTTTTATTATATCACCAGTGAAAGATACCTCATCCAGTTCCTTGCTCGTTCCTTCGAGTTGAAATGCACGAACAAGTTCAGTACCAAATAAACGGACTTTAAAACGTGGCTCGTCCTCCATTATGACATCTGCCATCCAGATTACAGATAACAAATGCGGGATATCCGTTGGACATAAATCTTTCCGACAAGGCATCAATAGATCACCTTTGATCTTTAGCCAATATGCTAATAAATCTCTCTGTTTATCTGATGTAAAGGTCTTGGGGTCCACCCCCGCTATACTTTTAGCATTTAAATCTTTATCCATTATAGACCACTTTTCATTTGTATTATGCCAATTAAATAGCATATTAAAATAATCAAATCCAGTTCCCAAAAAATAAACCATTTTGCGGTAAGGGTTACTGAAGTGATCTGTAAAAAATCAAATTCACAAGAAAAAACCATAGTGAGGAGATTTTTCACTTTCCCTTAAATAATCTATGGGATAAAAGACAGTGAATGTTTATACAAATAAATCTCAGGTGAAAATCATGACAGCCCGTATTTATTGCCCAACTAAGAATGCCATGCAATCAGGTATGAAAAACACCCGCAAGTGGGTTTTGGAATATATCGCAGAAAAAGGTAAAAACCTTGACCCTTTGATGGGCTGGACCGGATCATCGGATATGGACGGTCAGATTAGCTTGAAATTTTCTTCAAAGGACGATGCGGTAACATATGCCAAACGCAACGGCATTGTTTATGAAGTAACCGAACCAAAGGCAAGAAAAGTAAGAATAAAATCCTATGCTGACGTATTCGCTTACCGCGGATAATTAACAGTTCATTTCTCATGTGCGCCCGTAGCTCAGCTGGATAGAGCAACGGACTTCTAATCCGTAGGTCACAGGTTCGAATCCTGTCGGGCGCACCAATCACGTACAAAACTGGGAACTCTTTCTTTTGAGGAATTCTCGGCTTTTAAGGCAACCGCAAGAGCGGCCTTTAGGCCTATCACTGTAATGTTCTCCTTACTGACATCAACACGGCTCACCAGCATCTTCATATATTCTTTCCTGAATCCCTTGGGGCCATTATGCAACATGTCCTTAAGGGTTGTAGAGATGCGGTCAAGCTGTGCGTTGCTTAAATGACGCATGGGAAGATTGAGATTTCCCTCTTTCAATGTAATCAATCGTGTCAGTTCATCGCGCCGGGCTTCCAGCTTGTCATTGTGATCTTTGAAACCTTTGCTGTCACTGACAAGGCCATCTGTCAGGGCCTCAAATAATTTGCCGACCTTGTTGTCCACTTCCTTTAATTCTCTTCTGAGCAGTTTAAGGTCATTCATGGCATCCTGATTATTATCTTTAGCCCGTTTCAGGGTTTGTTTGAGAAGATGTTTCAAACGATCCTTTTGTAATATTTTATCAGCGATACCGCCCGCTCTTACCCGTTGTCAGCATCAAGCGGCTATCACAGCCAGAGCAGCGGGCAATGCCAGACAGAAGCACCGAATTCAGAACCAGTCTCGGTGCAACCTTTTTCGGGCTACGTGCTTTCAGGCGTTGCTGGACAAGATCAAACTTCTCCGGGTCTATAATAGCGGGTACTTGTAGGGGAACCCATTCTTCCCGGGGTCTGAGCTTGCGGGTCCGGCTGTTATGCTTGTTAAAAGGTGAATGCCTTTATAGGCACTATGGGTCAGGATATTGTGAACAATACTGATATAATAATCGCCCCCCGTTGAGGTTTTGTAATTTCTCCGGTTGAGATATTCTGCGATCAGCTTAATGCCCATGGGGTAATACCCCCATTTTAGGGAACTTCAGAAGTAGAACCATTTAAGCGGCCTTAGGTAACATACCTGCACCTTGACTCAATTTCCACACGGGTTTTATTCAACCACCATAGCCCACTAGCATCAGGTGTGTACGAAATAATCAAGTAATGGCTGACAATGGCTGTTAAGCTCCTTGGGCCGCGAATGGCTGGACATGAATGTCTTCTTCACGTTGACGCATGTAATATGAATCATAACGGGTTTGCATACGTAGCAAGGTATCCATCCTAACACCGAAAGCTTTTTCAATACGCAGGGCCATTTCCGGCGATAATGACGCTTTCTTATTCAAGAGGTTGGATAGTGCAGGACGACCAACACCAAGGGCCTTGGCGGCATCCGTCACAGACAAATCATCCGGCAAGACAGAGCGTTTGATAAACCCGCCCGGATGCGGTGGTTTCATGCCTATTTTAATTGCCATTGGTCATACTCCTTGGCTGTTAGTGGTAATCTTCATAATCCACATCATAAAGTTCGTTTTCACCAGCATCGTGACTGAAGATAATGCGCCAGTTTGCTGTCACATGCAGACTGTATGCTCCGGCGCGGTTCCCTGTTAAACGATGTGGTTTATATTTTTTGAGATCCATAACCTCATCAATATTTTCAATCTCGATGAGAAACGCCATAATATCGATGATCTTTTCAATGTAATCCTGCTGCATTCCCTTGGGATTGTTTTTCTCAACAAGATTGCGCAGACCTTTATGGCGTATGTTTCTGATCTCCATACTTGAGTGTAACGTATTGTATTGCGTAACGCAACAGGCATCATTTATACACAAATTCCGAGCAGCTAGCGAGGCAGGGCTACCGCTGCCCTAGTCTATGTGAGGAAAGATAAGTCGAACACCAGCGATTGTGCTAAGGAATTCACCAATGCGCACAAACTGTTAATGAGCATATAAAATTGATCAGATATTAGCACATTACGTTGATTCCCTGTGGCAGGATGTCAGAGAAAAAACAACACGGGTTTCCTTCCCTAGCAAGTAGTAAGAATAAATATACACGGGTCAAAACATAAAACCAATAGCCCACCTTAGTGGGTCAGTTTTGCATGCCTATTAACATTTCTGGACCATGCCGCGCATTCTTGCGCTGAGCACCAATTGGGCAACATCTGAAAGACAATTTTAGATACAAACTCCATTCATCTAGAAATTTTCCAAATCAGGGGATTATATTTCTATAGTAAGCAGCTGGACGTGTCACGGATTGAGCCGGTTTTGGTTTACAGTTATCTGCTGTTAAGTCATTATGAGGTGAGAGTTGAGCAATAAAGTGAATAAGTCGGAAGTAAAAGTGCCCTCCAATCGGCCACCAAAATCTAATTGGGTCATTCAGGCCCCAGGTGAAATTGAACGCATTGAAGCGTTTTTTTCTGGTGTGGGCTTTGTCCCCCATCGTCATGACACTTATGCCATTGGGTGGACAGTTAGCGGCGTTCAAAGTTTCGATTATCGAGGGGTCGCCCGATACAGCCTGCCGGGTCGAACCGTCGTCCTTCACCCCGATGAAAAACATGATGGCAGGGCCGGCACCGATGTCGGGTTTCAATACCGGGTGATATATATTGAACCCGCGACAATCCAAAGTATACTCGGGGGCAAACCGTTGCCCTTTATTGAAGGCGGCATCTCTCTTGATCCGCAGCTTTATCAGGTAACAAGTCGGCTGCTCGGAGATTTGGATAATGCTCTCGACCCCTTAGAATATCAGGATACGATCTATGACCTGGCGAATGCGCTGGATGTGGCTTCGGGTTCTGGGTGTGAGGGCCGAAAAAATTTCGATTATCAGGCGGCTTCCCTGGCCCAGCAATTTCTCGCTGATAATCTGCATCAGAATATCACTCTGGATGATTTGGAACGTATAACAGGGCGGGATCGCTGGAAACTGTCGCGGGACTTTAGTGCTCTGTATGGCACCAGTCCTTACCGATATCTGGTGATGCGTCGACTGGAACAGGCCTGCGCCATGATGGTCAGAGATCACCCCTTATCACAAGTTGCCATGGCCTGCAATTTTGCTGACCAAAGTCACATGAACCGACATTTTAAGAAAACCTATGGCATGACCCCAAAACAGTGGCTCAAGACACTCGGCGATGCTTAACGTTTAATCTTTGAACCTGCACAATCGTTCTATATTTGATTTTTCCCTTGCCATAAACTTCACGTTAAGTTGCCTCTTATAGTCGTCGTGCCCTGTAAATTTTAGGGGCAACACCTCAGAAGGCAGATGTTAAATCACGGATCGAATGGTAAGAAAATGCTGGTAATTAACAATTTAAGTAAAACCTACACCAACGGCGTGAAGGCACTGGATGGCGTCTCTTTCTCTATTCCGAAAGGTATGTTTGGTCTGCTTGGCCCCAATGGTGCAGGCAAATCGTCCTTGATGCGTACATTGGCAACCTTGCAGCAGGCCGATACAGGTTCAATTGTTTTTGATGGCATCGATATCAGTAAACACTCTCAGGGTTTACGTTCAAGGTTAGGGTATTTGCCGCAGGATTTTGATGTCTACCTCCGGATCAGCGCCTATGACCTGCTCGATCATCTGGCTATCCTGAAGGGCATTAACTCAAATACTTACTTCGATTTTCCTATTCAATAACTCACAAATAAAAATCGATATGAGGAAAGACAGCACAATGAAGTATACTTCTAAAGCCACCGAACTACGTCACCGTCCCATATTATACGGCATAGCATTCGGTGTATTTGCCATATTATTGACACTACGGGAATCTGAGGCGTTTGGGTATGTCTTTAAGAGTCTGCCAATTTTAGGCGGCAATATCCCGTTTTTTACCTTAGCCATAATGCTGGCCTACGCTTACCGGATCAGTGGTGGGCGCTTGAGCGACATTGGTTTGAGTTGGCCGAGTTGGTCCTGCTCGCGGCGCATGGCAGTGATCCGGATCACGGTTGCAGGGGTTTTGATCTTCCTCGCCAGGGCACTTGTTGCGACCTCGCTTGGGCCAGTGCTTGATGAAATTGGGCCAAGACCTGACACCTTGGCACGCATGGCGCCACTTGTTAACAACTTGGACCTTCTCCTCCTGTTGCTGCCGTTGATGTGGCTGGCCGTCATGGGAGAAGAGCTTCTATTTCGTGGTTTTGTGATGAATTTCCTTGCTTCCAGATTTGACGGTACGGCAAAAGCATGGGGGCTGGCGATCATTATCTCTGCGATATTGTTTGGCGTTGGCCATTTTTGGCAAGGTCCGCGCGGAATGATCGCGAGCGGTGCCGGTGCCTTGGTGATGGGCGCAGGATATTATTTGGTTGGCAGGAACCTATGGCCAACCATTTTGGCGCACAGCCTCGGTAATACGCTCGGGTTCTTTTCGGTTTACCTGAGCGACTGACACATCCGCCGCACTGGCTTCCTCAACAACCTGACGCTTGACATCTTCCTAGTTTAGAAAAATTACTTTTCACCAAAGTAAATCCTGCTGTAAAGGTTTTCAGGCATACCATGGCAATTGATGAAAAAAGACGTATGTTTCGATTAGATGATTGGGAGGTAGAACAGGAATATAAACCGAATGTTTTTTCGACGGGTAAGAAAAAAATCAAGATTGCAAGCAAGTGTGGTTTGCAGGATGTCATTCAGACGTTGGCGGGGGGGGGGGGATAAAAGAGAAGAAAGGTCTATTTCTCAATTTCCTTTGAAATGGATGATCGATGAAGCCCGAAATGCTGGAATAATGAGACGCACACAGATGTATAACCATGTTGTGCTGGGTAGAGTATTCAAGGACGGAAAATACAACTATCCTGCCCCCGACTATCGTGGAAAAATCCACAATTCTATGACCATAGGGTGGGCATGGATGGAAGTTATTCCTAAGCTATCTAAGATGAAGAAATGGAAAAAAAGAATATCAATTTTAGGGTTTTACATTCCATGGGCTGAGCCCCGTATGATTGATAAAAATGCCAATATTCATAAATCTGTATACGACCGTTTTATTGATAAAAACATCTCCTATTCACCAAAAAACTTCCCTAAAAAATATAATATTACTAATTAGGATTAGGGTCTGGGCTAGACTCATTAAATCCGCTATATGACTATACTTGCAATGCATATCGCGGAGAAGAAAGTATGTGCACATCGGTCATATAGTTTTGGAATACGCTACCAGTCTTTCAGTCTCCCAAACATATTTTCAATTTTAATGAGCAACAAGGATAACTTCAACCCAGTTCTCTTTTTCATCCTGTCGGGTGCACCAATAATCTCTTGATATAACTATAAAATACAAGAACATCGCACTCAAAAGTCATCAATCATCTCTGTAACTACCAATAGGGTAGTTTTACAATAAAACAATCTGTAATACCCCCATTTTTAGAGGCGGATTGCCCATGGCACTTATTGTTTTCAACACCCATTAACGAAGTTTTATCATCTTATCGATATATATTATTTCATAGATTAAATTACATATCCCTTAATCATATAAGAAACAGTGTTTATCGGGGAGGGTATGTAGACGAAGATGAATAATATGTTGCAAAAGCAACAGAAACTAAAAACTTATTACAAAGGGATTATCTATGAAAATTATTTCTTGCCATGTGGATGGGCGGTATCATATTCCTGATATTATCAGATTGTCACGTGTGGGGGTGGTTTCAATGGGAATATTGCTGGGTTCTAGTATTTTAACACCAGCCATCGCATTGGATGCAGATAAGAATGATAGGTTGAGCAAGTTGGAGGCTCAACTGAGTAAGGCCATGGGGCTGATTTTGTTACTGCAAAATGAAATTAGCGTAATTAAAAACGAGAATAGTACAGGCGAAGCTAAAACTGGCAACTTGAAACAGATCACACAGAGCGTGCAGGAGAATTCTGAGCGCATGGATGATATGGAAGATGTTGTTCTGGATTTAGAGGATAAAACCGGCAGTCGGGCATTGGTAAAAGCTTTTGATGCGGTTTCTATTGATATTGGTGGCTTCCTCCATTCAGCTTATACATATGTTGATGGCGAGAGCGGTTCCGCTGGTAGTTTTAATCGGCAAACATTTGAACTTCTGATGAAAGCAGAGCTTGGTCAAAGCTGGTCAGCTTTTATCGCACAGGCTTTCATTCGTGAATCAGCACCAATTTTTCAAGATGATGAAGGGCGAAAAGATCCCACGTTCCGTATTCCTGGCGCTGGCATATCGCCGACAGTTATTGCCTGGGCGAATTATAAGGCATCAGATGCCCTGAATGTTCGGTTAGGGCGTTTTATTACACCTCACGGCATTGTCAATATTGACCATTTTCCGGCATCGCTGCTGGATCCTGAACAACCACAGTTTTTACGGCCATTTGGTGGCCAAACAATGTTTGCTAACTTCATGACCGGGATAAATGTCCATGGTCAGAAATTTGGTGAAAATGGAACATTAAAATATGACTTCTATTTGGGTAATTTTGTTGGTAATCCGGAAAACATTAATTACGGCGGACGATTGGCCTATAAGATAGCTGGAACTGGCTTTACAGTTGGCGCCAATGTTGGCGGCGGCAGCCGGACTAATGTTGATGCGGTTGGTGGGGCAAGTTCCAATTATTTGTTGTATGGCGGCGATTTGTTATACGATAAAGGCAATATTTTATGGAAATCGGAATTTTTTGCTACAGATGAAGATCTTGGTGAAAACAGGCTGACATTTTATACTCAACCAGCCTATCGCATAAATAACAAGTGGACAGCATTTTACCGATTTGACTTTCTTGATGACGGGACTGGTACTGGGGACAAAATCGAACATGCTATTGGTTTAAATTATAGGCCTATACAGAGTGTCGTTTTGCGCAGTATCTTAACATTAAAGGGCTTTGATGCGGTAGATTCCTCCCTACCGAATGGTCCTTTATCGGAAGCAGATGTGCGTTCTTATCAGCTTTCAGCAACATTCTCGTTCTGAGTGGGAAATATAATGAAAAAGAATAATTTTAAAATTGTCTATACCCTAACTTTGTTAGCAGGACTTATATTGACGACGATAACGCCCGAGGCCATTTCTGCTGAATTTGCAGTAGTCGTAAATGCTAAAAATGGAACATCTGGTAGTCAGGAAGAAATTCGCCGGGAAGTCAAACGAACCTTCATGAAACAGCAATCTTCTTGGACTGGGAATATAGATGCATTTCCATTAGACCGTGACCCATCTAATGCAGCACATCAGGCCTTTCTCAAAAATGTTTTGCAGATGAGCGAACAGGAATTGGATGCTCATTGGCTTAGTATGAAGCAACAACAGGGGCAAACGCCACCACGGGTCGTGGGTTCAACACGCATTTTGTTAAGACTTATTGGAAAAAAAGAAGGGGGTATGGGGGTAGTAAATGTAGACGAATTGGCGGGAGCTCCCGCTTCTGTTAAGGCTTTGCTTCAATTTACTGACTAAACTTGACTAAAATAATAGAGATAAAAAATGATAACTCAAAAGTTGACGGGCCTTGGGGGGGCTATTGTAAATAAAGAAAACGGTTTTATAAGTCGCCTTACGGGCCTCGGACTGAAAGCCAAGATAATGGGATTACTGGCAATATTGGTTTTCACATCACTTATGGCCATTTTATTTCTAGAATATCAAGTGTTAAACGGCAGATCGGCTATCATCAGCCAAAAGACAGACCTTGATGAACTTTATCTGATGCAAGATGCTACCGCGACCTTTTCTGACGTTAAATATTGGTATACTGAAATCGCCGTTAGTTTATCAGAAGAAGCCGCTGCAGCCTCTGAAGAATCAGCAGAATTATTTAAGGAAAAAATCAAACAGATAAAGTCTCTTGATGATGTGTCACGCGCTAATATTTTGAAAGACCTTGAAGGTTTGATGGCTGAGGCAGAAGAAGCCATGATGTCTTATACTTTTGAAGAAAATGAAGCCGGAAAAAAATCCATGTCAATGGTTCGTGCTTATATTGGGTCCATCAATAATGAACTGGTCAAGTTAATGGACGGGGCCAGAATAAGGGCAGAGCAAGCCGTCGTTGTTGTTGAAGATACCTCTAGTTTTGCTTTAATCGGCGGGCTTTTCATGCTGGTGCTTGTTCTGATAGTTGGAGCAGGATTGATCGTTGCCATGAATAGCATGATTTTGATACCTCTTGTCCGAATTACGGATGAAATGAAGCGGTTGGCTGAAGGTGATACTGATATTAAACTTGTGGATGCGGGGAAAGTGGACGAAGTAGGGGATATGGCGCGGGCTGTACAGATATTCTGTAAAAATACACTTAAAATTGAGACCATGAATTTGGAACAAAAGCAGGTCCAACAGGATAGAGAAGCAGAGCGTAAAGTGGAAGAAGTTGCAAAACAAGCATCAGAAAATCAACAGCGTCAGGAGATAGAGGCTCAACTTGAACGACAACGTATGCAAGCTGAAGCTATTAAAACTCTGTTGCAGAAAAAAGTTCATGCAACTCTGGCAATAGTTGTCGGTTCGGCAGAGACGTTGGAAGTATCCGCAGTCTCTCTTTCCCAAACCGTTGAACAATCATCAAGTGAAGCAAGCTTGCTGTCAAATTCTATCGCACAAACGTCCTCTGAAACCCATTCCCTAGCTGCCGCAACTGAAGAGCTTTCGGCATCTATTAATGAAATTAACCGCCAGGCAGATGAATCTAATTCCATGTCCCAAAAGGCTGTGGTAATGCAAGAAAAGGCAAATGAAGCTGTTATGGAATTGGCAGATATGTCAGGACGAATTTCTGATATTCTTGGTTTAATTAATGAAATAGCGGAAAAAACACATTTATTAGCGCTTAATGCCACAATTGAAGCCGCCCGGGCCGGTGATGCAGGAAGAGGATTTGCCGTAGTAGCAAGTGAAGTTAAGGATTTAGCGCAACAAACAGGTAAGGCGACTGAGGGTATCCAGACACAAATAAAAAATATTCAAGTGGCTACGCAGGAAACTGTAGGCACTATTACGGGATCCAAAGATTCTATTAATTCCATAGCTGAATCTTCAAGTACAATTGTAGAGGCAGTGGTACAGCAACGTGGGGCCACAGAGGAAATCAGTTCTTCTATTCAACAGGTGGCTATGGGAACCGATAGCATTACTGATGGTATTCAACGAATTACGGACGGTATCTCCAATACGGATGCGGCAAGTAGTCGGGTACGCGAAGTATCAAATGATATTTTATCTGTTGTTTCAGAACTCAGTAATGAGGTGGATGATTTTATGGCAACCCTCAGCAATGGATAGTAGAGACAATTCAACTTTTTCACCAGAGGAATTTAGACTACCCTGGACTTGCTTCGGTCACGAATAGCCCTTGAAGGCGATACCCGTACTTGGACTTGCTTCGTAAAAGTGGAGAGCAATCTCTATGTTTACGAAGCAAGTCCACCTATAGTTACAAATTTTTACACTAAATTACCTTCCATCTAATAGTCTGGAAGTATTTGGGTTGTACTATTCCAGGTATATCAAATGAAGATTGCCACTGTAAGCGGCAAAAAATTTTAGCTTTGGCGTGAGTATGCTGTCCCATAGTTAGGCGTAAGTTGGTAGCAATAAATTCATGGAAAGCAAGTAGCTATGCAGGACATCGAAAACCATATTGTTCAAAATGTCACACAGGACAATTCATTACCCTGCGGCACAGAAACCATCCTGTTGGTTGATGATGAAATTGAATGTGTGGATATTGCATCTTTCCACCTTACAAGCCTAGGGTATAATATTATTAAAGCATACAGCAGCAAAGAGGCATTTAAGATGATACAGGCTAATCAGCGATTTGACCTTATCATAAGTGATATTGTCATGCCCGGAAAAATCAATGGCTTTCTGTTGGCTCAGGAGGCTTTCAATCAGAATTCTAATATCAAAATTCTTTTGGCATCTGGATATATCAAAATGAATGATACTATTCCAAATAACCCATTAATTGCTAATCTGTTAAAATCATTACTTAAAAAACCCTATAACAAGCGGACTTTGGCAACTGCCGTACGAAGAACGCTGGATGCCTAGCCATTTATATCGAATATCCCACGCTGTACTTCCCTAGTACAGCCTTCTGCCGAAGAAATGGGGGACTAATATCCCCCATTTCTTCGTTAAGGGTGTCAACTTGACAGTAACTTTGCATTCATGACAAAATAATCCTCCAAAGGTTGTTAATGCAGAAAAATAATGTATCGAATTAAGGACTGGAATATTGATCAAAAAAAAATGGTTTGATACTGTCATGGATTGGAGGATATGGGTATTCCCCCTTCTCTTAAGTGTACTTTTAGTTATTGTTGCAAAAGTTGATTTCCTGACCTTTCATACTTTGGTCGAATTATTTACCATAATAATTTCTTTCATAATGTTTGCTTTTGTGTGGTATTCTCACGACTTTTCCAAGAATTTGATTTTGCTCTTTTTGGCCTGTGGGTATTTCTGGATTGGCTCACTCGATCTGCTGCATGTTATTGTCTATAAGGGAATGAATTTATTTTACTCTGATAACGGAAATGCCTCCACCCAGATTTGGATTACGACACGTTATGCCGAATCCTTATTATTGCTTACAGCCCCGTTATTATCTTATCGGGTACGGAGCAAGAATATTTTGGTCTTGGCCTTTGGTGTTATTGCATTTTCCATAGTAATCTTAATTTTTTCAGGATATTTCCCGGTCACTTACATTGAAAATACCGGCCTTACTCCCTTCAAAATTTATAGTGAATACATCATTATTCTCATACTCCTCCTGTCATTGATCACCTTATTTCGCTTTGGTGAAGGTATATTGGAAGTGGAGAAAGAACTCATTGCTCTCTCCATCGTTATGACTATATGTGCAGAAATAGCCTTTACCTCATATGTCAGCCTATACGGGAGTGCTAATATGGCTGGCCATATCTTCAAGCTTTTTTCATTCTGGTTCATTTTTCAGGCAATTATAATTTCCAATTTGAGAAAGCCACATATTGCGCTTGTTGAGAGTGAGGCTTACCTAAGAAATGCCTTAAAAGATCTGAAAAATCAAAGATATCTTCTGGATCAACATGCCCTTGTATTAACCACAGATCAATTCGGAAACATAATATATGTGAATGATAAATTTTGTAAGACTTCAGGATATACAAGAGAAGAAATAATGGGGCAGAACCCCCGTTTATTCAAGTCATCCTTTCATCCTGACACATTTTATAAGGAAATGTGGAACGTCATATCAGGTGGAAATATCTGGCACGGGGAAATATGCAACCAAGCTAAAAACGGGGCTCATCATTGGTTAGATTCAACCATTGCACCCATATATGATGATCATGGTAATATAAATCAATATATTACAATTCGCACCGATATTACCGAACGTAAAATCGCAGAAGAGGCCACAAGAAAGAGTGAAACGCGTTTTCGCGAAATAGCGGAAACCATTAATGAAGTCTTTTTTATCATTGCCCCTGATTTTAAAGAAATGATTTATCTTAGCCCCGCTTTTAAAAAAATTTTTGGGCTTCCCACAAAAAATTCGAGTGAAATACCGAAAACAGTAGAAGAATATTTAAAAAAATGGGTCCACCCTGATGACTGGCATATTCTTGAGAGTGCAGTTGAATTAAGAGTGAAAGGTGATTTCAGTACAAAAATTCCTGATTACAGGATTATCCAGAAAGATAGTGGAATCAGGTGGATTTCGACAGAAACTCATCCAGTGCGAAACAAACAAGGTGAAATCATTCATATTATTGGTAACCATCAGGATGTTACGGAACGAAGGCGTCTTGGTCGTGAACTTCGCCAGTCACAGAAAATGGAAGCAGTGGGACAGCTTACAGGCGGGATTGCCCATGATTTTAATAATATCCTTGGTATCATCAGGGGCAATCTTGAAATTCTCAAAATAATTATGCCAAAAGATGCCGAATCCCTGGAGCGCGCTGACAAGGCCATTGCCGGGGTTGAGCGAGGCGCAAAAATAATTAAAAAACTTTTGAATTTTTCCCGCCACAAAGTATACGCAACCGAATTGATTTTGATCAATCACTCCATAGATAATCTGAAAGAACTGATTGCCAGATCCCTGACTGCGGCCATAATCGTTAAAACCACATTGGCAAAGAAACTGTGGCGTGTATCTATCGAACCCGACGAACTTGAGAATGCAATTTTGAATCTGGCACTTAATGCCCGCAATGCCATGCCGAATGGTGGCACATTACTGATTGGAACAGAGAATAAAATTCTTGATAAAACCTATGTAAGCCAAAATCCAAGCAGTAAAGAGGGGGAATATGTCATGGTATCTGTCAGCGATACAGGATGTGGCATGTCACTAGAAACTCAGGACAAGATTCTTGAACCTTTTTATACTACTAAAGAAAATGAAGAAGGAACAGGTCTTGGCCTCAGCATGGTTCATGGCTTCATCAGACGCAGTGGTGGTCACATAAATATTTATTCTGAATTGGGTAAGGGAACAACTATTCGTCTATATATCCCCAAATCTCTGACAGATGTTAAACAAACCAGCGATATTGAACCTGACCAAATGACTATGGTGCAGGGACATGAAACCATTCTTATCGTAGATGATGAACCAGCTTTGTGTGAAGTAGCAAAAACCCAACTTGATATTCTTGGATATACTATCATTATTGCAAATAATGCCAGAGAAGCATTAAGTATACTGCAAAAAAACCAGAATATAGACTTATTATTCAGTGACATTGTAATGCCGGGTCATATGGATGGATACGAACTGGCCAGAGAGGTTTTGAAAAAATATCCTGACGTCAAAATATTATTAACCAGTGGGTTTACCCAAAATCGTGAAATACATTTAAATAATGGCAACAGGAAATTATCCAGGCTGGCCCAAAATCTCCTCAGCAAACCCTATAGTCAGGTGGAACTTGCCAATGCAATCAGAAATATTCTGGATTCTGAATACTCTTAGGAACTTACTTTTTTAATATCCGCGATGAACATATACCCTAACTGCCTAACCGTACGAATGAATTTAGGGTCATTAGGCGTGTCGCCAAGTTTCTTTCTTATTCTGGCAATTGTTACGTCCAGACTGCGGTCAAATGGAGAATGGCTCCGTCCACCCTGACTTATATGGTCCAGCAATTGGTCACGGCTGAGCACCCGGCCCGCAGAATTTATCAGGGCATTCAATATGGCGAATTCATGTCCGGTAATCTTCATATTGTCACCGTCGGGGTTATGCAATGTGTGCTTGTGAAGATTTAATGTCCACCCATCGAACGATATCAAAGGGATTTCGCTATTGTGTATATTCACTATTCTTTCATCTACCATAGTGCGCCGTAAAACACTTTTCAATCGGGCGGTTAGTTCACGTCCATGAAACGGTTTTGTGATATAATCATCCGCACCAAGCTCCAGTCCGACAATCTTGTCGATAACATCCCCTTTTCCTGTCAGCATAACAACGGGAATATTATATTTAGGGCGAAACTCTCTCATGATCGTCAAACCATCATGACCTGGCAATCCAATATCCAGTAGGATCAGTGAGACAATATGCTTTTCTATTTGTTGATACATTTCATCGGCATTACCAGCTTCAATCACTCTTAAACCATCCAACTCAAGGATACCTCTAACAATATCACGCATGGCCGGGTCATCATCAACAACAAGGACAAGGTCAGAATCTTGCATATTAAATTTCCTGTTAAATCCCCTGAAAACCCCACGAAATATTTTAACATACAATATTGGTCATTAATAGAGCACACACAACTATTGCGTTACGAAAGGCAACATTTAATTACATAAATCCAAATATTCTAGAAACGAATGGCAACTAAAATCATGGTTAATATATCAAATTCTATAGGTTAAATAAAATAATTAGTAAATGCTTCTTATGAACTGCCTAAGATTATTGACCGTTAAATTAAGTGGAATTACTTATGAAAATAAATCATAATTTTTCAAGAGATATTTTATCCAATTGCCCAGACAGCTGTTACCTTATTATTACAGATGGCTCGAATATTATTATTGATATTAATGAAAAATTTATTGATGATTTTGGCTATATTGCCAATAAAAACATGCCTTCCATTGGCAATATTCTTCTTACAGATATATTAAATCATAGTGCCCAGGATACTGTGCTGCATTTTCCCAGGAACGAATATAAGTTAAAGAATAATATCCTATGTTCTGATGGTCAATATATTTCAATTCAGTGGAGTTCATTTCCTCTTGAGATAAATAACCTAAAACATACGATTACATTTGGTGTTGATATTACGGATTGGGAATCTGTAACGCAACAACTCATAGCAACAACGCAACAACTCATAACGCTCAATAATAGTGAACAATCTAAAGTAGAAACCATCATTCCAAAATTAAAGGTATCATAATGAATATTAACCAAAACACCAATATAGAAATTTTATTTGCCCGTGTAGGATACGAACTTCTTAGTCTATCTCCAAAGGATCAACTACAATTAATCTCTTTAATGGAAAAAGAAGCTGAACTATTAAGGCAAAATAAAATTAAAAAGAATTAATTTATGATTAGCCCGGATATTTTCTATGGCTTATCTAAATATAATTATCTTGGGCCAAGGCCATTTGTCATGAAGGACATGAAACTTTCTTTAATGTCTTCAGCACTCATAGACCCATCTTTGTCATACCAGTGACAGACCCAGTTATAGGCACCAAAGATGGCAAATGTTGTAAGCCTTGGATTACAATCAGCAATCGACCCATCCTCAATCCCATGACGAATTATTTCCTGTACCGCATCATCAATCTGCCGACGGGCCTGCAGGAGAATGTTTTGATTTTCTGCGCTGAAGGCATGGACATCGCATTTCACCAGACATGTCCCAAAATCCGTGATAACCAGATCAAAATACTGTGACATTAAATCGTCCAGTCTCTCCCGCCCGGTCCGCGTCTGGTCACTGACAGCCTGAAGTGCATCATGCATATCTGAAAGTGCCATACGGCTACATTGAAACAGGATATCTTCTTTATTTTTGATATAGTAATATAATGTAGGTTTGGTGACCCCCAACCTTTCCGAAACATGATCCAGGGTCGTGCGGTGATAACCCCTTTCATTGAATATTTGGGCTGCCGTATTCAACAGGGCACGCAGCTTTATACCCCGTATTTCTTCCTTGTCAGGAATTTCGTTATTCCATTTGGCTTTGGTGGTCTTTGAGTATGCCATAGTCATTTGGCTTTCTGTTTTAAATCACATAATAGTTCACTTAAGAATTCAAGTCTATAATGTTACCATGTGGTAATATCATTATTGTTTGCCAAAAACACCCGCTTTATTGAATTGTTCCATCTGATTTTCACTAAAACCAAAATCAGTGGTCAATGTCGCATTATGCGTGCCCACAGCACAACCTTTAAATTGGAACTCCGGCGGGCTTTCTGACATCTTAATTGCGCACCCAACCTGTTTGATACCATCAACTACCACCGTCATTTTACGGCTGATCAACTGTTCATGTTCACAGGCCTCTGACAAGGTCAGAACCGGCTCGACACAGGCATCAACGGCCTTAAATAATGTCAGGCATTCAACATATGTTTTACTTTTGAAAAAATCTGTAATCGCGCGCTTAAATACTAATTGTTGCTCAAGGTCGGCAGAGAATGCCTGCTCCAAAAGATCCGGTCTGCCCATTGCCGTACAAAGTACCTGTCTGAATTTTGGCTCCAGACCGCCGACGGAGAAATAACGCCCATCGCTGGTTTTATAATAATCATAAAACTGACCACCATTTAATATTTCCTGCTCCGGCCCGGTATTTATATCTGCCCCCAAGCAATTTGATGCCGCGATAGCATTAAGGGTAAAGGCGGCATCGGTCATGCTGATGTCAACATATTGACCAATTCCCGTATCCGTCCGATGAATAACAGCCGCCAGCAACCCTGTTACCAAATGCAATGATCCACCCGCAAGGTCGGCAATCTGTATACCCGCCGGAACCGGGGCCTGCCCCTTTCGGCGGCTATGGTCCTGAACACCTGCAAGGGCCAGATAATTATTATCATGCCCTGCCCTGTCCCGGTAAGGACCAGTTTGGCCGTAGCCGGTTAATGAACAATATATCAGCTTAGGGTTAACCGCTTTGAGTACATCATATCCGAGGCCAAGCTTATCCATGACGCCAGGCCGAAATTGTTCGACCACGATATCATATTCCAATATTAATTGTTTAATAATTTCAATGGCTTCCGGTTTTTTCAAATTAAGACCCAGAGACTTTTTTGAACGATTAATATAACGGTGAAGATAAGAAGAATCGCCATCTTTTGCCCCTAACTCACGGGTTAGGTCCGCTCGATCCGGTGCCTCAACCCTTAAAACCTGCGCCCCTAGATCAGCCAGCATCAAGGTACCGAATGGCCCCGGCAACAGGGTTGAAAAATCCAGTATTTTTAAGGATGAAAGTGCAGACATAAATAGAACCTCTTGAATGGGGGAAATATTATTTTACCAGCTCGCGGCTGATGATTTCCTTCATAATTTCTGACGTACCGCCATATATTCTCTGGGCGCGGGCATCGGCATATTCCCGCGCAATACGATATTCAGTCATATAACCATACCCGCCAAACAGCTGAAGGCATTCATCGGCTACGAGACCCTGTAATTCCGTAGTATGTAACTTGGCCATAGAGGCGGTTGCCGTGTCCAGCTTGTTCTCTGCAAGTAACAAAATACATTGATCGACAAAGGCTTTTTGCACCCTGACCTTAGTCGCCAGTTCGGCCAATTTAAAGCGCGTGTTCTGAAAATCGGCTATTCGTTGACCAAAAGCATTGCGTTCCTTGACATAATCCAGCGTGATATCCAGCATACCCTCACAGGCAGCCTGCGCCCCTACGGCCAGTACCATGCGCTCACGGGGCAATTCCTGCATCATGGCAATAAAGCCACCATCCAGCGGCCCAAGAAGATCATCATCACTAACAAACACATCCTCAAAAAACAGCTCTGATGTATCCTGACAATGCATACCAAGTTTTTCCAGTTTGGACCCACGGACAAAGCCCTTCGCAGTTGCCTCAACCATAAACAGGGAAACCCCCCTTGCCCCCGCATCAGGATTAGTCTTACAGGCCAGTATAATAATATCGCAATGCTGCCCGTTGGAGATGAAAATTTTGGAGCCGTTGATCAGGTAGCCACCGTCTACTTTTTTAGCCGATGTTTTAATATTTTTAAGATCACTGCCCGCACCAGGCTCTGTCATGCCAATGGCACCGACAAATTCTCCGCTGACCATCTTTGGTAAATAATATTGTTTTTGTTCTTCAGTTCCCATATTGACTATATAATGGGCTACAATACCGGCATGAACCCCCATGGCACCAATGGATACTGACCCCACACCACGACGGCTGAAAATATCGACAATCAAGGCCGCAAATTCAAAACCTACCCCAATACCGCCGTATTCTTCTGGAATATCAACACAGAGCAAACCCGCCTCACCCAGTTTGTTCCATACTGTGCGGGGCATCCATTTATTCTGTTCCCATTCCACGTAATGTGGCTCAATCTCCTGATCAATGAATTTACTAACTGAGTCAGAAAAAATACGAAGGTCTTCATTCATCCAACTACAATAAAAAGGCATCATTAGTTTTCTCCACATGCATATCATTCAATGTATGAATATTGGGCTGTTTATTACCTTTTTGCAAGAATTCATGATAGAGGCCGTTAGATGACCCCCTCATCCTTGAGGTCTTTAAGTGCGGAAGGGGACAATCCTAGAATTTCTTCAAACACCAATTGGTTTGAATCGCCAAGCATGGGGCCTAATTTTTCTATACGACCCGGGGTTTTTGATAACTTAGGGATGACGTTGGGGATTACACAGGCTTCGTCATTATCTCTGGTAAGTGTTTTCAGATTTTCACGGGCGATAAACTGTTCATTGGTAAATATATCGGCAATGGATTGAATTGCCGCACAAGGCACACCGGCCTTATCGCATAATTTGATCGCTTGTTCAGCCGTCAAACCGGATAACCACTCATCTACGATATGGTTGATATAGTCCATATTGGCAAGCCGTTGGTGGGCTGCTGCATAATGATCATCCTGTGCCAGTTCCGGTCGACCAATCAATTGCACAAAACGGGCAAATATCTTGTCACTTGAGCAAGCCAAGGCGACCCAAAGACCATCACCACATTTGAAATGACCGTGGGGGCAGGCATTACTGGTGCCGGTGCCCAGCCGACCCCGCACTATTCCAGACTTAGCAAAACTCGGCGCAATATCATCCAATACCCGGAAAATTGATTCATAAAGCGCAAGGTCTATATATTGTCCCCCCACCTTATCTCTAGCCTGCAATGCAACCAAAATACCGATTGCGCCATATAGACCCGATATATAATCCGCCAATGATGTTGAACCGGGCGTCAATGGGGCCTCTCCCGGCATTCCGGTCAAATGTGCCAAACCGCCAAAGGCATGGGCAATACGGGCAAAGCCCGGTTTTTCCCGAAGTGGCCCAGTTTGACCAAACCCAGATACGCGCAACATAATAAGATTTGGGTTATCCTTGATAAGCTGGTCAAATCCTAGTCCCCATTTTTCCATGGTGCCGGGACGAAAATTTTCACATACTATATCCGCTTTTCTTACAAGCCCCCGTAATAAGTTAGCACCTTTTATTGTTGATAAATCCAATGTAACGGAACGCTTGTTTCGCGCTTCGCTGAGCCAGCATAGAGAATCGCCGGAATCAGAAGGTGTGCCAAAGGCGCGTAGCGGATCACCCTCCATCGGTTTTTCAATTTTAATAACCTCTGCCCCGAATTCCCCCAAAACAGTGGCCGAATAGGGGGCCGCTATAAAAGTACCAAGATCAATCACCCGAATACCCGAGAGCGGTAAAATACTATTATCTGAATCCTTATCCATATTACAACTCATAGCCTCTTGCCGAGTGGTAAAATGCTTTGTCCCCAACCCGGATAATTTAGTATGTTTTCATACTAACATACTATTATTAAAAATCTACTCTATTCGTAGAAACCCGCAGCTTAATTTACAAAACTTCGGGCTAATCAATGGAAACTAGGGAAATAAAGGGCCGGAACGCTCCCTAACCTATGGCCCCGATATGGGCTGATAAGGCCTGTGAAATTCTTCTAATCTGATTATAGGTTGTTTCAATCTCATCAAATATTTGTTTATTTTCATACTTATAACCATGAATATCATCACCGGAAAAATTAATAACCTCCGGATTATCAGGATCAATTTCATAGGCGCCTTCAAGGGGGAAAATCTCACGTAGCAGCAAAAGTGTAGGTGATATCTGAAACCGTAAAATCCGCAAAATCAGATCATCTACACTCAACCCCTTATGATCACGGAAACGGGGAATTCGGGTGATCAGCAGAAATATCTGTTGAATCATGGTCATACGCACCACATGAAGCAAGATATAATTACTACGTTCCTCATCGCTCAGACAATAGGGTGCGGGCGCCACATCGCGTCCCTTCATCCCGTCTTTGAGATACATTAAATCTTGCCGCAGGATAAATTCGATGCGGTTTAAGCCTTCAAACACACCATGTTTTTTAAGCATCTTGGCCAATCGCAGCATGCGATCATGATCATGACTTTCATCCTCATAACTGGCAGAATGCATCCAGTAGCGGGGACGGAACAGCGAGGTATAAGCCCCAAGGAAGTCTTCTTCGGTCACATCCACCGCTGCAGTGACCAATTTCATGATATGGCGCAGCCGTGGTGATTTATCATACATCTTCCAAAAGCCATAACCGTCTTGCGCTATAGCGGTGCCAACCCCACCCATACTATTGGCGAAATAGCCCAATTGATGCAGAAGCATGTTATTTGGGATTGCCCGAATTTGGGAAAGTTTTTCCAATGGACGGCTCACCACTCCCTCATCCTGTCGGATCGTCATTCGCGAGCCTGAAGGATAGGAAATATCCGTGCCCAGAATAGAGATCAACTTCATAAAGTCCGGCCCTTCGGCAACGGCATTGTTATAGCTCTTGACGGTCAGGAAAAAATCCAGTGACCAGTCAATATTCTGATAGAAAGGGTCCGGCGCATCATCCGCAGGGGTCAGGATATTTTCCATCACCCGGCTCAATGTGGCAAAGGCAAGGTCAGGCGTATGTAACCACAGATAACCATCCCCGCCCTGCAAACTGAATTCCTGTTTATAATCAATATTATTCTTTTTGATCAGACGGCGCGCTTCTGGCGTATGCATATAATCCAGCCGACCTCCAAAGCCTTCCGGATGAGCTCCTCGCCCGACACTTTCGCCGCCGGTATCAAAAATCACAAGTTCCACATCATTAAGATCAAATTTTTGCCAAAGCTTGGCAACTTTTATCCGTAATCTTTCGATGGCAAGACCCGCCGCCACCTGTCCCAAATACCGGCCCGCGTCAGAATATCCAGCCTGAATACATAACCGTCCACGCTTCTTGATATAAGCAAAATAATGAGGGTTCTCTAGCAATTCCTCAATCACCTCTGCCCCGCGCACCAATGCCTGATCGGTTTCGAACAAGGGTGAGATATCCACATTATCCTCAACCCCGAACAGCTTGGCATAGCATAATGCTGCCAAAACGGTAAACGGTGTATCAGACTCCGCAATCAGGAACCGTATAGGGGTTTCGGGGTCAATATATTTCAAAAACTGTGCCACTATCATGAACAGCCGCTTGGCTGTTGTCTGCTCATGCAAGATTGTCTCATAGCCAATGGTTTGTGATGAGATATGGTCGAGCAGTTTGCTGGCCGCCGTCATATAACGTCTACGGCTAGTGGCATCATCGGGGTCTTTTTCCAATGCCACCATGGGCCGTATAGCATTATGCAGTTGCACCGCATTCAGGCGGAAATGAACGTGAGAAAAACCAGAACGGAAATTAGCAAAAATTGCCCTGAATATTATCAACTCTGCGGCAGCAGCATTTTTTTGACACGCTGTGATCAACTGATCCAGTATTGACATAATCTGAGACGGCACATCACTACCAGATGCCCGGCTTGCAACCATATGACGGGCAAAGTCGCGTACAGCCTTTGTATCATGTGCATCTTCGGGCATCTGATCAAGGTCGGTTGCGAACATAGATTTAAGCTGTTCCAGCAGGGCGGAAACCTTGTCGTCACCATCAATTCCATGCCAGCGCTCCAGATAAACCTCGCATTGGCGATGAGCCATGCGCGTGCGAAACTTCACACTATCCATCCATGTAATGTCGTCGCGGCCATCCACATCAAAGCCAACCCAACTGGCCGATGTAACTAATTTCAGGTCCAGCGTCTTCCAATACTCAGGATATTCCTTTTGCGTCACCGTAATCACGACGTCATACAGGTCTGCTATCGCCTGTTGCAGGTTTAGCAAGGCTTTCTCAGACTGTTCAAATTCATAATTCAGGGTCAAGCCATCGTCAGGTCGGGCATTGCATGCTCTGATCTTGACTGTGGCTTCTTTTGACGACAGGGAACCATCAATCAACCCGGCCAAGGTTTCATATTGCGCACTACTAAATCCAAATGTGGGATGGCCGGTAATGACAATACCCACCAGTTCACGTTGCACAATCGCCTGAAATTCAGAAAAAGATTTGCCCCTGCTAATTTTTTGCAAACAACGCCCAAGGCGTGACTGATTCTTTTTCTTGTCGATTTCCTGTAAATATGCTCGCGCCCGCTGACCCCGGCTTAAAAAACCGCGGACGGAAAGCTCGCCCACAACATCATCAATCTCTGCCGAAGATATATTTCCCTCCTTCATTCCTTTTAGCAAATGATATGACATCTGCTGATAGGGGTTAACCAGAGGTGTTTCTTGAGATAGAAGGCGGCATTCTTCTAATTCGCTTGATAGCTCTGCCAAAAGCGTTGTGGACTGATCTGACATATATATTTTACCATAGTTTAGGGTTGTGACCTCATCCCTATAGCATGATACATAACATGAAAAATATAATTTTGTTCAACAACACCCCGAATAAGATGCGCAGAGGGTCCTCTGGCATAAATAGCAACATCTTCCCCGGCATGTGTTTCATAGTTGACAGGAACAAGAGCTTGCAGAATGTGATCTTTAGCGGTCGTATCGACATTGGTGAGGTCTTTTCGAGGTTGGTCGATTTCTGCACCTTTGCCATAAAAGTACCCCAGAGCGGTAAAAGGCTTGCCATCCAATGACAGGGCAAAGTCATCTTTTGGTTTTGGCTCACCGTTACGCTTGTTTTTAACGACTTTACCAAGGATAGGGTTTCCTCTTGTCGCGTATCCGCCTATGGTAAGAACATGGGAATGATCAGCCGTTACAATGATAAGTGTATTTTCTGGATCAGTCATTGCCACAGCTTTCTGCACCGCCCTTTCCAAAGCGATAGTATCACTCAATGCCCGGTAAGCATTGCCACCATGATGGGCATGATCCACCCGCGCACCTTCCACATATAGGAAATAACCATCTTTCTTCTGCTGGAGAATTTCTATTGCTTTTTCCGTCATGTCGGCAAGTGACGGTTCGCCGCCCTTATCCTTGGTGCGATCTACTTCGAACTGCATATGGCTGGGGTTAAACAGTCCCAGTACCGGACCGCCTTTTTTCAGATCAATACTATCAAAAACCTTTTCATTCCAGACATACTGGCCTGTAGGATGTTTTTGCTTCCATTCAGAAACCAGATTTCTGTTATCGGCCCTCTTGCCCTTTTTGCCTTCGGGGCCCTTCACGGTTTTAGGTAAAAAGTTTTGCCGCCCGCCACCAAAAGCAACATCAATGCCATTACCATACGAGAATTCAGTAAATTGAAGGGCTATATCCTTGCATCCTGCGGTTTTTTCCGTCTCTGGTATTCTCGTATCATTTTCCCAGCCCCGTTCCGGCACATGTGCATAAGCCGTGGCGGGCGTGGCATGGGTTAACCTTGCAGTAGTAATAAGACCCGTTGCCATACCGCTCTTCTCTGCAAGTTCCAGAAAACTGGTGGCATGATGATCCTTGGAAGATGTACAGTCACCGCGCGTTATTGACTGATCAACAGATATAACCCCGGCTTTGGATTTTACACCTGTCATTATAGCCGTTGCCGTACCGGCGGAATCTGCTACTTGCTGATTTGTATTATAGGTTTTAGATAGGGCCACATTGGAAAATTTTTCCCAAGAAAGAATATTCTCTTCGCCCTTCATGCCGCGATTCTGCCCCTCTAATATTCTTGCCGCTGTCACTGTACTGACGCCCATACCATCACCAATGAATAAAATTACATTCTTGGCCTTACCAATAATAGGTGCTTGCGCTAAGTTTTTCTGTAATGTTTCCTGTGCTGACGTGTACCAGACATTCTTTGCCTGCTGCAACTTGATATCAGGCTTTTCTGCCGTTACACCAGATGATGACAGAACAAATAATGGAATAGAAAGCATTATATAATGTTTGAATATCTTGTTTTTTGTAAAATACATTTCTGACCTCCCTAGCGTTTTAAAACAAGTGACCATACGACATAACATTGTATTACGACATAGTTTTTTGAATTATTTTATTGTTTGGTAAAAATTTTAAAGTCCTTATCGCTTCTTCTTTTTTCTGGATCTTTTCTTTTTTTTGGGCGGCTGAACGTCCTGATATTCACTAAGGGCTTTACCCGTAAGATGTTGGATACCAGAAGCCGTTACATATGACAGTTCATAGTTGGCAATATAACGGTAATTGGTGATAGAGGCTCTGGACCTGGTGAAGCTTCTTTCTATGAAATTCAAATGATCATTGAAATTAAAATGATCAATCTTGCGGGTTAGGCGAAATGTACCGGTCAGTTTTTCATCACCATTTTCGGCCTTCACTTCAATAACCGTAGGGTAAGATGACTTCTTTTTACCTTTTAGTATTTCCTTATATTCAACACTAACATTAGAAAAGCGCGTTATTTCCCCCTCAGAATTTTTCAAGGTGAGTACAATATCGTGGCTAGAATCCTTTTTTTCTATGGCAGATAAGAATGGCAAGAATTGGGTTTCATCAGCCCCCTGAAGGCCGCTAACATGGTACCAGCTTTTTAACAAGTGATCTACTGGCTGCGTATAGACAGCGTGAATCCCAAAACCCTGTACTTTGCCAGCGCCTGTTTCAAAAGGGAGTTTTTTATCATGCTGTATTATCCAATCGCCCTCACCTTTAAAGTAAGGAAGATATGTGGCGCTATCCATATAACCCTTTTTTATCTCAACACGCTCATGATCAAGGGAGGGAATGTTCATTTTACCCTTGACGTTAACCACATTCCGACCAACTGTCCCGATATGATGGTTATAGTTTTCACCATCACTTTTCAATCGGTGTGTGTGAATGAAAATATCGAATTTTTCTGGATCAAAGCCCCATTTACCAAAATCACGGCCATTCTTTATGATCGTTTTTTTGCCATCCGGCGTGATCACAGAGGAAACCATGATTCCGTGCTCTTTACCCACCGGCCAAGGGAAATTAGCTGCTAGAAACTGACTGGAAACAAGCGTCCCGTCATCAAACAGGAATAGCTGCTCCCAATATTCCTTGTAATATTTATCCTTCAGCATCAGGGGTTTGGTATGATCCATTGCCTGAATGGAAAATGGTAGCAGACAAATCAAAAACACAATAACTAATTTGATCAGTTTCAAGCGATAACTCCTTGTATATACTCAATCACATTTTACACCTTGGTTGTTGGCGACGGGACATGATTTGCGCTTTTGATACCCTATGGTCGTTACGATTTCAACGTTTTATCAAATAGCATTGTGTTCATAACGTGACTATCCAATAAAAAAAGCCACCCCCGACCTATAATCGAAGATGGCTTTATGTCAAAAAATTACATTACTTCAAATTCAGCCTTTAAGCTCAGCAGACATCTGTTCCCGTGCCTTAATAGCCAAATTTTCCATTTCACGGCGAATTTGATGTTCGGAAAAATCAACCCCCTTTGTACTTAAGTCACCATGCACTTTTTGGTAAACATCTTCGTCACCCGCTTCTTCAAAATCGCTCGCGATGACTTCTTTGGCATAGGCATCTGCGGCATCTCCGCTCAGCCCCATTTTTTCAGCGGCCCATAATCCAAGCAACTTATTGCGGCGCGCATTTACCTTGAAATCAAATTCCTCATTACGGGCAAACTCTTTTTCATAGGCCTGTTCGCGGTCGTCAAACTGGGTCATTTGTCCAATCTCCTTTAAAAAATAATTTTTAGAATCTCATAACTTTATATGTACGCCAGATGGCATTTCGTTTCCATAAATATATATAGGTATGGCAACTTTATTTTAAAGATCGAATTCTTTGATCAAATGGACAAAACTCTTTTCTCAAAATGCCCGGTCTGCAATTGTTTTCCAAACTTAAGTGTTATATGTTCGCTTCGCTAGATTCTATCAACTGAAATATACAGCAAATGTTTATTTTATCTGTACAGGAAAGCCCATATGGCCACAGAAATATCTAAAGGCGACAAACTTTACGAAGGCAAAGCCAAAATCCTTTATAAAGGAATAGAAACCGGAACAATTATCCAATATTTCAAAGATGACGCCACCGCCTTCAATAATCAAAAAAAGGGCACCATTACCGGCAAGGGAATCATCAATAATAAAGTCACCGAACTGGTGATGAATAATTTAGAACGCATAGGTATTCCGACACATTTCATAGAACGCCTTAGCGATCGTGAACAACTGGTTCGTGAAGTGGATATCGTGCCGTTGGAGGTTATCGTCCGCAATGTTGTCGCGGGCACCATGGCCAAACGGCTCGGCATAGAAGAAGGCACGCCGCTCATGCGCCCCCTCATCGAGTTTTCCCTTAAAGATGATGATCTCGGTGATCCACTCATTGCTGAGGAACATATCCTTTCCCTTGATCTGGCCGATGATGAGGAACTGAGCGAGATTTTCGATATGACCCATCAAATCAATGATTTTCTGCGCGGTATGTTTGCCGGAATTGGTATTAACCTGATTGATTTCAAACTGGAATATGGCCGTATCTTTGATGAGGACGGCATAGGTTACCGCCTTGTCCTCGCTGATGAATTCAGCCCGGACAATTGTCGATTATGGGATATGAAAACAAACGAAAAACTGGATAAAGACCGTTTTCGCCGGGACTTGGGCGGCGAAGTAGAAGCTTACCAAGAAGTCGCTAGGCGGCTTGGTATTACTTTTTAAAATAAAGAAAGGCACATCGTGAAAGCACGTGTTCATATCACTCTTAAAAATGGCGTACTCGACCCACAGGGAAAAGCGATAAAACATGCGCTGTCTGCCCTTGGGTTTGATGGCGTGAACGACGTCCGGCAAGGCAAGTATATTGAGCTGGATCTGGCTGAGACCGACCCGGACAAAACACAGTCTACCGTTGAAGATATGTGTAAAAAACTACTGTCTAATACTGTCATTGAGAATTACTCAATCGAGATTGAATAACTGCCATGAAAACTGCTGTAATAGTATTTCCTGCCTCAAACTGTGACCGCGATATGGTTGTCGCTTTAGAGAAAATAACAGGCAAAAAACCGCATATCATCTGGCATCAGGATGAAGATATTCCCGAAGTTGATTTGATCGCCCTGCCCGGCGGCTTTTCTTTTGGTGATTATCTGCGTTGCGGTGCCATGGCGGCTCGTTCGCCCGTCACCAAGCGTGTCATTGAACATGCGGACCGGGGCGGCAATGTGATCGGTGTCTGTAACGGGTTTCAGGTGCTGACCGAAACCGGATTGCTACCGGGGGCGCTGATGCGTAATGAAAGCCTGAAATTTATCTGTAAGGATGTGAAGCTCAGGGTCGATAATAACGATACCCCCTTCACCAATGCTTATGCCCAAGGCCAGGTCATTAACATTCCAATGGCTCATCATGACGGCAACTATTTCGCGGACGATGATACATTACAAGCATTGGAAGATGAAGGCCGGATTGCCTTTCGTTACGTCGATGACAGTGGGGATGCGACAAAATCAGCCAACCCCAACGGGTCCCGCAATAATATTGCAGGCATAATCAGCAGACGCAAAAATATCCTTGGAATGATGCCTCACCCCGAACGGCTGATCGAAGAGGCACAGGGCGGTACAGACGGCCTTGGTTTCTTTGAAAGCATGATCAACGCACTTAATTAAGGGGCACCCTATGACTTGGAATAATAACGTAGAAATCACTGATGTTCTGGTCAAGGAACACGGGCTTAGCGACGACGAATACGCTCTGTGCCTAGAAATACTGGGCCGGACGCCAACCTTGACGGAGCTGGGTATTTTTTCCGTGATGTGGAGTGAGCATTGCTCTTATAAATCATCAAAATTACATCTGAAAACCCTGCCTACCAAAGCACCTTGGGTTATTCACGGGCCGGGCGAGAATGCCGGTGTCATTGATATTGGTGATAATCAGGCAATTATTTTCAAAATGGAAAGCCATAACCACCCGTCTTATATCGAACCCTATCAAGGCGCGGCAACCGGTGTCGGCGGCATTCTACGCGATGTGTTTACCATGGGCGCACGTCCCATTGCCAATATGAATGCCCTGCGTTTTGGTTCCCCTGACCATCATAAAACAAAACATTTGTTAAGCGGTGTGGTTGAAGGTATCGGCGGATATGGTAATTGCGTCGGTGTCCCGACGGTTGGTGGCGAAACAAATTTCCATCCCTCTTATGACGGCAATATTCTGGTCAATGCCATGACGGTCGGTCTGGCGGACCAAGATAAAATATTCCTGTCGGCGGCAGCTGGTATTGGAAACCCTGTAATTTATGTCGGTTCCAAAACCGGGCGGGACGGTATTCACGGCGCAACTATGGCCTCCGCCGAATTTACCGAAGATACCGAGGAAAAACGCCCAACCGTACAGGTTGGTGACCCCTTCACGGAAAAACTGTTGATTGAGGCCTGTCTTGAACTGATGTCCACCGATATGGTCGTCGCCATTCAGGATATGGGGGCGGCTGGACTGACATCATCCTCTGTGGAGATGGCATCAGGCGGCGGCGTTGGTTTTGATTTTAACCTCGACATGGTTCCCCAACGCGAGGAGGGGATGACCCCTTACGAGATGATGCTGTCCGAAAGTCAGGAACGTATGCTGATCGTACTGAAACCTGGTCGTGAGGATGAAGCCAAGGCGATCTTTGATAAATGGGACCTTGATTTTGCCGTCATAGGTAAAATAACTGATACCGGTAATCTGACCCTCACTTTCAAAGGCGACATAGTTGCCGATATTCCGACCCAGCCGCTGGCAGATAATTCACCGGAATATGACCGCCCGTGGGTCAAACCACAATCAAAAGCGGAACTTAAAAATGAAGACGTTCAAGCCCCAGCGGATATGAAGCAAACTCTGCTTAAAATGATCGGTTCGGAACATCTGTGCAGTCGGGACTGGATCTGGCAGCAATATGATATGCAGGTGATGGCGGATACCATTCAAAAGCCCGGTGGTGATGCTGCCGTGGTTCGTATTCATGGGACGGATAAGGCCGTTGCCATATCCACCGATTGCACACCACGATATTGTTACGCTAATCCTATTGAAGGCGGTAAACAGGCCGTAGCAGAAACTTGGCGCAATATCACCGCCGTGGGCGCGACCCCGATGGCTATCACCGATTGTCTGAATTTTGGCAACCCGGAACGGCCCGAAATCATGGGGCAGTTTGTAGGCTGTATCGAAGGCATGCGTGAGGCCTGTAATATATTGGACTATCCAGTGGTTTCTGGGAATGTATCCCTGTACAATGAAACCAACGGCACTGGAATTCACCCGACACCTGCCATTGGCGGTGTTGGGCTTCTCAGCGATTCCAGCAAGATGGTCACAATTGCGCCCCAAGCCGAAGGGGAAGTCCTTATACTGGTCGGTGATACCCGTGGCCATCTTGGTGCATCGCTCTATCTTGAGATTATAGAAGGCCGGGAAGAAGGCGCACCACCACCCGTCGATCTCAACATAGAAAAAAAGAACGGTGATTATGTCCGTGCCCAAATCGATGCCGGAAATATCACCGCCTGTCATGATATTTCCGACGGTGGGCTATATGTGTCGCTGGCTGAAATGGTTATCGCATCGAAGATGGGTATGAAAGTCACTGTGGATACGGGTACTATTCCGTCCCACGCCTTTGCATTTGGAGAAGATCAGGCGCGTTATATTCTTTCCGTTCCCGCAGATAAAGTTGATCTCATTCTGAATACCGCTAATAATGCAGACGTGACTACGCAAAATATTGGCATTATTAGCGGGGATGAGTTGACTTTGAATAGCACCACCCCCATATCAGTCTCAGAACTGCTAGAAGCCCATAAGGGCTGGATGCCAGACTATATGAGTATTGACTAAACAGGAGCCGTAACATGGCAATGGAAGCAACAGAAATTGAAGCAATGATCCGGGAATCAATTCCCGACGCTACGGTTACCATTCAGGACCTTAGAGGTGATGGTGATCATTATGCAGCCCATGTCATATCAAAAGAATTTTCCGGCAAAAGCCGCGTCAAACAACATCAAATGGTCTATAAGGCCCTCAAAGGCAAAATGGGTGACGATCTTCATGCCCTCGCCCTGCAAACCTCAATACCCGAATAACATATTAATACTCAGGAACAATAAATGACAAATCCAATTTTTACCCGTATCGAAGAAGATATAAAAAACAGTGACATCGTGCTTTATATGAAAGGTAGCCCCATGTTCCCGCAATGTGGGTTTTCCGCAGCGGTGATTGAGGTGCTCAACCACTTCAATGTGGATTTTGAAGCCTTTGACGTGCTTCAGGACTCTGCCCTGCGTGACGGCATTAAAGAATTCAGTGAATGGCCCACTATCCCGCAGCTTTATGTTAAAAGTGAATTTGTTGGTGGTTGTGATATCATTCGTGAAATGGCCGCCAATGGTGAATTGGTGGGCCTGTTCGAACAAAATGGCATTAAGCCAAAATCCTGATCAGAAAAGAGCCCTTATTTAGGGCTCTTTTTATATAACTTTAAATTCTCTTGTTCGGCTTCATCATAACCGATTGTTATGAGATATTCGGCAAATAACAAATCTTTCTTTAAAATCCAGGACAAAAGATGATTCCGCATTTCAAAAAGACATGCCTCCCAATCATCTAAAGAATTATCTCTTTTTCCCAACGCATTGACATGGTCTAATATTTCCTGATGATCGTCTTCATCATCATCCCCAGCATAGCCAAAATCATCCATGACCCGTGTTTCATCAATAAAATGCTGTTCTAATTTTGTGCAAAATTTCTGCCATTCTTTACGGCAATGCCTCACATCCCCCGCAACAAAGCCATCAACCATATCGTTAAGAATACTCACAAGTTCCCTATGGTCAGAATCAATTTTCTCATGACCAATCAGAAAAACTGGAGACAAATCAAACTTGTTCATTCACCATACTCCTAAGAACCTCTGGTGCTATATTGTTTGGAAATTATAACAAAAGATAAAATTATTCACAATATCTATTTCATTTAGCATAGATACTATGGCCAGGTCCATCAAAGGCTGAACCCATCAAATAAATCATCACTCTTTAGTGTAGCCAATAGTGACAAGATGCTCGGCAAATTTCAAATCATGCTTCAAAATCGTTGATAATAACTCATTTCTCATTTCAAAAAGGCTCATTTCCCAGTCTTCCAGCGAATTACATTTCTGGCCCTGAGTATAGATGCGATCTATTATGCTATTATGATCTTGCTCATGCTCATATTCAACAAAACCAAAATCATGCATGATCTTTGTTTCATCAATAAAATGTTGCTTGAGGTCATCACTAAACTGTTTCCATTTCAGCTTGCAGTCACTGAGATCGTCTGCAAGAAAGCCATCAACCATATCATTGAGAATCTGAACTAGACTTGAATGATCAGCATCAATTTTCTCATGACCAATCAGAAAAGCCTCTGATAACTCAAACTTATTCACCTACACTGCTCCAACAAAAAAAACTGCCCAACTATATTAGCGGGCAGTTTATTAATTCTTTATTATAAATGATACTAAAATTTAACGGGAATAAAATTCCACGATAAGATTTGGTTCCATTTGAACCGGATAAGGAATCTCGTCCAATAGCGGAACACGAAGGAAAGTTACCTTTGTACCGTTATTTTCCAAAGCCAGATATTCTGGAATATCGCGCTCATTTGAATCAATACCCTGAATAACCATGGGGATCTGACGTGATTTCTCACGGATCTCAACCACATCACCGGCTTTCACGCGGTAACTTGGGATATTCACTTTTTTGCCATTCACGGTCACATGACCATGGTTGACGAACTGACGGGCAGAAAAGATAGTGGGGACGAATTTGGCGCGGTATACCAGCGCATCCAGTCGACTTTCCAGCAGCCCAACAAGGAATGCACCCGTGTCACCACGCATTTTATCGGCATCTTTGTAAATCCGTTTAAACTGTTTTTCGGTAATATCGCCGTAATAGCCTTTCAGCTTCTGTTTCGCGCGCAACTGTATGCCGTAATCGGACAGTTTGCTGCGACGTCCCTGACCATGCTGGCCCGGACCATATTCGCGGGAATTTACCGGAGATTTTGGACGGCCCCAGATGTTTTCACCCATGCGGCGGTCAATTTTATACTTAGCTTGTGTACGTTTTGTCATTTTATAGAATCGCTTCTGTTAAATTGTTGAAATCAGCGCCATGAAATAAGATATGCCCTACCCCATGCAACCCAAGATTCTCGCCTGAGTCATTCACGATGGGCGGAATATAGGCGACAAATCCGGAAAGTCAATTGAAAAGGGCGATAGAGCCGCCTATTCCTCACCTTTTTTCGCCAATTCGGCCTTTTCTGCTATCCAGCCCGGCCCGCCACCCGTGGCAAGAGCCTTAACCACCCCGCGCAGCGTGCTGACTTCTTCTCGGGTCAGCTCGGACCGTTTGAATATATTACGCAGATTCCGCTTCATGGTGGCGCGCCGCTGGTCATGGCGGAAATACCCCGCCTCGGTCAGTTCAACCTCCATATGATCAAACAGTTTTTGGAGATCATCCGACGATGCGGGCGTGGTCTCCAACTGCGGCGTATATTGCTCCGGCTGATCCGTTCCGGTCTGGAACCATTCATAAGACATCAGGATCACCGCCTGAGCCAGATTAATGGACGCAAAAGCCGGATTGAGCGGTACAGATACGATGGCATCACAAAGTGCCACATCATCATTTTTCAGCCCCGCCTTTTCCGGCCCGAACAACAACCCAACCTTTTGTCCCTCGCCCACATAGCCCCGCATGAGGGCGGCACATTTGCGCGGCGTGACCACGGTCTTGATCATATCGCGACGCCGGGCGGTCGTGGCATAGACATAGTTCAGGTCGGCAATGGCCTCTGCGGTCGTCTCAAACACCCGCGCCTTTTCCAGCACAATATCCGCCCCCGCCGCCGCAGGGATCGCATCCGGATTGGGCCAGCCATCTCGTGGCATCACAAGCCGCAGATCAGTCAGCCCGAAATTATACATAGCCCGAACCGCCTTGCCGATATTCTCGCCCAACTGCGCCCCGATCAAAATAATCGCGGGGCCATCATCATGCAATATTTCATTTTCCAAACTGTTAGTCCCAGCCATGTGATCTCCTTCATGGCCCCTACTACAGTAAAGTGGCGACTTTCTCAAGTGAGAGTATGGCACTGTCACCCTGAAACACCCCATTGTCACCCTGAATTTAGTTCAGGGTCCATGCCTTGATACAAATCGTATGTTGGACAAATGGATGCTGAAACAAGTTCAGCATGACGTTTTTGTGGTAGGAGCGGGTTAATTATCAAGGATGATTGTATTATTGCATTTAGTTTGTTAGCTTTAAGTATATACTAATAACTAATGGGGAACAAACATGCCACATTTTCACAATATAAAACTTATAAAAATCAATTTACACTGATCCCAATGACTGATGTGATTTGGAGTTAATGAAAATGACAAAATTAACTATTGCTACAATAGGTCATATGCCTGCGGAATTTGATAAGCAAAAAATATCAAATTGGAAATCAGGTCTGTTTTCTGTAGTTGGTGACATCGAGAGTTATTCTCTTACAGAAGATTCGGATGGTACTGATTGGGAGTATACAGATTCTAAATTAGAAAAAGTCTTACCTAGTAATTTTGATGGTGAATTACTTATTGCAATAATAAATGTTCCTATTGAACAAAATTATTACTCACGAAGACTAAGTGATAACCGTATCGTATTTACTTTTCACGAGGTAGGAGAAATATTAAACTATTCAAACATACCGCTTGAAAATGTCATCTATCGATTATTGTACGCATACACACTCGTTTATCGCCGAAATAATAAAAAAATACCTATAAACGATGAAATCACAAATTTCACGCATGATGAAACACGCGGCTGCCTTTTTGACATGAATGGAATTAAAACAGATATTGTATATTCCTGCCATCAGCCGATTTTATGTCCTGACTGTATAGAAAGATCAAAACGTGAGAAACTTTCAAATGAAATAATATCTAAAACTAAAACTGAAATTAAGCGGATAAAGAAACCACTTTATTACAGAATGGTGGATTTTGTTAAAGGACATCCAATTTGGTCATTGTTGATTTCTATCATTTCAGCAATTGCATTGGGGGCAATAGGTTCATTTATTGCAACTATTTTTTACGAATATATCGGAGTACTACCTTAGTAAGTCTTCCACATATAACGCACCTGAATCTTAAAGCCCACGGCGACTTCTGGGGAGGCTTCTACGCCCTCCTTAAAGCCCATAGCCAAGTAAAAAGGAATAGCGTTTTTGGTGGACCAGAGATAAACGTCCCTCACCTTCGTGCGCGCCCGAATATCCGATTCCAGATGAGCCATCATTCTGCGGCCTATGCCCCCTCCCTCACAGCCCGGTTTAATATAAACCGCGTTAATCCTTGCGTGGGTCGGGTTTTCGATAATTCTGTCGCCAATGGGATGCAGGTCAACTTTATCAGTCAGGCTCCAGCCGCCAACGGCGATAATCTCGCCGTCTTCTTCGACGACAAAGGCAAATTGTGGAATCTTAAAATGAAAAGCGGGGTTGTCTTCCGACACCCATGCCGCCGTTGTTGCCGCGCCGTAGGCCTGCGCACAGATGCCCTGAATGGAAATTTTCATAATTTCCTGAAAATTCTTCTCATCAGCATCAGTAACAGGGCGGATGATCATTTCAGGGATTTCCCATAAGGGTTATCGCCTTTACGCAGCAACAAGCGGATCGGCACGCCGGGCAATTCAAAATCCCAGCGCAGTTCATTGAGCAGATAACGTTCATAACTTCGCGCCACATCGGCTGTACGGTTACAGAAGATGGCAAATGTGGGCGGGCGGGTTTTTACCTGTGTCATATAGCGCATCTTGATCCGGCGGCCTTTGACGGACGGATGGGGATGGTATGAGGTTGTGGCCGCCAGCCATTTGTTGAGCTTTGCAGTACTCACCCGCCGGTTCCACATACGGTAGGCATCAAAGACGGCAGGCATCAGCTTATTCACACCCCTGCCCGTCAATGCAGAGATCGGGATCACCGGAATGCCTTTGATCTGCGGCAGGGAATGTTCCAGCGTGTCAAGAATATCCTTCATGACCTCCTGACGGTTTTCCATCATGTCATATTTATTGAGCGCGATGACCAGAGAGCGACCCTCCTGCACAATAAGGCTGGCAATGCTTAAATCCTGTTTCTCAAATGGCATGGTGGCATCAATCATCAGGACAACGACCTCGGCAAAGTTCAATGCGCGGATGGTATCAGCAACGGATAGCTTTTCCAGCTTCGCCATAACCTTTGATTTCCGACGCAGTCCCGCCGTATCAAACATACGTATCTCACGGTCTTCGTAAAAATATGTCACACCGATGGAATCCCGGGTCAGGCCGGCTTCCGGCCCTGTGATCTGACGTTCTTCACCCAACAGGTGATTGACCAATGTGGATTTGCCCACATTGGGCCGGCCAACGATGGCCATCTGTAATGGTAGTCCACTGTCTTCCTCTGTGGCCTCGGCTTCTTCGTCACTGACCTCACCCGTGATCGTGACCGACTTGCTGATAATCTCGTCCGGCTCTTCTTCCACCTGCAATTGCTGGTCAACGATCACTTTGTCAAATGCTTCAATCAATTCGGACAACCCCTCGCCATGCTCGGCGGAAATGGCAACAGGGTCGCCTAACCCCAGTTCATAGGATTCATACAGACCGGCTTCTGCGGCCCGGCCTTCACATTTATTACACAGCAGGATCACCGGGGTTTTACCCCGCCGTAAAAGATCAGCAAAATGTTTGTCCAGCGGTGTCACCCCCGCCCGGGCATCAATCATAAACAGAACAAAGTCTGCTTCATTAATGGCGATGTCGGTCTGTGCGCGCATGCGGGCCGACAGTTTGGTATCACCATCTTCTTCAAGACCCGCCGTATCAATGGCGAGAAAATCTATCCCGCCAAGGTTTGCCTTTGCCTCACGTCGGTCACGCGTGACACCCGGTGTATCATCCACCAATGCCAATCGCTTGCCCACAAGCCTGTTAAATAAAGTTGACTTGCCCACATTGGGGCGGCCAATCATTGCAACCTTAATTGCCATGTCAAAATCCAGATACCTAAAATAATAATTGGCCCGTCTTTACGCAAAACGGGCCAATAAAGCAATCACTAATGCGGGATACTATTATCGCATGGCGATAAGTTCTGCATCCCGTGTCAGAAAATATAATGTTTCATTGACCACGATCGGGGCCATTTCCATATCATCGGGCAATTCCATACCGCTGATAAATGATCCGTCATAGGGCGAAATCGCCACCGCATAGCCATGGGAAGATGTCACAATCAAACGGTCACCCGCCAAAGTTGGCCCATGCCACAACACAGCTTCTTTCCTGCGTTCGGGGTCTTTGAACCGCTCCAACTGACGCACCCAGCGCACCAGCCCCGTACGGCGGGTAACGCAGACCACCTGTCCTTCAGGGGTTACCACATAGATATATTCCCCCGCGACCCACGGCGTATGCTGTGAGCCAATATTCTGTTCCCAGATACGTACGCCGCTGCGCAAATCGATGGAGACCATACGGCCACTATGGCTGATCGCATAAACCTTGCCATCGTAAACCACCGGATGACCGTCAATATCCCGCAGGGTTGCCATGGCGGTCAGACGGCCCTGCGTATTCAGGGTATCAGACCACAGCACCCGGCCATTTTCCACCCGCATGGCATAAATTTCACCGGATGAATAGGCCGCAATAACCGTATTACCAATGACTGCCGGGCTTGCCGCACCAACAAGACCCGCATTTTCAGAAATGCCCACTTCGCTCCACAAGATATTGCCATCATTGGCATCCAGCGCATAAGTCTGATTATCATGGGTCAGGGCAAAGACACGCCCATCGGCAAAGGTTGGCGAACCACGCATGGGTGTGTTGAGATTCGTAAGCCAGATTTCTTCACCCGATGACTTGGACAATGCCGCTATATGACCATAACCATTTGTAATATAGAGCGCGTCCGGTCCGGCAGAAATTCCGCCACCGTAGGATATATTCTTAGTTTCACCTTTTTGTTCAAAGGTCTTTTGCCATAATTTCCTGCCCGTATCGGCATTAAAGGCGGATACTTTTGACATGGAATCCATGGTATAAATGACACCATCCTGTACAATCGGCATACTGATGATACTACGGCGATTATTTGAATCATCTCCAATACCTGTAGACCAGATTTTCTGAGGGTTACTGCCAAGGCTCAAATGCTGCATAACATGATGTTGATTGCCACCGGCCTGTGGCCAGTTCTTATTGGCATAGGGCCGTGGCAACTGTACCTGAAGGTTAGCCAGTTCCTTGTTTTCCGTCAAAGTCTGTTCAAAAGTCAAAACCGGTATGCGTTCCCCGGTAAGCTTTTTACTGTTTGTTGTGTCTTCTGAACCCCCACTACAGGCGACCAGCGCTCCACATATTACGCCGATCAAGGATAATTTTGAAACTACTGTTACTGACTTAACGTACGAAACCATTTGTGGTTCATCCTTAACTATTATTCTATAACGGATTTAAAATCTTTTGCACGATTTTTTACATCTTGCGGTGCTTCCAGATCCTGTTCCAACTGGGTTAAAAGACTTTTGGCCTCTTCCCCGTTACCAGCCGCCAAAGCAGACATTGCCAATAATTCCTTGGCAAGGTATTTCCATGCGTTGCCTTCAATGGTTAAGGGCGCCAGACGTGTCTTTATGTCATCATATGATTCTATATCCAATGCCATCATTGCCGCTTTAAGGCTGGCGAGATCACGATAAATTTTTTCCACACCGTTAGCATTCGCCAATTTATCAAGGGCGGCAATGGCATTTTCAACATTACCTTTTTCAAGCTCTATTTCAGCGGCTTTAAAAGCAACAAGGATTTGATAACCATTAACATCTGTATCGGACAGTGCTTCAAGGTTTTTCAGTGCCGTATCCATATCATTGGCTGCGACGCTCTGTTCCACAATGCTATATTGATCCGCCACTTTCGCATATTGGCTCTCATTATAGTTTTTCAAGGTCACATTACCGGCTACAAACAAGACTGTTCCAACCAGAAAAGCCATCAGATATGGACCATATTTTTTCCATACGTTCGTCAATTGTGAATGACGCAGATCTTCGTCTACTTCACGAATAAATTCTTCGGACAATCAATGCTCCTGTATTTGTCATTATCCTTTAAGCGGGACAAGATAGCGCGGGCTTGACCATAAGGCAATGAAGCAATGCTATTACTGTTAAATTTTGTCAGGATTTAGGCTTTATGCCGTAGGTATGCTCTTTTGCCGGGAAGTCTCTGGACTTTACATCATCGGAATATTGCTTGACCGCAGTATCAATAGTCTGTCCCACTTCAGCATAACGCTTGACAAATTTTGCATTGGACGGGAAATATCCCAGCATATCTTCAACCACCAGAATCTGACCATCACAATGTGCGGATGCGCCAATACCAATGGTGATAATATCCAGCTTATCGGTAATATCCACAGCCAGCGGTTCCGCCACCCCTTCCAGAACAACAGAAAATGCCCCAGCCTTTTGAATGGAATAAGCATCTTCAATCATCTGGGCACGTTCTTCCTGATTACGCCCTTGGGTCCGGTAGCCGCCCATCACATGTACCGCTTGGGGACGAAGACCAATATGTGCCATCACCGGAATATTACGGTCCACAAGAAATTTTATGGTTTCCGCCATCGCGGCACCACCTTCCAGTTTAACCGCCGCACATCCGGTTTCGCGCAGCACACGTGACGCATTCTCAAATGCCTGTTCTTTTGAACGCTCAAATGACCCGAATGGCATATCAAGAACAACCAGGGCCTTTTGTGACCCGCGCATCACAGCTTTTGTATGTTCGATCATGGTATCAAGGGACACCCCGATAGTGCTTTCCATGCCATATAGAACCATAGCCAGACTGTCACCCACCAGTAAAAAATCCACATGGGGATCTAGCTGTGCAGCCATGGGGGCCGTATAGGCCGTTAGTGAGACAACAGGGCGCTCACCTTTCAGCTTGGTAATGTCACGAATAGTATTGCGACGTATCTGATTATCTGCATACATAATTTACTCCTGATCTATTCTCATCATTCCCATTCAATGGTGCCGGGTGGTTTTGAGGTTATATCATAAACAATGCGGTTAATGCCCCGAACTTCATTAATAATGCGGGTTGAAACCCGGCTTAAAAATTCATGGTCAAAATGGTAATAATCCGCCGTCATGCCATCAGTAGATGTTACTGCCCGCAGCGCACAGACATAATCATAGGTTCTGGCATCACCCATAACACCCACAGTACGCACAGGCAGAAGCACAGCAAAAGCCTGCCAGATCACATCATAAAGACCGGCATTTTTTATTTCCTGAAGATAAATGTCATCGGCCTTGCGCAATATATCACATTTCTCCGGCGTAATATCACCCGGTATACGGATCGCAAGCCCCGGCCCTGGAAACGGATGCCGTCGTATAAAGGCTTCAGGCAGACCAAGTTCACGGCCCAGTTCACGAACTTCATCCTTGAACAATTCCCGTAACGGCTCCACCAGATCCATATTCATACGTTCCGGCAGGCCGCCCACGTTATGATGAGACTTGATAGTCACACTCGGGCCACCTGTGAAAGAAACGCTCTCAATCACATCGGGATAGAGTGTACCCTGCGCTAAGAAATCAGCACCGCCTATGGCTTTAGCTTCTGCTTCAAAGACATCAATAAACAAGCCGCCAATGATTTTGCGTTTCTTTTCCGGGTCCGTAACCCCCTCTAGTTTACCCAGAAACAGGTCGGCGACATCTTTATGGATCAGGTTAATGTTATAATGATTGCGAAATAGTTCCACTACCTGCTCGGATTCATTCAGGCGCATCAGACCATGATCAACATAAACACAGGTCAGTTGATCGCCGATGGCTTCATGGAGCAATACCGCCACAACGGAACTGTCCACACCGCCGGACAAACCACAAATAACGCGGCCAGAACCCACCTGCTTACGAATAGCGGCAATGGCAGTTTCCTTGAAAGACGCCATGGTCCAGTCGCCCGCAAGGCCCACGACCTTATGAACAAAGTTACCAATAATTTTAGCCCCATCCGGTGTATGAACCACCTCTGGATGGAATTGTACGGCGTAGAATTTTCGGGTTTCATCGGCAATGGCGGCATAGGGGGCGTTGCCACTGGTGGCGGTAACCACAAAACCTTCTGGAAGCTCAATAACCTTATCACCGTGGCTCATCCAGACTTGATGGCTTGTTCCCGCATCCCATACGCCTTCAAACAGGGCGCAATCTTCCTTGATGTCAACGAAAGCACGGCCAAATTCTTTTTTCTCTGATGCACCTACTTTACCGCCAAGCTGTTCGCACATGGTCTGTTCACCGTAACAGATGCCTAAAATTGGCACGCCCATGGTGAATATCTGTTCAGGGGCGCGGGGGGTTTCTATACCAGTAACCGAGCTGGGGCCACCGGACAGAATAATACCCGCCGGATTAAAATCCCCGATCATCTCTGCCGCCTTGTTAAAGGGTACAATTTCGGAATAAACACCACTTTCCCGCACACGACGCGCAATAAGCTGTGTTACCTGAGATCCGAAATCGATAATGAGTATTCTAGCTGTCATGGTTTTTTCTCTAATATGGCTACAAAAAACCCGTCCGTTCCGTGGGTATATGGCGAAAGTGCCAGACATTCAACAAGCGATGATAATGTCTTTAATTCTTCTCTTTTATAGTGATCAGTATAGGACACAAGCTTGGCATCTTCATGATCTTTCATGAACGCTGACACCTGTGTTTCATTCTCATCATGAAACAGGGAACAGGTCATATAAATCATCCGTCCGCCCGGTTTGACAAATCCCCAAGCTTCAGAAATCAGGTTTTTCTGAATCCGGCAGTATTTAAGCAAGGTTTCCTCATCCAGCCGCCATTTCAATTCAGGATTTCGCCGCCAGACACCGCTGCCACTGCACGGCACATCAAGAATGACCCGATCCATACGACCCATATGTTCCGACAGGGTTTTTTCCCGTTTTCCACCTGCCGTATCCACATGCTGGCCTTGCAGAATTCGCACATTGGCCCGTTTGGCACGGGGCTTTAAATCTTTCAGGCGATTAAAGTTATTGTCAAAAGCATAAATCTGGCCCTTATTTTCCATAAAGGCCGCCGCCGCCAGTGTTTTACCCCCTGCCCCTGCACAGAGGTCCATGACTTGTTGGCCTGGCTTGAGATCAGAAATTTCAACTGCGAGCTGGGCTGCCTCATCCTGTATTTCCACCTGACCGCTTTTGTATATTTCCCAGTCGTCAATTCGCGGATTGTTCTCCAGCACCAAAGCTGTTTCAGCCCATTCGCCCTTTTTATATTCTATATTTTCAGATTTCAGAAAGTCTTCCACTTTGATTGGTGTGGTCTTTCCCAAATTAATCCTGAGCTCAAACGGTGCCCGGCTATTAAGACTTTCCAGTTCCGCATCAAAATTATCCGTGAAACGTTGCTGTAATCTGCCTTTTAACCAGAGGGGATAATTCTGCAGGTGATGAGGTTGCTTCTCATGCTTTTCCGACAGGAACTGCCGTTCTTCTTCTGTTACTTTATCCGGTGCGTGATCCTGCCCCGTGAACAGTTCTGCATCATCCAGAGATAACAACATCATCTTGCGAATATCGCCACCCGAGGAATCCCATAAAAATCCCCAATCGCGGATGACCTGATACACCATGCTTGTTACAGACCGTCTGTCTTTTGAACCGGCATAACGGCGCGTGCGAAAATATTTTCGGATCAGCACATCAGCAGACGGGCCGTCATCAGATAGACTTGTCGCCACTTGGTTCAATATTTCAATAGCCGCCTGAACGCGGGCAGGTTCAATCATAATAATGCTCTTTAGGACGAAGGGTAATTGGGAGATTCACGGGTAATCGCCACGTCATGAACGTGACTTTCCCGAAGTCCGGCTGCTGAAATTTTAACAAAATCGGCCCGTTTGTGGAAATCGGCAATAGTAGCACTTCCCGTATAGCCCATACTGGCCCGAATGCCGCCTACCAACTGGTGAATCATATTCGCTACCTCGCCCTTGAACGGAACCTGTCCCTCAATACCTTCGGGTACCAGCTTCAGGTTATCAACGATTTCTTCCTGAAAATAACGATCCGCAGAGCCACGTGCCATGGCGCCAAGCGACCCCATACCCCGATAGGCTTTATAAGACCGCCCCTTATACAGAAACACTTCACCGGGGGATTCAGCCGTACCAGCCAGCAACGATCCAATCATAACCGCATTTGCGCCACCGGCAATGGCTTTGGCAATATCGCCTGATGTTTTCAAACCACCGTCTGCAATGATCGGAACTCTTTGCTTTTCAGCTGCTTTTACAGAATCCAGTATTGCTGTCAGTTGCGGCACCCCTACCCCGGCTATTATCCGCGTGGTGCATATGGACCCCGGCCCAATACCGATTTTGACCGCATCTGCACCAACATCAATCAGGGCCTTAGTGCCAGATTCTGTTGCTACATTTCCGCCCACCACCTGAACATTACCGTATAATTTTTTGATTTTTTCTATGGCCTGCAAAACACCCTTAGAATGACCATGAGCCGTATCCACAACCAACATATCTACACCGGCGGCAATCAGAGCCTCTGCTCGTGTGAAACCATCTGGGCCAACGGATGTGGCCGCGCCAACCCGTAGCCTGCCATCACGGTCTTTACTGGCATTTGGGTGTAGCCTTGCCTTTTCAATATCCTTAACCGTAATCAGGCCAATACATTTATAGTCATCATCAACAACAAGAATTTTTTCAATGCGATGGGTATGCAGCAAAAGCTTTGCTTCTTCCATAGTGACACCGGGTTTGACAGTCACCAGATTTTCGCTGGTCATCAGCTCTTTTACAGGTTGGTTCATTTGAGTGGCAAAGCGCACATCACGGTTGGTAATAATACCAACAAGCTTGCCGGTATTTTCCTCAACCACCGGAATACCTGAAATTTTCTGCTCTACCATCAGGTCTAGCGCTTCAGCCAGCGTTTGGTCAGGATGTATCGTTAGCGGGTCTATGACCATGCCTGATTCAAATTTCTTTACCCTGCGAACTTCTGCGGCCTGTTCCTCAATAGTGAAATTTTTATGAATTACACCCAAGCCCCCTAATTGAGCCATAGCGATCGCCATCGGAGATTCCGTCACCGTATCCATTGCCGCTGAAATTAGGGGGATATTAAGCTGAATTTCCTTTGTGACATACGTATTTACATCAACCTGTCCGGGCAGGACACTTGATTCCTGCGGTACGAGCAATACGTCGTCAAAAGTAAGGGCATCACGGATATTCATTTCGACTCCTTCAGTAGTAGGGCAAAAAAAAATATCCCGCTGTTGTAAGATTTTACACCATTATCAGGAAAGTTGGTTGGAAATAACAGGTATTAACGAAAAGGTCAAAAAAAAAGCGTCAAAAAAATATTTTTTTTCAAACATTCCCTTTTTTGAATCCTTGAGCCACAAGATAGGTTTCAGCTGATCCCGCCCGACTGGCAGGGGGTTTAAAATGACGTACTGTTTTAAAGCAGCTTTTCATTTCTGCCAGCAATTCCTGATCCGCCCCACCCCGAAAAACCTTTGCCACAAAATTACCCCCATCGCCCAAAGTCTTTTTAGCAAAATCAAACGCAATCTCAACTAGCGCCAGTGTCCTGATATGATCGGTTTGCTGATGCCCTGTTGTCGCCGCCGCCATATCACTCAATACGAGATCAACAGGGCCATCCAGAAGCTCAAACATTTTAGCTTCTGCCTCATTGGTGGTAAAATCCATTTTCAGGAATGTGGCACCATCCAGAGGGGCTACTTCCAGCAAGTCAATGCCCACCACACGGGCTTTTTTACCACAATTCTTCAGGGCCACCTGTGTCCAGCCGCCGGGTGCCGCGCCCAGATCAACAATGGATTTTGCATGACGCAGAAAAGAAAACTTTTCATCAAGTTCCAAAAGCTTATAAGCCGACCGCGCCCGATACCCATCCCTATGGGCGGCATCTACGTAAGGGTCATTCAATTGCCTTTGCAGCCAGCGTACAGATGAAATTTTTCTGCCGCGTGACGTTTTTACCCGGAATTTCTCGCCCCGGGTCAATCCTCTTGGGTCTGTCTTCCTTACTTTTCCCGTGCGGGTTAATTTTGGCCGTTTAATCATCCGGTTTTCTCCCCGGTTTTCGGCTTCACTTTTCTTCTATTAGCCCTGTTCCGGCGACGATTATTTTTCTTTCGAGGGGCTTTAATGTTATCCATCATATCCAGAAGCATGCCTTCGCGAATACCCCTGTCCGCGACCATGATATCTTCGACAGGCCACGCATCCATTATGCTTTCCAGTATAGCACATCCTGCAACCACAAGATCCGCCCGGTCGGCGCCGATGCTTTTCAAAGCCGCCCTTTCGTCATAATTTAACACAGATAAAGTTTTGCATAATTTCCTGATTTTGGAAGATTTTACCGATGCACCATCAACCCGACTGCGATCATATGTTTCAAGCTCCAGATGCATGGCGGTCAGCGTGGTAATCGTACCCGAAGTACCCAGCAGCTGTACCTTTCCCTGAGCAACCATTTCAACCATATCATTTTTCTGTTCGAAAGATGTGATGGTCGCCATAATATTTTGCCTCATTTCGGCATATTTGTCAGTTGAAATCGTTTCCTGCGTGCCGTATTTTTCTGATAAATTAACTACCCCAAACGGTATCGACATCCAATCAATAATTTCCGGCATGCCGTTTCCACGAATTTTCACCCATATTAATTCGGTGCTACCGCCGCCAATATCAAAAACAACAGCATTGGAATATTTGCTATCAAGTAATGCTTTGCATCCCATGACCGCAAGACGCGCCTCTTCTGCGGGGTCTATAATATGAAGCTTGATGCGAACTTCTTTTTCAACCCGCTCTATAAACGCATCGCAATTGGTTGCTTCCCGACATGCCTGCGTCGCCACATTTCGCATATGCGTTACGCCACGGCGTTTTATTTTTGCGACACATATATCAAGTGCCTCAATGGTCCGGTCAATGGCCTCATCGGACAATGCACCATTATTGCTTAAGCCCTGCCCCAGCCTGACAACACGGGAAAAGCTATCAATGACCTTAAAGCCTCCCTCTGTTTTCTGTGCCACAAGCAAGCGACAATTATTTGTCCCAAGATCAATGGCACTATAAATATTCTTAGAATAGAATTTTTGATTTTGAACTTTACGGCCTGTATTCTTTGTCCGTTTACCCGACTTTTGCCAAAAGGGTTTTTTTGCCCTCTTATCCTTGTCGTTTTGATTATTTTTCTCGGTATCCATGACAGCCCAGTTACTCTATTATATATTAATACCGCCATTGATCGGGGTGTTACTGTTTTTATATAGTGCTTGTGGGCCTAGTACCAACCAAAAAAGCCAAAAATATTTCTGGACCTCATCAGAAAAAGGCTTATATAAGGCCCTCATAAGATTTTCATCTCTGGTCCGGAGTAGTTTAACGGTAGAACTATGGACTCTGACTCCATCAGTAGTGGTTCGAATCCACTCTCCGGATCCAAATCACTTTAAAATTCCGTACTTGTCAGTGACAACCCCCTGAAAGTTATTTAGAGTATCAACAATATTTTTATAACTTAGACCCTTTAGCAAGACATCAAATGCTGTATAAGATGTTATTAAAGGGAAGAATATAACTATAATATAGGGAAAATAAATGACTTCTACAGATAACGCTGATGCCAAATCAGAAAATGGCAATTTTTGGTTTAAACTGCCCCTTTGGAAACGTATTATAGCGGCTTTAATATTAGGCGCTATCGTTGGCAGCATATGGGGTGAAGGTGCAGCTAGCATTAAATGGATTGGCGACATATTCATTCGTCTGATCCGTATGATTGTTGTGCCATTGGTATTTGTAACACTTGTCTCAGGCATTGTCGCAATGGGCGACCCTAAAAAACTAGGCTCTATCGGCATTAAAACCATGGGCCTCTATATTGGTACCACGGCGTTAGCTATTATCATTGGTCTTGCGCTTGCAACCGTTATTCAGCCTGGGGCAGGCATAGATATGATGGGGGCAACAGCAGAAACTCTGGCCCCTGTGATGCCATTAGGGGAAAGATTAATGGGTATTGTACCCCAAAACCCCGTTGCAGCTCTGGCAAATGGCGACATTTTAGCCGTGATATTTTTTGCTATTATTTTCGGCTCAGGAATTATGCTCGCAGGCGACAAGGGCAAAGCCGTCGCAGGTGTTATGGATAGCGCTACGGAAGTAATGCTAAAAATTATTCATATGATTATGGAAGTGGCACCTTTTGGGGTCTTTGCACTGATTGCAGCCACCACTGGCGCAAAAGGAATTAATGCGCTGGCTGATGTTGTGCCTCTGGCCCTTACGCTAATGCTTGGCTTTGCACTTCAAATGATTATTACACATGGTAGTATCATTAAATTCATGCTTAAATTGCCAGCAACCCGTTTTTTCAAAGACATCATAGATGCGCAGCTTATCGCATTTTCCACATCATCGAGTAGTGCCACAATGCCGGTTACAATGGCCGTGGCGGAAGAAAACCTTGGTATCAAGGCCCCGGTTGCATCAAGTGTCATCCCCCTTGGTGCAACCATTAATATGGATGGTACAGGAATGTATGTGGGGGTCGTTGCAATTTTTGCAGCCCAGTCCCTTGGCATTGACTTGAATATCGTTGATTATGGTCTGATCGCGCTTACCACAACACTTGTCTCAATAGGCACCGCAGCAGTACCTAGTGCGAGCCTCTTTCTGCTCGCCGCAGTGCTAGGCGTGATCGGTGTTGGCGGTGAGCAAACGGCTCTAATTGTTGGCTTCTTGCTGCCATTTGATCGGCCCCTTGATATGATGCGAACTGTGGTAAATGTTACAGGTGATCTCGCTGTGGCAACAGCTGTTGCAAAATCTGAAGGCGAATTTGATGAAGATATCTTTAGGGCTGACCCTAGAGTTTAACCAAATAGGCTACTCTGGAAAATATATATCGTCGGGTGTCATTACACTCGGCGATTTTATTTGTTTACCTCATAGGCATTTTTTTTGTACAAGTAGCTCATGAAAAACAGCATGTGCCAGAATTAACAAAGTAACCACAATGTTTTATTTGATCGATAACTATGACAGCTTTACCTATAACCTGTATCATTATATGGGGGAAATTGGTGTGGAAGTCGAAGTCTTCCGCAATGATGCCATAACGGTTGAAGAAATTTTGGCCAAAAAATCCAGCGGTGCTATTGAAGCTGTTGTGCTGTCCCCCGGTCCCTGCACACCCAATCAGGCGGGTATCTGCCTTGACCTGATAAAACAGGCGGATGGTAACTTGCCAATTCTGGGCGTCTGCCTCGGCCATCAATCCATCGGTCAGATATATGGCGGAAAAGTTATCCGCGCCCCTTATCTGATGCATGGCAAGGTCAGTGATATTCATCATATGGGAAAATATATTTTCAAAGGCTTTGACACGCCCTACCGGTCAACCCGGTATCATTCCTTGATTGTGGAAAGGGACAGTCTGCCCGATTGTCTTGAAATTACTGCCGAGACAGAAGATGGATTGATTATGGGGCTGTCCCATAAAAGCCACCCTGTTCACGGTGTACAATTCCATCCGGAAAGTATCGAATCTGAAAATGGTCATGGCTTGCTGAGAAATTTTGTTAAAATCGCCAGAAAGCATAATGAATTATGAGCCCCGATTTTAAAACACTGATCAACAAAATTGCATCTGGCGAATGTCTGAGCCAGCAAGAATCCCAGAATGCCTTCAATTACATGATGAGCGGCGACGCCACGGGGGCACAAATCGGTGCTTTCCTTATGGGGCTGCGCCTGCGCGGCGAAACAATCGAAGAAATCACAGGGGCTGCAGAAGCCATGCGAGCAAAAGCACTTTTTATTAAGGCGCCGGATAACGCCGTTGATACATGCGGTACGGGTGGCGATGGGTCTCATACTTATAATATATCAACGGCGGCGGCCATTGTCCTTGCGGCCTCCGGCGTTAGTGTGGCCAAACATGGTAATCGGGCCATATCCTCTAAATCCGGCTCGGCTGATGTTCTGGAGACTCTAGGAATAAATATTGACGCTCCAATGGACACCGTTGAACATTGTGTCTCAGACATCGGCATCGGATTTATGATGGCCACCCGTCATCATAGTGCCATGCGTCATGTGGGGCCATCGCGAACCTCCCTTGGCACCCGGACAATTTTTAATCTGCTCGGACCTTTATCTAATCCCGCTGGGGCTAAATTTCAGGTGATTGGCGTTTTTGATAAAAAATGGACAGCCCCGCTCGCCGAAGTTCTGGGCAGACTTGGTTCTAAACGGGTATGGGTCGTTCACGGGGCAGATGGTCTTGATGAATTGAGCATTTCAGGTCCATCTTATGTCTCTGAATATAGGAACGATGAAGTGACATCCTTTGAAGTCACACCGGAGGTTGCCGGATTAAAAAGCTATCCCCTGTCAAAAATTCGCGGTGGTGATGCGAAATTTAACGCCCTCGCCCTTAAGAAAATCCTGAAGGGTGAAAAGAACGCTTATAGGGAAATTGTTCTGCTTAACTGTGCCGCTGCCTTACTGGTAAGCGGAAAGGTAGCCGACCTTAAACAGGGAGCTATCCTCGCCGCAAAAGCCATAGATAGCGGAGCGGCTTTAAAAAAACTTGATCAATGGATCACCATGTCTAATGGGTAATATTCTTGATAAAATAGCCGCCGATAAAAGTCGGCATGTGACCGCCTGTAAAGAACAAACTTCCTTTGCCGCCTTAGAAACTCTAGCGAAAAAGGCCCCTCCGGTACGGGGCTTTTATAAAAGCCTGAGAACCGCTCAAAAAAAAGATCGCTTTGGCCTGATCACTGAAATTAAGAAAGCAAGCCCCAGCAAGGGGCTGATCCGGAAAGACTTCAACCCACCGGCTTTGGCGCGCGCTTATGAAGATGGCGGGGCGAGCTGTCTTTCCATACTGACGGATGTACCCTATTTTCAGGGCTGTGATGATTTTCTGATTTCTGCCCGTGCTGCAACCACACTGCCCGTCCTGCGCAAGGATTTTATGATCGACCCCTATCAGGTGGTGGAGGCCCGTGCCATGGGCGCAGACTGTATTTTGCTGATCATGGCCATGCTGGATAACGGTTTAGCCACAGAACTGGAACAGACGGCCATAGAGTACGGCCTTGATGTATTGATCGAAACCCATGATGAAGCGGAAATGGAACGGGCGCTTAACTTAAAAAGCCCGCTAATTGGCATAAACAACCGAAATTTAAAAACGTTTGACGTTTCGCTTGAAGTCACGCTTCGGCTTGCAGAAATGGTGGATTCCCATAGAATGATCATAAGTGAAAGCGGTATTTTCACCCATGAAGACTTGCAGATGCTACAGAGTAAATGTGGTATCAACAGTTTTCTAATCGGGGAATCCCTGATGCGGCAGGAAAATGTCGCCTCCGCGACCCGTCAATTAATTGAAGGATAAACAATGTCAAAACTGACCCATCTGGACGCTGACGGCAAGGCAAGCATGGTCGATGTATCCTTGAAAGCCGAAACCCATAGGCGCGCCGATGCCCGTGGGCGGATTACAATGGCACCTGAGACACTGGCCCTGATCGCAGATGGCGGCGTTAAAAAAGGTGATGTCTTCTCCGTCGCCCGTCTGGCGGGGATCATGGCCGCCAAAAAATGTGCCGACCTGATCCCCCTGTGCCATCCCCTGCCCCTTCAAAACATACAGGTTGATCTTGAATGTAATACTGACGACAGTTGCGTAGAAATATTTGCTACCGCCAATCTCTTTGGCCGTACAGGTATTGAGATGGAAGCCCTGAGTGCCGTATCCGTCGCCGCGCTGACCATCTATGACATGTGCAAGGCCGTTGACCGGGGTATGTGTATCTCAGGCATCCGCCTGACCCACAAGTCCGGCGGTAAATCCGGTGAATTTAACGCGGATTGAATTTAGCGCTCGTATATAATCTCCCCTATTCTTGCCCTTACCTTTCTCCTATCCGGTAAAGTCAGAAATTAAGCCCCGATTGTGTTTTTACCCTAAATTTGTTAACTTAAAAAACAGTGGCGACGTTAAGAAGAGGACACTTCAATGACCAATGTAGGTATAGTTGTCTATACACGGGGTGAAATTGATGGAAATTTCGATACCAGATGGAGCCATTCAACAAATGGCTCTGGAACAGGTCAATTAACGGGAGGAGATAAAGTAGGGATTTATCCGTTCAGAGGCTTTATCATATGAAGTGTTTCCTGTTCAAAGCCTAGCTTTTGATAAAAATCTTTAGCATGATTATTAGCTGAAAACACCTCTAAATGTAAAAGACGGAACCCTTGGGCTTTTGCCCAATTTTCCGCAGCCTCCATTAACATTTTCCCGATTCCGGTCCCTTGCGCTTGTTCTGTAACAGCAAGCAAAGGAACTGTGCCGCAAATTTCCTCAGAAATTTCATCCCCTCTTTCTCTCGCATGGATAAAACCCAAAGATATTCCATCTTTTTCTGCAATAAGCGTAATATTTTTGACTTTAGTTTCTGCAAGCATTTCAATGATATAATCATCTTGAAATTTCTGGACTGTCTCATCCTTATGCCAATAAAGTTTCGCAACCTCAGCCAGAGAGGGAGAAAGCGAAAGAATAAAAGGCATATCCATTTCCCCCGCATCACGCAGCATGGTTTTAGAATCTGACTGTATCATTATTTTTCCTACAAAATTAAATTTACTAAGCGATACTCATTTATTTTTGCAATAGTTTACCATGAAATTCAATAGGCCCTATTTATAAATAAACCATTTTAATCATGCTCACCATTCATGGCAGCAATAGTACATCTGTCGTATGCCCTACAATACGTCCAGCCCGATAAACCCTTACAGGATACCCATAGCTATCGCGTCGCTTATTTAACTGGCGTTAATTTGGATGAAGAAGGCAGTTTATATCCCTTGATACCCTTGTCTGATGGCCCGGGGTAAGCAAGCGGGCTATGTGAAATTCCCATCTGCACTAAGGAAAATGCGGTCCATATGGCTGCCTTGACCGGGCTGATAACCGGTACTGGATATCCGGCATCTCTCAGATTCTGCCCCAATTCATCACCAACTGTGACAAAGCTCGCGCAGCCAAGGATAAGTACATCTGCATGATCTTCAGCAATGGCTTTGATAGAGGCCTCCGTAAGGCGGCGGAGTAGGTCATCATGATTATCAGTCAGGCTCAACACTGGCAGATTGATCGCCCGTACGGAGACCATTTTATCCAGTACCCCATATATTTTGGCGCGTTTTTCAATCATCGGCCTGATACTATCAAGCACTGCGAGAAAGCTGAACTTATGCCCCATCATCGCTGCCATATGAAGGGATATTTCCCCCGGCCCAAGAACCGGTATGGAAACCACTTCACGCGCTGCATCCAAGGCGGTATCACCAATACAATCGATGATGACCGCATCAATACCCTCGCTCTCCGCTTCTATTACCCGGCCAACCACATAGGGTGCAGCGAGAGCATCATCAAATTCACTTTCGATGGATGCGGGGCCGGAATCCAGATGCACCATACTGACATTAAGGCCAAGATCGGCAAATTCGCGCAGATCTTTGAGCCTACTGGACCGATCGTTGGTATGTGGTGTTATTAATCTGATATTGACCATAGTGCTATCCTCCAAATGTACAGACAGTCTACAATGAATATTATAGATAAGGCAGAAAAAAATAGAACGAACCAATGGGGTAACCAATGGGTCAGTGTCTGAGGGATCCCCACGAAATTGATCAATAATTTGCATTGGGTTTTTCCGTTAATGATCTTAGGGTAGTTAGGGCCGCTTTCCAATGTTCTTTGGTCAGTTTCAGCGTGATATCTTTATAGGCCCGCAGGCCGATGAACTGG
>JAJFIQ010000020.1 GCA_021774785.1 Emcibacter sp.
TATCGTATCCCATGTCACCAAAAGCTCGCCGAGCGGAAGCTTTGTCATATCAGGATGCATTGCTGTAAGGGAATTGTTAAACGCGTAATTAAGGTCTTGGGTGATAGAAAATGGCGGCACGATTAAATCCCCGCGGTTGTTGAAAATAGCTAAAAATGGCTCTTTTCCTCGGGGAGTATCGCCAGACCAGACCATACCAAAACCGGTTGCGCCAAGGTTTACGATATCGACATATGCACAAGTATAGTTAGTTAGGGGAACCTGTCTTTCAGTAAACTTTGGCACGCCATTTTCATCAGATATGCGATACCAAATACCGCCGCCATTTCCAGACCACGCTGTGACAGTAACACCTGTTTGAAGTGTCGCGATTGTTGCATGCGTTTGGCGTGGAGATGTCAATGAGCCAACAGGCCATGACTCTGAGACACTGACTTGCTTCATACCTTTATAGCTATAGATATAGGATTTTCCACTCACTGCAGGAGCGCCATGGCCAAAACCTGCCCCTACAATGAGTTGCTTACCATCACTATCAATTCTTGCGCCGATATGATCGGCTGCCGCAGCTACTGTGGGCATAATTTTATCGGATTGAATCCATGAGTCACGATCAGGGTTAAAATCAAAGCGATAAACCGCGCCTGCATTAGTAAGGCCAGCATAATCAGCGCGTAGTGCTCCTGAATAAATAACATTGCCCGTAATCGAAACCCACCGCCCAAATCTGTCGTCAATTTGTGCATCTGCTGCTGTTAGCTGTGCCCGTTGTTGCCATAACCCAGCTTGGTTTTTGCTGAAAACATAGGCGCTGCCTGCTTGTGTAGCGGCAGCACTATTTTCACGTGCGCCCACAACCACAAGTCGACCATTGGTATCAACGCTGCCGCCAAAGAAGTTGTTTGCATAGTCATCTAGGGCTTGAATTTTACTGGTTTGAGCCCAGATGCCAGAACCAGGGTTCTTTTCAAAAACGTAGGCAGAACCTGCCTTGCTGTAACCATCAACTAAATCCCAATAAGAGCCAACCACGGCAACATTACCTTTGATAGCTACAGATGTTCCAAAACGTTGCATTGTTTTGCCGTCGGAGGGTAGGAATCGTTGTTTAGCTAACCATACCCCTGTTATAGGATCTTTTTTATAAAGATAAACGGCACCCGTATCATTGACAAGCCCATTTCCAGCTCGCCATGCGGAGATAAGTAAAGTGTTTTTATCCATAGCAACACTTTTACCAAATTGAATACCAGGCGCTTGATTTGGCGATAAAATCTTCTGAGATTGGTTCCATAAGCCAGATACAGCATCTTTGACAAAAATATATGCTGCCCCACCTCGAACGCCAGCACTAACATTGAGAGGGGAGCCAATGACTGCTGTTCCCTCATACATGGACATGCTGCGGCCAAATTGATCTCCTGTCAGCCCATCAGATGGAGATAGTTGTCCTATAGGGCTCCAGCCATTTAACTGCGTATCTTCATAGGCATAAACAGCGCCTGTTCCTAAGGTGATGGCGTCGGCAAACATGGCAGAAACAAGTGCATTTTTTCCAGAGATGGTGGTTACCCAACCAAAACCATCACTGGTAGGGCTGCCTAATAAAATGGATTCTTTTGTTTGTGCTTGAACAGTAGCGGGGTAAAGGGCAAACATAAACAAGCCAATTGCAAGCCAATGTGCGCTAAAAGCAGCATGAGACTTAGAACCAAATAAGTGGTTTATAGGTAAGACCATTTTGATAATTCCTCTTGTTGTTCGAGTAAAACTTGTGCATGCTCTTCATGTGTCCATACGGCTTGCCACTTGGGCGAAACAGGGCGAAGGTTTAAACTCTCTATTTCCTTTGCGTATGCAGAATAGTTTTTTAGATGCATGAAAGCAAGAATTTGATTTAAGACTAACATCGGCTGAGCTAATAAATCTTCATAATTGATACGAAGAATTTGATCGGGATGTATGCTTTCTAAATCGTTTTCGACAGTGCGAACGGCTTCAACCCATGTTTTGGCGGTCACTGACAAATTGCTCCAGCCATCATTGTTCATTTCTTGCATGGTTTTGTTTGCCCACCAAATACGCGTTTGCTCATTCCACCAACTAACTTGAGAAAATGAATATGCAACATCTCGGCCATCGCGCACCAAATGAATAAACTTTGCTTCAGGGAAAGCTTTTTTTAGCCATGGTATGCGACGGTTGTTGGCTACGCGTTTGCTTAACATAACATCAACACCTTGTTGTTGGGCCAATTTTTGCATGGTTTTATATAATTGTTGTGCCGAGGCTTCGTTTAAATCATGTTTAGCATCACCAAATAGTGGAATGCCAGCACGCGCATAAATGTTTTCACCTTCTACTGGCCATGGCATTAAACGGTGCATGAAATTGCGTTGGAAACCATGGGCGTTCCCATTTTTCTCAAACCAAACTTGGCGTTTTAAGTGAATGCGATTTGCAGCCCATCGATTGATATAGGCAGTAGGCAGAAAGTTTGGCAAAGCATTATTGTAACTACTAATATAACCGACTTCAGGATGCATAGATAATAGTTTGTATAATAATGTGCTGCCAGAACGTCCTGCACCTAAAAGGAAAATGTTATTCATATGTTGGGCTCATTTATAATCATATTTTTCTAGTAAATCGTGCAGGCAAGTTTCAATACCAGTAAGCTGAGAGGATGAAAGATCGTGTTGAAAGGCTTTGCGCCGACCACCATGAACGCGAGAAGATAAAAACGCACTGTTCACAAAATTATCTGGGGGTAAATCTCCCCATGCTGAGATATGTGATAAGGTTTGTTGAGGGTTGTCTAGAAAATCTTCGTATTTGCAAGTTAAATAACGTGAATTATCCAAATCTTGTTCGGCCTGGATAAAACCTGCCATCAATTTTTTCCATGAGAGTGCAGCCAATACAGGGAAGGACTTGTCGTGGCTGTTCCATTCGTCGCGTTCTTGTTCAGACAATGTGCCCCAAAGCCATTTCTCAGGCCCCTGATAACCTCCCCACCATGGCATTTGCAACCAAGAGTTTGCTACCGCACGACCATCACGCACAATGTGAATAAATTTTGCTTCTGGAAATATTTCAGCAAAAAATGAAATGCGCGACCATCCCGTATATTTGTGTAAAAAAACAGGTTTGCCCTGCGCTTCCCAGCGTTGCAAAAAGAAGTCACGAAAGCGTTGCCTTAACCAAGGCGTGACGTCCTGTGCTTGTAAGTCACGGCAGGAATTAGCATATATTGGGGAGACTTGGTTGGAGATTAAACGATAGGCCTCAGAAGGAGCAAACCGCAAATTTCCCTTGCTTGTCCATTGGCCTTTGGTGGAGCGAAACATGGTGTTGTTCCAGCGCCCTTTACTGTTCATCAAGGCAAAACGATCGTCTATGTTTGAGACGAACCCTGCGTTTGCATTCAGAGATGTTAGCTCATGAACCAGAGACGACCCACATCTTCCTGTACCTATAATGAATAGAATTTTCAATCTAATACCTACGACTTAAAAGCGTTTTTTCGTAAGAGCACGCAACATTTTTTGCGATAATATCATAATTTCTGACGTTTTGAACATACTCGCGCCCTTTAAGTCCCATTTGATGAATTTGCTGAGGTGTTTTGTTAAAAAGCTCTAATATGCCCTGAGCAAATAATTCAGGTGAGTAGGGTGTTATAATGCCAGCACCACTCTCTTGAATCACTTGACTCTGATCAGGATGGTCATTGACAACAACGGGTTTGGCTAAGGCTAGGTATTCAACAACTTTGGTTGGCGAAGTTGAGTCTAAAATAGGGCTAGGTTTGAATGGTGACAAACAAATATCAGCTGCCAATACATACGACCAAGCCTCTTCCATGGGAACTAAACCGGTGAAGATGACAGATGAAGAAATGCCGAGTTGTTTGGCAATGCCTTTTAAGGCAAGCACATCATCATTTTCACCACCAACCATCAATAAAACAGCATTTTTATTTTTGATAAGAACATGAGAAAAAGCCTCTAAAATGAAATCCAAGCGCCTAACTTTAACCATAGTACCCATATACACTGCAACTTGTGCATCATTTGCCAAGCCAAGTTTTTTTGCAGGAGGTAAATGACTTAAACGATCCCAAGCTATGCCCATGGGCACAGCTATCATTTTAGTGCGCTCAATACCTTCATGAGCCACATCATCAAGCATGCGCTCACTTTGCACAAAAATAAAATCAGCTCTGGGTAAAATAATTTTGTACAATAGAGCATGGGTCCACTTGCCACGGCAATAGTAAAAAAGACGTTTTAGGAAAGAGTATGCATGTTTTTCATGTGTAATGCGGTAAAGGTCAGCTTCAGGGTATGGGAATGACATCCAAAAAAAGAATGCCCCTGATTGTCCGCGCAAGGCCCACAAAACAATCAGTGCAATCCAGAATTTATCTCTTACTTGTATAATATCATAGCGACCAGAGCGAATATGCTTCCAAGCTAAGCAGTCATGCTTTAGCGCAAGAAGTTGGTTGGCGGCTTTTCCCATCCATCCAGCGCGAGCTGAGCTTGCACCCAATAAAACAGATTCTTGTGGGTTAAGCGTAACCTTGGTTTCTTTTGTTTGGCTAGCCATGCTTTGCATATGCCAATCCATTGTGGCATTTAATAATGGACCAACGCGTTTGCTGAATAAATCGTGCAGGTCAACACGTGTTGCTGGATATTTTTCACGTGTGGCATAAAACATCTTCATATTATAAGACCTTGGTCGTGATGGTTTGGTATGACTGGGTTTGGGGTTGAACCTGTCGCGCTAACCAAACCAACAGCCCTAACACCAGCATAAATGAAAGCATCATTGGGGGGGCGTATGGTAAATCATTGCGGTATAACATACTAAGGAAAAACAATGGAACGATAGATTGTAGACCATGTGCCAGTGCTTTTAAGCGTACGTCCGCGAGTCTATCAACCAGCGTGCTCGCCAAGCGATACATCCGCCAGAGTAACCATAACAATACAGCTAGGCCAAAGATGCCAAAGTCCCAAAGAATTAATGCGAGGCCAGTGCGATCAATTTCCCGTGGCGCATAACGTTGTGCGATCGCACCTTTTTCGATACCGCCAGTTTTTGATGCTGATGGCCCATGGCCCAATAAGAGAGGGGAAGGGTTGAGCAGTGTTTGCTTATCCCACCAAAACGTAATGACCTCTACCCTAGTCATTACCCCTTCTTCTTGTTTGCCCTGTCCTGCGGACTCTTGGAAGGAGTAGGCAAACATTTTGCTCAAGTTTTGTGTTACATCACCACTTTTGCCTGACCAATGATAAACTTGGTAGATAAATAACATGGCAACTAAGCCGCCAAATACGGCAAAAGACATGAGAAGAAAGCGCAAAGGATCTCTGAAGACCAAGTCTTTATATAAAATAAATAGAGCAACGGGGAGGTATATAAATAGTGCTTTCACTTCGATAAATAACATAGGCATAATTAACAAGGTTAAATATAACCAGCGCCTTTTAGGAACAAGATTATATTTTAAAAAGGCAAGTAAAAGCATCAGGTTGAAGACCAAGAAAGCAGCAAGTGCGCCAGTCATGCCCCCTGATGTTGGGCTGCCGCCGAAAGTCCCTACAACTGTGTCCGCCGAGGAAGTGCTGGCTCCCATGGCGACAAGGTGTGCCTTGACAAAGAATGACTGGTATAAAACAGGGATCATTTGAATCAAGGCGATAGAAAAAATAATCATCAGCCAATGAAAAATTGTAACTTCATCCAAGGGAGTCAGTGCCAAGTATAGAAAAACACCTGCCAGCAACAACCAAACTTTTACAGCAACCAATAGCTGCATAGGATCAACCCAGTTGATTAAGGATGAGACTATGAATACCAAAGCAAAAATACAGATAGGCATTTCTATGCCAAGGTAGATGTTCATATTGTTTTTGGTATTGGATGTGAGTTGAAAAAATGCAGGGAAAAACAACAAACCACCTAAAACATAGGCCCCCCACCAAATGCTGGCTAGACCACCATTTGTGTTGTACACAATTGGTCCGCAAACTAAGTAAGTGCTTATAATACATAGCCAAATAACTGTTTTAGGAACGGCCAATAATAATACACCAATAATACCACCGAAAAAGAGTATGCCGAGTCTGAGGTCGCCGATGGAAATAATTCTGCCTAATACCAGCCCTATAAAAACAAGGAAAAGACCTGAAATAGCCCAAACAATAGGTGAGACTTTAGATGTCATTTTTTAGCCTTGTTAGGATTGAAATTACGCTGCCAAGTTGGCCATAAGCTTAAATCATTTGGAATAAGTTGCTGAAGGTTAGCAAGATCGTCTTTTAGTAGCCGGTCGAGGTGTTGCATGTCTGATTCGGTCATCAATGGCGTCAAGCTTTGAATATCACGCATGTTTTTTTTACGCATGGCTTTCATCCAAGTTTGAGACTTTATCGCTTTAACCCAGCCATCAAGCCCTAAGAGCCTGAAAACCCGAGCTGATTTTTTCATAACATGCTCAATGTTCTTTGATCGAGGCATTTGAGATTTGTTTGCCTTTGTCGTCAAAAACGAGGAGCTAAAATTTGTGTCCACACCAAGGAAACTATAAATTTCTTGCGCAACAGTCGCGGGATTTGTTTGAATATTTTCTTGTAATACGATGAGAATTTGATTTTTGGGAAAAACTGTCAGCCATGTTTTTAGATAGTTGGCATATAAAGACTGGTCGACATACATGGGGTTGTTGATGAGAGCTTCATTATAAGGTAAATCAGCATTGACATGACCTAACCTTATTTCATGTGAGTGATGGGATTTGATTCGCGCTACAGGATCGCGTAAACAGACGATAATTTTTGCATTTGGGGCATAGTCTTTGATGCGCTTTGGCACGCGGGCATCACAAAAATAGGAAGGAGAATTTTCGCCGCTTATGCCTTTGGGAAAGTGGTTCTCATACCATTTAAAACCAAAGTGATAATGGTATGAGAAAAAATCTACTTCTTTGGGCTCGGAGACAAATACATCAGGGTGGTCTTCAAGTATGCGGTGCACCCAAGTGCTAGCACATTTTTGAACACCTATGCCAATAAAAAACGGCTTAGACATCTGTAAGTACGCGAATTTTGACAGTGGTTGGCACTTTAGAATTAAGCATGATGCTGCTTCTCCTCCCATGCCCAAGCATGTGTTACGATAGCTTCTAAATCAGCAAACTCAGGTCTCCATCCAAGTTCTTTTTGCGCAAGGCTTGAGTCGGCAACTAAGATTGCGGGGTCTCCTTCGCGGCGAGGCCCTTCAGAGACCACGATACTTTCACCACTAACATGCTTACAGACATCAATAACTTGTTGAACCGAAAACCCGCTACCGTTGCCTAAATTGTAGCGTTGACTTTCATTTTTCTGACGCAGTTTTTGTATAGCTAACCAATGCGCGTTGGCTAAATCATTAACATGGATGTAATCACGGATACATGTTCCGTCTGTTGTGTCGTAATCGCGACCAAAAACGGTGATGTTTTCGCGTTTTCCTGAGGCCGCCTGTAGAACCAGCGGTATGAGGTGAGATTCAGGGTCATGGCGTTCACCAAGCTCAGATTGTGGGTCTGCACCTGCGGCGTTAAAATAGCGAAGGCAGGTTGATTTTAATCCGTAAGCATGGTCGTAATCTTCTAGTATTTGTTCAACCATCCATTTGCTTTTCCCATAAGGGTTGATGGGTTGTTTGGGATGGGACTCATCAATGGGTGTGTATTGAGGTTCGCCAAAAATAGCGGCGGTGGATGAAAAAATGAAATGTTTTACATTGTGTTTAATCATGGCATCAAGGAGGTTTTGTGTATGGGTAACATTATTGCGATAATACTTAGAAGGGTTGCTTACCGACTCACCAACAAGAATGCTTGAAGCAAAATGCATGACGACATCAAATGCGTGGTTAGAAAACAAGCTGTCTAATAAATGCACATCAGATAAATCAGCGTGAACAAAGTCGCCAAACAATATGGCATCGGCATGGCCTGAGCTTAGGTTGTCGAGAACTGTAATCTGACAACCCTTGTTTCCAAGTAATTTCACCATGTGCGAACCAATATAACCTGCGCCACCAACAACTAAAATATTCATAAAGCTTTGATTCACCTCTGCTCCAATATGTTTTTAATCTATGTAAATAAGGCAACTATTTTTTAGATTAAAGGTGTTTTGGCTGCAACGGTATCATTATCCATACGGTATTATAAGAATTATTTGTTTAGTCCCAAAGTCTTATGGTTTGGATTTGACTTAAAAAATGTTGTTTTGTCTTTATCATCAAGACCTTGATAAAGTGCAATGATTTTATCATAAGGTGTTTGATATTTTAGAGCTTTAAGTTTTCGTTGGTGGTTGTAAAGTAATAAAAAACTCATGAGGTGATGTTTCAAGCTTTCCAGTGTTTCATAATGGTATCGTTTGACGGTATGTTCTTTAATCACCTTGTTCATAATCTCGACCTGACCATTGGTCCAAGGGTGTCTAAACTTGGTTAAGCGGTGTTCTATCTTGGCATCTAAACAGACTTGGTCAAACGGATGAACCTTGTTCTTGGGTTGAAGGTGTTCTGCCAATAACTTGTAGGTGAATTGTGCCCCATTGTCAGTGAGCAGCGTGTGAATGATAAAGGGGCAGTCTGCAATGAAGTTCTGTAAAAATAGGCAGGCGTTATC
>JAJFIQ010000003.1 GCA_021774785.1 Emcibacter sp.
AAATAAAAGGCCACGGAAAACTCTAGGCTATAATACTCCTGAAAAGGTAATTTTATATGATGTTGCATTGACAGGTTGAATCTACAACAGCGTACTTCGCAAGGGATGTCAAGTGAAGTACGCCTTCATTGAAGCGCATCGCCCTGTTTTCGGGTTTGACCTATGTGCCGTATCCTTAAAGTTCACCCCAGCGGGTTTTATGCATGGCTTAAGGAACCTGTCAGCAACAAGGCCAAGGATGACCATCGGCTAATTGGTCTGTTAAAGCAGGCATGGCTGGAAAGCGGCTGCGTGTATAGAGGTAATGGTATGAACGGTCCCCATCCGGCATCATGTGTGCCATAATGGGGTATCGTTTAACCCATTACCTCTTATGGCTATCGCAAGCTGCATGATGACCTGCGATCCCTTGGCGAGATATGCGGCCTTAACAAGATCGCCCGCCTGACAAGCCTTGCCGGCATTAAGGCCCAGATAGGCTATAGGCGCAAAGCAGGATTTTATGGTGGCAAACCTGCCATTGTTGCCCCTAATCATTTGAACCGTATCTTTGATGTGGCGGAGCCGGACCAAGCCTGGGTTACGGACATCACTTATAGTGCGCCTCGACACGTTACATCGGGATACTTATCGGTGGTCGCCAACGAAGCGGACGTATATTCCAAAGAAAAATGGAACACAACGCCCGCTGAGTTTGCCCACGTGGTCAGACAAGCTGGTGCAAGAAGTCATCCGACTTCTGCTTGAGGCCTATTATGAACCTCAATTCAGCAACCTGTCCCATGGCTTTCGCCCGGGACGGGGCTGCCACACGGCGACGCGGGAAATCACCCAAAGGTGGCGCGGCGTGAAATGGTTTATCGAGGGTGATATAAAAGGCTGTTTTGACAATATTGACCATCAGGTCCTAATGTCAATTCTGGCCGAAAGCATCCACGACAATCGCTTTTTACGTCTCGTCTCCAATATGTTGAAGGCAGGTTACCTTGAGGAATGGAAATATGAGATGACCCTGAGTGGCACGCCGCAAGGGGGGATCGCAAGTCCAATCCTTTCGAATATCTATCTCAACAAATTGGATCGGTTCATAGAGAAGACGCTTCTCCCGACGTTCAACAGGGGTAAGCGGCGCAGGGAAAACCCTGCATATAAGGCATTATTGAACGCCGCTCGAAGGGCGGGAGACAAAGGAAATCACGAAAAGGCACTAATCTTACGAAAGCAGGCACAAACCATGCCCTCTCGTGACCCTGAGGACCCTAACTTCAGGCGGTTACATTATGTTAGATATGCAGATGACACCCTGCTCGGCTTTAGTGGACCCAAATCCGAAGCCGAGGAAATCAAACGACAGATCAGTACGTTCCTCCGCGACATATTGCGGCTTGAACTATCGGCTGAAAAGACGTTGATAACGCATGCCAAAACTCAAGCGGCACGCTTTCTCGGTTTTGAAGTCGTGATGCTGCACGCTGACAGTAAACATGACCACCGTCAGCAACGTTGCATCAACGGCACAGTTCGACTGAAAATCCCAAAGGACGTCATTATGGAGCAATGCCGACTCTATATGCGTAAGGGCAAAGCGGTGCACCGACCTGAGCGGCTTAGCGATGATGACTTTAGTATCGTCAAGCAGTATCAGGCAACGTACCGTGGATTTGTCCAATATTACCTGTCGGCATTCAACGCACACCGTCTCTGGAAGGTGCATCATATCATGCAAACTTCCTTGCTCGCGACATTGGCCAACAAGCATAAGACCAAGATCGTCAAGATTGCACGTCGACTGCAAACAGTGGTCAAAGATTGTCGCGGCCATCCCATTCGGGCTCTGGTCATAGAAAAGCAACGAGGCGAAGGAAAAATGCCATTGGTCGCGCAATTTGGCGGTATCTCCTTGGCGTGGAACAAAAACATATCCGCCACCGACAGCCCGAAACAAGTCTATAACGGGCTGCGGAGCGAAATTGTTCAACGCCTCCTCGCTGAGGTTTGTGAATTATGCGAAACTACGGATGGCCCTTTTGAGGTTCATCATATCCGCAAGCTCGCCGACCTTGATCGGCCAGGACAGAGGAAGAAACCCCTCTGGGTCAAGCGGATGGCATCACGCCGCCGCAAAACACTGGTCACCTGCTCACGGTGCCATCAAGATATCCATAAGGATCGTTCAGGATGGCATTAGAAAATGAGGCACTGGAAAGCCGGATGAGATCGAAAGACTCATGTCCGGTTTGGGGAGGGGGCATCGGAAAAGTGCCGTCAATTCTAAGACGGAAACTCGCCGGTGTTCTACTCTACTGCACGTACGGTTCGGGGAGGAGAAGCGTTTCGGCGCTTCTTACTCCACTCAAAACCCATGAGGGCTGGCTGTATCTGGCAGTTATCATCGACCTTTATTCCCGCCGGATCATTGGCTGGTCCATGCAGTCACGCATGCAGATGGACTTGGTTTTAAGCGCGCTGTTGATGGCAGTCTGGCGGCGAAAGCCCAAATCAAAGGTAATCATTCACTCTGACCAGGGCAGCCAGTTCACCAGTTATGCGTGGCAGAAGTTCCTGAAAGCCAATAATCTGGAAGCCAATATGAGCCGGAGGGGTAACTGTTATGACAACGCTGTTGCCGAGAGCTTTTTTCAGCTGCTCAAACGGGAACGGATCAGGCGGAAAACCTATGCTACCCGCAAAGAGGCTCGGCAGGATGTGTTTGATTACATCGAGTTCTTCTATAATCCAAAAAGAAAACATGGTAAGTGTGGGATGTTGTCTCCCATCGAATTTGAAAGGCAACAAAAATGGAAGCTCAAAGGTGTCTAAGAAATCGGGGGCAATTCAGCTTCTATATATTAGTAGAGGTAGAGTTCGACTTATATAAAAGGGATTTATTTATAAAATTTGCATTTATAGAGACAAAACCCCTTCTTCTCCCCAGTGATTTTTTATTAGATAAAGAGTACAAATTTGACCAACCCGATGAAATATGATTCTGTTCCAGTGGGTCATCAAGCAAACAAATAAATTGAGGTTCTACATTAAACTTTTTTACTGTATTTTCACGGTTCAAAAATGATTTTTTCGTTTTTTTAAAATGCTCATATGCCCTTTTATTTTCAAGAGGAAAACTTGGAATATAAAAAGTAAGAACATCAATATCATTTGGTTTATCTTTTTTTTCAATGAAAGAACCTGAAATCCAATGAACTATCGACCGGATATCATTTTGTATAAGGTAATTATTCCAGGATATAAAGTTTTGAACCATTTTTTTTCTTAATGCGTTAAATACAAATAACGCATTAAACTGTTCTCCATTAATAGGATATGGTGACCCTGAAAGAAATGTTCCGTTTTTATCAAAATGCAGAGAAGGCAATAGCCCATAATCATCAAATTTGAGCGGAGTTGTCATGGTGTACCTTTCAGAGAATGGTTACTTTTGTGATTTTTTTTAATCAGTATTTAATTGGCTATTTTTCTATAGGGTCTACCAAAGTCAGCCTGCTTACGCGCTCGATTAATTTCTGAGAATGTTAGTTTTTTGATCTTGTTTTTGGTACGTGGACGCATATTATTACCCTTGCCCGTCATCAGATTATCAGGATATTTAGAAGCATGGGGCAAACCCAATGAATGGCCAAGCTCATGGGCGAGAACTTCTGGGCGAAGTTCGCCTCTGGGAGATCTCTCAGCGAAAATAACTAAAGGCGGAAAGCCTCTTCTGTTAATATAGATACCTCCGGCATTTTTTGAGAAGCGTTTGATGATACAAACATTCCACCCATGATCAAGCCACTGATCCGTAGCACAGACACTAGGTAAAACACTTCTCTTCTTACTAGATTTGTTACTTTTTATTCGGACCGCGTTAAGATATTTCCTTTCATTTGTGGCGGCCCTTCGCATTATGGATTCTATTTCCCATACTATATGAGCTCTTTTCCAGATTTTATTTACTGCCTGAAACAACTGAGAGATTTGAATGTCAGTCAAGTTACTGTCAAGATTTGCAATTTTTGTTGAACTTAGAATATGCACCCTGACAGGGAGATAAATATTTTTAGTAGCGTTCTGTGCAAATGAGTAGTGAATAGCTATAAAGCCCAGACAGGAAAATCCGAAAAATATGATACATTTTTTAAAAAAAGTCTGAGCATAATATATATACCTTTTATTTATTAATTCAGGCATGAATTAATTCCTTGATACTTCTTACTTAGTCTAATTTGTATGATCAAAATTTCTTACAATTTAAAGTAACTTTACTTTTTTACTAAGTAATGTTCTTTACACTTAGCAAAGTAAAACCGCTACAATTAAAATAACATATTTAGGAACTGGCCAATTGTGAAGTATGCTTATACTCAAAAGCTCCGTCAGATTTCAAAATAACTTCGTGTTGTCCGCCAAGATTATGAGTCAGATATCCAAATCTAGACGATTCAATAGCTTTGTTATTCCATAACCCTTTAACGACAATATACCCATCCTGTTTTGGAAAAAAACGTTTGGAGACGGTTTCTTCTGGTAGCAAGGTGCCTTGCCATCTTATTTCACCAGCTGCCCAAATTTCCACTTTATTTATAGGAAACTTCGATTGGTTAATGAAATCAACCTTAACAACCGTTAAATTATAATATACAATTATGGCAGTTAGGAGGATGACAGAAACAAATACGCCAATACCAAGCACAATTTTATTACCCATGAATAATCCTTAATATGTCTTTATGAACCGGGTGAGGTAACGACATCACCATTGTTTATGGCAGCAACAATAAGCTGAATAGCGTTGCCATCGGGGTTTTGTTCAAATAAGTCCCTGCCAAAATCATTATTAAATAAATCCATTGCAGATGATGAATCAAAAATAGTACCATTTCGTTCATGTGAATCTGCAAATGCCTTGGCTCCGTCAACACCTATAGCTTGTGCCATCATAAAGTTCCAGTAAGCATGGCGGAAAGCATCTGCAGCATTATCGCCTTGAGGTCCAGGGAAAAGAATCTTAGCAAGTTCTTCAGCCACACCGGCTAAATTACCAACTTTGTATGCATCAAAAGGGTTTAATAGTGCGTTTTGCACTTCTGATGGTCCATTGGGATCAAAATCAAATGCTTGTTGTATTTCCTCATTAGAAGAAGAATAAAAATCCTCGATAAGTAAATCGCCAGAAGAAGAACCCCCAAAGGAAGTATATGCTGAACTAGAATAGTAAGAACTTGATGAACTAGGGTAGTAAGAACTTGAACTAGAATAGTAAGAACTTGATGAACTAGGATAGTAAGAACTTGAACTAGAGTAGTAAGAACTAGAGTACCAACTAGTATCAGACGAACCATAATAATAACTATCACTCATTTTTTCTCTCCTTTTTATTTAGTAATTAATTTAATTTTTAATCGCAAAGATTACTCATAGAAATAAACTATAGCTTACTCTTTTCATTCACAGAATTTAGGTTTAAGCGTGTTGATTAGACCTGACAAATGTTTCTCAAAATGTTGCCATTGTTCTACTGAATCTGAATAAATGGGTAATCTCACCTGTTCTGAACTGACCGTACGTACGGGGCGTTTTGTATTATAAAATTCAAGACAGGCATCTTCAAAAGATAACCCACAAAAATCTAGAATACGGCGAACTTGATTTTTAAAATCGCCAACAACCTCCTCATATTGTACGTGTAAAATTCTCTCAGGGAGCTGTTCCTGCCAATGTTCCATTAAATCCACATAATTGTTGTAATAATGAGCTAAATGCTCAAGGTCATAGGTAAAAGCCTGCCCCTGTGAGTATAGCTGTTTGTAATTACTTAAACCTGCACCCATAGGGTGGCGCCGAGCATCAATAAATTTTGCATTGGGGAGAATAAGGTGAATAAAACCAATATTTAGAAAATTTCCAGGCATTTTATCAATAAAATAAGGGGCTCCTTTACGCAGAGGCATGGTCCGTTCAATATATTTTTCGCCCAGACTGCAAAACTGGATACTTTCAAGGTTACTCAGTCGCTCACACTCTCCCTTTCGGGCATAAGGACCCATTACCTTATGGTAAATTTGAGCAATGTCCCCCAACTCCATCGTTCCGTCAACTTTTGAGTGGCTAGCAAGTATTTGTTCCAGTAAAGTGGAACCTGATCTAGGTAATCCCAGAATGAAAATCGGCGCAGCATCCATACACCCTTTATATGCGTGTTTAGAAAAGAAATCTGAGTCCCAAGACCGCATTTTTTCATTTATTTTTTCAGAAAAAAATTCAGGATTAAAATTGAATTCCTGTTTTTTTATGTCATTTCCTATTTTGTAATATTTGAATGAAACGTCAAATTCTTTTTTATCTTCATACGCCTTGCCCAAAGCAAAGCACAGCGGGACATATCCATGATGGTTTAAATCCATGTTATCAAGTGCGCTTTTCATTTCCGTTATATCGCTCTCCATAAACGTAAACTTCTTTAAATTGGCTAGACTGACATATGCTTGAGGACGTCGTGAAGTAATCGTACGAAAAGAGGCTATGGCTTCAGATTGGTTGCCAATTAATCTCTGCGCAAAACCTAGGCCCATCAAAAGAGCGGGGTTTTTAGGAAATAGTGTCAAGGCATGTTGATAATGTTTGCACGCCTCCTCATTCTGTCCACTATGAGAAAGAATAGTACCTTTCAAATTTAGGTACTTTATTGCCCTTGGCCGGGACCTAAGTAAAACATCTATTTCCTCTAACGCCCTGTCATATTCATATTGTTCTAGTAATACCTTAGCATAATCCAACCGAGCTTGTTTGTTTGAAGGGTCCAATACCAAGCATTTTTCCAGCAGCTCAGAAGCATTATCATATGATGAACGCCGGGCTGCAATTTGTGCCATCATACGTAGAGCATTTGGATTGTTTGGGTTGATTTTCAGGTATTGTTGACAGATTTTTGCTGCTTTATTAATTTTATTTTTGCGAAGTAATACAGGAACCTTACTGAGGTCAAAATCTGATACATAAAGCTCCATGTATTTGGATTTTGCATGCTCTGCCTTCTCTATATTATTTGCTTCAGCAAAAATTTCTGACAGTGCTTTCCATCCCATTGCATATTCAGATTCAACTTTAATAATTTTTTCAAATATGTTTATCGCTTTGAGGTAGTCATTGCCTTGGCGATAACAGAAACCTAATTCCTTAAGAATTTCAATATCATCCAAGTCTTCATGATGTGCCGACAGTGCAAACTTTAAAGCCTGAGTAACATTTCCTTGTGAGCGTAAGGATATTGCTTTTAAAAAAAGGATTCTGGCAAGTGGGGCATTATTATCATTGAGCAACTCATCAGCTTTTTTTTCAACTATGTCTGGCCGTTGTAATAATAAAATAGCATTATTTGAGATAGTTTCATTTAAAGGTAAGTCTAATAATGAGCTGGCATCAAACATTCTGTCCCCCACTTAACTTTATAGATAGGAATTTACTAATTTTTATGAGCACGGCTGGTATTAATTTTATTTATTTATTCTATTATAGCTTGTCTAAAATATAATAAATTTCTCATTAATATTTTTAGAATTGCACCTATGCCCTAAAAAATAGTATTCTATTATTTTATTATTCTATATAGTGATGTTTTAAAATAAATGTCAATCAAAGAAATAAATAATAGTATTTTAATCAATTTTAGCTGTACATAATAGGTAGGTGCTACTAAACATTCTATATATCCAATTGTGTGCTCCATAAAGGTTTAGAAGGGTTAGTATGAGGCCAAATATTTCAGGAAAAAAGACCTTAAATGGGCGTAGAAGTATAAATGTTCCCTCGGCTATTATGGCTAAGCAACTTAAATCTCTTTTAAAGAACCTTTTTCTTACTGCGTGTATTTCAAGTTTTTTCATCAATATTCTAACCTTAGCCGGTCCAATATATATGTTACAAATATACGACAGGGTTCTCACAAGTAGAAGTTTGGAAACACTGGCCGCTCTTACTGTTCTATTAGTTGTTATTTATATTTCTATGGGAATATTGGAGACTGCCCGCGATGCTCTATTCCAACGTATATCTTTAAGAATCGGGCGTTTCTTGGCAACTCCTGTATTCGCAGAAGCTGTAAAATCTGCCGGAAAGCTTATGTCTTCTTCTGCAAATGAAGTTACTCAGGATTTGCAGAAAATTAAAAGATTCATTAGCGGCCCTTCTCCCACTGCTTTTCTTGATGCCCCTTGGGCTATTATCTTAATAACATTTATCTGGTTTATTCATTGGACATTAGGCGTGGTAGCACTTGTTGGTGCCATAGTTCTGTTTGCTCTGGCCGTTGCCAATCGTTTCTTTTCCCGATCTGCTTTTGAAGCATCTGCGGTGATGGCATCAAAGGCAAATTCCTGGGCAAGAACCACATATAGAAATACAGATACAGCTATTCCATTGGGGATGCTTGCCGACATCGGTAGAAGGTGGAAAGAAATGCAAGACCAAGCGGCTTTGGAATCAGTAAGGGCTGGAGATATAAACGGGAGGTTTTCCGGGGCCATAAAAACTCTGAGAATGATGCTGCAATCCCTGATTTTAGGAGCGGGTGCTTTGCTGGTTATTCAGGACATTATTACCCCAGGCATGATGATTGCCGTTTCATTAATGTTAGGACGTGCCTTGGCACCTGTTCAACAACTTGTTACGCAATGGCGTTCGATTACAGAAACTGCAGCCTCATATGCTCGACTACGCAAAGTAATAAACCAGCATGAACTAAATCACGAAAAACCCTTGCAAATGTTAACTCCAAAAGGAGCATTAAGGGTCCAAAAAGTTTTTGCTGCCCCCCCCGGAATGGAAAAACCGTTTTTAAAAAACATCAATTTTATTATTGAGCCTGGACAGATGGTTGGGATAATTGGCTCTAGTGGTTCTGGAAAATCCTTGCTTGCCAGAATTGTTGTAGGGGCATGGTCTCCTATTAGAGGACATGTGCGCCTTGATGGAGCTTCTCTGGATAATTGGGATAATAGTGAGTTCGGACGGAATATTGGTTTTATGCCACAGGATATTGAACTTTTTCCTGGAACTGTAAAAGAGAATATTGGCCGCTTTCGTCTGGATATTTCATCTGAATCAGTTGTTGGCGCTGCTATAACTGCCGGCATCCACGATTTAATATTAAGCTTTCCTAAAGGGTACGACACACTTGTAGGTGAAAGTGGTATGCGTATATCAGGGGGAGAGCGTCAACGAATAGCTTTTGCACGTGCCTTATATGGAGATCCTCCTTTTATTGTATTGGATGAACCTAATTCCAACCTGGATTCTGAAGGAGAAAAGGCGCTTAATAGAGCCCTCACACAATTAAAAACACAAAAAAAATCAATTATTGTGATTTCCCATAGATGTGAAGCTTTCACAGAAATTGATAATTTTCTTATACTTGATCAAGGACGAATAAAGTATTTTGGTCCTCAAAATGAAATACCTGAAAGACAAGACATTCAGCGGAGAAGACTGGCAGGGAAACGCCAAAGTCTAACATTCTAATAGGAAGTTAAAATATAGCAAAACATGAGTCTAAAAAAAATATCTATAAACATCCAGAATGATGGTGGGAAACTATACTGTTTTATCTCAGGCTTCGTCATAATAGTAGTACTTGGCGGACTTCTTCTGTGGTCGATTTTAGCTACACTAGAAGGAGCAGTTGTTTCACCTGGAAAGTTAGTGGTCGAATCAGATCTAAAAGAAATTCAACACCTAGAAGGAGGAATTGTAAAAGAGATACTTATACAGGAAGGGGACTTTGTCAAGAAAGCTCAACTTATGGTATTGTTGGATGCCACAAGAGGTGTATCGGAACTGTCAATTCTTGAAAACGATTATTTTGAAAATTTAGCGAAGAGGGCAAGACTTTATGCGGAAATTAATATTGATGATGACATTGTTTTTCCCCTAGAATTAACTCAGAATAATTACAAGAACATTAATGAAACCCTTAAGCGCCAGAGCCAAATCTTTTATGCTCGTAAGGGGTCTATCAAAAATGAGGTCAATATTAATAATAACCGTATTGTTCAATATCAATATAGAATTAACGGGCTCAAAGCACAAAAAGAAGCATTGGAAAGAGAATTTGAACTTGTAAAAGAGCAAAATGAAGAATTAAGTGGTCTATTTGAAAAAGGCTTGATAGCAAAAACAAGAATCATATCCTTGAAACAGGAAATTGAACGATTAATAGGATCTATAGGACTATCAGATGCGACAATTGCTGAAATTTCGGGTATGATTGAGAGTGTAAACTTGGATACGCTAAAACTTCGCAAATCTTTTTTGGAAGAAATACTTTTCGAGCTGCAAGAAACTGAGACCATTATTGCACGTTTAAAAGACCAGATTATTACTTCAAACGATATTATCAAGCGTTCAAAAATATACGCCCCGCGTTCTGGTCGCATCATTAACCTTAAAGTCAACACTATTGGAGAAGTCGTTACACCAGGCTCGTTATTAATGAATATTGTTCCCATTGATGAAAACCTTGTTATAAGAGCTTATATTAAACCTGACAAAATTGATAAAATTATTAAAGGTGGCCCCGCTTGGATTCGATTCACGGCTTTCAACAAAAAACAAACACCGGTGTCGACTGCGGTAGTAAAAAATATTTCAGCTGATGTTATTTTTGGTTCTGATTCAAGAGAAGAATATTATCAAGTTACTCTAGATCTTACAGAAGATGTAAGTGATCTCTTTCAAGGCCGCCCTCTGATACCGGGAATGCCAGTTGAAGTTTATATAAAAACTGAAAAAAGAAACGCCCTTTCCTATTTTACGCAACCCTTTACCGATGCACTATCTCGAGCTTTCAATGAATAGAAGGTGCTATGAAACTGTTACATATATAAACTTTCAAAGGCGAAGTATCTTAATTGGTCAGTCCTAAAAAAGCATTGAAACCTTCTAAAATTGGGGGTATTATCGGTGCACCAATACCGTACAAAACTGGGAACTAATGTGGATTTGAAGTGATTACAGTAGAGGTAGGCAGTCGGAGTATAGTTTGAGTTCAAATCCTGCCCCCGCAACCACGGTAACAGGTCAATCTTTTACAACACAGCCGCTCAAACACAAAAGGTCGTTATAGCAACAGGTGGTACGCAAGTGGCACGCAACTCATGCATAAAACCTTGGTTTCCTGCATACCCAAGTCCACGAATGCGTGCCAATGCATACTCAAATCATTGATTTCACTCATCTTCAACTTCGTTGACATTGACGTGGTTGTGTTTGGCGTTGTGGCTAATTCGGTGAGGTAGTAGAAAATAAGTCTCTGGCGCATACAGGCCATTCTATGTTACATTGATATTTCACATACGGAAAATACCAGTTTCAACAAGTAGCCTCCATGCATCCCGCCTGGAGATTACTGATGACTAAATTAAGACGCCTGAATGTTAGGCTGACACATAATGAGCTTATCGCCCTTGAAGTCCGCGCAAAACTGTGTGGGCAATCCCCTCAAGATTACCTGCGCAGGCTTTTAGACGTTGATGCTAGTGGTGGGGCAACCCCCTTACTGAACGCTCTCCTTCCTGAAATTATTTTCACAGCCGTTGGCACTCATCATCTGATCACCCTGACTGGTGATCGAAGAGACCTTCCCGCCCTTACGGCTGAGAGCGATCATATTTCAAAAACGTTGGGGGTGGGCCATGTCATATCGTAAAAATATTAAATCTGATCAGGGGCAAAGCAGCCTGCGATCATTTGTACGCGGTGGTCAAACCACGATCCATTCTCTACGCATGTTTGCGCAGGTGATGCGGGTGGTCGCCGGTGCTTATTTTATTGCCGTTGCTGTAGTCGTTGCCGTTTGGCTCTGGGGCTGGACCGAACCCTATGCCAGATATCTGACATATAAATTCTATCAGGCAGAATTCTTTGTGTTGGCAGGAGCGCATGAGACCAAAGAACTCTGGATTGATTTTCCCGAAGGGGAGCGTGTAATGGCTACATTGGTCCAGATATTGACAAACCCCACTATACAGGCGGCAAAGGATGATTTGATTGCGACAGTTTATCTGTCCTTTGCCTGGGGCAGTGTGCTGGGGGGGCTTCTCATCATGATTATCCTCTGGTTTTTCGTTGGTCATGGTTTTGGTGTCGTCAAGACCCGGCAAACACGCGGTGCGGAACTGGTCGCCCACGGTATTTTAAACCGCATGATCCGGGCCCATAATCGAAGCTTGCGCCGCGCGCGTAAATGGCGGGCTATCTGGCGACGTTCGCCTGTCTCATCATATCAGCCTTTCCATATTGCCGACACACCCTATCCGTGGCGGGCAGAAACGCTACATACCATGATCGCAGGCACTACTGGAACCGGCAAGACAACAATCATCCGTAAACTTGTTGCGGATTTGCGGGAAAGGGAAGAGAAGGCGGTTATCTTTGATAAGATGGGTAATTATGTTGAAGAGTTTTACGACAGTGAACGTGACATCATTCTAAATCCGCTCGACCAACGTTGCCCCCATTGGAGCTTGTTCATGGACGCGCAGGGTCCCAATGACTTTGATACCATCGCTGAGGCCATGATCCCCCAACCTAAAAAGGCAGAGCCTGTCTGGGCGGATTCTGCTCGTGCTATTTTTTCGACCGGGGCACAACTCCTTAAACGCGAGGGCCGTGCACATAATGACACCCTGATCGAACTATTGCTTAAAACCGGTCTTGAAGAACTGGCAGAATTCTTTGTGGGCACTATTGGCGCACCGATTATCAATACGGACAGCGCACGCATGTCCAACAGTGTGCGTATGATGCTGAATACCTACCTCCGGCCCTTGGCATTATTACCAAATGACGGACCGCCCTTTTCCATCGGTGACTGGATGCGCGACGATAGCCAGAATGGTTTTTTGTTTCTCACATCACGGGCAGACATGCATGCCACTTTAAGGCCGTTAATTTCCGCCTGGATGGATATTGCCATAAAGACGTTACTCAGTCGCCCCCGTAGCATGGATCGTATTACCTGGTTTGTCATTGATGAAGTCGCTGCCCTCCACCGGTTGCCATCTCTGGAAGAAGGTTTGAAGGAAGGCAGACAGTTCGGGGCCTGCTACGCCCTCGGCGTACAGGTCCAGTCACAGCTCCGGGAAATTTACGGGCAGGATGGTGCGCAAACCATTAGTGGCCTTTGCCGTAACCGGGTTGTTCTTGGCGCATCTGATCGCGAAACGGCTGAATGGTATGCGGGAGCTCTTGGCAAACGTGAGATTAAACGCCTTGAGGAAGGTTTCTCTTACGGAGCCAGTATCATCCGCGACGGGGTTAGCTTTAATGCGCGGGAGAAATCAGAATTGATCGTTCTGCCTGAAGAAATCCTCAACTTAAGAAACCTCACAGGCTATATCAAAATGGCTGAGGGATTTCCTGCGGCTCGCTTTCATTTGCCTTATCACCACTATGACAAGATTGCGGCGGCATATATTGAACGACCCGGGGCACAGGAATTGGCAGAGCGGACTGAGCGGGAGGACAAAGATAAGAAACTCACGGAAAAAGCCGCGAAGGGCAATGTTCAGAGAAAACGCGTGGATAAGAAAAAGATTAAGAAAAATATATCTTCACAAACTGAATTTCCCCTGTGATAAAATTGGAGAAAACGGATGCTTTCCATGGCAGCTATCCCCAGCGCACAGAATGCGAGTGAATATTATTTTAAGGCCGAGAACTATTATACGGCAGAAAAAAGCGCCGCTCAGAAAGCCGAGTGGCATGGAAAAGGGGGAGCCACACTTGGTCTTGAAGGGCAAGTGATACAACCAGTATTTGGAGCGATACTCAAAGGCCAATTGCCCAATGGTGTTAAACTGGGTCGGACTGTGGGGGACGAATGGAAGCATTTTCCGGGCGTTGATATGACCTTTTCCGCGCCCAAATCACTCTCACTGCTGGCTTATATAGGTGGGGACAGCCGTTTACTTGATGCAAACCGCGAAGCTGTTAAATCCACCCTCAACTGGGTCGAGGAAAATATGATTATGACCCGTATTAAAGAGAAAGGAGAAACCCGTCACGTAAAGACAGGTTCTCTGGTTGCCGCCCTCTTTCCCCATGACATGAGTCGGACAAATGATCCGCAGGCCCATATCCATGCCATCGTGATGAATGCGACCGAGAGGCCGGACAGAAAATGGGCGTCGGTTCATAATCCACCTCTCTGGCGCGACAGTATGCTTGTAGGGCGTATTTACCGCAACTTCCTCGGGGAAAATGTGCGGAATCTGGGTTATCAAACCCGGCTCACCCATCGTGACGGGCGTTTTGAAATCAAGGGTGTGAGTGATGAGGCCATTACTGAATTCTCTGGTCGATCAAAAGAGATTGACGACCTGTTTAAAAGATTCACTCATCAGAATACGAAAACCCGTGATATTGCGGCTGTGATGTCCCGTAGTCACAAGCAGAGGATAGGGCGTGACGATCTTGCCGAAGACTGGCGAGGGCGGGCAGTTCATATTGGCTTTAATCCCATGAAAACCATTGAGGCTTCTGTGAACCGCCTTGAAGAGAAAATTTCCAAAACAATAGATGAGGGAGGTTCCATTACACCGTTTGAAGATAATTCTTATCCAAAGCCTTCCCTCCTGACCCGTATCAAGGCATTCTTTGTTCGCACCCCTGAGCAGGAAACGGCTAGAAATGATCCCTATGCGATTAGGGGTAATCAGGTATCTGATGCACGCATACGCGACCGTTCTGCGGTGTCTTACGCTCTGCGGGTTTTGTCTGAGCGGGAGGCGGCTTTTCGGGAAAATGATATTCGAGGCGAAGCTTTGAATGCGGGCATTAAGAGTCTCAATATCACCGGTATAGATTATGAAATCAAAGAGCTTAAAGCTGATGGATTAATTCTGGACGGGAAAGGGCAGAATGCAGATATGGTTACAACACGGCAGGCACTGGCGTTGGAGACAGCCACAATCCGGCAGATGCGGGCCCTGAGCAAGACGGGGAAAGGGTTTTTATCTCATACTGAGGCCAATTCTGCAGTTGCTTCATATGACCTGAATGACAGACAAACGGACGCGGCAGTAATGATCCTGTCATCATCATCACGGATGGTGGGCATACAGGGCTATGCCGGTACTGGCAAAACCCGCATGTTAAAATCTGTGGCCGGCATATTAAAGAGCGAGGGAAAGAGATTAATAGGGTTGGCCCCAACTCATTCAGCAAAGGAAGTACTTTCCAGAGAGGCAGGCATTGAAGCCAGTACCCTGCAACATTTTCTCATGAAATATGACGGTGTGATAAAGGGACGGGCCACAAGACAAGGCCTTGCAAAAATGAGGACTGAGTTCAAGAATACTATTCTGGTCGTTGATGAAGCATCCATGAAGTCTATGCGCCAAACGCACGACCTTCAGGTTATCATGAGCAGGCTGGAAATTCCAAAGCTTGTTCTCGTGGGGGATACAAAACAGTTATCGGCAATTCAGGCAGGTAAACCCTATAAACTTCTGCTAGAAAATGGCATGGAAAGTAAAACACTTGATATTCTCATGCGCCAAAGGCATGAAAAGCTTAAAGGCGCGGTCCGTGATATGACACAGGATAATGTGGCGGCCAGTTTTGACAAGCTCAGAAACGGTATTATTGAGGCGCACCCGGAGGGGCCGGATAAAGGCCCGCCGATTTCAGAAGTGGTGGTCGATCTCTGGACCACAAAAAGTGAAGACGTGCGGGAGAATACCCTTGTTGTTGCTGCGAGCAACCGTATTCGTAAAGAAATTAATCAGGGGGTCCGCAGTCAACTTAAAAGCGAGGGAAAAATAACCGGACCGGAAATATCACAGCCCATTCTTGTAAACCGCCATCTGACCCGTGAAGAAAACCGATATGTGGCAACTTATAACATAGATGATAAAATACGCTTTCACCGTGCTGTCCCCAGCCTGAAAATTAAAAGGGATAGTCTGTGGACAGTGGCAGATGTTGATCATGACTCCGGCAAGCTTCACCTGAAAGATAAGGATGATCATGAACAGATCTTCCGGCCAGACCTCATTCCGGCTACTGGGAATCAAAACTTCCTCTCGGTATTTGAACAGGGAACACTGGATTTAAGTTCGGGTGATAAAATACGCTGGACCGGAAACGATTCGGAGCAGAATATTATTAATGGCCAGCGGGCAACTATTGTGAGTGTCATGGGCGATGCTGTTACCATGAAAATGGCGGATGGTAAGGAAATATCCTTCGGTCGGGACAACCCGATCCTCAAACATCTTGATCATGGCTATGCTCTAACGGCTTATGCGTCTCAAGGCACCACATTTGACAGGGTTATTGCCGCCCTCGATTCCAGTGAGAAGATGTTAACCAATCGTCAGACATTCTATGTGGAGATCAGCCGCGCTCGGGAGCATGTGGACCTGGTAGTCGATTCCAAAAAATCTGTGATGGATGAGCTAGTAATCCGTAGTGGCGAGAAAACTTCAGCGATAGAGATATTGTTCCCTGGGGATGAAGGGTATTCTGGTCCTTTCACTGAGCGGGAACAAGAGGTCGGACATGAATTATCCGAGCCGGGGGTGGAGCAGGTAAATGAGACGGATTCCATGTTGGATATTTTTTGAATTGGTCGCGAGAGTTAGTTGTTATATTATTTTCTCACCGTCCTTTGAATCAGGAAATCAATGATGATCATAATGTTAACTGACCTTAAATGAGGCCCATTTTACAAGTGGCATGGACATTCAGGATCATTGTACCTTAAATATATTAGTTCAGGTTTCCTTCGGTTGACGGCTATGTTATTATTTAATTTCGGCTTTGGCCGATGAGAGCGTCGCCATGGTTGTTCCCCCCAGACGATCAGGCGACGTTTTCTGTTATCAGTGATTTTTCAGAACCACTTCTTATTTGTGGTCCGGTGTATATGCCGCGTTCTTATCTAACCAATATTCAGATAAATCCAGAATAAAATATCCCCCATATAAAATATTAGGTTTGTTGATTTTAAGATTATGGGAGACAAGTTTATCAGTAAAAAGGCCGCCCTGACTGAGCGACCTTTATAACTTTTAACCAATTCTGTGGAGACCATCTCCACAGAAGTATTCATGGTTATGAGGTATTAACTGTATTGTCAAGTTGTTCAGGGCAGGATAATTCCGCAGGATACGGCAATGGCAACCGCCTGAATTCTGGTTCTTACTTTGAACTTGCCCCGCATACTTTTCATATAGCCTGTTACAGTAGAAGATGAGATTGACAACATAACGCCGATATCATGGTCACTTAGGCCCTTGGCCGCCCATATCAGACATTCCTTTTCCCTTGGGCTTAGTTTGGGAGGCTTAAAAAGCTCATCATCGAGGCGCATAATTTTAATCACTTGATGATGATAATTCACGGCCAATAGATATAAGATTTGATAGTTGACGGGATTGATGTCCAGATTTTCTCCGGCCATATTAACGCTGCAGGGATAATGACCTGGCAAGTTCAGGGGAACGGTCATGCCATTAACGATACCAAATTCCTTTGCTTCAGAGAATATCTGAGGATTGCGCCCACCGGTTTTATCCAGCTCTTTCCATGAGTAGGGGCCTGTTTTCGAGAATACACTTTTCAGGACAATGTCATCTCTGAAATATTCCTGTTGTTTATAACGTTCAATCCATTTTTCAGGAAAAGAATACAGCAATATTGCGTTGGGAGGAGGGTTATTGATATCAACCAATGACATGCAGGTATGTTTATCAAAACCCAAAAGTTTGATTTCTTTACTAAAGACCTGCTGTAGCTCTTTCAGGTTGTCAACTTTTTGGATTCTGGTAACAAAATCCTGTATCATAGAAAATCCAACCAATTCCCTCTCCTTTAGGGTGGATACGGTCAGAAGATGAATGACTTAAATTACTGGCTGGATTTTCTATCCACATTCAAGCTTCAAGTGTATACATACTCATATTGCGATAATGTAGTATTGTGAAACCCTGAGTTTTCCTAAAAATAAAAATGCCCATTATTATTGTTAGAGATTAATTGTAAGATTTTATTAATTTTCAACAGTCTAGCATATAGGTACCTATATGCAACCATAATGCCTTATGTGCTATCTGTAGTTGTGGATTGTGTCTGTTTTATGGCTGTTGGTTATTCAATAATCGTTAGCAATTATTGAAAATTCTGTTTTCCTTAGTTAATTGACGGGGGACAGAATGGTTTCTACAGTTTGCCAAAATTGTATGTTTTTGTGATGACCCTCTTTTTGTGCAGTGTCTTTTCGGCGTAATATTTCTTTCATGGGATTTGCATAAACTTCTCTCAAGACCCGAACCGTTTCTTCTGGCGTAGAAAGTTGTTTCAGGTCTTGCGTATGTATAATCTTGTTATGCATTTCTTGTAATCTCGAAAAGTAATGGCCAGCAGTTAAAAACATCTGCTCAATATCATAATTCTATGTACTTAAAATAATGTGCTCAATGGCATGTTTCCGTAATTTATGGATGATTTTCTGAGGGGGATGGATTTTTAATCCTGAGGTTTAGAAAAAACAGATCAAGAGGTATCCCATCTGGCTGAGATCGTTATTGCACTTTAGATTCTTTTGTGAATTTAGTTGCTATGAGGAGAATATTAAAGCCATTCACCCCTGTTTTGTCGGCCTAAAATATTCATGATTTCGACCGTATCATCCTCAACACGGTAATAAATTGTATCCACACCGCATACGCTTTGTCTGTAGCCTTTCCGTATATTGTCACAGCCTTGATATAAAAACGGCTGCTCTGCAATCTGTTCAAAACGCGTGTCATTCACCAAGCATAAATAATGCTATCTGGTTTGAAATGGCTTCATATGAAATATTACTTTTAATCATAGTGATTTATTGAGTAGAATATCAGATACTCTTTGGAGAGTATATTACACGAAGGAGACATTCATATGGGGGACACCACAGCCCGCCTCAGGGCATTTACCAGAACGGGAGTTCATCTTGACGGGGTACGGGAACAGGACCGAATAGAATTCAGCCATATTCTGATCCTCATTCGCGAGGGCTTTGCCCGGGCCAGCAAGCCTGTACCGCGTCGTGCACCACCCGAAAATCCAGACGGCACATTCAAGCCGCCTGTGAAAATACTCCGCGCGGGTCAGGTCATAAAATCCCAGAAAGAACCCTGGAATCTTAACAAGAATAATCCGGGTAAGGTCTTGCGGGTGTTTATTTTTAATAAAAGCCCGATCGAAATATTTGTTGAGGTGAATCAGAAGAAAATGACCAGACCCAAATATTGGCAGGATGTACGTGCAAAACTGGCGCAGGAACAACAAGATATCTATCTGCGAGTGGATTATGCCCGCAAGGTCAACGGTCATATCCGCAAACGGCACTCCTTTTATACGCATGTCTTGTCCAGTGAATTTTTGATCTATGAAACAGCCTGCAACATCTGGGCTTACGACCCGGTGCCCATTCCCAATATAGCAGAAGCCGCGTCAAAGCAGATAGAGCAGTTTCAGGAAAAAATAAAAGACCATACCACCAAACAGCATAAGTTCTGGAAGCAGAAGAATTACCGGCGTACCGGTTTTCAGATCCGAAGCAGTATTGAGCTGGCCTATAATATGGTCTTGACGATCATCGGCGGCCATAGTTATCCGGAAACGGATATTGCCTTCCTGCGCAAGCGAGCCGAGGCCCTGATCCCCGATCTCCGACAGCCCTGGTTTCACAAGGATGAAACTTATGAAACCGAATTTGAACAGGTGCGCCATGCGAGTAAAGATACCCATAAATTCCGCCAATATAAAATGAGCAAAGAGGAGATCACAGTCATAATGCGAAGTCAGAAAAGGCTCCTCAAAATGGCGAATAACCTATGCCGGAAAAAGATTGAGGGTCTATGAAGCCAGTCGGCATTAACACCCGGACTTTGAAGGGAAGACAAATTGAACCATCTATCTGATTATTTGCCTTGCCACTTAGTAACATATATGTTACCTTTATGACAGAAGTGAGAGAATATCTGCGGCGGGATGGCCATAGCCCTTTTGCCGATTGGTTTGACAGACTTAATGTGCAGGCTGCTCTCAAGGTGAACACTTATCTGACCCGTGTTGGCATCGGACACACCTCCATGATGAAGAGTGTTGGGGGTGGTGTTCATGAATGCCGTATAGACTGGGGTCCGGGATACCGGGTTTACCTTGGCAAAGATGGCGACAGGCTGGTAATCCTGCTTGGTGGAGGCACCAAAAAACGCCAGCAAAAGGATATAGAGGCCGCAAAGACCCTGTGGCAGGACTATAAGAAACGAAAGAAAGAACAGTGAGCATGACCCTTACCCGTAATTTTAAACAGACTATTCAGGCCAGAGCCTTGCGCGATCCTGAATTTCGGGCAGGCCTGTTCCGGGAAAGCATTGACGCCATGCTGGCGGGCGATACCGAAACCGGGAAAATGCTGCTCCGCGATTATATCAATGCCACCATAGGCTTTGAGGAACTGGGCCGGGCTGCCGACAGATCGCCAAAAAGCCTTATGCGCATGTTCAGTTCCAGAGGAAACCCAACAGCCAATAACCTGTTTGGCATTATTCACGTCCTGCAGAAAAAGGAAGGATTGCGGTTGGAGGTGAAAGCTTCCTGAACAATGTCAATTCGCAACAGGCGGGCGAATTCTGATCCGCTATAATTTTCTGTCCATGGCACGATGGCGGATGTGCAGGACCTCGACAACCTCACCGACAATATAATAAAGCACCCGGTAATCACCAATTATCAGATGCCGGATACCTTGGCCTATTTCCAAATCTTCCGGGGCAAGTGGGCAACGCTCCGCCAGTTCATCAAGCTTTTCAATGGCATCAATAATATTCAGGTACCAGTTTAAAGCATTCTGCGGCGAATCTTCCCCAATTTCATGATAGCGTTTTACAAGGTCGGCTTCTGCGGTTGGCTTGATGTCAACGCAGTATTTTTTCAACGCGAAATACCGTGTCTGGCTTCAAATTCAGCCGTGAAGTCTTTAAGCGGACGGCCTTTTTCAGATAACGCCTGACGGATATTGACAATACTGTCGGCATAATCGGCAAGCTGCGCCATTCTTTCATATGTCTCGGCATCCTGAACCACAACGGCAGCTTTGCCGTTTACGGTTAAAATTTCGGGACGCTTGCTCTTTTTAAGCCGCTTGATATGCTCCGCAGGCTTGCGGCTGAAATCCGTAACAGTGTGAATATCTGAGCTTTGAAACATGGGGCAACCTTTGTAAACAGTGAATAAACATGTTATTTTCTGTTTATATCTCTTTCAGGCTTTCCTGTCAAATAAAATACCACCCAAACGAAGCCTTCCCAAAGGATACAGGCGTCGCACTTGCATCTGAACTCACCTTTTTATAAATCAATTTATACTGACCCTAACGATCATAGTTTATTGAAATTTTATCACTAATCCTGACGCAGTATTGTACCTTTCATTCCATACTTTCATTGAAATGCAGGCAAATTTCTTATCTTTACTAATCGTAGGACCGCTAAAGGCTCTTGACCAGCCAGCCTTACAATCACCCTTTTTCCCATCGCATAGTCGCATATGTTGATGTCTTGTATCCCAATACAGTGCTGTGGCCGTGACAATTTCTTTCCCTCCTGGTGCCATATTACACACAACGGCACAAAGAGATCGAATATCAGATTCACTTTTTGTACCTATTGCTTGTTCCAGGTCAAATAAAACTTGAGGTGTTATTACCTTGTTTAAGAATTTTCTTTATCATTTCCGCCTTGGCGTTCGTGCGCAAAGCTTGGCATGACGCTTAGAATGCGCCTTTGCCTCCCGAGTGTCTTTTGACATATACGGATTTGCGCAAAATGAGATTTGTGGTTTACAGTATAACTATCCCGCTCCTTCGTTATTCCTGCGCTCGGTTATCACACCCTTCTTCGCCACGCCCAAAACCTGTGTCAGAAGAAGATATCTGTCATTTGAATAGTTCACTGGGATGTAATTTTAGAGTATCAGCTATACGGTGTATATTAATAAGGCTGATATTGCGTTCACCTCTTTCAACACCACCAATGTAGGTACGATCTAAATTACAAGAAAGGGCAAGACTCTCTTGCGAAAAACCTTTTTCTTTACGAATTGCACGCAAGCGTTTGCCAAAGGATTGCTTAACATCTATTTTAATTTCTTGAATCATAAATTTAGTGCATCATATTTGATGACATTAAGTCTACGGACTTTGAGTATCTATTTTAAGTTGCAAACACTTTAAATTATTACTATAATCAATCTCACTCACGGGCCTTTGTTTTTCCGTGGGAAATCGTTGTTCATATGTTTTGCATGTGGAATGGCGTATGCTTCGAAGAGCATAACGATCAGAATGCGCCTTTGTCTCCCGAGTGTCTTTCGGCACATACGGATCAGCGCAAACAAAATTTGTGGTTTACAGAATGGGGGTTTACCCTTATTTTCGTGAATTCATTGACTTGTGCAAACAGGCCAATGTGGCCGGGCGGAAAGATTCGTCTTTTTGTCGGGAGCGCTGCAAAACAACTTGCAGCAGGCGTCTGATCGCGTCTCTTCGAGCCCCGAGCCGGGCTTTTTTTATGTAAAAAAAGCCCGGTCCCAGTCCAGGGTTTGATCATGTCAGGCCTTGGTCATTCAGGACATAGAGGCCACACAATGACAACGCAAAAACCCATTCTCCCTTATAATTCACTTCTGCATATGCGGGAGCCTGACCACACCACAATAATGGATACCCGCTTTGGTGAGTATGACGATGGAGGGAGCCGTCATGACGTCAGTAACGGGAATGATAATTCCACATGGGAACATAAATATCGGCAGGAATTTTCCAGGGCCTATAATCTAAATAGTTTTTGTCTTCATATCGGCCAGTCTCTGCGGTTCATGGGTTTTGATGAATATTCCCTTTATTATCTGGAAAACAATCGCAGGCCCTTTATCTCTATTTTCACCACAATGGCTGAAGACGATATCAATGCTTATTTTGGTGACTCTCAGTGGCAGCATGACCCCATAAGAGATTATGTTATAAAAGAAAAGGGGGACATTCTGCTGTCCACCATAAAAAAGTATTTTGATGAATGTCCCTTCCAACTAGAATCCCTTTGTTGTGCGCAGGTAATGTTTGATCATCTGAAATCTTTCGGTTATCGCGATATGTATATTATCCCCCGCCGTGATCCGGGAAGTGAAAGCTGTCTTGTCCTGACGGTTGCGACCAAAGACCAGAATATAGAGGAGTTTCACAGGCTTGTATCCGAAAACGGTTCTCGCCTGCGGTCTCTTGTCACCGCCATAGAATATGTCGGGATCGGGAAATTTCCGGATATCTTTCGGGACCAAAATGAAAGAAACCAAATTCAGATAGGTTCGAACTCTCTTGAACTTTTGCGGATCATGGTTCGGGATGACTTGAAATTGATTGACGCAGCAATGCAGATGAATGTTAGTAGAGATATTGCAAATCGCTGGATTAAATCTGTTAAAAACGCATTGAATGCAGATACCACTGCAAGAGCCATTTATCTCGCGACTAAAGCCGGGCTAATTGAGGAAAAGAACTCTGGTAAGGAATGCCATTCCTGAAAATCTTCCGCCAAAAAATTATTGAAACAGAAGTTGCACGACGGCTTTACTAATTTATTTTAGTTCCTTAACTGCTTGTAATGAAGTACGCGGCGCACGATCTGATCGCCATAGCCTCGTGAACAAGACATTATAGAGCCGACAGCATCCTGAAGTTTCTGTCATTTTTACTCAAACTGATTCTAATATTTTGTACTTTTATCGATGGATAGAAGTCTATTGTTTGCGATTTAATTTTAAAATCAGGCCTTTTATCCATTAAGAACAAAATATTTAATTTCTAACTATCTGCAATTACAGAATTATTCTGTCAATCCCCCAACCTATAGGTGTTTTCATTGTTTTGCATCTGTTTCATAATGGCTTTCAAATATTTAATTGAAGCGGAAACATATGATTTCAACATTACGACGAGCAATATCATTGGGTTGGGAAGAAGCGGATGGCTTTGTTAAAAAGCGTCTTATGGTTGTTGTGGCTTTTGTAATAATCACCGCCGTATTTTCGGCACTAGCACCCGTTGCTTTAAAGTATGCCGTTGATGGGTTGGGAACGGGAGAGTTTAAACCCCTTGATGTGAAAATTTTTCAGGACTGGGGCATCTCTGCTCCATCCTCTGTTATAATTGTTCCAGCACTTTTCATCCTCATTTATATATTCAGTCTTTGGCTTGCCCGAAGCAGCGGTGAACTCCGATGGTATTTTTATGGCACGGCTGATCAGAGATTACACCGTAATATTAGCCGCCGCCTGTTTGATCACGTTCTGAAGCTGCCAATGGCGTTTCATCTTGACCGTCAAACTGGTGCCTTAAATCAGACTTTGGCGCAGGGCATAGCAGGATATAGTATTCTGTTCAATCATTTGGTTTTTACTATCTTTCCGGTCATTATAGAAATTGCCCTCATTAGTGCGGTGTTGGCAGTATTTCTGCCACCGAGCTTTATTATCATTCTGTTGTTATCCGTCATCGGCTATGGCGTTGTGTTCGCCATTGGGGTTGCTCAGATTACAGGCCCGAGCCGTGAAATTTCTTCAACCCAGATTGAGGCCTATGCGGCTCTGACAGATAGTATTCTCAATAGTGAAACGGTAAAATATTTCACCGCCGAAAATTATATCAATGAACATTATGATAACAGATTGGCCACTGCAGAAAGCGGGTGGGCGAAATTTTACGCCTGCAAAACCCAAAATGGATTGCTGGTGGCTTGCGTCTTTGCCTTGTCGCTTGGATCTGCCATCACCCTCGCTGCAAGCCAGGTGATGCAGGGCCACATGACAATCGGAGACTTTGTGCTCATTAACGCATATATGCTTCAGATCATTCGGCCGATGGAACAATTGGGCGACGCCTTCAAGAGTATTGTTCATGGTATTACTTTTATTGAAAAGATGTTGGTTCTTCTGGACAAGAAAACTGAAATTTTTGAGAATATTAAACCCATTGGCTCTTCAATCTCATTTCCATTAATTGATGGTAAAAAGTTTCCAACCGGTCAGGGCGGTGAGCTGGTCTTTGATCATGTGATATTTTCCTATTGCCTTGATCGGCTGGGACCCCATGACAAGTATAAACCAGTGCTTAGAAATATTAGCTTTACCATTAAGCCGGGAAAGATCACGGCCATTGTAGGCAGTAGCGGTGCCGGCAAGTCTTCTATCATACGGCTACTACTCAGGTTCTTTGAACCTGATCATGGCGACATCATGTTAAATGGCATATCGCTACAGGATATTCCTTTATCTGACCTGCGGCAGTATATCGCCGTGGTGCCGCAAGATACGGTTCTGTTTAACAATACTATTGCCTATAACATCGGCTTTGGCAAACAAGGATGCAATCAGGCAGAAATCGAACAGGCCGCGAAGAAGGCTCATATCCATGACAAGATCATGGCCATGCCCAGGGGATACCAGACCATAGTCGGCGAGAGAGGGCTGAAGCTTTCCGGTGGTGAAAAGCAACGGATATCCATTGCGCGAGCTTCCCTCATGAATCCCCGGGTTTTTGTATTTGATGAAGCAACCAGCTCCCTGGATACCAAAACCGAACGACAGATACTTGATAACCTGATTACTGTGGCAAAAAACACGACAACACTGATGATTGCCCATCGTTTGTCAACCGTGATCCATGCTGATGAAATACTGGTACTGGATCAGGGCGAAATTATTGAGCGTGGCAACCATCAACTTTTACTTCAGATTGATGGGACGTATTCAGCCATGTGGAGGAGCCAACAAAAGGACCGAAAGGTCATCAAAATACACCATCAGAATTGAGTTCTGCTGGGAGTAAAATAGAGGCATAAAAACGACTCGACGCCAATATTTATCCTGACTTGAGAATGCGGATCAGGGACTGAGTAAGCGCGTTTGTTTTTTTGAAATTGTTCAACTTTTATGTGGCTTGACGGGCAGGTAAGAGCAGGGTGGTCTATGGTGTGAAATAATAAGAATTTAGGAAAAAAACTATTATATATCAATAGCTTGACTCATTAGTAAAAATTATTTTAACATAACATTGCCGGAATGTTCCGGCGAAATTTAACTCTAATCTGAAAGGAAATATTATGATTAATCTTGGAAAAGTATCTGAAGTGACTATGGGTCCACTTCAAGGCTTTGAAATAGATGCTTTTGGTGCAAATAAGCGCCTGTAAGTGATCTGATAGATCCTCGTTAACATAACGAAGGTCTAGGTGCGCGGTTTATACCGCGTACCTCCTTAAAAAAAAAGACATTAAAATGATTAACCTTGGAAGAGTATCAACACTGACTATGGGCCCCCTTTCTGGCACAGAAATAGATGGTGCTGGTCAGTATAAGCGCATGTTGTAAGGCGACTAGCTAGATACTAATCAAATGAGAAGGTACTAGAACATATAGGTGAAATATGACGTCACATTCTACCCAGTATTATTTGCCTAAAGGTGTTTTCCTTTGCGTTGTAGATGCACTTGTTGTGTTTCTTGATTTGCATAATGATAAATATATCAGTCTGGAACCGGAAAGAACCACAGCTCTCCTTTCACTCTTATCAATCAGACCAGAGTCTCTGCATTCTTCAACTCTCAGCGTGCTCAAACGAAATGCCAGGAATTGGGATAAAGAAACCGATCAGGAAGACTTTGATATCATGGATATTGCAGAGGATTTGGTCACGCAAAATCTTTTAACCACTGATCCGACTGTTGGTGCTGAAGCAAGTTTGACGATAATAGATATCCCGCCCTTGGATTTGTCAGGATACGAATTTGGCAAGACCCCAATCATAAAGGTTGGACATATTTTCAAGTTTTTTATGGCCTGTTGTGCAGCTTCTTTCAATTTGCGTTTTTTTTCTACAGAAAAGGCCGTAAAGTCAGTCAAAAAAGCGAGAAACGGGCACTATAAATCCACATCTTCAGATTTGGATAAGATTAGAGACCTTGTGGAAATTTATAATATTTTAAAGCCACTATTCTTCACTGCCAAAGACAATTGTTTATTTGATTCTCTGGCCTTAATTAAATTTATGGAACGTTTTGACATATATCCAACATGGGTATTTGGTGTGAAAATGGGGCCATTTTTAGCTCACTGCTGGGTGCAGGATGATAATTTTATCTATAACGAAGCACTTGATCAGGCACATAGGTTTACGCCAATCATGGCAGTGTAGTAAAAAAAGGATTTTCAGAAATGTATAGATATATCGCCATGGTCTGGGACAAAGAAGATATTTCAGCAACACAAGCCGCCGTACATATAAGAAATAAAATCCTAAATAGTCCTACCTCTTGGCGTATAGCATATGAAAGTAAGGGGTTAACTGTTCTTCATACGGGTGAAAATAAGGGGCGAATGCAGGCGTGCAAATTGGAAAATAGCGGTGGTGTTATTCTAGGTAAACTCTTTAAAACATCGCCCCGTGGCGACCATTCATCAGTAGATTATAATCTTGGAGAGGGTGAATCTAGGAAGATAGTCAAAACGTCAGGCAAATATCTTATCAACCATTATTGGGGTCGTTATATCGCTTTTTTGAATGATAAAGAAGCTGACAAAATGTTTGTTTTAAAGGGGCCGGTTGAAGGATTTGGTAGTTATTATTTTGATTATCATGGGGTAACGTTCTATTTTTCCTTTTTTCAGGATATATCTGAATTAAACCTTCTAAATTTTTCTATTAATTGGCATTATATTGCTGTTTATATGAAGTTTAGCACAACTAAGAAGTTCAGCACTGCCTTAAATGAATTATTCATGCTTCAATCCGGTGAATGTAGACAATATGGGCGCGGAAAGGTAACAAACTTTCTTATTTGGAGTATGACTAAAGTCTCTTCCGAGATGGGTGCAATTGAGGATCCTATGGAAGCCGCTCAGCTATTACGTCAGACAGTAGTAGGTTGCGTTACGGCTTGGGCTAAAAACCATGATAAAATAATTCTCAAACTTTCTGGTGGTCTTGATTCTTCTATTATCCTTGCCAGTTTGATGGAAACTCGTAATGCAGAGGATATTTGTTGTTTAAATTATTTTCCATTCTCTGACAAATCCGGCGATGAGCGTCATTTTGCACGCTTGATCGCGCAACGTTTCGGCGTGCAGCTTATCGAAAAAGGGCTAGGGTCTTCCATAACTAAAATGGAACGATTATTTGACATTTCTCCTTTGCCGGCACCAGAATCCTATAGAAACGCTTTGGAGCAATATTCCTATAATGCACAACTTGCAAGGGACATAGGGGTAAATATGCTTTTTGCAGGAGAGGGTGGCGACAGCCTTTTTTTCCAACCATCTACACATTATGTTACCAGTGATTATTTGCGAAAATATGGACTAGCCCCAAATTTATTAACGGTTGCATTGAATAATGCTCGTAGGATGAAAAAGTCAATATGGACAGTTTTATTTAGCGCCGTTAAAGACCGGGTGATAAATCCGAGAGGGCAGGACTTGATGGGCGAATTCAGGAAGGAAAGTTCTATACTGAATTCGGAAATTATGAAGAATATTGACTATAAGGATACTTTAAATCCCCGGTTGGAAACAGCACGCGACTTGCCAAATGGAAAGCTTTTTCATATTGCTTTGTCAGAAATGCCTAACGATTATTATTATACAAGCAAAGTGGATGATTTTCTTGAGGTTTGCTCGCCGCTGCTATCGCAACCCGTAATCGAATTAGTTTTAAGGATTCCTTCCTATGTTTTGGCAACTGGTCGTAAGGATCGTGGATTGGCAAGGGGTGCTTTTAAAAATGATCTTCCTCTTGAAATTTTAAGACGAGAGTCAAAAGGAGGAATCATGATTTATATTCAAGAGGTTCTGGATCAAAATATTGATTTTGTTAGAGAAATTCTTTTGGATGGTATTTTAGTGAAAGAAAAACTGCTAAACCGGAATGAATTGGAAAAGTCCTTAGGGGGAAGCCAGGTGTTGGTTGATTCAGAGACATTCAATATTTTTGAACATGTCTGTACAGAAATCTGGGTTAGAAAAATGATGGAAGCAACTATTTAGTAATTCAATTTTTTGGGTTCGCATCCCGCATGCGAGCCAGAATGGCTGAGTTTCTGCTTTTTTTCTGCTGAATACGTAGTTCTCGCCAGCGTTTATATTGATCAACTTTGGTGGGATCGGTATCCTCTTCGCCTTTGAGCCAGAAGGCAAACCAGTCAACATTTCCCCCTTGGGAGGCAATCCTGTGCTCCGGTTTTACAAGTTCATGGGGAGCATCATTAAATACATAAAATTCTACAGGTTTATGTTGGCGTTTGAGAATTGTATATGTCCCCCACCAAAGAGAGGGAGGAGTTATGTATTGCTCCAATCTTAGCGGTGTTTTTAATCTGTTCAGATGGAAAGTAGGATCGTTAATTATCCACTTTTCTAAGCTTTGCCCCCAAGGCACCGCTCCGTCAGTCATTTTTTCCACAAATTTCATGCCAGGGGGCATGGTGCCAAACCAAGTGCTATAAGGCCCGATACCAATATTATAGCTATCAGCCAGCGTTGACGCCGCAATAGAATAATCTGAATATAATAACATATGTAGAATAGGAGTGCTGGTGGCACTCCATCCAATCAACCCTACCTTTTCTCTGTCGATTAAGTTCATGGTAGCCAGATTGTCAATGGCAGACTCAAAACCAAGCTGAAAGATCGATAACGAATTGTGGTTTTGCGCCACAGGTGGACTTTTCATTTGAAGAACCATCATACCTTTGTTGGCCAGAGCTTGAGCAGCGAAGGCGCTAGCTGTTCCATAAGGCCCGTCAATAAGAAACTCATGTGGGTCGAATCCATGAGTTTGAATGACCAAAGGGTATTTATGTCCTTCCATAAAGTCCGGAGGATAGACAAGTCCCGCTTGTAAAGCTCTTCCATCACTGTCCTTCCAATTTAACACTTGCGTTTTGCCAAAAGTCAAATTCCGGAACTGTGGATTGAGATCAGTGATAACTTTCTTTCGACCAGTAGATATGTCGAGTGCCATAATTTCGGGCGGTGTATTTAGGTCCTGGTGGATGGAAATATTAAGACGATTTTTGTGAATTGTTTTTCTTGTAGGCATTTGAACCCACTTGCTATTTTCTTTCTTAAATAATTTTGTTCGTAGATTATCCTCTCCTTCGTTTTTTTCCTTAATTTCCAATAGCCCGGTGGGCGATATGTTTAATGCCCAAAATTGAGCATCCGAGGTTACGAGCGTATCTGGATTTCTGTAATATTTTTCAACCGTATGATTAGTGATTAGTGATATGATCCTGGTATTAACATTATATTCAACAGTCGAAAACAAATGGCTACGGCGTTTTCTTTCTTGCTTATCCGAAACATCAAGAGGCAAACTGGTGTTGGCAAGAATTACACTATTGCTATTTGGCAACCAATGGGCAGCGATATTTACTCCTCCCGGAATAAAGCCAGTGGGTGCATCAAAGACCGGTCTGATCTCCTCTGTCATTAGGTCAATTAGGCTAAATTGTAATATAAGGCCCTCTTGCGGTATCATATAATTGTCATCAAAACTTTCATGAATATTTTTAAAACCTGGATTTTTTAGGTAGTTGTAACCTTCCCGCCAACGTATGGGAATATCTTTTTGTGTTGTAAGAACTATGACCCGGCGACCGTCAGGTGATAACGACATAAGTGGTTCCCATACTGCACTATTGTAAACTCGCCCAACGGCTTGTGAGTGACCTGGTCGTCCTAAGTTTTGTATATAAAAATGGTTTGCTGCTACTGGAGATTCAGAATCTGGATCACTAATGGAAGTCATAGGCCTGACTCCAACTAGATAACTGGTTTTAGTACGATCTGTATTGTGTTTTGATACTGTTGAGGCAAAGACGATTTTTTGCGAAGCAATATTGAAGGCGTAACCCGTAATTGACCTCGGGTGGTTTGTCAGCTTATTCATGGTTTTTGAACGAATATCAAACCTGTAAACTTGTCCAGGTGTCTGACCTTTCTCTGCATCAAACCAGCCAATAAAGGCAAGCGTTTTACTGTCTCCAAGCCAGGTGATTTCCTGAAAAGCACTTTCATTAAGTGATGTGGAGACGTGTACCAAAATTTCCCCTTTTGGCAACATAGATTTCGATTTTGAAGTTGTTTTGTCATCTTCATTCAGGAATGAGAGAATGTGCTTTGATTGGTATAAGAGAAGACTATAATCATTTTTACCTGAATCGGGATTGCCACTACGGATAACGATGACGAAATATTTCCCGTCCGGGGACATCTTGATCTTAGCTGAACTAAATGTCGAATACGCAGCCCTTGGTTCAATAATTTGAACCATTTTAATTGAGTCCTTAATCGTAAAGGCTCTTTTTGTATAGGCCGATTGAGCAAACGCCGCATGACTAAAGAATGAGAGGCTAATGAAGATGAGAAAAACAAGTCTGTGAAACATTCTGAATGGCCTTCTTGGTAACAATGAGAACCCGTATCTGCCTCCCCCCCTTTTTTGATATGCTGGAAAACAAATCAGGGAAGCAAATTGTACGGTGATAACGCGTTAATATTTAAGCGTGATAATTACCATTTTCGGGTAATTTGAAAGGCGATAAACCTACCCAAAGAAGTCGCATTGTCAGGGTCGAAATTAATTTTTGAGTTAAATTCACTTTTGACAAAGGGCGGGTCCTGATCAAACATATTTTGAATGCTGAGCGAGAAGACGGTGTCCTTTAACCAGGGGCTGTCGTAACGGTTTTCAGTGTTATAGCTTAAATTAAGATCAAATGTCGTCCAGGAACTAACATCGACAGCTGGAGTAACGCGGTCATCTTTATAGGAACCTATGTGGTTCACACGAAGATTTGTCGCAAAACCACCCCGGCTCCAGGAAAGGCCGCCGTTAATCTTGAGGGCCGCAGGATTGAAAATCGTATCCACAACGTCGAATGGATCTGAAGTTTCAGTTAATTGAGTAGATTGTTTAAACAGATAGGTACTGTTAAGTATGAAATTCCAATCACCCAAGTCTGTTTCCAGTTCATAAGAAATGGAAAAATCCAATCCACTTGTATCGACCAATGACATGTTACGAAGACGTATATTAAAAACTATTTCTGTGTCTGCAGGATTAAAGGTCGAAAAATTTCTGAAATTTGGTATTGATGTCCAAAAATCTACGAAATCAGCATCAGGGTTCCTTGTTACAAATGATGCAAATCTGGGGTCTGAAAATCCATCAAGAAAAGCCTGAGGTCTCTTTATTCGATCTTTATATTTTATGTTGAAATAGGTCAGACTAATATTTAAGCCGGAAACAAAATTGGACGTCATATCAAAACCAACAGTCCAGGTGGTCGCCGTCTCGGGTTGAAGTTTGGCATTATTGCCACCCAAAATTAAGCCTGGAATATTCTGTGATGGATCGTCTGGATCTGGAATACTGAACAGTAATGATGACAGATTGTGTTCTGACAACTCTTGCAATAGGGGAGCCCTGAAGGAAGTGCCATAAGTTCCACGCAGGTTAAAACCACTTGCGGGGGACCAAAGTAATCCGATTTTTGGGTCCGTCGATGATCCAAAATCGCTGTAATGTTCATACCGTGCTGCCAATGTTATTTCCAAACGCTCAAGTCCCGGTTTTCTATTGTCGGCGCTGATAAAAGGTACGAATGCTTCGCCAAAAATTGCATAATTTTCCCGGTCAGAATCTATAAATCTCTCCAGGATATTAAATGACTCTTTCCGATATTGCCCGCCAATGGCTATTTTAACTTCGCCTCCTTCCAGTTGAAACAAAGTCCCGTCAGCCTTCGTATCAAGTGCTGTGACCTTTGAAGTGACGTTATCTTCATCTTCAAGAAAGGGAGTATTCGTTGGGGCAAATGGAGCGGTGAAGAATTTAAGCAGACGAAATGTGTCATTTTGACTATATGTGCCAACCAGTTCACCTTGCCAAGAATCGCTAAAAGTTGTCTGTAAGCCTATTGTCGCTCCATATTGTTCATTTTGTGCAGGGGTTAAAAACACGGTACTCCCAAATCTTTGAGATTGTTCTATTTCACGATTGCTGTAAAATGCGGTCCCAAATAGTTTGACTTGTTCTGTAATATTTTGTCCACTTTTCACAAAAACACTGTGCCGGGTTTGTTTAGGGAGTAGGGTGGTGGGGTCCTCAGCATCCTTTGTAAAACTGCGGTCTTCGGAATCCAACGCACTACGCTGATAAAATTCATAACTGATCAGAGCATGTCCGTTGTCCCAGGCTTTGCCAAAAACCTGTCCTACCTGTATTTCATCGCTATTGCCCTCTGTAACAGAACCATACCGAAGCCGAGTTTCTGCACCATCATAATTGTCCCGCATAATAAAATTAATTACACCACCAACGGCATCAGAACCATAGATCGCGGAGGCACCATCTGTTAATACTTCCACCCGTTCAAGCGCGGTTAGGGGAATCATTGAAATATCGACAAAATCACTACCTAAGCCAGCCCCTGGCATACGACGGCCATCCAATAAAATGAGGGTCGATTCCGTACCGAGGCCACGTAGATTGACACTTGATCCCCCATTAACATTCAGACCAGCGTTTGGTGAAAAGCCGTTATTGCCTTCTGAGGCTCCCCCTCCAAAAACCTGGGGAAGTGTACGGATGAATTGTGGTATTGTTGAAAGGCCGGTTTTCTCAATGTCCTCCCTACCGTAAATAAAGACGGGAGAGGCGGATTTGGCACCGCGGATGTGTGAGCCGGTAGTGACAACCTCTTCCATATATTCTTCTGCCTCTTCCTCGATTGTCTCTGCGGCTGAGTTGTTTTCTTCGGTTAAGAGTTTTTTGTAAGTGAGATTACTGTCGTCAGAAACGTATAAGGCACTGGCAACTTTGATATTTCTGTTTTTGGAATTTATTGAACTTATATCTTTGGAGTGGGCCGGAACAATAAGAACTTGCCCTTTGTCGTCTATGATATAGTCAAGACCAGTCCCTTTTAAGAGTTGTTTCAGGGCTTCACCCCTCGACATCGTTCCTTTGACAGCAGTTGCTTTTTTACCTTTCAATAATTTTTGAGGAGACAGAAACTGCCATTGAGATTGGATGGTAAATTGAATTAGTGCCTCGTTGAGGGGTATGTCGGCGACGTCAATTTTATAGGCTTTGTCATCCGCGCTTGCCGAAAAAACCACCGACAGCGTTAAAGCTGAAATAATTCCTACTTGAGCGGCTCTTTTTGCCATGGACTTCTTGTTAATCATTGCTGCTATCTCCCTTAGCAATAGACACTTTAAGCTTGTTTGATCAATAACTCAAAATGCACATAATTATTAAGTATTGAATACTGAGTTAATTTTCTAATAGTTGAAATTTTTACGCTCAGCATTTGCAAGGAAGACAGTATAAAAGTTCTCTTCCCCCACATATGTGCGCGAAGTTTTTCGCACATATGTGGTCATTTTTATTTATGCAGAAGAGACGATTGATATTATCTTCTGTCACACCAAATGGGTGATTTTACGCACTTAACTGTCTTCTTTAGGAGAGCGCGGTTTCGGTTCCTCAACTGAGATGGCTGATGCAAACGAGAGGCAAGCAGGATTTCACTGAAGAATTCTTTTGCATCTTTTCAGAATTATTGCCGTCAGTGGCTCAGGGAGTAGATAAAAGTTGTTTGATAAGTATTAATTGCGGGAGATTGTATTGACTGAAAGTATATCCATAAATTCGAGCTTGAATTCACGAGGAACCGATATCATCAAAGGGTATGGCAAGACTTCCGTTACTATTTCCGAATTAGAAGCCAAATATTGCCAGGAACTATCTTTGGCCAGAGATATAAATCAATTTTATATGCATATAGGAATAACTCTGCGGTATATGGGTTTCTCCGAATATTCATTTTCCAGATTGGCAGCCAAGTCTGAAATTCCTGTCCCTTTATTTACCATGCCCTTAGAGATGAACAACATCTATTTTGCCGACGCTCATTTCGAATGTGATCCCGTAATTCAGTATGTGTTAGCTAATGATAAACCCATCTTCTTGTCCGATATTAAGAATTCTATCGAATCCCTTGCATATGACACAGAAATAACCAAGCGCAACAAAGAGATGTTCGCTCTATTGAAAGCCTATGGTTATAATGATTTTTACTTTATTCCTGTCAAAGCATCCAACGATAACGGTACAGTTATGCTGGCGGTTGCCACAAAATCCCAGGATTTACGTATGTTTCGTAACCTTGTTAAAAAAATGAAATCTCAATTGACAGCTCTTGTAAAAGCAATTGATTTTGTAGGTACCAAAAAGTTTCCGGCTTTTTTTCTGAGTGAACTTGAAGGCAACCATTACCTGATAAATCCGGAGCGTCTCGAACTTCTGCAGATCATGGTTCGGGATGATTTGAAACTTATCGACGCCGCAAAGCGGTTAAACGTTAGTAGAGATATTGCAAATCGCTGGATTAAATCCATTAAACGCACATTGCAAGTAGATACGACCGCGAGAGCTATATATCTAGCCGTAAAAGCAGGACTTATAGATGAAAAATAAGTCCTGATATAACAATAAATCACTTGAAGGCAGACATATGACCAAGGATAAACACAAGAATCCCCTTAGACCCGGCATTCATATTGACGAATTGACGAATACCGCTACGCCATATAAAGTTTATGGAACCTTGCGTGACCACTACCCCGTCTGCCTGTTGGAGCCCAATGGATATTGGGCGATCAGTCGGCATGAGGATGTATATTTTGCCTGCCGGAATCCGGGTTTATTTTCATCAAAGGGAGTAGAATCTCTACTTCAACCGGACTGGATGCCGGAAGATTGTATACGTGACTTGTTTGTCTTAACACGAGACCCTCCGGAGCACAGACCCCGGCGACGAATACTTGATGCAATCGTAGGGTCAAAATTACTTGAAGTTTTAGCCCCGGCCATGCGTCGGTGCGCTTTACAGCGCATTGAGAAAATCAACCCTTCTCAAGAAGTGAACTTTTTGGCGGAGTTTGCCCAACCCTACATTGAAACATTTGTAAACAAGATTGTTGGATCAGAAAAAGATCAGCCTTCGCAGGAGTTGGCTAAACATCCAGAACGAACGAATAAGAATATCGGTTCACCGCCATCAAAACAGTATATTGAGGATCAGCTAGAGGGTTTGCGAAAAACCAAAAGTTATTTCCATGCTCTCATTCAGGAAAGAAAACAATGTCCTCGAAATGACTTGATTAGCTCGCTCCTTTCGGGTGAACTTGACGGCCAGCCCTTAAGTGACGACATGATCTTTAATGCAGCCGAATTGGTCAGTTTGGCGGGAACACAAGGTCCTATTATATTATTATGTCATGCTATGATCCGGTTGGGACGACAACCCGAACTATTACAGGCTCTTGTCAAGAAGCCAGATTTGATACCGGCCTTTATTGAGGAATTGTTGCGACATGTGTCTGTTGCACCAGCCGTCCTTAGAAAAACGACAGTCGATATTACTCTGTCTGGAGTGAAAATCCCAAAGGATGCCATTGTTCTCTTGCTGTTCGCCGCGGCAAACCGTGACCCACGTGTGTTTCATGACCCGGATACATTCAATATATCACGCGAAAATATCAATCAACATCTCGCTTTTGGTTTTGGACCACACTATTGCCTCGGTGCCGCTCTAACCCGGCTTGAAGTCAAAATTGCACTCGAGGTCATTCTATCCAGATTTCACAATATTTCCTGTCCACCCGATAACAAAATCCAATGGAACAATTCATGGATGGCAAACTCTATGAGCAGCCTTCCCATTCAGTTTAAGTAAAAACAATATTCAGGGAGAAAAAAATGTCTGCTCACCACAAGAGGCCGAAATCATATTTATATGTAACAGCGATCACAGGTTTGACATTGTTCGCTCAAAGTCCCTCGTTAGCTCAGGATAATTTACCTCCAACTATCCCGGATCGGATACAAGATCTGGAAGAAATCATTGTCAGTTCGGAACGAAGAGAAAAATCATTACAAGATACGCCGATTGCCGTTACCGTATTGACCGGTTCTCAACTCGAAAATCACGGCATATCAAGTCTGGACCGCTTCGGAGAAGGTATTGTCCCATCCCTCAAAGTGCAGCCTATAGGCAACACCCCGTCGACTTTGATCATTGCGATCCGCGGCAATGGGGTTAGTGATGCCACCCAAATCACACGCGAAGCAGCGGTTGCAATTTATCAGGATGGTTTTTATCTCGGTCGCACCCAAGGCTTGAGTATGGAACTTGCGGATCCGGAACGCATTGAAATATTACGGGGTCCTCAGGGAACCCTTTTTGGAAGAAATGCGACTGGCGGCGCGATTAATGTGATCTCCACAAAGCCCACAGGAGAATTAGGTTTTCGGCAGACGATTGGCTACGGCAACTTTGACGCCCTGCGTAGTGTGACAACCCTCAATTTGCCGGAATTCTCGGGCATCAGCCTCAAGTTCGATTACATACATTCGGAACGGGAGGGTTGGGTTGACAATACGGCCAAAGATCAGGCCGATTATAATGCCTTTAACAAGGATGGAGGCCGAGTGAGTTTGACCTGGCGGTTAGGTGACAGCTTTCGTCTTGATTATAGTTACGAGCGTACAGAAGTCGTTGCCTCCCAGGTTTATTTTCAGTTGGCAGAAGACAATATAGGAATCGTAGGTGTTGAGCCGGGCAGGGCTGGTATAACGCGGTTTCCCGTGACACCATTGAAGCCGACGACAACGGACCATTCCATGCACACCCTAACGCTGGCGTGGGAGGCTTCCGAACATCTGATGGTTAAATCTCTGACATCTTATCGAAAGATGGAAGAGGAAACGAACAATAATTATGCCGGGGTTCTGTATTTTAATGGGCTGATTATCGAAGAGGACTTCAAACAAGACCAGTTTTCACAGGAATTACAAGTGATTGGCACCTATGACAGACTTGAATGGATTGCCGGTCTATATCATTTTGAAGAAGACGCCAGACAGGATTCACAGAATTTATTTTCGCTCGATATTTTTGGACTTATTACCGGTACGCCGCTTACCCCCATTTCGCCCACCACCTTCAATATATTCACCGGCGTCGATGAACCTTTGCTGGCGGCGAATGCCAGGGCCAACTCTCAGGCGATTTATGGTCAGGCAACATGGGCGCCGCCAATTCTTGATGACCGGCTTGAGCTGACTTTTGGGTTGCGATATACCGATGATGAACGAAAAGGCGGTCGGACACTCGGCGCGGCCTCAAAGTTTAACCTTGAAACAAATCATTTGGACCCTCTTGTTACCCTCAATTACCATTGGACCGATCATGTCTCGACCTATGCCAAATGGTCCAGTGCTTATCGTGCCGGGGGCGTTAGCATCCGTTCCGTCAGTTTTGTGCCTTACGGGCAGGAAGATGTCGAGACATTTGAGTTTGGTCTCAAATCGGAATTCTGGGACCATCGTGTTCGGTTGAATGCCGCAATTTTCAGCACCGACTTCAAAGGGTCACAACTCGATTTCACCAACCCTTTAAATCCAACCATATCGGAAACCATTAATGCCGCCAATTTAGTTCAAGTGGACGGGTTGGAGATAGAATTTACGATGATTCCACTAACGGGACTGGTGGTCGGCATCAACTACACCTATCTGGACGGCCAGATGCCCTTGCAACCTAACCCGCTGGCTGGTGGTGCTTTACAACAGTTTAATCTTGTGCAGACCCCCAGGCACGCCGGGTCTTTTACGCTGGATTATACGTTCATTCCCTTTAGTTTCGGCATATTGAGCGCACATATTGATGTCTCCGCGACAGACGAATATGCCTATATTGGCAGTGGCACGATGACGTTGGATTCATATGCCCTGATCAACGGAAGATTAATTTTGTCGGATGTTGTATTAAGCAATAATGCAGGTAAGCTCAAAATTTCTTTATGGGCGAAAAATATCACTGATGAAGAATATATCGTATATGGTGTTCCGCTAACGGGTGTTGGTGCCGTCCAGGTTTTTGGTGCGCCGCGCACTTACGGTCTTGATCTGACGTATCAGTTTTAACCGCCACAACATAACGGCTGAGGTGTGAAAGAAAGGGGTTAGCGACCTCGACAGTACAGAGGAGTGGAACAGATTCTAAAGCACGGTATTATAGAGGCGTAATTTATATACTTAGTTTGGCCCGAACTATTACAGTTGAATATCAGTTGTTCATAAAATCGTTCAGTTCCTTAAAAGAGCCGTAACCTGATCCCAAAAACGGATGTCCTCCAGACTCTTTTTTTTCACCGCGTGTTTTCGCCGCCGTGGAACGTCTGTCAACGGATTATCCGGGTAAGTCTCTCTCAATACTTCCGCCATATCTTCAGGTGTTGTAAGCCTGCATACGCTTTTTGGAAGCTTATTGTCTTGTCGTTTTATTTTTACCATTGAATCCACAAAAATAAGTAATTGCTTTTTGGAATAGATTATATTCTTGTAAAATTATAATGATAACGCACTTTAGTGCGGTTTGGGAATAAATTTGGTCTGAAATAGGCGAATTACAGGCAAATGACCTCAACTTTGGTTCTGATTTAATCCAATGATAACGATATGATCACCTTGATACTGTATATTAACCGGAAGATATTGTGGCAGTGTTTCAATTAAATCATTGATCTTTGATGTCCAGAAAACGCCGCTGATCCGTATTTTACCCACATCCTTTGAAGCTAACCGTATCTCTCCGTCATAATATCGGCTTATGTCGGCGACAAGCTCAGCAAAACTGGCATCTACATACACCAATCTGCCATCACGCCACGCACTTGGTAGTGAAGCCGTTTCATTGATCTGAACCTCACCCAATAGACCCTCCTGGCTCGAAGTTATCTGCTCACCAGCCGTCAACACGGCTTTGGATGCAAAATTTTTGGGCACATTTTCGGAAGAGATGAGGTCAGGTGCTGTATCATTTTCAATGCCAGCAGGGTAAGTTGGCTGTGCTTCGGGAGTTTTTTCAAGAATTTTTCGCGGCTTTCCACTGACTTTAACAACACCTTCTTCTACTGCTACCCGCAACCCATTTGGTCCTTTATGTACATTGAATCTGGTTCCGACGACCTTAATCTCAATGCCGTTCGATTGCACAAAGAATGGCCGGTCCATATCTTTGACAACGACAAAGAAAGCCTCACCATTCTTTAATTTCACATGCCGTTCGTCTTTGTTAAAAATAACTTCAATCTGCGAGCGAGCGCCCAGCGTCACGATACTGCCATCAGTCAAACGAATATCTCTGATTTCAGCGGTCTCAGTAGAAAACGACTGCCCTGCCGTAAAATATACCATGCTTACGCCGATGACCGAGACCATGATAAGAATTGCCATTAGTCCGGTTGCGACGAGAGGACGTTTCAGTGCAAGGGGTGAGAATATGATAGACCCAGCCCAGCCAGAAAGTCGGTGGAAAACACCTTCCTGCGAATATTTGGGATCGGCCAGTTTTAAAAGATCTTGATCTTCGATATCGCCCATAAGAGAAAATGTGTCTGAAATACGCTTATAAACTTCCCTATGGCGAGGGTCAGCCTCGCACCACTGCTCAAACTTTTCCATTGTATCTGAAGCCGTATCCGGACGGGTTAATATAGTTACCCAGTCACTGGCTTCTTGTCTTATTTTCTTATCTTCAGATGTCTGAATGTTCATGGTCATTCTCATTTTTCATCAAACAGATAATTTCGTCGAGTTCCCGTATTGCATCGCCAATATGTCTCTGTACGGTAGTTTCCGGTATTTTAATGGTCCGCGCTATGGCTGCGTAGGACAACCCGCTAATCCTGTATAATATCAATAATCTTTGTTTCTCTGGCGACATTTGTTTGATGGCATGTGTAATCAGGGATAGTTCTTCCTTTCCGGCGGCGATACGCTCTGGGTTTAATTCATCAAAAAACTGTCCTTCACCACTGATTTCTTCTAGATATTTGTTTTGAACCTGCCTCCTGCGATTATCATTATATACGACGTGATCGACCGCGCGGTAGAGATAACCTTTAGGGTGTTCAATTTTTTCAAGGTTTGATCGCTGGGCCATTTTTAAAAAAACGGTCTGGATAACTTCTTCATGATCGGCATTCCTGAATTTGGAAAGAATATAGGCTTTAAGTCCCTGACTATATTTTTTGTAAAGTTCGCCAAGTCCCATTTCATCATTCAAGGGGTTTTTAGAATATGTCGCTATATTTTTAAGTCTAACCTCATTCACAACTATCTTCTCCCTGGTTTTCCAGTCCTGATAATTTCAATATTCTATTGTACGAATATCTGGTTCTTAGAACATATAGGCTTAAGTAAACTTGGACCTGTCTTGATATAATTAGGTATTTGCTACAGTGATTTCTGTGAGTGCTAATAATAATTTTTTTCATAATTATAACTGAAACTGCTTATTTATCAAAGACACTTAAGTGCGCAATATTTTATGTCATATCCCGATGATCTATATTATAGCGGAAAGTGGGATCCTCTGTAAAATCAAATACAAAGGTTCCTTATTGCAAGCTCTCTTGATCTATAAAGAATACCCTTAATCATCTGGGAGGTAATTTCTTCATCGCAAAAATTTCTTTTGATCCGCTGCAACCTTTAATGCCTAACCTCTGTCCTGAAATTCATGTAATTATGAAAAACTGAATGTAGTTACCGTGGATTTTAACTCATCGAATTGTCATTTCCGGCTCATAAATATTTGAATATTGAGCATTTAGCCTCTTATTTGGCGGCAATAGATTTTTTTCCAAATCTAAACTATTGTAATCATTGTATTATTCTGTCAATCCCCCAACCTATAGGTGTTTTCTTAATTTTGCATTTGTTTCATAATGATTTTTAACCCTTGAAATAGATGGATAATGAGCATGGCGATCGTTGTAACAAATCAAAATAGACAACAATACAGACCAGAATTACAGCAAATGTATCGTCAGCGGTATCATGTGTTTGTTGAGCAACTCCAGTGGGATTTGCCCCATGCTAATGATGGTCTGGAATGTGATGAGTTCGATACGGAAGATACTGTATATCTGCTTTTATTGGACAGACAGGGCAATATACAAGGCTCCAGCCGTTTGCTTCCCACTTTGAACCCCCACCTGATGTCAGAAATCTTCTCCCACCTGGTTGAAGGTGAGATTCCCAGAGGAAGCCATATATGGGAAAGCTCCCGCTCCTATATACTTCCTGATCGTCGAGCCAAAGGCGTCCTTGGAGAATTATTTCTGGCAATGCTGGAAATAGGACTATTGCTGGAAATCCAGAAAATCACATTTGTTTGCGACATGAACTTTCTTTCACGCATACTTCATGCTGGCTGGGAGGTCGATCCATTGGGGATGCCTGAAGCCAACGCGATGGGGGATATTATCAGTGCTTCTTCCGTGAATATAAATTTCAGCACCTTGCATAACCTGCGTCGGCACTACAATGTTTTTGAATCTGTTTTGGATGATATGCCCATCAACATTGCCGCCCGATTAAGGGCGGCAAAACAACGGGAGAGCGGATTTGACCATAACCATCACGCCGGGGACATCACCTGTTTACAGGGAACGACCTGGGTTTCACATCCAGATACACATAATACTTTGCTTTGTGATGGTCCAAATCTTGAAACGATGATGAATGAGGAGTGCCAAAACAAGCGTCAAAACCACCTCAAGAATGATGGAAACAGATGATATGAAAAATAAAACACTATCGGATGTTTATTCTTATTGTTCCGGCCAACAGCGTGGAAAACATTCTGTTCCCTCGCGGGAAGATTTTTTTGGTGATGCGACATCTGTTTCCAGGTCTGTATTTAAAATCAGGTTTTACAAGGCGTTATCAATCTCCCGAAACTTTGATGAATTTTCAACAAAGATAAAGAAAATTCTGGAAGATCTGGGGTTTGGAGAATACGCTTTTACCCGAACTTCTGTCACGGGGGAAATCCCAAGACCCATAATTACAATGCCTGACGCCATGAATGACATATATTTCCGTGAGGGCTTTTATGAGCATGATCTGACATTGCAATGTGCCATGAGTGACAACGGTCCAATATTTCATTCGGTCATTGAGGAATATGTCAATAAAGCTTCTTTTGTGACGGATGCCATTAAACAAAATCGGGAAATTTTCAAGTTACTTAAAAGTTTTGGCTATATTGATTTTTATTTTATTCCTCTGGGTGCCCATAATGGCAATGGCCGCGTCTTGTTATCGGTGGCCACCAGAGATGAGAGTGCAGTCAACTTCAGAACTCGTGTGGAAAACTGTAAAGAGACATTGCATTTGCTCGCGGAAGCCATCGATTATGTTGGAACCCGTAAATTCCCCAATTTTTTTCTTTGTGAGAGTGATAATAAGGACATTATTATTACGCCAAAACCGCTAATTCTGTTGAATATACTGGCTCAGGAAGACCTGACACTGAGGCAAACGGCGAATAAGCTCTGTATTAGTATTCATACGGCTGACAAGCATATTTCCGCCGTTAAAAAGGCGCTGGGCGCACATACAATTCATGGGGCGATATACAAGGCGATTAAAGCAGGCCTTATTGATGGCAAGTGATCATGAGCCTGATCCACACAGGCTGAGATAACTTAAAAAAGAAATGGGATGAGAGCAAAATTGTTTCAAAAAAACCTGATATTCATATTTGTACACTAAATATTTTTCAGATCCTAATTTAGTCCTAGCCGCCGGACGAGATCTGGCGTGGGATAATATCGAGCCGCGCCATCATCTGTCGGCTTGACTTGAATTGTCAACCGTCACCGATTGTGGCTGTCATGGGGAAGGGGATGCATATGAAACAGAAAAATGATCTATGTATCAATTGGCGTGATCCTGCCTGTTGTGATTATACAGACCATTTCAATAGACAGGACTGGGCATGGGAATATCTCAGGATAAACCCGGAATATAGAAAAGAATATAATAGCCAGGATAAAAAAAGCCCTGCCAATAACCATAAAAATACCAGTCGGGGCGATATCAGGATTATTCATCAGAAACCATCAGATTTAAAAGCGGGAGAGTGGGGATTGCTCAACTTTCGCTGATCCTGAAAAAACAGCTGTTGAGCAAAGCATATTCTGGCACCCGGATGTCTGTGGAAAAATACTCAATATGCAGTTCCGCCAAGCCCCGGATGAGAATTTTCAAACTTACATGCAGTTGGATGAGCTGGACTGTGACAAGCATATGCTGGTCATTAATGATGGTCGGCAATATCTTTCTATTCGCCAAAAGCACGTCAGTTTTCAGCTCCATTGTGAGGGTCATGATTCCTTACACCAGTGTAATCATTTCTGCATCAATATGAATCTCATGGACGGTGTGGAGCAGAAAGCAGCTAAATTCCAGCAGTTAATGAAGTTGTTTAACAAGACAAAAAAGCCAGTGACCGCACCACTTTCAAGCCAGAAACTGAAGCTTTTCAAAGAGAGTTTACAGGCTGTATATGCCCGTAGGGAGGATGTAATTTATAGAGATATCGCTATTGTATATTTTGGTAAGGAACGGGTCATGCAGGAATGGTCTGATAGCTCTCGAGCACTGGAAGATTATGTTCGCTTCCGGGTAAAAAAAGGACTGAAACTGATGAATGGCGGCTATAAAAATCTTCTGTAATAACAGTATTGTCTGGAAGCTTTGCAATATGAGAGGGGGGGGGGTACAGTTCGTTTTTTAATCTGTACCCCTCCCCAAGACGAAATTATTGATGCAGGCTGTTTTCTCCAATTGACACTGAAGGAGATTAAAAAATGGCCCCCAAATCTAAAAACAGACCCAAAATAAGTTCACTCAATAATCACATATTGAAAACCAATAAGCAGGTTATTGATTGCCTCCAACCAAAAACCAAAGCGCGAGAAAAAATTCTTACCTTTGCGCTTCCTGCATTAGCAACATTTCTGGTAGCAAGTAGTGCTGTCGCAGGCACGGATACCTCGTTCGGTGGTGCGCTCGCACAAATATCCCTCTACCTCCAGGGCTCGCTCGGTCAGTTACTGGCAGTAGCAAGCCTGATCGCTGGCTTGGTCGCCATGGTGATCTTTGGATTTCGTCTTTCTCAGGTCGCGGTCCCTGTGATCATCGGGGTCGGGGCCGCCACGGGCATTCCCATCGTGACGTCTGCCATTACGGCGACCATATGAGTTTGGGGGTGTGCAGTGATGAACAACCAAAACAGATATAGAATACCACAACATCTTGATGATCCTGAGAAGCTTGGCTTCTGGACCATTGATGAAGCAGGGGCTTTTCTTCTACCCGTAATCCTGGGGATCATCGGGAAGGTATTCATTACCGGCTTTTTTGCCGGATGTGTTGCAGGTTATTTGTTGAAAAAAGCCAAAGGCACCGAACAGGCCAACATCCTGTTGTCAGTGGCTTACTGGTATTTTCCGTATCGATTTTTCAACTTATCCTACACACCCCCGTCCTATCAACGAAAATTGGTGGGGTAACTTATTATGGAACTCTCCCTCTCAATCCGTGAAGCGCAGGCAATTTTGAAACAACGCAATATGCTTATGCTTTTCTCCCTTGGTCTCATGGTTCTGAATAGTTGGACCTGGATTGAATTACGTGGCCAGGAGGAGAAAATTATTCTCATTCCCACGCTTGATAGTGAGGTGATGATCTCAAACAAAGGCGTGTCTGCGGATTATCTGGAGCGGGTCACACGGGATGTGGTTGCCTTGATGCTCAACCGAACACCGCGTTCCTTGCCTTACTTTCAGGATCAGATTTTGCGGATCGTGCATCCGGGCAGTTACGGTGATGTTAAAAGCCAGTTGGTCAAAATGGCCGATGAAGCCCGCAAGGGCGATATATCGACAATCTTTTTTCCCGTTCATATGAGCACTGACCCCGCGAACTTAACGTCTGAAGTGACCGGCGAACTGCATGTTTATGTGGGCAAGACCCGTGTGGCCAAAGATCGGCGTCATTACCGCATGACCTGGAACTATGCGGGGGTTCGTCTTTCCCTACTCAGTTTTGAGAATTTTGACGACAAGGAGCTTTCAGAATGAACGGCAATTCAATATTACGAGGACTTTTCATAGGTATCTTCATTGTTACGGCTTTGCCGGTCATGGTTTATGCTGACCAGTTTCTTACCGCCGCTGATAATGCGACGCTTAGCGGTTCAGTAAGCCGGAGCGAGGTCACCCGCATTTCTTTTACGGGCGATGACGTGGCCTCTTTACAGAAGATCAAACCGTTAAATTCATTGGATGATTTTTCTGTTGCCCATGATCCGGTAACCGGTGACATATATGTGACGTTGCCCGAAAGATATTCCGGCAAATTCGTTAATTTCTTTGCTACTTCAAAGCGGGGCTATACCTATAAATTTGTTCTGAGGGTGAGCGATATTCCGGCCACCCAGATTTTTGTGCAAAATCCAGCCCTGGCTTCTGATCGTGCCCGGCAGTTCGAGCGTGCGCAGCCTTACAGGCAAACCCTTGTTAGATTGATGCGGGCCATGTGGAACCGGGAGGTGCTGCCCGGATTCAAGATAAAATGGCGGCGGGGACACAGGATCAAGGCCGGACCATTGAAATACCGCGAGGTCGGTACTTACAACGGCAATGGTCTTGTTGGTCAGGTTTATGAGGTTCACAATAAGTCAAGGAAACCTGTTCACCTTTCAGAGGCAGCCTTTGAAACAGACAATATAACATCTAATATTTTGGCCATAAGCCTTCAGGCTCGCCATCTCGCCCCCAAAGCAAAAACGATTGTCTTTACCATAGCCTCAAAGCAGGGAGGTCATCCAAGTGGAAAGCAATAAAAAAACACTAGACCGGCAATGGTTCTATGGCCTCGGCGCCATCGCCATAATACTTGGACTTATTGGCTTTCTGATCGTCTGGACCAATGAGCATAACTCAGGTGCCAACCGTGCTGAAAATCTGAAACGCAGTATGGATCTGGAAGGTCTGGTCTCTAAACCGACACTTCGGGACGACTGGTTGAGCCGCAACGAACTTCGCCTTGAAGAAATGGAAAAACGCCTGAAAAAACTGGTCGATGATAAGGGTAAAAACAGCGATCTTCAGAAACGGCTTAATGCTGCGGCGAGTGAGAAGGAGGCTCTGGTCAAGGATGCAAAACATACTCTTGATGTTTATGAAAAACGTATCTCTGATCTTGAGCATACCGCTGCTGCGTCACAAAAATCGTCCAGGACAAAGACCCTGCCTCGTAGCAGACCTCCCTTTCAACCTACTGGTCCTGTCAGTGCGAAAGTTACAGGTTCCGTCACTTCGACGCGAACCGTAGAAATACTGCGTTTTGAGAGCGATGGGCCAGAAGATGTCTTACCAATCGCCTATGATGTTCGTAATTATTTACCGCCGAACGCTTACGTAAAAGCCAAAGTACTTGTGGGCGTTGATGCGACGGTGGGTGTGAAAGCACAAAATGATCCAAAGCCCGTCGAATTCCGTATCATCGGCCCGGCCTATTCGGCCAGTCATAATGGCAAACGTCTTGAGACAGATGTTGAGGGCTGCGTTGTTAACGGTGCTGCTTACGGCGAACTTTCCAGTGAAAAGATATTCGTCAAGCTCCAGAAGATGACCTGTCCTGATGGCCCGGGTCGGGTGGCGGTCGCTAATGTGGAAGGTTACCTCGCCTTTCAGGGCAAGGCCGGCATCCGGGGCCGTGTGGTGAGCCGTGAAGGGGATCTGGTGACACAGGCTCTCCTCGCCGGGATTGCCGGGGGATTTGGCCGTGGGTTTTCTGCCAATGCCAACAGTCAGTTTCGCAGCGTTGGCATTGGCTCTACGGACAATCAACTGTCTGCGCAGCAAATTCTCACCGGCGGTCTTGGTCAGGGTGTGGCCACAGCGGCGCAAACAGTCTCTGAATATCTCATTGAACGGGCCGAGCAATATCAGCCGGTGATTGAAATGCCAACTGGTGTTGAGGTCGAACTGGTGTTTATCAATGGGGCATACATCAGGAGATCAGGTTCATGAAAAAACGTCTGATCAAGTCATTTTTAAACTCTTTTGCAGCTTTGGTAATAGTGAAGGTTTCCCCTGCGATATGGAGCCTTTTCCCCCCGGCCTGTCGTACCACTTCCTCCGATGAAAGGTCGGGTGCACCATATCGCACAACCTTGCTGGTTTCCCGTTTGGCATCTTTTCTGCCCTTAGCCCCCGAACAGGAGAGTGGTCGCGGGAAGCCAGCTTTTTTATCACAGTTTTTGCCAATATCTTTACCAATAATATTAAAGGATTCATCATGAAAGCCTACAGTCAAATAATAGCACTTGGCATATTGGGTTTAACCCTTTCCGGCTGTCAGGAAAGAGGCCGACTGACCTATCACCTTGATACAGATCCGCAAGCCGCTATTCGCGCCGCACTGCCCGCGACAGACATCACCCATATTGATTGTGAAAAGTTACCCGGCCTTTGTGAGGTGGTAACGGGCAAAAACGTGTTCTATGCCACACCGGATGGTCACTATCTGCTTATCGGGCGTGTGTTTGATGTTCAGGCCCTCGAAGACCTGACCGAACCGGTTCTTCTGAAACTTGATCCTGGCCGTATGCTCTCAGGTGCTGTTGGTAACACTGTTGAGGTTGACAACAGGACGGGGTTGGCCCCAAAACCTCGCCTTCCTCAAAGGATAGCCTGGTCCGCGTTGCCGAAGGATAGTGCTGTTATCTGGGGCAAAATTGGTGCGCGCAAACTCGCGGTTTTCAGTGACCCAAAATGTCCCTATTGCCGGAGACTGTCGGCGGCACTGGAAGATATGAACGTTGAAGTTCATGAGTATTTTGTCAATTTTCTCGGCAGTCGATCCCTGTCCGCCGCCATTATCTGTGCTGATGATCCAGATGCCGTGCGACGCTCTGTGTTCGCGGGCGAAATCCCTGCCGCCGCGTCTCCTGACTGCGACACATCGGCTCTGGACCACAACGACCGGTTTGCTGCCGCTCATACCATTCAGGGTACGCCAACGTTAATCAGCGCGGACGGACGTGTCTTGCCCGGATTTGCCGGGCGGCAGCAGCTTTTGGCCTGGCTCGGAAAGGAAACACTTGGAGCAGGAAAAGGGGCCGCACAATGACATACTTTAAACTTATTGCCCTTATGGCGATCTCTCTCACCATGGCAGCTTGCTCCACGCTGGGCAGTAATGTCTCTGGGGACTGGTCCTGCGATATCGGCAACGTTCCGGATATTAAAAGTAAATGTCCTACCATACATGAAATCGACGAGAAAATTCTCAAGTCTGAGAGTGTGCCGCCGGTTCCTGTCGCGGGGAAGTCTTTCCCCAAATTGCAGATCACAGCCGGTTTCTCCTTCACTGATGACTTGATCGCGTGGAACGAAGGCCCAACCCGGACCTCTGACCGGATCGGGCGCATCGTTATTATGCCGTTTGTGGATGCCAGTGGCATCTTTCATGACCGGGCGGTTGTTTATGCCGTGATGGAAGAAGGTACATGGAAACCAACCCCCAAAAAACTAATTCTCAAGGCACTCGTTTTCAGGAAACCGGTTTTTAAAAAATCTGTTCTTAAAAAGCCGGTTTTCAAAGAACTGGTTCCCAAGAAAAATGATAAGAAATAGGAGCTGATTATGGTACGGGAAATGCTCAATAAATTAATCGGGAATTTGTTCGGCGATTCCGGAAGGGCAGACAGGGCGCAGCCCGGTCTTGACGCCAATTTCCTTGCCGACATTCTGCCCTACCGGGTTTATGACAAGCGGCGCAAGTTATTCTTCAACCGGGCAAGTTCTGGCTTTATCATCGAGATATCACCGTTTCTGGGCGCTGACGAGAAGGTGGTCTCCATCCTGACCGAATTCATGTCCCAGGCAATCCCCGATAAAACCCATATCCAGATTCTCAACTGGGCATCGCCGCGTATCGGGGCAATCACCAACCGCTGGCTGGCACCCCGGTGCCGGACGGGCGGCATTTACGCAAAGCTGGGGACAGAACGGGCGCGCTATATTGACGGCGGAGCCTGGGACAGCCTTTCCACCCACGCGCCCTTCCATGCCCGCACCTTTAGAACCCTCATAGCCGTTGGTATGGAAGGCAACGAGGATGATGGGCGGATTGATGGCCTTCTCAGCCTGCGGGATGGTCTTCTGGCCAATCTCGCGTCTTTAAGTGTTGCGACAACGATCTTTTCACCGGAAGACCTGATTTCCTTTCTGGGTGAGATTATTAATATCTCGGAAACCGTAACCCCTGATGACGGCAATTATGTGCCGACAGATCCCATCAATACGCAGATTGCAAAGCCGGATACGTCAATTATCACCGAACCCGGACGGCTCATGATTGAGACCATTACAGAAACGGATTACCCGGATCACCCCCACGGCGAATGGCAGTCAGACCGCATTGACGTGCGCTGTTATTCGGCACCGAATTTGCCCGAAGAATGGGCGCAGTGGAAATCGGCGAGGCTGATTGGCGACCCGTTTAATGACCAACTGCGTTTTCCCTGCCCGGTCCTGACGGTGCTGTGCATTTCCTTTCCCGACCAGGCGGCTATCGAAGCCCGTGCCGGTATTAAATTAGTCCGTGCCACACAGCAGTCTGAAACACCATTTGCAAAATATAATCCAACCCTCCATGAGATAGCCGAAGACTGGAAGTTTACCCAGCTAAAACTTAAAGAAGGCGAGAAACTGGTCAAGGCCGCTTATTTTGTTATGGCCTTCGCCCGTGACGGCGAAGGAGACGAGGTGGAGCGCACCCTTCGCGCACTCTATAAAGCAGCAGGCTGGACCCTGGCTTTTGAACGCTATGTCCAACTTCCCACCTTCACAGCGGCTTTTCCGTTAAGCCTTGCGGATGGTCTTGGCAGCGATTTGCAGATGATGAAAAGGCTCCAGACCCGGCTCACTTCCACCTGCGTTAATATCGCGCCGGTACAGGGGGAATATCTGGGCCATAAGGAGCCGCATCTGATGTTGCTTGGTCGGCGCGGCCAGCCATTTTTCTGGTCGCCGTTCGGCAATTCATCAGGCAATCACAATGTGGCCGTTCTCGGCGCGTCCGGATCCGGCAAGTCGGTACTCATTCAGGAGATTGTTACCAGCCTGCGCGGGGCAGGAGCGCGGGTTTTTATCATCGATGACGGACGCTCGTTTGAGCATAGCGTCAAACTTCAGGGCGGCAGGTTTGTTGAGTTCCGCCTTGAAGCCGGAATTTGCATCAATCCCTTTTCCATGGTCGATGCGGTTCTCGCCAAAAGCGACAAGGATTACCGCATGGAAGTGCTTGAGCTGTTGAAGCTTACCGTGCTCCAGATGTGCCGCTCGAACAGCCAGGCCAGTGATTCCGAGAAAGGACTGATCGAAAGCGCCATCGTCCATGTCTGGAACACTCAGGCGGATGAAGGCGATATCGATAAAGTGGCTGATTATCTGCATCACCTCAAGGATGATGAGCAGGCGCGAGATCTGGCACGTTCCTTAATCCCCTATACAAGCGGCGGAGCTTACGGCGAATATTTTAATGGCCGGGCCACCGTCACCATTGATAATGACCTGATGGTTTTTGAGATGGCCGAACTGGAATCCAAGAAAGATTTACGCTCGGTCATATTGCTTAGCGTTCTGTTTCTGATCAATAACGCCATGCACGCGGAAGGCCGTGACAGAAAGAAAGCCCTCGTTATTGATGAAAGCTGGGCTTTGCTCGGAGACGGATCGACCGGTGAATTCATCGAAGGATTTGCGCGCAGGTGCCGTAAATACGGCGGCGCACTGATCACGTCCACCCAGTCGGTCAATGACTTTTATAAAACCGAGGGTGCCAAGGCGGCTTACGAAAATTCTGATTGGGTATTGGTGCTGTCCCAGAAATCAGAGTCCATTGCGGAACTGAAACGCTCCGAGCGCATTATCGTGGATCGTTATCTGGAAGAACTTCTGGAAAGCCTGCGGGTATCAGACGGAGAATTTTCGGAAGTGGTGATCCACGGCCCAACCGGCAGTCATATTGGTCGGCTGGTGCTCGATCCCTTTTCGGCAGCACTCTATAGCTCATCACCCGCAACCTTCGTTGCCATAGATCGCCTGGTTGCTTCCGGCGTGCCTTTGAGAGATGCGGTTCTTCAAGTCTCTAATCAGGGAGATCTGTCATGAAACATTACCTCCTTCAGGCGACGTGGTACCACATCAGATGTTTTATGCAGGTGAGTGTGTTTCTTCTCCATGCTGGACTACTGGTGCCTGGCCTGGTTTTTTGGGTCGCATTCATTCTTCTGCAGGGTGATATGACAGCCTTCGCATTGGCATCTGATAATCTGATCAGCCGATACCTAACCGCAAGTATGGCAGTACAACAGAATTTCCTAAACCTGCTCTGCGTAATAGCTACCGTGATTTATTTGATCGTAGCGGGCTTTCGCTGGCCCAACTTTTGGCGCGAAATCAAATCAGAAAATAAACAACGGAGGAAACAACGTGATGTCTGACACACTATTGAAATGGCTGCTTATTGGTACCAACATTATCCTGCTGTTTATTTGCTGTCTTTTGACCTGGAATCAAATGAAAGTAATGCCTCAGAATATAGTGCAACTTTCAGTGAGATCACTCTTTGATGATTTTATGAAAGACCAGACGGAAAATGCTGACAGAGCCGTAATTGAAGCCAATACCGTGAACTATTCGCGTGAACTGAATAATATTCTGAAAGAACTCTCGGAGCGGGAAAATATTGTCATTCTGGTTTCGGAAGCAGTGCTGTCGGAACATGTGCTGGATATCACACCGGAAATAAAAGTGCTTCTTGAAAGGCGGTTGAAAGAGCGTGCCGGTTTCCGGATTATGGAAAAGGGGGCGCGCGAGGATGGCTAAGACCTATACAAATAGTCGCTTCAAAAGCATGGCTGTTCTTACGGGCCTGATACTGTGCGTTGCGGTGGGCCTGTCCTCTTATCAGGCCACTGCCAATCAGATATTTGTCATCAACTATAGTGACAGCCTGCCCCATTGGGCTTTTGTCATTGATCGCGGGCGAGAGCCTCATGTGGGTGATATGGTTTTTTTCCTGCCGCCTGAGAACCGCTTTTATGGCAAACGCCCCTTTGTCAAAACCATTGCCGCCGGTCCCGGTGACAGGGTCACAATCAGACAAAACCAACTCTTTATCAACGGCGAGCTACTTTGCCTACTTCTTGATGTGGCAAAAGACGGGTCTCCGCTTCACCCTGGTCCCACGGGCATCATCCCTGACGGCCAGTATTTTATCCATTCAAACCATGAGCGCAGTTATGATTCACGATATAGCGATATCGGCTGGGTGCCGACAGAACAGATCATTGGTATCGTCACAGACACGATCCTCTGACCTGAACAGAAAAAAGCCTTTTGTAACCGTGGTGCTGGCCGCACTCTGGCTGACGGCTGTTGTTGATACGCAGGCAAAGGATCTCGGCGTTCACGGCGACCTGTTTCCCATTACCGAACCGGATATTCTGATGGTTATCCGGGCGCGATTAACGGCACTCGGCAAAGCAGGTGAAATTGACCGTCTTAATTTTGAGTTTCGTGACCGTGCCGTGGCTTCCATCAAGCGTCCACAAGCCCCCGCTGGAATCCGGCATACCGACGTACCAAGACAGTGGTTTTTCGACCCGACGATCACAGTGGGCGAGGATTTGCGTGATAACGAAGGACGTCTGATCCATGCCGCAGGCACCAGAGTAAACCCGTTGGAGATTATGGGTCTGACCCAGAAAATACTGTTTATCGACGGCGATGATACTGATCAGGTTGAATGGGCACTGACCCAAAGACGAGAGGCGGGACGGGCCAAGATCGTACTGGTGGGCGGGGCACCCCTTGAGTTGATGGAAAATCACAAAATCCCCTTTTATTTTGACCAGCGTGGCCTTTTGACCTCACGTTTTCAGATCACCCAGGTTCCGGCAAGCATTGAACAGATTGGCAGTTTGCTGTCAATTTCGGAGGTAAAGCCGTGAAGAATAAAATAATCAGACAAACCTTACTCATTACAGGATTTTTGATATTTGTTGCAACGGGTACGACGGCGGTTGCGCAAAATGTCACGGGTGGGTCCGGAACCTGCACAGGTCATTTCGTCAACCCCATTACTGACATTTGTTGGGAATGTCTGTTTCCGATCTCGCTTGGCTCAATTCATGTCTGGCCATCGGGAAAACCTGATCCCAAAAATCCCACATTGCCCATTTGCTTTTGCGGCACACCTATTCCCAGAGTTGGTCTTGCTTTTGGTTTTTGGGAGCCGGTTCGCCTTGTGGACGCCACTAAGAAACCCTGGTGTTTCCCTAACCTTGGCGGTCTTAGCCTGTCCCCCGGCATTAATATCGGCCTCAATAAGATGACGAGCCGGGACAATGCGCAGGACAAAGGTAATTGGGAGATTCACTGGTATATCTATCCGCTTATCTACTGGCTTGAAGTTGTCGTTGATTTTCTATGTCTGGAAGCTGCGAGTTTTGACATTGCCTATATCTCCGAGCTTGATCCGCTGTGGCAGGATGATGAACTGACCTTTCTCATAAACCCGGAAGCGGCCCTGTTCGGGAGTTTGATCGCTCAGGCGGCCTGTGCCGCCGATTGTGTTGCGGCGACAGCCGGACTTCCCATTGATGAGCTATTCTGGTGTGCGGGATGCCAAGGCTCAATGTATCCGCTCAACGGTAATATACAGGCGGAATATGGCCAGATTCAGGGCAGTGTGCTTGCCGTTCAGCGTATGGCCTATAAGCTGCATCGGGAACTTGTTGCTTTTGGCACCATGGGATCAAAGGGGCTTTGTGCCAAATATCCCATGCCGATTATGCGCAAGCAGCAGTACCGTATTCAGCTTGTCAATCCGGTGCCCGCCGTCAGCGGCCCCAATACCTGCGTACCCATGGGGCGGTCCAATGTTTTGTTTGAATCTGGTCGTATGATACCTGTAATCGGTGAGGATTTTGGTTATTTGATTTGGCGCAAACGCAATTGTTGTGTGCTCTGAGGATAATATCATGAAACAAAAATCAAATTATCTGTTGATGCTTTCGGTTCTGGCAATAGCGGTATTGGTTGAACCAGTTTTCGGTGAGCAGGCCTATAATGAAAAATTAAAGCAGGCGGTCGAACAGGCCCTCCCGGACGCTGAGGCTTTTGCCCAGAAATTACGCGCAGCCATCAAAGCGGCGAACGCGCAAGCAGTCACTGTTAAAAAACAGGCCAATGCGCAGGTTCGACGTTACGAAGATCAACTTGGGGTGCCGGGTTCTGACAATCCTTCAAAGAGTTTTGATCTGGATCGTTTGTTGAACCAGAATGTGCCGGTCTTTGCCGAGGCCCGCGATGCCAGCTTTAACAGCATCCCCCCTTTGCTGGTCATGGTCAGTCTCTCAATGCCCGACGATAGCCTGAAGGCCCTCATTCGTGACGTCGGTGCGGTCGGTGGCCAAGTGATTATGAGGGGCTTCCATGAAGGCTCCCTGAAAGCAACGGCAGCCCGTCTGCAAACCCTTGTCATCAAAGACAGTGACAAGAGCGGTGTTGGTATCGACCCGCGTCTTTTCCAGACCTTCGATGTTAAAGCCGTTCCCACTTTCATTATGCCTGCCGGACCCATAGGGGAATGCAATACACCCGGCTGTATCCCTGCAGCCCCGGTCCATGACCGGATCAGCGGCAATATCACCCTGCGCTATGCTCTGGAGACGCTGCGCTCAGATGGCGTCAAGGCAAAATCGCGTTCTGCCCAATATCTGAAACGTTTGGGAGGCTCTCCATGAAATATTACCCAATATTATTTCTATTGGTTTTTGTAATGGTGCCCCTACATGTCTTTGCCCAAACAGCAAAAGAAGAAGGTAAAAATCTTGGCAATGATTTAAAGGCGATGGTTGAGCAGGCTGCTACAGCACCGGTGAACGCAGATACGGTTCCGGGGTTTCAAACGGACAGTCCCGCAGAGCAGGAATATTACGATAACCCGTCTGCCATAGGCGTAAATGCGGCCACCGTTTCTGATCCCGCAGCCGAGGCCCTCCGCGACAGCATGGCGCTTCGGCCCCGCGTTGAACCAGCAGCGATTGAGGCCTTTTTGGGGCTTGGTTTTGAAGCACAAAATAATCCCGATGCTTATGTGAGCGGTTTTTCCGGGGAGTACGGCGAATGTGTTGAACTGCCCGTGGGCAATGGCCCTGACACCTATTATATCCGCACCTGTAACGAGGGTTTCGCTGTTGAGAATACGCCTGGCATTTGTCTGATCACGCTCACCCACAACTTTGATGAGATATTTGGCTATCGTTGCCGGGATAGCGCGTCCATCGGTTTGCGGGCCACTTGCGGGGAGACAGATTTTTCTGGCTGCCGTATTGTTGATGTGTTTTATGAATGTCCTCGGGATCCACGTCGTCCGTTTCAAACCATCTGTGACCCTGACAGAGCGATTTTCTTTGAGTTCACCTATGAGTGCAGCGTAGCGAGGCCGCTCCTGACGCCGGATTATCACCAAATTACCTATCTGGGTTCGTCGCGTAATGAAAGTGCCTGTGCCAACCTGGAAAATGAGGCTACTTGCATTCAGCTGTCTGAGGTCTGTACCGAAGGCCCTGAGACCCGTGTCATTAACGGTATAGCCATAACCAAGGACTGTTGGGCATGGCGGCAGGATTATGATTGTGTCAGCTTCCGGGCCGCGACCGACTGCACGCTGGCAGAGGATGATCCGGCTTGCAGGTTCGATCATCAGGAATGCCTGTCTACGGCAGAGGATGGCTCCTGCACCATGTATGAAAAAATTTACCACTGCACCGTCCCCGGTGGTCCCACCGGAGAGGTTGCGGTCTCCTGCGGTGAAGACATTTATTGTCTGGACGGCAGTTGTGACTCAATTACGCGTGAAGCAAATACCAGCTTCCCGGAAGCCGCCGCCGCCCTTCAGATGATGGCGCAACAGAGACAAGAATTTGACAAGACCGATTATACCATCTTTGACGGTGACAATCTGACCTGTCCCAAGACCCTGTTTGGGGTGGTGAACTGTTGTACCGATGACGGTATCCTTGTTGATATAGGTCTTGTGGGATGCGACGGCGAAGCCAAGGCGCTCGCCGAGAAAAAAGTCGCCGGGCTTTGTCATTATGTGGGTACCTATTGTTCTTCAAAAATCTTTGGTATCTGTGTCAAGAAACGTAAATCCTATTGCTGCTTCAAGGGCAAACTTTCACGGATTATCATGGAGCAGGGTCGTGTTCAGCTTGGGGTCAGTTGGGGGGAAGCCAAGGAACCTAACTGCGAAGGGTTCACGGTGGCACAGTTTCAAAGTCTCGACTTTTCACGCATGGACCTCAGCGAATTTTATGCTGATGCCCAGGCCACTACAATTTTACGCGCAGAAGACGGTGTGATCAATGATCTAAAATCACGGATTGAGGCTTATTATGACCGTTGAAAAGATAATGATTAATATGCAGATTCCGGGAAATCTCATTGTTGAGCTTGTCGCCATCTTTGTTCTCACAATGATATTTATGTGTGATGGCGCTATAGCGCAGGAGGATCCGTTCTACTGCCTTGAGCGCAAGTTGGGTCATTATTTTTACTGCGGGTCGCCCAAGCTGGAAAAACCCGTGAAGGAAGAAGCCCTGGCCAGTATTCCGCAGGCAACAGCCAGTGAACGCATAAGTGAGATCCGGGCGCAACTCGAAGAAATTCGGGCTACCGCCATCCTTAATCCGACAACCGACAATGTTTCAGCTTACATTCGCTTTCAGCGCATCCAGCTCGACCGGGCATCGCGATTTGCCGATGTCTGGCAGCGCGCCCTGTGGCAGCAGCCCGATCTGGATTACACGCTTTTGCGCCCTGTCTCTAATCTGGCGAAAAAAATCTGGTCCGATGCGCGCGGGGCCGAGCAGGAAGATCTGCTCGCCCATTTGGGGGAGCGATACGGCATCTTCTATATCTATTCAGGGTCATGTGGTGCCTGCCGGGCCTTTTCACCTCTGATGCGGGCTTTTGCCGACCGGTATGATCTTCCCGTTAAAGCGGTGAGTACGGACGGCGCGCCCAATGATTATTTCCCCAATGCCTCCATTGACGGTGGTCAGGTCACGGCCCTTGGTCTGAGCGGTCAGCCTGTCCCGGCTGTCATCCTGTTTGATTCTGTAAGCCGGGATGTCATTCCGGTGGGCTTTGGCCTGATGACCGAAGAGGATTTGAAGGAACGTATCTATCTGTTGATTTTGAAAGGAGCCGGAAATGATTATTAAAAGAGTGATGACTATTAATGACTTCAAAGAAACCCTGAAAAAAAGAATTACCCGTTTTGTTGCAACTATTTTTGTATGGGGTGTTTTTACGTCAGTAGCCTACGGCGATGTCGGTACCGCCATGGAAGATTTCTGGAACGGGATGGGTGGTGTTGCCAATGTGACCGGCCCGACCGCATTTCAGGGGCAATCGGCAGGCTATTATACGCTGGGTAATGTCTATCTCCGCACGCCACAAAAGCGCACACAGTTCGCTACCTTAAACCTGCCATCATATCGGGCGGGATGCGGTGGTATTGACTTGTTCGCCGGTTCTTTTTCTTACATTAACTCAAACGAGCTGGTCGCCATGATGAAGGCCATTGCCAATAATGCCGCGAGCTTTGCCTTTCAGGTGGCGTTGGAGACCATATCGCCGGTGATTGCCGAGAAGATCGGCGAGTTGAATGATCTGGCCCAGAAAATCAATTCGGCCTCCATTAACAGCTGCGAAACCGCCCAGGCTCTTGTCGGTTCCGTCTGGCCGCGAACGGACCGTTCTTCAAAGGCCATCTGTGAAGCCCTTGGCACCAATAAGGGTATATTTTCTGATTATGCCGCCGCCCGGCAGGGATGCGGTGCAAAGGGGCAACGGGCATCTGTACTGGCAGGAGCCACGCCTGAAGAGAGAGAACAAATTCCTATCAATAAGAATCTTACATGGGAGGCCATTAAAAAGCATCCAATCTTAAGCCGTGATAATGATCTTGCAGAACTTTTCATGACCATTGCGGGCACGGTAATATTAAGAGGCGGTGCTAATGATAATGATCCTGCAAGTATGGATGTTTATGAGCCCAAGATAATAGATGACGGCATAATCAAGGCACTTCTGGATGGGGGAGAAGTGCAGGTTCATAGCTGTGACGAACCTGACCTTTGCCTGAACCCGGCACGCTTTGGCAAAACCATAACCATCCCTGCAAATCGCGCCTTTCGTCGGCGGATAGATGTTTTGCTGACGGGTATGGTGACCAGTGTGCGCAGCGATACTGCTCTGACCCAGGAGATGATTGATTTTCTCAATCTCTCCACCCTGCCGGTTTATAAATTCGTCAATGTCCATGTGGCCTATTCCGGCGGTAACGCCATCAGTGATCTTCTGCAATATTCTGAAGTTCTGGCGATAGATTTTGTCTTTGCTTTTCTGGATTCCGCCGTGGAGGATGTGCAGGACGCGGCAAGTTACGTCCAGGGCGGTTCAAGCGATGTCCTGGAAATGTGGACAGACCGCTTGTCAGAAAGCCGGGTTAACCTGATCCGCCATCGCACACAGTCCGGTCAGCATCTCCAGATTGCCCTTGATATTGTCAAGCGTGTGCAGGTTCTAGAAGCGTTCCTTGCCAGCAATCTTTCGTCTAGATTGGCCCATAGCGTAACCTATTCCCGCCGACTGATAAGCAGGTAAGGGGGGATCTATGGAAGTCTTTACTTACGGCGGCGGGGTCTATCTTGTTGATATTTTCAATGCGGTCGCGGCACTGGCCGGTTCCGGGGCTATGGAAAGCCTGATGCGGCTTGCCCTTGCCTTGGGTCTGGTCTTCGTTCTGGTTCATTATGTGTTTTCAACGGATTTTCTGGTTATCCTGCGCTGGTATCTGTCTGCCTTGTTGATTTACGGCATTCTTTTTGTGCCAAAACTCGATGTGCAGATCACGGACCGGCTTAATCCAACATTGCCATCTGCTACCGTGGCCAATGTTCCCTTTGGATTAGCTTACTTTGCCGGCCTGTCCAGTCAGGTCGGGGATTATATCACCCGCCAGTCTGAAACGGCTTATTCCCTGCCAAATGACCTGCTCTATTCGGCAAATGGGGTGATCTTCGGAGCGCGGCTTCTGGAAATGACCACAAGTTTCCAGATCACCAATACGGAGCTGGCCGCTAATGTCAGTGCTTATGTGCAGCAATGTGTTTTCTATGGGTTGCTTCTTGGCCACCTGGACCTTGAAGAAATGAAGAAAACGCCGGATATCTGGAATTACCTGACCGTTCAGAACAGTCCCTCTGAAGCCAGAAGTTTTGCCTATAGGGAGGGAACTTCGGAAACCATCGTCACCTGTCTCGATGGCGCGACCCGCTTGAGCGTGCTCTGGACAGCCGAACTTAACCGCGCCGCTGAAATTTATGGCGCACGCATATATTCCGACCGACTGCCATCCTTGGCCCGTGCAGCGATTATCTCGGACTTACCCATAGCTCATGAATATCTTGTGGGTACGTCCCGGGATGCGCTCGGTCTGATACAGCAGGCCATGCTGATCAATGCCATTAATCGCTCGGCTCTGGAGTTTGCCGGTGATACCGGCAGCACATCCGCCCTTGAGATCTATGCCCAGGCACGGGCTGAGAGTCAGGCGACGTCCACTTATCGCGCCGTCGCTAGGCAAGCCGAGAAATGGGTGCCGCTTTTACGGATTGTACTGGAGACATTATATTACGGCCTGTTCCCCTTTATCTTTCCGCTGCTTTTATTGCCCGTGATTGGGCGGAAATTCTTCACGGCATATTTTGGCGTATTTATCTGGCTTCAGAGCTGGGGACCGGCTTATGTCATCCTGCACCGGATTATGATGGGGGAGGCGGCGGAAGCCACAAAAGCGGCTGCCTTTATGGAAGGCGGAACCCATGGTTTCTCACTGGTGACCATGAGCGGTATTGACGCGGTGAACTCTGATGTGGCCCTGCTGGCAGGGTTTTTTCTGATCATGATCCCGTTCCTCACCGCAGGGCTTGCCCGCGGGGCCGTCGCCATTGGCAGCATGTCCCAGTCGATCCTTGCTCCGGTTCAAAGTGCCGCGACAGCGGCGGGCGGTGAAGCCGCTACCGGTAATATTTCTCTGGGCAATACGTCAATAGATACTCACCGTTACAATCAAACCTCCGCCCATTCCCTGACCACCAGTCCCCATGTGGATACGGGCGTGTTCTCTTATCGGACACCGGAAGGCGCAACAGTCTCAATCACTCCGGATGGCCGGCAGGTAGTGCAGGGTGGCGGGGCGGCGTCAAACTTTCCCAACAGCATCAATTATGGCCATTCGGTATCTGAGGCACTGTCAAGCCGGGCGGCGGCATCCCGGGAGCAGGGAACGAGTATGCAAGCCCAGAGCCGGGAGAGTTACGCCACAGTTAACCAGCAGATTGCTGACCTGGCCCAGGGGGTCAATGAAGGCAAAAGTGTTTCTGAACAAACGGGCTTTACGACAGATGCGCGGGTGTCCGAGAATGTCAGTAAACTTAATGAACATGCGCGGACATTTGCCAAGCAGAATAATACGACAACACAAGCTTCACTAAGTGCCTTTGCGCGAGCAACAGCAGGTGTAAAGCTATCAGCCCCGGGCATTGTGGATTTTTTTAGCCCAATTGATGGTACGTTGTCTGCTGAAGGGGGAGCTAGTGGGGAAGCAAGGACTTTATCCTCAGAGCAATATACAGATGCACAGAATTATGCTGAGCGGAATAATTTATCCTCTCTTTTTGATGAAACAAGAAGTGCAATGCTTGGTCAGTCTTCTACTGTGTCAGGCGGTGAAACATCTCAGTTCAGATCAGTATTGGCACAGAACTACAATCAGGCGAAGAGTTTTGATGAATCTTCCAGCCGAAGCTTTTCTCAGGCTGAGAGGTTTGAGGATGCGATGGTTTCTCAGCAGCGGGATAGCACCGATTTTAATCAGCGACTTGATCAATCCTTTTTTGAATATCTTTCAGATGCCCGCAGTGAAACAGGGACGCCTTACGGGCCATCAGAAGCCCGGCGGTTATTGGTCTCACAAAATGCCGATGACCAGGCGGTTGTTCGTGCCCATGTGGGGGATTTTGTTGATAGCTATGTGGATCAGAATTTTGGGGCCGTTAATACTCCGAATATCAGTGAGCCAACAGTAGATTCAGTGACTACAGGCAGGGAAGAGGATATAGCAGAAGTGCAGGAGGTTTTTAATGCGGGAAGGGAGGTAATCGAAAGTCAGGCACCAGAGCCGGATATAACTGGCAAGGCTTCATCAATTAAGTCTTCAAATGCCATTGTGCACGAGAATACGTCAAATGCTTTATTTGAAAGGAAAGCTGAACGAGATACCGCAGCACCGCAGAAAGAGGCGATATCCAAAGAGGCAGGCAAGGGTGTGTTTGAAAAGACATTCACTACATCACCCGATGACCTGGAAGCCTGGACGAAGGAAAATTCTGGTTCTCAAAGCCAATCTGATAACAGGTCCGATTTACGAGGGGGACTTGAAAATCCGGTTCAGAATAGGCGGGGCAGTCGTCGTTCTTTGCCAAAATCAGGTGATGATGAATGATATAGTTTAACGGTTGTTTCTTTGATAATCATCGTCATGTAATCTGTCGAGAAAATCGTCATTGATGTTGGCTGTGAGATCTAGTTGCCGTTCGGCATCACTATCAAATGAATTAACAATCACACCAGGTGAAGTTGATCCATTCCATGGTTCAAAAGCATCATTTAGTACCTGTGATCGGGGATTATTTGGATTTAACTTATTTTTTCTCACAATGAGCACACCGATCACAACCACCCACAACAGTGCGAGGATGAAAATAACGCCGAAAGGCATATTAATATTTGAAAGGAAATTCATAGTAAATTAGCTCACTTTAATGAATTGTATTATCTAAGAATATTGTGAGTTTTAATCAATATTCTGGCCGAAAATATGAGCGGGTTTTGTGGTATTATCTATAATGAAACCTTGCCTGGGCAATAAGAATAGCGTCATCCGTATATTTATATATTAGGCGATCACTCTGGCTGATCCTTCTTGACCAATAGCCAGACCAATTGTGTTTAAGGGGTTCCGGTTTCCCAAGGCCGGCATAGGGAGTTCTTTTGATATCCTTGATCAGGTTATTAATCCGCTTGACCATCTTTTTATCGTTTTCCTGCCAATAGAGATAATCATTCCAGGCATTATCACTCCAGATAAGTTTCATATATCATTCAAACCATGTTCGGTGCCGCCACCTGCTTCCAGTTCAGCAATGCTCTCATTCAGACGGGCCGCATTGACGGGGCTTGAAAGTAAATGCAGTGTTTCTTCGAGGGCGTCAAAATCAGACTTGCTCATGACCACCACATCATCTCCTGATTTTTGGGTGACATGAACCGTTGTATGGTCGGCATTTACTGTTTTCATGAGGTTAGCAAAGCTTTGCCGCGCTCGGGTATATGACATAACTTCCATTGTATCTTCCTTGCTTGTTCATGATATTGTACATGTACGATAAGCAGTACGCAAGAGAAATTTCTTTAGTTTACTGATGGGAATTTATTCAGGCCTATGCTACAATAACATCAGTACGGAAAATACCATTCAACAAGTAGCGGCAGCACATCTGTTAACTTAAAAACAAGGTGTGTGAATGAAAAAAGAATGTCGTATTAATCTAAGGCTTACGGATATTCAATACCGGGAAGTGGATCGCCGGGCGACTTACGCTGGTTTGCCAACTTCAGAATATATTCGCTCGCTTATCCAGCAGGATATTTCCACAAATACAGATGAAGTGATCAAGCGACTTGCTCGAATGATTGTTTTTTCTTCGGTGGCTATTCGTGAAATATACTTGAAGATTGGTCACGTAGATGACTTAAGTATAGTGAAGCAGAAAGTGGACCAATTGATTGCCGATTTGGGGGTTGGTGATGAGGATGACTAAGGAAAAACTGTCTAATGACCAGACAGAATTATATGTGAGCCCTTTTATGAACACACTTAGTGCAGCTGAATATTTACTTTTGAGTCCTAAAACCCTTGAGAAGATGCGCTGGCATGGCAACGGCCCACGCTACCGCAAGCATGCTGCAATTGTTGTTTATCATATTGATGATTTGAAAACATGGTCCGCCAGCACTCAACGCAATTCGACCTCTGAATAATGCCATTTTGAGGTGGTCGTCATGGTACTGGTAAACTTTATTTTTCAGGTGGGGATTTTTATTTGTCGGTTTTAATGTGTGGCAATGCTTTTTCTAAAGATTCACGCATGCGGTTATCCCGGTCCTGCCCATCGCCTATGATGGCGATCACACCGATAGAGCCATTGGATAGTGTCCGGTAGAAAACAGTATATCCCCGCCGTTCGCTTTGTTTTCTTTTCCAATGAAAATAATATACGTCTTCATCGGTGACGCCGATTGTTTCAGATTTGGGAAAAGGACGATGATATGAGGCGGTGTTTTTTTCTTCCAAGGCATCATAAAAGGAATCCATATAGCGGTCAGCATGGTTTTCTCCCCATTGAAGACTGTTATAATACCACATCTGATTTCGTTGCTGAAGGGCAGGCGGGTAGAAATAAACTTCTTTTTGTGATGTTGACATGCTACGCGTTTTTGTCCGCTAATTGCTCTGTCGCAAAGGCACGGCCATTGGCCTTTGCCTCTTCGCGTGAGGTTGGAACAAATTCGCTTTCATCAGCCAGGCTGCCTGGCAAAAGATGCTGCCAGATGATAGCAAGATGATCGTCAAAGCCTGGTTCAGACTGCAAATCCTTGCGGATCAAATCGCGGATATAGTCACTTGAATCCGCATAGAGTCCATGGGGACCCGTGCGTAATTCTACTTGCCGCATTAAGGTATCGGGCAAACGTACCTGAACGCGGCTCGCTTTTTGGCTTTCTGTCTGTGTCTCGCCCATGATATAGATTCCTTTGTACTGTTCTTTACTAAAGAAGATTAGCATAAACAGACAAGTTTGTACAGCAAATGGCGACAAAACTACCTATCCGGCTTATTATGATTGTCCTGCACACTGGGCTATAATTGTGAAACTAATATATTTTATCCAATAGGCGACACAGATAATTTGTAGCCAATGGCATCGGCATAGGCCATTATAGCATTAATAGGCATATTGTCACCGCTTTCGATTGCGGTTATTTCAGCTTTATCAAGCTTGGCTCTGTTTTCAACAGTACGCCGGTTAATACCCAGTCGTTCTCGCAGGTCTAAGAGTTGTGCTCCGATATTTTCTTCTGGGGTCTCTTTTCTTTCAGCGTAATATAATGATTTTGAAATGGCTTCAGAAATCTCCTGAGCAGCCTCACGAACAGGGTCGGCGGCCAGATGGGCATAGCGTGCGGTCGTTTCGGGTCGGGTGTGACCAAGTAGTTTTCCGACCATTGGCAGGCTGCCGGTGAGAATAACGCCATGAGAGGCGAATGTATGACGTAGATCATGAATTCGGACATCATCAAGACCTGCAGTAGCACGTATTTTCCGCCACGGCTTCTGTATTTCTTTCAAATGGTCCCCCTCTAGGGCGCCGATGATGACATAGGGGTTGTCAGTAAGCTTCGGGATGTTGCGTAATATCTGTTCACATTCTTTGCCAAAATAGACAATTTTCTCGCCCGTTTTGGAATCTGGCAGGTTGAGTTGACGTTTTTCCAGATCAACATGCTGCCATTTCAGGGTTTGAATTTCACTAAGGCGGCAGCCGGTAAAAATAAGCAACCTGATCAATGTGACAGGTATTGGTTTATCTGTCTCGAAACCCGAAAGGGCTTTGCCTAATCTTTGTAACTCCTCGCTGGATAGAAAGCGTTCTCGCCCTTTCTCTTTAAATTTCTCTACACTAAAACAGGGATTAGTCTTCTTTTCCCGGTAGCCCCATTTTTCTGCCTGTTTCATCATGATGGATAACACCCCAATTGTCCGGTTGGCCTGATAAGGTTTGTCTGACATACTTTGATGTAGTTCTACAACATTGGTATCTGAAAGGTTTGTAACGCAAGTGCGTCCAATCATCGGATTAATAAACAATTCAATGGATCGTTTGTATTCGCGCTGTGTTGTAGGTTTTAATCGGGAAGGGCAATATTCTTTGAGGAACCGCTCTCCCAGCTTACGAATGGAGGGTGAATTACGGCTTCTCTCTTTTTCTTCGGAAGGGTTGCGTCCTTTAGCAAGGTCACCAAGCATTTTCTTTGCTTCAGTTCTTGCTTTTTCCGGTGTGAATGCACCGTGTGGGCCTATGGTAAAACGTCGCAACATGCCATTGAGGCGGTTCATAATAAAATATGACTTATGCCCGGACTTTCTAACCCGGATGCCAAATCCTTTAAGTTCGTCATCAAAGTAATCTTTGTCCCGTCCATTGGGCTGTAGACTGGAAACAAATCGTATTGTAATCTTGGCCATGATGCTCACCGGTAGAAAAATAGCTTGCTGTTGGGGTAACAATAGGGTAACAATTTACAGCAAATGAGAGAGAACCATATAGTATCACAGAACCAGGTATAATCTACTAATATATTGATTAAAAACAATAAATAGAAGTATAGAGTATTATGGAGGGACACAGAGAACCGCGTAGAAGGTCTGCTTCTGTGACTCATAACCTGAAGGTCGTTGGTTCAAATCCAACCCCCGCAACCACGGACGCAGTAAAGCCGTCCCTCTTTAGATGAGGGGCGGCTTTTTGCATTTTGGAACCCCTTGTTCTCTGCCGTTTTCTGATCTTCGGTTGTCGTCATAAAATGCAGAAGCGCATCCAGTTCACCGTGCAGGGCAATCTCGGTGTTGCCTTGGTTGCTCACTGAGATGATGATCTTGTCAATGAGTGCCCGAATAGCACCACTGGCCTCAGCAATGGTGTCAGGGCTGTTCAGGGCTTCTGTCAGATGGATAACCTTGCCTCTGTAGACATCGGCCAATCCGGGGTGCAGGTCTGGTAGCTTGGGTGGTTCTTTATCCAGAAAGTCCTTTAAGGCTTGTTTCTGATCTTCCAGCTTGAACAGCAGGTCGTGCATGGACGGAATATCTGTGCCATTGGCAATGGACATAACAATACGGTCAATCTGTTTTTCTACTTTGACCAATTCATTCTGTTTGAAATCATAGCTCTGATGCTTCTCTCGTTGAAGCCGGTTGGCTTCTTCCTGCATATGCTTGATCATCTGATGAACAACATCAGGATGGAGCAGCTTGTCCTTGAGGCCGGATAATACCCGTTCTTCAATCTCGGTACGCATTATGCTCCTGTTTTGAGGGCAGTTGCCACGATGAGAGTGATTGAAGCAACCATAACGGTTCTGGCAGATAATGCTGTATCTGCCACCGCAAGTGCCGCAGGTGAGCAGGCCGGAAAGAAGATGCTTGTGACGATGGGTGTTGTTCAGTCTATTATTTCTCTGGGATTCATGTATGGCATCGATCTGATCTTTATATTTAATTCGTATCTCGCCCTGTCTGACCTTAACCCTGTCCCATAACTTCTGATCAATGAATTTCAGGTCAGGAACATTTTTTATAATCCAGTCGGATTTGGGGTTAAGCCGGGAAACCCGTTTGCCGGTATCAGGGTCTTTCCTGTATTGTAATTTGTTCCAGACCAGCTTGCCCATATATAGTTCGTTGTTCAATATGCCTGTGCCGCGCTTGTGATGACCTCTGATGGTGGAACCGGTCCATGATCTGGCCCGTGGTCCCGGAATGTCTTCTTTGTTCAGGGCGTGGGCAATGTGGCGGGGAGACTTGCCATCGGCAAAGTCAGTAAATATCCGTCTGATGATTTGGGCTTCTGCTTTATTTATCTTACGATCACCTGTGAGGGCTTTACCATTGTCGTCAAAGCTTTTGATGACGTCATAACCATAGCTGTTACCGCCGCCGGATTTACCCGCTTCCACCCGGCCACGTAGGCCCCGTCGTGTTTTGTCAGCAAGGTCTTTCAGGAACAGGGCATTCATGGTGCCTTTCAGGCCCACATGCAGTTGATTGATCTCGCCTTCACTGAGGGTGATGATTTTAACCCCGGCAAACTCCATACGTTTATAAATACCGGCAATATCTTCCTGATCACGGGACAGACGATCAAGGGCTTCGGCCAGTATGATGTCAAACTTACCTGTTAGCGCATCGGCAATGAGAGACTGGATGCCGGAGCGCATCAATGATGCCCCGCTGATTGCACGGTCACTGTAACAATCAATGAGGGTCCATTCTTCTTTGCTTGCCCGTTCTTTACACAGGCGAAGCTGATCTTCGATAGAGGCTTCGCTCTGATTGTCAGAACTATAACGGGCATAGATGGCAACACGGTTATATGGTGCAGGCATAGGAATATCCTTTCAGGATTACGTCATATCATTGTCTTCGGTAACGTCATTATCATTGGCGGGGCATGTTATATTGTCAATGGCATCCTGCACGGCACTTCGGGCCAGTATCTTTGCCAGTGATATCAGTCGGGGGTCAAGGGGATTGCGCTTGGCCTTGAAATCCTGATTATCATTAGCCGCGACAAGTTTTAGGGTGAGGGGTGATTTGTCCTTGGGCATGGGAACTCCTGAATTATGCGGCGGACAATATTCAGTAGAGACTGATTTAAGGCGTGCGTCAAGGGACGGAGAACCGGTAAGCCAAGGGGCTACAGAGTAGTGCAGTGCACTAGCGGGTACTACAGAGAAACAACGGGAACCACAGTGAATTATGGAGAAGGTCAATTGCCGCGTATTTTTATGCCAAAAAGATAATTTTTGTGCTGAAAGTCCTGATGGGGACGATAAATCAGTCGAATTATGTGGGTCATATTGAAAAAATTCTGCATTCATCGTCCGAGTCTTTCAGGGGTCAGGCCACTTTTTGTTCTTTGATGTTCGTGTTCTCCACATTATCTTTCAGGTCAGTTTCATCCTTGGCAGTTGCATCATCACGTAACCGGATTTCTTTCAGGAGACTGAGCATTTGAATGAAGCTGTCTTTGATCACCGTGGTCCGGACCTGAATAATATCTCCCAGAAGATGGATGCCGCGCTCTTCGTCGAGGTAATCTTTGTAGGTCATGCATTTCAGGATATTACCAAGGGTCAGCAAATCGTAGCAGGGCTCTTCAAGATTAAATATTTCAGCTCCTAACTTCCTCAAAGCCTCTTCCTGTTCCGCCATTAGGAAGATGGGCGATGTGTTTGGAGTTGTGATTTGTGGCACCTCAGTTTCTTCATCGTCATCGAATAGGGGGTCTTCTGGTGGCCTTAATGCCAGTGTGACAACTTCCAGCCAGTCTTTATTGGGTTTGGCGAGACTTCCGGCTTTTAAGGCGTCAAACTTTATCTGGCAGATGTAATGGACCAGCTTATGCAAATCCTCCACATAGCCAAACATTAGGTTAAGGTCATGATCCGTTATTCTGTATTCTGCACTGAAGCGCACATCCCTGAAGGCGGTCGTTAGAGACTGAAATATCTGTTCGCCCTGTAATCCGGTCCAGATCATGCTGAGTTCCGGGTGAATACTCTCTGCCAGTTCGCGGAGGTCACTCAGGGGACGACCTAAAGGGTATTTTAGAATATGAACAGCCATGAGAGCTTCATAGGCTTGTCCTGCGGCAAGGCACAGCATGAAAGCGGCTGCACCACGGTCTTTGTCTTGGAAAGAACTCGCACCAGACATGAATAGCTGAGCGAGCGGCAAGGCGTGATCATAATAGTCTCGGGCCTGCACAAAATGGACTTCGGCTTTTGGCCGCTCTAACGGGGTGAAGAGATCCAGGGTTATATCTCCCTTGCTGTAAACCAGAATGCCTTTGGCCTGTATCTGCTCATAGGCCAGATAACCGTTTCTGAGCTTTTGATCAATTCGGCCTTTGGTATCTATAATCTTTGTCACTAACGGAAAGGAAATTTTTCCAGACTGGTTTATCAGTTCTACAGCCTCTTCCAGAATAGGGAGAAGGTCCCATAAATGGGCAGAGATCACTAGCATCAGGTTATAGCTGTAGGACACTTCATCGGGTCTCAAAGGACTACTTATAGTCCAGTGATTTTCAGTGAAGCAGCCATGCAGGATGATATGCCGGATGCGGCTGGGGGTATAACGGCGATAGGGATCCTTGTTATGGGCGATGCTGTAGCTCACCAGAAAGTCAGCGATATACTTCAGGTCGTTCTGGACCTGCTCAGGCAGGTGGGAGTAAGAAAATTTCATGAGACTTCTCCCCTATAACCTGTTCGGTTTATAGTCTGGAATATAAAATTTATGAGTGTGGATAAGTTGTTAGTTAACAAGCACAGGTATTCTGTGCTAAGACGTGGGGTAGCCATGTCAGCCTCCTTGTAAGGTTGGTGTGGTTAGGGCCATGTTGGTGTTGACCCACCTTCATGGTCCGCATTATATTAATAGTAAATACTGCGTTAATGAGCCTATTGTAGTCAAAAATGAATATAATTCAAGCATTTTGTGCAATACATGATAGAATTTTTTGTGAGGGATAAAATTAAGTGACGCCAATACAATGTAAAATGGCTCGTACGGCTACAGGAATTACTGTCAGAAAACTAGGCGAAATAACTGGATTAGCTTTCTCAACTATAAATCGTTATGAAAATACTGGAAAAGCAAATATTACAACTATTAATAAAATGAAAGAAGCCCTTGAAACAGCAGGCGTCGATTTCATTCCCGAAAACGGCGGTGGGGTTGGTGTTCGACTGAAAAATAAATCTTAAGTCACAAATAATAATGTTTGTGCTGGCAGACATCCGCTAGTTCATGGAATATCAGAATACCTTTTGAGAATAACTAAATGAAGGTTTGGTTTAAAAACCAAGAAGTCTCCTAAACGGGGGCTTTTTTTGTGTCTAAGTCAGGTTTTTGACAGCCCAAAGTATATTGGGTACCATGCCTTCTGGAAAAGGGGAATGCTATGTACTTCTACGTAGATGAGAGCGGCCAAACGGGGCTTAACCTATTTGATAAAACGCAACCTCATTTATATTATGGTGTATTGAGCTCTAATGTAAATTTGGACCTGCGTGCGCTTAAAACTATTGAAGGCCTTAGAAATAAGCTTGAGGTGGATCGTTTGCATGCATCTCAATTGGGAAATGCTAGATTAGTAGAGATTATAGGGGACATTGAGAAATTAAAGAAAAAGTTTAATCTTAAATTTGATTTTTATAAAATAAATAAAGTTGACCATGCTTTAATTAGTTTTTTTGATCAAGCTTTTGATCAAGGATTAAATCCTGCGGTTCCATGGTCAGCTTATTGGACTCCTCTTAGGTATATAATGATTGTTAAACTTGCCAGTTTGTTTGATGAAGAGACTCTGGTAAAGGCTTGGAAGGCAAGAATTACGACGAATAATGTGACAGCAGAACAATTATTAACGGAAGTTTGTAGTACTATTATTGGAAGGGTGGCTTATATTCCAGATGCGCGATCTCGAGAAATTATCAGGGATGGGTTAAGTTGGGTCATCCAAAACCCTGATAAAATACAATACAATGCGGATTGTAAGCATGATGCGCTACAAATTTCCCCCAACTTGGTAGGATTTCAATCAGTGTTGCATGGAATTGCATTAAGAATAAGGAATACTGGAAAAAAGGCAAAAAGAATAGTGGTTGATAGGCAATCCCAGTTTAATGCTGCACAGGAATATGTCACTCAATTTTATCAAAAAGCAAGGGATGTTCCTTGGATTTCAGGACCAGGTTTACCTGTAATGGATTTAACAAATATGCCAACTATACCTATTTCATGCACAGCTGGCACTGAAAGTGTAGGGTTGGAAATAGTTGATATTTATATTTGGGTTTTTAAGCGTTATATGGAAGGAAAGGAACTGGCCCCAGAATTAGAAGAATTAATTCGAGGTCAACAACATCGGGGGAAATATGATGAAGTTTCAATTGCTCAGCTTACAGAAAGATGGGGAAAGTGGTTTGATGAATTGCCCGAGCTTTCAGAAATGCCTGATGAAAATGTTGAAACGGCAATGAAGATACTGGCAGAACAAGAAAATAAAAGAAAAGGACATGTCATTTAGTAAAGGCATATTCTATTCCCTGCCCATTATTTGCAATCTATATAACATATTATTAATAGGATCTTCTTTGGATTCCTAAAAAATCAGTATGAGAGCAAAAGAGCAGTGATTTTTCTGTGATGGTTTGATAGGGAAGAGAGAGTTTTTTCCCGGCCATCGCGGAGAATCCCAATGACTGCCAATAACTATCACGCGACGCCGTACGACATTTCGGCAACAGGCTTCTACTTCCACAGTTTTGAAGATTACGAGGCCAAAGCCAGAAACCACCGTAATGAATATGGTGAAATGGTCGAAGAATTTGAAATCCAACATGTAGCTGGTGATAACTACCAACTGTTCAGTGCCCTTGGCATCAATCAGGCAAACCTCAAAATATGGTTTGATGACTTTGAAGATATGAAAGGGACAGACTTGGTGGGTGCTATTTATCTCGCCGAGTATCTGAATGTGGATATGCCTGACTATTATGGATAAGCTCGACGATATTTCTTTTTTTGAAGGCCGGGCAAAAACATACGCTGTCGATTATCTGGAAGACAGCGGCCTTCTGGATGAAGTGCCTGAAAGCCTGAAATATTATATCAACATTGATGCCTTTGCCCGTGACATGCTTCTCGCAGGCGATATCACCGAGGTCGACATTATGGGGGCCACTTATGTCTTCTGGGATTGCTAAAGTCCTAATATAATTGCCTCGGATAAAGATTTAATGCATAATGACGGCTCATACGAAAAGGACTAAAATGCAGGCTTTATCAAAGAAACAAAAATTTATCTATCAGCAGGGTGTTGCTAACCTGAAGCTTGAGGGCATGTCTCTGACTTCAGAACAGGACCGGATTGCCAGAGATTATCAATCCGGGCAGTTGACAAGAGCAGAATTAATCAAGGAAGCCCTGGAGTATGCAAGAACACGATAAATATTTTAGCTCAGACCAAGATCCTTACATGGATCAACAAACCCACACTTTAAAAAATATCCCTAATTTACAATCACCAGAAAAACTTGAAGCTTTTGAAGAAGTCATTTTTCAGGCAAGTTTTACGGAAGCCTCTGATTTTATTTCCGCGCAAAAAACCATTGATTTATCAAACTGGAAAGCTGTGCATAAAATCTGTTTTTCCGATGTTTATAGTTGGGCGGGGAAAATCCGCACCATAAGAATTGCAAAGGGCAAGACGGTGTTTTCCTATCCGGAAAATATTGATCAGGAAGCGGATAGGTATTTTACGGGGATCAATAAACTACTCAGAGCCAATAGCCTGACGACTGATCAGGCGGCAAAGTATTTTGCTGAAATAAATGTGCTTCACCCTTTTAGGGACGGGAATGGCAGGACGCAGCGCATCCTGTTCACAGAGATTTATAAGCGCATGGGTTATTTCATAGATTACAATCTGACAAATCAGGATGAAATGATTACTGTGATGATAGCGGGGTATAACGGTGATTACGATCCCATAAACGCCTTGTTCCAGAAAATTATGCAACGGCAATAGATAAATCCCGCATTAATAAAAATCTTATATCGCATTCATGACTGGGCAGGCCCCTTGTTATAGATATCCTTCCCGTACGTCCATTGTGTAGTCAGCCAATCAATTGAGTTTACTTTGCACTTATAGAGAATTCCAGTCAGTCAGCAAGATCAGAAATATCAATCGGCTGACGTCTGAAATTCAATTGTTTACGACAAAACCCCGTGATCAATAGCCTGCATGAGAGCAAGAGAGAAGTTCTGTTGGTGTGATATCCACCCCAATTAGAGAAAGGAAAACATCATGGGCAGTATCAATAGAGTAACTATCGTTGGCAATCTGGGCCAAGACCCCGAAGTGCGGACAACAAATGCCGGCGCTCTAGTCGTAACGCTCAGCGTTGCCACATCAGAAAACTGGACCGATAAGCAGACCGGCGAGAAGCGTGAGCGTACCGAATGGCACCAGGTTGTGATCTTCAACCAAGGCCTAGCCAAGATTGCCAGAGATTATCTCAAGAAAGGCGCTCAAGTTTATCTCGAAGGTCAGTTGCAGACCCATAAATGGACCACAGATGACGGGCAAGACCGTTACAGTACCGAAGTCACCCTCCAGCCCTATCGTGGTGTGTTGACAATGCTGGGCGGCGGACAAGGTCATAACAACTCCGATCAGTCAGATGAGGCTGATAATGCTGAAACCAATGGCACATCAAATGACTTTGCGAATGAGTCAACCGGCAATGGAACCAGCATGGGTCTCGACGATGAAATTCCCTACTGAGGGCTTTGAAACGAATATTTCCTAGACTCGCCGGGCCACATTGGTCCGGCATTTTTTTTACTGGAGGCAGACAAATGACAAATACAATAATCATGAGTTTTGATGACTGGGTAGAAGAATTCAAACCTGTTCAAAATCACATTGACAAGAATGCATCCATAGATGGCTTGATGTTTGAAACATACGGCAAGGAATTAGATTATGTCCGTGCGCAGGGCATAAACCGCATATGGACATTTATCGAAGAAGACGGAGTCTTCTCTGTTTCAGAAGGCATGCGCATTGTGAACCGGCTGGGCTATGCCATCACAGAAAAACCCTATGCTGAAAACACATTCTATGTCATTGAGGATGACGAGTAACCCTTCAGCCATATCCATTGTCGTTACTACCAAGGTGCCGGGCCAAGTGTCCGGTATTTTTTTGCCGGAAGGTCAAGTCAAACGGCAATATTCCAATGATGGCATCAGCCCATATGGCAATGCAATACAGTTGAGCCGTTTAATCAACACGCACCATATATTGGCCTCGCCCCCGAACAGGTGGGTCAATTTTAAATGCCAATTTCAGATCAGCTTTAACCGTTCACTAATAAAAGAAGGGAAGGGGATAAGGAATTTGCTGCGCAAATAAACTTGTCGGTTTGAAGCCTTAGGCAATGGGGAGGGGCAAGCGTCCCTTCATACGTCATTAAATTGGACCGGCAACCTTAAAATCAAGAACCGTGTCCTCGCTACGCTGTGGGCCGCACCACTCCATGATTTTAAGGTCAAGCCCGGCTCAGTAATGTCTGGAATGCGAAAGTCGCATTCCAGTATTTCTTTTCAAATAAGAGCCGGATGCCGGACAAATTGAATGACGTAACCGGTCCTTATCACCCCACCCCATCGCCAAAGGCATGTGGGGGAAGAAAGAGAAAACATATAGAACAGACTGGAAATAAATCATGCTTGATACCATCACAGAAACCGCAACCACCCATACACTAAATGAGATGACCCTCTATGCAAAACGGCCTTTCTCCGATGAGCTGGACTATCGACCATTACCAGATGCCGACACGCTAAAGAATGGCCTGTCAGATGTCTTTGATGTCATGCTCGGCATGTTCACTGACACCAGACTGGAAGATGACACCCAAGGCATCCTATGGAGCTTTGTAAACAGCTTCCACAGAAAGGTCGAACGTATCCAGAAAGACCTTGATCAGAACGAAGACGCACAGCAAAAAAGCCAGCGCGAACAAGACGGATCAGAAGTTAAATCCGTCGAGCTTGAAGACCTGATCACCGAGGGACAAACCCTTTTAGAACAGCGGGCAACATTTGAACTCATACGCGACTATGGCGGTGAACTGTTCGAAGCCAGCACCGGCAGCCTATGGCGTCCACTATCCGGTTCAAAAGTCAATCACATTACAATGACCGCCGCCATGATTGACAGCCGGGATTACATCAAGGCCAAGCAGAGATCTGAAACCCGGGTCTTCATACCAGAGGGAACATTAATAGCTTTCACTGGTGGCATTGACTATCAGGATTACAAAACCATATGGGCCACCCTCGACAAAACAAAAACCAAACATAACGACATAGTATTAGTCCACGGCGGCGGCACAAAAGGCGCGGAACTTATCGCAGCCAAATGGGCAAAGGCAAGAGCTGTGCCCACCGTAATATTCCGGCCCGATTGGAAGAAACATAACCGTGCTGCACCGTTCAAACGTAATGATCAAATGCTGGCAGAAAATCCTACAGGCGTGATTATCTTTCCCGGTTCCGGCATAACAGAAAACTTGGCCGACAAGGCAAAACAAATGGGCATAAAAGTTTACCGGCCCATTCCAAAAACATAATAGAAAAAACTTTTCCAACCATCAACAAGGGACGGCGAAAGCCGCCCCTTTTCTTGTGGCGAACAGTCATCCCATGTCAGCAACGCCATGTCATGCCCCCCATGATAGCGATTAAACCACCCGCGTGATAGCAACAGAAAGTTCAGCCGTGAAAGGGAAATAATTTCGGTTTCCGGTGATGAATTCTGCACAAATTCCCGTCAAAAGATTTTCAGAAAAGTCTGAGGTTCTGGCATGAATTTTTGCCAGCGGGCAGGGGGATTGCCATGCGGTTTTTGAAGTTCTTCAGACGGAATAAAAGCGATTTTCTTGAGCGGGCAAACGTCAATTTATAGAGCCGGAGGGGCTGGCTATAGTGCAGACTATAAGAGATAATTCCGCCGCGGTTTTCTCCTTAGTGCCTGTGCAAAAATCACCTTTTCACCCCGTCAGGAAATGGTTTTACGCCGCCGTCAAAATCAAAGTTAGGGCCTCCCGTCAACCGTACCAAATGATCAAATCGCCGCCGCATATTGCCCGCCAGTCGGCGAAAAAAGATGTCACACCATATGCACCGCTGGGGTGCCATGAAAGATAAGTAAAATCAAATGCTTAGGAAAAATAGGTAAGGCACCAAATAATTACGCACAGGCACCAAATCGACTCAAGCCATAGTTTAACTAACTGTAATTACACTATATTTTCTTCAGGCACCAAAAAGGCACTCCCAGTGGGGCCATATTGGTGAAATGCGTAAATTTGAGGAAAAAGTTAAATACACGGTTTCATGGGCAACTTAGAAATAATGTGCTTTAAGATGAAGCCTCACATACGGAAACTATCAGTAGCTGGCATACAGGAAACCACCTGTTTGCTATCTTGGTTTATATCAACATGGAGCCCGCCATGCATCCTGCATGATAGGATTTGCATGACCAAAAATTTTCATCTGACGATACGGCTTGAGCAGGAAGACCTTCTTGCTTTCGAAGCCATTGCAGATGCCCGTGGGCTATCCGTACCTGCACACCTCCGCACCATCATTGATGATGAGTTATACAGGAAAGGCAAGTCCGTTTTGGAGCTGCTTGCGCATGATATTGTTTACGGTGCCGTCGCGACCCGTCACCTTATTAAGCAGTATGGCACTGTGGATGATCTTAATGAGCATGTAGCCACATCGCATGCCATGGGATCAGACATAGGAATGCCTTTTGAAGAGTTAGATAATCAGGTTAAATCCCAGACAGAAAAGGTAGCACAGAAACTTAATGACATCGCTTCTAGCTACCCTTCTTTCTCTCAATTTGAGAGAAGTTGAACAACGATAAAAGACTACCGTATCAACCTCAGACTTTCATCCATTAGTGGGGGCCGTCCACATCATCAGTCTGGCCGATAGCTGACCGTCAGAGTTGTATAAAGTTGTTTATCTGTTATATTTTTGTTGTAAAACTGCATAAGAAACACTGAAGCGCCGCTAAAATCTCTCTCAACACATTAATGGAGAACCCCAATGCTGGACTTGCTTCAATAAAGTAGAGAGCAAGTCCCCTTACATCAACACGGCTCAGGAGCATCTTCATATATTCTTTCCTGAATCCTTTAGAGCCGTTGTTCACCATGTCCTTGAGGGTTGTCGTAAAGCGATCAAGCTGTGCATTGCTTAAATGACGCATGGGAAGATTGAGATTGCCCTCTTTCAAGGTGATCAAACGTGTCAGTTCATCCCGCCGGGCTTCCAGCTTATCCTTGTGATCCTTAAAGGTAATACTGAGAAAAAACTCCAAGCGGCGTGATATCATGGCTGTATATGGTCGGGTCAGCGTCGAATGGATTTATTACTAGTGCTGCTTTCGCTATTAATTGCGGTGTTGGCGTTTGATAAATTTCTACAACTATTAACAAAACCTTTCCGTTGGGTGAGTTCCTGCCTTTTTATCAAGAAAGTACCAAAGAAATCAGATTAGTCTTTTTAGTAAATATTTACTGTGAAGTATGGGCTGCGAGAAAATTACAAAATAGGAGCCAAAAATGGCTCTTATGCATGCCATTTGAAATCGTCGCCGGCGCCGGCATGAATGTCTGCTTAATATGCTAAGCAGGCTTGGATGATTTGGCAGCTATAGTCAGCTTGTCGCCAAAAGTAGACATTTGAATTTACATTCAATCTGGCTTAAAACGGCCATATCTGCGGCTTCATTTATTACTAAATAGATACTCGTCTGTTTTTATGCCCGGCAGATGAGAAGAAGTCAAAAAATCTGAAAAGAGGATGCCAAATCTTTTTTCTTTCTCGTTGTATCCAAGACTATTGCTATCAAGCATGTGCCATATATGCGCTCGTTGTTCTTGTTTGATGCAATTTACGACATGTATGATAAATTCGTGCGTCTTGATGTAATCTTCTAAAATCTTTTTAGGCTGGATCATATCTAGCAGTGTGCCAAAAAACTTATCATGTACGTTGCCGGGCGTTTTATATAAAGGTGTGTTCTTCTCAAAATAGACTGTTTCTAACTTATCTTTTTTTGGATCTGTATTACCGTGAAAAAACCAATTCCTATTGTTCATAATGCGATTAAAATTTTTATATTCGAGTGATTCCACATCGACAGGTTTTAAAAAATTGTCGCATGTTAGATGAAGAGAAGGGACTTTAATGTGCAGGTCTTCTCTAATTCTTGCTTCGTATATTGTATTGTTTTCCTTGATTTCCGTCTTGCACATTATCAATATCAGTAAATTGATAAATGCCTCCACAAGAATGGGCGTTAATAACTTCAAAGCAAGGCATGCCTGCTGTAACTCATGAAAATTTGTTGTTAGCCCTTGAAACTCTTCTTGCCATTCTGCGGTCATGCCCTTTTCTGTTGGCACAGGGGGCATTTTAAACTTCAAATCCTGAAGTTCTGAAATTTGGTCATATTGTATTGCTGCTTCTGAGCAGAGTTCAGAATATCTATTGATAAAGACTGACCACTCCTCAAGGCTTTTTAAAACTTCTGATTTTTTCTTTGCATGCTTTGGGTATGTTTTGCGGAAGTTTTCTACGAATAGTCTCCAGCCATCATCTGTAATGTTTTCACTTATAATAACCTGAACTGACCGATTAATCCCCATTATATTGATAGTAACGCCCTCACAGATTAGAAGATAATCCCAATGAATAAGGTTATCGCTGGTCGGAGATTTTAGGAAATTTGAAAGACCGTTTGGTTCGCCAAAACGCGCATTAAGATAGGTATACACATCTACAGGAGATAAATACTTTTGGAATAAAATTACTGATGGTCTATCTTTTTTTCTTTTCGTTTTATCCTGATAGCGACCGTTCAACTCTTGTTTACTGGGTGCTCTCCAGTTTTCTGGGTCAAGAAATTTCAGCATATCTTTTTTCTCAGTAGATGCTCTTTCACTCATTGTGCTTTTCTTCCATAGAGAAAATTACGCTACTTCTTGACCACAAGTACCACAACATTTTCATTTACCAACCTGTCTAAGGTCCGCTTGGGGTCATTAAGTGACCGTTAGCCCTTAAGTTGGGTTTGGTCGCTTTCTCGCCAAGAGGAGACTTTCGTTCGGACGCTGACCACCTAAACTGAAAGGCAGAAAGCAACCCTTAGCTCCCGTTTCACACTAGCCAACGGAGGCAAGGCCCCTCCTTAGGAAGGGATGTTCAAATAGCATTGATCAAAGGAACTTTTCCGCCAACTTACGCTTGCCCGTTGGTTCTTGAAAAGAGAAGGACTTGTTCTTTTCGTAATAAAAGCCTCTGATCATCAGGTCAAATTTGCCTATTTCAACTTTTATTGACAATTCTTCACCGTCGTCCCATGTGTCGCGCACAATAGCGCTGCAAGTTTCACCACGTAGTTCAAATTCAATCTCTTCATCGCTCTTATTCCATTCAGTCAATGCCGCTACCAAAAGCGTTTCACAGATCCTATCTCGCTTCTTCTGTGACAGCATTTCCAACGATGATTCCTTGATCGGGCCGTATATGCCACTATTGTTCAAGGTCTCTAAAATTTTTCGCATATGTCCGCCCGAGTGCTGGTTCACGAAAAGAGAAGAGCGAGACCCGTGCGGTTTCCCCAAAATCAGTGAGCGAACGTTCCACCATGTTTCGGCTACACGGGCATCACGCATTTCTTTAACTGATTGTTCTGCAAATAAAATAAGTGCATCACGACTGCGAATAGTACCATCACCTTCTAGGTCCATCTCGTTTGCTATAACGACCACTGGATAAGTATTTTCTGCATACAGAGGGTTTTCCAGCCGATATGCATAAAGCTTTGGTATTTCTTCTACAGCACCCACAATCTGCTTTGCCTTGTCTTCAGAATAGGGGCAGGTGACGAAGCCCTTAACGAACTCAACGGTATGATCTATACCGCGATACGCTGCCACGTTACCAATGCTGTACATGTGCTCCCCTGAGTTATTCGGTGGAGCTGTGAGGATTGGGTGCCAATCTGGGAAGCTTACAACTGCATTGCCCAATTTGTCCAATAGGTCATTGAACACTTGTCGGCCAGCTTCTGGATCATCCAAGTTTTTTGTAAGGTATTTAAGTGCTTGTTCGTTCTGTTCTGCGGCTACCTTCGATGCACGAAATTCCATGATATCATCCTTTTCGTAAATTTATCTTATACGTAACATACTAATTTACGTTTATCAATAGTTTACGTAAAAATCTTCTATTTAGGTTCATTTGCCTCCTAGAGTTCAATTGTCGGTCAATTGTTTTAAATGTTACTGTATCTGGCCAGAATGACGCTTTTGCCAAGGATCGTTGGGGCCAGTGTAAATTGATTATGAAATGTCCGGCGTCCGCTTGAAAAAATAACCTTACCCCAAAGCCGTCATACCCGTGAAAACGGGTATCCAGTTTCTTAAGAAAGGCTAGACTCCTGCCTTCGCAGGAGAGACGAAAAAGAAGAGGCCTTTGCCCGGAACAATGTAAAATGGATAGACGCCATTATCGGCGCGGGTACAAAAACCCTTAAAACTTAGTCTACCAATTCTTCCCATATTCTGTTCATATTGGTAAGCTTTCATAATTGTGAGAGTAGTTTTGCCATCATGTGATGGGAGTGATTGCGACATTATAAGGGCTCCTTTAGATGTGCGAAATCTAATAGTGACGGTTGTTTTTGATGAAGAATTTCTTGAATGTTAATGCAGACTGCATTCATTAAGTATTCTTATTTTTTTGTCCGTCAAGGAAAAATATTTGTAAGAATAAAGGCTTAGATAAAACTATATCAATATTAGGCTATTATTAGAAAATGAGAGAAAATAATAGAAATTCCCAGCCAACAAACTCAGGAAGAGTAAAAAAGTTGATTATTTTTTATATTACTAAAATATTGGGAAATAATCATATCTAGATAAGGGAAGTTTAACGGCGAAGGGCTAGACTAAGAACCCCCAAACCCATGAAAAAGAAAATTAACTTCAGGTCATGGCTACTTGGTTTTAGCCCTGCAACTTCTGATACAAAATGCTGACAGTTATAAAATGGCGTCCATGGCTTTCCTAACTTTAAACGTGCGTTTTGGGCAATTACGGCGGGGTTAATTTCAGGCCTATAACGGGAGGGAAAAGAAAGCTTGCGATTTACTGTAAAATCTTCAATGGAAGACATTATGACTTCCCCTGCAATAGGTGAGTTGTGAATCACATCCCAGTCAGGCCCGTTTCTTACCAGCACTCCTGGGTGATCTATCACCCCTAGCTTTTGAACTTCGACAATTAATCCTTCATACCAGTTTGACATCATTTGGAATCACCTATACTCTTCTGTTAACAATTCACTATTAACGAATATGGTAACAGATAATGGAAAAAGCACAAGAACAAAATATTGCAACAAGTTATGCTGCCATTCTAGGACAGATGATCCGTCAGATTAGAGAAAGGGCGGAAGTAGACCAATCAAAGTTGGCAGGACATTTAGGCGTGAGCGTCATGACCGTATCTAGAATTGAGAGTGGCGATACCGTTCTCGATGTTCCTCAGATGGAAAAGGTTGCTAGCTTTTTTGGTTATGATCCTATCGAGTTTTTGAAAAATTCTCTAAAAATCAAACAAAGAATTGAAACAGAGAATTACAAGGTTTTTCAAAATAAAAAAGAAATTAATAACCATCCAAATATGGCAATTCTCAGTGTGGCGGCTATTGTTGGTTTAATAGCCGTTGTTCTTTTGGCAAAGAAATAAGGGTCCGATCGTTTTAGCTATCGCTAAGCTCCAACCGCCACAGAAGGACGGCAACTTTAGTCAAAATCTAATTTTAAGGATAGACTAACATTTGGGGGGCAGGTCACGAATAACGCTGAAGTTTGATTGATGTGGATATAAAATAAGAACGTTAATTGAATTTTTTTACACATGAACAAAAGATTATGACAAGGTATTGCTATAATTTAAGACCGTAATTTGAACCATGAGTAGGCGAAAGTTGTTCAATCCTCCAGACAAGGACCGTTCTGAATCGGTCACCGATTTTAATGAGACTTTCTTAGGACAGTTGCTAGAATCCTATCACCGGCACCCCCACATTTTTGGGGGTGCCGATATATTATGCGTTGGTAAAAGAAATTTATTTGAACACGCCGCAGATTATATTTCTGCCCTTTCCTTAATCCGCAATAAGGACAGTGTTTCTGCCGTAACACAATACAAAATAATTGTTCCACCAAACTTAAATATTGAAGATTTTTCCACACAACTAGAAGAAGCACTCAAGAGGCACGTTGGCTGTGTTCCTTATTCAGATTTTCTAGAGGCCCAACTTGAGAAAATATTGGAGTGTATAAATGTGGTTCGCGTTCCGGACTGTACGTCTGACTCACTGCTCAAGGTTATCACCGATACACCTTCATACTCTGCTATCATCATTTTAACATCTTCTTGTTACAGTATAGGCATAGATGACGCCGACCAACAAGTAGTTACCATAGGCGACGAGCTTTGGGTATGGGATGTCTCTCAGATTGCGGAAAAATCTGTATCAGTCGCCATAAATAATAACTTATATATAGCAATCGATACTGGCAAGCTTGGCCCAATCTTGAATAAAAATAAAGACCTACTAATGAATGTCAGTAACTGCGGTCTTATAGTCGGGGATGACAAAGATAAAGATACAGAAATTATTGGAGCTAAATTTAGTACCTGGATTAATCTCGCCCAAGAAGGCCGAATTGGAAAAGTCCTGAAGGAAATCGAAAAGCTCCCAAACAGCACTGATAAGATAAAGAACTCTCTAAAGGCTCAATTTTATTTTGTAGCAGGATTGCACCTCCAGGCCGTTGAGATCATCCAGAAAGAATTTGAGGTTTCCTCGCAAGACCTTCCTACCTCATTAACAATCCGATACGCGAAAATAGCGGAACAGGCCAATTATATTCATTTAGCTACAAAACTTCTGTTGCCAGTCTTGGAGACACTAGAAGACAAACACGAATTGGAAGAAGCTTTATCTGTAGCGACAACACTGTGTGATGAAGGATACATTTCTCAGGCAAGCATTCAGGTGTTGATTGACAAGTTATCCGACCGGTATCCTAACTCACACAGTCTTTTTCGACATCGAATATCTGATCTTCTTCAGGAACGCGCCTATCAAAAGGTCGCAGACGAACTTGAGAAAAATGGCGAGGATAAAGCGGCCGACTATTATAGAAAACTGGAATCCTTTTTGTCTTGCTCCGAGCTACCCGATTATCTGGGATTGTTGAATTGTGCAAATGGTGATCAAGACCTCAAGCATTCATATCGATTGGCATGTATCGACGACGCTATCAAAAGAAAGCTTTGGATGCATGCATTGGATCTTTGCTTACCACTTCCAAATATTCCCTTAAGTTACGACAGAATCCCATGGCTACTAACTAAAATATTTAAAGGTATGTTTCTCCAGCGCTCAAGTGAGGGTAAAAAGATCCCAATAGACCATGATCGTATGGTTGAGGCACTTGTTCAATTGATTAATACTTTAGCCAAATGTCCAGTTAATGGAAGTCTTAGAGTCGCCTTGTCTGATGTTTGTAAAGAGTCTGTCTCAGGTATTTGGGGAATTGCATTATTGGCAGTTACCTTACTCCATTTTTTGTCTCGACCAATTAAATTTAAGTCTGAATATTCACCTTCTAAATCAGAGATGAATTTAGAAGAGTTCTACGAAAAAAAGGATTTTATCCTTAAAGTGTTTGCTTGGCTTGAAAGCGAGGGCGAGATTATATTAGGGCAAGGTAAATTACCTGATGATCTAATGACCCTTCCGGCAGATGATATTCTTCCTGCCATTGGTAGTTTGATTTCAAACTTAGTACAAACCGGCGACCATGACGATAATGAATCGCTTCTTACTTGGCTACAATTTGGGTCTGCCATTGCGCCACATGGCACAGATGTAAACGCTGATTTACGGATGGCTCATGTAGTTGCAAATAAGCTTTCGTCTACTAATGAAAATCAACTCGCAAGAGACTTAGCGGAACAATTTCTCATCCATGCAAACACGGCGGAAAGAAAACGGCTAGCTTGGTCACTGATGGCCGACGTATACGCACGTAACGGTAATATTGTAGAAGCATTGATCTCTAAATGCTGTATGTTTGCTACTACATGCAATATCGAACCCCTTCAGCTTGCTAACGAGCTTATCAGTACCATAAGGCTCTTTCGCGATAATTCTCTATTTGATGAAGCATTTAAGTTAATTCCAAAAGCTACCGAATTACTCCAATCCGTAAAACTGAATGAGGTCTATGGTCAAAGAATAACAACTTTGTCACTACAAATTCGCTATGGAAAACTCGCCAAAAATATGCCAATAGCCCCAATTTCGATATCGGAATTACTTTCTGATGCAATCCGAAATGCGAAGGAAGTTATGGAAGCCGTTGATGAAGTTGCTCCAATAGCAAACCTTATAGGAAATTTAATTTATATTTCCGATAAGGTCGGCACTCCTATTGACCCGTCAGCACCTCAAATATACGAAAAACTTCTGGCCAATCTTAATGAAAGCACAGCATCCGATGTGCGTCTCACTTCAAACCCAAGCCCCGATGCCATAGGTTTATTCAACATGATGGCGCAAATAAAATTGGATACTAGATACGCTGAAGATATTGGCTTTGACACACGGCCCCTTGCAATGTTTTCTAAACGAGCATTGACATCATCAACCTTATTGCAAAATACGGCCCAAACAAGTTTTGTTTTAGAACTTACGACAGATAGAGGTATAGCTTGTCCGGGCTGGAATAATGTATCTGCCCCACCTCCTGCGCCTTCTTCAATTGAAGAGACACTAGATATCGCTCAGACAATTTCTAACGACGGGTTTGCCGTTTTGCAGGTCGGCCTCGATAGTTCCGGTCAATGTATATGCCTGGCTACAGAAAACGGCACGAGTACTCCTCCGACAAGGCTAGATACAGAGTACATTTCCGAACCCAGTTTTGCGAAATGGTTGGAAGAGTTCCCCTATCGCTTCGGCATCGACACAACGACAATGAATCTCTTTTACACTTCAACTGACAAGCTATGCTTTCAGAAATTGCCCAAATTACCTACTATGCTAGTCGCAGCAACCGAACTTCAGTCTTATCCCCCAAACATTTTGAGAGTGAAAGGCGAAGATACTTTCTTAGGTCAAGAGTTCCCCGTCGCATCAGTCCCTTCAATCAGCTGGCTCAAAGAAGCCAAAAGACAGGGAAGCGTGGGTGATGGCCGCTATTGCTCATGGATTTCTACAGACGCAAATGTTGGGGGTTTATCAACTTTGCAGGTCATTTCTGAGCGCCTGTCTGAAACACTTACAAAACATGGCTTCATTCAAAGCAACGATTCACATCTCCCCGATAATTTAAAAAATTCAGCAATAGCGGTTGTAGCTGCACACGGGGCCTTACATCCAGATGGAAAGTATTTTCAACTTGTATCAGATGAGGGCGTTTTGCAAATAAGTGCTTCCGAACTTGCTAGGTCTATGCGTAATATTGATGTTGTGATTCTTTTTATTTGTAGTGGAGGCCGAGTAGATAAGAGACATAACTCAAATACAACGATGGGCCTTGTAAAGGAGGTCCTTGATCGTGGCTGTACTACAGTAATTGCCTCACCCTGGCCTCTGGATACTCTTGTCCCTCATAACTGGCTTCCTCCATTTCTAGATGCTTGGGAAGAAGGTGAATACGTTTCTGTAGCTGCTTTTAAGGCTAACGCCATAATGATGAAGAGATTTTCAGGCAATCCTGCATTAGGACTCGCAATGAATGTTTACGGCAATCCATTTTCCCGAAAGCAAAAAGATCAAAGTTAGAACCACTATATTTTTTATTTAAATGCCCGTTGTAGAATGATTTGAGCTATCTCTACAGTGTGACAAAGCTCCGTAATCGTTACTTCTCCGCGAAGTCCTTTCAATGAAGGTACGAATCTTTTATTCCGCAGAGTACAATTAATTCAGCATATTTAATTGTGTAGTGTACTTGTTATTTGATTGCTGAACTTGGATCGGCTGGTCCAGAGTATTTTCTCTTTTTTAACTATATATTCCAAGTGTTTACTGGAGTGCCCCGCTAGATTTGCATTCACGACCTCTGCCGTCATAGGGTGGAATTCTAATAAATAATTAATGCAGAGTTTGAATTGTGGATAATAATATATAAATTAAAAATAATTGTTTGTAGTTATTGTAAATTCATTCTTTTTTGAACGCCCGCTTTGGGTTGAAAGTAGCCTATTCGCTGTTAACAAAATTCCTAGATAAATAAAAGAATCGTAGTTAGCATATTTTCTATCAAATTTATTTTATAATGAAAATATTATTGTTTGTTATCAATTTGTTATATGTCTATCAATCAGATTCATAACCTGAATGTTATAAGTTCAAATCCTATCCATGCGACCAACTGAAATTGTCCTGCTGCAAGTTATTCCTCAATTTTTATGAGCAATAAGAAGAACCTCAAACCAGTTCTCTTTTTCATCCTGTCGGGTGCGCCAATCACGTACAAAACTGGGAACTCTTTCTTTTGAGGAATTTCCCTCTTTCAAGGTTGCCCGTCGTCGAATGATTTGAGACTTATTTAGTTTGTTTGATAAGGAGGTTCTGACCTCATTTGTGGGTTAATATTAAGCGACTATCTTACGATGTTGCAAGCGTCTTTGTTTGATAGTTTTGTTCTTGATTAATCTCCTTTTTTCCAGAATTGACTTACCCCTGCCAAATAGGCAAATTGCCTATTTTATATATTTTAGTTGTTATGAACCGTGATAGGGTCGAACTATTTCTTCAACTTGCTTAAGTAGTTGGTCCTGTGTGACTTGCAACTCATGACCGCCCATTCCTGCGGCAAAATCAAGATAAGGGTCTTGAACATCGCTTTTCAGGCCGGACATGGCTTCAAGAACGGACAGCCCACAGAAGGGTACATAATAGGGACTATACCCCCCCTCATGTGCCATAACAACGCGACCTTCACACAGGTCTTCTGCTACGGCCATAAGCTTGTTAGTAAGGCTTTCATAACCCGCTGAATGCATCATCATCCGACCCAATGGGTCAAAGGCGCTGGCATCAAAACCGGAAGCCACAAAAATAAGATCAGGTTTATAAGCACGTAAAGCGGGTTCAACAACGCGGTCAAAGGCGGCTTCATAGGCACCGGTGCCACTGCCGGGGGGTAGGGGCATGTTAATGGCATAGCCTTCTCCTTTACCCTCGCCAATATCCGTGACCAGACCCCGCCCTTGGGGATACCAGTTGTCCTGATGCATGGAAATCGTCAGGACACGGGGGTCTTCCCAAAATGCGGTTTCTGTGCCATTGCCATGATGAACATCCCAATCCACTACTGCAATCCGATCAACACCAAGTTTAGCCAATGCGTGTTTTGCAGCAATAACGATATTGCCAAATATACAAAACCCACGGCCCATATCCGCATCAGCATGATGTCCGGGTGGCCTGTTGAGGACATAGGCATTATCACAAACACCTGCCATAACACTATCAACAGCGGCAATTAATCCGCCTGCAGATAGTTTGGCTATTTCATAGCTACCATTTCCTACTTTGGTTAATTCGCCAGCATCGCCGCCCGCCCCATCACTCATCTCCTTTACCCGCTGAACGTACTCAGCCGTATGAAACCGCAGAATTTCTTCTTCTGTGGCATTACGCGGCTTTATGATATGTAAATTATCAATAAATCCGCTAGCATCAAGCAGGTTTTTAAAACGGCGTTTGGTTTCAGGGTGCTCATTATGCATTCCGGGTTGCAGAGGAAACCCCGGGGCCATAAAGCCTGCATAATTCCCTGTATCATGCCATGTATAAAGTTCGTGATAGACAAAGCCTGTCTTTTTCATTTTTTTATCCTGTTCAAAAATGGATTAATATCGAGGTATCTAAAAATTAAAGCTTGCCGTAACACCATAAGTCCGTGGGGGACCATATATATTCAGCAGCCAGCCAAACCCCGGCAAATCATTCACATAGGAACGATATTCGGTATTGGTCAGGTTTTTGCCCCATACGGCCACAGACCAGCTATCATCTTCGCTAAAGAGAGTAGCTCGCGCACCAACAAGCCAATAGCTATCTTCAAGATTTGAAGGGGCATTTACGGATTCAAGATATTGTTCATCCCGCCAGCTTACATTACCTGCAACAGACATCATAAAGTCATCTGATACGGAAAATTCATATCTAACCTGACTGTTAAAGGACCACTCCGGTGCATTTACAGGGCTAAATCCCTTAAGGCTCGTCCCGCCACTGGAAATATCGCTTTTAATTTCTGAATCAAGCCAGCCTAGCCCAGCTTTAATGTCAAAACCTTCCGCCGGCAACCAGTGAATATCAAATTCTGCGCCCCATGTTTCAATATTAGCGGCATTAATGGTTATGGGTACGGGAGCGGTTTCGCTATCCACATTTATATGGCCGTCCCTGAAGTCATAGCGAAATACTGCTCCGTTAATTTGCATGGTATTACCAGCAAGAGTTGATTTAAAACCCGTTTCATAAGCAATAATATTTTCTGGGTCCAATGTGGTGAAAGCATCCTGTGATCCCGCAAAGGCAGCATTGAAGCCTCCTGAACGAAAACCGGTTGAAACGCTCGCATAAACCAGCATGTCATCAAATGTATTACCAGACATCTCTGGGTGCCATTCAATGCCCAACTTAAAGGATACATCTTCATCCTTGCGACTGTTGCCGCTGTCAATATCATCGGATATGGCAGAGGCAAATAATATCGTGTCCGGGCGGTCTATGGGACCATCTGATTCAAAGCCAGTGCCGATAAATGTACCGCCATCAATCGTGGTTTTCTCCCATGTATATCTTGCCCCTGCAATGATACTGATATTATCAGAGACTGCGATATCATTATGAAAGAAGACAGCTATGGCATCTACATCCTGTTCAAATGATGTGAAAAATCCCGGTGCCAATCCTCCTGCAACTGATAAATAATCCGCATTGGTATAATCATCATGCTCATAATATGCCCCGACAATATAATTCCACATACCATCCCCAGAGGATGTTAACCTTAACTCCTGGGAATATTGGGTAATTTTCTGATACCAGTTCACATTTATAATTCCACCCGGCGTTCCATCGGAGCTTTCTACCTGATCTCTCTCAAAATATTCTACGGCTGTTATTGATGTTAATGCCATATTTTCAAAATCATGCTCAATACGCACCACCCCGCCGATAGAAGTGTTATTTGCCTTATGAATGATATTTCCCTGAGAGGTATAAGGGTCGTCATCGCCCGGATTTGAGCCATCGGTTCCCCTTATGCAATTGGCGGTAGACCCTGTGACACTTCCATCAAGATAAGCGGCGCAGAATTCAGGGGCTCCGGCAGCAAAGGATTCAGGCGTAAAGATACCAATCCCTTCATAAGGAGCAAGTTCTGAATTATCTTTCCCGTAATGGAATGATCCGAGTATATTGGTGGTATCGCCTGTCCATTGCAGTTGTCCCCGCAGGGCATATTTTTTTGCCCGGCCTTCGTCTGTATTTAAGGTCGAATTTTGGTAATATCCATCTGATTGATCCTCGACCATCCCGGATAGCCTGGCCGCAACGCCGTCACCAATTGATCCACTTACATAGGCCTCGCCCTTAAATGTTTTATAATTTCCGTACCCAACGGTCACACCGGCTTCCAGCTCTTCTGTCGGACGACGCGTGTAAAAGTTGATTGAGCCACCTGTTGTATTGCGTCCAAACAATGTGCCCTGTGGTCCTTTCAGGGCCTCAACCCGTTCAATATCGAATAAGATCAGGGAGGTCATAAAATTCTTGGACATATAAACTTCGTCCAGATGCACGGCCACGGGTGAATCAAGGTTGGCTGAAAATTCATTAATGCCCATTCCGCGAATATTAAAAGCATTCTGGCCAAAGCCATAGTTAACTTGGACATTAGCAATATTGGCCGCAATCTCCTGCGTATCACCTACATTCAGCTCACTAAGGTCGGACCGGGTAAAGGCTGACATGGTAATGCCGACATCCTGAAGGGACTGGTTGCGTTTTTGCGCCGTGACCACAACTTCTTCAAGTTGAACCTGTGACAGGGCAACTTCGGGCGCAATTAACGCAAATACCGAAGCTGTCATCAAAAGTCGGGCTGGTGACATATGTATTTTTTTTGAAAAATTTATATAATTTTGTGCCATGATTAAAGAATCCTCCTAATTTTTTTTATCTGTAAAACGGTATCCTGAGAATTCAATCTATGAATGATGATGTAAAAGGTAAACTAGCCGCTTGGCTAGTTTGCTGAATAATTAGCATAAAACTATCTTCCATACTGGCCATTTGGCGAGCTGGCTGTCAAATTAATCGGATAGCTTTAGCCGCACTGACAGCGGCTGCACGGTTTTTTACCTGTAGCTTGGTGAAGATATTACTGAGGTGCCATTTTACAGTATGTATGGTAATTCCCAGCCGCTCTGAAATCATCACATTGGATTTTCCCAAAGCGACAAGTTCAAGAATTGAGCATTCCTTAGCGCTGAAATCACTTAGCTCCAATGCAGCATCTTTATGGACATTAAGCTTATCAGGCGTGTGAGACGCTGAAGGTTC
>JAJFIQ010000021.1 GCA_021774785.1 Emcibacter sp.
GAGCAATAGTGGCGGCAATCGCAGCTGCAAGTATCTCAAACCTATCTCCCAGCAAAACTATAATGTCCGGTTGTAATCGTGCAAAATCTTCTGCAAAACTTATGACACCTAAACCGATAGATTTAGAAATTCCAATTGGGGTATCCGATGATAGAAGCACTTCCAACTTACTATCAATTATATAGCCATCTTTTTCAATTTCCTGATAAGTATTTCCAAATTCAGGCGATAAGTGCATTGCCGTAGCAATGAGCTGTAAAGTTAAATTCTGATCATTTTGAATGTCAGATATAATCCATTTTAGCAAACCATACTCAGCACGTGTTCCCGTCACAACACAAATTTTTCTAGGTCTCGTCATAGAGCTACATCCTCACACTGCTTGGTAAGTTTATGACATACTTTTCAAGCCATTCAGCATTATCCAGCGAGCCTGTTTGGCAGCCTTTGAACATAGAAAGTTTGTTCATCAAAGTCCATATAGGGCGCACCATGACCTGCTGCGCATTAATTATTTGTAAGAAATCATCTCTATTCTGTGTATCGTCCAAAAGAATTGCATTCAACCAAAAATTAGAATGACTGTTCTCAGGTTCATCAACGAATGTTTCTGGGCGGTCTGCAAAAAAATCTTTATAGCGATTTGCGGTTTCTCGCTTAGACTTTAAATATCCCTTGATCTGCTCTAGTTGCGCACAGCCAAGAGCGGCATTCAGGTTTGGCATCCTGTAATTATAGCCAATATTATCATGTGTGAATTCATAAGGATGTGGGACCTTTGCTGTAGTGGTGAGGTGTTTGGCTCTTATTATAGTATCAGACTGTTTTGCAATGACCATTCCGCCGCCGCCAGTCGTCATCACTTTATTTCCATTAAAACTAAAGGCTGAAATATCTCCAAATGTGCCTAACGCTTTACCTTTATATGTACTGCCGAGTGCCTCAGCGGCATCTTCTATCAATGTAATATGCCATTTGTTGCAAATATCCGCAATTTCATCAATTCGGCAAGCATGCCCAAATGTATGCATTGGAATCACCGCTTTTATTATACGTCCTGTTGTTTTATTGAGGCACCCTTTTTCGGTAACCGTTGTATTCTGCGCCAAAAACGCTTCTAGGGCGTCTGGTGACAATCCCATAGTGTCCTTATCAACGTCCACAAAAACTGGATGAGCTTTTTGATAACTAATGGCATTGCAAGTTGCGATGAATGTCAAGGGCTGAGTAATTACTTCATCATTCAGCCCAACATTTGCAAGAATTAGGGATATATGAAGAGCGGCGGTGCCATTAACACACGCAACTGCTTTTTCTGTACCTATATATTCTGAGAAATCTTTCTCAAACCGGTCCACATACGCGCCAACACTTGATACAAATGTACTATCAATGGCATCAAGGACATATTTTCTCTCATTCCCAATAAAAAGAGGTTCATGTAAATAAATGGGGTCTTTCGTTTGATATAGATCACGAACGAATCTAACAATTTCTAAAGTCATATTATTCGAGCCCTATGTGTATCAATTAATTTCGCGGTTCAATCCTGTTCAAGGAAACATAACGATATGTAAGGACATTATCACCTAATACCCTAATGTCCAGCTAACGCCAATGCTGGTAAAAGCTCCATTGTGCCCTAATGCAGGTAGCCCATCACTGGCATGTCTTAGGTTAACTGCAATGTTTCCTATTCCAAAGTCACTTTGTACGCTTGCTTCAAAAATATCTATATTTCTATTTGGCACCGATAGGGGGTTTCTTCCTGTTCCATCTACATTTATTTTAACATTCTGATATTTGGCAGTATATTCCCTACCGTAGGAATCTTGGTATTGGACAACGACACTGGTTAATTTACTGTCATTATCCAAACTGTGTCCTAGTGAACGACCCTTGTATCGATATCCTGTTTTATAAATATCATGCTCGTAGATTAAATTAAATCTTTGTTTTCCAAACAAAAATGCATTATGAGAACTTGTGTCCGAATATTCCATCGTTACACGCCATTGAGCACCTTTTGCGCCATGCGAGCCATATAATGTTGCTCCTGCTAATCCAGAATATTTAAAGGGTACAAAAAACTTTTCCAATTCATCTTCTGCAGCACCCTCTCCATAAATTTTGAGAAATATACTATTATCTACCTGCATTGTATAAGACACATCTATACTTGCTAGCTGATTACCGGGCTCTTGCTTTATCCCCGTAGTATTATCCAAATCAGCACCGCCAATAAGTGACTTAGCCCAAGTTTCCAATCCACAAGGGCGGCCTTCGCCGCATAATTGCAGAGTTCGGGACAAGCCCACTTCAAAATTCCTGATCGGCTCAAATGTAAGCCGCAAACCGGCAATCAGGGCATGAGAAATTTCACGGTCTGCTTCCATACGGGCAACAAACATATCCCATTGCCAAGGGCCCATCCAGCTTAGCCATTTTGTTTTAAACGCTTTGGGTTCGATCCGGCGCAGGCCTATTGATGGCATGGGGCGGGCGTTGTTGCTGAGCAGTAGCGTACTTTCCCTCCCTGGACCCCACCAACGGTCAAAGGCGCCGGCATAGGCCGACCAGTTGCCGATATCCTGAGACAGATAACTGCCGTCCAGATGGGCGTAATCCTCGCCATTGCCTTTTCGATATCCGCCCTGAATATGGATGGTCGTGCCGCTGTCGCTGTTGCTATATTCGGCGATGGCGTCCGCATCCAGATCATTGCGGGGGGTTGTCGAAAATCCTCGGACGATGGCCGGGTTATTAGTCGCCTGAACTCTAACCGAAGTGCGGAATTTACCGGGGATTTTTTCCTTTACCCGCATCACGGCGAGGCGCACATAAGGCGGCAAGTCCATCTCCGATGTGCGGGACAGGTTGCGGGTGATCTGTTTCCACGATATGGGCCAGGTATTGACAGGGCCGGAAATTACCCCGTGACGAGCGAGTACCTCAACGTCATTGCGTAGCTGCATGTCCCCAACGGCGGCCCAAGGGGACGCCTGAAGTGATTGAACTGATACCAGAAGAGAAAAAATCGCCCCCGCGCACAAAACCGTATATTTTTTTACTCGCATATTCTCCGCTACCTTTTTGGGATCACTAGCATCACAGGTATTTATAATTTTTGCCTAAAAATGTTCTCTCGAAGTTTCTAGCCCAATTTTGTCATATATCCAACTTTATTCTCACCGACGAAATATTTAAGATACCCCTAGAGTTGGAATTTCTCGCTGATTGTCGCCATCAAAATCTCATATATATTTCAGGTAGAAAACTGATTGAGAAGCCTGAAATTTAACTAATCGCAATTGTAGTAGACGGCCTGTCAGTAGGTTATATTAAAAGCCTGTGACATATTTCTAACCTATACATCCCCCAGCCCCATCTCGTTCAATATTCGTAAAGTTATGCGCTCAATCGTGCGGACTTCGCCTTCAAGTCCGTTCAGGGAATGAAGCATTCGACAGGCAACGGATGAATAGATAATCATGCGGGCCAAGCGCTTGTTCACAACATCATGGTCACGGGCAATATCTTTATGTATCAGACCTCGGACAAAGGTGGCCATGGGCCTTCCTGCAAGCTCTGCATGAAGTCTAATGTCACGATACATGATGGATGAAAGTCTGAGGTTGATACGGCAGTCTTTTATCGTTGCCCAACCTCTCTCAGACTGAGAAAAAGCAGGGTAGCCAGAAGTGATGTCATTAAGTTTCTGTGCTACCTTTTCTGTCTGGGCGTTGACTTGTTTATCTAACTCTTCAAAAGGCATTCCCATGTCTGATGCCAAGGTTCGCGATGTGGCTACATGCTCATTGAGATCATCCACAGTGCCATATTGCTTTATCAGGTGACGGGTCGCGACAGCCCCGTAAACAATATCATGAGCAAGCAGCTCTGATAAGGACTTCCCTTTCCTATATAGTTCATCATCAATGATGGTACGGAGGTGTGCAGGTACTGATAGCCCTCGGGCCTCTGCAATGGCTTCGAAAGCAAGAAGGTCTTCCTGCTCAAGCCGTATGGTCAGGTGATATTTTTTGGTCATGTAGTTCCTATCATGCGGGATGCATGGCGGGCTACATGTTGATAAAAGCCGAGGTAACAAACAGGTGGTTTCCTGTTTGCCAGCTACTGATAGTTTCCGTATGTGAAGTCAAATTGTAACATAAAATCAATTCACCTGCCAGATCCTAAATATACCAGAATGGTCCCAATATGTGGTCAACGAACTAAAAGGGGGTTTTGCAGTTATTTCAATGACTTATAGGGGTTTGGTGCCTCATTGTGAGTCATGCAGAGTCAATTGGTGCCTTTCATTATTTCCGTAACACATTGATTTACAATATGTTTCAGAAACCACCATAGGTGCATATGGTGTGACATCTTTTTTCGCCGACTGGCGGGCAATATGAGGCTGCGTTTTGATCATTTGGTACGGTTGAAGGGAGGTCCGAACTTTGGTTTTGACGGCGGGGAAAATATCATTTTCTGCCGGAGAGAAAAGGGAATTTCTGCGCTGGTACCGAACAAAAAACAGCACCGGAATAGCCTCTCATATTCAGCGCTGTTGCCTCCGTCATGGGTTCAATAAAATATTGTCCGGCGGCCCGACGAATTGCATTTATTTCGATAGCTAAACCAAAAATATTGAGCGGCAGCAACCCTGTCCGATAATAAAATTTTATGTCAGGTGTCTGTGTTTTTTCTGAAAATATTTTTGAAATGTTTCCGCTCGAAAATTATCACAGAGAACCGAAAATATTCCCCCCCACGGCCAAACTTTTCAGCTCATTCATCTGCTTAATTTGATCGTGATCATAGCAAACTTGCAGGCCATTACACAGCGTATAAAATTGAATTTCTCTGGCTGCCGATCATTCTTTCACGATGGGTAAGGATTTAAGAAAAAGACTGAATTAGAAATAAGTTTCTCTCAGAAATTCTGACTTTTATTCGAGGTCAGAGACTTTCTCCATAGTGACCTTTGATCTTTTTGATGGTCAAAAGTAATGTCATCGAATTAACTGGAGATTCCTGAAAGCCAAAATGCATATAGAATTTTTTTGCTTCTTCTGAAATAGCATGAACCAGCAAAGCTTTTACACCAACAATTTGCGATACTTTCAATGTCCTCAGCATGGCATCTTTCAGTAGGGCTGCGCCCAGTTTCTGGCCTCGATACGATCTGTCGATAGCCAACCGTCCCAATACCATAACTGGGATCGGGTCCGGCATATTTCTGGTGACGGCACTCGGTGCATATAAACGCTCAATGCTTCCTGTTGCAATGGCATAAAAGCCCACTACCCGTTTATTATAGCATATGACGTAGGTATTGCTTGCATTGAGGCCCTGGTTCTTCAGAGACCGTTTTTGCAACCATTCATTCAATATTTCATGGCCACAATCAAACAAGGTCAGATCGTGGTCTGGCGTGATTATTTCAGGTCGGGTTATTTTTCCCAAGGTGACGCTTCTGTTAGTAATTTCTTAAGGCGGGTATTTTCTTCTACTGGAGCCTTCAGGATAGCTTGCAAATTCTTGAAATCATCTTCTTCCAGATGAAACAGCCGCTGATCAAGAAGGACATTCTCCGCCTCACGGCAGGCTACACTCATGATAAAGCTGCTTCTATCCGTATGGAGCATGGCTGCAGCTCTGGTAACCAGAGCATGCTGTTCCGGTTCAACCCGCATATTTATGGCTGCTGTTTTTGGCATGACTACGCTCTCCTGTGTATCTAATAGATATACATTAACGTATATGTAATAGATATACAAGATAACATTTCCCTTTTTTAATTCTTTATTTTCTTCAATTCAATAATGATGTCACAGGGGTCGATGTCTAGGGCTTCGGCTATTTCTATCAATTCTACAACGTCCAATCGGCGAACGCCTCTTTCGTATTTAGAAACTTCAGATTGGAATAAGCCAATTTTTCCCCCAAATGATGATTGTGTATGCCCTGCATCATTTCGATAATTCACGAGTAATTCTTTCAATCTAGCATATCTTTCAGTGTAAACAGATGCTGTCATAAAATAGCCTTTTCAATAATAAAAAGGCTATTACTACGTCTCTAGAAAATAATGCGAAAATCTACTTATTTAAGTTGTATATCTATGTTTATGTGCTACTATTATTCCGCTGCTAAATGGCAGTGACGCTCGCCAGGCGTCAACAGGTCGGCCCACTCCCGAATATGAGTGGTATTTTTATGGGAATATAGGTATAGAGTCCTTTCCCATGATGTCCGTTAAGGGATTTTACTCTCGTTATGTCGGGGGTGGGTTCGAAAGCCTGTGAAAACAGATTAGTAAAATTCACACTACCTGTTAGTGCCTGGCGGCCCCCGACGCCAGGGCTTTGTTGATTTCTGCATATTGATCCCTAGTGTCTTCATATACACATGACCCGGAGGCTATATAATGTTGGAAAATATTAATCTTAAAAATGACAGACAGAATATTCATGAGTTGAATGGAAAGAAACCCGCTTCTCAATCTTCCCCTACTCAAGTCGCTCGAATACAGAAGAAATTTGAAATTATCTGTTACCGGAATCTCAGCTGTGCAAAGTCACAAAAACAATTTTCCGCCAAAATTTCTCATATTGTTGAGCAAATGGGTTTTTCTGGTTTTAGCTTCACCTATCTGACATTAATCCCTAGCCTGCTATTTACAGACCTGCCAGAAGATTTGATCATGACTTGCAAAAAAGGTGGCTATATCAAAGATGATTACGCGATCAGTTATGGACTGTCATCTTCCCAACCAATTCTTCGCTCCACCATTGAAAACTATATGATGGAGGCCCCCGTTGAGACCCATGACATGGCGCGAAATCGGATTCTGTCCGGCTTCTATAAAAACCACGGCTTACATGACTTTTATCTTATTCCTATAATATCCGGGGATTGCCGGTTCTTGTTTTCCATCACGTCACGAACAGATGATATCTATGAATTTTATGACACAATTGCGAACTGTGAGCAGGAACTCTTGCTTTTGGGCAAAATGATTTTGCAATTGGGAAAGTCCAAGTTCAAAGACCTTTTTGAAGAGGCCAAGACGCCGCATTCAATTAAAACAACCGCCAAGCCCAGACTAATGTTGGAAAGACTGGCCAAAGAAGACATGACACTGACTCAAATATCGGACGTAATTGGCATCAGTCTCAACACAGCTGACAAGCATAGTATGGTCATCAGAAAAGCCCTCGGGGCAAGAACGATTGCTGGTGCTGTCTATATTGCACTAAGAGAAGGAATTATTGATTTCAATTAGCATATAGGCGAGGGGAGACTCGGAAGGTGATGTTAGATTTTTTACGATGCAAACGGACGTTTTTGCCAAAACCCATATATAGTGGCGGCAAAAAGGGTCGTTATTTGGATAAAATATTATGCAAATGATGTTCTCCAGAATTCACTGTGGTTCTCGCTGTTTCTCTGCAGTACCCGCCAATGCACTGTACTACACTGTAGCCCCTTGTTGCTCCTATCTTTCAATACTTGACGGCGAGATTTTTTCTGGCTCTGATGAAGGTATTTTCCCATTATTCGAGCGAGATAAAATGACCAAAAATAAAGATCCAAGATCGGTTCACCCTTCCTCTGCCGCCAATGATAACAAAAATGCAGTGCCACAAATTGAGATTCACAGTGATATTCCTGAACCACTTGATTTGTTGGAGGGAGAGGCTGAACTTGTTAGTAAATTTTTCCAGTTTTTAATACCCCCAAACTCCAACGATAATTAAATTATGATAAGGAAAGTTAATGGTCAAGAAAGTTGCACTTTATGTTCGGGTTTCAACCGCAAGACAAGCGGCACATGATGTTTCAATCCCAGATCAAATAAAACAGGCTCATGCCTATTGTCAAAAGAAAGGATGGGAGATTGCGGGGGAATATATTGAGCCCGGCGCTTCCGCCAGAAATGATAAACGGCCCATCTTTCAGAAAATGATTACGGACTGCTGTCAGGATCCTTCCCCCTTTGATATTGTGCTTGTTCATAGCCTGTCACGGTTTTTCAGGGATGCTATTCAACAAGGCCTCTATAAACGCAAACTAGAGGACCATGGCGTTCTTTTGAAGTCTATCACTCAACATTTCGGCGAAGGTCCCCAGGCGGACCTGATACAGACCGTAATTGCCGCTTGTGATGCCCATAATTCAGCGGAAACTGCAAAACATGTTTCACGTTCCCTGATTGAAAATGCCCGGCAGGGATTCTGGAACGGATCAGTCCCTCCCATAGGCTACCGCACCTATGTGGCAGAAATGCGTGGCGAAAAACAAAAGAAGAAGCTAGAAATTGACCCTCATACGGTAGATATCATCAAGTTAATTTTTAACCTGTTCCTAGAGGGGTCAGATACATCAGGCCCCATGGGTATTAAGAATATCACTGAATATTTGAATATTCGTAAAATTAAAACAAAAACGGGGGGGGATTTTTATAAAAGCTCCGTGCATAATATTCTGACCAGAACAGCCTATATCGGCACTTATTACTTCAACAAACATCTGTCGAGAACACGAAAATTAAAGCCGCGTGAGGAATGGGTCGCCGTTCCAACACCCCCTATCATTACAAAAGAACGATTTGAAAAAGTACAAAGATTTCTGAGATTACGGTCTCCAAAAGTAATTCCGCCGGGGTACGTGACGAGCCCTGTTCTGCTATCTGGAATTGCCTGTTGTCATAATTGTGGCGGCAGAATGATGATCGTGACGGGAAAAAACGGCAGATACAGATATTATAGCTGTGCCAAAAGGCAACTTAAGGGCAGAACCACCTGTGACAAACCAGCAAGCATTCCCGAAAAGAAACTGAATGATATTGTAACCAAGTCAATCATGGACCGTGTCTTGGTCAAAAAACGCGTCCGGAAACTTCTAAAGGAAGTATTCAACAAGGCGAGAGTTCAAAATAAAAGTGCAAAAATTGAACTCAAAGTATTACGCAGGAACCTCAAAGCAATGGACAATAAAATTGCCATCCTGTTCGATTCCTTAACCGATGGGCTGGTAAAAGATGGTGACAGCTTTAAAATCCATCATCAAAAACTGGAAAGGGAACGGGCAGAACTGAAACATCTCATCAAGACCAAAGCCCAGTCATTAAAGCTTCCCGGTGGCGGCGATATTTCGGACCAGCAGCTAAGTGGTTTTGCAAAAGCCTTCAAGAAAATGCTGGAGAGTGGGCCCATTGCATTCCGCAAGGAATATATGAGATTACTGCTTAGCCGGTTGGATGTGAGCAAAAAAGAGGTGATGATTTCCGGTCCCAAAGCCGCGCTGGTTATGGCTATCGGGTCGAAAAAGGTTATGGCGGGGGGTGTTCCCGATTTTAACCGGGAGTGGTGGGTCTGGTAGGACTCGAACCTACGACCGAACCGTTATGAGCGGTTTGCTCTAACCAACTGAGCTACAGACCCCCTTAAAGAATGAATAGGGGAATAACAGATTATTTCACAAGAATACAGGGAAGAATGATGCGACCATGCATTTTTTTAATATAACTTAAAGACCCTCTATTTCATCGGCCAGATTTCGGCCTTTGTCGGTGGCAATGCGCTCCAGCACCTTGATCCGCTCTTCCAGTTTATCTATGCGCTGCAAATGGGGTCGCAGTTTCTTTTTGCTCATGTATCCATCATTGAGCCCCAAGGCGTCTGCCAGCTTGTCAATGTCGTAATCTACACCCTTTTCCTTGCCCTTGAGATATTGCATGATGATACCGCCGATTACACTGATACAGACAATTAAGACAATCGCTTCCCAAAAACCCATCTTTCATTCCTTCTTATTAATAATCAGGTATCCAGAAAACTTCTGAGCTGACGCGAGCGGCTTGGATGCTTCAATTTACGCAATGCCTTGGCTTCAATTTGACGGATACGTTCGCGGGTAACGGAGAATTGCTGGCCTACTTCTTCCAACGTATGGTCCGTATTCATGCCAATACCGAACCGCATTCTGAGTACTCGTTCCTCGCGCGGGGTGAGGGAAGCCAGAACCCGTGTCGTTGTATCCCGCAGATTAGACTGAATGGCACTATCCACGGGCAGAAGGGCGTTTTTATCCTCAATAAAGTCACCAAGATGTGAATCTTCCTCATCGCCTATAGGGGTCTCCAGTGATATCGGCTCCTTGGCAATTTTCATTACTTTGCGAACTTTTTCCAGTGGCATGCTGAGGCGCTTGGCCAATTCTTCCGGCGTGGCTTCCCGGCCAATTTCATGCATCATCTGGCGGCCTGTGCGCACCAGCTTATTGATGGTTTCAATCATATGAACCGGGATACGAATGGTGCGGGCCTGATCGGCAATGGAACGGGTAATGGCCTGCCTGATCCACCATGTGGCATAGGTGGAGAATTTATAGCCTCGGCGATATTCGAATTTATCCACCGCTTTCATCAGGCCAATATTGCCTTCCTGAATCAGGTCAAGAAATTGCAGACCCCGGTTAGTATACTTCTTGGCAATGGAGATTACCAGCCGCAGGTTGGCTTCGACCATTTCCTTTTTCGCGATCCGGGCTTCTTTTTCACCCTTTTGGACCATATTGACAATCACGCGGAATTCACCAACCGGAAGCCCAACTTCTTGAGCAATATCAACAACTTGTCCGCGCATATTGCCGATAATTTCACGTTCATTTGCCGCAAAGTCAGCCCAGCCTTTGCCGGAATTACCGGAGACCGCATCAATCCAGCCCGGTTCCAGCTCGCGGCCGGAATAATTCTTCAGATAGACATCACGCTTAATTTTATAGCGTTCCGCCAGTCGAAACATTTTTCCCTCTAAAGCCATCATCCTTTTATTCAGGGCATAGAGCTGTTCCAGCAGTGCTTCAATCCTGTTATTGTTCAGGCGTAGGCTTTTCATTAGAACAATCAATTCATCACTGAGTTTCCGGTAGCGTTTTTCATGTGCGGTACTTAAAGATTCACTTTTTACGCTGGCCTCATGGCGTGCGTCCTGCAGCTTGGCAAATTTTTTGTATACCTTGCGGATGTTACCAAAGATTTCCAGAACCTGCGGTGTTAGTGCCTCCTCCATAACGGCTAGGGAAACTGTATTATCAGCATCATTGTCATCATCGTCGTCGTCTTCATCGGTCGTGGTTTCTTCGCTATTTTCTTCTTCTGAACCGGTTTCTGATTCACCTTCTTTGGATTCTTCCTTTACGGTTTCTTCTTCAACTTCTTCTTCAGAGGGTTGTTCATTTTCAATGGCGGGGTCAATACCATACATGGCATCAAGGTCAATCACATCGCGCAGTAGAATTTCTTCTTCTTCCAGCATTTCGGCCCATTCCACCAATGCCCGAAAGGTAAGAGGATTTTCACATAGCCCCGCAATCATGGTTTCCCGGCCCGCCTCAATACGCTTGGCAATGGCTATTTCGCCTTCGCGCGACAGGAGTTCCACACTGCCCATTTCCCGAAGATACATACGAACCGGGTCATCGGTACGATCAGCGGCAGTCTTGGCAGCGGGCTTTGCAACCGCTTTATCTTTTTCGGCTTTGGCGGGCGTTTCTTTTTCCGGAGTCTCCTCGGTTTCTTCGCCATCTGCTTCTTCAACCACATTGACACCCATTTCCGATAACATGGTCATAATGTCTTCGATCTTTTCCGATGACATTTCCCCCTGCGGCAGTGCCGCGTTGAGGGCATCATAGGTGATATATCCCCGCTCCTTGGCAGCAGCGAGCATTTTTTTCACACTGCCTTCAGAAGAATCGATTAGAGGGCTATCAGTGGTGTCTTCCTGTTTTGACGTTGTTTTATTTTCAGTTTTAGCCGCTTTTTCCGCCATGTATAAACCCTTAAATCCCATGTTCTCGTTTAATAATCAGGCATCACACCTGTCTAAACGACTATGCAGTCAGGAAAGTTTTTTTCTTCCCGATGCCGTTCCATATCCATCAATACTGGCTTCGTTACCTTTGGCATTTTCAAGCTCGGTTTTCAGTGCTAGAAAACGGGCAAATACCTCTTCAGTCATATTCTCAGCCAGTTCCATTTCCGCCGCTTTAAAATCTTTTTCCAGATCTGAAACACGACGATACCGATTGACCACATGAAACCATCCCTGCTCAACATCCTGTTGGGCAGCGTCTGGCCATGCGAACCATTCGGCTTGTAATTCACCTTGTTTAAATATGACTTCCAGTGCCTTGCCAAATCCTGTTTTTAACAGCTGGGCGTAGAGGCTCTTGCGTTCAAGGTCCGATTCGCGAAGTGATACATCTATTATCTCGCACCGCAGCTTGTCAAGCTCCACTGATTCGAAAATAATGGTGGCAAATTCTTCATGGTGGCTTTTCAGCAACCACGGATGGTTCAAAACCGTTAGAATCAATAGCCTTTCGCGCTTAAGAACGGCTGTTTGCTGTCCCTTAAAAATACCTGTATCTCTAAGCTTTTTTACCCCTAGTAGGGTGTCATTCCACGCTGCTTTATCCTTTTTACCATAAGCTTTTGACGGCGAATCAAAGTGATTCTTTTTGATGGCCCTGTTTTCCAGCGAGTGATCGGCAACAAATGCCCCGCCCAGAAGCTTAGAAAGCCGTTCCTGAAAAGCCTTGTCATAATAGCCGCGAATGGTTTTATCACTGATGTCAGACAGGGTTTCCGATAAGGATTTTTCCAGGCCCGCTTGTTGTTCGGGCGTATCGGTCTGAACCGATCCGGTCTTCATTTCCCACAGAATGTCCACAAGGGGCTGCGCGCGATCCAGCAGGTCCCGAAAAGCCGCTGTGCCCTGATCATTAATATAACTGTCGGGGTCTTCACCTGTGGGTAAATGAACAAAGCGCAGGGAATATCCGGCCTTAAGCAGAGGTAATGATTTCTCCGCAACACGATAAGCGGCCCGTATGCCGGCCTTGTCACCATCAAAACACATGAGAGGCTCTGGGGCGAGGCGCCATAGCTCCCCGATCTGTTCCTCGGTCACAGCAGTGCCAAGAGGAGCCACCGCATTGGTAAAGCCTGCCTGTGCCATGGCGATCACATCCATATAACCTTCAGCCACCAGTACGCGGCCCTCGTCATAGGATGATTTTCTGGCCCCGGCCAAATTATAGAGCAGCCGCCCTTTATGAAATAGTGGCGTTTCCGGTGAATTTAGATATTTTGCTTTGGCGTCCGACCTGAGGGCCCGTCCTCCAAAAGCTACCACACGCCCTTGTCGGTCCGTGATGGGAAACATGACCCGATGGCGAAAGCGGTCATAGCTTGGTTTTTGTCCGCCACCTTCATCCTCTGGTTGGATCAATAGCCCAGCTTCGATCATCATTTCCTCTGTAATGCCGTCCCGGCTGAGCAGGGCGTCCTTAAGAGCCGTGCGGCCATCAGACGCAAAGCCAAGGCGGAATTTTTTTTGTGTGGCTTTGGATAGACCACGGCGATTCAGATAATCTTGCCCCACTTGTCCTGCCTGTGCGACAAGCTGGGTTTCAAAATATTTGGATGCTGTTTCCATTACATCATAAAGAGATTTTCTCTTTTGTGATCTCTGGGCGTCTTCAGGCGAATATTCGGGCAGGGCCAGCCCCGCTTGTCCCGCCAGCCGCTCTACGGTTTCGGGGAAACTTAGGCCTTCTGTCTCGGTAATAAATTTGATGACATCTCCGTGAGCCCCGCACCCAAAGCAATGGTAGAATCCCTTGTCATCATTGACGGTGAAGGAAGGTGTTTTTTCATTATGGAAAGGACAAAGGCCGTTATGTTCACGACCCTTGCGTACCAGTTTGACACGTCGGCCAACCACATCGCTGACCGGAATCCGGTTTCTTAATTCATCCAGAAAATCAGGTGTAAACCCCATAAATTCTCATCACTCCATAGGCGGAAAATTCAGGTAAAATTAAGAAAGTTCAGAACGGGCTATGGCGCTGGCTCTTGAAAAATCCATCTGTCCGGCATATTTGCCCTTCAGGCTGGCCATTATCTTGCCAATATCTTTCAGGCCGGAAGCCTCTGTTTCAGCAATGGTAGCCTTGACTGCTGCCGCTATTTCATCATCCGGCATCTGTCTTGGCTGGAATTCCGAAATAATTTCTATTTCATTCTGCTCCTGCTGGGCAAGTTCCAGACGCCCCGCTTCCTCGTAAACCACGAAACTTTCTTTACGTTGTTTGATCATTTTTGCCAGAATTTCGAGTACGACGGAATCTTCATCTCCCCCGGAGGCTTTCTTATCTGTACGGGAGGCAATGTCCCTGTCTTTGATGGCAGCCAGAATGAGTCGGATAGTCGTCAGGCGACGTTTGTCCTTATCTCTCATCGCTTGCTTCATGGCGGCGGTAAGCTGATCACGCAACATATTGTTATCACATCCTTTTTCATAAAAATGCTGACCATATGACATGATTACCCATGGTCGTTACTTTTAGGAAGCAGAGACTCTACCGCAAACGGGGGCAGATTGCAATAGATAATTATCCTGTAAGTTATTGATAATAAAGACTTTTTTTTCTTAAAGATTCGCTTGACCTCTGGGTACACTTCACTTATGTTCCGCTCAATTTACGTCAGGGCTCAGGGCTGTTATAGTTTGATATTATGGACCCGATTGCGAAAAAACTATTATGATTGAAAAAAATATAGACCATACCCCACCGCACAAGGACATAACAGCCGCTCTGGTCCTGGAGGACGGCAGTATTTTCTGGGGCCATGGTATTGGTACCATAAAAGATATTGTGGGCGAGATTTGTTTCAATACTTCAATAACCGGTTATCAGGAAATATTAACCGACCCCTCCTATGCCGGACAGATCATTACCTTTACCTTTCCCCATATCGGCAATGTTGGTGTTAATGAGCAAGATCTTGAAAGCACGACCCCTGCGGCACGCGGGCTGGTGATACGGGAAGGCATTACCGCACCATCAAATTTTCGCAGTGAAAGCCATTTGAATGATTGGTGTCTGCAACAGGGACTGGTGGGAATATGTGGTGTCGATACCCGGCGGCTGACACGTTATATCCGCGAGAATGGGGCACCTAACGGGGTGATCAGCCATAACCCGGACGGAAAGTTTGATATTCCAGCCCTGATTGAAAAGGCCCGCAATTGGCCGGGGCTTGAGGGTATGGATCTTGCCAAAGAAGTCTCCTGTACGCAAACATATACGTGGGATGAAGTCCGTTGGACTTTGGAAAATGGGTATAAAAAACTGGATGCGCCAAAGGCTCATGTGGTTGCCGTTGATTACGGGATTAAGCGGAATATTTTGCGGTGCCTTGCTTCTACAGGCGTAAAAATAACTATAGTACCCGCCACCGCCACGGCTGATCAAATTCTGTCCCATAAGCCGGACGGAATCTTTCTGTCCAACGGGCCGGGTGACCCGGCGGCGACGGGCGAATATGCCATTCCGGTTATTCAGGACCTGCTGAAAAGCGATATACCCTTATTCGGGATATGTCTGGGCTATCAGATGCTGGCACTGGCCATAGGGGCCAAAACGCAAAAGATGCATCAGGGCCATCGCGGTGCGAACCATCCGGTGATGGATTATAATACGGACAAGGTAGAGATTACCTCCATGAACCACGGGTTTATGGTTGATAAGGGCAGCTTGCCGGATAGCGCGAAAATCAGCCATATTTCTTTGTTTGATAAGACGCTTTGTGGATTTGAACTGAAGGATAAGCCCGTTTTTTCCGTTCAGCATCATCCCGAAGCCAGCCCCGGCCCCCAAGACAGCCATTATCTTTTTGACCGCTTTATGGAAATGATTGAGAACAATGCCAAAACGTACTGACATACAATCCATTCTCATCATCGGGGCTGGCCCGATCATCATTGGTCAGGCCTGCGAATTTGATTATTCCGGTACTCAGGCCTGTAAGGCCCTTAAAGAAGAAGGCTATCGGGTGATATTGGTCAATAGCAATCCGGCGACCATCATGACCGACCCCGATGTCGCTGATGCCACCTATGTGGAGCCGATCACAGCGGAATTTGTTGAAAAAATCATCGCCAGAGAACGCCCCGATGCGGTGCTGCCGACCATGGGTGGGCAGACAGGACTGAATACGGCGCTGGAACTGTCAAAACAAGGTATACTGGAAAAATATAATGTTGAGCTGATTGGGGCCGATGAGGATGCCATCAACATGGCCGAAGACAGATTGCTGTTTCGTGATGCCATGGACAGGCTCGGTTTAGGCACACCGCGCAGCCGGGTGGTAAAATCACTGGAAGAAGCCCTTGATGCGCTGGACTATATAAAATTGCCCAGCATCATCCGGCCCAGTTTTACCATGGGCGGAACTGGCGGCGGTATTGCTTATAACCGGGAGGAATATGAGCAGATTGTTCTGGGCGGTATTGATGCATCCCCCGTGGGTGAGGTGTTGGTTGAACAGTCGGTTCTGGGCTGGAAAGAATATGAAATGGAAGTTGTCCGCGACAAGGCTGACAATTGTATCATTATCTGTTCCATTGAAAATCTGGACCCCATGGGTATCCATACCGGCGACAGTATCACCGTAGCACCAGCCCTGACGCTGACAGATAAAGAATATCAGATCATGCGTAATGCATCGATTGCGGTACTGCGTGAGATTGGTGTGGAAACCGGCGGGTCAAACGTGCAGTTTGCGGTTAATCCGGAGAATGGCGAGCTGATTGTCATCGAGATGAACCCACGGGTCAGTCGTTCTTCGGCTCTGGCGTCCAAAGCCACGGGCTTTCCTATCGCCAAGGTCGCCGCCAAACTTGCCGTTGGCTACACGTTGGATGAGCTGGAAAATGATATTACCGGTGCAACACCCGTGTCTTTTGAGCCAACTATAGATTATGTGGTCACCAAAATACCACGATTCACTTTTGAGAAATTTCCGGGCAGCAAGCCCACATTGACTACAGCTATGAAATCAGTGGGTGAGGCCATGTCCATTGGTCGTAGCTTTACAGAATCTCTACAAAAGGCCCTGCGGTCCATGGAGACAGGTCTGACGGGACTGAATGAAGTGGATATTCCGGGCTATGATCCCGAACATGGTGATACTAACGCCATCCGGGCGGCTCTGGCCAACCCGACCGATGATCGCTTGCTTGTTATGGCACAGGCTTTGCGCCTTGGTATTAGTGAGCAGGAAATTCACGATATTGCCAAATATGATCCGTGGTTCATAGCGCAGATCAAGCTCATCACCAATGCTGAACTTGCCATAAGGCAGGATGGTCTGCCCGACAATCGATTTGAGCTGGGCCGACTGAAAGCACATGGATTTTCCGATGCGCGCCTTGCGGAGCTGGCCGGGGAAAAGGAAAGTTATGTTGCAGCCTTGCGGGAAAAACTGGATTTGCATCCTGTTTTCAAGCGGGTTGATACCTGTGCCGCAGAATTTGAAGCCAAGACCCCCTATATGTATTCCACTTACGAGCGGGATGCGGGCGGATATGCAGAATGTGAATCTAATCCGACAGATAGCAAAAAGATTATTATCCTGGGTGGTGGCCCTAACCGAATCGGACAGGGAATCGAATTTGACTATTGCTGTTGCCATGCGGCTTTCTCGCTCAGCGAACAGGGATACGAGACAATTATGGTCAATTGTAATCCGGAAACGGTTTCCACCGATTATGATACCTCAGACCGTCTTTATTTTGAGCCTCTGACTGCAGAAGACACCATTGAGCTGATCCGGCGGGAACAAAGAAATGGTACCGTTGTCGGCGTGATAGTGCAGTTTGGTGGTCAGACACCGCTTAAATTATCCCATGCGTTGCAGGATGCCAATATCCCAATATTGGGTACCTCACCGGATGCTATTGATCTGGCGGAAGATCGGGAAAGATTTCAGAATCTGGTTCATGAGCTTAACCTGTTGCAGCCAGATAACGGCCTTGCCACCACGACGGAAGAGGCGGTTAAAATTGCTGAGGAAATTGGCTATCCAATTCTGATCCGGCCAAGCTATGTTCTGGGTGGGCGGGCCATGGAAATTGTCTATGACACCGTGTCCTTGGAACGCTATATGACAGAGGCGGTATCGGTATCATGGGATAGTCCGGTCCTTATCGACCGTTATCTTGGTGGGGCAACCGAAGTGGATGTGGATGCGCTAAGTGATGGGACAAAAGTCCATGTGGCAGCCATTATGCAGCATATTGAGGAAGCCGGAATTCATTCCGGGGATAGTGCCTGCTCACTGCCGCCTTTTTCCCTGAAAGATAGTGTAATAGCGGATATTAGCAAACAGACAGAACAACTGGCACTTGCCTTGAATATCAAGGGGTTAATGAATGTTCAGTTTGCGGTCAAGGATGATGTGGTTTATCTGATTGAGGTCAATCCCCGTGCCAGCCGGACCGTGCCATTCGTCGCTAAAGCCATTGGCGCACCAATCGCAAAATGGGCGGCCCGCCTGATGGCCGGTGAGAAATTGTCAAGCTTTAATTTCCCCTCCGCCAAGCCAAATCATGTGGCTGTGAAAGAGGCCGTGATGCCCTTTAACCGCTTTCCCGATGTGGATGTTCTGCTTGGCCCTGAAATGCGGTCCACGGGTGAGGTGATCGGTCTGGATGATACCTTTGCCAGGGCATTCCTCAAGTCCCAGATAGCCGCAGGAACCCATTTGCCGCTGAGTGGTACCGTGTTTATTTCAGTGAAGAATGATGATAAGCAAAAAATGGTTGAACCGGCCCGGGACTTGTTGGATATGGGATATAAAGTCATCGCGACTGGTGGCACCGCTGAGTATTTACAAGGTGAAGGTTTGGATGTATCGAAAATTCACAAGGTTCTGGAAGGTCGCCCGCATATCGTGGATGCCATCAAGAATGGCGATGTCCAGCTGATTTTCAATACCACACAGGGTGCCCAGTCCATTACGGACAGTTATGAGCTTCGGCGGACAGCATTAACCCATAATATCCCTTATTATACCACCACAAGGGGGGCTATTTCTGCCATGGAGGCAATAAAAGTCTTGAAATCCAGCTCACTTGAAGTTAAACCCCTTCAATCTTATGTATTTGAGTAGAGAGTCTTTCAGTGATTGACGATGCAATGATATACTTTGTCAAAGGGCAGAGTATGTGAAGTTTTTTATTGTTAAAAATAGAAAAATTACAAAATGGTTGAAAAAGTACCGATGACAGCAGAAGGCCACCAGAGGCTGGAAGCGGAATTGAAAATATTAAAGCATGAACAACGCCCGGCGGTGATCAAGGCGATCGAAGAAGCACGGGCGCATGGTGACCTGTCCGAGAATGCGGAATATCACGCAGCCAAGGAACAGCAGGGTTTTATCGAATCACGTATCAATGACATTGAAGGCAAGGTAAGCCGCTCGGAAGTCATTGATCCCAGCGACCTTTCCGGCGATAAAGTTGTTTTTGCCGCGACGGTAAGTATGGCCGATGAAGATGATAAAATTGTTAAATATCAGATCGTTGGCGTCGATGAAGTTGATGTATCGGCGGGAAAAATATCGTATATTTCGCCCATTGGCCGCGCACTGATTGGCCGCAAAATCGGAGATGAAGTAGAAGTAAAAACCCCGCGCGGTGAAACCTACTACGAAATTACTAAAGTAGAATTCGTCTAATTCCTCAAATAGTTGAAATTTTGAGCGTTATTCCTCAATAGTACTAACCGGTATGCCGTGCAGTTTCTTGGCACAACGGATGCTGAGGGACGTCTTTACGCTGTCCACATTGGGGGCAGGGGTTAGTTTTGTGGTTAGAAAACTCTGAAACTGTGCCAGATCGCGGGCAACTATTTTTAAAATAAAATCAATTTCCCCATTGAGCATATAAGTCTCGCGGACCAACGGCCATTCAGTGACCAGAGCCTCAAATGCCTGAAGGTCACTTTCCGCCTGACTGTGTAGTCCAACCATGGCAAATACGGTCAGACCGAATCCCATGGCCTCGGCATCAAGGTCCGCATGGTAACCCCGGATATATCCGGCCTCTTCCAGTGCCCGGACCCGGCGCAGACATGGTGGTGCCGTAATGCCCACATTTTCTGCCAGGTCAACATTGGTAATTCGACCATCTTCCTGAAGATTCTCTAAAATACGACAATCAATATCATCTAGTTTTACACGATGCATTCGGTCCGTTCCTTGACGCTTACTTTTCTATTATTTTTATTCTCACATTTAAGAAATCAATCTCCGAAACAAAATATTCCGAAATAAAATATCTTAACTGTGACAGATTATATTATAAATTAACTAATTTACACAATAAAATACACGTTTACGTGATATTAATGTGAAATATATAACTTCCTCTTATGGCCTAACCAATCTTTTAACTGGCTTTCAGGCTAAAAAAAAGATATCTTTTCAAGTGGAGAGCATTATTTTTATTTGTAAGCTAAAGTATAAAACGATTACGATCTTTAAGATTACGTTTTAGTAGGCTGGGGAAAGGGACAGAGTGCAGAAAAGAGCCCAGTTTGATGACAGGATTCGTAATCTGATTGCGCTCGCGCAGGATGGATCCGAACATAGTCGAACCCTTTTATTTTCACATATCAGCGATCTTTTCCTTCAGAGAAGACCAATGGCATCTGCTGTTCAGGTGCGGATGCTCACGGAGATATTAAAAGAACTTCTGGAACAGGTAGATTTATCTGCCCGAATGGAGGTCGCGGTAGCACTCTATGATTTGACCGACCCACCTGAGGAACTCATTAATATCATGTGTGAAGATGTGGTTGAGGTATCAGGCCAGTTGCTTGAGAAAGCAAATCTGCCGGATGAGAAATTGATCCATATCATCCGCTATGGCACAGAAGCCCACAGAATTCATATTTCCCGACGGTTTGGTCTATCCCCGCTGGTTCGACATGAATTGGAAAAAGCCTATGCGCTGTCAGAGAGCTCAAAGCTGAAATACAGCCTGAATGAACTCGACAAACAGGCGGAAGATTCTATCCCGGAGATGGATGAGGAAACAACGGCAAATATTCTGGAGTTGTTACGGGCACAGAAGATGCACGATAGCTACCCTGATCAGGGGGCAGTCACTTCTCCTGCTGTTGAAGAGGTGCGCAAATCAACAGAAAATTTCTCTCCTGTGGTTCCGGTGGAATTCTCGGAACATCAGGATGGCAATGAAAGTATATCCGGGCCGACAACCTTAAATCCACCGCCAGAAACGAATATAGAAACGAATGCCAAAAGCCCATTTGAAAAGGCTATGGTGGAACGTCTTCGCCCCCATGACATACCCTATAAAGATAACGGGAATATTTTCCCAACGGACATTGCGGCCAATGATGCGGCCTTACCGGGTAGAGGCAACCCTCAACCAGACAGCACTCTTCAAATGGCAGAAACGTCTGCGGACATGGATGATGATATCTGGCAACAGGTGCAAAAAGCACGTAGCGAAACCAACAGGCAGCGTGAATTTGTCCGAACTGTTGCCGACTGGTTTTGGGAAGTGGATAGAACCGGCCACCTCAGCTTTATATCAGAAGAAGCCTTTCTTGTCTTTGGACAGACAGCCCCCGCTCTTATTGGGGAGGATTTTATTTCCCTGTGCGCGATGCCGGAAACGGGTAATGATGTTGATCAGGCGGGAAGGTCGTTTGAATCTTTGTTTGAACATCGCTCATCTTTTCGCAATGTTCCTTTTTATATTTCCTCACAAAATGAGGAAAAGAATCTTTGGTACATTAGTGCCATCGCCATATTTGATATCCATACCGGACGTTTTACCGGATTTCGCGGCAGTGCCTGTGCCCAGACGAGTGAAGAACAATTGTCGGTAGCCGATGCCATAACAGAAGTTTCTGAGAAAGCTGGCCATCAGGAGGAGGCATTAGAAGACTATATTACCACACAGGCCTTAAAAGCTGTTGCGCAAGATAGTTCACCACAAACCGTCTATAGCCAGGAAGAAAAGGTAGCGCAGGGCAACAGTAACGAGGGAGACGCTGAAGAGTTGCTGCATAACCTTTCTCACGAATTCAGGACTCCTTTAAACGCGATCATTGGCTTTTCAGAAATGATCGATATGGAAACATGGGGACCCGTGAACCAACAATATCATCAGAATATCAAAAATATTCTAACCGCAGCGGTACAATTGAAAGAGGCCGTTAATGACGTTTTGGATTCAGCCAAACTGGAAGCCGGGCTGATGCAGATTACGCCTGAATCATTTTCTCTGAAATCGGTTTTGAAAAACTGTCAGGAAAATGTTGAAGCTATGGCGGTCGAGAATAATGTCCAAATGATGGATAACGATAATAATATTGATGTCATTCTGTATAATGACAAACAAAGTGTCGAACTATGTTTAACCAAAATGTATGCCAGTATCATCAAAAGAGCCACAGGGGGCGAGACGATAAGCCCATCTGTTCTCATTAATAGTAATGCTCAGGTACGAATCGAATTGCCCGTTATTGGGTTCAAAATTGCTGAAAAAGACGCAACAAAAATGTTCCAAAGGCTTAAAACAGAACCTGACGAGCAAAAAAATATAGCCCCGAGTGACGTAAAATACGAGCCTAAAATATCTTCTGGCTTTGGTTTATCCATCGCACAAAGCCTGGCTCATATGATCGGTGGGGATATATTAATTCATACTGCGCACGGCTATATCACGCATTTAGTACTCACCCTCAGCAATCATGATCCGGCCTCATAAGCTGCTGAATCACTTGCTTTTTCCCTTTTTTGCTACTTATCAGAATACTTGGGTTGCCTGTATCGCAATAATTTACATCTAATTTTAGACAATTTTGATGTAGCCTGATCATGAAGACTTAGTTAAAATTTCATTAATATTAATCTTATAACTATATGTAATTAAAAAAGAATTTCTAATTCATATTAACCTTTTATTCATATGTGCCATGCATATTAGGATCACAATTTCGGCTTTGAGTAACTATTTAATACGACACATAGGAGATTTAGAAATGAGAAAATTTTTTACTAAACTACGTAAATCGGAAAAAGGCGCGACTGCTATTGAATATGGTCTGATTGCTGCTTTGATCGCCGTTGCAATTATTACTGTTCTCGGACAGGTTGGTGGACAGCTGAATACTACATTCACATCAATCAACAGCAGCCTTGCTGGTGCAAGCACACCATAATATAACATCGTTATGATGACATAATTAATTTTAAACAGAGGCCTTGGATAAAACGTTCAATGCCTCTGTTTTCATTTTCACGGTGAGGGTTGTGATCATGAGTAGAAAAATTGTCAAAAAAATTCTTTCGAGTGAGGCCGGGGCAACAGCAGTAGAATATGCCTTGATTGCCGCGTTGGTTTTCCTTGCATCTGCGGGAGCTATTACTGCCATGAGCAGTACTTTCCAAACTGTATTTACAGATAGTTTCACAAGTATTACCAGCGCTATGGCGGAATGACTGAACGTTAAACTTCCTTGCGGTATAAAACCCCTGTTAACCATCTTGCTTTTTTGCAGACTGTACCTCAGGCTTAACAGATTGATATTGCCATATAACGTAGGGCAACAAATACCCTTCATTCGATGTTACGCCCTATATAAATATGGGTAACCAGTAAATTGAACATGGTTAACGAAAAAAACATCTTTTCTCTATATTTTCAAAATAAATACTATTCTCAAATAGATGGAAACCACAGTTTTGTTAACTATAGTAACGCTTTTTTTATTTTCTTTGCTCATGGGTTGGGCTGCTTATACTGATTTGGTAAGCCTTACCCTATCCAACAGACTTTGCATCGCAACAGCATTGCTATATCCGATTTATCTTTTCGCAACATATATGGATGGTAATGGCTTGCCCATGATGGATATTGTGATCTCTCTGGGGATCGCAGCCGTTATATTTATTGTCTGTGTCGGATTTTTCGCGCTCAATATTATGGGGGGCGGGGATGTGAAATTAATTCCTGCCGTCGCGCTTTGGGCCGGCACAGCCCATGTATTAAACTATTTGCTTATCACTTCTGTGATTGGTGGCTTGTTTGCGGCGGCAATTATTGTCAGAAATCGCATAAAAGAGTCAAAATATTACAAATCTTCAGTAAATATAAACCTCTCCGTGGCAGAAAAGATGGATAGCGCGGTTCCTTATGGTGTCGGTATCGCTATCGGCGGACTTTATGTGGCTTATCAGTTATTTACCACATTTGATTATAGGGCGGCTTAAGGACCGTAAAACAAGGATTGTATAAATGAATATAAATATAAGAAGCGTCGTACTGATTGGGATTGCATTGCTGATTGCAGGGGTGACAGCTATGCTTGCCAGAAACCTTGTTAGCACACCACCAGAGCCGGGCGAGCAACAAGTGGTTGTTCAGGTTGTAGACTCTAAAATGAAAATTTTGGTGGCGGCAATTAATATGCCTGTTGGTCACTTTATTAAGCGTGAAGATATGGTTTGGCAATCCTGGCCGGATGAAACTGTTCATGATAGATATATTCAGCAAGACTCTGAAATTAATATAGAATCTCTGGTCGGGGCCGTTTCAGTTTATCCCATTTCTTCCGGTGAGCCGATTTTGGATACGCGCCTGGTAAAACCCGGAAACAGAGGGTTCATGTCAGCCGTTTTGCCTTCTGGTATGCGGGCCATATCCGTGCGTATTACCGCGACGACCGGCAATGCGGGTTTTGTCTTTCCGGGTGACCGTGTAGACATCCTGCTTACCCATCAGATTGAAATTGAAAATAAAGACCGAAAGAAGGCCCGCGTGAGCGAAACAGTATTGAGGAACATTCGGGTTCTGGCCATAAATCAGAGTACCGATAACCCCACGCATACCCCTTCGATCGGGAAAACGGCAACGCTGGAAGTGTCGCCAAAAGATGCGGAAAAAATCTCATTAATAAAAAATATGGGTGAGTTAACCCTGATTCTAAGAAGTTTGGGTAAAAGCGAAGATGAAAATACACAGCAGGCAGCTGCAGACAAGCAGACATATACCTGGGACAGTGACGTTAGCAAACAACTTTCCGGTTCAAGTGGTTCCGGCGGTAAGAATTATACCGTTAACGTTTTTCGCGGTGGTCTGAAAAAAGCAAAAAGCAATAAAGTTGACTTTAATAAACTACTGAACAATGCACTTAACTCAGAGGAAAATGATGAAAGTGGAGAAGACACAGAGGGAACAGACCAATGATAAATAATTTGGTACAAATATTATTCCATACTCTCGAAAAATGGGTGAAATGCTTCTTTATAGTGGCCTTAGCTCTGCCTGTGCTGTCATTTTCAATGACGAACACTGTGGCAGCTAAAGAACAGGAAAAGCAAAGTATTGAAGTTGGCAAAGGTACTTTAATAAGGTTTAAAGAACCGGTTCATAATGTTTTTGTTGCCAATTCCAGCATTGCCGACCTGCAGGTTAAGTCACCAACGCTGGTATATATCTATGGTAAAAGTCAAGGTGAAACCAATCTTTATGCGGTTACCGAAGATGACAGGGTGATTTATGAAGGAACTATTTCTGTCAATCATAACCTCGGTAGTCTTGAAGCGGCCCTTAATCATGTCATTCCTGATGCCAGTATTCAGGTCAAATCCTATGAAGGTCTGCTCGTTCTGACGGGCAATGTCGATAGTGCCGTTGAGGCAGAAGATGCCCGTCGTATGGCGGAAGAATTCATTGGTAAGAAAAGCACTATCATTAACAAGCTTGAGATTGCTACGCCGGTTCAGGTTAACCTGCGTGTTAGAATCGCTGAAATTGGTCGTGATACTAAAAAGAAACTTGGTTTTAACTGGGAAAATCTTTTTGCCAGCGGCAGCACAGCCATTGGTATGGTTCAAGGTGCCAATGTGGTTAATTTAATACCAGACCCAACCGGTCTTCCTAACAGCCTGATTAAAGAATTTGCAGTTCAGGGGCGTGGTATAAACAGCTTGTTTAGTGGTTTTACTGCGGGCAACTTCGATATTAATTTTATTATTGATGCCTTGGAAACAGAAGGCGTCCTATCCATTCTTGCGGAACCAAATCTAACAACCCAGTCTGGGGAACCAGCTTATTTTCTAGCCGGTGGTGAATATCCGGTACCGACACTTGATGATGGTCAGGTGGTTATTGAATTTAAGGAATTCGGGGTTTCCCTGGAATTTACACCGGTGGTTCTGGGCAATGGCCAGATCAATATGCGTATTAAACCGGAAGTCAGTCAGCTGTCTTCAAACGGTGCTATTACCCTTCAGGGATTTAATATTCCGGCCCTGAGCACACGGCGGGTTGAAACAAGCGTTGAGCTGGGAAGTGGCCAGAGTTTTGCCATTGCCGGGTTGCTTCAAAACAGCGTCACCCATGATCTAGAGAAATTCCCTTGGCTCGGTGACATACCGATTCTCGGTGCTTTGTTCAGATCCAGCGAATTTAGACGTCAGGAAACGGAACTGGTTATCATTGTAACGCCTTACATTGTGGAGCCTCATAATGGTGGAACCATGCCGTTGCCCACTGATGGTTTTCAGGTGCCCAATGATTATGACCGTTATGTCAAGGGTCAGTCATATGCCACTAAAAAAACAGACATGCCCCCTCCCGTGCAAGGTAAAGGCGGACACAAGCTGAAAAGTGCAGCTGGCTTCATTCTGGATTAGGGAAGAAAGATAATGAAAAAAATATTGATGAAAAAAGTTATGAATTATATTTCTGTTATGGCCTGTCTGGTGCTTGCCAGTTGCAGTGGCGCGGCAAATTTCGCCGACGGCGACAACCAGAAACGGAATGAAGTACAAATGGTCAAAATACCATTGATGGTTACTTTTGCTTCGGATAGTGCAACTCTGTCCGGTGAGAGCATTGCAAATCTGGACAGGTTTATGATGCGAAGTGATGTATCCTACGGCGATGAACTGAGCATGGATTTCCCCCTGAACAGAGATGGTAGCCTGTCTGAAATGAGCCAAAAAAGAATGGCTTACATGGCAGAATATTTGAAAGGGCGTGGATTACATCTGTCCGCTGAAGTGACCCCATATGGTATGAGTCCAGAGGCGGACCAGGCGCGGTTTCTGATTTCTCGCTATGTGGTTACTCCGCCCACATGCGGTAACTGGTCGCAACCGTCCACAGGCAATTATGGTAATGCCAGCCTGCCGGAAATTGGCTGTGCTAATCAGGCAAATCTGGGACTTATGGTTGCCAATCCACGTGATTTGATAACCGGTGCGACTACGGGTGCGATAGATACGGAAAGTGCAGCGAAGGCCGTCCTTACCTTTAGAACAAAGAAACCCACAAAATTGTCCAAAAATTCTAAAAAAAGTAGCAAATAACAGGAATAGATCATGAGCATCGCTTCACTGCTGAAAAATAATGAAACTGTCGAAGATGAATTCGAGGCCTACGTCTGTGATGATGAAATAACACAGGCTCTACTACCTGTTCTCAATGAACGGGAATGGGCACCGTCTCTGATTAAAAAGGGTGGTATTGAAAATGCTATCAGAACGTTGGCGACAGCCACACCCCCCAAATTCTTGTTTGTTGATTTGTCAAAATCTAAAGAACCTATGGATGATATGAATGCACTTGCCGAAGTGTGTGAACCGGGCACAATGGTGATTGCGATCGGAAAGAAGAATGATGTTGGCCTCTATCGTGAACTGATTAATTCAGGTGTGCAGGAGTATCTGGTTAAGCCAGTAACAACGGATCAAATAAGGGAATGTATTCTGACAGCAGAAAACACCCTGCGAATGTCAGTTGAGCCAGAAGTTCAGGTAACTGAGAGCGAAACAGATAAGCTGATTGCCATCGTTGGCATGAGGGGTGGGGTTGGTGCCAGTACATTGGCCAGTAGCTGCGCCTGGATCATCGCCAATGACATGAACCGTAATACAGCTATTCTTGATATGGATATTTATTTCGGTACAGATGCGTTGACATTTGATCTGGAGCCGGGGCGTGGCTTGTGTGATGCTCTGGAAAACCCAAGCCGTATTGACGGGCTGTTCATTGAGCGTGCCATGATACGCCAAAGTGAAAATCTGTCAATTTTGGGGTCTGAAGCTTCTTTGAATGATCCTACTTATACCGACCCATCAGCAATGAGCCATTTGTTGTCGGAACTGAAGCATAATTTTAATTACGTTATTATGGATCTTCCGCGAAATATGGCAGCAGAATACCCCTTGATGCTATCAGAAGCAGATGAAATTATTTTGGTCTCTGATCTAACACTGGCTTCGGCGCGTGACGTTATTCGCTTTTTAGCATTATGCAAAACCGTTGCACCGGGTACAAATATCAAGGTTGTTCTGAATAAGGTTGCCGGTGCCGGCATGGTTGAAGTCGATAAGAAGGATTTTGAAGCCTCCATTGAACGTGAGGTTGATTGGGAAATTCCCTTTGATCCAAAACTGATGATACAGGTTTCCCGCGCTGGCAAACCACTGCCTCAGGCTGCTAAATTGAGCAAAGTTGTCAAGGCTATCAAGGTTATCAGTACGTATATTACGGGCGATAAATCAGAAAACTCTAAAGAATCATTTTGGAAAAAATTGACAACTGGACCCAAGAAATAAACAGAAAAAGAGTTAACCCAGAAAGTAATTTACATCGTAAAATCGTGAGAAAAAATGAAACCCGCTTTTGGTAGAAAAACACATCTTGAGGGCAAATCAACCCTAATAGCAAAAAAAGTTCGTAAACCGAACAGTTTTGGTAAAGGGCAACTTGCAACATCACATGAAGCACCCAAGGCACCTGCTGCTGCCTTGGACGGTCATGTTGTGTCTGATGCGGGAATCGTAGACAAAGCTTACGAGCTTATCGAATCTGTAATGATAGAAAAAATGGATCCGGCCCAAGCCAAGGAAATGGATCATAGCGATATTTCTGCTTTTATCGAAGGCATCATTGAGGAAGAAACCAAACGCCACCGGATGGAATTAAATGAGCTTGAACGCCGCGACCTTATTACAGTGCTTTTGGACGATATTCTGAACGCAGCAAGCGATAAACCAAAAGAAGATATTCCTGAAGAAGATGTCAACGTCGTTCGGAAACATAAAAAAGCCCAGAAACAAACCAATGAAAAGAAGCAGCAAGTCAGTCAAGACAGCATCATGGATGCCAAAGACCGCCTGCAACCCCTGTTGCTGGAATATATCGACGCTTCTGCCGCCAACGAGATGGACCGGTCCGAGCTTGCGGAACAGGTAAGTGAAGCCGTCAATGAGTTGATGGCTCAGGAAAAAATTAACCTGAATTTGCGCGAGCAACGTGACCTGGTCAATATGTTGCTCCATGATATGCTGGGGCTAGGTCCTCTGGAACCCCTCTTGGATAATGAAGAAATTACCGAGATTATGGTCAATGGCCCCAAACAGGTTTATATTGAAGAAAGCGGCAAACTAAGGCTATCTGATGTAACATTCCGGGATAATCAGCATCTGATGAATATATGTACCCGGATTGTGACCGCCGTGGGGCGCAGGGTCGATGAATCTACGCCGCTTTGTGATGCGCGGCTTATGGATGGCAGTCGCGTGAATATCATTATTCCACCGCTGGCCCTTGATGGTGCGTCCATTTCCATTCGTAAGTTTGCCAAGCAGAAGATTACGCTGGATCATATGATTGACTGGAAGAGTATGTCCCATGACATGGGAACGGTGCTTAAAATAGCCGGGGCTTGCCGATTGAATATTCTTATTTCCGGCGGTACGGGTTCCGGGAAAACCACCATGCTTAACGCTTTGTCGCGCATGATTGATGTTGGTGAGCGGGTGGTGACCATTGAGGATACGGCTGAGCTGCAAATGCAACAGCCCCATGTGGTCAGGTTGGAAACACGCCCACCTAACCTTGAAGGAAAAGGCGAGATCAGTATGCGCGATCTTGTGAAGAACTCGCTGCGTATGCGTCCGGACCGTATTATTTTGGGTGAGGTTCGTGGGGCAGAGGCCTTTGATGTGCTTCAGGCCATGAATACAGGCCATGATGGCTCCATGTGTACGCTTCATGCCAATAATACCCGTGAGGCCCTGACACGTATGGAAAATATGATCGGTATGGCCGATTTGAAATTGCCGCAAAAAGCCGTTCGGGAACAGATCGCCGGTGCCGTGGATCTTGTGGTTCAGGTTTCCAGAATGCGTGATGGAGGTCGTCGTTGTGCTTCTATTACTGAAGTTGTCGGCATGGAAGGTGATATAATTACCACGCAGGATTTATTTATTTATGAATTTACCGGAGAGGATGCAGACGGAAACCTGGAGGGCCGTTTCAAGTCCACAGGGGTCCGTCCGTATTTCATGGAAAAAGCGGCCTATTTTGGTTTAGACAAAGCACTGATGGAGGCCTTATAGGAAAATTATGGACGTTACCAACCCAACCATCGTAATCGCAGGTATATTTATCTGTGTTGTTGTTCTGTTAGGCACCCTTGCTGCGGCGGCGGGATTGTTAGGCAATAATAATAAGGTTATCGGCAAAAGACTTGATAAGATCAAAGTTCGTCATGGAAATAATAAAAACCTTGCCAAGGAGCATGCCAAAAAGGCTCTTTTTGTGAAAAAAGAAACCTCACTAATTGATCGTTTTGTTCCCAAACCCGATGAATTGAGATTACGTCTGAATAAGACTGGTAAGGACATCACTTTTATGAAATATGTTATGGTTACAGTGATGATAGCTATAATCGTAGGGCTTGTAATGAAAATATTCGTTGGCCTTTCCCCTTTGCCCGCGATTATGGTTGGCGTGTTTGCCGGATTATTCTTGCCGCATGCCTATATCAATAGAGTGATTAATAAACGGTTGAAGAAATTTACAGAACAGTTTCCGGAGGCCATTGATCTTATTGTTAGGGGTTTGCGTGCGGGTCTGCCGATAACAGAATCAATTTATGCGGTCTCGCGGGAGATGCAGGCGCCTATTTCCACAGAATTCGGAAAAATTACTGATGAGATCAGGTTGGGTAAAACCATGGATGAAGCACTATGGGCGACAGCAAAGCGTCTTGATACCCCTGATTTCAAGTTTTTTGTTATCAGCTTATCCGTTCAGCAGGAAACGGGTGGCAATCTTACGGAGACCCTGATTAATTTATCCGAAATTCTCAGAGGGCGCACCAGGTTAAAACTCAAGATCAAAGCTATGATCTCGGAAGGTAAAGCCAGTGCCTATATTATTGGCTCATTGCCATTCCTCATGTGTGGGCTGCTTTCTGTAATGAATTATGATTACATGTCGGTCATGTTCACCGACCCACGGGGACAGCTTGGGCTGATAGGGGCTGCGGTCTGGATGAGTATTGGTGTTTTCATTCTATCAAAAATGATAAATTTCGAGGTCTGACCTATGGAAGCTTACCTGCCTGACGGCGTAACAATTGAAGATGTCATAACTGTACTTGCTGCCATGTCAGCATTTCTGGTGGTTTTGGCTATCTGGAGCAGCGGGATCATTAAAGACCCGATGCATGGCAGGGTTAAACATCTGCAGGAGCGCAGACAGGATCTGAAGCGGGGATATTCCGCTCCTACCAAACGCAAACCAACTTTACAAAAGGCATCCTACTTGGGGGCCATGCAGAATACGGTGAATAAATTCAATCTGATGAAGAATGAACAGGCCGAAAAATTTCGCCTGAAACTGCTTCAGGGTGGGTACCGTTCAAAAGACGCTCTGGTATATTTTATGTTCTTCAAACTGATTCTGCCAATTTTGATCGGAACAATTGCCGTCATACTTATATACGGGATGGGCGCATTTGATCTAAAACCGATGATGAAAACATTGGCCTGTCTCGCGTCGGTTCTTATTGCATCTTATTTGCCGGAAATTATACTGAGAAATATTACCGTCAAACGGAATTTACAGATGCAAAGGGCGCTCCCTGATATGCTGGATTTGTTGGTGATCTGTGCGGAAGCTGGCCTGACACTGGATTCTGCATTGTTAAGAGTGGTTAAAGAAATGGCTCAAACAGGCCCCGAATTGGCTGATGAGCTTAATTATACTGCCATTGAACTGGGTTTTTTGCCGGAGCGGAGACAGGCTCTGACAAATCTTTCACAGCGTGTACTTTTGCCATCCGTGCAGTCGGTGACCGCAACGCTTATTCAGTCAGAAAAATATGGTACGCCTTTGGCGCAATCGCTGAGGGTATTATCGTCCGAATTCCGGAACGAACGCATGATGAAAGCGGAAGAAAAGGCGGCTAAACTTCCTGCTACCATGACAATTCCACTTATTTTGTTTATTTTACCCACATTGTTTGTTGTACTGATCGGTCCTGCGACTTGTCAGATTACGGCGACAATGGGTTAGAGGTTAAAAATCTCAAATTTCAAATAATTTTCTTTATCTTAAAGTACTTATCAGAAATTTTTCAATAAAATATGACTCTTTTTAAGGGGGGTCATATTTTCTATTCAAGCTAAAGTAAGTGAAGGATTAGACCCCTCTTGCCAAAATAGTTAACAAAAGGTTAATTTTTTAGTTGATTCGGCGAATCATTTAGAGGATGATTCATCTAGTGATTTGAATCTACGGGAAGAATCTCGTCCGAATATCATTATAAAAATGATCATGACGTGATTTTATATGTTGGCTAGACTATAGGAATGTAGGGTATTCAAGCAATGAATGCTTCTTTATTTGACAACCATACTACTGAGCGAAAAAAGATATCTGACCCGGATATCATGGCGCCTTCTCGTCATGAAAAAGAATTTGGATTGTTTAACTCCGTATTTCATGAAGTCAGCAATGCCATAGCCATTATTTCCCGTCAGCATGATAATCAGCCACCGGTAATTCTGGACATCAATCATCATTTTGAATTGGTAACCGGATACCAGTTAGAGGAAATATACGGCCAAAACCTTTATGATTTTCTGACGGAAACACAGTCCAGACCAAACCGTCATGTCATTGAGAAAGCCTTGACCAGCCGTCAGGCGGCTGTCCTTTATTGCCCCTGGACCAGCAAGAATGGTAAAATTCTTGATTTAGATATGACCATCCGTCCTTTTAGTTGTGAAGATGACAGTTCCAGATTTATTTGTGTGCTACGGGAAAATAATAGCGATCATAACAACCGGGATAATGCGGCAAAGGAAATAAAGAGAAATCTGCTTTCCGCCATGCATCATAATTTTAAAACGCCCCTTAATGGAATATTGGGATATTCCGAGATCATCATGTCGGAGATGATGGGACCTATTGGACAAGAGACCTATAAGAGTTACGCACAGGATATTCATGGTGCAGGGAAAGACCTACTTCAATTAATCGATAACCTGCTTGAACTGAAGGAGCTTGAAACAGCAGAATTCGCCCTTGAGGAAGCAAGTTTCCCCATCGAAAGCATGATTTCAGAATGTTTTAAAAAAGTGTCTGGCGATGCTAAAAAAGCTGGTGTGGATCTTTCTTGCCGTGTTGATAAGGAACCCCCGAATTTATTTGGCGATAAGTCACGCCTGCAGCAGGTTATTCACAGCCTTTTGGAAAATGCCCTGAAATTTACCCCTTCCGGAGGCAAAATCATTGTATCCGCTCGCCAAGACAGTGGGGGAGACTATCTGATATGTTGCGAGGATAATGGTTCAGGTATGTCATCTCAGCAGTTAGCAAAAATTTTCTGTCATGACACTCATCTATCAGACATATATTCCAATCCTACTGTTGGAATTGGGTTTGGTCTTTCATTCGTCAAACAGCTTATCGAGAAGCACGATGGCACGGTTTCGATTATCAGTTCGCCAAATAAGGGTACCATGGTAACATTGCATTTGCCGGCTGAACGTATTTGTTAATTAAGCTTTCCAATATTATATAAATTTTCAAGAAATCTATGCACGACTTGCTTTATGCTTAGACCACCCCATATACTTGGCAATGGCAAAAATAATCAGGACATAAAATGAGCACTTCTTTAAATGTAATTTCTGCTAATGATTTGCGGAGTGGATTGAATGTTTATTACATTCAGGATGGGGGCGATAATCGCTGGGACATAGATATATCAAAAGCGTCCACTTTTGATGCAGACAGTCTAACCTCTGCCTTCGATCTGGCAAAACAGGATATGGATAATAATCTGGTTGTGGATTGTGTGGTTGTGCCCGTTAATGAACATCATGGGCCTCTGACTACCCGCGAAAGAATCCGAAGCACAGGACCATCAACTAAATATGGTCATAACGTCAACTCATAGGGACTATTATGATCGTACTTCAGATATATGCCGATAACCCGCTCAGGAATTTTCATTATCTGATCGCCTGTCCCGAAACACGGGATGCTCTGGTGATTGACCCTCTGGACGTGAAAAAATGTCTGGATGCAGCCGGAAGCCATGATCTGAATATCACTAAAATTCTCAACACCCATGAACATTGGGATCATATTGATGGTAACGAAGAAATGCGTGAGAAAACCGGTGCAAAACTCTATGCTCACCATGGGGCTGTGGCGAAAATAGGCAATGTGGATGTGGGACTTAAAGCGGGTGATACGGTCGATATCGGTACAACAGTTAGCCTTCGGGTAATGGATACCCCCGGTCATACCATGAGCCATCTGTGCCTGTTATCAAATACGGACCAGCCCGCGCTTTTTTGTGGTGATACACTGTTTAATGCAGGAGCGGGAAATTGCCATAATGGCGGCGATCCAGATATTTTATATGATACTTTTTCAGATCAGCTAGACCAACTTCCTGATCATACACGGATTTTTCCGGGACATGATTATATTGTCAATAATCTGGAATTCACACTGGACCGTGAACCGGGCAATGAACAAGCACTCATCATGCTGGAAAAATTACGGGGGCAGGACCCTCATGATGCTTATATCACAACCATGGGTGACGAGCGGCGCATCAATAGTTTCTTCAGACTGACTAATACTGACATCATTAATAAGTTGAAAAGCGAGGATTCAAAAATTTCAACTAATCCTGAACCAAGGGAAATATTCAAAGCATTACGACAACTCAGAAATCACTGGTAGAAAAAGGAAAAACAAATGAGCCTAGAAGATATTACTACAGAAATACGGGATAAAGCCGGATCAATGGAAGCCACTGGAAAAACAGTTAAAATTGACCTGCAGGGTGAGGGCACCATTTATATCGATGGTTCAACAACGCCACCAACCGTCAGCAATGACGATAATGAAGCAGATGTAACATTGATTATCAGTGAGGAAAATTTTGAAGGCCTGATTGATGGGTCCTTAAACCCACAGATGGCCTTTATGATGGGCAAGCTTAAAATTGACGGTGATATGGGGCTTGCCCTGAAGTTGGGCGATCTTTTTAGTTAAGGCGAGATCAACCCATGTGCGCGACAGGCGGCAAGTAAACTGTTCAGGGCGGTGCGTGCTTCGGCATCTATGGTTCCGCCGCCCGCTGCATCGCTGATGGCGGCCTGTTGTGTGCCGATAATTTGCTGTCCGGAAATCTCGATACTGTTGGCTGTTACGACCCCTTTTTGCCATAGGCCTGATGAGTAGTGTGCCATGACGCCATCATCTTTCAGCCAGACCAGCATACCTTCAAAAGGCAGATAAAATTGCCAGATACCACCGATAAATTGTGCCAGTTCATTGTCATGGCTAGTCCAATCACCAGTGGCTACACTGTCAACCAGCCACAAATTTCCCTCTGTAGGCGATAGGGGTGGAACTGAAAGAATTGAGCTTTCCACCGATGACTGAACAAGAGCGTCCAGCATGTTTAGCGCCATATTATGGGTGACTTCTTTTTGGGACTGGGTGGAAATGATATAGGGCGTGTTAAGCCGAGGAGTTTGAATAGTCATTTTCGGTTACCTTTAAATATTGTTAACTATTAAGGGCCAGCCACGGCCCACACTGTCACTGATTTGCATGATACGGATATCAAGATTTGCTTGTGTTGTGCCAAAATCATCAATCTGAAGATTATCAGCATAAGATATTTCAGGGACATCAGAAGTTAGTGTTCGGACAACAGTGGTGCCATTTAATATCTCAACATCATATTTCTCGTAAAGCTCGCCCAAGGGAACGTCGGCATTGTCCATCCAGTCTCCGCCTACGCGACTACGTCTAATCCATTTCAGGGTGAGTGTTCCGTTACTATCCCGCACTCCTAGTGCATGAACCGGGGCAAAGGGCCTTAGTATTTTCGCCCTGTAAGTATAATTCATGGGTGAGGCATCCTCGACACGCCCCCCGGATGTTACGGCTTTATATTGGTGGGTTTGGCCAATATCCGAGAAATTCATTCCCGCCGACCTTATGGTCGTATGACCAAGAAGAACAAAAGCCTCAGAGGTGCCATGACTACTGACATTTCTTTCCGTCCCCCGTCGACCCCGAAGCAGTCCACTCAAACGAAAACGGCCATCGATCTCGAGAACCGCCTGTTGAAATTGGATAATTTCGCCGCCAACCCAGGCGATATTGGCGCCATTAAGTACGGCATCCATGGTTTCTCCGGACAGGTTATGGTCTGGATTATCCAGGCGGACCATTAGTTCATTGGCATGATCCCAATAGGCGGTTGGTCCATCAGGCAAAATATTTTCCACAACCCCACTCACCACATCAACTGCTGAGAAATCAAGTTGGCTGTATGTTTGATCATTGTCTCTGGAAATGAACAGGCCAGCCCCGTTCCATTTTCCTTTACCCGCCGCCGCCGACCAGAAAAGTATGGGCGATGATACATTATCCCCCGTTATTGTTGGTATATCGAGTAGAAACAACTGACTTACGGCCAAGGGTTCTACTTGTTGTATGGGCACAAGACCACTATCGGCCAAACTATTTCGGTCCAGAGAAGATTTGGAGAATTTTACTGCCAGACAACTTAATCCTTGCAAACCTGTTTCTGTTTCTTGAAGCAAAAAATCATGGGCTTCATCTCCCACTGTCAGGGTAACAATATCGCCCGGTATCAGGTCGGCATATTTATGGGGCAGGGCAAAACTTGCCGTTTCCCGACCAAACCAAGCTAAATCAAGCTGTTGTTCTGAAACCGACTTTGCCTGATTTGAGGAAATTACCAAGGGGATGGCACTTTGCCGAACGATGTCGCTGGCCACATTTAACCGTTTGGCGCGCTGATGCCCGGTTTGATAATCTCGGTTTGGATCGATGAAAGACAGGCCAATTTCTTTTGGCAGTTCCATATCCTGCGCCCGGGTCAGGGTAATTTTGTCAGAAGTCGTTGATTTTCCCGTGGGTAGAGCAAGATCATCGGTGACAATCGTAATATCTGAAATCCTGTCCAAAGTGCGAAAGAGCAGGCTGTTTTCCTGTTCAACTACATCGAAATGATAAATCTGTGCCAGCTCCTCGATTGCGGACCGAGATTTCATGGGACCTGGCGTCATATAGCCACCTACCATCTGAACCAGATCACTGGCATCATAGGCGCTTATCTGGGAGAGGTCACAAATATCCGATACAATTGAAGACAGCAATATCTCTCCGCCTGCATCCGCGATGACTTCAAAAGTCAAATTGGGAATCCGGTTGGCATATTCGCCAAGTTCCAAATCTTCAAAAACCACATAGGCCATAGAACGAAATGCGTTGACATTGCTCTGACCTTCAAGGGCTTCAATCATGGGGTCTGCATTTTGAAAATCTGTTCCCTTATAAATACTTAGACTCCCGCCGACAGCCATTACCCCTGCGCTATTGCGCAATAACTTTCCATCGGCCCAGATACGTCCCACATCTGAAATTTCACGCCCGGACAAGGTGACCGCAAAAGACGCTGAATAGCTAAAGGTAACGGTTGTGACTTTTTGTCCGCCGCCCTTGCCGCCGCTGCCCTCAGTTTTTTCTGCCCTTGTTTCTTTCAGGCCAGAAGACCAGATCACATTGCCGGGCAGGCGCATGGTGCCATAAACGCGGGATATGGGCTCGCCATAAGCGGAAGTTTGAACGGTAAGATCTTTCAGTCGTGTACCTTCGATGGTTCGGGATGCCGTCCCTCCGAAAATTGCCTGATCAACGCGGCGCCCGACCAAGCCGCCAATCAGCCCCCCTATGGGACCACCAATGGCCGTCCCCACTACGGTAAGTACAACACTCGCCATTAAATTGTTCCTTGAATATTGATTGAAAAATCTGGAAATGAATGAACGGAAATAATTCTGGAAAGCCATTCTGCGTCAAGACCATGTTCAACAACCCTGCCAAATTTTTCACAGGCATGAATGATGCCTCTGTCAGAAAGGATTGCCGCATGTTCAAGATATTTTCCCATGCGCAAAATAACCACCTCGCCCGGCTTCATTTCAGATATTGATTTTTCGGCAAAACCGGCTTCTCTGGCAATCCGGGAGATAGCTTTTTGCCGGGGTATTTTTTTATAATCCACCATGTCAAAGTCGCTTAAACCGAGAGATTTTGACACATAAACAATCAAACCGACACAGTCCATTCCATGTTCAGGACTTCGCCCTTGATGACGAAAGGGGCTGCCGACGCATCTTCTGGCCTGAAAAAAGATTCTTCTATGATGTAGATCACTTGTGGTCATTTCAAAAAAACTTTGCTATCAGTGTTCATCAGAAAAATAAAATGAAGGATTTGTCTGTCATGGACATGAATGTTATTGGGTTACATATTCACGAATTAAGAAACCAGTGCCGCTTTATTGAAGCCAGCGTGGACATATTAAATCAATCAATGGAAAACCAGGCCCCCATTGGTATTTTCTTTTCCCTGCAAAATATTATGTTGGGTACAAACCAAATTGCCCGCACATTGTGGACACCGCGCAAAAAGGGTAAAGACCGGGCAACGGCCTTGCGGCAGGCGCTTGAGTTGCCAGAAAAATACCCACTGAATAATGAAGGCATTCTGTCCCTTGTTGACCATGCCGATGAAACCAATGACCAATGGATCAGCCAATCCAAGGATCAATATATTCTTTATGATTTTATTGGTGATATTGCTTCAAGTACCCATAAGGACGTTGAAACAAAAAATATTTACCGTGCTTTTGACACAAATACCAAAATATATACCTATATTGGTGTCAGCTTTAATCTGGAAGCTCTTCTCAAGGCCATTGGTGATGTGAGCAATCGGGTTAACCAGATACATATTCGCCTTTACCCCGATCAATGGAAAGAAGTTGAAGAAGAAAAAGTGGAACCTGTAGAAGAAAAAAAAGCCGCACCGAAAAAGACAACACCTAAAAAAACAATCCCGAAAAAGACAGCGGCTAAAAAAACGGCTCCCAAAAAAACGGCTCCCAAAAAGACGGCGACAAAAAAGTAGCCACTTTTATTTCAGGCCGGGATAGTTATACAGGGAATCCGTTCCCGGTATGGCTGTCTCGCCCCGGAAATTTTCAAAATTCTGAAATTTGTTTTTGCAGGTAGCAGATCGCTTATCACACCCTGCAACCGCTAAATATATATCACCAACCCCAATGGGTTCCGGCAATATATCATAAAAGATAAACTGTCCCCCGGAATAGAATTTTACCTCTGATTTTTGGCCCATATTAAGCCCGCTCAACCAACGAACCGAGCCATAATCAAACCACCCTATAGCCTCAGTTTGACCAGTATCTGTAAAACTTTCTTGGCTGATGACGCCTGTCACCATACCCAGTGTGGAGAATACCTCTAGATTAATATGACAGTCTTTCGCGCCTAAGTCTGCCCGACATTCGGGCGAGAAAACATCCCCAATAACCTGCTGTAACTTCTGTGTTAACCCCCTTATTTCAACCATGAAATTTTGATCCTTCAGGGTAAACTCCCCAAGCCAGCCACTGCGAATATAAATTTTGCCCTGTGTTAAATCTTGCCAGTTTACTTGAAAGATTGAAATAGCCGCATGGTCAAACAGACCGGCTCTTATATCTTTTTCTGTAAGGCCATCCGATGACAGCAATGCCGACACTTCCAGATTATCCACGTTCAGACTGTTTGTACTGCTGACAGAGGAGGGCAGAAAGCCATTGACCGGCCTGAATGTAAGATTCTCAAAATTCAGTTCCCGGTCATGAGTGGTGAAAGCCATCCTGACCCCATCTTGTCTGGTAAGTACCCAACAGGTCACCATTGTGGTCAGCTCAGATGACATGTGGGTTTTCAGCTCTGAAGAAAGTAATTTCATTTAAATGCGAACCTCAATCAGTGAAATAGATGGGATATGTCCCGCCTGAAAACTTTCCAGTGTGATGGACAGAAAATCCTCGGAAAAACGTACCGGTACATCAAATTCAAATCCGGCCGTGATTATCGCACCTGCAATAGGTGCCACATCAAATGATACAATCCCGCTGGTCATATCCACCTGCCATCCGGAAACTTGCGTCACATTGTCAAGGGCAATGGTAACCGTTCCCGAAACGGGCTTGGCGATATTTCGCACATGGATTGTCCCACCGCTATCATATGTTTTGATTAGTTGGAAAGACATCGCCATGCCATCCCCGATGGCTATTTGCTGATCGGTGGCCGCAGCATTCTGGTCTGGTATGCTACTTTTAAAGTCCATCCAGTCTTTATAACGGAAACCATTGGCGCGTCCCGCCCGGGCCCGGAAAAAACTGAGCAGTTCGCTCAGATCATTTTCAGAACGCAAACCCATGCCAATATCATAAATATTGCGGGCCTCCGCCCATTCCCGATTGCGCTGTTCATGACCGGACGCCATCTCAACCACATTTGTCAGAAACTGAGGCCCGCCGCTAGCACCATAGCTAATATCTTGTGCCAAACGCACTTCGTGAAATCCTGTCATAATATTTTCCAGATATTTAGTATAAATAACCCCGTCCCGAACGATTTGAGGATAAGCCCAGATAAAAATCTGATTGAACCCCCCCTGAAATCCCAGCCCCGTAGCCTTGATTATATTTTTCCAATTTTCCAATGTAGTTGGCAGAAGATTAAATCCGGCAAAATAGTGGGTCTTCGTACGGGGGTAAGCTAAATTCAGATCAATATTTGCAATGGCATTTGTTCGTTTGCCCCATTCCCCATTTAAGATAAAGTCATAATCCTCGATTTGAAGAAAATCAAAGGCTGGGTCCTGCCAATGGCTTGTAGGGAAATTAACATCACCGGCCAATGGGGCGTCATCCAACAACACTTGCGGGCTAAAAAATAACAGGCCGATCTGAGCTGTCTCATTGGAAACTTTAATCTGATCCCTGAGCCACAAAGTGGATTGCCCCAACTTATCACCCAACCAATTCAGATAATCCTGCTGTTCCGCTGTCGGCGTCTCTGTGGCAAGGATATGTTTAGCGGGTACAGGTTTGGTCGTTTCCGAGGTGTAAAGTGCTGTCGTGACGTCATCATAAAAATGGGGAACACCGGTGCCTGACTGATTAATCCACCACCAGGGCTCGCCAATCTGATAAAAGTGACTTGCTCCCACCTGATCTATAATTTGCCCAAAAGACAGATAGACATCCCGCAGGTAATCCAATGCCGTCTGGTTGGTTGGTGCGACCAGACTTGATGGTGGCACCCAGCCAGTGAGGGCAGGGGAGCCGTCATGAGCCTTTTGCTGCCAGCTAGCGGGTATATTCTGTGCCAATATTTCATAAGAAAGGGAGAAGATGACTTTAAACCCAAAAAACTGTGCATGTTCTAGAAAATTTATGTGCCAGCTTGCGGCTGCCTTGTTCAGTTTCGCCTTTGTGGTGTCGATGATATAACGCCCTTCATCCGCATTCCAGCTCAGGCTATAATAATGGCTCATGCCTATATAATGGGTGATCCATTCCCCATAACCAAGCCGCAACATGTTCCAAATCACCCGTTCCGGGGCCAGCGTGGTCACATCGTCATAACCATTGGCGATACGCAGATCATGTGGCTGAACATAACCGTCTCCCACAGTTAGGGTCGATGTGGGGCCAGTGACCTTAATTTCAGAAACGGTAACTTGTGCCTCAACCGCACTGGGTAGGGGGCCGGTCATTACGCCGTCAAATACCTGCGGTACCATACTAATAAACATGCGGTCAATATCGCCAGGATAAACCGGATCGGCTTCAGACGGATGTAAAAATCCCCCTGCAAGATTATCAAAATCAAGGGTGATCACAGCATCTTCTGCTGTACCCACCGAATAATTCCATAACCGCACGAACCAAGTGCGGGCGGTTCCATTCTGATCCCGCCCTTCTATGGTCAATGTTGGACTATTCAGCACATCCAATGTCATGATATTGGTGCTTTGCCAACGGAATCTTAACACCGTATGTGCGTAATCGCGTCTGGTTTCATAACGGTGAAATGGGTGATCAATTGTATCCTCAGAGTCCCATATCAGTCCGCATAAATCCTCAAAACGATAAAAGACCAGATCAACAACAAGACTGTCATAATTGGTTGTAATTGTGGATGCCATCATGGGGCGAGGGAAATTTATCGTCCAGTAGCGGGGGGAAAATCGGCGGATAAAGCTAGTATCTGTTTGATCATCCGATGTTGCCAGCCAATACATTATAGATCCCTTTCGGCACGTTCCATGGCCCGCCGAACAGCCACTGCCACCTGGGCGCCACTACGTTGTGTCATATCATTTGATCCCCCATGATTGGTAATATTAATGGTGATGTTGGGTGCTGTTCCAGATACTGTGGTTTGGTGGCCTGTTCCTTGTCCCGGAATGATGCGGCCCGGACTTTCCGGTACAAACAGCTCCGGTCCCCTCTCACCCACCAGATAGGGTTGGCGAGAACCGACTGTACCACCGCCAGCCCGACCGAACAGACCGCTTGTCAAATTACCGATTATGCCCCCAATGCCGCCACTGGACCCGAAAATATTATTCAGTCCAGACTGAATGGCGCTATTTGCGATATCGGCGAGAACGGTCAGGGCTACCTTCTTGAGGTTTGAGAAGCTAACTTCCCCCGAACGGGCAAAATTATCAAATACACGGGTCATGCCATCTGCTGTTCTGGTGGCGATACTTTCCAGCCCGCTAAAATCTTTTTCAATAGTCGTTAATTGTCCGCGCAGGTCGGCACTATCAGCCCTGATCTTCACAACCAGGCTGTCAAGTATGGTTTCTGTCATAATTTTTCCAATAAAAAACCCGCTCTAGGCGGGTTTAAGGTGAGAATATTTGGTGCTTATCGCATTATATTGCTCATATTCATGAAGGAGATCGCGGCGCGTCCAATCAGGAACATACCTGAATAGATCATTACATTGACCCAGTTCATGTGACCGTAACCATTGCTAATATACTGAGCCAGTAATACCATGAGCATGACTAGGCCAATGCCCTGAAACAGGTTGGCGAATAATCTTACCCCTTTTAATATACGGTCACGCTTGGGGTCGGATTTTTCCTTGATGCCGGCCTTTCGGTCGGCAACCCGGTCGCGCAGGGATTTTCTGGAGTTTGGTTCTTTTTTTCTCATGGCAATAGTTTACGACTTGAAATGTCCGGATACAAGGTCATTTAATTCTGAACGGCTCAATGGGTTATCTGTATCACCTCCAGACCGTAGTTTCCGCCACCCCTGATAAGCACACCAGAAATCAGACGGTGTCGCCCGCCAGAACTGGTCTGGTGACCAGCCAAAATTAACATAAGCAATTTCAGCATATTGTGACCAATTAATCTGTTTCATTTTTGATAGTATTTAAACCCACAAGACAAAGGGTAAGGAGGTCCCTGACTATGGGGCTTGCTTTGGTGATGCCCTCTGACAGGATCAGTTTTCCTACTTGTTCAAAATTAATCCGGTTTTCCATGGTGGCCCAGATAATCACGGTCATTTCTTTCAGGCCAAATTCACCGTCAGCGGCCTTTACCGCGAGGCCGATGATGCCGCCCAGACGTTCTTCAATGTCCATGATTGCTTGAAAGGTTGGTTTAAGGCGATATTCGTTGCCAGCCAGCGTTATAATTATGCTGTTTCTAAACATTTGTGAAATTCACTATACCAGAGCTTTCCAGGGCTATGCTATAAGTGCGCTCACCATTATAATCTCCGGCATATTCCAGTGATGTAATCTGAAACGCCCCTGAAAATTTATCACCACTTTCAAAAGTAATTTCATAATTATCCACGCTGCTGGCCAGTGCTTTTGTCTGTAATATCCCTTCACTTACGCTATCGGTAAAAATTCCGCTTCCACCAAGGGATATATGACGAATGCCAGCTCCGGATAATATTTCCCGCCAACCGCCGGATGTCTTGTTTGTTACATCAACCATTTCGTTATTAATTCTTAATGAGGTGGAGCGCATGCCGCCCACCACGTCAAATACCTCTGGGTTTTCCCCAACACCAATTTTTAATAAAAAGGCCCGTCCTTTTTCTGCAGCCATATGTCTGTTCTCCTCTATCTATATGTTTTGAATGGTTCGGGCACGAAATCGCAAAATACCGTGTCGCACCTGACCATCACCATCAAAAAAATTTTCAAAAAAAATAAAATTCAACTCAACCAACTGATGCCCGACCAGAATTACACTTTGCGTTGTCAGCAAGGTTATAACCTGATCTGCAAGGGACCGGACTTGACCGCCACCCCGGTTTCCGGACCAGATATGGATATCTATTAGATGTTCTTGGCCGGTGAAGTCCTTAGCTGACCAATCCCGGGCAATACCTTCGCCGATAGTGAGATAGGGCAGTTTTTGTCCTTCCGGTGCCGGATCAAAGACGCCGGAAATTTCCGCCATCAATTTACTATCGCCGACAAGCCTGTCATGGATCGCCTGCCACAGGCTTTGTGCGCTGAGTATTGTCATGTCGAATGTCTTTCAGAAAAATCTAATTAAGGCCTGAAAATGTTACTTTTATTTCTTCCGTTGCGGGGGTCAGGAAAGACCTTGCTGGTTGGCGGATGGTTCCGAATTCCACATAACGGGCATAGGATTTGTCCGTGAGAACGCGCATGCCACCATCTGTGTCGGCCTCTGCTCGAATTGAATCCGCCAAGGGGCTACTGCCTTTGGGGTTTTTCAGGTTCCGTAATACACGTGATTTAGCACCAGCAACAATCTGCTCGGCTATTTCTTCTATCATCCGGGCCAGTTTTGTTTCATAACCTGTCATTATAGGCGGTATAGTCATTACAGATGATCCTCGACCATTTCAAATTCCAGAATACGTTTCCGGTTATCGGGGTTCAGCAACCTTGTCACCCGATATGCTTGTTCCTGCCATAAAATATTACGGGTGGGGAGCAAGTTGTCCTGATATCGAACCCGTACCCTATAAGTTGTTATCATATGGTTTTGTCGTGCAGATAAGGCCATATCTGCGGATTTGGGTATAACTTCTGCCCATACCACAGCTATATCCTGCCAGTTTTCCTGCTGTTCCCCGGCAGAAGTCGGGGCAAGGGCCTGCGTGCGACATGTGATTTTCTGGTGCATGTTTCTGGTCATTACAGAGCCACACACCGATAAGGCTGCCAAAGCTTTTCAGCTATAGCCGTAGATTGATTTTTGATGTGTTCTCCACCATCATAGACGGCGGCAACCCAGTGCAGCAGACCCTGACGAATATCATGGGGAATATCATTCTGACCTTCACCAAATCCGGCACTGACGGTAATCCTGATGCCTGCTATATTTCTTGCAGGATCCGGCCATTGATAATGTAGTTGGGGCAGAATTTTTGCCTGATAAGACGTATCATCCAGAAGATAGTTGGTCGCAGTAATTTCCTGAAAAGCACCTGCGTTCCAATATTCGATTTTATCTATGGTTAAAATGGGAGATAACGGAATTTGTATGACCCCGTCATTCCAGTCATTAAACGTCAATTGCCATTGCTGTTTTATCAGCTTTCGACCGATGAAGCTTTCACATGCGTCTGTGGCTGCACGGATATAGGATGTGATTATGGCATCCTCGTCCTGCTGGGAAATCTTCAGGAAATCCCGGGCCTCGGACAATAAGACCGGAAGCTGTACGGCTATTGAGATAAGCTGTATTTTCATTTTTCTTCCACTCTGATTGTTATGGACTTTTCATCGGTCCGGCCTTGATCCGTGGTAATGCGGTTGGTTAGTTGGTATAGTTTTCCAGCAATTCCACCGGTTACAAAAACGGTTGTTACGCCGGATATGGGGGGCGGAATTGTATCAACGGCTAAATCATTCGATTGCCCCTGGGGCAGGATAAACCAGCTGCTGGCTGTAATCTGCTCTGTACTTAAGAGATAACTCACCGACCAGTCAATGACGTAATCAAGGGTCGTATTCGGATCCTTCAGGAATTGTTCGGTCATAGGCTTGGGTCCGTAATTTCAACATCCCATGCCCCGAGGGTCAACATACTACCCGACGTTAGGCCCAGTGCGGTGCTGGTCGTGACATAAAGCAGGACACTGTTCACCGTATCAAGCAGCGCCACATGATCGGCAGTGCCCGTGTTATCAACCGTTATACCAGACTTGCTTGCGACGGAAACCTTGCGGCCACTTATATCACCGTTGGAAACGGTGAAGTCAGTTCCAGCCATGGCAACATCAGCCAGAAAATTAGCTCCGCCCACATTTGCGGCCACGAAACTCAATGGCTCGCCTGCGCAGGCCGTCATTAGGGTACATTTATTTTTAATTTCATTCAGTGCCATATCTAGCACACTGTCGTCGACTTTTTTTCCCATGATTAAATCCTTAATGTTCGATTGTTGGTTGGTCGTATTGTTCTGTCGTCTGCTTCTGTCGAAGATGCCTGGTTTGCCCGGGCTACCTTATGAGTTCTGTTGGGGTGTGGTGAGAAGGCCGTAGGGTCAAATAGTCCTGCTACATCACTGCTTAAGCCATGGGTTGCATTCTGGCTGACTAAAGCCTGAAGCTGCGCAAGGATGACCCCATCACTTTTTATTGCGTGCCTGTTGCCCCCCATGGTTAAGGTCTGCACTTGAGACAGTATCAAGCTGTCGCCACTTACATTATGCTGACTATTGGAATTGGCGATGGTCTGTATTTGTGACATTATTAAACTGTTGGCAGCATGTAACTGTAGTCCGTTGGAAACGGTAATATTTTGGACCTGCGACAAGTTAACCATTTGAGAAGATACGGCGTGCTTCATATATTGAATACTGACCGATACGCCAAGCCCTGAAACTACGTTGCCGCTTGTGAAGTTATGGGTTGTTTTCATGGCGTTCAGGGTATGAATTTGCGAAGGTATGATATTGTCAGAGATTAATCCGCTAGACGCTCGTTGGATAGTGAGCGCCACGCCAACGACATCTATCGCTTCAGGGATTCCTGCAGTAGCAAATGTTGCGGGGCTGTTTTGGTTATTATATTCAGTTAGTAGCCAGCCTGCTGATCGGGGCAAGAGTGTTATTGCCACGAAGAAAATATCGGCTTCTAGGAATCTTATGGTCGGAGCAGCAGCATGAGATGCAATAGTAAAATTAACTTTATCTACCAGATTACCTGTTTTCGCCGCAGACGCCACACTAATACCATCAACAAACGCCGCAAAGGTGGCGCCATCATATACTGTCGATAACCAATAATCCGTATTTGCAATTAAAGCACCGAAAGATATACCTGTCCAGCTACCTGTCGTCAGCCATGTTTTCGGGTTATCACCACCGTTGACATTCCAATCAAGACTAGGACTATTACCATTAATTGGCCCGGATCCCGAGTCCGTTGGTAAATTTGGCGCACGCATGACGGCACTTAGTGTAAAGTCCTGTGTTATTCCATTCCAGCCCAGATCAGCCCTCTGGCTTGTGCCATTAAATCGCGTCCCCCCGCCCATGACGCCACTTACTGTGGTTGGGGAGCCAATAAGGACCAGATCACCATTACCCGAAGAATCAACAGCGCTACCCATATGAAAAACACGTTCATAATCCGACCATACCGCATTACGTCCGAAGGCTTCGGTTGCAGCAGGTTGAATTTCACCAGATTTTTTATACCAGACCCAAATGTCTTTGGCGGTACCGGTATTTAAAGTGGGAATTTTAACCCATAATTCTACATCAGGCGTATTACCTGTGACGAAAGTCACAACCTCTAAATCAAGTCGGGTCGCTCCAGCACTATCTTCAGAGAAACGCACATCGCCGCCGCCATAGAGGGCTGCGCTAGATCCTCCGTCCAGCATTTCCGCAGGCAAATTATATTTGGTGATAAGAACAGAGAAATTATTATTATTCCCTGATATCTGAGCATCAGGGATGGTGATCTTAGTTTTTCGCGCCCATCCGGTAGGAAATGCCATGGCTTATCCATTTTTATTATGAGAAAAAGAGGGCGACTAAAACAGCCGCCCTCCCCAGGGAATACCCCTAAGTTTGCAGGAGGAAATATTTCTACAAGGCGAACTGAAGAAGCTTGATGGCCTGATCGTTAGTCACGGCCCCGCCAACGCGCTTGGTGGTATAAAAATGCACGTAGGGTTTGTTGGAATAGGGGTCACGAAGGATGCGGGTTCCCATACGGTCGGTTACAGTATAGGCCCGTCTCATATTCGCAAAACATAGCGATAGGGAAGAGGCTGCTTTAACCGGCATATCAGCAACCTCAACCACAGGATACCCCAGAAGCGTCGATGAAGCACCATTTTCAAGTCCCGGTCGCCAGAGGTAATTGCCGTCAACATCCTTGAATTTACGGATTTCTGCAAGCAGACTGGTATTCATGTAGAATTTAGCATCACCTCGGTAGCCGGACTTCATTGAATGAACCATATCCACTAGAATATCCGAGGGATCAGTTACCGCCCAATCACCGGAGACGCCAGTTTTAAGGCCTTGAATTTCACCGAATGTGCGGCTGTCATCTGTGGCCGTACTGACGGTATATTGCAGAAATCCTTTTGGTTTATTGACACCGCTACCATTAACAAAGGCGTCATTTTCCTGATAGGAGAATTCCTCTGCCAATTCTTCAGACAACCATTTTTCAACGTTAAAATTGGCATCATCCAACATGGTCTGGGTTGCTGCTGGATTAGCGTAAATCTCTCCTAAAGGTGGAATGACTTCCTGTAGTGTAGGTGTGCTGGTTTCAACTCTTGCGCCGGTTTCCGAAATCCAGCCAGATGTAATTCCACCAACGTTGACAAGCTTTTTATAAGTGGACGACCCGATGGCAACCACATTGGCCTCTGCCCGGATAGGCGACAAATCCTGAAGGCGTTTTTCGATAAGATGATCCAGTTCTTCCGGTACTGCAAAACCACCATCGGTATCCACAGTTGTGCTGAGGGCCTTTTGGTCCAGTTTTATATCGTGGCCCTTGCGAATAAAACCGTCAAAAAATTGACGCTTTTTTTCAAGTTGAACAGTATCCTGAGAATGTTTTGCGGATAGGTTTGGGCGGTTTGAGGCCGCATGCAGGCCGTTTGCCTTTGCCTGAAGCTGGTCCAGTTCCTTACCCATTCGGGCAAGTTTTTCTTCCGTCAATATGTCGGCCTTTCCCTTGCTTTCAATTTCCACCAGTCTTTCATCGTTGGTGGACTTGAACGTTTCAAAAGAACGGGTCAGATTTTCCAACGCTTCTTTAGTTTCCAATGTCATTTAGGTTTTCCTTTGTAGATTTTCAGCCGCATCATTACGGCAGGATGGCGCCATAAGCGCGGTTAAATGCCGAAGACCGGCTACGATTGCGGTCTCGTCTACCGCAAAATTAGAATCTGGGATTAAATCTGTTTTGAAGCTTGAAATACGCGCCTGTTCATTCATGGGAAATGTCACCAGCGATATTTCCCACAGGTCCACTTGGTGCAGTATGCGCACGCCATCTGAGCGTTGTTTTGATTTCAGGGTATGAAAGCCGATGGACAGGCCATCCAAAGCTCCCACTCCTAAAAGCTGATAGGCCTCCCGTGCTCGCTCCACATCCAAAATGAGTCGGCCCCGGATAAAAAGTCCCTTGGAATCCTCAAAAATCTCATCCAGAATTCCAACTGGTTCTTTCGGGTCATGCTGCCACAGAAATTTAACGCCTCCCGCCCCCCGGTCGCGCAGTGACCGCTTGAATGCCCCCGGTTCAATCAGGTCATTGCCCCGATCCACCACATTGAATACACTGGCATAGCCCTCGAAATGGCCAATTCTGTTTTCTGTTTCATGTAAAATCATTCATCATCCAAATATTTGTCCAAGCTGAACCAGCTTGAATTTGATGGCAAGCCCCAGAAGCAAGGCAGAGAAAAACATGCGCATGATCCAGCGAATCACAGCTTGGCGGGCTGTTTTTTTGGTATCTCGCCAACTGTCGAGAAGGGCGCGAAGCTCGGATATATCCGCACCCGCATCCTCGTCACTTAAGCCCAATTGCGACAGCGCTCGAACGGCACCTTCTTCTGAGGCCTGCTCGATCAGGAGATATATATTTTCATCAGATAATTTGGCATTTTTTGCCTGGCGTACGGCATGAAGCAGGCCGGACCCTATTCTCATTCGAGGGTGTCACCGCCACTGATCGTCCCAAGGCCAACCGCCGCGCGTTTCTCATTAAGGGTCAGGAAATTCGCCTGTCCGATCCTCTGCCACAGGGCTTGCCGGTCGTGGCTAAGGGCTGGAATGGCATCAAGGTTATATTCAAGTCGCAGATCATCGCCAAAATGGGGAATCAACCAGTAGTTAAGCGAAGATATCATCTTGTCCATCATAGGCAGTAATGTGCTGCGCCATAAAGCTCGGTTGGCTTCCTTGTAATTGCTATAGGTATTATCACCGGGAATACTCAACACCATGGGTGGCACGCCAAAAGCCAGGGCGATTTCACGGGCCGATACATGCTTGGCATTGATAAAATCCATATCCGCAGGTGAGAAAGCCATCTGTTGCCATTTCAAGCCCCCTTCAAGCAGTAAGGGTCTGCGGGCATTGCGGGTGCCTTGAAAATTTTCTTCCATCTCTTCCTTCAGGCGATCAAATTGTTCACGGCTCAGAACAGAATTGCCATCCTTGGGTTCAAAAACCAGAGCCCCCGAAGGCCGAGCCGAATTATCAAGCAGGGCCTTGTTCCAGCTGGACGCTGCATTATGAACATCAATGCTGTAAGCTGCGGCCTCCAATGGGGACAGGCCATAATAATCATCAGTTGGATGAAAGGTTTTCAGATGTAATATGGGGCTTGTGCCGCTGATGGGGTCCACGGGAAACGGATGTTCCTGACCCGATACGCCGTAAATGTAAGCCTTTGGCCATCCGCTGGCCCCCGGAATGATTTTCATACGGTCCGGACGTAAAGCATAGAGTTCCGCAGGCTGTCCATCACCACCCATGACCAGTTCAAGATAACTGTTACCAGCAATATTAAGATGGGCAAAAACCGTCTCAAAGAATTCCGTCCGCCCTTGGGCTGGGTTGGGCCGCCCCAGTAAATCAAGCAGAGGATGAGAGTTAAGCTTCTGGTCACCCCGGAATAGCTGTAAGGGTATAGATGCAGCGCTTTCTGCCAAAATACGCACCGCCCGATGGGTGATGACATTCTTGGTGTATCCCTCATCGGCAAGGCTCTGATAATTCCGGCCTGACCAGCGCGGTTCATTCAGGCCCACCCAAAGTGTTTCCGAACCGCCCAGTAAATGAGCCACGGCACTTTCTTTTTGCTCTACAGGTGGATTATTTCGAAAAAGTCGACTAAACGGTCCCATATGTCTCTCCATTTGGAATGTGATAAAGCCGGACGAACGGCAAAGTGAGCCGTTTGCGCTGCACTCATGCTCAAAAGCTTTTATAAAGTTTGCAGGTGCGGTACCTTGACCGCCGTCCGGTATTTGCCCGACCTCTTGGGAAAGCTAGGCTAAATATTTCTTATTTGTGGTCGAGATTGCGTTTTAAGTAATAACTCCGTTACCGCCCAGACCATGGCATCCACCCGGTCCGGGCTTTTGCCGCCGTCCAGGCCTTCCCCGGTCAGGCAACACATCTGGTCTTCCAGTTCTGAGAAAAACCCCTTATGCAATACACGACCTTGTTCATAAAGCGCCGCTACGGGTTCCGCTCGAAGGACTTTGCCCCGGCTCGCCCGTACCGCCCGGTAACTCACATCAGGGTCAATCTGACGCAACAGGCTTTCCACCAGTTCCCCGCCGTTATTCACTTCGGCCACCAGCCGGTCGGCGTCAAACATGTGATAAGCAGCAAGAGCCGCTTTTGCCCATCCATGGGGGCTTAATCCCTGAACTGAGTTGTCTTCCAGAATATAAGCCCGGTTATTACTATCCAACCCGGCAACGATGATGCCGCAGGTATCGGCTTTTTTGCCGCTGGTGACCGGTGGGTCAACGGCAACGACGACGCGTTCGAAGTCCGGGACCTGCCGTACTCTGATACTCTCCAGCAGGTCCCGGTTCCATAGTGCGCCCGGCACATCGGTCAGAATTTCGCCGTATATTTCCTGTCGGCCAATTCTGGTCCCTTCATATTGTCCTACCACCTGATTAAAAAAGCTCTGGGGCAGGTTTGATAAATTGTCATAAGTTGAACCCCGTATCACACGGGTCGACTTATCTTCCACCAATCGCCGAAGAAGCGGGATATTGCGCGGCGTTGTGGTCGCGAGAACCTTTGGTTCCTTACCAAGGCGAAGACCGAGCAGAAGATTGGACCAGGTGTCTTCAATATAACGCCATTTGGCCATTTCGTCGGCCCAGGCCACATGATGCTGTGGCCCACGCAATTGATCCGGCGATTCTGCTGAATAAAGGAAAGCCTGTATACCGTTTGGCCAGATCAGTTTCTTATTACTGCTGTTAAAGACCGGCATGAAATCCTTATGTGTTGCCGCCAAAAGCCCACTCTCGCCCTCAATCATGGTTAGTTTGCCATCAAGAAGAGTGTCCGCTACCAGTGCAATACGCTCCGGCGCTCCTTTGGGGGCTTTCAAGGGACTGTCGCCCTCGACCATATTCCTGATCCACTCAACCGCCGTTCTGGTCTTGCCAAAGCCCCGTCCGGCTAATATTAACCAGCAGAACCATATGCCTTCCGGCGGTAGTTGGTTTTTTCTGGCCCAAAAACTCCAGTCATAATACAGGGCATCGCATTCTTCTTCTGTAATGCCCTTGAGTAGTTCCTGTCTTCGATTCAGGTCAAGTGCCGAAATCCATTCGGCAAGCGACCTGTTATCCGTCACTGGACTTTTTCGCCATCTGATTTAGCTTTTTAAACAGTCGCGACCGTGGCGATTGACTCTTGGTCTTTTCACCTAAGTCACGTCGTTTTTTACCGTCACCAAAAATTTCCGGCCGATGGGCCTTCAGTAAGAAAATGGCTATCTTTTCATCTACCACCGGACCATCCGATATTTCATCCATATCTTTTCCCATTGCTTTATCCCATAAATATGCTTCCAGATAATCCAGGGCCTGATCCATAGCATTTTGCCATTTTTTCCGAAAAACAGAATTTGAATTACGTTTTCGATAAACAAGCGAACGGTCCAGACCAGCCTTGGTCGTTGCTTTCGTAACATTTCCTGTCTGTTGTAAGACTTCCAGAAAGACGACTTCTTTCTCAACAGTCCAATGATTATTTGACTTTGCCATTCAAACCCTTTCAGACATAAAAAAACCGCGCTTACAGTTGCGCGGTATAGCTTTAGGGGCAGAACCCTGTTTTGGTATGATGGGTGGTTGGCCTTCCCAAGTGCCAATTTCCGACCATGTAATAAAGACTACAGTATCGCCCCCGATTTGTCAAGAATTAAATCCTATTTATTCCTATAATTAATTATATATACCGCTTTTATGGGGCGGATGATGGTTTTGATATAATTTTGACAGTGTCTTGAATAGACTATAAGATAATGCTTAATTAGTTAAGTTTAGTGCGGTTAGGATTAGAGTCTCCATTTTTTGCAAATTATATAATGGGAGAATAATCATGATATTTGCCAAAAAACTAACAGCTGCTTGTTATATCATCATATATGGCTGCTTATTTTCACATACTGGGTTAGCATCTGATGAAAAACCCACTAACTTCCAATTCTCCAATAGCTGCGCGAGTGGTTTGCAGGAGGAATTCAACAGAGGGGTAAGGTTATTACATTCCTTTGAGTATCCTGAAACAACAAAAATATTTGCAGGCATATTAGAAAAAGACCCAAATTGTGCAATGGCCTATTGGGGAACCGCCATGAGCATTTGGCATCCGCTTTGGGCGCCCCCCAGTAAAGCAGACTTGCAAGCGGGGGCAAAGGTTTTGGAAAAGGCGAAAGAGCTTAAAGCGACCCAAAGGGAACGTGACTATCTTGATGCCTTATCAGTTTTCTTTTCCAGCACGGATATTAACACTAATGATTCTCGTGCTAGGGAACATTCGAAAAAGATGAAGGCCATTCATGAAAAATATGGAAGTGAGGATGTGGATGCGAGCGTATTTTATGCCCTGTCTTTGCTAGGCTCCGCTGATCCAAGGGATAAAACTTATAAAAATCAATTTTATTCAGGGAAAATACTAAAAAAAATTCAGATATCTAATCCAACCCATCCGGGTGTACTGCATTATACTATTCATTCTTTTGATTTTCCGGGACTGGCTCACTATGCTCTGGCTCATGCAAAGAAATATGCAAGTGTCGCGAAGGATTCTGCCCATGCTCAACATATGCCAGCCCATATATTCACTCGTCTTGGACTATGGGAAATGTCTCTGGCTTCAAACCATGATGCCATAAAGTCAGCAGCTGACTATACCAGAAGTGCACATTTAAAAACGCATTATGATGAAGGTCTGCATAGTATGGATTATTTGATGTATGCCATGCTACAGACCGGCCGCGACAAGGAGGCACGGGACCTGTTGGAAAAGCTTACGTCGATCAATGGAATTAAAAATTTTAAAGTGGCCTTTGCCTATGCTTGTTCGTATGCGCGATACACATTAGAACGCAGAGCTTGGAGAGAAGCCAGCCAGATAAGGCTTGTGGTTCAAGATTTTCCGTGGGAAAAATTTCCCTGGGCTGAATCTATTCATTATTTTGCCCGTGGCATAGGGGCCGCCCGAAGCGGACAAATTGAACAGGCAAAAGCAGAATTAGCTGTCATTAAAAGGCTTCAAAAAGCTTTGACGGGTACCGAGTATTTATATTGGCATGTAGAGGCGCAGGTACAGGCTAATGTGGTTACATCGTGGATTATGTTGAAGGAAGGCAAGACAGAAGAAGCCCTTGAATTAGCCAATGATGCCGCCGATCGCGAAGACGCGGTAGACAAGGCCCCCTTAACGCCGGGGGAAGTCATACCCGCCAGAGAACTTTATGGGGATATGCTTTTCGAAGTGGGAAAATATGAGGAAGCATTGCAGCAATACCAGATTGTTTTGGAAGGCTCTCCTAATCGACTTAATGCGCTTCGCGGGGTTGCCTTGTCAGCAAAAGCGGCAGGAAAATCCGGTATCGCCCGTGATTATACTGGGATAATACGGAACCAAACTAAATTTGGCGACAGAAAAATTTCAGGACTTTAGTCTGATTTTTTCAGGATTTTCTTTGCCACATTGACCACATCGCCGGTGAAGTTGAGCATTTTCTGACCGCCATCCACTGGTATGGTGGTACCGTTGATTGATAGTGTGGTGATCAGAAGATGGGCAGTCTGTGCAATATCATCTACTTTGAGCGGTTCGCCCACAAAATTCAGATGGCTGGCCAGCTCGAAATTATCTGCGCTCTGGGTGCTGCTGATCAGGGTCAGGCCCGGTGCGATACCATTGACCCGTACTTTTGGGCTTAAGGCCTGAGCCATGGTTTCTGTTGCACCCAAAAGGGCATATTTGCTTAACGTATAGGAATGAAAATCAGGATTCAGGGCAAAAACCTTGCTGTCGATAATATTGATAACACTCCCTTTTTCACCGACTGGGATCAGATTATACAGGGCGCGGGCCAGTTGCATGGGGGCGCGCAGGTTAACATTCTGATGCGAGGCAAAGCTCGTTTCTGTGAAATCAAGAATGCTGTCATCCATAAATTGCGATGCGTTATTGATCACATGGCGCAGGGGATGATCAGGATGGCTGCAGTCGGATAATAGCGTTTCGACTTTTTCATATTGATCAAGATCACATTGAACTATTTCGCCGTTGCCGCCATTTGTCTGAATGTCTTTTAGGGTCGCTATCGCATCAGCTTTGTCCGTATGATAATGTAGATAGATATAATATCCTTTGTGGGCCAACAGTTCGGCTAGGCATTTTCCTATGCGTTTGCAGGCGGCTGTTATAAGGATAGCTTCTGCCATTAAAGATCCAGATCATTGATGGACATGTCAGGCCGTTGCCACCATGGGGGTTCCGTTCCGTCATAATGATCGGTACAGATGACTTGGCTCGGATCACCGCTAAAGGAGACGGTGTTGGTAGGTGTTTCAACAATTTCAACCTTGCTGCAACGTACGGTAAGGCCCTGATTCAGCATAAGCACATTGATTTTCGACATGAAACAGGCGGCGAGTATTTCCGTAGTCGGATCACCCGGTGTTATCATGATGTGCTTTAGATTTTCAGGCTCACTTTCTTTGAAATAATCCAGCATCTGATCCTGACTTGAAAGTTGCAGGCTGTGATCCACATGATTGTCGATCCATTCGTGCCAGACCTTCTTAAGCACCGCAAAAGGGGCCATCATATTCACCGCTCCATCCAAGGTGTCATTACCCGTGGAGACCAGAGTGACTTTCACATATTCATTATGGCCATGGGGTACGAAACACCGGCTGTTCTTGATATTGAACAGACGATGGCTCATGCAGTATCGGCGGGTAAAACAAATTTCAAAGCTCATATTGGGCTTGATAACTCAGTCACATCGATGAGTCCAGAATTTAATGACCCAAACGGTAACCACCGGCTTCGGTAATCAGAATGGTAGCAGATGCGGGATTAGGCTCAATTTTCTGGCGCAGTCGATAGATATGGGTTTCCAGCGTATGGGTGGTCACCCCGGCATTATAACCCCATACCTCATCCAGTAAAACATCGCGGCTGATGGGGTTGCCGTCGGAACGTTTCAGATATTTCAGGATCGCGGTCTCTTTTTCCGTAAGCCGTATCAGATCCTGTGTATCGCGATTGGTAAGTGTTTTGTTTCCCGGTTTGAAATAATAAGGGCCAATGATAAAAGACGCATCTTCGCTGATGGCATGTTGCCGTAGTTGTGCGCGGACGCGGGCCAAAAGAATGCCGAATTTGAAGGGTTTCGTCACATAGTCATTGGCACCAGCATCCAGCCCAAGAATCGTATCACTGTCACTGTCATTGGCAGTCAGCATGATAATAGGGATCTTGATGCTGGATTTGCGCATCATGCGACAGACTTCCCGCCCGTCAAGATCAGGCAAACCCACATCAAGTATAATAAGATCAAACTTACCCTCTTTGGCCACGTTGAGGCCATCCATGCCCGTTCCAGCCTCAGTCGTGGAAAATTCTTCGTGGAAGGCAAGCTGTTCGGCTAACGTACCGCGAAGTTCTTCGTCATCATCCACCAGTAAAATATTATAACTCTGATCCATGACTTAATCCTGTTATTTTTTGCAGTGTCACATTATACATGCCAATATAACATATATTTAATGATGACCTAATGGAATAGAATATGGCGATTATGCCGCCCACTACAAGTGACAAGGACGTTAAAAGCCTGATTGATCACAATATTGTGACAGTTGAGCGCGCCGCATCCGACCTCAGGCGTGGCCTTGCGGTGGTGATCAGTGATGGTAAATCTGTCATTCTTGTGCAGTCGGCAGAATTGCTGGCTGATTTGTGGATTGAAAGATTTCGCAGTCTATCGGGAACTGAGCCTTTGGTAGGGCTGACAAAAACGCGTGCCAATGTTCTTCATATTTCACCCCGTAGTGGCGATGTCGCACTGGTAAAAATGTCCAAGCATATGGATTGTGCTGTCATTCAGTCTATGGCTGACCCGGCGGATGATCTTAGGCGGCCGATGCTTGGCCCTTATCACGTGGCGCAACAGGGGGCAGAAGCCATCCATGAAGCAGGGTTGAAATTATGCAAGATTGCCAAGCTACTCCCGGCTGCTTTATTCTCCATATTTTTGCCAACAGAAGATGGTCGCCTGTGGGCCAATGATAAAGGTCTGTTGCATGTCACCGCGAAAGATGTTCTGCGTTTTGATCATAATGATGCTGAGGGCTTGCGTAAGGTTACCGCCGCTAAAGTTCCACTTAACGGAGCAGAAAAAACCACCATGGTAGCGTTTCGCCCCGACGATGGCGGGACGGAGCATTTTGCTTTGATTATTGGTGACCCCAATCGTCATGACCCTGTACTTACCCGCATTCATTCGGAATGTTTTACCGGCGATTTGCTGGGCTCGTTGAAATGCGATTGTGGTGAACAATTGAATGGTGCTGTCAAGCATATGCAAGAAGCTGGTGGTGGCCTGTTGCTGTATCTGGCACAGGAAGGGCGGGGTATCGGCCTGATCAATAAGCTGCGCGCCTATCAGTTACAGGATCAGGGATTTGATACGGTGGATGCTAACGAGCGGTTAGGGTTCCATTCGGATGAACGCATTTTCGCGCCAGCGGCTCAGATGTTGAAAATACTGGGATTTTCCAAAGTGCGTTTATTGACCAATAACCCTCTAAAGGTTCAGGGGTTGGAGGCACATGACGTAACGGTGACGGAACGGGTCAAGCATGCCTTTCCTTCTAATGCCCATAATGATCATTACTTAAAGACAAAAAAGAAACGCTCAGGGCATCTATTGTCCTGATGAATGAGTATTCTATTTGATGAGACCTGATTTTTCCCCAAGAATCATGGCGATACTGCTGGCGGCGCTTGTAGCGTTGACACCGTTTTCCATTGATACCTATCTACCCGCCATGCCGGCGATGGCCAGCTATTTTGGCACCACTATTGGTATGGTGGAAATGACGGTGGGGGCCTTTTTCATGGGTTATGCCATGGGGCAGCTTGTGGGTGGGCCATTATCCGATCATTATGGCCGCAGACGGGTAGGTGGGCCGGGTGTGGTAATCTTCTTTCTGGCCACGGTTGGGATTATATTTGCGCCCAATATTGAAAGTGCTATTTTGGGACGCTTTATCCAAGCCTTTGGCGGCGGCTTTGTCACCGTGATAGCACCATCGGTGGTCCGTGACCGCTTTACGGGCAAAGATGCGGCCAGGATGTTTGCCCTGATCGGGGTTGTAATGATGCTGGCACCACTGGTAGCCCCGGCAGTGGGGGCAGTTTTGCTAAAATTCTCCAATTGGCAGATGATCTTTGTTTTCCTCGGCTGTTATGCCTTGATTTCCTTATGTATTATATTCCTGTGTTTGCCGGAACGGAAAAAGGCACTGACTGAAAAACTAAATATGGCAAAAGTCTGGGACGGCTACCGTCGGGTGCTGAACAACCGCAAGGCCGTAGGTTATATGATTACGCAGACCTTTAGTTCCGGTGTGATGTTTATATTTCTCACCGGGGCGGCGTTCGCCTATATCACTTATCTTGGTGTATCAACGGATTTGTTCCCGTTTGTGTTCGGGGCCAATATTGTAACCATGATGATGTTCAACCGCCTCAATCCAATTTTACTCAATATCTTCAGTCCCCATCAGTTGATCGGAGCGGGGGTTACCATACAACTAATGGCCAGCGCTGTATTGTGGGCCGGACAATTCATTGATCCGCACAATATATATATGGTGGTGCCGATGGTTATGGTGGCAGTCGGCGTATCAGGAATTACCATGCCTAATAGCTTTGCGTGTTTTCTGGAGGATTTCGAAGATAACAGCGGTTCTGCAACGGCTATTCTGGGGACAAGTCAATTTGTCGTGGGGGCAATATTAGGGGTTGTTCTTGGGCTATTGCACAGTGAAAATATTCTTCCTATGACCACATTGATGTTGCTGTCGAGCATTGTTGCTGTTCTCAGTTACCGCTTGCTTGCTAACCGGAAATAATATCATAGCATATTATGCTTTTTTAGTTGATGGCGGAGCTGATGATAGGTAAGGCTCAAGAATTTAGCCGTATCGCGCTGGTTATATTTACTGCTTTCCAGGGCATCTTCTAAGATAGTACGTTCAAAGGTGGCTGTCGCCTGACCGTAATCAACGGGCGTGCCGTCTAGGAGTGGCGTTTGTACCCGTGATACTTCAGACTTTCCATTTTTTTCTTTTCGTATTATTGACTGTGGACGGAAGGGGGATTGGAACGGGTCTATCTCGATGGTATCCACCGGTGCATATTCGTCTTCGGAATGATAAACGGCACGCTCAATAACATTTTTCAATTCGCGAATATTGCCGGGCCAGTTATGTTGCATCAGGGCATCAACCATATCATCGGAGAAGCCGGGGAAACTCATCCATTCCCTTTCCTGTGCCACCCTTTGGCCAAATTGAAAAGCCAGCAGTAGAATATCATCTCGCCGATGGCGCAAGGGTGGCAGGGTTATGACATCAAGTGCCAACCGGTCGAGCAGGTCATGGCGAAAGTCACCCCGATCTGCGGCGGTGGGCAGATCAATATTGGTGGCACCGATAATCCTGACATCTGTCTGTTGGGTCTTGTTGCTGCCAATGCGTTGAAAAGTACCATATTCTGTTACCCGTAGTAATTTTTCCTGTGCCGATAGTGATGTGGTGGCAATCTCGTCGAGAAATAATGTGCCGTTGTGGGCCTCTTCAAAACGGCCAATACGCCGGACGTTAGCACCGGTAAAAGACCCGGCCTCGTGACCAAATAATTCTGATTCCAACAGATTTTCCGGCAAGGCCGCGCAATTGACCTGAATGAAGTTTCTTTCCCAGCGGGGTGACAAAAAATGCAGACGGGCGGCGATTAATTCCTTACCCGTTCCCCGTTCCCCAATAACCAGAACGGGTCGATCATGTTTAGCCGCCCGGCTGCATTGGTCGATAATTTCCAAAAAGGCAGGGCTTTCGCCGATAATAGTTTGGTCCTGTGGTGCTTTTAAGCGCATATTGCCAATTTTTAATAATTTTCACTAATTTATAGTGTATTTCACTAATTTAGTTTAAGCAAGAAAAATACTTACTATTGGGAATTTTTCATATAAAACAATAAGTTATAATTTTTAAAATAAATTGGCACGGTCCCTGCAATGTAATGGATGAGTACCACGAGAGGGGTGCAATTTTATTATGGAGAAAGAACATGGGCATTTTTACACGCCTCACCGACATCGTAAATTCAAATATCAATCATATTTTGGATAAGGCAGAAGACCCTGCTAAAATGATCCGCATGATGGTTCAGGAAATGGAAGACACTCTGGTGGAAGTTCGTTCCTCCGCTGCGCGTGTTATTGCCGACCGTAAGGAACTTGACCGTAATATGGTGCGTCTCAGTGATGCACAGGTACAATGGTATGAAAAAGCAGAATTGGCCCTGAGTAAGGATCGTGAAGACCTTGCCAATGCTGCATTGGTTGAGCGGGCAAAACTTGCTGAAATGAGTGCAAGTCTGGAAGAAGACCGGGAACCATTGGATGAAGCCCTGAAAAAATACGAAGGTGATATCATCAGTCTGGAAGCCAAAATTAAGGAAGCCAAACAAAAGCAACGTTCGCTTGTTGAGCGGCAGGAGAGTGCTACTAGTCAGTTAAAAGTTCGTCAAAAACTTTATGATGACCGGATTGGGGACGTTATGGTCCGCTTTACACAGATGGAAAAACGTGTTGATGATACGGAAAGCCGTGTTGAAGCCGCTGACCTTGGACGGGAAAAGACTTTGGATCAGGAATTTTCAAATCTTGAATCCCAGGAGAATGTAGCGGAGGATCTGGCAGAGCTGAAAGCAAAAATGGCTAAAAGCAAAACGTCTGATAAGAAATAGTTATATTCCCTGATGGGGATTTAGAAGCAAGAAAGGTTCAAGTTATGGAAACTCTCGGTGTCCTATTTATGGTAGTAGTCGCGCCCTTGATGATTATTTTCCACTATACGACAAAATGGAAACAGTCCAAGACTCTGACTTCAGAAGATGAAAAGATTCTGACCGAATTGTGGGACAGTGCGGAAAGAATAGAGGATCGCATACGGAATATCGAACGTATTTTGGATGCTGAATCACCTGATTGGAGGGCAAAATAATGGCAGAACATCATTATAATGGACCACCACGATACAATAAACTCTATCTGGATAAGAAGAACGGAAAAGTATGCGGGGTTTGTGCTGGAATTGCTGATTATAGCGGCATTGACAGAACTGTCGTCAGGATAGTTGCGATCCTTGGCCTTATTTCTCCCGCTAGTGGTGTTGTTATCATAGCTTACTGCCTGATGTGCTGGCTACTGGATCCAAAACCATCAGATATGTTTGAAAGCAAAGAAGAAGACGAATTCTGGAAAGGTGTTCGCACACAACCAAAAAATACAATCCGCGACGTGCGTCATAAATTCCGGGAAATTGAGCGCCGTCTTAGGGCAACGGAAGCCCATGTGACCTCACGGGAATATAATCTTCATAAAGAATTTGAAGACCTGAAGAAAAAATAACATCAGGTTGCTTTAAAAAAGGAGCAGAAAAATGAGTAAATTTGAAAATATCAATACCAAAAAACTCTATAAAAATAGCAGGCAGGGTAAAATATGTGGAATATTCTCTGGGCTTGGGGATTACTTGGGCATTAACCCTTTGATCCTACGTATATTGGGCATCATTGCAGTGATTGTCACAGGCCCAATTGTTATCCTAGGATATTTATTGATCAGCGTTTTGCTGGACGATAGCCCCTATACAATAAGATAAGAGGATAGACATATGGATCATCTGGCAAGCGACATTATTGTTACCCCGGCAAATGATAACCCGGCATTGGGGGCGCTTACTATTGGCGACAAAATATTCCCCTGTGCCTTGGGCAAGCAAGGAATTGCACCATCAAAAACCGAAGGGGACATGAAAACGCCAAAAGGTGATTTTCCGCTTAGAACCGTTTATTACCGCTATGACAAATTGTCTAAACCAATCTATAGCCAAGTACCAATGATGGCACTTCTGGAAGAAGATGGCTGGTGCGATGATCCTGAAGATCAGTCCTATAATAAATCGGTTATGTTACCCTATCATGCCAGTGCTGAACGTCTGTGGCGGGATGATGATCTCTATGATGTAATTGTTATTCTGGGCCATAATGATGACCCGGTTGAGAAATCCAGAGGTAGTGCCATATTCCTTCATGTGGCTGCCGAGAGTGGTAGCGATACTATCTTTGAAGGTACAGAAGGATGTATTGCCCTGAGGAAACAGGATCTACTGGAAATTCTGCCCATATTATCGCCTGAGACAACTTTAAAAGTTATGGCGCACTAACTATTCCACTGAATCATTCATTTTGATGGATTGTCAAACTGTCTGATATCTTCCAACTTCCGGTGTTCCTTAGATAGGGGCACCGGTTTTTTATTATGGATAAGACCGAGCTCCAAATATAGCGGTCCCGACCCGGACGGAAGTCGCCCCACTTTGAATAGCATCCTCATAATCACTGCTCATGCCCATTGATAATTTCTCTAGCCCATTACGATCTGCAATTTCTTTAAGAATTGAGAAATATGGTTTTGGTTCCTGTCCTACGGGTGGGATACACATCAGGCCCAATATGGATAATTCTAACTCATCCCGGCACAGGCTGATGAAACTGTCGGCTTCGTGGGGGTCAATGCCTGCTTTTTGTTCTTCCTGCCCCACATTAATTTGGATATAGCATTGGCAGGATATCTTTTCTTCCTGACTAATGCGAGCGATGGCGCGGGCGAGTTTGGGCCGGTCGATTGTTTCAATAACATCAAAAGTCTGGATTGCCTGCCGTACCTTGTTGCTTTGTAGGGGACCGATTAAATGCAGTTCCACGTCATGATAATGCGTGCGAAGCTCGGGCCATTTCATGCTCGCTTCCTGGACTTTGTTTTCCCCAAATATCCGATGACCTTGATCCAGTATTGGTATTATTTCTTCTTCTGGTTTGGTTTTGGAAACGGCGACCAATGTGATGTCCTGTTTCTTGCGGCCAGAGTTTTCAGCGGCAGCTTGGATATTACTTTTTACGGTTTCAAGTTTGCTGGTCAAGGTTAGTTTCCTGTATTATGGTGTGGTTTATGACATTAACAGACATAGCAAAACGGCTCAATAAAGATCATGGACATTTGCCGCCGGTATTTTTCATTACCGATCAGCAGGCTGTTCCCGCACCTGAAAAGGTAATTTCGGGGCTTCCTTATGGGTCTGCCGTGATTTTGCGTGACTATGACCACCCGGAGCGGGAAAACCTTGGGGCCTCATTAGGGATAATTTGCCGGGAAAGAGGCATTAAATTTCTTGTGGCACGGGATACCGATCTGGCGGCAAGTTTGGTGGTGGATGGTATGCATTTGCCAGAAGGATGCATGGATCAAGCGGTGGAAATTCGCGCATCTCATCCCCATTGGATGATAACGGTGTCTTGTCATGATTTGGCATCTGTTACACGGGCGGTTAATTTGCCCGTTGACGCGGGCTTGATTGCACCCGTGTTTCCAACCCACAGTCATCCAGAAACTTTTTCAGGACAGAAAGCTACGCTCGGTCTGTCTGCGGTGCGTGATATGACGACGGCGACGGCTTTGCCGCTTTATGCTCTTGGTGGGGTGACGGCGGAAAATGCTAAACAACTGATAGATTCAGGCGTGGTGGGTATAGCAGCTATTCGGGGATTTAATGATGGAAGGCCCGATTAAAAATTCACATTGGTGCCTAAGAAAAAGACCTGACTGCTTCTGAGTTTGTCCAGTTCACTTTCCTGACCATAGGAATAATAGGTAAAGCGCCCGGTAAACCGGATGTTGGAATATAGCTGATAAGCAGCCCCAATCTCTAGGGCGGAGACGGTATTATAAAATTCTTCTGTGGTGGCGAAAAGACGGTCACGTTCGCGCTTATATGCACCAAACTTGACATCGGCACCCCATTTGCGACCGGTATAGCCCAGCCCAACGTCATAACCTTTTAGTCCGGCATCATATAATTTCTTTTCCTGGCTGAAAGACGCCCCGAACTTAAAGCCGGCATATCCCATATCAACGGAAAGATTATAGACTTGACGGTTATTGATTTTTTCAAATTCTGATCCGTCATAAAGGGGTGACATAACTGAGGAGGGTTCTATCAGAAACTGCGAACCAAAGGAAATCCCCAAAACATTAGGGTCATACATTTGACCTTCGGCACCGTAAGAAAAAGTAACGCGATTTCCGGTAGTGACAGCACCTAACCCAGAAAATCCAGATGGGGTGGCTGAAGAAGAACCGGCGTTACCCATATTAAAAATAAGAGACGGCTTAACGGCGAAGGATTGCTTGACAGACACTTTCTTGCTAGCCTGTTCCAGGCTCATATTCGTGGTTGGTTCAGATAACGTAATATACTGGTCGGCATTTTCCTTTGTTGGCTCACCTAAGAGAACCACTTCAGGAACCACTTCCTTTTTTTTGTCAGTTTTGCCGAAAAAGGAAAATATGGAAGATGTCAGGCTATTATCTTTTTGAACAGTATCTTGCGGAGAATCAGGTTCCGCATAGGCAACAGCTCCCATGGTATAAATACCAATGGTGCATATTAGTGCTATGCTGCCTTTCAGGCTTTTCACTATGATTCCTCACTGTGTTTTTCTATGGGCAAGCGCTAATTTCATAATATTGCAGAAAACAGCCTCGCACCTTATTTATCCTGCGATTAAAAAAGAATCGCGCAGATACAGCGAAGTATATAATATTAAACAATAAAGATCAATTGGGATTCACAATTTTTACACGGCGAGAGCTATAAATTAGTTGCCAGATATTGTTTTAAATCCACATCTGGCCTCGCGCCCATATGGGTGATGACCTCACTCGCGGCAAGATTACCTATCCTGCCACAGGTTCTAAGGTCCAGACTTTGACTATATCCATGGAGAAACCCTGCAGCAAAAAGATCACCGGCACCCGTGGTATCCACCAGATTACTGATGTGATAACCGTTAATGTCTATAATCTCATCAGCGCTGACAATAGTGCAGCCTTTGGCGCCGCGCGTAATGGCGGCGACTTCGCAATGTTGCTGTACGGCTTTCACGGCTTCCGTAATATCGCGGGTGTCATAGAGCATTAGCAATTCTTCTTCATTGGCGAACAGAATATCAATTTCATGTTCGGCCAGATGAAGGAATTCCTTTTTGTAACGACCGACACAGAAAGAATCAGACAGGCTGAGCGATGTCTTGCGTCCGGCATTATGGGCGAGCGTCATGGCCTTTCGAAAGGCGGCTTTGGCATGTTCTGGATCCCACAGGTAACCTTCCATATAGGTGATAGCCGCACTTGCAACAACTTCCGGATCAATATCTTTTTCCATAAGATTCACGCAGGCACCGAGATAGGTACACATTGTACGTTCCGCATCGGGGCTGACCATGACCAGACAGCGGGCAGTGGGGACTCCGCTCATATCCTTTTCGGTATTGAACGAAATGCCCAATGAATTGATGTCATGATCAAAGACGCGCCCCATCTGGTCATCCTTGATCTTTCCGATATAGGCAACGTTACTGCCTAGAGAGGCCAGCCCAGCGATTGTATTGGCAGCCGACCCGCCGGAACATTCAATAGCTGCCCCTAGTTTGCTGTAGAGCATGCTCGAGGTTTCATCATCAACGAGTTGCATACTTCCCCGTGGAATTTCATGATCGCTAAGGAAATCATCCTCAACATTGATCAGAATATCAACAATGGCATTGCCAATACCCAGAACATCAAACTTATTTGTCATATTTTCACCTATTTTTTGGCGAGTATAGATAGGGAAGTGTGTCTTGCAAGGGATAAAGCCATAAAACTGAAAAGTTTTCTTGCCTTTTCCCCTAAGAAGTCCATATTTCATATAAGGGTAGTTTAAGGGGTCAGTAAGGATAAAAGACGTGGAAAATATCATGCGCGCCATCGAGCGGACATTGTCCCAGATTTTTGAGCCTGCCTTCCTTAAAGTTTTTATACTTGGAATCCTGACCACTGTTGTTGCTATCGTCGCGACCTGGTTTTTAGCGAATTATCTGAAAAGTCAAATTATTCTTACCCAGTTCGACTGGCAATGGGTGAATGAATTTTTCCAGTGGTTGCTGGATGTGGAATGGATTTTTAATATTATTTTTTTCTTCCTGATGGGAATTTTCTTTCCGCCAATTGCGACTGTATTCATGTCCTTATATCTGGATGATATTGTTGATGCGGTTGAGGATAAATATTATCCGGGCACAAAAGCGGGAAAAAGATTAGGCGTGGGACATCTGGCCTATCTAGCCGTGAGACTGGCTTTTATGATTGTGTTGCTGAATATAATCGTCATACCGCTTTATCTGTTTTTCTTCTGGCTACCATTTGTGCCACTGATCATATTCTATACCCTGAATTCTTATCTTTTGGGATGGGGTTATTACGAGATGGTCGCTGTGCGTCACTTGGGGATCAGGGAAGCAGGGCATCACAGACGATCTATTCGGGGACAGGTGCTTGGCGGCGGCTTTGTCATCACCTTGCTTTATTCATTTCCGGTCATAAATCTGACCGCCCCCATATTAGGGGCAGCTATTCTGGCTCATTTGTTTCATCTATCCTTTGCATCCCGTGATCAGGAATCCTGATGCGGAAAGCTTATTTATTGCTGGTGTTATTGCTCGGGGGTTGTCAGGGCGAAAATACCCCTGTTGAAGTGGCCCCGCCCCCCCCTGTCATAGAAGAAGTTGAAGTCATTGAGGAACCCGTTATTCCGGAACCGCCAAAACCGCGTTTTGTCATCGAGAATATTATGAATTTAGCGCCGGATACCCTACAGAATATTCTGGGTGAGCCATCCTTGAAGCGGCAAGAGCGGGAAGCAAGAGTATGGCTGTATCAAAATGCGGAATGTATATTGCATCTATATTTTTATTCTAATGAAAACGGAGATTTTCGGTTGGATTATGTGGATACAGAGGCTGTGAATCTGCATGCGAATAACCCGACCGTTTCCCCCAATGCCTGCCTTGACAGCCATGTGATACCGGAAGAAATTATAGAGGATCCACAACCGTCTTATCCCGGAACGGACAGAGATATTCAACCGGGCAAGTAGGGCAACTAGGGCGTCTGGCCTTGCAGATGTAGCGCCCATGCAGGATCAGCCAGTGATGGGCATGACGGGCAAATTCAGCAGGAATGGCTTTTTCTAGTTTTTTTTCGACTTCAAGTGGTGTTTTCCCAACAGCCATTTTTGTCCTGTTGCCGACCCGGAACAGATGAGTATCAACGGCAATTGTCGAATGACCAAAGGCGATATTCAGCACCACATTGGCGGTTTTCCGACCTACACCAGCTAACTTTTCCAGATCTTCGCGATTTTCGGGCACTATGCCGTTAAAATCATCCACCAGCATCCGGGCTGCCTTGATGACATTTTTTGCCTTGGTATTATATAGCCCGATAGTCTTGATATATTCCTTCAAGCGAACTTCGCCAAGGGTAAGCATTTCTTGTGGCGTGGCGATAACCTTAAATAGGGCTTTGGTGGCTTTGTTAACGCCGACGTCCGTTGCTTGTGCCGATAGTGCTACAGCAACCAGTAGGGTATAGGCGTTGGTGTAATCCAGTTCCCCTTTTGGTTCTGGATCACGTTCCTGAAGACGCTTAAAAAACTCTACAACATCTTTTTTTTTCATTCTTTGGGAAGACCCAAGACATCACTCATATCATAAAGCCCAGCATCCTGTTTCATTGCCCATACCGCAGCCTTTACAGCTCCACGGGCATATATGGCCCTGTCACTGGATTTGTGGCTTAACTCAATACGTTCATCATTAGCATTGAAACTTACGCTATGCTCTCCGGTCACATTGCCACCGCGTAATACCGCAAAACCGATATCGCCCCGATTACGTTCGCCTGTTATGCCGTCTCGTCCCCTGTCGGCAACCATTTCAAGGGTGACGCCGCGACCTTTAGCAGCTTGTTGACCAAGACTGAGTGCCGTGCCGGAAGGCGCATCTACTTTATGACGGTGATGCATTTCGAGGATTTCAATATCAAAGTCTTCATCGAGCATGCTGGCGGCTTTCTGGGTCAGATAAAATAACAGGTTCACGCCCAATGAGAAATTGGAGGCATAAACCACGGGCACGGTCTTGGCAGCGACATGCAGGGCTTTTTCATCACTATTTTTCATTCCTGTTGTTCCCGCAATATGAACGGCGGCATGTTTTGCAGCATAACTTGCGTGCAATACTGTTGCCGTTGGGCAAGTGAAATCAATGACCACATCGGATACTTCAAATAACGTTTCCGCATTTTCTGTCACCACAAGCTGTGTATCAATACCGGTTATGGGATGGCGGATTGCCTGTCCGATATGGGGGCTGTCATGACGTTCAGTACCACCGGAAAGTGCGGTTTTTTCCTGATCGAGAATAGCCCCGATCAAGGTCTGCCCCATGCGCCCACCACAGCCAACAACACCTATTTTAATTTGCGTCATGATTTTCTCCATAATAATCTTGTTCTTTCTAAACAATTTGAAGCAGAATGGGAAGGGTATAATAAGGAGAAATCAATGACTAAGAGACCGGAAAATTTTATACATCAGGATGAGGTGCCGTGGCGGGAGATGAGCTTTGGCGATAAATATGAATTTAAGGGAAAATCATTCACAGCCCCAAGCGGTGCATCCGAACTGGGGTGTGGTTTATTTGTACAGAAACCGGGGAAAAAAGCCTTCCCTCAACATTATCATCTGGCTAATGAAGAGGCGATATATATCCTGAAAGGGCAGGGTGTTGTTATCTATGCCGATAGGGAGGTCACCATTCGTGCCGGAGACTATGTTTCTTTCCCCAAGGGCGAAGATCATGCCCATCAAATCTGGAATAATAGCCGGGAAGATCTGGAATATTTATGTCTGTCAACCATGAAGGAGCCGGATATTGCCGTCTATCCGCAAACGGGTAAAGTGGGAATTTTTGCCGGTGTTGCGCCCGGAGCTGATCCCAAAGGCAGAACTTATTTCAAATTCTTTTATCCTGAAGAATGCGATTATTGGGACGGGGAGGAATAGAATGAAATCAGTTGCAGTAATACTTGCTAAAAATTAAGCTACGACAAATATTAAAAATATATCATGAGAAATTCATATAATAGGGATCGTAAAGAATGGCTAATAATAAAATAATCAAGATATGTAGACTTACCATTTTATCTGTGGGGATCATGGGTCTCACTGCTTGCGGAGACAATGAGAATCAAAATAGTAATAATGATGTAAGGACAGCAGAAGCAGTTCATGAAAGAACGCTGACCATGGATAGTCATGTGGATATATCTTCTGATTATACTTATATGCCGGAATATGATCCGGGACAGTTATCGACCATGAAGGTGGATCTGCCTAAGATGCAGAAAGGTGGACTGGATGCGGCGTTCTTCATTGTTTATGTGGGACAGACAGAACGGACAGCGGAAAATTACGATGCCGCTAAAAAGCTGGCTATCCGAAAGTTTAATGCCATTCATAGAATGACAGATGAACTATATTCGGATCAGATTGGTATGGCGCTTCACCCCGATGATGTGAGGCGTATATATAATGAAGGCCGGAAAGTCGCCATTATCGGGATCGAAAATGGGTATGTCATTGGTAAAGATATTGCTTTGGTGGAAGATTTCTATAACCGGGGCGCGCGTTATATGACTCTGGCTCATAATGGCCATAACGATATTTGTGACAGTGCGCAGGCCAAAGAAAAATTTGGTGACAAGCAATCCGAACATGGCGGTGTGAGTGTCTTCGGCAAACAGGTTATCGGCAGGATGAACCGGCTCGGAATGATGGTTGATATTTCCCATGTATCTGTGGATTGTATGATGCAAGCTGTAGGAATGTCTAAAGCCCCTGCCATTGCGTCCCATTCCAGTGTTCGTGCGCTGGTCGATCATCCCCGCAATCTGACGGATAAGCAAATGAAATTCCTTGCGGATAATGGTGGCGTTATGCAGTTGGTGGCCTATACAGGTTTTGTGAAGGCAGACCCGGCACGAAGCGATGCGATTGATGACCTTGCCTCAAAAGTTGCGGCACTTCATGGCTTGGCTGATGACGATTATGAGAATATTGAGAAAACGTCCCAGTGGAAAGAGGGGGCCGCTACTATTGACCAGAAATATCCCATAGCGACGGTTAGTGAATTTATTGATCATGTTGATTATGCGGTAAAGCTCATCGGTATTGACCATGTGGGAATTAGCTCTGATTTTGACGGTGGCGGAGAAATTATTGGGTGGCGTAATGCCGCCGAAAGTTTGAATATAACCCGGGAGCTTCTTTTGCGGGGTTATTCAGAGGAGAATATTGCCAAGATCTGGGGTGGCAACCTTCTGCGCGTTTGGGCCGAAGTGGAAAATGTGGCCGCAAGATTACAGAAAACATCGGTGAAATGATGCCGTAAGAATCTGAAGTAATAAATAAGTAAATTTTTATACAAATCTTTACGGGCTTTTTACATCTTGCCTGTATATTGGCATATATAGAGTAATTTGTAAGTAAGTATAGTCTGTGACAATAGCAAACCGCCGGTAACGGTGAGACGCAAAGCCGCTGGTCCTTCATAATATGCCAATAGGGATAGCAGGGTTACCGTAAGGAGAAAATTAAATGGCACATTCAGATAATTCGAGCAATAATTCACGCCTGTCCAATAATTTCGAATACAAGAAGGAACTGGCCTTCCAATTGGTGAAAAGATTCGGAATGACTGCTGCGCGGCAAACATGTATTCAGAATAAATGGGATGAAGTCCTTAAGGCCGTTGATTCAGTCAGAATTCATTAAAAATCTTATTTTGTAAGTGTTACGCTATGACTTGCCATATGGTAGATATAGCGCAAGTGCCCGCTGTAGATTTTGATTTTACATTATAATTATCATTGTTGATGCTTATTCCCTTACAGGCTGTAGGCATCGTCTTTTTCTTTCTTGTTGGTCATTCGACTCAATATATTTTTGATATAAATATTTCAAAAATATCATTAAATAAAATAAATATTCTAAAAAAAACCAAAAATCATCGGGAAATATCACGATAATTTTACTGAATTGAATAAATTTACAGAAAATTTTTATGATACAAAACAGCTTTTTTTTATAACTTATCAGTAACATAAATATTCCAAATAATTGAAATAAAACAGTTTTTTACTATATCATAATGTTATTTCATTACATTGTGCTATGTAAAAAAAAAGTCGTGCATAAGTTTTTTTCAATTTGACCATAAGCAGGTCTTGTAAAGCACACAGAAATTAGGATAGTGTGCAACCAATCCAGTTATCCGGATTCTATAAATTGGATATAGGATTGGGACGGATAGGGAGTTCGGATACTTAGAGGCAGCTATAATAACCCTGGTTACAGGGAGTGCATTTAAGTAGAAGACAAAATTTAAAGTATAAATGTACAGCAAGGGGAATAACTTGATGATGACTACTGGATTAAATATGAAGAGCCTTTTCTTTGTATGTATGAATAGTATTTATCGCAATAAATCAAAAATGTTCTCTTGTGCATTATTCGCCACATCAAATGGTATTAACTTTAACAACTCAATAAAAGCTGTAGGAAGAAGAATGATAAAGCATCGCGTTAGAACTGTAGTTCTTTCCGCCGTTACTGCCACATCCCTCGTATGGGGTACGGCCAGTGCGGGTGCCACTGATTTGAAACAAGTTCTCGAAGTAGGAACGAAAGCAAATCAAGTTGCACAACAATCACAAGCAAAAATCGACAAAACTGTTGATCAAACCGATAAAATTATTGGTGATTATAAAGGTGTTCTGAGAACCATTGAAGGGCTGCGCATCTATAATGCACAACTTCAGCGTCAGATAGACCTTCAAGTGGTTGAAATGGGCAAGTTGACCAAATCCATTAAAGGTGTGACTTACGTTAAACGTCAAATTACACCTTTGATGATGAAGATGGTTGATGCTCTTGGAGAGTTCATTGAAAAAGACCTTCCCATCAAACGGGAAGAAAGAATCGCTGGTATTGGACGTCTGAAAGAATTGATGGAAAATCCTAATGTAGACGCTTCAGAGAAATTCCGTAGTGTATTTGAACTATATCAGATCGAAAGCGAATATGGTCGTGCGGTTCAGGCCTATACTGACAAAGTGATTGTTGGTGGCAATGAACTGGAAGTTGATATGCTTCATATTGGCCGTATCGCATTGGTTTACCAAACACGCGATGGTCTTCAAAGTGGAATGTGGGATCACACAGCTCAGGAATGGGTTGCTTTGGAAGAATCCTATCGCAAGCCAATTAAACAGGCTTTGTCTGTAGCACAGAAAAAAGCCGCTGCAGATACGCTCCTGAGATTGCCAATTACAGCACCAATTGCTGGTAAAATGGAGACAGCACAATGAGAAAATTAACGAGCATTATTATTGCTGCTGTTGCCTTTGCAGGAATTTCTACTTCAGCATTTGCACAGGCTGCGCCAGAAGCAAATAACCTTGATCAGCTTCTAGAGTTGGTGAAACAGGGGGCTTATCAAGAAAGCCAGGAAAACAAACGCCGCGAAAGGGAATTTGTTCAGCAAAAATCCAAGCAGCAATCTTTGTTGGCCAATGCCCGCAACACACAGAAAAAAGAAGAGCGCCGCTCTGATCGACTGGAAGCGGAATTTAAGGCTAATGATGGCAAGATCGCTAAATTGGAAGAAGAGCTTTCCCATGAACTGGGTGCGTTGAAAGAACTCTTTGGTGTTCTTCAGCAGGTTTCTGGCGATACAAAAGCTGTATTCCATGATTCCATTATTTCAGCACAGTTTCCCGGTCGCGAAGTTTACCTTGACGAGCTGATTGCAAAAGCATCCAGCTCTGAACTGCCGACTATTGATGAGATTGCGCAGCTGTGGTACGAAGTACAACGGGAAATGACTGAATCTGGCAAAGTTGTAAAATTCGATGTTGATGTTCAGTATCCAAATGGTGAAATCACAACCAGAGAAGTGGTTCGTGTTGGTACCTTTAACCTGATTTCAGATGGTAAATATTTGGAATGGCGTACCAAGTATCAGAATATCTCTGAACTACCTCGTCAGCCAAAACCACGTTTCCTTGACACAGCGGGTAGTTTGCAGACTGTATCGGCAGGTTATACTGCCTTTGCTCTTGATATTTCACGCGGTGCAATTTTGGGCCTGTTGATTCAGGACCCGAGTATCATTGAACGTATCGATCAGGGCGGTCCAATTGGTTATATTATTATTTATGGTCTGGGTCCACTCAGTTTGTTGCTGATCATTATCTCTGGTCTGACATTGGTCATGAAACGCGGCAAGGTTAAAGCACAAATCCGTAGTGACGTTGTCAGTGAAGACAACCCACTTGGTCGTGTCCTTAGCGTTTACGAAGATAATAAATCCGTTGATGTTGAAACTCTCGAGCTGAAACTTGATGAAGCAATTCTGAAAGAAACACCAGCACTTGAACGCTTCCTGACTTTGATTAAAGTGATCGCAGCGATTGCGCCGCTTATGGGTCTTTTGGGTACCGTTACCGGTATGATCAACACCTTCCAGTCCATGACATTGTTTGGTACTGGTGATCCGAAGCTAATGGCTGGCGGTATTTCTCAGGCGCTTGTGACTACTGTTCTGGGTATTGTCGTTGCTCTTCCAACTCTGTTCCTGCATTCTATTGTTGCCGGATGGAGCAAGGGCATCATCCATACGCTTGAAGAACAGAGCGCTGGAATTATTGCCGTCCATGCGGAACAGGGTCAAAAAGGAGCCTGATCATGTATGAGCTAATAGATTTATTTGAGAATGTTCGTGATTTCATGGAAAAGGGTGGACCTATCCTGACCGCGATATTCTTTACGATCTTTGTGCTCTGGGCTTTGGTGTTGGAACGGATTATGTATTTCAAAACCGGACACCGTAAACAAGTGAATGAGGTTATGGCTACTTGGGAAGCTCGCTCTGAGCGGACTTCTTGGTATGCCCACCAAATTCGCGGAGCCATGATCAGTCAAGTGACCATGGATCTCAGAAGTAATTTATCTTTGATAAGAACATTGGTGGCGATTTGTCCACTGATGGGACTTCTGGGAACCGTATGGGGTATGATTGAGGTTTTCGATGTAATGGCAATCTTGGGCAGTAGTAACGTTAAAGCCATGGCGGCAGGCGTTTCCAGGGCCACGATTCCGACTATGGCAGGAATGGTAGGCGCACTTTCCGGTGTGTTTGCCGCTTCCTTCCTTGAAGGTCAGATGAACAAGGAAGCCGAATTACTTGAAGACCACTTAACAAAAGATCATTGAGAGATAAGATATGCGTAAACACGCCTCAAAGAATAATGATGGGGATGCAGAAATTGATATGACACCGATGCTTGACATTGTGTTTATCATGCTCATCTTCTTCATCGTTACCTCTTCCTTCCTTAAGGAAGCCGGTATCGAAATTAATCGCCCGGATGCTTCCACAGCTGTGAAAGCGGATAAGGCAAATATCATGATAGCTGTAACTGAAAAAAACGAGGTCTGGATGGAAAAACGTCGGGTTGATATCCGCGCTGTCCGTGCCAATGTTGAGCGTCTTCGGGCTGAAAATCCAGAGGGGTCTGTAGTTATTCAGGCTGATGTGGATTCCAAATCCGGTATCGTGATGGAAGTTGTCGATGCAGTACGCAAGGCAAATGTTAGTGATTATATAGTAGCGACAAAAGACCAATGATTGTACGTTATACACTTTCAGCTATATTCGCCGTTCTGATCACCTTTACCCTGTTTTGGGGCATGCAATATCTTATTGCCACCGGAAACAATCCACTGGAAGGTAAAGTTGAAGGCCGCAGGGTCGAGATCGGCGAAGTGCGGCAAGCTCAGGAAACTGAGCAGACGATCCGCAAACCCGACAAACCCGAGGACGCTGATACGCCCCCGGATACACCAGACTTAGATATGGATACCAATGTTGATGCTGTTAATACAGGTATTGAAATTGGTATGGCCCCGGTTACTGCAGACGTTAATGTTGGCGGATCAGGTGGATTTGCCGCCAGTGATGGGGATTATTTGCCCATCGTGAAAGTGGCGCCGATTTATCCCCGCCGTGCACAGGAACGTGGTCTCTCAGGATATGTTATCGTAGAATTTACGGTTACAAGACTGGGGACAGTTATTGATGCCAAGGTTGTTGAGACTACCAACTCCGTATTTAATCGCTCCGCAATTAAAGCTGCTTTGAAGTTTAAATATAAACCAAAAGTGGTTGATGGCGAACCGATTGATGTGGCTGGTGTTTTGCATAAGATCACTTTTGAGATGGAAGATAAGTAGAGGAGATAACGTATGATTAAATTTACTAAATTTGCGAAGACCCTCGTATCTGCGACGGCCCTATGTGGTATTGCGGCGACAGCTTCTCTGGCACCGGCCCTGTCCGGCATCTCGGATCAGGCTTTTGCTGCTGCAACTGATAAGGAAAATCGGAAATACGAAGATAGAAAAACACGCAGGACTCCGGCCCTGAGTGAAAAGATCTACAAGGTTCTTGGCAAGGCTCAGGAGCAGGCAGACTTGAACCAATATCCTGCTGCCTTAAAGGTCTTGGAAGACGGGCTTGGATATAAACTTGAAAAGCTCAATAGCTACGAACGGGCTCAATATTTTAACTTCCGTGGTTTTCTGTATTATAGTCAGGAAAAATACGAAGAAGCTTTAAGGGCTTATGAAAATGTGTTGCGGCAGGAAAATCTACCCGCTGCGATGGAAGATACTACGGTTTATACCATGGCCCAGCTATATTTCATCAAAGAGGATTTTAATAATTCTATCAAGATGATGTTACGTTGGCTCGAGTATCAACCATCACCAACGGCACAGCCATTGGTGCTTCTGGGACAGGCATATTATTCATTGGGTACTGAGGATGGTATTTCTGAAACACAAGCTAAAGTCCAGTTCAAAAAAGGCATTCCTTATATTCTGAGAGCCATCGATCTTTATAAAGCATCAGACAAGCAACCTAAAGAAAATTGGTATCTTCTGCTTCGGGTCATGTATTTCGAAATGAAGGAAAACCAAAAGGTTGTTGATATTCTGGAGCTTCTGGTCAACAAATGGCCGAAGAAGGAATATTGGTTGCAGCTCGCCGGTATGTACGGTGAGATGGGTTCTGATGCCAAATCAGAAAAAGTCAGGCAAGTTCTCGAGAAGAAACAGCTGGCCACATATGAAACGGCCTATCGTCAGGGTTACCTTGCCAAAGGCAGTGAGCTTGTCAATATGTCTCAGCTTTATATGTATCATGAGGCACCTTACTGGGCTTCTGTCGTTCTGGCAGAGGGTATAAAAACCGGGATAATTGAAAAGAACAAGAAAAACTATGAAAATCTTGCTCAGGCCCGGATAAATGCTCAGGATATGAGGCAATCTCTGGAACCATTACGTCTTGCTGCCGAACTGGCAAAAGATGGCGAGCTTTATAAAAAGCTGGGTCAGGTCTATATGCAGTTGGATGACTATAAAAATGGCGCAAAATATTTTGGTATGGCATTGAAGAAGGGTGGCTTGAAGCGCCGGGATTCTGTCGCCGTATATCAAGGTATGTGTTATTTCAATATGGGCCAGTTAAATAGTGCCAAAAAATCTTTCGAAATAGCTGCGGAAGATAAGAGAAGCCGTAAGCAGGCCCGAAAGTGGATTTCTTATCTTAAAAAGGAAAAGAAACGTTTGGACCAGATCAAGGAATTTCTTAGCTAGGACAGTTAAGCGGAATAACCTTGCTTAAAACGGTTTATACAAAGATTTAATATGAAAACAGGACGATAATGTTATCGCCCTGTTTTTTTATTGTTAAATTAATAATATTACCCTTGGGGACTTGTGTGTTTTTTTATACTGCACTATCGTAAGCACTCCAGTGAGAGGGTTCTATTCGCCGGGGGATTTTGATGGCGCACAGGTTTTAGACATATCGGGACAGTTTATGACGTTACTTGCACATATTTTGATTATAGCAACATATGCCCTGATTGCGGCTTTCGTCGCTTTTGTCCTTCCTGGTGTGTTTGATAGTTTTGAAGCCACAACGGCACTAATTTCAGGCGCTGTATTCTTTCTGATTGGCTTGCAAATACATACCATGTATATCTGGAAATTCGGCAAGCAGGATACGGTTAATCGCCTGCTCGCCTTACATCAGGATTATCAGGTCAGTATTGATAAGTTAGAAGAGAGTAAGACGGAATTAGAAGAGCTTCGAGAAAAAATATATAAGGTAGATAATAAGCAGAATACAGAAATCATTTCTGAAATGCATGTATTGCAAACCTTGCTGGGTCAGGTGATTGATAAATCTGGAAAGTCATTGGAACAAAGAGCTGATGTTGCCGAAGTTATAGGCAATCAGGATCAATCTGAAAGTCAAAGACGACAATTAAATCTTGAACAAAAAGAGCGTAGTGATGGCGAGGTACTGAATATCATGCATCATGCGCTGGAAGGCAATAGAGTTGATCTTTACCTCCAGCCTATAGTCGCCTTACCGTCACGGCGAATTATTCATTATGAATCATACAGTCGGGTACGGGATGAAGAAGATAATGTAATTTTTCCATCGCAATATCTGAGGTTGGCGGAAGATAGTGGATTGGTTGGCACATTAGATAACTTATTACTGTTTAGATGCATTCAGGTTATTCGTCGGCTTGGGCCACGGCGACCAGATCTTCGTTTTTTCTGTAATATTTCATCGGTTTCTTTGAATGATAAAGAATTTTTTCCACAGTTTATTGATTTCATGATGGAAAATAATGAATTGTCGGATCGGTTAATATTTGAATTCTCGCAAAAGGATGTGTTGCGTCAGTCGCCTATGGTTGGACGCAGTCTGGCCACATTGGGCCGGCGGGGTTTCCGCTTTTCCATGGATCATATTATTGACCTGAATATGGATCTTGCCGACCTCTCATCCCGTTATTTTAGATATGCCAAGGTGGGGGCAAATTTGGTTTGTGATCAGGAGTCAGATATACATCCCGACGATTTGAAAGAAGCCTTCAGCCGTTATGACCTTGACCTGATTGTTGAAAAAATTGAAAACGATCAGACCATAATTGAAATTTTGGACTATGGTATGGATTATGGTCAGGGCTATCTATTTGGTGAGCCGCGATTAAGCAGTGATACCCGACTGGATTTATAATCAAAAATTACCAGTAAAAATTAAAGCCGCCGACAAAGTCAAGTCGGCGGCTTTTTTTGCTAATAATTTACGCTGGGTGATAATCAGCTATTATGAAAACAAGGCATCAATATCTGATTGTGTTGTATTTTCAGATACCTTTGGGTCAAGTCCGGCTTTTGCATCCTGCTCATATTCCACTGGTTTTGGTGGTTTGGCCTTGGCTTTTTTTTCGGCTTGTGCTTGAGCTTTTCTCTGCTTTGCCTGTTCTATCAAATTTGGTTCAGGCTCAGGCTCAGGTTCCTGTACAGGCTCTGCTTCTGCTTCCTCCGGCTCAGGTGCTGCTTCAACTTTCTCTTCAAAGGCAGCTTCTATGACTTCAGGCGTCTCACCCTCTATCTCTTTTTGTGCGACATCATTCTTTTCTTCAGGCGTATCAGAACTACCGGCAAACATAAAATCAATGTCAGCTTCGTTTGCTTCTTCAGAAATTTCTTCAGCCGGCTCAGGTTCAGCGGCTACTTCTTCTTCGATAGCGACGGCTTCGGATTCTATACTCTCTTCGTCATCAATTTCCAATGCTTCGTTCTCGACGGCTTTACCATTGAGCAGATCATCAATTTCTGACTGGTCGATACCTTCACCTTCTAAAGCTGGTCCATTTAATAGAGCTTTATCTTCATCGACCTCTTCATTGACATTATCCGCTTTTTTATTGCCGTCCATTACACCAAGAATATTGACCAGTTTGGATACGCGGTCCTCTACATGCTCTAGTGTGCTGACAACTTTGCTTATTCTCTGCCCGGTAATATCCTGGAAGGAACAGGCTTCAAAAATCTTCATTACGGCTTCATCAACGGTGGCGGCATAGGCCTCCGAATCGCTGGAATCAGCTTCCATAATCTGTTCAGCAGACTCCATAATGGTGTTGGTTGCACTTTCTGTCTGTTGGACAATAGCTTCCAGTTCCAGACCAGCCCTGGGAATTCCAACCGCGTCGCTATGGTCTGGCGAAAGGGATGATATTTCCTGCCGTGCATCATCAATATAATCAGCCAATGACTGACATTCTGCATATATGGTCAGATCAATGGATTTGAAATAGCTTTCAAGTGACCGCATCAATACTTCTGTAAGTGCTGCAACATCAGGCAGGGATACAGCCTGATGGTCACCTGCACGCAGCCTGTCCACCAAAGGGCCGATATGTTCGGGCAAGAGACCTCCAGCCATTAAAATTCTCCAAGTACACTAGATAACTTTTGTTTAAGTGTTGCCGCGTTAAAAGGTTTGACAATATAGTTATTCACACCTGCCTTTTTAGCCGCGATCACATTATCTGTCTTGGATTCTGCGGTAACCATAATGAAGGGTGTTTTTTTGAGGATATCATCGGAACGAACCTCTTTTAGTAATTCGTAACCCGTCATAGGTTCCATGTTCCAGTCGGAGATGATCAAGTCGTAACTTTTGGAGCGTAGCTTGTTCAGAGCTTCCGCACCATCACTGGCTTCATCAACATTGTTGAAACCCAATTGTTTTAAAAGATTACGAATAATCCGCAACATTGTTTTATAATCATCCACAATAAGTATGGACATTGCTTTATCTACAGCCATAATTTTCCTGCTTACTTAAATTAATATCATTAGTCTGTGCAAAGTGGGTTTAACCACTTATTGCATGTAATAAATCTAAACTAACCCAATCTTTTAAAAAAAGGGTTAATGGGCTGGTAACTATATAATTTTTTTATTTGCTTTATTGATTCAAGCGTATTAGGCACAGAATAAGAGGTAAAAAATAAAAGATGAAGGCTAGAAATATGTCAGAGATGAAAGAAGCTCGTCTACAGGACTTGGAGGTAGGCCAATCCTTTACCACGATCAATGTGGTGAAGGATGCGGATATTGTGAAATTCGCTGAAGTGTCAGGGGATGTGAATCCGATACATCTGGATGAGGAATATGCAAAAAAGTCTATTTTTGGCGAGCGTATCGCTCATGGAATGATCTCGGCAAGCTATGTTTCTGCAATTTTCGGCACTAAATTTCCTGGTCCCGGCAGTATTTATTTGTCGCAGAGCTTGAAATTTAAAGCACCGGTAAAGATTGAGGATACCGTTGAAACTACGGTGACTATTATAGAGCTGAATGAAAAAAGAAAGCGTGTTACACTCAATTGTGAGTGCAGGGTTGGTGATACAGTGGTTCTGACTGGGGAAGCGCAACTGATGGTACCTAACGGTTAAATAGTGAAAAAAGACACGATGAAAATTTTCAGGCATTATGAAAATCTCCCCGATGAGGTAAAGGGGAGTATCATTGTACTTGGTAATTTTGATGGTTTTCACAAAGGACATCAGACCGTGGTGGGCAGGGCTGGAAAAATGGCCCGGGAAATGAATGCCAGCCTTTCTGTTCTGGTGCTTGAGCCACATCCGAGAAGTTATTTTAATCCGGGACAGGACGATTTCCGACTGACCTCTTTCCGGACTAAGACACATTTGTTGGAGAATTTTGGGGTGGATACGCTGTTTGTCCTGCCCTTTGACAAAAAACTTTCTCATAGAACGGCACAAGAATTTGTCACGGAAATTTTGCTGGACGGCCTTGAGGTTTTACATGTTTTTGTCGGCTATGATTACCGATTTGGCGCGGGACGCGGCGGCAGTGCCAGCCTGTTGCAGCAAATGGGTTGCATGGAACAATTCGGTGTTAGCGTTGTAGAAAAAATTATGGAAGGTGATCATATCTATTCCTCTACCAATATTAGGGATTCGCTACGGGCCGGGGACGTTCGACGCAGTGCCGACCGGCTTGGTCACTGGTGGCATGTGGAAGGCCACGTACTGCGTGGAGATCAGAGGGGCCGGACCATAAATTTTCCGACTGCTAATCTGTCCATGGAAGGTTACATTAAACCAAGGCTCGGGGTTTATGCGGTGCGGGTGATGATTGATTCCGGGCCTGCTATGGGAACATGGAACGGGGTGGCCAACGTGGGGAAGAGGCCGACCTTTAACAAAGATGACCTTGTTTTGGAGGCTCATATTTTTGATTTTGATTACGATATCTATGAAGTGCAGGTCAGGGTGGAATTCGTTGATTTTATCCGCGAAGAACGGAAGTTTGAGGGATTGGATGCCTTAAAGGTTCAGATCGAAAAAGACAGTATAATCGCACAAGAAATTCTGTCTAACTCAAATAATCAACAGGTCTCTATTCCTATCCCCCGCCTGGAAGACCATCTTTAGACACAAAACACTCGCAATGCTGGCGCGATATTGCTACAAAGTGTAAATTTTTGTAGCCAAGAAGCCAAATTATAATGACCAAAGATTATCGATCGACAATATTTCTGCCCAAGACGGATTTTCCTATGAAAGGCAGCCTGCCTAAGCGGGAGCCGGAATGGCTCGCAAAATGGGAAGAAATGGATATTTACGGGATGCTCCGTGAAAAAGGCCGCGATAACAGGCAGAAATTTATCCTGCATGATGGTCCGCCCTATGCCAATGGTAATATTCATATTGGTCATGCCATGAATAAAACCCTGAAAGATATTATCGTTCGCTCACAACAGATGTCCGGCAAAGATGCACCATATGTTCCCGGCTGGGATTGTCATGGATTGCCTATTGAATGGATGATTGAAAAACAGTATCAAAAGAAAAAGATCAAAAAAGACGATGTGAACCCCATAGAGTTTCGGACAGAATGTCGCAATTTTGCCGCCAAATGGGTTGATGTTCAAAAAGAAGAATTCAAACAGCTTGGCATCTTTGGTGATTGGGGCAAGCCGTATCTGACCATGAATTTTGACAGCGAGGCCAGCATCGTTAGGGAATTGCAGAAATTCCTCATGAATGGCAGCCTGTACCGGGGTTCAAAACCCATCATGTGGTCGGTTATTGAGAAAACCGCCCTAGCCGAAGCTGAGATCGAATACCAGGACCATACCTCTCACATGATTGATGTGGGCTTCACGGTTGTATCGTCAGGTCAAGAGGCACTGGTTGGCGCGAAGATCGTTATATGGACTACGACGCCCTGGACCATACCGGGCAACAGGGGAATCGCTTTCGGCAAAGATATTGATTATCTGTTGTTTGAAGTGAGTGAGGTCACAGAAGACAGTCGTGTGCCAATTGGCGCCAGGATTTCCACCTGTGACGTACTGAAGTCAGCCTTTCTGGAACGGGCGGGCATAACAGAAATTAAAGAAATTAGCCGCTTCAAGGGTAGCGACCTGGTAGGGACAATATGTCATCACCCGTGGCATGATACCGGTTATGATTTTGATATTCCGGTTATCGAAGGTTTCCATGTCACCACCGAGGCCGGTACGGGTTATGTCCATATTGCCCCAAGTCATGGTCAGGAGGACTTTGAAGTGGGCAAGGCTGTTGGGTTGCATGTACCTTTTACCGTTGACGACGGTGGGCTTTATTATGACAGTGTGCCCATGTTTGCGGGCGAGCATGTCTATAAGGTTCATGATCATGTTTGTGAGGAATTGGAAAATGTTGGAGCGTTATTCGCCCGTGATACCATTCTCCATAGCTATCCCCATAGCTGGCGTTCAAAAGCACCATTGATTTTCCGCAATACGCCTCAGTGGTTCATCTCTATGGAAGAGACGGGCCTTAGGGATAAAGCAGTAGCCGAGATTGATTCGGTGCGTTGGGTTCCGGAAAATGCCAAAAACCGGATGATGGCCATGGTAGCCGATCGCCCGGATTGGCTGCTGTCCCGTCAGCGGGCGTGGGGCGTTCCGATTACGGTGTTTGTCCATAAGGAAACCGGCGAGCTGCTTAAAGATCATGCCGTGAATGAGCGGATAGCAAAAGCAGTTGAAGCTGATGGCGCGGATGCCTGGTATGGTAATGATGCGGCGAAATTCTTAGGAGATGATTATCAGGCCGATGACTATGAAAAGGTCGGTGATATTCTGGACGTGTGGTTTGATAGCGGGTCAACCCATGCTTTTGTTCTGGAATCACGCGAAGAACTCCACTCACCTGCCGATATCTATGTTGAGGGCACAGACCAGCATCGGGGATGGTTCCAGTCATCCTTGCTGGAATCATGTGGCACCCGTGGTCATGCACCATACAAGAATGTGCTGACTCATGGGTTCACCTTGGATGACAAGGGCAAGAAAATGTCCAAGTCATTAGGAAACACCATTGCGCCCCAGAAAATTGTTAACCAGTTTGGGGCAGATATTTTGCGCCTGTGGGTGACATCAACAGATTATATGAATGATCACCGGATCGGTAATAACATCATACAGGGGCAGGTGGAGGCCTACCGGAAAATACGCAATACTATGCGCTTCCTTCTGGGTAACCTGAATGATTTTAGTGAGAAAGAGAAACTGCCTTTATCTGATATGCCGGAACTGGATCGTTTGATTCTCCATCGGTTAAGTGAACTGGATGAGGTCAACCGGCAAGGCATTGCCGACTTTAGCTTCAACCGGATTTATACGGCACTTTATAATTTTGTAACCGTGGATTTGAGCGCATTCTATTTCGATATTCGTAAAGACTGTCTCTATTGTGATGGCGCATCCAGCATTCGTCGGCGGGCAACGCGTACGGTTCTGGATCATTTATTCTTTGTTCTGACAAAGATGATGGCACCCATATTGGTATTTACTACTGAGGAAATCTGGCAATCCCGTTTCCCCGATGAGAAAGACAGTATCCATTTGCAGACTTTCCATGATATTCCGTCCGAATGGCGGGATGATGCGCTGGCGGACAAATGGGAAAAAGTCAGAAGCCTGCGTAAGGTGGTCACCGGCGCTTTGGAAGTGGAGCGGCAGGAAAAACGTATCGGATCATCATTGCAGGGACAGGTAAAAGTCTATGTGGATGACAGCTCATATGTTGATACACTGGAAAATATTAATCTGGCAGAATTGTCTATTACATCAGCAGCGGAGCTCGTGGTGGGGCAGGCACCTGAAGGCGCCTTCCGGCATGAAGATGTGGAGGGAATAGAGGTTGTCAGCACGTTGGCTGGTGGTGCGAAATGTGAGCGGTGTTGGCAGATATTAGATACCGTGGGCAGTGTCACTGATCATGAGGATATATGCCCGCGCTGTGCGGGTGCGGTTCAGGAAGCAGGCTAATGGTACGCCGACCATTCCATATGGGTCTCATCATTGCCTTATGCGTTTTGGTATTTGACCGGATCAGCAAATGGTGGATCATGGACGTCCTTGATCTGCCTAACATACAGATGGTCCAAATTCTGCCCATATTTAACTTACAATGGGTGGAAAATAGAGGGGTCAGCTTTGGTATGTTAAGTGCTGATGGTGATTTAGGCAGGTGGCTTCTGGTGACCCTTACCAGCCTGATCGCAATTGGTCTTGGTGTTTGGCTTAAATCTGTGCAGACTAAGGTCTTGGCCATTGCCATTGGTTTGGTGATTGGCGGGGCATTAGGGAATATTTATGATCGGATTGTTTTCGGTTATGTGGCTGACTTCCTTCAATTTTTTGTTGGAGACTGGTCATTTGCCGTATTTAATGTAGCAGACAGTTGCATTACGGTCGGTGCCGCATTATTAATATGGGACAGTTTCTTTGGGCCAAAACCTGAAGAAGGATCACAAGACCAAAAATAATTCTGGTTGGATGTAGATAAAGGAAAAATGAGTGCAGAATAAATTGATATCAATGGGCGTGGTTCTGGCTATTGTCGGTATGCTTCCGGCATGTTCCAAATTAGGTGGCCCCGATGAATTTAGCGTTTTGAAAAATCCCCCCCTTGTTGTGCCGCCTGATTACCATTTGCGTCCGCCAGGGGAAGACAGTGAATTGAAAGGCGCTTTCACGCCACAGGAAATTGCCAGAAGAGCCCTGTTCGGCGAAGGCAGAAGCTAAGCAATAGTGATATTATGGCTGAAAGCAGGCCCGGTATAGAATTCGGGTCGCTTCAGCAAATATCAATATAGTACCAAGAATATAACAGCGGCGTCATATTCACTTGCTAAGCCAAGCATTCCGGTGGTGATCAATCCAATTCCGGCACCAAAGATAAGCCCATTTAAAAGTTTCATTCCCTTTATCTCTTCCTTTGTTATTTATCAATTTCCATGACATTATTAGACGGGAATTTGTTCACTATGTGGAAGAAATAAGGTATTCTTGTGATACTGTAATGTTAATTGGGAGCTGGCCTTGAATATCAGAATCCTTTCGGAAAATACCATCAATCAAATTGCGGCGGGCGAGGTTATCGAGCGCCCGGCTAGTGCGGTTAAGGAACTGGTCGAAAACGCCATTGATGCCGGAGCCCATATGATACAAGTTGTCATGATTGCTGGGGGTCGGGAATTAATCTCGGTTAGCGATGATGGGCGCGGGATGAGCGGACCTGAACTTGAGCTTGCCGTGGAGCGCCACGCCACCTCCAAATTGCGCGAAGACGACCTGACAGACATTAATACCATGGGTTTTCGTGGTGAGGCGCTGCCTTCTATCGCCTCGGTCAGCCGCTTTTCAATGACCAGCCGAGCCAATAATTCAGATGAGGCCTGGAAGATTGAGATTGAGGGTGGACAAAAACAAGATCTCATGCCCGCAGCTTGGGGTCAGGGCACCAAGGTAGAAGTGGGGGATTTATTCTATGCTACACCAGCCCGTCTGAAATTTCTGAAAGCGGAACGTACGGAATTTAACTATGCTCTGGATGTAATGAAGCGGCTTGCCATGGGCTATCCCGACATTGGGTTTTCTCTGATGGATGGTGAGCGGCGCGCTTTCCGGGTTTCCGCAGTGCAGGGCGAATTACTGGACGGGCGGTTGCGACGATTAACGGCCATATTGGGCAGTGACTTTGGTGATAATTCGCTGGCTATTGATGAAAGTCGGGAGAATATAAAACTCACCGGATATGCGGGCCTGCCAACCTTTAACAGGGGAAATGCCCAGCATCAGTATTTGTTTGTTAATGGCCGCCCTGTTAAGGACAAGCTTCTTAATGGTGCTGTACGTGGGGCTTATATGGATTTTCTGGCCCGCAACAGGCATCCGGTGCTCGCCCTTTTCCTTGAGGTTCCCACGCATATGGTGGACGTAAACGTGCATCCGGCCAAGGCGGAGGTGCGTTTCCAGAACAGCGGTCATGTGCGGGGCCTTATTGTTGGTTCCCTGAAACGTGCTCTGGCAGAGGCCGGACATCGCGCCGCAACCACAGTGGCCGGGTCGGCGCTAGAGTCGTTTCAATCGGGTAATGAAGTTCCTTCAATGCCACAATATACTGGAAAAACCACTTTTCCAACGCCCCCGACAAATTATGGTGTCGGGATGGGTGACAGGACTTTTGATTTTCAAAGGCCGTTGGCTGAGGGCTTTGCACCGCCTGTGGGACGGGTTGAAGGCGGAAACCCACCTTCCGATGACACGAAAGAATATCCGCTGGGTGCAGCACGGGGTCAACTCCATGAAACCTATATTATATCACAAACAAAAGATGGTATTATTATTGTGGACCAGCATGCAGCCCATGAGCGTCTGGTTTATGAGCGTATGAAGGGCCAATTAATTGATAATGATGTTTCCCGGCAGGGGCTGTTGATCCCAGAGGTAGTAGAATTGGAGCAAGATGCGGTTGATCGCCTTTTGATAAGGGCTGAAGAGCTTGGCCATATGGGGCTGTGTCTGGAGGGTTTTGGCGAAGGGGCGGTTGTTGTGCGCGAGGTACCAACTCTGCTTGGAGATGCGGATATTAAAGGGCTTATACGTGATTTGGCCGATGAATTGATGGAATTGGATCAGGCCCTTTCCTTAAAAGAACGGCTTGAGGATGTCTGTTCGACAATGGCGTGCCATGGCAGTGTTCGCGCTGGCAGACGGCTTAATGTCACGGAGATGAATGCCTTGCTGCGGAAAATGGAACAAACGCCTCATTCGGGTCAGTGTAACCACGGTCGTCCCACTTATGTGGAACTTAAGTTATCTGATATAGAAAAATTATTTGGCCGGCGCTGATAGAAAAAATTAAGCCAATGATGTTTGATGTTCTTTCAACTCATCAATGGCAATATTTAGATGCAGTGCGACATATTCAAGCGTTGCCGCATCGGCTTCCTTGCAAAGATAGTTTAGCGTGTTGATCATACCAGCATATTCATATTCCATCGCAGAAACATACTGTTCGGTTGTTAAGACGTCTTTTTTAAAATTCATGCTTTACATCTCTATTTAGAAACTACTTAAAATTGCATAAGATTAATATATTAATTAATAACATATTTGCAAAGAAAAAGAAGTATTAATAATTTTATACTCGTTAAAGTTGTTCAATAAGAAAACTATAATAAAAAATTATCGTATAAATTTTTAATTATTTTATAAATCAATAACTTGAAGTATTTAAAAAATTAAACTTTAAAGCACTTCAAGTTATTGATTTATATTAACTAGCGTATATGTAGTATAATGAAGCTTAAGAAATATAACTTTATAGTTTTAATAATATATTTGTATATTCTTATATAAGCTAATTAAAAAGCTGTTAAAGCTTACATTTCTTTTGTTTTCAGGAAAGTTTTTTCAGGAAAGAAAACCGGGCATCGCCGTATGTTTTTTCTTTTATGACATCAAAATAATCCGGAAATACAAAATCGGTGTCAGGGGAATATTCGGCGATCACCATGGCGTTATCAGCGAAGTAGTTATTCTTGCTCAGGGCAGAAAGTGTATCACTTATAATATCAAGGTTATAGGGCGGGTCTAGAAAGATAAAATCAAAAGTTTTTTGTGCGGGGGGAAATATGGGGGCTGTCACATATTTAATAGTGGATTTATCAAGAGCGTCCAACAGGTCAATATTCTTTTTCACAAGCTGAAGCGCGGACCGGTCCTTATCAAAAAAGGTGGCATGGGCTGCCCCACGGGACAGTGCCTCTAGTCCCATGGCACCACTTCCGGCAAAGACATCCAGTATGTTAGCCCCTTCAAATTCACCTGAAGAATGGCTGAGGATATTGAAAATCGTTTCCCGCATACGGTCGGTGGTGGGCCGGATGTTTTTACCTTTGGGAGCAATTATTCTCCGCCCGCCATATTCGCCACCAATAATTCTCATTTCTTTTTAATTCTTTTGCCGGAAGCTTTTATGCGTTCTTCTTTTCGTTTGGGATCATTTCTTTTTTTATTGATCCGGCGTTGGTTGGTTTTAGGCTTGGCCTTTGCCCATCCGGTGCGTGATTTATTAGCCGGTGTTTTTGCATCTTCGGTCTTTTGGTTGTCCTCTATAATGCCCTTATCCTTAAAGAACTCATCACAATGGAGCATCATATCCTTGGTCGGGACTTCCTGTATTTCCCCCCGAGCCATATTTTCTAACTCGAAGGGACCGTAGGACAACCGAATCAATCGTGTAACCTGCAACCCGATATATTCCAGTAGTTTACGGACTTCCCGGTTCTTGCCCTCTTTAATGCCGATGGTTAACCAGATATTTGATTTCTCGCGATTTTCATTGATGTTGATCTTCACACCGCGATACTTCACATCATCTATGGTAATGCCGCGACGAATTTCAGCGACTTTTTCCCGGTCAAAATAGCCATGACAACGCACTTTATATGTTCTGAGCCACCCAGTTGAGGGCAGTTCAAGCCAACGGGCCAGTTCCCCGTCATTTGTCAGCAAAAGCAACCCTTCTGTATTCAGGTCTAGTCTGCCAACAGATAGTACGCGCGGCATATTTTCTGGCATGGCCTCAAATACGGTGGGGCGTCCTTCGGGGTCGTAATAGGTGGTCATGCGCCCAGCAGGCTTATGATATTTCCATATTTTTGTAGGCTCAGGTGGCTTGACGGCCATACCGTCCACGGTGATGCCTTCCACAGAAAAAATCAATGTGGCTGGTGTGGTGATTACCTGATCACCCTGTTTGACCATACCGGCTTCAATCATACGTTCCACTGCGCGGCGTGACCCCACACCGGCACGGGCCAGCATCTTGGCTATGCGTTCACCCTTTTGGGCTTTTTCTATATCATCGGTCATTGGTTCAATTCTATTGTAAACTAAATGATATGATGCAATACAAGAAATTATGACACTTTCCAATAAATATATGGATATGGCACTCGAAGAAGCCATAAAGGCGGCGGAACGGGGTGAAGTTCCTGTGGGGGCCGTCATTGTGCATGGGCCTACTAAAAATGTGATTGCCTGTGAGTCAAATCGGGTGAAAGAGGATTGTGACCCCTCTGCCCACGCGGAGCTCCTCGCCATCAGGATTGCTTGTCAGGCACTTGAAAGCGAGCGTTTGATAGATTGTGACCTCTATGTCACGCTGGAACCATGCCCCATGTGTGCACAGGTTATTTCCTTCGCCCGGATCAGGCGGCTTTATTTTGCCGCCGATGATGAAAAGGGTGGCGGGGTGGAAAATGGCCCAAGGATTTTACATGCGAAAAGCTGCCACCACAGACCGGAAATTTATGGCGGCATTGGTGCCAGTGCGGCGTCAGAACTGCTGAAGGATTTTTTCAAATCACGGCGATGATAATTGACTGTTGGCTTATGGGCAAGTTATCGTTAAGCTATATATATGAATGACGTCATTATACAAGCGCAGGAGTGGATATCTGCGTTACTCACTTGGTTTGATGAAACGCTGTTATCCTATCAGACATTGGCGCAGCTCGGGACTATCCTGCTTTTATGGGTTTTCAGTCTGGGGCTGACGAGGCTTCTCGGCTACCTATTTCCCCACGGTCTGGATCGATTTGATCTTTATAAGCGATTGAAGCCGCAACTGGCCCCCCTCTATGATCTGATCATATGGGTGATCCTTATCATGATCGTGAAGGCCGTCGCTGACCAGCAGCAGGTGGCAAGTTATGCTCTTAATATTGCCACAAGTCTGATACTCGCCTGGGTCGTTATCCGCTTGGCTACAGGTCTGATTGAAAGCCGGGAAATAGCCCGACTGATCCGGTCTTTTGCATGGGTTCTGGCCGCATTGAATATTGTTGGCTGGTTATCACCATTGATTGATATGCTGGATGGCATTACCTTTTCACTGGGGCAGGGGCAGGTGAGTATATATGGTGTGATGACCGGAATTCTTACCATGCTTGCACTGGTCTGGCTGGCACTGTTTGTAACGGCTTTTCTGGAAAATTGGCTTCGTAAGGTTCCGGCGGTTAATCCGTCTGCCCGCGTATTATTATCCAAAGTAGCCCGCATAGTCCTGATTGCGTCAGCATTTCTTTTTGCTGTGTCCAGCGTTGGTATTGACCTTACGGTCTTTGCCGTTTTTGGTGGTGCCATAGGTGTGGGTCTGGGGTTTGGTCTGCAAAAGGTGGTATCCAATTTTATCAGTGGAGTGATTTTACTTATGGACCGGTCTATTAAACCGGGGGATGTGGTGGAAATTTCCGGCACCTATGGCAGGATCAACAAGCTTGCGGGTCGCTATACCTCGGTCATATCCCGCGACGGGCGTGAGCATCTGATTCCCAATGAAGATATGGTGACACAGACCGTGGTCAATTGGACTTTTTCTCATCGCATGGTTCGTCGTCATCTGCCGGTTGGTATATCTTATAAGAGCAATGTTGATCTGGCTATAGAACTGATGATTGAGGCCGCAGACGAAATCCCGCGTATATTGGAAGATCCGGCACCACGCGTATTGATCAAGGGTTTTGGTGACAGTGCCATTGATCTGGAACTGCGCATGTGGATACGGGATGCAAAGAATGGCGTGTCCAACGTGGCCAGTGAAGTCTATTATAAAATATGGCAGAAATTCAATGAAAAGGGGGTTGAATTCCCTTATCCCCAACGGGACATTCATATAATGACGGGAACTAAAACAGATATATTGCCAGAATAGAGATTGCTTTTTCTTCAGCAAATTTTCTTTTTGATTAAAAGCCAGATAGCCACGGCGATTAGCAACAGAAAGTGACTATCCCATAACAAGATAGCTAAAGATATTCCCATTCATTGGTTTCTCCTGAATAAAATTGTGACAAATAGTATATTCAGAAGGTCATGCTATACAATCGTTCAATGCTATTTATCCTTACGCATTTCCGCAAAGACTTTTTGAATGAATGTTTTCAGGTTGCTCAGGTTATGAGCAGCATCCTCGAAATGATCTTCAAGATGGTCAATTTCTTCATGACGCTTATCCAGCTTGCGCATCTTCAGTTCGGCTTTGAGCTGGTCCAGAACATCCTGTGTTTCCCGGATTAGTTTTTTCAGTTTCTTCTTAGACAGGGAAGAGAAATCTTCATTTTCCATCATGATATCCTTTACGCGATAAGTTGGTAGATAAAGACCAATAGGCCCGGGATTACAAAGAATACGCCAATCATATAGAGCAGAGCATATAATTTTTTTTCTGCTGCCACCGCCGCAAGCCACAGGGCCCCACGAATGGGTAGCTTACGCAGGTTCTTGATGCCATAAATAAAGAGCACCGCCGATATATTATAGATCAGATGAACCAATGCAATCTGAAGCGCCACCATGGCGTGATCACCTGAAATGGCTGTGGCGGCGAGCAATGCCGTTATGGTCGTTCCAATATTGGCCCCAAGGGTAAAAGGATATATCTGTTTTAGCTTGAATACGCCGGAACCTGCCAGTGGCACCATAAGGCTGGTGGTTGTGGATGAAGACTGCACCAGAACAGTGACGATTGCACCAGAGGTGATGCCAGAAATAGGGCCACGGCCAATGGAGGCATGCATAATATTTTTAGCCCTGCCCACCATCAGTTTTTTCAACAGCTTGCCGATAAAGATAATGACAAGAAATATGATAACTATACCAAAAACAACCAACAGGATATATGCCCCCTGATCATAAATCATTTCAGCCAGTTTTTTAAATTCTGTAATGACCGGTTTGGTTATGGGTTTGATAAAATTCAACCCCTTTACGCTTATATTCTCTCCTCCCACGAAATGGGATGCCAGATATCTGGCTGCTTTTTGCAAAGGATGGAAAATAATTTCAATTGGTAGAAATATAGCTACCGCCATCAGATTAAAAAAGTCGTGAACCGTAGCTGCAGCAAAGGCCCGGCGGAATTCTTTTTTCTTGTTAATATGACCTAGGCTAACAATAGTATTGGTTATGGTCGTTCCGATATTGGCTCCCATAATCATAGGCACAGCCATTTCAACAGACAAACCGCCCGCGACCAGCCCGACGATAATAGAGGTTACGGTGGAAGAGGATTGAATCATGGCCGTTGCAATCACCCCGACAATAAGGCCCATAAAAGGATTGGTGGCAAAGGCAAAAAGGTCTGTTGCCTGCCCCTTGGTGGCCCCTTTAAAGCCGCTGCCGATCATGCCAACGGCTGTTATCAACAGATAAATCAGGAGTAATACCAATAGCCACTGAAAGATACGTAGTGCTATATTATCGTTGGCGGTTTCATTTTTCCCCGAAGTCGAAATGTCGTTCATTCTTTTCTATCCAGAATCATTTTTATTACATGACAGTATAATTTCATCATTGCTACAATAATGCAATGCCAGCTCATAATATGATAGTTTTGTGAAGGTTATATGACAGATGTTTATTCACTTTCCCGTTTCACGGCGCGCCAGCCGATATCCCGACGACAAAAACCCTGTTGCCAGTCTATCTGATCCAGTGCTGAATAAGCTCTATCTTTAGCATTTGTCACGTTTTCTCCCAAGGCAGTGACATTCAGAACACGTCCGCCAGTGGCGAGAATTTTTCCGTCTGTTTTTTTTGTTCCAGCGTGGAAAATATATGTATTTTCGTCGCTTGCCGCCTGATCCAGATTGGAAATTTCGGTATTTTTGTTGTAACTTCCGGGGTAGCCCTTGGCAGCCATGACAACGGTAAGGGCCGCTTGTTCATGCCAAGTCATTTCAACCTTATCCACATCACCTTTTACACTGGCAATCAGGGCCGGAACGATATCTGATTTCATGCGCATCATCAGAACCTGGCACTCAGGGTCACCAAAGCGCACGTTATATTCAATCAGTTCCGGTCCCTTTTCCGTGATCATCAGGCCTGCAAAGAATACCCCCTTGAATGGGTGACCTTCTTCTTTCATGCCACGAACGGTGGGTAGGATGATTTCATCAATCGTGCGCTTCGTCATTTCATCAGTCATGACGGCGGCGGGGCTATAAGCTCCCATGCCGCCAGTATTGGGGCCGGTGTCACCTTCGCCTACTTGTTTATGGTCTTGTGCTGTGGCGAGGGGCAGAATATTATCACCGTCACAAAGGGCAAAAAAACTGGCTTCCTCGCCCACCAGAAATTCTTCAACCACCAGCTCTGCGCCCGCCTCACCGAATTGTCCGCCAAGAATATCATCAATAGCGTCGTGAGCCTGCTCAAGTGTTTCTGCAATGATCACACCTTTCCCCGCCGCAAGGCCATCGGCTTTGATGACAACGGGCGCGCCTTTTTCGCTGGCAAAGTCTCTGGCGGCATGCGTATCGGTGAAGCGGCCATAAGCGGCAGTGGGAATATTATATTTGGCGCAGAGGTCCTTGGTGAAGCCTTTGGAACCTTCGAGCTGTGCGGCATAGGCGCTGGGGCCGAATGTGGTTATATTCTCCCTCTCCAGGCGGTCAACCAATCCTGCTACAAGCGGTACTTCCGGGCCAACCACCACAAGACCAATATCTTTTTCGATGCAAAATTTTACTACAGCATCCTGGTTTGATGAATCCAAGGGAACGCAGGTTGCCAGATCGCTCATGCCGCCATTTCCCGGAGCAGAAAAAATGCTTTTCACCAACGGGCTTTGTGATATTTTCCAGACAAGGGCATGTTCCCGTCCACCGGAACCAATCACCAGAATATTCATCGTCATTTATCCTTTAAATATTATTATCTTCCTTGTAGCATAGGGAAAAACGGAAACAAGATATAGATGCCAGAATCAAAAAAAGATTATCCCGATAACACACCAGAATATAGTGTCACCGAATTGAGCATGGCGTTGAAACGCACGGTGGAGGATACATTCGGTTATGTGCGCCTACGTGGCGAGATTTCCGGATTTAAGCGTACCGCATCAGGTCATGTTTATTTGACCCTGAAAGATGAGAAGTCTGTGTTGGACGGCATCATGTGGAAAGGGGTCGCGGGCAGACTTACGTTCAGGCCAGAAGACGGGCTTGAGGTAATATGCACGGGCAAGCTGACCACCTATCCCGGTCGTTCTAAATATCAGATCGTCATTGAACGCATGGAACCGGCGGGGGCAGGGGCCTTGATGGCTCTGTTGGAAGAACGCAAAAAGAAACTTGCCGCAGAAGGATTATTCGAATCCAGCCGAAAGAAAGCCATTCCTTATCTGCCGAAGGTTATTGGCGTCGTGACGTCACCTACCGGGGCCGTGATACGGGATATTCTCCATCGCTTGTCTGACCGGTTTCCACGTCATGTCATTGTCTGGCCTGTAATAGTTCAGGGCGAAGGGTCCGCAGAGCAGATTGCCGGGGCCATTCGTGGTTTTAACAGGCTAGATGGCAAGAACGGCATAGTGCGACCGGATGTGTTGATTGTGGCGCGTGGCGGTGGAAGTCTGGAAGATCTCTGGTCCTTTAACGAAGAGGTGGTCATTCGGGCCGTGGCGGATAGTGATATACCGCTAATTTCTGCGGTGGGTCATGAAACCGACACAACACTTATTGATTATGCATCGGACCTGCGGGCACCCACACCCACAGCAGCGGCGGAAAATGCGGTTCCGGTGCGTGATGACCTGGTTTATACGGTCCGGGATTTTGACAGCCGCCTGAACAGGTCCACGCGTCGTATGCTACAGGATAAAGCCCAGAAACTTGATGGTTTAAGTCGGGGACTGCCAAAACCTTCTGATATGCTAGCCCTTGGGCGGCAACGTTTTGATGATATTGCCGAAAGACTGCCAAGGGCATTGACACTATTGGCAGAGAGGCGGCAGATGCAGATGGAAGGGATTAGCCGTCTTTTACGTCCTGACCTGCTTCGTAAAGATATAACAGGTACGCAGGAAAAAACCGATCAACTTTTCGGTCGTATGGCCCGATCTGCTGGTCAGAATTTACAACAGAAGCAGATAAGGTTCGATGCCATCAATCGCCTGTTTGAAAGTCTGAATTATAAGAGAGTATTGGACCGGGGATTTGCCGTGGTTCGTAATGATAAGGGGCAGGCGGTGACGCTGGCCTCTAAAATACCCTCAGGCACAGGGCTTGATATAGAGTTCAGCGATGGTCATGTTTCAGCCACGGCGACGGGTGGTCCGCAAAAGAAAACGCCACGCACAAAGAAAGATAATGACAGACAGGGAACATTGCTATGAGAGTTTTACTTTTCTCGATAATGTTGATTTTTATGGGCGGTGTAGTGCAAGCCAAAAACTTGCTTGGCCTGCCGGATGAATTAACCCAGGGCGGTTTTTACGTGGGCAAGGTCGCCGCTGACAGTAAGTTATGGCTTGGTGATCAAAAACTGAAACTCTCGCCAGAGGGTTATTTTGCTTTTGGCCTGAACTGGAAACAGGGTGGTATGGTGAAATTTCGACTATTGGATGCAAAGGGTGCGGAATATCCCCAACGGCTCACCGTCAGTAAACAAAAATATGATGTTCAGCATATTGATGGCCTGCCGCCGAAAATGGTCACGCCGCCTAGGGAAGTTCTCAATCGTATCAAAGCTGATTCTACCCGTGTAAAAAAAGCCCGCACCACAGACAGTGACCGACAAGATTTTCGCCGTGATTTTATCTGGCCGGTTCGGGGCCGGATCAGCGGTAAATTTGGCAATCACCGCATATTGAATGGCACGCCTAAAAGCCCTCATACGGGTATGGATATTGCAGCCCCCACCGGCACCCCGATCATGGCTCCGCTTGGTGGTGAGGTGACCATGGTGTCCGACCTTTATTATACGGGCAATACGCTCATTATTGATCACGGTTTCGGAGTTAGCACTGTCTTTGCCCATATGAATACCGTTACGGTGCGTATGGGGCAGCATATAAGGCAAGGTGATAAGATTGGCACCGTCGGGGCCACGGGTCGTGCCACAGGACCGCATCTGCACTGGGGTCTGAACTGGTACAAGGAACGCCTCAATCCGGAATTGGTGTTGGGGAGTGATTAATTTAGATTGGAGATAGTCATGAAGACACTGATAACATTAATTCTTAGCATTATGTCTATTCATTATTTATCGCTATCAGGTGGTTTCACCAAACAATTCGTCAGTTTTGTCATGGAAGAAACCTTAATATTGGGAGAAAGAAATGTTTTCAATCGGTATAATATTATTTGATGATTTTGAAGAACTGGATGCCATCGGTCCTTGGGAAGTATTCCGGGTGGCGGAGGAACTGTCAGAGGGCAAGCTGACCTGTGAGATGACTTCGCTGGCTAGCCATAAGGTCATTGCAAAAAAGGGATTGCAGGTGGATGTCCCCAATATCATGACCAAAGACAGTCGTTATGACCTGATTTTACTGCCCGGTGGGGAGGGGAGCCGCACCTTGATAGCAGACGATAGGGTATTGGAAATAATAAAACACATAGCCAGCAGTGCCACATGGGTAACAAGTGTTTGTACAGGGTCACTGGTTTATGCCAAGGCCGGATTGCTCGAAGGCAAGAAATGTACGTCCCATCATAGTTGTCTTGAATTTTTGACACAGCTCAGCCCCACATGTGAGGTAGTCCGAAATAATCGCTTTGTTCAAGACGGCAATATTGTCACCTCTGCTGGTGTTTCTGCTGGTGTTGATATGGCTCTTTGGTTAGTGGGTCAGATATTCACGCCGGAATTTGCCCGTGAAGTACAACATTTCATGGAATATTATCCAGAACCGCCCTATGCCTGATAATTAAGCGTCACAGCTACTCTTTGCTAAATAATTTAGCATGTTATGATCCGGTCATAGTCCTGCCTAATTGTTCTTTTACAAGACTTAATAGTCGTATTTTGTCTCTAATATTATGATTCTAAAAGATAATAAATATTATATATTTTCATAGATCCGAAATTGGCATGGTACTTGAAAAGCATATACCAAGGCAGGGCGATACCTGTCTAATGTTTTATAAAAAGGAGAGAAACGTGATCATACGTACGAAGGCAATATTGACAATATTACTGTTTGCAGGAGCATTGGCTGCGGCGGTGCCAGTACATGCTGAAGAAGAAGGCTTTCTTGGTGGCGAAATCAGCGCCAATATTTCCATGCTGA
>JAJFIQ010000022.1 GCA_021774785.1 Emcibacter sp.
TCATTGCAGAAGATAACTGGATATCCTCTTTCTGTTGTTCAAAGCGAGAAATAGTTGGCTGACTTACACCGGCAATGGCGGCAAGTCTGCGTTGTGACAGCTTTTGCTCTTTACGGCGCTTTATCGCTTCTTCAACAAGTAATCGCCAATTGAGGCGAATGTTCCGTTCCATCTTTTTTCCATTTGTTGGTGCAGGTTATCTTTGATTATCCTGGGAATGTCATTGCTGGCATAAATTGCCTTATGAGCATTGGGAAGTCGCTTTTCAAAGTCTTTCAGTGCAAGAAGAACCGCTTTGTCGGGCAGACCAAATAGCGTACCCAGACGGGCAATATTCTCGGGCTTTAATGTACCAATATTCAAGTTTTTTGCCCGCCCAATACCAAGAGCCAGTGTTTGATAGTCAGGATATGTGGCACTGGCAACTAGGTCATATGACGGTGTCAGCCTTAGCCCTTTGTCGGTGTGCATCATAGCAAAGTTTTTGAAGTGAGCATCCGTATTGCCCGTTAAAATGCAGGCCATAATTCGCCGAAACAGGGTGTCCCGTTCCGTTTTAAGGCAGATCAGGTCATTTGCTAAAATGAAATCAGCCATGTCTTCATAACAACCATCATATTTATCTTCTGATTTGTGGCCGAGTAATTGATTGAATTCTTCAAAATGCAGGCGTGTGCCATCATCCATACGATCAAACCGTTTAATGAGAAGGGCTTTATCGGTAACATCTATTACCGGTGCAATAATCATGTCAACAACAACATCTCCTTTCAGGAGAGCCTTGCAAGCCTGGGTCGTGGTATATTCAAGGTCTATGATACCCGGAAGAGTGCCGGAAGGCAGTTTGGCTATATGGGTGGCATATTCGCCGTATTTTGCCGGTCGAAATTTTCTGCCATCTTTTAATACGCCAATTTTTGGCTGAACTCCGGATAGTGAAGCGCGTACGCTAAGCGCAGCCAGGTCTTGTGGATTATCCGTATCAATTTGAACTTCCCGAACATGGGACGGGTCGATGACACTAATGGCCCCTGCCAAATCATGGCCAAAGGCAAGCAATCGGGCAAACCGATCACTCTTTTTCAAGCCGAGAGCGCGGGCCTGTGCGTTCTTCAGCCAGCCCTCGGCGCATAAATTATCAAAGAAAGGATGAAGACCATCTTCATATTTGTGGGGTTCTTCTTGTAAGGGCAGGCTAAAAGAGAGTGCAGGCCTGCCACTGCTCAGGTAAGATATATCGTAGGTAAAAACACATCGTCCTCCCGGTTCTTGCTGCAAAATGCCTGCAAAAACATCATTAAAGTATATTTTACCCCATAGGTTGGAGGCCATTTGATTAACCTTATTTTATCACTTTAATTATTTACTATAATTGATTAAATATATTTAGTCAAAATATTGATATGTAAATTATTGACAAAATATATTTGGTCAACATTGTGTGAGATGTTCAATCAAAGTCTGATGGTTTAAGTATCGGTTGATATTTGACACGTCAAGGAATGCTATTCTGTTTCTTACTTGTCAAAAAGACACCCCCACCAGGCTCCCAATTTCGTCCTGACCATTCCATGATCTTATAACTTCTTATATATATTTAGGGGCTGCACCAGATAACTAAGGAAATGTTATCTGGTGCAGCCCCTTATTTTATTCAATGCCGAATTTTCCGACTACATGCTGATAAATACCAATCAAGACATATCAAGAGAAATGATATTCTTTTAATTCTTCTGCCAATTCAATCAAATTTATCGCATCGGTTTCTTCTGTGACGGGATAGCGATCTGATCCGGCATAGACTACGAAGCTGCGGTCTGGTTTTATGTCCTCAAGGGCATTGTGAAACCCCTTTCCAAGCTTTGGTCCCAGGCCGCTCTTAATCTCGATTGCCCATGTTTCACCACCGGAAAATTCCAGTATCAGATCAATTTCCGCCCCCGCAGCGGTTCGATAAAAACTGGCCTTTGTTCGAGACGGGACAACGGAGAGTAAATTCTCAATCACAAAGCCTTCCCAACTTGCACCAAATACGGGATGGCCGGAAAGCTGGTTGTAATCGGCAAGACCAAGCAAAGCATGGGTAATTCCACTATCCCGCACATAAACACGCGGAGCTTTCACGAGTCGTTTTTTTGTATTGGTATGGAGAGGAGGTAAGCGCCGTACGAGCAAAAGGTCCGCCAGGAGATCAATATAGCTGCTGACCGTAGGTGCAGAAGTGGATAAGCTTCCTGCCAAGCGAGAGGCATTCAAGCATTGTCCTTGGTTATGGGCCAACATTATCCATAAACGTTCCAAAGTTTCCGCTGGTATGCGGGGACCGAATTGCGGGACGTCTCTTTCCAGGTAGGTGCGGATAAAGTTACGTCTGTAAACATAACTATCTTCATCATTTGCCGCGAGATAACTATCAGGAAACCCACCGCGAACCCACAGTTTTGTTGGGTCAGCTTTGCCTTTGGAGGGTGTTTCCAAAATGTTCAGAGGTTCCATATCAATATATTCAATTCGCCCGGCAAGGGTTTCGCCTGATTGACGCAGCAGATCAATGGAAGCTGACCCTAGAATGAGAAACCGCCCTGTGCGAAGACCTTTGCGACGTCCTTGATCAATCAAGCCCCGTAAGGTTTGAAATATCTCCGGCATGCGGTGAATTTCATCAAGGATGACAAGCTTATCTTCATTTTTTGTCAGGAATAACGCCGGATTTCTGAGTTTTTCCCTATCTTCAAGAGCTTCAAGGTCAAGATAAATGGCCTCTCTGTCCTCGGCAATATCCAGCGCCAAAGTAGTTTTGCCGACTTGACGCGGCCCAATAAGCGCCACAGCTGCTTGCCTTGTGAGCGCTCGTAATGTTCGTTGATGAATAGCTCGCTTAATCATTCCTGCATATTAAAATATTGATTTTTAAATTGCAAGGATAAATATTTTAAAGATATAAGCTGCATGGTCCTTAGTTGGTTCAAGAAACTTTCCGAATATGGAGAGACTTCCCCCCATAACAGGGGCGTATTGTAGTAATTTTGCCTAAAGAGACATTGGCGTGCCCCCCGTCAGCGCCTATGGGCCTATTTATTAGTTTTTGATAATGTAAAATTTTTAGTTCATCATAGTTTAGTTAAGGACCGATGATGAAACAAAAATCAGCAAGTAACCCAACAGCTTCTGAAAGGCTGGCTAAAACATTCGTGGTAAGACACGTAATATCTATTCTGAAGAAAATAAAGTTGGTTACAGTCATTCTATATCATTTCAAATTCTTTAACCTAATGATTTCCACTTATTAGATTGCATAATAACAACCTCAACCCAGTTAACTGATTCCAGATATAAAAACATGATGATTTTCTGTGAGCCCTCTTTTTAACATACCATGCATTTTCGTATATTAACTCCGAAATTGCATGGTAAAAATAAATTATTCATATAACTCAATGGGATGCCTTGTTTAAAAGTTTTATAAGTGAAAAATAAAAAATTACGACTGGCTTTTAAGCAGTGAAATTTATAATGGAAGATTGTTTTCACTATTTAGTCTATACGGATAATACCCGTAATAATTTTGACAAATACGGTATTCTCCCGTATAAATTAGTGCTTAATGACTATTAAAGGATAAAGTAATGGCTGGATCATATGTAAAGGCGCGATTTGATGCCCAGTTGCCTGAAGAACAAAAAGCACTTTTTGAAAGGGCTGCTATGGTTGGTGGTTATCGCTCTTTAACGGAGTTTGTTCTTGCATCAGCTCAGCAAAAGGCGAAGGAAGTTATTTCCAACTATGAGACTTTACTGGTTTCCGAGAAAGATCGGGAAATTTTCTTTGATGCCCTTGTGAACGCACCAGTCCCCACCGCAAAATTACAAAAAGCTGCTGAGCGTTATAAGAAGGTAACTTCTGCATAATGGCATATATTACAGTGCCGCTTGTGACCTCACATGATAAGGCCGCTTTTTCCTGTAGCAAGGATATGCTGGATCGTTATTTACATAAACAAGCAGGACAGGATATGAAACGACATCTGTCCGTAGTATTTGTTTTGCCAGAAGAAAAAGAAGGTGTTAGGATCAAAGGTTACTATAGTTTGTCCAGCGATAATATCCCCTATGATCAGGTGCCATTGAATATCCAGAAAAAAATGCCGTCTTCTTATACTTCATTACCGACAACCTTGTTGGGCCGTCTTGCCGTAGATAAGAACTTTCAAGGTCAGGGGCTGGGTGAACGGCTTCTGCTTGATGCGTTAAAACGTAGTTATGATATTTCCACATCAACAGTGGGTTCTATTGCGGGCATAGTCGACCCACTCGATAAGGCAGCTAATGCATTTTATGCGCAATATGGCTTCATTTCGCTTCCAGACCGGGGACGTATGTTTTTGCCGATGAAAACAATTAAACAGCTTTTTTAGACTAAAAACTAAACAGAGGTCACTTGGTTCTGCTGCGGCTGTTTATATTCTCTAATGGGGAATTTATCTATTTTTTGTTTTTTCTTGCTTAAACGACTCTTTCTCATGTCCATAGTGATAACCTCTATCGGTTACTGGGATAGCCCCTAAAGTAATATAAAACCGTATCAATTACGGACAAATAATTCATATAAAACTTGAGTTTAACTCCAGCCCTCGATGCCAATCCAAACCATTTTAAGACTGATGATTTTTTAGTTATTCTATAAAATATTCACAACCTCAACCCAGTTCTCGCCCCTATCTTGCCTTGTCCA
>JAJFIQ010000023.1 GCA_021774785.1 Emcibacter sp.
TAAAAAACGGCTGACATTCATGGCATGATCTCGTGACTTTTTCTGTTTGGCGATGGATAAAATCACAAAATGCCATGAATGTTGCTAACTCTCCTAACCTATTCTATTGTTTTAACTATATTTTTCGTGGGGATTCGTCAGACACTGACCCCATTGATTACCATTGGTGATTTTCCGCAACCACCGCGGCCTCAACGGTAGCGGGGTGTTTATGGATCATCCCCTTCACTTTTACGAAGCAATCCCAGTTCATTGAATCAAAATATCAGATAAAGAATGAGCAATATAAGTTCCTTTGACAATCCCTTTATGAGTTTGTGACCAGAATAAAAGTTGTTGTAACTTGAAAGGATGACATTGTAATATACCACGCGCCTCATATTTAAATCACTGATATAAAAATAGAAAAATGAAGAAACTCACAATTATAATATTTCTAACGACTTTGCTGTTGAGTTGTAAAAATGGAATTGAAAATAGTAAAATGGTATTTTTAGTCAATGAAGTTCCAGATAACCACCCAATTGATTTCAAACAAGACTTGGTTCCTCAAAATAAATTAATTCACAAAGGAATGTTTTCTCCAAGTTTGGAAGAATATTATTATACTGTTTCTGATAAAAATTTTGAGCATTTTGATGTTTATGAAATACAAAAAGCAAACGGCAAGTGGTCCAAACCCAGGAAGGCTTTTTTTAACAGCGCGTATAACGAACATGGGATGAGTTTCTCACCTGACGGAAATTCACTTTATTTCAGTTCGACAAGACCTGTTGAAATTGAGGGAATTGCTCCAACTTGGCATATATGGAAATCGGAAAAAATAAATGGGAAATGGAATGAACCCGAGTTTGTTGATATTCCAAATCTTAGGAAAAAATTGGTCTCTCATCCGTCAGTTACAAATTCGGGAATAATTTATTTCCATTCGAGCAATTTGGATTATAGCGAAATGGATATCTATTATTCAAAACAAGTGAATGGTAAATTTAAGGGTGCAGAAAAACCAAAAATTTCAGAGAACCATAGTACGGGGAAAGCAACGCCATATATTTCTCCAAAAGAAGATTACTTGATTTTTGCCTCAATCGGGGGTCAACTTGAACTAATGATAAGTTTTAATGACGGAAATGGGGGATGGAAAAATATGAGAAAGCTGAGTGATGAAATTAATTATTACGGACAAGGGAATCCATATGTAACGCCAGACAATAAATTTCTATTTTTTACAACTGGAAGGCATTTGGCAGATAGTTGGTCTGTAAAATGGGTTAATATAGAATCTGAATTGAGTAATAATTAATATCAGCAAGGTAATTAATAACAATAGCTTAAATGCCTAGGACTAAGTTCGTATAATACATGATTAAGTCTTTGATATGTCAATATACTTTTAGGAAAAATAACGAATGACATGTCTTTTCTTTTGCTGGGGGTGAAGGGGTCGCAGGTTCGAATCCTGTCATTCCGACCATATAAAAACCCGTTAGCTATATTCAGCTAGCGGGTTTTTTCTTTTTAAATTTCCTGGCCTTTTTTGATGATTTTATTGTGAATATTTTCTTGGGTTGCGGAATCGCCACCACCGAACACAAATACACCCGATGAGAATGTTGTGCCATACGTCCGTGCCAAAGATAATGTCTGTCCCAATCCTGAATAAAATTCTTTTTCCGTCAGGGCTGACAGGGGGTGGATATAGGTGCTCCAGACTATTTTTTGGGCTATGGCGTATCTGGCATCAAGGGCAGATTCGAAATTTGCCTGCATTATCCGGTATAATTTAACTTTATCCAGTGATTCCGCCTTGGCAATGCCGGTTACCATACGCATACGGTTTGCTTTTTCATCCGTAATGATCTGCACAGCATGGCCTTCAAATTTAACTTGCCAATTTCCGACCCGTCCGGTTGGATTAGGATCAATGCGTTTGATAAGTTCCAGCAGTTTGGCATTTGTCATCTTCGTGATTTGATGTTCTGTACCATCCTCATTCTGAGATTTTTCCTGCGCTTCCCCTTTCTCTTGATAGGCAAAGCCAGATAGGGCAGGGCTTCCCAGTATGATAAAAAGACTAGTGATAAATATGCTGAATCTCTTCATAATTTTTTCCTCTGTTGTGAGGCCTATAATAACGCATGAATTTTATTTGCGGATAAATTTATTGTGATGCTTTCGTAATGAATTCCATAGCAGTTTTTTAACAATAGAAGTAGGTTAGGCAAAAATGTGAATATTAAGGGATTTGTAATGCTTGACGATGAAAATCAGATATGGAAAGAAGTTGCAGATGTGGGGGATGATTTGGATACGCATTTTCCTATAATAGGTCGTGAAATTATCAAAAAAGGTAACGTATCTCAATGAAATATAGGCAAAGCATTCTGTGGTTTGATGTCTAGCAAAGAATTGATTAATTTTTCTACAAACTATTTTAAAAATATTTTTGCTAAAACGGGTTAATGTCACAAGCTATTTAACTTTTCTTACGCGGTGTGGGCAGCGGGCCTTTGGCTTTTTGATAAATGTCGGCGATTTGTAAAAGCCTGACGTCGCTGTGCACTGGTCCATCAAACTCCAGTCCTAGCGGCAGCCCTGTATCCGTCATCCCCATAGGCACGGAAACCCCGGGAATTCCTGCATTACTTGACGGGTCGGTATTATGGATATAGGCCGAAAAAGTTGGCACCTCTGTGCCATTAATATCCACGGCTTCATCCTGCCCGATGGGGCGTGCCGGTATTTTTGTTGTCGGGAAAACCATGGCATCAAGGTTATGTTTTTTAAAATAATTCCGGTAAGCCTTTGTAAGTTTTGGACGATCTTCCTTTATCAATGCCAGATAGCCGTCCGATGTCACGGGTGGGTCCGTTCGGATTGCCTGATAAAGGCCCTTGACATCGGGGCTGCCCATATCCGCTATCAATTGGTCAAAATTGAGCTCGGTTGTCTCTAAATAGTCGGTCATATCCGCTATGGCCTCATAAAGGCAGACCGGCAAGCTTACCGCTTCATTCAATGCGGAGAGATTTTCAATGTCAGCTTCAATAATCTCTGCCCCCAAGTCTGTCAGAAGTTCGAGGGCATGATCCGTTGCTTTTGCCACTTCCCTGTCCAGATTGTCATAAAAATATTCTCTTGCCACGCCAAGACGAATGCCTTTCAGGTCGGTGAGGGGCGGGCTGCCGCCCGTATCCATAATAACCTGATCAATAAGTTGAATATCGGTCACGGTGCGGGCCATGGTGCCTATGGTATCTCTGGTATGGGAAATGGGGATGGCGCCTTCCGCACCATAACGGCCTATGGTTGGCCGAAAACCGACGATACCGCATAGGGCCGGTGGAATGCGGGTAGATCCGCCGGTGTCGGTACCCACGGCAAAGGGTGACATGCGGGCGGCAACCGTAACCGCACTGCCGCCACTGCTGCCGCCTGCAATCATGTCAGGATTATGAGGGTTCTTCACAGGGCCGAAAACGCCGTTATTTGATGTGATGCCGAAGGCCAGTTCATGAAGATTTGTTTTGCCCAGAACCAGTGCCCCCTGATCCAGTAATTTTTGCAAGACAGGGGCATTGTGGTTTGGCTGGTGATTTTTTAAGGCACCGGTACCACCCGTGGTCACATAGTCGGATGTCTCAATATTATCCTTCACCGCAATAGGCAGGCCGAAAAGAAGGCCACAGTCGCCGCCTGCCTCCCTGTGGTGGTCAAGGGCCGCCGCCTGAGCCCGCAGGCGGAATTCATCAAAAGTAATGAAGGCATTCAGATCACTTTCAGCCTTAATTTGTGTGATGATAATTTCCACATAATCTGAAACTTTCAGATCGCCGTTGCGCATGGATTTCACGGCTTCCACTGCAGTCAGGTCAAGAACGGTCATAAAAATTCCTCACATGGTTTATCTAGGTCAATATATTAGCCATATTCAGCATAAAAGCCAGCGTCCCTTACAACCGCTTAAACCATGCCGCCGCATGGTCAACAAAAGTACGTACCTTGGTGGCCAGATGGCGGCTATGGGGATAAATGATATAGACGCTGCGATCATAAGCCTCGAAATCCTGCAACAGGCGAACAAGTTTTCCTGATGCTATTTTATCTTCCACAGTGGGCAACAGGCATAAGCCTATCCCCCGACCCGACAAAACCATATTGCAAATAGCGGCGTCAGCATTGACCCTTGCCCTTGGTTTGACGGTAATATGCTTCCTTTTGCCATCAATGATAAATTCCCATTGGTTCGCGGGACTGATCACGGAATTCACAATGCAGGTATGTTGCGGCAGGCTAGTAGGATGTATAGGGGTCCCTGCCGCCGCCAGATAATCCGGCGAGGCACATATGACATAACGGTAATCGGCTATCCGCCGGGCGATCATGCTGCTATCGGCCAGCTTGCCAATGCGAACCGCAAGGTCAAATCCTTCGGCGACAATATCAACACTGCGTTCTTCCAAGGCCAGTTCTACAGTGACCTGATCATATTGACCTAGGAAGTCATTGACGCAGGAGGCGAGTACGGTTTCCCCCATCATACGGGGGCCGGCAATTTTAAGGTGACCGCGCGGCGTATGGGTTTGCAATTGAACCGCGTCTTCCAGTTCATCCACCCGTTCCAATATGCCAACACATTTTTCATAATAGGCGCGGCCCGCCTGAGTAGGGCTGACCTTGCGGGTAGTTCTATTGAGAAGTTGGGCATCAAGCCTGTCTTCCAGATGGGCGACATATTTACTGGCAAGGGCATTGGATAGACCAAGTTTCTTTGCGGCGGCGGTAAAACTCCCCCTTTCCACAACATTGGTAAATACGCGCATGCAAACCAGAGTATCCATATTACACCATTCTATTATAAATATTATGTTGATAATATGTTCTAAAATAGATGGATTATCATCGTGGTGTCAATGGTCTATATCTTGCTTCACCAAAATTAATTTGAAAATCTAAACAGGAGACTACCAATGATTAAATTTTACGGCTTTCCCCTTTCAGGCCATTCCCACCGTGTTGAATTGATGTTGAACCTTCTGGGGCTTCCCTTTGAGAATATTACAGTTGACCTTGCAAATGGTGCGCACAAAGACCCTAGCTTTCTTGCTCTTAATCCTTTTGGCACTGTTCCTGCACTTGATGACGATGGTGTTGTATTATCCGACTCAAATGCCATAATAACCTATCTTGCTAGAAAATATGGTGGCGAGAAATGGTTGTCAAATGACCCGGCCAAGGCTGCTGAGGTGCAAAGCTGGTTATCAATTGCTGCCGGTAAAATAGCATATGGCCCTGCTGCGGCGCGTCTTGTAACCGTATTTGGTGCAAGTCTCGACCATGAAGGGGCAAAGTCGACAGCCAATGCGTTATTCGCTACAATGGATCACATTCTCAGCGATCGTCGTTTCCTTACGGGGAATGAAGTCACTATCGCTGATGTTGCGGGTTATAGCTATATCGCCCATGCTCCAGAAGGCGGTGTTTCGTTGGACCCTTATCCCAATATTCGGGCATGGCTCGGACATATTGAGAAACTGGATGGTTTCGTATCCATGCCAGAAACTAAAGTTGGTCTTGCTGCTTAATATATAAGGAAAATACGCTATGTCTGAATTAACAGAAATTGAAATGGCAACCCCATTCCACAGGGGTGAACTGGAAATTCAGGATCGGTTGGGCGTGCGAGAGCGGGTGCATTCTTATGCACCCCGCTTTATCCGCGATCATATGCCCACCGAACATAGCGAATTTTTTAATCACTTGCCGCAGCTTATCGTGGGGTCAGTGGATACTCTTGGGCGACCATGGGCTTCCATGATGGTGGCACGACCCGGATTTATATCTTCACCGGATCCAAAAGTTATGGCCGTAGCGGCACGCCCTCTTTACGGCGACCCTTTAAAAGAAAATTTGGTGGTTGAATCACCGCTGGGTTTTTTGGGTATTGAGTTTCATAGCCGCCGCCGTAACCGACTGAACGGGAAGATTACGGCATTAAAGGATAATGGTTTTGAAATCACCGTTGATCAGTCCTTTGGTAATTGCCCGCAGTATATTCAGGCCCGTGGTTTTGATGTGACCGATGCCCTGGATTACGGACAAGTGGAACGTCCTGTCACCCGTAATCTAAGTTTGGGTGATGTGGAGTGCGCGGCCATTGAACGGGCGGATACATTCTTTATCGCGTCAGTATTTTCTGAAGACAGGGATGACCGTAGTCACGGTGTTGACGTTTCACACAGAGGCGGTAAACCGGGATTTGTTCAGGTTGTGGATGAAAGCACGCTGCTTTTTCCCGATTTTACAGGCAATTTTCATTTTAATACCCTTGGTAATTTATCGCTCTACCCCAAGGCCGGACTATTATTTCCGGATTTTGAAACGGGCGATATGCTTTATATTACGGGTGCCGCAGAGATTATCTGGGACGGCGAGGAACTGGATGCCTTTGTCGGAGCGGAACGTCTGGTACGCATAATCGTGGATGAGGTCATTCGGGTAGAGGAGAGTTCTCCGCTACGTTGGGATTTTAGGGATTATGCTCGTGATCTGGCCCGGACGGGTTCGTGGCAGGATGTAGCCGAAAAAGTCAAAGTGAACCTTGATCGCGATAGCTGGCGCAACTACACGGTTGCCCGTATTGAAAGAGAGAGCGAAACGATCTCATCCTATTATTTAACACCTGAGGACGGCAAGGCCATCGCCAGCTACAAAGCCGGACAATATCTGCCCATACGGTTGAATATTCCGGGACAGGATGTGCCCGTATTACGAACTTATACCGTGTCGGAAATGCCTAACGGTGATTACTACCGACTGTCCATTAAGCGTGAGGCCGAGGGGCTGGTATCGCGATTTTTTCACGATACTATCAAGCCCGGGTCGGTGATAGAGGCCATGGCCCCAAGGGGAAAATTTTTCCTTGATGAGGATAGCGAGCGTCCCGTAGTCCTGCTGTCTGGTGGAGTTGGTATTACGCCAATGATTTCCATGATGAATAAACGGCTACTTGAAGCTGCACGCAGAGGAAAACTACGGCCCGTGTATTTTATTCATGGCACGCTGAACGGACAAGAACATGCCTTTGGCTCACATGTACGTAGATTATCAGAGCAGATAGAAAGCCTGGACGTACATATTCGTTACGCCAAACCACAAGAAAATGATACGGATTACGATAGTCACGGCTATATTGATGTGGATTTGCTGCAATCCCTGCTTCCGCTTGATGATTATGATTTTTATCTTTGTGGCCCACCCCCTTTCATGCAGGCACTTTATGAGGGGCTAACCCTGTTGGGTGTGGTGGAAAACCGAATTCATTATGAATCCTTCGGCCCCGCTATGGTCTTAAAACCAAGCGAGCAAGCTGAGAAGAAGGATGTCACCCCCTTTGAGCCGGTTCATGTCTGCTTCTCAAAATCAGCTATTGAAACCGAATGGAATCCCGCGAAAGGTACTTTGCTAGAGCTTGCCGAATCTGAAGGGTTAGCTCCTGCTTTTTCCTGCCGTAGTGGAACGTGCGGTTCCTGTGTGACCAAGGTGAAATGCGGTGACGTTGAATATCTGGAAGAGCCAATGGCGTCCCATGAAAGTGATGAGGTTTTGATCTGCTGTTCAGTCCCGAAGTCCGGACAAGGTGATGACACTTGTGGCGAGGAATACGGACTGATATTGGATATTTGACCCACGTCAAAGCGTTGTTTCTGACTATCGTATAAGTTTTATCTTAATATCACATTTAACAAAATTTGGAGTGAAAGATGAAACGAATTCAGGTTGTCACTGTGACGCTCGCAGGAATGGTGGCTTTATTGATGGCAAGTAATTCTGTCGCACAAATGGGACAGGGTCAGGGCAAAGGTATGGGTCAGGGCATGATAGACAGATTTTCCGTCATGGATGCCGATGAAAATGGACTTATCACAGCCAAGGAATCCGCAGAATGGCAGGTTTCGGTTTTTACCGTCATGGATGCCGATGAGGATAACAAGCTAACTCGCGAGGAATATATGTCCGTTCAAATGGGTAAAGGTGCCGACCCCGATATGCGCGGTCCCCGATACGAACAAAAGCAAGCGGAAAAAGCCGCGCGCTTTACAAAGATAGATACTGACAAGGACGGTGTTATCACGAAAGAACAGTTCTTGAGCGATGGCTCCGCGCGGTTTAAAGCAGCGGATCAAAGTGGCGACGGTGCACTGTCGATGGCTGAGTTTCGTAATGCCCGTATGATGAAGCGTTAAGCGGTACCGAATATCATAACGAAAATGACGAATGCTTATTTGCTTCTCCGTTCCTAAATCTGTTCGGGATTCGGAATATTATCTGGTCTGGAATATGCGGCCACATATTTTCTGTATCAGAAGTTATTCTGGTTGCTCGCAATAAATTCAAAATCGTTAGCCGAATAATTTTTCCATCAGCAGGTTTATATGCTCAATGGGGTCACCAAATATCATCATGTAGACCACGATACCAATGCCGATAGGGGCGATATATTTCGTGCTGAATTGCCAGATTAAAAATCCATTGCTACTTTGAGGATAGCCAATCTGTTCGCTGACCAGTTTGCGGGACATGGCCCAGCCCGCGAATAGGGCCAGCAGCAGAGCATTGATGGGCAGCATGATATTGGCCACAATAAAATCCATAATTCCGAATAAATTCTTGTCTGCCAGTGCGCCGATGAAACTGAGCGGTTTGAAGTCGGACAGCAAATTAAAGGACAGCAGCATTATCAGTCCGACCGCCCATGCGGCACCCCCAGTAGCCCAGGATGTCAGTGGTCTGGACATGCCCTTGTCTTCGAACCAGGCAATGGCTGGCTCCAACATCGCCAGTGATGAAGTAAAAGCCGCAAAGGTTAGTAACAGAAAGAATAAAATTCCGAAAATCATACCACCCGGCATTTGACCAAAAGCAATGGGCAGGGTGGCAAAGATCAGTCCGGGGCCTTCTCCGGGTACAAGGTTATACTGGAACACAATTGGGAAAATCATAAAGCCGGCTAGTAAAGCGACGATAGTATCGGCCACAGCAATGATAGCGGCAGCTTTCGGTAGGGAGACATTGTCGGGTAGATAGGCCCCGTAAGTAATCAAGGCACCGACCCCGACCGCAAGGGAGAAAAGCGCCTGACCCAAAGCCACCAGAACGGTTTGGGCGGTAATTTTGGAAAAATCCGGGCTGAACAGGAAGTTGAAGGCCTGTCTGCCTTCACCTGTGAACATGGCATAAGCCGACAGAATAGCCAGCAGTATAAATAATCCCGGCATCATGATTTTAACCGTTGATTCCAGTCCCGCCTTAACACCCAATGAAACGACAATAATCACCGAAACCATATATAAACTATGCCATATTGTCAGCCGGGGCCAGCTTTCCAATAAGCCGTTAAACAGGGCGCCGGACCCTTCTGCATCAATGCCAGAAAAACTGCCTGTGACCGCTTTTGTAATATAATCCAGTGACCATCCGGCGACCACACTATAATAGGTTAGTCCCATGAGCGGCACCAGAATACTAAGCCAGCCAATCATTTTCCAGACAGGATTATGTCCAGACTTAACCATTTTGGTCATAGTGCCTATGGCACTCATTTTTCCGGCACGACCCAGAGCCAGTTCTGCCATGATCAGGGGAATGCCGAGTATGAGAACGAAGGCAATATAGATCAATACAAAAGCACCGCCACCATTTTCACCGGCGATATAGGGAAATCGCCAGAGATTTCCAAGGCCAACAGCAGCTCCTATGGACGCCATTAAAAACGCGGAACGCGATGACCATTGGACGTGATGTGCCTGTGATTGCTCCTGTGCCTCACTCATTAGAAACTTCCCTTTTTTTTATTTTCAATATGAAAATACATACAATAGGCTGATTTCCAAAGCTTTTTTTATGGGTATATACTCACAATTATTCAGGCTTATAGAATTTCACAGTAAAGCGGTCGGATTCGCCGATGGCCAGATATTTTGCCCTCTCATCGGTTAAGGGAAAGGAGCCGCTGAGCGTTGGCGGTAAAGACCAAACGCCTTTGGGATGGTTTTTTGTATCCTTGGGGTTTCTGTTAATACCACTTTCTGCCAGAAACTTAAATCCGGCTTCCAGAGCTATGCCGCGAAAGTGACTTTCATTGATATAGCCATTGTCACCCTCAGGGTCTTTGGACTGGGGGATGTTTTCATCACCGGCATGATCGACAATTGCCATTACACCACCCGGTTTTAACATGGAATAGATGGTTTTGACATATTCTGATATAGCGGGTTTTTTCATTATAAACCCGTGGGCGCGGAAGATTAATACCATATCCACGTCGCCATAAGGGACGTGACCCAGATGTTCTGGAAAGTCCGACCTACTACGAACCGGAATATATTTACCCTTCTCTGCCAAATAAGGTTCCAAAATGGACCGATACCATCCGCCCTGACCGCCGGGCCAGATTTCAACGGCAGTCATATCTGGCTCAAGGCCAAAAAACTTAATGGTTTGTGCCGGATGGCGATATTTATCCCGCGCTTTGTGTTTATCGGAACGTCGATCGCTGGCGATCATTTTGCCCAGTAAGGCCTGACCTTCATCGCTTAATTGATGATGAAGGGTGTTATCAGCAAACGCATTTGCCGTGAAGCTCAAACATAGGAATGAGATGGTAGTAATAAATATCAGGTGAGTTTTTCTAAATTTTGTCATAGCAATTTTTATACTTTAACCTTCAGTTATGAGTGTTGTCATTGGTATGATAGTCATATTCTTCAATAAACAAAGACACAAAAACTTGATCAGATACCTAAAACAAAAAAAAGCCACATCCCGCGAACAGGATGTGGTAGTAGGGATTAAATTGTCTGCCGAATAAGTTATTAACGGCTCATTTTATTGTGTGAGGATAGAGGCACCATTACATGAAATAGCGGAGTATCTCCCCACATGATATAGGGGCCACCGGCAAAGGGGTTATTCTTCAGGTCTTCCATCTGTTCTTTTGGCATCAGCAGCATCAAATGAGGGCCTTCCTTAACCCAGACTCCACCATCACATGGGTTTTTAGAGGCCGGGTCATCATTATTAACCGCACCATCACCCATCAGCATATATGAATAACCAATGGTTTCGGTAGAGAAGGGCTCATTATTCGCGGCCGCTTTCATCCATGCCATCCAGGTTGCATCATTGCACATGGGGAATTTGTTGCCGGGAATGAGCCGAACACCAGGCATACAGGTCCAGCCATTGGAGCCTTCGCGCAGGATCGCCCCGTCCAAATCCATAACGGTAGCCTTGTCAGAGATAGAGCCGGGAGCTGCAGATACGGCGCGGGCTATTTTTGTTTCTTTACTTTCCATATCACCGGCAAAAGCAATACCAGTGATACTCAGGCACAATAGTGACGTAATGGTTGCGATTTTCAATTTGATCATGATCTTCTCCTTTTTAACCCGCTGTTGTCGGGTCTATCATATTTTTGATTGAATATTCAAAACTAAAAGATACTATATTTACAGGGGAACCGGGGGGAATGTGATAATTAGCCTACTGGCATATATGCCTTAAGGATACTCCCACGCAATTTTCATTTCCTTAGGCACGCACTGCAAAAGGAAAGACAGGTTAGCTATGAGTGCTAAACTTTATTTTTTTCAACAATACCACAGGTTTGCGTATTTGTTTAGTTAAAATTAATAAGCCCTATTGATACAGAAATCTACAATATCGGTCAGGGCCTTGCGGTAATCGTCATCGGGGAAGATGGCGAGGGCGTCTTTGGCGATGGCGCCGTAATGGCGCGCGCGTTCCACTGTATCTTGGAGGGCGTTATGCTTGGTCATCAGATCAATGGCCCGGCTCAGGTCAATGTCATTCTGATCAAGTTCCTCAATAGTCCGGCGCCAGAAGTCTCTTTCTTCTGTATCGCCGCGACGGAAGGCCAGAACAATGGGCAGTGTGACTTTTCCTTCGCGAAAATCATCGCCAACGGATTTGCCCAGTTTTTCCTGCTCGGCAGAAAAATCAAGCACATCATCAATCAGTTGAAATACGATTCCTAAATTTTTGCCATAGCTTTTCAGGGCGTCCTGTTCGGCTCCGGGTCTTTCGGCAACCACAGCCCCTATTTCACAAGCCGCAGCAAAGAGCGCGGCTGTTTTGGCGACGATCACCTGCATATAGGAATCTTCGGTGGTATCCATATCATTGGCAGTGGTTAGCTGCATTACTTCGCCCTCTGCAATGACCGACGAGGCATTGGACAGAATTGTCAATACTTCCAGTGAACCATCGGCAGTCATCAGTTCAAAAGACCGGCTGAATAGGAAATCTCCTACCAAAACGCTGGCTTTATTGCCCCATACGGCATTTGCGGTTTCTAACCCGCGTCGAAGATCACTTTCATCAACCACATCATCATGAAGCAGGGTTGCCGAATGGATAAACTCGACACAGGCTGCTAGTTCCGCATGCCGCATGCCGCCGTATCCGCACATGCGGGACGCGGCCAGTGTCAGCATGGGGCGCAGTCTTTTGCCACCGGATGCGATAAGATGTCCGGCCAATTGTGGAATCAGGGCCACAGGGCTTTGCATTTTCAGAATAATAGTCTGATTGACCTTGTCCATATCATCGGCAACAAGGCTCTGCAGGCGAGCAAGGGCAGTTTCTGCCTTGGCCTGTTCTTCCTCAAACGATATGACAACTCCCATACCTAAACCTTATGTTGTATGATTGATCAGGACATTAGTAGTTTAATTCTTACGGCAAAATAGTCTTGCCCCACTATAAAGGTCAAGATAACTTGGTCAATAATTGTATTTTTCCAGTTTATATAAAGGTCGAAAACGCATGATTGAAATTTTTGCAACCGACAATAGTGTGCTAATATCTAGGATTTCTGCGCTTTTTTCTGCAGAGGAGGTTCCCTTTGTGGTATTAGGCAGTCATGCTAGTTTGCTGGGCGGCGGTATTATGGGCATCGGCCAAAGGGTGATGGTGAATGAAGAATATATACCAAAAGCGATCCGGTTGATTCGGGAAAATGGTCTTAAAGGTGACGTAGATTTCGTCGAAGGCCTGGAATGAGGGGGTTAATGTGAGATGAAGGAAATAGCGGAAATGAGTCGGGATGACTTTCTGGGTGGGGCGATCCGTCTTTATCAGCCGGAAGAAGGCTATCGCATCGCCACAGATACGGTATTTTTGGCAGCCAGCATAAATTATGACAAAAATGATCGCATTCTTGATATGGGCGCCGGCACAGGCGGCATCCTCAGTTGCCTCCTGTCCCGTACAGCGGAACAGGTAGCAGGAAATATATTTCATGGCATAGAGATGCAGGGGCAACTGCTTGACCTCGCTCGTCTTAATGCGCGGAAGAATGATTTTGGCGATAGGGTCGAATATTTTGCCGGTGATATTTCAAACCCACCCGTCATCTGCGAACCTAACAGCTATCATCAGGTGGTTTCTAACCCACCTTATCTGAAAAAAAATGATGCTACCGCATCCCCTTATGAAACAAAGGCCATGGCTCATATGGACAGTCATATTGAGCTTGGGGACTGGGTTCGCCTGTGTCTTCGTATGTTAAAACCGCTGGGGTATCTCACCCTAGTTCATCGGGCGGACCGCATGGATGACATCATTGCAGCTTTGCACGGAAAAGCGGGTGATATTATTATTTTTCCGCTCTGGTCCACAAGGGAAAAGGATGCAAGACGAGTCATTATTCAGGCCAGAAAAGGCGGCAAAGGCATTATTGCCTTGAAACCCGGCCTGATTGTGCATACATCAGATGGAACATTCACGCCAGAAGCAGAAGCCATCCTGCGTCATGGTGCAGCCCTAGATATAACGAAGTGAAATTAACTCATGCTGAAAAAAATAAGACAACTGCTGGCACAGATTCCGCTGCCACTCTTTCAAAACCCTAGCCCTGTGGTCGCTATCCTGCCTTTGGAAGGGGTGATCGGGTCCGGTAGCCGTTTCTCGGCGGCTCTAAATCTGGCGGGGATCGAAGAAAAAATTAGTCAGGCCTTTGATGTTTATAACGTTAAGGCGGTGGCCCTTGCGGTAAATTCGCCTGGCGGATCACCCGTGCAGAGCGAATTGATCATGCGCCGCATACAGAAATTATCACAAGAAAAGAAAATTCCGGTCTATGCCTTTGCCGAGGATGTGGCGGCATCAGGTGGCTATCTTATCTCATTGGCAGCGGAAGAAATTTATGCCCATGAAGCCTCCATCGTAGGCAGTATCGGTGTAATTTCTGCGGGCTTTGGCTTCAGCAAGGCCATTGAGAAAATCGGCGTGGAGCGGCGGGTTTATGCGGCGGGTGATAATAAATCTATCCTCGACCCATTCCAGGCGGAAAAGGATAAGGACATCAAGCTGCTGAAAGAAATGCAGAAGGAAATCCATGAATTTTTCAAAAATCTGGTGAAAGAAAGCCGGGGCGACAAGTTGAAAGGCACACAAAAGGTCATGTTCTCCGGCCAGTTCTGGGCCGGGAAAGAAGCCGTGAAACTGGGCCTTGTTGATGGCATTGGTGATATTCATACGGTCATGAAGGAAAAGCTGGGCGATAAGACTAAATTCAAGCGGATTAAAGAAGAAAAAGGCTTGATTAAAACTATGCTCGGCATGAGTGTCTCAAAGCCTAAAATAAGTGAGGAAATCCTGGCTACTCTGGAAAACCGTTCTCTGTGGAGCCGCTTTGGGCTATAAAATTCATATATGCCAGATATTTGATTTTTATGGAATAGTTTAAATATTTTTGTGTTTTGATATATATGGAACATTAGATAATATTTGTATTATGCATATATAACATCTCAAAGCTTTATATTTAGGATTTTATGTGGCCAAGTTAGCAGTTTTTACGGGTGATTTGAACTTCTGTGTGATTAGAGGCATTTTTGATATTTTAGATGCTATGTCTGAAATTGAAAAAATCATTATTATTGAACAAAAACCAAAATTTTCGATTCATAAAAAAATTAAAAGTCAAAAATTTAATATCAAAAAAAATGGTTGGCGTTGGATATTCCATATTCTCGTAACCATGCTAAAATTTTTGATAATTAAAAAAAATATTCCGAATAATAGACGTTCGGGAGAGAAATATACTTTCGTAAATTTAACAAATCATCCGTCCGTTGAATATCATGCGTATACTTCAATTCATTCTGAGGCGTGCCTTTCTTTGATTGAAAATGAAAAGGTGGATTTAGGCATTTCACTTGCAGCGCCTATATTGAAAAAGGAATTATTTTCACTGCCGCTTCTTGGCACAATAAATTTGCACAAAGGAAAATTGCCTAACTATAAGGGCATGCCCGCAGGATATTGGGAAATACATAATGGTGAATCTGAGGTCGGTGTAAGCGTCCATGAAATAGTTGAGGGGCTAGATGCCGGAGATATTTTGTTGGAAGATGATATCCCGATTTTTAAATTTTCGACGGCAAGCGGTGTGCGGGTACAGCTAGATGAACTAGGAATTCAGCTGGTAACCAATGCGGTTTCTAAAATACTTAATGGGGATGCCGTTTTTTCACAACAGGAAGGTTCGGGTAAGATTTACCGCAAACCCACGTTGAAAGAATATTCGATCGAAAATAAAAGAATCCAAAAACTAGAAAATATTAATCTTAAAAAAGAATTTGCTAAAAAACATATTATGAATTTCTATGTTGCTTATAGAAATTTTTTAAAATTTTTTTTAAAAAAAGAAAGAAGGAATGCTGTTTCAATTCTATTGTTTCACCGTGTATCAGATGAGTTTAGAGATAGCGTAACTATTGGTGTGGAACAATTTGATTTATTAATAGGGTATTTGGCGAAAAATTATCAAATATTGACACTGGACGATATCCTTTCTCACAAACCGACTATAGGTATTAGGCCCTATGTGGTTATTACTTTTGATGATGGCTATTTGGATAATTATTTAAACGCGGCACCCATATTGTTAAAGCACGGTGTGTCGGCAACTTTCTTTATTTCCACTGATAAAATTACTAACAATACCGCCTTTGATCATGATGTGAAAATGCTGGGAAGGGGGTTGGACAATATGAACTGGGATCAGGTGCGGAAAATGAAAGAATGGGGCTTTGATATAGGAAGCCATACCGTAACACATCCCCGTTTATCAAAATTAGATACTTCATCGCTTAAAATGGAATTGGAAAAATCACAATTAACAATAAAAGAAGAACTGGGCATTAAAAATGTTAAATTTGCCTATACATATGGCGGGACTGAAGATTTCACCATGGAAGCTAGGAAAATGGCGGAAGAATTAAAATATACTTGTATTTGCTCTGCTTACGGTGGGGTAAATAATGTTCCTGTAAATCCATGGAATCTTAAGCGGTTTGGCGTAAATTTTGCGCTGAAAATTCATTCAGTCGATGCAAAAATAGCGGGTTGGCAGGACAAAGAAAATAATCCGGGTTGGCTTTGAAAGCCATAAGAGTTCACTGTTTTTACTCAAATATTATTTAGGAAAATGTAGGGGCCTTTATATGAAAGCGCAATACAGTTTCTTATATGTCGGATTCAATCCTTGACGGGCAGGGGTCCACCCAGTAATTTCCTGCTATAAAATGCATCTATAAGCGAAGAAAGAAACAAGGTCAGATGGGTGGTTCACCACGAAATCAAAATGCGTTCCAGACGCTTATCCTGAAACTACAACAATATTGGGCCGAACAGGGCTGCGTTATTCTGCAACCCTACGATCTGGAAATGGGTGCCGGAACCTTTCAGGCAACGACCACATTGCGTTCTTTAGGCTCGAAACCGTGGAAGGCGGCTTATGTGCAACCTTGTCGCCGTCCAACCGATGGCCGATACGGCGAAAACCCAAACCGACTGCAACATTATTACCAGTTTCAAACCGTCCTCAAACCATCGCCCGATAATATTCAGCAGCTTTATCTGGATAGCCTTGCGGTGTTGGGTATTAACGCGCTGGAGCATGACATCCGTTTTGTGGAAGATGACTGGGAAAGCCCGACGCTGGGCGCGTGGGGGCTTGGCTGGGAGGTTTGGTGCGATGGGATGGAGGTGAGCCAGTTTACCTATTTTCAGCAGGTCGGCGGCTTTGACTGCAAGCCTGTGACGGGGGAGCTGACTTACGGCCTGGAGCGGCTCGCTATGTATATTCAGGGGGTGGATAATGTTTATGATCTGGACTGGAACGGTTTGCCAAAAGATCAAGGGGGCGTAACTTACGGCGATGTGTTCCTGCAGAATGAAAAAGAATTCTCCGCCTATAATTTTGAGCTGGCCAATACGGAAAGACTGTTTCAGCATTTCAAAGATGCCGAGGCTGAGTGTAACGACATATTGGAACAGGGCAATTATCCTCTGCCTGCTTATGACCAATGTATCAAGGCATCCCATGTCTTTAACCTGCTGGATGCGCGCGGCGTGATCAGTGTTACCGAACGGGCGGCCTATATCGGCCGGGTGCGGGCACTGACAAAGGCTTGTTGCAAGGCCTATCTTATTTCTATTGGGGAAGCAGAATAATGGCTGAGTTTTTATTAGAGTTGTTTTCCGAGGAAATTCCCGCCCGCATGCAGGCCAAAGCAGCCGATGATTTGAAACGCCTTGTCACGGGCAAGTTGAAAGACGCCGGCCTAAAGCATGGTCAGGCCGATGCCTATGTTACCCCGCGCCGTCTGTGCCTGCTTATTGCGGGCTTAGACAGCGAACAGCCGGATATTTCCGAGGAACGTCGCGGCCCCCGCGCCGATGCACCGCAGAAGGCGATTGAAGGTTTTCTGCGCGGCGCAGGTGTGACCCAAAAGCAGGTCGAAATCCGCGAAGAGAAAAAAGGCACTTTTCTTTACGCCATTATTGAGCGCAAAGGCCGGAAAACATCAGACGTGCTGGCGGAATTTTTACCCGATATCATCAAAAATTTCCCTTGGCCCAAATCGCAACGTTGGGGTGAAAAGTCGCTGCGTTGGGTACGTCCCTTGCATAGCATCCTGTGTTTGATGGACGGTGAAGCCGTGTTTTTTGATCTGGGCGACGGATTGCAATCTGGCAATCAAAGTCAGGGCCATCGCTTCTTGGCCCCTGAAACATTCGTAGTATCCACCTTCGCCGATTATAAGGCACATCTGGATGCGGCAAATATCATGCTCAATCCCGCAGACCGGAAAATATTGATCAAGGCGCAAGCCATAAAGCTGGCGAAAGATGCCGAACTAAACCTATTGGAAGATGAAGGCCTGTTGAACGAAGTCGTGGGCCTCGCCGAATACCCCGTAGTGCTGATGGGGGAATTCGACAAAGAATTTCTCGACGTGCCACAGGAGGCCTTAACCAGTGCCATGAAAAGCCATCAGAAATATTTCTCTGTGGTGGACGATGACGGCAAGCTCGCCAACAAATTCATCTTCGTTTCCAACATGAAGACGGATGACAAGGGTGCCAAGATCATCGACGGCAATGAACGCGTCCTCCGCGCCCGCCTAGCCGATACCAAGTTTTTCTGGGATCAAGATTTGAAGATAACCCTAGATGACCGCTTTCCGGCTCTTGAGGATATTGTATTTCATGCCAAGCTAGGAACAGTTGGAGAGCGGGTCGAACGACTTGTAAAATTATCAGGCTACATTGCAGAAAAAATTGGTGCCGATGTGGAGCAGGCGAAACGTGCAGCCCAATTATGCAAGGCTGATCTGGTGTCTGGTATGGTAGGTGAGTTCGCTGACCTTCAAGGCCTAATGGGTAAATATTATGCTGAAGAACAGGAGGAAACTGATGTGGTTGCCAATGCCATTGCAGATCATTATTCACCTAAAGGACCACATGATCAATGTCCATCAAATTTGGTAAGTGTATCTGTAGCCTTAGCAGAAAAGTTAGATTCATTAGTTGGTTTTTTTGCGGCAGATGAAAAGCCGACAGGATCAAAAGATCCTTTTGCGCTACGCCGTGCAGCACTTGGAGTTGTTCGGTTAATACTTGAAAATAACATTCGGCTAGATCTTGTTGATGTTTTTTCTAAGGCCTATGATTGTTTCCTTAATCAAAAAATATTTAAGAATGGTGTGTATTCTATTTCAGAAATTATCGAATTTTTACGAGATCGTATGAAGGTTCTTTTAAGAGATGAGGGAATAAGTCATGGGATAGCATCTGCGGTCTTAGAAGTTGAACAGAAACCTGACCTTGTAAGGTTAATGAAACGAATTACGGCTCTTCAGAATTTTTCTATCGTAGATGAAGATGATAGTCTTCTAGAGGGATATAAACGGGCTGCATATAAACACCTTCTAGTCGGATATAAAAGAGCGGCTAATATTCTCAAAGTTGAAGAAAAGAAAGATGGCCCTATAACAGGGGATGCTAGTGCTGGCACGATGCCGGAGGAAAAAGAATTGTTCGCACAGTTGACAAAAGTAGCAAACCTAACTGTGGTGAATATTGAAAGTGAAAATTTTGAAGGTGCCATGGGAAACCTTGCCACATTGCGCACCCCCATTGATGCTTTCTTTGATAAGGTTACGGTGAATAGTGATAACGACGAAGAGCGGCAGAACAGATTGCGGTTGCTTGCACAAATCAGAAGTACAATGAACAGGGTTGCGGATTTTTCTAAAATAGAAGGCTAAAATATCATGACAAATTGGGTCTATTCATTCGGGGATGGCAAAGCCGAGGGCGATGCTACAATGAAAAACCTCCTCGGAGGCAAGGGCGCCAACCTTGCGGAGATGTCAAATATTGGGCTTCCTGTGCCGCCCGGCTTTACCATCACCACCGATGTCTGTACCTATTATTATGCCAACGATGATACCTATCCCGATGATTTAAATGCACAGGTATTGGCGTCTCTGGCCGAAGTGGAAAAAACAGTCGGGGCCAGATTTGGCGATAGTGATAATCCTTTGCTGGTATCTGTCCGGTCCGGGGCGCGGGTCAGTATGCCAGGCATGATGGATACGGTATTAAACCTTGGCCTTAATGATGTCACGGTTGAGGGCTTGGCCCGTCAAAGCGGCGATGCGCGTTTTGCCTATGACAGTTACCGCCGTTTCATTCAGATGTATTCCGATGTTGTGTTGGGCGTAGATCATTATAACTTTGAAGAAATTCTGGAAATTCTTAAAGAGGAAAAAGGTTATATTCTGGACACGGAGCTTGACGCCGATGACTGGAAAGAGGTGGCGCAGGCTTTCAAGAAAACAGCCGAGGAGGCACTCGGTTATCCCTTCCCGCAGGATGTACATGAACAGCTGTGGGGGGCGGTCAATGCGGTCTTTGGATCATGGATGATTGACCGGGCGAAAACCTATCGCCGCATTCATAATATTTCCGGTGATTGGGGCACGGCGGTTAATGTGCAGAGTATGGTATTCGGCAATATGGGTGAGACGAGCGCCACAGGCGTGACCTTCACCCGCGATCCGTCCACTGGCGAGAATGCCTATTACGGGGAATTTCTGATCAATGCACAGGGCGAAGATGTGGTGGCGGGGATACGCACGCCACAAAATCTGACCAAGGTTGCCCGTGAGAAAGCCAGTTCTGACAAGCCATCCATGGAAGAAGCCATGCCGGTGGTTTATGGTGAACTGGCCGATGTCTTTGTTAAACTCGAAGCCCATTACCGTGATATGCAGGACATCGAATTCACCGTACAGAAAGGCAAATTGTGGATATTGCAGACCCGTTCCGGTAAACGTACCGCCAAGGCGGCGCTGAAGATTGCGGTGGATATGGCTGATGATGATATTATCACGCGTGAGGAAGCCATTATGCGGGTAGAGCCAGCGGCTCTTGATCAGCTTTTGCATCCGACCCTTGACCCGAACGCAAAACGTGATGTGCTGACCATTGGTTTGCCTGCCTCTCCCGGTGCGGCTTGCGGAATTGCTGTTTTTACGGCGGATGAGGCCGAAGAGCTGGCCAAGGCAGGCAAGCGAGTCATTCTGGTACGGCAGGAAACCAGCCCCGAAGATATTCACGGTATGCATGCGGCAGAGGGTATCCTGACCAGCCGCGGTGGCATGACGTCACATGCGGCGGTGGTTGCGCGCGGTATGGGCCGCCCCTGTGTCTCCGGGGCGGGAGCTTTGCGTATTGATATGGAAAATCGGGTAATCAATGTTTTGGGCCGCCGGATAAATAACCATGAGATTTTGACCATTGATGGCTCAACGGGGGAAGTGATGGCTGGCGAAGTGGCAACTATTCAGCCGGAATTGAGCGGTGATTTTGGCAAGCTTATGGGCTGGGCCGATAAAATTCGCGACCTTAAAGTCAGGGCTAATGCGGAAACACCGCTGGATGCGCGCACGGCACGGGAATTCGGAGCCGAAGGCATTGGCCTGTGCCGTACAGAACATATGTTCTTTGATGCGGACCGTATCGTGAATGTCCGCCATATGATCTTAGCTGAAGATATGGCTGGTCGTGAAACAGCCCTTGCCAAGCTATTGCCCGTGCAGAAACAGGATTTTATTGATCTGTTCAACATTATGCGGGGGCTACCAGTGACAGTGCGGCTTCTGGACCCGCCATTGCATGAATTTTTGCCGCAAAAGCAGGAAGATTTTACTTCCGTGGCGGCGGCAATGGGCAGTAGTGTCGAAAAGCTTAAATTCCGGGCCGATGCCCTGTATGAAACCAACCCTATGCTTGGTCATCGCGGCTGTCGTCTGGGAATTTCCTATCCGGAAATATATGAAATGCAGGCACGGGCAATTATTGAGGCCGCTTTGGAAGTCTCCGGCAGTGATGGTGACCCTATCGTACCGGAAATTATGGTTCCTCTGGTCGGCAGCCGCAAAGAACTGCAAATCCTGAAAGAAAAAATTTCTGCCGTGGCCGAGGGGATCATTGCCGCATCTGGTGCAAAACTTGACTATATGGTCGGCACAATGATTGAGCTGCCCCGTGCGGCATTGCAGGCCGGGGAGATCGCCAATGAGGCTGAATTCTTCAGCTTTGGCACCAATGACCTGACCCAGACTACCTATGGTATCAGTCGTGATGACAGCGCCAATTTTCTGGATGATTATATCCATGCGGGGATTTTTGAGCAGGACCCCTTTGTCTCTCTGGATCAAGATGGCGTTGGCGAGCTGATTAAAATTGCTGTGGAGCGGGGACGCGACACACGCGCCGATATCAAGCTTGGTATTTGCGGCGAGCATGGCGGTGATCCGGCTTCGGTTGAATTCTGTCATGGGTTGGGACTGGATTATGTTTCCTGTTCGCCTTACCGGGTGCCAATTGCGCGTCTTGCAGCAGCTCAGGCAAAATTGAAAGACTGATCATGGAAAAAAATATTACCGTTAAATGGGCTGGAAAAACGACCTTCATAGGCGAAGCGGCATCAGGCAATACGGTTACTATGGACGCCGGGGCGGGCAATGGCGGTCTTGGCCTTGGTCATAGTCCCATGGATTTGCTACTTATGGGGGCTGGGGGCTGTGCCAGTATTGATGTGGTTATGATCCTGAAGAAAGGCCGTAATAATATCGCCGATTGTGTTGTTCAGGTTTCCGGCAAGCGGGCGGATGAAATGCCAAAGGTCTATACGGATATTCACATGCATTTTGTGGTGGCGGGAACTGAGTTGAAAGAATCGGCTGTGGAACGGGCTGTGAAGCTGTCCATGGACAAATATTGCTCGGCCTCAGCAACGCTCGCCAAGGCCGCGACACTGACCTACGATTGGGAGGTCACTGAAGCTTAATTTATGAATTTCCTTCTAAAAGTTTGCGGTGGCTTTTAATAGCGTCTGCGATGAAATCTTTGAATACCCGGATACGGGCGTTGGTGCGGGTATCAGGATGGGTTAATAGCCATAAATCAAAATTTACGTTTGGTTCAGGGGCTGATATTCGCTGCAAAGCGGGTTCAGGGTCGCCCAGAAAACACGGCAACATGCCAATACCCATACCCCTTTTACAAGCCTCCAATTGCACCATTAGGCTGACAAACTTTCCTTTCACGGGAATGTTAGGGAATTGACTTTTTTTCACCCAGTCATGAGGACCAAAACCAATCCAGCGGGCTTTTTCGGGGGTGCTCAGGTCGTGTTGGCCCAAATATTCCTGCGATGCGTAGGCTGCTGTGCTGCATGTAATCATACGTCTGCCGATCAGTAGTTCCGGTGGATTTTGCGAAAATCGTATGGCAACATCTGCTTCGCGGTTGCTTAAATTGGCGGTGTCATATGTGACATCAATCTCTAGGTCAATATCAGGATATTTTTCGGTGAATTCGGTCAGATGGGGCATGAGAAGCCCTGCGGCCAGCGCATCAACCATGGTCACCCTGATTCGCCCGGCAAGTTTATGATCATGACCCAATATTCGCCGTTCAAGTCCGCCAAGGTCTGTTTCAACCTGCTCTGCGACTTTTAACATATCCTCGCCCACGGGGGTCACAATATAACCGGAAGGCAGGCGGTCGAACAAGCGCACGGAAAGTTTTTGTTCCATGGCCTCAATCCGACGGGCGACTGTGGAATGGCTAACCCCCAGTTTCTCCGCTGCTGTGCGAACGGTGCCCGTTCTCATAAGAGCGAGGAAAATCTTTATATCCTCCCAATCCATTTTGTGTCTCAATTTTGCACCATAGCCAATTAACATTAAAGGTTGATGTAATGATAATGCAGCATTTATACTGGCTGTATCAAGTGTAATTTTTTTGTTAGGAACATAGTATGAATTTTTTTAAATCGATGTATATCAGCAGTTATTTGATGGTTGCCATGGGCATTATGGGATACGCAGTATGGATGCTTTATCAGGGGGCAGACACTATTGCTTGGGGGGGTGTATTTCTGACCACGGCACCAATTATGATGATGATTGGCAGATTGATGATGTTTAAGAGTGTCGCCCGTACGAGCGCGCGTTTTCCTATCATAATGGGGCTTGCTGTTATCGGTTTTATAATGTCAATTCTGGCGTGGTCAGATAATAAGGTTGATATATTGGCACCAGCGCTTGCGGCAATTGGTTTGATAGGATTTCTTATTTATTCATATTGGTATTCCAGTTTTGGCAGGAAGGCCAGTGATAAGATTAGGGTTGGTGATCAATTGCCGGATTTTACGGTTTTAGACACCCACAATAATTCCGTTAGTGCGAAGCAATTAACCGCCCGACCAGCGGTTCTGATTTTCTTTCGAGGTAACTGGTGTCCTTTATGTGTGGCTCAGATCAAAGAATTGGTGAAGCAATATGATGAAATTAAATATATGGGTGTACGCATAGCTTTTATTTCTTCTCAACCCCATAAAAACACGATAGCCCTTGCCAAGAAGTTCGGCGTCGAGCTTGAATTCATGACGGATGAAGGAAATAAAGCGGCTCGAATACTTGGTATTGACAACCCCCATGGTCTGCCAATGGGTATGCAAATGCTGGGCTATGATAGCGAGACTGTGATGCCAACTGTTATTATCACGGATAAAGGCGGCAGGGTCGAATGGACCCATGAAACTGATAATTACCGTATTCGCCCGGAACCTTCAGTATACCTTGAGGTATTGCGGAACAGTGGCATTATTGTACCAGAAACAGAATAATTTTGTCTCATTTTTGAACCTTTAGTTATCAAAAATGGTAATTGTTCTTCAAAATTAATACATTATATTCCTTATGACAAGCACAGCAACCTGCTGTGCAAACTGTCATTTGAACAAAATTAAAGGAAATAATAATGCGTAAATCAATTTTGAGAATATTTTTTATTACGATGGTATCTGCCATCACGTCACTGTCATTTGGTGCCACATCAGCAATGGCTGATGGTAAGGGATACTTCATTGACCTTCTATATTTACAAGATGGTAAAACGGCTGCTGATGCCAATGTTTATTTTGATAAAGTCCTCCCGATCATTGCGAAACATGGCCTTCGCCGGATCACACCAGGTTTTGAAGTTACCATGAAAATGTCAGGGGATGTTAACCCTAATCTGATTAATGTATGGTCTGTTGGTGATCTTCAAAATACGATGAATGATATTTTTGCCGACCCGAAATATCTTGAAAATGTGCCCCTGCGTAATAGCATATTTGATATGAAGCGTTCGCATATGTTCATGATGAGAGACACTAAATAACCAGTTCAAAATCTTTACTGACCAGTGACACGCCATTAACGAAAATTTCCACGTGATGTTGGCCGGGGTAATAAACCCGAGTGGTGATTTTTTTGATGGCGTGTTTCTTTGTGGCTTTGAGCGTTGCCAAGGGTTTAAGTGAAATCACATTCCATTTAAAAATTTTAGCAGAGGTCGATCCATTGGCTTTGCGATGATGAATGGCATAATCGATAATTAGATTCTGGGGCAGGTCAGAGAGTGATGTCAGCGTCATATCAAAGACAAGTGCCGTGCCAAAATTCACAGAAGGTGTTTGAATTTCCAGTTTCTCAACTATTACATGGGGCGTTTCATACCCCAGTGCTTTCAGCGTTGCCTTATGACCATTTTTAATAAGGGTACGGCAGGCGTGACGCACAAGTCGTACGGTGTTTTTATTTGCCCCTTTTAACCATCTCTCAGCGATTTTTGCTACAATATCAGGATGATCCTTGGCAATATCATTAAGGTTATTGGCAACCGAACGACGGACATATTCCGCCTCATCGTCCTTTAGGGCTTCAAGCAGGGGAAGGATGGGTGTGGGGTCTGCCACAAATTCTGGCAATTGCATACCCCAGGGTAAGCGAGGGCGGGTTCCTTCCGAAATTAACCGTCGCACATGATGATCGGGATCGTTAAGCCATGTTTTCAGAATAGCAAGCGTAGGCCCCGCTTCTGTAATGAGGAAATATCGGATACCAAATTCTGAACTAAAATGCTTGGTCATTTCTTTAAACAAAGTCATGGAAAAATCAAAATTTTCAAGCCCATACAGGCCAACATAATCAACCATGGGCATTATGCCCCAACCCATAATACCATCCTCACTTTCACTATCGCTAGCTAAACTCTCTAACATGATAGTGCCGGCACTTTTAAAATCATCGGGCAGAAAAATGGTCATGGCTTGTGTTATTTGGGCTGATCGTTCTTTAAGCTCCAGACGGTCAAGGTTTTTCATGGCTTCTTTGGTGAAGCCGATAGTATCAAATTCCGGCCAAGCCCTGACAAAATGACGGCCCATACCCATAATGACTTTTTCATTAAACTGATTTTTAAATGGTTCAGGCATAATCGTCTTTCCGGAAAAATAATATGGATATAATTTATGATTTTATGATCAAAATAGCGATAGAGTTTAAAGGGAAGATATTATATTATTTAAAAATACTGGATAGACGAAGATATAGAATAAACACAATTTAGCTAAGGGGTAAGGTCAATGCATAGATTTGTTTTCTGTTTGGCGACAGTAATGGTTGCTTTGATTACGGGCAGTTGCAGTGAACAAGCAAACATATCTGATAAAACAGCCGGCTGGATAGATCATGACCGTTTGAAGAATCTTGCAAATGAGCCCGGTAGCTGGCTGACAGGTGGCCGCGATTCAGGTCAGACGCATTATTCCCCCCTTGAACAGATCAACGATAAAAATGCTGAACAGCTAGGCTTTGCCTGGCAGTATTTCACAGATACGCACCGGGGTCTTGAAGCAACGCCCATATTTGTGGACGGGGTTCTTTATGTCACCGGGAATTGGGGGATTGTTTTTGCCATTGATGGTAAAACGGGTGAGGAAATCTGGACTTTTGACCCGGAGGTTCCCGGAAAATGGGCGCGCAATGCCTGTTGTGACGTGGTATCGCGTGGCCTGTCCGTATGGAAGGGCAGGGTTTATGCGGCTTCTCTTGATGGGCGTCTTTTTTCCCTTGATGCCGCAAATGGAAATGTGATTTGGCAGGTTGATACTTTTACCGATAGGACAATTCCCTACACCATAACCGGCGCACCTAGAATTGCGGGCAAAAATGTTGTCATCGGTAATAGCGGTGCGGAATATGGCGTGCGGGGATATGTAACCGCCTATGATCTGGAAACCGGAAAGCAGTCATGGCGCTTTTATACGGTCCCGGGTGACCCCAAAAAACCGTTTGAGCATCCTGAACTTGAAATGGCGTCCAAGACATGGGATCCCAACAGCCGCTGGGACGTTGGCGGCGGAGGTACGGCCTGGGATGCCATGGTCTATGATCCTGAGCTTAATCTGTTATATGTGGGAACTGGCAATGGTAGCCCCTGGGTCCAGACGGAACGCAGTCCGGGCGGGGGTGACAATCTGTTCCTGTCCAGCATTCTGGCCATAAACCCTGATAACGGACGGCTGGCATGGCATTATCAGACCACACCCGGGGATAATTGGGATTATACTGCGACGCAGCCCATTATCCTGACGGACCTCACGATTGACGGAAAGAAGCGTAAAGTACTCATGCAGGCCCCAAAGAATGGCTTTTTTTATGTTCTTGATCGCGAGAGTGGGGAATTATTATCCGCAGAGAAATATGCGGCTGTCACGTGGGCTAGTCATGTGGATATGACGACCGGCAAGCCACAGGTTTTGGCACAAGCCTATTATGATGATGAACAGAAGCTTATTCTTCCCAGTCCGGCTGGGGCGCATAACTGGCAACCTATGGCCTATAACCCCAATACGGGGCTTGTCTATATTCCGGCGATGAATGATCCGGCGATTTTCAAAAAGCGGGAGAATTTTGAATTTATCAAAGGGATAAATAATCAGGGGGCGCATTTTTCCGAGGGCACGATAACATCAGAAATTGGTGACTTTGATGCGGGGGAGGCTGGGGGATTTCTGCTGGCATGGGATCCGGTGAAGGCAGCCCCCGTTTGGAGGCATAGGTTAGGTGATTTCATATTCCATGGTGGCGTACTGACAACGGCGGGCAATCTGGTGATACAGGCAAGGGACGATGGTTTACTTGTGGTATATGCGGCTGATACGGGACAGGTTTTGCATAAAATACAGACCGGAAGCAGTATTCTGGCCGCTCCGCTTACATATACCATGGATGGCGAGCAATATATTGCGGTTATGGCAGGTTATGGCGGTGGGCCGTTCGGATATTTTCCGGTTGGTTCAGCGGTAGAGAAATATGGTAATGAGGGACGATTGATTGCCTTTAAAATAGGCGGGGGGGCCGTGCCGTTACCGGAAGAATTAGACCCCCTTGGCCCGATTCCCGAACCGCCTGTACAAATCGTAAGGAAAGATTTTTTGGACGAAGGTGAAAAATTATTTGTTAAGGCATGCGGTGAATGTCATTGGAATATTAACGGTGGCTATCCCGATCTGCGGCGCATGTCACCGGAAGTTCACACTGCTTTCAAGGATATTGTTTTACATGGGCAGCGCGAGGACTTAGGCATGGCGGGTTTCGCAGATATACTTAGCGAGGAACAAGTTGAGGCCATATATTCATATCTCATCGAACTTTCAAACATATCTTACAAGAAACAGCAGGCTACTACCGATTAAGAACAGGATTGCGCAGGCCTTCTACAGCGCCAAGTATCTGAGCGATGAAATTTCCCGGTACATTCAATTCTTCCAGTGTTTCTTTCAATAACTGTCCGACTGTATCAAAATGACCGTCGTTTAGACCTCTTTCCGTGAGATGGGAATGAGAGCTGCGCATATAGTCAGATGAGTTTCCGGCCTGACCCGTCATCAGGAGTGTTAGAAATTTCTTCATCTTACTCCGCTGTTTTGGCATATCAATATCCTCGAAGAATGGGTCGAGTGAGTTTTCATGGGAAATTTTAGTATAAAAGAGGTCAACCGCAGCATTTACAGCAGGCTCACCACCAATATCGGAGTATAATGTTTTCATGTCACAACCTTTCAATAAATTAATATTAGTTATATATAATTTAGAAATTTTTAATAAAAGGTTAAGTTGTATAAAAATATTTTAAAACGCAATAGTTGAATAATATTTTGAGGAACATTAGCCTGCTTTGTGAAGAGCAATAAAGAAAACGCGCCGCAGTTTCACCGCGACGCGTTCTTTAAATAAACGCCTCTATAATAAATCTAGAGGGACGAAAGAGCAATAAAGACGATTAGTCTTTAGTCAACAAGCTGAACGCTTGCTGCTGCTTCTTTGCCTCTGTTTTCTGCTACTTCGTAGCTGACTTTTTGTCCATCATCTAATTGACGAATGCCGGATTTTTCCAGTTCTGTGATGTGTACGAATACATCTTTGCCGCCTTCATCTGGTGCGATAAAGCCATACCCTTTATTTGTGTTAAACCATTTAACTGTGCCAGTAGCCATTTTTAAGCTTCCTTAGTGTAGTGTCTGTATATAATTTCCCTGGGTTCTTACCCAGGACATTCAAGAGTTCGTAAAGTCCGGTCATTGAAGCTCTAGAAACAGACAGTAGGAACCTATTAGCGGCCCAACCCCTAAAAGGGGCTCTGTGAAGAATTCTATTTTATATCCTCAAAAAGGAGAATCAACGTAACTCAATATATGCTTGTATGTTAGATGTGCTAAAAAATCAATCTAATATTTTGAATTTGTTGCTGAAATTAGGTTTACGAGTAGTTTTTCCGAACTTTGTACAGTCTAACTAAGTAATATATAAACCAACTTACAGGGAAGACCAGTTCTTCATCCAGCCTTCTATTTCTCTTGCGGGCATTGGTCTTCCCATCCAGTACCCTTGTCCTTGATCGCAGCCCAGTTCGCACAGGATGTTCCATATATTTTTGTTTTCAATACCTTCAGCTACAACATGCATCCCAAGCTTATGGGCCAGCAGAATAGAAACCTCTACGATAGTACGACATTCTTGATCCCGGTCCAGTTTGCTGACAAATATCCTGTCAATCTTTAGTTCTGAGAAGGGCGCCCGTACAAGTTGCTGGAGTGAGGAATGCCCTATTCCAAAGTCATCTATGGCTAGGTTAAAGCCTTTCATGCGCAGACGGGCGAGAATATCCATATATCGTGTGACATCGGACATTATGGCTGTTTCTGTAACTTCTATCATGATTTTTGATATGTCAGCGCCCATTTCAATGGTGTAAGTCGCCATTTTTTTTGGTAAATCAAGATCATCGAATATTTTTGGTGAAAAATTAATGGACATTTGCAAGTCAAGGCCATCGCGTTTCCATATGCCCAGTTGTTTGATGGCTGCTTTGGATGTATAAACAGTAACATCATTTATCAGGTCACTCGTCTCGGCCAAGGGAATAAAATAACTGGCTGGTATCTCTCCTTTGGTGGGATGTTTCCATCTTAGAAGTGCTTCTACGCCGATGACTTTGCGACTGGTAAGGTTTATTTGCGGCTGATAAACCACAGAAACATCTTCATTCTCCAGAGCTTGACGTAATTCGTCCTGAGAGGGTAAATCATGCTTTTCGGTATCTTTGGTGTCTGACCGTAGGATATGACGTGACAGAACTGTTTCTAGTTCTTCTGCCCGAAATGGCTTTTGAAGTATTCCTAGCACTGTCATGCCTTGCTGTAGAGCAAGTTTTTGAGCCGAATGAAGCACGCTTGTGTCCTTACCACTCATGAATATTATTGAAGCATGACTTTCGTTTTCATAGAGGAAACGCAATAACTCTATGCCATCAATGCCAGGCATGAATAAATCAAGCACTATGACATTAATATCAATATTGTATAACATGGCAAATTCTTCGGAGTTATCTGTAGATAACACCTCGAAATCCATTTGTTCAGCCACTTCTGCCACAAATTCCGCAAAATCGGTTTCATCATCAACAACCAGAAGCTTTATCCTATTCATGGCCTAGTCCTCATCATCCAGTGTTTCCCGAATTCGATTGGCTAGCTCAAAACCACGGTAAGGTTTCGTGATCATTTTTTTACCCCATTTCTCTAATTCATCAGAGTTCTGCATTTTACCGGCAAAACCGGACGTCAATAATATTTTCACTTCTGGGTGAGTCTTGCTTATGGTATCCGCTAAATCAAAACCATTGAGTGACCCTGCCATGACTATATCTGAAAACAGGAGATCAATGTTATTATGCTCAAGAATTTGAAGTGCTTCGTCTGAATTATAAGCGCAATTTGTAGTGTATCCTAATTCCTCCAAAATATTCTTTGCAATAAAGGTCAGTTCCTCTTCATCATCTACGATCAAGATATTCTCTGTACCGCCTTGTATCACTTCGTCAACTTTGGCGGCATGTTCCATTCGTTCTGCCATACTCAGTGACCGGGGCAGGTATATTCTGAAGGTAGTGCCGATTCCTACTTCCGAGTAAACGGAAATATGTCCTTTGGTTCTTTGGATGAAGCCATATACCATCGCCAATCCAAGGCCGGTGCCTTTATCTTTTTCTTTAGTTGTAAAAAAGGGATCAAAGATTTTTGCTGTAACATTTTTCGCCATCCCGATACCCGTGTCGCTTATGGTAATTTCCACATATTCACCCGGCTCAAGCTTGTCTTCATACTCTGTAATAGATCGATTAATTATCTTATTCTGGGTTTCAACGATTAAGCGCCCCCCATGTGGCATAGCGTCGCGGGCGTTGAGCGAGAGATTGATCAGCATATCCTCAAAGTCACCGGTATTAAGTTCCACCATCCACAGGTCATCGGCCAGAACTGTCTCCAGCGTAATTTTGCTGGTCAGTGACTTACCCACCAAATCTTCCAGACCTTTGATAACTTTGTTGACATTGGCAGGACTGCCGACTTCTGGTGCCTGATGGGAAAAATTTAACAGCCGACGCGTTAATGAAGACCCACGAAGAGCAGCGTTTTGTGCTTTTTCCAATAGGCTCTGTAGCTTGCTTCCCTCTTCGACCTTACGCTTCATCAGGTCAAGATTGCCGATAATGACACCTAGCAGATTGTTAAAATCATGGGCAATACCGCCAGCTAATTCACCGACAGCTTCCATTTTATGTGATCTGCGCAAATGGTCTTCAAGTTGTTTACGTTCCGTAATATCTTCCTTGGCTGCTAGAAAATGGGTGATCGTACCGTCTTCAGCCGTGATGGGTGAAATGGAAGCGGATTCCCAGAATAGGCTGCCATCTTTTTTTCTGTTATGGAAATCGCCACGCCATTCCTTGCCAGCGGTAATGGTATTCCATAGGTCTGTATATTCTTCGTTTGAGGTATAGCCTGTTTTTAGAAAGCGGGGGTTTTTGCCCATAACTTCTTTTGCGGAATAACCGGTGGTATGTTCGAATTTCGGATTGACATATTCTATGGCGCCTTTGGTATTTGTAATTACGATGGAAGCTGGACTTTGTTCCACGGCACTTGACAGTTTTCTTAATTCATCCTCAATCAACTTATGTTTGGTGATATCCTGAACCATGGAGGCTGCGCCAATTGAATGACCATTTTCATCAATTAACGGGGTATTGAACCATTCGCAAATGATGATCCGGCCATCCTTAGTCACATTTTCATTGATACTATGGGTACCCCCGGTCTGCAGCATCAATTTTTTGACAACTTCGGACATTTCACTGCTGAGCTTTTTAGAGACCAGTAGTTCTACCCCGTGTTTCCCCAACGCTTCTTTTTGTGTATAGCCAAAAATTTCTTCAGCAGCGGGGTTCCACTGTATGCAGGTCATATTATTATCCCATGAGATAACACCAAGGGGTGACCTTTCTTGATGCAGGGAAAGACGTTCTTCGCTCTCTCTACGGGCTGTTTCTGCCATTTTAAGTTCAGTGATATCAATGATGCTTACGGGGACATTTTTAAAGTCTTCATCCGTTTCCGGTATTTGAAAAGTGATGATGGCATTAATGGGTTTACCATCAAGTGTTTGAAAATCTGCCTCAGACCGAAATACTTTCTTTTTATCCCAAATGGCGCATAATTCATCGGTGAAAATTTTAATGGCGTTTTCGCCGAATGTTTTGTTGATATCATTGATAAATGAGTCGCCTGTTTTTGCACCAAACAAATCCAACGTAGCCTTGTTGACTTGAATCACCTTAACCAGTGCCGTCATATCCCAGGCTAATTTCTCGTTATCTTCCAGATATTTGGAAAGATCCTTCACACCATCTTTACGTAATTTGTTCAGGGCTGCTACAACTTCCGTCAAATCTTCGTTCCATATGGAAACTTCTGCATTTTCGAATAAACTTTTAAAGCGGCCTTCACTATGCCTTAGTTCATTTTCTGTTTCTTTTAGGTCAGTGACATTCATTATGCTGAATGGGATGCTTTTGAAATCTTCTTTTTTTTCAGGTATTTGAAATGAAATAATTACATCAATGCTTTTGCCTACGGGTGTAATGTAATTGACTTCGGAGCGGAAGACTTGTTCTTTATCCCAAATGGCACATAACTCGTCAATGAAAACGTCTATGGCTCCAGGTCCAAAGGTATCACGGACAGGGCCGAAGAAATTTTTAAGTTTTTTGGTGCCAAATAGCGTCAACATGGCATCATTGACATGAATGACCTTAACCAGGTCTGCCAAGCTCCAGGCTGCTTCTCTATTATTCTCCAGATACTCACGAAGGTTTGTTACGCCCCTATCACGCAATTCGTCCAGTTCCCTTATAACTCCGGATAAGTCTTCATTGCACATGGCAACTTCGGCATTTTCGAAAAGTCCTTTGAAGCGCTCTTCACTCTCGTATAGTGATTGTTGTATAGCATAATCTTTGGTGACATCACGAAATACAAGAACCACACCGGTAATATCGCCATCATCATCCCGAATAGGAGCGGCAGAGTCAGAAATTTGATGTTCATCACCATGCTTTGCAATCAGAATAGTGTGATTGGCAAGACCTACGACCCTACCACTTCCAAGTACGGTGTTTACCGGGTTGTGTGTCGTTTCTCTTGTGGTGGCATTTATGATATGGAACACTTGGTTTAGTGGCTTGCCTTCTGCGTCAGCTATTTGCCAACCAGTCAACTTTTCTGCAACGGGATTCATGCGTGTCACATTGCCGTAGATATCGGTTGCAATAAGCGCATCACCGATAGAGTTCAGGGTAGTTCGAAGACTTTGCTCGTTATTTTTTAATTCAAATTCAATCTGAATTCTGGCCTCAACCATTTGGTTAAAAGCTTCATTCAGATTTCCAATCTCGTCGCCCCTTTCAACAATAGCGCGTTGATTTAATTCACCCTGCAGAATTCGTTGTGTGATATTCGATAGCGATACAATTGGTTTGACGAATTTTATTCTGAAATAGAAGAACGTCATCAGGCAAAAAACTATCGTTGCACCGATCAAAAGAGAGGTAATCGTCCAGTATAATTTTTCTTTAGCTTTATTCTCATTTATTAAATTCAGTATTCGCTCATTGATCAGTTGGTTGAACTCTCTTAAGGGCCGCATTATTTCTGCTTTGGCTACATGGTATTGCGGGTTATGGAGTATTTCATGGGCGAACACAGGGTCTGGGGTGCGGTGAATGGTAAGTTCACCAGCCTCATCCACAAATAACCCTTTCATAGCTCCAAAGGCAATTTTCTCTACATTAGAGAGCGTATCTGACCGTAACTTAGCCTGTTTTAATATATTCAATTCCTGATCACTTATGCCCGCCTGTTTCATCAGGGTCAAAAGCGAAACAGCATCCCCAACAGGTGATTTATTATTTTCTTTTGCGGTCACGAAGTCCCAGTATGAAACTTCATAATTTGTTGGGCGTGGTTTTTCCCCATTCCTAATGGCTAGAATTTCGTAATAATATTGTTCGTAAATAGTATCGCCGGTTATTACATAGGTTCTGGCCATTCTGGTCAAATCATCGGACGTGTTGCGCAGTTGATTGGCAAGTTTGTATGACTGATGTAATTGTTTTTCTGCCTCTAGGATTTGTTTTCGGCTGTTGGCTAAATAGTTCATTGAGACGACAATTGCGCAGAGCAGACTGAAGATTATAAAAAAAATAAAAAAGATACGGGTGGCTATATTCATATATACCTCTGATATTATTTTAAGGTGACCCTGATAGTATGTCCATGATCATGCCAGTGGCATTGATAAAAAACACGGGTCAACGTATTATTTCAAGTAAAATGCTATACGTGCCGATTTCATTATCATATAGAAAAAAATAAACTTAAGGAAAAAATATAGAATAATGCGTAATTTAATGCATTGCTCTATTGATAAGAAGGCGATGGCTGACCCAGCTAGCTATTCCCATCAGGCAAATGCCGATAGCCATGGGAAGCTGTGTCATGTTGAAACTATGGGCAACCATAAGGCCGACAAAGGCAGCAAAGCTATTTTGGCCAAATCCAGCCAGTGAGGAGGCAGCTCCAACCATCTTGGGAAATGGACCAATTAACCCCGCCAATGCGCTTGGAAAGGCCATTCCCAATCCTATCATATAGAGGATCATTGGCCCTAAAATAGCCGCCACCTGAGTTGCGGATAATATCGCCAAAACCAGCATTATAATGCCAGCTACGGCACATGTTATTGTTCCGGCACCGACGATACGGACTATGCCGATCGTCCCTACAATACGCCCCCCCAATTGAGTTCCGATCATATAACCTGCAACGGCGGCGGCAAAGCAATAACCAAACTGATCTGCGCTTAGACCCAATATATCGATAAAAACAAAAGCAGATCCGGAAATGAAGGAGAACAGCCCACTATAGCTAAAGGTCGCAATCAACAGATAGCCGGTATAGTGGCGATCCTTTATAAGAGTAGCAAAATTGCGCAATGTCTGTCTTGGGTGGATGGCATGGGGGTCTTTATGGTGATTGGTTTCCTGTAATATGAATATTATGCCAAGGACGCATAGGCCACCAAATATTGCCAATATGGCGAAACTGGCCTGCCAGCCGTATATGATCGTCAAATAGCCGCCAATGATCGGACCCAATGCCGGGGCTACAGCCATAGCGGTTCCCATGTAAGACAGGATTTTAGCTGAGCGTGATTGCCCGTATATATCCCGAACCATGCTCCGTGCCAGAATAACGCCGGCACATCCACCAATGGCCTGTAAAACGCGGCCCGTAATTAAAATTTCAATCTCTGGCGCAATTAGGCACACAACAGATCCGAATAAATAAATTAACGTACCAATGAGAATAATTGGTTTGCGGCCAAAACGATCAGACAGCGGTCCATAAAAAAGCTGACATACGGCAAATACCACCATGTAAACGCTGAGTGTGAGCTGTACGGTAGGCACATCAGTATGGTAGAAAGCCTGAATAGAGGGCAGGGCGGGCAGATATAAGTCTGTTGTAATTGGACCAAGAGCCGTCAGCATGGTTAACAAAATAACCACAATCAATGTATCAGGCCTCAAACCCATAAAATTAATCCACTTTTCTGACGTGTCAAAATATGCCCTAATTAATACATGTTTGAGTATGAAGGACACTTGCCACTCTTGATTCCCTCGTATATATACCCCTGTATGTCAAAGGAATGCATTATAATTATGCATTCACGGCCTTACAGACTGGAAAATATACATAATGAGCAAATTTACGGAACTCGGTCTTCGGGAAGCCATCCTTCGTGCTGTGGAAGAGGGTGGGTATGAGAATATGACCCCAATCCAAACCCAGGCCATACCCAATGTCCTCAAGGGCAACGATCTGATTGCAGTAGCACAGACAGGCACCGGTAAAACGGCGGCTTTTTCCTTGCCTATTATCCAGATGTTGCTGAAAGGCGAAGGCAAGCGCAATCCAAAGGTTGCCCGCTCCTTGATCCTTGCCCCGACCCGCGAATTGGCGGTTCAAATTGCCGAAAATATTCGCGCTTATGCCAAATACCTGCATTTGCGCATAGCTCTGGTTTATGGCGGCGCGTCTTCCAAGCCACAAATCAAGTCAATGTTGCCGGGTGTTGATATCCTGATTGCCACACCGGGACGATTGCTTGATTTGACCAATCAGCGGCATATTGATCTCGGTCAGGTTGAATATCTGGTGCTTGATGAGGCAGACCGTATGCTGGATATGGGCTTCATTCGTGATATTAAGAAGATTATCGCTTATCTGCCTAAAAAGAGACAGACGCTCATGTTTTCCGCCACCATGCCTGCTAGTGTGGAAAAATTAGCGGGAAGCATTTTGTATAAACCATTTCGAATTGAGGTTGCACCGGCAGCAACCACAGCGGAAAAGGTTGATCAGCATGTGCTCATGGTGCCTAAAAGCCGCAAACGTGACCTGCTAACACATATGCTCAAGGATGAAAAAATTAGGCGGGTATTGGTCTTTACCCGTACAAAGCACGGGGCCAACCGGGTAGCAAAACATCTTGATAAACTGGGAATTGCTTCCGGTGCTATTCATGGCAACAAGTCACAGAATGCCCGTCAAAAGGCCCTGAATGAATTTCGTTCCGGACAAATCAGGGCTTTGATTGCTACTGATGTGGCAGCGCGCGGAATTGATGTGGATGGTGTGACCCATGTGATCAATTTTGATCTACCCAATGAACCGGAGAGCTATGTTCATCGTATCGGGAGAACTGCACGGGCAGGGGCCACCGGAATATCACTTTCTTTTTGTGATCATGAAGAGCGGGCCTATCTGCGGGATATTGAAAAGATCATTCGCCAGAAGGTACCGCTGATGGTGGATCACCCATATCACTTTGAGGGCATGGAAGCGCCGGTACATGGCAGTGCTGACGAAGATTCAAAAGGCAAGATGCGACGGGGTGTCCCAAAACGGAGGACTAATTCAGGTAAACACAAGCCTAACCGCCGTTTAAATCAGCCTAAATCACATGGTGCCGGATCTGGGGGGAATCAACGAAAGGGTCGTTCAGCAAAACAGAGGGCACGGTAAAAGTTTTTGTGTTATTGTGACTGAGTAAGGAAGCATAATGACAGAAAAAGCACCATCCATCGAAGCCATGCGCGTTGCGGGACAGCGTTTATCGCCCTATATTATGGAAACGCCTATAGTTGAATTCAAGTCCGTTCATCTAAAAGATTTAATAGATTGTGGATTTGTCGCCAAGCTGGAATTATTACAGCATACTGGAACCTTCAAAGCCCGTGGTGCGGTCAATACCGTTATGGGGCTTGGTAGTCACGCTCAGAGGATAACGGCGGTAAGTGCCGGTAATCATGCGGTAGCTGTTGCTTATGCGGCCCATGTTCTTGGCTCTGATGCCAAGGTTGTAATGCAGGATACGGCCAACCCTTACCGTATTGAACTGGCAAAATCTTACGGGGCTGAGATTGTTCTGGCTCCACCGGGGCATGCAGCTTTTGACAAAGTCAGGGAAATTGAACGGATGGAAGGACGGGCCTTTATCCATCCCTTTGAAGGCTATTCCATTACAGAGGCAACGGGTGGTGTCGGATTAGAATTCATGGAACAGGACACAGCACTTGATGCAGTCATTGTTGCTGTTGGTGGCGGTGGCCTTGCCAGTGGTGTGGCGTCTGCGGTAAAGCAGATAAATCCCGATTGCCTTGTCTTTGGCGTTGAACCGGAGGGGTCCGCGGTGATGAGTTTAAGCTTTGCAAAGGGTGAGGCCAGCACATTGGACAATATGTTAACAATCGCAGATAGTTTGGCCCCGCCAATGACGACGCCCTATGCATTTTCCATGTGTAATCAGTATATTGACGAGCTTGTTACGGTGACGGATGATCAGATCGCCGCCGCTGTTGCAGTTCTTTTTTATGACTTGAAGTTGGCCGTTGAACCTGCCGGTGCCGCTGCTCTTGCGGGTGCCATGGGTCCCCTCCGTGAAAGACTTTCAGGCCTTCGGGTTGGATTTATTATCTGTGGTGCGAATATTGACAGATCCGGTTTCAATCTCTTGCTTGAGCGAGGCTCATCTGTGCTCAAGGAAAATAAAAGCCGCTAAAATCAGATTGTTGGCCTTGATTCATGAATAATGGCTCTATTTTTATCATTTATTAAGGTTACTATTATAATATATCATTGTTTCGTGATATAGTGGAATTAATGGAAGTAAGAATGAAAGACGATGAAATGACCGGAATGGGTGTCAGATCAGTGCTGAATACTATGCGGAAGCATAACAGAAGAACCGTTATTCAAGCAGCAACCATAAGAGTAGGTAGTTATGATTTTGAATGTACGGCATATGATGTTTCCTTAGGCGGTATACGATTGAAAGTTGATGTGCCAATAGAACAGGGAACAAATGTCTTCGTTCAGTTAAAAAACAAAATTAAGCAGACGGCTAAGGTTATTTGGTCTGCGGATGGGTTTATGGGACTTCGCTTTCTGGAAAATACTGAAAAAGTGAGAATTGGTTTAGGAACCCTAGCAAATGGTTTAAGTTAAGGCCTCTGTAAGCTATTGAAATGATGTTATATTTAAGGCGGCGCAATGGATTATGTACCGCTTTTTTTTATGATATTTAACCCTGTTAAAATAATTTTCTTTGGTATAAGAGGATTGCAATCGTTATATATGTTGCGTTATAGTCCGGAAATATTTTTTACTTTCTTTGATAAAATTGGATGATATGTATGAGTAAAGTCAACAAAGAAGACAGTGGGGAAGTGCGCCGACGGTTCGCACGACAGCATGTATTATTGAAAGCTGTGCTGGATACAGGCGTATATGAATTCGAGTGTGTTGCCTACGATTTGTCTCTGACCGGTGTCAGGGTTAAACTTGATCTTCCGCTAAAGACCGAATGTGAAGTATGGCTGATGGTAAAAGACTGTCCCCATATTCCTGCAAAAGTTGCCTGGACCAGAGAAGGTTATGTCGGCCTTAAATTTTTGATGCCAACAGGTCAGGTTGCTGACTCGTTAGGCTCCGTTGGTGAGCGGCTACCAAAATCATAAATATCAATAAAATCTGATAATCGGGTGTCATATTGTTGAAATATGACGCCCGGTTTGCATATTATTATTTATTATCTGATGTGTTTCTTCCGATTCTAATCGGTTGACCATCGTCATTTTCTGCAAATTTCCATGTTTTCCCATAAGAATCTCACAACATGAATATTTTTCTTATTCTGAGGGGTTATTGATCCGTGCTGGATAAATAACTCTATCTTGTTAAAAAATAAGACAAAATTCCCCCTGTTAATAGCGTTTAACATGTTGTTAACTATAAAGAAGTACCATGTTATCCCATTGACTACCCATACAATACCATGTTATCCCATTAAGCTATGCAAAGGGACGCTTTTTACTTGATCGCACAATAACATATTATCGGGGCTGGAAATGCCATTATTTTCGTCGACATACACCAATAAGGTGGATAAGAAAGGCCGGGTATCCGTACCGGCTTCTTTCCGTTCGACGTTGCCTGACGATGATCAGTCTATTGCTATCTTGCCATCACTTGTAAGCAAGGCGATAGAAGGTTTCGATTATTTGTATCTGGAGAATATCAGTGAGCGGTTGAATAATTTTGATATGCTGACCTCGCCAAGTTTGGCTCAGGACCCGGCAGCAAAAATTCTGTCCAGAAGTATGACCATATCATTTGACAGTGATGGTCGTATTGTCCTGCCTCAGGAATTCATCAAGCATGCAGGCATTACGGACCGTGCGTTATTCGTCGGTTTGGGGCGCACTTTTCAAATCTGGGCACCAGAAGAATTTGACGCGGCTATGCTGCAAGGTGGGGGGGCATAATGTGATGGCAGAGCCGGCCCATGATCCCCGCCATTCCCCCGTTATGCGGGACGAGGTATTAGGCATGGCCGCCCCCAGAGATGGTGAGATATTTGTGGACGGCACTTTTGGTGCCGGTGGATACAGTAGGGCATTATTGGAAACGGCAAATTGCATTGTTTATGCCATTGATCGCGACCCATCAGTAGGGGCAACGGCGTCTGCCATGGCTGCGGAGTTCTCAGGCCGCTTTCATTTGTTGCCGGGGTGTTTTTCCCAAATGGATAATCTGGTCAGTGAGCAAGGTGTAAAATCAGTAGATGGTGTTGTATTAGATATTGGTGTTTCCTCAATGCAGTTTGATGATGCGGAGCGGGGTTTTTCTTTTCAGAATGATGGCCCCCTCAGTATGCGCATGAGCGATCACGGATTAAGTGCCGAGGATGTTGTGAATGATTATGAGGAAGGCGATCTGGCCGACATCATATATCAATATGGTGAAGAAAAAAAATCCCGTCGCATCGCCAAGGCGATTGTGTTGGCCCGCTCCCAAGGGCGTATTACTCGCACGGCGGCGCTTGCCAGCATAATTGAAAAGGCCGTTGGTTATAAGCGTTATATCCGGGGCAAGAAACAGATACATCCAGCCACCAGAACATTTCAGGCTCTGCGTATATATGTCAATGATGAACTGAGCGAGCTTGCCCGCGGTTTGGCGGCGGCGGAAAATATTCTGGCCCCCGGCGGGCGACTGTGTGTGGTTTCCTTTCATTCACTGGAAGACAGGATTATCAAGAAATTCTTTAAACAGAGAAGTGGGGAACAATCACGGGGTTCCCGCCATCTACCACAGGCCTTGGACAATACGGGCTTAGGCGAAGATGCCCCCTCATTCAAAATGATTGCAAAGGGGGCCGTCAAGCCATCCAAAAAGGAAATTGAGCAAAATATTCGTTCCAGATCGGCAAAACTTCGCGGAGCCAGCAGAACTGATGCCGCCCCAAGCCCCCGTCCTAAAACCGGAGATGAAAAATGATCAAAATAGTTGCAAGTTTTTTTGTGCTGATGGTGATGATTTCAGCAGGCACTGTATATAGCCTGAAAGAAACAACAGAACGTCTTGAGGCTCGGAAGACGCAACTTTCTGCCAAGATATTGAAGGACCGAGCGGCTATAAAAGTGCTCAGGGCCGAAATGGCCTATCTTTCGCAACCGGAACGCCTGCAAAAATTAAGTCGGCGGTTTCTTGCTCTGTCCCCGTCACGATCCTATCAGATGGCCGATAATATTACATCCATTGCGGGTCGCGAAAATTTTAAACTGGCCGCATTTCCTGTGGATGAGTTCCCTGTGCTGATGCCACAGGAGAAACCAACTTTTCAGAAAAAGAAATATAACACCCAGGTGACACTGGCTTCTTATCCTGAAAAAAAGAAAATGAAAATAAAAAATTCACGCCTTAAAGAAGGTAATTTCTATGAGCGTATTTCGCTTAAATTGGGGGTGGATGAATGAGGTCAGTTGACCTTCATATTGAGGGCTCGAAATCCGAAGCTATTGAAGTGGCCCGGAACAGGCTGATTGTGCCCGTTTTTCTTTTTGTCCTCGGTTTTTCAGTATTGATTGTCAGGCTGGTGTCCATTGGGTTATTTGAAGATATTTCGGATCAGATTGTTCAGGTTCATTCTGTGAATGTGGAAATAGTACGGGAAAGAGTTGATATTCTGGATCGTAACGGAGCCGTTATGGCAACCAATTTGCCAGCACCATCGTTGGCAGTGAGGCCCAGACTGATTACGGATGCCCAGGAGACTGTAGATAAAATTATAGCGGTCTTGCCGGAATTAAATCGTTTAACTGTTTTAAATAAGCTTAAATCATCACGGCATTTCCTTTATATCAAGCGCAATTTGTCACCAAAGCAAGTATGGAAAATCAATGCGCTAGGCTATCCGGGGCTTATTTTGGAGCAGGCGGAGAAAAGAGTTTATCCTCAGGGAAAACTGGCATCCCATGTATTGGGCTATGTGGATATGGATAACAAACCACAGGCGGGTGTAGAAAAATTCTTTAATGATCATTTGTCAAATCCTGTGCGTTCCAACGACCCGCTGTATCTATCACTTGATTTGAGGGTTCAGCATATCGTGCGACAAGAACTTAAATTTGCCATGGACCGCTTTTCAGCAAAAGCTGCCGCCGGAATTGTTATGGATGTAAAGACGGGTGAAATTCTGGCGATGACCTCTTTACCGGACTTTGATGGCAATGGTTCCATCCATCCAAATGCACCTGAAATGAAGAATCGCAATATTCTGGAGCCCTATGAAATGGGCAGTGGGTTCAAGACATTCACCGTTGCTATGGCACTGGACTCAGGTGTTATAAAACTATCGGACGAAATTGATGCCACTATCCCTTTAAAGGTAGGTCGGCGGACTATTCATGATGATCATGCCAAGAACAGATTTCTGTCTGTGCCAGAGGTTTATACATATTCCTCTAACATCGGGGCCTCACTGATTGCCCGGCGCGTGGGCATTGATTATCAGAAAGCTTATCTGGAACGATTAGGTATGTTTGACAAGCCGGTCATAGAGCTTTCCGGACGCTCCCGGCCCATTTTACCCAATAGGTGGGGTGAAATTCAATCTATGACAGTGTCTTATGGTCATGGTATTGCGGTAACCCCCCTACATCTGGTCACGGGAATTGCGGCTGTGGTCAATGGCGGACGCCTTATTCCTGCCACCTTGATTCGTAAAGATAGTGATCTGGACAGCGAGTCATATGGCATGTCCACATTTTCCCATGAAGATGATTATCCAAGGGTTATATCTGCTGAAACCAGTGGGAAAATGCGTCATTTGATGCGGCTCGCCGTGCAATATGGCAGTGGCGGCAACGCCCAGGTTGAGGGTTACCGGGTTGGCGGCAAAACGGGAACCGCTGAAAAAGTAGTCAATGGTGTTTATAGCCGTGATGAAAAGATTACCTCCTTTGTTGGTGTATTTCCCATGGATAATCCGAAATATGTGATTTTTGCCATGCTGGATGAACCACAGGGTATCGAGGAAACCTTTTATAAGGCCACGGGCGGCTGGGCTGCAGCCCCCGTGGCTGGACAGATAATCAGCCGGATTGGTCCCATGCTTGGTGTGGTGCCACATAAAAACATTGAAACAAAATATCAGGATTTGATATTAGTGAAGAACTAAAAAAGATGAAGCTTTCAGAACTGTTAAAAGATAAAGCATTGAGCCGTGATGTTAACATCACTGGCTTGACCGCTGACAGCAGGGCAGTGAAGGCCGGATTTCTTTTTGCCGCCCTTCCCGGAACGCAGGTTGATGGGGCCAAATATATTGACGATGCCATAAAGGCGGGGGCCGTTGCTATCCTATGTCGCCCAGATGCAGTTCAGGATGATAAGAATATTATCTGGATCAAGGAGCAGATACCGGCACGCCTTTTTGCTCATATCGTTTCCGGTTATTTTGACAGACAACCGGAAACAGTTGTCGCTGTAACCGGTACCAATGGTAAAACTTCTGTAGCCTCCTTTACCAAGCAGATTTGGGAATATATGGGGCATAAGGCGGGAATGGTCGGAACGCTAGGGGTTAGTGCACCGGGGGTTGCCAAACAAACAGGGCTGACGACACCGGACCCTGTAACGCTTGCTTCGGCCATGAGCGAAATATGTGATGCGGGTGTTGACCATGTTGTTTTCGAAGCTTCCAGCCATGGGCTGGCACAATATAGGCTTGATGGTATTAATGTTTCCGTAGCGGCTTTCACTAATCTTACTCGTGATCATTATGATTATCATGGTAGTGTGGAAAACTATTTTTATGCCAAGGCACGACTGTTTGGTGAGGTCATGAAACCGGGTGGTGTAGCGGTTTTAAATGCGGATAGTTCGGTGGTGATGGAAGTTGCCGATATTTGCTGGGCGCGGGGCCACCGGGTTATAACCGTGGGTCATCATTCGGGCGATATCCGGCTACTTCGCCAACGGACTTCGGAAATTGGCCAGGAAATTACCATAAATTATAAGTCAGAAATTTATGATTTAACCTTACCCCTGATTGGGTCTTTTCAGGCAATGAATGCGTTGATGGCGGTTGGTCTGGTTATTGGTAGCGGCGGTGATGTGATCAAAGCCTTTAAGGCATTGTCGTATCTAAAGGCGGTGCCGGGCCGGATGGAGCAGGCGGGACGCCATGGGTCCGGGGCTAGAATTTATGTGGATTATGCTCATACACCGGATGCATTGGAAACTGTTCTCAAGGCCATCAGGCCCCATACAAAAGAAAAATTATCAGTTGTTTTTGGCTGTGGTGGCGACAGGGATATGGGCAAACGAAAAATCATGGGTGAAATTGCTGCGAGACTGGCAGACCGGGTATATGTCACCGATGATAACCCCCGTAGTGAAGATGCCGCTTTGATCCGTTCTCAAGTAATGGATAGCTGTCCGCAAGCTATTGAACTTGGTGACCGGGCTGATGCCATCAAGGCCGCTGTTGCGGCTTTGGGCAAAGGTGATATTTTACTTGTGGCTGGCAAAGGGCACGAGCAGGGACAGATTATCGGCGACACCGTCCGCCCCTTTGATGACAGATCAGAAATTCGTTCTGCAATAGCGTCAGACTCCCATGGACGACCTTCGGACAGGAGGGCCAGAGCATGATGCCATTATGGACAGATCAGGAAATTGCAAAAATACTTTCTACCGTGGTTAAGGATCACTGGCAGTGTCAGGGTATTTCCATTGATAGCCGTACTGTAGAGGAAGGCGATTTATTTTTTGCCCTGATCGGGCCAAATTCTGATGGTCATGATTATGTTAAAATGGCTATTGCCAAAGGGGCGGTTGCAGCTATTGTCAGTAAACCGGTAGAAGGTCTTGATCCCAAATTTTTGGTAATAGTGGAAGACGTCAAAGTTTCTTTGGAGGTTCTGGCTCAGGCAGCAAGGGCGCGGGTGGATATTCCGATCATTGCCATCACGGGCAGTGTGGGCAAGACCGGCACCAAGGAAGCATTGAAAAACGCCCTGTCTCGTAATAAAAAAATTCATGCCAGTGTGCTCAGCTATAATAATGATATTGGGGTTCCCCTGTCTTTGGCAAGAATGCCACAGGATGCAGATTATGGAATATTTGAACTGGGTATGAACCATGCCGGTGAGTTGGGGCCGTTATCCCGAATGGTCAGACCTCATGTGGCGATAATCACAACAGTAGAACTGGCCCATAGTGAGTTTTTCAAGGATGTTGAGGAAATTGCAGATGCCAAGGCGGAAATTTTTGAAGGACTGGAACCCGGCGGTACGGTAGTGCTTAATCATGACAATCGGCAATATGGTCGTCTGTATGATAAAGCCTGCGAGTCTGGCATTAAAAATATCATTTCGTTCGGTTCGGATACCAATGCCCATGTTCATGTTCTCAGGCAGGTATTTCATGATACCTGTAGCTGCGTTATTGCCAGCGTCATGGGGCAAGTTATGACGTTCAAGGTTGGCATGCTTGGTCATCACTGGGTCATGAATAGTTTGGCTATTCTGGCTGCGGTGGAGGCATCGGGCGGTGATTTGGGTCTGGCAGGACTTGGGCTGGCGGAGATGAAGCCCCTCAAAGGTCGTGGACGACGTCATCAGATTTTTCTGGATATGTCAGGGGAGTCATCAATCCTGTTGATTGACGAAAGTTATAATGCTAATCCCGCGTCAATGCGGGCGGCTATTGAGACGTTGGAGCAGACATCAAAACAGGAAAAAGTCCGCCGTATTGCTGTTCTCGGTGATATGGCAGAACTGGGTGAGAAAAGTGAAGACCTGCATGCCGCTTTGGCTGATGTGGTGAAGGAAAAGAATATTGACCGGGTTTATATGGTTGGCCCTCATATGAAGAAATTATCTGATCAGTTAGCGGGGTTTCGTAATGGGGGACATTTTGATGAAAGGTCTGCGCTGGAGGCTATTTTGACTCGTGATCTGCGACCGGGTGATGTGGTTATGGTAAAGGGCTCAAATGCCAGCGGCATGAATAAAGTCGTTAATAAAATTTTGGACATGGAAGTGCCAGTCGTACAACAAGCTGTGTGAAGGAAGAGGCTAAATGCTTTATCATTTTTTGTATCCTTTAAGTGATGATTTTGGGATATTCAACCTTTTCAGGTATTTGACTTTCCGCGCTGGCGGGGCATTGATGACGGCTTTTCTGATCAGCTTTCTATGTGGCCCATCGGTGATTGGAATGTTGAAAAGGAAACAAAAAAAAGGCCAACCTATAAGACTGGATGGACCGGAAGGTCATCTCCTGACCAAACAGGGAACACCGACTATGGGTGGATTTCTTATCCTTCTGGGGTTGACGGTGGGAACTTTATTGTGGACGGATCTGTCCAACCAATATGTCTGGGCCTGCCTTGTGGTTACCACTGGTTTTGGTCTGATCGGCTTCCTTGATGATTATCACAAAATTACCAAATCCAGTTCCGCCGGGGTGTCGGGCAGGGTGAAACTGTTGATGGAAATTATAGTTTCTATTATTGCGGTCCTGATCATTATGGATAAAGCCGGGGATACCATTGGCAGTCATCTTGCCATCCCTTTGTTGAAGAATGCCCTAATAGATTTGGGCTGGTTCATGATACCTTTTGCCATATTTATTCTGGTTGGTGCTTCCAACAGCGTTAATTTGACGGACGGCCTTGATGGTTTGGCGATAATGCCTGTGATCATAGCAGCGGGTACTTTTGCCCTCATCGCCTATCTGGTGGGTAATAGTGTTTTTTCTGAATATCTTCAAATAACCTATGTCGCTGGCGCTGGGGAGTTGGCTGTATTTTGTGCTGCGATGATTGGTGCGGGCCTTGGTTTCCTATGGTATAACGCGCCGCCCGCTATGATATTCATGGGTGATACGGGAAGCTTGGCTCTGGGCGGGGCACTTGGGGTGGTCAGCGTTGTTACCAAACATGAAATTGTTCTGGGTATTGTTGGCGGGCTTTTTGTCTTGGAAACCGTGTCTGTCATAGTACAGGTCATATCATTCAAGCTGACTGGCAAGCGCGTGTTTCGTATGGCCCCTATCCATCATCATTATGAGAAAAAAGGCTGGGCAGAACCTACCATCGTTATTCGTTTCTGGATCATTGCCGTTTTGTTGGCCTTGGTTGGACTTGCCACATTGAAATTAAGATAGGATGGTGTGAATGACAGTTTTTTCTAGAACCGATACTAGCCTACTCAGCAATTGGTGGTGGACTGTGGACCGTTGGTTGTTGCTTGCCCTTGCGGGTTTGATCGGTTTTGGTATTGTTATGACATTCGGTGCCAGTCCGGCCATCGCGGAAAAACTTGGACTGGACCCATTTCATTTTGTCAAACGGCAACTGGCGTTCCTGTGCCTGGCTTTGACGACCATGTTCGGGGTGTCCTTGCTTCCTAGCATCTGGGTGCGGAGACTGGGCGTTGTGCTGTTTCTGATTTGTCTTCTGTTACTGACACTGACCATGGCCATAGCACCGGAAGCCAAGGGTGCACGTCGTTGGCTGCGCATCGGCAGTTTTACCCTTCAGGCATCAGAATTCCTGAAACCGGCTTTCATAGTATTTTCGGCCTGGGTATTCTCTGAAGTTCATAAAAATCCTAAATTTAAAGGCTGGACCATTTCCATAATTGCTTATCTGATTGTGGTGACCTTTCTGATCGCACAGCCAGATTTAGGGCAGGCAATCCTGATCTCTATGGTCTGGGCAACCCAGTTTTTCATGGCGGGGCTGCCTATGATATGGGTGCTGGGTTTTGCGGGGCTTGGTATGGCGGGGATTTTTCTGGCCTATATGTTCCTGCCCCATGTGACCAGCCGTATTGATCGTTTCATGTTTCCGGAAACGGGTGATACTTATCAGGTGGATACAGCCCTTAATGCTTTTCGCAGTGGCGGGATGTTTGGTCGGGGTCCTGGGGAAGGGGCGGTAAAGAAAATTTTACCTGATGCCCATACTGATTTTATTTTTGCCGTTACGGGTGAGGAATTTGGCATTATTCTGTGCTTGATATTGGTTTGTCTGTTTGCCGTCATCGTTGTTCGCAGTCTGATCAAACTGATGAAAGAAACCGATCTCTTTGTCTTTCTTGCCGTATCCGGTTTGACCATACAATTTGGCCTGCAGGCGTTTATTAATCTTGGTGTTAATCTTTCGCTCTTGCCCAGTAAGGGAATGACCTTGCCTTTCATCAGTTATGGCGGCTCTTCCATGTTGTCCATTGCTATTGCTATGGGTATGGTATTGGCCCTCACCAGAAGCGGCAGTAGTGATAATCTGGAAAACCTCAATTCAGCATGGAGGCATTCATGAAGCGGCGCCGTACCAGTCATATTGTTCTGGCCGCGGGTGGTACTGGCGGTCATGTGTTTCCCGCGGCGGCACTGAAAGAAGAATTGCTGCGGCGTGGACATGAGGTAACACTTATCACCGATAGTCGCGGTTATCAGTATCGCGAGCAATTTGAGGACATCAATGTTCGCAAGATCAATAGTGTGACATTTGCCAATCGGGGAATATTTGAAAAACTGTTGGCTCTGCCTAAAGTGATGAGCAGTATTTCTGATGCGAAAGTTATTCTCAAAGGTATGAGACGCCCACCCGGCGTTGTGATTGGATTCGGGGGATATCCTTCTTTCCCAACCATAAAAGCTGCTTTGTCTTTGCGGATACCCACCTGCATCCATGAACAGAATGCAGTCTTGGGCCGGGTTAACAGACATTTGGCTAAATCGGTTGATGCGGTTGCGTTATCTTTTGAAAAAACCCAAAAAGCGCATTTGGATAAATATAATCAACTGGTCGTCACCGGCAATCCGGTTCGCGAAGAGATTGTAGCACTGGGGGATAAATTTTACCCTGATATTGGTGATGAGCGTATTTTTCGTATTTTGGTCATTGGCGGCAGTCAGGGGGCCAGTATTTTTGGTGAAGTTGTGCCTCAGGCCATTTCCACATTACCTCGTGCCTTACAACGCAGACTTCAGATTACCCAGCAGTGCCGGGCAGAAGATATTGACCGTGTACGGGAAATATATGCCAATACCAAAATTGCGGTGGAACTTTCCACTTTCATAACCAATATCCCGCAATGCATGGAATGGTCGCATCTTGTGATTGGTCGTGCAGGGGCCACAACTATTGCCGAACTTACCGCGTCGGGTCGTGCCGGAATTCTGGTGCCCTATCCCCATGCTACCGATGATCACCAGACCGAGAATGCTCGTGAAATGGTGTTGGGCGGTGGGGCATGGCTATTCAACCAGAAAGACTTTACCGCAGCCCAGCTGGCAAAATTGCTGCAACGATTATCTAAACGACCACGCGATGTCTTGCGCGCATCAGAAGATGCCCGAAAGGTCGGCAAGCCTTATGCAACCAAGGATCTGGCGGATTTGGTGGAACGAATTGCTCTGGTCAAAGGCGATAGCCGCAGCATCCGCATGGAAAAATTGGAACCTAAGCCAGAACCAGAACCAGAACCAGAACCAGAACCAGAACCAGAAGAAATTGTTGAAGAGAGTGACGTAAATGAATAAGGATATTCAGCCGGTGAAAATTGGTCATCCCATCAATATTGGTATTCTGCATTTTGTCGGTATTGGCGGCATTGGCATGAGCGGTATCGCTGAAGTCATGTATAATTTTGGTTATAAAGTTCAGGGCAGTGATATTGGCGAGAGTGCCAATGTGGAACGTCTACGCGCATTGGGCATAAAAGTAATGATAGGGCAGCGGTCTGAAAATCTGGAAGAGGCATGGGGCATTGTCTGTTCTTCTGCCATTAAACCTGATAATCCGGAAGTTATCGCAGCGCGCGCGGCCAAAATGCCGGTGATCCGGCGGGCAGAAATGCTGGCTGAGCTGATGCGGCTTAAATGGTGTGTGTCCATTGCCGGAACCCATGGTAAAACCACAACCACATCCATGGTGGCCGCAGTATTGGATGAGGGCAATTATGATCCAACTGTGATCAACGGCGGTATTATAAATGCTTATGGCACCAATGCACGCCTTGGGGACGGGGACTGGATGGTGGTGGAAGCGGATGAATCCGACGGTACCTTCGTTAAAATTCCGTCTACAGTGGCAGTGGTGACCAATATTGATCCGGAACATCTGGATTTTTATGGTGATTTTGAAACGGAGAAAGAAGCCTTTCGTACCTTTGTCGAAAATGTACCTTTTTATGGTTTTGCGGTCATGTGTATTGATCATCCCGAAGTGCAGGCTTTGATCGGGCGAATTACCGACCGCAAGATTGTTACCTATGGTTTCAGTCCGCAGTCGGATGTGCGATGCTCAGATCTGCGCTTTAAAGATGGTAGTGCCATATTCAACGTTGAGATTATCAACCGCGAGGAAGATAGCCCTGAAGTTCTAACCGAAATCACCCTGCCCATGCCGGGACGTCATAATGTACTCAATGCCCTGGCCGCTATAGCGGTTGCCCATGAAATGGGTCTTAAGGCGCAGGTGATCCGAAATGCTTTCGCCAAATTTTCCGGCGTAAAAAGGCGCTTTACCAATATTGGAAAAATGGGTGGTGTCACGATAATTGATGACTATGCCCATCACCCGGTGGAAATTGCGTCGGTGTTAAGTGCCGCCCGTGAAGCTTATCAGGGCCGCGTTATAGCAGTGATGCAGCCCCACCGTTATTCCCGGCTTGAAAGTCTGTTTGCTGAATTCTGTAGTTGTTTTAATAATGCGGATGTGGTGATTGTCTCACCCGTTTATGAGGCAGGGGAACAGCCTATTGAAGGCATTAACCGGGATAGTCTGGTGGACGGCATTCGCGCCGTTGGTCATCGCAATGTCATTGCATTGGACGGGCCGGAACAGTTGGCGGAACAGATAGCCCAAGTTGCAGAAGACGGTGATATTGTAGTCTGTATGGGAGCCGGAACCATTAGCGGCTGGGCCTATGATCTGGTTACAAGTCTGGAAAAGAAATGATGGTAGCAGCACAAGTAGATGCTCTGCCATCCGTCAGAGGAAAATTTGAGGTGAATGCCCCGCTCGACAAATTAACCTGGTTCCGGGTTGGTGGTCGGGCCGATATTCTTTTTACACCAGAAGACTCAACTGACCTTTCAGCTTTTTTAAAACAAATATCAGACGATATGGCCATAACACCCCTTGGCGTGGGTTCAAATCTTTTGATCCGTGATGGGGGCATAGCAGGGGCTGTGATCCGTTTTGGCAAAAAATTTTCAAGCATAGCCATAGAGGGTAATGAAATCATAGCCGGGGCTGGTGCGCCGGATATAGCCGTCGCCGGGGCTGCTAGAGATGCGTATTTGGCTGGGCTTGAATTTCTGCGTGGTATTCCGGGCACTATTGGCGGGGCGGTCAAGATGAATGCTGGCGCATATGGTGCCGAAATATCCGATATTCTGATCTCGGCAGAAATTATGGATCGTAATGGTGATATCCATGAACTGACACCTGATGATTTGCAGTTCTCCTATCGTCATTCATCTATAACCGATGACATGATTTGTCTATCCGTTCGCCTTAAAGGCACACCCGGAGAGAAAAATGAAATAGCAGACAGGATGCAGGCTATTGCTGATGCCCGTGAGGAAAGCCAGCCACTCAGAACCAGAACAGGGGGCAGCACATTTAAAAATCCTGAAGGGGATAAGGCGTGGTCGCTCATTGACGGGGCGGGATGTCGGGGGCTTAAGGTCGGTGGCGCTATGGTGTCGGAAAAGCATTGTAATTTTCTGATCAATACCGGTGATGCCACCGCAGATGATATTGAAGAACTGGGCGAAGAAGTTCGTCGCAGGGTGATGAATAATTCCGGTGTCGATCTGAAATGGGAAATCCGTATTATGGGCCGCAAGGGGAATACGCATGACTAAACATGTTGCCGTTCTGAAAGGCGGCTGGTCCGCTGAGCGCGATGTGTCCCTGACCAGTGGGGCCGCCGTCGCTAAGGTTTTGCGTGAGGAAGGTTTTCAGGTGACGGAGGTTGATGCCACACCTGAGATTGCTCAAAATTTGATGGCGCTGAAACCTGACGTGATTTTTAATGCGCTTCATGGTAGATGGGGAGAAGATGGTTGCATACAGGGTCTGTTGGAAATTATGAATATTCCCTACACGCATTCGGGCGTTGGGGCTTCATCCGTCGCCATGGATAAAATTCTGGCCAAAAAATTATTCAAAACGGTGGATATCCCCTGTGCCGAGGACAGAATGGTGAATGCACAAGAGCTTTTTGCCAAAGACCCGCTGCCGCGTCCTTTTGTGGTGAAACCCTATAATGAGGGGTCAAGTGTGGGCGTTGTGATTGTAACTTCAGATTATAACCTTAGCCGCGGTCAACCCGGCCCGTGGCAGGATACCGATAAATTGATGGTGGAAGCTTATCTGCCGGGACGTGAGCTAACCGTATCCGTTATGGATGGCAGGGCATTGACCGTAACGGAATTAAAACCGCATGATGGCTTCTATAATTATGAGGCCAAATATCAAGACGGTATGACGGATCATATCATTCCGGCTGAATTGGGCAGTCAAATGTTAACCCAGATAATGGGTCATTCTGAACGCGCCCATAAAGTTCTTGGTTGCCGTGGCGTAAGTCGGTCGGATTTTCGTCTGGATGATAGTGCGACCGGAGATGGCGTGCCTTATATTCTGGAGGTTAATACCCAGCCTGGCATGACGCCTTTGTCACTGGTGCCGGAACAGGCACTATTTTGTGGCATGACATTTGGTCAACTGGTTCGGTGGATGGTGGAGGATGCTTCATGTGGCCGTTAAATAAAACAAAGACAAAGAAGAAGGTTCGGCCCAAAAGAGGGGCGAAGCAAGCAATTAGCCTGAAACGACGTCGTCGCCTTGATCTGTTCATGCGAGGAGCATCACTGGTATTTGTCTGTGTTGGGGTGATTGCTACGGCCTATCTCTGGAAAAGTGGTTTGTTTCAGGAATGGGTGACTGAAGCCAACGATACAGTCGACCGGAAAATAGCCAATGCGGGTTTCAGCGTCGGTGAGGTCCGGATAACCGGACAGCAGAATACGGAATTGAAACAGATACGCTATGCACTTGCGCTGTATGATGGTCAGTCAATTGTCTCCCTTGATTTGGAAAATATGCTGTCTCGTGTAGAAGCCTTGTCTTGGGTGAAAAAGGCAACCATCGTCAAAATTATACCCAATGCGCTGGAAGTCACTATAACAGAACATCAGGCTGCTGCCCTGTGGCAGGAAAGTAGCAAGCTTTATCTGGTAGATAAAGATGGCTTGGTTATTACTAGCGAAGGGCTGGAAAAATATGCGGAACTTCCTCACGTTGTCGGGGTCGGAGCAAATAAAAATTTAACAAGTCTTTTGGATATGAAAAATAAATATCCCGAACTTTTTGATCACGTGAAATCATCAGTCTGGGTTGGTAAACGTCGGTGGGACTTAAATTTAACCAACGGCATCAAAATAAAATTACCTGAACGGGGGCCGGATTTAGCTTGGGATAGATTATATGAATATGAAACCGTCCAGAAAATCCTGACCAAGGAAGTTTTAATCATTGATTTTCGCCAACATGGGAAGACGATTGTGCGTCTGACTCCAGAGGAGGCGGAGCGACGCAGGCTGCTGACTAAATCAGGCAAAAAAGAAGAGAGTATATAATTATATGCGAGAGCAGATTATCGCCGCATTAGATGTCGGGACCAGCAAAGTTTGCTGTTTTATAGCCCGCGTTCGTGAAGGGGAGAGCAGACCCAGAGTGATCGGTATTGGGCATCAGATATCCAACGGGATTAAATCCGGCACTGTGGTAGATATGGAAGAAACCGAAACCTCAATCCGTGCCGCTGTGGATACTGCGGAGCGCATGGCAGGCGGCAGTCCCATACAAGACGTTTATATTAATATTTCTGCGGGTCAGCCCAAATCCCGGATTTTTTCTGTGGAAGTTGATGTGGCGGGCCATGAAATAAGCCAGCTTGATATTGATCATGTGTTGGCGGTGGGACAGGATATTTTACAGGATGAGGACCGTTTTGTCATCCATTCCCGCCCGATCAGTTTCAGTATAGACGGGGTTGCCGGTGCCAAAAGACCGTTGGGCATGTTTGGCGAAAAACTGGGTGTGGAAATTCACATGTCTAGCGTGGCGATCAGTCCCTTGAAGAATATTCAAATCTGTCTCAACCGTTGCCATCTTAATTTAAAAGGGGTTGTCCTGACACCTTATGCCTCTGCCTTGGCGGCCTTGGTTCCAGACGAGCGGGAGCTTGGTTCTATTTGTATTGATATGGGGGGTGGCTTAACCAGCATTTCAGCGTTCCGGGACAATGAGCTGGTTTTTGGCGATATTATTCAGGTCGGGGGCAATCACGTCACCCGCGATATAGCGCAAGGCTTGTCCGTACCGGAAGCAAAAGCCGAAAAGCTCAAGATAAAATATGGTAACTGCCTGATGGATAGTGTTCCTGTGCGGGATCAAATTGATATTATTCAAGTGGGAGAAGACGGACAAGAGCATGCCATGACCATTCCCAGAGCTATGCTGACGTCAATCGTCAGTCCCCGAGTTGAGGAAATACTGGAACTGGTAAGGGACCGGATTATTGAAACGGGGCTTGCCGATATGGTGGGCCGCCGGATCGTATTCACCGGAGGTGCCAGTCAGATTGCAGGACTTGAGGAGTTGGCCAGAAAAATATTTTCTGTCAAGACATCGCCGGAACTTCGGGGAGACTTTTACGTCAGGGTTGGAAGGCCGATCAGTGTGGATGGATTAGCCGATGCCGCCGTGGGGCCTGTTTTCTCAACCTGTGCCGGACTATTAAATTACGGCTCAGTAATGCCGGATGAAGTTCATGCCATTTCAGTTGAAAAACCAAGAGAGAGTGTCTTTTCACGATTTGGTGGTTGGATGAAGACTAATTTTTAGGAAAAATTGATCAAAAACGGGCAAAAACGACTCGAAAGTGAAAAAAAACGACTCGGGACGCATTTTTTTAAAGACAGCGCGAATCACATGATGTAAATTATAGTTAACATATTGTTACGACTTATTGAATCGCGTATTAGCATCAGGCCGGATGGAGGGCGCAATGACCATAGAATTTACGACTACTGAATTAACTGAACTGACACCTAAGATTACCGTATTCGGTGTCGGGGGCGCAGGGGGGAATGCAGTTAATAATATGATCAATATGGGCCTTGAAGGGGTCGATTTTGTGGTCGCTAATACTGATGCGCAGGCGCTCGCCTATTCCAAGGCGGAACAGAAAGTTCAACTTGGTGCGAAGCTCACACAGGGGCTTGGTGCAGGCGCGAGACCAGAAGTCGGACGCGCGGCAGCAGAAGAAACCATGGAGATGATCCGGGAACATCTTCGCGGTTGTCATATGACATTCATCACGGCAGGTATGGGCGGCGGCACGGGAACCGGTGCGGCTCCGATCATTGCCCAGACTGCCCGTGAAGAAGGTATCCTCACCGTTGGTGTTGTCACCAAACCGTTTCAATTTGAAGGTAACCGCCGGATGGCTCTTGCGGAGCAGGGTATTAAGGAACTGGCGGAATTTGTCGATACATTGATCATCATTCCAAACCAGAATTTATTTCGCATCGCCAACGAGCGGACCACATTTGCCGATGCTTTTGCCATGGCAGACGAGGTGCTGCATTCCGGTGTGCGTGGCATCACTGATCTTATGGTTCTGCCGGGTCTGGTAAATCTTGATTTTGCCGATGTGCGCACGGTTATGTCTGAAATGGGCAAGGCCATGATGGGAACCGGTGAGGCAGAAGGCGATAATCGCGCACTTGAAGCGGCAGAAGCCGCTATTTCCAATCCGCTTCTGGATGAGGTTTCCATGAAGGGTGCCAATGGTGTTCTGATTAATATTACCGGTGGTATGGACCTGACCCTGTTTGAGGTTGATGAAGCGGCAAATCGAATTCGGGGTGAGGTAAATCCTGAGGCCAATATTCTGGTGGGTTCGGCTCTTAATCCTGATCTGGATGGCAAGATGCGGGTTTCTGTTGTGGCTACGGGCATTGAATCTGATGGTCAGCCCCGACGTGAGGAGCCGCGAAAAACATATACTTTTGACTCTAAATCTCAGGTCGAAACCAAACCGGATACCAGTGAAAAACCTGACGCGGGATGGGATGAGCCAGTTGCCGTTCGCAAAACTCTTGTAGAGACGGCCATGGATGCTGTCGCTACTGAGCCAGTGGCTACAGAAGTAAAGGAAGAGCCGTTAGATCTGGTTAATGAGGTAGAAAATATAACACAAGTCGTTACTGATAACATTCGACAAGAAACGGAAAGTCTTTTGGCACAATTGGCTGAAGGTATAGTTCAGAAGTCAGAGCCGACAGTTGAAGAATCTATATCACCTGAATTAACCGCGAGCCGTGAAGAGCCGTTCATTTCTGCTGCTCCGGTGATGCCACAAAAACGCATGGCACCGTTGGTGGACCAGGCCGATCCTTTTGCAGAGGCAGCGATGGCCAATGGTCCGGTGGTCGAAAAAACACCGCAAAAACGTAGTCTGCTTGGTATTTTTGGCGGTCGCCGCAAGGAAGCCGCAAAAAAACAGGTCGTCTTACGTCAGGCAGATATGCTGAATCCGGAAGCAGACATTGCGTTAGACCAGGCCAAAGAAGAACCTGTTGCTGTAGCCCCTAAATCAGTGGTTGTTGAAGAGCAGAATGTTAAGGCGGCACCAGATGCTAAAGAGGACGATCATCTGGAAATACCAGCTTTTTTGAGACGGCAGGCCAACTAAAGCAACTTAAGTTAAGTAAATAAAGAAAAAATAAAGTAATTAACAACTAATTAATTCATATTTGATATTTTGCTTAATGTTGTAATGATTATTTGTAATTAGTTTTCGGTATAATGGATATAATAATAAAGTAGAGTAGTAGAGTTAGTGTAACAGGCAATGGGAAGTCGTAAGACAGTATATTCCCCAAAACTGGATAAAGGCAGGTTTACCTGCCTTTTTTCTTTCTAATTTTCCTTAAAATATAGTCCTAATTAAGAGAAATAATTTTAGCATATGTTTGATGAAGGAATAAAAACATCATTTTGGGTTTCTGCGGAAATTAGAAGATGTGATGAACTTTTTCTGCCCATGACAATCCTGCATCGGGGTGATGAGGGTCGGGGTCTTGTTTTGATCAAACAATATATTGCTGGGCGAGGCTGTATTATATATACCCGAAGCCGGGATATGGATGGTCGGCTGAGCTGGCAAAACCCTCTGGGGCGTGAGGTTGTCGATGAGCCAAAAGCCGACGAATATATTGCCCGGCAACGAAAATATGACGAAGATCTGTGGGTGCTGGAAGTGGAAGATCCCAGACAACAATATTTACCCGTGACCTGATTTTCATTTCTTTTTTGATATAAGTTCCAGTTTTTGAGTTTTTTTATACTTTTTCTTGGCTTAGCCCTTGACTCTTTCTCCTTGAAGATTATCTCTTGCTGTAGTTGTTAGCACTCTATCTTTGTGAGTGCTAAGAGGGAAATATTTTAACAAAACAGAAGAGGTCTATGAAATGGGTTTTCGTCCTTTACACGATCGTGTACTTGTGCGCCGCATTGAAAGTGAACAAAAAACTGCCGGTGGCATTATCATTCCTGACAGTGCACAGGAAAAACCAAGCCAGGGTGAGATCATTGCCGTGGGCAGCGGTGCCAAAGCCGAAGATGGCACAGTGACAGCATTGGATGTAAAAGCCGGCGATACCATATTGTTTGGTAAATGGTCCGGTACTGAAATCAAGATTGACAATGAAGATCTGTTGATCATGAAAGAATCCGACATCATGGGTATTATCGAATAATTCTCCCTCCCGTGATATTAAATTTCTGGAATAAATTTTAAAAAGGAAAAGTATAATGGCTGCAAAAGACGTAAAGTTTGGCTCTGATGCCCGCGCCCGTATTAAGAATGGTGTTGATATTCTTGCCAATGCCGTAAAAGTAACACTTGGCCCCAAGGGTCGTAACGTTCTTCTGGACAAATCATTCGGTGCTCCGCGCATTACTAAAGACGGTGTTTCCGTTGCCAAAGAAATCGAACTATCAGACAAGTTTGAAAATATGGGCGCACAGATGGTTCGTGAGGTTGCCTCCCGTACCAATGATGTGGCCGGAGATGGCACCACAACAGCGACAATCCTAGCACAGGCCATCGTTCGCGAAGGTTTCAAGGCCGTTGCGGCTGGCATGAACCCCATGGATCTGCGCCGTGGAGTTGATCTTGCGGTTGGCAAGGTCGTTGCGGAGCTGAAAAGCCGGACAAAATCAATTTCTTCCAGTGAAGAAGTGGCACAGGTTGGCTCTATCTCCGCTAACGGTGAAACTGAAATCGGACAGATGATTGCTGATGCCATGGATAAAGTTGGCAAAGAAGGCGTGATTACCGTTGAAGAAGCTAAAGGTTTGGATTCGGAGCTTGATGTTGTTGAAGGTATGCAGTTTGATCGCGGTTACCTGTCACCTTACTTCGTGACCAATGCCGAAAAAATGTCTGTTGAACTAGAAAACCCCTATATCCTGCTTCATGAATCAAAGTTGACGAGCCTGCAACCCATGCTGCCATTGTTGGAAGCCGCTGCACAGTCAAGCCGTCCTCTGCTGATCATTGCCGAAGATGTGGAAGGCGAAGCACTGGCAACACTCGTTGTTAATAAACTGCGTGGTGGCCTGAAAATCGCTGCTGTGAAAGCCCCCGGTTTTGGTGATCGCCGTAAAGCTATGCTCGAAGATATTGCCATTTTGACTGGTGGTCAGGTTGTATCCGAAGACCTGGGTATTAAACTGGAAACAGTCACATTGGATATGCTGGGAACGGCCAAACAGGTTTCTATTACCAAAGATGATACTACAATTGTTGATGGTGCTGGCGAGCGGGAATCAATTGAAGCCCGTTGTGGTCAGATCCGCAATTCTGTTGAAAATACATCTTCCGATTATGACAAAGAAAAACTGCAGGAACGTCTGGCTAAATTGGCTGGCGGTGTTGCTGTGATCAAAGTCGGCGGTATTACTGAAATCGAAGTGAAAGAACGTAAAGACCGTGTTGATGATGCATTGCATTCAACCCGTGCAGCCGTTGAAGAGGGCATTGTCCCCGGTGGTGGTTCCGCGCTTCTTTATTCAATCCGTGTTCTGGAAGGTGTTGAAGGTGTCAATAGTGATCAGACTGTGGGTGTCAACATCGTACGTAAATCATTGGAAGCTCCGGTTCGTCAGATCGTTGAAAATGCTGGTGAAGACGGTGCTGTTGTAGCTGGTAAGCTGAAAGAAAGCACTGATTATAACTTTGGCTTTGATGCGCAGAAAGAAGAATATACAGACATGATTGCGGCTGGTATCGTTGATCCAACCAAAGTTGTGCGTACCGCATTACAGGATGCTGCTTCCGTTGCGGGTCTTCTGATTACCACAGAAGCCATGGTCGCGGATGTTCCCGAAGACAAGGCTGCTGCTATGCCTCCAATGCCTGACATGGGCGGCATGGGTGGAATGGGCGGCATGGGCGGTATGGGCTTCTAAGCCATATTTCCTCACGCTATATTTTATGAGAAGGGCCGGAGATTAATCTCTGGCCCTTTTTTTTGTTTTTGTATGCCTTAATTCTGCTATATAAAATTATCAGTGATATTTACAAACGAGACCTCATATTGTCCGAGCAAGAAAAATTATTTGATATTAGTGATTGGGTACCCTACCAGCTTTGGCGTCTGTCTCAGGAAGCGGGTTATATCCTCGAAGATAATTATTCCCTGAAATATAATATCAACGGTGACAGTTGGCGTTTTATGGCTATGTTGGCCAGTTCCGCGCCCATATCGGCCAAGAAGCTGGGGGAAACGCTGGATATGGATCAGGTGCAGGTCACCCGCGCATTGAATAAGCTGTTGGATAACGGCTATATCAGCCGTCGAACCGACCCTCGCGATCGGCGCAAGGTTATCCTGAATCTGAGCAAGAACGGGGCTGAAGTCTATCAGGCCATTGCGACCATGGCCAAAGATTTGGAGACCAGACTATTGTCGAAAGTACCCAAGGACGCGCAGGAAAATTTCCGGAGAACTCTGAAGGATTTGTTGAATACGGTGGAACAGATGCGTTGATTACTGACCTCAGTAGCCAGCCAGTTCATAAATTTCTTTTACACTTAACTTACTCAGTTCAAGGATATCTTTTCCAGATGAAGTCATGGCCTTTTTCACCAGATATGCACCGGTTCTATAGCCGACGGCTTTACGACCATCGGGTAGGGCGAACATCCATTCACCGTAATTAGCGTCTTTTGGTAAGGACATGATTTCTTTTGTCCATGCATCAAAATCAACTGTATCTGAGTAATCATTTGGGGGCTGTCCGGACTGAATTTCAGAAAAAACATCGGCCAAACCTTCGTTGATTGCGGCGATGGCGATGCCCTGACCAAATTTGTTATTATATATTGTCCAGCCCCGAACAGTATGATGTAATTCATGGAGCACCGTTAATGCCAGACCGTCCTTGATTGCTTGGTCAAGTCCACCTTCTTGAACAGATGAAAGATAGATTTCAATTTCGTTTGCTCTGTCTGCGCGACCTGAAACGCCACGTACCGTGGACAGGTCCCAATCGACGATGTTCAGCGTAAACTGAATAGTTTTAGCCAGTTCCGGCATCAATTCTCGCACGCGAAAGATTGTCTTTTCGGTGATGGTTTTGATGGCCTCTTTTTGGTGTGGCAGGAAATGGGCATTATTAGTTGTTTTAAAGTTGTAGGTTGTGACTGATGGATTGTCCGTACCTACTGATGCTGATACCTGTAGAACAGAAGCTACACAAAAGGCTATAGAAAATATGGCTATTTTCAATCTGTTAGCTATTAATCTTTCCATGATATTGCTTCCTTTTTCTTAGACATCTTTGAGCTTTCATTTTTCATATCAGCATAATCGTCTAATTTCAAAGATAAATATCTATCTATAGACGGACCTCGGCTCGGGAGCCGGGGTGACGTGTGTGGGGAGGGTGTGAAGGGACGGTTAATCCTTCAGCACATCCGAAATCTGGTCAACCATCCATTCAATTTGCTCATTTTCAATGACCAGAGGTGGAGCAAGGCGGATGACATGTTCGTGAGTTTCTTTGCATAAGATACCCTTTTTCATCAGAGCCTCGCAGTAGGAACGCGCACCGCCCAGTGATTTGTTCAGTTCAATGCCGATAAACAGTCCTTTGCCACGAATTTCAGCTATTTTATTGGTCTGTATATTCTGAAGCTTGCGCATCAGGTAGTCCCCTAGAAGATGGGAGCGTTCGGCAAGTTTTTCGTCCTCGATCACTTTCAGGGCCGCAAGTCCGATGGCGGCACCCAGAGGATTGCCGCCAAAGGTACTGCCATGAATGCCGGGCGTGAAAACGTCCATAATTTCGTCAGAGGTAAGAATGGCTGATACCGGATAAACGCCGCCGCTTAACGCCTTGCCCACAATCAGAATATCGGGTGTGGCATTTTCTTCATGTTGAAAACAGAATAGCTTGCCTGTGCGGCCAAGGCCGGTTTGAATTTCATCCAGAACGAACAACACATTATTTTGTTTGCATATTTTATGGGCATTGGTGAGAAAACCTTCGTCGGGAATGATGATACCGGCTTCGCCCTGTATAGGTTCCATGATCAGGGCAACTGTGTTGGGCGTAATCGCCTGCTCCAATGCGGTGAGGTCATTATAATCAATCAGTTTGAAACCGGGGGTGAAGGGGCCAAAATTCCTCCGGTAATCCGGTTCGGATGACATGCTGACGGTAGCAATGGTCCTGCCATGAAAATTATCCCGCACCACAATAATCTCAGCCTTATCATCTTCAACGCCTTTTACCTCATAGCCCCATTTACGAACCGCTTTTATGGCCGTTTCAACGGCTTCGGCACCCGTATTCATGGGTAGTGCTTTGTCCATCTTTGCCATCTGGCACAGCTTTTCAAGGAAAGATCCCATCTGGTCATTATGGAAAGCGCGTGAGGTCAGGGTGATTTTTCCAGCCTGTTCTATCATCGCTCCTATGATTTTCGGGTGGCAATGTCCCTGATTTACTGCTGAATAGGCACTGAGACAGTCCAGATATCTATTGCCGTCCGTATCCCATACCCATATGCCTTCGCCTTTTTCCAAAACCAGCGGCAGTGGGTTATAGTTATGGGCGCTACGGCGGTCGGTCTGATCTATGATCTGTTGTTGGCTATTCATAATATTATTTTTTCCGATTATGGTTATGGGGTGGGAAGATTTGCCGACCAAACAGGCTGGCGGTCAGTTCAATGGCAAGTTTCGCCGTACTGTTCTGAAAATCCAGAGCAGGGTTCACCTCCATAAGATCGAGCGAGATCATTCGACCTGAATCATGGATCATTTCCATACATAGCTGTGCTTCGCGGTAAGTCAGTCCACCGGGTATGGTTGTGCCAACACCGGGGGCTATGGTCGGGTCAAGGCTGTCCACATCAAAGCTTACATGAATATAGGCGTCCTTTTCATCCACATCTTTCAGGATTTGCACCATGGCTTCGCGCATGCCGATCTCATCAATGCAGCGCATGTCATAGGCGACAATGCCCGCATCCATCACAAGCTGTTTTTCGGCGGCATCAACGGACCGGATACCGATCTGGTATATATCCGTAGCCTCCAGCATGGGAACCGCATGGCCAATTGATAATAATTCTTGTGGACCATATCCGGCGGCAACCGCCACCGGCATACCGTGAATATTGCCTGATGGGCTGGTTTCACAGGTGTTAAAATCAGAATGAGCATCTATCCAGATCATGCAGAGTTTTTTCTTGATAGAAGCACAATAGCGGGCAACGGCGGCGATTGAGCCGATGGACATGGCATGGTCACCACCCAGCATAACAGGCAGGTTGTCTTGGCTGATCTCGTTAAAGATAGCTTCCTGAACATTCTTGCACCAGATCACATTTTCCCGTAAGTGGCGATAGCCATCAACAGCTTGGTTTTCAGGGTTTTTTGGCCCGAATAAATTCCCGGTATCTTTGACGGTCAGCCCAAGTTTTGTCAGCGTGCCGGCAATGCCAGCAACACGCAAAGCCTCCGGTCCCATGGTAGCACCCCGGTCCCCGGCACCAATATCACTGGGTACACCGATCAGTGAAATGTTTTTAGTCATGTAATAATAAACCTCTATTCATCTTGATTCCGCATGTTTTGAATAGTTTTACATGGAAAGGAGAAAATGAAATTTCTAATTTAAGAAATGCGCCGAATATTATGCGGAGAACTTGATTATTGTGATAGATTGTTTTAAATTATTGAAAAACAATAAGTAAAGTAAAAGACTAACCTACGGAGTATCGAATAATGACTAAAAAAAGAGCCATTGATCGTATTGACCTGAAGATTCTTTCGATCCTGCAAAATAATGCCCGCATCACCAATCACGATTTATCCAGTGAAGTTAATCTGTCGCCCAGCTCTTGCTTGCAACGGGTACGCCGTCTTGAGGATGAGGGTTATCTTGAATCCTATATGGCTGTAATCAATCTTAACAAGATTTGCCGAACCGTGACGGTTTTACTGACGGTCAGCCTTCACGATCATACCAACACCAATTTCAAGACATTTGAGAAAGTGATCAATGATTTTCCTGAAATCGTAGAATGTTATACGGTAAGCGGTAATTTTGATTATTTCCTGCGTATTGTCTGTCCGGATATGGATCGTTATCTGGAGTTGAATGATAAACTGATTGATTGCATGGAGGGTGTGGCCAACATCAGCAGTCACGTGGCGCTGGCAACCACAAAAACTTTCAAGGGCTATGCTCTGGATCAGTTGGTGGATTAGGTGGCTCTAGCCGCTTTGCTCAGAAGCTTGCTATAAGCCATATTTATTGAGGGCATATGTCAATGGCTGTAGCTGTTTTTCATAATGCCGCCACCTATTAATACCATCCCGATTGATGGGTTTGCGAACTTGTAATTCACTGAAGGTAAAGCTTGCCGCCTGTTGTTTGTGGTAATCAAGACACGCGGGCTGCCAGTTCAAGCCACAGAAGGCGGCTATTTCTTGAGTCTTCTCTATTGGGTTTTCAATAAGTTCCTGGTAAACGACTTCCAACACGTGGCCTGGAAAGATTTTTAACCAGTGGTTCTTGAGTCGTTCCGATTCAGCATAAAAATGTGCGATCTGCTCAAGGTCTATGGCATAGCTATGCACATCGGGAAACAATCGACAATATATGGATAGGCATACATCCCGTGGGTCTCGGGTCATATATATGACAGGGGCATCGGGGAAGACCTGTGTAATAAGTCCCACATGACGAAAATTATGGGGCATTTTATCGGTAACAACCGGGCCACTAAATTCTGTCTTACGCCAATAGGCGGCTTGCATTTCTGATAGCTGATCAGCATTCAAGGAAACGGGTTCCGGTTTTTGTCCCTTTGTTATTTCCCAATAATATTGCCGTGCCACGGATTCAAAAGCTTCGTTTTCGCCCCCAACGTCAACGCCTTCCAGACAGCCTAAAATTTTCTCTACCAAGGTCGTTCCCGTGCGGGGCATGCCAAGAATAAATATGGGCCGTTTTGGGCTTATATTCTTTGATAGGGAATAATTCGCATCTTTGGGGTAATAACCTATGATCTTTTTACTTTCGGCCTCAATGTCTTTGTGTCGATATTCAAAACCACGCTGGATCATGAGGGCCTTATGATCATTATTGGCGCGACAAAAAGCCAGAAAGGCATCATTGTAACGTCCTATTTTCTCATAAGCTTTTCCCACGGCGAGGGCAAGGTTGGTACGGTCCCAATCGCTACAATCTTTATCCTTTTCCAAGGCTAGACATTGGACAATAAGTTCGGGAAGTTCTGACTTATCGGCGATCTCAAAAAACAGCTGCCAAGCTTGACCATATGTTGGTCTGCGGTCTATTGCTAATTTTAAATATTCTTTTGTTGCCTCATAATCACCGCTCAGGCGGGCGCATTTTCCGGCGATCAGATAGGCTTCTGCGTTATCCACCCCTGACTTAAAAGCTTTTTGCAATGTTGTCATAGCATCCTTGGGCAGGCGCGCCATGAGATATAAGTCGGCAAGATCAAGAAAGTCTTTTCCGTTTGCCTGCTTGTTATTCATATAATTTCCGTAGGACTTGATGGCTGTGTTGAATTCACGAAGATGGGCCGCTGCTGTGGAATGCTCCCGCCACAGGTCAGCATCTTTGGGAAATTGTGCGGTTAGTATATTCAATAGTTTTAATGCAGCCCCCCAATTGCCCATGTTACCCTGTGCCCGGGCTTTCCATAAATATATGTCCGGGGTTTGTTCGGAAATGGCGTCAAGGTATGAAAAAGCTTTCTTGGCCAAGCCAAGGGTAATCAACTTTTTGCAGATATTAATCAAAAATCCGGTATTGTTTTGTCCACAATATGCCGCATGAAGATAAGTTTTTTTAGCTTGTTCGATTTGGCCCAGCGTTTCTTCAACCATTGCCAGATTAATCAGAAATTCTGGCACATTCGGCAACAGGGATGTTGCCAGTTTCAGATATTTCAATGCTTCTTTGGGTTGTTTCTGCTGCATGTGAATAGTGCCAAGCCCGTAAAGTGCATCAGCATTTTCCGGTGCGTGGGATAGGGCATTACGATAACAAATTCCGGCTTCCTGTAATTTGCCACCCCGATGTAATCTTTCAGCTTGATCTAAAATCTGATTAATATCCACACAACATCTTTCGCAATTTCTTTATTGCAGTTTATTTTATTTTTTAATATTTTTCAACAGCCTAGCCTACAATATGCTGTGATATTAATGGATCGGTATGGTCAGAAATGCTTCTGAAATTTTGTGGTTTGCACTACCGAAATTTGACCAAATTTGCAAAAATTCTATTTTCGTATTACAGTTTGTTACTTTTAAAAAATAAGGAGAGGTTTAATGAACAATAAATATTTATATATGGTTGTGGGAGCCATCATTGCAGCAGGGTGGTTTTATACGGGTCAATCTGCTTACTATTCTGCCGGCGCAACCGGCATGTCAGACATCTGGTGGTATGCTATGATTGTCGCTGTCGGCCTTGGTGCTGGCTCAACGGGAGGTGACGATGTGGTTTCGATTTTTGTCGAATCTATAAAGGGATATATTCCCACGATGATCCTGCTAGCCATATTCCCTCTAGTCGGACACACTGTATATACACTTGTTACGACTCAGGCAGTGCCAGACGTAATGGGATTACTACAGGTTATCGTAACCTTTGTTGTCAGCGGTCTCCTGACTAATATGACACTAAGTTATCTTAGAAAAGCTAACGCATAGACTAATTATTTATTTATCCAAATATAGCCCGAAGATGATTTTCTTCGGGCTATATTTTTGGGTGGATTTGCTAAAAAGCTATTTTCGGAATAGAGTTTCGTACTTTTAAAAAATAAGGAGAGGTTTAATGAGCAATAAATATTTGTATATGGTTGTGGGAGCTATTGTTGCAGCTGTTTGGTTTTATACGGGCCACGCAACTTATTATTCGGATGGGGGAACCGGTATGACAGATGACTGGTGGTACGCTATGATCGTGGCCGTTGGTCTTGGTGCGGGTTCCACGGGTGGCGAAGATGTGGTTTCAATTTTCATCGAATCCATAAAAGGTTATATCTCAACATTAATCCTGTTTGCGATAATTTCTCTTGTGGGTTTTGGCTTTTATTCACTGGTCTTTGAGGGGGCAATGCCACCTGTAGCTATGGTGGCAAAAGTTGTCATCAGCTTTGTGGTTAGTGGTCTATTGACCAATATGACCCTAAGTTATCTTAGAAAAGCCAACGCATAGAAGGATTGTCTTACGGTTTATATTAAGCCCGGAGAATGGATACTCTCCGGGCTTTTATTATGTTTCAAGCTGTGGTCAGCCCACCGTCAAAGGCCAGGGCCTGTCCTGTTGTAAAGCTGTTTTGCTCACTGCATAGCCACATCATGCCGTTGACAATTTCGTCTGCTGTTCCCAGCCGTCCCATGGGGATGACCTGTGCCATATCCTGTTCCCGCTTCTCGCCGTGTTCGCCGTCAATGATCTGGCCGACCATGGGGGTATAGCAAAAGGCAGGACATATGGCATTAACCCGGATATTCTTGCGGGCATATTCCAGTGCCGCCGTCTTGGTCAGGCCAATGACCGCATGTTTGCTGGCACTATAGGCCGCGACGAAAGGCGCGCCGATCAGCCCGGCAACGGAGGAGACATTGAGAATTATACCATATCCCTGTTTTTCCATCTGTTTGAGGGCATGCTGCATACACAGAAAGACGCCGCGTACATTAACCGCCATAATCAGATCAAATTCCTTCAGGCTGGCATCTGCCGTACGGATCATTTCATGGGCAATCCCGGCATTATTGATGGCAATGTCGAGGCTTCCAAAATGATCAACACCTGCTTTGGTCATCTGCTCCACATCTTGCGAATTGCTCACATCACAACGCATGGCAATGACGCGGTCTTCATCTAAGCTCAAGAGGTTCACGGTTTCATCCAACCCTGCCATATTAACATCGGACAGTACTAGTTTTGCGCCAGCTTTGCTAAATTCGAGGGCTGCAGTGCGGCCAAAACCGGATCCCGCGCCTGTGATCTGAACTACCTTATCTTCAAATTTTATGTTCATGAGTTTTCCTTAAATCTTCTGTTGTTCTTTTAAAATAGCGATAGCTTTTTGTGCGAGCGGCGAGACCATTTTCCCCATTTCGTGGGCGCGCGCGTTGGAGGCATTGCCGTCCAGACTACGCTTCATGACGCCTTGAAGAATGGCAGCCAACCGGAAGAAACTAAACGCCAAATAAAATGGCCAGTGATCCATTTCGCCCCATCCCATGCGCTCGGCATATTCACTGACATATTCTTCTTCGCTGGGTAAGCCATTGGCTTTGCGATCAAATCCGTCCAACCCTCTGACCTGAGCATTATGGGGCAGCCGCCATTGCATGCATTGATAGGCCAGATCGGCGAGCGGATGACCCAATGTGGATAGCTCCCAATCGACAACCGCAATAATTTCGGGCTTTGTTGGATGAAAAATAAAATTATCCAGCCGGTAATCCCCGTGGATGAGGCTAACCTTGCCGTCATCTTCGGGAATATTGTCCGTGACCCAACCCATTAAACGTTCCATGGGTTCGATGGTTTCGGTTTCTGATGCTTTATATTGCTTGGTCCAGCGGCCAATCTGACGCTCGAAATAATTACCGGGCTTGCCGTAATCCTTTAACCCCTGTGCGGTGAGGTCAACGGAGTGTATGGTGGCCAGCACCCGGTTCATTTCATGATATATGGCGGTGCGTTCAGAATTACCCACTTCTGGCAGGGCGGGGTCCCAGAAAATGCGACCTTCCATAAAATCCATCACATAAAACCAACTGCCGATAATATCTTCATCGGTACATAGGTGAAGGGGTTTAGCCACGGGAACATCCGTACCGATAAGTGCCTTGGTAACCCGATATTCGCGGTCAACCGCATGGGCGGATTTGAGCAGCATTCCCGGCGGTTTCCGCCGTAGGACATATTTGCCCGACTTAGCAGTTATCATGAAGGTCGGATTTGACTGACCACCAGCGAATTTCTTTAATGTCAGTGGGCCTTTAAAGCCGACGATATTGTCTTCAAGATAAGCTCTGAGTTTTTTTTCGTCCATCATTAAGCCCCCTTTAGAAGGATTTTACCATATGTCCACCGTCCACCACAAGCGTCGTGCCATTGACGAATGAGGATGCCTCACTAGCCAGCAATAACAGCGGACCGTCCAGTTCATCCAATCGGCCAAGACGGCGTGCGGGAATGGTCTTGATATAAGCTTGCCCCCGTTCCGTTTCAAAGAAGTCGGCGTTTATTTCGGTCTTGAAATAGCCAGGCGCAATACTGTTAACCCGAATACCATAACGCATCATTTCCGATGCCATGCAACGGGTCATATGGATAACACCTGCTTTGGATGTGGCATAACTTGTTTGTAATGTCTGGTAGGCTAAACCCAGCAGGGATGAGATGTTGATCACGACACCCCCCCGTTTGGCGGCAACCAGTCTTTTACAGCCCTCTTGCGCCACCCGCATAACACTTTTAAGGTTGGTATCCATGGTGAAGTCCCAACTTTCCTCATCAATTTCAAGAAATGCTTTTGAATCGGCTACCCCGGCGTTATTGAGGATAATATCCACAAGTCCCAGATGTTTTTCGGCTTCATCATAGGCATTGCGGATGCTGTCCATATCGTTAACATCCATGGTAACGGCGATAACTTCACCGCCCGTATCACTGATTTCCTGTACCAGCTTATCCAGCTTGTCGCGCCTGCGGGCCGCAACGACCACTTTGGCGCCAGCCTTGGCCAGTGTTTTGGCGAAATGGTTGCCAAGGCCACTGGATGCCCCGGTTACGAGAGCAATTTTACCGTTTAAATTGAATAAATTCTGCATTGAGTGGTCCTTATTTACGTAATGGCGGTGTGAGGTAGGGCAGCGTGAAGCCTTGTTTTTTTTGAGCTTCACTGATTTCCAAGCGCGCAATGGCTCGCAGATGAACCTCGTCCGGCCCGTCTGCATACCGCAATGCCCGACCCCAAGTCCAGATGTCGGCTAGTGGCGTGTCCGGTGAAATACCCATGGCACCGAAAACCTGCATAGCGCGGTCGGCGATGGTGGTCTGCATATGGGGGATGATGGCCTTGATCATGGAAATTTCCTTACGCGCGCCTTTGGCACCAACCTTGTCGATCATATCAGCGGTTTTCAGGACAAACAGCCGCGCCTGTTCAATTTCCATGCGCGATCGGGCGATCCATTCGCTGATGGCACCATGCTGGTGGAGATATTTACCAAAAGCCTTGCGCTCCTGCGCCCGTTCCACCATCAGATCAAGGGCCAGCTCCGACTGTCCGATTGAACGCATGCAATGGTGAATGCGTCCCGGCCCAAGGCGCGCTTGCGCGATCATAAAGCCGTCACCTTCTCCGGCAATTATATTGCTGATAGGGACGCGTACATCCTTGAAAACAATCTCACAATGGCCTTCGGGGGAATGGTGGCCCATGATGGTGATATTGCGCTCTACGGTGATACCGGGGGTATCCATGGGCACGATGATCATACTTTGCTGACGGTGGCGGTCCGCGCTGTCCGGATCGGTTTTACCCATGACAATCATCACCTTGCAATTTGGGTGGGCAGCGTTGGAGATAAACCATTTGCGGCCATTTATTACATAGTCACCACCGTCACGCTTGATGATAGTCTGGATATTGGTGGCATCGGATGAGGAAACATCTGGTTCGGTCATGGCGAATGCGGAACGAATTTTTCCTTCGAGCAGAGGCTCCAGCCATTGTTTCTTCTGTTCAGGTGAGCCGAACATATGAAATACTTCCATATTTCCGGTATCCGGGGCGCTACAGTTAAAGACTTCGGATGCCCAAACAACCCGACCCATAATCTCAGCCAACGGAGCATATTCAAGGTTGGTCAGGCGCGTGCCGCTTTCATCATTTGTCAAATGGGGCAGGAAAAGATTCCACAATTCTTCGGACTTTGCCAGTGCTTTCAGGTCTTCCATGAAGGATACGGGAAAAGTTCCGGCTGTCACCTCGTCATGATGTTGACGGTAGCGGGGAATGATGTGAGCTTCCATAAAGTTGGATACTCGGCGGCGGAGTTCCTGTGTTTTCGGGCTATGATCAAAATCCATGATTTTTCCTTTTAGCTAAACGTTATCGCATCAAGTCGACCTTGCTGGTCGAGATGTGGTATATTGTTGAAACTGGACAGCTGCATACTGCCGCTGCCTGAATATATATGGCTGAAACTGGCGTTTTTAATTTGTAAGTTCAGTTCGATGATTTTTTTGGGCTGAAGATCAAGGATATGACCAATTGCCATTGAAATGGCGCCGCCGGAACTGACAACCAGACATTTGCCATCTTCATATTCGTGAATATGGCTCAGTGCATCAGCGACCCGGCCCTTAAATTCTGCCCAGCTTTCCGGTAAATCACCCGTTAGTTTATCCTGTGACCATAATTTCAGGGCAAGTTTCAGACGTTGATAGAAGATGCGGCGATTGCCTTCTCTGGATGCTTCCGCTTCTTCTGGATGCTGGCGCATATAGGCTTTGTAAAGTGCCCCAAAATCATATTCATTTAGACCTGAATGGACATTGTAATCACTTGCCTTATTGCTGAGGATACCATCCGCTGTTTGGTTATGGCGAAGCTGTGTTCCCGTGAAAATATGTTCGAAGGAGATGTCGCGGTCCAAAAAATACTGTCCAAGATATTCCGATTGCTGCCGCCCTAAATCTGATAATCGATCATAATTTTCTGAATTAAATGAAGCCTGTCCGTGCCGGACCAGATATATTTCAGCCATATGAATCCTCTTTGTTCATGTGAGTTATAGCTTGAATCTTATTATTATTGAAATTTATTATATGGATAGTATACTATTCATGAAATTAATAATAAGAGCGAAAGATATGCGCTTAAATCAGGTGGATTTAAATTTATTCATTGTCTTTGAGACGATTTATACGGAACGGAATTTAACCCGTGCTGCCGAAATATTATGCCTGAGCCAGCCTGCTGTCAGCAACGCTCTGTCCCGCCTGCGCCAGACATTTGATGACCCGCTTTTCATCCGTAGTAATAAAGCGATGGTACCAACCCCGGTGTCTGAAAATATCATTGGGCGAATACGGGATGCCTTATTGTTAATGAACAGCAGTTTAAATGAAGGCGGTGTTTTTCAGCCGGATAAGGCGGATAAGACTTTTCGGATAAATATGTCTGATTTGATTGCGGCGATGATCCTGCCCCCGTTGGAGGGGACGGTTACGGCAAAGGCCCCGCGTATAAATCTGGAAAGTTATCATATACCCCGTCAGGATGTGATCAGGGAACTGGCCACGGGGGCCATGGATTTTGTCATTGATGCGCCGGTATTGAATGACCCACAATTATGTCACGCGCCGCTTTTGAAAGAACGTTATGTTTGTATGTTACGGAAAGATCACCCCTTTACGGGGGACCGGCTGACTTTGGACGATTATCTGGGTTTTGATCATATCCATGTGTCCAGTCGACGCAGTGGCCTAGGACATGTGGAAATTGCCCTGAATAATCTGGGGCAAAGACGGAATATTCATTTAAGAATTCAGCATTATATGGTTGCCCCGTTGGTGGCTATGCAATCTGACCTCGCTTTGACGGTGCCGTCCGGTCTGGTGCGGCCATATGACGCGCGTATTCTGGAACTTCCTTTTGAACTGCCAGAAATGGAGCTTCATCTATATTGGCATAAGAGCCGGGATGCGGATCAGGCTAATCAATGGATGCGGGACCGTATCATAGAAGTTACAGCAGACTACTCATAGACCATCTTCCCCTGAAGTGCGGATGGCCTTGCGGCGGAAATAGGCGGTTGCCTCTTTCTGTGTGGTTTGAATATGATGCCGAAGGTGCGCTACTGCCGCCGGAATATCCTTATTGATGCAATGTTCAAGGATTTCAATATGTTCAGTATGGGGCCGTTTCAGTCCGGTGGCCATTGTCACCCAAAGACGTGTGAACAGTCCGGTTTTGGCTTGCAAGTCGCGGATCATGGACAGCAACCGTGGCCGACCACAGGGCTCATAAAGTGCCAGATGGAAACGGACGTTAAGATCAGACCATCGTTCCATATCTTGCTCTGTCGAATATTGATCCAGAATTTCCCGAGCCAATAGCAAATCGGCATTGACCATATTGGGAATAGCCAATTCAAGAGCACGGCATTCCAGCGCCAGACGTATGTCATGTATTTCATTCAGGTCTTCGGGGGTAAGCTTCACAACAATGGCGCCGCGTCTTGGTCTGAAAGCCACAATACCGTCCGCTTCCAAAAGCCGTAAAGCCTCCCGCACGGGTATTTTGCTCAGGCCGAACCGTTTGGCGAGATCGTCCTGACGTAGTGGGGTGTCGCCCGCTATACTACCGGAAAGAATTTCCTTTTTTAATACCCCGTAGACGAGCCGGGCTCCACTGGCACCCTTCGCTTTTACACTGGCTGACGGCATACATCATACTCCTTATTTCAATATTGACTACAATATAATAAAATCGTATACGATCAAGTGAGAAATTAATAATTTTGGCTTATGTGATTGTTTCACTGCGCTCATTGCTTAAAGACTGGAGAATATTAGAATGTATAATGGTATTAAATCTATCGACCATCCTGTTATCGCCATTGCTGATATGGATGCCTCACATGATACCTTTGAAAAACTGGGTTTTACCATACCGCCACGCGGCAGTCATGTTGAATGGGGTACGGGTAACTGGTGCATAATGTTCCCTAATGATTATCTCGAGCTTCGCGGGGTAATTGATCCGACACGCTATACGGTGAATCTGCCGGAATTATTGGCGGCGCGAGGAGAGTGCCTGATGGGTATTGCCTTTGGAACAATTGGTGCGCAGGAAACTTACGACCAGATGGTTGCCAAGGGTCTTCATCCTAAAGAAGTGCGCCAGTTAACCCGAAATTTCGAGCTAGCCACAGGCTGGGTTCAGCCGCGTTTCTCCCTGTGTTTTCCTAGCGAAGCTGATGCGCCGGGGCTGATGCATGTGGTGGTTTGTGAACATTTGACACCGGAATTAATCCGGAAACCGGAATATCTTGATCATGCCAACGGCGTGACCGGGGTCATATCCATGACGGGCGTGATTGATGATTTTGACAGGGTGGAACAGGCCCATATGCGCTTTCTTGGCCCGGATGCAGTGCAGCGAACAGAAGACGGACTTATATTAACGCTTGCCAGTGGACAGGTCATTAACCTTATCACGGCAGCGGCCTATGACCGGGTTTATGGCGTGAAAGAGCAGCCGCAAACACCTTTCTTTGGGTCCATCCGCCTTGCAGTAAAGGATATCATGGTCACGTCGCAAGTATTGGAGAATAACGGCGTTGCATTTGAGGTTGTCAATGACGGTAGCTTGCGCATCGGACCGGATTATACATGCGGTATAATAATGGAATTTACAGAAGGGGCTTGATGCCATGAGTTTGTCACTCTGGTTAGCGGAAAATAAGACTTCTCCTGAATATAAAAGTATCGACGAAGGTTTGTCGGTTGATGTGGCGATTATTGGTGGTGGGATTATGGGGCTTTCTACAGCGCGACATCTAGCCATGGCTGGCGTTCGTGTCTGCGTTCTTGAAGCCGCAGATATTGGCTGGGGGGCATCGGGCAGAAACAACGGGCAAGTGATTCCCGGTTTGAAACGGGACCCCGATGAAGTAATCCATAAGCTTGGACCATATTTAGGTGGGCGGTTAATAGATTTTTCGGGCAGGGCACCTGACTATGTTTTTTCCCTGATTGAACAATATAAGATTGACTGTGACGCTGTCCGTAATGGTTGGATTCAGGCTTTTCCGGACCAGGCGTCAAGGCGGCTTGGTGAAAACCGCATTGACCAGTGGCGAAAGAGGGGTGCGCCTGTGGATATGATTGCCCGTGATAAGTTAAAGTCCCGTCTCGGTACGGAATGGTATGCCGGAGCAGGCATTGATATGCGGGGCGGGGCGGTAAATCCGCTGGCCTATACCCGTGGATTGGCGACGGCGGCGGTTACCGAGGGGGCTTTAATTTACACCAATACACCGGTACAGAATATGAATCGTAGCGGTGCCATCTGGATGTTATCCACCCCCAATGGCAAGATACTGGCGGGGAAAGTCATAATATGTACCAATGCTTACCGGGATATTATGAGGGATAAAGCAAGGACCAGTATCATACCTGTTCGAACTGCACAAATTGCTACTCAACCGTTGCCTGAAAACCAATGGCGAAGCATTCTTCCCGGTGGTGAGGTCGCGTCCGATAGCTGTCACCTGTTGACATCTTTCCGTATTACGCCTGATAAACGCCTGATCATGGGGGGCGCCGATGCCACGGGTGGCGGCGAACATAGCGGTCTATCGGCCAGTCTGGTTAAGGCTGCTTCCGTTCGTTTTCCTCAATTGGGCGACGTTGATGTGGCCTATAGCTGGAGCGGGTATCTGGGAATTACCAAGGATCACCTGCCGCGAATTTTTAATCTAGGGGACGGCATACTGGCACCCATAGGGTGCAATGGTCGTGGCATTGCTATGGCAACCACATCCGGCGAAGTGGTGGCAGATCTTGCCATGGGTCTTTCGCAAGATAATTCACCTATTCCTGTTTCAGGGCCACGCCCGTTCTTTTTCCATCGCTTCAGAAATGTTGGTATTGCGGCTCATGTCCAGCTTAGTAGGTTCAGAAGTTGTTTCCTGTAAATTATATCACAAAGCTTTGATGTGTGTGTGATCTGCATTTCAAATAGGATGTCAAACAACATTATTTTTGGAGCACGCTATGATTACATTCGGGAATGCCTTGAGCATGAAAAAATTGGCTACTTATTTGAGTATTTTTTTATTAAGTAATATTGCCGTTCATGCCGCTAATGATGTGCCGAGAAACTGGAAATATGAATGGGCGAAGACTGATTTCAGGAAAACCAGTATCGACTTTAGCGACATCTTAGAAGGAGGCCCGCCTAAAGATGGTATCCCATCCATTGATAATCCCGCTTTCAAGGCGGTATGGGAAATTAAAGATATGGGTAAAAAGGAGCCTGTAATCAGCCTGAATATAAAGGGTGATGTGAGGGCATATCCCGTTCGTATCCTTATGTTTCATGAAATCGTCAATGATACAGTGGGTGGGGTTCCGGTGACAATAACCTATTGTCCGCTCTGTAATGCCGCACTGGTATTTGAGCGCACATTGGATGGCCGTGTGCTGGATTTTGGTACCACGGGAAAGCTGCGCATGTCAGATATGGTCATGTATGACCGTCAAAGTGAAAGTTGGTGGCAGCAATTTACTGGTGAGGGCATTGTTGGAAATTATACTGGAAAAATGCTGAAAGCTATCCCTTCGCGCATTGAATCCTTCACCCTGTTTAAAAACCGCCACCCCAGAGGCCGGGTATTGGTCCCCAATAATGATAGCATGCGCCGATATGGTAAAAACCCTTATGTGAAATATGATTCGGAACGGTGGCCATTCCTTTTTAAGGGGGATTATAAGGGGCCTATACGCCCACTGGCCCGGGTTGTGGCAGTTGGTACAGATGCCTGGCCGCTATCTCTGATTAAAAAGAAAAAAACCATTGAGCATAATGGTCTGCAGTTAAGTTGGCAGTCCGGGCAAAACTCCGCACTGGATACGCGCTATATCAAAAGAGGCAAGGATATTGGTAATGTCATTGTGACAAGGGGCGATGAAGACGTGGTTTATCATATCCCGTTTGCTTTTGCGTTTAAGGCTTTTAATCCCAAGGGAACGATTTATACTGAATAAATGATATTAGAAAATGAAGTAGCGGTGCGATTATTCTTTTTCTTCGGTGTGTTAAGCATCGTTGCAATTTGGGAGGCCCTCAGTCCGAAAAGAACCCGCCATATAAGTCGTTCTATACGTTGGACCCGTAATTTGTCTCTGGTTTTTCTGAACAGCCTCATCGTCAGACTCATTGTACCCTTTACCGCAGTCGGGGTGGCGATATATGCCGAAAAAAATCAATTTGGATTGTTGAATTATCTGCCTTTACCTCTAATCGCAGAGGTGATTATTTCCGTTTTGATGATGGATTTGCTCATATATGGGCAACATGTGGTGTTTCACCATGTGCCGTTACTATGGCGGTTGCATAAAGTCCATCATATTGATCAGGAAATTGATGTGACAACGGGTTTGCGGTTTCATCCGGTTGAAATATTATTGTCCACCCTTATTAAATGCGCGAGCGTTATATTGCTTGGGGTTCCGGTAATGGCGGTGGTAATTTTTGAAATCCTCCTCAATGGAACGGCCATGTTTAATCATGGTAATATCAGTCTGCCGAAAATGTTTGATAATGTCATACGATTATTTGTTGTAACTCCGGATATGCACAGGGTTCATCATTCGGTCATTCCCCATGAGATCAACAGCAATTTTGGTTTTAACATGCCGTGGTGGGACAGGATTTTTGGCACCTATCAGGCACAACCGGAACAGGGTCATAAAAAGATGGATATTGGGCTGAAGGACTATCGGACCGCTAACAAAACAGGTTTAAGGGCTTTGCTGATAATACCATTTCGAAGAACCCCCTAGATTCCTGAAGTGACCCGTTTTGATTTTAATATTAGCTGGGCATTCATGATTATAGCCAGATTCCATATGACTAACCCAAAAATAAGAAACTCCGGAATATATTTGCCCAGGCCTAGCAAGCCATATACCGCAAATAAAAAGGCAAAGGCATCTCGTTTCAGGAAATAATTGCAGAAATTAAAAATCTTTAGTAAGCGTGGTTTGTATTGGAAGCGATTCCTTATGGTGGTGGACAGAATATCAAACCGACCGCCACCAGGTCCAAAATACAGCAGTGCTGTCATCAATAAAACACCCATAAGGGCCAAAGTCACAACATAAACACCCAATATTAAATACTGATCGCCGTAGGTGTTCCATAAGGCATAACTCATGGCACCCATGAATAAAATATTGGTAATCATATCAATGGTCGTATCAAGCTTAGCTCCGCTCAGGCTAATCTGATATTTGGCACGGGCAATTTCACCATCAATGCCGTCAGCAACGGATGCCACATGGAACAGAACACAACCCCAGACGATTCCTGTCTCACCACCTGTGATTAAGACATAGGTCATTAACGCCGCGAGCAATGCTGTTACAGCGGTGAAATAAACAGGGCTGATGGGGTATTCTGCAAAAAACTTGCTAAAAATGGATGATATGGGCCTGTTTAACTTTCTTGAAATATACCCGTCAGTTTTTTTGCTCAGCCATTTAAACAGTCTCGAGCGGGCTTCCCCAATATTTTCACTTTGTATTTCAATAATATTAAAAGGATTACCTTCAAATATTTCATCCTTGCTTTGTGTTTGATCAAGTTGGTGGAAATCATTTTTTGAAAATATGCACTTGCCACTTGTCGGGCTTAACATCTTAATGGCGCCGGAAGTGATAAATTCTTCCAACATGGAAGTATGGAGTAAAAAGCCATCTTCGATATAGATGGGGACTTCCCGGTCACTGATATTTACCTGTGAGGCATTGTCAACATGTTCAATAGTCGAAGATTTTTCATTAGCATATTCAAGATAAGAAGTTTTTTTCCCATCTGAAGGACCAATAACAATTATCCTTTTTATATTGCAGGAGACACAGCTTTTGATCAGGCGATCACGTATGCTGATTGAGGATACAATATAATTTCCTCTTGCATTTGTTCTTATGACAGCAGTCGTTGGCATATATCTGTCAACTTCTGTTACGGCGTCCTTCATATTATGACTTCTTTATACTTAACTTTCGCAAGAGAATAACCTTTTCTTGTCTTTGTGCAATAATAAAAAAGGAAAGAAAATAAACTAAAATCCCGCCGACAATTCCAAAAAACAGACCCGGCGCAGACTGTAAATCTGTGAAAGAGGAAAGTAGCCATAGAAAACCCGCAAGAACGGCCGACAATGCGATGGGTTTCAATATTGTTGCCCTAAGAGGGAAGGCATTAAAAAAATATTTTACGAGGACCAATCGCAGGAATTCCGTAATGCTATAGGAAATAAAGAGACTGGATGCGGCCCCTAATATACCGTACTCCTTCGTTAAAAAATAACAAAGCCCGGCATGAAGCCCTAAAATCATCAGGGATAAAATTGGATTAATAGATGGTTTCTTATAAAGAAAAATAAGTTCACTCAATCCAAAACTTCCTTGCACCATGATGGCCGCAATCAAAACCAGAAGGGTCAGGTCAGCATTGCCCCCGGAAATATCAAACATTCTGAGCAGGGTATCGCCATAGAATATGAGTAACGTGAAGATCAAGGCCTGAATTGAAAATATCCAATAGCTTACCTGTGACAATTCCTTGCTAACATTCTGTATGTTGGATTGTTTCACTGTCTGGGAAATAACCGGTTCCAATATGGGGTCGAAACTTTGGCGGATTTTCTTGACAATCGTTACAACCTGAAGCGCAATGCCGTATATACCCAAGGCACTTGGTGAAACAATGGCGGCCAGAAAATAAATATCTATGCGAAGGGTGAGAACCATAATGAGATCATAGGCTGCGGTGGGAGCAGAAAATACAATCATAGATTTTGCTTTGTCCCAGGAAAAACCGCGCCAGACCCGAATATCCTTTTTATATATTTTGCCGAAAGCATAAACGGCATAGATGAATATGCTGATATTCATAACCCAATAGGCAATGAAAAGTCCGTCCTCCACATAGTTGAGGAAAAACAATCCGGCAGAAAATATTAAAAGTACGTAGGGTTCAACGATGCTTTTTGCTGTCACTTCATAACGCATTTTTCGCGCGGCTCTTGTGGCGGTTAATAAAATTTCTGCCAACGCATAAATGATTGCGGCCGGTAATAAAATAAAAACACCTTTCGCCATTTCACCTGGAAAAAGTTGAAAAAGAAAATCTTTCCAAAGATAAATTGGAATTATGACTGCAGCACCAATTCCCAGACAAACCATAAGTGCCGCTAGGGCCGTATTATATACCCCTGTCATATCACTGCGATGCACATCATCATTTAAAAAGTGAAAAAGGGATCTTTTAAATCCAAACAGAATAATTGCCGTTAAAGTCTCAACACTGGTTACCGCAAACAGATATTGGCCGAATATCTCTTTGCCATAGAGTAAGGCAACTACAAATAGAAACGGCAGCCGTGCGCCCAGCCTTATTATAAATCCAAACAGGTTCGCCGCAGCACCCTTTAAGAGGTCTTTTTGATTATTTTGGAAAGTTTTTTCTGATAATTCGGTCAATTTTGGTCCATTTGTCATATTTTTAGTATTTTAGGGCATATATTCTTTACACGCTTCATTATTTATAGTCTCTTTTCACTTCACAAAAAAATCACAATAAATTCAAAATCGGGATAATTAAATGAAATCTACATTAATAACGACCACCGCACTAATAACTTTGCTGACTTTAAGCAGTTGTGGTGAAGGGGAGAATGCCCAAAAAAATAATACACAGTCTGAGCAGGCAGTAAAATCTGAAACGCAGCAGACAGAATCAGAACGTCTTAACGCATATTTTGAAAAAACCTTTATGCGCGATGTGATGGATAGCCCTGAATTTCAGACTTTTCTTGGTATTAAAAAGGACTATGGCAAATGGACTGTGCGAACAGAAGAGAAAGCCGCCGCTGATCAAGCACGTAATATTGAAGACCTGAAAATTCTGAAGGCCAATTTTGATTATGATAAGCTGGATGATGCCACTAAACTCAGTTATGTTCTGTCCGAACGAGCATTAACGGAAAATACTGAAGATTATAAATGGCGGTATTATCGCTATCCGGTGAATCAGATGTTTGGCTGGCAGTCAAGAATGCCGGCCTTTCTGATTAATTTTCATCGTGTGACATCACTGGATGATGCCGAAGCCTATATCTCACGGCTTGAGGGGTTCAGGGCGTCGGCTGACCAACGAATGGCTGGCATGAAACGTAGCCAGGAAAAGGGCGTCCTGCCGCCGAAATTTGTTTTTGCCTATGCTATTGATGATGCCAAGAATTTGTTAACTGGCGTTCCATTCAGTGACGGGGATGACAGCACTCTTTTAGCGGATATAAAGAAGAAAGTCGCCGGTCTTAAAATGGAAGATGAAGCACAAGCGGCTGATCTGATCAAACGGGCTGAAGCTGCCCTGCTGACATCTGTAAAACCGGCTTATGAAGAGCTGGTCGTTCTGCTGGAAAGTCAACAGGCGGTTGCCACAACCGATGATGGGGCATGGAAACTGCCCGATGGTGCGGATTATTATGATTATCGCCTACGAAAGATTACCAGTACGGATATGACGGCTTCTGAAATTCATCAACTTGGCCTAGATGAAGTTGCCCGCATCCATGGTGATATGCGCAAAATTATGGAAACGGTAAAATTCGAAGGAACAATGCAGGCGTTTTTTGAATTTACCCGTACCGACAAACAATTTTATTATCCGGAAACCGAGGAAGGTAAGAAAGCTTATCTCGATAAGGCTGAACAGCTGATCGAAACCATGAAAGGCCGTTTGGATGAGGTTTTCATAACCAAGCCCAAGGCTGACCTTACCGTTAAGGCTGTCGAAGCTTTCCGTGAGAAATCAGCCGGTAAAGCCTTTTACAGTCGTCCGGCAATTGATGGCAGCCGGCCGGGTATATATTATGCCAACCTTTATAAAATGTCAGAAATGCCGACCTATCAGATGGAGGCATTGGCTTATCATGAAGGCATTCCCGGACATCATATGCAAATCGCAATCATGCAGGAGCTAAAGGATATTCCGAAATTCCGCAAATTTGGTGGTTACACAGCATATGTGGAAGGCTGGGGTCTTTATAGTGAATATCTGCCAAAGGAAATGGGTTTTTATTCTGATCCCTATTCAGATTTTGGACGTCTTGCCATGGAATTATGGCGGGCTTGCCGTCTTGTTGTCGATACTGGCCTTCATTATAAAAAATGGACTCGGGAGCAGGCCATTGATTATCTGGCCACCAATACACCTAACCCCCACGGCGATGTGGTTAAAGCCATCGAACGTTATATCGTCATGCCGGGACAGGCCACGGCCTATAAAATTGGTATGATCAAGATTCAGAAGTTACGTCAGCATGCCAAGGCCGAATTGGGCGATAAATTTGATATACGTAAATATCATGAGGTCATTCTGCAGGATGGTGCCTTACCGCTCTCCATACTTGAGGATAAAGTCAAAGAATGGATAGTCTCCATGAAATAAGGAACCCTATGACTGAGAAGGACCAATATTCTATATTGAGCTGCCAGGAAATGGCGCGAGCGGATCAGTTTACGATCCGCTCCGGCATACCGGGGGCGGACCTGATGGAAGCGGCGGGTCTTACGGTAACCCGGCATATAATGGCCCGTTACGATCAGGTGAAGACATTAGTGCTTTGTGGTCCGGGTAACAATGGCGGGGACGGCTTTGTTATCGCCCGACATCTGGCAGAGGCCGGATGGGATGTGGATTTGGCCCTGTTGGGGACGGTTAAAAAACTTTCCGTTGATGCGGCTCTCATGGCAGAAAAATGGGATGGTGAGATACAGTCTTTTAAAATCGGTGATCATAAACTTGTGGTCGATGCCATTTTTGGTGCGGGCCTAAGTCGCCCCATTGAAGGGTCGGTTGCCGCGTTGATCGAAGAAATTAATAATCTTGATCTCAACGTGGTCGCGGTTGATGTCCCCTCTGGTGTGGAAGGCAACAGTGGGCAGATACGGGGTGCCGGGCTTAGGGCAAATTCCACCGTGACATTTTTTCGTAAAAAACCGGGACATTTGCTTTATCCGGGTCGGGAATATTGTGGTGAAATAGAGGTAACGGACATAGGCATTCTGGAACGGGTTCTGAAGGATATTTCTCCTAAAACATATGGCAATGATCCAAATGTATGGATAGACGATTTTCCTGACCTTAAGGAGAATTCTCATAAATATGACCGTGGTCATGCTGTAGTGATAAGCGGTGGCCCGGCTAATGGCGGGGCAGCGCGCTTAGCGGCTGGGGCAGCACTCAGAATAGGTGCAGGGCTTGTGAGTATTGTCTGTCCAGAAAATGCTATTCTGTCCCATGCGGCCCATTTGACGGCGGTGATGATTAAACCCTTTGGCGGGGGGGGCGATATTGTTGATCTTCTGCAAGATGAGCGGTTGATGCATTGGTGTGTCGGCCCGGGCTGTGGGGTGACAGAAAATACCAGATTAAAAATATTGAAAATTCTGGCGGCAGGTCGTCATTGTGTGATTGATGCGGATGGATTGACCGTTTTTTCTGATAAACCGAATGCGCTTTTTAAAGCAATTAAAGAATCGGCATATGTGCCCATACTGACACCACATGCCGGTGAATTCGCGCGCCTGTTTCCTGATTTTAACGGTGATGATAAATTGACGGCTGCCCGAAAAGCCGCAACGCAGGCCGGGGCAGTCATTATATATAAAGGACCCGATACGGTTATCGCCAGCCCGGATGGTCGGGCCGTGATTAACGATAATGCGCCACCCACGTTGGCAACCGCTGGTTCGGGAGATGTTCTGGCGGGAATTTGTTTGGGGCTTATGGCGCAGGGAATGGAAAGCTTTGAGGCTGCCTGTGCAGCGGTATGGATACATGGGGCGGCCGGGGCGGCCTTTGGCCCCGGTCTTATATCGGAAGATATTGAAGGCCAAATCGCGCAAGTTTTGTCCCGCTTGAGGTGATCAATTCACTGTTTGTGCGCGAAAGGCATTTTTTCTGTGGAATTTCGTAATTAAATGGCTATAAAGACCAACATATATGCAGATTCGACCATATTGATAAAAATAATGCGGGTGTGGCGAAATTGGTAGACGCGCTAGATTTAGGTTCTAGTGTCTTATGACGTGGGGGTTCAAGTCCCTTCACCCGCACCATTTTTCTTAAATATACCGAATCGTAGGTCAACAACAAACGGGCAGATTGGCCCCACAGGAAAAGCAGAGTAATCATGCAGGTAACGGAAACAAATTCAGAAGGTTTGAAACGCGGATATAAAGTTGTCATTTCAGCAGATGATATTGACGCAAGAGTTGACGCGGAAGTGAAAAAAATTCAGGGTCAGGTTAAAATGCCCGGTTTTAGACCCGGTAAAGCACCTTTGTCTCTGTTGAAAAAACTTCATGGCAAAAATCTTTTGGGTCAGGTGTTGGAAGAAACCATCAATACAACATCTCAGGAAGCCCTAGACGAAAATAAAGTCCGTCCGGCCATGCAGCCAAAAATTGAAGTTATCTCCTTTGATGAAGGCACAGATCTGGAATATTCCATCGAAGTAGAGATTACGCCGGAAATTGAAATTCCTGACCTGGCTAAACTCAAAATGGAACGATTGGTTGTTGAGGCCGGTGAAGAACAGGTTATGGAAGCTGTTACCAACATCGCTTCCCAACAGAAGAACTTTAAAAAAGCGGCCAAAACATATAAAGCCCAAAATGGCGATGCGGTTCTGATGGACTTCCTCGGCAAAGTGGACGGTGAGGCATTTGACGGCGGCACCGCAGAAGGTCACCAGCTGGAACTGGGATCAAATAGCTTTATTCCCGGGTTCGAAGTTCAGTTGGTTGGTGTAAAAGCTGGCGATGAGAAGAATGTAGCCGTTACATTCCCTGCGGATTACCAATCTGAAAATCTTGCCGGTAAAGATGCTGTCTTTGAAGTGAAGGTTCATGAGGTGCAGAAGCCTGCGGATGTTGAAATTAATGATGATATGGCCAAAAAATTTGGTCTGGAAGATCTTGATGCCCTGAAAGATCTGGTGAAGAAACAGGTTGAGCAGGAAAATCAGGGCCTGGCCCGCACCAAGCTGAAACGCTCCCTTCTTGATCTGTTGGCGGAGGAAGTATCCTTTGACGTACCAGAAGGTATGGTTGAATTGGAGTTTAACCAGATATGGCAGCAGTTGAAAATGGACCTTCACCGGGAAGCACAGGAAGATAACCCTGAAGTAAAACCGGAAGATATTGATGAACCCGGTGATGATATCAAGCAAGAATATCAAAATATAGCGGTTCGTCGCGTACGGCTGGGGCTTTTGCTGTCTGAAATTGGACAGAAGAATGAGGTAACTGTCTCTCAGGAAGAAGTAACCCGTCAGATTTCCAATGAAGCCCGCCGTTATCCGGGACAGGAAAAAGAGGTTTTTGAATTCTATCAAAAAAATCCACAAGCCATGGCCCAGATGCGTGCCCCGTTGTTTGAAGAAAAAGTGGTGGATTTCATTCTTGAACTGGCCGAGGTTAATGACAAACCGGTTTCCCATGAAGAAATGATCGCTGCTATTGAGGAAGAAGAAGCAGAAGATACGGCTCAAAAAGCCAAGAAGAAACCGGCCAAGAAAAAAGCGGCTAAAAAAGCACCAGCAAAAAAGGCGGCTCCAAAAAAAGCTGCGGCTAAAAAGGAACCAGCTAAAAAAGCTGCGACTAAAAAGGCACCGGCTAAAAAAGCTGTGGCCAAGAAGACGGCCCCAAAAAAAGCCAAAGCTGAGAAATAAAAATCAGCAGGCTGAAAAATTAAGGATTTGGTGACGGGCGGCACGTAAGATGCCCTCATTCATTTTAAAAAGCAGGAAGACTGATATGAGCGATGCACGTGATACATATATGAATACTCTGGTTCCTATGGTCGTGGAACAGACAAGTCGTGGGGAACGCTCCTATGATATTTTTTCCCGCCTTTTGAAAGAAAATATTATTTTTCTGACCGGGCAGGTAAATGATCAGGTGGCCGGACTTATCACGGCCCAGCTTTTGTTTCTGGAAGCGGAGAATCCTAAAAAGGATATTGCTTTTTATATCAATTCACCGGGTGGTATTGTGACTGCTGGCATGGGTATTTATGATACCATGCAATATATCCGCAACAAAGTAAGCACTATTTGTATTGGACAGGCTTGTTCAATGGGTTCATTGCTTCTTGCGGCAGGTGAAAAAGGCCAACGTTATTCCCTGCCAAATTCCCGTATCATGGTGCATCAGCCTTCTGGTGGTGCGCAGGGGCAGGCAACAGATATTGAAATTCAGGCTCGTGAAATCTTGGCTTTGCGGGAAAGATTAAATAAAATTTATGTCAAACATACCGGTCAGAAGCTGGCAAAAATTGTAGATGCCCTTGAGCGTGATACCTTCATGTCACCTGACGAAGCCAAAGCTTTCGGCCTGATTGATGAAATTTTCGACAAGCGTCCTGTACCAGAGAACAAAGATAAATAAATAACTGAAATTCAAGATTAATTCTCAAATTTATAGTTTTTGTTAATTAATTGTTTTCTAGTTTTTTGCTACAATTGGGTTAAAGTCGTTTAAATAAGACCATTGGATTGTGATAATTGGGACAAAAATGGGTTCTTGGGAATGATTTTCGGTCATTTAAGGAAATGATCAAAGAAAATATGGTGTTCTGGCAAAAAACCCGTTGAGATTTACGGTATAGTCAGAGTAGCATATGGTAAGGAACTTATAGGAATAGATACCTTATGACGAAATCGAAGTCTGGTGACAGCAAAAATACACTCTACTGCTCATTCTGTGGCAAAAGTCAGCATGAAGTTAAAAAACTCATTGCGGGTCCGACTGTCTTTATTTGTGATGAGTGCGTCGAGCTTTGTATGGATATTATCCGTGAGGAAAATAAAACGACCCTGACCAAGTCGGGGGATGGTGTTCCGACACCGGCGGATATTCTAAAAGTATTGAACGATTATGTTATCGGTCAGGATCAGGCCAAGAAGGTTCTTTCCGTCGCCGTCCATAACCATTACAAACGCCTGCAGCATTCCACCGAAGGTGATGAGGTTGAACTGGCGAAGTCCAATATTCTTCTGCTTGGCCCAACGGGTTGTGGTAAAACACTCCTTGCCCAAACATTGGCACGTATTCTGGATGTTCCCTTCACTATGGCTGATGCTACCACTTTGACCGAAGCTGGTTATGTGGGCGAAGATGTGGAAAATATCATTCTTAAACTGCTTCAGGCTGCTGAATATAATGTAGAAGATGCCCAGCGCGGCATTGTCTATATTGATGAGGTCGATAAAATCAGCCGCAAGTCTGATAATCCCTCCATCACCCGTGACGTGTCCGGTGAAGGCGTGCAGCAGGCCCTTTTGAAAATTATGGAAGGTACCGTTGCAAGCGTACCACCGCAGGGTGGCCGTAAACATCCTCAACAGGAATTCCTGCAGGTGGATACCACAAATATCCTCTTTATTTGTGGCGGCGCATTTGCCGGTTTGGATAAAATTATTGCGCACCGTCTGGAAGGAAAATCAATTGGCTTTGGTGCCAATGTGGCCCCTGATGATGACCGTATGGTTGGCGAAATACTGTCGGATCTGGAACCGGATGATTTGCTTCATTTTGGCCTGATACCGGAATTTGTTGGTCGGTTGCCCGTGCTGGCAACGCTGATGGATCTGGATGAAGACGCCCTTGTTGAAATTCTCAGCCGTCCCAAGAATGCTCTGGTTAAACAGTATCAGCGTTTGTTCTCGATGGAGAATGTTGACCTGAATTTCACGGATGGTGCATTGATCGAAATAGCAAAAAAAGCGATTATCCGCAAAACTGGTGCCCGTGGGCTTCGGTCTATCATGGAAGATATCCTTCTGAATACCATGTTCGAGCTGCCTGGTCTTGACGGTGTGGACGAAGTGATGGTTAATGCTGATGTGGTCAAGGGAAAAATTCAGCCACTTTATATTTATACCAAAAATAAAAAAGGTGAGGTTGGCGCTACCGTTGGTGCTTGATTTTGCCTTTATTTACACATAGATAAAATGTAGTATTCAGGGGCTTGTAAACTGTGAAAATCAATGCAAGCCACTTGTATTATGCTGCTTAATGCTTAAATGCAGTTAAACAGTATGTAAAATAAAGCCAACGAATGGACGACCTAATGAGCATTACTTATCCCGTACTTCCCTTAAGAGATATTGTGGTTTTCCCACATATGATTGTGCCGCTTTTTGTCGGTCGGGAAAAATCCGTTAAGGCGCTAGAGGATGTGATGAGCAACGACAAGAAGATTATTCTTGTTTCTCAGAAAGACGCCAATGATGATGACCCCAGCATAGAAGATATTTATGATATAGGAACGGTGGCGACTATTTTGCAGCTTCTCAAATTACCGGACGGTACCGTAAAAGTTTTGGTAGAAGGCGGAGAGCGGGCAAAAATTATCCGTTATATTGATAATGATAATTTCTTTGAAGCCGAAGCCGAGTTTGATCAACCAGTTGTGGAAGATTCAAAAGAGCTACGCGGATTGATGGGATCCGTCGTCAAACAGTTTGAGCAATATATCAAGGTCAATAAAAAAATACCCTCAGAAGTACAGAGCTCTGTTAATCAGATTGAGGATCCTGCAAAATTATCCGATGTGGTGGCTTCTTATCTGTCTTTGACGATATCTTCCAAGCAGGAACTTCTGGAAAATTCCAATCTTCTGTCGCGTCTTGAAAAGATTTACAGCGTTATGGAAGGTGAGATTGGTGTCATGAAGGTGGAAAAGAAAATCCGCCATCGTGTGAAAAACCAGATGGAAAAAACCCAGCGGGAATATTATCTGAATGAACAGATGAAGGCCATTCAGAAAGAACTGGGGGAATCAGATGAAACCAAAGACGAAATCGCTGAACTTGAAGATAAAATCAAAGCTACCAAGCTTACAAAGGAAGCCCGTGAAAAATCGCTTGGTGAGCTGAAAAAGCTTAAATCCATGAGTCCTATGTCCGCTGAAGCGACCGTGGTTCGTAATTATCTTGACTGGATGCTGTCTGTGCCTTGGTATAAAAACAGCAAGACAAAACATAATCTGGTTCAGGCCGAAGATATTCTGAATGAAGACCATTACGGGCTGGAAAAAGTTAAAGAACGTATTCTGGAATATCTTGCGGTTCAGCAAAGAACCAAAAAAATTAAAGGGCCTATCCTTTGTCTGGTAGGCCCACCCGGTGTTGGTAAAACTTCGCTTGGTAAATCCATAGCCCGTGCTACGGGGCGAAATTTTGTGCGCTTTTCCGTTGGTGGTGTTCGTGACGAGGCCGAAATTCGTGGTCATCGCCGGACTTATATTGGGTCAATGCCTGGTAAGGTGATCCAAAGCATGAAAAAGGCAGGGTCTAGCAACCCTATGTTCCTGCTGGATGAAATTGATAAAATGGGTGCTGATTTTCGCGGCGACCCATCGTCTGCTTTGCTGGAAGTGCTCGATCCGGAGCAGAATGGAAAATTCAATGATCATTACCTAGAAGTGGATTATGACTTGTCCAATGTGATGTTTGTTACAACGGCCAATACATTGAATATCCCGCAGCCACTTCTGGACCGGATGGAAGTTATTAGCCTTTCTGGTTATACCGAAGATGAAAAAGTGGAAATTGCTAAACGGCATCTGATTACAAAGCTAATGAAGGACCATGGTCTGAAAGATGAAGAATGGTCAATTTCAGACGGTGCGCTCAGAGAAGTTATCCGAAGCTATACTCGCGAAGCCGGAGTACGTAATCTGGAAAGAGAAATTGCCAAGCTGATCCGCAAGGCGGTTAAGGAAATTGTTCTGGGCAAGGTTAAAGCCGTTAAAATAACCTGCCGGAATCTGGAAAAATTTGGTGGTGTTAAACGATTCATATTCGGTGAGTTGGAAGATGAAGATATGGTTGGTGTAACAACTGGCTTGGCTTGGACCGAAGTGGGCGGGGTTATATTGCAAATTGAAGCCATTACATCTGCTGGTAAAGGTAAAGTAACCATCACCGGAAAGCTGGGTGATGTGATGAAAGAATCAATCCAAGCCGCTATGAGCTATGTTCGTTCCCGGGCATTAGATTTTGGTATCCAGCCATCAGCATTTGATAAAACCGATATACATATTCATTTACCGGAAGGGGCGACACCGAAAGACGGCCCTTCTGCGGGTGTGGGTATGATAACCTCAATCGTATCTGTTTTGACCAATAACCCGGTGCAGCGCGATGTGGCAATGACCGGTGAAATTAGTCTGCGGGGCAGGGTACTGCCAATCGGTGGCCTGAAAGAAAAACTATTGGCAGCGCTTAGAAGTGGTATCAAGACAGTTTTGATTCCCGAAGAAAATATGAAAGACCTTGCAGATATTCCTGATAATGTTATCCGAGGGCTTAATATCATACCGGTTAGCAAGGTGCATGAGGTTCTGAAAGTAGCACTGGCAGAATCACTTCTTCCCCTTGCTCCTGAGGATGTGGAAACTACGGCCAATCTGGTTAAAGACCAGTCCGAATCTGGATTAGAAGTGCCTGTTCGTCATTAAAATTTGATCATATTTAAGCTCGTTTCGGGCGATAAAGCACTCTTCTGAATAAGGAGAGTGCTTTTTTATTGTCAAAAAACAAAGTTATTTCAATGTCAAGCAAACTTTGTGTGAAAAACCGCAGTTTTGTGAGGTTTTCCCTTTGACGAAACAAAAAACCGCGTCTACACTGCACTCACTTTTAACCAATTCAGTAATATTTTCATAAGGGGAAGATAGTGAACAAAAATGATCTAGTTGCCGCAGTGGCAGAAGCCGCAGGATTTTCAAAAGTAGACGCAGCATCAGCAGTTGATGGTGTTTTCTCATCCATCACGGACGCATTGGCATCAGGAGGTGACGTACGTTTGGTAGGTTTTGGAACTTTTAGTGTTGCGCAGCGCGCTGCCAGTGAAGGCCGTAACCCACGTACTGGTGAAAAAATCCAAATTCCTGCATCCAAGCAGCCTAAATTTAAAGCTGGCAAAGGCCTTAAAGACGCAGTAAATAAATAATTTTCTTATTGAAAAAAGACGGTTAGTTGAAAAAATACTAACCGTCTTTTTTTTATGCTTTACATATCTTCAAACAGTCTGTAGATATGCATCCACGTAATGCCTAGTGCGTTACATTATTTAAAAAATGGGGCGATTAGCTCAGTTGGTAGAGCGCTTCGTTTACACCGAAGATGTCGGGAGTTCGAGTCTCTCATCGCCCACCATTTTTTTAAATATAACAGTGGTTTAATACGTCAGATTTTATTTTGTAAAATATGACAATAGCCGCTTGACTGGATAGGGCGAATGCCTTAAATCAGTCACACACCTCAGACAGGTTTCTGGGGGGGTGTAGCTCAGTTGGTTAGAGCGCTGGCCTGTCACGCCAGAGGTCGCGGGTTCGAGTCCCGTCACTCCCGCCACTTTTCTTAAATTTCTGTACATCATGATATTATTAACATGTGAAGCTTTTTACCAAAAAAAGCATTGGATTTTTACGTCACTTCGGGCTATTAAACCTTAAAGGGTAGGGACGTCATGAATGGCGTGGATTTGGCCTGTAACAATTTAATTAAGAAGGGGTTGAGCACGGATGAACGAAATGCTGCTCGAATATCTTCCAATACTGATTTTCTTTTTTATTGCCATAATTTTATCATGTATATTCATTGTGCTCCCCATGTTGATAGTTGAGCAGAAGCCGGATACGGAAAAGCTATCTGCTTATGAATGTGGGTTTGAAGCCTTTGACAGTGCGCGTAAACCTTTTGATGTTCGCTTTTATCTGGTGGCAATTCTCTTTATCATTTTTGACCTTGAGGTCGCTTTCCTTTTCCCTTGGGCCGTCTCGCTTGGGAAAATTGGTATGTTTGGATTTGTATCAATGATGATTTTTCTTGGGGTGCTGACCATTGGATTTATTTATGAATGGAAGAAGGGGGCCTTGGAATGGGAGTAGAGATGTCTGGAAATTTACCTGTCACGGATCAGGACGCCTATTTTAAATCTCTTTCGGATGACCTGTCTGACAAAGGCTTTGTTGTCGCAAGCCTTGATGACGTGATTGCCTGGGCCCGTACGGGTTCCTTATGGTGGATGACATTTGGACTGGCGTGCTGCGCTGTCGAAATGATGCATTCCAGCATGCCACGGTACGACGTGGAACGGATGGGCTTTGCCCCACGGGCTTCCCCGCGTCAATCTGACGTTATGATTGTGGCGGGAACCTTGACCAATAAAATGGCCCCTGCCATGCGCAAAGTTTATGACCAGATGGCCGAGCCGCGCTATGTGATCTCCATGGGCAGCTGTGCCAATGGTGGTGGTTATTACCATTATTCTTATTCTGTTGTACGCGGGTGTGACAGAATTGTTCCCGTTGATATTTATGTTCCCGGCTGCCCACCCACAGCTGAAGCGCTGGTTTATGGTATTCTTCAGCTTCAGAAGAAGATTCGCCGTACCACTGCATTGGACAGGTAAGGAATGCTATGAGTAATCTGGAAACACTTAATGATATGGGGCAGGCTATTGTTGGTGCCTTAGAGAACGAAGTGCATGAATTTACGGTTGCGCTTGGTGAACTAACCATCACCGCACGGGCTGACAAAATTGTAAGCATTCTGACCACATTGCGGGATGATCCTAATTTTAAATTTGTGCAGCTCACCGATATATGCGGGGTTGATTATCCCGAACGGTCCAAACGGTTTGATGTGGTTTATCATCTGCTCAGCCTGAAACATAATGTGCGTGTGCGAATCAAGACACAGGCTGATGATGAGATTCCAGTCCCATCCGTAGTCGGTGTATACCCCAGTGCCAATTGGTATGAACGTGAAGTATGGGATATGTATGGCGTCATGTTCGACGGACATCCTGACCTGCGTCGTCTGTTAACGGATTATGGCTTTCAGGGTCATCCTCAAAGAAAAGATTTCCCCCTTACCGGATATGTTGAGCTTCGTTACAGCGAAGAAGAAAGGCGGGTTGTTTATGAACCGGTCAAATTACAACAGGAATTCCGCGATTTTGACTTTATGTCACCCTGGGAAGGGGCCAAATATATTCTTCCCGGCGATGAGAAAGCAGAAGAGGGGCAAGAGAGTTAGATTATGGCTGAAGTAGATATTAAAAACTACAATATAAACTTTGGGCCTCAGCATCCTGCGGCTCATGGTGTATTACGCTTGATTTTGGAGCTTGATGGTGAGGTAGTGGAACGCGCTGACCCACATGTGGGGCTGTTGCATCGGGGTACTGAAAAGCTGATCGAGAATAAAACCTATCTACAGGCTATTCCCTATTTTGACCGGCTTGATTATGTATCGCCAATGAATCAGGAGCATGCCTTTTGTTTGGCCATTGAAAAACTTCTGGAACTGGAAGTGCCGGAACGCGGACAATATATCCGTGTTCTTTATGCAGAAATTGGCCGTATCCTCAATCACATCATGAATGTAACCGCCCACGGCATGGATGTGGGGGCCTTGACGCCGATCCTTTGGGGTTTTGAGGAACGTGAACTGCTCATGGAATTTTATGAACGGGTATGCGGTGCGCGTCTGCATGCCAACTATTTCCGTCCCGGCGGCGTTCATCAGGATCTGCCGGAGGGGCTGACCGATGATATTCTGCGCTGGTGCGATAATTTCCCGAACACCATGAATGATATTGAGACGCTTGTTACGGAGAATCGTATCTTTAAGCAACGCAATGTGGATATTGGCAAGGTAACAGCAGAAGAATGTTATGCACTTGGCTTTACCGGTACCATGCTGCGTGGCTCAAATGTGCCGTGGGATTTGCGTAAGGCTCAGCCTTATGATGTCTATAGCGAAATGGATTTTGATGTTGTCGTCGGCAAGAACGGTGACTGTTATGACCGGTTTGTTCTGCGCATTGAAGAAATGTATCAGAGTATGGCGATAATCCGCCAATGCATTGAGAAAATGCCAAAAGGGGATGTTTTGTCTGCGGATCATACGGTGACACCACCGCGTCGCACGGAAATAAAGACATCCATGGAAGCTCTGATTCAGCATTTCAAGCTTTATACCGAAGGGTTCAAAGTTCCTGAAGGTGAAGTTTATGCCGCTGTTGAGGCGCCCAAGGGTGAATTTGGTGTTTATCTGGTTTCAGACGGTAGTAATAAGCCTTACCGTTGTAAAATACGGGCGCCGGGCTATGCCCATTTACAGGCGATGGATCATGTTGCCAAAGGTCATATGCTGGCAGATATTCCGGCATTGATGGGTTCTTTTGATATTGTGTTCGGAGAGGTTGACCGATGAACATCAGTGTAAGAAATTCGGAAAGTTTCGTCTTTACGGCCGAAAATATGGAATGGGCTAAGGGGCAGTTGGCTAAATATCCGTCTAGCCGTAAGCAGAGCGGTGTGATGCCCTTGCTGACCCGTGCTCAGGAACAGAATAACGGCTGGGTTTCGGTTCCGGTGATGGAATATGTGGCTGATATGCTGGATATGCCCTATATCCGGGTTCAAGAAGTGGCAAGCTTTTATACCATGTATAATCTTAAGCCGGTTGGCAAGCATGTGATTGAGGTCTGTACCACTACACCCTGCTGGCTGCGGGGGTCTGACGATGTGGTAGCTGCCTGTAAGGATGAGTTGGGAATCGGTTTTGGTGAAACGACCGAAGACGGAGAATTTACCCTTCTTGAAGTGGAATGTGCAGGCGCCTGTGTCAATGCACCGGTTATTGCCTACAAAGAAGAATATTACGAAGATCTGGATAACGACAGTACGCGAAAATTTATCAAGGCCATAAAAAGCGGTGAATTGCCGGTTGCTGGTCCTCAAACAACGGACCGACATAAATCGGCTCCGCAGGGCGGTCCAACCACCCTGAAAGATTTTTGTGCAGTTCAGGGAGGGCAAGAATAATGCTTGCAGATAAAGATCGCATCTTTACCAACCTTTATGGCTATCAAAGCTACGGCCTTGACGCCGCCAAAAAGCGTGGCGACTGGGACGGTACCAAGGAATTGCTCGAAAAGGGCGGTGAATGGATTATTGATGAAATGAAATCGTCCGGCCTACGTGGGCGCGGGGGTGCTGGTTTTCCGACCGGACTGAAATGGTCTTTCATGCCCAGACAATCCGATGGGCGCCCTCATTATCTGGTGGTGAATGCTGACGAAGGCGAGCCGGGAACCTGTAAGGATCGGGAAATTATTCGGCATGACCCTCATAAGCTGATCGAAGGTTGTCTAGTTGCTGGGTTTTCTATGAAGGCCTGTGCAGCCTATATTTATATTCGTGGCGAATTTGTTCATGAAGCCGATGTGCTTGATGCGGCCATTCAGGAAGCCTATGCCGCCGGATTGATCGGCGAGAATGCCTGCGGCACTGGATATAAATTCGATGTTTATGTTCATCGGGGTGCGGGGGCTTATATTTGTGGCGAAGAAACCGCACTCATAGAAAGTCTGGAAGGCAAAAAAGGTCAGCCGCGCCTGAAGCCGCCGTTCCCGGCTAATGTGGGCCTTTATGGTTGCCCGTCAACGGTGAATAATGTGGAATCAATTGCGGTGGCACCGACCATCCTGCGCCGTGGTGGTTCTTGGTTTGCGGGACTTGGCCGGGAAAATAATACCGGAACTAAACTTTTTTGTATTTCCGGCCATGTGAATAATCCATGTAATGTTGAAGAAGAAATGGGAATTCCGTTAAAAACGCTCATTGAGAAACATGCAGGCGGTGTTCGCGGGGGTTGGGATAACCTGCTGGCGATCATTCCGGGTGGCTCATCTGTTCATATGCTGCCAAAAAGCATTTGCGATACAGTTTTGATGGATTTTGATAGTCTAAGGGCTGAGGGAACGGGTCTAGGTACGGCAGCGGTTATCGTTATGGATAAATCCACTGACCTCATTAAAGCCATTGCCCGCCTGTCATCTTTTTATGCCCATGAGAGCTGTGGTCAATGCACGCCCTGCCGGGAAGGTACGGGCTGGATGTCGCGGATCATGAACCGTATGGTGACCGGTGAAGCCGAGCTGTCCGAGATTGACATGCTGCTGGATGTGACCAAAAAAATTGAAGGGCATACCATTTGTGCGCTCGGGGATGCGGCGGCATGGCCAATACAAGGCCTGTTCCGCCACTTCCGGCCCGAAGTGGAAGCTCGTATTATGGATTATAAAAAAAGCCGTACCGCGGCGTGATGAAGTGTGGAGTTTAAATAATGCCAACGCTTACTATTGACGGAATTGAAGTAGAGGTCGAAGGCGGGTCAACCGTACTGCAGGCTTGTGAAGCTGCGGGTATTGAAATACCGCGTTTCTGCTTTCATGAACGTCTGTCAATCTCGGGCAATTGCCGGATGTGTCTTGTGGAAATGGAAAAGGCACCGAAGCTTATAGCATCCTGTGCCATGCCTGCGGGTGATGGTATGGTTATCCATACCAAAAGTGACAAAGTCAAACGCGGTCGGGAAGGGGTGTTGGAATTTACCCTGATCAATCACCCCCTAGATTGTCCGGTATGTGATCAGGGCGGTGAATGTGACCTTCAGGATCAGTATCTTGCCTATAGTGGTGATGATAACCGCTACGAAGAGGGCCGCCGTACCGTGGCTAAAGATGATTTCGGTCCACTCGTGAAAACCGTTATGACCCGTTGTATCCATTGTACCCGCTGTGTGCGTTTTGCAGATGAGATTGCGGGCGTTCCGGCCTTAGGCGGTATTGGTCGCGGTGATCATCTTGAAATTACCACTTATCAGGAACAGCCCTTTGCGTCTGAACTTTCCGGTAATGTGGTTGACCTTTGCCCCGTTGGCGCGCTGACCAATAAGCCCTATGCTTTTACGGCACGGCCGTGGGAACTGAAATCAACGGAAACCTTCGATATTCATGATGCCATGGGTTCCAGCGTTCGTGCCGATGCACGGGGTGCGCAAGTTATGCGTTTTCTGCCACGGGTTCATGAGGATGTAAACGAAGAATGGATTTCCGATAAAACCCGTCAGGCCGTTGACGGTTTGAAATATAATCGCCTTGATCAGCCTTATGTGCGGCGCGACGGAAAATTACAGCCCGCTTCATGGGATGAAGCTTTCGACGTCATAGCGTCAAATGTGAAGGGCAAGAAAATTGCTGCACTCATTGGTGATCTTTGTGATCTGGAAAGTATGTATGCCCTGAAAGGCTTGATGGCGGCGCTGGGCTCTACAGCAATTGATTGTCGTCAGGACGGCGCCAAATATGGCGGCAAACATCGGGTTGGTTATCTGTTTAACAGTAGTATAGCAGGCATTGATGAGGCAGACACCTGCTTGCTAGTGGGCACGAACCCACGCAAAGAAGCGGCAGTGCTGAATATTCGTCTTCGTTATCTGTCAAAGCGTGGCCCGATAGCGTCCGTTGGTGAGGTTGAAAATCTGACTTACCCTGTGGAACATCTGGGCAATAACGTAAAGGCATTGGAAGATGTGTTGTTGGGCAAGGGCGATTTTGCCAAGGCGTTGAAAAAAGCCGAGAAGCCAATGATTATTCTGGGGTCTGGTGCCGTTAGCCATGCAGATGGTGCGGCTATCCTGAAGCTGGCCCATGACATAGCCGAAAAATACGGCATGGTCAGTGATTGCTGGAACGGCTTTAACGTCCTGCATACGGCAGCAAGTCGTGTCGGTGCCATGGACCTTGGTCTGGTGAGTGATGGCGGAGTGGATGGTATTCTGAACGGTGCAGCTAAAGGCGACATAGAGGTTGTTTTTAATCTGGGTGCAGATGAAATTGACACAGCCCGTTTGGAAAAAGCCTTTGTGATTTATCAGGGCAGCCACGGTGATGAGGGTGTGAAGCATGCTGACGTGATCCTGCCGGGGGTTGCCTATCCGGAAAAACCGGGCACTTATGTCAATATGGAGGGCCGGGTGCAGTTGGCACCACGGGTAATCTTTGGGCCGGGCGATGCTCGTGAAGACTGGGCCATACTCAGGGCCTTATCACAAAAATTGGGCCATACATTGCCATTTGATACGATTTCTGAACTTAGGACTAAGATGATTGCGGATTATCCGCATTTGGATCAAGTGGATCAGGTGCCAAAAGAAAGTTGGGCTGAATTTGGTGTTACGGCTAAGGCATCTGATGCACCGATAACAAATCTGATTGACGATTTTTATCAGACTAACCCTATCGCAAGGTCATCTAAAGTTATGGCGGAATGTAGTAGCGCATACGAAGGTGCTCAATTTGTAGCGGAGGCGGTCAATGGCTGATTTACTCGTCGAATTCTTTCAGTGGGCTTTTGGGGTGACCCTTGTGCCGTGGCTGGCCATGATTATGGGTATTGTTGTGGGAATTCTTGCTATAGTGCTACCGCTGCTGATTGCGGTCGCCATGAGCGTTTATATGGACCGGAAAGTCTGGGCCGGGATGCAGATGCGACGCGGCCCCAATGTGGTTGGCCCGTGGGGATTGTTACAATCTTTTGCCGATGGCCTGAAGCTTTTCCTGAAGGAAACCATCATTCCTGCCAGCGCCAACAAGTTTATATTTTTGTTGGCCCCCGCGCTGACATTCCTTCTGGCACTTGTGGCATGGGCGGTGATTCCCTTTGATGCGGGTATGGTTCTGGCTGATCTGAATGTGGGTATATTATATCTGTTTGCCATATCATCCTTGGGCGTTTATGGCATCATCCTGTCAGGTTGGGCCAGTAACTCGCGCTATGCTTTCCTTGGTGCGTTACGTTCCGCGGCACAGATGGTGTCTTACGAGGTGTCCATTGGTTTCGTACTGGTGACGGTGCTGATGTGCGCAGGGTCGCTTAACCTCAGCGAAATTGTCATGGCGCAGAAAGATACTTTTATGGGCGTGAATGGCTATTGGTTCACACCGCTGTTTCCCATGCTGATCGTATTCTTCATTTCAGCGCTCGCGGAAACCAACAGGCCGCCGTTTGATCTGCCCGAAGCCGAAGCTGAGATCGTCGCCGGTTATCAGGTTGAATATTCATCCATGGCCTTTGCGCTGTTCTTCCTTGGCGAATATGCCAATATTATTCTCATGTGTGCCATGACCAGCATATTGTTCCTTGGTGGATGGTTACCACCCTTGGATTGGGAGCCGTTATATCTTATTCCGGGCTGGGTCTGGTTCTTTGGCAAGATATTATTCATGTTCTTTGTCTTTGCTTGGGTTAAGGCAACAGTCCCGCGCTACCGCTATGATCAACTGATGCGTCTGGGCTGGAAAATATTCCTGCCGCTGTCATTACTTTGGGTCGTATTAACCGGGTTTTTCTTGTTGTTAACCGACAAGATACCGGCATAAGGAATAGATGATATGACACTTCTCAAACACGCCGCCCGAACATTCTTACTTAGCGAATTTATCAAAGCCATGTGGCTGACATTCCGCTATATGTTCCGGCCAAAGGCCACCATTAATTATCCTTATGAAAAGGGTCCGTTAAGCCCGCGTTTCCGGGGTGAGCATGCGCTGCGTCGTTATCCAAACGGTGAGGAACGCTGTATTGCGTGCAAATTATGCGAGGCCATATGCCCCGCACAGGCCATAACCATTGAAGCCGCTGTGGCTGATGATGGCACGCGGCGCACCACGCGATATGACATTGATATGACCAAATGTATTTACTGTGGTTATTGTCAGGAAGCCTGTCCGGTGGAAGCTATTGTGGAAGGCCCCAATTTCGAGTTTGCCACAGAAACACGCGAAGAACTTTTTTATGACAAGTCGAAGCTGTTGAAAAACGGTGATATGTGGGAACAGGAAATTGCCACCAACCTTAAACTTGATGCACCATATAGGTAGGGAATATGATTTATACTTTATGCTTTTATCTTTTTGCCACCATCACGGTATTTTCCGCGATCATGGTGATTGCAAGCCGGAACCCGGTGCATTCCGTGTTGTATCTTATACTGGCTTTCTTTAACTCCGCCGGACTTTTTGTCCTGCTGGGTGCTGAATTTGTCGCCATGATCCTGGTGATTGTTTATGTGGGCGCGGTAGCGGTATTATTCATGTTTGTGGTGATGATGCTGGATATTGATTACAGCGAACTGCGCAAGGGATTTCAGAAATATCTGCCCATAGGTGGTTTGATCGGCTTGGTTCTTCTGGCGGAACTGGTTCTGGTAGGAATGGGTTGGGGACTTGGTAGTCCTGTGACAACTGACCCTGCGACAGCCACACCGGCATTGACGGAAATGACCAATACAGAAGCTTTGGGCAGCTTGATTTATACCAAATATATCTTCCTGTTTCAGATGGCGGGCCTGATCCTGCTGGTGGCGATGATTGGAGCCATTGTGCTCACCCACCGTAAAAGACCCGGTGTTAAGAAGCAGAGTGTTAATAAACAGGTTATGAGGCGTCGTGGCGATGCCTATGAAATTGTGAAAGTTAAACCCGGACAAGGGTTAGGGTAGGGAATAAATAATGGAAATCGGACTCGCGCATTATCTGACCGTTGCGGCCATGCTGTTTACCATTGGCATCTTCGGCATTTTTCTTAACAGAAAGAATGTGATTATTATCCTGATGTCGGTGGAGCTTATTCTGCTGGCGGTCAATATCAACTTTGTCGCATTTTCTTCGTATCTGCATGACATGGTTGGACAGGTATTCACCATGTTCATTCTGACGGTTGCGGCGGGGGAAGCAGCCATCGGCCTTGCTATCCTCGTCATATATTATCGAAATCGCGGTACGATCGCGGTTGAAGACATAAATCTGATGGAAGGATAAGCAATAATATGTATCAGATAATTGTTTTCGGACCCCTACTTGCCGCTATCATAGCCGGTTTATTTGGCAGACAGCTAGGCGACAAAGGCGCACAAGCTGTAACCTGTGGCGCATTGGTTCTTTCAGCGATTTTGTCATGGCTGGCATTCTTCCAGATTGCTTTGGGACATACCGTTGATCATGTGATAATCATGAATTGGGTAACGTCCGGTGATCTTAGCTTTGACTGGGGTTTTAAGGTTGATACCTTGACCGCCGTAATGCTGGTGGTCGTTAATACAGTCTCCTGCCTCGTTCATATATATTCTGTGGGCTATATGGCCCATGACCCCCATAAGCCACGCTTTATGGCTTACCTGAGCTTCTTTACCTTTGCTATGCTGATGCTGGTAACGGCGGATAACTTCATTCAAATGTTCTTTGGCTGGGAAGGCGTAGGACTTGCTTCTTACCTTCTGATTGGCTTCTGGTATAAAAAGCCTTCTGCCTGTGCGGCGGCGATCAAGGCATTTTTAGTTAACCGGGTTGGAGATTTTGGTTTCGCCTTGGGTATTTTTGCCATCTATATGGTGACAGGTGCCGTTGATTTTGAAACGGTTTTCGCTGCAATTCCGGGCCTGCAGGAACAGACAATTCACTTCCTGTGGATGGATCTGGATCTGATCACGACCATATGTATTTTACTGTTCATTGGTGCTATGGGTAAATCAGCTCAGCTTGGTCTGCATACCTGGCTGCCGGACGCCATGGAAGGGCCGACCCCTGTGTCTGCCCTGATCCATGCAGCGACTATGGTCACAGCGGGTGTCTTTATGGTGGCCCGTTGTTCACCGATTTTTGAATTTTCACCGGATGCTTTGGCTTTTGTCGCTTTCATAGGGGCCTCAACTGCGATTTTTGCCGCGACCATCGGTACCGCGCAGAATGACATCAAGCGGGTGATAGCCTATTCCACCTGCTCACAGCTCGGGTATATGTTCTTTGCCCTCGGCGTATCGGCTTATGGCGCGGCGATATTCCATCTGTTTACCCATGCCTTCTTTAAAGCGTTGCTGTTCTTAGGGTCCGGTTCTGTGATCCATGCCATGAGCGATGAGCAGGACATGCGAAAAATGGGTGGACTGCGCAAAAAAATCCCGGCGACCTTTATTCTGATGGTCATCGGAACCTTGGCCTTGACCGGATTTCCGTTCTTCGCCGGATATTATTCCAAGGATATGATCATTGAATCCGCCTTTGCATCGGGATCGTCAATTGGGGGATATGCCTTTGCCATGGGTGTTCTTGCGGCACTGCTGACGTCCTTTTATAGCTGGCGTCTGATCTTCATGACTTTCTTTGGGGAAAGCAGGGCCACGAAATCTGTGCAGGACCATGTGCATGAAAGTGGCAAATGGATGATCATGCCGCTTTATGTTCTGGCTGCGGGGGCTATCGCCGCAGGGTTCATGTTCAAGGAATATTTTGTCGGTCACAATTATGAAGATTTCTGGGGTACTGCCCTGTTCCTGAAGGATGCGGCCCATAATGTTATGGAAGCCGCCCACCATGTGCCCGGCTGGGTCGTGGTGGCACCGTTTGTTGTTATGGTGACGGGTTTTGTGATTGCGGTATATGCCTATATCCTGCGGCCAGATATTCCGACCCGCTTTGCGGGAACCTTCACCCATCTCTATAACCTGTTTTATAATAAATGGTATGTGGATGAGATTTATGACTTCCTGTTTGTTAATCCTGCCAAGAAGCTTGGAACCTTCCTTTGGAAGAAGGGTGATGAGAATATTATTGACCGTTATGGTCCCGATGGCGTGACGGCGAGTGTTTTGACATTGGCCCGTAAATTTAAAGCACTGCAAAGTGGATATGTCTATCATTATGCCTTTGCTATGTTGATGGGCGTTGCTGCCTTCGTTACCTGGTTCGTCGGAGGGGCAAGCTAATGGAACATTTCCCAATTCTTTCGATTATCACCTTCCTGCCGTTGCTGGGTGTGGTGTTTGTATTGTTGACCAAGGGCGAAAATGCCGACCGCAATGCCCGTAATGCGGCACTTTGGGTTACGGTTTTTACCTTCTTGGCGTCATTGATCCTGTGGTTCAGTTTTGACAAGACAACAGCCGACTTCCAGTTTGTGGAAAAAACAGGCTGGCTTGGTGATAATATCAATTACCACATGGGTATTGACGGGATTTCGATTCTGTTTGTCATGTTAACGACCTTTATCATGCCGATTGTTATCCTGACTGGATGGGATGCGATCCAGAGCCGGGTCAAGGAATATCTCATAGCCTTCCTGATCTTGGAAACATTGATGATCGGGGTTTTCTGTGCCTTGGATATTGTCCTGTTTTACCTGTTTTTTGAAGGTGGCTTGATTCCCATGTTCCTAATTATCGGCGTATGGGGTGGCAAGAATCGTGTTTATGCCGCGTATAAGCTGTTTCTCTATACGCTATTGGGGTCTGTTTTGATGTTGCTGGCCATGCTGTATATGTATTTTCAAGCAGGCACCACCGATATACCGACCATGATGCAATATGGTTTTGATACCAATGCACAGACTTGGCTGTTCCTGGCCTTCTTCGCCTCATTCGCAGTTAAAATGCCCATGTGGCCGGTTCATACTTGGCTGCCCGATGCCCACGTACAGGCGCCAACAGCAGGTTCAGTTATTCTGGCGGGTATTTTACTGAAAATGGGCGGCTATGGTTTTCTGCGATTTTCATTACCCATGTTCCCGGTGGCATCCGTTGATCTGGCGTGGCTGATCTACACATTGTCCGTGATTGCGATTATCTATACCTCGCTCGTGGCCCTGATGCAGCAGGATATGAAAAAACTGATCGCCTATTCTTCCGTGGCCCATATGGGGTTTGTGACGCTTGGTATTTTCGCCTTTAACTCTCAAGGTATTGAGGGGGCGATTATGGTTATGTTGGCCCATGGATTTGTGGCAAGTGCCTTGTTTCTGTGCGTCGGTGTTATTTATGACCGGCTTCATACCCGTGAGATTGAACGCTATGGCGGGTTGGTGAATATCATGCCGAAATATGCCCTGACCTTCATGTTCTTTGTAATGGCATCGGTGGGTTTGCCGGGTACCGGTAACTTTGTTGGTGAAATTCTGGTATTGATCGGATTGTTCAAGGTCAGCATCTGGACCACATTCTTTGCGGCAACAGGATTGATTTTAGGTGCGGCATATATGCTGTGGCTATATCGTAAGGTTGTATTCGGCGAACTGGTCAAGGAAGACCTGAAAGCGATGCTGGACATGAACAAGCGGGAGGTAATCATTTTTGCCCCCTTGATATTCTTCACTATCTGGATGGGTATACATCCGTCAACATTTTTGGATTTCATGCATGTGTCCGTTGAAAGCCTCATTACCAATCATCAGGCTGCCCTTGCGGCAGTTGCTGAAACAATAGCACATTAGGGAGAAATCAAAATGACTGAAACAATACTTCCTAATCTGGCCCCGGCATACGGCGAAATTCTCATGGCCATTGGTGCCATGACTTTGCTTATGTTTGGTGTATTCCGTGGTAATAAATCCACGGGTTTTGTGTCACTGGTAGCTGCGGCCCTGATGATTGTAACCCTGTTTGTCACGGTGACTTGGGATGCGACGGCGGTCTATACTTTTGGTGATATGTTTGTGGCGGATCGATTTACGTCCTTCATGAAGGTACTGGTTCTGGTGGCCTCGGCCTTGGCAGTGATTATGTCCATGCAGTATTTCCGTGATGAGCAGGAAGAAAGATTTGAATATCCTATCCTTTTACTGCTGGCGACCCTTGGTATGATGGTTATGGTTTCGGCCAATGACCTTATGTCACTTTATATGGGGCTGGAGCTGCAATCCCTTAGCCTGTATGTGTTGGCGTCCATTCGACGGGATAGCGAACTTGCCACAGAAGCCGGGCTGAAATATTTTGTTCTTGGAGCTTTGTCTTCCGGTATGCTGCTGTTTGGTAGCTCATTGATTTATGGCTTCGTGGGCAGTACCAACTTCACGGTTATCGGATCAAATCTTGTCCATGCAAGCGCTCATGGCCCCGATATTGGTGTCATCATTGGTATGGTTTTTGTATTGGCGGGACTAGCGTTTAAAATCTCTGCTGTACCTTTCCACATGTGGACACCGGATGTTTATCAGGGTGCACCAACACCAGTGACGGCCTTCTTTGCGGTTGCGCCAAAGGTTGCGGCTCTGGCCCTTCTGGTTCGGGTGCTCTATGTACCGTTTGGTGAATTGTCGGAATCCTGGACACAGGTGATTGTCTTTATGTCACTGGCATCCATGGTATTGGGTTCTGTCGCCGCCGTGGTCCAGACCAACATCAAACGACTTATGGCCTATAGCTCCATCGGACATATCGGTTTTGCGCTGGTTGGTCTGGCGGCAGGTAGTCAGGAAGGGGTGCGTGGTCTTGTTATTTATATGGCGATCTATCTGGTGATGAATGTGGGTACTTTCGCCTGTATCCTGTCCATGCGCCGCAAAGACGGTATGGTTGAGGATATTTCTGACCTGTCCGGTCTTGCCCAGACGCGCCCCGGTATGGCGGCAGCTTTGTCTATCTTTATGTTGTCATTGGCAGGAATACCGCCATTGGCTGGTTTTTGGGGTAAATGGTATGTCTTTAAAGCGGTTGTCGCGACCGCAGTAGCTGATCCCATGGCGACTAATTACGGCTTGATTATCTTGGCAGTGATCGGCGTAATTGCCAGTGTGGTAGGAGCCTATTACTATTTGAACGTGGTAAGGGTTATGTATTTTAATGAGCCGGACGGCGAATTTATACCGCAGAAGTCATTTAATATGACCGCTATTATGGGCTTGGGAGCCGCTTTGATGGTTTTGTTCCTTCTGCCACAGATTAACGCCCCTGTTCTGGAATATGCCAGAATGGCAGCGGCGGCCCTGATTTCTTAAAATAATGGCCTTTCAAAGCACATTCAACATGCCCGAGGGTTACGACCTTCGGGCATTTGACGTTCTGGACAGCACAAATGCAGAATGCCGCCGTATGGCGGACGGGGGCTATGGGGGCAATGTCTGGATTATAGCAGGGGAGCAGTCGGCGGGCCGTGGCCGTCGGGGCCGGGAATGGATATCCCGTTCGGGGAACCTCTTTGCTTCGCTGTTATATGGCATAGATTGTGACCTTGGCACCGCATCACAGCTTTCTTTTGTAACGGCTCTCGCGGTTCGGGATGCGGTAGCGGATATATTACAGTCCAACGAGATGGTGACCTGTAAATGGCCCAATGATATTCTGGTGAGGGGCAAGAAGATTTCAGGCATCCTGCTGGAAACGGCAGGGAAGGGTAGTGAGACACCGTCCCATGTTATTATTGGTATTGGCATTAATGTGCAGCACCATCCCGAAGATTCACAATATCCTGCCACTAACCTGAATGATGAGAACGGCAGTAAAATTGATGCAGAACTGGTTATGGAACGTCTTATGGGGTCAATGGCTCACTGGATTTTGTGCTGGAAAGACCATGGTTTTGCATTGATTCGCAAAGCATGGAAAGACAATGCTCTGGGTTTGGGTAAAGAAATAATAGTTCGATTGCCGGATGAGGAGCTTAGGGGTCGCTTTGTCGATCTGGACGATAATGGCGCACTAATACTTGAGTTCGATGGCGAAAGGCGACATATTACCGCAGGTGATGTTTTTTTCGCTTAAGGAAAATCTATGCTTCTAGCTATTGATGCCGGAAATACGAATATTGTTTTTGCCATACATGAAGGGACAGAGCTTCGCCATAAATGGCGGATATCTAGCACATCGAGCCGAACGGCCGATGAATATATGGTCTGGCTGACCCAACTGATGAATCTGGAAGATATTTCACCGAAGAATATTTCCGGGGCCATCATCGCGACCGTGGTCCCGCAGGCCTTATTCCCCCTACAGCTTCTCTGTCGGCGATATTTTGACTGCACAGCCCTTGTTATTGGGGAAGATAACGTTGATTTGGGATTGCAGGTAAAATTGGATAATCCAAAAGAGGTTGGTGCAGACCGGCTGGTGAATGCCGTTGCAGCTCATAAAAAATACGGCGGGCCTATGATTATCATAGATTTTGGTACCGCTACCACTTTTGATATCATCGATAACCAAGGTAATTATTGCGGCGGCATTATTTCCCCCGGCGTTAACCTGTCAGTGGAGGCACTGCATATGGCGGCGGCAAAGCTGCCCCGGGTTGCGGTTGAAAAACCGGATCAGGTTATCGGCACGGGTACGGTATCCGCTATCCAGTCTGGCATTTTCTGGGGCTATGTGGGACTGGTAGAGGGTGTGGTTGAGCGCATCAAACAAGAATTCTCTTACAGCAATTCAGATGAGGAAATGAAGGTTCTGGCAACCGGTGGTCTGGCCCCCTTGTTTAATGATGAGGTAGCGGCTATAGAGGTCGTTGACCAGGAATTGACCACTTATGGCCTTTTTGAAATCTATAGCCGGAATAAATAAACTATATGCCACAGCATAAAAGCAAGGATGATCTGTATTTCCTACCCCTTGGCGGGTCGGGCGAAATTGGCATGAACCTAAACCTGTATCAGACACAGGGGAAGTGGCTGATGGTAGATTGCGGCATTTCCTTTGCGGATACCTATTTGCCGGGTATTGACCTGATTATGCCCAATACAAATTATATAGAACAGCGTAAAGACAAACTGGTGGGTCTGATCATTACTCATGCCCATGAGGACCATGTTGGGGCGTTGCCTCACCTGTGGCGGCGGTTTCGATGCCCGGTTTATGCGACGCCTTTCACTATGATTATCATCCGGCTTAAGCTTTCTGAGGCGGGGCTACTTGATGAGGTGCCGTTGATTGAAGTCCCGTTGGAAGGCAGTGTTGCGGTTGGACCTTTCACAGTGGATTTTATGTCTCTGACCCATTCCATTCCGGAACCAAATGCGGTACGCATCCGCACAGATGCGGGGACAGTATTTCATACCGGTGATTGGAAACTGGACCCGGAACCTTTGCTGGGCGAAAAAACCAACGAAGACAAAATGCGACAGGTTGGCGATGATGGTGTTCTGGCTTTGGTATGCGATTCTACCAATGTTTTTAATGTGGAACCGTCAGGTTCAGAAAGCAAAGTACGGGATAATATTACACAGATGTTATCATCCAAAAAAGGCAAGGTTTTCTGCGCCACCTTCTCATCCAATGTGGCGCGGGTGGATACCCTGGCACATGCGGCAAAACATAATGGCCGTGAGGTCTGCCTTGTAGGACGGTCACTAAAAAGAAATGTCGCCGCTGCCATAGAAGCCGGTTATCTAAAGGACTTCCCAAAAGTAGTAGGGGAAAGTGACGCGGGCTACCTGCCCAATGAGAAAATATTATATATCTGTACAGGATGTCAGGGCGAAGCACGGGCGGCTCTTATGCGCATTGTACAGGGCAATAGCCGTGATGTGACCATTAGCCGAGGTGACACGGTGGTTTTTTCTTCCAAAATTATACCGGGCAATGAATTGCATATTGGGCGATTGCATAATGCTCTTGTGGAACTTGGGGCTGAGGTCATTACGGAAAAGGACAGTTTTGTTCATGTTTCCGGCCATCCGGGCCAAATGGAACTTAGTCAAATGTATGACTGGATCAGGCCTGAAATACTAGTTCCGGTTCACGGTGAAATTCGCCATATGGTGCGTCAGGCGGAATTCGGACGAGATTCAGGCATTAAAAATACTATTGTCCCAGAGAATGGAACGCTGATCAGGCTTGCACCGGGGCCCACGAAGATTGTGGAATATGTCGATGTGGGGCGTTTTGCCCTTGATGGGCAATTCTTAATCCCGGCTGAGGATGATGCCATTGTGACCCGCCGCCGCATATTATATAATGGTGCGCTCGTCGTTTCACTGGTGATTGATGAGACGGGTGAATTTCTTGCGGCACCAGAGATCACTAATCTTGGTAGTCCGGATGCCGGAATTGAGCGGTTTGAAGATACTATCATAGAGGCTGTCTTTGCCGCAGCAGACAAGTTAACCAAAAAACAGCGAGCCGATAAAAACAAACTGGCAGAAGCAGTGCGCGTCCAAGCACGCAAAGCGGCTAAAAACTATACATTCAAGGAAACAGGGCCGCTTACCACGGTCACCGTGACACAGTTAAAGAAAGACTAGGGTTATGATTGGAAAGTTAAATCATGTGGCCATTGCGGTGAATGATCTGGACGCTGCGGTATCCCTTTACCGCGATACTCTAGGGGCCAAGGTATCTGAGGCCGTGGATCAGCCGGATCATGGTGTCGTGACGGTATTTGTGGAACTTCCGGGCACCAAGATCGAGCTGCTTTACCCTTTGGGGGATAATTCACCTATCAAAGGCTTTTTGGAAAAGAATAAATCCGGCGGTATTCATCATATCTGTTATGAGGTGGATAATATCCATGTGGCGCGGGATAAACTATTGGCGGATGGCATGCGAATTTTAGGATCAGGTGAACCAAGAATAGGCGCCCACGGCAAACCGATCTTGTTTTTACACCCGAAAGACTTTCTGGGTACCCTTGTTGAATTGGAAGAGATATAGAAATGACCATTGCAAATCATATCGTTGTATTTTTAGTCTGTTGGTGGCTGGTGTTTTTCATGGTACTGCCCTGGGGCGTTAAAGGACATCATGAAAGTGGTGAAGATTTTGAAGCCGGCATAGAACCAGGCTCACCGGTAAAAGCAAATATTAAAAAGAAAATGCTGATCACTACAGGCATTACAACAATTATCTGGGCCATATTCTGGGCTGTGGTGGAATTTAATCTGATTTCTGTAATGTAAAAGATAGTGAGACTCACAAATATTCATTTATTGAGCCAGCTTAATTTAAAATACACTATATCTTTGTCTAAAACGTACATTTAGTGGTTTTTTCTTTAAACGTATAAAGTGTGGCAAAAATACTCTTTTAGGTATAATAAGGTGTCATATCATTGAAAATAAAAGCATTTTCCTATTATTTAGATTGTTGCAAAAATAACACAGTGTGCCTTTCTTGTTCCATCTAACATATTGTAAAATAAAGATAATTTTTCCCTTGATTTTACATGCTTTACGCCTAAATATAGAGAAGAGAGATGCTCTTGGTGTAGGAGTATTTCTCTAGCCCTTCGTGGGCGTTTCCTCCCTAAACTTGGGCCACTCTTTCGAGGGTGGCCTTTTTTATTGGGTTTCTGCGGGTTTTAGAGGGACGGGAAAAATGTTAGGCACTTTTTTTTCAAAAAGTTAGGCACTTTTGTCGCCCTTGCTCCATAATTTTATTGTTTTCCGGGCGATCTTTAACTGGTCACGGCCCCGCGCATACTTCTCAATAGTGGCAAGAGATTGATCTGTTATACTGGCAACCTGTGCGGTCGTGCAGTCAAGTTCAAGCAATGCGCTTACAGCATTTTTCCGCAAGCCGTGTGGAGAATATCCCTTCACACCCTGCTCTTTGCAGAACTTCATACACCATCTTCTGAAAGCGCCGGGCTTCAAACTGCCGCCTATTTGGTTTTCAAGAATAGTTACGGCTTTTAAATCTGAGCTTTTCAAGACATCAACCAATTCCCTATGCAGAGGAATAACAATTAATTTGCCCCGCTTTTTCATTTGCCTGACTTCTATCTCACCTTTTTTAATGGCAGAGCGTGGCATAGGGCAAGCATCAGACGTTCTTTGTCCGGTATAGTAGTGAAGGGCCACAGCGCGTCTGAAAAGCTCGTCAGGGGCTTCTAGGGCCGCCGCAAGCAATTCATGGGGCCATTGTTCATGTTCACCAAGTCCGGGCTTATGTATGCCCATGCAGGGGTTGTTGCTTCTTAATTCCAAACCTTCCGCATATGTCATAAGTTTTGATATAGCTGCTAAAAGTTTTATGGTGGTTCCGGGGCGATCATCATATTGATTAAGCAAATCTTCAACCTCTATCCGACTGATCGAATATACGTACCTACCCCCGAAAGCCTCTTTGATGATTTTAAAATAATGCCTCTCCCCGCGTATAGTGCTTTGAGCAAGTTTTTTCCGGTCGGCCCTCGCATTAAATCGCTTGATGAGCCAGTTCATTGTGCCGGGGACTATTGAAGGATAAGTGTCAGTTTTTCCGGGCTTTGTTTGTTTCAAAAGCTCTTGATAGCGAATAGAAAAATGTGGATCAGTAATATCCGGCATTTTATATTTCTGCCCGCCGCGTCTGAAATAATAATAGGTTCGGGTTTTTGATTTATAAGATGTAATATATTTCAAATTGATTGTCCCCATTGTAAGCCACTTCTCCCATCCAGCCATCTATCAAGAATGTGGCGATCCCATCTCACCATAGTACCATCACGCATAGGGGCCGGATAGTAGCCTGAATTTGCCCGTCCTGTCAAAACAGTCTCAGAAACCCCCAAATAGGCGGCGGCTGTCCGTGCATCCATCATGCGCGGCCAATCTGGTAAATCTGAAAGGGCAAGCTTCTTTTTCATTCACTCTCCGCCAGTTTTGCTCTGTTCTTCGTTTGCCAGTTTAAGCAATACATCCGCATGGCATGGCTGATCGATACGACACCAGCAAGCAAGGTCTTTGCCACGCAATTCTGTTATGTCGGCATAAGATAAATACCCCCCATAATTCAAAGTAGATCGGAACCGCTCAACTGCTTCTATCGGGTTTTCAGGGCATGAAAACGGATTGCCCCACTTTGTCGGGCGGCCCACATAAACAGTGTTCTCCGGCATCCGCCAGCCTTTGGTTCGCTTGCGCTGGATACGTTTAGGTTTTTCTTTCCATTCTTCAATAATGGCTGTCAGTTCTGAATCGCCCACCTCATCCAACCCATCACAGCAATCCCTCATATCCATAAGAATTTTTGATGTGGACCAGTCAGCAAACCCTTCTTGGTTTATTTTGGCATTATCAAGCCGATCAAAAATATCATGCATCACACGTCCCCCGGATATTGCTGGATGACTTCGCCGGGCATCATTTGCATGGCCTTCTTTTTGCCTGCTTTTTTTATAAAGTGGACATGCTGACCATGAAACCCGTGGCCGCCTTCCATATTTATGAAGCGTTCATTATTATTTTTTATTTTTGGGACGTTTCGCCAGTCTGGGTCATCGTTATCTCGATCATAGACCGATATCCACTCCCCCCATTGCTTAAAGAAATATGCCACTCCTGCGGCTTTGCACTGGTCCCTGAGCGACCTTGCCCAGTTCGGATGCATTGGTCGGGACTTCGGGCCGGATTCACCGCCTACCACAACCCAGTCAATCCCGCCGACCTCATCTAGTTCTCGATCAGGGAGCCATTCCCATAAATCAATGGTGCCTAGCAAAGGTTCCGCGCTTATCCATCGGAGAGCAGCGGGGGTATCGAAGAGATAAGGGATGCGTTCGTCTGCTGTTTTCTGGTCTTCCACGGACACGCCAAGCCAGACATTTTTGAAGGGCCAAGAAAACATAGGGGTCTCATTATTTGGAGCATAAATCCATTGACCCGCCATATAGATATTCTTCTTTCTGGAATTTATGTAATCCCTCATCCTCTCAGGCCGCTTGGTGAGTATCTGGAATGTGTGCTGTGGACAAAGCCCCATAACAGCAAAGACCTGATCAATCCATTCGTCTTTGACATTCTCATGAAACAAGTCTGACATGCTGTTAACGAAGATCCGGCGGGGCTTTTTCCATAATAGAGGGTTTAACAGCGCATTCCCATCAAAGTTGATCTTGCCCGTCCAGATGGTCCGGTTGCCTGATTTGCGGGTGGTTCCCTGATATTTAGGCAATCCCATAGCTTCGAGCCGGTGGGCCATCGTCATGGCATAACAGTTATCACAACCGGATGATTTGATAGAGCACCCGGCAATGGGATTCCAGACTTCATCTGTCCATTCGATTTTGGTTTTGTCGCTCATAATTTTTGCTCCAATTGATCTATAACTCTGTAACCTCGATCTTGGACAACAGGCTTATCTTTTATCTCATTAACCCATTTAAGGGCGGCTTGCTGGTCCCACACATATGCAGTGACTACACCGCTTTCTATAAGGATATAAATATAATTGCTCATAAGTTTCGCTCCAATTCCGCAACGCGCTTTTCCAGTTCCGTTATCCGCCGATCTTGTTCCTGCTCAGGCATCCAGATAGGTCCAGATACCTGAACTCCCTGATCGGGCAAATCAGATTCTATGGTTTTAAATATCTTTGCATCTAGGGGTGATGTATCACTCATGGTTTTTCCTTTCACACAAAGAAGTCTTCCCAATCAATGGCCGTAATAGGCCTTGCTCCCTCACTATCTTTCCCACAAATTTCAATGTAATTATGGCCGTTATCATCCAGATGCATAGCATCATCCCCGTCCCACTCCGGCGACATCGGACCTAAATAAGTGTGGGAGATTGACAGATCATCAAAATCTTGTATGTGGTTAGCCTCGATCGCCTCACGGACTAGCTCCATTACATCTTCATCCGCCTTTACCGCCGTCTTGAAATCACTAATATCAATATGCCCTTCAGCGTAACTGATCATAGGGCCGGCATCTTCCCAACTTGCTGTTTTTATTTTCATACGCGTGGTTTCTCCGAGTATCCGGCGGACTTCCTGACATGATTTATCAAGCTCTATAAAATCTTCGCTGTCATGCAGTTCACAATAGAGATCATATAGGGTTTTCAATGCATTATGAGTGTTGTCAATTTCCCTGTGGAGTCTGCCAAGCTGCAACCTCAACCCTTCCATGCACTGCTGGTCTTTCAGACGGGCGAGGGCGTGTTCTCGAAGGTTGGCGGAATCAGCCAGTGCGATAATGTCGGCTTCTTTGAAGGGGTTGTTCATGCTGCTTCTTTCATGCTGTTTGTTATGGCGCGGCCTAATATCTCCGCTATTTGTGGGACAATGGCGTTGCCTAGTCCTTTAAGTCGGTCCACCCGCTTGGGTATTTTGCTTGCTACTCTGGGGATTCCATCGTCTCTAAATTGGTCCAATTCTCTGGATACCCCATTAGAATTTCCACCCACACCGGATTTAGTTGTCCAGACCCTTCCAACGCTTGCATCTTGTGATCCAACCTGTCGTTGGCCCTGCTCCGGCCATTCTTGCGGGTCAGTGTCGCTGGACTGCTGCCCTTGTGCATTGAGGCTGTCGGGGTTGGGAAAAGGTTGTATCCTTCCGTCTTTGCCACGGCATCGTTTAGATTTTGACTTCTTTTCGGATCTTCTGTCCTGTGACCTTCGTCCGTCCTGAAGTCCCTTGCTTGAGGGGTCGGCCATAGATTGAATTTCGCTATAGATTGTAAACTGTTCGGCTTGTTTCCTGTGCGATCGCCGAGCCTTTTTGCTTGATCCTTGGGATGCTCTATTATCTCTATCGCCCGTGGCGTTGGATATAGACAAGGATTGCTCACCTGTGTGCGCCACAATCCAGACCCTATCCCTTCTGTGTTTGGCGTCGACGGCGCAAGCTGGAATAATAAACGTCCTTGTTCCGTAACCTTCACTTTCCAAGTCAGCAAGCACGTCATCGAGGCCCATATTGATGTGTCCAGCAACATTTTCTCCAATAACCCAAGTGGGCCGGTGTTTTTTGATGAGATCAAACATAGCCGGCCAGAGGTGGCGGTCATCTTCCGCGCCTTTTCGCTTCCCTGCCATACTGAAAGGCTGACAGGGGTATCCTCCGGTAATAATGTCAACTGATCCGTCATGCTCTAAAGTCCTTATATCGTCATAAATTGGTACTTCTGGAAAATTCTTGTGCAACACCTTCTGGCAATATGGGTCGATCTCGCAAAATCCCACAGTTTCAAAGCCGCCGGCCCATTTCAGGCCAAGGGCGAAGCCGCCGATGCCACTAAAAAGATCAAGATGTTTTAAAGGTTTATTCATATCTATCCTTCAAGTGAGGTGTACGGCCTATCCGGCTCGACCGTACAGAGGTGCGTGGTGGGAATATGGACACGCGGGGCGGAATCAGCCGAATTGCTGTATGAGTTCAATCTCAAATTCCTCTCCAAAGCCAAAATGCTTTAAAATCACATCTAAGGCCGTGGAATATAGCTTTTCAAATTCTTCCTGGGACATTTTTGCAAAGCTGATTGTTTTTGATTTCAGACCCTTTCTGCCGTTCAAAAGGCAGATCACTTCATAGTGCCCGGCGGCAATCTGAACGGCTTCTCTCAGGTTTTCCATAGTGGGATATTCCGCGTTAAACTTCTCAGGCATATTCTGGTGGGCAATATTCAACATGCCGAAATATTTTTTGTGGAACTCATAATTTCTACGCTTCCTAAAATCCGCATAGACAACAACACCCGTCTTTTGTTTGACCGCCCATTCTGCGGCTTCTTGATCTGCGGGCTGAAAAGACCCATCATATTGCTTTTTCAAGTGAACTAACATGGATCAAGCCCCAATTCTTGTGATTGTTTGGTTAATTCTGTTGCCGCGTTTACCTCCTCAATCTTGCGCCAGAGGTCTTGAGCTACCTTGATCGCGGTCTTGGCCCCTTCGACACCGAAAAACTTAACTTCGCTCCCTGCGGCGTGCAAAGCACCGTGGCAAAGACAGCAAAGCGGTATAGTCCAATTATCACCTAATTTTAGCCCTGTGCCTTTTTTCTGGTCAGGGCATTTAAGCAAGTGATGTGGAATAACGCCGTAATCCGTCCTGCAATTCAGGCAGTCGTGTGACCGGACACATTCCAGATGTTGTTTGTCCCGTATTCTCATTGCGCGGCTTGCTCCGCACCTGTTGGCTGATCAACTGGCGGTAGGACGAACGGATCATCGCCGGGGAATGAGCCTATGCGGATTGTTGCCTCTGATTTTGCCTTTAAAGCAGCAGTGTGCCATTTCGGAGCGTCTTTCTTAGCTTGATTGAGGGCCGCCTTATTGTCTATAAATAGACTATCAAGGAATTCGAGGGTATCTTTTGGGCCCAATTTCTTTAGTTCGTTTGCTAAATTAGTTAATGCCCGCGCTAAAGAAATTCTATCTAATGGCCCGTGCCATTGGTCAGTATTATCGTTTTTTGGTGTGGCTTGTTGTTTTTTTTGTTCCGCATTATTCCCGTCATCATCTTCATCCGCGCAAATCCCGCAAATTGATGACCACGCATATCTTCTGGCGTAGGTAAGCTCTGAGCCAAGCTTTTGTGGAGTAAGTCCCGATGGAAGCGGATACTCACTTCGGGCAACTACGTCCCCTGTTTTATGGACAATTTGCGTAATTAGAATAAAAATACCATCCTGCATGGTTGGATTTTGAATAATCGCAAAACCATATTTGTTTAAAGCTGGCAAAGTTGCGGCCCGAACAGCCGTTAAATCCGCATATTTTGATTTAAAGTGCGGATTAATCCTATTTAATTCGGCGTTTTTCATTTCTGATTGTGCCAATGCAAAATCTGCATAACTGTTATCTGTCATTTTGCTACTTTCTTTGAATTAATTTCACAGCCGGGGATAGTCCGGATCCCGGCCCTTACGTCTGTTTCTGCAAGGCCGCGCACGAAAGCGACCATATCATTAGGCCTTGTCTGATAATAATGGCGCAAACAGGCGGCGGGGTCGGTTATGGTGGTTTCCCAGACGGTGCGCATACCCTTGACATTATCCTTGGCGATTGCCTTTGCTTTGGCCTTGGCTTTATTCGCTTCAACAATCAGCTTTTCGGCTTCCTCCCGTTCTTCAAGATTTGCCGCTCTGATAGCTTCCTGTGCCTCGCGTTCTTTGGCCTCGGCTATTTCACGGGCTTTACGGGCCTCCTCATCCTTTATGGCTTGGAGCTTCTGATTCCAAGGTGTAAGCGTATCCTGACAGGCAGACATAGCCAGAACAGCCTTTCCCGTGGTTACCTTGGTCTTGGCTATCAATGGGGCATATTTGGCTTGGATCGCTTTCTTGCCCTCATCAAACGGAGTATTTTCGTAAATCCGATGTTCTTCGGCCTTTCTTGCGGCAGCTTTAATCATGGCAAGCAGTTTGGTTATCTGGTCAGCTTGGCCCTGTGTGGTGATCGGATCGCCATCTATCCACAGCTTTGCTTCATCATACAGATCATTAATTTCACCGGATATGATGGTAAATTCATCCGGTGGGTTGTTATCGCCTATGGTTGCTACTTCGCTCATTTGTTTCTTGCCTCAATAATGGTTTGTTCAAGCGGCAATGTGACAGCCAAAGCCATCCACATAAAACCGTAAATATATGTAGTCACCAGTACGGTATAGATCAGGTCGCGTATGTGGAACTTGACGCCGTATATAATCATTTGCATTACCCTTTAAATTTCTGGTTAAATTTCTTAAATGCGGCTTTTAGCTCTTCGTCGGAATAATTGTTTTTATAGGCAATGTATTTTAAAGCTTGATGTTCGGTACCGAAAAAACAACCGCATGATATTTTTGTAACTCCTTGATTTTTGAGGATATAGGCAGGTCGGTTGTTACCTCCTATTTTATCTATATATAAAACATCCGTGATGCCGGTGCCTCTCAGATAGAGGCCGCCACCCACGGACAGGTTATCCGGCAGCTCCGTGATGCCGGTGCCTTTCAGATCGAGGGAGCCACCCACGGACAGGTTATCCGGCAGTTCCGTGATGCCGGTACCTTTCAGATCGAGGGAGCCACCCACGGACAGGTTATCCGGCAGCTTTTCCCCGGATTTAATAAGTTTAATAAATTCGCTTTGTGTGATTTTATTCATAAGTTTGCCTCTGTTCCTGTTATTTTCTTACACACATGACATGCTTTGACCGCTTGGCGTTCTTCCGGCTTGACAGAAAGGTGGGTGCAGATTCCTTTGTCGTAAGGATCGGTGCTGTTTTGCAAGCGGATGAGATTTATGATTTGCTTGAGAAGTTTCATATCCACAGTACCCCCTCATGCTTGCCATCTTCGATTTGATTGACAAAGGCCAAGAAATCAGGACGGGACATGGCTTTGTAAGTGTAGCCGGGGACTGAATAGTAGAAACCTGTTGGGCTTATGGCGCAGTAGTAGTTCTTTTTAAGCCGTTCTTCACGATCCTCATCAATTAACAACACCAGAATATATCCATAATGGTGGGCTATCGTGTCATAACCATCCCGGAAAGCGGCCTTAACAGCAATGTCCCGGCTGATATTATTAGTCATAAAATCACTTTGCTCTACAGAGAATAATTCCATATTTCCACCTCATTACCTCAGTTAAACCAACTCAGTTTCTTGCGGCTCACATCGACCGGACGTATCGCGGCGGGGGAGTGCTTCAATCTAGGTTGGTGAGATAACTGTTGCAAATTTTGACACTATCGTCAAGTATAAAGTTGCAATATTTGACATATTTTATTTACAACAGGCGGGATCGGGGGTAAAAGGGTGATGCTAATATAGAGGAATGATCCTGTTAATCTGAATATCAGGAGGCTGTTATGGTAATGGACGGTGAAAGCCCGTTGTGTTTGCGTCTGAACCAATCCTTAGATCGGTGTAGGACGTAGCGGGGCGGCGGTTCCCCTTCGCTGTATTCGCCATCGATACGGGCAACTGCCACCAAAAGCCGGGCTTCGTCCTTCATGGTTCTTCTGAGGAATGCTCCCGGTTTTTGTAGCGGGTGCGGTGTTGATAATTTAGTATTCGACTATTAACCGCAACCACCTTTTATCTTTCCATCTACTTGATATGGTAAAATCATCAATCTTTGCGCTAAGATTAAAACCTAGGTTTTTTCGTTTAATGAGGGTTTTGGCAGTGCCAGGCTTTATAAATCCAACATAATCTTCATCTTTGAATATAATGCCAGTAATTATATAAACTTTACATATATTTTCATAAGGCACAATTTTACACTTTCCCCCTTTGGTCGCACACGCCGCAACAGTTAATGCTAGATCATCATCATCAAGACCCGCCACATAAACCCTTTGATTTTTAGGGGGCTTTTTTTTATTCATATTAATAACTGCTTTCAACGATTGCTATTATATCAGTTATATTTAAGGTGCTTTTATAGTTGCTTCTACCACGCGGCCCACGACTTCCATGTCGCCCTTTGGGAAGATGGTTTCATATTCTCCGGTTGAGTAAGGCTCAAGGCGCGGCGGCGCGGCGCGGTATTTTTTAAAGGTGGTTTCATTATCCCCGTTCAGTCGGATCACATAGAGCCGCCCGTCAACCAGTTCTTTGTCAGCATAATCAACAATAATGGTTGCCCCGTCTGGCGCGAACCTATCCATTGAATCACCTGACACCTTTAAGGCTATCACGGTTCGCTTGTCATGGGCGGTGTTCACCAATTCGGCATAGTCGCCCTTTTCGTAAGGATCAAAAACTCCGGTGAAGTCCCCAGCCTGAACAAATGATATGAGAGGGGCTTGATAGACAAGGAATGATAAATCCATATCTTCCCCGAGAATATCAGCGGGGGAAACATTAAGTACAATCGAAAGTTTCTCAATCCATCCTGAATGAAGTTTTGTTTTCCCCGATTCTAGTTTGGAAATCTGACTTTTTTCAGCTCCAACAAGTTCGCCTAGTTCTTCCTGAGAAAGTTTCTTTGATAGTCTAATTTTTTTGAGTTGATTCTTCATATTTATATTGTTCCATTTTTTAATATAAAAGTAAGTTGCAATGTTTGACATAAATAATTTGACATAAGTTGCATAATTTGACACTATCGTGACTATGACATTAAAAGATTACATAGAAAAAAACGATTTGACCTATTCAGCGTTCGCGGATTTGGTCGGCACCGGAAAGAGTAATATTTCTAAATGGGTGAGTGGATCTATTAAGCCTACTCAACTCCATTATGAGAAAATCTATTCTGTAACTGATGGGCTAGTTACTCCAAACGATTTTTACGGAATAGAACTTTCCGCCTAAAACCAGTTTTCCGATGACAAGCATCACGCAAATTTTCGGAAACCGCCGGGTGATTGCCCCCCAACAGTCACCCGGCAAAGACTTCCTACCACGGTTTGAGCAAAACCCTTTTGTACGCCGTGGAAACTAAAAAGGGACGGGGCATATTTAGCGATTTAGCCCCGTCCTGATTTTTTAAGAATAAGCCAACAAAGGCCAGAAAGATATGACAACATCAGCAGAACGAATGAGCAACTTTAAGAGCGTTTTTGCTCATTTTGTTGGATATAACACAGCCGGAAAAGCTCATACCATTACCAGCCTGTCCCTGATAACGGGCATACCGAAACCAACAATTCAAAGTCATTTAGATGTTAAAGGGTCACATCCCACATGGCCCATGATGCTTCTGTATATGAAGGTACTAGATAGTGCTTTCACGGACGCCATTTTATCCCCTGCGGGGTTGTCTGTTGCAAGGGCAGAAGAACATGAGTCCCCATCATCAAATCAATTACAAACGGAACTGGCGCGGACGCTTCTAAAATTAGCCCAAGCTTTGGAAGATGGAAATATTGATAAATATGAGAAGATGAAACTCAGCCCGATTTTCCGCGCTACAGGTCAGGAATTGATAAGTAAATCAAACGAATTTGACGATTATTTAAAGGGATTGATATGACAGAAACAGGCGGAATTTCACAAGATGTATTGCGGTCATTTGTGGAAAGAATCGAACGGTTGAATGAGGAAAAGAAGAATCTCACCGATGATATTAAAGACGTTTATTCAGAGGCCAAGGCATCGGGATTTGACGTAAAAATCATGCGCCAGATAGTAAGGCGGCGCAAGATGGAGGATTACGAACGGCAGGAACAGGATGCGCTTATTGACCTGTACGAACACGCCTTAATCCAGCCCCAATTAAACTTGGTGAATAATTATGAGTAAACATTACGAAGATGATTTGTCAATCGCCGTGGCGGATTTTCTGAGACTTTCCGCATTTGATGTTATGTGGTGGCACAGCCCGAACGGGGGCAAGCGCAATGCCCGTGAAGGGGCGAGGCTCAAGCGTATGGGTGTCCTTGTGGGGGTGCCGGATTATATTTTTATCCTGCCCGATAACAGCGTGGCGTTTATTGAATTAAAGCTGGCAAAAACGGCATTTCATTCAAAAACATATCAGAGCAAAGTCCAAAAAGAGTTTGAAGCAGAATATAGGTCGCTGGTTGAGCCACATGATAGATATATGGTTTGTCGATCGGTTGATGAGGTGGCGGCTACGCTAACCGGTTGGGGGATAGAAATATGAAGTGCCTACCGTATGAACTGGGTGAGAAGGAATATGCGGCATCTTTTCCAGCCTATACAAATCTTGAGGTTATAGCCGTAAAGCTAAATAAGAAATTTGGAAACTTCCGAACCATTGCCTCGGTTGCCAATATGCGCACCGCACTGAAACACAAAGTCCCGCCGAACCCGAACCATAAAAAGCCAAAGAATAACAATAAAGATGATCAGGAAAAGGTGACGGTTCCCTATGTTTACGTTCCGAGAGGCAAACCGATCATAAAAAGTGGCAATCTTATCAAGGCCATGAATAATACAGACACCAGCCTATTCGATGTAGCGCGGGTAGCAGGGCTGAATATAGAGAGCGTTCGGGCGTTGGTGAGTAGAGGTGGTATTCCTGAGCAGTATTCGGGGTCGGTGAGGGCGTTTTATGAAGATAGAGGGGTGAGGGTGTGAATAGAGTTTGTATATGTATAGCAGAAGATGGCGGTTTAAGGATCTATTCTGATGAACTAATTGAATGCTTTATCGTCTCTGATGTATGTAACGCTGACAGGGTATATCAGCTTGATTCCCAGAACGGTAACTTGCACATAGGCGTTAAGGAAGTGACTGCGTTGTTGGGAGACAGACCTGTTGGTCATATGAACGATGATAGCTTGTTAGGCGGTGGCTATACAAGCAAACGCCCCCCATCCACGCGAAAGCTTGAGGTGGTGAAATGACTGTTAGAATATACCAAGGCCAATGTCTTGAAATATTAAAGTCCATGCCATCCGATTCTGTTGATTGCGTTGTGACTAGTCCCCCTTATTGGGGTCAGCGGGATTATGGCGTTGAGGGTCAATGGGGCATGGAACCTACTCTTGAGGAACATATCTCAAATTTAATAGATTTATTTCGAGAAATCCGCCGTGTTTTAAAACCAGAAGGCACGGTATGGCTTAATTATGGTGATTGTTATGCATCAACGCCAAATGGAAGAAAGGCAGCGGATATAGCCAACGATGACAGAGGGTTTGTTGATAAGCCGTTTTCTACCATACAGGGAAACATGAAGGCCAAAGACCTTTGCATGGTCCCAAGTAGAATTGCTATTGCGCTTCAAGATGATGGATGGTGGGTTCGTTCTGAAATTATATGGGCCAAACCAAACCCGATGCCAGAAAGCATTAAAGACCGCCCCGCTGTGGCCTATGAAAAAATATTTCTACTCACCAAATCAGCAAAATATTTCTACAACGCGGATGCTGTTCGTATGCCCCCAACACCGAGCAGCTTGGAAAGGTGGACTCAAGATGTAGCCAACCAAGAAGGGTCAGGTCGCGTTCATAATAAATCTAATGGAAATATGAAGGCGGTAGGCGGAAAGAAAGACAAGCAACGTGGTCATAGCAGAAGACACGCGGGTTTTAATGATCGTTGGGATAATATGAGTGGTCAAGAGCAAGCAGAGAACGGTTGCACGCTGAAGAACGTGTGGTGGATATCAACCGCGAACTTTAAAGAATCTCATTTCGCAACATTTCCGCCGCAACTTGCTGAAATTTGTATTAAAGCGGGATGCCCCAAAGATGGAATAGTCCTAGACCCGTTCGGCGGTGCCGGCACCACGGCCCTTGTCGCAGACCGTCTGCAAATGGACGCGATACTCTGTGAACTTAAGCCCGAATACATTGAAATTGCACAGAAGCGCATTGCTAATGAGCAGGGCATGTTTTCAACAGTTGAAATCCATACAAAATTAGATCAGGCGGTGGCGGAATGACCGCATTATTCAACTGGTTCATCGCGCTTGGTAGCTTCACCATCGACTTTATCATATCGGTGATGATTATCCCCGTGGTCTATCTGATTGCCTACGCGTGGAGCGAGAATAACCGCCTGTCATGGGTGGTGGCTATCTTGGCCTATGCGGTGTTCATTTCAATAGCTTGGTGGGGGTGAAGATGCTCTGGTTTCGATTACATGCGAAGATATTACATGATCCGATAGTTCAAACGTTAGAACCTGAAATATACCGTTTTTACATCAACTGCCTTTGCTATGCAGCAGAGCGTGAGGAGGGTGGAAATCTAGGTGAAATCTCTGAAATTTCATTTGTGTTACGTGAAACAAAAAGTAGCGTTTCATCTGCGTTTCATGTTTTAGAAAAAGTTGGGTTGATTGAAACGGTTGGTGAAACGTTTCACATTCCTCAATGGAAGAAAAAGCAATATAAATCAGATACTTCCACGGAAAGAGTAAAGAAATATAGAGCTAAGAGGAAACGTTCCAGAAACGTTACTGTAACGGCCCCAGAACAGAGCAGAACAGATATAAAAGATAATGATAAATCATTATCCAAAAACAGCGGTTCAAAATCCAGTAAGCAGAAAGGTTTAAATCGTGGAAAAAGAATTGATGCAGAGTTCGGAGAAGATTGGCATCTGCCTGAAAAATATCTTGCCTATGCCATCGGGAAGGAATTCACCAAACCAGAAATTGAAATTGAGTTTGAGAAGTTCACAAACTACTGGAAAGCAAAATCAGGCAGCAATGCCATCAAGCGGGATTGGCTTGCCACATGGCGAAGTTGGGTACTTAACGCTGCCGAGTGGCGTGGTGGTAACGGCAACAATCCAAACAGGCCATCAGGGGGTGGCGGAACTTCCGTCATTGACATCACAGCAGAAATCATCGCTGAACGAGATAGTGAGGTTGCATGAATCCATGACCAGCCATTACGCCGATCCGCAAGATTATAAATTACCCAAAATTCCCGAACAGGATATTGAGCTATGGGGTAAGACGTACATTCAGGGCATGGCGGCACTTGAACCGGCCCCGATTAAATCCATTGACGTGCTGGTTGGTGCATTGAAGGTCAAGCGGCCCACACAGAGGATGAGCGACAGTGATTTGAAGATGTTTCTCAAACTTACAGCCAAGTTTTTGCATGAAAGCGGCTATGGATATTTTGCAATAGAGCAGGGTATCAAAAATTTATTGATGAAAGACGAGGGGCAATTCTTTCCGACAGATCAATTATTGCAGAAATATATTTACCCGGTGAATTACAAACTCAAGCACAAGATGAATTTGCTTGGCAGAATGTTGGAGAAATCGTGAACATAGAGCATAAATGCCGGATAATCTGCCTGACCAACAAACAAGACCCTGATGCGGTTTCTAGGTGCTGGCACGGGCCAAAGCCAAAAGAAGCAGGTGACGGACCAGTGCTGCAATGGATGGAGTGGATCACAACGGTTGAGCGTAAACGAGAGGTGCGTACACCGAACAATGAAGATGAATTTCGCCGAGCCAATTTACAGCGGCAGATAGCCGAAAGCGAGCCGGGCAGAAAGAGACAACCGAGGTATAGCTGCGATGAGGATCCGTTATGACTCGTAAACAGGAAATAGCTGAAGTGCTGGAATATCTGAGGGAACTGAAAGGAAATAGCTGAGCATGGCGATTAAGGGAAGAAAACGGGGTAAGGATATGAAGAAACGACCCACCACGAGGGAAGGGCGTAAGGCGTATGACCCTGGGACATTCAATGGGCTGTTGAAGAAAGCGGGTTTGCTTCAAGCGCGTTTAATCTGGGATGGTAAGGTTCCCCGTTTCATAAGCTATATTGACGAAAAAGAGATAGCGGTCAAATATGCCGAGTACCCGCTTGGGGTGTTGTTCGCCCGGCAGATTATAACGATCCGGCAACATGATGTGGGAATTGCGCTGGATAAATTCAGGAACTTTTCAGGTATGAGGTCGATAGGGATGTGTGGATCGGGCCAGCAGGAATTTGTTGATCGGACAAATATGGAAGTTTTCCACCTTAATGATGAAGATGCGGCAATTCGTGCCACCGCGCGGTATCGGGAAGGGTGCAAAGCTATGACCGCCGCCGCCCGTCTAGAGGTGCTTAACGTGGCCTGTTACGGTGAATTGCCTCATTGGATTAACAGCAAGCAGAAGAATCCCGGACTGTGGCATCTGTTGCATGGGCTGGATACGCTGGTGGAATGTTATGTGAAGGGTGGGAAGCGATGGGTAAATTAGGGGAAATATTGGAATGGGCAGAACGCGCAGCCAGTGGATTAACTGTGGAGGAACTAAAAGCAGGTCTGATATTGGCTCTGGAGAACGACCATCTAGTAGAAGCATTTACATTAGAACATGCTCTTAGGTTATCAGGCACATCGTCTACGCCAATATCTGATATGGGGGGTTTTTATAAGCAAACGGAACACCAACAATTTAAATTCAAGCGCTCTATATGGATGCTCTCCGAATATATTGGGGAATTGGATAAATATTCAGCAGTAGCCACTAAAGACGACCATCTAGAGCTGCTCTGTTTGAGCCACTCATTGAGGCAGAAGGTGGTCCAATTTGATTATTGGCGGCGGAAAGGAATGTCTGAATGAAAAATAACGCGAAACATATGACATACGAACAAGCCGAAGAACAGGAAATCTGGGATAAGGTAGAATTTGCAATACTGAATGGATTGGATGCGTTGGTGGAATGTTATGTGAAGGGTGGGAAGCGATGAGTGAAATAACACAGGAATTTTTAAAAGACAGATTCCATCTGCTAATTTAGCTAATAGCAAGCTGAGCGCTAACAACTCATCCGGATATAGAGGGGTTTATTTTAATAAACAGGCCAATAGATGGGCGGCGGTAATAACTCATAAAAAGAAAAAACTTTTCTTAGGGTATTTTAGAAGCAGGCATAAGGCCGCAACGGCTTATAATAGGAAATCTACTGAGTTGTTTGGGGAGTTTGCATATTTGAATAAAATAGAATAACATTTTTTTGCTGTTGACTTGTTATTGACAGTACCTTAACGTGTCTCAATATTGATGATTTTATAGTTGTCTCCAAAGCCCAACCCTCACAGGTTCGGGCTTTTTTTATGCCTAATTCAAAAGACTACAACATGCCCACATCGCCACCACACCCATGCACCACACCCGGTTGTCCTGAGTTGGTAAGCGGTGGCTCGGCATGTGACAAGCACCGTAAGCAACGCCGCAAGGTATCAGAAGCCCGCAGGGGTAGCAGACACAAACGCGGATACGGTGCGCGGTGGGATAAGGAACGTAAAGCGTTTCTCAGGTTAAACCCCTTCTGTGTCATGTGTGGATATGATGACAAGGTAATCTTCGCAAAGGTAGTTGATCATAGGAAGCCAAAGAAGGGCGATGACCCTGCCTTTTGGGATAAGACAAATTGGCAGCCGTTATGTGCCACACATCATAATCAGAAAACCGCCAAGGAAGATGGTGGCTTTGGTAATAGAAAGAAGCGGAAACGCTAAACTCACATAGCTCTCAGTGTCCATATAAAGCCCATACAAGGCCATCATATTTTTTGAACACTATGGTCAAAAACTCACTTATCAAAGCCCTACCCCTACGGGGGGGCGGTCAAATCTCTATAGAGCGACCCTTCAGGGACCGCGTGTGTGGTGTTTCTTACGTAACCGCGAATCTGAGGTAGGGGTGGTGAAATAGGAAAGGTTAGAAAAATGGCAAAGAAAAAACCTTCCAATGTCCACCTTTTGAATGGCAATCCTGGCAAGCGAAAGATAAATAAAAGTGAACCACAGCCAAAAAAGAAATTACCTTCATGTCCGGCCCATCTGTCTGGTCCAGCAAAAACCGAATGGAAAAGAATAAGCAAAGAACTTTATGTTCTTGGTCTTTTGACAAATATAGACCGTGCGGCGCTGGCTGCATATTGTCAGGCTTGGGGTAGGTGGGTTACTTCAGAAAATAATATAAAAAAGAAAGGCGTTGTATTAAAGGGCGCTAAAGGTGGTTATTACCAGAATCCACATCTGTCCATAGCCAATAGAGCTATTGATTTGATGTACAAATTCTTAACTGAATTTGGCATGACACCCAGCGCCCGGACTAAAATTGAAGTAAAAGATAATCCGAATGATAAAGAAGAATCGGATTGGGATGTTTATAGTTGAAAAACGTCCTTTCGGTTAAAGTTCGCGCCCTTACTGATGAAATTACTTCATATTGTTTGGGGGTATCGGTTGGTGATATCCCCGCTTGTGAAATACACCGGGCTGCCTGTCAGCGACAACTTGATGACCTAGAACGCTGGGCGGCAAATGATAATGAATTCCCATATCATTGGGACGCACTGGCGGCTTATAAGGCTGTAAACTTTGTTCAACTCATGCCCCACATCAAAGGGGAATGGGCCGCCCGGAAAGAATTATTAAAACTTCAGCCTTGGCAAAAATTTATTGTTGGCGTTCCATTTGGTTGGTTACGCAATGATGATAAGACCAGACGATACAGAACAGTATTTATTTTGGTCCCCAGGAAGAATGGGAAATCATTATTAACATCGGCTATCTCATTATATGCCGGATTTGTTGAAGGGGAAGAAGGCGCTGAAACCTATTCCGCTGCCACAACACGCGATCAGGCGAAGATTGTTTTCAATGACGCGGCCAAAATGGTCAAGAAGTCGGCGAAATTTCGTAAGAAGTTTGGAGTTAAAGCCCTAAAAACTGCAATTACTCAGGAAAAAACAGGGTCAAACTTCACCCCACTTTCTTCTGATGCTCATACTTTGGATGGTTTGAACGTCCATTTTGCCGCCGTTGATGAGGTTCACGCACATAAAACACGTGATGTGTGGGATGTTCTGGACACCGGCACCGGCTCACGATCCCAGCCGATGCTTTGGGGAATTAGCACCGCCGGATTTAATAAGCAGGGTATCTGCTATGAACAGGTAGAATATTTAAAAGCCATACTTTTGGGCGGCCATGAAGATGAAACTTATTTTGGAACAATCTTCACAATAGATGAAGATGATGACCCTTTTGATTTGTTAACCTGGGCAAAAGCAAACCCAAACTTAAATGTGTCCTTGAAATTAAGCCAGTTGGAAAGATTGGCAAAAAAAGCGCGGGTCATGCCGCAAGCCTTGAATAACTTTATGACCAAACATCTGAATGTTTGGATGGATTCCGCTTCATTATGGATGAATTCGGAAGCCTGGAAGGGATGCGGGGAAGAATTTGACCCTGAAACCTTGGCCGGGCAAGAATGTTATGGCGGGCTTGATCTGGCATCGACCAAGGATATTACAGCCCTTTCGCTGGTTTTTCCGTGTGAAGATGGGGTTAAGGTCATAACCCGTTATTATTTGCCTGAAGATAGGGTTCAGGAACGGGTTGAAAAAAACAAGGTTCAATATGATGTTTGGGCGCGGGATGGTCTGCTGACATTAACTCCTGGCAATGTAACAGATTATAATTTTATAAAGCGTGATATTGGCGAACTAGCAGAAAAATATGACATTCGGGAAATTGCTTATGATCGGTGGAATTCCTCACAGCTTGTAAATGATCTGGTTGATGATGGTGCCAAGATGGTTCCGATGGGGCAGGGCTTTGCATCCATGTCGCCGCCATTGAAAGAGCTTGAACGGCTGGTGCTGTCTGGTGGTCTGAATCATGGCGGTGATCCGGTCCTAACGTGGATGGCTGGCAATCTGGTTGTTAAAGAAGATGAGGCCGGGAATTTAAAACCGGCAAAAAATAAATCTCCTGAAAAGATTGATGGAATGGTTGCGCTGTTAATGGCGCTGGATCGCATGACGCGGCATGATGATAAACCCACTTTGTCGGTTTATGAACTTCTGGCACTGGAAGATAAAAATGATGAAGAATAACTTAGTATTTGATCTCATTGGCTTGGTTGGTTTGGGTATGATTGGCTATGGATTATGGGTGGTCTTCCCTCCAGTGGCTTTTGTGGTTGTCGGCTTTCTTTTATTGGGTTTGGCTATTGTTTTATCAAAGCCCAAGAAGGGGTAATCAATGATATTTGATAAAATATTTGGAGCGACAAGCACTCTTGCAAATCCTGATCCTTGGCTATTGGAAGCGTTCGGCGCTGGTCCGGCATATTCCGGGGAAGTGGTGAATATTAAAACCGCTTTAAAAGTATCCGCCGTCTTTTCTTGTATAAAGGTATTATCAGAAAGTATTGCTCAATTACCTATTCATCTTCTTCAAACGGATAAAAATGGGAACACTCAGAAAGCGATAGATCACCCTTTATATAGTTTACTGCATGATTTGCCCAATCCCAATATTACAGCCTTTGATTACAAACAAATGATAATGGTCAATCTTGGCTTGGGCGGCACAGATTATAATAGAATTCACCGCGACCGGCGCGGGCAAATTGGGGAACTTGAACCAATTGAGCCTTGGCGGGTAAGGATGCTTCAAAACAAAGAAACCCGTAATTTATTTTATGACCTTGATGGAAACGAAACTTTAGCATCGAGGGATATATGGAGAAATATAGGATTTAGTGCAAACGGTCTTCAAGGCTTGCCGCCAGTTGATCTCAGCAAAGAGGCTATTGGAATTTTGATGGCTGCGGAGCGCGCCACAGGTAAAATGTATAAAAATGGGGCCATCCCTTCGGGCATTGTAACAACTGGGGAATCTGGCCTTACCCCCGATGCTCTAAAGATTCTAAAAAAGGAATTTGCCAGCCTTTATTCTGGTTCGGACAATGCGGGCGAAACAGTTTTTCTTGATGCTGGGCAGGACTTTAAATTACTAAAAGGTGATCCTACAAAATATCAATTTATAGAAAATCATAAATTGCAAATCACACAAATAGCAGGACGATACCGCGTACCTCCTCATATGATAGGCGACTTAGAAAGGGCCACGTTCTCAAACATAGAACATCAAGCAATTGAATTTGTTGTTCATTCTCTTGGGCCTTGGCTTAAAAGAATAGAAGAAACTATTAGCCGCGATCTGTTAACCCCTACAGAGCGCCTAACATATAAAGCAAAATTTAATTTTAATGCTCTTTTAAGAGGTGACACTGAAAGTCGCAATGAAGCATATGTAAAAGCTATTACAAATGGTTGGTTAAGTCGAAACGAAGTTCGAGAGTATGAAGATTTGAACAAGGTAGAAGGTTTGGAAGTATTTTTAACGCCCATGAATATGGACAATGGGCAAGCTGAAAGGCAAGAAAATGAAGAATAAAAGTTGGTTTTCAATGGTTGGTATGGCTAACCATGCTGAAATTATGATTTATGATGAAATCGGGGTATGGGGCATATCCGCCAAAGATTTTGTTGATGAACTTAATGCACTTGATGTTGAAAAAATTGATCTTCGCCTGAATACGCCAGGCGGATCCGTTTTTGATGGAATTGCTATTTACAATGCACTGAAACGGCATAAAGCATCAATCACAGTTTATATTGACGGTCTTGCTGCCTCTATGGGGTCAATTATTGCCTTGGCCGGTGAAACTGTTCACATGGCAGAAAATGCCTTTTACATGATCCATAACCCTTGGGGGTTTGCTATTGGTGATGCTTCCGAAATGCGGGGTCAGGCGGATGTGTTGGACAAGTTGGCTGGAACAATGGCCCGTATTTATTCCGAGTTTTCCGGAATGGATTATGACACGGTTATTGCCGCTATGGATGCGGAAACCTGGTATGGGGCTGAAGATGCCCTTGAAGCGGGGTTTATCACTGAAATTGATGAAGGTCATAAAATAGCAGCATACAGCGACCTTGACCGTTTTAAATTTAAACATACACCAGAAATTAAATCTCCTGGCCCGGATCTTACTGAAGTTGATGGCGCGGAAAATCGTGAATTTTTGGCAAGAAAATATGCAGAAAGACGTGTTCAACTTCACGAACGTTAAAAACTGCTAACCAAACGCTAGGCCAAGCGGGTCTACGTAAAAAAGCCCCCCATAATTGGGAGGCTTTTTTTTTGAAACCAGCAAACAAAAGGATTCAACCATGTTGACAATTGCTGAATTGCTCCAATTAAAGGGCGAACTATTGGCGAAGGCCCGCGAAATCGTGGATATTGCCGCTAAAGCTAACCGTGAAATGACACCAGAAGAAGTCATTACATTTGATAAAATTGACAATGATATGTTGGACGTACAGGCTAAGCTTGACCGCGCCCAACGTATCGAACAGCTTGATGCACAGGGTGCTGTGGCTGTTGAAGGTAATACAGGCGGCACAGAAGAAGTGACAAATCCGCTTGCTACCCCTGAATATATGGCAGGGTTTGAACAATTTGTTCGGGTTGGCCCTCATGGGCTGCCAGCCGATATTGTTGCGGTTTTAAATACCGGTGTTACCACTGAAGGTGGCCATTTGGTTCCGGTAGAATATGAAACTACTCTCATTCAATCTCTTGAAAACCAGAATATTATGCGGATGCTTGCATCAGTTGTGACTTCGGGTAGTGATCGTAAAATTCCTATCGAAACGGATGCTGGGGCGGCGGCTTGGATGCTTGAAAATGGAACTTATCCAGAAAGTGATTCAGCATTTGGTCAGGTCACTGTTGATGCCTTTAAGCTTGGTCGTATCATTAAAATTTCTGAAGAACTTCTTCAGGATGCTTTCTTTGATATGCAATCATATATTACCGGTGCTTTCCAACGCTCATTCGGAAATGCTGAAGAAACAGCTTTTGTGGTCGGCGATGGTACAAATAAGCCTACTGGTGTAATTCCGTCTGCGGAAGTTGGTCACACAGCCGCACTTACTTCTGCCATTACAACAGACGAACTTATTGATCTGTTTCATTCCTTGAAGCGCGCATATCGCAGAAACGGAACGTTCATGTTCAACGATACGCTTGCAAAAGCAATTCGTAAGTTGAAGGACAGTAATGGTCAGTATGTCTGGCAGCCGGGGCTTGTTGCTGGTCAGCCAGATACTCTATTGGGGCGTCCAGTCGCTATCTCTGATGATGTAGCCGGATTTGCTGCTAATGCGCTGGTGATGGCTTTCGGTGACTTCTCGTATTACCGCATTCAGGACCGTGTTGGAATTTCCATGCAACGCTTGAATGAATTGTATGCAGGGAGTGGTCAAGTTGGTTTCCGTATGAACAAACGGACCGATGGCAAACTGTTGCTTCCTGAAGCTGTTAAATCCCTGAAAATGGCTGCCGTCTAACTCATTAGGGGGTGGGCTATATGTTTGCCCCCTATAAATTTTTCCCATTATTGGAGTTTGAAAAATGAAAGTGAAACTATTAACCGGCTTGGCATATGAAAATAGTGCCTTAAGCCCTGGTCAAGTGACCGAAATGTCCAAAAAAGATGTTAAAGCATTAATTAAAGCGGGTTTTGCTGAAGCTGCTGATAAAGAAGCTGAATCTGTTGCAACTGATCTTGTCAAAGAAGCCGAAGCTACTGCTGAAAAAGACAAGAAACAAGCCGTTGCGGATGCTAAAACTGCTGAAAAAGCCGCTGCCGCTGCTGAAAAAGCCGCTCTTGCTGATGTGAAGAAGAACACTGCAAAACAAAAATAAATAAGTTTCCTCCCCAACTTGGCGGCCTTTGTGCCGCTATTTTTTATTACAGGTGATTGAAATGAAGCGCGGCTCTTTCACATATCGCCTTGGTGCATTATCTCAGGTCTTTAATTCATTCATAGGCCAAGGCAACCGTGACCAGACATTTTCAGCCCGTTCATATGAGGCATGGCTTTATGAGCGTTGGTGGGCTTCGACGGTTTATCATATGATCGACCTCATATTTTTTTTAGAAGATCGGCATTGTTATAATTCGTATCTGACGGATAACGAATATACTTATAAAAAGGATTAAAGATGGCTTTAAAATCACTAGCTCTCACAAAAGCAAAAAATATTACGTCTGAAGTCGCTGACCATTATCAGCAGATGTTTGATACGATGCAGAAGCTCAGCGGCGATACTGTTGGGCGGATTGCAAATCTGCAAGCAATTATTGATTGGGATACGGCGAATCCCGGCCTGTTGGATATAAATGTCGTAGCAGAAACTCAACAGCTTTTGGATTACATGAACACACTCGGCGGCCTTTTGGCATCCGCACCACCTGTCCCTAATATGTAAGAGGGACTCGCCTGATGGCAATCACTTATAGCGAGGAATTTCAGAATAACACGGGGGTGGCTTCCGTACTGACGGATTATCGTACCCTAATCACACAAACCTGTCTTGCCCCAGCCACAAAATCTGAGTGGTTCACCAAGGCGGCGGCGAATGGGGGTAATGTTCGGGTCTATCTTGATAGTGCCTTCACGATACGCCTGTCGATCGATCTCGTCGCGTGGGACTCTGTCGCTGAAACATTCGTAATTTGGACGAAATATCCGTCCCTGGGGACGGTATTGAATAAATTATATCTAGCGGTTGATGATGCACAGGTTGAACAACCCGCAGTAACGGCGGCATTTGGGCGCAATGCGGTTTGGTCGGATTATGAACGTGTTTTTCATATGGGTAGCGCTGTTGATTCTTCGGGTAATGGTGATCTGGTCCTTATTGGCTCCCCAACCACAGTAAGCGGCGTCATGGGTGGAGGGATGCGATTTAATGGCATAAACCAGAGGGCTGATCTGGGCTGGAATGGAATAACCCAGGATTTTACACTAAGTGCCGTCATGCGTGCGCCAAATTTACCAACGGACTCGGGATCCGGGCCAATTAATGGTAATAGTCCTAGTCTTGATTGGAATGTCAACGGTGGTGGTAACCCGAAAACATGGCTGACGACAGGTAGCTGGACAGGTATATCTTTCGGTGCTTTAATTGCAAATACGGACTATTGGTTATCGACAGTATATGATGGCACCACCTTTGAAGCGTTTGTTGATGGTAGTAGTGCGGGTTCTGCGGCGAAAACAGGTAATCTGGTAGATAAAGCTAATTTTACTATTGCATCTCATGCCACAGTCCTCACAAGATTCCTAGAAGCCGATATTTTCTTCGTGGCAATAACACTCTTGCCGCGATCGGCAGACTGGCAACTAACTGAGTATAATAGCCAAAGCAGTCCTGGTACATTCTGGGTTGGGCAGGCTGGCGCGGACGTGGGAGGGGGGGGTACCCTTATAGCAGGGCAAGGGACCGCCCTATCAACAGGCTTTCAACCGACATTAACAGCAACAAGTTCATATTCTGCGGCTGTGGGTTCCGGCGGTGCAGTTGGTGAAGGGATTTCACCAAATTTAAGTATTGGAACAAGTTATTCACAAGTTGCAGGAACAGCAGGGACTTCCGCATCGGGAATACTTCCGAATGTAGTTTTAGATTATGTACAAATATCCGGCATGGGTGGTGCTTCGGCGGTGGGTACTTCGCCAACATTGTCCATTGATAGTGGTTTTATTGGCAGTGCCGTTGCAGCAAACGCGAATGCCGTAGGTTTATTGCCCAACCAGAATATAGGCGGCGGCTTCTCTGAAATTGCTGGGGTCGGATTATCCGGCACGGCTGGCATTAATCCAAATATCAATTTATCGGGGAATTTTACAGAAACAGTTGGCTTTGGGTCATCTGCGACAAACGGTTTGGCCCCCGCATTAAATATCACAGTGTCATTCATTGGCAGTTTAGGTCAGGCAATTGCTCAGGCGGCGGGGTTATTGCCAACCTTTAGCAATGGATCGCTGATTTCGCCGCATCCCCGGAGACAGATTTCCGCAGCGGCGGCAAATAGAACACTTTCCGCTACGGCGGCCAGTAGGTCGCTCAATGCACAACAGTCACAGAGAACGCTCATAGCATAAGGAATTAAAAAAATGATAGGTAATTTTCATTGGACGGTCAAAGGAATGTTGGCTGTACTGAATGGCACGGTTGATCTTGATACTGATGCTTTTACGGCTCACCTTGTCGATGAAACATGGGTCCCCGCACAACAAACAGATGATTTATGGGTAACAATAGCCGCCAAAGAAAGTGCTTCTGGTGATTATGCGGCTCAAGCCTTGGCGGGATTGGCTATAGCTCAAAGTGCGGGTGATGTGGCATGGGATTTTACAGATATAGATTTCGGCAATGCGGTAACAATCTCAGCAAAATATATGGTCATCAAGCATAATCTGAGCGATAAAATAATAGGTTTTGTTGATTTAAATACGACCACTACATCGGCAACGGCTGACAGCACATCCGGCAATTTTGATATTGGAATTAATGCCGCCGGTGCTTTCAAGGTAACCCCTACGGTTTATGCGGCTGGTAGCTAATGGGTATTTATATTAAAGACCCTGATGCCGTTGTTGATTACACGGTTGATTATGGCGGGGATGGTTATTTACTCGCCAGTGAAGTCATATCAACTTCAGTTTGGGAAATATCACCCGCTGGTGAGTTGGATTTTAATGTTGATGCAAATGGCACCCACGATGACACCACTGCACAGGTCTTTGTGAAGGGCGGTATTCCCGGCGATATTTACAAGTTGACAAACCGGATCGTGACAAACAACGGGCGCACCGATGACCGGACATTTCAGTTAAGGGTAGAAAACAAATGAAGATTGTAACAAAGCCTAACGTGTTGCCAGTTTCTATTGAGCAGATCAAAGCGAACCTGAATATTGAGGAAGCGGACGCGGACGCTAATATCTATGACCTAATTTATGGAGTTGTCTCAGCGGTAGAGGATTTCTTACGGCGCGGGTTAATTACCCAAGTTCGTGAAATTACCCTTGATGATTGTTTCCCACCCTTCCTTCATATTGAACCATTTCAAAGTCTGGTTTCAATTGATTATGTGGATGCAAACGATACGGTTCAAAGCCTTGATCTTGCCACCGTCCGTGTGGCCCCCGATCGAGGGGTTGTTACTCATAAATCATGGCCAAAAACAGCCGAAGGGGCGGCGGTTGTGACAGTTCAATATAATGCTGGTTTTGGCGATAGCTGGAATGATGTTCCGAAAGCTATACAAATGGCAATTATTGCCTTGGTCACGGAATATTATGACAATCCCGGGGATATGAAGTTAAGCAATCAGGCCACAGAAGTTTTACAGCCCTATGCAGTTCGGTATGCCATATAATGAAGCGGGTTAAAATGAGGACACGGGCGGTCATATGGACACCTTCAACAGTGATGAGTGCTTCTGGGGAACAATCACAAAGCCTAGTTGAATTTGGTCGTTTCTGGTGTGCTGTGCGGGTCCGGGCAATGTCTAATATTGAGGATGGACAGATAGAAACGACCGTAGCGCGGCATGATATTACTTTTCGTTATTCGGCCAAGCTTGCTGCTTTGCCCCAAAATGCACAGATAGAAATTGATGGTCGGATGCTTCATGTCACCGGTATTGATTTTGGCGACTATAATAAAAAATATATTCGAGTAACGGCAACAGAAAGCCGCTAATCCACTTTTAAATTCAGGTTGAACGCGATGATTGAAAATTCTATTCGCGCCTATTTGCTTGCCGATCCCACATTGTCGGGATTGCTGGCGGTGGGTGCAATATTTCCGCAGATATTACCTGAAGAACAGGGCTTGCCCGCGATAGCCTATGAATTAACAGAAGGGCAACGGGATTTAGTGGCCGGGGGTGTTTCAAACTTAGCACCTTGGGTCTTGACCTTGAATATTTACGCAAAAACATACGACGGAATTCGAGCAATCGAAACAGAAATTAACAGGCTTTTACACGGTTACAGTGGTCCTGTTGATGCCGATTTTATCGGCGGTTCAAGGGTTAGAATTGTAACCCGAACAAACGAGCAAAAAACCGGAAACCGGCGCTCAATTCTTCAAATAAATTTTTATGAAAGGGGCTAATCATGCCTGATATTATCGAACCATTTATAGGGCCGGATACAACCATTCATTTGCTGGCTACGCTCGGCGCGGCTATCATTAACAACACAGACGAGATTCCAGAAGTTGCGGAAATTGGTGATGTGGAACTTGCGGCCAACATTGTTGAATTTAATTCCTTCGGCAAGGATTTCAAAGAAAAACGTGTTGGACAAAAAGACCCCGGCACGCTTGACCTTACCCTTAATTGGATGCCCGGCGACACCAAGCATCAAGCGTTATCAACCGCAGCGGTAAATAAGACAAAGATTTTTATTTCCATTGTCTGGCGGGATGGTGCAGGGGGTAATGCGCGTGTTGATTTTGAAGCGTTCGTGGCCACAATCGGCGTGGCGACTCCTATCGAGGATATTGTTACCCGCAAGATTCAACTGGCTATTACCGGTCCTGTCACATTCGATGACGTGACTGACATTGCCCTTAACTATTAATCACACACAGAAAGGATAAGTTTATCTTGGCTAAATCTAAGAAAAAGACATTTATCACGGCTGCTCAACTTGCGGCAGCTAAAGACTTTGAAATTGAAGCTGTGGAAGTCCCAGAATGGGGTGGCTGGGTTAATATCCGGTCATTATCTGCCCGCGAACGTGACCTTTTTGAGGAATCAATTGGCGCGGAGGAAGGAAAGCAAAATCTTGTTAATCTGAGAGCGCGGCTTGTTGTTTTGTGCTTATGCGATGAGGACGGGGGTAGGATTTTTCAAGACGGACAGGCTGAGGAATTGGGTGCTAAAAATGCCCAGGTTATTAGCCGTTTGTTTGATTTAGCCCGCAAGCTTTCCGGTATGACGGATGCTGATGTGAAGGAACTGGAAAAAAACTAAAAAGCAGCCCCGCCAGACGGTTTAAATTCCGTTTGGCCGGGCATCTTGGCTATACCGTTCGGGAACTTGAAAACCGACTTTCCAGCCGGGAGCTTTCAGAATGGATGGCTTTCGAGAGGGTTGAACCGTTTGGAACCCAAATGGATAATTTCCGGGCGGGTCAAATATGCGCCGCCATTGTTAATTGTAATGGTGGGATTAAAGGGAAAGCTGTTCATGCTTCCGATTTTCTCCCATTTTTCACACAGAAAAACACATCTTCAGAAAATTCAAAACGTGCGGCGCAAAAGAAACAAATAGCCATGTTTGCCGGGCTTGCTGGAAAGGCTAAAAAATGAGTGACTTTATCACCGTGAAACTATCGGGTTTGCGGGAATTAGATCAGGCATTAAATGAACTCGATTTAAAGACCCGGAAACAAGCTATGCGTCCCGCCCTGCGTACGGCAATGAAGCCTGTTCTCAGTCGCATAAAGTCAAATGTTGAAGCAATAAGTGATACTGGCGGCTTGGAAGAAACCGTAAAAATGACTGCCAGTTTTGCGAAGGGCAATCTTCAGAAATCTGGCAAACAAGCCGCAGCTATTGGTCGAGTATCGGTTGGCTCAAGCCGAAAACGTGAAGGTAAGACGGGTCATCAAGCCCTGCAGGTTGAATTTGGCACTTCAGACATCCCCGCCAAACCTGTAATACGCCCTGCGGTTACGGGGCATGAGAAAACAATCATCAATACATTTGCCAAAGAATTAGGCCGACAAATTGAACGGATCGCCCGAAGGGTAAGAAGGAATTAGCATTATGGCTACAATTGCAAAATTAGCGGTCGATCTTGTGGCAAATTCCGCCACATTCAGGCGCGATTTAGATAAGGCATCCAGAAAATCACAAAGCTTCTTTAAAAAATTTCAACGTGGGGCTTCAAGGTCAGCAAAGAGCATGGCGTTGATGGGGGCAAAGATAACCGCTATTGCAACAGGGCCAGTTTTGCTCGGAAAGAGTTTTATTGGTGCTGCGTCTGATGCAGAAGAAATGACTTCTAAATTCAATGTTGTGTTTGGCAAAAATGCAAAAGAGGTCGCAAAATGGGCAGAGAACTACGGGAATAAAGTGGGTCGTGCCACGTCAGAATTGCAACAGATGGCTTCTCAGGTCCAAGACACATTTGTTCCGCTCGGATTTGCTCGAAAAGAAGCTGCTAAAATGTCAACATCTTTGACACAGTTGGCAGTGGATGTGGCCAGTTTTAATAATACCCAAGATGCCGACACGATGCGGGATTTCCAGTCTGCGTTGGTTGGCAATCACGAAACAGTAAGAAAATATGGCATTATTGTAACTGAAGCGACACTTAAACAGGAACTTGTGAACCTTGGTATGGGTCGATTAACCGGCGCGGCATTAGAACAAGCAAAAGTACAAGCCCGATTGAATATTATTATGCGAGGAACAACAGATGCTCATGGGGATGCTATCAAAACGGCCTTAAGTACAGCCAATCAGGAAAAGGCGCTGACAGCGGAATATCTTGAGCAATCACAGGCAATTGGTAGATTGCTTTTGCCATCATATAATAAATTACTTACGCTCGGACGTAAAGTTATCAGCGTATTTGCCGACTTGTCGGACGGGGCGAAGAAATTTATATTTATTTCAGCAAGTGTGGTGGCAGTAACGGGGGTTGTTATGACCCTTGTGGGAGCGTTTAGCCTGTTGGCCCTTGCCGCTTTGCCCGCGTTGGCCAGTATTGGCGCGGCTGTGGTGTCTTTAACAACCGCATTCATCGGACTTGTAATTTCTATGGCACCAATAATTACAACGGTTGTTCTGGTGGGTGGGACATTAATAGCTGTGGCCGCGATTTTCTGGAAGTTCCGTAAAACCATTGGTAACGCTTTTAAAGGTATTGGTCAGTTTATTTTCGAAACCTTATTACTTCCCATAGACAATGTACTTTCAGCAATTTCCTCAGGGTTTTTTAACTTCTTTTCAGGGATTTTGGAAGAAGCTGCTCAGTTGGCCAACATACTTGGTCTTGACGGGATGCGTGATAACTTGATTTCAGCATCAAAGGCTATGGAGGATTTTGGTAAAAATTCAGGACATATTGTAACTGATGTTGTTGCCCCGGCTGTTTTGGCGGTGGGTGAGGGTATATCAAATATGACCGATTTGGCAGGAGTTGGCATTCAGGCGTTGTGGGAAGATGCTAAAAACAGTGCGATAGCTGCCAAACAGGGCTTTCTTGATGCCGTTGGGCTGGCAGAAGATCCCTTCGCAGGACTTGATGAAGTTGTAGTGGGGTCTCAGAGCGCAAAAGATGGGTTGAATGGTGGTGATGATGGTCAACGAGAACAAAAACTCAACGCATTTGGGCAACCAATTGAAGATATTCAAAATGAAGCAAATACCATAAAAGGTATCTTTGCTGACTTGAACGATTTCAACACCACACAAGTCGAGAATATGACCGTTAATAATGTTAAATCATGGGGTAAATTATTGAAAGAAGCCGGAAAGTTTTCAAAGGCGATGGCTGTGATACAAAGACTATCGGCTATTAAAAGCATCATTATTAATACTGCCCAAGCTATTTCCGTTGCAGCAAAAGCTCTACCTTTCCCTGCCAACATCCCAGGAATAGCCTTTGCGGCGGGAACTGGCGCGGTTCAATTAGCGGCGGTGCGCGGTCAGGCTCATGATGGAATCGATAATGTACCAAACACAGGAACATATCTCTTGGAATCTGGCGAGCGGGTGGTTGATAAACGCCTTAACCGAGATTTATCAACATATCTGGCACAGGCAGGGAATGATAACAGGACAACAAATCAATCAAGTAATGCTGAAATAAATTTTAATGTTTCCGGGACTGATCCAGAAGGTCTTGATAATGTCCTTCAAAATAGCCGTGGACAATTTGAGCAAATGCTGCGTGATGTTTATGCAGAAAATGCTCTTCCTGATCCGCTAAGCGCGTAAACGTGATTTGGATAGTGCTTCAACATAGTGTATGGTTGATTTTTATATCAACTTAATGGGGAATATTATGAAATATCTTATTATCTTATTGCTGTGTGCGGTTTCTTTTGGTGCTGAAGCTGCAAAGAAAGAAAATAAATATACAATCAATTTCCCTATAATTTATGCGGTGGATGTAAACAACCTTGAAAAATGTCATCATCTTGGTTGGCGTGAATTGCACAAAATGAATAAAATGAATAAAAAAACATGCGGCATTATTCCAGGGGGAACAAAATACAGTAATAATAAAATTATTAATGAAGGAACTGTTACTAAGTTAAAACGTGGCTTTTGGGATGCAACGCCTGATAGGTATGTATTATCAGCAGATATGGAAAAAGGATCACGCACTCAGGCAGGGATTGCTTGTCCATATGTTATTGATATGGATAACGTTACTAGGAGCCTTAATTCAGCAAATCTATCTGGTATTTTGTCCATAGTTGACAATACAAGTTGTCAGTTCGTTGGCGGCTTGTTTTTTGGATTGGCTCAAGTGGACAGGTTAGGGGTGTATTCAAATCATGGAGCATTTATAAATTATATAGTCGCTAGATATTACGAAGGCCGCAAATGGTGGTCATTGAATTAAACCGACCCATTAAGAACTTGATTAAGCCTCCTTTTTAGGGGGCTTTTTTTATGAGGTAACTTTATGCCATCCCCAATATTACCAATTACTCCCGCCCCGGCAGAATATGTTTTTAAAACAAAAACCAGAACTTTAAGTTCAGAAGCTATTTCTGCCAAGATACTGACGCGGGAAATAGGCGGTCAGAGCTTTGAATTGACGCTAAAATACCCGCCCATGTCGGCTGATGAATTTGCCCCTGTGGAAGCCTTTCTGACGTCGCGCTCACGGAATGATATTTTCTTTGTTGAAATTCCGGCCCCTACCGGAACGCCCGGCGAAGCGGTTGGTAATTATATCAATTTTGATAATGATACGAAGCTGCACAAAGTCAACGCTATTGGACCAACGGTAGTTTATCCCGCCATGCGGAATGTGGGCGGATTGATTGTCTCTGATCCGGTTTATCTAAGATGCAGCCGTAAAAATGATATTCAGTCCGTGCAGTATTCAGCGGATGGCTTTATTCGGTTTCAAGTTGATGTGGTGGAAAGAATATGATTTCAGTAGACCCCGCTGTTCAGGCGGCGCTTGAAAGCGATAACTTTAAATATTGTCATTTGGTCGCCTTACCCGGCGGCCTTTTTTTTACAGATCATGAGAAAGATATTCCTTTTGGTGGTGACGTCTATATTTCCAATGGCCATTTATTAAAAACATCGCCGGTAATGCGTGAAAAGGGATTGAAGGTCCACACCCACCAGATCACATTATCCAATGTAGATACGGCGATATATGCCCTTTACAAAGCCACCAATATGGTCGGGGAAACTGGCATGGTTTACAAGGCAGTTCTGGACGCTTCAGGGGTGATTATAGCGAATGACCCCATTCTTACGTATCAAGGCACACTTGACACTTGGGTGGTAGATGAAACAGGCAGTCGGTCAATCTTGCTTATTAAATTAACAAACAAGTGGGCTGCCATGCAGCAAACGGCGGGGCAAGTATCAAACCCAGATAGTCAAGAAGGGCTTTATCCTGGGGATAAGTTCTTTGAAATGGCCCATGAAGAAAAATCAAACCTTGGTTGGGGGCGTAAAGATTAATGTCAATTTTTTCATTCATCGGTGGGCTGCTGGGACTTGGTGGTGGCATCAAGCGTCAAGGTATTGGTATTTCAAAGGCTTCTGCCAATGAGGGCTTGCCTCTTATCTATGGTCATATGCGCGTACCGGCCATTAAAGTTTTTAAAACGGTAAGCCGTGAAAACGCGCCAATTACCGTCACAAACTTTGATGTAAAATATGATCCTTTGCCGAGCCACGGGGATGATGAGAGAAGAAAAGCAAAAGAATGGCTGCACAGAATTGACGTATGGGCGCAGGGACCAATAACAGGAATCGCTAAATATTACGTTGATGGGGAAAATCATACCGTATCCCGTTTAACTTCCAAGCCATATTATAGGGCTGTTGGTTATTTTGGAGCATCGGACCAGACGGCGTTTGACAATTTAGCTTCTGTTACAAATCGCTGGACTTCAGCCCACCGGGGCAGGGGGGTTGCTTATTCTGCTACACGGTTTTTTGCACACGAAAAGAAGCCTCAGTATAATGGTGAGCCGGAAGTTGCTGCGGAAATTATTGGCTTTGCTATTTATGACCCCCGCCTTGATAGCACCCAACCGGGTGGCACTGGTCTCCACAGGGCCGATGACCCGATAACTTGGGAATATTCAGACAATTGGGCGCTGGGTCTGTTGGATTATTTAAGGTCATCATCCGGTCGGAACTTAACCAATTCGGAAATTAATTTTCCTAGTTTTATGGTGGGCGCCGATAAATGTGATGTTGTGAATGATATTCCGCTGCCTTTAACGAACCAAACCGGCGAAACAATTATAAATTATTGGGATCGTGTTGGTGGGATATTTTCCAACATAGGAATCGGTGGATTTTTCCCCGGTTATAGATTATGGCAGGGTCAGGCGGAAACCACCCAAAAGAGGCATGTTTTAAATATTTCACTGGATCCAAAAGACAAAGTGAAAACCAATGTTTTAAAATTGTTAAATGGGATTCGGGCCAATCTTCCTTTTTCTCAAGGTCAATATAAACTTGTGATGGAAGATGTGGAGGCATCCACCGTTTATGATTTTGATCACGATACCATTCTTGGGGGCTTGAAAATTGAATATGGTGGGCGCTCAAAACGCCTAAACCGCGTGACAATAGAATATAAAAACCGCAATAAAGATTTCAAAGAAGACACCGCCAGTTGGCCGGACTTGCAATCAACAGAATATGCAGGTTTTCTGGCAGAGGATCAGGGCGAAGCTCTACACCAAACCGTTCAGGGTGAAGGTATTGCAGAATTTTATCAGGCAGAAGATTTAGCAGAATTTCTGGTTCGCTCAAGCCGGGTTGGAATTGCTATTTCAATAAAACTTGCTCCTGTGGGATCATTACTTGAGCCAGGTGATGTAATTGGTATTACGCATGACACACCGGGCTGGGTGAATAAATGGTTCCGTGTGGAAACCGTTAAGGTGAATGAAGATTTTACGGCAGATGTAAAGGCCGTTGAATATGACGCAAGCATTTATCCGTGGTCAACCAAAACAAATGAACCACTTAATACTTCAGATGATTTACCTAATCCGTGGGATGAACCGGCAGGGGTGGCTAATTTAGCCGCAATTCCCTCACATAACACCAAGGCCGATGGAACGGTCATATCCGGCTTTGATGTTACGTGGGATGCCCCCACAAACACAGGACAACTTGATTATGTGGAAATAGCTTGGAAATTGGGCGCCACCACCGATTATGCCAATGTAAGCCGTGTATCACCGGACAATATCACCGTTACCCTAACGGGGCTTGCTGACGGCCAGACTTATGATATTCGGGTGACATACCGCACAAGTTTGGGTCAAATTTCAGCTATTTCAGAAGTGACTGAACCTTTAGTGGCGGCCACAGGCACAAAACTTGGGGGGATAGCACCTAATGCCACCCGTCAAGTTAACCAAGGCGCATATGCAGGAGCCACCACTTATACTCTTGGCGATGTTGTCACATCTGGCGGGTCATCTTATGAATATATAAATGCTGTCGGTGCGTCCGGCAACATCCCACCAAACGCTTCATTTTGGCTGCTGTTAGCGGCGCAAGGCGATACCGGGTTACAGGGCGTCCCCGGCCCGCAAGGCCCGGATGGTCAAGCAACTTATGTTTGGATAGCCTACGCTGACAGCGTGGATGGGGTAACTAATTTCACGAACGGGGTGCCGGGAACGCGCTCATATTTCGGGATAGCCCATAATAAAACGACACCCACAGAAAGTTCTAACCCAGCTGATTATCAGTGGTCAAAAATTGAGGGGCCGCAGGGGGCAACCGGTGCACAAGGGACTCAAGGCGTTCCGGGACCGGCGGGGCCGGATGGCAACCCAACATATACCTGGATAGCTTACGCCAATAGTTCTAATGGTGTGACGAATTTCACAACAGGTACGCCCGCCGGTCACAAATATATAGGCTTGGCCCATAATAAAACGACACCCACAGAAAGCCAATTGCCGGGGGATTACTCTTGGAATCTGGTTGAGGGGCCGCAAGGAAATACCGGGCCGCAGGGAAACACCGGCGCAACAGGCCCACAAGGAATACAGGGACCAACCGGTCCAGTTGGACCGAACGGTGAAGTGGTCAGCTACCGCCAAGCAACGCCGCCTGCGAGTCCACTTGATGGTGAAATATGGTTTGAGACTGATACGAATATTTTATGGCTGCGCGTTGCCTCTAATTGGCAAATTATAGGCACCTATAATGACGGGGTTTTGGCTGATCTTGATTTTGTAAATACGGCTGAAATTGTCAATAATGCCGTGACCAATTCGGGATCATCTTCAAGCCCCGGCCCCGAAACTGTTGGGACGTCATGGACAACTGTAAATTCTGTGGTTTTAAGTACGGATGGCGGCAGCGTGTTTGCTCTTTTCACAATGAGGGTATGGGGTGGGCCTTTTTCCACTGCGGGGTTTGAGACGCGGTTAACCCGTGATGGTGTTGAACTGGCCATTAACAATAATATGTGGGTCGGCACCAATTCCTTACCTAGTTCAATTTCAGCAACGGATAATCCGTCTGTAGGCAGTCACACATATGCCCTGCAAGTGAAAAATAATACCGGAAGCGTGTTGATGTACAACACCAATTTATTTGTGCAGGAATTTAAGAAATAGGTTTTAAAAATGGCTCACGTAAAAACGCTTTACGACAAGGTGACGGGGGAAGTATCCGCCGTATTGCGAAATTCTAAACGCTCTGATTTTGATGCGGTTGATGTTCCCCCACACTTAGGGATATTCGACGGTGAAGTGCGCGAGGGCGAAAAAATAAACATTGCCACAAAGAAGGCCGTGAAGAAACCTACAGAAATTATTTCCCCTGAAATGCAGGAAGTTGAAACTCTGCGCGGCCATATTTTATTGACCGGAACTATGGCGGAGATTGATGAATATATTAACCAAAATATTACGGATACCGCGTCCATTGCCGCAATGCTCAAATTATTAACCCGGTGTATTAGAATTAAATAGAAAAAGGAAATTTCAAATGAGAAAATTATTTATTTTGGCTGTCTCTTTGTTGGCTTTGTCTGCGTGTGGTTCCGCTGATATAGGGCCACGACCACCATTGCAACCATCTGGCTGTCAATTACCTTGGAATGGCGCACAAAATCCGGAACTCATCACGAAGAAATGTCAGAATTTATTAAGTTCGCGTCTGGGTGTTAATATTAAAACGTTTTGTTCTCGATCTGATGTGATCTGTGAATAAGCAATATTGAGCCGCAATTTCAGCGGCTCTTTTTTTGACCAATTTTTTAAATTATTGAGGGTAAGAGTATGGCTGAGAAAACTACTACCGCCGCCAGCTACATCACATCCGGCACAATGACGCTGGTGGGCGGCTATACCGTCAATGAATGGCTTGCGGTGACAGGTATTATATTAGGCATTGCCACATTCATTGTAAACTGGGTTTACAAGCATAAGCATTACAAACTTGAGGCACGGCGAGGGGGCAAGGAATGAGGCTTTCCGAACATTTCACGCTATCCGAACTGACCAGATCAAGTCTTGCCCTACGGCATGGCATTGACAATACGCCGGGGCCGGAAGAATTAGACAATTTAAAGCGCGTTGTTGCTGAAGTGTTGGAACCGGTCAGAAAGTATTACGGCATACCCTTTTCGCCGTCCAGCGGCTTCCGGAACCCTACTGTGAACCGTCTGGCGGGTTCAAGTGATACATCACAGCATATGAAGGGTGAAGCCGCAGATTTTGAGGTTCCCCACGTTTCGAACCGTGAGGTTGCAGATTGGGTTAAAGCTCACTGCAAATTCGACCAGTTGATACTCGAATATCACGACCCTGATATTCCGAATAGCGGTTGGGTTCATACATCGGTGAAGGAAAGCGGCAACCGTGGCGAATGTCTGATTTTTGATGGGAAGTCTTACAGAGACTTTTAACAACATTTTAGGAGACTACCATGCAACCATATAAACCGACAAAGAAGTCCCGAAAGCTGGTAATAGCCAGCACATTGATATTTTGTGCGTATAATGTTGGTTATATCATATTCAATGGTGGCTCGGACCAGACACATGTGGCAGCTCTTTATGCCCTCTGCGCATTAGCGGGGAGTATTGTTGCCTTTTATATCAACGGGTCCAGTAAGGACACGGCCAGTTACAATGATACACTTGTCAAACTGAAGAATGGTGGCTGATTATGGACCGTATTGTTCTAATGGTCATTATAGGCTTGTTGTTTGGCACGACCCTCTATCAAGCTCGTGAAATAGGTGAATTGGGCGGCAATCTGTCCGTGATGGATGCCACACTTAAACATCAAGCGAAAGTGGAGAGAATTAAACAGGCTCACCAATTAGAGCGTGACCAAATAAAATCAGCCAATAATACCTTAATCCAGGGATTGAAAAATGACCTTATTGAAATGGCATCTGACTTTGAAGAAAAGGGTCTTGCGGATCCTATCGCTCTTGGTGACCGTGAGTCTGATTGGCTTAATAACTTCGTGCGCCGGAACAGTCGTGACAGTGAACAAGGACCACATATATCACCCCCCGATTCCAGTGAAACCATTAAAACAGAAGATTGATGGACAGGCGATAAATCCTGCCCGCGCCATCAAATTGGCGGAAGAATGCGATAACAGTAAAGGTTATGATGAGGATGATTTGGTAAATGAGAAAGCGGCTGGTGATGATAAATATTGCCGCTGGGTATTGATGGCTTTTCCGAAGGGTGAATGGTCAAAATTCAAAGCATGGCTGGTTGACTTTGAGAAGTATGGAAACGATCTCTTGGCAGACCTTTTATATTACCGGGGTGTAACTAAGGAAATAAGCTCCCAAGATAATCTGACCAATGAACCTCCACGCTGAGCCTATCTCATACAACATACGTATATTCAAAGATGGTGACTATGGTGATCGATACGACTGGTCATGCAGGGCGGATGTGGTTGATGGAATCGCCCATCTGTCGCTTGTCCAAGGCATGATAAGCGGCGTTCGGGATGCACTGCGTAAATGGGGGCGGGATATAGGCGTTAAAGAATTTCGGTGGGTCAGGTATAGGAATGGGATTCCGAAAACTGTCAGGTGTTTGTGTTAGATATTAGGGCCGAGGATGCTCTGGCACTATCCAGATGGCTTTGAATCCTACACAAACCGATTATCTTTTGATCTAAAATATTATCGCAACATTACCAGAGAAATAGAAGCATATGACAAAGAATGATTATAAAAAAACCGCCTGAATGGTTGCCAGTTAACTTTTTGAAACAAAAAGAGACGGGTTTAAAACTAGTGGAATAGGGCAGTTAAGAAGAAATTGACAATAGAGGCTTGCTCATATACCATATTTACACTTACTTGTGTTGACGAGATTTAGTAGCCATAGGTTCCGCTATTTTCACACCGTGATTTATCACAACTGGCCGTTCTTGTGGTAAGGGTTTAAATATCCGTAACGTAAAAAATTCCCCCGGGCTTTTAATTAAGTCAGGGGGTTGTTCTTTAGCCCAAGCTTTCAGCAAGCTTAACAGATATTCTGGAAGCCCCCTTCGTGGCCGGGGGAACTTTTATCTGTGTCATGCCATCTTTACATTGACAAACTTCAATTTTCCCTTCTGCCTCACCTTTAAGTGGATTGTTTTTATTCATCCATTCGGACACTTTTTCCGGATCACACCCAGTATACCACCGATGCCACCCCGTTCTACTGATTCGTACTTGCTCGATCTTCCCGTATTTATAGTGCATTTCTGGATCATAAAATAGATTTCCCTCTTGTCTGGCTAAATCTTGCCATTCCTCTGGCATCCTCTCAAACATAAACAAAATACTATTCACATATTCCGGTACAGGGGTATTCCCCTGACACCAGCTTGACACTGTGGCCTGAGTGACACCACACAGCCGTTGTAGCAGGGCATGTTTTATGCCTAGGGATTTTAATCTTGTTTTGAATGTTAACATTTTATTCTCCATATACATCGTTAAGGGCTTCGATCATGTTTGATTTTTCGCTCTCAAAAAGGCCAAATTTAGCTCTTTCCAGCGCGGTTTCTTTGTTAGCTCCCATTTTTTTATGTGTTTTAAAAAACTCATGTGCTGGTGATTGGGCGGCGGCGACAGGATTTTCAATCAAATCATCAATAATTTTTGAAGCGCCACGCGATGAAGTATAATCGCCTATGCTTCCACCATTAAGTTTTCTGATATAATCTTTCTGAGCGGCTGTTGCTAATTTATAATGTGCCATTTCAAATTCCTTTTGTTTGTCTCTATGAATTAAATATATAGTAGTTATATATTAGTGTCAACAATAAAATATAGTTATTATATATTTTCACCAAAAAAGTTTTTATGGCTGTGGTCAATGAAAAAAAACGATTTATGAATCATAAAAATGAGTGAAACTGATGAAAAAGTTAGGCACTTTTACCCAAATAAGCGGGTTTTGATGGGGTAGTTAGGCACTTTTTTTACATCTAAGTCATTGAAATTGTTAAATGGGCTGCTTCCTCCCTAAACTTGGGCCACTCTGTTTATTCAGGGTGGCCTTTTTTATCACATAAGCATCACTTGACCGTAAAGTGATTAGAGGCCATAAGTCTCGTCTTGTTATAAAACTAATAATCGGGGTATGTCCAAAATACTCTCAAGGAAAAATTATGACTGAATTCAAGCAACGCATCTTCTCGGGCGTTCAACCCACCGGAAATCTGACACTTGGCAATTATCTGGGCGCGATCCGCAACTGGGTAGCGCTTCAGAGAACTTATGAAAGCATTTTTTGTGTGGTTGACTTGCACGCTATTACCGTTTGGCAGGATCCGGAGACCTTAAGGAGTGCCACCCGTGAAGTGGCAGCGGGCCTGATTGCCAGCGGTATTGATCCCAAGGAATGTATTATTTTTAATCAGTCTCAGGTGCCGGGGCATGCGGAACTAGCGTGGATATTCAATTGTGTGGCCCGTATGGGTTGGTTGAATCGCATGACCCAGTTCAAGGAAAAAGCCGGTAAAAACAGGGAACGGGCCAGCGTGGGGTTATATGTTTACCCCGACCTGATGGCGGCAGATATAATGCTTTATAAAGGAACACATGTTCCCGTGGGTGAGGACCAGAAACAACATCTGGAACTTGCCCGTGATATTGCGCAAAAGTTTAATAATGATTATGGCGTTGATTTTTTTCCCATCGTGGAGCCGTTAATATTAGGGGAAGCCAAGAGAGTGATGTCACTGCGGGACGGGAATGCAAAGATGAGCAAATCCGATCCTTCAGAGAACAGCCGGATTAATCTGACCGATGACCGGGATACGATTGCCAAGAAGATTCGCAAGGCCCGGACGGATAGCGAGCCAATTGCCGCTAGTCTGGAAGGAATGGAAGGCCGTGCGGAAGCTAAAAATCTGATCAATATATATGCGGCACTCAGTGACCGGACCGCCGAAGATGTGTGCAAAGAATTCGGCGGGCAGGGCTTTGCAACTTTTAAAAAGGATCTGGCAGAGCTCAGTGTTTCTGTCCTTGGGCCGATAACAGAAGAAATGAAACGGCTAAATGATGAAAAAACATATGTAGATCAAATTCTTAAAGAAGGTTCGGAGAAGGCAGGTGCCATTTCAGAGCCCATTCTCAAAGATGTTCACAATATCGTGGGGTTCTTGCAATCCTGATGCTTAAGTATTATCTTTATACTATCTCTTGTGGAGAGGGATAACAGGTAAGGTAAAGATTATGAATAAGATCATAAAATTATTAATTGTGGTAACGACAGTCGGTTTTGTATCTGCCTGTAGCAGCACATTTAAATCCAATGTATCGCGGTTCCATGAATTGCCAGCCCCCAAAGGCGAAACGGTGATGATTGTACCGTCTGATCCGGCAAAGAATACCAGTCTTGAGTTTGCCTCATATGCCAATATGATTGGAAGCTATCTGGCAAGACAGGGATATGAAGCTGCAGGCAATGGTGAGGCTGATCTTGTTGTAGAGCTTGATTATTCCGTGGATGATGGCAAGGTCATGGTCAGAAGATATTCGTCTGGCTTTGGTTACGGCTACGGCTATGGTTACCATCATTATGGTCATTTCAGATATTTTTCTCATTTCAGGCATTTTGGACATTATGGGGGTTATTACAGTCCTTTTTATGGTTTTGGATATGGCTATCCCCATGACAGAGACGTAAGGTCCTATGTTAATTATACCCGCAAGCTAACAATGGTAATCCGACCCAATAAGGATGGGGCGAGAAATTTGTTTGAGGGCACTGTTGAAAGCACAGGACGGAGTAATGACCTTGCTCAACTGATGCCACATATGACACAGGCTCTGTTTACCAATTTTCCTGGACAAAGCGGTTCTACTGACAAGATAGTGATAAACTTGGATAAAGAATAAAAACCTGTACTTCCATATGAGTGTATGACCTGATAATGTAAAATTACTTTTTTAAATAAAAATTGAGGGCAGGATGCATGTGGAAAAAAATCAAGTCGGTATTTGCTTGGCTGCGTGAGAAAATTACGTTGAAAGTTGCCCGATGGATCGGGGTTTCACTTACTGCATTTGTTTTTTTCTATTATCTGATTGGCATGGTTGTTGTTGAGAATATCAATGATGATAAAAACTATGCCACAGATAGAATGGCGGATTCTACCATAGGCAGTTACGCCGTAGAAATGTCCATCGCCATGATTGACAGGGAAGTAAATCATCATTCCTGGATTTCCAATGATCCGTGGTTCAAGCCGGGAGCCTTGCTAGACAATATGGCCCATTATCAGAAAGGCCTGATCTCGGCCAATGCTATTTTTGCCATTGAACTGAAAGACCAGCTTAGCCGAACACGTGGTTCCAGTCAGGTGGATGAAAACCTGCGCGAGGTGGCAAGTGGGGTGAATTATGCGCCGGACAGATGGTATTGGGACCCTAGCGTGTCCATATTCCTGTTTGTTGCTCCGGCGGAGAAGCAATATAATAGTGCGCTGAACAACCTGAAAAAATATAATCAACGTTTGGGTAAGGGCGAGGCAACCTTTGAAAGACGATCAGATAATCTTTTATCGACATTGGATAAATTTTCTCTGGATATGGGTTCATCGTCCGATTCCATAATGAAGAAGATTGATAATGGTATTGGCTGCGTACTGGATACAAAGGCCGATGATTTATTTTATGATGTGAAGGGCCGTTCTTATGCCTATTGGCTTTTGCTGAAGGGTTTAAGGGCTGATTTTAATAAGGTTATTACTGATAAGGATATCGGCAGCAGTTGGGATCTTCTAGAGCAAAGCCTATCGGCCCTGATTGATCTTGATCCAATGATCGTATCCAATTGTGATGTGGATGATTTCCTGTTTCAGAACCATATATCAGCACAGGGGTTTTATTTGCTCCGAGCCAGAACTCAGCTAAAAGAAATCACCAATATCCTGTTAAAATAAAAAAATCTTGCCAAACTTCTCTATAGGATGGCAAGATACCCAAAATAGGATAGAGGGATAAGTATGCCCACGCAGGAAAATAAGTGGAAGTTTCTGGTTATCGCTGATGATACGCCGGAATTCAAAAAAGTTATTCGTTTAGCCGCCTTGCGGGCGAAAAGGGTTGGTGGGACGCTTGTTATGCTTCGCATCATTCAACCGGCTGAATTCCAGCATTGGATGGCTGTGCGTGACATCATGGAAGAAGAGGCCATGCAGGAAGCACAGGAAATGATGGATCAATTTGCGGTAGAGGTAATGCAGCTGTCCGGCCTTGATAGCGAACTGGTTATCCGCAAGGGCGAGCCGGGTGACGTAATTACGCAATATATTGAGGAAGATAAGGATATTCATTTGCTGGTACTGGGTGCTAATGTGGATGGTGATCCGGGTCCGCTGATCAAGGCGTTCAGGGAAGAATTGTTGAATGTATTGCATATGCCGGTGCTGGTTGTTCCGGGGAATATGACAGAAAAAGAAATCGACAAATTTGTCTGATTACTGAATCATACCATTTTACTCTTGATTTTATGGCAAACTATTGCCATTTATGTCCTATCGTATAAGTAATAGGACAGATACATGTTTATACAGACTGAAATGACTCCAAACCCTGCCACTCTGAAATTTGTTCCGGGCGAAACCGTTATGGAAAGCGGGACAGCTTTTTACGAAAGTGTTGAGGAAGCCGAGAATTCACCCCTGGCCCAGCGACTTTTTGCGGTGGATGGTGTCTCAGGCACTTTTTTTGGATTTGATTTTATCGCAGTTACCCTGACGGATCAGGATTGGGATGACAAGAAGACTGATGTCCTTGGTGCTATAATGGAGCATTATACGTCCGGTGATCCTGTTGTAACCAACGATATGCCGGATATTCCAACCGCAGAAGAAAACCCCGAAGATGCAGAGATTGTCGCCCAGATAAAGGAACTTCTGGAAGCGCGTGTCAGGCCGGCAGTGGCGCGTGACGGTGGTGATATTACCTTCCATGCCTATGATGAAGGTATCGTTTATCTTCGCATGCAGGGGGCCTGTGCTGGCTGTCCCAGTTCAACGGCGACCCTGAAGTACGGCATTCAGAATCTGCTCAAACATTATATTCCCGAAGTGGAATCCGTAGAGGCCGTTTAAAGTATCATTTTACGAATAATGGTAATCCAAACCAGTACCATCTTTTGTCCGGTCCGGGCATGGTACAGTTGATTCTGCTTCGGCCTTGGGGCAGGGGTTCATCAAATCTGATTTCTACTCTGTTTCCGCCAATGCGTGTGATGCTGGCCCCTTCACCCAGGTGGGAAGGAAAACAACCCATGGCAGATAAGCCTCGGATATTTTCTGCAACGGTAAATCCTATCCGGGGTGGATTTTGGGTTATGATTGTGCTGACGGGCAGAATGTCATAGGCAGGAAGGGCGCGGGCATTCACGATCAGGCGAAACCGTCCCATTTTTGAATATTTTTCATTAAAGGAAAATCGTGGTAGGCCATATAAATTGCTTTTGCTGCTGGCGGCACTGGAATATTGCCCGAAGGCGGCTTTGATTCCTTTTTCCTTCAGTATATTTTCAAGCATCGGGCTGAATTCACCAAAGGGGTAGGCAAATATATCCGGTATTTCTCCCAGTTCTTTTTGATAAATTTCTGTGGCTTTATCAATATCTTCTGTAGCTTTTTCCGCAGACATATAGAGCAGGTGATCATGGGTATGGGCATGATGGCCAATAGTAACCAGCGGATCGCTGGCAAGCGTTCGGACCTGCTGCCAGTTTAAATATCCGGCAATTTTGTGGTTTACCGGTTCCGTTGATACAAACATAGTAAAGGGCATGTTGGCGGCCTTTAGCTTTGGCCATGCATTTTCCAGTATGGACAGATAGGCATCATCAATGGTAATGGCGATAGTCCTTGGTGGCAGTTTAGTTTTGTTTCTAAAGGCGGTGACAATTTCATTAAGGGGTACAATATTGTATTTTTCTTTTTTGAGCTCTGCCAGTTGAGCATCAAATTGTTCTAACGTGATATTAGTGGATGGGTATTTATCTTCACCGAAACGGTGGTACATTAAGATGACGGCAGAATCTTCTGTTTGCTGTGCTCTTGCGAATTCCGTCATAAGGGAAGTCAAGACCAGCAGCCCGCCCAATAATAATATGGCAAAAAGTAAATGATGATTTTGTTTCATAATGGCATAAAGTATAACAGGATAATTTTAAAAGAAAATCTTCTTCGTGCAATGTATATATATGTTAATATATGATTTTATGACTTAGGATAACTAATGACGCAAGATATACTTTCTGATCGGGATTTGGATGTTATTTTCAGGGAAGCCCGCTCTTTTAAGGGTTGGCAGAAAACACCTGTTTCTGAGATTACCATAAGGGCCATGTATGATCTTTTGCGGTGGGGGCCAACCAGTTTTAACTGCTCGCCCGCCCGTTTTGTTATTGTTCGGAGCGAGGGGGCCAAGAAAAAGCTTGCGGATTGCGCCATGCACAGTAATCGGGACAAGATATTGCTCGCGCCCTTTACTGTTATTGTTGCCAGTGATGCTAAATTTTATGAGAAACTGCCTGAGTTGTTTAAAAGTTATGCCGGTGCTAAGGATTTCTTCGTGGAGAATAAGGATATGGCACAGGAAACTGCATTCAGGAACAGCTGCATGCAGGGTGGCTATATGATAATTGCCGCGCGTTCTCTCGGGCTTGATTGCTGCCCCATGTCTGGCTTTAATCCAACAGCGGTTAATGATGCCTTCTTTAAAGGTGGTGATAATAGCGTGAATTTTATTTGCAGTATGGGCTACGGTAATACAGAAAATCTGCCAGACAGGGACCGGCGTCTGTCTTTTGATGAGGCGTGTGAATTCGTTTGAATATACTTGCCCTTGATAGCGCTTTGTCATCCTGTTCCGCAGCGGTGATAAAAGATGGCGAAACATTATCCGAAATATTCGAAAAAAGGATGCGGGGGCAGGCTGAACGTCTGGTGCCTTTGTGTCAGGAGGTTTGCGATAAAGCGGGTCTGTCCTTCGCCCAGATGGATGCAATAGCGGTAACCGTCGGTCCGGGAACATTCACCGGAGTGCGCATTGGGCTAGCAGCGGCCAAGGGGCTTGCGCTGGCTCTTGATATTCCGCTTGTTGGCATCTCCACTTTGGAAGCTGCCGCCAGAAATGCCGCCAGAGATGCTTGTGCAGGTCGTATTGCCGTTGCCCATGATGCCAGAAGATCGGAAGTTTATTTGCAGCTTTTTGACCTGAAAAATGGTCATGTCTTTCCCGCATCCGACCCCCTCGCGGTTCCGTTATGTGAAGTGGAGCAGCATTTTGATAGTAGGATAATATCTGTGATTGGTACCGGTGTGGAAATGGTGAAAACTTTCCTGTCTCTAGATGTTAAGGCAAGGCTGAGCTTTCCGAATGTGCCAGCTGAACCCAATAGCGGAATCGTGGGTTGTATGGCCTTTGAGAAACTCAGCGCGGATGAATCTGTTGGGGAGGTTGTCCCGCTTTATTTGCGTCCGCCCGATGCAGTGGCGGCAAAACCAATAACCTACCCCTTCCAGAACCAATGACTATTTCTTTTGAAATATTTGGGGTTCAGGCAGCGGAATTACTATCAGAAATGCACCGCATGTCTTTCCTGCAAGACCCATGGTCAGCAGAGGCTATAGAATTGCTGTTAATGGGGTCGGGGGTTTTTGCTATGGTGGTAACGCAAACGGAGCAGCCAATAGGGTTTCTTATGTGGCGGGAAGTAGCAGGTGAAGCAGAAATTTTGACCATTTGTATTTTGCCGGAGCATCGCACCAAGGGTGTTGCAAGTCATCTTCTGCAAAAATTTTATAGTGAAACCAAAGACAATGGTGTGAGCAAAATTTTCTTGGAAGTTAATGAAAATAACAAAGCCGCGATCATATTATATGAGAAAAACGGTTTTGAAGCTGTAGGGCGGCGAAAAGACTATTATGGTGGTAAAGGGTGTCAGAAACAGGATGCCCTGATTATGAAATTTTCTTGGTAAACTCAATAGAGATCTATTTCAACTTCTTGTTATCGAAATAGATAATGTGTATAGTTCTGAATAGCAGAAAACTCAAAAAACAGGGTAAGTAGTTTATGACCTCAGAAATTGAACGGATTTGTATTGAAAAAGGCATGCGTATGACGGAGCAGCGTCGTGTTATTGCAAAAGTCCTTTCAGATGCCAATGATCATCCAGATGTGGAAGAAGTTTACCGACGGTCCGTTGAAATAGATTCACGTATTAGCATCGCTACGGTTTATCGTACAGTACGTCTTTTTGAAGAGGGTGGAATTCTGGACCGTCATGATTTCAGGGTCGAGAGCGGTGAAAACCGCGCACGATTTGAATTAGTATCAGAGGTGCATCATGATCATCTGATTGATGTGGAATCCGGTCAGGTTATCGAATTCCATGATAATGAAATTGAAGAGTTGCAAAAACTCATCGCTAATAAACACGGCTACGAGCTTGTGGATCACCGTATGGAATTATACGGTAAAAAAATTAAATAAAGCAGATCAAAACTAGATCAAGTTGTAAAATTCCCTGCATTCTTCTATATGAAGTGCAGGGTTTTGTATTAATGTGGAAATCAAGTCGATCATATGAGAGAATATTACAGAATATTCAAGGCATTATTATTTTTTGCCGTGTTGCTGCCGCCGACCATTATTTTCAAGAAATTGAAATTTCCGGGCTATAAGGTGTGGCCGCATCTGGTACATCGATCTCTATGCAGTGCTTTGAATGTGAAGGTCAAAACATTTAATGAGCCGCTAGAAGGTCCGCCTACATTATTCGTCAGCAATCATGTTTCCTGGCTTGATATTCTTGTATTGGGTCAGGTGATAAATGCCTGTTTTATAGCCAAGAAGGAAATGAGTGGCTGGCCGGTTTTAGGCTATTTGTCTTCGCTTCAGCGGACTATATATGTTGACCGGGAGCGGCGTTCGGAAATTGCCGAGCAGCGTAAGGAAATGCAGGAAAGAATACATAATGGCGATAATTTGATCCTGTTTCCCGAAGGTACCACGTCGGATGGCGGAAGGATGTTGCCTTTTAAAAGTTCACTGTTCGGGGTCACGGAAACGGCCATGCATCTGCAGCCGGATGAACAGGGACGTATTCAGGAACTAATGGTGCAACCCGTAACCCTTGTTTATAAACGAATTAACAATATGCCCACCATCCGCTTTAACCGACCAAATGTGGCTTGGTACGGTGATATGGAAATGGGACCACATTTGAAGCGTGTGTTAAATCTCCTTAAAATAGAGGTGGAAGTACATTTCCATGAGCCGGTATCACGTAATCTTTTCAAGACTCGTAAGGAATTGTCGGCTTATTGTGAGCGAACTATTGAAAACCGTCTGATCGAATCCCTAAGGGGCAAGAACCATTAATGACTAAAAAACTATATATCAAAACCTATGGCTGCCAGATGAATGTCTATGATACGGAACGTATGGTGGATGTGATGGCCCATGAAGGCTATGCCGTAACCGAAAAGCCGGATGATGCGGATCTTGTGGTATTGAATACCTGTCATATCCGAGAAAAAGCCGCAGAAAAAGTATATTCCGATATTGGCCGCTTGCGGGTGATGAAACAGAAGAGAATAAAAAAAGACGGCAAGGAAACTATCCTAGCCGTTGGTGGTTGCGTCGCACAGGCAGAAGGTTCGGAAATTCAGAGGCGTATGCCCGTTGTGGATATGGTATTCGGCCCGCAAACCTATCACCGCTTGCCTGAAATGACCCGTGCAGCGGATGAGGCTAAAAGCCATGGCGTTCGTCCACGTATTGTAGATACGGATTTATCGGTCAGTGAGAAATTCGAGAGCCTATCCAAAAAAACCGTCAGCCCAAAAAGAACCGCATTCCTGACCATTCAGGAGGGGTGCGATAAATTTTGCACCTATTGTGTCGTACCCTATACCCGTGGTGGTGAATTTTCGCGCTCGTTTGAAGATGTTATGAAAGATGCAGGTAAATTGCATGAGGCTGGGGTATTGGAAGTGACATTACTGGGTCAGAATGTAAATGCTTATCATGGTCTGTCGGGGGCTGGTGAAGAATGGTCGCTGGCGCGGCTAATCCGGCATTTGGCGGACACTACAGATTTTAAGCGGATCAGATACACCACTTCTCACCCCGGTGATATGACAGATGAGCTGATTGCCATTCATGGCGAGGTCGAGCAATGTATGCCCTATCTGCATCTTCCGGTACAGTCTGGATCAGACAAGATCGTTAAGGCTATGAACCGTCATCATACTATTGCTTCCTACATGAAAAATATTGAAGCTATTCGTGCCGTGCGCCCGGATATTGCCCTATCTGGTGATTTTATTGTTGGTTTTCCGGGCGAAACGGATGCAGATTTTCAGAAAACTATGAAACTGGTACGCGACGTTAATTATGCTCAGGCCTATTCCTTCATGTATAGCGAACGACCCGGCACGCCGGCGGCAGGTTGGGAAAATCAGGTGGAGAGCCATGTCAAATCGGAACGGCTGGCGGAATTGCAGCAAGAACTTGAACGTCAGCAGCGGGCCTTTAACGACAAGAGCGTTGGCAAGGTAATGCCGGTGCTTCTGGAAAGAACAGGTAAACAAGCCAGTCACCTTGTGGGCAGAAGCCCCTATATGCAGGCGGTTTATGTGGATGTTGGCAATGAGGAGACAGCGGCGCAGAATTTTGGTAAACTGGTTGATATGAAGATCATCAGTGCCGGACCCCGTAGCCTGAAAGGTGAGTTTGCAAACTAAATGAAGACCATTACTCTTGAATTTGAAGACAACAGTCAACTGCCATCGCTTTATGGCGAATATAATTCACATCTTGCCCATATTGAACAGAAAACAGGCGCCAGTTTCACGACTAAGGGAAATATTCTGGTAATTGAAGGTGGTAAAGAAGCGCGCGAAACAGCCAAGCAGATCATAGTAAATCTGCATGATAAGCTTGATATGGGAGCTGAGGTCACTCTGGGTGATGTTGATGGTGCAATTCGTATGGCGGATTTCTTTGATGCCCCAAAGGAAGAAAAGGTCATCGAGCGAAAAGATCTTTCTGCCAGAGAAAACAGCATCCGTACTCGAAATGCAATCATTTCCCCCCGCTCTATCAATCAGGCCCTCTATATCAAGTCCCTGCGAGAAAATAATATGACATTTGGTCTTGGCCCTGCGGGGACGGGTAAGACATTCCTTGCGGTGGCTATGGCAGTATCCTATTTATTGGAGGGCAAAGTAGAGAAAATTATTCTGACCCGTCCGGCGGTAGAAGCCGGTGAAAAGCTGGGCTTTCTTCCCGGTGACATTCGGGAAAAGGTAGACCCTTATCTGCGCCCGCTTTATGATGCGTTGGGGCATATGATTTCACTGGAACAGACGGAAAGAAGGTTGGAGAACGGTGATATTGAGGTGGCTCCTCTTGCCTTTATGCGGGGTCGAACTCTGTCCAATGCCTTTGTCATTCTGGATGAGGCGCAAAATACATCTCCCATGCAAATGAAAATGTTTCTGACCCGATTTGGGGAGAATTGCGGCATGGTTGTATGCGGTGATCCGTCACAAGTGGATTTGCCCGATGGGACGCCGTCCGGGTTATTTCATGCTATTGATATTCTTCAGGATATTGATGATATATCTTTCATCCGATTTAATGCCGATGATGTGGTGCGTCACCCATTGGTGGGCAAGATCGTCAGAGCTTATGATCAGGCGGAAAAATGAGTTTGGATAATATCGAACTTGATATTTCTGTGGAAGTCCCTGTTTGGAGTGATCAATTCCCAGAATATAAAGCCCGTATAACAGATTGTTTTGAGCAGATCGTATCACAGGTACCCGAAGCCAGAAACTTTAGTCGAATTCCATTGCTTGAACTTAGTATCCTGCTGACGGATGATCAAAATATTCAGAAATTGAACAAGGATTACCGGGATAAGGATAAGGCGACCAATGTGCTTTCTTTCCCTTCTCTGACCGAAGAAGATATTGATGTATTTCTGAAATCAGGTTCCGAAATACCTGGTTTTCCCATTATTCTGGGCGATATTATTTTTGCCTATGAAACCATAAAACGTGAAGCATTGGACCAAGGCAAGAGCTTTTCAGATCATTTTAGCCATCTATGCTTTCACGGGATGCTCCATTTGGTTGGATATGATCATATTGAGGATGCGCAGGCGGAGGAAATGGAAGCTTTGGAAAAGAATCTATTGTCTAAACTATCTATTGACGATCCTTATCAAGATTGAGACAATCATATTTGCTTAACTTAAAAAACGGAAATGTAGAAATGTCAGAGTTTTCTTTGTTACCTGTCATGAGGGAATGGTTAGACGGTGCAATAAAATGAATGAATTTAAAGAAGATAATTCCACGGAAGACAATGCAGAGGCAGAACCCCGCGCGGGGGAGCAGGGTGGTTTTGCAGGCTGGATAAAAGGATTGTTCTCTGTCCAGAACACACTCAAGGAAAGTCTGGAAGAAGTCATAGATGAATTGGAGGATGAAGAATCATCCTTTGGCGAGGAAGAGCGCTCAATCATTAAAAATACCCTGACTTTCAGAAATAAACGGGTTGATGACATCATGGTACCCCGCACAGATATTGTTGCAGTCGAGGCCTCATCAACTTTTCAGGAAGTGATGGATGTTTTTGTCGAAGGCACCACGTCGCGGATTCCGGTTTACCGGGAAACGCTGGATGAAGTGATTGCCATGGTTCATATCAAAGATGCCTTTCGGGAGCTTGTCACCAAGAAAGAAAAGTCCCTAAGCTCTATACAGCGGCCCCTTTTATTCGTTCCCCCTTCTATGAAACTTTTTGATCTGCTGACCAAGATGCAGTCGACCCATATTCATATGGCCCTTGTGGTGGACGAATATGGCGGTACAGATGGTCTTCTGACCATTGAGGACCTTGTGGAACAGATTGTAGGGGATATAGAGGACGAGCATGATGAGGCTGAAGAAGAACTCTTGCGTGAATTGCCCGGTGGTGACCTGATGGCAGATGCACGCCTGCTCATAGAGGAACTGGAAGATTTGCTTGGCCTTGATCTGCTGCCCGATGATCAGGATGAGGATGTGGATACGCTTGGGGGGCTATTATTTACCATCGCTGGATATATTCCGGCAGTAGGGGAAACTATCAAAGACAAGAATGGACTGCAGTATAAAATAATTGAGGGTGATGCGCGTAGTATAAAAACGGTTCTGATCATGCGTAGAAGCAAGCCAAATTCTGAACCAGATAATAATCAGGCCGTAAATTCATAAAAATGGTGTCAAGGAAAATCACAAATAAGCTACTTTTCTGGCTTGATGGGCGAACGGGTGGGCAGAAGGTAGGACTTCTTTTGCTGGCCGGTGTTTTGTCGGCTTTTTCATTTGCGCCATTTTATCTGTTTCCCCTGCTCGCCATAAGTTACCCCTTATTGTTATTGATATTGTTTAAAAGCAACCGCTTTCTGGAGGCGTTTTCCTTTGGCTGGTGGTTTGGATTTGGTCAATTTTTCACAGGCTTAATATGGCTCGCCTCTGCATTTGAAGTAGATGACCGTTATGCGGGTTGGGTTGGTTATCTGGCTGTCGCTGGTTTGGGCACTTTACTGGCCATGTATTCGGGGTTGGTAACGGGACTTTTGTGGAAGCTGTATAAGGGTAAGGACCCCAGGCAATATGGTCTTTCGATTACGCTTTCCTTCGTGATTATCTGGAACTTGGCAGAATGGGCGCGGGGAAATTTATTCACAGGCTTTCCGTGGAATCTAGCTGGTTACACGTGGGGTTTTTCTGATGTCATGTTACAGACGGCTTCTGTTTGGGGTATCTATGGTCTTGGGCTACTCACCATATTTTTGGCCCTTATTCCCTATTTATTGATACAGCGACCCCGCAAGAAATATGCTGCATTTAAAATTATCGTGGCTGGTGTATTAATCAGTGGCGGCATGGTTACATTTGGCATGGTGCAATTGTCAGAACCGACAAATTATCGCGATGATGTGAAGTTTAAAATAGTTCAGGCTAATATCAACCAGAAAGATAAATGGGATCCCCAGAAAAAAGCCGAAAATTTTCTCAAACATCTTAGCATGAGCAAAAGCCTGCCGGATGAGGGGATAACCCATGTGATATGGCCGGAAACAGCCGTGATCTATTTTCTGGATACGGAGCCATCGCGCCGCTTTTTGATTGCGGATATGCTGAGTGAAAATGCTGTATTAATGACGGGTTTTCCCCGGGTCAAACGATCTCCGGAATTCAAAGCGTGGAATTCTTTCGTTGTTGTGGGTGGCGGCGGTGAGGTCAGAAATATTTATGATAAACACCACCTTGTGCCATTTGGTGAATATACGCCGGATATATTGAGTGACAGCCTGTCGTTTCTGGGACTTGGGATGCTGGTGGAAGGTTTTTCCTATAGTCGGGGTAAAGAAATCAGGACCCTCCATCTGGAAGGTGCGCCCCCGGTCGGAGTCCTGATTTGCTATGAAATTATCTTTCCGGGTCAGGTCGTGAATCAAAATGACAGACCGGAGTGGCTACTTAATATCACTAATGATGCGTGGTACGGAACTTTTAGTGGACCTTATCAACATTTATTGCAGACTCGTATTCGGGCGATAGAGGAAGGCTTACCTATTATCCGGTCGGCGGGAACGGGCGTATCAGCGGTAATAGATGCTTACGGCAGGATGAAAAAAAGTTTGGGCCTAAACAAGCAAGGTGTCATCATTTCCCCATTACCCGCTAAGAGGGACATTGCGACACTATATTCTACAAATGGCGCTTGGATATTTCAACTTATTATGATATTATTATGTATCTTTAATGTCCTGTTCCATAGGCAATGAATCGGATGCACATATGTTTGGGCTTGACCTTGTTAGGTTTCACCTATAACAGTATGATATCTATTCTGGGGTCCGTTATTTTTATTGTATTGAGTGTTAAATAGTAGGGATTGAAGATGATCAAATCAAAACCAGAACCTGTTGATGTGCATGTTGGCTCACGGGTACGTTTACGTAGAACTTTGCTAGGGATGAGTCAGGACAAACTGGGCAAAGCCCTGAACCTAACTTTCCAACAAATTCAGAAATATGAACGCGGTGCTAACCGTATTGGGTCAAGTCGTCTTTATAAGCTTTCTCAAATTCTTGATGTTCCTGTATCCTTTTTCTTTGATGACATGCCTGCGGAAGTTACTGGTAAAGCCTCTGGCATGGCTGAAGGAGGCAAACAGTCTTTTGAAGTAGGTCAATTGTCTAGGCGTGAAACATTGGAACTTGTCAGGGCATATTATAAAATTAAAGACCCATCAGTTCGCAAGAAGTTATTTGAAATGGTAAAGGCTCTTGGCAAATCCTCTCTTAATTCAGAGAGTGATGAAGCGTAATTTTTCTGGATCTGCAGTCAACGCTTTAAATTATTTTTGTAAATGATAAGGTATGCATATTTTTTGATATGCGTACTTTTTGAGGTTTCTGTATGGGGCTATATAAAATAACCAAATCACTGCTTTTTACTCTATCGCCGGAACGGGCGCATAGTCTTGCTATTTTAGGGTTGAAATCTGGTCTGGTTTTTTCTGATCATCACCAGGATGACCCGGTCCTGGCGGCAAACCTTTGGGGAATGGATTTCTCAAATCCGGTGGGGCTTGCCGCAGGCTTTGATAAGAATGCCGAAGTGCCCTGTGCAATGATGGCGCAGGGGTTTGGTTTTGTAGAAACGGGTACGGTAACGCCAAAACCACAAGCGGGAAATCCAAAACCCCGCCTGTTTCGCCTGACCCGGGACCAGGCCGTCATTAACCGCATGGGATTTAATAATCTGGGGTTAACCGTCTATGCAAAAAACCTGAAACGCCGTGAGGGTCTCGGAAAATGCGGCGTTGTCGGTGCTAATATCGGGGCCAACAAGGATAGCGAAGACCCCGCTTCAGATTACGTTATCTGCCTGACCAAGTTACTTGGGTTGGCTAATTACTTTACTGTCAATATCTCGTCACCCAATACACCGGGCTTGCGGAAACTACAGGGTAGGGATGCTCTGGACGACTTGCTTGGTCGATTGGTGAGCGTTCGGGATGGAGCAACAGGCCTTGATGTCAAACCGCCATTATTGGTTAAGATTTCTCCTGATCTGGATGAAGAGGAAGTCGCAGATATTGCTGAGATCGTTCAGAAACACCGCATGGACGGCCTGATCATTAGTAACACTACAATTGGTCTCAGAGATCAATTAACCGCGAAATATGCCGGGGAAAGTGGTGGATTAAGTGGCGCGCCGCTTTTTGAGAAGTCAACGAAATTATTGTCAGACATGTATCGCCTGACCGAAGGAAAAATTCCCCTGATTGGTGTCGGTGGTATAAGTAGCGGGGATGATGCCTACCGGAAAATAAGGGCGGGTGCTTCCTTGGTACAGCTTTATAGTGCGCTGGTTTTTCATGGGCCGGGGCTGGTGTGTAAGATTAAGCTTGAACTAACGGAAATTCTTCAAAAGGAAGGCTTCAAATCAGTTAGCGATGCCGTTGGCGCAGATCATAAATAATTTCTATTGTCCTAAAATCAATAGAACAATATATGGCACCAGATTAAACAGTAAAAACAATATTTTAAACAGACCAAGAAAACTAAATATGATCAGATCATACTTTTCCCGGGAAAGCGGTATAAATTTATTCTGAAGGTTGTAAGTAAAGTTGGGGGCAAAAACAAAAAAAGCCAGCCACAGGATAAAAAGTCCGCCATTAATAATTGTGCACCACATAAAAAATGATGTTAAAATTTGAATATCCATAGTAATCTCCTGTGGGTTTTCAGCGATCTCATAACACGTAAGTATAACAAGGAATATCAACTATGACTGTAACTATTTTCCATAATCCCAAATGCAGCAAATCACGACAGACTTTGGCGCTACTGGAGGAAAAGGCTATTATCCCGACCATTGTTGAGTATTTGAAGGATGTGCCAACCGCAGAAACCCTGTCTGAGATATTAAACTTGTTGGGCTTGGAGCCACGACAACTGATGCGGCGTAAAGAAACGGAATATGCTGAAAATGATCTGGCATCTGATGATTTGAGCCGGGATCAGTTGATACAGGCTATGGTGGATTTCCCGCGCCTTATTGAACGACCTATCGTTCTCGCCAATGGCAAGGCGGCAATCGGACGTCCGCCGGAAGATGTTCTAAAAATTCTATAAAGATTTTAGCCCCATAATTTCCTGTCATAGGGATAGATTAAACCATCCTCAAGTCGCAGGGAAGGGGTCCGGTCCTTGGCGAGCATTGAAGCCCCGTCGAGATCACGATACAGGCACAGGCTTGCTACAACAAATCCGGGTGCCATGGATAGTGACGTGGCACTCATACAGCCCATCATAAGGCCGAAACCCCTGTTTTTTGCATCCTCTGCCAACAGCAGTGCTTCCGTCAGGCCGCCTGTTTTATCCAGCTTGATATTGACGAACTGATAACGGCCTTTAAGAAAATCCAGGTCACTACGGTCATAACAGGATTCATCCGCACCGAGGGGCAAGGGTGATCGATAGTCAATAAGGCCCGCGTCCTGTCCTCTTGCTAGTGGCTGTTCAATCATTTTAACTCCCAGGGCTTTAAGCTGCGGCGCGTAGAGTTTTAATTGGTCCAATGTCCAGTCTTCGTTAATATCGACGATAAAATCGGCATTAGGAGCCCCCTTACGGACGGCAGTCATCCGTTCCATGACAAGTTCACGGTTGAGCTTGATTTTGAGCAGGTCAAAGTTAGCAAAGCTCCGGGCTTTTTCTTCCATCCATTGTGGTGAGCCAATGCCAACGGTTATGTCACCTTCCAGTGGTTCGGTGGGTTCTGTCTGTCCCGAAATTTGCCATATGTCTTTGCCTGTGGTTTTGGCTTCCAGATCCCACAGGGCACAATCAAGGGCATTACGTGCGGAACAAGCTGGCATAAAATGGGATAATTCATCCCTTGTGATGCCTTCTTCTATTCTTGGCAGGGAAATTTTTAATCGGGTGAGTTCACTTTCCACAGATTGTCCAAGAAATTCCTGTGGGCAGGCTTCTCCCCATCCTACTTTTCCTTCCTGCTCCACCTTTACAACAATTAAACCAACTTCGGTTATTGTTTCACGGGCTATTACGAAAGCTTCTGATAATTCGCGCCATTCTTCTGAAACTGTAATTTTCATTATATATTTCCCTTCATCAGATTTTTCACGATTTTTGCGACTCCTGTGCGAACCGGATCCGCACAGGGAAGTCCCGTTTCATCTTCTGCTTTTTTGAGGTAATCCCTTGCCTCATCATCATTCAGGGATGAAGTATTTATACCAATACCAACACATTTAATGTCTGGATTGGTGCGGCTTCCCATCTGTAGGTTCAGGGCAATACATTCCTTAAGCGTGGGCAGGGGATAACCATCAAGACCTGAAACAAATTCCCGTCCCGCCTGATGACAAACAACAATGGCATCGGCCTGTGCGCCATGCAAAAGTCCAAGGGAAACACCGGCATAGGAAGGATGGAAAAGTGACCCTTGTCCTTCGATGACATCCCAATGATCAGGCGTATTTTCAGGGCTGATATACTCAGTTGCGCCCGATATAAAATCAGATACAACCGCATCAACGGAAACACCGGACCCGGCAATTAAAATTCCCGTTTGTCCCGTTGCCCGGAAACTGGCCTTCAGCCCCATTTTCTGCATTTCTTTTTCCAACGCAAGGGTGACATACATTTTACCGACTGCACAATCCGTCCCAACGGTTAATAGTCGTTTGCCAGGCCTTGGCGCGCCTGTGCCCACATCAAAAGTCTGGGTCGGAAAGCGCATCAGAAATCTGACAACCCTTACTAGTGGCCGCTTCTTTTAAGGTGGGGACTTCTGCCAAACGAACATGAAGCCCACTGGCAATATCCAATCCTGCATCAAGTCCTTCTATCAGATAATCCACCCATTCATTCGGCAGGCTACCCCCGGATGGCGCCACACCAATCAGAATGGTTTTAATGCCAGCTGCTACAGCTTCCTGCATGGTATAATCCGGTAAGCCCAGATCCACCCCGCCGGGGAAACGAAACTGGCCAGAAGCCTGTTCCGGTCGCCAGTATTTTACGCCCGCCGCCGTTTTTGCACGTAAGGCAGAACTGACATTTCCTATAAACATCAGGTAGGGTTTTTTGATCATCAGATTGTTCCTGTAGCCATAAAGTAAGATAGTAAGTGATCATACTTTTACGCTCATATCAACCATAAATGATTCGGGAAAATTTAAACAATGGTGTCGGCTTTAGAATCTGTATAATGTACAAAAAAAGCAATCACCATTTGATATGAGGGGACATGATGCCACCGTATTCTGCGAAAACATTATTAAAGGATGTTTTCGGATATGAAAATTTCCGGGGAAAACAATCTGAGATCATTGAAACCCTTATGGTTGGTGATAATATACTTACCGTGATGCCAACGGGGGCCGGAAAATCGCTGTGTTTTCAAATACCAGCGTTATTGGCAGACGGGCTGACAATTGTCATTTCACCCTTGATTTCATTGATGCAAAATCAGGTCGAATCCCTTAAATTATTAGGTATCGAAGCAGCGACAATCAATTCCAGTAATTCTCCCGAAGAAAATCGTGATATATGGCAAAAAATGCGAGATGGCACATTGAAATTGCTTTATCTGTCACCAGAGAAGTTAATGACAGAGCGCATGTTGGATACAGTTCGGGGGCTGAATGTCAATTACTTTGCTATTGATGAAGCCCATTGTATTTCTCAGTGGGGTGCATCCTTCCGTCCGGAATATGAAGGGCTCTCCGCACTTCATAAAATATTTCCCGAAATTCCGATCATAGCCCTTACCGCCACGGCAGATAAGGCCACAAGAGAGCAGATTTGCGAGAAGATATTTTCAAATAATGTTAAAAGCTATCTCACCGGTTTTGACCGCCCCAATATCAGTCTGAATGTGCAGATAAAAAACGGCTGGAAGCAACAGCTCCTGCGTTTTGTAAAAGGTCGCCAGTATGAAAATGGCATCGTCTATTGTCTGTCGCGCAAAAAAACCGAAGAAGCCGCTAACCTACTGATGACGAATGGTTATAATGCGTTGCCTTATCATGCGGGTATGGCGGGCCATAGGCGGGAAGAAAACCTGAATCGTTTCATGGCGGAACCGGATTTGATTATGGTGGCTACCATTGCTTTTGGCATGGGTATTGATAAGCCGGACATACGGTTTGTATTCCATACCGATCTTCCCTCATCACCGGAAGCCTATTATCAGGAAATTGGCCGGGCGGGGCGCGACGGTTTGCCCGCCGTTGCTCATATGCTATATGGTATGGACGATATTCGCATGCGCCGCATGTTCATTGATGATGAGGATTCCGATGATGATCATAAACGGCGGGGGCATCAGCGTCTGAATGAACTTCTAGCCTACGCGGAGGCCCCGGAATGTAGGCGCGTTTCATTGTTACATTATTTTGGCGATGAGGTGGCGTTTGAAAAATGTGGAAATTGTGATCTTTGCGATGATCCGAAAGAGACCATTGAAGCCACAGAGATAGGGCAGAAATTTATTTCAGCCATGTATCGTACCAGTCAATATTTTGGCATGGGTCATATTGTTGATATTTTGACGGGTAAAGTAACAGATAAAATTGAACGACTTGGCCATAGTGACCTGCCCACATTCGGTGTAGGTAAAGATTTTGGCATTAATGAATGGAAATCTATTGCCCGGCAGCTCATGGCCAGAGCCTTCATTGTTTCTGACATGGAGCATGGCTCATTGAAAATTACCGACAAGGGGTTTTCGCTGCTTAAGGGCGGGACAGATTTCAGATATCGCCCAGATGTCATTGTGAAAAAACAAACTAATAAAGCCAAAAAAATCATTTTGGACCTGCCTGAGGAGGATCAGGACTTATTTCAGGCTCTTAAAAGTTATCGAAAAGAAATTGCTGCCGAACGATCGGTTCCGGCCTATATTATTTTTTCTGACAAGAGCCTGATTGATATGGCCATAAATCAGCCGGAAACCATGGATCAGTTCGGTGATATTTATGGTGTCGGTGCCGGCAAGAAAAAAGAATTTGGAGAAAGATTCATTAATTTCATCAATGCGAATAAGGAAAACGCCCAATGAAAAAAATAATTATCCTGATTACTATTTATGCAGGAATGGCTGTACTGTCTCAGGCGGCGACACAATTCACATTTGCTACTGTCGGGTCAGGACAGGAAATTCTGACGGCTAATGACAATTATTTTAACCGTATGTCACCGGCTGAAATCGCAATTCGTTCTCTTTCAACGACCACAGACAAAACCGTCCGTGATCTGAAGACACAATATGAAGATAATGTCCTTGAATGGACTGACCAGGAAAAATCCCAAATCACACAGCTCGTGGCAGAGAACAGGAAAAAATTAGACGGCATTAATCATCTTTTACCTGACGAAATCTTTTTTGTTAAAGTAACTAATCAGGTGGAAGGCGGGCTACCCCATACAAGGGCAAATGCCATCATCTTGCCGGAATCAGATAAACCGCTTTCAGAAACACTTTTTTACCATGAGTTATTCCATGTGTTATCGAGAAATCAGAAAAGCAGGCATCATGATCTTTATGACTTGATTGGATTTAAACCTTGCGATTTGATGACAAATGATAATGTCAGCGCGAAGACCCTGACCAATCCTGATGTCCCCGCAGAAGGATATTACCTGCCCGTGGAGGTTGATGGAAAAGGGACTGCGATAATGACATTTCTCCATGCCGCGAAAGAGGCCTTTGATCCGGAAGTGAAAGGCGGTTTTGGCGGCCATTTTGGTTTTGGCCTGTTAAAGATTAATGTTGATCGGGGTAAATGCGAGGTAGATACGGATGCGCAGGGCAGGTTACAGATTTTGAACCCAGGCACTGTCGCAGACTTTTTTGCCGCTATCGGCCAAAATACGGATTATATCATACACCCGGAAGAAGTCTTGGCGGAAAATTTTGTCTTTGTTATGCTGGGCCGGGCAGACCTTCCCAACCCTGAAATTCCGGCGCGACTTAAGTCATGGCTGAAGGTTAAATAGAAATATGTCAAAAAGGTCACCGTTATTAATCGCCGCAGCTTATATGCTGGCCTATACGATCACTTTTGCCTGTGTATGGGTTTGCATTCGTTATTTATCCAAAGACATTCATCCACTTGTTTTGGTGTTTTTCAGAACGTTTTTTGGCATGATTGTCATTATGCCTGTTCTACTTAAGACGCCTTTTCCGGCGTTTAGTTCCGGTTTGTATCCGCTTTATTTCATCAGGGGTATTTTGAATATTATGTCGGTAATGGGGGCATTTTTTGCAGTTAGTCTGTTGCCTTTGGCTGATGCGGTGGCCTTCAGTTATATCGCTCCTATATTTGCCACCGTTCTGGCCGTTTTTATATTGAAGGAAAAAATTGGCAAACATCGGGTAATTGCCATTTTGATGGCTTTTGTTGGGGTTATGGTTCTAGTTCGTCCCGGCTTTCAGGAGTTGAGTTTGGGAATTCTGGCTGCCTTGGGCGCCGCTGGATGTTTCGCTGCAACACTCATCTGTGTAAAGTTGCTTACCCGGCATGACAGTGCCTCAATCGTGAGCCTTATGGCCTTCATAGTAGCCTTTCCTATCAGCTTTGTTGCGGCTCTATTTTATTGGCAATGGCCATCGGGGGAACAATGGTTTTTTATCGTACTCATGGGCGTTTTAGCTGCAACGGCGCATATATTTCTGGCCAAGGCTATGTCCTATGCCGACCTGAGCGCGGTCATGCCCATTGATTTTATCCGCATTGTCTTTGCCGCTATATTCGGCATTACATTGTTTGGTGATAGTTTTAATGGCTTAACATTTTTAGGGGGTGGGATCATTCTGGCCAGTGCCGTTTATGCAACCCACAGAGAGAGAAAAATAGCACAGGCAAGAATAACCATTGAATGAAACGCCGCCAAATAATATTATTGGTATAGGCATGGTTCTTCTTGCCTGTGCGACAATGACTATCTCGGCGTTATTGATCCGTACTATTGGCAAGGATTTGAGCAGTTTTGAAGTCGTTTTTATACGGTGCCTTTTTTCACTATTCTATATTGTTATACTTGAAGCCCGTAAGGGGCCAAAATTATTCATCTCACCCCGCCCGATTATGCTTGGTTTACGGTCATTGACGTTGGCGGTCATCGTGTTGGGTAATTTTTACGCTATTGTTAACTTGCCGCTTGTTCAGGTCACTTCCGTGCAATTTACCAAGCCGCTGTTTCTGGTTGTTCTGGCGGCCTTGTTTCTGGGGGAAACTATTCGTTTTCCCAGAACAGTTGCCACTCTCTTTGGATTTATAGGCATTTTGATTGTGCTTAGGCCGGATGGTAATATACATCCTGCGCAGCTTGCAGTCCTCAGCGCTGCCATGAGTATGGCTATTATCGCCGTTCTCACAAAAAAACTGGTTAGAGACCATTCAACAAATACTATGCTTTTTTATGGAAATCTGTTCATCGTTGCGATCTGCCTTGGCCCAACATTATATTACTGGCAAACGCCATCCTTGTTCCAGATTGCCCTGATTGCCGCATTGGGTTTGACCGCATATGGTAGTCAGGTTTTTATGGTACAGGCCTATCGCTATGCCGAGGTTACTATCGTGGCACCCTTTGAATATTTCAGACTTATCTTTGTAGCTATTGCCGGGTTTATCATTTTTGGGGAGATTCCGGATCGCTGGACCGTTCTTGGTGTCCTGTTCATTTGCGCATCCACTATGTTTATTGCTTTACGGGAAGCCCGAAAAAAACAACGCATAAAAGAAGTTTAATCTCGACAAAACCTATTGGTTACGGCTATATGTTACCAGACAGTAACATTTAACCACAGATATAGTGAGCAATAATATGGAAATTAAAGGTTTATCAGCCATTGTCACCGGCGGTGCTTCGGGACTAGGTGAAGCGACGGCAAGGCGTCTGGCAAAAGCGGGTGCAAAAGTTACAATTTTTGACATGAACGCAGATCGTGGACAAATGGTTGCCGCAGATATTGGGGGCCATTTCGAAACTGTAGACGTTAGTACAGCTGATAATGTGAGCAATGCTCTTGCCGCCAGTGCCGCAATTCATGGTGAAGCCAGAATTCTGATAAATTGTGCGGGTATTGCCATTGGGGAAAAGACCGTTGGCCGGGATAATGTTCCTCATGACCTTGACCGTTTCAAAAAAGTGATTGAGGTTAATCTGATTGGTTCATTCAATGTCATACGTTTGGCGACGTCGCGTATGGCGGCCCTTGAGCCACTGGATACCAAAGAGCGGGGTGTGGTGGTCAATACGGCTTCTGTCGCAGCCATTGAGGGGCAGGTCGGGCAGGTTGCCTATTCAGCCTCTAAAGGTGGTATCGCTGGAATGACTGTTCCCATTGCCCGTGATTTGTCTGGTCTGGGCATACGCGTTTGTACCATTGCACCGGGTCTATTCCTCACGCCGATGATGAAAGGTTTGCCGGAAGAAGTGCAAGAATCTCTTGGGGCCAGTGTACCATTCCCTAGTCGTTTGGGTGATCCGGATGAATATGCTCATCTTGCCCAGCATATTTGTGAGAATGCCATGCTGAACGGGGAACTTATCCGCCTTGATGGTGCCATACGAATGGCACCACGGTAATAACGAAAAAGGAGCCATATGGCTCCTTTTTTTAGGCCTGTTTAATTTTAGTTCAGGATAATAACATCCCGCTTGATTTTACGTATGATTTCTTCACTTTTATTGCCACGCATGGCCGCCATAATCCCGCGGCGGGACAGGGTTCCGATCACGACTATATCTGCATCAATTCCTTCTGCGACTTCTGAAATAACTTCTACCGGGTCACCCAGTTGTACATGGGTATTTTCCTGCTTGGCATCTGTTTCGCGTAGAAGTTTGGCACGGTCGGGAAATTCCATTGAATCTTCGTAAGCATTTACAATATGTTTTTCCGCGCCATAAGCGAGTGCCATAATGCGTGTTAGTTGAAGAACTTTTTTGTTCAGATCTACGTAACGTGGGTTATCAGTCTGCATATTGACCGCGGCCAGAATAGTTTTCCGTTGTAATTCCGTATTGGGATGCACGATCAGTACGGGACAATTGGAAACTCTAAGCAAGGACCATTTTGCTGCTGACAGGTCATTGCGATCTTTTTCACTTGAATAATCGGACATGATAATCAATCCGGTATTATTTCGTTTTGATGATTCAAGAATGGAATTATGCCAGTCAGCGGTCCAGAATACTTCTGCCGTATATTCGATATTTTCATTGATTAAAGGTTTGACCAATTCGGCAAACCAGTTGCTGTCACAATAAAAATCGAATGTATCCTGGCTTTTGCGTAATTCATCCATTTCAAATGAAATAAAGAGATGGACTTTCACGCCCCCATCCAGAATTTCATTCATCTTCAACGCTCGTTTCAGGGCATATTGTTCTTTCATAGCAGGGTCAATAACGACTAGGACATTTTTAAAAGTTTTTATTTCTTCGGACATTATATTCTTCACTTTCTTTATTTCTGCTGGTTAAGGACTCCCTTGCCCAGAATTATTAATAGCAAGATATTACATGGGTTAAGTATATAAGTAAAATGCAACAAATAATTGATCTAGGATAAATATCTGTTCTTTACTAATTTATTTATGAATAGTGCTAAATTTATATCTTTGGCTGTTACGCGGCCCTCACTATGGGTTGTAAGGGTGATGTCCACTCGGTTATAGACATTGAGCCATTCCGGGTGATGATTAAGTTGTTCCGCTTTCAGGGCTACTGCCGCCATAAAGGAAAAGGCCTCGTTAAAATCAGTGAATTTAATTGACCGCTCAATGGCATTTTTCTTTTCACAGCGTGACCAACCGGAAAGATTGCATAGAGCGGTTTCTATTTCACGATTGTTTAACTTTGCCATTTCATAAGTCTAGTCTTGTCTGATCAAGGTCGCAACATATTCCGGAACTATTTCGGTTGCCTTGCCATAATGTGCGATAGAAAATAAATTTGTACCATCTGAAGGTTCCAGATTTAGTTCCACTGTTTCCGCACCGAAATTCTGTGCGGCCTGAACAAAACCCGCTGCCGGATAAACGCTGCCCGATGTGCCGATGGAAATGAAAAGGTCGCACGCCGATAGACGATCGTTGATTTCCTCAATATGAAACGGTATTTCACCAAACCACACAATATGAGGGCGCAAATTTCCGGACTTGTTGCAGGACGGGCAGATACTAGTTCTTAATAAATCATCAAGCCATATATTGACATGACCACAGGTCATGCAGCGGGCTTTGTTTAACTCCCCATGCATATGCATCAGGTTCCGGCTTCCCGCCCTTTCATGTAAAGAGTCGACATTCTGTGTAATAACAGCAACGTTTCCCTGATGTTTTTCTTCAAGTCGAGCCAGGGCATAATGGGCGGCGTTGGGATCGACTTTTTTCACTTCCGCGCGGCGTATGTTATAAAATTCATGGACGAGCTCTGGATTTCGCGCAAAGGCCTCTGGCGTTGCAAGATCCATCAGGTCATATTTCTCCCAGATACCACCTTTATCCCGGAAGGTATCAAGGCCAGATTCTGCAGATATGCCGGCACCTGTTAAAATTACAATATTTTTATATAATGTCATCTTCTCTAATCGATGAATTGTTCGTTCAATATTCTTTCTTCCAGGGTGTGATGGCTGTCAAAAAGGAGGTTTATTTTAATTGATCTGTCTTGTTCGATACTGACCCTGGTGATGTGACGGACTTCCCTGATGTCAGCAACGGCACTTACCGGACGTTTGACAGGGTCAATAATTTCAAAAACAACTTTTGAGTTTTGTGGTAAAAGCGCCCCTTTCCACCGTCTTGGTCGAAATGCACTGATGGGCGTCATTGCCATAATTTCCGCGTTCATGGGAATGATTGGGCCATGGGCCGATAGATTGTAAGCAGTGCTCCCGGCTGGTGTAGACAATAGAATACCATCACAGACTAGTTCATCCATCCTGACCTTCTCATCCACCAGAACCCTGATTTTGGCCGTTTGCCGGGTTTGCCGTAGCAGGGAGACCTCGTTAATGGCCAAGGCTTGCAATTGTTTGCCATCGTCAGTCTCCGCAGTCATACGCAGAGGGTGGAGGGTAATTGGTGTGGATGCTTTTATGCGGTCGATCAGGTTGTTTTCCCGGAAATCATTGAGTAGAAATCCGACTGTTCCTCTGTTCATGCCGAAAATGGACGCCTTATGGGGCATTATATCATGAATGAGATGAAGTATGAAACCATCGCCACCAAGGGCCACTATGATATCGGCTTCATTTATCGGTACAAAATCATAATGGGCCTTCAAAGCGGCTGCAGCTTCCTGAGCCGTGTTCGTCTCAGAGGCAACGAGGGCAATTTTTTTATGGGCTTCTGTCATGGTCATCTTTGGGACATCACAATTATATCTATGATAAAATGTTATGACCTAGAATATAGAGGTGCCGGTGGCTTCTGCAACCCATTTTTGAATAGTTGCCAGCGCTTTCTTCTTATCAAGTCTTTTGAAATGGTCAAAAGCTTTGGACGTTTCCTCCTCATTAAGATTGGGATCGATATTCTGAGCCTTGCGCGTCAGCTTATAAATTGTCAGGAACACGCTTTGGTCTATGTCCGCGGCACAGCAGGAAACGGCCAAAGCCTCTGCACCCCTGTCATAGAGAAAAGACCGGATAATTTTTTGTGGTACATGAACTATCTTTGCAAAGGCAATCTCAAACAGGGATATTTGACCCTGATTTAGACATTTCATCAGGAAGGATGGTGTTAATTTGCCAGCCTTGTGTAATTTATTAACTAGGAGAACTTCAGATTTCTCTTTGGTTATCTGGCTATCGCCATCATTATTTACTTCTTCCACTGCTGCATTCAGTAGGGTGTCAATATCCTCCTCACTTAAGTGAAAGTTGGTTAAAATTGACTGTTTCAAGCTAAGAGATACCCACTGGTACATTTTGGCGGCCATTTCCTTTGGCAGGTCGGGCCGCTCGATGAGAGGGGGTTGGATGAGCACGTTATTTTTAGATTTTTCCACTAAAATTGACAATGATTTATTAGCAATTTCGGCATCATGATTGTTGATTAACGTGACCAATGTCTTGCTATTACCGATAGAGATTAATTCTTGTGCGATATCAGAAGAAAGATGTTCCCGGCTGGCGATGCCAAGTTGATGTTGAACGGATTTGTGACGAATGATTTTAATAAGCTCTTTATCTGACAATAGTTTGCTCATTGACAACACCGGCGTCGCGACTTCTATCTGGTCATTGGCTAACAGGATTATTAATTCAACAGGGGCATTTTTATTTTCGGCTAGACGAGAAGCCAGCTTTTGCCGGACATTTGTTTTTACATCATTTAGCAGCTTTTCCAGTATATCTGACATCAATGATAATTCATTGGTTTTCAGTTCAGTATGACGCCGTTCCAGAAAATCAGTAATCGTGTTGAAAAGCTCTGAACGGCCGTTGCCTTTTTTAGCATAAGCAAATTCAAGAAGGCTATTAACTTCTTCGTCTATTGGTATGTTATTTGGTGCCATAATACCCTGTATAATAATACTGTCTTTATAGTTTACCTATTACGTAAGGTATCCTGTCACAGGTGAGTTTGCAATAGTTAATAAAAACATATCCGTATCTCATAACGCGTTATTATAATTAAGAAAATAAGGATAGCAAGAATAAATAGAGTAGATATTCAACCATGACTCGCAACCATTAGTATATACTAATATTGCTATGGCAGTCAATAGAAGGTTATGGAATTAGTGGAGATAACTGATGCGGCAAGAATAAATTACTTCACTGTATATATTATTATCGTTCGTATTATAGGGGATCGCTGATCGTGGTAACCAGATCACTTAAGCCCTCAATAGATACAATAATGATATCCCCTGACTTCACGGGACCAACACCAGCCGGTGTGCCGGTATAGATAAGGTCTCCGGGCTGTATATGAATGGAGCGCGACAGGATTGAAACGATCTCCCGAACATTCCAGATGAGCATGGAGATATCAGATTCTTGTTTGAGTTCCCCATTCACCCGCAACGTAATTTTGCCATGGGTCATTTCGTCGTTTTCTGCTATGGCGTGAATTGGGCCACAAGGGGCAGAAAGGTCAAAGGCTTTACCCCAATCCCAAGGCCGCCCAGCTTCCCTTGCAATCTTTTGTTGGTCACGGCGGGTCAGGTCATTGCCTGCCGCATAGCCATAAATATGAGAGTGCACATCTTTTTCGGCTATTCTGAACCCGCCTTTGCCGATGGCGACAACAAGTTCAGCCTCATGATGAAAATTTTCCGTTTCCGGTGGGTAAGGTATGGTTGTATGGGAGTCTACAACAGCATCGGCCGGTTTGGTAAAAAAGAACGGCACTTCTCTGTCGGGGTCATGACCCATTTCAATAGCATGGGCGCGATAGTTCCGCCCGACGCAAAAAATTCTGCGTACAGGAAAACGGGACTCTTGCCCTGATATGGCAACGGTTGGTGGTGATTGTGGGTTAAAAATATATTTCATGTCTAATTCCTTACCATAGAAAGTGGTTACAAAATTCATTCTGTAAGCTGTTAATATATAATAGGGCAGAAAGAATAAATATTTTTTTATTTGGAAAAAGTGGTGCCCCCACACAGACTCGAACTGCGGACCTATTGATTACAAATCAATTGCTCTACCAACTGAGCTATAGGGGCTCTTTACATATGAGCCGAGTGGCTCCTGAAAAGTAGCCGAAACCTAGTGGCCTTTGAATTTAAAATCAAGCAAAAAATAATAAATTTTTGCAGGTTTTATTTCCAGTAATTTATTCAGAAAATTCATAAAGCGCAATGGCGGCGGCGTTGGAGACATTAAGGCTTTCCACAGCACGGCTGATAGGTAGTTTAATCAGGGCATCGCAATGTTCAATAGTGCCCTTGCGGAGTCCTTTTCCTTCGGCTCCCATAACAAGAGCAATGTTGTTGCCAAAATCTACATCGCGGATGGATAGTTCAGCTGTGCCGTCTAATCCCAGTCGCCAGTAGCCCATCTCTGCCAACATATCCAATGTGCGGCTTAGGTTGGTGACCCGAACCCAGGGCAGGGCTTCCAATGCACCTGATGCTGACTTGGCCAATGTACCACTTTCCGGCGGTGAATGTCGATCTGTGCTGATGATGGCGCGGGCACCAAAAGCGGCGGCTGACCTGATAATCGCGCCAACATTATGGGGATCGGTGACCTGATCCAGAATAAGTACCATATGTGATTTCCCGTCCTCAATCCGGCAGCAAGTTTCAAGACTATTATCCTCTAGCGGATTGGTGTGCAGTGCAACGCCCTGATGCAGACAATCCGCCGGCAGGTTTTTTTCCAGCACTTCCGGCAGAACAATTTCTGGAGTCAGGGGGCGAATATCCTGATTGATTTGACTGAATATGGCCAGATACTGATCGGCACTTCTTTTGGTAACCAGCAGCCGCCTGATATGACGGTCAGGATTATTCAGTGCCGCCAGCACCGGATGTTTGCCAAAAAGCCACAGGTCCTTGTTGTTTCCAACTGCGGTGCTTTTCTTATATTCCCGACTTGAATTCTGCAGAGAATCCCGCCTCAATGCCCGGCCTGTTTTTTTGACAGTTTTGCTGGGTTTCGAACCGTGACGTTGCATCTTTTTATCTTTTTTGCTCATAGCCATGCTATAAGCCACTCTTGCCCATAGGGCAACAGCTTAACGGTTTAAAATAAGCGTTTTTATGATGTTCTTAATGGCATTGAGGTTTTTCTTTAAAATTTGTTTGACATGATCAAATAAATGTCCATATTGCGGCTTCACAACTGTTGTAATTTTATGACGGTTAGGCTTAATCCCGGAGGGGTGGCCGAGTGGTTAAAGGCAGCAGACTGTAAATCTGCCCGCGTATGCGTACACAGGTTCGAATCCTGTCCCCTCCACCATTTTCCTCATAGCTTAAATATTGGGGAGAATGTATAGTTGGTAAATTATGCGGGCGTAGCATAATGGTAATGCAGCAGCCTTCCAAGCTGAGTACGAGGGTTCGATTCCCTTCGCCCGCTCCAAAATTTTGAAATGCGGTGAATGTGCCCCAAATTTTATATATGGCTCATTTGCTGACTTGAATTGTACAGGGGAAATTGTTCCCTTTATATATTAGGGTTTGAAAGACTATGGCTAAAGAGAAATTTGAACGTAACAAGCCGCATTGTAACATTGGAACAATCGGCCATGTTGACCACGGGAAGACCACATTGACCGCTGCGATCACGAAAGTGCTTTCAGAAAAAGGTGGTGCAGAATTCACA
>JAJFIQ010000024.1 GCA_021774785.1 Emcibacter sp.
GGGTGTTGTGACTTTGGACGCGGGTGTTGAAATGGTTATGCCGGGTGATAATGTTACCGTGAATGTGGAGCTGATCTGCCCCATTGCCATGGATGAAGGTCTTCGCTTTGCGATCCGTGAAGGCGGTCGTACTGTGGGCGCTGGTGTCGTCGCAAGCATTATTGAATAAAGATATATAATTTTATGCAGGCAGGTGGATTATTAATCCGTTCTGCCTCATTAATTTTAAGAAGAATTTGATTAATTCTTTGAATTGATCGTTTTCGGTTGAATATGGTGGTGAGCGTCTTTATATAAAGCGTGCAATGCGATATGAAGGAGTGTAGCTCAGTTGGTAGAGCACCGGTCTCCAAAACCGGGTGTCGTGAGTTCGAGTCTCTCCACTCCTGCCATTTTGCATAATTAGAGAATTAAAGACAGATAGACGTCAGGTTTAAGTATATTATAACGGATTGTTGAAAATGGCTAAAACGAGCCCAGCAGAATTTGTCCGGCAGGTCCGGCAGGAAACATCGAAGGTCACATGGCCCACACGTAAGGAAACGATGGTTACGACAGTCATGGTATTCATTATGTCTGCGGTTATGGCTATTTTCTTTCTTGGTGTTGATCAGGCCCTGTCTTACATTATTAAACTCATACTAGGATAATTGATTATGGCATCCTCTGCGCGCTGGTATATTGTTCAGGCCCATTCCGGCTTTGAAAAAAAGGTTGCCCAAAGCATCAAGGATCAGGCTTTGCTACAGGGGCTTGATAGCTTTGTAGAAGAAATTCTTGTTCCTATTGAAGAGGTTACAGAAGTTAGGAAGGGCAAAAAAGTCACTTCCGAACGTAAATTCTTTCCAGGATATGTGCTGGCAAAAATGATTATGAATGATGTGACCTACCATCTTATCAAAAATACGCCGAAGGTTTCAGGGTTCTTGGGCCAATCCGGTAAGCCGTTTCCTATTACGCAAAAAGAAGTCGATAGAATTCTGCATCAGGTACAAGAAGGTATTGAACGCCCCAAAGCAGCGATCATTTATGAAATTGGCGAAGAGGTTAAAGTTATTGACGGTCCGTTTGAGTCATTTGTCGGTATTGTAGATGGGGTTGATGAGGAGCGGGAACGCCTTAAAGTTTCCGTTTCGATCTTTGGCCGTGCAACACCTGTTGAGCTTGAGTATTCACAGGTTGAAAAGAACTAAAAATATATCTGGTATTTCTATAAGAGGGCTGTTATAAGCCGCCCTTACGGTGGTCAGGTGATTCTTTGTTATCTGACGACCTTTTTTCATATGGGCATGTTGCCCGTATAAGTGTGGAAGGTTAGCCATAACCGCACCACACCCCTAGAGCGCGGGAATTATCTCGCATGTTTATTTGAAAAGGGTCTGTAATGGCGAAGAAAATTGACGGTTACATTAATTTGCATGTACCTGCGGGTGCTGCGAATCCTTCACCTCCCATTGGCCCCGCGTTGGGTCAGCGCGGTGTGAACATCATGGAATTCTGTAAAGCATTTAATGCAAAAACTCAGGAAATGGAACGAAATGCTCCTATTCCTACGAAAATAACGGTTTTTGCAGATAAAAGCTTTACATTTGTTATCAAAACTCCACCAGCATCTTACCTGTTGAAAAAGGCGGCTAACCTGAAGTCTGCGGCAGCAGAACCCGGGCGTGAGACTGTGGCGACCATTCCGGTGGCCAAGGTTCAAGAAATTGCAGAAGCAAAGATGGCTGACTTGAATGCTATTGATATGGAAGGGGCTATCCAGATTATCAAAGGAACTGCCCGTTCCATGGGTATCGAGGTGGAAGGATAAGATAATGGCACGTATATCTAAACGTTATAAAGAGGTTCGCGAAGGTCTTGAACCGGGCGCTGAATTTTCATTGGAAAATGCGTTGAAGGAAGTTAAATCCCGCGCAAGAGCAAAGTTTGACGAGACAGTTGAAGTATGCATGAATCTTGGTGTCGATCCTCGTCATGCTGACCAGATGGTTCGTGGTGTTGTGACGCTGCCCAATGGAACCGGTAAAACGGTACGCGTTGCGGTTTTTGCGCGCGGTGATAAGGCTGAGGAAGCCAAAAAAGCAGGTGCTGAGCTGGTGGGTGCGGAAGATCTGATGGAAGCCATTCAAAAGGGTGAAATGGATTTTGATCGCTGTATTGCTACACCGGACATGATGGCTGTTGTTGGTCGTCTGGGTAAAGTGCTTGGTCCACGTGGATTGATGCCTAACCCTAAACTGGGAACTGTTACCCCTAATATTGCTGCTGCAGTTGAAGCGGTCAAGGGTGGTCAGGTGGAATATCGTGTGGAAAAAGCCGGTATCATTCACGCTGGTGTTGGCAAGGTAAGTTTTGATGAAAATGCTTTGATTGAAAATGCGCGTACATTGATCAGCGCAGTTATGAAGGCAAGACCATCATCTACTAAAGGTACATACGTTAAAAATATTTCAGTAAGCTCGACCATGGGACCGGGTTTGCGTGTGGCAATATCTTCTGTAACTGAATAAGTTTCAGAATTAAGAATTCCGTTGGGTTTGCCTAACGGGAACTGGGCTTTCAGAAGTATTTGAAAGTCCGCCTGTCCGAAACTGCTGGTGTCTGGTTTTTTTGAGCTGGATTTAAATGATGATAAATCAGCCTGCAATAGATGGGGTTGCAAATTTCGGATTAGCCGATGTTTGTAGTTTCCGGTCTGATCTTTGTTAATAGATTGGACGACAGGTATTTGCGGTGTGGTCACATGGTGTGGTTATGCTTTAACTCAACCGGTGAATGCGATTTTCGTATTTGCCATATAATATCGGAGACGAGAATGGATCGGGTCCAAAAAGAGGAAATGGTTACCTTCTTGAAGGGTGTTTTTGCTGACGCTGCTTCTGTCATTGTTATACGCAATGCAGGACTGGATGTAAGTGAGATGACTTCATTGCGTGCGCAGATGCGTGCTGAGGGTGCTAGCCTTAAAGTGGCCAAAAACCGGCTCGCTCGTCTTGCTCTCGAAGGTACGGAGATAGAGTCTATTGGTGATTATCTTAAAGGCCCAGCGGTCCTCGGTTATTCCGATGATCCCGTTGCGGCAGCAAAGGTTCTCGTCAAGTTTGCCAAGAAAAACGATAAGATCGAAGTTCTTGGTGGTGCTATGGGTGCAACAATGCTTGACCTCAATGCGGTTAAGGCGCTGGCGGAACTGCCATCCCTTGATGAGCTGCGTGGCAAGTTGGTTGGACTGCTTCAGGCACCTGCAGGTAATCTTGCTCGCATTGCGCAAGCACCTGCCGGACAATTGGCTCGTGTATTTAGTGCCTACGGATCGCAGGGCGATGCCGCTTAGGTTTCTGGTAAGATATTAATTTTTTGACTAAGGATAAATAAAATGGCTGATCTCGAAAAGATTGCTGACGAACTCTCCAGCTTAACCGTAATGGAAGCTGCAGATCTTTCTAAATTGCTTGAAGAAAAATGGGGCGTATCTGCTGCTGCTCCCGTTGCTGCTGCTGCGGCTGCTGCACCTGCTGGTGAAGCTGCTGAAGTAAAAGACGAATTTGATGTTGTTCTGACCTCTTTCGGTGAGAAGAAAATCAATGTGATTAAAGAAGTACGTGCGATCACTGCTCTTGGCCTGAAAGAAGCCAAAGAGTTGGTTGAAGGTGCTCCTAAGGTTGTTAAAGAAGCCGCTCCTAAAGCCGAAGCTGAAGAAATTAAAGCTAAGCTTGAAGCTGCTGGTGCTTCCGTAGAACTTAAGTAAGTTCTTGTGAGTTAGGGTGGTGCGTGTCCGATTTGGGCGCGCATCACTTCTCCCCTTTTGGGAGAAAATTTAATATGCTTTTGACAGGTGCAGAAATATAGTGAAGACAGTTCGTAGTCCATTAAGTGAATTGTTATTAAAGATATAAAGGCCGTTTTCAGATTTTTTCTGAAGCGGTTTCTGGCGTGTTGAGAGATAAGCGTTTTTTGTAACGCTGAATGTGTGGTTATCTGGTGGTGGAATGCAATTTCATTGCGGATGACAGGGTCTGATCAAGGCAAAATGGCGAGGTAAAGCATGGCGACTTCCTATTCCAGTCGTAAAAAAGTTCGTAAGAATTTCGGTCGAATTAAAGAAGTGGCAGAAATGCCGAACCTGATTAAGGTTCAAAGAAGTTCATATGACCAGTTTCTACAGACGGATTTTCCGGCAGAAGAACGTGTAAGTGATGGTTTGCAGGGTGTATTTAAATCTGTATTTCCGATTTCTGATTTTGCCGGCACGGCATCATTGGAATTTGTATCTTATGAGCTTGAAGCGCCAAAGTATGATACTGAGGAATGTCAGCAACGGGATATGACCTATGCGGCACCGCTACGTGTTACTTTGCGCCTGATCGTGTTCGAGATTGACGAGGAGACAGAAGCAAAGTCCGTTCTGGATATTAAAGAACAGGACGTCTATATGGGCGACCTTCCCCTGATGACGGCCCGCGGCACTTTTGTTGTTAATGGTACTGAGCGCGTTATCGTGTCACAGATGCATCGCTCTCCCGGTGTATTCTTTGATCATGACAAGGGAAAAACCCATGCTTCCGGCAAATTCCTGTTTGCGGCGCGCATTATTCCTTACCGTGGTTCTTGGCTTGATTTTGAGTTTGATACCAAAGACACTGTCTTTGTCCGTATCGATCGTCGCCGTAAACTTCCGGTTACAACCCTGCTTTATGTTCTTGGTATGTCGTCTGAAGAAATTCTGGACACTTTTTATGGCCGGGTTACATATAAAAAGAAAAAAGGTGGCTGGTGTGTGCCTTTTGATAATGAATCATGGCGCGGTGTAAAGCCGACATTTGATCTTGTTAATGCGGCCAATGGCGAAGTTGTTGTCGAAGCGGGCAAGAAAGTCACCCCGCGTCTGGCTAATAAACTTGCTAAGGATGGCCTTAAAGAATTATTGGTTCCCGATGCGGAGCTGCACACCCGTTTTGCCGCTGAAGATGTGGTCAATGCAAAAACCGGTGAAATATACATCGAAGCTGGGGAAGAGATTTCTGAAGAGCATCTGGAGAAACTTCTGGATGCGGGCTACAAATCAATTGAAACCCTTGATATCGACCATGTGAAGGTTGGTCCCCATATCCGCAACACCCTGATGGGTGATAAGGTGGAAAACTGGGAAATGGCCATGTCCGATATTTATCGGGTTATGCGTCCGGGTGAGCCACCCACAAAAGAAACAGCCGAAGCCCTATTTGACGGCCTGTTCTTTGATGGTGAGCGTTATGACCTGAGTGCCGTTGGCCGGGTTAAAATGAATATGCGCCTAGATTTGGATGCTCCTGATGACCTGCGGGTATTGCGCAAGGAAGATATTCTGGCGGTTTTGAAAACCCTAGTTGATCTAAAAGACGGCAAGGGCGTTGTGGATGATATTGACCATCTTGGTAATCGCCGGGTTCGCTCTGTTGGTGAGCTGATGGAAAACCAGTATCGTATTGGTCTACTGCGTATGGAGCGTGCCATTCGGGAACGTATGAGCAGTATCGACATTGATACGGTAATGCCTCATGATCTGGTTAATGCGAAACCGGCTGTTGCGGCGGTTCGCGAATTCTTCGGATCATCACAGCTAAGCCAGTTTATGGATCAGACAAACCCACTGTCTGAAATTACCCATAAACGTCGCCTGTCAGCGCTTGGCCCCGGGGGTCTAACCCGTGAGCGTGCTGGTTTTGAAGTACGTGATGTGCATACAACCCATTATGGTCGTATCTGTCCTATTGAAACACCGGAAGGACCAAATATTGGTTTGATCAACTCTTTGTCAATATTTGCCAAAGTGAATAAATACGGCTTCATTGAAGCGCCATACCGGAAAGTTGAAGGCAGTAAGGTACAAGACGAAGTGGTTTATCTTTCAGCGATGGAAGAAGAGAAATACACCATTGCCCAGGCCAATACTGAATTGAAAGATGATTCGACATTTGTTGAAGAACTGGTCGATTGTCGTGAGGCTGGCGAGCATCATCTTATCAAGCCGGAAAATATTACACTGATGGATGTGTCCCCGAAACAGGTGGTTTCTGTTGCGGCAGCCCTTATCCCGTTTTTGGAAAACGATGATGCGAACCGTGCGTTGATGGGATCAAACATGCAACGTCAGGCCGTTCCTCTTTTGAAAGCGGAATCTCCCTTTGTGGGAACCGGTATGGAACGGGTTGTTGCCCGTGATTCTGGTGCGTCCATTGTTGCGGACCGGGCAGGGATTATTGATCAGGTGGATGCCCGCCGTATCGTGATCAGGGTTAGTGAAGACGTGGAAGACGGCAAGTCCGGCGTGGATATTTATACCCTGCGTAAATTCCAGCGTTCCAACCAGAATACCTGTATTAACCAGCGTCCTCTTGTGAAGGTTGGCGATATTGTTAATCGCGGTGATGTTTTGGCCGATGGGCCGTCGACGGATATGGGTGAACTGGCACTGGGTCGTAACGTGCTTGTGGCCTTCATGCCATGGAATGGTTATAACTTTGAAGATAGTATCCTGATTTCTGAGCGGATAGTGAAAGATGACGTCTTTACCTCTATCCATATTGAGGAATTGCAGGTTATGGCTCGGGATACCAAGCTTGGCCCCGAAGACATTACCCGCGATATTCCCAATGTGGGCGAAGAAGGTCTGAAGAACCTTGACGAAGCCGGTATCGTCTATATCGGTGCTGAGGTTCATCCGGGCGATATTCTGGTTGGTAAGATCACACCAAAAGGCGAAAGCCCCATGACACCGGAAGAAAAACTTCTGCGTGCCATCTTTGGTGAGAAGGCTGCCGACGTGCGTGATACGTCCATGCGTTTGTCACCGGGTGTTGCCGGAACCGTTGTTGAGGTGCGTGTCTTTAACCGTCATGGCATTGATAAAGACGAACGTTCCATCGCCATTGAGCGCGAGGAAATTGAACGTCTTAGCAAAGACCGTGAAGATGAGCAGGCAATTCTGGACCGCAGTATCTATACCCGACTGCAACCATTGCTTCTGGGTAATGTGGTTGCCAAAGGACCAAATGAAGTCTCCAAAGGTGATAAAATCACCAATGAGCTTCTGGATGAAGTTGCCAAGGGTCTGTGGTGGCAGATTGCTGTTGATGATGAAGCGACCATGGAAAAAATTGATACCCTGCATCAAAAATTTCAGGAAGACCGTGATCGTCTGCGCGCACGCTTTGAAGAGAAAATCGAGAAATTGCAACGGGGTGATGAACTTCTTCCCGGTGTGTTGAAAATGGTTAAGGTCTTTGTCGCGGTGAAGCGTAAGCTACAACCGGGTGACAAAATGGCCGGTCGCCATGGTAATAAGGGTGTTATTTCCCGTATTATGCCACAGGAAGACATGCCGTTCCTTGAGGATGGCACGCCTGTTGATATCGTGCTTAACCCGCTAGGGGTTCCATCACGTATGAACGTGGGGCAAATTCTGGAAACACATCTTGGCTGGGCATCGCGTTCGCTTGGCGTTCAGGTTTCTGAATTGCTGGACAATTATAGCTATGATCAGAAACAGAAAGCGGATGCACTACGGGATAAATTCAAGAAAGTTTATTCTACTGAGCAATATAAAACTGAGATCGCACCGCTTAATGACGAAGACACTATCGAAATGTCGGGCAATTTGCGTAATGGTATTCCCATGGCGACGCCAGTGTTTGACGGTGCTAATGAAGCAAATATTTGCGACATGCTGGAAATGGCCGATGTGGATCGTTCTGGTCAGGTTAATCTGTATGATGGCCGGACCGGTGAAAAATTCGACCGTAAAGTGACCGTAGGTTATATCTATATGTTGAAACTTCATCATCTGGTTGATGATAAAATTCATGCTCGTTCTATCGGACCATACTCGCTGGTGACACAGCAACCACTGGGTGGTAAAGCCCAGTTTGGTGGTCAAAGATTTGGTGAGATGGAAGTTTGGGCATTGCAGGCATATGGGGCAGCCTATACTCTGCAGGAAATGCTAACCGTCAAATCGGATGATGTTAATGGTCGGACCAAGGTATATGAAGCGATCGTTCGCGGAGATGACAGTTTTGAGGCCGGTATACCGGAATCCTTCAATGTGTTGGTCAAGGAAATGAAATCCTTGTGCCTGAATGTTGAACTTTTGAATATTGCCCAATAAACCGGATCTGAACAGGAGATAAAGGCTATGCGCCAAGAAGTAATGAATTTCTTCAACCCGGTTTCAAAGCCGGAGACGTTTGATACCATCAAGATTACCATCGCCAGTGCGGAGCATATCCGCTCGTGGTCATTTGGTGAGATCAAGAAACCGGAAACCATCAATTACCGCACATTCAAGCCGGAAAAAGATGGCCTGTTTTGTGCCCGTATTTTTGGTCCTATGAAGGACTATGAATGTTTATGTGGTAAGTATAAACGCATGAAGTATCGTGGGATTACCTGCGAAAAATGTGGCGTGGAAGTTACCCTTAGCAAGGTTCGTCGTGACCGTATGGGTCATATTGACCTTGCGGCTCCCGTGGCTCATATCTGGTTCCTGAAATCTCTTCCAAGCCGGATTGGTCTGGTTCTGGATATGACATTGAAGGATCTGGAACGGGTTCTGTATTTCGAATATTTCATTGTAACTGAGCCAGGGTTGACGTCTTTGAAGATGAATCAGCTTCTGACAGAAGATGAATATATTACGGCACAGGAAGAATTTGGTGATGATAGCTTCACCGCAGCCATTGGCGCGGAAGCCATTAAATTTCTGTTGGAAAATGTTGATTTGGAGCAGGAACGGGAAGACCTGCGCAAGGAATTGGCTGAAACAAAGTCTGAACTGAAACCAAAGAAAATTGTCAAACGTCTTAAAGTGATTGAAGGCTTCATTGAATCCGACAATCGCCCTGAATGGATGATTCTTGATATTCTTCCGGTTATACCACCAGAGCTGCGTCCCTTGGTGCCGCTGGATGGGGGCCGTTTTGCTACGTCTGACCTTAATGATCTATATCGTCGGGTGATCAACCGGAACAACCGTTTGAAACGCCTGATCGAGCTGCGGGCGCCGGATATCATTGTCCGTAACGAAAAACGTATGCTTCAGGAAGCTGTTGATGCGCTGTTTGACAATGGCCGTCGCGGCCGGGTCATTACGGGTGGTAACAAGCGCCCGTTGAAATCACTGTCAGATATGCTCAAAGGTAAACAGGGCCGTTTCCGTCAGAACCTGCTGGGAAAACGTGTTGACTATTCCGGACGTTCCGTGATCGTGGTGGGACCTGATCTTCTGCTGCATCAATGTGGGTTGCCGAAGAAAATGGCATTGGAACTCTTCAAGCCGTTTATTTATGCGCGTCTTGATAAGCTGGGTATTGCGACCACCATTAAACAGGCTAAAAAGCTTGTGGAAAAAGAACGTCGCGAAGTATGGGACGTTCTGGATGTTGTTATTCGCGAACATCCCATTCTGCTCAACCGTGCGCCAACGCTTCATAGACTTGGGATTCAGGCGTTTGAACCGGTATTGATTGAAGGTAAAGCTATTCAGCTTCACCCCTTGGTTTGTGCCGCGTTCAATGCTGACTTTGACGGTGACCAAATGGCGGTTCATGTGCCATTGAGTTTGGAATCACAGCTTGAAGCCCGTGTATTGATGATGTCAACGAATAACATCCTCAGCCCATCTAACGGCAAGCCGATTATTGTACCGTCACAGGATATTATTCTGGGTCTTTATTATATTACGCTGGATAAAGTAGGCGAGCCGGGCGAAGGCATGGTCTTCTCTGATATGGAAGAGATTGAACAGGCACTTTATAACAAGGCAATCACCTTGCATTCTAGGATTGTTGCCCGCTATCATACAGTGGACGAAGATTTCAATCCCATTGTCTTGCGCGTGGAAAGTACGGCGGGTCGTATGTTGCTGGCAAATCTTCTACCAAAACATCCGAATATTCCTTTTGATCTGGTGAACCATAACCTGACCAAAAAAGACATCTCCAATATCATTGATGTGGTCTATCGTCATGCTGGTCAGAAAAAGACGGTATTGTTTGCCGATGGCATCATGCGTCTTGGTTTCCGGGAAGCCTGTAACGCAGGTATCTCTTTTGGTAAGGATGATATGATCATTCCTGATGCCAAAGAAGGTATGATTGATGAAACAACCGCAGCTGTGAAAGAATTTGAAGCCCAATATAATCAGGGCTTGATTACACAGGGTGAAAAATACAATAAAGTTGTGGATGCCTGGTCACAATGTACCGACAAAGTGGCCGATGCCATGATGGCGGAAATTTCCAAAACCGGTGTCGATGAAAATGGCCGGACACTGGATATTAACTCCATCTATATGATGGCCGATTCCGGTGCTCGTGGTTCTGCGGCGCAGATGAAGCAGCTTGCCGGTATGCGCGGATTGATGGCGAAACCTTCTGGTGACATTATTGAAAAGCCTATTATCTCTAACTTTAAAGAAGGCCTGAGCGTTCTTGAGTATTTTAACTCTACCCATGGGGCGCGTAAAGGTCTTGCTGATACGGCGCTTAAAACAGCGAACTCCGGTTATCTGACCCGTCGTCTTGTTGATGTGTCACAGGATTGTGTCACGGTCGAGGAAGATTGCGGTACACTAGAAGGTATTGATATTTCAGAAGTGGCCGATGGTGGCGATGTTACGGTCACATTGGGTGAACGCGTTCTGGGTCGTTGTTCGGCTGTTGATATTGCTGACCCTGTGAGCGGTGAGGTGATTGTTAACGCAGGGGATCATCTGGATGAAGCGGCTGTGGAGGTCGTCGAAAAAGCTGGTGTTGCCATTGTTAAGGTGCGTTCTGCGCTGACCTGTGAAACACGGGGCGGTATATGCTGTAAATGTTATGGCCGTGATCTGGCCCGTGGTATTCCGGTGAATTTGGGTGAATCAGTTGGTGTTATTGCCGCCCAGTCCATTGGTGAGCCGGGAACCCAGTTGACCATGCGGACCTTCCATATTGGTGGTACAGCGTCATCTGTTTCCGAGCAGTCAACCCATGAAGCATCCCATGATGGTAAGATAAAACTCCTGAACCGTAATGTGGTTGAGGATTCAAAGGGTCGTCTGGTTGTTATGAGCCGCAACATGGAAGTTGTCATTGTCGATGACGAGGGCCGTGAGCGGGTTACATACAAAGTACCTTTCGGAGCGCATCTGGTTAAAGATGAAGGCGAGGCAGTTACTCATGGTGACAAACTGGTGGAATGGGATCCTTATACCCTGCCGATTATAACAGAACGTGGCGGTACAGTTCGCTATGTGGATCTGATGGAAGGCGTGTCTATCAGCGAAACCGTAGATGAAGCAACGGGCATTTCAAGCCGGGTCGTAATTGATTGGCGTTCCCAGCCAAAAGGGGCTGACTTGCGTCCACGTATTACACTTCGGGATGACAAAGATGAAGTTATCGAATTGGCTAATGGTACCGAGGCACGTTACTTTATGTCCGTTGGTGCCATTCTGTCCGTGAATGATGGTGACGAGGTTCATGCCGGTGACGTGGTTGCCCGTATTCCCCGTGAAGCTTCCAAGACCAAGGATATTACCGGTGGTCTGCCAAGGGTTGCTGAATTGTTTGAAGCCCGTCGTCCGAAAGATCATGCGGTTATTGCCGAAGTAGATGGTTATGTTGAATTTGGTCGAGATTACAAGAATAAACGTCGTATCAGTATTCGTCCAAAAGATGAAGAGCAGTCTCCGGTTGAATATCTGATTGCCAAGGGTAAACATATTTCTGTTCAGGAAGGTGACTTCATTCGTCAGGGTGAATATCTGATAGACGGTAATCCGGCACCCCATGATATTTTGAAAACCATGGGTGTTGAGGCTCTGGCTAATTATCTGGTTGATGAGGTACAGGATGTTTACCGGCTTCAGGGCGTGGGAATTAATGACAAGCATATTGAAGTTATTGTTCGCCAGATGCTGCAAAAGGTTGAAATCACGTCGTCCGGTGAAAGTACTTTCTTACTTGGTGAACAAGTTGACCGCGAGGAATTCGAAGAAGCTAACAAGAAATCAGAAGCCGAAGGCAGATTGCCCGCTAAAGGGGAGCCTATTTTACTTGGTATTACCAAAGCGTCTCTACAAACGCGCTCATTTATTTCAGCAGCCTCTTTCCAGGAAACAACGCGCGTCCTCACCGAAGCTGCTGTTGCTGGTAAGAGTGACAATCTTGTTGGTCTGAAGGAAAATGTGATCGTGGGTCGTCTGATCCCGGCGGGTACCGGTGCCAAGATGCAGGAATATCGTAATATTGCCAAAAGCCGTGATGAAAAAATTCTGGCAGAAGGTAAGCCGGAAACTGATATTCTTTCCTCAGTTAATGACGACTCAGTTGAGGCAGCAGAATCAGCTTGAATTAACTAAATTATTGGGAAAGGGCTTCACTTATGGGGCCCTTTCTTTTTTTGACACAGACAATTATGGTCGGAACAACAGTTTATGCTGGTTTTCCGGCCTTTTTTTATAAAAAATGCCGTTCAAGCATACAGTGAGATATTTTGCTTGACTGTTCAGGGAAGCCTACATAGTATGCGCTCACTCTTTGAGGTCAGGTGGTAGACAAAACAGTCTAAACGCTGTGCCTAAAAGCTCAGAGAACGAGAAATTTTAGAATTTTGCGGATAGCCAGAACAGGCTAGGACTGTTCTGTTGTTTTTTTGTATGAAAAACTGGCAATCCGTATTGTTGTATGCATTGCAGAAAGACTTAAGGATTTAAGATGCCGACAATTAACCAATTGGTGCGTAAGCCACGTAAAGACAAACCGGTACGTAATAAAGTACCAGCCCTTGAAGCATGCCCGCAAAAGCGCGGTGTATGTGTGCGTGTTTATACCACGACGCCAAAAAAGCCTAACTCAGCCCTTCGTAAAGTCGCCCGTGTGCGTCTGACCAACGGGTTTGAAGTTACAAGTTATATCCCGGGTGAGGGGCATAATCTCCAAGAGCATAGTGTTGTGCTTATTCGTGGCGGTCGTGTCAAAGATTTACCGGGTGTTCGTTATCACGTACTTCGTGGTGTTCTGGATACGCAAGGTGTATCTGATCGCCGTCAAAGTCGTTCTAAATATGGTACCAAGCGTCCCAAATAAGGATTTAAGATATGTCGCGTCGTCACGCTGCTGAAAAACGTAAAGTTCTTGCAGACCCCAAATTTGGTGATCTGATTCTGACTAAATTTATCAACAACCTGATGGTTGATGGTAAAAAATCGACTGCTGAGCGCATTGTATATGGTGCTTTGGATGTGGTTAAGTCTAAATCAGGACAAGATCCCATTGAAGTGTTCCACCAGTCTCTGGCCAATATCAAACCCGCTGTTGAGGTTAAGTCCCGCCGCGTGGGTGGTGCAACCTATCAGGTGCCTATCGAGGTTCGTGCGGATCGCGCACAGGCTCTGGCCATTCGTTGGTTGATTGAAATGTCTCGCAAGCGCAATGAAAACACTATGACAGAGCGTCTGGCTGGTGAGCTTCTTGATTCATTGAATAATCGTGGTGCTTCTGTGAAGAAACGCGAAGATACCCATAAAATGGCAGAGGCCAACAAAGCCTTCTCCCATTACCGCTGGTAGTTGAAGGTTTAAAGGTTTAAGAATATGGCACGTACTACTCCCCTTCAGGATTATCGCAATATCGGCATTATGGCCCATATTGATGCTGGTAAAACAACAACAACAGAGCGCGTGTTATATTACACAGGCGTGAGCCATAAAATTGGTGAGGTCCATGATGGTGCCGCAACAATGGACTGGATGGAGCAGGAGCAGGAGCGGGGTATTACCATTACCTCTGCGGCGACGACATGCTTCTGGAAAGATCACCGCATCAATATCATTGATACACCTGGTCACGTGGATTTCACAATTGAGGTAGAGCGTTCGCTTCGTGTTCTTGACGGTGCGGTCGCTGTTTTTGATTCTGTTGCCGGTGTTGAGCCTCAGTCAGAAACTGTCTGGCGTCAGGCTGATAAATATAATGTTCCCCGCATGTGTTTCGTCAACAAGATGGACCGTATGGGCGCGAACTTTTTCCGTTGTGTCGACATGATCAAGGAGCGCCTTGGTTCAAATGCATTGGTGGTCCAATATCCTATTGGCGCAGAGGCAGATTATAAAGGTCATGTGGATCTGGTGAAAAACGTTGCCATCGTCTGGGAAGACGAAGCAATGGGTGCCAATTATGCCGAAGTTGATATTCCGGCTGATCTTGCTGATGATGTGGAAGTATTCCGTATTGAAATGATTGAAATGCTTCTTGAGCAGGACGATGATGCCATGGAAGCTTATCTGGAAGGTGAAGAGCCTTCTGTTGAGAAGATGAAAGAGCTGATCCGCAAGGGTACAATCGCTGGTGATTTTGTGCCTGTGTTGACCGGAACGGCCTTTAAGAATAAAGGTGTGCAGACACTATTGGATGCGGTTATTGATTTTATGCCGTCTCCATTGGATATTGATGCTGTTCAGGGTGTTGCTGTTGACAGTGACGATGCAATGTCTCGTGAAGCATCCGATGATGAGCCTTTCTCAGCTCTGGCCTTTAAAGTAATGACTGACCCATTTGTGGGGACATTGACTTTTGCCCGTATTTATTCCGGGGTTCTGGAGGCGGGTACTATGGTCACTAACTCAGTTAAGGGCCGGAAAGAAAAAGTTGGTCGTATGCTGCAAATGCATTCCAACTCTCGTGAAGACATTAAGGAAGCCCGTACGGGTGACATTGTTGCGCTTTGTGGTCTGAAACAGACGACAACAGGTGATACACTCTGTAATAACCAGAATCAGATCGTTCTGGAGCGCATGGAATTCCCGGATCCGGTTATCTCCGTTGCGGTTGAGCCTAAAACAAAAGCTGATCAGGAGAAAATGGGGATTGCCCTGAACCGTCTGTCTGCTGAAGACCCTAGCTTCCGTGTTAAGTCTGATGAAGAGAGTGGACAAACCGTGATTTCCGGAATGGGTGAACTTCACCTTGATATTCTGGTTGACCGTATGAAGCGCGAATTTAACGTGGAAGCGAATGTTGGTGCGCCACAAGTTGCTTATCGAGAATCTGTCGCGCGCGAAGTTGAAATTGACTATACTCATAAGAAACAGTCTGGTGGTTCTGGTCAGTTCGGTCGCATTAAATTTATCATTACCCCTGGTGAGCGTGGTTCAGGCATCCTGTTCCATGACGAGATCAAGGGCGGTAATATTCCTAAAGAATTTATTCCTGGTGTTGAAAAAGGGATCAGAGATGTTGCTGCAACTGGCGCATTGATTGGTTTCCCGATTATCGACTTCAGCATTCGTTTGATTGATGGTGCTTATCATGATGTTGATAGTTCCGTAATGGCATTTGAAATTGCCGGACGTGCGGGCATGCGTGAAGCAGCCAAGCAGGCTGGCATAAAAATTCTTGAGCCTATGATGGATGTAGAAGTAGTAACACCGGAAGATTATATGGGGGATGTCATTGGTGATATCTCATCCCGTCGGGGTCAGATTTCAGGATCTGAAACCCGTGGGCCAAATACCGTAATTTCCTCAAAAGTTCCCCTAGCCAATATGTTTGGTTATGTGAACCAGTTGAGGTCTTTCTCTCAGGGACGTGCCACATACTCTATGCAGTTTGACCATTATGCAGAGGTACCCCAGAGTGAAACCGAAAAAGTAAAAGAACAATACGCGTAACTAATTTAATTTTGAAACTAACTTTCCCCGTGAGGATAGAGCGGGGCGCTTGAAAATAAGTGAGAAGGACTTAAGACTATGGCTAAAGAGAAATTTGAACGTAACAAGCCGCATTGTAACATTGGAACAATCGGCCATGTTGACCACGGGAAGACCACATTGACCGCTGCGATCACGAAAGTGCTTTCAGAAAAAGGTGGTGCAGAATTCACA
>JAJFIQ010000025.1 GCA_021774785.1 Emcibacter sp.
CGCCTCTTTCATAGAGCATATCTTCTACCTGCCGAAGCGATAATGGATATCTAATATAAAGTAGTAAAGCCAATTGGATGATTGCAGGATTATGTTTGTAATATTTAAATGAAATTTTCATTGAACCAAAATAATTAATTAAGAATTCGGTGCAACAAGTTTCTTTGACAGAGCCCACAAACTTGTTGACAGTATCACTTTGCTGAAGTATTTTACCTTCCTTACTAATTAATTAGTAAGGAAGGTAAAATACCAATAACAGATAGGATACTAGGAATTTACCTGAAGAGGACAACCTGCTAATATTATATTCGTTATTTCCTATAAAAATTACTTTAAGTTTCTGGAAGAAAAATAAATGAAAAACAAGAACATTGCAAATGATACTTGTCAGGAGATTATTAATTCAACACTTTCAGCAATGGCGGAAGACGGCATCGCTAATCTAACTACAAAATCGATCAGTAAACGCGCAGATGTTTCTACTGCTTCAATTCATTATTTTTTTGAGACAAAAGATAATTTAATTTATAATTCTTTTGTATTTATCATAAAAAGCATTCGTTTAGATATGCTTGCAGCACGCAAGGGGCAGACTGATCCGTTTATACGGATCAGGGGGGCCGTGGAGGCACATTTTTCAGCAACCCATATGTCTGATGAGGCCGCTTATATCTGGCCTCAACTATGGGTTCATGCTGGCTGTGATGAGCGGACCGCAAAGCTGGTTCGGGTATTTGGTGCGCGGATAATTTCCAACTTTACTTATGACCTGCGCGATGCAGGTATGGAACGGAGAGAAGCCCGTCTGGCTGCTATAGAACTCAGGGCCTTGATAGTCGGGCTTTGGCTAGAAAAACAAGTAACTAAATACGCGGCTATTGGAGAACGTAGAGAGGTCTTTGATAATGTTCTTGCAAGGTTGAAGGCAAAGGCAAACAGGGAAGCCACGCAATGAAAACTCATGCCCGTGTTGTGGTTATCGGTGGTGGCGTCGTTGGTGTTTCAACCCTTTATCATCTGGTGAAAAAAGGCTGGAGCGATGTTGTCTTAATAGAACGGCATGAGCTGACATCAGGTTCCACATGGCATGCTGCGGGCCTGTTGCCTCTATTTAATATGAGCTATTCTGTTGGCCAGTTGCATAAATATTCCGTCGATCTTTATGGTAAATTGGAAGCGGAAACCGGGCAGGATGTGGGGCTGAGAACAGTATCAAATATTCGTTTGGCCACCAATCAGGACCGCATGGACGAATATCGTCAATATGCCGGTGTTGCCCAGACCATTGGAGTGAAAGTTGAATTTCTGACACCGGATGAGGTTGTTGATCTGTGGCCGTATGCGGTTAAGGATGGTCTGGTCGGGGCCATGGTCCATCCCGATGACGGTTATGTGCAGCCGGCTGACCTGACCCAGGCATTTGCCATTGGTGCCAGAGCAGGCGGAGCGAAAATTTACCGGGGAACTTCGGTCGAAGCCATTGAGCAACTGCTCAGCGGGGAATGGAAAGTATCCACCGACAAAGGCGACATCATTTGCGAACATGTGGTTTCGGCTACGGGCAATTTCGCCCGTCAGACCGGGGAAATGATCGGTCTCGATATTCCTGTTATCCCAGTGGAGCATCAATATATTGTAACCGAATCCCACCCGGAAATTCAGGCACGCAAAGAAAAAGGTCTGCCGGAACTGGGGGTATTGCGTGAATCCGATGGCTCCTGGTATATGCGCGAGGAAGGCGGCGGCCTGTTGCTCGGCCCTTATGAAAAAGGCGCACCCGCCTGTTATGTGGATGGCCCCGAAAAATCAGCCGAATATGAGCTGTTCCAGGAAGATATTGACAGGCTGATCCCCCATATTGAAAGCGCCATAAAGCGGGTGCCTATCTTTGAAGACCTGGGCATCAAGAAAGTCTACAATGGTGCCATCGCTTATACGCCGGACGGCAATCCCATCGTTGGACCTGCGTGGGACAAGAAAAATTTCTGGCTCAATGAAGGCCATAGTTTTGGCATTACGGCAGCAGGCGGTGCCGGGTGGCAATTGGCGGAATGGATTGTCGAGGGCGCACCAACGGTCGATATGTTGGGCGTTGATCCGCGCCGTTTCGGGGAATATGCCTGCAAATCCTATCTGATTGAGAAAAATGAAGAGGCCTATGCCGATGTGTTTTCCATTCATTACCCCGATGAAGAACGCAGTGCTGCCAGACCCTTAAGAACCGCCCCCTGTTATGACCGTATGAAAGGCTGCGGAGCGGTATTTGGCCAATTATTTGGTTGGGAACGGCCAAACTGGTTTGCGCCGGAGGGCGTAGAGCAGGAAGATCATTGGTCCTTTCGCCGGTCAAGCTGGTTTGAGCATGTGGGCAATGAATGTAAAAACGTTCAGGAAAATGTTGGACTATTGGATATGACCGCCTTTGCCAAATGCCGAATTACCGGCCCCGGTGCCGAGGCTTTTCTAAATCATATTCTCGCCAATAAAATGCCGGTAAAAATCGGACGGGTGGGCCTTGCTCACGGGCTTACAGAGCGCGGCGGCGTCCATTCGGAATTTACTGTACAGCGGGAAAGTACACAAAGCTATTATTGTGTGTCGGCGGGGGCCTATCAGCGTCTCGATCATGACTGGCTGAAAAAGCTTATGCCGACGGATGGATCGGTACAGTTTCAGGACCTGACCAATAGCATGGGTGTCTTTGTCATTGCCGGACCAAAAGCACGGGATTTGCTACAGCCCTTATGTGGTGCTGAATTATCATCCAAAAGTTTTCCGTGGCTCACAGGGCAGGAAACGACCATTGGTTTTGCGCCGGTGAAGCTGATACGGGTAAATTTCGTTGGTGAGCTGGGCTGGGAAATTCATCATGGCATAGAATATCAGAATCATATCTTTGATGTCCTGTTTAACAATGGCGATAAATACGGGCTTAAACCCTTCGGTATTAGGGCCATGGACAGCATGCGGATCGAAAAGTCATACCGTTTGGTCGGGCCGGAAATGTCCATTGAATATTCAGCTTACGAATCCGGACTTGACCGTTTTGTCTCCACAAAAAAGGAAAATGATTACATTGGCCGCAAAAACCTCATGGCGTGGAAAGAGCGTGGCGCTGATAATGTTTTTGTCACGATGGAAGTGTTTGATGTGAGCGACGCGGACGCGCTGGGTAACAACCCGATCACCAAAGACGGCAAAGTTGTTGGCCGGGCCACCTCTGGCAATTACGGCTTCCGGCTTGGCAAGTCATTGGCTCTGGCCATGGTTCAGCCGAAATTTTCTGAAGTGGGGACGGAGCTTGAAATTGATATTCTTGGTGAAATATATAAGGCGAAAATTATTGGGGAAAGCCCTTATGATCCGACCAATGAACATCTGAGATCATAAAGGAGAGACAAGATGAAATATTCTGCTCTTTCTCTGCTCACCAATGCCTTTAGCGGCCATAAGAAATGGCCCCTGCAATGGCCTGATGCCACACCTAAAAAATCCTATGATGTCATTATCGTTGGCGGCGGCGGACATGGTCTTGGGGCCGCCTATTATCTGGCCCGGAAACACGGCATTACCAACGTGGCGGTGATAGAAAAAGGCTGGCTCGGCGGTGGCAACACTGGGCGAAATACCACCATTATCCGCTCCAACTATCTGTATGACGAAAGTGCACGAATTTATGATCATGCGGTTGATCTTTGGGACGGTCTATCACAGGAAATAAATTACAATGTGATGTTTTCAAAACGCGGGGTTTTGATGCTGGCCCATTCGGTTCATGATGTGCAGAGCTTTCAGCGTCATATTCATGCCAATCGACTGAATGGGGTTGATAATAACTGGCTCAGTGCCGAAGAAGCCAAGGCATTTTGTCCGCCGTTAAATATTTCCAAAGACGCCCGCTATCCCATATTAGGCGCGGCCCTCCAGCAAAGAGCCGGCACCGCACGTCATGATTCTGTGGCATGGGGATATGCCCGGGCGGCGGCGGCGCTGGGTGTTGATATCATTCAGAATTGTGCGGTCACGGGCATAAAGCGCGGCGCAAATGGCGCGGTTGAGGGCGTTGAAACCGAACGCGGTTTCATTGGGGCCAAAAAAATTGGTGTCTCGGCAGCGGGAAATAGCTCAGTTCTTATGGAAATGGCCGGGCTGCGTTTCCCACTGGAAAGCTATCCCCTGCAAGCTCTGGTATCCGAACCTGTTAAACCGGTGATGCCCTGCGTGGTCATGTCAAATTCTGTTCATGCCTATATCAGTCAATCAGATAAAGGTGAATTGGTTATCGGGGCGGGTACCGATCAATATGTGTCTTATTCCCAGCGTGGTGCCCTTCATATAATCGAGGAAACATTGGCCTCAATCTGTGAAATTTTTCCTCTTTTCAAGCGGATGCGCATGTTACGTTCCTGGGGCGGGGTGGTGGATGTTACCCCTGACCGTTCACCTATATTAGGCAAAACACCTGTGCCGGGCCTCTTTGTTAATTGCGGCTGGGGGACTGGCGGTTTTAAAGCCACACCCGGAGCAGCAGACCTGCTGGCCCATACAATTGCAAAAGATCAACCTCATCCCATCAATGCGCCTTATAATCTGGAGCGTTTTACCGGTGGACGGCTTATCGACGAAGCGGCCGCTGCTGCCGTCGCCCATTAGGGGGATGCCATGCTATTGATCAAATGCCCCTATTGTCAGGAAGACAGACCGGAGATTGAGTTTTCTTATTCGGGAGAAGCTCATATTGCACGCCCCCTGAACCCGGATGATCTCAGCGATGAAGAATGGGCAGAATATCTGTTCATTCGAAGCAACCGGCGGGGCCTGCATCATGAACGCTGGCTTCATGCCCATGGCTGTGCCCGCTTTTTCAACGCGTTGCGCGATACCGTCAGCGATAAATTTGAACTGACCTATAAAATGGGTGAACCCAAAGCGCAGGTGAAAAAATGACCCTTCATCGCAAACCAGAATATGGCCGGGTTAACCGGGGAAAGCCTATCAACTTCTCTTTTGACGGCAAAATATATTCGGCCTTTGACGGCGACAGTTTGGCCTCCGCCTTGCTGGCCCACGGCGTGCATCTGGTAGGCCGGTCGTTTAAATATCACCGGCCCCGTGGTTTTGTGGCTGCCGGACCGGAAGAACCCAATGCCTTAGTGACCTTCGATCGGGGGCCGGGCCGGGTGACGCCAAATGTGCGGGCGACAACACTGGAAGTGTTTGACGGGCTGGTGGCTCATTCTCAAAATAATTGGCCCAGCCTGACATTTGACATGGGTGCTGTAAATGATTTGTTTTACATGCTGTTTCCTGCGGGTTTTTATAATAAAACCTTCATGTGGCCAAAATCATTCTGGGATAGGGTTTATGAGCCTGCAATCCGGAAAATGGCTGGGCTTGGACCCGCCCCCATAGATGAAGATGCTGATATATATGCCAGTCAGTATATGCATTGTGAAACGTTGATTGTTGGGGCTGGGCCTGCGGGCATTGCCGCCGCTCTGGCCGCCTCTGAAAAGCCGGGACGGGTTATTCTTGTCGATGAGCAGTATGAATTTGGTGGGTCTCTGCTCTCCACACCTAACATGGTGATTAATGACATTCCCGCATGGCAGTGGCTTGAAGACAGTCTGGCAATTTTAAAGGCCCGTGAAAATGTCACCCTTTTGACGCGCACGACCGTCATAGGCTATTATCATGAAAATTTTCTGGGGGCTGTGGAACGCATCACTGATCATGAGAAGGATCTAAGCTCCCACAAACCAAGAGAGCGTCTGTACAAGATACGCGCTGGAGAAGTGGTTTTGGCGACGGGTGCCATTGAGCGTCCCCTTGTCTTTCAGAGTAATGACCGGCCCGGGGTGATGCTGGCTTCTGCAGCGCACACTTATTTAAACAGATATGGCGTGGTTGTGGGGGAGAAAATTGCCCTCTTCACCTGTCACGATAGCGCCTATGAAGTGATCTTTGATCTGGCGGATGCTGGGATTTCCATTGCCGGTGTCATTGATGTGCGGGATCAGGTTTCCGAAACAATCATCGCGGCTGCCAAGGCACGGAATATAGAAATTCTCACGGGAACAATTGTGAGTGGCACGTCCGGAAAATTTCGGGTGAGTAGCCTGCGGGCCTCAAAAATTGAGGATGGAAAGATTACCTCTACTTGGGAAATCGCCTGTGACTGTCTGCTTATGTGCGGGGGTTGGACCCCTAGCATCCATTTATTCTCCCATTCAAAAGGAAGTCTGAAGTGGCGGGAGGATCTGGGGGCTTATATTCCAGATAACCCCAATGAAAATGTTATATCTGTCGGGGCCTGTAACGGCACATTTGGTCTCAGGAAAATTATGACTGAGGGCGCTGGTGGAAGCACAGAATATCAGGTTAATGCTGGTGCTTTTGGTTCTGGCATTATACCCGCTACTTTCCCCACGGAAGGAGATCCGGCCAAGGTAAAAGCCTTTGTTGATTTTCAAAATGATGTAACGGAAAAAGATATTAATCTTGCTGTGCGAGAAGGGCTTAAATCCATCGAACATGTCAAACGCTATACCACGACGGGTATGGCCACGGATCAGGGTAAGACATCGAACCTGAACGCCTTACAGATTGCCGCAAAGGCGGTTTATAAACCGGTGCAGCAAGTTGGTCTGACAACTTTCCGCCCGCCCTATACCCCGACGACCTTTGGTGCCTTGGTCGGGGGCAAGGACGGCCATAGTTTCCATGTAATCCGCAAAACACCAATGGATGGCTGGGCCGAAGATCATGGGGCGGTGTTTGAACCTGTTGCCCTTTGGCGGCGGGCACGCTATTTCCCCAGAGACGGCGAGGATATGCTGGCGGCGGTCAATAGAGAATGTCTGACGACACGCTGCTCGCTCGGGATTTTTGATGCCTCCACTCTGGGCAAGGTAGAAGTGATTGGCCCGGATGCGGCGGAATTCATGAACAGAATGTATACCAACCCTTGGTTAAAACTGAAACCGGGGTCTTGCCGCTATGGATTAATGCTGGGCGAGGATGGTTATATTATGGATGACGGGGTCATCGGACGGCTAGCCGAGAACCACTTTCATGTGACAACAACAACCGGTGGCGCACCAAGGGTTTTTCGCATGATGGAAGACTACCGCCAGACCGAATGGCCGGAGCTTGATGTCTGGCTGACTTCAACCACAGAACAATGGGCGGTTATCGCTCTTAATGGCCCCAATGCCCGCAAACTGATAGAACCTTTTGTCGAAGGGATAGACCTGAGTGAGGAAAAATTCCCCCATATGGCTGTTCGTGAAGGCCGCATCTGTGGTGTGGAAACCAGATTATTCCGGGTGAGTTTTTCGGGTGAGCTTGGCTTTGAAATCAATGTCCCTGCCCATTATGGCCGCGCCCTTTGGGAGACGTTATTTATCGCCGGACAAAAATATGACATAACGCCTTATGGCACCGAAACCATGCATGTTCTGAGGGCAGAAAAAGGTTTCATCATTGTTGGGCAGGATACGGATGGCACAGTAACGCCCATGGATGTGGGTATGTCGTGGGCCATTGGAAAGAAGAAAAAGGATTTTGTTGGTAAACGTTCTTTAAGCCGTCCGGATATAATGGCTGAGGGAAGGAAACAGTTGGTCGGTCTGCTCACGGATGATCCAAATATTGTTCTGGAGGAAGGGGCGCAACTTATTGCCAATCCGGAACAGTCAATTCCCATGGACATGATAGGCCATGTCACTTCGTCTTATTGGAGTGCCACGTTAAACCGTTCAATAGCACTCGCCATGGTCAAAAACGGTCATGCGCTTACGGAAAGTAATGTCTATATTCCCATGCCGGGAAAAATCTATAAAGCCCAGGTGAGTAAGTGTGTATTTTATGATCCCAACGGGGAACGTCTTAATGTTATCTGAACTAAAAATAGACCAGGCTGTTGAACTTGCCCCGATACTGACGGGGGAAGTTGACCTATTGCCTGTACAGACCCGCTACAGCTTGCGGGTAAAACCGAAAGAGCGTTGCGCCTTTATTGAGGCGAGCAATATTGACTTACCAGCTCAAATTGGCAAAATGTCCGTACAATATGACCGAGTAGTTCTTTGCATTGGGCCAGATGAATATATTTTAATTTGTAGCCTTGCCGAACGGGAACCCCTCGCACGGAAATTTGAAGAATTGATGGGTAAATATATCTTTAGCGCAACTGATATTTCACACCGCAATGTGTCATTTATACTCAGTGGTGAACAGACCACAAATATGATAAATGTTGGCTGTCCTCTGGATTTATCTCTTGAAAATTTCCCCGTTGGAAAATGCACCCGTACTATTTTTGAAAGTGCGGAAATCATCCTTTTTCGTATGGGAAAAACTAAATTCCAGCTTGAAACATGGCGATCATTTGCGCCTTTTATAGTCGGTTATTTTGAAAAATATTGCCTGCAAAACAGGGGAAAATGATTTGGAACCCCTGAGAAATATTTTGCCCGACGACAAGGCTGTAACCAAAGATAACCCGTCCCTGGAAATGGACCAAATATTTGTTGAGGATTTGGTTGTACAGTCCCTCATAGGTATTTATGAACATGAATTAGAAAATACCCAACCTATAAAAATAAATATTGAATTATCCCTCACCCCCTTGTCGGGTCATGGGAAGTATAAGTTAAATGATATTGTTTGCTATGATCAAATTTGTAAAGGCATCATCGCCATAATAGATCGGGGACATATTGATTTCATCGAAACATTGGCCGAGGAAATTGCAGCATTATGTCTGAGATTTAATCGTGCTCAAAAAGTAATGGTGAAAATATCCAAACCGAAAGCCATCAAACAGGCAGACGCCGCAGGTGTGCGTATCCTTCGTATAAAAAATATCAGTTAGTTTAAATATTCATTTAAACTATTACCAAGAGCTGATTTTAATTCATCCAGATACGGCTCGAAATTTTCCCACTGGGCAAGACCTTTGGTATTAATAGGCTGTCGAACCTGTTCTGAGCTGGCTGTGCGGACATCACGTTCATTTTTATGAAAATCAATACAAGCCTGTTCAAAAGGCAACCCGCAATAATCGAGAATGAGACGCACTTGTTTATCCAGATCAGCGACGACATCTTCATATTGCACGCGTAATATTTTATTCGGCAAAACGCTCTCCCAGTGATTCATTAAATCAATATAGTCTTTGTAATAGCGTCCGATTTCTTCCAAGCCATATGTAAATTCCTGACCCTCGGCAAAAAGCTGTTTGAAGCCACTAAAACAGCAGGACATGGGGTGGCGTCGCGCATCAATAATCTTTGCATTTGGCAATATCATATGGATAAGGCCGATATGGCGAAAGTTATTCGGCATTTTATCGGTAAAGAATGGTGCTCTTTTACGGTGAAGTCTTGTATCCTCCAAATAGGCCTTGCCAAGCTTTAGGCGTTGCTCTTCGGATAGCGTGAATAGATTATCAGGATATTTTGTATCGGACCCTATATTTCCGCGTCCCCGCAAACGGTGGGCCATGGCGAGTATATTGGGTAATTCCAACGTTCCATCTACCTGCGAGTGGGATGCGAGAATTTGCTCAAGTAAAGTGGAGCCAGCTCTAGGAAGTCCAACGATAAAAATAGGGTCTGGTGCCAGGCTACCATGCCCTTGGTTCAGATCAAATAATTCTTTGGTGCAGGCCAGAGTCTGTGCGTGAAGTTCCGTACTCATTTTATCGGCATCATAGCCGCTCTGTTGACGTTTCAGATCATTTCCGCGTTTGTAATAATCAAATGATTTTTCATAATTCTTTCGGTCTTCGTAAGATTTTCCAAGGGCGAAACATAAATGAATTCGATTGCGGTAAGTGGTGTTAACAGTATTTTCCTGTGCAAGCATGGCCGCCACTTCTTCGTCTGCAAAACGATAGGTTTTCAAATTGGCTAGAGCATAATAGGCATCTCCATGATCTGCTTTAGCTCTGATTGCAGCCAGATAAGAGGCTATGGCATCCTTCTGTCGGCCAAATGTCTTAAGGGCGTGGCCTCGTGATGTCAGTGTGTTGGGGTCACCGGGGAGCTTATCCAACACCTTGTCGAAGGTCGTAAATGCCGTTTCAAAATCTCCGGCCTGTAAGCTTTCGATTGCGTAAGCTGATAGAAAAACAGCATTTTCCGAATCTTTGTCACAAAGATATTTTGCCTGCTCGACGGCATCCTGAAATTTTTGACGCTTGCGTAATATCTGAATATAATCTAGGCGAACCTGTATATTTTCCGAATCAAATTCAACCGCGCTTTCAAGAAGAAATTCCGCTTCATCCAATATACCAAACCGCGCCCCGACCTCCGCCAGTAGTCGCATCGCCTCAATGTGATGGGGATGATTTTTGAGGAAATGCCGACACAGGCTTTCGGCTTTTAGCGTTTTGCCCTCATGAATAAAATTAGTGACTGCAACTAGTTCTTTTGGCAAAGCGGCAAGCCTGTTCGCCTGAAATAATGCCTGATTGCTTTCCTGATTACGACCCATTTCTGACAATAGGTCAGCCTGCGCCCGCCAGCTTGCCTCCAGGGCAGGGTTTGCTAGGCAGGCCCGTTCAAAGGCCTTGAGTGCCTCACTGGCTTTTCCCATTTGACGGTAGAGGTGGCCCTCTTCCTGATAGGCCCGGCCAAATTCCGGTGAAACTGTTTTTAATCTGTTTAATGTGGCAAAAGCCTGATCATTCTGCTTTACATACCGATGGCAAACCGCACTCATATAGAGGGTATCAGCATGATCGGGGTTTTCTTTCAGAATAACGTCGAGCGCGACCAATGCTTCATCAAAACGGCTCTTATAGATAAGAACTTGCACGTCCTTTAATTTTTTCGCAAATCTTTCGACATCTGAAGACACAATATATCGGGACCTTTTTCATTAATAATAAAATGAAGCCGCCCCGTAATGAGAGGCGGCTTCATGGTTAGCTAATTGTTATATGATGTCAAGTTCTCAATATTCAAAAGAAGCGCGCAAACCAAATGTCCGGGGACGGTTTGTTGAAATCCGTTCACGGTCAAATATAAGGTTATTGTTTAACTGCGCCCGTTCATCCGTCAGATTGTCGCCATAAACCTCCACTGACCAACGCTCATTTCTTACACCAAAAGTTAATCCAAGAAGGAAATAGCTCTCTTGCTCGGCACGATTTATGAGAACGATGTCACCGAATGACGACCCTGAATAGGCCAGGGATGGTTGAATATGAGCCTCAAATTCATCGCTGATATCCCATTCATAGCGGGCTGAGAGATTGCCCTGGAATGACGGTGCATATGCCAGGTCTTCGCCAGGCCCCGCGATGGCCACACTGGCCCCGACAAGATCCGTAACCGTCGCATCTAATATTGAAAATGCACCGGAAATGATTAATCCGGGCATGGCTTCTGGTGCCCATGTAATGTCGCCCTCAACACCTTTAATTTCCGCATCTGCCGCATTATCCGAGAAGAATAGATTGGTAACGGATGGGTCAAAAATAGTTGTTTGCAGGTCTGAAATCTTAACAAAGAACGCACTGCCGTTAAAACGCAATGTGTTGTCCAGAAGATCCATTTTCCAGCCAATTTCATAGTTGGTCACGTCATCGGTACGAACAACTGCCGGAACAGCACCACCACCGGCACCTGCCGGACGGTTTGGAAGGCCGGGCCTGAACCCTTCAGAATAGGTGAAATAAACCAGAGTATCCTCGGTCGGCGTCCAAGATATATTACCCTTTAAAACAACGCCTTTTTCTTTTGCGCCCTTCGGTACGGGTATACCATTGATTACTTGAGTGCCATCAAATTGTGTATCCAGATTGGTTCCGAAAGCATTCACATCCACCCCACCGAAATTAAAGAAGGATGAGTTGGCACTACCCTTCATCCGCACGCTGACATCATGCCAACGTGCCCCGGCAGTGACGGACAATTTATCCGGCACCAGATCATATGTAACTTCACCAAACAGAGCATATTGGGTGTCTGTACGGGTAATATCATTGAAAAATATAACCCCAAGTGGCCGTGGGTTAGGATCACTGACGGATGACCCAGGTAAAGGGCCATTTTGAGGCCAGCCAAAGACACCGGGTGTGAAGCTTTCCGCGTTAATGGAGCCCGGATAGGTAAAATCATTACGTTCTACCAGCTTCTGATAACTCTGGAAGCCACCAAAAGTAGCCCGGATCCGGTTTTCGACCGGTGTGGTGAAACGTAATTCATTGGTATATACCTCTGTTTCTGTTTCCGAATCCACAAACAAGTTCGGCGGCTGACAAGTTCCGGAAGGCGCGCCGCCCGGATATGAAACAGAGCCGTCACAAATATAATAGGGTAGATACTGTCCCACAAACAGATAGTCTGTATAATCCACAGTTTGTTTGGTATCACGATTAAGGAAGCCACCGGTATAGACCACATCCAACATGCCCAGACGACCTTCTACTGTCCATGCGGTATTATTAAAGTCATCGACAATTTCATCCGGTGAAAATCTTTTAACGGATAATTGTTCCGGGTCATCTATTTCAGGATCAAAGAAGAAAACACCTTCTGAATCAATTCGTTGGCGTGTATGACTAACATCGACACTCCAATCTTCATTGACAAGATATGCCGTGCTGACACGGAAACCTGTATAGGAAGCATCATTGAAATTATCCTCAACAAGCCCAATATTGTTGGCGTCAAGGAAAGTTACCCCGGAGAAATCGGCCCCTGCCTGAAAACCATCTGATGTCGGCACACCATTGGGCCGTGGAGTTGATGAGGCAAAACGAGCACTTTCGCTGGCACTTATGGTACCGGCCACATTATCAATATACCCACCCTGATTATCCACATAGAAGACACCGCGGATGGCAAATTTATCCTCAATAACGGGATAATTGATCATGGCCTCAATTTTTTGGCTCATCTCACCACCCTTGGTAAATGAGACACCAAGACTTGCTTTGGCTTCAAATTCGCTTAAATTGGCTTTATTTGTAATCAGACGTATTGTACCTGCTTGTGAACTGGCCCCGAATAATGTGCCCTGTGGTCCGGGAAGAACTTCAATTCTATTTAGGTCAGCCGCATAAACATCAAGATTTCGACCAACCTGTGTGACGGGCTGTTCGTCAAGGTATAAAGCGACATTTGGTGCGATACCTGCGACGCCTGCCGTTGTAAGGTTGGGTGTTGTTGAGGCCAGACCCCTGATATATATGGTGCCCTGCCCGGGTCCGCTGCCACCTGCGGTCACGCCGGGAAGTTGCAGTATATAGTCGGTGAATACATCAACGCCCATATTTTCCAGAGTACTGCTGCCTAATGCGTTAACAGCAACCGGAATGTCCTGTGTGCTGGCGGAACGCTTTGTTGCGGTTACCATAATTTCTTCAAGCACGACAGTACCTTTATCCTGTGCCTGAGCAGCGGTAGCAAGAGTCGATATAACTGCAATTGTTGATACGCTGGCCATTAATGTACGCATAGTTATTTCCTTCCCTTAAATTTTGACTTTATAGTTATTCTCTTTAAATCTTGATTTTATACTAACTGATTAGTAAGCTATGTTAGGTTACTTTTATCAACCTGTAAAGTTTTTTGTCAATTGCTAACTGACAATCCTCTGTTTGCGAAGTCTCTGCTTTTATCTATCATAGCAATACACGCCATAAACAGGGGATTGAAATAATATCTGAAATAAAGTTAATTGCGTTATAATGGTAGAGAAAAATAAACCGGGAGAATTTTTATTGTGAGTGAATCTGTTATAATTACAAAAGTCGATCATAATTTTAATTCAAAAAACATTTACTTTTCCGGAATGGAATTTCATCCAACAGTTTTTTTCGTCTCAACTTTCTTAACGATAACTCTTGTTATTATTACACTCGCTTTTCCAGATGACGCGGCTATTTTTTTTGCAAATATGCTGGAAATTGTGACTTCAAATTTTAACTGGTTGATGGCATCTCTTGCTAATTTATTTGTCGCAGTTTGTTTGATCATCATGATTTCCCCCTATGGTAAAATACGTTTGGGAGGTGCAGGGGCCAAACCGGATTTTGGATATGTAGCTTGGTTTTCGATGTTATTTGCGGCGGGAATGGGCGTTGGTTTGGTCTTCTTTGGCGTTAGTGAGCCGATAACCCATTTCACCAGTTCCCTGGCAACGGACGCGGGGCAGGCTTCAAGTTATGCGCCGTTGGGCGGAGCAATAGGAGATATTGCTGAATCAAAGCGGCTTGGGATGGCAGCAACGGTTTTTCATTGGACTTTGCATCCTTGGGCAACTTTTGTTCTTGTTGCACTGTCATTGGCGTTATCAAGCTATAATTCAGGGTTACCGCTTACAATACGCTCAGGATTTTATCCAATCTTTGGAGATCTCGTCTGGGGGCCGCTGGGTAGTGCAATTGATACACTCGCCGTGCTTGCTACGGTTTTTGGACTAGCAACATCATTGGGACTGGGCGCACAACAAGCTCTGTCAGGGTTCAATTTCCTGTTTGGAATTGAATATAATATAGGCAATCAGGTATTGGTAATTTTCGGTGTAGCCTTAGTTACGGTCTGCTCATTGTATTTGGGTCTGAGAAGGGGTGTCAGGCGATTAAGCGAGATAAACCTGATACTTGCGGCAGTATTATGCCTATTCATCGTCATTGCTGGTCCAACTATATTGATTTTGACGGATTTTACTAAAAACCTTGTCGCTTATATTCAGGAGTTGCCGGCACTTTCAAATCCTGTTGGCAGAAAGGATCAACCGTTTTTTAATCAATGGACGATTTTTTATTGGGCATGGTGGGCGTCATGGGCACCTTTCGTAGGCATGTTTATTGCCCGAATTTCGCGGGGTCGTAGCGTTCGTGAATTTATCTTTTACGTTCTTTTAATTCCATCTGTTATCAGCACTTTCTGGATTACCACATTTGGATCAGTAGCCATTGATCAAATTGTCAGTCAGGGGCATACGGCTTTGGCGAATGCGGATTTACCCATCAAACTTTTTGTTATGCTGGAACAATTGCCCTTGGCAGGAATCACATCCTTTATCGGTATTATACTCGTACTGGTATTTTTCATAACCTCATGGGATTCAGGCTCTCTGGTGCTTGATACAATATCTGCTGGCGGGAAAATAGGCACAATGAAAACTCAACGCGTTTTATGGGTTGGTATTGTGGGTTTTGTTGCAATCGCATTATTGGTTGGCGGTGGGTTAAAATCTTTACAATCAGCGTCAATCATTACCGGGCTGCCGTTTATGATAGTAATAGCAATACTTATCATCGGCATTCTCAAAAGCTTGTCCCAGGCATCTGAACAATTTTCAGAGACTGACGAATAACCCACCTGTTAATGGGTAAAATAAAAAAGAAACCTGTTACCTGCATCCTGCGGTCAATTATCAATTTTTCTTACGTTCAGTACTGGGGGGATAACCAAAATGCCGTCGGTAAGCCTGCGTAAAATGTGCGGCAGATTTAAACCCGCTGGCTACAGCAATATGCAGAATTGGCATGGTGGTTTGCCGTAAGAGTAGTTGCGATTTTTGCAGGCGCAGCTCGAGATAATATTTTGAAGGTGTCATGCTTAAATGAGAGCGAAAAAGCCTTTCCAGTTGCCGTAGGGAAATATTTACACTCTGGGCAACATTGCTCAGGTCACGAGACGTTTCTATATTGGTTTCCATAAAGGCGATGGCCGCAAGAAGCTTGGGGTTCTTAATGCCAGTTTTATGCTGGATAGGCATCCGTTGTGGGTCATGCTGTTTGCGCAGATTACTATGAAGCATCTGTTCAGCTACATTAATCGCTAAATGTTTGCCATGAGTTTGCGAAATAGCATAAATCATCATATCAAGGGGGGCTGTCCCGCCAGAGCAGGTATAACGGTTGCGATCAATTTCAAAAAGGGTGGCCGTAACATCAAGATGGGGATAATTTTCCACAAAACTTTCGACATTTTCCCAATGTAAAGTGCATCTGTAGCCATCAAGTAAGCCAGCATCTGCAAGGGCAATAGAGCCTGTACAAACACTGCCAAGCGGCACGTTCGCCCGGGCATAGGACCGGAGTTGCCTAGAAATTATAATGTCTTTATATTCGCGAGTTTTGACACCGGCACAGACAAATAAAACATCAATGTCGATAGGGTCTGATATGGAACCATCAGGTGTAATTGTCACCCCATTACTGGCCGGTATAACGTTTCCGTTTATACTTAATGTTTTCCAATTATATAATTTTTTCCGGCTCATCCTGTTTGCCACACGGAGTGGTTCAATGCAGGATGTAAAAGCAATCATGGAAAAAAATGGTAAAAGCAAAAAACCTATCCTTTGGGTTTTATCGCTTCTTTGCTTCTCAAACATACCTTGTTTTACTCTTAAAATTCATCTTTATATGTCGTTTATACTAAAATATAAGGCGGCTTCAAGCAATATGGCACTTTTAATATGATGTATATTCAGGTCATAGTGAAGGATATAATATATGTTAAAAGATAATCGTAATGACATTTTGCCCGCACCCGGTGCCCCGGATATTGAAATTGCGCGGGCCGCGTCCATGCAGCCCATATTACCTCTGGCCGCTGACCATCTGGGCATCCCCCCGGAAGCTCTTGTGCCCTATGGACATTTTAAGGCAAAGCTTTCTCTGGATCATATTCATGCGATAAAAGATCGTCCGCAAGGCAAACTGGTGCTGGTCACGGCTGTCACGCCGACAGCCGCTGGCGAGGGGAAAACCACCACCAGTGTTGGCTTGAGTGACGGGCTAAATAAAATTGGTATTAAATCAATGGTATGTTTGCGAGAACCGTCCCTTGGCCCCTGTTTCGGCATGAAGGGCGGAGCGGCTGGTGGCGGCAGAGCGCAGGTGGTCCCTATGGAAGATATCAATCTTCATTTTAATGGTGATTTTCATGCGATTACATCGGCTCATAACCTGTTGTCAGCCATGCTGGACAATCATATCCACTGGGGCAATGAGTTGAATATAGATCCACGGCGTATTAGCTGGCGTCGGGTTGTGGATATGAATGATCGGGCTTTGCGTAATATTGTTATTGGTCTTGGCGGCCCGGTTCATGGTGTTCCGCGTGAAAATGGTTTCGATATTACGGTAGCTTCGGAAATCATGGCGATTTTCTGTTTGGCCGATGGTCTGACTGACCTGCAAAGGCGGCTTGGCGATATCATTGTCGCGCAGACCCATGAAAAAGAGCTGGTTACCGCGCGCGACCTTGGCGCGGATGGGGCCATGGCGGTTCTGTTGAAAGATGCCCTTGCCCCCAATCTGGTGCAGACAATTGAAAATAACCTGTCATTCATTCACGGCGGACCCTTCGCTAATATTGCTCATGGCTGTAACAGTGTTATGGCGACAAAAGCCGCGCTGTTGCTTTCCGATGTCGTTGTTACCGAAGCGGGGTTCGGGGCTGATTTAGGTGCCGAAAAATTTATTGATATTAAATGCCGAAAGTCAGGTTTGCGGCCGGATGCTGTTGTGTTGGTCTGTACCATACGTGCCATGAAAATGCAGGGCGGCGTGGCGAAAGGAGCATTAAATCAGCCTGATCCACAAGCGGTAGAGAAAGGCTGTGTGAACCTTGTCCGCCATATTGAAAATATGAAAAAATTCAACATTACCCCCATCGTTGCCCTTAATCATTTTATCAAAGACACGAACGAAGAATATGCCGTTATCCAGAAAATATGTGTTGAGCAAGGCGTGGAAATTTCCTTATCCAAACACTGGGAAAAAGGCGGAGAAGGCGCAGTTGAATTGGCGACCCTCGTCAAAGAAACCTTGGACGGGACGTCCGCTGAAGTTAATTTTCTTTATCCTGATGACGCGCCCTTCAAGAAAAAAATTAAAACGGTGGCAGAGGAGATTTATCACGCCGGTGATGTGGCTTTCAGTCCTGCGGCAAGCCGTAGTCTGGCGGAATTTGAAAAACAGGGTTTCGGTAATCTGCCCGTATGCATTGCTAAAACACCCTATAGTTTTTCATCTGATCCCGCACTCTCCGGGGCCGCTGAAGGACATACGCTGGAGGTACGTGAAGTGCGCCTGTGTGCCGGGGCCGGATTTGTAGTTGCGGTATGTGGTAACCTTATGACCATGCCGGGTCTACCCAGAAAACCGTCGGCGCTTAATGTTGGTCTGGAAGAGAGTGGCGAGATTTTTGGGCTGTCTTAACCTCAAAAAAGAGAAGTAATATTGTGAGTGATGACGAAGAAGAAATTATCCTGCGGGATTTGAACGATGAGGAGCTGGTCGCCCAGATGCAGGATGACCTGTATGATGGTCTGCGTGATGAGGTATTTGAAGGTGTTGAAATACTTCTGGAGCGAAAATGGGATCCAAATGCCATTTTGTCTGATGCTCTGGTTGAGGGCATGCGTATCGTCGGCATAGATTTCAGGGACGGCATTCTCTTCGTGCCTGAAGTGTTGCAATGCGCCAGTGCCATGAAAGGCGGCATGGGTTTGTTGCGTCCGCTTCTGGCGGCCAGTGAACATGCCGCGAGCACCGGTAAATATGTCATTGGCACCGTCAAGGGTGATATTCATGATATTGGTAAAAATCTGGTTGGCATGATGCTTGAAGGAGCCGGTTTTGAAGTAATTGATCTTGGTATCAATAACCCGGTTGAAAATTATCTTGAGGCCATAGACAAGCATAAGCCGGACATCCTTGGGATGTCGGCCTTGTTGACAACAACCATGCCCTATATGGGCGTGGTGATTGAGGAACTGGACAAGCGCGGTATTTTGAAAGAATTGCCGGTTATGGTCGGTGGTGCGCCGCTCAATCAGGAGTTTGCCGATGCGATCAACGCCCATACTTATGGCCGTGATGCGGCCATGAGCGCAGAGCTGGCAAAAACCATCATTGGACGGAACAGATGATCAATGGGTAGCAAGGAATGTCATAAATGCCTGATTATTGCTTGCGGTGCTATCGCAGCTGAAATTGTGAAATTGCAACGCCAGCAGTTCTTATTCAATGAGGCGATCACCCTGAAATGTCTGCCAGCGGACTATCATAATACACCCCAGAAAATCGCCCCGGCCATCGAAAAAATACTCATGGAGCAGCGGGATAAATATGATGTTGTTCTGGTGGGTTACGGCGATTGTGGTACGGGCGGCAGGCTTGATGCGGTTCTGGAAAAATATGATGCCACCCGTTTGCCCGGGGCGCATTGTTATGAATTTTTTGCCGGGGCCCAATTATTTGAAGATATGATTGAAGAAGAACTGGGCAGCTTCTTTGTCACGGATTATCTGGTGAGGTTTTTTGATCGTCTGGTGATAGAGGGGCTTGGCCTTGACCGCTATCCCCATTTATGTGAAATCTATTTTGCCAATTATAAGCGTGTGGTCTATTTGGCACAGGAAGAAAATCCGGTTCTTGTTAAAAAAGCACAGGCTGCGGCCCATGTACTGGGCTTGCAGTTCCATTACCGCAAAGTAGGCTACGGCGATCTTGGAAATACCTTTAAATCATTACCACTTAAAGCCTCAGGAGTGGCAAATGTATCAGGTTAGACTTTGGTCGACCCGCCATTCGCGGTCTATGGAACGGCTCTATGAGATCATGAATCCGGCGGTTCTGCTTTTCCTTCGCTGTATGACCAGAATATTGGGTCGCCGTCTTGACAGGCCGGTTACGGCGATCGAAAGAACCATGAAGGGTTTTTTATTTGATTGTCAGATGTGCGGTGATTGTGTTCTGTCCAAAACCGGAATGAGCTGTCCGATGAATTGCCCGAAAACCATGCGTAACGGCCCCTGTGGGGGGGTTAGGGCCAATGGTATGTGTGAGGTTAAACCGGATATGCGCTGTGTATGGGTAGAGGCATGGGCCGGGGCCAAAGATATGACGTCCGGCGGTGATATAAAACAAGTACAATTCCTGCTTGATTATAGGGATAAGGGCAAATCTTCATGGCTGAAGGTGGCGCGTGATGAATAAGATTAAAGATATTGCACGTCCGGGTGATCCCTTGCCGATCCTGTCCGGTCATGTGTCTAATGGACGGTTTGAGCGGGTATTGCGGGCAGGCCACTTCGCCGTAACCACGGAAATTGCACCGCCAGATTCAAGTGACCCCAGGGAAGTTCTCATCCGGGCACGATTGTTTGATGGTTATGTGGATGCCATCAATGCCACAGACGGGTCTGGGGCACATTGTCACATGTCGAGCCTTGCAGTATGTGCCATACTGACTCGGGTTGGTTATTCGCCGATCATTCAAATATCCTGCCGTGACCGCAACCGGATTGCTATTCAGGGCGATATTCTGGGGGCGGCTGCGCTGGGGGTATGCAATGTGTTAAGTCTGACCGGTGATGATGTGAGTGCCGGAGATCATCCCAGTGCCAAACCCGTCTTTGATCTGGATAGCGTGTCACTGCTCGGAACCATTAAAATCATGCGGGATGAGGCCCGTTTTCTCAGTGGCAGACCTTTGGATAGTGCACCAAATTTATTTCTTGGCTCAACCATCAACCCATTCGTACCGCCTGTGCGGAACCGGGTTGATCAGCTAGCCAAGAAAATAAAGGCCGGGGCGCAATATATTCAGTCACAATATTGTTTTGACCTTGATCTGTTAAAGCCCTTCATGAAACGCGCCGTTGACGAAGGCCTGACCAATGACTGTTTCATTCTGATCGGTGTTGGCATACTGGCTTCGGCAAGAACTGCGCGGTGGCTTCGTGAGAATGTTCCCGGCGTACATATTCCCGATGACATCATTGACCGGCTGGAGGCGTCCAAGGACCAAAAAACCGAGGCGCGTAAAATATCTGTCGAACTCATGCAGAAAATTAAGGAAATAGAAGGCGTAAGCGGCATTCATGTCATGGCTTACAAGCAGGAAAAACATGTGGCTGAGGTAGTTAAACAATCGGGCATCTTAGCCGGAAGACAACCCTGGGCACCACAAAGAACAGAAGTTGAAATAAAGGAATAACTATGACCAGAACAATCATCAGCTCCGCAACAAAAGAAGTCGTGATGGGCTTTGACCAACCCTTTGTCATGATCGGCGAGCGGATTAATCCGACGGGTCGTCCGAAATTCTCCGCAGAGCTTAAAGCTGGTGATTACTGGCGGGTAAAGGAAGATGCTCTGGCACAAGTGGCGGCAGGGGCGCAGGTACTTGATGTCAATGCGGGTGTGCCCTTGGCGGATGAGCCAAAAATTCTGGCCGAAATCGTTGAACTGGTACAATCCCTGACCGATGTGCCGCTTTGTATTGACAGCTCCATCATCGCTGCACTTGAGGCCGGGCTGAAGGTCTATAAGGGCAAGGCACTGGTCAATTCAACCACGGCAGAAGAAGAAGTTCTGGAACAGGTTCTACCGCTTGTGGCAAAATACGGTGCAGCTGTGGTGGCGATTTCAAACGATGAAACGGGTATTTCAGAAGACCCGGACGAGCGATTTGAAGTGGCAAAACGTATTGTAGAGCATGCGGCAGATTATGGCATCAAACCGGAAGATGTGGTGGTTGATCCCCTTGTTATGCCCATTGGTGCCGTGACCACTGCCGGACAGGATGTGTTCCGGCTCATTCGGCGTCTACGCGATGAACTGAAAGTCAATACCACCTGTGGGGCATCCAATGTCAGTTTTGGACTGCCAAACCGTCAGGCCATAAACAATGCCTTTCTGCCCATGCTGGCCACGGCGGGTATGACATCGGCGATTTTAAACGTGACCCATGAAGGTCAGGTGGCGGCAGTAAAGGCTGCGGATGTTCTAAATGGTGTTGATCCCCATTGTGCAAACTGGATTAAAACATATCGTCAGCCACCCGCAGAAGGTGAAGGCCGAGGTGGTCGTCGTGGCAGCAGACGTAGAGGTTAAGACATATATCGGGGGCTGCCGTTGTGGACAGGTGAGCTTCACGGCGGTTGGTCTATCTGATATTTGGTATTGCCATTGTTCCCAATGCCGCTCCGTAACGGGGCACTTTTTGGCGGCTGCGGGTGTGTCAAGAGCAGGTTTTACCCATAAGGGAAATCTGCGCTGGACAGCCGTTTCAGTAACAACAGATTTCGGTTACTGCATTAAATGTGACAGCTTGTTGTTTTGGAGCCATAAAAAGAGAGATAATATTAGTATTATGGCGGGCAGCATTGAAAACACCAAAAGACTTGAAGTTAAGGGACATGTTTTTGTAGGTGACAAGGCTGACTATTACGACATCACCGATGGCCTGCCACAATATGAAGCTTACCCAGAGAAAGGAACCAGATAAGACATGGGCAGACATACGGTTATATTTACACCATCCGGTATTCGGGCTGATGCTGAGGAGGGGGAAAATATATATGATGTGGCCCTGCGTGCTGGTGTGGATATACAGTCCATATGCGGCGGCAAAGGCCAGTGCCGAAGGTGCCAGATCGAACTGGGCATGGGCAAACATGCCAAGTTTAATCTTGATGTTAAGGAAAATCATCTGAGTGATACAAGCCCGACGGAGAAAAGGGCGATCCGTGACGGTAATCTTGCCGAAGGGCGGCGTTTGGCCTGCCGCACAAAAATATGTGGTGATGTTGTCATTGAAATCCCTTCTGATTCTCAGGAACATAAAACCAGTATTTCCAAAAATTCAGCCGAAATCAACACCACATTGAATCCGGCCATAAATCTCTATTGGTGCCATCTTCCCGTGCCCACATTAGAAGATAACCCCGTTGATGAAGTGGCACTTGCTGCTGCGCTAAAAATTTTTGGAGTGACAGCAAAACCCACCCACCATAGCCTGACAAAATTACAAAAAGTCCTAAGGCGTCATGACCGTTCGCTGATTGCCGTGGTCCGGGATGACTGTGAGATCATTGATATCTGGCCGCCCTCTGACAGGGATGCTTATGGCGCGGCGCTGGATATCGGTTCAACTTCTCTGGCGCTTTATATCTATAACCTTTCCACGGGTAATCTAGTTTATGAGCAGGCGGAGATGAACCCGCAAATTCGGTTCGGTGAAGATGTGATGAGCAGGGTGTCCTATATCATGATGAACAAAGGCGGTGAGCATAGGCTGACGGGTGAAATCAGGAAGCAAGTTGCCCAAATGCTCCGTCAGGCGCGGGCGGTTCTTGACATAGACATGGAACAACTTCTGGAGCTGGTCGTCGTCGGTAATCCGATTATGCATCATCTGTTCCTCGGGATCAATCCGGTTGAGCTGGGACAGGCCCCGTTTACTTTGGCGGTTAAAGACTGGTTCGAAGCCCCGGCCAGTCATTTTGACCTGGGATTGGCGGATGGGGCAAGGGTGGCCTGTTTGCCTCTCATCGGCGGTCATGTGGGTGCAGATACAACCGGGGCATACCTCACCCAGATGGACCGTATGACAGGCCGCTCCGTCCTGCTGGTTGATATTGGCACGAACGCTGAAATTATACTGTCCCACAAGGGGCGAATTGCGGCGGCGTCATCTCCCACAGGCCCGGCTTTTGAAGGGGCAGAAATAAGTTCCGGTGTCCGGGCAACCATTGGTGCCATTGAGCGGGTAAGGATTGACCCGATAAGTAAAATCCCCCGGATTAAAATCATCGGTTGTGAAGATTGGCTGTCTGATAATCCACAAGGCCACAATATTATCGGTATATGTGGCTCCGGTATTTTTGAGATCATGGTGGAACTGGCGGGTGCCGGGCTTATGGATGAAACCGGTTTATTTCTTCCTGCGGCGGCACCAGAGCGGTTTGAACAGGATGGCAATATCTGGAAATATCGCCTTATTGATGAAATCTATATCAAACAAACTGATATTCGCGCAGTTCAACTGGCCAAGGCAGCCCTTCATGCGGGGGTGAGTTTACTAACAGAGTATTTAGGGTGCGACGCGTTAGATGAAATTCTGCTCGCCGGAGCCTTTGGCACTCACCTTGATCCGAAATATGTCGCCGAGATTGGCATTATTCCGGGCGCTACTACCAAGCTCATACACTCTATAGGCAATGCCGCTGGCATGGGGGCCGCCATGACCGTCTTAAACAAGGATGACAAGGCGCGGCTCATCGAAGCTGTCACCTATATAGAAAAAATTGAAACTGCCATGGAGCCGAAATTCCAAGATTATTTCGTTGCTGCCATGCGCTTTCCTACCGCACCACCCGTAGCACCTGATACGGGCAAGAACAAACGGCGTCGCCGCAACAGCAAAGGAAGATAAAATGACTGAGGAAAGAAAAACCAGAAGAGGCGGCAGACGTGGACGCGGTAAAATTACTGCAAAAACGGTAAAACGTGATCCCTACATTATCCGTAAAATCCCGGCCTATGAAATTCTGGGTGCTGCGGATTTGGCGCAACTGGAATATAATGCGGATACAATATTGGAAGAGATCGGTATTGATATAAAAGAAGATCAGGAATCCATTGATATATTTGTCGCAGCCGGAGCCACCGCAGAGGGCGAACGGGTTCACTTCCCGCGTGGCATGTGTCGGGAAATCATTCAGAAATCCGCGCCCGGTATATTCACACAATATGCCCGCAATCCGGAAAATAATGTTGAAATTGGTGGCATGAATACAGTACTGGTCCCAGCCTATGGCTCACCCTTTGTCTATTCCCGTGAAGGCGGACGCCGCTATGCCAAAATTGAGGACTTCAGAAATTTTGTCAAGCTTGCCTATATGTCACCGGCCTTGCATCATTCAGGGGGAACCATATGCGAACCCGTAGATTTACCAGTTAATAAACGTCATTTTGATATGATATACAGCCATATTAAATATTCTGATAAGGCGTTTATGGGGTCGGTTACAGCCCCTGAGCGGGCGGAAGATTCCATCTCTATGGTCAAAATTGTCTTTGGTGATGATTTTGTTGAGGAAAACTGTGTATTGATCAATCTGATCAATGCCAATTCACCACTGACATTTGATAGCGTCATGCTCGGCGCCCTCAAGGTTTATGCCCGGCATAATCAATGTTCCATGGTTAGCCCGTTCATCGTCGCCGGGGCTATGTCTCCGGTTACAGTTGCCGCCGTTGCAGCGCAAAGTCTGGCCGAAGGCATGGTCGGCATGGCACTGGCCCAACTGATCCGGCCAGGATGTCCGGTGATTTATGGTAATTTTGTAAGCTCCATGTCCATGCAGTCGGGCGCACCAACTTTCGGCACACCGGAAGCCTCGCAACTGATCAATATAGGCGCGTCTCTGGCGCGGCGTCTGGGGGTTCCCTTCCGCAGTGCCGGGGGCTTTAATGCCGCCAAAACCGCAGATGCTCAAGCCGCCTATGAGGCGGCAAATACACTGCAGGCCGGATTGCTCGCCGGGGTTAATTTCATGCTTCATACAGCAGGCTGGCTCGAAGGTGGCCTCGCCATGGGTTACGAGAAATTTATTATGGATGCGGATCAGGCCGGAATGATGGCGGTCTATGCCAAGGGGGTCAGTATGGATGAAAATGCCCAGGCCCTTGATGCCACCCGGGAAGTGGGTCCGGGTAAACATTTCCTCGGCTGTGCCCATACTCAGGTAAATTTCAAAACCGCCTTTTTTACCTCTGTCATTTCCGATAACAACAGTTACGAGCAATGGGTGGAAGATGGCAGTCTTGATGCGGAGCAGCGTGCGGAGAAAATCTACAAGCAGATGCTTGCCAACTATGCTCCCCCCGCACTGGACCCCGAAATTGATGCCAGATTAATCACCTTCATGGAAACCAGAAAAGCCAGTTTTGAGGATTCCAATATCAGTTAATTTACCGTTCATTTTCTTGATGAAGTTTTGAATTTTACCAGTAGAAGTCTTGGGCTGTTCTTCAAAGATAAACTAAACAATCCAAGGGCTGCATAACTGTTCTACTTTTGAAACCCTCTAAATATGGGGGTATTACCGAAGAAACATATTATCGAGAAATTTCATTGAGAGCGATAAGTAATAAATTAGGGTGAATACATTTGATATGTATTTTTAGATCAAAAATGGGTGTTAATTCTTAATAGGGAGTCAGTTAGTTTTACATTAGTAATAACATATAGTTAACAAGTTTAAGGGTATGTTTTTATTAATAAATAACGAAAGTATATGCAGTGGAGAAAGTGATTTATTTCTAGTGTTGAAATCAAACTTGCTGCGACCTAATTTGCGACCCAAAATAAAAAAGACCTAACAGTAAAATTGCTAAGCCCTTGAAAATAATGGCGCGCTCGGGAAGATTCGAACTCCCGACCCCTAGATTCGTAGTCTAGTGCTCTATCCAGCTGAGCTACGAGCGCTTGAAAACCATTAATTACGGGCATATTTTCTTTCCCGTGGCGCGAAAACTACTGTTATCGGACGGGGATTGCAAGGCCTTTTGTTAAGTGCGATGTTTTTTTTGTCATTTTTGGCTGAGCATGGACTTGTTCTGATCACAATCATGGCATACACTCGCCCGTAACAAGCGACGGGAAGCCTATGTCATAATGAGAAGAAACAGAAAAATATGTGCATATATAATGAGTTAGAGAAAATTCTGTTGCTTATATTGATACCAATTCTGGCATCCTGTTCCGGTGGGGATAAAGGCACGTCACCTTCACTGAATGCGGATGATATATGGGATCAGATGGCTGCCGAAAGAAAAAAACCATTGCCGGTTAATAGTCAATCCGATGATTCTGGTGAAATATTGTCTGATCTGCCTTTAGCCATATCTCCGGCCACACTATCGAGCAAAGACATCGAAGCGTATCGGACTACCCTGTTGGCAGCAGATGAGAAATATCAGTCCATCAAGACTATTCTTGATGCTCCCCTGCAAGTGGCGGAAACAGAAGTGGACAGACAAGCGCAATTGCGTACGAAACAGCTTCACATGTCCCGCCTGATAAATTTGCAAAATAATATGGAGCAGGCCATTAATGCCATAAGTAATGTGGATCAAACACTGGCGAATAGGAGCCGTGAATTATTGGCGGTAATAGCGGAATATATTATTCGCAGTCGAAGCCGCCTTGCTGACAATAATTAAAGAATAAATTTCAGGAACTCTCTTAAATGACGACTTTTTTATTTAGAAATCTTTATCTGGTCATAGCCTTATGTTTTCTAGGAAGCGGCACGGTTCATGGTGCGCAGCAACAGATGGTGGTTGCGGCCAATCCCCATGCGGCCCGTGCCGGGATGGATATCTTGAAAGCAGGGGGCAGTGCGGTTGATGCAGCCATAGCGGTAGAGCTGGTCCTAAGCCTAGTGGAGCCACAGTCATCCGGTATTGGTGGCGGTGCTTTTCTGATGCATTATGATCCCACTGCTGAGAAGGATCGCCGGGTCACGGCATACGATGGGCGGGAAACGGCACCTGCGGCGTCAACAGCGGATATGTTCAGAGACGTGATCGAGCAGAAAAAAGGTTTCTTTGATGCAGTATTGGGCGGGCGGTCTGTGGGCACCCCCAGTGTGATAGCTATGATGCATCTGGCTCATGGGCAGCATGGTAAGCTACCCTGGAAAGATTTGTTTGTCCCGGCGATACGTTTAGCGGAGAGTGGCTTTAAGGTTTCGCCGCGCCTACATTTCTTGATCGCCAGAGATAAATTATTGCCAAAAATGAAAACAACACGGGAATATTTTTTTAATTCTCTGGGGCAACCCTGGCCCGTGGGACATTTGCTGAAAAATCCGGAATATGCCCATAGTCTGAAATTGATTGCAGCGAGCGGACTTGACGGATTTTACAAAGGTGAGTTGGCGGAAAAAATAGTCACTGCGGTTAATAATTCGGCTTTTAATCCCGGAAAATTAACCTTATCCGATATGGCAAATTATGTTCCGAAAAAGCGCGAAGCCATTTGCGGGCCTTATCGCGTCTGGACAGTATGCGGTATGCCGCCGCCATCATCTGGAGGTGGGGCTGTGGCCGCCATATTGGGTATTTTACAGTCTTTTGATCTGAAATCCATGACCCCAAACTCGGAACCCGCCGTTCATGTCATTCTGGAAGCGGAGCGACTGGGTTATGCGGATCGGGATATGTATATGGCCGATAGCGATTATGTCGCGGTTCCCTTACAGGTGTTCACGGATCCCGCTTATCTTGCTGAACGGGCCCGTAAGATAGATATGACGAAATCCATGGGGCGGGCTTCTGCGGGCATACCGCCCGGGGAAAGTCATGTCGCTTTCGCAGAGGGCATGACGCCTGAATTACCGTCCACCAGCCATTTTTCCATAGTTGATCAGTGGGGCAGTATGGTTAGCATGACGGCAACGGTGGAAAGTGCCTTTGGTAGTCGTCTGATGGTGTCTGGCTTTATACTGAATAATGAAATGACAGACTTTTCCCTGCTTGCGGAAAGAGGCGGTCTGCTGGTGGCAAACCGAATAGAGCCGGGAAAACGCCCGCGAAGCTCTATGTCGCCGACCTTTGTACTTGATGAAGAACAGCGGGCGATTATGGCCATAGGCTCGCCCGGTGGCAACAGCATAATAGCCTATATCACCCAGACCATCATTAATGTACTGGACTGGGGTATGGGCATGCAACAGGCTATTGACCAGCCCCATTTTCTGACACGGGGCGGCACCGTATATCTGGAACGGGAGACGGCTATTACGGCCCTTGAGCTACCCTTAACACGCAAGGGTCATCAGGTGAAGACAAGAACCATCAACAGCGGCCTTCACGGCATTATCATTCATTATGATAAGGACGGCGTCCGCTACGAAGGCGGTGCAGATAAACGCCGTGAGGGTGTTGTATTGGTAAAATAAGGGCGTTTCGTTTGAAATAGTAGGTATGTGGTCGTGAACACACACCTACTGATTTCAACATATTACCCTGCGGTAACCTGTTCCATACCTGCGTTCAAAATTTTCCCCGTTTCCCTCCACGCCATGTTATTTGTTTCAAGATTTGTCGCCCATTTCATAATGTTTGGATAGTGATCATAGGGAACATGGCTTCTGCTCATTTGGCTTAACGGTGCCGCCAGATCATAATCAGCTAACGTGACAGAATCACCGACCACATACGCCCGGTTTTCTAAATGTGTTTCCAGGATGGGGGCATGTTTTTCGATTAGATGTTTAGCCTCAGCCAGACGCGGCACATTTTCCTGTCCGCCCATGATTGGTGCGATAAACTTTTCCTCAAAATATATTGGTGCTGGCTGACGGAAATGTTCTGCTGCCCAGAACATCCATTTCAGAATTTGAAACCGGTCATCTGTCTTGGGCCATAAGGTGTATCCGTCATATTTCTCACAAAGATAAATCATTATGGCGGAGGCTTCTGAAAGGACAAACCTGTTACCGTTTGGATATTCATCTGTCATAACAGGGACCATGCCTGCGGGGTTCAAGGCCAGAAAATCCTCACTTTGGGTACCGCCTGCGAGCAAGTTAACGAAGACTTCTTCCAGATTTATTCCGAGATGTTTTACGACGGACAGCACACGCCGACAACTGCCGGACCTGTGGTCAAGATATAGTCGAATAGTCATGTTGAGTTCCTTGGTGAGCCGTTACTGGGGAAAATTGAATTTGGCGTGCATCATGTCAAATCTTGTCAGGGACTTATCCAGCAGGGGCACCGATTTCTTGAATTCTGGGTCAGCGGACAGTCCATAATAGGTCTGGGTGTTTTTCCATTCTACGATTCCAAACATATGAGGGGTCAGTATAAAGTCTGCTTTCGGAGAATTGGGGTAGGGGTCCAATGAGGCGACAAATTTCGGTGGGCCATATTTTGTCTTTACTTGTGCGGATTCTGCGAAATATTTCGGCAGCAGTTCTTTGGCATCCGGCGACAGCCACGCATTGAAGAATTCATATGTTTTATCTTGCCGAAAGGTGACGGTGACATTTTTTTTCGTGGTGTAAAAAGCTTGCCTGAAAAAGGTCATGGCATCATCCCGGATTGGAAATAGTTTCTGAGCTTCCTTGTCGGCTAGTAGCTGGTCGCGGGCTTCAAGACTTGACCATTCGAATAGGGCGATAACCTGTGGTTGGATCTCGCCCTGAATGATGGCCGTAACAGTAAGACTGCCGAGCATTTTACCGCCATATTTTTCTGCGATAGGCATTATTTTCGGAAAATAATCCCGCCCGAGCTGAGCTTCCTTGCCGCCTTCCAGGGTTGCAAAAGCCACTTCTATGATTTTGCCTTCTTTGAATGTGATGTCGGTTTTTCTGACTTCATTATGGTGGGCTGTTGTCATCATGGCGGTTGTATCTTTTGCGACGGCAAAGGTATTAAGGCTCGCAACGAAACCCACCAGCGGCAGGATTAGGAATTTGAAGTTTATTCTGGTCATATATAAATCCTTTATCATGTAATTTAAATGAGGGATGGTTTAAGAATTTTCGGGAAAGTTAAAAGTAAATTTGAAGATATCCAAGGACGTAGAACCGGCTTTTTTTGTTTGCGTCATAAGGTCGTCAAGTGCGGGGGACCATTCGACGATCAGAACGCGCACAGGATTGAAGTCCAGATCAATTGCCTCACCCGTTGACTGAAGACAGACCAATGGAACTGTGGGATGTGACGGAAGGTGCTCACTATATTCGGCGAGCAAGCCGTAGGATTTACCTTCTTCAAAAGTAACGATGGCGTCTTCCTCTAAGGCAAAGAAATGACCATTAGAAAACAGGCTTAGGGCCTGATCTCGAAGGGCCTTGATTTCTTGGAAACGCGGGTCTTTATGCAATCTTGCAAATGTTTCCTGGTTCGGCCATTGAAAGAAGGCACTTATTTTCGGCGCGCCCAGCTTGGCGGCTGACCCGGATATTGAGGCGGACCCAAGGGACGTTCCCCCCATTTCGCCGACGATCGGCAGGACTTTCGGGAAATACTCGCCGAAAAGCTGGGGTTCTTTACCGGTAATTATCGATGCAAATGAAAGTTCAATTGCCGTTCCCGCTTTGAATGTAATGTTTGTGTGTCTCATATGACATCTCCAATGTAAGATTTGATGTTGATGAGAGGCACCATAAAAGATAGTATAATTGCAACAAAGATAGTAAAATTAAGTTTATTAAGTGCAAAAATGCACCCCCTTTGTATCGTAGATTCCAGATTTTTAGGAATAAAAGGAGATTGGATGAACTGGGACAATGTGAAGATATTTCTGGCAATAGCCCATGCCAAGGGCCTAAAGAAAGCGGCTTCTAAACTGGGGATGCACCATACGTCACTTGCGCGACGGATTAAAGCGCTGGAAGAAACCGTGGGAACGCGGCTGTTTGATCGGCTGACCAGTGGTTACGTTCTAACGGAAACTGGCCGGGAACTTTTTCTTTCAGCCACCAAAATCCGTGATGAATTTAATGCTATTGAGTGCGATATTTTAGGCAAAGACAACCGTTTGGAGGGTAATATTTGTGTGACAATTCCCAATGGTTTTGCCACCCATCTGCTCATGCCTGACATTACGGATTTTATGGCACTCTATCCCGAGGTTACTGTCGAAGTGAATATGACCTATGCCATGAAAGACCTGGCCAACAGGGAAGCTGACGTTGCCATTCGCCACGCGGACTACCCGCCTGAATCGCTGGCGGGTAAACGCGTTGGCCGGGTATATTTTTCAGCCTATGCCAGTAAGTTGTACCTGAAAGATAATGACCCGCTGAGCAAGCCGGAATCCTGCCAATGGCTCGGGTGGGGCGATGCATCGGAGCATCTGAACTGGCCGGAGAAGAAAAAATTTCCTTTAATTCCCGTCCGGGGAAATCTTTATTCGGATGTTTTGCAGCTTGCCGCCATACAAGAGGGTATGGGCATTGCATCCCTACCGTGCTTTATGGGGGATAATACGGCTGGCATTGTTCGAGTTCCGGGTGCGGATGCCGTGCCCAGGGACTGGATATGGGTTCTGGCCCATAAAGATATGATGACAAATGCTAAAGTGCGAACCTTCATGGATTTTATTTCTGAACGGTTCGAACGCCATGCTAATCGTTTGACAGGAACTTAGTAAACGATCTTGTGCGCCGGCGGTTTATGTGAAATTAAGAAGGTAGGACAATCCTGAAATGGGTGCCGTTCTCATCGGAACTTACTAGTTCAATAGTGCCGCCATGGGCTTCGAGGAGTTCTTTTGATATGGCTAAACCAAGACCGGAACCCCCATTGCCACTGTGATGGAAGGGCTGAAACAATGTTTCTTTGATCCGTACCGGAATGCCGGGGCCATCATCAATGATATCGATGATATTTTCTTCTTCTATCCGCTGGGCTGTGATTGTTATTTTTCCACGTTTTTTCATGGCCTGTAAGGCATTGCGGGACAGGTTCAGGAATATCCGGAATATCTGATCTGCATCGGCCTCCATAGAAAAATTTATTGGTACTTTATTATTGAAACGAACATTTTCAAGATCGGAAATGCCAAGAGAAATAATAACCTCCTCAACGACCTGACAAAGGTTAACAGATGTGAGATCAGGTTTTTCCAGTCCGGCCTTGCCGTATTTCAAGGTATCTTCACACAGCCTGATTGCCCGGTCAACGGCGGTGACAAAGCGTGGTGTGAGTTTCTGGACAACAGGATTGTCAATGCTGCTCAGATGATCGGTTACCATCTGCGCGCTGGAAAGGATATTACGTAAGTCATGGTTGATCTTGCTGACACTTTCGCCAAGCTGGACCAGATGTTTTTTCTGAATCAGAGCCTTGCGGATTTCATTCTGCATGGTACCCACTTCGCGCATGACAATGCCAATTTCGTCCGCCCGTCCTTCTGCAGATAAATCGTCAGTGGCATTTTCAGGTGCAGCGCGGAAGGAAATAACACTTTTTGTCATCTTTTTAACGGGCCGGATCAGTAGATAGGATAGGCTAAAATAAACCAGCCCGGCGGTAATAAGAGATATTATAATGGAGAGCAGCATTACATTGATGGAATACGTCCCCATATCCTCACAAAGTAGATTCTCATAAAAAATAATCTCAATGAAGGCGTCCTCACTGTCCTGAATGAAATTCACATGTCCAGTGACTTGTATAAGGCTCTCATGTGGGTGAGTGTGGAACAGGCTTTTAAAGGTGTCTCTTAGTTGAACCCAATAAGAATCAACCCGGATATCATAACGCGCCGTAATATTGAGTGGCTGTTCGGTATTAAGAACAAGCTGTCGTTTGTCTTTTTGTTTCAGGCTGATCGCAACAACCTGGGCATTTGCCAAAAGTTCTTTGGACAGCATTTCGCTGATCATATGATCGGGAGCGGCTTCGATGGCTAAAATGGCTATATTCGCAGCCGCCAGCCGTTCTTCCAGCCATGTCTTGCGAAAGTTAATGATCGAGGGGACATAAATAAACACTTCTGCTAACAGGACAAAAAACATGGTCAGTAACAGAAGCTGCACTGAGAGTTTAGATCTTATGGATAGATTTTTAATTTTCCCAACCATAAATTCGGCTTATCCCCATTATCATGTTAATCAATTTTCAAATTGTAGCTTTTTTTTCAGGAAAAGGGAGAAATAATTTTTTCAATATAAAAAACCGGATTATGATGGTCTTGGCGATTGACTCCTATCGGAATTGGCTATATACACCCGTTTTGAAATTGAGCGCCGGATTTTGATGGTTTGGCGGTAACTTTTTAGATGCGTAAGCATAAATAATAATAGCGGCAAATGGAGTATTCCAGTGAAACGTACATTTCAGCCAAGTGTTCTGGTTCGTAAGCGTCGGCATGGTTTTCGGTCACGGTCTGCCACAGTAGGTGGTCGTCGTATCCTATCAGCACGTCGTGCCAAGGGACGGAAACGTTTATCAGCTTAAATCCTGAACTCAGGGTTAAGACACTTATCAGAAACCGGCCCTGAGTATTCAGAGGCCGGTTTTGTTGTTTGAGAAGAAAAAATGCCCCAAACCCTGAAGGATAATACGCAAAAGATTACTGTTCTCGCCAAGAGACAGGATTTCCTGCGCGTTGCGGGTGCCCAGAATAAATGGGTATCAAACAGCATGATTGTTCAGAAGGCAAAAATGCCCCAGCAGGGTGACTCCGGCATTCGTGTGGGTTTTACCGCCAGCAAGAAGGTAGGTAATGCGGTGATGCGTAACCGGGCCAGGCGACGGCTCAGGGAAGTGGTGCATCAGGTCTTGTGGGAAAAGGGTGAGGTGGGCCATGATTATGTTGTGATTGCCCGTACAGCCACATTGGGAATGTCCTTTGATCAACTGATTCGCGATTTTAGCTGGTGTCTCAAGCGGCTGAACAGTGATAAGAATAACGATAAGGGCGGAAAAACCCATAGCGAGGGCCGATAAAGTGATTCTCATCAACTGGCTCTTGAAAGGCTTGATCACAGTCTATAGATATACACTTTCGCCGCTCTTGGGGAAAAACTGTCGTTATCTGCCCACATGTTCAGAATATGCTGAACAGGCGATCGATCGTTTTGGTCCTTTTAAGGGCGGTTTGTTGGCGCTAAGACGCATTGGCAGATGTCACCCTTGGGGCGGTCATGGATTTGATCCGGTCCCGAAAAAGGATGATTGAGTAGTAATGAATGTAATTGTAAGACCGAATATAGGCGGTCCTGAACTTAAGTGAGAAGAAGTCTATGGATGACAATCGTAATTTTATGACCGCAATTGCACTGACGATGGCAATATTGTTGGGATATACTTATTTTTATGATGCGCCAAGGCAAAGAGCCATAGAAGAAGCGCATCAGGAACAGTTGATCGCAGAAGCCGAACAAAAAGGCGAGGAACTCCCCGACTTTAGCACCAGTACAAATCTTTCAGAGGGTATCCCCACTCAAAGCCCAACGGATGTTATGCAAATCCCCGTGGACCGGGCCGAAATTCTGGAATCCCGCACTAAAATTACTATCACTAGCCCTCATGTTCATGGCTCCATCGCCCTGAAAGGGGCCCGCATAGATGACCTGACCCTGGCCGATTATCAGGAAACATTGGATGAGGATTCCAAAGATGTGGCCCTTCTTAATCCAGAGGGCACAGAAGGTGCCTATTTCGTTGATTTCAGTTGGGGCATTGACGGGGCCAAAGGGCCGGACAAGGATTCTGTCTGGACGACTGATAATGACGTTCTGGAAGCGGGCGATGATGTTACCCTGAAATGGGACAATGGTGCCGGACTATTGTTCAGCCGCACCATTGCCCTTGATAAGGATTATATGTTCACAGTCACTCAGAAGGTAATCAATACGACAGATGCCACGGTTAATGTGGCTCAATATGGCCGGGTTATCAGGCAAGGTCGCCCCGAGGGGCAAGCACTCTTCATCCTTCACGAAGGCCCTATGTGGTCTCTGGATGAAGGCATTGAAGAATTTACTTATGCTGACCTTGAGGACATGGGGAAAAAAGAAAAAAATTCCGCTAAAGCGACCACAGGTGGTTGGGTCGGTATTACCGATAAATATTGGCTGGTGGCCCTGATACCTGACCAGAAAAAAGAATTTAATGCGGAAATCTACCGTCGCGGCGATGAGGCTTCTGAAAAATTCTATACCAATTATTTTCATAATTGGACCGCCTTGCAGTCCGGGGCAAGTTATGAAGAAAAATCCCGTCTGTTTGCCGGAGCAAAAAAAGTTTCCCTGTTGGACCGCTATACCGAAGTCGAAGATGTTAAGATGTTAAACTATGCCATTGACTGGGGTATGTTTTACTTTCTGACCAAACCGATTTTTTATCTGCTGGAAATCCTTTATGCCTTTGCGGGTAACTTTGGCGTAGCAATTCTGCTGCTGACCGCAATCGTCAAGCTAGCTTTGTTTCCCATCGCCAACAAGGGTTATAAATCCATGAATAAGATGAAGGTCTTGCAGCCAAAAATGCAGGCCCTGAAAGAAAAATACGGCGATGACAAAACTAAGATGCAGCAAGCTACGATGGAGCTGTATAAAAAGGAAAAGGTGAATCCGGTTTCAGGCTGCCTACCCATGTTCCTGCAGTTTCCGGTATTCTTTGCGCTCTATAAAGTGCTTTATGTGACCATTGATATGCGTCATGCGCCGTTCTTTGGCTGGATTAAGGATTTGTCCGGGCCGGATACCATGCTGGTGAGCAACCTGTTTGGCCTGATCCCGTGGGAGCCAACCGGGTTTCTGGCGCTTGGAATTTTACCAGTCATTATGGGCTTCACCATGTGGTTGCAGATGCAGATGAACCCGTCTTCGGGCGATCCCCTGCAACGCAAAATCATGTTGTTCATGCCCATCGTCTTTACCTTCATGCTGTCGCAATTCTCTGTTGGGTTGGTGATCTACTGGACCTTCAGTAATATTCTGGGCATCTTGCAACAATGGGTGCTGATGCGGCGGGGTGACCCCGTGCCAGCGCAGACCAAGGCCTGATTAGTGGATGTGTTGACAGAGGAAGAGAAGGCGGCTCGCCTTGAAAGGGGTCGTCTTTTGTTCGCCAAGCATGCGGAATTTCTTCTGGGCGTTGTGGCCCTGAAACACCTGCCCGAAGCTGACATGGTGGAAGTTTCCTTCGCCGGACGGTCAAATGTAGGCAAATCCAGTCTGCTTAATGCGCTCACGGATCAGAAAGGTCTGGCACGGACCTCCAATACGCCGGGTCGAACGCAGGAAGTGAACTTTTTTTCTCTCGGCAAAAAGGGCGAAGATGGGCTTTATCTATCGGACCTGCCGGGGTATGGTTACGCCAAGGTTTCTCGCTCCTTAGTCAAGGAATGGACAAAGCTGCTGAAAAGCTATCTTAGGGGGCGCCCCAATCTGCGGCGGGCATTCGTGTTGGTGGATAGCCGTCACGGAATTAAGGAAAGTGACCGTGAAATCATGTCTATGATGGATGAATGTGCTGTTTCTTACCAGATTATCCTGACAAAAGTTGACAAATTAAAAAAATCGGAGCAGGAAAAGATATTACAGAAGACCAAAGCTGAAATAGCCAAGAATGTTGCGGCTCATCCCGACATTATACCGACCAGTTCAGCCAAAGGTGACGGGATAGCAGAGTTACGCGCCGCAATAGCGGATCTCGTTTACGGAAATTAGGGTATTATGATGGAAAAAATAACATCAAAGCTAGATAAGCAAAAAGCCAGTTGGATCAAGAAAGCCAGTATTCTGTCCGAGGCACTACCCTATATGCGCCGTTACAATGGCAGGACCATAGTCATTAAATATGGTGGTCATGCCATGGGGGATGAAGGTCTTGCTGAGAGCTTTGCCCATGATATTGTTCTGATGAAACAGGTAGGGATGAACCCGATCGTTGTTCATGGCGGCGGCCCTCAGATTGGCCGTATGCTCGACCGCTTGAAAATTGAAAGTTCCTTCATTGATGGTCTGCGGGTCACGGACAAGGCCACTGTCGAGGTGGTGGAAATGGTGCTGTCTGGCAATATCAATAAATCCATCGTTGGGGCCATCAATGGTGTTGGCGGCCATGCCGTGGGTCTGAGCGGCAAGGATAATAATCTTGTGGTAGCGGAACCTTTACGGCGGACGAAAAAGGATCCGGACTCACAGATTGAACAGGTTCTGGATTTAGGTTTTGTGGGCTATCCCAAGCGTGTCAATGCGGAATTCCTCAAGGTTTTCCGTAATACCAATATCATTCCTGTTATCGCCCCAATTGCCCTTGGGGAAGATGGGGAAACATATAATATCAATGCCGATACCATGGCCGGTGCGCTGGCCTGTGCGGTAAAGGCTGAACGTTTGTTACTGCTTACCGATGTTGCAGGGGTGCGTGATGAGGAAAAAAATCTTTTAACGAACCTGAGCGAAGAACAGACCCAAGCCCTTATTGAAGATGGAACAATCTATGGCGGGATGATTCCAAAAGTGAATACCTGTGTGCATGCAGTGGAAAAAGGTGTCGGTGGTGCCGTTATTCTTGACGGGCGGGTAGAGCATGCTCTGTTGTTGGAGCTTTTTACCGAACATGGTGTCGGTACTTTGATCCGCAAGTAAAGATAGCTGATCTCAGATTATCATCCACCATCATAGAGTTCCAGATCATATCCCATTTCAGTTTCAGATAGGGGGAAATCGCATCCGTCTTTTGCGTTAAGAATTAGATTGGAGGGGATGCAGGATATTTCCAGCTGAATTTTGATTGCCGTTCTCATATTGAGCCCACAGCGCCAGGCTAATGCCACAACCCGACGGGCTTTTTTGCTGTTAATAATTTTTCGGATTGCCGCCACAGGCATTTCTGACATTTCTGACAGGCAAAGATACAGAAGTTCTTTTTGACGGTTTTTGATGGTGTTTTCAATGAAAGCATCATCTAATAAGCCCTGCTCATAAAATCTCTGTGCCTGATTTTCCAGAGTATCTTTTTTCTCGCCATCAACAGCACTTTCCTTAATGCGCGTTCTGACCTGACGTAGCAGGTCGTCAGCCACATTCTTGTCAAGACTATAGGAACTGATCATTTGGTTAACCAGAGACGAGGCCACAAAAGTGGCTATTCGTCTGATGGCGCGAATTGACAGGCTGGCGCTATTAACCAGCGGTTTATGAAGCACTTCTGTTTCTGTAGCCTGATCGATGATCGCATCCAATGTGGTTTCCCTTATCTGGGCATTTTTATTGGCAAGCAAAGCCGCCACTGCGGGAATATCAAGGGATAAACTTATGGCTTCAGAAACCTCCTCATCCACATGAGGCCTTTGGGCAATGGCTTTTATGGCACCGTCAACGGTGGTGGCTGCGATGATTTCTTTTAAATCATCGTTGCTGAGTAGGGGTGAATATTCCAGAATAGGGGAGCAGACTTCCAACTGGTCGTCACCGGCAAGCTGCATGATGATATGTTTTGGGACGCATTCAAATGTTTTTAGTTCTTCAGATACTATGCGGCGCACTTGGGGAAATTGGTCGCTGGCTAACGTTTCCAGAATTTCGATCGCTTTTTCGCGAATTTTGGTAATCTCATTTTCAGCCAGGTCGGGCAACATGCGGGCAATTTTTCTGGCCAGTTCCTGACGTACTTCCACATCTTTGTCTTTAACCAGAACATCATTGGCTTGATGGGGGGTGTTTTTATTTATGGCAATTTTCCGGCGAATTGCTGCGGAATTATCCGTTGCCAGATAATAAAGAATTTCAGGTTTCGTATCTTTATGGCTGGCAAGTTTATGCTTGTCCTGATTATTCTTTTTTTCTAAAGCTGTCTTGGCTTCCTCATAGGAATATTTCTTGTTAGGGTCGCCGAAGAAGCGTTCCAGAATATTTTTAATCATTGGTATTGCTTTCTTGTTCGTCGTACGCGCTACTATTGTCGTCTTTTACTTCGCCATTGGCATCATACATTACACAGGTGGCTTTCCCATTGGCTTTAGCCTGATAAAGGGCTTTGTCCGCCATTTCCAGTAGGCCATCAAAAGTGTGTTCTTGATCGGGATTGCTAATGGCTATACCGATCGAAATGGATAGCTGTGGCCCCTCAACATCGGCAAGATGGGCAAGTTGGGATCCTGCGATGACAAAATTTTGGGCTTTCAGGAATGCATCGGTGCTGTTAATTTCATCTAGCCATATGGCAAATTCATCGCCGCCTAAACGGGCCGAATAATCACCGATCCGAATGTTGGTATTTATGATCCGGGCCAGTTCCTGCAAAATCATATCACCATGTGCATGGCCTTTGCTGTCGTTAATATTTTTGAAGTTATCTAGGTCAAGGTAAAGCATCGCGCCACCTATGCGGCTTCTTTTCTGGTTCTTGATACGTTTCTTGATTTCTTGGGCAAAAGCTCTGCGGTTGAGAAGATTTGTCAGTTCATCGGTAAAAGCTCTTTTTTCAAGTTCTTCAAAGCTAATGACTTGTTCTAACGCAATCCCGAGATGGGTAGTGATACCATTGAACATATGGACATCATCCTCTGTCCAATCTTTGGTCATGACATCATTTGCTTCCGCCGCTTTGTTACGGATCAGGAAAATGGCACCATTATTGATAGCGTGATGATTGGTGATGCCAATCATGATGTGATGTCCGTTAATTTCCAGTGTTTCTATATTATCTTTGATTTTCCCGGAACTCTGCCAGATGCCCATGGCTTTTTGACATAGAGTATAAATCAAATCTGGTTCAGACAGATTTCCTTGCTGTTGTTTGATCTCGGCTTTGAAACTGCCATCCGGATATTTTGTTTTCTGGATGATGTAGCAGCTATCTGCCTGTATGCCCTCCAATGTGACGTTGAGGGCCTTTTCCAGCATCTCTGAAGGATTGACCATGTCCCGGATCGTGGCAACAATCTTGGTGAGAACATGTTCCCGTTTGTTCGTTCTTCGCAGAACCGCCTCTCGCTCGCGTATATGGGTAATATCGCGGCAAACGCCCCGCGCACCCTGCCATTTTGCGTTATTATCCAATACAGGAACCGCAGATACCAGAAGGCACGCCATAGAACCGTCAGCCCGTTTGAGCCATAATTCCATCTCATTGACTTTATCCATTGTGTCAAAGGGGTTTCTTTCTTCACCCCCGATGATCATTTCGCGGGAGTTTTTTCCGTTTAGTTCATAAGATGTGTAGCCAAGAATACCCTTGGGGGAGACATAGATAAAGTTCCCGTTATTGTCTGTTTCCCAAGCGAAGTCTGTGGAACAGCTGACCAGATCTTTGAACATTTGACGTGATTCAACCAAGGCATTGGTCAGGTTATTTTCAATGGTGGTTTCCCGGCCAAATAAAAACACAATGGGGGTGCTGTTTTTCTGCCCTTGTTCCAGTGGAAAGGCATATAGGTCATAATGACGCAGACCGTCGCTGTCATCCAGTGTTGCTTTCTGGGTATCTGGACAGACATTGGCCAGGCAGCGTGATATCATGGCTTTCAGGAAGGCTTCCTGATTGCGGATGGGACCCAACAGACTTTTGGCAAAAACATTGTGATATACAATATTCATATTCCCGTCCACCAACAGTGCTGGCCCGGGAAACATGTCTACCATTACAGACGGCTCAAATTGACAAGACGCAGGGAGTGTTTGTTGCTGTTTATTGCCTTCACCTTTGGCATTTAGCAAAACACGTGCGATATTAGATTCCATATTTCAGATACCTGGGTTAAAAACAACTAGCTTATACGGACACCATGTTATCTGATGAGCCTTAACAACAAGTAAAGTTTCAGGAGTGTTTTATTGGTTGCTAAATTGGATACGAGTTTGATAGATTTCTGGATTTTTGATCTGGATAACACGTTATACCCGGCTAAAAACAACCTGTTTTCACAGATAGACAAGCGAATGGGTGGCTTTATTTCCCAGGCTTTTAATTTGCCACTTGATGAGGCAAGAAAGCTTCAGAAGAAATATTATCACGAGCATGGCACTACACTCAGGGGATTAATGACCGAACATGATATTAAGCCGCAAGATTATCTGAACTATATTCACGAAATTAATTTTGATGTATTACAAAGAGATAACGCCTTGAATGAGGCCCTGAAAAACCTTAACGGGGTAAAAATTATCTATACCAATGCCTCTTATGATTATGCCCTGAAGGTTATGGAGAGAATTGGGATTGACGGTATGTTCAGCGATATTTTTGATATTAAATCAGCAGAATATTATCCAAAGCCCGATCCGCAAAGTTACCATAAAATGGTGCGTGAATTGGATGTGGATCCGAAGAAGTCTGTCATGGTGGAAGATATCGCCCGTAATCTTGTGCCGGCTAGTGAAATGGGTATGAAAACTGTTTGGGTTCCCACGGGCCATAAATGGTCCGAGGAGGGAGCCGGGCCGGAGCATATCGATTATACGGCACCTGATCTGGTAGAATGGCTAAAATCACTGGGAAAAGATTGACAGTCTACGGCTAATCAGTATTGTCGGGCAAAGTTAGCCACACAGTAAGTTACAGGGAAAATTTATGACCGACCAGTCATTGGAAAATACTATCAATCAAGCTTGGGATGACCGAGCAGGAATAAACTCATCCACCACGGGTGAAGTCCGGGAAGCCGTGGAGCATACCCTTAGCCTTTTGGACAACGGCGAAGCGCGTGTTGCCTCAAAAGAAAATGATAAATGGGTAGTGCATCAATGGCTGAAAAAAGCCGTATTATTATCTTTCAGTCTCAATGAAATGAAGATCATTAAAGGGGCGCCCGGAGAGGATGCCAACTGGTATGACAAAGTACCATCAAAATTTGAAGGCTGGGACAAGATCCGCTTTGATGAGGCAGCATTCCGCGCGGTGCCAAGTGCCATCGTCCGTCATTCGGCCTATATTGCGCCGGGAGCAGTTTTAATGCCGTCCTTTGTTAATCTGGGCGCTTACGTTGATGAGGGGACCATGGTTGATACATGGACCACCGTTGGATCCTGCGCACAAATAGGAAAGAATGTTCATCTATCAGGCGGTGTAGGTATTGGTGGGGTACTGGAGCCTTTACAGGCTGGCCCCGTGATTATTGAAGATAATTGCTTCATTGGCGCCCGTTCCGAGGTGGCCGAAGGCGTTATCGTCGAAGAGGGCGCGGTGTTGAGTATGGGCGTTTATATCGGTGCATCTACAAAAATTATTGACCGGGCAACCGGCGAAGTTTTCATGGGACGGGTACCCGCATATAGCGTTGTCGTGTCAGGGTCCATGCCAGGCAAGCCTTTGCCCGATGGTACGCCGGGGCCAAGTCTTTATGTGGCGGTTATTGTCAAACGGGTGGACGCCCGCACCCGTTCTAAAACATCCATCAATGAACTGTTGAGGGATTAATGACGATTATTGATGCGGTAAAACTCACTCAAGACCTCATTCGCTGCCCCAGTGTGACCCCGGCAGATGCTGGTGCGTTGGATGTACTTCAGGCGGCCTTGGGTGATCTGGGTTTTGCCTGCCGGCGTTTGCCCTTCTCAGAGGATGGTACGGCGACCATCGATAATCTCTATGCCCGTCTGGGAACTGCGGCTCCCAACTTCTGTTTTGCCGGGCATACTGATGTGGTTCCTGTGGGTAATGAGGGGCAGTGGCAGAATGACCCTTTTGCCGGGGAAGTGAAAGACAGCGCGATCTTTGGCCGTGGGGCTTCGGATATGAAAGGTGCCATTGCGGCTTTTGTATCAGCAGTATCCGGGTTCATTGAAACGAATGGCAGCTTTGATGGCTCTATTAGTTTCCTGATCACCGGCGATGAGGAAGGACCAGCGATCAATGGCACCATTAAGATGCTGGACTGGTTAGAGAAAAATGGCGAAAAATTGGACTATTGTCTGGTTGGTGAACCCACTAATCCAGACAAAGTCGGTGACATGGCCAAGATCGGACGGCGGGGAAGCCTGAACAGCAGCTTGACCGTAAAGGGCGTACAGGGCCATGTGGCATATCCCGATTTGGCCGATAACCCGATTCCGCGTCTGGTGAAAATGCTGGGTGGCTTGCTGTCACACAAACTGGATGGTGGTAACGACCATTTTCAACCGTCGAACCTTGAAATCGTCTCAATCGATGTGGGCAATAGTGCCAGCAACGTGATTCCGGCGCAGGCCACTGCAAATTTTAATATTCGCTTTAACAATGAACAGACGGATGACGGATTGCAGGACTGGATAAGGTCGGTTTGTGACGGTGTTGGGGGGGATTATGACCTGAATATGAAAGCGTCCGGTGATGCCTTTCTAACGCCGCCGGGCAGGTTAAGCACAGTGATTACCGATGCGGTGAAAAAAGTAATGGGGCAGACGGTGGAGTTGAGTACATCGGGCGGCACTTCGGATGCCCGTTTCATTAAAAATCATTGTCCGGTATCAGAGTTTGGCTTGGTTAATAAAACCATGCATAAGGTTGATGAATGTGTCAGTCTGGAAGAACTTGATCAATTAACAAAAATTTATAGTGAGATATTGAGGGCCTTTTTTAAAGGGCGGAAGTGATGGAACAGCGTAATTCCCTAATAAATCATTTTATCCAGTCGATTGCTGGTGCGTGGGAGTTTGTCAAACTCAATCCCCGGGCAATGGAATATTTTGATACTTCGGCGGAGGCTTTCTGGAAATCATTCTGGGCTATCGTTCTGGTCGCGCCGGTATTTTTTCTTGGGCTAAATGTGAGTTTTGATCTGGCGGTGGAACAGGGTCATCAAATTTCACTTGCCGCCCATGTCATTGAATTTATACTCAGATTACCGCTTATTGCGGTGGTGATGATATTTTTTACAAAATTCCTGAAAATTGATACCTATTATTCCAATATGATCATTGCATTCAATTGGTTATGGGTTATTGCCAATTATATCATTCTGCCCATATCCATGTTGATTAGCATGGGCATATTGCCCCTTGAAGCCGGTACTTTGGGTGTGATGGTGGTTGCCATATATTTGGAGCTTTATGTAACCTGGTTCCTGTTCAAACAATCGCTTCAGATCAGCGGCTGGCTGGCTTTTGGGGTAGTGGTTTTCAAAGCCCTGTTCACCCTGTCCGCTATGCAGCTCATTATCAGAATTTTTTAATTTTTATTCTTTGCCAACCATTTGGCGGCCATGTTTTGGGCTTCTGTAATTTGGTCGGGGGTTAACACTTGTTTGGCTCGATATAATGTTATCTCTATCGCTTCATAGCCATTCAAGGCCGAAATTATATACCACATATAAGCTTTGGTCAGATCTTGTGAGTTTCCCTGACTTTTTGCATATATTTTTCCAAAATAATGCTGGGCATCTATATTGCCTCTCTCTGCCATAGCCCTTACCCAGTTTTTGGCTTTGCGGTATCCCTGTATAGCAGCCTTTGAATGCCATATTAAGGCTTTGCTATAGCTTTTCTTTAGGTCAAGGCCCTTGGAATATTTATAGCCAAGGTAATATTGCGCACTGGAGTTGCCCATTTTTGCGACATTAGTCAGCCATTCGCTGGCATTAGTAATATCATTATGTTTTTGAGGGTGTTTGCGAAGACAATTCCATCGTTTAGTCATAGAACCGGATGAGCGGGAGGGACATTTTACTTTTAACTTATCAACATTAGGGAATTTTATTCCTTCTTTGTATAGCATGTCCATATAAACAAATGATCCTGGGTTCCCTTGTTCGGCAGCACTTTGGAAGTATTTGGCGGCGATATTATGGTCCTTCGCTACAGCAGTGCCTTTATAGTAATACAATCCCATCTCATATTGGGCCTCTGAAAACCCTTGCTCTGCGGCCAGACGAAACCACTTTAAACTTGTTTTACTACTTTTATGTACCCCTTTGCCTGACTGGTACAATCTACCGACCCAAAATTGAGCCAATTCATCGCCGGATTTAGCCGCCTTATAAAATTCATAATAAGCCGTTTCATATTCTTTTTTGTCAAAGGACTTGATCCCATCGAGGAAACCAGCATTGGCAGAAAAGTTGGTTATTAGATTGAAAAAAAGAGAAATAAGGCAGATTTTAGAGAAAAAAATTATTTGAACTCCATAATTACTAACTAACACATAGCAGTTCAAAAGCCATTCATGCAAAACACAAATATGTGAGATGTGAGTTAGGGTACATTTTTTTCTGGGTAATCTACATCGGTAAAATACAACCCCTCCGGCGGGGCGTTATGGGCCAGACGGTGGCGGTCACAGGCCTCTAAGGATTCTCTGAGATCATCAATAGTCCATTTTCCACGGCCCACATAATAGAGCGAGCCGACCATGGAACGCACCTGATGGTGCAGGAAGGATTTGGCTGAGGCGTCAATAAAGATGTTTTCACCGTCGCGACAGACGTCAAGTTGATCAAGGGTTTTTAGTGGCGATTTTGCCTGACATTCCACACTTCGGAAGGTCGTGAAATCATGATGCCCGACCAGAATCTGTGCCGCCTCATGCATGAGTTCCGCATCAAGCGGGAATTTCACATGCCATGCCCGGTCGGTCTGAAAGGTAAGCGGTGCCCGGCGGCTGATGATGTGATAGCGGTAATAGCGTTTGAGAGCAGAGAATCTGGCTTCGAAACCGGGGCCGACCTGCTCGGATTTTAACACTGATACCGGTTGCCATTTCAGGTGAAAATTGAGCGCATCCATGACCTTGTAAGCGGGATAATCCTGCGGCAAATCCACATGACACACCATGCCGACGGCGTGAACGCCTGCGTCTGTGCGGCCAGCGCCATGGAATTTTACATCCTCATGGCAGAATTTTTTGGCCGCTTCTGCCAATATACCCTGTACTGATTTTCCATTATCCTGTTTCTGCCAGCCGACAAGTCCGGTGCCGAAAAACTCCAGTGTCAATTTATAGCGATAAAGGGTGTTTTCATCGGTCATGAGAAGATGGTCCCAAGAGAAAGTTGCAGTCCCCGATGAAGCTCTTCTGCCGTCATGGGGCCTTTGCCCGCCCTTTGGGCTTTTATAATATTGACTGCCTGCCCGTTACCGCAGGCTATGGTCATGGGGTGGGCAATAAGACTACCTGCTTTGCCGTGTCCTTCGGTGACCTCGGCCTGCAGCATTTTGATTCGTATATCCCCTACCATGCTATAAGCCCCGGGGAAGGGGCTAAGACCATGAATGTGGTTTCGTAAATCCTTTGCTGACTTGGCCCAGTCTATTTTGGCCTCCTGCTTGTCAATTTTATGGGCATAGGTGACCCCCGCTTGTGCCTGTGGCATAGGGGTAAGCTCACCGGAGACATATCCTTTCAGGGCGGGTAAGATTGCCGCCGCACCAAGGTCTTTCAACTTGTTATGCAGACGGTCAGTGGTGTCGTCGGGCAAAATTTTGCATTTTCGTTCCAATATGACCGGCCCAGTATCAAGCCCTTGTTCCATAAGCATTACATTAATGCCACTTTCCTCATCACCCGCCATGATTGCCCGATGAATAGGGGCGGCCCCCCGCCAGCGTGGCAATAGGGAAGCATGGATATTCAGACAACCATATTTCGGGGCGTCCAATATGGCCTTGGGCAAAAGCAAACCATAGGCGACCACTATTGCGGCATCCAGTTCAAGGGCATCGAACTTATGTTGTTCTTCATCAGATTTCAGGCTTTTTGGGCAATGGACAGTAATATTTAATCTTTCCGCCAGACTTTGCACGGGCGAGGGGCGTTCTTTTTTGCCGCGACCGGAACGGCTTGGCGGTTGACAATAGACGGCGACAACGTCATGGCCGCCGTTCACCAGTGACTGTAATATATCAACGGAAAATTCAGGGGTTCCCATGAAGGCCAGTCGCATTGCCTTACCCCTCCCTCACCAGTTTCTTAACCTTGCGAACCGCCATGGATTTCTTTAGTGAGGATAGATAATCAATGAACACAATACCGTTCAAATGATCCATTTCATGCTGGATGCAGGTTGAAAACAGACCTGTTGCATGGATATGCTGCTCGTTACCGTAATAATCAAGAAAAGTAATCTTACATTCTGCCGGACGGTCAATATCAGCATATTGTTCCGGCACGCTCAGGCAGCCTTCGTTATAGGTGGCTAAATCTTCAGACGTCCATGTGAGTACAGGATTAACATAATATTTAGGGTCAGGATTATCTTCATCTTCCGATAAATCCATAACCAGAACACGGATAGGTCGCCCAACCTGAACCGCAGCAAGGCCAATGCCAGGTGCTGCATACATGGTTTCCAGCATATCATCCATGAGCTTACGCAATTCATCATCCACAGACTCCACCGGGGAGGATATGGTTTTCAGGAGCGGGTCGGGTACTGTTACAATTGGTAATATGGCCATATTTTCCTGATCACATTTTTTATCTTTCGATTTGTAGGTAATATGATACGCTCCAATCGTCAAGGTAATGATAGGAAATACAGGGGCTTTTTTAATATGGATCAAACCATAATGATCGTCATAGCAGGCGCTTTTCTGGCGATAGGGCTTGCCATTCTGCTGATCAGGGGGGTGGGGCGCAGCAATCGGGAACTGGCCGCGCGGCTGGAGGATAACCGGAATAGTGCAAATGCTCAGATGCAACATATGATGCAGATCACGGCCTCTCTGGATGGTCGTATGAGCCAGATGTCCGAGCAAACGGCCAAAGATACGGCGGAGATGAATCGTACGTTGGCGGAACGGCTCGATAAGGTCAGCCATCGTATGGGCGAAAGCCTGGAAAAGAGTAACAAGAATACCACTGATTCTCTGGGTGAACTTAAAACAAGGCTCGCTGTTATTGATGAGGCACAAAAGAATATTACCGAACTTAGCGGGCAGATGGTAGGGCTGCAGGATATTCTGGATAATAAACAGGCACGGGGTGCGTTCGGGGAAGTTCAACTGAATGATCTGGTGTCACAGATATTGCCGCCCAGTGCTTATGATTTTCAGGCACAGATGAGCAATGGCAGACGGGCTGACTGCCTGATCAAGTTGCCCAATCCGCCGGGTTCTATTGTGGTTGATGCCAAATTCCCGCTGGAAAGCTATCACCTGCTACGTAATGCGGATGATGAGGCTCAAAAGAAACTAGCCGCCAGCAAGTTTAAGGCAGATATCGCCAAACATGTGAAGGATATTTCGGAGAAATACATCATTAATGGCGAGACAGCGGAATCAGCCCTGATGTTCCTGCCGAGTGAGGCTGTCTATGCGGAATTGCATGCTAGTTTTTCCGATGTTGTGGAGAAGTCTTATCGGGCCAAGGTATGGATCGTCAGCCCGACTACCTTGATGGCGACGTTGAATACGGTTCGCGCGGTGTTGAAAGATGCCCGCATGCGTGAGCAGGCTGGTGTGATCCAGAAAGAAGTAGTCACATTGCTACAGGATGTGGATCGGCTGGACGGTCGTGTGGAAAAGTTAAGAACTCATTTTCAACTGGCGGAGAAGGATATTGGCAATATTTCCACATCAACCCGGAAAATTACAAGCCGGGCAGAACGTATTGAGGGGCTGCAACTGGAAGAGAGCGAAACGCCTGAAGCAGTGATTGGGGTAACTAAAGGTAATTTGGCTACGGATTAAGCTGGTTTTGTTTTTCTCAAAGTGACTAATCCCTTGCTTAGTTGTATTGGATAATAAATATCTGTATAAAATAAGGAGTATAACCTTTGGACTATCTAATATAATTAGAATAATAGGAAAGAGGGCCTTATTACGAATTTTTAGATTTATTAAAAATTCTTGTATTTTGAGGGATTACATGACTTTATTTATTGATAAGCGAATTCTTATTTTTGATGAAAATGTATTTATGGGCAACTTGCTTCAGTCTATAATTTCGGCGTTTGGGGTGGGGCAATTAACAGTCTGTAGAAAATGGGACGAAGCAAAATTTTATATTAAAGAAATAAAATATGATTGTATTTTTTGTGATTGGTCCAATTGGCCAGATGCAGAATTGGAATGTTTGAATTATGTTCGTTCTTCAGGTCAGGCAAATGACCCGACAACTCCAGTTATAATTATTTCCGGTAATACAGCATTGCAAAATGTTTTGGCTTGTCGAGATATGGGTTGTACAGAAATTGTGTTAAAGCCGATTTCCCCGGTTCATGTTTTTGATAAATTATATGCGGCACTATTTAATCCTCGTGAATTTATAGTACTTGAAAATTACACAGGGCCAGACCGTCGTCGTAAAAAAGGCAATTACGCCGGTTTTGACAGAAGAAGCGAAGTAAGTTTGGGGCAGAGTGACATTGATAGATTATTAGGGGGAGAAGATGTTGAATCTTGATGAATTAAAAAAATTGAGAGCAGGTTATATTGCGGCGGCTGAGCAAAATGTGGCAGAATTTATAAATACGAACAGACCATCATTACAACAATTTATCACAGCAACAATAGAAAATTTAGAAGCAAGAGATACCTCCGGTGTCAAGATTGCTTCCTATCAACTTTTCTCCGCAGCAAAAAGTTTTGATCGCCTGGATTTAACAAATATTTCAGAAATGTTATACAAGTTAATGGGAAGGCCACAATATGCCAATGATGAAAATGTCTTTCAAGTATTTGAAATGGCTGTGAAAACTTTGGCTAGAAGCGATATAGCTGACCAAAAACTTGAAGATGAAATCACATTAAAAATATATGAGGTATTAAGGAGCGTTCCTAAATAATTTACCTCATATATTTTTTATTCAATATAGAATAATCCCGGAACTATTCATTCTAGCCGCCTTGGGCGATGAACTCGTTCAGATCATTCTGGAGCGAGGTGCTCTTATCAGCCATGGCCGTTACATTGCCAAGCATTGTCACCGCCGCACTTCCGGTTTTATCGGCACCGCCATTCACTTCGTCAATGCGATTGCTGGCCTCTTCGGTACTTGATGCTGCCATCTGGGCACTGCGGCTGATTTCGTTGGTCGCGGCGGATTGTTCACTCATGGCATCATTGATGCTGACCGAAATATCCTTAACCTGATCCATTTTTTCGCCTATGTGGTTTACGGTACCAATGGCTACTTTGGTCACATTTTGAATTTTATGAAGCTGGCTGTTAATCTGGTCCGTGGCTTCTGAAGTTTTCTGGGCGAGGCTTTTAACTTCACTGGCAACCACGGCAAACCCTTTCCCGGCATCTCCGGCGCGGGCGGCTTCAATGGTGGCATTCAATGCCAACAGGTTGGTTTGTCCGGAAATTTCCGTAATGATATTCAGAATGGTCGTAATCCGTTCGACTTCTTCGGAAAGTTCGTTCATGGCATGATTGGTTTTTCCAACATCTTCTGCTGTTTCATTGATCAACGTTGATGAGCGTTCTACCTGACCGGTAATCTCGTTAATGGAACCGCTTAATTCTTCGGCAGCACTGGCCACGGTTTGAACACTTGAGCGGGTTTCATTGGCTGAGGTTACCGCATGACCACAAAATTCTTTGGTATTTGTAGCGGTATCAGATACAGAATTCGCGATTGGCGCCAATTCATTGGATGATGAGATCATATCTTCAACATTGGTAACAAATTTAGTTGTAATATCTTTGACGATACGTTCTTTATCCTGGATCTGAGCAACAACAGAATTAATAGCCCCGCTGTGGCGCAGGAATTCCCCACTCATACCTTCGGGCATAATCCGGCGATAATATTCACCGTCCCGCACGGCGCGCATGGTTTCCCCTGCTTCGGACATAAAACACTGTACAACATCAAGAAAATTATTGACCTTACAGGCGAGCTGTCCGACTTCTGTATCACGGTTTTCGTCAAGAATCCTAGCTTCCAGATCCCCCTGTACAACCTTGTCGATTACATTTGTAAGTGAGGCTACATCTGAATTGCTTTCTTGGTCACTTTCTGCTGGAATATTTTGACCGATAGCATTTATAGCTTCGGCTAGTTGTTGTAACTCTGGATTGCCGGAAAAATCTTTTAATGAATCTGGATTTCTGCCTGTGGCGACTTCGTTACATTTGGCGGTTAAATAACCAATATCTTCTACAGTTATCTGGCTGCTACTTTCTACTTTTCTTGAAAAAATACTCATCGACTTCTGCCTTTTTGTGTTTAAGCTGCTACGTTCATAGAAAAAATATACTCTCCGTATGATACTTTCTCTTGATTTAATATGTTTGTGAAACTATCCAGGGCGGCCTGTGTACCCTGTTTCAAATTAGAATGACTTTGTTCAATTGAGGATAAATCCCGGTAATAGGCCTGCATTTTCTGGACGACCTGTTTGTCGGGGGAACGTCGACTTGAATGATACCCTACATGATTACCCATGTGATCAAAGGTTGGAACAACATGGGCCAAGACCCAATAATGATCGCCGCTTCTATGCATATTTAACACATAGGCGAATATTTCTTTTTGTTGTTGTAAAGTGTCCCAAAAGAGTTTGAAAATACAATGGGGCATATCGGGGTGCCGGATCAGGTTATGGGGCTGCCCAAGAAGCTCATCTCGTGAATAGCCGCTCATTGTTTCAAACAGTAAATTAGTATAGGTGATTTTACCTTTGAGGTCGGTTTTACTGACAATAAATTCGTTATCGGGAAAGAAGAGTTCATTTCCAGTAGGGGTAATATTTTCCTTTGTCATATCGAGAACCTTGATTATTTATTACTTACAGCCATTAATATTAATTATCGCTAATTTAGGGGGCACTTGTTAAAAACTGATTAACATCTTTAATGATTATTATTCTTATATGGCTTATTGCTAAAGGATTAGCTCTTCTGTCCAGACTCTTGATTGTCGCGGGTCAGAATGTGCGTTATGCGGCTTCAATCATTGAAAATATATATTCGCCGTAAGAGACTTTTTCTTGTTTTAAGAGTTCGTTAAAATTATCAAGGGCCGCTTGGATGCCTTCTTTTAGATTTTGATGATTTTTTTCAATGGTGCTCAATTCCCGGTAATAGGCCTGCATTTTCTGGACGACCTGTCTGTTGGGTGAGCGTCGGCTGGAATGATAGCCCGTATGATTACCCATATTATCAAAGGTCGGTACCACATGGGCCAGAACCCAGTAATGGTCACCGTTTCTGTGCATATTCACCACATAGGCGAATATTTCTTTTTGCTGCTGCAAAGTGTCCCAAAAGAGTTTGAAAATGCAATGGGGCATATCGGGGTGCCGGATAAGGTTATGGGGCTGGCCAAGAAGCTCATCTCGTGAATAGCCGCTCATTGTTTCAAATAATATATTGGTATAGGTGATCTTGCCTTTAAGATCAGTTTTGCTGACGATAAACTCATTATCGGGGAAAAAGATTTCTGTTCCGGTAGGGGTGACATTTTTCTTTGGCATTTTATGGACCTTTACTTTTAACAACAAACTAAATCAATACTAATTATCAATATTAATTTTATTCTTATGGGGGGTATCATTTAAGAACTAGTTAACATATTAAAGAAATATTTTAAATATTCCTTTAATATGAAAATAATGGGAGTTGATTGTTAAATGACCGGCAAAGTCAGTTATCAGTGTCCTGTAATATTTTATAATTACGGCGTCAGTACTATTCGATGCTTGATGCCGCTGATTGGGCACTTCTGCTTATTTCATTGGTGGCGGCGGATTGTTCGCTCATGGCATCATTAATACTGACTGAAATATCCTTCACCTGATCAATTTTTTCACCGATTTTTGTTACTGTGCCAATGGCGACATTGGTTACCTTCTGAATTTTCTGAAGCTGGTCGGTGATTTGATCTGTCGCTTCGTAGGTTTTCTGTGCAAGACTTTTAACCTCACTGGCAACCACAGCAAACCCCTTGCCGGCATCTCCGGCGCGGGCGGCTTCAATTGTGGCATTTAGGGCCAACAGGTTGGTCTGGCTGGAAATTTCTGTAATAATATTCAGGATGCTAGTTATGCGCTCTACTTCCTGAGAAAGCTCTGTCATGGCCTGACTGGCATTCCCAACATCAGTTACGGTCTCAGAAATAAGGCCAGAGGATCGTTCGGCCTGCCCCGTTATTTCGCTAATGGAGCCCGTCAATTCTTCGGCGGCACTAGCGACAGCCTGTATGCTTGATTTGGTTTCGTCTAATGATGTTATTTCTTGATCTTCCATTCTAAGGCGCCCTGAGTTGAATTTACTACACGAATATGTGTTTAATACCGATTATCGTTGTTGGTAATTTTATGGAGGAAAATACTTAAAAACCAATTAATATATTTACTATTCATTGGTTTTATTATTTGTTGGCAGACTAATCAGGTCGGCCGTGTGATGCTAAAGCATATTCAGGTAATCGTACTTATGTTTTCCAGCCAGTTCTGGCCATCAAAATTCTGAATTTCGATATTTTTAATCTTACTGCGATCAAGGCAGTTGACATTGATGCTATAGCCGTCCGGGTGCGAGCGGGGAACATAAAACGACTTAACCCCACATGTTTTGCAGAATAGATGCTGCGCCACATGGGTGTTGAAGCTGTATAAGGACAGGTTATCTTTGCCCTGTAATAGGGTGAAGGCCTCACTTTTAACAATCAGGTGAATAAACCCCGTCATCTGACATATGGAACAGTTGCACAGTGTGGCCTTCATATGGGCCGGGGCTTCAACAGTAAATTTTATTGTACCGCAATGACAGGAACCATGATGTATCATTAAAAAGGCCTTCTCGAATTCAATGCCGCTGTCAGGGTGCCATCATCCAGATAATCCAGCTCGCCACCCACAGGCACACCATGGGCAAGGCGGGTGATGGCTACATCACAATCCTTTAGCCGGTCGGTGATATAATGGGCCGTGGTCTGACCATCGACAGTGGCATTGGTGGCAATGATTACTTCCTGCACACTATCTGCCAATGCTCTTTCAATGAGCGTGAAAATATTCAGATCATCCGGGCCAACACCGTCAAGGGCCGACAGGGTGCCGCCAATGACGTGATACAGACCCCGAAAGGCTCCGGCCCGTTCCAGCGCCCAAAGGTCGGCTACATCTTCTATTACGCAAATGGTTGACATATCCCGCTTCTCACTGTCGCAGATATGGCAGGGATCGGTTGTGTCCAGATTACCGCAAGTGGTGCAGGGGTTAACATGCTCTGCTACCTCTGCCAAAGCGGTGGACAAGGGACGCATAACTGAATCCTTGCGTTTGATTAGTTGCAGTGCCGCCCGTCGCGCCGAACGAGGCCCAAGCCCCGGCAGTTTGGATAGCAGTTGGATCAGTTGGTCAAGTTCAGATCCGTAAGAAGCCTTGCGATACAATAGTCATCCTTTTAGAAATTTAAAAAGGCAGGTTAAAACCTTCGGGCAGTTGAAGGCCGCCGGTGATTTTTGCCATTTCGCTTTGAGAGTATTCTTCGACTTTGCGTTTGGCTTCATTGAAAGCTGCAACGATCAAATCTTCGACCATCTCCGCGTCATCAGAACTAAAGATAGAAGGGTCTATTTTCAGGGCCTTCATATTACCCTTGCCGTTCAGGGTCACAGAAACCAGCCCGCCGCCGGACTGCCCCGTGCATTCCGCTTTTTCCAGAACGGCCTGCATATCGGTCATTTTACCCTGCATTTCCTGGGCCTGCTTCATCATTTTACCAAGGTTTTTCATGTCTTCTCCAAAGGGTCATTCAAGACCGAATTCGTCTTCCCCAACAAGGAAGTTTTCATTGATATAGTCCGATGAGCCATCATCAAATATGGCAAATTCATCTATTTTTTTCTTAATGTCGGTAATCTTGGCACCGGGAAAATGTTCCAGAACAGACTTGATCAGTGGATTTTTCATCAGACGGATATGCAGTTGCCTCTCGTTTTCCTGATCTTGTTCGTAGAGGGTGTCATCTCCCTGCGCCATGGTCAGTGAAATAACCCATCTTTCCCCGGTCCATTGCTTTAGCAAGTCAATCATACGTCCGGTCAAGTTTTTTGGGGCCTGTTCTTTCAGCCGAATATCGAGCCGGCCCAGTGCGAAGCTTTCCAGATGTGCATTGTCATTGAGTTGAAAGGCGATTGCTGCTTCGTTATGGCTTTCAAACAATGCAACAAATTCTTCAAAGCTATTGGGGGACTTTTCATATTTCTGATCTTCAGACGGTAATATGTCTTGGGCTAATATCCGCGCCTGCCCCTTGCTTCGGATCACTTGGAACGCCTTCGGGGCGTTGCCAGAATCATGAGATTGCGGGCTTTGCGATGGGGAAGGTGCGCCCGTAGTTGTAGCACCACTGCCGCTGCCTTGTGGAGAGTTTTTCAGCTGTTTGATCATATCGCCCGGTGTGGGTAATTTTGCGGCATAGGTCATGCGAACTAGAACCATTTCAGCCGCCGCCATGGGGGATGGGGCCAGTTTTACTTCCTCCAGACCCTTTAACAGCATCTGCCATGTTCGGGTCAATATCGGCATGCTAAGGGCGGTGGCCATTTCAAGACCTTCTTTCCGTTCCGCTTCAGAGGTGACAATATCTTCGCCCGCATCGGGAACCACCTTCAGGCGGGTCAACCAATGGGTCAGTTCCAGCATATCGCTCAAAATGACTTCAGGATCTGCCCCAAAATCATATTGATTGCGGAGTTGGGTCAGGGCATCTGCCGTTTCTCCTTTCATGATGGCCTTGTATAGATCAAGAACCTGTGCCCGGTCGGCCAGACCCAGCATATCGCGAATCTGTTGTTCGGTAACCTTGCCTGCACCATGGGCAAAAGCCTGATCCAGAAGGCTCAGGCCATCCCGAACCGATCCTTCTGCGGCACGGGAAATCATGGCAATGGCATTTTCCTCAATTTGACAATTTTCCTTATCGGCCAGCTTGCTGAAATGGTTATTTAATTGTTCAATGGAAATTCGACGCAAGTCAAAACGCTGACATCGGCTGAGTACGGTGACGGGAACTTTTCGAATTTCGGTGGTGGCAAAGATAAATTTCACATGTTCCGGCGGCTCTTCCAATGTTTTCAGCAGCGCATTAAAGGCATTACGGGACAACATGTGAACTTCGTCGATGATATAAATTTTGAAACGGGCAGAAACTGAAGAATAACGCACGCCTTCGATAATTTCCCGAATGTCATCAACACCGGTGCGGCTTGCCGCATCCATTTCCATCACATCCACATGACGGGATTCGGCGATGGATGTACAGTTTTCACATTCGCCACAAGGGGATATGGTCGGGCCACCCTTGCCATCGGGCTGGGTACAGTTCAGGGCCTTGGCAATGATCCGGGCGGTGGTGGTTTTACCCACACCGCGTACCCCCGTTAGGATAAAGGCATGGGCCAAGCGCCCGGTTTCAATGGCATTGGACAGGGTGCGTACCATGGCGTCCTGTCCGATAAGCTCATCAAAATTTGACGGACGGTATTTTCGTGCGAGAACACGGTAATTTTCATCAGGTTTGATTGAAGGGGTGTCTGACATACAGGTCTTTAATCCACAAGTAATATATTGTTTTTTCCACTATAGAACCGCCGCAAAAATTTTGCCAGCAATGAGTCTGATTTTTTATAAATGGAATGGTGAGAGATTGAACGACCCGAAATATCCCGTTACGGCTGCTCCCTTCCGGGCCTGACCGGATTGGCGGGTCAAACGTCCGCCAATCTCTCGGGCGCATATATGGGACTTTTTTTACATAAGATCAAGTCAATCATTCATAGTTGTGGAAAAAAGATTATGCTTGTGGCAGTCTCATTTTACCTTAAGCGTAATAACTGAGAAATTTTAATGTCGGATAACATTATTTTTGCTGGCTTTCCCCTAGACCCCGCAGACCATTTGAGGGGCGATGACGAATGGCTTTTTGAAAAAATTACCCATGCAGAAAGTCGTTTTTTGCTTTATGCGAAAGGCCGCCCTCTGATGAATATTTCAGATGGCCTTGCCCCTGCCTTTAAAACTGTGGATGACGTGAATCGCATCACCGGCGGCGACTGGGCTCAAACGGACTGGGTATTCATTGGCAACGATGGCGAAATTGCTACTTTCGCAGTGGCCCTAACCCACAAACTTGATCTGCCCAGTCATGAAAAATTCATCGACCTACGTTCAATTGCACTTCAGGTCAGTAAGGATGGGTTTGTCTCCTTGCCGTCCCTGCTTGGTCGGGGCAAGATGCTGCTTGAATGGAATGGTCGGCGGCATTTTTGCTCTTGTTGTGGCCATAAAACCAAGGCGGACAGGGGCGGCTACGTTCGAAAATGTGCCAATGAAAAATGCAGTGCAGAACATTTTCCGCGTACTGATCCTGTTGTCATCATGTTGGTTACCCATGGTGATAAATGCTTGCTCGGGCGCGGCATTGGATGGCCGGAAGGTAATTATTCTGCCTTGGCAGGATTTATGGAACCGGGCGAGACAATTGAAGAAGCCACCCGTCGTGAAGTGTTCGAGGAATCAGGGATTAAGGTGGGGAATGTCAGTTATATCAGGAGCCAGCCCTGGCCTTTCCCGTCATCTCTTATGATCGGGGTGAAAGCAGAGGCTCTGACCACAGAAATAACCATTGACGAGAAAGAATTAGTGGATGCCAAATGGATGGAAAAGGCGAAGCTTCGGGCAATATTTGAGAATGGTGGGGATGAGGGCTTCAGAATACCCCCAAAGATAGCCATCGCCCGTCATTTGTTAGAAGAATGGTTGCAACAGGATTGATGGCGTTATACTAATGGGGAAATTGCGCTGGGGGTTTCCCCCTCTAACAAAAAAGGATAATTGATGGGAAAGCCAAGTCAAACTTATCAGGGGACTATCTTCCCCTGGCATTGTGATCATATGGGTCACATGAATGTAATGTATTATGTGGGGAAATTTGACGAGGCGACGTGGCATTTCTTTTCCTCTATCGGGCTTAAGGGCCAGAAAATGCGCGACGAGGAAAAAGGTATGGTCGCCGTGGAACAGGATATCCAGTATAAGGGCGAGCTTATGGCGGGGGACCTTATAACCATTCATAGTGAAATCGTTGAATATACCGATAAATCCGTTAAGTTCCGTCATGAAATGCGCAATGTGGAAACCGGTAACGTGGCAGCTGTTACCACATTGACCGGACTGTATTTTGACAAGGTGGAGCGCAAAGCCATCAGCTTGCCCGATGATATCAAAGCAAATTTGAAGAATGTGAGCGACTAGTCAGTTTTGAATTGAGACGTAAAGGTCTCAAGTCCGGCCCTTATTTCTTCTATAGATAAATGTCCGTAGCCAAGGGCGTAGCCGTGCCACGGAGAAGGGGCGAGGTAACAATGCTTGAGGGTATTAATCAATAACCTGTTTTGGATGAAATTTTCCTCTAGATGTTGTCTATTCATCTCTGCTGGCAAGGCCAGAAAGCAATGTAATCCGGAATCAAGGCCGTGGATGCATACCTCATTCGACAGCTTGGATAGCCCCGCGTGCATAGCCTGATTAAGGCTGGCATAATGGCGGCGCATGCGGCGTATATGTTTGTCCAACTCGCCAGTATGGATAAAATGGGCCATGGCCTGTTGTAACAGCCAGGACGGCTGCATATGATTTCGCTGAATTTCTATGGCTGCCGCGTCGCGGATCATCTTTGGTGCGATCATATATCCCAACCGAATGGCGGGTGACAGGCTTTTTGACAGGCTGGAGAAATAGATCACATGTCCACTCACATCCTGTGTTTTTAAGGATGGAAGCGGCGCTACATCATAACGAAACTCGCTGTCGTAATCGTCTTCCAGAATGATGGCGTCATGACGTCTGGCCCAATCCATCAGGGCCAGCCGTCTGGATAATGACAGACGAAAACCCAGTGGAAACTGATGTGACGGTGTACAAAACAGAAGCTTGGCTCTATTGGTGGTTTTCGGCAGGTCGGATAATATTAACCCATCCTGATCTATGCCGATGGGTTGAATATCATGACCATAACGCCGGAAAATATTATGGGCGGCAGGGAAACCCGGATTTTCAAGGCAACTGATCGGTTTAAAAGGGGCCGTAATACGCGCAATCAGGGTGATGATGTCCACGGCTCCTGACGTTATGATAATTTCATCTGCAGCGCATCTGATACCGCGATTGCGCGCCACCAGTTCAGCAATGGCCGTGCGCAGCTCCGGAATTCCTTCTGCGGGGGGTGGTTCGTTATGAAAGGGCAGGGATAGCGCCTGACGCCAGGAACGTTTCCATGCCGTCACATCAAATTTTCCAGCAGAAGGTCGTCCGATAGCAAATTCTACATCATAGCTATTGTCATCTCCTCCGGACGGTGGCGGTGAAAACCAGTCCGGCCCGCTATATTCAGTGGAAGCTGATGGCAGCTCGGAATCATAGGGGATAATATCCTGATTGATATAGGTGCCATCCCCCATACGGCTGACCAGATATCCTTCGGCAAGGAGTTGTTCATAGGCAGTGAGGGTTACGATACGGGATACCCCAAGGTCTTTTGCCAATGCCCGGCTGGACGGCATGCGCAGGTTATCAGTGAATATGCGACCTGAAATATGATTCTTTAAGGCCGTGATCAACTGTTCTTGCAGTGGACTTTTATTAGCACGGTCCAGCGTAACATTAAAATTGGTCATACATAAATATACTTATAGTGGCTATTTTGCATAACCATTTTATAGACTATATTTGACATATTATACAAGAATGAAAGGAGTATAGCCATGGCGCGTGGATATGACCTGGAAAGCCGCTCAGTAATATCGCAACGGCGGGGGCCGTTAAAGATGGATGAAGACTGGATCAGGGATATGATCAAGCGGTTGCCGTTGGGTTATTTTGCCACGCGCTGGGATGATCAGCCCTTTGTCCATCCCATGACATATGTTTATGCGGCAGATAAGCATTGCATCTATATGCATGGCTCCACGGTGGGACGTCGTCGGGCCAATACGGCCCGTCATGAAAAGATGTGTTTCTGCGCCACGGAAATGGGTCAGCTCCTGCCGTCAAATCAGGCTTTGCATTTTTCCGTTCAGTATCGCAGTGTCATGGCCTTTGGTACCATCCGGCATGTGGATGACGAGGCGGAGAAAAAGACAGCTCTCTATAGCTTGATTGATAAATATTTCACGCCTATGAAGCTGAATGAGGAATATAGTCCGATCCGCCCGGACGACCTGGACATAACCACCGTATATGCCCTTGATATTTCCGACTGGAGCGGTAAGGAAAACTGGAAAGAAAAGACCGGTATGGATGATCAGGGCTGGCCGGAACTGGACGAAAAATGGTTTAGGGAAGACGCTTTCCCTATGTCAGATGGCAGGCTGAAAAAATAATAGATTTACTTGCGGTCAAGTCTGTATTGAGCGGCCGGATAGCTGCCAAGGACACGAAACTCATGGGTGAAAAATTCCAATTCATCAAAGGCATGTCTGACACCTACATCATCCGGATGGCCTTCGATGTCAGCATAAAAAAGTGTGGCAACGAAGGCCCCGTTAAGCTGATAGCTTTCCAGTTTTGTCATATTAACGCCGTTGGTGGCAAAGCCGCCCATTACCTTATATAGCGCTGCAGGCACATTGCGGACCTGAAAGACGAAACTTGTTACCGTCTTGCCATCATTGGGAAGGTCTGCCAGTGGCTCACGGGAAAAAATGACAAAGCGGGTCGTATTGTGGGCCGCATCTTCAATATCTTTTTTCAGGCTTTGTAAGCCATAAATTTCCCCCGCCAAGGATGAGGCGATGGCACCAACAGTTGGGTCTTGCAGTTCCGAGACCAGCTTGGCGGCCCCTGCGGTATCAGAATAAACTACCGGTTCTATTCCCCAGTCTAAGGTATTATTGCGGCATTGACCAAGGGCCTGCTCGTGGCTGCGGACAGTTTTGAGACTTTCCATTGTTGCCCCTTTGATGGCCAGTAGATGATGGTTTATGCGTTGGAAATGTTCGCCGATAATATGCAGTGAGGAATGGGGGATAAGATGATGGATCGCGGCCACGCGTCCAGCCACTGAATTCTCGATGGGAATCATGGCATATTTGGCCTGGCCGTCCTCAACAGCGGTAAAAACATCTTCAAAAGTATGGCAGGGTAAGGCTTCCATGTCTGGAAACATAGTACGGCAGGCTAAATTTGAATAGGCCCCCGGTTCGCCCTGAAAAGCAACAATATTCTCATGTTTTGGTTGTTTATGCATTATTCTACCCTATAACATTTTCGCGCAGTATTGATTTTCCCTTCTTAAGTGTCAAATATTTTATCCACTGGTCTTGTATCCTCAGACAAAAATCTGTACATAGATGATATATTTTAGACATTTTAATTAACATGTGAGCAAAAACATTGAATTCTTTTGAGCTGAATAAAATTGCAATGGCATTGTTACTGACGGTGCTGGTTTTAATGGGTCTTAACGGTCTGACCGATGCTATATTTGAAGAAGACCATGGTCCTAGCGCTTTTCCCATAGAGGTAGAAGTTGCTGAAGCCACAACTGTTGAAGAAGCTGTGGTTGAAGTGGAAAAACCCGCGTTAGCGGAATTGCTGGCGTTGGCAACTGTTGAAAAAGGCGCGAAAGTTTTCAAAAAATGCAAAATCTGTCATTCCTCTGACAACGGCGGTAAAAATATGATCGGGCCAAATCTATGGAATATTGTTGGTCGTGCCAAAGGCACCATGGACGGATATAGCTATTCCGATGCCATGAAGGCAACCGGTGGTGACTGGACATATGAAGATCTGGATGCATTTCTCGCTAAGCCGGATGAATTTATGGCTAAGACCAAGATGAAATTTGCCGGATTGAAGAAAGCTGGTGATCGTGCGGCAGTGATTACCCTGTTGCGGTCATTCAGTGATGCACCGCTTGATATACCTGCTGTAGTGACTCCAGAAGTTGAAGCCCCTGATGCTGAAATTCAGGAAGAGGTTGCAGAAGAAGTTCCTGCTGAATAATCAGGCCTATGTTTCAAGGCGTTTGATGCAGGTTAGGGGGGATTCGTCAGTTTGAAAACTGACGATGTCAATCACTTCCCGCAGGGGGTCAATACTAACCCGCATATGATGGACATTGGCATGCAGTAGATGCATATCATCAAGCATGAATCCCACATGACCGGGGAAAAAAGCAATATCGCCTTTCTGGGGGATATCGTCATCCGAGAGCGTTGTGCCGATTACTTTCGCCTGTTGGTCACTGTCGCGCGGAACCGATATTCCAACAGCGGCAAAGGCTAGTTGTACAAGTGCCGAACAGTCAAGGCCGGTGCTGGATTTCCCGCCCCATAAATAAGGGGCATAAAGAAATTTCAGGGCCTCAGATATGGGGCTATTTCCAAATAGTTTACTAATATGAGTGGCAAATATCCAGTTACCGTCTGCAAGTTGGACAAAACCCTTGTTGGGGACTTCGTCAATGACAGATACATTTGACATCATGAAGACCTGCCCGGCAGGGGGGCTTTTTGGGTCCGGTTCTGTGAAGATATGGCTGCAAAGATTTGTTACATGATGGGTAGATTGAAAAAGGTCGGGGCTTAAGGCATCAGCCCGGCAATATCCCACGTAATTATCTTGTGTTGCCTGTCCCCATGCCCAGCCATCCTTGATTTCATAAACCATGAAATGTTCACCATAAAGAAGTTGGCTGGCAAGCGGGGATTTTTCATCTGGTTTATGGAAAAGGCTGGTTATGCTATGGACCAACTGATATTCGTTGCCGTCACTATATTGATCAGCCGTAACGCGTCCTTTGAGCGAGCTTGCTGCCAAGTCGCTCCGCAGCGGGGTTACTCTTGGGTCCAGTTCCAGGTCAGACATTTTTATACCTCTTCAGTCAATGGTCAGGCATCTGCTACACGATTGGCCTTTTCCATTGTTTCCGCAAAATCTGTCAAAAAGACAGCGCCTTTCACGGTGCGTTGAATCAGGACATTTCTTTTATCTGCGTCGTCCTTTATTCTTTTGACCAGCCCCTGTGCGCTTAACGTATCAACGGCTCTGGTAATTACCGGTTTTGAAACATTCAGCGCTTTGGCCAGCCCCCGGACTGTATGTGGTTGTGGCTTCAGATAAATACGAAGCAAGAGAGCCAGTTGCCGGGACGTCAGGTCAGTATTCTTTGATCGGACCGTTTCTGTCAGGGTGTGCATCCATAATATTAACCCCCTATGACCGTCTAAATCCATATTCATGCTTTAAACCACTGCTTCATTCCCTGCTGGATATTGCCCTTATATTGGTCATTCTGCAACTTTTTTTAGTGCGTTTTATAATTTATTACCCAAAACGCCCTTTTAGATAAGCATAGACAGCACGCAATCCCATGGCTTCTCCGCCTTTGGGACGTCCGGGCAGGTCGGACATATTCCAGGCATAAACATCGAAATGCACCCATTTTTCTGGCTCATCGACAAAATGTTTCAGGAAAAGTGCCGCCATGATTGCGCCGCCAAAAGGACCGGACCCCATATTATTCAGATCGGCACAGTTTGATTTAAGACCGGGCGCATAGGGGGCGTAAAGCGGCATGCGCCAGACAGGGTCATTTTCCTCTTCGGAACATTGCGAGAGGTCATAGGCCAGTACATCACCATCCGTGAAGAAGGGAACAATCGAAGGTCCCATGGCTACCCGCGCAGCACCGGTCAGAGTGGCGAAGTCAAGCATAAGGTCTGGCTTATCTTCCGATGCCAAGGTCAAGCAATCACATAGAACCAGTCTTCCTTCCGCATCGGTATTATCCACTTCGACAGTGTCGCCTTTATAGGTTTTGATGATATCACCAGGCCGGAAGGCATCACCGGATATGTTATTTTCCACCGCCGGTATCAACAGGCGAAGCCTGACATCAAGGCCGGTTTCCATGATAAGCTGTGCCAGCCCCAAGGTATGGGCAGCCCCGCCCATATCTTTCTTCATAATTCGCATGCCTGAAGAGGGTTTCAAATCCAGTCCGCCGGTATCAAAACACACCCCCTTACCGACCAGAGTTACTTTTGGGGCATCCGCGCAGCCCCATACCATATCCAACAGACGCGGCTGATTGACGGCAGCCCTTCCCACAGCATGAATGGTGTTATAGCCTTTGGCCAGCAGATCATCACCAACGGTCTCGGTAAAGTCAGCGCCATATTTGTCCGATAGGTCTTTCATAACAGCTGACAGATGGCTCGGCCCCATATCGCAGGTGGGAGTATTAATCAAATCCCGCACCATGGTGATGCCGCTTATCACAGCGGTGATTTCTGCCAGTTGGCCTTCGTTCTTCAGAACCAGAACGGCCCCGCTGTCATTCTTCTTTTGAAGATAGCGATCAAATTTATATTGCGCTAAGGCCCAGACTATGGGGGTAAGTTTCTGGTCATTATCTTCATGCAAACGATAGTTGCCTTCTGGTAGGGACTTGACCGCAGATGCAAGAGCCCAGGGATCCGCCAAACTGTCATCAGACCCAAGCCCGATGGCTACAGCGGCCAGTTCACCGCCGGAACCGGCAATCTTTAGGGTTTCATTTTTGTTGCCTTTAAATTTATTATTTTTTACCCATTTGAATTGTGCAGGGGTCAGGGTTTCAAGCCATGCGCTTAACCCTTCAGTGGATACGGTATGAATGGGGGTGGCTGTATCATAGCCTTTGCAAGTCAGATATTCACTCATAAATATATTCCATTACAGGTCGCAGCTAATTACCGTGATATCAGCAAAGGACCGGCGACCAGAGATGATGGTGAAGCGATATTCTTTATCCTTGACGATTACACTATGGTAAAGGGGCAAAACACTGGTGGCTTTCTGTTCCTCGCCACCGGGAAGGGTGAAGGTAGCCGTTACCTGTTTTAACGGATCAAACCAAGCTTCCGGATTTCCGGATTCATTCAATGTCGGACTGCCTTTTCCGGTCACTGTGATCAGGCCCCGGTAAAAGCTTACATTACTGTCAGTCTGTTGCGATACCGGCGTGGATATGACAAATCTTTTTGTCAGTGGCTGCTCGGAACATTGTGCGTCTTTTGACATTCCGGTTATCAGGGTTGTCATTCTTTCCGGATTAATTCCGTCAGCGGCTTTTTGATTGATCACGCGTAACAGGTCATGAATTTTATCATTAGGCAATAGCTTTTGTATTTTATTCAGGGCGGCTTCGGTGTTGCCCAGTTCAATACGCATTTTTTCCAGATCTGCGGTTTGCAGTTCGAATTTATCCTTACTATATACCATGCTGCGCAGAGCAATCTCCTGTCCGGTATCAAAGGCAAAATAACTACATCCGATAACGGTGGCCAGAAAGAGAATGATTTTGAAAAATGTCCAGAATCTCTGGCTACGACGTTTCTGGAGTTCTTTTCTGCGGGCAAGGCCAAGTGACATATTATGGGATGTCCTGAATGGTTAAGTTCAAGCATTGGACATTAAACCAGAAAAACAAACTTCTCAATAGATTGGTTGTTTTTGTTTAGGGTTGTGTATCCTTAAATACGCCTGAACATTTTTGTCTCATATATTTTATACATGGTTTCCACCCAAAGGCTGAAACCATGCTTTTCCGCTAGGCGGATTGAAGCGGCATTTTCCGGCGCAATGATGCAGGCAGTTTCTTTTTCCGGATAAAAATCATCACGCCAGTCAAGGGCAACCTTTAAGGCTTCGGAAGCATAGCCTTTACCATGGGCTGCGGTGACCAGTCCCCATCCGGCCTCCATCATCCCCTCCAGAGAAGGTGTCAGGGTTCTTTTAAAATCAGCAAAGCCCATTTCCCCAATAAAATTTCCCGATGATTTTTCTTCTATGGCCCAATAACCGTATCCTAAAAATGACCAATGCCCGCCGTGCCGGATCATTTTTGTCCAGGTGTCTTCCCTTGAAAGAGGCTCCACAGTAGTATATCGGGTGAATGCCGGTTCTTGAAACATTGCCAAATACTGATCAAAGTCGTCATATTTATGGGGACGTAAAATTAACCGCTCGGTTGTTATGATGGGTGCCGTTTTAAATTTGGCGGATGGAGACATTGCTAACGTTCTTTTCTGTATGCATGTTCAGGAATTAGGATGAACTTTAAATCAGAAAAATGAACAGGATACAACCTCTCATTTCACCCTATCTTTCATCAAAATCAACCACAATTTTTTCGGTTAGCGGATGGGACTGGCAAGTCAGAATGAAACCTTCGTTAATTTCTTCTTCCTCAAGAGAGTAATTGATTTCCATATTGACCTTGCCCTCAATTAGTTTTGCACGGCAAGTACAGCATACGCCGCCTTTACAGGCAAAGGGAAGGTCGGCACCCTGTTCCATGGCCGCGTCCAGAATGCTCTCGGCACCCATGTCCAGTTCAAAATTAAACTCATCACCGTCTACGATTACGGTCACATTGCTCATCTTGCCGGACAGGTCGGCATTTTCCGCTTCTGAATCCTGTTCTTTGCCCTGTGCGGAGGAGGGGGAGGTGAAGAGTTCAAAATGGATATTATCCTTGGGCATGCCCTTGTTCTTCAGGGTTTGGGATACATCATTGATCATTTCTTCCGGGCCGCAGAGATAAACTTCATCGGCGCCGCTGCCGGGGATGAGCTTGTCCATAACCTGTGTTGCCTTTTCACCCGTAATCCGGCCTGCAAAAAGGTCTATTTCCTGATCTTCACGGGACAGGACGTTGATCATGTTAAAGCGGCTGATGAAAGAATTTTTCAGATCAATCAGGCCTTCGCGAAAGATAATAGATTTGCGGTTTTTATTGCCATAAACCAGCGTGAATGTACTTTTTGGTTCATAAATTAGAATGGTGCGGATGATAGAAATTAACGGCGTAATGCCGCTGCCGGCGGCAAATCCCACATAATGTTTTTCATGGGCCGCATCCAGATGGGTGAAAAAATTCCCCATTGGTGTCATGACGTCAAGTGCGTCCCCCTCTTTAAGCACATCATTGGCAAAGCATGAAAATAGCCCACCCTTGATTTTCTTGACAGCCACCCGCAGTTCATCATCAAACAGTCCGCTACATATGGAATAGGACCGCCGGGTGTCCTCGCCGCCGATTGTGGTTTTCAGGGTCAGATATTGACCGGCATTGAATTGATATTCCTCATGAAGGTCGCTAGGCACATCAAAAGCAATGGAAACTGTATCGTCGGTTTCCTGCCTGATATTGGAAATTTTGAGGGAATGAAATACGGGCATTATATTTATCCTATATGCACTTGAAATAATCGAAGGGTTCCAGACAGTCGAGACAGCGGTATAATGCTTTGCAGGCCGTGGAGCCAAATTCACTGATCTGCTCAGAATTGTCTGATTTGCATTTTGGACAGGATATCTTTTTTTGCCCGCCAAACAAGACACTTTTGTTGCTGGTTGTTTTTTCCGGCGGTGCTATGCCATAGGCTTCCAGCTTTTGCTTGCCCACTTCCGTCATCCAGTCCGTTGTCCATGCTGGTGATAGCTGGGTCGTGACTATAGAATCCAGAAAACCGTGATGATTAAGTGTTTCCTTAATCTGTTCCTCAAGCATATACATGGCGGGGCAACCGGAATAAGTGGGAGAAATGATAATTTCCAATTTTCCCTCCTCACACTCATTGACCCCACGTGCGATGCCAAGGTCGACAATAGATAGCACAGGAATCTCCGGGTCCTTCACTTCTTCAAGTATGGTCCAGACATCTGCGGGGTCAAAATTTCTGTTGGTTGATGCCACAGCTTCTACCACTCACATCCGGGATAACGGCGTTGCATATACTGCATGTCGGTGATGATATAACCCATATGCTCTGTATGCTGTCCTTTTGCTTTGCCACCCAACTGTGCCCAATCATTGGTGGGAAAGGTTAAAGTTGCTTGCTCAAGGATTTGAGCTACTAATGTAACCCAATCCGCTTTCAGGGCAGTGACATCTACGGCAATACCGTCTTCAAGTAACAGGTTTTCGGCGTCAGTCATGGTGAATAATTCACCCGTATAGGCCCACAGACTATCTATGGAGTTCTGTACACGTGTATGGCTTTCTTCTGTGCCATCGCCCAGACGGATCAACCATTCACTACTGAAACGCAAGTGGTAGGTTACCTCTTTCAGGGATTTAGCACCGATTGCGGCCAATTCTGAATCTTTCGAACTTGTCAGTGCCGTAAAGAAAAGTTTGTTATAGGCGCTCATGAAAAACAGGCGGACAATAGTATCGCCCCAGTCGCCGTTAGGCACCTCTGTCAGCAGAGCGTTGCGGAAGTCCTGCTCATCACGCAGATAGGCAAAGTCGTCTTCTGTTTTTCCTTCGCCCTGTGTCGTCGCGGCATAGGTATAAAGCTCGCGTGCCTGACCGATCAGGTCAAGTGCGCAATTCATTAGGGCCATTTCCATCTCAATAGATGGTGCACGGAAACACCATTCGGACATTCGGTGGCCAATTATCAGGCCATTGTCACCGATTTGGGCAGCATATTGGACAAGGGCTTTTTGTTTAGAAAGTTCAGTCATTTATTTAACTCCTGTAATTATCTTCTGGAATTATGGCAAATTACATTTTGCCTGCACCCTTGGGGATGTCATAAAATGTTGGGTGGCGATAAATTTTATCGTCTGCTGGTTCAAACAGGCTTTCCTTGTCTTCTGGTTTGGAAGCGGTGATCGCGTTTGAAGGCACAACCCAGATGCTGATCCCTTCGCTACGGCGGGTATAGACGTCGCGTGCTGATTCCATAGCCATTTCCGCATCGCTGGCATGGACGCTGCCACAATGTTTGTGGTCAAGTCCTGCTTTGCTGCGGATAAATACTTCCCATAGTGGCCATTCTTGTTCATTGGTCATTGTCTTAAATCCTTTTAAATTGTGCCTGTAGCTTAGGCGACTTGTTTGTTCTGTTGTTTCTCTGCATAAGCGGCGGCGGCTTCGCGAACCCAGGCGCCATCTTCATGGGCCTTGAGGTGGTTGGCGACGCGCTGTTTATTGCAGGGGCCGTTGCCGTTGATTACATTGCCAAATTCTTCCCAGTCAATTTCGCCGTAATCATAATGGCCGCGTTCTTCGTTCCATTTCAGGTCCGGATCAGGCAGGGTGATGCCAAGGAATTCGGCTTGCGGGACGGTGGCATCAACAAATTCCTGACGCAGTTGATCATTGGATTTCCGTTTGATCTTCCATTTCATTGATTGGGCAGAATGGGGGCTGTCACTGTCATTGGGACCAAACATCATCAGGGAAGGCCACCAGAAACGGTTGACGGATTCTTGCAACATTTCTTTTTGTTCATCGGTACCTCTGGACAGGGACAGCAGCAGTTCGTAGCCCTGTCGCTGATGGAAGCTTTCTTCTTTACAAATACGGATCATGGCCCGTGAATAGGGACCATATGAACAGCGTGACAAGGCAACCTGGTTGGTGATGGCAGCGCCGTCAACCAGCCAGCCGATGGTTCCCATATCAGCCCAGCTTAACGCCGGATAATTAAAGATAGAGGAATATTTGGCCTTGCCGGTCTGAAGCTGTTCGATCATTTCCGCACGGGAAGTCCCCAGTGTTTCCGCAGAGGAATAAATGTAAAGGCCATGACCACCTTCGTCTTGAATTTTCGCCAGCAAAATAACCTTTCGACGCAGGCTTGGCGCGCGGGTAATCCAATTTCCTTCTGGCTGCATGCCGATAACCTCGGAATGGGCATGTTGTGACATTTGACGAACCAGGGTTTTGCGGTAGGCAGCCGGCATCCATTCCTGTGGTTCAATTTTAATGTTGTCGTCGATCTTTTGTTGAAAAATTTCTTCCAGCCTTGCTTGTTCCTCTGACGTGGGTTCAGCAATTTCGATCGGCTTTTGTATTGACGTATCTCCGTACATGTCGGCCCTCTCTTGTCAAGAAATGGGGATAAATTCCCCATAAAATATCAGGATGAAAATGTTTAATATCTGTAATAAAACGCAATATGTAACATAAATTTATAAAAATCAAGAAAAAATGTATCATATTAAAATATTTTTAATGCCTATCCCCTGTCGGGCAATTACTAATATGCAGTACTAATTTATTTTTTTACAGTAAGCCGCTGAACCGTTGAAAGAATTCCTTATCCGGCGAGGGAAGGGACCCTTCTTCGGTCTCCATCATATTGCTGAGACAATTTTCTGACTTACTTAACAACAACTGATAAATATCCCGACAAAGCTGATAGGCGGTATTGCCTTCCCAATGGGTGGGCATCAGCATGTCCGGCAATCTTGGATCCCGTAACAGGATCTTGCGATATTCATGGACCATCAATATTCTGATTAACAGGCAATCCATTTCTCCCGGAATATCGCCGGAGGATAATTTTTGAAATACAGGGCGGTATCTTTCCAGAAATTTGCCGTATTTTACGCCTAGTTCTTCAAGGTTCCAGCATCCTTTTACCATTGTATCCAATGCGGAAGAGGAGGTCAATTCATGGGACGCCTGCTGTAGTATGATAACATCGTTTCTTATGCCCAGGCCATCTAATGTTTGTTCTAATGGTTGCATATCTGGCATTGGATGAGCTAAAATGCTTTTGGCAATTTTGCCAAACCCAAGCCAGCCCAATTCTTTAATGGTAACATCCTTATTAATGACCTTATTGTCGGGCAGAATCACCAGTGTCCAGGTCTTGTCCCAGTCGCTACGTGGCCCAGCGTAAATCTGTGGCGTGGCGTTTCTGAAACGCCGCCTGCCAGAATTGGTCAGGCTGTAATAGCTTTTCCGTCCCACCTGATGGGGGCTGATCCAGTTATCCTTGTTCAGACGGGAAACGGCAGTTCGCACGTGACGGGCATTGATGCCCAGTGGCTCTAATAGATTTATGATATTGCCCAACCATACCGCGCCGCCGCGCTGTGCCAGCAGATCGCCATAAACCGTAATAATCAACGATCCTACTCTAAGGGGCTGTTGTTCCTGAAAAGCCTGTATCAATTTTTCTAATTGCTGTGCAACGGTCATTTTAAACTGTTATTTCACATGTTTTTTATAATACCATCTATTTTTGTATCACTTTACAGTCTTGGAGACAATGATTGATACGGTTCCTTAATTAATCGTGGTTTCAGAAAATATAAATCGACCTTAATATTATTTTTTTGGTTTGTGACGCTTATAGCTGACATGGATGTTACCATTATTATCATTCACATAAGCCGTGGCAACAAAATCCTTACGGTCTTTAATGGTGACAACCCATTTGTCATCAGATTTTTTGATTTTTTGTGCCTTATAGCCAAAACCATTATAATCTCTTTTTAATAATGCTTTTACAAGATTCCTAGCATTCTTTTTAGAGATTTCAATATACGCCTTTTCAACTGATATTTTGTTGTATCCTGTTTCAATATTCTGTGCATATGCCGTTGATCCAAAAGATATGGCAAGGGCCAATGCGGTGGTTAGAGAGATGGTTGTAATTTTAGTCATGGTATTTTCCTATTAGTTATGCGGGGTAGCTTACGCTTGATATATAATTGATCTAATATATGCAGAAGTGTTTTGCGATGAAAGAGGCCAGGGTAGCGGTGAGTGTGCCGGAAAAATAAAAGACCACCCAAATATTTGGATGGTCTTTCCAAACGTCATTTAAGATGTGGCGTCTTATTCGACGTGTATGTTTCCGGTCTTTGCATTTACAGAAGCCGTTGCGACAGTTTTTGCACGGTCTTTAATTGATACGACCCAGTTGTCGCCAATTCTGCGTGCGGCCCGTGCACTATATCTGTCACCATTATATTCACGCTTTAACAAGGCTTTGACCAGGCTTCTGGCATTACTCTTTGAAACATTGTGGTTTTTTTCAACGGCAGATACATTTTGGTCGGCTTGGGAAAGTTCATGGGCAAATGCTGTTGAACCAAAGGATGCGGCTACTGCAATCACGGTTGCAAAAGATACGGCTTTAATTGTTGTGGCTTTAGTCATGGTATTTCTCCTGTTTAGTGTTTCGGGGTGGCTAATGATTGTTTTATACATTGATTAAACGCTTATCAGAAGCTGAATGCGATGAAGGAGAGCAAGTTTGCGGTAGGATGTGAATTAGCGTGATGAAAGAATATTTTTTTGCGATAAGATGCAGTTTTGAATTGAAAAATCAAATAACTTTAGCGGTCCAGACTCACTAAATATGTTGTGGAAAGGTAACCAAGACGGTAGTACCCACGCCCAGAGTGCTTTGTATTTTTATATTTCCGCCATGAAGTTCCATCAAGGATTTTACCAGAGGCAAGCCGAGGCCGGTTCCTTCAAATTCTTTACTCAAACTGCTATCAGCCTGCCGGAAGGGTTCCATCATGGATTCAATATTAGACTCATCCATTCCAATTCCGGTGTCTGCAACACTTATGATGGTTTCTCCGTCACCGTTTTTCTTGTGGGAAATATTTATACTTCCCCCCCGGGGTGTAAATTTTACAGAGTTTGACAATAGATTGATCATAATCTGCTTGAACATTCGTTTGTCAGCCTGAATTTCGGAGTGCGAATTCTCGACTTCGTTGGATATAGCTATTTCACCACCAGTGGCGCGTATATCAAGAAATGTAACACATTCCTTAATAGAGTCTCCAAGATGGATGTGTTCAAGCTCAATTTCGGTCATGCCGGCTTCAATTTTCGACAGGTCAAGAATATCATTTATGATATGAAGCAGGTGATGGCCACTCATATGAATATCATCGCTATATTCTCTTACCTTGTCAGCAGATGTTTCGGCGAAGGCACCTTTTGACATAATTTCTGAAAACCCAATGATCGCATTTAAAGGGGTTCTCAGCTCATGGGACATATTTGCCAGAAAATCAGTTTTGGCCTTATTGGCCTGTTGGGCATCCATAAGCGCACTTTGAATGGCTTTTTCTGCTTTTAGGCGTTCGGTGATTTCATGATAGATAACGATTATTTCGTCATCATTAGTATGGTTTTGAAAATATTCATAAGTACGTCCACTGGAAGGAGTATTCTGTCCTCGCGTAGTATTGGATTCTTCCAGTTCTTCCATGCGCAGTCTGACAATTTCATCTGGATCACCGGGGCCATAATCCCCTCTTTTTGCTCTGAAATCCAACACTTGTTTGATATGGGCGCCCAGATGACATATTTCTATGGGCAGGTCGAATTTCTTCTGTAAATTTGTGGATAATACTTTAAACCGTCTGTCACGGTCAAGTAAGTATAGACCGCCGGACATGTGGTTAATTGCTATCTGGAGCCATTCTTCTCTTCTGCTCAGGGCATTTTTTATCTGTTTCTGATCAGCTATAATGATAGCCAGGATAAGTACCGTAACATGAAGAGCAATCAACCCCGCATTCATTTCAATGACTTGATTGTATGTAGAGGCTGCCGAGGAGCCAAAGGGTATATGGCCAAGTGATGCAAGATATTTAATAAATAAGCTGGAAATGATAGCGCATGCCAGTGTAATGCGAATATCAAAACGAAATGTTGACCAGACCAGTAGAGGCAGAGACATATAAGGGAAAATATAATGAATTGGTGTTTGGCTATCTAAACTAGCCAATGTGAGCACGATGAAGAATAACAGGGAAAAAAACATAAGGGTCAATTCGATGGCCCTTTTCGAGGATTTTTTCTTAAGTGTTTTTTTATCAAGAATAGCCCAGCATAATATAGCTGGCAATAGCAGTATCTGTCCCAGAAGTGCGCTGGTAAAAACCCTTAAGGTTGTCACTAGTATTGGTATTTCTGATATTAGAAATGAAAAAATAAAAACAAACAGGAGGGATGTTACCAATATTACAAGCGGTGTTGCCCACATGCCTGTAATGATGATTGATCTGATTTTTTTCCTTGTGGGAACCGGGCCAGTTACTTTTCTGATAATAAAGGCCAAAAGATAAATTTCGATAATATTTGCCACACAAAGCATGAGTGACAGATTTATACTAGTTTGTGTTGTCGGGAACTGACCGGCATGTAGTCCACCCCATAACCCAACAGCACAGAATAATAAGATTAGTGGCCAATATTTTGTGCGATTAAATAATAAGACAGCAACTGGTATAGCATTGACTGACCACATTACAGGGGCAGTGGTAATTGGGAAAATAACTATGGTAGACAGATATATGAGCAATCCATATAGCAGTCCCGTCATAAATCCATTTATGACGACACTCATGGTGTTGTTACGATAATTTTTCAATTGATCAGTGGTATTCAAATTTAGTCCCTGATAAGTCAGCCGTAATCACATTGGAATTTACAAGAAAACCTTTAATTGTCTATTAATGTGCCGGGGTTTTGAATGCTGTGGTTATAAGATATTATTCATCTGCCCCAGAGCTTTTCTTAAAGAAACTTTTTTCAATGGCTAGCCGCAAATTCTGAACGGTTTTGGGAGAGGACGAGTTACGGGCGATCACCAGATAAGCAACCGGGACGACAAATAAGGTGAAGAAGGTAGCAATGGCTACACCGAATATAATCACAATACCCAGCACAAAGCGCGTTTCCGCCCCCGCCCCGCTACCCACAATCAACGCTATCGATCCCATAATGGTGGTGAATGATGTCATGATAATTGGCCGTAGTCTTTTGCGGGATGCATCAAGCAGGGCTTCCTTAAATTCCACGCCTTGATCCCTAAGCTGGTTGGCAAATTCAACAATCAATATACCATTTTTGGTGGCGAGCCCTACCAGCATGATCAGCCCAATCTGACTGTATATATTAATGGTTTGTCCCGTAAGATATAGCCCGAGCAGTGCTCCGACCATAGCGAAAGGTACGGTCAGTAAAATAACAAAGGGGTGGCGGAAACTTTCAAATTGTGCCGCCAGAACCAGAAAAACCGTTAGCAGTGCCAGAATAAAGACAAAATATATGGAATTACCGGCCTCCTTAAAATTCTTTGATTCACCATTAAAATCAATACTGGCGGAATCGGGTAGAATCTCACGGCTCGTCTCTTCCAGAAATTCAAGAGCCTGACCCAGACTGAATCCGGACTTCAGATTGGCGGTGAGGGTGATAGACCTCATGCGGTTGAAACGTCTCAAATCCGCTGGGCTTGCAGTTTCCTTTAATTTCACCAGATTAGACAGGGGGATCAACATGTTAGTCCGACCAGAACGTACATAAATATTGGTTAGGTCGTTCGGGGTCTGGTTTTCTGCTTTAATGCCCTCAAGGATGACAGGATATTCCTCTCCGCGCTGAATATAGGTGGTCACGCTGCGGGACCCGAGCATGGTCTCTAGGGTTCGGCCAATGGTAGCAACTGATACGCCAAGATCAGCCGCTCTGATCAGATCAATATCAATCAATAATTGAGGTTTGTTCGCCTCATAATCACTGTCCAGTCCTACAAGGCCGGGATAGTTTTGGGCTCGTTCCATCATCAAATCCCGCCAATGGGCTAATTCCTTGTAATCTGTTCCCTTCAGCACAAAACGAACCGGACTGTTGGAACTACCCCCAATACCGCGCGGCATGGCAACAAAGACTTTCACATTGGGGTGCTGGGCCATTTTTTTGTTCAGGGCGACACGTATTTCCTGTGCCGAACGATCTCTGTTGCCCCAATTTTCGAGATCAATAATGCCAAAGCCTGAATTAACCGAAGCCGCCACACCAAAGCTTGGAACCCGCGCCAGCACACTTTTGGCTTCGCCACTATCCACAAGCGACATCATATCATCTTCCACAATTTTCATGTGGCGTTTCATATTATTATATCCGGTCCCTTCCGGCCCCTTAACGACCACATAGAAGCGTCCTTGATCTTCTAGTGGTATAAATTCCGAGGGTAGTGTTGTGAATAGTATATAAGCAAAGCCAATCACAGGAAGCAGACTGACAAAGATGACGGTAGGATTTTTAAAAAGCCGTTTCAGCAGATTCACATAACCGCCTTCGAGAATCCGTAGAAATTTCATACCTTTTTCGTGAAACTTGTTATCACCACCTTCTTTTCGCAGGATACGGGAACACAACATAGGGGCCAGTGTTAAGGCAATGATAGAGGAGAATACGACGGCAGAAACCAGTGCCATGGCAAACTCAGTGAATAATCTTCCGGTATCGCCTTCTATAAAAACAATGGGGACAAATACCGCAACCAGAACGAGGGTCGTGGCAATTACGGCAAAGCCTACTTCCCGCGCACCATGATAGGCGGCTATCAATGGCGGCTCTCCCCGGTCAATACGTCTGTATATATTTTCAAGAACCAGAATGGCGTCGTCCACCACCAGCCCGATAGACAGAATCAGGGCCAGAAGGGTGAGTAGATTGATGGAATATCCGGCAATATTCAGTAATATAAAGGAAGCTATAATAGATACGGGCACTGTGATTGCTGGAATAAACATGGCGCGGGCACTACCCAGAAACAAATATATTATCAGCACCACCAGTGACATCGCGATGGCAAAGGTTTTATAGACTTCATTGATGGCTGCCTCAATAAAGATAGATTGATCCATAACCACTTTAAGTTCCGCCCCGGGTGGCAGGGTTTTGGCTATTTTTTTAATTTCCTGCTTGATGCCGTGCGCCACTGACAAGGTATTGCCCTTGGATTGTTTGATGATACCAAGGCCAATCATAAATTCCCGGTTGCCGTGCATTTCACTGCGGTAGTCTTCCGCCCCCAGTTCCACTTGTGACACATCACCCAGTCGGGTCAGATGACCGTCATCGGATTGGCGAATGACCAGTTGTGCGAAGTCTTCGGGTTTTTTATATTTGCGGTCAATTCTGACGGTAAATTCCCGCTCCAGGGATTCTACCCTTCCGGCGGGTAGTTCAATATTCTCGGCCCGGAGTGCTCTTTCCACATCATCCACAGTCACATTCCTGGCCGCCATTTGCTGCCGGTTTAGCCAAAGGCGCATGGCATAGGTACGCGAACTGGTGCGAATGCGGGCAACACCCTCCACCGAAGAAAGCCGGTCTACCAGAAAACGTTTGGCATAATCGCCCAGTTCCAGACGGGACATATTGGTAGAATTTAATCTTAGCCACATGATGGGCCGGTCATTGGTGTCCACTTTGGAAATTTCTGGTGGATCGGTTTCCTCGGGCAGATTATTCAGCAGTGTTGATACCCGTTGGCGAATATCATTGGCAGCCGCGTCAATGTCACGGCTGATTTTAAATTCTATGGTGATGTTGGACCGGCCATCCTGACTGGTTGAGGAAATGGTCTTGATGCCTTCTATGCCGCTTATGCGGTCCTCAATCAGGCGGGTGATTTTACTTTCCACTATTTCGGCGGATGCCCCCCGGTAATTGGTGGAAACAGACACAATAGGCGGGTTAATATCAGGATATTGTCTAAGGGGAAGATCCATGAAGCTCATCACACCAAAGGCCACCAGTAAAAGGCTGATTACGGTGGCAAAAACCGGACGGTCAACGGATATATCAGACAGGATCACGGGTTATTCACTCCATCTGGAATCTTGGCATCAGAATTCTTGCTGTCGGTGTTTTTGATGATGACCTTGCTGTTATCCTGAAGTTTCAGGGTTCCTTCAATAATTATTTTCTGCCCTATTTCCAGTCCTTCCAGAATTTCAATGGCACCGGGACGGCGTCTGCCTATGACAACAGGCTGTTGTTTGACAATATTGCCATCCTGTAGCAGAAAAACATATTTCCGGTCTTCTGACGTGACCAGTGCTTCTTCTGGAATCATAATAGATTGGCTTTGATTTTTAATTAAATTTACACGCATGAGCATGCCGGGACGCAGATATCTATCATCATTGGGTATAATAGCACGTACGGTTACAGCACGAGAGACCGGATCAATCCTGCTGCCGATATTACTAACCACGCCTTCAAAGGACATATTTATATAGGCATCGCTCAGTGCTTTTATAGTTTGTCCCACCTTTAAGGTGGCAAGAAAACCTTCCGGTACCGTAAAATCCAGCTTGATGACGGATAGATCATCAAGTGTGGCAATTACCGTTCCAGGCGTTACCAATGATCCCAGACTAACCAGTCTTAGCCCAAGCTGCCCATCAAAGGGTGCGACAATCTGTCGGTCACGGATGCGGGACTGGGCAACCTGAACATCGGCCCGGGATTTTTTATAAAGTGTCCTCTGATCATCCAGTCTAGCTCTGGGCAGGGTACGGGCTTTGACCAACCCTTCAATACGGATGAGGTCGCGTTTCTGCTGTTCGGCATTGACAACCGCCGAGCGCAGGTCTGCTGTTTCCTCTTCACTGACCAGTTCCACCAGAATTTGACCTTCTTTGGCGGTCATGCCATCCGTGAAATTAATTTTGGAAATTTTGTCAGTTGTTGTGGCACTAAGATTCACCGATTCATTGGCTTTGGTTGTACCCAATGCCTCAATCTTGTCCGTAAAAATATCTGAGATTACCGGAGCGACCACAACCGCAACTATACCAGGGCCACGGCGGAAACCTTGCGGGGGCTTATTGAGTTGGCCGATATAATATAGAGCCGCGCCAATAATAAGGATAAGGATGAGAACAAGAAGTTTTTTTATCATTCATTGCCTGCTGTTCTGAAGCTGTCACTAAAGGGACTAGTATATTTTCTATAGTTTATTTCCAGTTTTTTCTAGTAACTTTTTTATTACTCGATATTTTTCGGATCAATTTGATTACCTGCAATAGCTTGTCTGTGAACGCGCCGTGGTTCTTTAATTTTGAGACCCGTGGCATAAATCTGTTTTTCAGCCTCTACTATCAGGGCTCCGGCAAGATTATGCCACCATCTTTGGCCGGTTCCCTCCAACGTTGTCATTAATGATAAAAGGGACCGGCTCTTAAAAGGCGGCATATGTAAGGCAGATATGGTGCGGGTAGGGGTCAACATATTATCGCGGAGCAATTGTCGGGCCTGATTTACTGAGAAAGGCTTGCCATGACCAAAAGGCGTGCGGTCTGTTCTTGCCCAAAACCCAAGACGATTTGGTACGATCACAATCACCCGACCCCCCGGTGCCAATATGCGCCAGACTTCGCGCAACAAGTGTCGGCTTTGCTCGGTATGCTCAAGAATATGAACCATTAAAATTCGGTCCATGACGGCATCTTTCAGTGGTAAGTTACCTTCATGGGCGATGGCGGTAAGGTTGCCCTTGTACCGATGGGCACCTGTATTTTCGGGACTGCCATTATGGCGGGGCCAACGGATGACCCCTTGGGGCGCGGGCATAATGCTGATCACATGATTGGCGCGGGCGCGGAAAGTATCAATATATGGCGTGGCATAGCCAAGCCCCAAGACATCCATACCACCTATATCGGGCCAGAGGGATGCTATTTGCTTGCGTACCAGACGTGCTGTGACCCGCCCAAGGGGCTGTTCATAAAAACTGCGCAGTTCAACCACATCCTGATACATCTATCCGGTTCTCAAATTTTGATCACGGACAGGGTAGCGGATATTATGCCATGTTTAAACTATATATTGACCACCGTTGATAGTCATGGTGGAGCCCGTGACGAAACCGGCTTCGTCCGAAGCAAGGAAAGTCACGGCGCGACCTATTTCCTCCGCTTCGCCGAGGCGGCCAACAGGAATGCCTTTTATGATTTTTGCTAGAATTTCTTCTGGTACAGCCCGGACCATTTCGGTGGCGATATAACCTGGCGCAATGGCATTGACAGTGATGCCGTGGCGGGCACCTTCCTGCGCTAATGCTTTGACGAACCCTATGGCGCCGGCTTTGGCGGCGGAATAATTGACCTGCCCGACCTGGCCCTTTTGACCATTGATGGAGCTAATGCAGATGATGCGGCCATATTTATTGGCCTTCATATCATCAAATACGGCCTTACACATATTAAAGTTAGAGGTCAGGTTGGTGTCTATGACCGCATCCCACATGTCTTTTGTCATGCGCCCAAAGCCCGTGTCGCGGGTGATACCGGCATTATTAACCAGAATTTCAACCGCGCCCAGTTCTTTCACCACATTGGCGACGCCCTTGGCACAGGCATCAAAATTGCCCACATCCCATTTGTATACATGGATGCCAGTGGCTTCCTTGAATTTTGCTGCGGCTTCATCATTTCCGGCATAGGAAGCGGCGACAGTGAAGCCCGCCTCTTTTAAACAAACGGAAATGGCGGCTCCGATACCACGGGTTCCACCCGTGACAAGTGCGACTTTAGACATATTTTATACCCTCATATAAGTTAGAATTTATCTTTTTATGACCGCTCAACACACATGGCGACACCCATACCGCCCCCGATACACAGGGTAGCCAGTCCTTTTTGGACATCTCGTCTTTTCATTTCGTGAAGTAATGTGGTCAACACCCGCGCGCCACTGGCACCAACCGGATGACCAATGGCAATGGCGCCGCCATTGACATTCAGTTTGTCTGCCGGAATACCAAGGTCTTGGCCCACTGCACAGGCCTGTGAGGCAAAAGCTTCATTGGCTTCGAACAGGTCAACATCGTCTATTGACCATCCCGCTTTTTCCAAAGCCTTTTTACTGGCAGGGACCGGCCCGATTCCCATGATGGATGGATCAACACCTGCTGTGGCCCAAGATTTAATAATGGCAAGGGGGTTTAGGCCCCGTTTTTTGGCTTCTTCCACACTCATCAGCATCACTGCTGCTGCGCCATCATTAATGCCGCTGGCATTGGCGGCAGTTACCGTGCCTTCCTTTTTAAATGCGGGACGCATACCGGACAGGCCTTCTGCTGTCACACCCTTGCGGATATATTCGTCTTCGGATACTTCCACATCACCGCGACGGTTCTTGATAGTTACGGTGACGATTTCATCCTGAAATTTACCAGCGGCCTGTGCGGCCTCGGCCTTATTCTGTGACAGAGCCGCGAAAGCATCTTGATCTTCCCGTGTGATCTGCCATTGTTCGGCAATATTTTCGGCTGTGATACCCATATGGGTTCCGCCAAATATGTCGGTCAATGCGTCCCAGATCATGGTGTCCTTGAACTCAGCCGATCCCATTTTATAGCCACCGCGTAGATAAGCTGAATGTTGGGACTGGCTCATGCTTTCCTGACCGCCGGCAATGATAATATCGGCATCGCCACATTGGACGGCCTGAAAGCCCATAGCTACGGCACGAAGACCTGATCCGCAAATCTGGTTAATGCCAAAGGCCGTTGTCTCGATGGGAAGCCCCGCATTGATTGCAGCCTGACGGGCCGGGTTCTGTCCGGCACCTGCGGTTAATATCTGGCCAAGGATCACTTCAGTAATATCTTCTGCGGGTACACCTGTCTCCGCCAGCAGACCCTTGATGACGGTTTCACCAAGATAATGGGCAGGAACCTTACTTAATGCTCCGTTGAAAGATCCAACCGGGGTACGTAGGGCGGCGATAATGGCAACTTCAGTCATGGCTATATTCCTTAAATTTTTCTTTTTAAAGGGCAGGGACGTAGTCTTGATATTTCTATTACCAGTGTCCCGTCATATTATCTTTATACCGCACCGCAACATAAAAAAGCAAATTAAACTTATTCACGCTATTTTTATGATTTACCGATTCTAGTTTTTTTATAAAACACGGAATAATATTTTACAATAATTACTTTTTGAAATGAATTATTGAAATATTATTTTAAGTATGAAGCTATTTTATGCCATAAAATTGTTTTAGCCTCTTCGCCGGCTATCATGGTGACATGGCCGCCAGGGGTCATGGTATGGCTGAAGTGGTGCAATTTTTTCTGTAAAGCCTTCGCAGATGCGGTGGGAACGATACGGTCTGCCTGCGGGGTTATGATATGACCGGGAAGGGTGAGCAGTGATGGATCAATGGATTGTCCCGCGATTTTCCAGTTGTTATTCTGTGGCTGGTTCTGTTGATACCAGTTTATCAGGCATTCTTTCGCCACCTTTGGTGAAAGGGGGGCACCATCATTTGCCCAATCTTCTATGGCGACAAAATTACGGGCTTTTTCACTATGGGGGTCCAGATTTGAAAATTTCCGGAACTTCCGGTCGGATAATGTGGGGTCCAGACTGAAAAAGAATAGCTGCATGATATTCATGGGAACGGCATCCATATTCTGTGCCAGCGGTTCTATTTTTAGAAAATTCTCGATTATGGCCGACAGATGTTGCGGCTGGTCGGCATGAAAATCCCAGGGGGTGGCAATTAGGGTCAGGCTTTCAATAATATCTTCTTTTAGCAAGATTTGCGCCGCCGCAATGGATAAATTTCCCCCCATACAATAACCCAGAAGATGAATTTTCCTGTTATGATGCTTGTATACGGCACGGATCATGGGGATCATCCGTTTCAGGATATAATCTTCTAGGCCGAAACCCATTTCCTCATCTGAGGGCCTTGTCCAGTCCAGCAGGTAAGGATGGATAGCCTCTGACGCCAAATAACCCATGAAGCTATTATCCTGCATCAGGTCAAGGATATAGGCCGGATTGACCAATGATGGGATAGCAATAATCACGGGCGCATCTTCTGTGACCTGTGTCCCATAATCCCGTAGTTCTGTTGTGCCAATCTGTTTAAAAAGAGGAACTGTTGGTGCTTCCCTCTTATAGGGATGTTGCTGATAAATTTTGATTCCACTCAGCGTATCGGACAGGCGCGATTGTGCCTTTTGCATGATCAGGAGTAGTAATTTTTCCAGATCAACACCCACCAGATCATGGTGTAAATCCTTAGCCATCTGTTTCAGGTCGGGATGTATCTGCATGTCGCCAAGCTGAAACAAGGGGAATGCCGCGCCCGCCCCAGTCCAGTTCTGTGTAGCACTTGCCACATGCAAGGCCAGGGGGTGCGGCCCCGTTCTGTTCTGTTGTATCTCGTCGTCGGCCATATTTTTTACCTTAAGTTATAACTATAGGTAAAAGTGCAGAAGAATAAACAGATTTTACAGCGAAGGCGTTTTTATTAGGTCAGTTCTCCTTTATCGGGATAACCACAAAATCATATATGCCTGAGGCTCTTATCCGGTCTGCTACCTGTATCAGGATATTGCTTTGGGAATTGGGATGGGTCTTGATAATGACAGAAGGATTGCCCAGTTCGGACATTTTACGCCTCAGGTTGGCGCCGACCGCCCGAATATCGATTTGGCGCTTGCCAAACCAGACATCGTTCGTTTCTGATATTTGAATGATGAGGCTGACTTTATCCTGTGTGGCGGGCGGGGTGCCCTCTGGTATCGACAGATGGAACCCCATTTCCTTGATGAAGGATGCGGTAACGATGAAGAAAATCAGCATAATGAAAACGATATCCAGCATGGGTGTCATGTCTATTTTAGTGTCATCTTCCAAGGTGTGATATGTACGTGTACGCATGGTATTCTCCTATGGCTGGATTAACTTTCTTCTATTTCAAAGCTTATTTTTTCCATCACACCCTGAACTTCAACGGACACACCATCAATTACACGGGGTTTATATTTGTATTTTTCAACGGCACGTATGGAAGGCCGTTCAAAAGCGTGGTTGGTGGATTCTACGATCATGACATTTTCAACGGCCCCCATTTTATTTACGGTGAATTGTACAATCACATATCCCTCAACCCCCCTTGATGCGAGGCTGCGCGGATATGTGGGGGCAAATTTTCGTATGGGCTGTATGTCGCCCTCTGATAACCCAAATGATTTTGGCGCAATGGGGTCAGTTGGTACGGGGGTTGGGCGGATTCCGATTGTTATCGTATCTGATGTGGTTTCTTTTCGGGTCGGTTTGGTCCATTCTATGGGCTCTACTTCATCTTTGATTTTCTCAGGCTGTCTGACTTTTACAGGTGGCGGCGTCGCCTCTTCGACACGGCCGATGACAATAGGTCCATGTTGCTTGATTTGGACTTTCTCAGCGGAATCAGGCGCTATCAGCATATTCATGCCCAGAAATAGTAAGAATGTAATGGTGAAAGCCCCTAAAATAGATGTGAAATATTTTTTAATCATGTTTTTATCCTTATTTGAAATTTAGCAATAAACATCCTTTAGCGTTCAAATGAAATGAAGCTTGTTTGTGGCTGCTATTCTTAATGTTAAATGGAAAAATGAGTCGGAATCAGAATCGCGATCGCTCAATAGCATGGCGGTTAATGGGCAAACGGATTTTATTTTGATTTAAAATATGCATGAAACACTACCCCTATATGTAATGTAATAATATAACAATATATGGTTGGTGCGATATTGTCAAGAACATAAGCATGACCATTGTAAAGCCAGTAGGGTTTAACGAGTGTTTTTGTCGGTAGGATTTATCTGATCTGAGGCCTCTTTGACCCATTTTTCCAATGCGTCCGGGTCCGTAGCCCAGCGTTTGACATTTTCCTGCCATAAATCCAGATAACGCTCGGCGAAAGATTCCATCTCGGAGGTAGCTTTGGCGGTTGCGCTATGTTTATTTTTTTGATCCAACATGGCAGAAATATACCCGCTTCAGGTAATTTTAGAAGCAAAAACGCATTTAATCACACTTTTTTATTGTTGCGCAGCATTTTCTCTTGCGCTCTGCAACATTTTAGCGTGATATAGCACACTTCAATGAAGTAAAATGATCAGAAGGTAATATAGAGTGGCAAAAAAGAGCAGGCAGGATGGCGATCCGATTATCATTAAAAAATATGCTAATCGACGGTTATATAATACCGACAGCAGTTGTTATGTTACCCTTGATGACCTTGCCGTGATGGTTAAAGATAATGAAGATTTTGTGGTCAAGGATGCCAAAAGTGGCGAAGATATTACCCATTCCGTGCTGACTCAGATTATTTTTGAAGAGGAAAGCAAGGGAGAGACACTTCTGCCCGTTAATTTCCTGCGCCAACTGATTGCATTTTATGGAGACGGTCTGCAAAAAGTCGTACCTGACTATCTGGAAAGCAGCATGTCGGCCTTCACTCAAAATCAGGAAAAATTTCGTGGTTTTTTTGAGGATAACCTGACAAAGAGCGGTCTTTCCATACAACCTATGAAACCATTTGAAGAAATGGCTAAACAGAATATGGCTATTTTTGAACAGACGATGTCTATGTTTTCACCTTTTGGGGCCAGTAGGGGGGCCACAAAAGAGGAACAGACTGCGGCAGATGATTCCGCAGTTGAAACTGAGCCTGACCAACAGCCTTACAAGGGTTCAGATACCGGGGTAGATAATAACCAGTTGACCGACCTTCAAAAGCAACTGGCTGAGATGCAGGCACAGATTAACAACCTGCAAAAAAAATGAAATCTACTATCTAGGAGACGTAATAAAATGAGACTATATACGGGGATTAAACATGTAAGCATGGTAGCGGCGATTGCTCTACTCAGTGCTTGCTCCGCCGAACAATCAGCAGATGCCGAAAAACAAGCTGCCGTGCAGCTTAACTCAGGTGTTCTAACTGAAAATATGAATACTGCAGTAAAGGCGGGTGATGACTTTTTTGCCTATGTCAATGGTACGTGGCTCGACAGCTATGTCATACCGGATGACAAAGCCAGCTTTGGTAATTTTTATATGCTGTATGAAAAATCACAAGCGGCTGTGAAAAAGATCATTGAAGAATCAGCTGCGGGCGATAATGTCGCAGGGTCCAATGAACAAAAGGTCGGGGATTTATATAATTCCTATCTGGACATGGAAAAGCGGAACGCCCTTGGTATAGCGCCGGTGACGGCCGCTTTCGCCGAGGTGGATGCACTGGCTGATCATAAGGCGTTAACAGCATATTTCGCTAAGTCAGTTCGGTCCGGTTTCGGGGCGCCGTTTGATTTCTATGTTGATGGTGATGCCAAAGACCCAACAAAATATGCTGTCTATAATTCTCAATCTGGCCTTGGACTACCGGACCGGGAATATTATTTGAAAACAGATGAAAAATCTGTCGGTATCCGTGCCAAATATCTCGCTCATATGGAGAAGATGCTGACCCTTGCTGGGGAGGAAAATGCTGCGCAGCATGCTGCAGCAATTATGGTACTAGAAACAAGTCTCGCCACGGCCCAATGGAAGAAGGAAGATAACCGGGATACGGTTAAAACCTATAATGTTCGCGATCGTACGGCTCTGGCTGAAATGATGCCTGACTTTGACTGGGACGGTTATTTTGCGGCGTTCAAGACGCCCGCTATGGTGGATATGATTATCTCACAACCCAGCTATTTTGAGGCGTTGAACGGGATTATCACCGGAACGGAACTTGATACGTGGAAAGCCTATTTCAAATGGATGACCCTGAACCGTATGGATACTTATATGAACGCGGAACTGGATCAGCAGAATTTTGAATTCTATTCCAATACCCTGCGCGGCGTTCCCAAGCAACGGCCCCATTGGAAGCGGGCGGTGAGCACGGTGAATAGCAATCTGGGTGAGGTTATTGGCAAGGTTTATGTTGCGCAGCATTTTGTGCCCGAAGCCAAGGAACGCATGCTGGATTTGGTAGGCAATCTGTCCAAGGCCTATGAAGCCAGCATCAAGGAACTTGATTGGATGGGGGAAGAAACCAAGGTTAAGGCTCTTGAAAAACTGGGTAAATTTACCCCGAAAATTGGCTATCCTGATATTTGGAAAGATTATTCTGCACTGGTAATCAAGGGTGATGATATTTTTGGTAATATTGTCCGATCCAATCAAGTGGTTCATGACCGGGAAGTGGCAAAATTGGGACAGCCAATTCAACGTCATGAATGGTATATGAATCCACAGACCGTAAATGCCTATTATAATCCATCCATGAATGAAATTGTCTTCCCTGCGGCCATTCTGCAACCGCCTTTCTTTGGTATTTCAACCGATGATGCGGTGAATTATGGTGCCATCGGTGGTGTGATTGGTCATGAAATCGGTCACGGTTTTGATGATCAGGGCAGTACCTATGACGGAGACGGGGCATTAAAAGACTGGTGGACTGAACAGGATAAGGAAGAGTTCAAAAAACGTACTAGTTCCCTGGTTGAGCAATATAACGGCTTCAAGGTCTTTGATGATCTAAATGTTAACGGGGAATATACCCTTGGTGAAAATATTGGCGACCTGGGTGGTCTCAGCATAGCTATCAAGGCATATCGTTTGTCTCTGGGCGGAAAACCCGCCCCCGTGATTGACGGCCTGACGGCGGAACAGCGTATCTTCATCGGCTGGGCGCAGGCTTTCATGGGCAAGAAACGCGAAGCGGCAGCCCGTCAACAGATTGCCACTGACCCCCATTCTCCAGCCCGTTTCAGGGTTAATGGTGTGGTGCGTAATATTCCGGAATTTTACGAGGCCTTTGGTGTTAAGGAAGGCGACAAGCTCTATCTTGCACCTTCAGAACGGGTTAAAATATGGTAAGAACATTGATCAAACTCTGATGAAAAGGGCGGCTTTCGGGCGCCCTTTTTTATTGGCCTTTTATGAGTTTCCGAATCTGAAATCTGGCCGGATGCAGACTTTCATAGACTGCTTTGGAAACCGGCAGCGGTTCACCTGAGATCAGGGCCGACATAATTTCGGCCAGCAGAGGGGCTGCCATAAATCCCCGGCTACCCAACCCCGTAATAGCATATAGGTTTTTTTGATAGGGCGCCAATGTGAAGGCCTCATGCTTTGGCCCGTGTTTTAACATCTTATAGGCCGTTTTATATTTTTCAAAATCATGCACCGGACCACAGAATGGCAAATGGTCGGGGCTATAGGCGCGGATGGCACATCTGCCCCCTGTCACGGGCCTTTTGCTTATGCGTGGCCATAAAATTTCAGCATTTTTCAGGTTATCCCGATGATCCTCTTGCCGAATGTCTGTGTCCGTTTCATCCCTGTGAAAGCTTGCGCCCGTGACCATAACAGTCTTCCCGTTCAGGTTAAGGGGCGGGATAAGATAGCCTTTGCCGCATAAAACATGGGGTGGCGGGTCTTCATATTTTTCCGCTTCTAGAAAAGTGATTTGCCCTCTGACCTGATCAAGGGGAAAATGATTTGTTTCTGTGAAATGATTGCTTGCGGTGCCGCCGCATACTACAACTGCATCCGCATGTTCACCGGCCTCAAAAGGCGTGATATTCATGCCGCATTTGATATTAAGTTTGGCGGTGAGGGTGTCTCTTATTTTTGGAGGCGATATGGCCCCGCAGTCAGGAAAGTGTCGTTGTTCTTCGCCCATAAATTTTATCAAGCCCTTTGTCAGAAAAATTTCAGGATCAAGGTAGCGGAAATACGCTAGGGCATGATTGAGAGCGGCATGGTAAAATAATGAGTCCGGTCCACCCCCCTTGTTAAGGTAAGGGTCAAGAATTCCGGCGGGATTGCCCGATGCCTGATTCATGGGGGCGTGATCGCGTTCATATATGGTGACCCCATAGCCATTATTCTGTAACGCCAGCCCGGCTGTCAGTCCGGCGATTCCGCCGCCGATAATAGCTATGCTGCTGCCTTTGGCCAAAGGGGCAGGTCTATGGTACCATGGCTTTGATGTGGCTGAAGGGGTACCAGAATATTCGCCGCGCATATTTTCCCGCTTGCTGCCATATCCTGCTGACTTCTGCATTTGGAAACCAACAGCCGTCAGACCCCGCCGGACACTTCCCGCTGCAGTGAAAGTGGCGAGACGAGCTCCCGGTGTGGCAAGGCGGGCTATCTCCGCAAAAATAGCCTCTGACCACATATCCGTATTGCGGTTTGGGCTAAAGCCATCCAGATAGAAGGCGTCAACTGAGGCATCAAGTTGTGGCAGTGTCTTTGCACTGTCACCAAATAAAAGCAGAAGTTTTATCCGACCTCCGGCTAATTCGCTCAGGTGAAACCCTTCCCTGACGGCGGGATATTTCGCCAGCAAATCTTGTTTCACTACGGATAATACGGACCAGTGGGACAGGGCGCGGTCTATATCTTGTTTAGACAAGGGGTATTTTTCAGTGGCGATATAAGTCATGCGGGCATCGGGCGGTGCCGTTCTTAACCATTCGTGGTAGGTTATGACAAAGTTCAGGCCAGTGCCAAAGCCATTTTCCAATAGCGTAAAATGGTCTTTATTTTGCCATATATCCGGTGCACCTATGGCATTCAGATAGACATGGCGGCTTTCATCAAGTCCATTATCTGAAGAGAAATAAATATCATCAAACCGTCTTGAAGCGGGTGTTTTATTATTTTGCCAATAGAGATCTTTGTCGGTCATTTTTCAGCTATTGAGTTAAGTTTGAACTGGCTTTAAACTGTTCCAAAATTGGAGGAAAAACAATTGAAAAATATTTTGGCTATTATTTGCATCATGGCAGGAATGAATCTGACGGCTCATGCCGGGGATAAACAACGGCCTCTGGTGCCTTGTGCCCACCCCATGTTCAGAACGTTGGATTTCTGGGTTGGTGACTGGAAAGTATACCACCGGAAAAGTGGTGAGCTTGCGGGCTACGATAGGGTTGGGCGAATTTTGAAGGGATGCGCCATACAGCAGAACTGGGTATCACTGGATGATCATTTTTCCTCACCCGCTGTGCCATTTCGTATGAATGGTAAAAGCCTGACCGCTTTTAACGGCAAACAATGGACTCAGTTCTGGGTCGATAATCAGGCTGGCTCCCAGATTATCGAGGGCGGGTTTAAAGATAATATCCTCACCCTGAAATCACCAACGCCGGTCATGGGACATATTTATAAATTAACTTGGGAAAAACAGAAAGACGGAACCGTATACCATATTGCTCAACGCAGGAAAATTGAAGAAAGTGTCTGGAAGATTTTGTTTGATTTCATTTATCGTCGCAATGCCAGTGAATTGCCGCTTCCTGAAGCAGAATGAACCAAGACTAAATCCAATGTATTTTATGCGATCTTTACACTTTTACAAGGAAGTGACGTATAGAATAAGCCCAGAGCAGGAATAGGAATAGTAGAAGGCCGAAAGTGGATATGGGTATGATCAGAATTATTGTAAAATTATGTTTTCTGTTGATAAGTTGCCTTTATCTGGCTTCTTGCGGCACGGCGACCGGTAGGGGTACTTCAGGGATTACTGTCGGTTCCGCCCCGCCGCCGCCTGATCCAACGCCAACAGATTTTAATACGGTTGAATATCGTAACAATTATGGATTGCCTCAGATCAACGCCATTGTTGCTTATGAAGATGGTGCGACGGGACAAGGCATAACCGTTGCCGTTATCGATTCTGGCATAGATATTGATAACCCGCAAATTCAGGCCAATATCCATGTGGACAGTACTAATATAGTAACGGGAAATAAAGCCGACCTGAATGATATAGATGGTCATGGAACGGGGGTTGCCGGTGTGATTGCGACAATCCGTGATCCGGGTAATAATACCAACACAAATACCCATGGCGTCGCTTTTGATGCCAAAGTTATGGCAATCAATACCGCAGGTACTGGCAGTTGCGAAAGTGTTGATGGCTGTGCTTTCTCTGACAGCGATATTGCCGCTGCCCTTGATTATGCGCGTGTTCGCGGGGTGAAAGTTGTTAATATCAGTTTAGGCGGCGATGGATTTAATTCACTGGCTCTGGTTAATGCCTACAAGCGTGCGGTTGATGCTGGCATGCTTATTGTCGTTGCCGCAGGAAACCGGGAAGATACAGATACAGATATTACCATAGCCCAGCCGGAAAATTCGGCTTCAGTGGCTTGGGCAGATTGGGCCAATGGGCAGATCATCGTTGCTGGTGCCGTGGGCCAGTCATCCACCATTACAGACTTTAGTCACCGGGCGGGCAATATAGCCAAAGATGTATTTCTTGTGGCTGCGGGGGAGCGCATTTTGTCACTGGGGAAAGATGGTTTGTTCTTTCTGTGGGACGGAACATCCTTTGCCGCCCCGCATATTTCAGGGGCAGCGGCTTTGCTTATGGATGCCTTCCCTAATTTAGATGGTAAACAGGTCGCAGACTTGTTGTTCACGACGGCGACTGACCTTGGCGTTATCGGTGCCGATACAATCTATGGTCGGGGTCTTATAAATCTGGCAGAAGCTTTCAGACCACAAGGGACCACATCCATAGCGGTAAAAACGGCTAGCGGCGAAACAGCCGTTGTAGCTATGGAGGGCAGCACCCTCATTGGTGGTGAGGCCTTTGGTGGCTTTGCAAGTTTATCAGTGGGCCTGAATGACAGTATGATGCTGGATGGTTATGACCGATCATTCCGGGTGGATCTTGGCCAAAGAATTTTCAGTCAGGCTGAGCCCATACGGCTTGAATCCCTTTTGGATTCCAGAAGGGGTAGTCGTACGTCATCACTTCAGCTTAGCTCGTCCGCATCGGTTAAATTTTCCTGGACAGAGGACTGGCGGTTTCAGGAGGTGGAAGAAAATTATTTTTCTCATCAAAATAATGTCAGAAACCGTGCTGATAATTTACGTATGAAACTGGGGTTGTCGCTCGGCGAAAATAAGGATATGACATTTGCTCAGGGACTATCCCTGAAAGAAGTTCTGGAGGATTATGATCAGGATGATTTCCTGACCATTGGTAAAGAGGATTTTGTCGCTCTTATGGGGCGTAAAGGCAGCCAGAGCGCGATGTTTGGTCAAGAGTTTAACCCAGGAACCAGACTGGATCTGGTGGTTGGTCATGGGGAGCACCTATGGCAGCTGTTTAACCTGAAGGCCGATACATATGTTGTGATGGCTAGGTTGGACCACAGTCTGTCCAATTTAATAAATATGGGTTTTGATCTTGGGGTGATGAATGAGGATGGCAGTGTATTGGGCAGTCTGTCTAATGGTGCTATTGCGCTGGGTTCGGGTGCAACAACTACATTTGTCAACGCGCATTTTGATATGGGCATTACCAGCCAAGTGAATTTTTTTGCCAAGGCATCTTACGGGCTTACCGACGTGAAGACGGCGGATTTAAGTCTGGTGGAACAGGTGAATAGTCTAAGGTCTGGAAGCTTTTCCATTGGCGTGACCGGAGACTCCCTTTTCCAGAAGGGGGACCATTTGAGCTTTGCAGTAAGTCAACCGCTCAGGGTTATGGGGGGGCAGGCGGATGTATCCTTTGTTGCGGCACGAGATTTCCGTAAAGGTTTGCAGGCAGGAAGCCTATCCTTCATCAGCAACCAGATATCACTGGCGCCTGATGGGCGGGAAATAGATTTTGAACTGGTTTATCGTATTGCAGATCTTTTTGGTGCGCAGGTGGATTTTAATGTTCTGCATCAGATTAGTCCGGGTCATAGCAGTGTGAATCCTGATAATACTGGGGTATTGATCAGGTTCGGGTCTGAATTTTAATATCTGTTGATCATCACGGCAATAGAAATTACCCTGACCTAATCCAACCTTAAAATATAATCAAAGAATTACTAAAGTTTTTCTGAATGGGTGATTATCCATTCCTCGAATTCAACCGTGGGGATTGGTTTGCTGAAGAAATATCCCTGTAATACATCACATCCTTTTTGACGTAGGATTTGGGCTTGTTCTTTGGTTTCAACGCCTTCGGCTACGATGGATAACCCAAGACTATGACCAAGCCTTATTATGGCATCCGTAATTGCGGCATCATCATGGTCTTCGGTGATGTCACGGATAAAGGACCGGTCGATTTTCAACTGGTGTACAGGGAAACGTTTCAAGTAAGCCAGAGAGGAATATCCGGTTCCAAAGTCGTCAATGGCAAGTGAAATGCCGAGGCTGGAGAAAATTTCCAGCTTGGCTGCTACCGCATCAGTGTCGCCGATCACCATGCCTTCGGTAATTTCAAGCTCAAGCCTTTTTGGATCAAGTCCTGATAATTTCAGAGCATTTTTCACATTATCCACAAAATCATTTGACTGAAACTGACGTGCAGAAATGTTAACACATACTCTAAAATGTGGCATATCCATATCCTGCCACTTTTTAGCCTGCTTACAGGCCATTTCCAGAATTCTCTGTCCCAAAGACAGCATTAAATCAGATTTCTCTGCGATGGGAATGAAGGAAAATGGCGGGATCATGCCCTTTTCAGGATGTTGCCAGCGCACCAGTGCTTCGGCACCAATAATGCTATCATCAAGCGTGTTTAGGAGTGGTTGGTAATGCAATACCAATTCATCATTCTGGATAGCCTTTTCCAGATCAATTTCAATTTGTTTTTCAGTTTTTGCCTGGGCATCCATTTTAGGGTTATATAAGCGGTATACGCTTTTCCCGTCATTTTTTGCCTGATACAGAGCCACATCGGCCATTCTGAATAATTCTTCCGGGTCTTCAGAATCGAAGGGATAGAAACTGATGCCGATACTGGTACCTATCTGATGGGAATTGCCATTGATAATAATAGGTTTTTTCACTCTTTTTATAACCCGCTGCGCCGCTTTGATGACATCGGTTTCTTTATCGATGTTGGTGGAAAGAATTGCAAATTCATCACCTCCTATGCGGGCGACGGTGTCTATTTCCCGAGCGCAACTCTCAAGCCGGTTAGCCACGACCCTTAATAATTTGTCACCGGTAGCATGGCCGTACATGTCATTAACGGGTTTAAAGCCATCGAGGTCAAGAAACATGACGGATATTTTCTTATCCATTCTTCGTGCCATACGCATGGCGATATCAAGCCTTTGTTGTAACAGGTTACGATTTGCCAGCCCGGTCAAACTGTCATGGAGAGCCATTTCCCGGATGAGCATTTCCGCTTCATGGCGTTCTGTTACGTCTGAAATAACGATCGTAAATTGTTTCTGCTCATTGATAGTGACTTCTCGAATATTCAGCTCAATGGGAAATGTTGAGCCATTTTTCTTGTGCCCGTTGCCACTTTGCTTTCTCAGTTGTTCATCTTCGTCAAGGTTTACGAGGAATTTTTCAATATCAATTTCTGGCATTATGTGGGTTGTATTAACTAGAAATGACAGATTTTTACCGATGACTTCTTCTGCAATATAACCAAACATGCTTTTTGCAGCACGGTTACAGGTTATGATATCGCCTTTAATATCCATCGTGACCAAGACGTCTGAAATGGCGTTCAGTATGGCCTCAATATGTTTAGCTGTGTTTTCCGCAATCTCACGGGTAACGGCCAGTTCTTCTGCCATCTGTACGGCATTGACGGCCTGCTGTTCCATCATTTCGCGGTCCGATTGAGCTTGCATAATAAGTATTTCATTTGATTCTTGCTCATGATCGGATGTGGGCACTGGTGTTGATGGCAGGTAATAATTTGGATTTGAACGCAATGAAATATCAGTAAAGGTCAATATCAGTCCGGCATTAGATTCTGAACCGGTCATAACTTCCCCCTTGATTTCAAGGCATTTTTCCTCTGTTATGCGATATTCATAGCTGAATGGAAATAAATCATCGGATGTTTTTACTTTAGATAGTTCGGATAGTATTTTTTCAGCGAAATTATTACATTCGTCCTTTTTTTGCGAATTCCGGTTAATATTCAGAATATCATTTAAAAGGATTTTTGATTTAAAAAATGACGGTTTGAGATCAAGCATGCCGGACAATTTCTTGTTCGAATGTTGAAGGACAAGATTGCGATCAAACAAGGCTACACCATGGGGCAAGCCATCTAATATCTCTTGCAACCTACTCAACCCATGATTGTCTTGTTTCTGAAGTACACTTACTACTTTACTATTCATACCAGAAAACTCATTTTTAAATTTACTAATTATGGTGACAGTGTAGCCTGACAGGCTTAATAGGGAGTTAATAAAAAAGAGAACTAATTTCAGACGATACAGGAAATGTAAAATGCCTAGTGAACCCTATTTTTTTTCAGAAAACCTGGACGTTATCGGACATAAATGCCCGGTGCCGGTCTTGCGGGTTCGGCGTTTGCTTGAAAGACTGCGTCATGGGACCATATTAAGGGTAATGGCCAGTGACCCTATGACTCAGATTGATTTTCCTCATTTTTGTCAGGAAAGCGGTCATGACCTGTTGGAAATGACGCAGGAGAATGGTATCTTTTTTTACCTGATACGAAAGTCTGGTGAAGCCAAAGGAAAAACTGGCCAAATAGAGTGTGAAGAATGAGTGAAACATTAAACGATGTGCTGGAAACATTCGAGTTTCTTGATGATTGGGAAGACAGGTACAAATATATTATTGACCTTGGCCGTGGTCTGCCCGAATTTGACGAAAAATATATGGTCGAAGAAAACCGGGTTCATGGCTGTACAAGCCGGGTATGGCTGGTCCATGAGCTGGTTGATGGAAAAGTTGTCTTTAAGGGGGAAAGCGATGCCCATATTGTACGTGGGCTGGTCGCGTTAATTCTGATGATTTTTTCCGGTAAGATGCCCAAGGAGATAATCACGATCGAGGCTCGTGATACCTTAGATAAGTTGGGTCTGGAAAAACATCTTTCTCCCATGCGTACCAACGGCCTTTTTTCTATGGTGGGGAAAATAAAATCTATTGCTACTGCATATCAGAGCGTTTCCGCATAGAGAGGACAGACCAATTTCTTTTGACGGTATAGAACTTAAAGAACTGGTATTTATGATTCCCCATTCTCGGCGTTTGGGGCTTCAACTAATGGAAAAACAAGGCGACAGCCTTCTGATTGAAATGCCCTTTAATACTGATCTGGAAGTTATTCCGGGAAGCGGGATTATTGCGAATGGGGCCATAACCGCTTTTCTGGATACGGCACTTGGTGCGGCTGTATATGATCAGTTTGAGTCATACCGAAGGATCGTGACTCTTGATTTGCGGGTGGATTATTTTGAGAAACCACTGCCTTTTTCTGCTGTGATGGTTAAAACCCGTTGCTTGAAAATTACCGACCAGATGGTATTCGTTCAGGGCGATGTCTATTGCGATGATGCTTCATCACCTATTGCCCATGGGGTTGCGGTATTTTCTTATGCAGAAATGGAGAAAAAATCATGATATTGACGTTTTTGTCCAAATTGAAGGAACAAAAGTCTTTTGATGAGAGCCTTGATATCAGTCCTTATGCAAAAATGATGGGCTTCAGGCTCAAACGCCATGATGACAAGCTTATCACGGTCATGAAATTTAATTCTGACCTTATCGGTTCACCCTACCCGCCGGTATTACATGGAGGGACAGTGGCTTCATTAATGGAAATGTCGGCTCTCATGCAGCTGTTTTGGGAACGGGAGCTTGTGCATATTCCAAAAACTATTGATATTACCATAGATTATTTAAGAAGCGGCAAGCCGGAAGATACCTTTGCCCGCGCCCGTGTTTTCCGAAGGGGGCGACGCTTTGCCACGTTACATGCGGAAGCCTGGCAGTCTGACTTAAACAAACCTATTGCATCGGCAATGTTGCATTATCAATTGATCAAATGATGTTGGCACGGGCGAGGACGGGATTCTTCCCCCGTATACCAGATATAGTCAGCCTGTCTGTCACGGACGTCTTGTCCCGTTTCAACAAATGACAGGCTAATGCTCTTGCCAGGCCCCGTTAATTTATTGAGAAAATGGGGAACGCCTGTGTCTATGTTAACATGAGCATGAGGGGCAATGAGAACGGTCGTTTTATCCCTTGTTTCAGACATAGCCAGCGCAAAAAGACTATTCCGTGCATGACGGATTGTTATAAATTTTTCCACAACTTCTGGCGGCAGGGTCTCACAATTGGCCTTGTGTGTTTCCTGTTCTATCTGAGGGGTTGTTTTTAACAGTGGCAGAAGGGCTGGCTTCACATCATCTGGCAGTCCGTCAAGACCTTGCCCGTATAATTCACCAATTTCATAACGGGAAAAATTAACCGCCTTCAGGGACAGGTTTTTAATCATTGCCATGTCAAACACGGGTCGTACAACTGACCATTCCGATTGACCGTTATTGGACCAGCCCAGTAGCATATCAAGGCCTGTTGCATCATAATCTTTACCAGTTTTTTTATGCCTTTGGATGAAGATAGCAAAGGCATTTTGTTTGTTTCGTTCCACATAGCTCAATAAAATAACAGGTTCCCGTCCCCCTTTGGTGAGTTTTTCAATAATTTTGGTGGCGCGGGCATGATGATCGGGATTATCAGGACTGATTCCCAAAAGTATATTCTTTGACAGTCTTAGTTTAGTGATCAATTTTTTTTCAGAAATGAATTTTTGATCTGCTACTGCCCATATTTTAACATCACTTGCCTGTGCAGCAGGAAGGATAATCAGATACAAAATAAACAAGTTATAAAAAAAATATCTCATTGGTTCTCAAATAAATTAAATTTAACTATTAAAACGATCGTTTTTATTTCATATTCTATCAACCGCCGATTCCATCAAGAAAGAGGATAACATCATGAGTAAAATCAATCAGCAGATCGTACTAAACAGCCGTCCTGATGGCTGGGTAACACAAGATAACTTTAAATTGGTTGAAGGGCAAATCCCTGAAATTACTGATGGCGAAATTCTGGTTCGCAATCTCTATATGTCTGTTGACCCCTATATGCGATCGCGGATGAATGATGCTAAATCATATGTTCCGCCGTTTCAAATTGGTGAAGTTCTTGAAGCCGGGATCGTCGGTGAGGTCGTTACTTCGCAAAATCCGAAATTCAAGTCAGGCGATGTGGTTGTTGGTATGATGGGATGGGAAAATTATTCCAAATCTGATGGCACGGGATTATTGACCGTGGAACGGGGGCAAGTACCGCTGTCATATTATCTGGGTATTTTAGGTATGCCGGGGATGACGGCATACGCCGGTCTTGTGGGAGTCGCCAACCTGCAACCGGGTGAACGTGTTTTTGTGTCTGCGGCTTCTGGTGCCGTGGGCAGCGTGGTTGGGCAGATTGCCAAGATTATGGGTTGTGAAGTTGTCGGTTGTGCCGGATCAGATGACAAGGTGGATTTTCTGGTCAATGAGTTGGGTTTTGATCGGGCGTTTAACTATAAAACCTGTGGTTCTGTAGCCAAGACAATTGCCACACTTTGTCCTAAGGGTATTGATGTGAATTTTGAAAATGTCGGTGGCGAGATCATGGAAGCGGCCCTGTGGAATATGCGGGACTTTGGCCGTATTGCTCTGTGTGGAATGATTTCAGACTATAATTCCAAGGATATGGCTCCAGGGCCAAGGGGCATGGGAATAATTATTCAGCGGCGTCTAAAAATTCAGGGTTTCATTGTTTTTGATAATCCGAAACTGAATATGAAATTTGTTCAAAAGGCTGTGGGCTGGTTAGCCGAAGGCAAATTAAAATATCGGGAAAGCGTGGTAGAAGGTCTTGAAAATGCGCCCTCTGCTTTCATAGGAATGCTGAAGGGTGAAAATTTCGGTAAACAGATTGTCAAAATCGTTTAAAGGGCTGATTTAAAACAGCTGTGTAGCTTCCGGGCGGTCTCATTCCAGTCCAGATAATTCATGGATTCAGAAATCTGTTGCCTGTCCCATTTACGGGTGAGGGCTGTTTTCAAGGCATTTGTCAGGGCGTCGCTGGTGCGTTCGGTCAGCAAAATACCGTTGTCTTTTGTTACTACTTCTGCAATGCCGCCCACATTTGTTGTGATAACCGGGGTACCTGTGGCCAGGCTTTCCATAATCACATTAGGCATGCCTTCCATGGATGACATCATGATTGTATATTTGGCACCGGCGTAATAATGTCCCAGTTCATCCTGTGAAACATGGGATAGAAAAATCACCCTATGGGAAATACCAAGCTGTTTGGCAAGGGCTTTCAGATGTGCTTCCAGTTCGCCCACGCCTATGAGAATCAGTCTTTCTTCCGGGAATTCCTTCAGGGATTTCAAAATATATTCATGGCCTTTCAAAGGGATAAGATTGCCTATGGCTAAAAGATATTCATTTTGAACTTTGGGCTTAACGTCCGCATTAAATATTTTTTTATCAATGCCATTAAGCAGAACCAGAAGTTTATCTTCAGCAATGCCATGCTGGATCAGGCTATCTTTAAGGGCCTGGCTGACACAGGTCACTTTCGATGCATAATTTATGGCTTCCAGAATTCTTTCTTTATGCTGCGGTTGGTCCAGCCAGAAATTAACATCACTGCCCAGTGCCGTTAGGATGAGTGGTTTGTTATATTTTTTTGCCAGCTTATAGGCCGCCACGCCATCGGGGTAAATGTAAAGACCGTCAATCAGGTCAAAAGTTTCTCCGTTGGGATATATTTTTCCCATAACCTTATGGGAAGCATTAGCCATGGCATCTGCGACATTTATCAGATTTGTTCCGGGAATGGTCATATAACGGGGATAGTAGATGTCTATTTCACCTTGCCGGTCTTCTTTTGGTATCTGATTATATTTGTGAAATCTGCTTTTGTGGTTTAGGCCAAGCAAGGGAAAATATTGAACAGGGGCGATGACCTTGCGGCAAGTACCTTCTATCTGATCAAAATGAATCATACGGTTTTTGGAAAAAATGCCATGCCGTGGTTCTATTATGTTGGGGTATAATGATGTGAAGGTGAGAATCCGCAAAGTTTTTCCTTAAATTTGCCGCGATAGAAACTGATCAAACATCATAAGTGTCCAGAGGGGTGAACTATAATCCCTGAAGCCGTTTTGATGATGGTCCAGAAGAGTCCGTAAATAGTCGGCTTCAAAATAGCCGCAGTCCAACATTCGTTCACTGAGAACAGAGTCACGGATATTTTGTTTTAACACGCCCCGAAACCATTTGCCAAGGGGAACGGCGAAACCCATCTTGGGACGATAAAGTATATCATTCGGTAGCCGTCCTTCCAGTGATTTCTTGAAGATATACTTGCCTTCACCGCCCTGTAGCTTGAAATGAGATGGCAGGCTTGCAATCCATTCCACCAATTCATGATCAAGAAGCGGTACACGTACCTCCAGCGAATGAGCCATGGACGCCCGGTCAACCTTGGTTAGGATGTCACCGACCAGATAGGTTTTAATATCTATATATTGCAAAATTGAAAGGGGGTCATTGCTGCCGGAATTCTCGCCATATTCTTTGAATAAGGACAGCGTATTATACCCCTGCAGGTCATTTTTTAGATTGTTACTGAATAAGTTTTCCCGCATGTCGCCTTTCAGTATGGACATGCCGTGAAAATAACTTTCCACATGATCACGGGCCAGCCCCTGAAAAGTTGTTTTTGCTCTGAAAACCCTTGGTGCCCAGTCTGCCTTGGGGTAAGCCTTACCCAAAAAGCCAAATAGAGGCCGCCGTATGGTGTTTGGGAATAACCCCCGCATCTGTTGTTCAAACATCTGTTGATGGTAACGTCTGTATCCCGCCAGATTTTCATCGCCACCGTCTCCGGATAAGGCAACGACTACTTTTTCACGGGCCAGCTCGCAAACCCGGTATGTGGGTAGGGCCGAACTATCTGCATAGGGCTCGTCATAGATATCAAGCAGTTCCTTAACAAGCGAATAGTCCCCCGGATCTACAATGCGCGACCAATGGTTGGTATTATATTTTCGGGCGACCCGTTTGGCGTAGTCGGTTTCATTATAATTGGGGTCGGAAAAGCCAATGGAGCAGCTATTTACCGGATCATTGCTAATATCTGCCATGTCGGCGACAACAGCCCCGGAGTCCACACCACCGGACAGGAATGCACCAAGAGGTACATCCGCTACCATGCGAATTTTTGTGGCTTCACGCACACGTTCCCTAAGTTCGGCACGGGCATCCTCAAAGCTGCCTTGATAATCGCCAGTGAACTGCAAATTCCAATATTGGTTTTTCTTCAATTGTCCGGTTTGCAGATCAATAGTGATGCTATGGCCCGGTTCCAGCCTAAATACATTTTTATAGATAGTATTGGGTTCCGCCACATAGCCCAGAGAAAAATAATCCTCCATGCTTTTCGGCCGCAGGTTTTTAACAAAATCGGGGTGGGAGGTCAGTGCTTTTAATTCGGAACCAAACAGGATAGTTTTTTCTCCCACAGGGGCATAGAACAAGGGCTTGATTCCCAGCCTGTCCCGGGTCATGAAAACCCGCTTGCTGCGGTTGTCATAAATGACATAGGCAAACATGCCCCGGAAATGTTTCACACTGTCCTCTCCCCAAGCGTGATAGGCATAGAGGATAACCTCTGTATCGCAACGGGTTTCGAAATGATAACCTTTTGCTTCCAGCTCGGCGCGGATTTCCACAAAATTATAAATCTCACCATTATAGACGACGGTGACATAACCATCCGTTGATGTCATGGGTTGCTGGCCGCTTTTTATGTCGATGATTGATAGACGGCGGTGACCAAGTCCGACTCCATCCGCAATATATATTCCTGATTCATCCGGCCCACGGTGGATGATGGCATCGGTCATTTTTTTAATTATTGCTTGATCAGGTTTTCTGTCAAGTGAAGTAATTATACCGGCTATGCCACACATACTGCGGGGTTTTCCATCTTATGAGGTTATTTTGAAATTCAGTGTTAGCGACAATAATTTAAAAGTCCTTTAATGTCAGTCAAAAAATATTTGGTCAAAAAGATGTGACCCTAAAGAAAAAAGCCCCGGCTAAAAGCCGGGGCAGTCGGAAGATATCAGGTGGTAAGGGTTAAAACCCAAATTTCCTAATATGAGATAAGTTAATTACATGCTGTTGCGTTTTCTGAGCATAACAGTCACGCAAAGCAGTGCGGCCGCTATGCCGAGGCCTACCCAAAAGGCGGGCTGGGTTGCAGACTGAATAATATCCAGTGTTGTTCTCGGGCTGAAATCGATAAAGTTTTGTGAGAAACCTTTGTTTGATTCCAGAATATGAGCCCCCGTCAGGCGCATTCCGACAAAGCGGACAAGATATTCTGAATGGAAGAACAGGCCTTCAAACAGGGCAAGCAAAGCAACCGGTATTGTTGCAACCAATAAAGGTGTCCGTTTTGCGATCACGGAAGACAACATGAGCCAAGCAAATACCGGCAGTGCCCACAGACTGAACATGATCATATATACGATTTCATTTAATACCAAAGCCGGCAGGTTGGTGGAAGACCACAATAGGTCCCATGCGCTATATTCTGTTCCAATGGTGTGGAACGAGCCGACTATCAGTAGAAAAATCTGGAATATAAAGCTAAACCCTATGGCAACCATGGGGATAACCACTGTAACTGTCAGAATTTTTGACAGGATGGTCTGGACATCTGATATGGGCATGGATTTCCAGAACAGAATGCTATTGTCTTTTCTTTCGTCATAAAGTGACCCAAGGGTGGTAAAGACCATGCAGAACCAGACACCGATCATAATTGGTGCGACAGAGGCCAGCAGCAGATGATTGATATGGTCGCTTAATTCCTGGGCCTCATGGGCGGACATGTTGGCAATAACTTCACTAAGGGTAAAGGATTCGCCGTCAATGTGAATGGCTCTACCCAAAACACCCATACTGATAATGATCAGGACCATTGACGCAGCGGTAATCACCAGCGGTGTTGTGAAAATGGCGCGGCGGTTTTCCCAATATTCCCTAAGCATCAGGGTTTTAAAGGGGTTATATCCGTTTACTTTTACGATGGAGGCTAACATTTATTTTCTCCGTTTTCTTTCGTTATACTTAATTGGTTCAAAATCTTAGGCGCTACACCAGCGTGCAAATGCTCAGGGCACAGGAGGAGCCGGGTTGGTCAATATCCAATACTGATTTATGCTGTGCAGCATAGGACAGATTGGCAATTCCAGTGATCATAAGGGCGGTTATAAAACCGGCAATGATCAGGGCTTTAATTCTGGTGTGGTTGGTGGCCATGATTATTCTCCATCCATAAGGGTGACGAACAGGTCAGAAAGGTTGATTCTGTTTACCTCCCCCAGTTCGGCTAACTCAGCACGCGCTTTGCCGTTAAAGATAAAAGATGTCCTGCCCAGCAGTGTCTGTTCCGAAACCGGTGACAGGGCACGGGCAGCGGCGACATTTTCCTGTGGTGGGTTCAGCACCATCCATTGTTCACCAATGTCATCCATATCGGCTGTCAGTACAATATTTCCTTCACGGATGAAAACCACTTGCGAGAGGATATTTTCGATCTCGTCCACCTGATGTGTGGTAATCAGAATTGTGCGGTCTTCATCAAAGAAGTCTTCTAGCAACTGATGATAGAATTTTTTCCGGTAAATGATGTCGAGACCAAGGGTTGGTTCGTCAAGAACCAGAATTTTCGCATCAATGGCCATGATCAGCGCCAGATGAACCTGAACGATCATGCCTTTTGAAAGATGGCGGATTTTCTTATCAAACGGCACACTGGTTCCTGCGAGGAAACCTAGGGCCTTTTCCCGATCAAAACTTGGGTGAACACCTTCCACAAAGTCCAGAGCTTCGCATACTCTCATCCATTTTGGCAGGGTTGCCACGTCTGAGATAAAACAAATTTTCTTCATTAACTCATCACGCTGGACGTAAGGGTCAAAGCCCAGAACATCTAATTCACCGTCATAGGTTGTTAAGCCCAAAATGCTGTTCAGCAGGGTTGTTTTTCCGGCACCATTAGCACCGATAATGCCTACGATCTGGCCCTTTTGGATAGTCAGGTCAACATTTTTCAGAGCCTGAAACGATCCGAAGGATTTGCTGAGATTTTGTGCAGTAATAATATTGGTCATTGCTAAATCCTTTTAATGGCTACTATTGGTATCAGCAGATTCAATCAACTGCTTGACATTAAGACCCAAGAGCGTAATGCGCTTGATTATTTCAGGCCATTCTTCATTGAGGAACTTTTGCTGTTCCGCATTCAAAAGATTTTTTCTCGCCCCTTCAAGTATAAACATTCCAAGCCCTCTTCTCTTTTCTACCAGTCCCTCATCAACAAGCTCGGCATAAGCCTTGGAGGCGGTAATGGGATTAATTTGATAATCTGCGGCAACTTTCCGCACAGAGGGAAGAGCTTCCCCCTCGCTTAGGATGTCATCAATTATCATGGCCATGATCTGCTCTTTTAGCTGCAGATATATTGGCTGATCATTTTTCCACTGTGTAGCCACTGTAAATTCCTATCTTTTTAAGTTGGCACTATAACTGTTGTGGTGTTTAAGTGTTGTACAAACATAGTACACTATATCAATAATAGTCAACAACTTTTTTGAACTTTTTCATTAAATGATTTATTTTCATAGTGTTACGGTATAATTTTTTTGAAATCAGGGTGTTATAAACTGTGTTGTAGAAGGCATGGAATAAGGATATAGTGACCTAAACAACAAGGAAAAGTGATGCAGATAAAAATCAGGCATGAAATATTGTCATATGCTAGCTTGCTGATTTCAGGGATTGTAATGTCATTATCCATACAGACTTTCGGAACGCAGGCGGAAGAGATTAAAACTGTCGATCTTATTGTTCATGGACGCTATGTGGTGACCATGGCAGGCGACAATCAAGTGATTGAACATGGGGCTGTTGCGGTCGATGATGGTGTTATCGTGGCCGTTGGGCATGGTAGCGAGATAGCGGCAAAATTCTCAGCAGAAAAAGAGATCACGGGCAAGGACCGTATCCTGATGCCGGGCCTTGTCAATGGTCATACCCATACGGCAATGGTACTGTTCCGGGGTATGGCGGATGATCTGACCTTGATGACATGGCTGCAGAATTATATCTTTCCCATGGAGGGTAAGTTCGTTGATCCTGAGTTTATAGAGGTTGGCATGAGCCTAGCCTGTCATGAAATGATTAAGGGTGGTACAACCTCATTTGTCGATATGTATTTTTATGCGGATACGGGGGCAGATGTTATCGAACAATGTGGACTTCGGGCAATTTTGGGGTCGCCATCCATAGATTTTCCAAGTCCGGGTTTTAAAGGCTGGGACGATTCTTTTGCGGCGGCAGTGAAGTTTGTCAAGAACCGCAAAAGCAAATCGGGACGCGTTATACCGGCCTTTGCCCCCCATGCGCCCTATACTGTATCAGCGGATCATATGGCTCAGGTGTCTAAATTGGCCAAAGAATTGGACGCACCCATCACAACGCATCTATCAGAAGACCGTGCGGAGCTGGCATTGGTTCTGGACCGTTATAATACGACGCCGATCAAACATGTGGAAAGTCTGGGACTGCTAGAGAATAAATTGATTGCGGCTCATGTGGTTCACCCCACAGACGGAGAAATAAAAATACTTGCCAAATATAAAGTCGGTGTGATTCATAACCCCACTTCAAATTTGAAAACGGCAGCGGGGATTTCGCCAGTTCCTGAAATGTTGAAACAGGGTGTCAGGGTTGGTCTGGGCACTGATGGCGCGGTATCCAATAATGATCTGAATATGTGGGAAGAAATCCGTCTTGCGGCTTTATTGCACAAGGGTGTCAATTATGATGCTACGGCGATGCCCGCTGAAACCGTCATGTATATGGCGACAAAGGGTGGTGCGGTTGCCGTGGGTCTTGATCATCTTGTGGGTGATATTGCGGTGGGTAAAAGGGCCGACCTTATTCAGGTCGACCTTTCGGGCCCTCATATGACACCGCTTTATGATGTGATCTCACATCTTGCCTACGCGGCCAGTAGTAGTGATGTTGTCACCACCATCGTTGATGGCAATATTCTGATGGATAACGGTAAGCTTCTTACCCTTGATGCTGAAATAATCCGGCAAAAAGCCAATGAAATTGCCGCCCGGATCACGAGAGCATTAAATAAGGAATAGGTTTAGATTTTTTTATCGAGAAGCTCTGCTACCTGCGGTGATTTGAATTTAGAAATTTCATCTCTGGTCAGGCCATGTAATTCATGGGGAAAGACAAGCCAATCATCGGTTTCATGGATGTAATAGTTTGGCACCCGTTCTGTTTTGCGCTTTTCCGGCTTGTAATAAACGGTGGCGACTCTTGTATCTTCAGGCATATTGCGGCGACATTGTTCCTGAAGATCACGGATGATGGCATCGACACTGAGTCCCGAATCAAACACATCATCAACGATCAACAGCTTGTCATGGGCATTGATATTATCCACAATATAGCCCAGCCCATGTACCCGTACTGTGGAAGTCCGGGTGGCAATTCCGGTATAGGATGATGTGCGGATGGCGATATGGTCAGACTTAAGCCCCCGGTAATCCAGATATTCCTGTACGGCAATTCCAATGGGCGTACCACCGCGCCAAACCCCAACAATATAATCAGGTTCGAACCCGCTTTCCAAGATCATATGAGCCATTTTGAAGCTGTCGTCCAGCAAGGCATCGGCAGATATATATACTTTATTCATCGTTTATCCATTTTTGTTTTATGTTAGATCCCAACGGGTAATTGCCGTGGTAATATCAGTGGTTCCCAGTGCATCTTCCAAAGCTTCAAATGTTAACAGTCCCGCCTGCGTATCAACTTGCGAGATGACAGACACGGCGTTAAGAGATGCAGCATATAGGGCAATATCAGGCGCATTACCAGCGGAAATCAAACTGGCCAATGTTGATGAGAAGCTATCCCCGGCCCCTGCGGACCCTTTCATGTCCACTTTTTGCGGCGGACTGTAAAATAAGGTATCTCCCTGTAACAGATAGGCCCCTTTGCTGCCATCGGTGATAACCACATAATCCGGCCCATGATCAGACAGGATTTGCATAAAATCAACCAGCCCTAAAGAAAAGCCGCCAAATTTAAACCCATTCTTGAGCAGGGGCGGAATATCACCGGACAGGGTAAGTGTCGGTTTGCTATGTTTACGGTCCTCGGAAATTAGTTTTGGTACCAGAGATTCACATTCCACTTTATTAATAGAAATCAAGGTGATAGCATCCAGGCTCGAAAGGAAATCATCACACAGTCTGGTTAGCTGCCGGATTCCGGGATTGGAGGCAATGAAACAATTGGCCTTTTCGGCTTGTCTGATTATGAGAGGGAAGTGATCAGCAGATTGGTTGCTAAGGTTTGTCACATATACCAGATCATATTTTGTGAAATCTATGGCCTTGACGTCTTCTTCAGTTAGGTTGCAGTTGGCACCCCGATGGGTAAAAATGGCTGCATTGCGGTCATGTGATGCAATATGAACCGCGACCCCGCTACCCACATCTTCAACCACCTTCATTAGGGGCAGGGATATATTTTCCTGTCTCATACGGTTCAGAATTTTTTCCGCATTCAGGTCTTTACCGACCAAGGCCAATATATCCATTTTCATACCCAAACGGCTCATGGAGACAGCAGTATTGGCACCGCCGCCGCCCACATAGGTATCAATGCTTTGGGATTCTACTTTTCGGCCCTGTTCCAGCATCAGAAAGGATGAGGTCATATTATGCAATGTCATTAATTCGACATCGTTATCGGCAATAACAGTAATGATATCGATCATTACTGTGCCGATCGACAAGGCAGGTTGTTGTGGCTTTAGTAGTTCTTTTTGGGTCATACTATTTAGAAAGTCCGTCAATAAAATGTACAAGGAGGCGACTGATATTTCCGAAAGCCTTTTCGGCTTCGGTCAGTGTTTCGTGGTGTGATAGGGGGTTTGGTGATAGTCCAGCCCCCAGATTGGTGATCAGCGACAGGCCCGCAACATCCATGCCAGCGTGGCGGGCAACCAGACATTCCTGAACTGTTGACATACCAACCGCATCGATTCCAAGCTTGCCAAGCATTCTGATCTCTGCAGGCGTTTCAAAATTGGGACCCGGTAGTTGAACGTAAACACCGCTGTGGAGGTGAATATTAAGGGCCCTTGCGGATGTGGCAATTCTTTCCCGCATATCCCGGTCATAGGCCTCTGTCATATCAAAGAAGCGTGGTCCCACATCATCATCATTGGGACCGGTCATGGGGTTTTGGCCGGACATATTTACATGATCTTTTATGCTCATAAGCGCGCCAGCGGGCATATCCATATGCAGACTTCCCGCCGCATTAGTGATGATCAGCTTTTCCACACCAAGCCCTTTAAAGGTTCGGATAGAAATGGCAAGTTTTTCTGCGGGATGTCCTTCATACAAATGCATGCGCCCCTGCATGCAGACTAATGGTGTATTGCCCACTTTGCCAATCAACAACCGTCCCGCATGGCCCGCAACGGTTGGTTGGGGAAAGTCGGGTATCTGGTCGTATGAGATAATGGTTTCAATATCCATCACATCACCAAATTTGCCAAGCCCACTTCCCAGAATAAGGGCAACCTTGGGAAAGCTTCCTTTATGGACAGCTTTGATGGCGGCTATGCTTCTTGTCACTTCTTGCGCAATCATATTTTCTAGCTCCTGATCATACCAAGTATGAATAATCCACTATGATAATAGGGGTATAATATAAAAGATAATAGGGGTATAAATTAATATTCAAAAGCAATAAATTGAAATTTTTTTACCATCTGGACAAATTTTTTAATAAATTGTAGTATGGGCTAAAATAATTCCTCTATAATTTAGTCCCTGAATATTATGTGAGGATTTTCTGGAGCGTGGGAAATGCGTGCAATAATTATTGTACTTGACTCTTTTGGTGTTGGTGAGACCGATGATGCTGCCCTGTTTGGCGATCAGGGGGCCAATACCTTTGGTCATATTGCGGAGCAATGTGCATTGGGTCTGGCGGATGTCAAGGGGCTACGGTCTGGCCCGTTACAAATTCCAAATCTTATGGAATTGGGATTGGGTCTGGCGGCGGAGGCATCGGCGGGTCATGAGATTAAAGTCGCCAAGGCTGCAAAAATTACTGGAAAATACGGCTATGCTGCTGAAAAGAGCAAGGGCAAGGATACACCGAGCGGCCATTGGGAAATGGCTGGCGTGCCGGTCATGATTGATTGGGGATATTTTTTAGATGAGACATCGAGTTTCCCTGAAAGTTTATTGGATGATCTGATTACGCAATGTGGGCTGCCTGGTGTGTTGGGAAATTGCCATGCTTCGGGTACGGTTATTATTGATGAACTTGGGGAAGAGCATATTAAAAGCGGCAAGCCTATTGTTTATGCCTCCACCGATTCGGTGATACAGATTGCCGCTCATGAGGAGTATTTTGGTCTGGATCGTCTTTATGAGATCTGTGATGTGGCGCGGAAGCTTGTGGATGATTATAATATCGGGCGCGTGATTGCGCGGCCATTTATAGGGGCTGGCCCCGGCGAATTTGTCCGCACCGGTAATCGCAGAGATATTTCAGTTTTGCCGCCGGAACCAACACTATTGGATAAATTTGCAAATAGTGGTGGTGAGGTAGTTTCCATAGGCAAGATTGCCGATATTTTTGCCCATCAGGGTATCACCCAGAAATTCAAGGCTCACGGTAACAAACAGATATTTGAAGTGCTGATGGAACAAGTGAATGGTTCAGACGACAACGCCATTCTATTTGCCAATCTTGTTGATTTTGACATGCTTTACGGTCATCGGCGTGATGTGCAGGGATATGCGGCGGCTTTGGAAGCATTTGACCGTTCGTTACCTGATCTGTGGGCGGCATTGCGGCCCGACGATGTGGTTATCCTGACGGCGGATCATGGTTGTGATCCCACCATGCCCGGATCAAATCATACCCGGGAACATATTCCGGTTATAGCCTTTGGACCAAAAGTTACCCCCGGCTCCATCGGAAAAAGAGAAACATTTGCAGACATAGGAACCAGTCTGGCGGGGCACCTTGGGCTTGATCCCATGCCCGCCGGTACGTCATTCCTGTAAAGAGATAGAGAGAATAGTGAGCGCGACAAAACAAATATTGATTAACAGCTTACCCAGAGTAGAGGGGTGTGACTTTCATCCTGACTGGGTTGATGAGATAAAAATCAACAAATCGGCAGTTGACCGACGAATTTCTTCGCTGGGCGGACGGCGTACCGTTAAAAAGAAATGGCAGGCAGCATGGTTGCTCAAGGCTATCTCCTGCATCGACCTGACCACCCTGTCCGGCGACGATACGGCGGGTCGCGTGAAGCGTCTTTGTGCCAAGGCCCGCTATCCGGTACGGCCCGACATTCTGCTCGCTCTGGGTTTTGAGGATATGCAGCTAACTACGGGTGCGGTCTGCGTTTATCATGAAATGGTTGAAACGGCTGTGGCGGCATTAAAAGGCAGCGGCATTCCGGTTGCGGCGGTTTCTACCGGTTTTCCGGCGGGACTTGCCCCTTTGGAAACGCGCTTGGCTGAAATTCGGGCTTCTGTTGCGGCGGGTGCCGAGGAAATTGATATCGTGATTAGCCGTCGATATGTGCTAACCGGAAACTGGCGCGCTCTATACGATGAGGTCAAGGCATATCGTGAAGCCTGTGGCGATGCTCATATGAAAGCCATTCTTGCCACCGGACAATTGGGTTCGATTACCAAAGTGGCCAAGGCATCCATGGTTTGTATGATGGCGGGATCTGATTTTATTAAGACATCTACAGGTATGGAAGGGGTCAATGCCACATTGCCCGTTAGTCTGGTGATGATCCGCATGATCCGGGAATTTTACGCAAAAACCGGACAGAAAGTAGGCTATAAGCCCGCCGGTGGCATTGGTACCGCCAAGCTGGCCCTGCAATATCTGACGCTGATCAAAGAAGAATTGGGTGATGAGTGGCTCAGCCCGCATATGTTCCGTTTTGGGGCATCCAGCTTGCTGGGCGATATAGAGCGACAGCTTGAACATTTTGTAACGGGCCGTTATTCTGCGGCTAACCGCCATTCGATGGGCTAGGATTTTTTATGAACATCTCAGAAATATTTGAAACTATGTCTTACGGTCCTGCACCAGAACAATCCGATTATGTCCATGACTGGCTGAAAAGTCATTCCAAAGGCTTCAAGCTTTACATTGGCGGCAAATGGGTAAAAGCAAAATCATCGGATAGTTTCATGGAAAGCCATAATCCGGCAACCGGAGAATATCTGGCAAAATTCTCAGTGGCGGGTGCGGATGACGTGGACAGGGCCGTGAAAGCAGCGGCGAAAGCCTTTCCCGAATGGTCAGGCCTTGCGGGACACGAACGGGCAAAATATTTGTACACCTTGGCGCGTCTGATACAAAAAACATCCCGCTTTATATCGGTACTGGAAACGCTTGATAATGGTAAGCCGATCCGAGAAAGTCGTGATATTGATATTCCGCTTGTGGCGCGGCATTTCTATTACCATGCTGGCTGGGCACAGCTCATGGATCAGGAATTGCCGGATCAGGAAGCCCTTGGCGTCGTGGGTCAGGTTATACCGTGGAATTTTCCCTTGTTGATGATGGCATGGAAAATTGCCCCTGCCATTGCGGCGGGCAACTGCGTGGTGTTGAAACCTGCGGAATATACCAGCCTGACCGCACTTTATTTTGCCGAGCTTTGTGAAGAAGCCGGAATACCGCCAGGGGTAGTAAATATCGTCACCGGAGCCGGAGATACGGGTGCTCAGATCGTCAATCATCCTGATATTGCCAAGATTGCTTTTACGGGTTCAACGGGCGTTGGCCGTTATATCCGCGAAGCCACGGCGGGGTCTGGCAAGAAGTTGACGCTGGAACTGGGTGGCAAGTCACCTTATATCGTGTTTGAGGATGCGGATATTGATGGCGCGGTTGAGGGACTTGTGGATGCGATCTGGTTTAATCAGGGACAGGTATGTTGTGCTGGTTCAAGGCTTTTGGTTGAAGAAGGTATTGCGGACCGCCTGATTGAAAAAGTTAAGGCCCGCCTTAACAAATTCCGTGTTGGCGATCCGTTGGATAAGACCATTGATATGGGTGCTATCGTTGATCCCATACAGTTGGAGCGCATCACGACCCTTGTGAATAAGGGCGCGGATGAGGGGGCAGAAGTATGGCAACCGGATGTTAGCCGTCCTGATAAAGGCTGTTTTTATCTGCCCACATTGATCACCAATGTCAGCCCAAGTAATATTGTTGTCCGGGAAGAAATTTTCGGCCCGGTGTTGACGGTAATGACTTTCCGTACGCTTCAGGAGGCGGCTGACCTTGCCAATAATACCCGTTTTGGTCTGGCATCCAGTGTCTGGTCCGAGAATATCAACCGGGCTCTGGAAATTGCATCTATGATCAAGGCTGGCGTGGTTTGGGTGAACAGCACGAACCAGTTTGATGCGGCCTGCGGTTTTGGCGGCTACCGCGAGAGCGGCTTTGGCCGTGAAGGTGGCAAAGAGGGCATGTATGAGTATCTGAAGCCTGCCGGTGAATGGGATTCAGATAAAGGCAATCTGATTCGAAGCCCTAAAGCAACGGGACAAAACCCTGTGGGTCTGGGCATTGATAGAACAGCCAAAAATTATGTTGGTGGCAAGCAGGCACGGCCTGATGGTGGCAATACCCGCCTGATTTTAACCCATGATGGTAATGTTGCGGGCCGGGTTGGTGACGGCAACCGCAAAGACATCCGTAACGCAGTAGAGGCTGCTTTCAAAAATCCTGGCTGGTCATCGGCCACAGCCCATAACCGGGCGCAGGTTATCTATTATATTGCTGAAAATCTCAGTTACCGGGAAAATGAGGTTGTTGGGCAGTTAATGAGTCATACGGGTGTTACCAAAAAAGCCGCAAAAGCAGAATTTGATATGTCGGTCAGCCGCCTGTTCAGCTACGCGGCCTGGGCCGATAAATATGATGGTTTGGTCCATACACCACCGGTGAAGAATGTGGCACTGGCTGTTCATGAACCTAACGGCATTATGGGCATTGTGTGCCCGGACGTGATGCCGTTATTGTCCTTTATCTCTTTATTGGCACCCGCCATTGCCATGGGCAATCGGACTGTGGTGATCCCATCAGAGCGTTACCCCTTACTGGCAACGGATTTTTATCAGATACTGGAAACATCCGATGTTCCAGCGGGTGTTGTCAATATAGTGACCGGGGACCGGGAGGAACTGGCACAGGTTATGGCTCGGCACGATCAACTGGACGCGATCTGGTATCATGGATCATCTGAGGGAAGTCAGATGGTAGAAAAGGAAAGTGCTGCCAATCTGAAACGTACATGGGTTAATGATGGTCGGGCGCGGGACTGGATGTCAGTGCATGGCGAAGGACGTCGTTTCCTGCGTGAAGCGACACAAGTGAAGAATATCTGGTTGCCTTACGGGGATTGAGGCGACTGAGAAATATTAAATATAAAACCAGTCCAGAAGGGCACTCTGGAGGATAAATACAGGGAGGAATTAGCATCATGCTAATCAGTATAGTAGGGATTATAGTATTACTTAGTCTGGCTTTTCTTTTGTCGGGTGATAAGAAAAATATCAATTACCGTGTGGTGGGTAGTGCATTTTTGCTGCAATTGTCGGTTGCCGCTTTTGTGTTAGTGGTGCCTTTTGGCAAAGATATTCTGAAGGGAATGTCAGACGGTGTAACCAAAGTGATTGATTATTCCAAAGTGGGCATTGAATTTCTCTTTGGTGGCCTGGCGAACGCATCAGACAGTATTGGTTTTATTTTTGCGGTCAATGTATTGCCGATTATTATTTTTGCGTCGGCCTTGATGGCGGTCCTTTATTATCTTCATGTCATGCAATGGGTGGTCAAGATTTTTGGCGGCATTCTTCATAAGGTTATTGGCACGAAAAGGGTCGAGTCTCTTTGCGCGGCGGCGAATATCTTTCTGGGTCAGACAGAGGCACCGCTGGTCATTCGACCTTATCTTGGCAAGATAAGCGATGCCCAATTCTTTACCGTTATGGTATCTGGACTAGCCTCCATTTCCGGGACCATTCTTGCGGGTTATGCGGCCATTGGCGTTAGTATGGAATTTCTGATTGCCGCAAGCTTCATGGCCGCCCCCGGTGGTCTGTTGATGGCTAAGATTATCATGCCCGACCCGGAGCCAAATATATCAGACGCACATCTGCTGGATGTATCCGGATTTGACGAAGGTGAAATGCCTGCCAATGTCATTGAAGCGGCAGCCAATGGCGCGGCGGATGGACTAAAACTAGCGGCCAATATTGGTGCTATGTTGTTGGCTTTTGTGGCCTTGATAGCCATGTTGAATGGAATGCTTGGCGGCATTGGCGGCTGGTTCGGATATGCTGACCTCACATTCAATATGATCTTGGGAAAAATCTTTTCGCCCCTGATGTATGTGATGGGAATTCCGTGGTCTGAAGCCGATGTTGCGGGCAATCTGATAGGGACAAAATTGATCCTTAATGAGTTTGTTGCTTATGTGGAATTATTCAGACTGCCGGAGGGTGCCTTAAGCCCTCATTCAACTATGGTCGTGACTTTTGCTCTATGTGGTTTCGCCAATTTAAGCTCCATTGCTATTCTTATGGGCGGTTTTGGGGTTCTGGTACCAAAGCGGCGACATCTGATCGCCAAATGGGGTTTGAAAGCGGTTGCTGCTGGATCTTTGTCTAACCTGATGAGTGCTGCTTTGGCGGGCCTGTTAGTAGCAGTATAAAAGCATACTTCATTTTTTATTATTAAAATTCGAATTCTTGTCATCAAATGTATAATATACATTTGATGACAAGAATACATGACGTGCCAAAAAGACAGGATGAACAATGACTGATATAATCACCTATGATGTGCCGGCAGATTTTGCGGAAAAAGCCCATGTGGATAATGCAAAATATTTAGAACTTTATCAGCAGTCGATGGATGATCCCGAAATCTTCTGGGGAGAAATGGGCAAGCGTCTAGACTGGATCAAACCCTATACAATGGTGAAGGATGTTTCCTTCGCAAAGGATGATCTTCATATTAATTGGTATCAGGACGGCACGTTAAATGTGAGCGTTAATTGTATTGATCGCCATTTGCCTGGGCGTGCTGACCAGACCGCGATCATTTTTGAAGGTGATGATCCGACGAATTCCCGTCATATATCCTACCGTGAACTTTATGAGGAAGTCTGCCGTTTTTCCAATGTTTTAAAATCACGCGGCGTGAGTAAGGGCGACCGGGTTACCCTTTATATGCCTATGATACCGGAAGCCACCTATGCCATGTTGGCTTGCGCGCGCATAGGGGCGGTCCATTCCGTGGTCTTTGGCGGTTTTTCACCGGATGCTTTGGCGGGACGTATACATGATTGTGACAGTCATGTGGTTATTACTGCTGATCAGGGGGTTCGCGGCGGCCGTGCGGTACCGCTGAAAGCCAATGTAGATGCTGCCTTGACTAGAGACGGTGTTGAGGTTAGCAGTGTAATTGTGGTGCGTAATACCGGCGGTGATATAGCCATGACAGAAGGCCGTGACTTTTATTATCAGGACGCGGCAGCACAGCAGCCCTCCGATTGTGTGCCTGTCGAGATGAATGCGGAAGACCCGTTGTTTATTCTTTATACATCCGGCTCTACGGGGACGCCAAAAGGCGTGCTCCATACTACGGGTGGTTATCTTGTTTTCGCTGCGATGACCCACGAGTTGGTGTTCGATTACCATGATGGTGATATATACTGGTGTACGGCAGATGTGGGCTGGGTCACGGGCCACAGCTATATTGTTTATGGTCCCTTGGCCAATGGGGCGACAACGCTTGTTTTTGAAGGTATCCCCACCTATCCCGATGCGTCACGCTTCTGGCAGGTTTGTGAAAAGCATAAGGTCAATATATTTTATACGGCACCCACGGCCCTTCGCGCCCTGATGGGGCAGGGGGATGATTTTGTTAATGCCTGTGATCTTTCGTCGCTCAGGTTGCTGGGCACGGTGGGAGAACCGATCAATCCCGAAGCCTGGAACTGGTACCATCATATTGTTGGCAAGGAAAAATGCCCCATTGTTGATACATGGTGGCAGACAGAAACCGGCGGCATAATGATCACGCCTCTGCCGGGGGCAACTGCCCTGAAGCCGGGCTCTGCAACACGACCTTTCTTCGGGGTTCAGCTTGAATTGGTTGATGGCGACGGTAATGTACTGGAAGGGGCCTCAGAGGGTAATTTGGTCATAACAGACAGCTGGCCCGGTCAAATGCGCACGGTTTATGGCGACCATGAACGCTTTGTCATGACTTATTTTTCTACCTATGATGGTAAATATTTCACCGGAGACGGATGCCGGCGGGACGCGGATGGTTATTATTGGATCACGGGCCGGGTGGATGATGTGATCAATGTTTCCGGTCACCGTATGGGCACGGCCGAGGTGGAAAGTGCATTGGTCGCTCATGATCATGTGGCGGAAGCAGCCGTGGTTGGTTACCCCCATGACATCAAAGGGCAGGGCATCTATGCCTATGTCACCCTGATGGGCGGTGTGGATGCCTCTCACGAATCCCATCAGAAGTTAAAAAACTGGGTACGTCAGGAAATTGGCCCCATTGCCACACCTGATCATATCCAATTTGCGCCCGCCCTGCCCAAAACCCGATCAGGCAAGATCATGCGCCGAATCTTGCGGAAAGTTGCCGCAAATGAGCATGATAGCCTGGGGGATATTTCAACTCTGGCAGATCCTTCGGTGGTTGAGGATATTATTGCGAATAGGAAAAATAAATAGAGCTACTGTCTTTCGATGAGTTCTATTTTATAGCCATCGGGGTCTTTGATGAAGGCGATGATTTCTGAGCAATCAAATGACATAGGCCCGGGCTGGCGAGTGATTATTGTCCCTGCTGCGTCCAATGCGGTGCAAAGTTGATAGATATCCTGCACCGCAAGGGCCATATGACCATAGGCTGAGCCAATATCATAGCCATTTTCATCCCAGTTATGGGTCAGCTCTAAGACTGTCGTATTGCTCTCTGGGCCGAAGCCCAGAAAGGCGAGCGTAAATCGGCCTTCCTGATAATTCTGCCGCCTTAACAAGGTCATACCCATAAGGTCTGTGTAAAATTCCAATGACTGTTTCAGGTCATTCACGAGTAGCATGCTATGGAGTAGGCGGTGGGGGGCATCTTATCAGATTTCCTGTTCAGATCAGTTAAAGAAGGGCGAGTTCATGTCCCTACTGGCATCTTCAACGACAGATGCATCAAATACCCGCGTAGAGAAAGCAGCGTTTAGCTGGGCTGCTTCTGTGGGGAAATAATCAATTGTAAAATTCTTGGCATTTTCGATAGAATCAAAAGCATACAGGCCACCAACAGTGTTTGTATGAAGGCCGCTGAGCCAAGTTTTTGCCAGAAAGCCGGGCTGCTGCCTTAAAACTGGATTAAGGTCTATCCATGGGGCGGTGTTAAATGGGATATTCAATTGTACCTCTGTATATACAAATGCACCGGGGACCTGATTGATTTTTGCCCCAAAATGAACGGAGTTCATTTCTTTACTGGCGTCTTCAACTATTTCGGCATTAAAAATACGGGTAGTGTGGGCAGCATTTATTCCTCTTGCTTCAGCGGGGAAATAGCCGGTTACAAATTTTTGGGCATCTTCAATGTTGTCAAATGTGTATAGACCACCCACTGAATTATTTCCAATGCCGGACAGCCAGGTTTTATTCAGAAACCCTGGCTGCTGTTTGATGGCTTTATTGATTTCTTCCCATGGGGCATCATGGAAAGGGAGTGAAATTTGTACTTCTGTATAAATGAATGCTTTAGTCATGGTTTTATCCTTGGTTTATTGCCTATAGCGGCGTTGACTTTTATGTAATTTTTATATATAACGATCGTTATAAAATTAAATAATATAACGACCGTTATTTGTCAACTAAAAATATAACGATCGTTATTTAATGGAATTTATGATGACAAAACAATCTGTTACAAAAAAAGAAGAAACTCGACAACGTATGATAGAAGCTGCGGGAAGAAGTTTCCGGCGGTTTGGATTTGCGGGAATCGGTGTTGATGGCATCGCAAAATCAGCGGGTGTTACGTCAGGGGCTTTTTACGCTCATTTAGGATCAAAAGATGCCGCATTCCATATGGCCGTTGCGGCGGGACTTGATGAAGTAATCACCAGCGTGCCGGAATTTCAGAAAGTATATGGTGCTGACTGGGTCATGGCCTTTGCCGACTATTATCTTGGACATGCCCACCGTGAAGACCTGGCAAGTGGTTGCGCCATGACCACATTGACGCCGGAAGTGGTAAGGGCCGATGAAGACCAGCAGGCATCTTATGAAGAAAAAATGACCATAATTGTAAATTTGGTGGTGGCGGGACTGGCGGGTGGGTCAGAAGAAGACCGACGGGCAAGAGCGTGGGCGATGCTGTCTATTCTTATTGGTGGTTTAAATGTCGCCCGCGCCATGAACGGCGCGCCTGTAACAGATGAAATTGCACAGGCCGTTATGAAGGCCGCCGTTCAGGTAGCCGGACCGACGTTAAAACAATAAGTCGGCTAAACTTAGTGGGACAGATGATGGTGGTATGAGGCACCGGCACCTTTGGGAATGCGGATATTTTCAACCATGTCCTGCACTTGCTTAGGCGGGGCGGCGGTCACGCGGCTAACCCCATAAGCCACAACGAAATTAAAGACCATACCCAAGGTTCCTATACCTTCCGGTGATATGCCAAATAACCAATTGTCAGCGTTATTATCACCAGGATTTATGAATTTGAAATAGATAATATAGGCCGAAGTAAAGGCGATCCCTGTGATCATGCCGGTAATGGCTCCTTCCTTATTCATCCGTTTATAGAATATACCCATGATGATGATCGGGAAGAAGGACGATGCGGCAAGCCCGAAAGCAAAAGCCACCACCTGCGCCACAAATCCCGGTGGATTAATGCCGAAATATCCGGCAATAGCGATGGCGATGGCCGCCGCCATGCGGGCAAACATCAATTCCTGTTTGTCGGTGATACTGGGCAGGAGTATTTTCTTGAACAGGTCATGGGATATGGAGGTTGAAATCACCAGCAACAGCCCCGCTGCCGTGGACAGTGCCGCCGCTAGCCCACCAGCCGCCACCAGAGCGATAACCCAGTTGGGCAGGCCGCCAATTTCCGGATTGGCGAGCACAATAATGTCACGATCGATATAAAGTTCATTTTCACCCGCCGTAGGTGTGTTGTGTAGGAGGCGTTCACCGTGGTCGCCGCGCGCTTCTGAAAAGCTAGGCTTGCCGTCAAAGGCCTTGCCCGCCACATATTGAATCTTACCGTCTTTGTTTTTGTCAACCCAGCCGATCAGATTGCTGTTTTCCCAGTTTTTAAACCATTCCGGTGTCGTAACATATTCTGCATTGCTCACCGTATTGATAAGATTTACCCGCGCGAACGATGCGATGGCCGGGGCAGTGGTATAGAGGATTGCAATAAGTATAAGCGCGTAACCGGCTGAAATTCTTGCATCTTTAACTTTTGGTACGGTAAAGAAACGAATTATAACATGGGGCAGACCCGCCGTACCCACCATGAGGGCGGCTGTGATAAAGAAGATATCAATGGTCGATTTTGTACCGTCCGTATAGGTGTTGAAGCCTAGCTGTCCAGACAGGCCATCCAGCTTATCCAGCAGGTAAATGCCGGCCCCGTCATTCAATGTACTGCCAAACCCAAGCTGTGGTATCGGGTTTCCGGTCATCATGATGGAGATAAAGATCGCCGGAACCATAAACGCAAATATCAATACGCAATATTGCGCCACCTGGGTATAAGTAATCCCTTTCATGCCACCAAGAACCGCGTAGAAAAACACAACCGTCATGCCAATCAGAACGCCGGTTTCAATTTCCACTTCCAGAAAGCGGGAAAAGACGATACCCACACCGCGCATTTGCCCCGCCACATAGGTAAAGGAGACAAATATAGCGCAGACCACAGCCACCAACCGAGCCGTATCGGAATAATAACGGTCGCCGACAAAGTCAGGTACGGTGAATTTGCCAAATTTACGCAGATATGGCGCCAAACACAGGGCAAGTAGGACATACCCCCCTGTCCAGCCCATCAAATACATACCGCCGTCGCGCCCCATGAAAGAAATCAGCCCCGCCATTGAAATGAACGAAGCCGCCGACATCCAGTCTGCCGCCGTTGCCATACCGTTGGCCAGCGGGTGAACATTGCCGCCCGCCACATAGAATTCATCTGTGGAGCCCGCCCGTGACCAGACAGCAATGCCAATATAAAGTGCAAAAGTCAGCCCGACGATAATATAGGTTAAGGTCTGTACATCCATGATCAGTCCCCCTTCTTATCATTTGGCATTTCATCATGCTCGGAAATGCTGTCGATGAAGCTTTCATCATGGCGGTAATAATCCTCATCCTCCACATAATCATCTTCGTCCTCATCGACGCCGTATTTGTGGTCCAGTTTGTTCATTCTATGGACATAGATGAATATAAGGGCAACAAACACATAGATTGACCCTTGCTGTGCCATCCAGAAGCCAAGTTTGAAACCAAAAAAGCGGAATTGGTCTAATTCATCGGCAAATAATATTCCCATGCCGAATGAGGCGATGAACCACACTACAAGCAGTGAAAGCATCAGGCGAATATTTTCTTGCCAATAGGCTATTGCGTTATCTTTTCCCAGAGTACCCATGAAACGTTCCTTTATTTATTTAATAAAAGACTAGCAAATATTTTTTGGCATAACATCGAAAATCTAATGAATTCGAAATCACTACAAAAGAAAGATCAGCATGATAATGCCAAGAACTGCAAAGAGGTAACTGTTAAAAGTCTTGTTCCAGCCTGTGGAAGCACTGGCCAAATTCAGGTAATAGCGCAGTATTATCATAGACTTAAACCATGTGATAAAGCCGAGGGTGATGATCAACACACTGCTTAGGGCAACGTCTGAGGTAACGCGGCCTGATATCATTGTGCCGATGGTTAATATCATCAGAGCCAGCCAGCAGAATATCAGGGTACGAATGCTTGGGTTTTTGAATTTCATATGCCCCCCTAGCGCAATAGATAAACAAGAGGGAATAAAATAATCCAAATCAGGTCAACCATATGCCAGAAGGTTGCGCCAATCTCCAGATTTTCATTGCTGTTTTTCCAGGCAACAATGACCAGTATGACAATCCCAAAGATAACATGGAAAGCATGAAACCCGGTCAGCAGGAAATAAAGCGTATAGAATATATTGGTCTCTAACCCTATGCCCTGAGAAAATTTTTCGGCATATTCCAGATATTTAACCCACAGGAAAATGCAGCCCAAAATGATCGCTCCGCCAATCCAAAGGCGCATTTGTGTCTGTTTCCCGTTATGTTGAGCCGTGACCGCTAATGCCGCGCATAGACCACTTGTGACCAGAACCATGGTATTGATGCCGCCTAAGAATCGGTTCAGGCTGCCTTGTGACTGAACAAAAACATCCGGCTGCAGGACATGGGCAATGGCGAAGCCGATAAAGGATACGCCAAAGACCACAAGCTCGCTCCAGATCAAAACCCACATCATGGGATTGCCGGGCAGGCGCGACAAGGCCCCCCAATCGTCTTGGGAAGAAACCGTGGTGGTTGCTGGATCTATATTATGCATCTGTTCGTACCTTAAGTTCCCTGTCTTATCCAATAAGAGGGAACCATTTGACAAGACTTATTTTATAGGGGTAAAGAGAATGATGGATAAAGAACAAAAATATATCGACGTGACCGGGCAGATTAAAGCTGTGACAGAGGGTGAGGAAAACCTCATTGCTCGTATGGCAACCATGTCTTGTCTGTTATCAGAGGCTTTTGAAGATTTTTTCTGGACCGGATTTTATATGGTGGATGGTGAAGAACTCGTGGTAGGGCCTTATCAGGGGTCATTGGGATGCCTGCGTATTGCCTTTGGTCGCGGTGTCTGCGGTACAGCGGCGGCAACGGGCCAGACACAATTGGTGGATAATGTCCATGACTTCCCCGGCCACATTGCTTGTGACAGCCGCAGTCTTTCCGAGATCGTTGTGCCAGTTTTTGATCAGGATAAAGACCTGATAGCCGTGTTGGATGTGGACAGTGAAAGCGAAGCAACTTTCGATGAAATTGACAAACAATATCTGGAACAGATTGTCGGGCAGGTTTTTGCCCGTTGCACTATCAGTCCGAATTAGGTAATAAAGGGCAAATTTATCAATCTTTTTAAAAGTGAAGAACAATAATGGCGTCTTATCAATATAGTTTTGTAATGAAGGGTCTCAGCAAGACCTATTCCGGTGCTAAACCGACCCTTAAGGATGTAACCCTGTCTTTCATGCCCGACGCCAAGATTGCCGTGATCGGTGTCAATGGTGCGGGTAAATCCACACTTATGCGGATCATCGCAGGACAGGATAAGGATTTTCAGGGTGAGGCATGGGCCGCAGAGGGCGTTAAAGTGGGTTATCTGGAGCAGGAACCGCACCTTGATGAAACCAAGAATGTCTTTGATAATGTCATGGAAGGACTGGGTGAACTGAAGGCGGTTGTTGATGAATTTAATGAGATCAGCCTAAAATTTGCCGAACCAATGTCTGACGATGAAATGAATGACCTGATTACTAAGCAGGGCGAGTTACAGGAAAAAATTGATGCCGCCGATGCCTGGGATCTGGACAGCCGTGTTGAACTTGCTATGGAGGCGTTGCGTTGTCCGCCGAAGGATGCGGATGTGACCGTACTGTCCGGCGGTGAGCGTCGTCGGGTGGCGCTGTGTCGTCTGCTATTGTCCAAACCTGAAATTTTACTGCTTGATGAACCGACCAACCATCTGGATGCGGAATCTGTGGCATGGCTGGAAAATCATCTGAAAGAATATGTCGGTACCGTTATTTTGGTGACCCATGACCGTTACTTCCTTGATAATGTCGTGAACTGGGTGCTTGAAATTGACCGCGCCCGGGCGATCCCTTACCAGGGTCATTATTCTGACTGGCTGGAGCAGAAAGAAAAGCGTATCGCTCAGGAAGAGAAGATCGAAGCCTCGCGCAAAAAAACCATGAAACGTGAGCTGGCATGGATCAGGCAATCGCCAAAAGCGCGACAGGCAAAAAGTAAAGCCCGTATCAATGCCTATGATGACTTGTTGGCGGCTGCTCAGGAAGGGCGCAATGCAGATGCGCAAATTCAGATTCCAGTGGGGCCACGTCTTGGTAATGTGGTCATTGATGCTGAACATCTGACGAAGGGCTTTGGTGACAAGCTATTGATCGAGGATTTAAACTTCAAGCTGCCGCCCGGTGGTATTGTCGGTATTATCGGCGCCAACGGAGCTGGTAAAACCACATTGTTTAAAATGATAACAGAGCAGGAAAAGCCGGATTCAGGTTCTTTGAAAGTGGGTGAGACTGTTCTTCTTGGCTATGTGGACCAAAGCCGGGATGATCTGGATGACAATAATACCGTCTGGCAGGAAATTTCAGATGGTCTTGATGTTTTTGATTTCAATGGACGTGATGTGCATTCTCGGGCTTATGTGGGGAACTTTAATTTCAAAGGCACAGATCAGCAAAAAAAGCTGGGCCAGCTATCGGGCGGGGAACGGAACCGGGTTCATTTGGCTAAAATGCTACGCACGCCGGCTAATGTGTTACTGCTCGATGAGCCGACCAATGACCTTGATGTGGAAACACTTAGTGCTTTGGAAGCGGCCTTGGAAGATTTCGCCGGTTGCGCCGTTATCATATCCCATGATCGCTGGTTCCTGAACCGGATCGCAACCCATATTCTGGCCTTTGAAGGCAATTCGGAAGTGGTCTGGTTTGAAGGCAATTATGAGGATTATGACAAGGACCGTCACAGAAGACTTGGTGCTGCTGCTGATCGCCCCCATAAGTTGCAGTATAAGAAGTTGACCCGTTAATTACACACATAACTTGTAATTATTTAAATTTTCTGATATTGCTTAATATCTAAAGTAGTTTAGGGCATTTAGGACCGCGATAAGCGGCTCCTTTTTTCTTTTTTTTGTATCCTTTGTTTGTTGTGTAGTGCAGTTGCTTATGGCTTATCGCAGTCCGTAAGATATGCGGACATTTACACTTACCCCAGGAGGAGGGATAATAATGCTTATCAGGAAATTATTAAAATTAACGGTCATCTCAACCATGGTGACATTTTTTGGGTTAACTCAAGTGGCTATTTCAGAGGAAATGCCGAAAGCCGGTAAAAGGGAGAATGTCGATTATTATGAAATTGTTCTGGTTAAATATAAAGCTGGCATGGCCGGTAAAGCCGGAAAAATGATCAAGGAACATTTTGCACCAGCGAGCGAAACTGCTGGAACGCCTAAACCTTTTGTCATGCATATGCATACTGGGGACTGGGATAGCGTATTCTTCTGGAAACAGGGTGGCAGCATGGGTGCCTTCGATTGGTATATGGATGCAGACAGTGAAAAATGGTTTGCGGAATTTTCCAAACAAAGTGGTGGCAAAGATAAAGCCGACAAAATATGGGCTGACTATCAGGCACTGATCGCAAGAAGTAGCAGGCAGATAGGTCATCACCATAATCCGCCAAAGGAAGAAGAAGCTAAAAAATAATTATATTCCTATTGGGGCAAAGGTCAGAAGAAATACCTCTGGCCTTTGTTTTTTTGAGTATAATCATATCTTATAGTTTTATTCGTCGTCGAAATCTTCATCAAACAGGTCGTCATCGGCCGTAGTATCCAAAACACCATTATTGATGTCATATATCCGATACTGTCGATAAGCACTACGGATTGTGGCATAAAAATCTGTTGATGATTTTCCTAAGTCATCCAGTGTCTCCAGATTTTCTTCCCGATAAATCAGACCACGCAAGGCAAGTCGGCCATAACGAACCTCTGTCCAGCCTTTATGGTCGAGCCAAAGGCTGACCGGATCATAGAAGAAATCAACAATGAAACCGGTAAGGTCGCGCGCATTTGAGGGTCCAAGGAACGGCAACATAATATAAGGTCCTTCGCTGAATCCCCAGACTGCAAATGTTTCGCCAAAATCTTCGGAATGATGCTCAACGCCCCAATAGGTGGCCGTGTCCAAAATCCCAAGCAATCCAAAAGTACTGTTGATCAGGAAACGGGATAGTGTGGTTCCGGCGCGGGATGCTTCACCCTGCAAGACATCATTGACAAAAGTAACCGGTTCACGCCAGTTGTTGACAAAATTTGAAATGCCTTTTCGAAGGTCCGGTGGCCCGAACTGCCTGTAAAAACGGGCGGCAGGCTCCAGTAAAATTTCATCAAACCCCTGATTAAAGGAAAAAATTGCTCGGTTCATGGGCTCCAAAGGGTCATTGGATTCCAGATATGCAGAGAGGGCCTGCGGATCAGAATCCGGGGGACGCTTCGCGCAGCCTGCGGTAAATAGCAGAGCGGTGCCAAGAAGAATTACAGTAAAATTCCGAAAAGAAAATTTTTCTCCCCAGAAAAAAATACCGCGTAATTCACGGGTAAAAAACATTAAAAAATCTTTCTGCATATACTTATAATTAAAGTTGTAATGGACATGTTAACCATTTGCAACACACCTTAGCGGGTAAATAATCACGATTTCGTTAATTTCAATTCTTTACTTTATATAAATATATCTTTATATATATCTTTGTAAAGATAGCAGGGTGAAGTCAGGTAGATATAGTTATGGAAATTGGTTTTGACAGAATATTGAATGCGCTGAAGGCCGTGGGCGAAGAAACCCGTCTTCGTATTTTGGCATTATTTAAAACAGGGGAATTAACGGTTACGGAGCTGGTGACGATTTTGCGTCAGTCTCAACCGCGGGTTTCCCGACATCTGAGGCTATTGTGTGAAGCCGGCCTTTTGGAACGCTACCGGGAAGGTACATGGATTTTTTACCGCCTGGCAGAAGGCGGCCCCGAAGGTGATCTAGCCCGTGCCATCATGAAATATATCCCTTTTTCTGAGCAGATATTAACCCATGACAGTGAACGCCTTCAAGAGATTAAGGAAGAACGCAAGGGCAAGGCCATTAGATATTTCAGCGAAAATGCGGCAGATTGGGATCGTATTCGTTCGTTATATGTATCGGAAGAAGATGTGGAGAAAATCCTGCTTGAGGCCACATCCGACATGAAAATTGATGATTTTCTGGATGTTGGTACGGGAACAGGCCGTATATTAGAGGTTTTTGCCGATCGCATAGGCCGCGGTACAGGCATTGATCTTAGTCGGGAAATGCTGGCCGTTGCCCGGGTAAATCTGGAAAAATCCGCTCTCCATAATTGTCAGGTACGACAGGGGGATATGTATGACCTTGCGCTGAATAGTGGCTCTATGGATTTGATTTTAATTCATCAGGTGTTGCATTTTGCCGATGACCCAAGTGCCGCATTGCGGGAAACGAGCCGTTTGCTGCGACAGAATGGTCGGGTGATTGTGGTTGATTTTGCACCTCATGGACTTGACTATTTACGGGATGAGCAGGCTCATCGCAGGCTTGGTTTTAAAGATGAAGAGGTTAATGGCTGGCTTGAAAATGTGGGGCTGAAAAGTGAACCCACCATCCACCTCAAGGGTAGAGAACTGGACCTGTCCATATGGGTCGCCAATAAAATTTAATTATTAAATGAGAATATATAGTGCCAAAAACTTTAAATGAAATCACCAACCCGGACTTGTTGCGCCCCAGTCTCTTTGCCGCACAGGCAAAAGACATTGCCGTATCATTTGAATTTTTCCCACCTAAAACCGATAAAATGGAAGAAGCTCTTTGGAATAGTGTCCGCAAGCTGGAGCCTTTAGAACCCGAAATGGTTTCAGTAACTTACGGAGCCGGTGGCAGCACGCGGGAGCGAACCCATGCCACTATTTCACGAATATTGAAAGAAACCGCCCTTGTCCCGGCGGCACATTTGACTTGTGTAGCGGCGACAAGAGGTGAAATTGATGATATTGCCCGGGAATATTGGGATATGGGGGTACGGCATATTGTGGCCCTTCGCGGTGATATGCCCGAAGCGGGTGCGGCTTATGCGCCTCACGACCAGGGCTATATCAATGCCACTGATTTGGTGGCGGGGCTCAAGAAAATTGGTGATTTTCATTTGTCGGTTGCGGCCTACCCTGAAAGTCACCCTGATTCTGGGGACAGCCACGCAGATATTGATAATTTAAAACGAAAAATTGATGCAGGGGCAGATCAGGCGATCACCCAATATTTCTTTGATGTGGATAAATATTTCCGGTTTATGGATAAAGTACTGGCTGCGGGAATTACGGTTCCCATCATACCTGGCATAATGCCAGTGACCAATTTCGCCCAGGCGAAGAATTTTTCCGTCCGTTGCGGCACAAGCATGCCAAACTGGCTGGAATCCTTGTTTGATGGCCTTGATGATCGTCCGGAAATAAGGCGTCATGTGGCGGCAACGGTTGCAGCGGAACAATGTATGCGGCTCTATCGGGGCGGGGTGCGGAATTTCCATTTTTACACTCTGAACCGGTCTGAGTTGACCACAACCATATGCCATTTTTTAGGTGTCAGACCAAAAGGAACTGCCCAGTGAATAAAAGCTTGAAAGACGCATTGAATAACAGAATTCTGGTTCTGGACGGGGCCATGGGTACCATGATTCAACGGCATAAGTTGGGAGAGACGGACTATCGCGGCGAACGCTTTCATGACTGGCCGCAGGATGTGAAGGGCAATAATGACCTGCTCACACTGACACAGCCAGATATTATCAAGGACATCCACCGGCAGTATTATGCCGCCGGTGCCGATCTGGTGGAAACCAACACCTTTAATTCAACCCGTGTGTCCCAAGCCGATTACGGTATGGAAGAATTGGCTTATGAGCTGAACAGGGAAGGCGCGCGTATCGCCCGCGATGTAGCCGATGAGTTTACGGCTAAAGAGCCGAATAAACCCCGCTTTGTAATCGGCACGCTCGGACCAACAAGCCGTACCGCATCACTATCCCCTGATGTGAATAACCCGGCTTTTCGGAATGTCACTTTTGATGAGTTGGTGGAGAATTATACCGAAGCGACCAAGGGCCTCATAGACGGCGGGGCGGATATCATTATGATTGAAACCATCTTTGATACCCTGAATGCCAAGGCGGCTATCTTTGCGGTTAATAAGATATTCTCCGATATGGGGGTCGAATTGCCAATCATGATTTCCGGCACCATCACCGATGCTTCTGGCCGGACGTTATCGGGGCAAACGGCGGAGGCCTTCTGGTATTCCGTCCGCCATGCCAAACCTTTGAGCATTGGTTTTAACTGCGCCCTTGGGGCCAAGGAATTACGCCAGCATGTGGTTTCAGTATCCAAGATTGCCGATTGCAGTGTCTCTGCTCATCCCAATGCGGGGCTGCCCAATGAGATGGGCGAATATGATGAAAGTCCGGCTGAAATGGCAACCCATTTGAAAGAATGGGGGGCTAGTGGCCTGCTTAATATTGTTGGCGGCTGTTGTGGGACGGAACCCGACCATATTACAGCGATCGCCGAAGCCGTAAAAGGGCTTAAACCCCGTGCAATACCAGAAACAGACAGACATATGAGGCTTAGCGGCCTTGAGCCATTTGAGGTGATTCAACAATGAAGAAAAGTCCTATTTTTATTAACGTTGGCGAAAGAACCAACGTAACTGGCTCTGCGAAATTTAAAAAACTGATCCTGAACGGTGACTTTTCGGAAGCGCTTGACGTGGCCCGCCAACAGGTGGAGGCCGGGGCACAGATCATAGATGTCAACATGGATGAAGCAATGCTTGACAGTGAGCAGGCCATGGTCACTTTCCTGAATTTGATTGCGTCTGAGCCTGATATTTCCCGCGTGCCGGTTATGATTGACAGCTCTAAATGGTCAGTAATCGAAGCGGGCCTGAAATGTGTTCAGGGCAAGGCTGTGGTCAATAGTATCTCTATGAAGGAAGGCAAGGAAGCCTTTATCCATCATGCGACCCTGATCAAAAACTATGGCGCAGCAGCGGTGGTCATGGCCTTTGATGAGCAGGGTCAGGCAGATACGCTCGAACGTAAAGTGGATATCTGTACCAAGTCATATGAAATTCTGGTTAATGAAGTCGGTTTTCCACCGGAAGATATTATCTTTGATCCCAATGTTTTTGCGGTTGCCACGGGCATTGAGGAACATAATGGTTACGGCGTTGACTTCATTGAAGCCACGCGGCAGATCAAGGAAAGCTTGCCCTATGTCCATGTTTCCGGTGGGGTCAGCAATGTATCTTTCTCATTCCGGGGCAATAATCCGGTGCGTGAAGCCATGCATAGCGTCTTTCTCTATCATGCCATTCAGGCAGGGATGGATATGGGTATCGTCAATGCGGGCCTGATCACGGTTTATTCGGAGATTGATCCCGAACTGCGCGAGCGGGTGGAAGATGTGATCCAGAACCGCCGCGATGATGCCACGGACCGCTTGCTGGAAATTGCTGATCAATTCAAAGGTGAAAAGGGTGTTCAACTCACCGAAGACCTGAGCTGGCGAGAGGGTTCTGTTGAGGAACGTCTTTCCCATTCACTGGTGAAGGGTATTACCACCTATATCGAGGAAGATACCGAAGAAGCCCGCCTGAAAACTGATCAGGCACTGGAGGTGATCGAGGGGCCATTGATGGACGGGATGAATGTGGTCGGCGACCTGTTTGGTTCGGGCCAGATGTTCCTGCCGCAGGTGGTGAAATCAGCGCGAGTGATGAAACAATCCGTGGCTTACCTTCTGCCCTTCATAGAGGCAGAAAAGGCAAAATCCGGCGGCATCAGCACCAAGGGTAAAATCCTGATGGCGACGGTTAAGGGCGATGTCCATGATATTGGCAAGAATATCGTTGGTGTTGTTCTGCAATGTAATAATTACGAGATTGTCGATTTGGGTGTCATGGTGTCTTATGAGAAGATACTGAAAGCGGCGCGGCAGGAAAATGTTGATATTATCGGCCTGTCCGGCCTGATCACGCCGTCGCTTGAAGAAATGTCACAGGTGGCAACAGAAATGCAGCGGCAGGAATTTGATATTCCCGTTATGATTGGCGGGGCGACTACATCCAAAATCCATACGGCGGTTAAAATTGCTCCAAACTATTCCCATCCGGTAATTCATGTTCTGGACGCATCGCGGGCGGTGGGGGTTGCCAGTAATTTGCTTAGCGAAAATCTGAAAGCGGATTATGTGGCGGGCATCGCCAATGAATATCAGGAAATGCGCGACCGTCATGCGCGCGGTAAGAAGAAAAAAGACCGCATCACCATAGGCGAATGCCGGGATAATGGATATCCCATAGACTGGGCAAATTACATGCCGCCGAAGCCATCTTTCCTTGGGGTGAAATCCTTCGATGATTATGATCTGGGCAAGTTGGTGGATCGTATTGACTGGACACCATTTTTCCGTACGTGGGAACTGGCGGGAACTTATCCAAAAATATTGAAAGATGAGGTTGTCGGCGAAATTGCCAGCAATCTATTCGCCGATGCGGAAGCAATGCTGAAAACTATTCAGGATGAAAAATGGCTGACGGCAAGGGCTTCTATCGGTTTTTGGCCTGCACAGGCCGTTGGTGATGATGTGGCCCTCTATAGCGATGAAAGCCGTACACAAATCATGGAAACTATACCATTCCTGCGTCAACAAATTCGCAAACGGGAAGGCAGCTATAATATGTGTCTGGCCGACTATATCGCGCCGGAAAGCAGTGGTGTGGCTGACTATATGGGTGGCTTTGTGGTTACAGCCGGTATTGGTATTGAAGAAAAACTGAAAGAGTTTCAGGCCAAATTTGATGACTTTAACGATATTCTGTTGAAGTCTCTGGCAGATAGACTGGCGGAGGCATTTGCTGAACATATGCATGAGATGGTTCGCAAGGAATATTGGGGCTATGCAGCCCAAGAGAATCTCACTAATCAGGAAATGATCAGGGAAAGATATGACGGTATCCGTCCGGCACCGGGATATCCCGCTTGTCCCGACCATACGACGAAGCCTGACCTGTTTAGGTTATTGGATGGCGGCAACAGGGCCGGAGTAACCTTAACTGACAGTATGGCTATGCTGCCCGCCGCATCCGTATCCGGCTATTATTTCAGCCACCCGAAAAGCCAATATTTTGGCATCGGTAAAATTGGTGAGGATCAGCTAGAGGATTACGCCCGCCGCAGGGGTATGGATTTAAAAGATGTAAAACGCTGGCTGGCGAGCAATATTGCATAATCTTTATCAGTCAGTTAAATTTTCTTGATACCAATTGAGGGCAGGAATGATGATATGGTTATAGTCCTGCTCTATTTTTTGGTCTTGTTGTTTTGCTAGTCTAGGGTCGTATTTTTCATTCTCATTTTTGGAATGCTGTTTGAAAACCTGGTTTACGTTGTTTCTGATTTCGTCTGCCTGAAAGTCTAGGTCAAGGGTTTTTGCGGTGAGTATTAGGCTATCCTCTGGCTGTGTCAGAAGATCATCAAAGGCGAGATATGCGTAATTTTCTTTAGGTGCGTTTTGGATTGCTTCTTCGTATATTTTATTTTGTAAATGGTATGTGACCATGATCAGGCGGGCGGCACCAAGTAGCGGATCAGAATTTAGGGGCGCGGCTTGCTCAAGCAAATGGGAATGTTCAGGAAAAGCTGTTTGCAGATGCATAAGAAAATTGCAGATATAGGATATTCTATCACTGCCCCCCCTCAGCACAGCAATTAGGAAATCCCGCGGCGCAATTGTCATGAAAATGGCTTTTGACGTCTTCTTACAATGATACAAATCCGACAGTATGGAGTTGATCCAGTTGGAAGGCTTGATCAGGGACACTTCATCCGTTGCAAAGCCAGAGCGAAATTGCTGTAAAGTTAAATTGATCAGGCCTTTCCAGTTATCCTGATCATGGGAAAGTGGATGTTTCTGGGCTTTTAAAGTAGCGAGGTCTATCAATACCTGTGGTTCTTTATAGGCAAAAGCCCGGCCCGGCATATCGCAAGCGCGGGCTAGTAAAGTAGAACCACAAAATGACATGTGAAAAATAAAACGATCTGTCGTGGATTGGGGCCCAATTTCTTTTTGCCATAAGAGCGCATCCTGAATATCAACGGTAAAGATTTTATGGCCAGAAGTAAGGTCGGTCCTTCCATCAATAAAAGCCGTGGATGAAAGAATATCACGTGTGGTTCTAATGAATTCCAGTTTATTAGTAGCAGGATCAATTTTCTGCAAAAAGAAATTGGGATCCTGTAATATGAATTCAGGTGATTTCTTCATTACCTTATTCTTTGATTATTCATGAGTTGACGCCCTGATAATTGAAATAACGCGTATTTCATCGGTAGTAAATAGAGATATTTGATTTCAATTGATTATTGGCCGTTGGAATATAGCGACAAACAGGAACAAACTTGGCAATTTTCATCGTACCATCATGACTAATCCTTGACTTTTCATCGTGATTTTGATTCTTTAATGTTATGAAGAAAACAGTGATCATATTGGGGGCGCTGACAGTCCTGCTCACGGGCTGTGCCACCACGCCGCCGAGTAACATCAATAATAGCTGTTCGATTTTTAAGGAGAAAAGTGGCTGGTATAAAGCAATGCGTGCGTCCAAGAAACGCTACGGCACTCCGATCCATTTGCAGCTTGCCATTATAAAACAGGAATCCAGCTTTAAGCATAATGCCAAGACGGAACGCACGCATATATTCTGGGTCATTCCTTGGGGTCGGAAATCAACGGCCTATGGTTATGCACAGGTCAAGGACGGTACGTGGGACTGGTACAAAAAGAAAACCGGAAACAGGGGGGCGGACCGGGATGATTTTGGTGATGCGGTGGACTTCATCGGCTGGTACACGGATGTTAGCCAGAAAACACTGGGTATTTCCAAATGGGATGCGGAGAAACAGTATCTGGCCTACCACGAAGGTCACGGCGGTTATAAGCGTGGAACTTTCCGCAAGAAGAAATGGCTGATGGCGGTGGCGAAGAAAGTCAAACGCAACAGCCTGACCTATGCCGCTCAGCTCAAGAAATGTGAAAGCAGTTTAGATCGTGGCTTCTGGCTCTGGCCGTTTTAAATCTTTGGCGGCGTCCCCTCGCGCAACCATCCGGTGATGGCATAACGTCCGCCATCCGCATGGGGAACCACATAGCTTACTGAATGCTTTTGTGGAATTTTCAGGATATTCAGGGCGTTAAAGCACGGTGTAATGCCTTGGGTAATATGTTCATCATCATCAATGAATTGTAGTACCCCGCCCCAGTCTGCCCGCCAGTTTGGGGTGAAATTGAGAACTGTAGCCGCCAGCCTGTCTTTGCCGCCAACATCATCCAGATGATCAGTGAGGAAATGTCCCGGCCTGAAAAGCGTGCATTGGGAATCTATGAAGGTGCCGGTTTCCTGACCAGTGACCGCTTTAACAAAGGCGAGATAGTCTGGGCTATTAACAAAATCCAGAACTTTGTTGATAAAAAGTTCCTGATGAATATTTTGTTTGCGCGCATCAGTTAATGAAAAGGCATTGAAGATATATTGAAAATCATATTGGGCCTTTTGATTGATATGGGTGACCAATAGATCACGCTGAATATCATTCATGGCCTCTACCTGTAGCGGGTGGAGGGTATGGCCTTTTTCCCCATCGTTAAAATTGGTTTGCCAGGGGACTTCCTCTCGCATGGACTGATAAATTGCGTCTGCACTTTCGGGCGTTAAAATCTCCGGGATATGTACTCTGCCATTGTCGTGAAAAATTTTGGCATATTTTCCCGGGTCCAGATCAGGATTTAGTTGAATTTCAGACACCATTTTATTGCTCCGGTTTTTCATAAGAATATTCCCGTTCTACTTTTGCAATACGGGTTGTATAGCTTTTATACCATTTTTCCCGACCCAGCTTTTGTGCTGTGATATGGTCCGCGACCTGTTTCCAACTTTTGATACTTTCCAAGTCTTTCCAGTAGGAAACCGAAATACCCATATCACCATCGTTAACGGATTCCAGACCAAGGCAGCCATCGTGCTTTAGCCCAATGTCCATCATATGTTCAATCGTCTGGGCATAGCCATCATCATCATCCGTTCGGACACTGGAAAAAATCACCGCATAATAAGGTGGAGATGGTTTATTGTTCATATGATTATCCCTATTTACTTTTTGTTTTTTTACCGACACCGCCGCCACCCGGTGTTTCAATGATGAAAATATCATCCGGTTGCATATCTGTCTCAGCGGCAGAGGACAGTCTATCCAGACTGCCATTGGTTCGCAAGACCTGGTTTATACCGCATTTGCCATTTTCACCATTTGCCAGACCCGGTGGCGCGATGGTTCGGTGGTTTGAAATAATTGCCGCCTTCATGGGGTGCTTAAAGCGTATGTGGCGCACGATACCATCACCGCCAGAATACCGCCCTAATCCGCCACTGTCTTTGCGAATTTCAAACTTTTCCAAAATTACCGGATATCGCCATTCTAGCACTTCCGGATCAGTCAGGCGGCTGTTGGTCATATGGCTATGGATGGCACTGGCACCGTCATTATTGTGGGTGGCGCCCATACCACCGGCTATGGTTTCGTAATATTGGAAGGTCTCGTCACCAAAGGTGAAGTTATTCATGGTGCCCTGAGACGCCGCCATGACGTCAAGGGCAAGGAACAGCGCATTGACCACGGCTTGTGATGTTTCAACATTTCCAGCCACGACCGCTGCCGGACTATGGGGATTTAGCATGCAGCCGCTGGGCACGATGATATTGATAGGTGCAAGACAGCCTTCATTAAGGGGAATATCCTCTTTCACCAGACAGCGAAAAACATAAAGCACTGCGGCGCGGCAGACGGCCAGCGGTGCGTTAAAATTACTGTCCTGTTGGCGGCTGGTGCCTGTAAAATCCACTGTGGCACTGCGATCCTTAGTCTTAATGCTGACCTTAACACGGATATTGGCGCCATTATCCAGCGGATAGTCATGGTCCCCATCTCTGAGAACCTGAATAGCGCGACGCACGGCTTCCTCTGCATTGTCCTGAACATGGCGCATATAGGCCTTAACTACGGGCAGGGTGAATTCACCCACCATATGATCAAGCTCCCGCCGGCCTTTTTCATTGGCGGCTATTTGGGCCTTCAGGTCGGCTATATTCTGTGGCGGATTACGGGCAGGCCACTGACCTTTAGTGAGTTCCCTGAGTAAGGACTGTTCCTGAAATTCCCCTTCTTTCACCAGATGGAAATTATCAAAGAGAATACCTTCTTCGCCAATGGTGTGCGACAGGGGCGGCATGGAGCCGGGGGAGATGCCACCAATATCTGCATGATGCCCACGGGTCGCCAGATAGAACAAGGGGTGATCACCGTTGGCCTCGAAATAGGGTGTGATAACCGTCATATCGGGCAAGTGAGTGCCACCGTTATAGGGATCATTGAGCAGGAAGCTGTCGCTATTTTTCATATATCCCCGGTTGGCTGCTATGACCCTTTTGACACTGGCCCCCATGGAGCCAAGATGCACTGGCATATGAGGGGCATTGGCCACAAGACTACCATCCCCGTCAAACAGGGCGCAGGAAAAATCAAGCCGTTCTTTCATATTGACCGAATGGGCGACCTTTTCCAGAACCGCTCCCATCTGTTCGGCGATAGACATGAAAAGATTGTTGAAAATTTCCAGTAATATGGGGTCGGCATGGGTGCCAATGGCATGGAGCCCATGTAGTTTTTCCACTCGCTCCAAAATAAGGTTGCCCTGCTTATCGAGACTGGCCCGCCAACCCGGTTCAACAATATTAGTGCCATGATCTTCTAGAATAATGGCGGGGCCATTGACAGACTGCGGAATATGGTCGCGATGTATGATCGGGCATGGATGATATTTGCCCCCCGTGAATATTTCCTGACCGGGCGGCGGTGTAATATTCGTCGCTTGAGTGCTATTTGGTATGATGACTTCTTGCCCACCACCGTAAGCCTCTGCCGAAATTGATTCAACGATCAGGTTTTTTTCCGGTGAGATAAAACCGAATTGCTGGCGATGTTGCTTTTCAAATTCTAGTATCATCTCACAGAGTGTGTTAGACGTTACCTGTAGAGTGGTATCACTACCCAGGTATTTGATATGAAGCTTCTGGATGAGTTTCATATCCGATATATTCTGATCAAGAAGCTCTTGTCTTGCTATATGGGCCAGCTTTGCCATTTTAACGCTAATATCGGGTAGATTTTCATTATTTAATGGCTGTTCAATGGCCTGCTCTTTTAACGCACGCAAGTCCGCAAGGCCCATACCATAGGCCGATAATACACCGGCGAGGGGGTGCAGGAATATTCGCTTGATACCTAAACGGTCAGCAACCTTACAGGCATGTTGACCGCCTGCACCACCGAAACAGACAAGGGTATAATGGCTTACATCATAACCGCGTTGGGTTGAGATTTTCTTGATGGCGGTTGCCATATTTTCAACCGCAATGGCGAGGAACCCTTCGGCTATATGTTCAAGCGATGTTGATGACGTCATCTGGTCGGCGATGGCCTGAAACTTGACCCGCACAATGTTCTGATCAAGGGGTTGGTCGGCATTTGGGCCGAAAACTTTCGGGAAGAAATCTGGATTTAGACGACCAAGAAGGATATTGCAATCGGTGACGGTCAATGGCCCGCTTCGTCCATATCCGGCGGGGCCGGGATTGGCACCGGCACTGGCAGGCCCCACCTGAAAGCGGCTACCATCAAAGGTGAGAATAGAGCCACCGCCCGCCGCAACCGTATGGATATGCATCATAGGGACCTTGATGCGAACCCCGGCGACCAGGGTTTCTGCACTGCGCTCATATTCGCCGTTATAGTGGGTGACGTCGGTGGATGTGCCCCCCATGTCAAAGCCGATCAGTTTGTTCAGTCCCGACTGTGCGGCCACTTTTACCGCTCCGACAATTCCCCCTGCCGGGCCGGACAGAATGGCGTCTTTGCCCTGAAAATGCATTGCGGAACTTAGCCCACCGCCCGATTGCATGAAATAAAGCGGCACGCCTGTCAGGGCTTTTTGTATTCGGTCTATATAACGGCGCAAAATGGGGCTGAGGTAGGCATCAACCACGGTGGTATCGCCCCGGCTGATTATTTTCATCAAGGGGCTTGCCCGATGGCTGAGGGATATTTGTGTGAAGCCGATTTCTTCCGCCAGTTCACCGATTCTCAATTCCATATCATGGTAACGATAGCCATGCATGCAGACGATCGCTATTGACTTAATACCGGTTTTAAAATGGGCTTTTATTTTACTTTTCAGGGCTGGAAGATCGGCTTCTATCAGGATGTTTCCCTTGGCATCCACCCTCTCATCAACTTCGATTACAGTTTCATAAAGCTGTTCCGGCAGTTTCACATTCAGAGCAAATAAATCAGGGCGGTTCTGATAACCAATACGCAGGGCATCGCGGAAACCCTTTGTGATGACGAGCAGGGTCCGGTCGCCTTTGTGTTCCAGAAGAGCATTGGTTGCGACCGTCGTACCCATTTTAACGGAGGCAATTTTATGGGAGGGGATGGGGTCTTGTGCAGTAATATTCAGGAAATCACGAATGCCCTGAAGGGCGGCATCTTCATATTGCTCGGGATTTTCGGACAGAAGTTTATCACTGAAAATTTCACCGTCCGGGCTTTGGGCAACGATGTCGGTGAATGTCCCCCCACGGTCAATCCAGAACTGCCATTTGGTCATATTTTTCTCTATCTTTCCTTGAACTAAGTGATATAGAGTATCTCGAATAAGGTAAAGGAAATAGCGTTATGTCTATCTGGTCTTCAATCATAGGCGGTGCTGCGGGTGGCGCAATATTAGGGGGGCCCATCGGGGCAATCATAGGTGCCGTTGCCGGTCATTATATTGGCCAAAAAATGAGTGACGGGACAGGGGTCGCCAATGAACAGGTTACCTTTACAATAGGAGTAATCGCCTTGAGTGCCAAGATGGCCAAGGCCGATGGCCACGTTAGCCGGGAAGAAATAGACGCTTTCAGGCAGGCCTTCCATGTACCGGAAGGCGAGATGAAGAATGTTGCTCGAGTCTTTAACCTGGCAAAGCAGGAAGCCACAGGGTATGAGGCTTATTCTTGGCAATTGGCAAAGCTGTTTCACGACCGACCGGCCATGCTTGAGGAATTGCTGTGCATCCTGTTCCATATTGCGCGCGCCGATAATGTAATCCATCCGGCAGAGCTGGAATTCCTTGAACGCGTGTCTCATATATTTGGCTTCAGTACCGCAGAATTCAGACGGATCAAGGCGGAAAATCTGGGTCCGGACAAAGCGGACCCCTATACCATTCTGGGGGTAACCGTGAACGCCACTGACAAAGAAATAAAAACGGCTTACCGGAAATTGATCAAGGAACATCATCCAGACCTTCTGGCATCACAAGGCTTGCCGCAGGAATTTATCGAATTGGCAACGGAGAAATTATCGGTGATTAATGTGGCGTATGATCGTATTGAGAAAGAACGGGGTATGAAATAACCATGCCCGCTCATCACATCCTGTTTGGCTTTATTGTCTCCATAGTATGGGGGGTCAATTTTGTAGTGATGAAAATTGGTCTGGAACATCTTTCCCCATTTCTGTTTGTGGCTTTTCGTTTTGCCTTTGTGTTGGCAATATTGTTTCCATGGCTGCGTCTGGTTAAAGGACATATGTGGCTCATTATATCCGTCGGGTTATGTTTGGGTGGGGTGCATTTTGCCTTTGCCATTATGGGGTTGAAACTGGCGGATAATGTGACATCCATTGTTGTAATCGTACAAATGCATGTGCCGCTTACCCTGATAATGGCCCATTTTTTTCTGAAGGAAAAACTAAGCTATTGGCGGGGTGGTGGTATATTGATTGCTTTTCTTGGTGTCCTGATCATCACATTTGACCCGACTATTGCCAATGAGAAAATCGCAATAGTCGTTATATTCATGGCTACATTGTTATATTCCATAGGGGCTATTCTCATGCGGAAGTTACAGAATGTAGGGGTGCTCAATACGCAAGCTTGGACGGCTGTTTTTGGATTTCCCATTCTGCTCAGTCTGTCGCTCTTTGCGGAAACAGGACAGATAGAACAGGTTATGGCTATGAACTGGATAGGTTGGGGTGCCATATTTTATACGGCAGTTCTGTCTTCTGTGGTTGGGTATGGTGGAATGAATTTCCTGCTGAAACACCATTCGGTGACACTGATAGCCCCCATACTCTTAAGCACGCCCATATTTGCTACTATTGCTGCGATCATTGTATTTGACGAAGTCCTGACCACCCGCTTTCTCATGGGCGCAACCCTTACCATGCTTGGGTTGGCTGTCATCCATTTGCGTGACTGGTGGAAAAAACGTCAGGTGGTCAGGGAGCTCTTGCCATGATCACGCAACCATCGCCAAATTTTAATGACAGGCCAAAGGGGATAAAGATAAAATATCTGATCCTGCATTATACCGGTATGGCGACGGGTGAGGCGGCTTTGGAAAGGTTATGTGATGATAGGGCAAAGGTTAGTGCGCATTATCTGGTCGAGGAAGATGGGCGGGTATATTCACTGGTACCTGAATCAAAGCGTGCGTGGCATGCGGGTGTTGCTTCATGGGAAGGGGACCGTGATATTAACGGCCTTTCCATTGGCATAGAATTGGTGAATCCGGGCCATGATGCGCCAGAATATAAGGGGAATTATCGCCCTTTTCCCGAAGCACAGATGATGGCTTTGGCTGAGCTTGCGAAAGATATTCTGTCCCGTCATAAGATCGTACCATGGCATATTCTGGGCCATTCTGATGTGGCTCCAAACCGAAAATGTGATCCGGGTGAGCTGTTCGAATGGAAATGGCTGGCTTCTGAGGGGGTAGGGTTATGGCCCAAAGTCATAAAAGATATGTCTTCTGGTGAGGCGTTGTCCATACAAGAAAAACTGACTAAATACGGCTATGTAATTGAAAGTAACGGTGACATAGATCAGCAGATACGCAATGTCATATGTGCCTTCCAGCGACATTTCCGGCCCACTGATATTAGTGGGACTTTTGATCAAGAGTGTCATGCAATATTGGAAAGTCTGTTGGGCGCCAGAGATTATTGATCCGGCTCTAGTGTTTCACTGGTATGGCTGGCCTTGGCGTTATCTGGACGTAAACCTTCCGGCAGTGTATCTAACGTTTTTTCAGTATTTGGGCCGGCAGGGCCATGCTCAAATATATATTCATCATCGCCCGAACATCCTGTCGTAAAACTGGTGATCAACCCGGTGAATAGCAGCGTTGCGATAGTATTTCTGATCATGTATTTATATCCAGATGGTTTTTGATATTTCGATTTTCTTTTGTGGCAATGTGCCTGAGTTTTACGCTGAAGGCAAGATGCTGGTCAATTTTATCAACAATTAAGGGCGCTATTAAAGCTTTATCAATACTTGCGGCCTAAAATACCCCTTTAAATTGGTCGTTTGTGTGCACGAAGGAGTAATGGATGTCTGGTACGTCTGTTAAAAAAGACGCAAAAAAAGTCAGCAATATAAGGCAGGGATTGCAATGTATGAGGGCGAATAAAAGGCGGACTGTTGTCTGGCCAGCGACCTTATACGTGGGGGAATATGAATTTCGTTCGATGCTTTATGATATTTCTTTGGGCGGCCTGCGGCTGAAAATGTCATTGCCATTGGCCTGTGGTACAGAAACTTCGGTAAAAATCAAGAATCAGATCACCCTGAATACCAGAGTTGTTTGGTGTGCCGGGGAATTTATGGGCCTGAAATTCTGTGATCCTGTTGATGTGGTACGCAAGGCACTTGGGGAATTGTCAGTGGGTCTGACATAACCCAGAATTATTTTTTCCTGTTTTTTAGTCATGAATTAGATTATCACCATCTTATCCAGATGGTCGGATGGCTGCTGCTGTATTTATACAGGAGAGGAAAGTCCGGGCACCACGGAAGAACGGTGCCGGTTAATGGCCGGCGAAGGTGACTTCAGGGAAAGTGCCACAGAAAGCAAACCGCCTGTCTT
>JAJFIQ010000026.1 GCA_021774785.1 Emcibacter sp.
GACAAATAATTCATATAAAACTTGAGTTTAACTCCAGCCCTCGATGCCAATCCAAACCATTTTAAGACTGATGATTTTTTAGTTATTCTATAAAATATTCACAACCTCAACCCAGTTCTCGCCCCTATCTTGCCTTGTCCACTACTCTCATTTAAAATGGGCACTACCGCTGCCGTGGCTTTTTCACCCCGATAATCATGCCCCATCCACATTGCCGCATCGAACACGGATATTCATCTGCCACACGGCGTGATATTAGATTTCAAATAAAGTGACCCGCGCCCTTTAAATCCCTCCAGTTTTTCTTAGGCGGGTGTATAGGTCTTGCCTTCAATAAGACCTGCGCTGGAGAGCATTACTTCTAATCTCCTAAAGAGTGCGAAGAAATCAGCAATATTCATATCCACAAAAATTTCTTTAACTTGGATTGTTCTCGCCACTATACTTGTATAATATTTCTTAACTTCTTTGACTTTTCATTATCATTATCCATCACTTATAGAAGCTCTCACGTTATTTTATAATGAGGCTCTTGCGGCCTGTTTGGTGACAGCGGCCTTAATCGTGTCAATACTACCGTCATCTAATATATAGCTCGGTGCCGTGCAACTGATCGCCCCGGCACAACTACCATCAGCGCCATATATGGGTGCCGCAATACAGACCAGACCCCGCGTGATTTCCTCGTTATCAAGGGCAAAGCCCTGTTCGCGGACTCTTTTGCATTCCGCTGTTAATTTCCCATGACCGGTAATAGTATTATCGGTAAATGCAATAAGTTTATTTTTTATTGCTACGCCATCATTAAAGGCCAGCAAAATTTTGCCCATGGCGGTGGCATGCAAAGGAAAGGCCTTGCCAATTGCAGAATGCAGGCGAATACCAAAGCCATTACCTTCAACCTTATCAATATAAACCCCCGCATCACCATTTAAAATACCAAGGGTCACCACTTGGCCTGTTATTTCCTGCAACTTTTCAAGATAAGGGCGAACTTTTACACGGATATCATATTCTGCCGTAACACCTGCCCCAAGTCGCGCAAGAAGTAGGCCACAACAATAACTTTTTGTCGGCGAATCAAAGGACAAAGCACCAATCTCAACCATTTCTTTCAACAGCCTATGTGTTGATGCTTTTGGCAGATCAGTTTGCCGTACAATCTCTGCAAAAGACAAGCCGCGCCCTCCTGCTCCGCTTACATGGGATAAAATAGTAAATGCTTTTGTGACAGAGGCCATAAGGAGGTTTCCTTATCATTAATGTGCGGAAGTATCACTTGACTCTATTAAAGCACAAGTTTAATAATATCCATAATATAAACATAGTTTCATACTTGGAACTTATCAAGTCTTATTTTAAATTATTTTCCAACCGGGATGCTAAAATGGCCACACCAATAGAAACGCTCTTAGAAACCATATCTATCGTGCCCCTAATTCAAGCCGATAACCCCGCAATAGCCGTTGAAATTGCCCGCGCTCTCGCTAAAGGAGGTCTAAAGGTGGTTGAAGTCGTTCTTCGTACGGACGCTGCTCTTGAATGTTTACGCACCATCGCCTCAGAGGTACATGAGGTTATTCCCGGAGCAGGAACTGTATTAAGCGCCACACAAGCCGAGGCCGTTGTAGAGGCGGGGGCAAAATTCATTGTCTCCCCCGGTCTTGATGAGGGTGTCTTTGCCGTGGCCAGGGCCGCTGGCCTTCCTCTCTATGCTGGCATATCAACGGCGACGGAAGCCCAGCGCGCCTATAATTTGGGTTTAACAGCCGTAAAATTCTTCCCGGCCTCTCTCTCAGGCGGCATTCCGATGCTAAGGGCCTTGTCATCGGTATTTCGTGATATGCGTTTCATGCCTACTGGCGGCGTATCGGCGGCAAACCTGCCCGAATTTTTGAACGTGCCCTCCGTCATTGCCTGTGGCGGAAGCTGGATCACACCTGCAAATGCCATTGCAACAGGCGATTTTGAAACCGTGACACGTCTTGCCCGTGAAGCGGTAAATATTGCCCATACCGCAAGATCCAAATAACCTTTCAATGTTCTTAAGATAAGGAGCCCTCCATGGCCGATTTTATTACCCTTGGCGAAATTATGTTACGCCTGAAAACCACCGCCCATGAACGTTTTTTCCAAAACCCTTCCATGGAAGCCACATTTGGCGGGGGCGAAGCCAATGTGGCCGTGGCCTTGGCCAATTATGGCCTTGATGCCGCCTTCGTCACCGCCCTGCCCGACAATGACATTGGTGAGGCCTGTATCCGCGAAATACGCAGCTTCGGGGTTGATACCAGCATGATCCGCCGTTCAGGTTCGCGGGTTGGCATTTATTTCCTCGAGACTGGCTCCAACCAACGTCCCAGCAAAGTGATTTATGACCGCGAGGCATCCTCCATCGCACAATGCGGTCCGGGGGATTTTGACTGGAATGAAATTTATAAAGGTGCCAAATGGCTGCATATCACCGGCATCACACCGGCACTAAGCCAGTGCGCGGCTGATATGTCTCTGGAAGCCATGAAGGCGGCCAAAGAGCATGGTGTGACTGTGTCCTGTGATTTTAATTTCCGGGGAAAATTATGGAAGTACGGCAAAACAGCACCTGAAGTCATGACCGAACTGGTTAAATATATCGATGTGGGTATTGCCAATGAAGAAGACTGTCAGAAATCGCTGGGAATTTCAGCAGATGTGGATGTGGAAAGCGGCGAACTGGATACGGCCAAATATGAAGCCCTGTCAGAACGTATGATGGAAATATTTCCAAATCTTTCTGTGATGGCAATTACCCTCCGGGAAAGCCATAGTGCGGACCGTAACGGCTGGTCGGCCTGTCTGCGTGACGAAAACGGGTTTCATTTATCAAGACATTATGAACTTACCGACATTGTGGATCGTGTCGGAGGCGGGGACAGTTTTGCCTCTGGCCTGATTGCAGGATTAAATCTCTATTCAGACCGGTCCGACGCCCTGAATTTTGCCGTTGCCGCAAGTGCCCTTAAACACACCATTTCCGGGGACTTTAACCGTGTCAGCCGCGATGAAGTGGTAAAGCTCATGGAAGGTGATGGCTCGGGCCGCGTCCAACGCTAAACTGGATGCGCTGTTGCACTTCATGACAACGACCAAAGACTAGAAAATGGCAGGGAATAAAGGGTTTCAGAATGTAGTGCTATGACAATAGAAGTCTAATTATGATCATTTCTATTTAATTTTAACACATAAATATCGCAGCAACCATTAACGGTAGCAGCTTGATGTCACCTACCTAAAAAATTACATAACTCAATCTAATAAATACTATATTTGAATTGCGTCATAGCTTCCCTTTTCACACCGTTATGATATGCTTATAAAACAAAGACTTAGTCAATAAAATTTGTCATAGCTTCCCTTTTCACACCGTTATGATATGCTATTGAGCCACTTGAAAACAACATTATTGAGGTCATAGCTTCCCTTTTCACACCGTTATGATATGCTTGCCTTTGCTATGCAGCAGAGCGTGACGAGGTCATAGCTTCCCTTTTCACACCGTTATGATATGCTGAACCATTTATTCACCCATCCCGGCGTGTCGTCATAGCTTCCCTTTTCACACCGTTATGATATGCTGGATTTTGTGTAAGAGTTTGATTTTATTGATATAATGGCGGATGGCTCATAGTAAAAGGAGCTGTTCGCTGTTGTATTTTGGGTCGTCTTCATCGAATCTTTCGGCATTTGAGAGCAAAATATTCATATTTTTATACTGTCGGTCAGTGATTTGCAGTGCCCGGATACTGCCTTTTGGCGGCAGGATCATTTCCAGACGTTTGACATGTTTCTGCACACGTTCCGTCCCATTGCATATCCTACCATATATGGAATATTGAAGCATCATATATCCGTCTTTTAACAGAAACTTTCGAAAGCGGGTGGCATGGCGGCGTTCTTTTTTTGTGGTTGTTGGCAGGTCAAACATTACAAATATCCACATAAACTGGTTCCCTTGCGCACTCATATCACAAAATCAGGCAGTTTCAGAAGGGTGGGGTCCTTTTCCCGAATGGCATTGACCAGACTATAGGCTGTCACATCCGTCGCATTGGTCATATTCTGCACTTCACCATTTATCAGAACCTGTAGCGTGGCCAGCCGGGCAAGCTCTTGCCTGACGTCACGGGATAAATCATCATCCTTACCATCAAAATTTTTCAGGATTTTAATGACCTCCTGATCAACCATAGGCCGGAAGGGTTCCAGAATATCGTCTGCAAGGTTAAAGGCATTCAGGTTATTATCATGATGAAGCCCAAAGCACGGCAGCAAGCCATAGCTCACCAATGACCGGGCCACCACGGCCCGCAGAACCATATATCCGTAATTAAGTGCATTATTGGCAAAATCTGTTGCTCCCCTGACAAAGCCGTTACCCATCAGGCTCGACCAATATTTCCGAGCCGCCTGGGCTTCCTTGTTTTTGGGATCGCCGGAGTCCACCCGTCTGGCCATGTGACGCAGGGTCGAGACATTCTTCCGGCCTGAAATTTCCAGTGATCGCGCCTGATTAATAATCTTGGCTTTGACGATCTTCTGCCAACAGCGTTTTTTGAACGGACTGCTCCACTGATTCTGCAGAAAAGCGACCTCGCTGACACGGGAATGGGGCAGGAACGGCAACAACAGGCCATTAGGCATATGTTTGCTATTACAGGTGATCAGAACCACATTCTGTTCCTGCAATTCGGCAAGCAGAGATGAGGTAATTGTAGCTTGCGGTGTTTCCAGAATGATGATGGTGATATCTTCGATTGGCACTGAAACAATGCCGTCTTCTCGTTTACAGTTCAGTTGCTCATCTTTTTTGGACAGATGACATTTTTGCTGAATAAGTAAGGTCCGCCAAGACATTATAAACTCCCCAACCAGTATAAGTTGAGGTGTTTATACAATACAATCAGTTAAACTTTGATTAACTATGAAATTTTAGAGCGGTTACCAAATAAATCTACATGATACTTTTTAAAAAATTTCATGCTTTGCACCCCCGGTTCACGATCTTTAACGCTACGATCATGGAAACGAATTTTAACCGTTCCAACACCCCTATGTGTAGAAACATAATAGCCTTCCACAATCACACCTTTTTTGTTCTCAAGCTTCACATAATCATTCTTATAAAGATCAAATTTATGGGTATAATTTTCATCCACAATTGGCCAGTCTTCTTCTTTTTGATAGGCCTTAATCACCCGATTAGGCTCAATCCCCGCCATCACGTCTTTAATATATACAGGGCAGAGATAAAATTTTCCGGCTTTTTCATAGACCTTGACATAGGCCATATCGCCGTTGCTGGCGATGCCCTCTCGTACGGGAAAACCACTGCGATCATTGGTGATCAGCCGCACGGAACGGATTACCGGCCCCTGACCATTCTTACACGGCATATGAACAGGGGTAACGAATGCCTTGTCCGCCTTGCCGTCAAATTCATCCAGACGGTCTTTCAGGACATTATACAGAGCAGCATTGCGGCCCGTTGCCACGCCACCTACCAGTTTTACATCCACCAGATTTTCAAGATCTTTGACTTTCAGGGATCCAACCGACACCCGCTTCACCGCATATGACTGTCCCTCTTCATCATGGCGCAGGCTTTTGATGGTATCTTCATGGATAGCGCCGGTGAGCTTTCGATTTACTTGTCTTGTAACAAAAATATTATCAATCATCCCCAGCGCATCGTCACGGAATGTATCCCACGGTTTTGGGGGATAAAAATTCGGCTGATCCGGATGGTTTGACCGATGGCGTTTGCTCCAGTTGGTCATGGCTTGCACATGGCTCTGGGTTGCGGCGGCAATGATGATGGCGTCCAGACCATGATGGCGATCATTTTCTTCCCGGTCTTTCAAGCCCAAACCCCAGGCATGGCGTAGTTTGCTGGTTAAGGCCCCGTTACGGGTTTTTACGAATATTTTACCTTCCTCATGGGGGTTTTCCAAATAGCGTTCCATATGCTCTTTCAGCAGACGTGAAATATAGCGATTGTCATTCAGGTGGCGGGATTTCCATTCTTCCTGTTTATCCTCATCAAAATTTTCCATGAGCAACCGTTTTGATTTATCGGGATTGCGGAGCCGTTTGGCGAAATCCTCCAGACCATTCATTGAACGGCCTTTGGCGGCAAAATACTCAACGGGGGTCTGATTTCCCTTTTCCTGATTTTCATCGGCAAAGCAGATGACCTTGTTAAACCAGCTGTTATCATAAGACCGGCTATAGGGCAGGATATGATCTACTTGGGTTGCTATGCTATCAGACAACTCTAGGGGATCAATATATGAACCGCTATAGGCGCAATAACCATTTTGTTCTTTCCATAGCTTATATTTAGCAAAATCTTCACCACTTAATGACCGGCCAAATATTTCTTCTGCATGTTTTTTAAGTTCTTCGTTATTGGCACGGTTTTTCTGGATTTCACGTTCTTTGTCTTTTCGGTCCTTGAAGTTTTTGCCCAGTTCCCGTGACATTTCAATATGGAAAAAATCGGGCATACCATGCTTTCTGATCAGGGCATTGATCATCTTGCGGGTCTGGCTTAGGGCGCGTAGAACCAGAGGGTTCCGCACATCTACGCCGAATTCTGGTAGAAAGGGGGGCAGTTTCTGATAGGCACCTTCACGGCGTTCGCTATGATCATAGCCCGCCATTTCGCAAGCTACGGAATAGACCTCGCCCTGCTCAAGGAACGGCAGAATATTGCGGATTGCTTTCAGAGAAAGACCCGCCGTACCAGACAGGTTCAAAGGCATGATAGCCTCCAACTGTTCTGTGGTCAGGGGCAAATCAGCGGTAAGTTTAAAGATTTCTTTCCTGTCATCATTGAAAGCCATGATCTCAACCAGTTCATCCAGAATATCAGCCCGACCCATAAATGTCATAAGCTCTTGTTCCGACATTGATTTCTTAAGCTCGGTCTTGATTTTATGATAACCTTCAAGCTTGATCAAACCAACCTTTTCGGCGGTCTTGACAATTTCTGCCCAGCTTTGGTCCTCGCCCCTGATTTTACGATAAGAAGCCAAGTTAAAGGTGCTGTTGTCATTTATTTCAAGAAGATCACGGGCTTTCTTGAAGGTCACCTGTTTTTGTTTATGGGCCGCCTCAATCAGGGTTCTTTTTTCGTCCAGTGACAGGGAACGCCCTTTGCCGCCAGTTACCACTGAAAGACTGCTCAGCCGTTCCCAGCAGACGCGCAATTCATTGCTATAGGTCATTTTGGCAGCACGGCGTTCATCTTCTTCAAATTCGCAAGGGCCGACCAGATCATGGCTGGATTTCAAGGGGCGCTGGGTGAAAGCTTGTTCAAGGAATTCATCGCACAGGTCATCCGTGGCAAGGGCATTGCCAAGGTCTTTTTGATGGGCAAAAATAATCCTCACTTCCTCAGCCAGAAGGTCACGGGTGACGGTGTGATTATAGGCACTGGGGTTATTGCGTCTTTTATCCTGTATCGAAAGATATGCCCCTATGGTTTCTGCTTTTGCGTCCTTTTGTGCTTCTTGTAAGGCGGCGGCGTCTTTTAACATCACGCCCGCCTCGCTGCCCTGAACGCTGTCAGATTTACGGGTTGATTTAAAGCCGCGTCTTTTGTTGATATGGCTCAAAATCTGCCCTAATTCATGGGGGATAAGTTTTCGGGTAAGGGCTTCCGCCCGCAATTGCCATACGTCGGGTGCGGTGATGGTACCAGTCTTCCGGCCTTTTTTAGGCAGTCTGAGGTCGTCTGCCGTAAAGCCGTGAGACAGGAGCAGGTGCCGGATGCGTATTTTTCGCCGCCGTTTGCGATCTGCCATGCGCCGGGCTAGCCTTTTGACGCGCCGGGGCATGGCAAGGGACGCTCCGTCTTTGCCATTTTCTGCCGCCTCAAATATTCTGACCCCCGCATCAATTATTTCTTCATCTGATAAATCAAGCACCGCCCAGCCGACGCTGGCGATACCCGTATCAATACCAATTATCTGAACCATAACGAAATCCCCACTTTTTTTGTTGATTACTTTTTATAAAACTGTTTTACTGTGATTACAACAAATCGGTGTGAAAAGCGTTGTTGTGATAAGGAATTTATTTCCGTAAAGCTCTGTCCCCGTCAACTATATAGTAGGCGGGGATAACTTTTTTACGGGCCATTATTTGATACATTGAACCAAAACCACCCAGTTCTCTTTTTCATCCTGTCGGGCGCGCCAATATTCTCGGATCCGAACCGGAGAGAGATATCTTTTTATATAATTTCCATCCCCGCTTAAAACAGCTAATTTGACGTTTTCCAATTCAGCCTGTACCTTTTAATCAATATTATAAAGTTTAGGGAATTATGTGAGTTTATCCAAAGATGTCATAATTACAAAACTTGCACCGCCCGTATTAAGGCAGGCGTTAATCGCACGCACTGACCTTATGGCAACAATTATGGACAATGACGTTAAAAGATTGACGCTCATTTCCGCCGGTGCCGGCTTTGGCAAAACAACCTTCATTACATCGCTTTTCCACGGATTTGGGGACCAAAATGCATGCCGGGCCTGGATATCATTGGATGCTGATGAAAGAAATGAATTTCGTTTTCTAAAGTATCTAGTCACGGCCTTAAGCCATGATGGAACATTATGCACCGACGAAGCAGCAATTATTCTGGAAAGTCAGACCCTTAACCGAACCAGCAGGGTAATGACAGCCCTGATCAATGAAATGACGCATATAGACAGGCAGATCATACTGTTTCTGGATGATTATCACCTTGTGGATGGGCGCGAGGCCGGGTTTATAGTGGATTATCTCTTATCCCATGCCCCAGCTAATTTCAGATTGGTGATTTCAAGCAGGACCAGACCCTCCCTGCCCATATCTTCTCTCAAAGCACAGAATGAGCTTCAGGAAATAACAGATTATCATCTGCGGTTTTCTGTAACGGAAACCCGCGAGTTTTTACGTATCGCCCATCAGCTAAATCTGACCGACAAGCTTATTACCGGGTTGCAAACCAAGACAGAAGGTTGGATTGCAGGACTACAACTTGTATCATTGATTTTAAAAGATAAGCGCCATAATAAGGACCTGATGCAAGTAATATCCGGTAATTTCCGCGACATAATGGATTATCTTGCGGCCGATGTTTTTGCCCTTCAAAGTGAGGAGAATCAAAGTTTTCTACTAAAGTCATCCGTGTTGGACAGGATGAATGCAGAAGTCTGCAACTGGATGCTGGACATTCATAACAGCCGGGAAATATTCGAGAATCTCGAAGATAAAAATCTGTTCATTACACCTTTGAATGAAGAAAATGGATGGTATCGTTATCATCACTTGTTTCAGGATTTCCTGCGGGTTCGGCTGGAAAGGCAAGACCCCGGCCTGAAAAAGGAACTGACCATCAAAGCGGCACAATGGTTCCTGCAATATGGCTCTGTAACGGAGGCCGTAAATTATGCTCTTGAAGCACAGGATTATGAACTTTCTGCATCTTTAATTGAAGAACATGCCAGCACTTTCACAGCGCGCGGGCAAATGCCGTTACTACAAGATTGGCTCACGCGAATTCCGGCCCATATCGCCAGCGAAAGATACCGGATACCCATGTATCTCTGCTGGGCTCTATTTCACATGCGGCGGTCTGTAGAAGCCGCCAGTGCCGCATACCGGGCAGAAGAAATAATAGAAAGACAAGCGCAGACCAATTTATTATCGGGCGAGAATCTTAAAAATATCCGCGCCGAACTAAAAGTCTTGAAAATAGGTGTCGCCGTAGCATCCGATGACGTGGAACGCGCTAAAATATTATGTTTAAAATTTCTGGAATTAGACTTTGCCGAGAATTCTTTCATCACAGGCGTCATGTATAATATGTTGGGCTATGCCTGCTATGCCCTGAGTGAATTCAGTCAGGCAAAGGGCGCCCTTCTCAAAGCCCGCCATTGTCACGGTCAGGCGCGAGCCATATATGGAAAGATTTATTCAGATTGTTTTATGGGTATGAATGAAGCGGCCATGGGAAAACTTCATATGGCCCATGCTTTATTCCTGCAAGCCGAAGACTGGGCGATCAAAGACCGCTTGCCCCGTTCATCCGGGGCGGCAAATGCCCGCCTGTATCGTGGGTGCGTCCTCTATGAATGGAATAAAATAGACGAAGCAAAAGAGCTCATGGAGAAAAATATTGACCGGGTTATCGAATGTGGGCAGGCAGAAGCACCCATTCTAGGGCTATGTACCTATGCCCGAATATTACAAATAACCGGTGAGAGCGAAGAAGCGTGGAAACAGTTGGAAAGAGCCCGCAATATCTGTCGCGATGACCAGCTATACCGACTGGCCATCCTGACCGATTATGAAGCCATCCGCTTCCTTGTTAAACAGGATAAACTGGCGCAGGCCATCGCCCGTGCCGGCCTTGCTGCCATATCCATGGGTGAACAGGACGAAGATTTTCAATTACAGAAATGGGACAGGGTTTTATGCCTGAAATTATTAATTAAGGTCCGTTTGCTATTTACGCTTGAAGAATATTACCATGCCTTGAAACTCATTGACCATATTTTTATACTCGCCACCAATGTTGGCCGTACAAAACGGGTTCTTGAATGTCTCATTCTCAAGGCTGTTACCCATTGGCAAATTGGAAAAAAAGATCAGGCTATAGTTAGTTTTGAACAGGCCTTAAATATGGCTCGCTCGGAAGAATTTACCCGCGTTTTTCTTGATGAAGGCGACATTATAGCCCCCCTCCTTCAAGCCATAATTTCGAAACAGAAATCAACAACTGAAGATAACAGATATATTAACCGGCTAGTGGAAGGGCTGGGCAATGCCGCTACTGTTTCAGCGCGCAAAGCCATTGGCGGCAACTATTTACTGCTGGCGGAATTAAGCCAACGCGAACTGGATGTCATGTCACTGCTTGCCGCCGGGGAAAGTAATGCGGAAATTGGCAAACAACTTAAAATCAAAGAAAATACCGTTAAATGGCACATCAAAAATATCTTTGAAAAACTTGGCGTGAATAACAGAACCTCTGCTGTTCTGGCGGCTCAGGAACTTAAACTGGTCGTGTGATATAGCCATCCCCTACTTTTGGGTGGGTTAACTATTTTTCAAGCGACCCCCCTTTCGGGTCGGGTATGTTTCTAATCTTCAGGATATCTTCAATCATCTCATAAAAAACTCAGGGGCCAGACCCGCATCTGGCTCCCCTTTTTATAAAAATGGTCCGGAGGAATATGAAGTTATCAGAATATCGCAACTATGATGCCTTGGGCCTTGCTTCCCTTGTCAGGAAGCAGGAAGTTCAAGCTATTGAATTAGCTGAACTGGCTTTCAAGGCTATTGGTGAATTAAACCCTGAGCTGAATGGCGTTCTTGAGATCTTTGAATATCCTCTGGATAATTTAGACAGCGGATGTGTCAATGATGCTCCCTTTGCCGGTGTGCCGTTTCTTATTAAAGATTTAATTCTTCACCAGCAAGGCCGCAAGAATGAAATGGGCTCCCGCCTTTGCAAGGATATGATAGCCCCTCATGATACAGATCTGGCAACAAAATTTAAAGAAGCTGGCCTTGTTACATTGGGTCGGACCGCAACACCGGAAATGGGTTTTTGCACAACAACCGAATCCCTTTTAAACGGACCAACACGGAACCCATGGAACACAGACATGATGCCGGGCGGGTCAAGCGGCGGGTCTGCTGCCATGGTGGCATCCGGTGTGGTGCCGGTCGCGCATGCCAATGACGGTGGCGGTTCCATTCGTATTCCGGCGGCCTGTTGTGGACTGGTAGGATTAAAACCTAGCCGGGGACGCACCCCCATAGGGCCCGATGCGGGGGAGGGTTTAAATGGGCTTGGTATTGAGCATGTTGTCACGCGAAGCTTAAGGGATTGCGCCGCCATATTAGAGGCAACGGAAGGGCCGATGTCTGGTGATCCCTATGCCATTATTCGCCCAGAAAAATCCTATTTATCCGAGCTGGACCAGAAATGTGCGCCCTTAAAAATCGGCTTCACAAGCAAAGCCTGGTCCGGCGTGCACGTAGATGCAGAAATAGCAGAAAAGACTAAGAGAGCAGCCCTTCTCTGCGCAGATCTAGGCCACCATGTGGAAGAAGCTTCTCCCCTATTTGACTATGACAATTTTCAGGAAGCAACCATTACTTTCTGGTGCGCAAATATTGCAGCGTGGGTTAGCCAGATAGCCGAAATGACCGGACAGAACCCAACGGGCGATATATTGGAGGCCACCACACTGGCCTGTTATGAATATGGTCTTGGCCTGAAAGCAACGGACATGGTCAATGCCTTTGCCATCATGAATATGACCAGCCGCCAAACAGCCGGATTTTTCGAGAAATATGATATTCTGATCACGCCGACCACAGCGTTACTACCTCAAAAAATTGGTACCTATAATGCCAATGATCCCACATTGGGTGCCCATGGCTGGACTGATCATATCTTCTCTTTCGCCCCCTTTACCGCCCTGTTTAACATGACAGGACAACCGGCAATTTCTCTACCGCTCAGCATGTCGGCAACAGGTCTTCCCATTGGCACACAATTCATCGGCGGGGCTGGGCGCGAGGATGTCCTTTTCCGCCTGTCATCACAATTGGAACAAGCTGCGCCGTGGGTGGCGCGACATCCTGAAACCAGTCTTTGGAATGAAAAATATATTAGGAATTAGAATGACAAAAAAAACAGGCTTTGTATGGCAAGAAATTTATATGTGGCACGATACAGGTACCCATTCCGGTGTCTTGCCGCCCGGCGTTCCGGTGCAGCCCGGCACTCATGCGGAAAACCCCGAAACAAAGCGGCGGTTCAAAAACCTTCTGGAAGTGAGTGGACTTTATAAACAACTACATCAGATTGAAGCTTATGCCGCCAGTGAGGAGGATATTCTTCAAGTTCACACGGCGGATTATATGAATCAGATCAAAGCCTTGAGCGATGAAATCGGCGGTGATGCCGGCATGCTTACACCCTTTGGCAAGGGCAGCTTTGATATTGCAAAACTGGCCGCTGGTGGCGTCATGGCGGCAATTGATGCGGTGCTGGATGGCAAGGTGGATAACGCTTATGCCTTGGTCCGCCCTCCCGGCCATCATGCGGAACCGGATACAGGTAAAGGCTTTTGCCTTTTTTCAAATGCCTCCATTGCCGCAAAATATGCCCAAAATGAAAGAGGGGTCGGGAAAATAGCTTTCATTGACTGGGATGTTCATCACGGTAATGGGGCCGAGAAAATATTCTGGAATGACCCCTCCGTTCTAACCATATCAATTCATCAGGACCGATGCTTCCCGCCGGATAGCGGCGACCTCACCGATAATGGCGAAGGAGCCGGGGCCGGATATAATATCAATATTCCCCTGCCTGCGGGCAGCGGCGTCGGCGCATACGAAGCGGCCTATGACCGTGTGGTTATCCCGGCATTATATAAATTCAAACCAGACCTGATCATCGTACCCTCCGGCTTTGATGCCGGTGCCCATGATCCTCTGGGCCGCATGATGATGCATAGTGACGGCTATCGCAGCTTAACTGAAAAACTTCTGAAGGCCGCAGATGACCTATGTTCCGGTCGTGTCGTGATGTGCCACGAAGGCGGCTATAATGATGCCACCGTCCCCTTCTTTGGCTTGGCCGTTATAGAAACAATGTCCGGCATCAAGACCAATACAGACGACCCCTTCATGGCCTTGTTTGAGGCATTGGGCGGACAGGAACTACAACCCCATCAGGATCAAACACTTAAGGAGGCAGAAAAACTGCTGAATAATCTGAGAACTTAATATCACATAATACCAACAAAATAATTTCCACCTTCCCATTGGAAGATAAGGAAAGCAAAACATCCCAAATAATAGGGAATTATACATAAAGGAAATGGAACTATGAACAAGCGACAAAAAACAAGATATTCTACACGCAATATTTTATTACTTTCAACAGCGTTGTCAGTGGGAATACTTATGCCCGCAGCACCCGCTTTAGCCGACAAAGCAATTGAAGAAATTATGGTTACAGCGCAAAAGCGTGAACAGGGCATAAATGATGTCGGCTTCACAGTGACTGCTTTTACAGGCGAGCTATTGAAAGAGCGTGGCATCTCCACATCTGAGGATATTGCCCAGATAACCCCCGGCCTGACGGTCAATGATACGGCGGCTACAGGCGTCCCACTTTACACTATTCGCGGCATTGGTTTTCAGGATTATTCAACCGCTGCATCCTCCACAGTTGGCCTATATTTTGATGAAATATCAATGCCTTATACCGTGATGAGCCGGGGACTTGTTTTTGATCTGGATCGGGTTGAAGTCCTGAAAGGGCCACAGGGTGATCTCTATGGTCGTAATACGACGGGTGGTCAGATTAATTTTATCAGCAAAAAACCAACGGGCGAAGCCGGAGCAGGATTGACCGTTGGCTTCAGTAGTTTTGAAACATTGGATGTTGAGGGCTATATTAACGGGCCGATAACAGATAATATTAACGGGCGTCTTGCTTTTAAAACCACGCAATCGGGCGAAGGATGGCAGAAAAGTCTGACCCGTGATGATACGCTGGGTAAGAAAGACGTCTACTCCCTGCGCGCAATGTTTGATATTGAGTTGAGCGAAACGGCTAGTGTGTTGATAAATGCTCACTACAGCAACGACCAGTCTGAAAATAAAGCCAGTACAGCATATGATGGACGCCTGATCGGTCTTGATGAATTTAATAACCCATATCGTCAATTATTTCCCTTTGTTGTCAGCGGAGAAACACCGCCGTGGTATTCAACGGGCGACAACCGGGCCGCTGACTGGACAAATAGCTATACAGACCCCAATGGCAAAGTCTTTGATCTTCGTCCCAAGCGCGACAATCAGATAAAAGGTGTCTCCATCAAGCTGGAATGGGATATCTCCGAGAACATTACACTGACCTCAATAACCGGCTATGACAAATTTAATCGTGCCGAGACCAATGATTGGGACGGCACGTCAGCTAATGATTCCAGTAACATCAATACGACTGATTTAGAGGTTTTTTCCTCAGAACTTCGCCTTGATGGGGAAACTGAAAATATATCCTGGATTGCCGGGGCCTATTATTCTGATGATCAAATGGTAGAGTTTTATAATTACTTTATGTCAGATTCAATATTTGGCAACGGCTCAATTCCATTCAATGCTATGCCATTTGTGCTGTCGCCTATTCTACAGCTTCATACCAAATATGATCAACAAACAGACTCACAAGCTATTTTCGGTCATGTTGAATATAATGTAACAGACAAGCTGCGGGTGACACTTGGTGCCCGTTATACCCAAGAGGACCGCACCTGGTCAGGATGTACATTCGACGCACAGGAAGGTACACTTTCAGGCTTCCTGAATACTCTTTTTGGAACAACTTTGGCCCCGGGAGATTGTGGCACTATTGATGATGACCCCACATCTCCAAATTTCATTTTTGGTCTTCTGGGCACACCGAATGCTAACGATGCTTTCCATGTCTTTACCAGAAGCATAGAAACCAACAGAGCGATGTTTAAAGTTGGTTTGGATTATGCCATTACTGATGACTTTCTGGTATATGCTACCGTCTCAAATGGTTTTAAATCCGGTGGCTTTAACGGTGCAAACTCCAACACCACACTACAGCTCGAGCCTTATAAGGCAGAGCGGATCACCTCTTTTGAAGCGGGTTTGAAATCAACCCTTCTTGAGGGTGCCATGCAGTTAAACGCATCAGCCTTTTATTATGATTACAAAGACAAGCAGGAACAGAATATCGCCGTTGCCTTTGTGGGTAATATCAGTGGTATCACCAATGTGCCTAAATCCGAAATTTATGGTGCAGAACTTGAAATGCAATGGGTACCTGCTGAAGGCTGGTATGTTAATTTTGGCGCGTCTTACCTTAAATCAAAAATCATTGAATGGTTTGCCACTTCGCCTACCAGCAGTTGGCCTGTTGTAGAAACCGTAGATGTCTCAGGCATGGAATTGGCCATGACACCCAGATGGCAGCTTAATGGAGGTATAGAATATGAATGGGATATTTCCAGCAACCTTGTCATGAAACTTGGTGCAGATGCCAACTTTAAAGACAGCACCACGGGCGGAATTCAGCCTGAGGGGGCAACAGAAGCTTATGTTGTGGTGAATGCGCGGGCAATGATATCCAATCCGGATGCCAATTGGTCTCTCATGATCTGGAGTAAAAACCTGTTTGATGAATATTATTATCCATCTGCATTTACTGGCGGTAATGGACCATTCGTCCGCAGTGTAGGTATGCCACGGACCGTTGGTATCACCCTTTCCTACGACTTCTGATATTTCATAATAGTGGGTCATGTCATTCTGGCATGGCCCGTCTTTATTTTTAAGGATAGAATATGATCAAGCTGCTCTGTCTCACACTGACGATATTTGTCTTGGGTTTAGGCTCTACCCAAGCGGCTGATGCCGATAAAATTCTGATTAACGGCTTTATTTATACCATGAATGACGCCCAGCCAAAAGCCAATGCTGTCGCCATTAAAAATGGAAAATTTATCGCTGTCGGCTCAACGGAAGACATACAAAAACTGGCTGGAAAAAATACACAGATCATTGACCTGAAAGGCCGCATGGCCATGCCCGGCCTCAATGATGGCCATAGCCATCCAACCGAAGGCGCCATTGCCAATTTATTCAGCTGTAAATTTGAATTTACAGCTACCCAGTCGGATATTGCCCATACCCTGAAGAACTGCATTAAAAAGAATCCCGAAGCGGTTTGGGTTGTCGGGGGCCGCTGGGACAGCAGCTTTTTTGAAAATAATGATATTCCCTCACCCCGAAAGTGGCTGGATCAATATTCTGGGGATAAAGCGGTTTATTTCAGCGACGATTCAGGTCATAACGGCTGGGCTAATACCAAGGCGCTTCAGCTTATTGGTCTAAGCAAGGACACCAAAGACCCCAAAGGGGGAACCATAGTCCGGGACAAAAAAACCGGGGAACCTAACGGCCTGTTACTAGAAGAGGCCCAGACAACCTTGGAACGCAAATTACCCGACTGGACATCAACACAATATCAGGCAGCTGTTCGGGAAATGGCCCGTATCGCCAATAGTTTCGGGATCACGGGGATTAAAGATGCCATTGCCCGCGACCCCATCCTCAAAGCCTATCATGCTGTGGATCAGGCGGGTGAATTAAACATTCATGTGGCGGCTGCCATTTCCACACCCTATGGTCACCGCGAAGTACCGCTGGATTACGAGCGCATTGTGACCCTCAGGGATAAATTTGCCTCAAAAAATGTTGATACGCGGTTTGTTAAAATTACAAATGACGGTGTTCCTACCGTGTCACGCACAGCCGCCATGATCGACCCCTACCTGCCACACGAAGATTTCCCTGAAGGGTTCACTGGGCTTTTGCATGTGGACGAAGAAACGTTGGCGAAAGATGTTGCGGAACTGGAAAAGCTTGGCTTTACCGTAAAAATACATACTGCCGGGGACCGGTCTGTAAGGGTCGCGTTAAATGCAATCGAAAAAGCCCATAAAATCTCTGGACGATCCGACTTGCGTCATGAGCTGGCCCATGCGGAATTTATTTCTCCCGAAGATATGCCACGTTTCAAGACGTTAAATGTTGTGGCGGATTTATCGCCCTATCTCTGGCACCCCTCTCCCATCGTCCAGTCAATTTTTGATGCTCTGGGTGAAAGGGCGGAAAAATATTTTCCGATCCGTGATTTCATAGAATCTGGAACGCCTGTTCTAGCGGGGTCAGACTGGCCGTCGGCTGTGGCATCATTGAACCCGTGGATCGGTATTGAAGCCATGATAACAAGGCGGGACCCGAACGGGAAAACCAAAGGGGCTTTGTGGCCAGAACAGGCCATAAACCTCGAACAGGCTCTGAAAATATTCACTATTGATGGAGCAAAGGCTCTACGTCTTGAAGCGGTATCTGGTTCTATCCAGGTTGGCAAAAATGCCAACATAATTGTACTTTCCCAGAATCCATTCACCATCAAACCTACGGATATTGCAGATACAAGGGCTGAAATGACCTTATTCTCCGGCAAGGTTGTTCATAAAGAACAGGCACAATAATATGAGACTTATTTTAATTTTTCTCGCGTTACTCTTTTCCATTAATAACGCAACCCTATGGGCTCATACAAAAGGGCCTTTGGGAAATATAGAACATGACTGGCACCCCGATCCCGCCATCAAATCTACGGTCTCCCTGAATTTTGATTTTCATGCAGGTGACAATTTTGTCAGTTGGAGCCCCACCGCACGTATAGAATTCAGAGAAGGCAAAAAATGCATTATCGGGGCTTATATTCTCTTTAATATTGATGAAAAATTTGCCTTCAATACCGATGAAGATATTTTTTTGGATTTAACCTTTTACCGCCCGGAAACCGATGGCTTTATCCTGTCCTACGACCAAGCCGTAAAACCCACAGCCATACAGAGTCGTTTCAAAGATAATATCAGTGACAGCCCATGGCATAAGGAGACAATAAAACTTGAACGGGCACGATTTGCCAACCGGAAATATTATGGAACAGACCTTGCCATCGGGGGAATTGGCAGTCAGCTCACCCATCCCGGGGGCCGTGGCGAAGCGGTTCTTTGCGATATGAAAATCTACCGCAAAGCAGAAGTCCCTATTATACCAACAAGTCAAGCCGCCCTGTCATTAAATATTATTGATGAGACAGGCAAACCCACAGCGGCCCGTGTGGGCCTTTATAAATCAGACGGCTGGTCACCACTGGCGGGCAGTGATGCCATTCCCGTACAACGCTATACTGAAAATACGCGCGAACTACCCATGGTATCCATACCAAATGAATGGTCTCATAAAGGAAGATACGCTTTCTTCGTCGACGGGAAATACACCAGCAATATCCCCGAAGGCCAGTATCAGGTTTTTGTCATGAAGGGACCAGAATATAAAATTCATAAAGAAAATATTACAATCACAGCCGGTGATAAACAGTCCCTCACTATCAAGCTGGAACGCTTTGATGATTTAAAGGCACGAAACTGGCTCTCCGGCGATGATCATATTCATATTAGCCGTCCCTCCCCTGAAAATAATCAGGCAATCATTGCCTTTATGAAGGCCGAAGACATTCATGTGGCAAATCTTCTGCAAGCCACTAACCTCCGGGATATATATTTTAAACAATATAAATTCGGCAAGAATGGCACCTATAATCATGAAGATTTTTCGCTGGTTTCCGGACAGGAATCACCCAGAACATCCCACCGGGGTCACACCATTGGTCTTAATATACCCCGCTTTTATAAGCCCGTAGAAGAATATTATCTCTATGATGATACCCCAGATCATATTCATGAGGATGGTGGATTATGGGGTTACGCCCATGTGGCGATTGACGCTTTCAATGTTTTTAATGGATTGGCGCTGGATGTTCCACGGGGAAAGGTGGATTTTGTGGAGATGCTTCAATATGGCATGATGAATGTCGGCTATCTTTATGATTTTCTTAATATGGGTTTCAAGCTTTTGCCAAGTGCCGGATCTGATTACCCCTATATTGATTTTCCGGGTGCCGAACGACTATATGGGAAGGTGGACGGTCCGCTGACCGCAAAATCATGGTTTGCATCTCTGAAATCGGGTCGTTCCTTCGTCACAAATTGGATGTCGGTTGATTTCACGGTTAACGGTGACAACCGCGCGGTGGAATATAACGTCAAATCCGGTGAACCCGTCTCCATAGAAGCATTGGTTAAGGTCAATCCTGATTTCGATCAGATGGATCGGGTCGAGCTGATTGCTCATGGCGAAATCTTACAGGTGGCATCCCGTGAGAAAAGCATTTCAGAACTATCCCTCAGCCATTCTTTCATCCCACAACAATCCCAGTGGTTAACGATTCGCGCCTATGGTAAGGGGAGGGCATTACTGCATACGGCACCCATTTACATCTATGTAGACGGTGACCGCGATTTCTCTGATCGCAGAAAATCTGGCCAACTGGCTCAGAAATATCGCGATATTCTTGTGAGGTTTCGCGCCTCCACCCCAAGACTGGATGTGGAATTTGAACGTTTTGCAGTTGAAGACCTGATCCTGCCACGATGGGAATACTCAAAACAAAGCCTTGGGATAGCCATAGACGACGCCATCACCATTTATGATGAAATAATACGGCTAGGGTCAAATAAAATTAAAGAAAGATAGAGATGATAGCTATTGTAGCCCTACCTCTATAAGCTGATTTACATAATCACTATGAATAAGAGGGGTACAGATGTCGACTGATCTTACTAATAAAGTGAACCGTAGAGCTTTTTTAATGGCTTCTGCTGCGACGGGGGTGGGCCTAGTAACTTCAACCTTTTCGCCCACTGTTCTGGCAAGTTCCAAGGTTTCCACCCGCAAATATTCAAGCGACATTATTAACCTGTCGGCCCTTGATCTGTCTGCGGCAATTAAACGCCGCACCGTTTCCTGTGTTGAAGTTATGACGGCTTATCTTGCCCATATTGACCACCATAATCCGGCTGTGAACGCTATAATCCTGCGTCAGGATCAGGAACAATTACTGGCTCAGGCGAAACAGAAAGATCACGACCTTAGGCAGGGGGTATATCATGGCTGGATGCATGGCTTCCCCCATGCTGTAAAAGACCTGGCTAATGTCAAAGGCATTCACACCGTTTCCGGCTCACCTATCTTTAAAGATCATATTGCTCAAGCGGATAGTATTTTTGTTGAAAAATTACGCGCATCCGGTGCGATCTTTATCGGCAAAACTAATGTACCGGAGTTTGGCCTTGGCTCGCAATCATACAACAAAGTGTTTGGGGCAACGGGAAGTGCCTATGACCCCACAAAAACATCCGGCGGAAGCAGTGGCGGTGCCGCAACAAGCCTGGCCCTGAAAATGCTGCCGGTAGCGGACGGCAGTGACATGATGGGTTCCCTTAGAAATCCCGCTGCCTTCAATAATGTCATCGGTTTCCGGCCTTCCGTTGGCCGGGTGGCAGGCGATACTAATTTCTATCAGCAGTTGGCCTGTCTGGGCCCTATGGGCAGAAATGTTGCTGATACTGCAAAATTGCTCTCAACCATGGCAGGCCATGATCCTAGGTCACCGTTGTCTCTACAGGATAACCCCGGGCAATTCGCCATGCCACTGGACAAAGACATGAAGGGGGTTCGTATTGGCTGGCTGGGGGACATGGATGGCTATTACCCTATGGAGGCGGGCGTGTTAGACCTTTGCCAAAAGTCCATGAGCCATTTTTCTGACATCGGCTGCCACGTGGAAAATTCGACCATAGATTATGCCATGAACGACCTTTGGCAATCATGGAAACATCTTCGCCATTGGTGGATAGATGGCCGCTTAGGGTCCATTTATGATGATCCGAAATTGCGTACCCTGTTAAAATCCGAGGCCATTTGGGAAATTGAGAATGGTCGGAATCTATCAGGAAGCGGTGTCTATCAGGCCACAGCGGCAAGGGCGGCTTTCTATAGCGCCATAGCACAAGCCTTTAAGCGCCATGACTTCCTTATTTTACCTACCGCACAGGTCTTTCCATTTGATAAAAACATTCATTGGCCAAAAACGGTCGCGGGGCGGGATATGGATAGTTATCATCGCTGGATGGAAATTGTCATACCCGGCACCATGTCCGGCTGTCCGGTTATTAATGTACCTGTGGGCTTTAACAAGAACGGCCTGCCAATGGGAATTCAGATAATTGGCCCAAGAGGTAAAGACTTCGAAGTTCTGCAAATAGCCCATGCTTATGAGCAGGCAGCAAGATGGAATTATACCCATCAGCCGCCCGCTTTGAGGGCCTGACCATACCATAACCATAAAGGGAATTGAATGATCATTTACGGTGTTGCCATCTTGGCTTTCTGTACACTCGTTGGAAAATATACCGGTGATCTGATCGGGATCATGATCGGGGTTCAGTCCAATGTGGGCGGTGTTGGTATTGCAATGCTGCTGCTCATTCTGCTGGCTAACTTTCCCAAAAGAATATTCCATTTGGATGAGATTAGTCAGAAAGGCGTGACATTCTGGAGTGCTATGTATATCCCGATCATCGTTGCCATGGCCGCAAAGCAAAATGCGGTAGCGGCAATGTCTTCGGGGGCAGTGGCCATAACGGCAGGTGTTCTGGCGGTTGTTTTCAGCTTTGCCATGATCCCTCCCCTAATGCGCCTATCCAATAACAGGGACATTAAAAAGGATGACTGACCTATTATATATAATAGCCCAAAAAAACAGCCTGCTTGTTGCGTTTGTCTTTGTTGGTGTCATCATGTGGCTTTCCTATAAGGCATCCAAATATCTTACTGTCGGGCATTTACACGGCTCGGCGATTGCGATAATGGCCGGCCTTATACTGGCCTATTTCAGCGGACAATATACCGGCGGCAGCAAGGGAGTTGCTGATATAGAACTGCTGACTGGCGTGGCCATAATGGGTGGTGGCATGTTCAGGGATTTTGCCATCGTCGCCACCGCTTTCGGCGTTAATGTTGAAGACCTGAGAAAGGCCGGCGTGGTTGGGGCGGCATCTATTATCATTGGTGTGTTGTTATCCTTTTTTGTTGGTGCAGGCGTGGCCGTTGCCTTTGGCTATACCGACCCCGTCGCCATCACGACCATCGGGGCCGGGGCCGCGACTTATATTATCGGCCCGGTTACCGGCGCATCACTTGGGGCATCATCTGAAATTATTGCACTAAGCATTGCGGCGGGGCTGGTAAAATCAATATTGGTTATGGTTTCAACCCCGCTTGTCGCCAAAAGAATTGGCCTTGATAATCCCACGGCTGCCATGATCTACGGGGGGCTAATGGGCACCACAAGCGGCGTATCCGGCGGCCTTGCCGCGACGGATCCAAAGCTGGTTCCCTACGGTGCGATGACAGCGACATTCTATACCGGGGTAGGCTGCCTGTTGGCACCGTCGGTATTATATCTTATCATCAAGCAGCTAAGCACATAAAATATAACGTCACGAATGTATGAGAAAAGAATGAATAATCTGGATTGTAATTTATATAACCATTTCAGTGCACAGATTGGCCTGTATTGCGATAAAATTTTATTAACGACCGAGAAGGAGAAAAGCTACAGTTACCGTGACATTGAGCAGGAAACCGCAAGGCTTGCCAATTATCTTGTTGGGCTTGGGGCAAGAAAGGGCGACAGAATATCCGCGCAGATAGAAAAAAGCCCGCAAGCCCTTTGTTTGTATCTCGCCTGTTTACGGTCCGGTTTGGTTTATCACCCCCTCAATCCCGCATATAGTGCCCACGAGCTAGAATATTTTATTGAAAATGCGGAACCCGTAATTATCATCTGCGATCCAAAGCAATTTCATATCCTTCAACCATTAGCAGAATCTTCTCACGTCTCCAGAATGGAAACCCTTGACGGTGACGGGCAAGGAACATTGATTGATAATTCCCGTGATAATTCCACTGAGTTCGAGATCGTCCCAAGAGCTGAGAATGATATGGCCGCATTGTTATATTCTTCGGGTACGACGGGGGTTCCAAAAGGCATTATGATCACCCATGGAAATTTATTAAGCAATGCAAAATCCCTTGCCGAAATATGGGGGGTTACAAATGAGGACCATTTGTTGCATTGCCTGCCCACATTCCATGTTCATGGGTTATTCATTGCCCTAAACTGTATGTTATTATCCGGGGCGTCCATGCGTTGGCTTGCGGCATTTAAAACAGACCTCATCTTAAAATTTTTACCCCAATCTACGGTTATGATGGGGGTACCGACATATTATACACGTCTGCTTGATGACCCGCTTTTTACCACTGATATGGCGCAGAATATAAGGCTGTTTATCTCAGGGTCAGCCCCGCTAAAAGTAGAAACCTTTGCCAAATTTAAACAACGAACCGGTCATTGCATCCTTGAACGTTATGGTATGACAGAAACCAATATCAATACTTCAAACCCCCTTGAAGGGGAACGGAAGCCGGGGACGGTCGGTCTGCCGCTTCCGAATGTGGAAGTCCGCATAGTGGATGATGAAGACAAGCCACTTGCCACGGGCGAGATAGGAAATTTGCAGGTGCGTGGCCCTAATGTCTTTATTGGATATTGGCGTATGGCGGATAAAACCGAAGAATCCTTCACTGAAAATCATTATTTCGACACTGGTGACAAAGGACAAATCGACGCGCAAGGATACGTCTCAATTGTCGGCAGAAGCAAAGATCTCATTATCAGTGGCGGCCTGAATATCTATCCCAAAGAAATTGAAGTTCTCATTGATGATATCTCTGGTGTGAAAGAATCAGCGGTCATTGGGGTGCCCCATTCAGATTTTGGCGAAGCCGTCGTGGCCATCATTGTTGAAAAGCAAAAGAACACGTTCAAAGAAGAACAGATTATCACTTCCCTGAAAGACAAGCTTGCCAATTTCAAGGTTCCCAAGCGCATTATATTTCTGGATGAATTACCAAGAAACGCCATGGGAAAGGTTCAGAAAAATATCCTGCGGGATAACTATGGCGACCTGTTAAGTTAGAATTTTTTGCTGGATTGCAGCAGGACGGCAATGTCATTTAAAGAAGCCCTGTGGCCGGTATCAAATCGCCTGATCAGATTTGCGCTCATGGTCCAGGGGCCTTTTTGCAGGGAATATCCCGCTTCAAGAGAAATCTCGCGACCCGTCGGTGTCAGAGTTATCTGTTGCAAAGCAAAGACAGGAGCATCCGTAGAAAGATCAAAATGAGTCGCGGTGGAAACCAAAATATTGGCATTTTCAACCCTTAGAGGCTGCGAAATATTAAAACCGAACCGGTCGCCTTTGGTAAACAACCCATGGGTTGTAATTCTGGCGGACCATTGGGTACTCAAAAAACGGTTAAAACCACTGAACAGAGAAATCTGATTGGTCGTGACATTGCTCATGCCACCCATCGCCTGTCCGCTCAAGGTCCATTTCTCGCCTAACGCCACAGCGCCGTTAAGGGACAATGTTCCGGTAACCGTGTGATCAGCGAGGGCAAAACCCGCGTTGGACCGTGAACCAAGCACAGATTTCTGTTCCATCAACGCCCCAAGGCCCATTGAAATATGCCCGCCATCGAAAAGATGTGTCAGACGGGTTTCAATACCGTATCGGTTCAAGTCATCCTGAAGTACGGCAAGCGCATTATGGCCCTGACCTTTGCTATCCCCGGTCATCAGGCCAATAGAAAAACTATCCCTGGACCCCAGAGCCATACCACCCGCCATAAAAATATTATCAATGCTGCCCACTAAATTCTTTTCGTGGCCCGCCAGAAACAGATCATGATCTGTCACGCTTCCTTTATCGACCATATCAAGTACTGAATTAAGCCCGCGTCCCTGCCCCATAACCCACTGGCTATTTTTGTTCATACTGCCTGATATATACCACGACCGAAGCTCTTGTTTTTGTGCGGTCTTTTCCAGATCGGAGAGCGTATCCCGATGGGCATCCCGACTAAAACTGCTATTTTGCATAACCATATTTGCCCGCATACCCGAATTAACCCGCCAGTTTGAGCGGGTTTGAGAGCGGCGCAGATCAAGAATACCGCTAAAATTCAAGTCCGTGGGTGCCGTCAGAACTGACGAACGGGCATCAATATAAAAATCCCGGTCATATTTATCGAGGATCATCACAGCGCTGAGGTTTTGCGGGCTGGCATCACCAAAAGCGGAACCCAACACCATCATGCTGTCGCCCACGGATACGGGAACTACAGCCCCCTTAACAGCGACCGTTGTCTGACCTGTGGGTTTGGTGGCCTCATCCAAATTCAACAGGCCATGACCATAAATGGCATCAACGCCAGGCGCACCAAGATCAGTGGCCGTCGTCAGTAATATATCGGCAACCTCAAAGGCTTCAAGCTGTGGCCATTGACCAAATAACAAAGCGGCAGCACCGACAATATGTGGTGAAGCAAAGCTGGTGCCACTCCCAATTCCAAAGGGTGAAAATTCAAATGAGCTTACCGCAACATCTTCGCCGGGTGCCACCAGATAAAAATCCTGCAAAACACCCGCACGATCCGAAAAGTCGGAAATGGTACCATTTTCATTGAGTGACCCTGCCACCAGATAAAAACCACCGGACGCCCAGAGATTATTTTGATTGATGATATCAAGGGTTTCAATATTAGAGACCATTGGGTCCGGATCACCATCATTTCCCGCAGATGCCACGAGCAAACCACCCAGCTCAACCACTCTTGCGGAATTGGTAATGACATAATGTTCATTGCCATTGCGTGCGGGAGGGTTTTGAACGAAGTCTTCCTCATCAAATCCGAGCGATTTATTCACCACACGCGCCCCATTTTGTACAACAAAGCCCCAAGGATCAGAGACAAATAATGTCACACCATCTGACACTTCCGTGTGCATGGAGACACCGGAAAAAAAATCAACGGCGAGGACACGGGAATCAAAAGCTACTCCGTGGCTTGCAAAGTTATCTTTCCGGGCGGCTGCGATGCTTGATACCCATTGCCCGTGATTGCTATTGGTTGTTTCCACCCCCAGAAAAGCCTCATACATGGTGATCCAGCGCTGGTCTTTATCACGGCTCGCAGAATGCCAATCCACATCACTATTATCAAGTTCGAAGTTAAAATCAACGATGCCTATAATTGCCCCTTCGCCCGTAAATCCACGGGCATAGGCATCAGAGGCATTAATGGCAGACAGAGACCAATCCGCATTATATTCTGCGGTTTCAAAATCACTTGGACTTTCTCCTGTGGGAGGTGGCGGTGCGGGTGGAGGCGCCGTAGGCATCGTTATAGGCCGGGTTGGTGATGGTGACGATCCGCCACAGGCCGCAAGGGTAAGGCATAGTGCAACGATCAATCCAGAAGATAAATAATATTTATTAGATATACCCATAATATTCCCCGTCTTATCCCTCAAGTCATTCTGATTATCTGAACAGCTTGGCAACAGGAATAAATTCTATCCTGTTTTTATTTATGTTGCCAGTTCCTTTGAAGCCAACACAACTATTGTCACGAACAAGTGATATAATCCATATAAGACAGATATTTTTCTACCATTGACGACAGACCTGTAACAGGCTTAGAGTTGACGATATATAAGGGAGAAAAAAATGCGTAAAATTTTATTACCCCCTGTGATGCTCGCCCTGTGTCTGATCGGCATAGTAGCGGTTAATTTTTTTGGAATTGCCATCATAGTCCTGCTTTCAGGGCCGGTAAAATTTGTCGGCTATGTCCTGATTGCCCTGGGGGCTTTCCTGCCCGCATGGGGTGCACGCCTGTTTGCTCAACATGAAACCAACATATTGCCCTATAAAGACCCTGACCGCATTGTCACCGCTGGTCCGTTCGGCTTTTCCCGAAATCCCATGTATCTGGGCATGCTTTTGGTATTATTAGGCGTTTCGGTTCTCTATGGCACAGCCCTTAGTTTCTTCTTTCCATTAGCCTATTTCAGTGTCGCCAACGGCTATTATATTCCCTATGAAGAAGGCCGGATGGCTGAGGCTTTTGGTGACGAATTTAACGCTTATAAAGCCAAAGTGCGCCGCTGGCTCTAAAGCCTGTAAAAGGCTTTGACAGCTCCATAAACTAGGGCCAATATCAAATCTTATTTTGATTGATTCTATTTGAAAGGGCCCGTAATGACGTCTGTATTTTATCGGGGTGTTAACGCTAGCTATCCCAAGGCCTCTCATTCTGAAGGCATGTATATCTATGACGAAGATGGCAAAGAATATCTGGATATGAGCGGTGGGGCGGCAGTATCCTGTGTCGGTCATCAACATCCGCACGTGATAAAAGCACTTTGTGATCAAATTAAAAGCATGAGCTTTGCCCATACGGCTTTTTTCTCCAACACACCTCAGGAACAGCTGGCAAATCTACTGGCGGCAAAATTTGGTGAAGCGGGGGCTAAAGTTTATTTCACTTCGGGCGGCACGGAAGCCAATGAAACCGCCTTAAAAATGGCGTGGCAGTACTGGCGGGCAAAGGGTCTGCCCTCTAAGCAAAAAATCATCAGTCGGGTCCATAGCTATCACGGTAACACTTACGGCGCACTCTCCATAAGTGGCAATCTGCCCCGTCGCCGCATCATGGGTGAAATTTTAATGGACTGGCCACGCATTGACGCCTGTTATTCCTATCGCAACAGGCAAGATGATGAAACAGAAGAAGAGTATGGATTACGAGCGGCAAATAGCCTGGAAGATGCCATCCTGCACGAAGGTGCGGACAACATTGCCGCCTTCATAGCGGAGCCAGTTGTCGGTGCGTCGCTGGGCGTTGTTCCTGCGGCACCCGGTTATTTCAAAAGAATACGCGAGATATGTGATGCCCATAATATCCTTCTGATCGCCGATGAAATCATGTGCGGCACCGGACGCACCGGAACTTTCTTTGCCCATGAGCAGGAAGACATCTTGCCGGATATTGTCACCCTTGCCAAGGGGATTGCTGGCGGCTACCAACCCCTCGCCGCAACCATAACCCGCGCCTATATCCATGAAGAATTTGTCACTAGCGGCAAGGGTTTTGACCACGGTCATACCTATGTGGGCCATGCCAGTGCCTGTGCGGCGGGACTGGCGGTCGTGAGTGTGATTGATGAAAATAACCTGCTACAGAATGTTCAGAAGCAGGGGGACTATATTCATAACAGTTTACTGTCTGCTTTTGGCGATCATCCACATATTGGCGATATTCGCGGCAGGGGATTATTCAGGGGCATAGAAATTGTTGCTGATAAAGAAACAAAAATACCATTCCCGGACGAGAGACAAATCACAAAACGGCTGAAACAGGCAACCATGAAACATGGCCTGATTTGCTATCCGGGCGGTGGCTCCTTTCAGGATAATCTGGGCAGCAGTATTCTTCTCGCCCCACCATTCATTGCCCAGCAGACGCATGTCGATCAATTAGTTGATAAATTACGGGCCATGTTTACGGATGTATTTAATGACTGACCCCTTTATCATCATGTCGGCCCCCAACGGCGCACGCCGGCAAAAAACCGATCATGCCGCCCTACCCATAAGCCCGCAGGATATGGCCCAATGTGCAGAAGAAATCATTGATGCCGGGGCCAGCATACTGCATCTTCATGTGCGCGATGATCAGGGGGCACATTCCCTTGATGTGGACCGCTACCGGGCCTCCACCCAAGCCATACGGGATGCGGTGAGCCGCGATATTATCATTCAGGCCACGTCAGAGGCCGTGGGGCGTTATTCCCGCCACGAACAGATGGCGATGGTGAAGAACTTAAAACCGGAAGCGGTATCATTGGCCCTGCGCGAATTGGCCCCCAGTGATGATGATTTAAGCGAGATGGCTAACTTTGTCCTCTGGATGACGCGGGAACATATTTTCCCGCAATATATTCTCTATGATGACCATGATTACCAGCGTTTTGAAGCATGGCGCAAACAGGGTGTCTTTCAGAATGATAATCCCTTCACACTTTTTGTTCTGGGAAATTATCAGGGCACATCCCCTGAAATGGATATAGACCTCCTTAAACAACGCACACAGCAGGCCGCCTTTCCGTGGGCCGTATGCGGCTTTGGCACCAATGAAATTAATTCCGTGACCCATGCCGTAAAAAACAACGGCCATATTCGGGTGGGGTTTGAAAATAATATCTGGCGCAAGCAAGGTCAATTGCTCACCAATAACGCCGAGATGATACAGCTTTGCACTGATGCCGCCCATAAAGAAGGCCGCACCGTTGCCACGGTCAATGATGTGAGACACCTGTTTGACATAAAAAAAGGCTGACTGGAATTAACCAGTCAGCCCTGACCCCTTTTAATAAAAAGATCAGTTTGGCAGAATATTTTTAGAAGGTGAAAGTACCTTTAAAGTACCATGAACCACCTTCGTAGTTAGCAGCCGACCGGCGTGGGAACTGCAGGCCAACGCTCAGACGGTTTGCATTTGGTGGGCCAACCTCGTCAATGAAGGTATCAAAGACGTTGACGGCACCAGCCGCAAGTTTGAAGTTCTCAGTAACCTGATAACCAAGCTCAACATCGAAGTATATCGTTGCTCCGATTTCCGCACTTGGTTCAACAGCGGCACCAATGGTTCCGCGCTCATCAAAGTGAGAACCATAGTAGTTTGCCCGAGCCATAAAGTTCCAGTTTTCACCGAAGAACGTATTGGCTGTTGCCACAAACCGTGTGTCAGGATAGTTGTTTTCAATATCTTCAACTGTACTGTCACTTACTGGTGTGAAAGGTCCGCTCGGCGTATCAATTATCTTTTGCCCGGTAACTTCGAAATCATTGTAATTGAAAGCAAAGGAAAGCTGAGTGCTTGCCTGTTCTGACCATTCCAGATTCGATGTCAAGACAACATCAATACCCTGTGACAGCGTGTCGATAGCATTGGTATAGAAGGAGATAGTCGCTCCCGGAACCACGGCATCAGGAATATCACCGGTACGATAGATACGATCATCAACCTCAATACGGTAAAAATCCACCGTCAATGTGGTGTTATCACCAATATCAGTAGAGAAACCCAAGCTATAATTGAGGGCTGTTTCTTCTTTAAGAGGCTTACCACCAACGGCGATAGCAGCAGGACTTGATACAGGGATCAGGCCTTCTTCAACCTGCAGACCCGAGGTGCCATCAAATGTTGTAATTGTTGTACGAACATTTGCCTGACCAGGTGTTGGCGCATGGAAACCGGTTGAAATAGCACCGCGTACTGTTACCGCATCGGAAACACTATAACGTGCCGCCAATTTACCATTAATGGTACTGCCAAAGTCAGAGAAGTCTTCGAAACGACCCGCATACTGCACCATGAATTTATCAGTAATATCATGCTCAATATCAACATAAAAAGCATAGTTATCACGATCAAATGATCCGGAATCCTGTGTGGTAATACCTTTAAAACCACTTGAACCACCACCAACGAAGGAGTTTGGCTCGCCAGCAATCACTTCATAAGTTTCCTGACGCCATTCACCACCAAAAGCAAGGTTGATAGTGTCAGAAAGCGGATAAGAGAAATCAGCATTTAGGTTGATTTCTTTCTGGTTATAACCACCAACATCAAAATCTCTTTGTGGTGCGCCACCCTGTGGATCTAATTGACCATTGAGTGTATTGTTTAGGAAGTAATCAAGCGTACTTTTACCATATCCAACACTGAAATCATAAGTCATTTCATTGGCGAATTCACCTTTAACACCACCAACAAGACTGATGTCTGTCTGATGACCGTCAAGGAATGGGGTGAAACCTGCTGGTAGGAATCCGGCATCAACACCGAAATCATTCTTCAATGCTGTAATTGTCGAGTGGTTTGGATCACGGTAGAAGAAACGATAACGACCATCCGTATCGGCATAGTTACCATGGAAATAAAGCTGTGCTGTATCACTCAGGTCAACACCGGAGTTTACGAAGAAACGACTACCGCTTGTTTCAGGACGACCCCATGTTTGCACAAATGGTGCATCGCCAAACGGGCTGTCTTCACCAACACCCTGAACGCCGGAATCGATAAGAGCTTGAGCGACTGGGCGTTGAATACCCCGTGAAAGAGCCTGGTTATCAACATATTCGGCACTGATGTTAACAAAACCGTTTTCACCAAGACCAAAACCAGCATTCGCTGCTATTTTATAACTTTCTTCACCTTCGTAGAAGTTACCATATTGGCCAACAACAGATCCGCCTTCGGCATCATCTTTCATGGCAAAGTTAATAACACCGGCGATCGCATCAGAACCATACTGAGCTGCTGCACCATCACGCAGCACTTCAACACGTTTCAGGGCAATACCCGGAATCATACCGATGTCCACACCGTGGGCACCATTACCAGCAGCAGGCGCAAAGAACTGCACCAATGCAGAACGGTGACGACGTTTGCCGTTAACCAGTATCAATGTCTGATCCGGTGCCATGCCGCGCATGGATGTTGGACGGATAAAGGCACTACCGTCACCAGTAGCTGGTGTTGCAGTGAATGATGGTACCAGTGATTTCAGGTTATCTGTAATATCAACTGAGTTACCACCAGCATTAAAATCTTCAGCACTAATGACATCGATCGGAACTGGTGAATCAGTTGCGGAACGTGGCTTCGCACTTCTGGAACCAAGTGTTACCACTTCTTCCATTACAACTTCTTCATCAGCCGCCATGACGGATGTTGAAGAAGCCGCCATTAAGACAACAGAACATATGGCTGTCGTGCTCATGGCTTTGCCCAAAGGGCTTTTAAATGATTTGCTTTGAAACATTAATTTCTCCCTGTTCAAAATTTATAAGTTAGTCTCTTAAATTTATAGTAGCGGGACCATAAATTACGCCAGCCCTTCTCGCCACTATCCGGTAAAGACGACACTGAACAAGAATTGTGGAAAAAATAAATTAAAAATGTTAGGGTGATGATCCGTGAAAGGGGAAACACCCTAAAATAATTACGGCTAGTTGTTAATTGTAGGATTTTTTTGTGTTTATTTATTCCACTTTTTTAAGACTTGTTCGTCTTTACCGTCTAGTGAGGTGTGTATGAAGGTTAAAAGTCGACTTAGGCTGGTTAGCATTGAAGGTGAAAAAACGACCTTCGGTGATGGCGATTCTCAGTGGGCGGATGACCGGAGTAAAAAGGCAGGCAATTGTTATCACGATGAAATAACAGCCCTATATCAGAACTATAACGAAACACTTGTTCGGTACCTCACCATAAGATTACGCAGCAGGCAAGACGCCGTTGAAGTTGCACAGGAAGCATATATTCGTTTGCTCAGACGGGACAATTTGGAAGATATAGACTGTTTTCAGTCTTTTTTGTTCAGGACAGCGACAAATATATCCATTGATTTGCAACGACAAAGAACACGTCTGGCTAAAAACTTTACGAAAAGTAAAATACTTTTTGGCAATATAGATGAAATAACACCAGAACGAGAACTGGACGCTAGACAAACACTCGATGAATTAAGGAAGGCACTGGACGAGCTACCACCAAAATGCAAGCAAGCATTTATGCTCTATAAGTTTAAAAATATGAGTCATACGGAAATTGCTGAAAAGATGGATCTTTCCGTAAGTTCAATTAGGAAATATATCGCCCGTGGCCTTGCCTTTTGCATGCAAAAAATGGATGAGTAGATTTAGCATATAAAGATACAGAATAGTAAAATGAAAAATAACGATAATATAAAAGTTGCAAACAACCCGGTTAATGAAGCCGTAGAATGGTTCATAAAACTTCAGGATGATGACTTGTCCGAAGCAAACTATCTGGAATGGCAGGATTGGCTTGCAAAAAACGAAGCGAATAAAAAAGCCTTCGCCCGGGCAGAAATCTGCTGGAAAGACCTAGGCGATGTCACTGACCTGCCCTGGGCCAAAGATACGAGCAAAAACAATATTAGCCTATTACGCCGTTTTGCGCCTATTGCTGCCTCCATATTAATTATCCTGTCCATTGGTGTTTTTATACAACAATATGTACTAACCCCTATGGCTACAACGACTTATCAGACCGCGCGGGCTGAACATAAAAATATACTGCTGGATGATGGCTCAAATATTACACTTGGCGCCCGCTCAATTGTTAATGTGAATTATAGTGATGCGGAACGTCACATCACATTGGTTCGTGGAGAGGCCTTTTTTGACGTTGCCAAAAATAAAGAGCGTCCTTTCATTGTTAAGGTTGGCAAGGGGACAGTGACCGCAATCGGCACAAAATTTAATATCCATTCAAGCACTCAGGACGTTACCGTAACTGTGCTGGAAGGTATTGTGGAAGTAAATCCTGACCTTACAGATAATGATTTTGTGGATACAGCTTTCCCAAGGGTTACTGCGGGCAAGGCTATTTCATATCATGACAATGGTTTTGTCTCAGATATCATAGCAACAAATCTTGAGGCCGCCACCTCTTGGGAAAAAGGGCTTCTGGTAAGGGTAAATACTTCTCTGGCCAATGTTATCGAAGATGTGAACAGATATTCCTCGCGTGAGATCATAATTGGCGACCCCTCTCTGAACGATATCAGATTTACCGGTACCGTGTTGAATGACGGCATAGACAATTGGTTGCGCGGACTGTCAGTTGCCTATCCGATAAAAGTTCTCGACAGTGGGCATGATGCTATATTATTATTAAAAAAAGGGAAATAGCATCCGGCTGATATATTTACGATCAGCGAAAAATGAGACGGTTTCACAAAACCGCTAATGCAGAGAGGAAATAATGTCAACCAGCAGCCTGCGTCTGCCAGAGGTTAGACAACATATGGTTATCTGGGCCATGTGTATAACTGTATTGATCCCTTTTTCTGCCAATGCTTTCGCTGTAGATCAAGTAAAGCTTAATGAGGTCAGACTGGCGGAGAGTCAATCGAGGTCTGTAAATTTTTCCATTGAATCTCAGCCCCTGCGCTCAGCCCTGCTCGAATTTTCCAAACAATCCGGCGTACAGCTAATTTATGTGGCTAAGAAAGAACCCACACAGAATTCACTTGCCTTAAGGGGTAGCTACAGCATCAGACAGGCCTTGACACAGTTACTGCTTGACACCGGCTTTGAATATGAATTCTCCGAGGAAAATACGGTGACCGTTCGCGCTATTGACGAAAATAGAGATAAGAGCAAGCAACATAACACCATTTCAGTCTCGCCTGATCCCGCGCAAGAAGAGGAAGATAATTCAACCAATAATATAGAGGAAATCGTGTCCCTGGGAAGTCGCGCCAAGGGTCGATCCAATATTAAAACGCCCGTGCCGGTGGATATTATCAATGCTGACAGTATGAGGTCCACAGGTGAAACTGAAACCGGACGTATCCTGCAATCACTGGCCCCGAGCTTTAATTTCTCCAGTTCCAGTATCTCTGATGGCACCGATGCCGTCAAACCTGCCACATTGCGGGGACTTGGCCCCGACCAGACCTTGGTACTGATTAATGGAAAACGTCGACATACCAGTGCGCTGGTCCATGTGAATACCTCCGTTGGGCGCGGCGCAACAGGGGTTGATATGAACGCCATCCCACCCGGGGCTATCAAACGGATTGAAGTTTTACGCGACGGAGCCTCGGCCCAATATGGTTCCGATGCCATAGCGGGAGTTATTAATATTATTCTCAGGGATCAGAATGATGGTGGCGATATTTCCGCCTCTTACGGTCAGACCTACAAAGGTGATGGCGATACTTTTGTTGCCGATGCCAGCTACGGCATTAAACTGCCCAACAAGGGAAGTCTTACCATTTCTGCGGAATATAGAGATAAAAAATATACCAACAGGGTTGGCCTTACCGGATGCCTGCAATTTGAAACTGGTGGTCAGGAACCTTGTGCCGCAGGGAATACTGCCATAGATCCCAGAGAAGCCACATTTGACCGAAAAAATTTCCGTGTTGGTGATTCAGATTCAGAACAAAAAGCTTTGATCATGAATATGGCCCTGCCCATAAATGATAGTACCGAATTTTATATGTTCGGCACATATTCAGATCGGAACAACCAGTCCGCAGGGTTTTTCCGCCGGGCCAATGATATCCGCCGAACAGTAGTAGAGTTATATCCGGAAGGTTTTTTGCCCCTGATCAATTCCAAAATCAAAGATTACTCCATTTTGGCAGGAACAAGATTGACCGTAGGGAATGGCTGGTCAATTGATGCTAGCGCCACCACAGGCGGCAACAGCTTCCAATTCCTCATTGCCAATTCACTAAATGCCTCTTTTGGGGCCGACAGTCCGACTTCGGCCGATGCGGGAACGCTAAAAATTTATCACTCTACGGTCAATATTGATGTTGCCAAGTCATTTGAAATGGCCAATATCGCCTTTGGGTCAGAATGGCGCCATGAAAATTATCAGATCATTGCCGGTGATCCCGTGTCATACGAAGACGGTGGGCAGCTTAACCGAAACTGTCCGGGTTGTGATATAAACCCCATTCCTTATGCCCCAGGGTTTCAAGTATTTAGAGGGTTCTCACCCGATAATGCTGTTAATAAAAGTCGAGATAATTTTGCCGTCTATACAGACGTTGAAGTAGAAATATCGTCAAATTTCCTGCTCAATGTCGCCGCCCGCTATGAAGACTATAGTGACTTTGGTAACCGTATAAACGCCAAGCTTGCTGCCCGCTACCAGATTTCAAATGCCTTTGCACTCAGGGGTTCTATCAGTTCCGGTTTCCGCGCACCCTCCATGCAACAGAAATTCTTCAACAGCACCAGCACCCAGTTTATTGAAGTTGATGGCGTATCTGTAGCACAGGAAAGGGGCACATTCCGCAACGACAGCGACGTTGCCAGAGCCCTGAATATACCAGAACTTAAAAAGGAAACATCCATAAACTACAGTTTGGGTTTTGTCGCAACACCCGTCGAAAACCTAACCGTCACAACAGATTATTACCGTATCGATATCAGCGACCGTATTGCCATTTCCGGCAGCATCCCCATTAGTGACAATTTTCCATTAATTACCGCCGCAACGGGGGCAACGGACGGTCAGTTTTTCACCAATATGGCTGACACTAAAACCCAGGGCATAGATTTTGTTGCGAATTATGCACTTCCCATGCCTAAGGGCCAGAAACTCATACTCACACTGGCAGCCAATAAAACTGAAACCAATATTAAGAAGGGATCGATAGCATCGCCTCTCCCCGGTGTGGACGGGCTGGTTCTATTCAGCCCACAGGATCGGTCCATCATTGAAGAATGGCAGCCTTCCTCGCGTATTAACTTTACCGTCGACTATAGCTATGAAAAATGGGCCGTGGTACTTCGGAATAATTTCTATGGCTCCTATGTGGTTTGTGAAGGTTCCTGCAATATTGCTTCCGGTGCCGGACAGAATATCCAAAAATTCGGGTCCAAAATACTCACTGACCTGCAAATATCCTACAATTTAAAAAAGGAACGTGTTAGACTTATGGTCGGGGCAAATAATCTATTCAATATTTTCCCCGACATAAACAGGATTGGACAATCCCGCGCAGGTTCCATTGACGGCATTGTATCTTCACCGGGCGTGTTCACCTATTCTCGCCGTTCAGCCCCATTTGGTCATAACGGTGGATATTATTACCTACGTATTGCGAAAAACTTCTAAAACATCTTTTGAAGGAATATACATCATGGGTCATCATAACTTTCAGAGCTACAGGGTTTGGGATTTACCCACCCGGGTTTTTCACTGGTTAAATGTCATTTGTGTGATTGGCCTGATTGCTGTTGGCACGGCAATCTTATGGGCGGGAACTTTGGGTGTCACCAATGATGGTAAAATCCTGTTAAAAACGATCCATGTTTATTTCGGGTATGTATTTGCTGTAAATCTGCTCATTCGCCTGATATGGGCATTTATGGGCAACAGATATGCCCGTTGGAGCAGCATTTTGCCATTTGGAAAAGATTACGGCAAAAATTTAAAAACCTATATTGCCGCTGAAAAATCTTGCAATCCAGAATATTATCTGGGCCACAATCCAAAAGGCCGACTGGCTGTAGCGGCATTATTTCTTGTGCTGCTAACCATGGCTTGTAGCGGGTTGGTGCTAGCGGGAACCGATATTTATTATCCACCCTTTGGGGCAATGATACAGGAATGGATAGCCGCAACGGGAGTCAATCCGGCGGAGGTCGCACCCTATATCAAAGATAATGTCGACGCCGCAGCCTATAAAGAGATGCGTGCCTTACGGTCGCCCTTCATTACAACCCATTACTGGACATTCTTTATACTGTTGGGATTGGTGATCATCCATATTGGTGCGGTCATTTACACTGAAATAAAAGCGGGCGGCAGCCTGATATCGGCTATGTTCACAGGTAAAAAGCTCTTACCCCGCGAGCCAGAAGATAAATAGTCAGGATGGTCCCAAGTGGCCGACCTTGACCAGAGCGGTAACCCCCTCTTCCTTGGTGAACGGATGGTGCTTACTCTGATGTGGGCTTCGTAGCCATGTCCCTTTTGGATAAACACCATGTTCATCATAAAAAGCACCCTCCAGCACGAATATCTCCTCTCCGTTATGATGTTCATGGGTCGCTAGGTCTACGTTTGCTGCCAATTTCACCAATGCCACCTGTTCCCCGCCATACTTATGAAGCGGCATGATTTGCAGGCCTTCTACCATACCAGCCTGCCATTCTGCCGTATGTGTATTAATACTTTTTTGGTCCTGATCGTCAGGGTCATATTGATAAAGCTTTACCAGGATGGTTGCCCCCGTAGGGCCAATCCTTGGCGTGTGACCTGTGCCAATGGGATTACGGACATAGGTTCCCGCCGTATAATCCTTATGTTCGTCTGAAAACACACCGTCCAGTACAAAAAACTCCTCACCACCCGTATGGGTATGCGGAGAAAATTCACTATTGGGAGCAAAACGAACGATGGTGGTTGCCCGCGCCACTTCGCCACCTATCCGGTCCAGCATCATTCGTTCCACACCCGGCATGGGGGATGGCACCCATTCATAGTCTTCAGGTCGAACTACAACACGCTCATTAAAATCAGCATTAATTTCCATAATTCATTCCTTTATTTATATCCGAGCCGGTGTTTAACTGCCTAAGGCTTCCGCCAGTAAAATTTTTGCCGCCGCTTTAGCATCCATCGCCGGATTTTCTGTGGACTTTAAATGTGCCGTTACAATAGCACCTTCCTTCAGGATAAGCAGACTGCGTGCCAGTGCCGCCGGATCAGATGCTCCGGCCTTTTCTGCAAGATCATTAACATGGTTAAACAAAAGGCGTTTATGCTCAGCGGACATGGCATGGATCGGGTCGGAGGTTTCCTGATACTCTGCTGATGCCTTGATGAACATACATCCCCGGTATTTATCCTGTGCAAACCATTCCTTCAAGGCATCAAAGATAGCGATCAATTGTCCACGCGGCGTGGAACCCAGCTCCTCCATTCGGCGAAAAAGCCATTGACAGAATTTTTCATCCCGCAGATGAAGCGTAGCAAGAATTAAATCTTCCTTGGTACGAAAATGCTTATACATGGATGTTTTCGAGATACCGGTCTCTGCGGCCAGCATATCCATTCCGGTTGCATGGAAACCGTTATGGTAAAATACTTCCAATGCCTTTTCCACTAATTCGTTACGTTTGGATGGTCGCAAGTGACAACTCCATTAGTTTACTGATCAGTAATAATACTGCCATATACCATGAATTTTGTCAATGTTTACTGTTCAGTACACTTAACTTTATTCGCTGACTCTGTTGGTCTTGGTGAAATAATATTTTACCAATTGATAGAAGCGTGTGACATGTATTGGCTTTTCGCCCTTGAAGGGGTGCACAATATAGGTGGGCCATTTTTTTCCATGATAGTTTTTCAGTATGCGCTTTAACTGCCCTTTCCTTACATATTCCTCGCAAGTGATCGGTGAAAGCAAACCTACCCCCATATCTTGCCTTACCATTTCTTCAATACAGGCAAAGCTGTTACTGCGAACGTAAGGCTTTAGCTCTATGCGTTCCTCAGTATTATCCTTGGTACAAAAAATTGTTTTGATATCATCCTGCCAGTCTGCCGACAAACAACGATGATTTATTAAGTCTGCTGGCTTTTCAGGCTCACCATATTGTTGAATATAGGTGGGGGATGCATAAAATATTTCTGTCACAGTTCCCACAGGCAGGGCGCGATAATTACTGTCCGGTAATTCTCCGCCAAACATGGCTACATCCAGATTTTCTTTTATAAGGTCAAGGACTTCATCCGTAACCACGACCCTTGGCTGAAGCTGTGGAAATTCTATACACAACTGTCGCAATGCCGGGGCCGTAACTTCCTTATGCATTACTTGTGGGGAGGTTATGGAAAATACTCCCGATGGCACTTCCTCCGCACTGGCTAATTCCTGAAAGGCCATATCTACCTGATCCTTCAGGCTCTCACTACGGGACAATAGCTTGGCCCCATTTGCCGTTAATGACATACCTCGGGTGTTCCGGGACAATAGCTGCGTACCCATCTGTTCTTCTAAACGACTTATATGTTGACTTACGGCTGATTTGCTCATGCCGAGGTGACGGGCTGCATCCGTGAAAGAGCCTCTATTGGCCACTTCAGCAAAAATAAGCAGGCTGGGAAGTAATTTTATATTGTTCATTTAATTAAACAGTTATTTAATTTTTTAGCTATTGTTTATTTATATGTACTTATCTAAGTTCCTGTCAAGGTAATTATCCGTTGGTTTTATTATTATTTTTTGCATCCGGACCATGCCTAGACAGCATCTAGGATGTAGGCAAATTGAGGAGAATAACATGACTAACACTAAAACATATAAGGCCCTCTCGTTAGCTGGCGCCGTAACCCTGATACTTTCTTTTGGGTCATCTGCTTTCGCCAATAACCTGGATAGCGGCTTCTACAATATTGCAAATACGGAAATACACGCCCGCATCTCAGAAAAGGATGCAAGGAACTTGATAAAGGCATTATTAGAACGCGAATTTTACGGTTTTGGATACAGGGCCCGAAACATCAAGAAAGTTGATAACCAGTGGGTTGTCACCATAAAAGACCGAAAGGATTTTGTCGCTACGGCTTATGTGAACGATACAACAGGTAATATTGACTTCAGTTACAGGCGTCACAATAGACGAAACTAATAGTTGGGCTGCTCAATGGTTATTTGGTCAGCCCATCAAACCAACAAAGATAGAATATGAAATAGGAAAAGAAATGACTACATATATCGTCGTTGATATAACCCCAACCAACGTGGAAAAACTACAGCAATATTCTGCGCTGGCAGCAGAGACACTCATCCCCTTTAATGGTGAGTTCATTGCTAAAGGCCCGGTAACGGTCTTGCATGGGGAACCGCCATTCAAAATGAAAGTTATCATCGGCTTCCCTGATTATGAAAGTGCCACAAGCTGGTACCATTCCGATTCCTATCAGTCAATTATCGGCCTGCGTAATCAAGGCGCAGATAGCCAGTTCCATCTTATTGGGTAAAAAGATAATCCTGCCGACAAGCGTACAGATCAGTTTAGATATCAAGAGAATTTAGAATAATTTATTTTATAGTTGACTGATCGGTTTTATTATATATTATGACATTTATTAACCGATCGGTACATATTGAGAAAGGAGAAAAACATGAACCATATTTTGAACGAAATTATTTCAAGACAGCACCCGGCAAAGAACCCCTCATTTGTGCTGGAATTTATTGCCTTTTGTGTTTCAGTGCTTTTTATACTCCTGCTCACTGCGGTACTGACCATAGCCCAAGCGGAAGCCCAGAATGATTTCCACAACCTATGTGATATGTCAATCATTCAGGCAGCGCTCCACAACAGTCCCTAGGACAGCCAATGGCTGTCACCCTGAGGAGGAAGTCCGACCCTCACTTCCCCGGACTTCCTCCTTCCTCATTTTAAGGATAAATCAATGGTCCAAATTATCACTCCCCCTTTCACCCGTGAAACAGCGCTAAAAAAAATACAACTCGCCGAAGATGGCTGGAATAGCAAAAACCCGGAAAAAGTATCCATGTCCTATTCAAAAGATTCAGAATGGCGCAACCGTAATATCTTCCTTAAAGGCCGCACAGCCATCCAGAATTTTCTACGTGATAAGTGGGACCGGGAACTGCATTATAAGCTGAAAAAAGAATTATGGGGCTTTACCGATAATCGTATTGCGGTGCGTTTTGAATATGAATGGCTGAATGCTAAAACCGGCCAATGGTATCGTTCTTATGGCAATGAAAACTGGGAATTTAATGATAGCGGGCTCATGACGCACCGCTATGCAAGCATAAATGATCTGGCCATTGACCCCAAAGATTTACGTATCGCAACCCTACCCACCGAAGATAACATGACTTAAATATACCCCAAAAATCAAACGTTACCGTGCAGCCAACACAACAGAGCTGGCGAATAATAGGGCTAATTTATCGTCGTCCTTAACATCAATTGCAAACGATTCATTCTTCTGTCATCTTTTCCGAATGCTTAAGCTTTAAATCTCAGCCCGGTTGTGGGGCGCAGCATAATCAACTTCTGGACCCAGAGGCACCACCCGAGTCGGATTAATCGTATGGTGACTTGTGTAATAATGCGACTTGATATGTGTCATATTCACCGTATGCGAAACGCCGGACCGCTGAAACAGATCCCGCACATAACCGGATAAATTTGGATAATCGGAAATGGTCTTCAGGTTACATTTAAAATGCCCCACATAAACAGGATCAAACCGCACGAGTGTAGTAAACAAACGCCAGTCAGCTTCGGTAATCTGTGATCCGGTCAAGTAACGTTGGGTCGAGAGAATTTCTTCCAGCCAATCCAGACTTTCGAATAACGGAACAACCCCTTCTTCGTAAGCATCCTGTGTGGTTGCGAAACCAGCCTTATATACCCCGTTATTAACGGTGCTATATATCCGCTCGTTCAGGGTATCAATTTCAACCCGCAGGTCGGACGGATAATAGTCCCCCTGTAGGGCACCAATATCATCAAAGGCGATGCCCAGCATGCGAATGATGTCAGATGATTCATTGGACACAATGGTATTTGTATGTTTATCCCAAAGCACCGGAACCGTAACCCGACCCGAATAACTGGGCTGTGCCGCCGTATAGACCTGATGCATGTATTTGGCGTTATTAATACCATCCACCACAACACCGTCACCTTCTTCAAAAGTCCAGCCGTGTTCTGCCATATATGGATGAACAACAGAGATTGAGATCATGTCTTCCAGACCCTTGATCGCCCTGAAAATCAGCGTACGATGCGCCCAGGGACAGGCCAGTGAAACATAAAGGTGATAACGGCCCGCTTCGGCCTTAAAACCGCTATTTCCTGTAGGACCCGCAGACCCATCAGCCGTAATCCAATTACGAAATTGCGATTCATTGCGCACGAACCGTCCTTTATGGGACTTGGTATCATACCATTGATCGTGCCATTTTCCTTCGATGAGTATACCCATATCTATTCTCCTAAAATTTACCTTTTTGGTAGTCCTGATAGGCCTGAAGCACTTCGGCTCTTGTGTTCATGACAAAGGGGCCACCACGGGCCACAGGCTCGTTCAGCCTCTGTCCCGCAATCAGCAACAGGCGGCTGTTTTCATCCCCCGCCGTAAGGGTAACATGATCGCCAGCTCCTAGAACTCCCAGTGTCTTTTCGGTCACCACATCACCGGCCCCATCAGCCTGTACAGCCCCTTCAATCACATAGATAAAAGCGTTATGGCTCTCTGGGGTTGTTTGCGTGAATGATGACCCTGCCTTTAGGGTTATGTCTAGATACAGGGGCGTTGTGGAAATATATTTGACGGCCCCCACGGTCCCCTGATCAGTCTCTCCGGATATCACTTTGACTATTGTACCGCTATCCTGAATTTCTGCGGTAATATTCTCCGCTGAAAACTCCTGATAAGCGGGATCAGACATCTTATCTTTCGCGGGCAGGTTCACCCAAAGCTGAAACCCCTCCAAAAGCCCGTCTTCCTGTTCTGGCATTTCTGAATGGACTATGCCCCGGCCCGCTGTCATCCACTGCACATCCCCGGCAGCGATGACCCCTTCGTGACCAACGTTATCTTTATGCCGCATGCGGCCCGCCAGCATATAGGTCACTGTCTCAAAGCCCCGGTGGGGGTGGGACGGAAAACCACCTATATAATCTTTGGGATTATCGGATTTAAAATTATCCAGCAACAAGAACGGATCAAGCATATCAACGTCCGGACCACCGATAAAGCGTGTCAGCTTTACCCCGGCCCCGTCCGAAGCAAGAAGCCCCGAACTTAATTTAATTATTTTTCGTGAAACAGTCATAATATTCACGCTTTGCTTTGAAGGCGGTTATCCAGCGAATAAGCACCGGCACCATGAGCAACAAGAAACAGAAAGCCTCCTGCAATAGCGATATTCTTCATAAACATGATAAATTGTATCTGTTCACCAAGATTAGAATGGAATATCACCGCCGTAATAAGGTTAAATCCCGCTAGGGCCAGCGCCGCAAGTCGTGTATTCCAGCCAATGATAATAGCGAGAGAAAATCCAATTTCAAACAGAATGGTGACAGGCAGTAATTCACCAGAAACCCCCATAGCTTCCATATAGCCTTGCGTACCTTCGTAACCAGATATTTTGCTAATGCCGGATAATAGAAAAATCAGGGAAATGAAGAGACGTCCTACTGGTGCCGCAAAAATTTGATATTTAGTCATGATAAATCCTCTTTGTTAATTTCAATTAAACTCACATTAATAGTTGCATTGATATGAATAAACAGTGATTATATGAACTCTTTGTTCTATTTTGGAGAACTGTTTAATGGGCCAACTGGAAGACATGGAAGCCTTTGTTCGCATTATTGATGCCGGTAGCATCAGTCAGGCGGCAAATCAGCTCGGGGTGGTAAAATCTGCTATAAGCCGTCGTCTGGTTGACCTTGAAGTACGGCTCGGCGTGCAACTGCTTAACCGGACTACACGCAAATCCCACCTTACCGAAGCCGGAAAGCAATATTACGACAGATCTGTTCAAATCCTTGCCGATGTTGCGGAAATCAACGCTATTACATCCAATACCAAAGCCGCCCTAAATGGGACTTTAAAAATTTCTGCACCCCTGTCATTTGGCCTACAGCATCTTGCGGCACCCATAAATGAATTTGCCGCCCTGCATCCCAACCTTGTCATTCATATGGATTTTAATGATCGGCAAATCGATCTGATTGCAGAAGGCTATGATGTGGCCATTCGCATTGCCGAACTCAATGATTCTACCCTCATGGCCAGCAAGCTTGCTCCCATACGCCGTACCCTGTGCGCAAGCCCCGACTATCTCGCTCGGATGGGGGTACCTGCAAAACCGTCAGACTTAAAAAAACATCATATTCTACAATACGCCAATGCCCAAAGCGTACCTTGGCAATTATCTGGCCCTGATGGGCGCAAACACACCATCACTCTACCTGCTAAAATTGTCGCCAATAATGGAGACTTTTTGAAACAGATTGCCAAAGAGGGTCACGGTATTATTTCATCCCCCACTTTCATCGTCTGGCAGGAATTAGCCTCCGGTGAACTGGTGACCATTATGGATGATTACCCCTGCTCCGCGCTAAATGCCTATGCCGTCTATCCCCAGACCCGCCATCTACCTGGACGGGTTCGTCTGTTCATCGATTTCCTGAAAGACAAATTCGGCGGCGAGCCATATTGGGACAAAGGCATATAAGCTTGACTTGATTGTTATGTGTATTTACACTTTATACTTTTAAGGCTCAAGATAATGACTAATGACATCCTACAGACTATTGGCAATACGACACTCATGGCATTAAACAATGTGGTACCAGATGATCATGCGCGCATATATGTTAAGCTCGAAACAGAAAACCCTACTGGCAGCATGAAAGACCGTATGGCACTGGCCATGATCGAAGCGGCGGAATCCGATGGACGCTTAGGAAAAGGTGGAAATGTTGTTGAATATACTGGTGGCAGTACCGGCGTATCTCTGGCATTGATCTGCAATGTAAAAGGATATCCCCTAAGAATTGTGACATCAGAGGCCTTTAGTGCGGAGAAACGCGGCCATATGAAAGCCTTGGGTGCCGAATTGACGCTTATAAAAAGTATCGGCGGCAAGACCACCAAGAAGCTAACCCTCGATATGATTGAAGCCGCAGGGGAAATTGCTGATAAACACAATAGCTTTTGGACTGATCAGCTGAAAAATTACGATCAGCTCACGGCCTACCGCACCCTTGGTGAAGAGATATGGCAGCAAACGGACGGAAAAATTGATGCCTTTGTCCAAGCTGTCGGTTCCGCAGCCTCCCTGAGGGGGGTTAGTGAGGCTCTGAGAGCCCATAATCCTGATATCCGTATAGACGCCGCTGAGCCAGCGGAATCTGCTGTGCTGTCTGGTGGCAAAACCGGCGCCCATAAGATTGAGGGCGTAGGGCCGGGTTTTATCCCGCAACTCTGGCATAATGAACTTGCCGGTAATATCCACCGCATATCAACGGAAGACGCCATGGCGATGGCAAGAAGACTGGCCAGTGAAGAGGCTTTATTTGCAGGCACCTCTACTGGGGCCAATGTCCTGGCCGCGCTAAGGGTAGCCAAAGAAATTGGCCCCTATGGCATCGTCGTCACGCTTGCTGTTGATTCCGGTATCAAATACCTCAGCACCGACCTTTACGACTAATCCTGACAGTGCTTTCTCTTGACATTTCTTATAAAGTGTATATACATTTTTGCTGAAAGGCATGAAACATGACGACAGCAGATTATGTTGCCAAGAACTGCGCAGCCATAAGAACCCGCAAAGCATCCCGTCTCGTATCCCGTTACTATGATGAGGCATTACGGTCACTGGGCATAAAAAATACCCAACTTTCCTTGCTTGTCGCTATCAAGACAGGGGCTCCAGATTCCATATCGGCCTTTGCCGACCGCATGGGGATGGAGCGCACAACCCTAACCCGCAACCTGCAATTACTTGATAAAAAAGGACTTATTGAAATAGGACCGGAAGGTTACCGCAGATCAAGAGCCATGCATCTGTTACCCCTTGGTCAATCAACATTGGAAAAAGCTCTGCCACTATGGCAGAAAGCACAAGATGTTATTGAGCAGAAACTTGGCCCGGACCAATGGCACGCCTCCAAGGTAATTCTAGAAAAATTCTGTAAGATACTGTAGACAGTAATCTGAAAATAATATTTGACATGTATATTTCCATATTCTATGTAGTGTAATTACATATATTACATTTTTTGCCTCATAATGTGCATATACACTAGTTAGGCGATAAATTCTAAAGGACAAAATAATGAATGAATACGCAAAAGCCTTTCCACAAACCAAGGCACAGAATTTTTTCTGGCGCATGATAGATCTCAGATGGCCTATCATTACCTTGAGTATTTTATTTCTGGGGCTCGCGGGAAGTTTCCTGCCAACCATGGTAAAGGATACAACCTCCGATGCCTTCATAAACCCAACAGAACCATCCCTTATCTACCGCCATAAAGTGCAGGAGATATTCGGCCTTGCCGATCCTATCGTGATTGCTGTGATCAACGAAGGGAGCAATGGCATCTACAATGCGGGCAGCCTTAATCTGGTTCAGTGGCTCACCGACAATATCCAGCGACTGGATAATATTGATCCCGACAAGCTAATCAGTCTAGCCACAGAATCCAATATCGTCGGCACCAATGATGGTATGGAAGTAGAGGATTTCTATGACACAGCCCCCACTTCTCATGAACGTATCGAATGGATCAAAAATGCTATTGAACAGTTCCCACTTTATCAGGGCAGCCTTGTGGCAAAGGATAGAAGCGCCACTATCATCATTGCCGAACTGATTGACGAAGCAAAGTCCCCGGAAACTTATGACGCCATCATGGAATTGATAAAATCAGCACCCAATACCCTTGGCAATGAAATTCATGTGGCCGGTGAAGGGGCGGTTTCCGGCTATATGTCAGTCTATATCGACAATGACACTAAAACGCTTAATCCACTGGCCGGCCTGGTCATCACTATCATATTATTTATCGCTTTTTTTACTCCGCGCGCAACGGTCTTGCCCAACGTGATTGTCCTGGCAACGGCGGTGGGCACCTTTGGTATTATGGCGGGTGTCGGGGTTAGTTTCTACGTGATTACCAATGGCTTGATCGTTTGTCTGATCGGTATCGCGGTTGCGGATTCCCTCCATATCTTCAGCCAGTATTATGAAGAAATGACCGAACGCCCTGACGCTGGTCAAAAGGAGCTTGTGGTACGGGCCATGGCATCCATGTGGCGACCTGTCACTCTGACCACAGTCACAACCATGGCCGGCTTCATGTCTCTCTGGCCCACCAACGACATGCCACCTATCCAGTATTTTGGCCTTTTTGGTGCCTTGGGGGTTTTCATCGCCTGGGCCTATTCGCTTACCTTCCTGCCCGCTGTTTTGAGTTTGCTGCCAAAACGGAAGAGTCGCGCCTTTAAGCATAAAGAGAAGACCAGCAAATCATCACGCCTGATGTTGTCCCTCGGCGCAAAAGTTCTTGCTAACCCAAAAAAGATTCTTACCGCCGGGGTGATTATTATCCTTCTGGGTATTGTTGGCACAAACCGGGTGATAATTGAGGAAATGCGGGTTGAGAACTTCAAATCCACCGAACCGCTATATCTGGCGGACAAGCGTATCAATGCTAAAATGGACGGAACCTATTATCTGGATATCATGGTTGAAACGCCGGATTTTGAAGATCTCTATAAAGCGGAAAACCTTGAACATATTGAGCAGCTTCAAGCATATCTGGCGACCCTGCCCAACATAGGCGGCACGACGTCGATTGTTGATTACATCAAACAGATGCACAAGGCAGTCAATGAAAATGACCCTGACTATTTCACTATCCCAGATAATGACCTGCTCATAGCCCAATTATTTCTGCTCTATTCCGCATCCGGTGAACCCACGGATTTTGAAGAGGAAATTGACGGTGACCGTCAACTGGCACTGGTGCGGGCGAACCTCAACATAGGCAGCTTCGTTCAAAATCGCGATGTGGTTCTGGCGGTTGAAAATTACCTAGTCAATCACTTTAACAATGATCAGGTCACGGGCAATATTACAGGTAGGGTCAACGTGGATTACCATTGGATCAAGGGAATTAAAGATAGCCATCTGGCAAGTGTGCTTGTTGCCTTCCTTGCGGTGATTACGATGGCTGCTATCCTGTTCCGTTCCGTATGGGCTGGATTATTTGCCGCCATTCCGGTGGGCATGTCGATCCTGCTGATTTATGCGGTCATGGGCTTTGGCAATATATGGCTTGGGGTCGGAACTTCCATGTTTGCCTCTATCGCCATCGGCCTGGGTGTTGATTTTGCTATCCATACCATTGACCGCATGAAAGAACTTCTTGCGGACGGTAAGGGTTCCATTGAAAGTCGACTGGTAAAGCTATACCCCACAACAGGTCGTGCCTTATTGTTCAATTTTGCGGCTATTGCACTGGGTTTCGGTGTCCTGCTAACCAGTGATGTGCCGCCCCTGAATAAATTCGGCGGCTTGGTGGCCATCGCCATCGCAACTTCATTCATTGCCAGCATGACCATATTGCCAGCCTTGGTCACATTACTCGGTCCGGATTTTCTTGTGAGCCGCACGAGACGGCGGAAATTTAAACCGGCAACGGCTTCCGCCATTCTTGCTGTTATGGTTATCGGCTCTGTAATCTTTAACAGCGAACAGACACAGGCGTCTGATCTGCCCTTAGGTAACGACATTATCAAAAATGTCATCGCCCGCGATGAAGGTGAGTTTGTTACCCGTAACCTGACCTTGGCGCTCACTGACCGGCGCGGCAAGGTTCGGCTTCAGGAAACCAAGAGCTTTCGCCGTTATTTTGGTAAAGAAAAAAGGACAGTGCTTTTTTATACCGCACCCGCCAATATTCGTGGCACCGCTTTCCTGACCTATGACTATCCCGATGTGAATATTGATGATGATCAATGGCTTTATATGCCTGCCCTGCGCAAGGTGCGCCGGATTTCCGTCTCTGACCGGGGGGATTATTTCCTTGGCACTGACCTGACTTATGAAGAGATCAAGAAAGAGAATAAGGTTGAGTTCTCTGACTATCACTATAAGACGCTCGGGACAGAGACCATTGACGGTATAACGACCTATACAGTCGAAGGAACGCCCGTGGATGATATAATCGCCAAAGAATTGGGTTATAGTAAAGTCATATGGTCGATCGATCCCGAAATCTGGATATCGCGCAAGGTGGAATTATGGGACCGCAATGGCAATCACCTGAAGACCATTACAAATCACGATATTGATAAGATTGATGATATCTGGACCGTGCAAAAAATCCATGTGGTCAATCACAAAACAGGACATAAGTCGATGCTGACATTCTCCAACATCAATTACAAAGCTGCCGTGAGCGATAATATGTTCAAACAAAATATGATGAGGCGGGGCATAAGATGACCCCCCTCAGGGGCATGATCGCATCGGGTTTACTTAGTCTCTCCCCCCTTACAGCCCTTGCTGAAATCCCTACTGATTTTCAGGCCATTATGAAAAGCGAAGTTGCGGTTGGTCTCAGTGATGGTGATCTCCAGAAATGGGATTTTAGCATCAGGCCGGAAATCAATATGAGCTTAAGCGATAATATTCGGCTGACTGCTATCGGGCTGGCCCGCATTGAAGCCGCCGACAATCTTGAGCCGGGCCGCCCGGACCAATTCATGCGCGGAACCATGTCCAAACGCGGCTATATAGGCGATATAGTAGAGGTTGAACTGAGGGAGTTTTATATTGACACATCAATTGGCAGTTCATACCTGCGGCTTGGCAAACAACAGATAGTCTGGGGACAGGCCGACGGCCTTCGGGTGCTGGATGTGGTCAATCCGTTCAATTACCGGGAATTTATTCTCGATGAATTTGAAGACCGCCGCATTCCGCTCTGGTCCCTAAATCTGGAAGTCCCAGTCGGTGATATGATGGCTCAACTCGTCTGGATACCCGATCAGACCTATGATCAATTTCCGGAGACCGGGGCAACCTTTGCCATAACTTCCCCACGCTTTATCCCCACGGCCCCGGCGGCTATGCCTGTGACGCTGAATGAAGTCAGCAAACCCAATAATTTTATCGGCGATTCAGATGTGGGGCTTCGCCTGTCCGCTTTTATGAGTGGATGGGACTTGACCCTGAATTATTTATATCATTATCAGGACCGAACGGTTTTATTTCAGTCCCACCATAATAATGGTGTTACCATAAATCCGGAATATCACCGAAGTCACTTGGTCGGCGGCACTTTTTCCAATGCTTTCGGCTCCTTCACCCTCCGCGGCGAAATTGGCTATTCCACCGACAAATTTTTTCTTAGGCCTGATCAGGACGGCGTCCATAAATCCGGCGAATTCAGCTACGTCCTAGGTCTTGATTATGGCGGCATAGAAAATAGCTTCATCAGCGTCCAATTCTTTCAAAGCATTATCACCGGTTATGTCGAAAATATCCCGCGCGACAAGGCTGATAACCAAATGACATTTCTGGTAGACCGTGATTTTATGAATGATACACTGAAGGCCAGCTTGTTGTTAATCCGGAGTCTGAATGACGGTGACGGTGTGGTTGAGGTGGATATAGAGTATGAAATGCAGGATAATATCACTTTGACAGTCGGGGCAGATATTTTCTATGGCACGAAAAGGGGCCTCTTCGGTCAGTTCAGCCACAACGACCGGATGACATTGGCCATTGAAATTGGCTTTTAACAACATATAGAGAAAGATTAATTCATGATTGATTATTATGCCTATAATACCAGCAACGGACAGAGAGGGGTCATAGCCCTAGAAGAAGCCGGACTTGCATATAAATTGCACCCTGTAAATCTGGTCAAAGGGGAACATAAAAGCCCGGATTATTTGAAAGTCAATCCCCGTGGCACGATTCCGGCTTTAGTAGATCCTGATGGTTCGGACGGACAACCCATCATCCTGACCCAAACATTTTCCATCCTTTATTATATTGCCCAAAAAAGTAACCTGCTGCTGCCAACAGATACTCTTGCCAACAGCCAATGTATGGAATGGTGCAGTTTCTTTTTAAGTGACGTCGGTTCTGCCGCTATGCAAAGTTTCTACCTGCGGGTCATATCCAAGGAGAAACACCCACAAGCCGCAAAGCTGTTAACAGAGCGCGCTGTGAATTTTTTGTCCTTCGCTGACCAACACCTGAGCAAGGTTCCTTATTTTGCAGGGTCAGAATATTCTCTGGCTGACATAATGGCCTATCCCGGCCTTTTGTCGCTACTGAACAGAATTGACCTGAACAGTTATCCGCATTTATCGCGGTGGAAATCATTGCTTGAGGAACGCCCCGCCATAGTGACCGCCCTAGGGCGGCTTTCATAACCGGAAAATAAATAGGCTTTTTTACCTAAGCAGTGTAGAAGGGCCTTTATGACCGATAAAAGTAATATTTCAATATATATTGATGCGGACGCCTGCCCGGTGAAGGAGGAAATCCTCAAGGTTTCTTACCGCCATAAAATCCCCGTTTATATTGTCAGCAATCAATGGATGCGGTTGGAGGTTGGCCCATTGGTCCAGAAAATTGTAGTGGCCGAAGGCGCCGATGCCGCTGACGACTGGATCGCGGATCATATTGACCGGAATGGTATCGCCATAACAGCCGATATTCTATTGGCTAAACGGTGCCTTGATGCGGACGCCGTAGTTATCGGGCCAACGGGCAAGGCTTTCTCTCAAGACAATATCGGCATAGCTGTTGCCATGCGCGATATTAAAGCTCATATGAGGGAAACAGGCGAAAGCAAAGGCTATAACCCCAGCTTCACAAAGGCCGATAAATCAAGATTTCTACAGGCATTGGAAAGCGCCATCCAGTTAAAACTGCGATAATATCCGGAGCAATGTCAGAGCTATTTGGCTCTAGCTGGTCAGATATGTCTCTTCAATCTTGGCGATGACCGCTTCCGCTGCTGCTTCCGCTGTCATATTTCCCGTATGCAGATGGATATCTGCCCGTTCAGGCCTCTCGTAAGGGCTGTCAAAACCGGTGAAATTCTTGATCTCACCACTTCTGGCTTTCTTATACAGGCCTTTGGGGTCGCGCTGTTCGCAAATTTCAATGGGCGTATCCACAAAAACCTCAAGAAATTCATGATCTTCCATCATGTCCCGCACCATACGCCGTTCCGCACAGAAAGGGGATATAAAGGCGGTCAGCACGATCAAACCAGCATCAACCATTAATTTGGCTACCTCACCCACGCGGCGGATATTTTCCACCCGGTCCGCATCAATAAAGCCCAGATCTTTATTCAGTCCGTGACGTACATTATCACCGTCCAGAAGGTAAGTATGTTTGCCCAGAGAGTGCAATTTCTTTTCCACCAGATTGGCAATAGTCGATTTGCCGGAAGCACTTAGCCCCGTGAACCATAGCACTACTGGCTTCTGCTTTTTTTGTGTGGCACGGGCTTCTTTATGGACATCCACTGCCTGCCAATGGACGTTTGTTGCACGACGCAAACCAAAATCAATCATACCGGCAGCTACCGTCACATTGGTAATTTTATCAATCATGATAAAGGAGCCAAGGGCAGGGTTATCGGCATAAGGTTCAAAAACTATTGTCTCATCAAGGCTTAAATTACATACCCCGACCTCATTCAATTCCAGCGTTTTGCCCGCTTCATGTTCAAGGGAATTAATATTCACCTTGTGTTTTAGTTCGGTCACTTCGCCGGCAACCGTTTTATTGGTGGTTTTAATAAGATATGGCCGACCCGGCAGCAATGGCTGGTCATGCATCCATATGATGCTGGCATGAAACTGGTCCGTTGCTTCCGGTCTATGGTCAAATTCCGCCAGCACATCACCGCGCGAGATATCAATCTCATCTTCCAGTGTGATCGTAACTGCCTGATCCGCAACCGCTACAGTCATCTCGCCATCATATGTGACAATGGATTTCACGACACTGGTCTTAGCACTGGGCAGGGCAATAACTTTATCGCCGGGTTTTATGGTGCCCGATGCTATGGTTCCGGAAAAGCCGCGAAAGTCCAGATTGGGGCGATTGACCCATTGAACAGGCATACGGAAAACATCGTCCGATGTCTCTTTTGAAACATCAATATTTTCCAGTACCGCCATTAATGTCGGGCCATCATACCAATCCATATTTGTACTGGCATCCATGATATTGTCCCCTTTCAGCGCCGACATGGGCACAAAGGTGATGCTTTCAAAATTCAGATTACTGGCAAATTCACGATATTCCTGCTCTATTCCCTGAAATGTTTCCTGTGCATAATCCACCAGATCCATTTTGTTGATCGCCACCACCGCATGACGGATTCCAAGCAGATTAACAATATAGCTGTGACGGCGGGTCTGGGTTAGCACCCCGCGCCGGGCATCAATCAGGATAACCGCCACATCCGCAGACGAAGCACCGGTGGCCATATTGCGGGTATATTGCTCGTGGCCCGGGGTATCAGCGACAATGAACTTTCGTTTATCGGTGGCAAAGAAGCGATAGGCCACATCTATGGTAATGCCCTGTTCCCGCTCCGCCGCCAGGCCATCAACCAGCAAGGCAAAATCCATATCACCGCCCTGGGTGCCGACCTTCTTGCTGTCATTCTCTAAGCTTGCCAACTGGTCTTCAAAAATAAGTTTTGAATCATAAAGCAGCCGACCAATCAGAGTTGATTTACCATCATCCACACTGCCGCAAGTGATGAAACGCAGAAAGCTCTTATGCTCCTGCTCATACAGATAACCTTCGATATCATTGGCTATTTGTTCAGACTGCTGAACCTCATAAGATTTTCTGGTCATTAGAAATAGCCCTCCTGCTTTTTCTGCTCCATAGAGGCGTGTGCGTCCTTGTCAATAGCTCTGCCCTGCCGTTCAGACGTTTTGGTCAGCAACATTTCCTGTATGATTTCAGGCAGGGTCGTGGCGGTCGATTCAACCGCACCCGTCAGTGGATAGCATCCCAACGTACGGAAGCGTACCATTTTCATTTCAGGTTTTTCGCCATCAAGCAACGGCATCCGGTCATCATCGACCATCACCAACATACCATCTAGCTCAACCACCGGACGCTCTTTAGCGAGATACAATGGCACAATGGGTATATTCTCCAGATGGATATACTGCCAAATGTCCAACTCAGTCCAGTTGGACAGCGGGAATACCCGCATGCTTTCACCTTTTTGAATGCGGTTATTATAAATATTCCACAGTTCAGGCCTCTGATTTTTCGGGTCCCAGCGATGCTGCGCCGAACGGAAGGAAAAAATACGTTCCTTGGCCCTTGATTTTTCCTCATCCCGGCGAGCGCCGCCAAAGGCCGCATCAAAACCATATTTATCAAGCGCCTGTTTCAACCCCTGCGTTTTCATGACATCGGTATGAATGGCTGAACCATGAGAAAAAGGGCCGATACCCTGATCAACACCGTCTTGGTTAATATGAACATGCAGATCAAGACCATTCTCCGCTACGAACTTCTCGCGGAATTCAATCATCTCGCGGAATTTCCATGTGGTATCCACATGCATGAGCGGAAAGGGTAATTTTGACGGGTGAAATGCTTTCATTGCCAGATGCAGCATCACACTGCTGTCCTTGCCAATGGAATAGAGCATCACCGGATTATCGCAGGTCGCCGCAACCTCGCGCATAATATGAATAGACTCCGCCTCAAGACGTTGTAAGTGAGTGAGCGTGGTCATAATGCAAAATATTCCTAGTATAAGTTATTTTAAATTATCTATATATCATTCTATATCTATAGACAAACCTGCAAATTTCAAGCATTAACATTAAAATTTAGTGATTTGTTTTATTATACTTTTTTTAAGTGTATTTAAATGAAGAAAACTAAGATGAAATATATACTCGCCTCAAACCAAGAGGCCATAGACTTGCCGTGTAAATTTCTGTAAAAATTCTCAATTTTAAATCTAGATAGGAATCAAAAGTGAGCAGAGTGTTTATTGTTTTTCTAACATTATGTTGTGTACTTCATAGGACAGAGGCATTCGCAGCGCCAGCAAAGAGCTCTAAATCTTTCGAGATAACAGGAACAGAAATATATAAAATAGAATCTGCCACACTTGGGCGTACTTATGACATCTATATCAAAGTACCATCAGATTACACACGCGAAGAAAACGCGAAGAAAATATATCCCGTAATTTATATGAATGATGGCCCCTACCCCTTTCTTGTTGCCGCTGGCGTCACACATATGCGAAAGATGGACAAAGCAATACTTGTCGGAATTTCATTTGCACAGGGTGAAAATGGAATGGCCAGCCGCGTGCGAGACCTCACCCCCGAAGTCGATAACAACTGGACCAAATATAAAACAGGGGGGGCTAGTCAATTTCTTAAGTTTATTGAGACAGATATAATGACGTTCATTGAAAATAACTACCGGGCAGACCCAACACGTAGGATATTTGCCGGACAATCACTTGGTGGTTCATTCGGGGCTTGGGTACTGTTTACCAAACCAAATTTATTTTCAGCATGTATTCTGACTAGTCCATCACTTTGGTTCAAAAACTATATGATCTTTGACCTTGAAAAGCGATATGCTGAAACCAACGAGGACTTACAAGCAAAAGTTTATTTTGCGACTGGAGAGTACGAGACGCCTATTTACGGAATGAAAAATGATATGGTGGGCGGCCTTAAGAAATTCACCCATCATCTACGGTCTCGCAAGTACCCAAACCTTGTGATGCATGAAGAAATAGTTAATGGGGCTACCCATGTAACAACCTTCCCAATCGGCTTTACTAAAGGATTGCTTTGGCTCTTTGCAGACACCCAATAGGATACGGTCAAAGCAAAGACAGTAAAATGAATTAACAGCAATCTTGAACTCCTCTTAACTCCTATTAATAGGCATTTAATGTTGATAATTTGATTAAATAAATAATATTTGCCTATTTTTCACTATTGACGTAACATTGTGGCGAATGAAGCGTAATGCATGCTTTATTCACGATTAGCATATCATGACAGATATGCTGGGTCGTCTGTTTATGCGATTTGCAGATGACCTATGATCGAAACCCTCCTTGCGACTTGGCGTCCCTTCATTTTATGAAGGGCGCCACTTTTTTCTTGAAACAAATGTCTATGAGCTATAGGGAATGAGAAGCTTGAATTGGTAAATAATATTGGATAGAAAATGGCAACTTACAAAGTCACCTTAAAGGCAGACCTTAAACGCGGAGCTTTCTATTGGGTTTCCACCGTTAATGCGGACAGCGAGGAAGAAGCCATGATCGCCGCCGAGCACCTCTTCATGGCAGAAATGGAAAATGCCCAAGATTGGAATTTTTCTGACAGCGACATAGAAGTTCAATAAATTTCATTTCTTCTCTGGCGACCAGCCGCTTGACCATAATGATGCCGGAACTATCTCAGGCTCCCGTCCATTGGAATGAAACCAGGAATCGACAACAAAGCGGGCTTCCGTATTTTTTATCTCATGAATTGTTGCGCTATTATGGGGCCAGCGATCAAAATAATTCCCTCTTTGCAAAGGCTTGCCCAAGCTGTGAAACTGAATTAGCCCGGCTTTGCGAAGCAGGTAAAGATAGGTGGTTGAATTAAAGGCCTCATCAATACAGTCCATCTGATCACGGGTGGAAAAATTAATGATCTGTGCCCCGGCATCATCAGCGTCCGTTCCCGTCTTGGGGCCAATGAATTTCTCGAACAGGCCAATGGCCTTTTTAATGGCTTCCCGTTCCTGCACGGCATTATCCGGGGCTGGGACAAAGATAGCCACAATCTGCTGCCATTCTTCTTCTGTCAGGCCTGTTTTAAGATAGTATCGGCAGCCATAGCCTTTGCATATGCCGAAACTTGTATGAATGATAAAGTCGTTGTGATGTTGCTTCAAAGACCCCGATGCCGGATTTCCGCTACAGGCAGAGAGGCTAAAAATCAGACACACCCCTAGCCCTAACCTCATCTTAAGCCCCTTCTGGCAAAATACGGCCGAGATACTGAACCGCAACCCGCTCCTGCCACGGAACCTTATGGTCCTTGCCATGAAAACCCACATGGCCGCCATCATCGACAATCAGAAGACTGAGCGGACCATCCGTGGGCCACTGCCGCTCCCGGTAATCCTCCACCGGTATCCAGGGATCATTTTGCGCATGAATAAGCAACGTGGGTACCGCTATGCCATCAACAAACCGCCGGGCTGAATGAAGACGGTAATATTCCTCGGCCCCCGCTATACCATTGGCCGGCGCCGTTATCTGATCGTCAAATTCAAACAAAGATTTTGCCGCCTTTGCTTTATCAAGCAGGCCCTTGTCATGATGCCCTTTCGTTTGCTTCATATAATTTTTCATGCCCAGCAGAAGATAGTTATGATACACTCTGTTCCGGGACGCCATGATACGCATCTGAACCGTCTTCAGATTAAGCGGCGCACTGACAGAAATCGCTGCCCTTACCCCTGCATCCGCGCCTCTTTCGCCCAGATATTTCAACATCATATTTCCGCCAAGGGAAATACCATAAAGCACAATCCCCGCACCATATTTGCGAGCAGGTAACTGATCAATAACCTTCGCGAGATCTTCACTTAATCCCCCGTGATAAGGACCGACGCTGGTCTTAGCGGATGGCCCGGCACCACGTAGGTTCAGACGCAACACCGGAAAACCCTGTGTATTAAAATAGGCCGCCGAGGAGATAACATTAGGGGACAGCTCATCCCCGGCCATACTATGAATAATGATAATCAACGGCAGGCTATCAGACTTGGTTGACGAATGAAAGGCGGCCATAAGACTTTTGCCCTCACCCAAATCAAAACTGACCCGCTCGAAATCTTTATCAAGTGAATTGGCCGGACCCAAAATTGTATTACGCATAGTTTGCAAATCACCACCACGCCATTTTAGCCCGCTATTGAATTCTGGAATTTTAAGGTCAGGAACAGTCCGTCCAAGTTGCTGAAAGCCGCACTTATTTCTTTTCGCCGCCATCGCCACCACCCATCTTATGGTCATAGGTGAGCCAACCGGTTTTTTTACCGAACTGGTCATAAAAATTCTGAGCATCATGATTATGTTCAGCGGTCATCCATCTTATAACCGTGCAATCCTGAATTTCGGCAATATGCTCTAGATGCTTCAGCAAAGCCTTTCCCACCCCTAAACGACGCACGGATGGACAGACAAAAATATCATCCAGAAAAATACCCACTTCGCCTACCAGGGGACGTAAGAAACGGCGGTAATGGACGATCCCTCTTGGCTCGCCATCAACCAGGGCCGCAATGCCACGTAATTCCGTTTCATGACCATCAAGCCAGTTCCACGCAGTTTGCAGTTGTTGACTGGTCATTGGCACCTTATAAAATTCCGCATAGGCTTTATACAGACCTGCCCATTTCTCAAATCCTATTTGCCGTGTTTCTACGACTTTAATCATTAGTTCCCTATATTTCTTATTTTTTTATAGTATATCGTAAAAAAGCCGCACCTCAAGTTTTTGAGGACGGCTTTTCAGAAATTTATAACGAAACGTAATTAAATAACGCCGTCGCGTTCCATACGTTTGCGATCAAGTTTACGCGCACGTCTGACAGCTGCGGCTGATTCACGGGCCTTCTTTTCAGACGGTTTTTCAAAGAACCTGCGCATCTTCATTTCACGATACACGCCTTCACGCTGCAATTTTTTCTTTAGCGCACGAAGAGCTTGGTCTACGTTATTGTCGCGGACAGAAACCTGCATTGGTCTGTCACACTCCTTTCTAGTTGTAAGTGTTAAAACAACCCCCAAAATCCATAATAGACTCTAGAGGCAGTGACTTCTAGCAAAAGCTAGCGCTCTTGTGAAGTATTTTATGGAAAAAATCCTAACATCCGGTAAAATACAACCAATATATACAAACGATCAAAACATTTTGAGACAGAAATGACAGCACCGAACACAGATATCCCCGATGAATTACGCGCTCCCCTGTTGAAGGCGGCATTACCACATGTGCCATTTGATGGCTGGTCGGAAAATATATTTACCCTCGCCGCTGAGGACCTTGGGATTGATCCGGGACTGGCAAAACTGGCATTCCCCGACGGTGTGGCAGAAATGATTGATCTGTTGGCCGCAGAACAAGATCAAAATATGGTCGATGCCTGCCCCGATGATGTTTTACAGGCCTTAAAAATCCGTGAAAAAATAACCCTGCTAGTGCGCCGCCGCATAGAAGCCGAGCAGAATATCCGCGAAGCCGCCCGCAGTGCCGTAACCTATCTGGCCTTGCCTATCAATAGCGCCCTTGGCCTGAAGCTACTCTACCGGACGGCGGACCTGATGTGGAAAACAATTCATGACCCGTCCACGGATTTTAACTTTTACACCAAACGCTTAACTTTGTCTGCTGTCTATAGTACCACCATGCTTTATTGGCTGAATGATGAATCCGAAGGATATCAGGACACATGGAATTTTCTTGACCGGCGCATCGCTAACGTCATGCAGTTTGAGAAAGCAAAAGCCACGGCCAGAGATATGGCCACCAAACTATCTGATTCTTTACCAAATTTCTGCAGTGAACTTGGAAAAGCAAGATATCCGAATTCAAAATAACCACTAGCATTCACACAGCCGTCCCAAATTGGGACATATTAACTATAATAATCTGGAAAGTGTCAGGATTCTTTACAGAAAAGCAAAATTCATTTTTAATATTTTGCCTTAGTATGTTAGAATCTAATGATAATTTGATTCTGGCACGCTTATTGCTTATTATTCGTGTATATTATTTATTGATGATTGCGGCGTTTGTATAAACTGATAATTACTTGAGGCGGGATTTATCCTCAGGACATAATAAACACCGAAATACAGAGGGTAAAAAATGAAGAAGGTTTGTTCTTGTTCAATATATTCAAAATTTCTTGCTTCCAGCGTGGCTGTGTGCCTATGGGCCGTGAGCAGTATGAGCGCCTCTGCGGTTGATTTCGTATTCGATCTGACCCGCTTTAGCGAAGATCAGGACATTGCTTTTGTACAGGTAACGGTTCAGCAGTGGGATACTGCTACTGACATGGAATCTGACATATTAACTGATACATTAAAATTTACAGTAGATCAGCCAGATCCGGATATTTTCGGTGATCTGCGTGGCCTGTTTTTTCACATCAATGAATCCATTATTGACCCTGAAGACTTAGTTTTTGATGCAGAAAGCTTTATGGCTTACTCAAATGCTGACGGGAATCCCCTGCTTACGCCAGACCCAAATTTTTTGGTTGAGAGTAGCCTGAACGATATAGATTCTGTAAATGTCTCCGGTAACAGCAATACAATTAAACCAATTCCATCCCTAGATATTGGTATTGAATTTGGCACAAGCGGGGCAAGTCCGGACGATATTCATCATGTTTCATTTGAAGTCAGCAAAGCTGGCGGTCTGGATTTATTTACTTTCTTTCCTGTCCATATGGAACATTTCATGGCAGCCCGTATCATGTCCTTACAGCCAAACGGGGGTTCTAGTAAATTAAGCTGTTGCGGTACCAGCGTTCCTGAGCCTTCTTCAACCATGGGTCTATTTGCCTTTGCGTTTGGCGGACTTCTGTGGCGCAGACGACTGGCGTCATAAATTCCGGGCAACAATGAATATTCGAAAGCATCTGAAAATTTTCAGATGCTTTTTTTATTTGTCCCAACCGTTGGTAAAATCCGGGTAACATGCCCCATCTTCCGGCCCGGTCGGGCATGGGTTTTGCCATAGTGGTGAAAATTGGCGTCTGGGTCCTTTAAATAAAGTGCCACATCAAGAATATCATCCCCGATCAGGTTTTTCATTTCCGCTCGCCCATAAAGGCTTGTATCGCCGAGGGGAAGACCACAGATGGCCCGGATATGCTGTTCAAACTGACTTGTGGGGCAGGCTTCTATAGACCAGTGGCCGCTATTGTGAACCCGGGGCGCTATTTCATTGACCCGAAAGACCGGATCGCTAGAGGAGACGAAAAATTCCACCGCCAGAACCCCGACATACTCCAGTTCCGCCACAATATGGCAGGCAATACCCACAGCTTGCGCCCGCAAGTGCGGTGCTATACGTGCCGGGGCAATTGACAGATCAAGAATATGGTTTTTATGTATATTCTCAGCCGGATCAAAACATTTTATTTCTCCATCCTGCCCTCGGGCAGCCAATACAGAAATTTCCATGTCAAAGGGGATGAAGCCCTCAATTATAATGTCACTGGAATTAAGCATAGCCCATGCTGCTGATAATTCTTCCGGGCTTTTGACGATGGCTTGCCCCTTTCCATCATAGCCAAAACGACGGGTTTTCAAAACGGCGGGATAGGTGATGATTTTTAAAGCTTCCACCGCCTCACCCTCTGTCATGACAGCGGCATAGGGGGCCGTCTCAACACCAATTTTATTTAGAAAGTTTTTCTCGTGCAGCCGATCCTGTGAAACCTGTAATACCTGGGCACTGGGAAATGTCGGCACATGCTGGTTCAGTAATTCCACAGTTTCCACTGGAATATTCTCGAACTCATAAGTAACAACATCAACCACTTTGGCAAAACGTATCAACGCCACTTCATCGGTATAGCTGCTCCGGCTAAGTCGGTTCGTAACCTGTTCTGCCGGATTTTTTTCATCGGGACAATATATATGAGTATGATACCCAAGCTGCGCAGCCGCCATAGCTAACATCCGGCCCAGCTGTCCCCCACCAAGAATACCGATGACCGATCCGGGTTCCAGCTTTATCATTATCCTTGTCTTTCGTGATTATTGATCAACGGGCACAATGGCAACTGAAGCCGTCTGGGTCTTGCGCCATGCGGCCAGTTTTCCGGATATATTTTCATCCAGAAGGGATATGATTGATGCCGCCATCAGTCCTGCATTTTTGGCCCCGGCCTTGCCAATAGCAAGAGTTCCCACTGGCACACCGCCCGGCATTTGCACGATAGACAAAAGACTATCCATGCCTTTTAAGGCTTTGCTTTCCACCGGCACCCCCAGCACGGGAAGCGCCGTCATGGAGGCGGCCATGCCCGGCAAATGAGCCGCCCCGCCAGCACCGGCAATGATCACCTTCAACCCTCTGGTGGCCGCCGTTTCAGCATATTCCACCAACCGCTTTGGTGTCCGGTGGGCGGAGACAATCCTGGCCTCATAATCAATACCCAGTTGATCCAAAATATCCGTCGCATGCTTCATGACCGGCCAATCAGACTGACTGCCCATAATCACACCTACAACTGGTTTATTGTCGCTCATTATTTTATTCCCATAATAGAACCCAAAGACTTCAAAACCTAAGGTGTCCCAGAAAGTCGCGAATTATAACGATCCTTGGTCTGAGTGCAAGTTTTCCATCACAGCCACAGGCCACAAATGAATGTTTCTGGATAATATATGAAATTATGTTATCATGCATATTAATTCATAATAACATAAGTATATTGGATTACACGTAATGAGAGTACCAACAACGGGCCCAACGAGAAGAGCCGAGCCACTGCGCCGAAAAACCGTGGGCAAAGTAGAGAGTTCAACTCAGTCTGCCCCAGTAAACGGTATACGTAATATACAGGATACCAGCAGTATCATGGGTATTCCGGCGGGGGAAGTCACCGAAAAAGTGCGCAATGCGATCATGACGCTAATGTCAGAAGTGGACAGCATGCGCAAAGACCTGGAGTTGGCACACCGCAAAATATCCGAACTTGAAAAGTTGGCCGATCAGGACAGCCTGTTAGAAATTTCCAACCGTCGGGCCTTCGTGCGGGAAATGACCCGGATGATTTCCTACTCCCAGCGCTATGGCATTAACAGCTCGCTGGTATATTTGGATATGAATGACCTGAAGAAAATCAATGATAGCTACGGCCATCAGGCAGGAGATACAGCGCTTTCCCACATGGCCAATGTCATTGTAAAAAATCTGCGTACTTCAGATATTGTCGGCAGACTTGGTGGCGATGAATTCGGCATCATCCTGCCCAAAGCAGATGAGGAAACAGCCAGAGTGAAAGCTCAGTCCCTGATAGAAGCTATCAAGAATACCCCCTTGAATTGGCAAGGCAACAACGTCATCCTTAGGGTTGCTTATGGTATTCATCCCTTAATGGGCCATGAAAGTGCCGATCAGGCTCTGGATAAAGCCGATCAAAATATGTATGCCCATAAAAAAGAATTGAAAAAAGAATAGCGGATATATTTTAGGCTATAATATCAGGCAATAAATCATTCTCCATTCGGGTTATTCTGTCACGCAGGTAAAGTTTCTGTTTTTTGAGGCGTTGAATCTGAATAACGTCTGATTTACCACTTTCAATCAGGGCCTCTATTGCCATATCAAGGTCCCGATGCTGTATGATCAGCTGCCGAACCTTTTCAGCAATTTCACTTTCATCCATTGTCATAACACTAAAAAGTCCACTGGTAAGTTAGAAGCACAATCACTTAAATATAATAACATATTTCACAAGGTTTGACTTTAACATTTTTCCAATTTCCATCGTCACCTGCTTCCGCCGTCCCCTCAAACCACATCAACAACATGGGCCAACAATATTGAAGTGACCAAAAGAGCACCCCACATCCCCTTGGGCGAGGCGTTCCAACAAGTGCGCGCCACAACAAATGCCGGATATGCCTATGATTATTTTTCCCTTTATTAACGGATATGGAATTTGGCCTTTAATTCTTAAAATTTTCAGAAAGTCTCACGAAATATTAATTCATATACTGAAATAATATTACCTACCATGCCAAGATTTTAAATTGAATCATAGATTTTCGTGACAAATCCCGTGTTTTATGCTCTAATATTTTGGCTAAATCCTTTCAATCAGGAGAACCGAATATGCATTTAGAATCTCATCTTGCTACACTTTCAGAAAAACATCAAAAATTAGACAGCATTATCCTCAAAGAGGAACTCAGACCTTCCCCCAACAGTGTCATACTCCACGGGCTTAAAAAAGAGAAACTGAAACTTAAAGACGAGATGGAACGATTTAGACGAACGGGATAACAGACCCACAGCAACAGGCCCCCAAGCGGGGGCCTTTTTATTTAGTCATTTCACAAAGAAATAGCAAATTATTCAGACAAACTTTCGGATACTACTTCAGTGACTTCTTCTGCCTGTGCTTCTTCTGTCTGTGCTTCTTCTGTCTGTGCTTCTGGCGCATCTTCTTCAGCTTCCACTACGGGTGGTGCTGATTTGATTACTGCCGCATCCAGCTCACTCTGTTTACATAATCCAAGCAATACCGGATCAACAGCCTTGATTTCGGACATATTCCAATGGCTTCGTTCCCGAATAGCCAAAATGGTCGGCTTGGTTGTACCCACCAGACGACATATTTGCGGATCAGTAAGTTCCGGGTGATGTTTCAGCAACCAAGCAATGGCATCCGGCTTGTCCTGCCTTTTAGACACCGGCGTATAGCGCGCACCACTGGAACGGGTTTTGGCTGGAATTTCATCTTCTACCAATTTCAGGCTACTGGTGCTGTCTTTTTGACAGCGTTCAATATCATCCCAAGTCAACTGACCGTTGACAATTGGATCCAGCCCAACAATATTCTGGGCCACCTGTTCATCGGCGATGCCCTGCACTTCCAATTCATGCAGACTACAAAATTCACCAATCTGCCTAAAAGACAGACTTGTATTATCAACCAACCATACGGCTGTTGCCATTGGCATCAAAGGCTGTATCATTTAACCTCCTACGGGACTTAACTCCGCTTTCCTAAATATCCAAGATAACTACGGCGTAACATAAAGGAATTCGCTCAATAGGCAAAGCTTTATGCACGCTAATGGGTCATATTTGTTTCTTGGGCAAAGGGCAAGCAAAAAAAACAATCCCGTCTCCATACGTCAGGACACGTAAATGTGATGGCTACCATAGGGAAACAGATATAAAATTGATGAGTTTACGGCCATAATCCTTTATGATAGTTTTTTATAATTTCAAACAAGCGACGAGACATCATGAAGCACGTCCTCACACTATGCATCAGTATATCATTATTCTTTGGGTATTTTTTTACGGCTCATGCCATAACCCCTCTCGGTGAAAATGATATTCAACATTTCATGAATGCCATGAAACCCCTGCAGGAATTAGGGGAAAAATATGACTTTCCTGAAAATACAGATACACCAGCAGAAAACCCGGACTTTGCTGACTTCTCCCCCATGTCACGTGCTTTAAAAGACGTAAAAGACCATGAATCCTATGAAGAATTTAAAACAATAATTCTTGCCGCTGGTTTTTCTACCCCGCAGCAATGGGCTTCCATTGGTGACCGAATTATGCGGGCCTACACTTCCGCCAAGATAATTGAGACGATGACGCCGGAAAAAATACAGAAAATGCTGAAAAGTATTGAAGAAGTTAAAAAAAACGAATATTTATCACCGGAAATAAAAAAACAACTCCTGAATAACCTGACGCAAGCTTTGACCATGACAGATAACTTGACCGAAAGCACCAAAGCTGATCAGGAAGCCCTGAAACCCTATCTAGCCAAACTAGAACGACTATTTGAGGAACGATAATGAATAGAACAGAAATTTTGCGTCTGCGTAAATATCTGAATGATAAATTTAGCACAAACAATTTTGAACTAGATGCAGGCAACCAGAAAGACGGCAGCATGGAATTGCATTTCGCCGGTGAATTTCTTGGTGTTATCTATCGGGATGAAGATGAGGGCGAAGTATCATACGCGCTGAATATCGCAATTTTAGAAGAAGACCTGCCCAGCGCATCCGATGCATCATTGATCTAGACTCTGCTGACAATTAAGGTCAGGGTGTTGGCGATCTAGATTTTACTAGTTCTAGCCTTGCCAACCTTATAATACGAATGCTGGCCGTCACGGAAAGCGTCGCCATGATAGTGGCAACCAGAAAATCCGGCCAGCCCGTACCGGTCATAAAAACGCCTGATGCTGCCATAATAATCGCCAGATTACCAATGGCGTCATTGCGCGAGCAAAGCCAAACAGACTGCATATTGCTGTCGCCCACCCGATACCGATAAAGCAAGGCCGCACTAAACAGGTTGGCAAGAAAAGCAATAATTCCCATCATGCCCATGATTTCAAAGGACGGGATTTGTCCCTTGATCAGGTAATATAACATCTGTCCATATACCCACAGGCCAAGCAGACCAAGGCTGATCCCCTTAAACATGGCAACCTTTGCCCTGACTTTCAGGGAATAGCCCATCGCCATCAGGGTAATGGCATAGGTCACCGTGTCACCAAGGAAATCCAGCGCATCCGCCTGCAATGATACGGACCCGGCAAAAAACGCGCTGCTGAATTCAGCAAAAAACATTATTCCGTTAATGATCAGCACCACCCATAATACCCTGCGGAATGATTTTACCTGTAAAGCCGCCTGATCAATATCATCATGGTTACAGCATCCGGACATTAGATACCCCCCTGACCTTCCTTGATATGGACAACCATATCCCGAATATGATCATCTTCTGCCGCATAAAAAATTTGTCTTCCCCGCCTGTCGTTAGCCAAAATACGGGCCGCTTTCAACAGCCGCAGATGATGACTGACCAGCGAAGGGCTTAAGCCCAGTCCTTCCGCCAACGCGCCGGCACTGACAGGCTCCCCCAGACAGGCATAAACAATCCGTAATCTGCTGGCATCGCCAAGCAAATGGAATATTTCCGCCAATTCTATGGCGTCATCACCGTGTAATTTTTCCATAACTAATTTATACAAATATTTAAATAATTATTCAAATATTAAAATAATATAATGATCTTAAATAGTTTGCTTTATCGCCATTTTTTCTAGGACATTGTCAAAGGCTTTATGTAGAATCCGATTCATGAATAAATTATATCATTATTGGTTTTCACCTTTTTCCAGAGCGATCCGAATGGCGCTGGGGGAAAAAGGCATTGAGTTTGAGCTGGTCCTTGAATTGCCTTGGGCGCGCAGACTTGAATTTCTTGCCCTGAACCCAGCCGCGACTGTGCCAGTCATGACACAGGACGACGGACCTATACTAACGGGCAGCTACGCCATCCGCGAATATCTGGAAGAAACCGTCCCAAATGCGTCGCTACTGGGTGACGGCGCCGATGAACGGGCTGAAATCCGGCGGCTTATAGATTGGTTTGATGTAAAGTTTAATGAAGAAGTAACGTCACTTTTGATCGCCGAGAAGGTAATGAAACGCTTTCTAAAGCTTGGCGTGCCAGAGGCCGATAATATCCGTTGTGCCGCCAGCAACATCAAGCAACATTTAAAATATATCGAATATCTGTCAGAACGCCGTAACTGGCTGGGTGGAGAGAATATCTCCCATGCGGACATAACCGCAGCGGCCCATCTGTCATGCATTGATTATCTGGGTGATGTACCCTGGGCTGACTTTGAGGGAGCAAAAGACTGGTATGCTCGCATCAAGTCACGGCCTTCTTTCCGGCCCTTGCTCAAAGATCTGATCGCCGGGCTACCGCCGGTGTCTCATTACAAAAATCTTGATTTCTAGTATCATGCCGGACAAGCAGGCTGCCAAAGACCATATTATAAAGACAGCAAGGGACGCGGGCTTTGACCTGATCAAAATCACTGACCCTTTTGGCTTGACACTTAATGCCCGCTATTACCAGCAATTCCTTGATCAGAATCGCCACGGCGATATGACATGGATGACGGAAAAAACCGAAAGACGGTCAGACCCGACAACCCTTTGGCCGGATGTTAAAAGCATCATTCTTCTGGCCATGAATTACGGCCCCAATCAAGACCCCTTTGAAACCCTGAAATTAAAAGACAGAGCAAATATTTCTGTCTATGCGCGGGGCAAAGATTATCATGATGTGGTCAAGAAGAAGCTCAAACAGGTGGCCCGTGATATTCACCGGAAATATGATGAAGAGGTCAAAGTCTTTGTGGATACTGCGCCGGTCATGGAGAAACCGCTGGCGGAGAAAGCCGGACTTGGCTGGCAAGGTAAACATACCAATCTGGTAAGCCGAGAATTTGGCTCATGGCTTTTTCTGGGCAGCATATTCACCACCCTTGAGCTCACGCCGGATACGCCGGAAACGGACCATTGCGGAAGTTGTCGTAAATGTCTCGACATCTGTCCGACCGATGCCTTCCCCGCACCAAACCAACTGGATGCCAGACGTTGTATATCCTACCTTACTATTGAATATAAAGGCCATATTGCCAAGGAATTTCGCAAAGCCATGGGTAACCGTATCTATGGCTGTGATGATTGTCTGGCGGTCTGCCCGTGGAATAAATATGCCCGCAGACTGGATGAGCCCGCCTATCTGCCCCGTGCCGATATGGCATTTCCGGCACTGGCTGAACTTGTGGAGCTGGATGACGCCACTTTTCGTACCACTTTTTCCGGCTCACCCATAAAACGCATAAAGCGGGATTTTTTCATCCGCAATATACTGATCGCCATTGGTAATAGTGGCAATGTTAAATTCATTCCACAAGTTGAACAAAAGCTAAGTGAGCCTTCCCCATATATCCGCGCCATGGCCGTTTGGTCTCTTGGTGAGCTATGCGATGATAAGCAGTGGCTGATCTTCAAACAAAAATATTGCAAAAGTGAAACAGATATTCATGTCCTTCAAGAATGGAAGAGCTGAGCCATCACCGCGTACAGGGAAGATCACCGATCTCAACTTTATTACTGCCCTTTTTTTTATTTTTTTTAGGGGCCGTACAGTCTCCTTTTTTAGGCTTTCCGTCATATCTTAGAGGTTTAGCACCCCCGCTTTTGCCGGTATGAGCTTTCTTGGCTTCTTTTTTCACCATCATTTCGGCTTTTTTCTTGTCACCTTTTTCGCCCGCATGAACAATTGCCGGGCTAATAACAAATGAAGCCGCCGTCAATATCGCGACCATGAGCTTTAGTGAAACATTAGTTTTTACTGGTTTAAGCATAAAAAATCCCTCTTTCTGATTACTTGTCAATCTTGTTTAAATATTATGCAAATTATCTGTTTAATATAACATAATATTATTATTGCCCCTAAGAAATCCAAAAATAAAGAAGGCACTATGCCTTCTTTATGAAATCTATTTAGAAATGAATTAATCGTCGGAATCCTCTTTGTCTTTCTTCATCTCTTTTTTATGGTCTTTCATTTCTTTTTTATGCTTCTTCATTTCTTCCTTATGAAGCTTCATCTCTTCCTTTTTGGCTTTTTTCTCAGCCTTATGAGCTTCATGCTCTGCTTTCTTGGCTTTTTTCTTCATCATCATTTCGGCTTTTTTCTTGTCACCTTTTTCGCCCGCCTGTACGATCGCAGGACTAACAACAAATGAAGCGGCCGTCAAAACAGCAACCATGAGCTTTGGTGAAACGAGTTTACGCATAGAAGTCTCCTCTTTCAGTGATTGATATTACTTACTATATTTTGTGTGGCTCATGGTGTCCGGCAAATATGTCATAATTGTGACTTTAGCAAATCGATATTCGTCCGGGCCATATCCGCATATTCAGATTTCGGATAAAGGTCTATTATCCTCTGCCACGCCATACCGGCCTCTAGCTTTTTTCCCTCTTCCCGTGACAGAATACCACTTTCCAGTAAAATACCCGGATGATCCGCCTCAAATTGTGAGGCAATACGCAAATCCAGTCGCGCCTTTAGAAAAGACCGTCTTTTACGGTAAGCCTTGGCCCGTTGCAGAAACCCTTCAAACTGTTTGTCATTCTTTTCTATGGCAAGGGTAAAATCTTCGATCGCGGCCTTATATTGCCCCCGCAAAACCTGTAATGTTCCCCGCTCCAGATATAATTCATAATACAGGGTATTATTAAATGATAAGGCATCCGTACCCATGCCTGAAAGGGCGGCACTATAGGCCATATATGATTTGTCAAAATCCCCAGCCCCTTTCCACGCCAGCGCCGCCTGCCCATATAGCTGTACTTTGAGATTAGCATTTTTCTGCCGGGTTGCAGGGTCCGTATCCCCACCGATGACCATGTCATCCACCAGTTTCTCCAGCAATCTGGCTGCAGTTTTTACCTTGCCCCCTTCAAGCAATCCAAGTGCCTTGCAATGTCCGGCAGGAACCCCGCCCGTACCACCAAATATCCAGTCATTAGCAAAGGTCACTGCAGCTTTTGGTTCACTTTCCACCAAAGCCATACATTTTTGGTATTTCAGGGCATCATCCTCAGACGCTCGTGCTGCAATTGGCCACAGACCTGAGATAATAAGTAACAATAAATATTTCATTATATATTTCATTTGCAGGAATATGGCCTTAAAATTAAACAAGATCAAATTAATATAGTGATCTTTACGGCTAAAATATGGATCAGGATTAAAATGAAACGAAAGCTATTCTGTTTTGGGTTAGGCTATAGCGCAAAAAATCTCATCCGACATTTGAAGCAACGGGACACTGGCTGGCAATTTTCCGGCAGCTGTCGCACGGCATCCGATGACAACAGCCTTATTTTCGATGGCATTAAACCCATGAAAAATGGCACAGAGCTACTTGCCGATGTCACCCATATGCTCATCTCCATCCCACCGCAGAATGATATGGGTGATCCTGTTCTGCACCATCATGGGGTGGATATTTCAAAACTCAAAAACCTTCAATGGCTTGGATATTTATCCACGACCGGCATCTATGGTGACCGCAATGGCGATTGGGTCGACGATGATAGCTTGCCTGCGCCCTCATCTGTCAAAGGGCAGCAACGGCTTGACGCTGAGCAGGCTTGGCTCCGATTATTACAGGATCATAACCTGCCCGTACATATTTTCCGGCTTGGCAGCATCTATGGACCGGAACGAAGCCAGCTCGCAAGTCTTCTGAAGGGAAAGGTAAAAAAGATCGTCAAACAGGGTCAATATTTCTCCCGCATCCATGTGGATGATATTGCGCAAGTGCTGATGGCCTCCATAAAATCGCCAAATCCCGGGCAAAGCTATAATGTGGTTGATGATATGCCGGCATCCCCCTCGAATGTCATTGACTATATCTGTGATCTGCTTCACCGGCCCCCTCTGTCACCCATAAATTTAAGTGATGCGGACATTTCCCCCATGATGAAAATATTCTATTCAGAGAATAAACGGGTTGGCAACAGGCGCATCAAACAGGAACTTAATGTCACCCTGACATATCCCACATATAAAGAAGGCTTCTCAAGCTTGGTGAGAAGCCTTCCCTGAACGTTATAGATATTGATTATTTCTTGAATGTTACTTCCTGAAGCAGAACACTACCATTCAATGTTCTGAGTGCTTCCCGATCAATATTGGCCTGAGTTGATTTATCCAATGACCCCTGAATTTTCTTAGCCATCTTTTCGAAATATTCATTACCCCGATCAAAAGTTGCCCAATTTTTAAATTCCACCATCAAAACCAGATTTGATTCGTTTTTTCGGCGGGCCGCTACATTCATAATTTTATAGGATAAAATATCCCCGTCTTTCATTTGGGCTTCTATATATTTTCGCCAGACATTATTCAAATCTGCCAGATAGTCATTATATTTTCCCGGCTTGGTCTGAACGAATGAAATGTTCCACACAGAACCACTTTCATAAACCCGGTCCGCAGATAATGCGGACGTTGACATAAAACTCATACATACAAAAACAGACGCAACAACACTCAATATATATTTCAACATTGTCTCTCTCCTTTTTTGTTGGAATCATATTTACGTTTTAGAAAAGGAAAGTTAGAATATACACATATTCTAACTTTATCAACTATTTAGTGTGTTAAGTAATTTACCCGCTACGCCAATAACCCAAAGGCCCGAACCGGGAAAGTACCCATGCCCTTCACCTTTACTGGCACCGCAAAGAATTTAAATCCGCTTTCAGGCAAGATATTCAAACGGGTCATATGCTCAACTATGGGAATATCTGCACCCAGCAGAATAGTGTGAACCGGGCGGGACGCACCCCGTGTATCATCTATGTTATGAGAATCAATGCCTACAAGCTCGGCGCCATTATCACGCAAATATTCTGCGGCAGATGCGTGTAAATAAGGAAAATTTTCAAAATATTGATCTGTTGCCCAATGGGTGGACCAATCTGTACGGATCAATACGGCCTTGCCCTTCACATCCACATGGGAAAGATGCTCATCCGTAATTTCACGCACATCAACCCCAACATTAATCACAACAGCATCCAGATTTGCCAAACTTGATAAATCCAGATCCGACAGATCCTTGCCGTCCTCAAACCGGTGGAAAGGGGCATCCAGATAGGTTCCCGTATTTGCCACCATATCAATGTGGCCAATGTGAAAAGAGGTGCCATCTTCATAGATATCCTTTGAAGCCTCCCGCGAGAGAAAATCGCAAATAATTGGTGCGGGCAACCCTTTATAGGTGATCATGCCATGCTCAACCGTATGGCTGACATCAATTAATTTTTGCTTCTCATGGCTCATGTCAACACACCTGAAAGTTCCTTAACCACCTGACATAATCGTTTTAAATCTGAATCAGTCGACAGACGGTGGTCGCCATTTTTGACATAGGTAATCACCACATCATCCGATTTAAGTCGCTCTGAAATCCGTTGTGCTGTGACGGGTGGCACATCCGTGTCCTTCATGCCCTGTATCAGGCGTACCGGACAGTCAAGGTCAATTTTTCCATCCATGATGAGGTGATCATTACCCTCAACCAATAACGTCATGGTCATGGCGTAGGGATCATCACCGTAATCGCAAGCCTCATAATAGACCCCGTCCCGCTTCAGCACTTCCTTGATCTCGTCCGAATATTGGTCCCAGCATAGCTCTTTGGTGAAATCAGGCGCCGCGGCCAACCCCACAAAACCCCTTATTCGTGCTTTTAACTCTATGGCACACAGCAATCCGATCCATCCCCCCATACTTGAACCAACCAAAATCAGATCGCCTGTGGTCACCTGATTAATGACCGCCAGCGCATCCGCTTTCCATGCGCCGATAGTGCCATCGGTAAATTCACCGGAAGATTTCCCATGACCCGAATAATCAAAGCGCAGATAAGCTTGCCCACGGCTCCGACAAAAACTGTCCAATGCCAGAGCTTTTGATCCTTCCATATCGGACATGAACCCCGCAAAGAAAACTACTGTCGGCCCCTTGCCGTCAATTTTTTCATAGGCCAGTTTCCGGTCATTATGGCTGATAAAGTCCATATGCTTTCCTTCTCGACATATTATCCAACTATATTTATAAGTTTACAGTCTTAAAAGGCAACTGCTACTTGACTCTGGGGTTTTTCCTTTTAATGTCACGCGGAAATTAAAGTCTATAAAAAAATAATGAGTGATCAAATGAATAAAAGTGCCAATGTCGCCCTAACCCTGCCCGATGGCAGTGTCCGTACCTATCCGGGTCCGGTGACCGGCAGCATTTTGGCCGCTGATATAGGGCCGGGACTAACCAAGGCCGCTATCGCCATCGTGGTCAATGGTGACCAATGGGACTTGAGCCGGGAAATAGAACAAAATTCAGACGTTGCCATCATAACCAACCGGGATGAGGCGGCTCTGGAAATTCTGCGTCATGATGCCGCCCATATTCTTGCCGAAGCGGTAAAAGAACTTTACCCTGAAGTTCAGGTCACCATCGGCCCCGCCATTGACAATGGCTTTTATTATGATTTTGCCCGTGACATTCCCTTCACCACAGACGACCTGGCCATCATCGAAAAACGCATGGTGGAAATCATTGAACGCGATGAAGACATCATCCGCAGTGAAATGGACCGGAATGACGCGGTTAAATTTTTCCACAATATGGGCGAAGATTACAAAGCTGAGCTAATCGCCGCCATTCCAGAGGGCCAGGCCATCACCCTGTACAAACAGGGCGATTTCATTGACCTGTGCCGGGGGCCGCATCTGCCCAGCACCGGAAAGCTGGGTAAGGATTGCTTCAAGCTGATGAAAGTGGCCGGTGCCTATTGGCGCGGCGACAGCAATAATGAAATGCTACAACGAATTTATGGCACCGCCTGGCGCACCAAGAAAGAACTGAAAGCCTATCTGATCCGTCTGGAAGAAGCCGAAAAGCGCGACCACAGGAAACTGGGCAAGCAGATGAAGCTCTTTCATTTTCAGGAAGAAGCCGCCGGCATGCCCTTCTGGCATCCCAATGGCTGGACCATATATCAGGAAATTGAGGCCTACATCCGCCGCATACAAAAAAATTATAGCTATCAGGAAATCAAAACGCCGCAGCTTGTGGACCGTATCCTGTGGGAAAAATCAGGCCATGCCGATAAATTCCATGAACATATGTATACCACCGAATCCGACAATCGGACTTTTGCCCTGAAACCCATGAATTGCCCTTGCCATGTGCAGGTGTTCAATCAGGGAATTGTCAGTTATCGCGACCTGCCCTTACGCATGGCGGAATTTGGCTCCTGCCACCGCTATGAGCCGTCCGGCGCGTTGCACGGATTAATGAGGGTACGGAGCTTCGTGCAGGATGACGCCCATATCTTCTGTACAGAAGAACAGATAACAGACGAATGTATCACCTTCTGTAAGATGCTGCTGGAGGTTTATAAGGATTTCGGCTTTGAAGATGTGAAGGTTAAATTTTCTGACCGTCCGGATGTGCGCGCGGGAAATGATAATGTCTGGGATAAAGCAGAAGCCGCCCTGATCGCTGCGGTGGACAGTGCAGGCCTTGATTATACGCTGAACCCCGGCGAAGGTGCCTTTTACGGGCCAAAACTGGAATTTGTTTTGACCGACGCCATAGGGCGCGATTGGCAATGTGGTACATTTCAGGTGGACTATGTTCTGCCCGAAAGGCTGGATGCCCAATATGTCGGCTCTGACAATGACAAACATCGCCCTGTCATGCTACATCGAGCAATTCTGGGGTCATTTGAACGCTTCATCGGTATCCTGATTGAGGAACATGCCGGACGATTCCCAATGTGGCTTGCACCGACACAAGTGGTTGTCACGGGCATTACATCAGATCAGGACGACCATGTGCGTAGCGTGTATAAGCAGCTAATAGCCGCAGGGCTTCGTGCTGAAATGGATCTGCGCAGCGAGAAGATAAATTATAAGATTCGCGAACATTCCCACGCCAAGACTCCAGCCATTTATGTGGTTGGCGCGCGGGAGGCCGAGGAAAATACCGTAACTGTGCGCCGTTTGGGGTCAAAACAACAGAGAACTCTCGATTTGAACGCTGCAATTAATGATCTGAAGGCTGAATCACTGGCTCCAGACCAAAGATAGGTCAATGATCATTGCAATTTACAAATTTTTCAGTAATAAAGAGTAAAACTACACCAACTTTAACAGCTAAGCGGAACTGAGCCGAAATATGGCTCCCCGCAGGAGGAAATTAAATAGCCAGACGACCAATGCAGGGCCCCCCATCCAAAAAAGGATTACGGGTTAATGATGATATCACCGAAGATAAAATCAGGTTAATTGATGATAGCGGGGAGAATCATGGAACAGTGGATCTTGAAAAGGGTCTGACCATGGCAAAAAGTGCAGGGCTGGATCTTGTTGAGATTTCCCCCAATGCCGAACCCCCCGTGTGTAAAATTCTGGACTATGGCAGATTCCGTTATGCTGCCCAGAAGAAGGCCAGCCTAGCCAAAAAGAAACAAAAGACCGTCGAGGTAAAAGAAATCAAACTTCGTCCCGGCATTGAAAAGCATGACTATGATGTAAAAATGCGCGCTGTGGATAAATTTCTGACCCAAGGCGACAAAGTCAAAATCACATTGCGTTTCCGGGGTCGGGAAATGGCCCATCAAGAACTGGGCATGGATATTTTAAAACGGGTCGAAGCCGACTTTCTGGAACAGGCCAAGGTGGAACAGGCCCCGAAAACGGAAGGCCGCCAGATAATCATGATACTTTCGGCCAAATAATTTTACGAGTCGGCCCACAAATAAATTAGAATGATTTTAAAAAGCCCCCTAAGTTTAACGCTCATAGCTCGTGTTGATTTAGGGGCTTTTTTAAGGTATAATGCTGACATATAATGTGCACCCAATGGTAAGCACATCTTGGTACGGTGAGAAATAACAGCTGAATTTTCCAACGTGACCAGAGCAAGAACCCGTCAGAGACTATGTGTCCGGCGGGTTTTCTTCATTGTATTTTGTCAACTTGGTAGCCTTTGTCACGCAGCATCCTGACAATGCCGTCCGGCCCCACCAGATGAGCAGCCCCGACAACAATAAAAATCGTCTTGTCGCCATTAATATGGGCTTCGATCGCTGGTAACCAATTCTTATTTCGGTCAACCAACAAAGCCTGATACATGGCCTGATGGGTAGCCATATCATCAATCATGGTTTTTGATAACACGTCCGAATCGCCCGATGCCCATGCCTTAAGATAACTGTTGATATAGCTTTTGAAATCCTCAAGCTTGTCCAGCGTATCCGTTAACATGGCTGATTGAACAGATAATGGATGTTTCATCAGAGCATTCATGGAATCCTGTGGTGTTTCAAGGCCAGATATGGCCATATTTTCTTTTCCCGCCAAGACTTCTAGATATTTATCCACGCCGGAACTGGGGTCCATGCCGGTTGACATAATAGAGATGACAGAGATTTGAAGACCCAGAAACCATGGCTTCATCTTTCGTGTCGCCGCCTCATCCATGCCCATCAGTTTTTTGGCCTGTTCCAGTATCTTGTCATAATAGACTCTATCCAGATAATTCTGCAAATTATCATCCGCCGCAAAGAAAGCATTTTTCATTACCGTCGCCTGTAAGGCTGCCGTGGCCTCCGATGTCATTTTCGCTTCCATCACCAATTCTTCTGAACTGTCAAAAGACTGGCTGATAATGCCATCAAACCACTGATAATTCTTCGGCAGTAGATGAAAAGAGCCAAGCAGATAAACTTTGCCCTGACCTTTTTTGACCTGCCACAGGGCCGGACTGGCATTTACCACATCTGTTTCGGCTGCCCTGAGTGGGCCAGACAGGGTCACAACACCAAAAAACAGGATGGTAAAAAGACGCAAACTTATACTAAAAAACATGTGAATTCCTTTGATCGAAACCTGATAAAAATTCCTTTTACAAAAGTTAGGTTTTAATCATGTTAACAACAAGGCAAATTTTAATAAATACACTTAGTGTCTGTTGACAATTAAAAGCCGTTAAATCCACTTGCAATCCCTGATGAAGAGGGTTATACACCTCAACTTCATTGGGTGGTATGGCTAATGTAAGGGCATGCCTCATCACCCGGAAAGCTTGTCACAGGCAACTGCGACATAATATTTAAGTAAAAGGAAAAGCTAAATGCCCAAGATGAAAACCAAAAGTAGTGCCAAAAAGCGCTTCAAAATCACCGCTACGGGAAAAGTACGCTCATCACAGGCTGGTAAACAGCATGGTATGATCAAGCGCACCAACAAACAGCTCCGCAACCAACGCGGAACCACCATTCTGTCTGATCAGGATGCGCGGATCGTCAAAAAATACATGCCTTACGGTTGATTTAGGAAAAGAAAATGGCACATGTTAAAAGAGGCGTGACATCTCACGCACGTCACAAAAAAGTTTTAAAACTGGCAAAAGGTTATCGCGGTCGCCGTAAAAACACGATCAGGATTGCCATGCAGGCTGTTGAAAAAGCCGGCCAATATGCATACCGCGATCGGAAAGTTCGCAAAAGAACATTCCGCGCATTGTGGATTCAACGCATTAATGCGGCAGCTCGTATCAACGATATGACCTACTCACGATTTATGAACGGCCTGAAACTCGCAGGCATCGAACTTGACCGTAAAGTTCTGGCTGATCTGGCCGTTCGCGAACCGGAAGCTTTCAAAGCAATTGCTGATCAGGCACAGGCAGCGTTAAACGCTTAAAGTCTCTCGATCGCATTTCGGACTACTGTTCAAGGAAGGAGCCTGCTAACATAGCAGCAGGCTCCTTTTGTTTATTTTAGGGCAAAATTTTTATATATTGAGTGAAAATATGGAAGACCTCCAGAAGTTAGAAACGGATATTCTCAAGGCAATCACCGTGCTGGATAATCTGGCCGCATTGGAAGACCTCAGGGTATCCGAAGTGGGGAAAAAAGGCCGTGTCAGTCTTTTGATGCGCGAACTGGGCAAGATGACACCGGAAGAAAAAAAGAAATTTGGTCCAAAATTGAACGGCCTTAAAAATACTATCATACAGGCCATCACAGACCATAAAGCAACGCTGGAAGCTGAAGAATTAAACCGTCGCCTACAGTCTGAACGCGTTGACATCACGCTGCCTAGCCCGCCAGAAAACCAGGGAAGTATCCACCCCATCACCCAAGTGATGGATGAAGTGACGGAGATATTCACTGAGCTGGGTTTCAGCGTTGCTGAGGGGCCAGAGATTGAAGAAGATTTTTATAACTTCACCGCCCTGAATATCCCGCCCGAGCATCCCGCCCGCCAAATGCATGATACCTTCTATTTTCCCGAAAATGCTGACGGCAACCGTAAACTTCTGCGAACCCATACTTCGCCGGTTCAAATAAGAACCATGATGGAAGGCGAACCGCCTTACCGGATCATTGTGCCGGGTCGGACGTACCGCTGTGACAGTGACGCGACCCATACCCCCATGTTTCATCAGGTGGAATCTCTGGTCATTGATAAAGACATCCACATGGGCCACCTGAAATGGTGTATTGAGGAATTCTGCCGTAAGTTTTTTGAACTGGATGATGTTAAAATCCGTTTCCGCCCAAGCTATTTCCCCTTCACAGAGCCATCGGCCGAAGTGGATATCGGATGCGCGTTCAAGGATGGCGAAATCCTGATCGGCGAAGGCGATGACTGGCTGGAGATTATGGGCTGTGGCATGGTCAATCCACGGGTTCTGGAAAATGTCAATCTGGATCCGGACGTGTATCAGGGTTTTGCCTTTGGCATGGGGCTTGACCGCATATCCATGCTGAAATGGGGTATTCCCGACCTGCGCGATTTCTTCGCAGCCGACATGCGTTGGCTGAAACATTACGGGTTTGCCGCCCTCGACATTCCATCCCTCAGCACACAAAACAATAATCCGGGGGGGAGATCGCAAAGCAATCGGGGGGGCTCAAGCAGCCCAACGGGGGATAGACCCCCCATCAATAATAATGCGGGAGGCAAGTAGGATGAAATTCACCCTTTCATGGCTCAAAGAGCATCTGAATACGGAAGCAAATATAAACGAAATTTCCGAAAAACTGACCGCTATCGGACTTGAGGTTGAAGAAATTCACAATCCCGCCGATGATCTGGCACCCTTCATCATTGCCGAAGTATTGGAGGCTGGGCCTCATCCCGATGCGGATAAGCTACAAGTGCTGAAGGTCAGCACCGGAAGCAAGACCCTACAGGTTGTCTGCGGCGCACCCAATGCACGGGCTGGCCTGAAAGGAGCCTTTGCACCATCCGGTTCCACCATCCCGTCCAACGGCATGAAATTGCGTCCGACCAAAATACGCGGTGTGGAATCCAATGGCATGATGTGTTCCGAACGTGAACTAGGTCTTGGTGAAGATCATGACGGCATCATCGACTTACCCGCTGATGCGCCCGTGGGTGCAAAATTTTCTGACTATATGGATATGGATGATCCGGTAATCGAGATTGCCATCACACCAAACCATCAGGATGCCCTGGGCATATACGGCATTGCCCGTGATCTAGCTGCGGCAGGAATTGGCACGTTAAAGTCACAGAATATAATCCCGGTTAAAGGCACATTTGACAGCCCACAAAAGGTTGTTCTGGCTAACCCGGAAGCATGCCCCACATTTGCCGGGCGATACATCCGCAACATCAAAAATGGCTCAAGCCCCGAATGGCTCCAGAAAAAACTGCGGGCACTTGGTATGAAGCCTATTTCTGCCCTGGTCGATATTACCAATTTTCTGACCTATGATATGGCACGGCCACTTCATGTATTTGATGCCGATAAACTTCAGGGTGACATTGTTGTTCGCCTGTCCAAATCTGGTGAAACCCTCACTGCACTGGATGACGAGGAATATACCCTTGACGATGGGGTCTGCGTAATCACCGACGACAGCGGCGTCATTGGCCTTGGCGGTGTCATGGGTGGGGTCAGCACAGGATGCCAGCCAGAAACAACCAATGTCTTTCTCGAAGCGGCGTGGTTTGATCCGGTCACCATCGCCATGGCCGGACGGAAACTGGGTATTGACAGCGATGCCCGTTATCGTTTTGAGCGCGGGGTTGATCCTGAAACCATGCTACCAGGCATCGAGCTTGCCACAAAGCTTATCCTTGACATGTGTGGTGGGGAGCCCAGCGATGTTATCGTTGCCGGAGATATCCCAATCATTTCAAAAAATGTTACTTTACGCCCGGGCCGCGTCGGCCATCTTGGCGGCGTGGATGTGAGCGAAGAGGAAATTACCAAAATTCTATCCAATCTTGGTTTTCAGGTCACAAAGAATGGCGACAAGCTCGACGTCATGACGCCGTCATGGCGTTGTGATATTGACGGTGAAGCTGATCTGGTGGAAGAAGTCCTGCGTATCCATGGTTTCGAGCATATCCGTTCCGAACCGCTGCCCCCATCCAGCCGCCACATCAGCATTGGCCTGAATTTAATGCAAAAAAGGGTACGCTCTGCCAAAAGAACCGCCGCTGGGCGAGGCTTGCGCGAAGCGGTAACCTGGGCTTTCCTGCCATCAGCACAGGCAGAATTATTCGCTGAACTGAAATCTGAACTGGTTTTGAGCAACCCGATCAGTTCTGATCTGGATGCCATGCGTCCAAATCTGCTGCCTAATCTGATAACGGCGGTGGGTCGCAATATGGACCGGGGTTTCAAAAATGTCGCCCTGTTCGAAAGTGGTAATCAATTTGCCAATGACACGCCAGAGGGTCAGTCACTGGTTCTTGCCGGAATCCGAAGGGGCCAGGACAGTGCCAAACATTGGAACGACACACCGAAAGACGTAGATGCATTCACCGCAAAAGCAGATGCCGAAGCAATCTTGAGAGCTGTGGGTGCCAAAATTGACAATGCACAGGTCGTAGCCGAAGCACCCGGATGGTACCATCCGGGACGCAGTGGTGCGATCCGTTTGGGGCCAAAGAATATTCTGGCGTGGTTCGGAGAAATACATCCGGCTATATGCAAATCACTTGATGTTAAGGGGCCTTTGGTGGGTTTTGAAATCCTGTTGGAAAATATACCTTTCCCCAAAGCCAAATCCGGTAACAGCCGTGGCCGCCTTGAGGCGTCGGATTTTCAGGCAGTCGAGCGGGATTTCGCCTTTGTTGTCGACCGGAATGTAGCCGCCGCCGACCTTATCAAGGCCGTACGCGGGGCGGATAAAAAACTCACCCGAGAGGTTACCCTGTTTGATGTCTATGTTGGTGCCGGTATCGATGAAAATCAGAAATCTATCGCCATCAGCGTTACCTTGCAACCGACTGACAAAACACTGACCGAAGAAGAGATTGAACAATTCTCGTCAAAGGTTATTGCCAATGTGGGAAAAAGAACTGGCGGTACTTTACGTTAACTCAGGATAGGTTGTTAAAATGGTGTATATTTATTAACACTATATAAACGTCATTCTATTAGAATTCTTCGCAGTTTAATGTTTATTATGATAGTTGGTAAATGGCTGAAAGTACTGATAATATTAAGGTTCCCCTTAAGTTAAGGTTTAAAACCTGGTGGAAGGGTTATGATCTTGACGATGTCAAAGCACGTCTGAAAGATCTTCAGGGGGAAGAACCATCAGAAAAAAATAACGCTAAATCATCCGCTTCCGCTGGTGGTGAACCAAAAGAAAAAATCACAAGCCTGCCGTGGGATAAAATCCGCATGGAGATGACCCAGTTGATCTGGGGTGATGGTTATTGTGGACCCGGCGGCAAAGAACATATTGAAAAGATGTGTAAGCTCCTGACCATGAATTCTGAAATGAGCGCTGTCGTGATCGGCGCAGGGCTCGGTGGCCCGGCACGGGTTCTGGCTGAGGAATTTGGTGTCTGGATTACGGGATATGAGCTATCCAAAGATCTGGCCGAGCAGGGCATGCAAATGTCCACTGATGCGGGCCTCGCCTCGAAAGCCATAATTCAGCATATCGACCCGGAACAAAAAAATCCTTTTGATAGGCAATTTGACCGGGCTTTTTCAAAGGAAGCACTCTATTGCTTTCCCAATAAAGAAAAAATTCTGAAAGATACCTTTGATACCCTAAAAGATAGCGCATTATTTCTGATTACGGACTATACTTTGTCAGATTTATCTGCTCTGGAAAATCCGGATGTACAAAAATGGCTGAAACAGGAAGCGACACAGCCCTATCCGGTCACGGCGCGCAATATGAAAAATCATTTGGAAGAGGTTGGCTTTACTATCAGGGTCAATGAGGATATTTCCAGTGAATATGTAGACCTTATTGAGCATAGCTGGTCAAAAGCCGCAATCGTAGCACAACATTTATCGGAAAAAGGGGAAGAAGGCACAACCGCCATAAAATCATTAATGGAAGAGGCCGAACATTGGGCATTGAGGGCAAAAATATTAAAGGAAGGCCATATACATGTATGGCGTTTTCTTGCCAACAAACCCAACAAAGAAATACGTTAGGAAGCGTATATGGCGGCTAAAACAGATAAAAAAGATAAAAAAATTCCATTAAAATGGCGCCTGATCGCCTGGTGGGAAGGTTTTGACCCCGCCGACATCGAAGAGAGAATGCGACTGCGGGAACTGGAAAAGAACGCCGGAAAGAAAAAAAACCCGCCCTCACAGAAGAAGAAGATCAAGAACTATGGGATAAAGCCCGCGTTAAGGTCACACAAATGATCTGGGGCGAAGGGTTTTGTGGGCCGGGGGGCCGGCAGAATGTCATCGACATGTCAAAATTGCTGGCCCTGTCACCAAAAATGAGTGCCATGGTCATCGGCGCTGGTCTCGGCGGACCGTCACGGGTTCTGGCTCAGGAATTCGGTGTCTGGATTAACGGCTATGAAACCAGCGAGCTACTGGCCAAAGAAGGTATGCAATTATCCGTCGACAAAGGCTTAGAGAAAAAAGCCCAGATTATACATAGTGATTTAAATGATAACCCCGCATTTGACAGGACATTTGATCGGGCGTTTTCCAAGGAATACCTTTACATCATAGAAAATAAAGCTCCCCTGATCAAAAGCATTTATGAGCAGTTAAAGGAAGACAGTCTGTTTCTTATCAGTGATTATATCATCAAGGATAATTCCAGCCTGACCCACCCCCATATGATTGAATGGCTTAATCACGTGCCCAATAAACCTTTTTTATTAACATCAGGTGCCATGATTGAATGTATGGAAGATGCGGGCTTCAATATCCGAATTCATGAGGACATCAGCGATCATTATCTGGACATGATTAGCGCGGCCTGGGAAAATACCAGTGCCGTGATTCAACAAATGTCGGATGATGAGAAAAGCGCCCAGAAAAACATGCTCGCCATTCAAAAAGAAGCCGAATTATGGAGCCGGACAACCAAAGTCCTGCGCTCCGGCGAACTCCGTCTATACCGTTATCTGGCCCATAAACCTCATTAGAGCCTTTTAGCAGTTTACGCCCCCCCCAATGAATGATAAAAGCCCTGCATGACTGAGCTTAGCAAAATAAGAAATTTCTCCATCATCGCCCATATTGATCATGGAAAATCCACATTAGCCGATCGCATGATCCAGCATTGTGAGGGCCTGACAGATCGTGAGATGAAGGATCAGGTGCTCGACAGTATGGATATTGAGCGCGAACGCGGCATCACCATCAAGGCCCAGACCGTGCGCCTGACCTATAAGGCTAATGATGGGGAAACCTATATCCTTAACCTTATGGATACGCCGGGACATGTGGACTTCGCCTATGAGGTCAGCCGCTGTCTTTATGCCTGTGAGGGATCACTATTGGTGGTCGACGCATCACAGGGGGTTGAGGCTCAAACGCTAGCCAATGTTTATCAGGCCATCGATAATAATCACGAAATCGTGCCCGTGCTCAATAAAATTGACCTGCCCGCCGCCGAGCCGGAACAGGTGCGCGCCCAGATCGAAGATGTGATCGGCATTGATGCTTCTGGTGCCATCAAAGTATCCGCCAAAACCGGCGAAGGTATTGATGAACTCTTGAACAGCCTCGTTGAAACCCTGCCTCCGCCAGAGGGCAACGCGGATGCGCCCTTAAAAGCGCTGCTGGTGGATAGCTGGTATGATACCTATCTCGGCGTTATGGTTTTGATCCGGGTCATAGACGGCAAAGTCCACAAGGGCATGAAGATCAAAATGATGGTCGCGGAAACCGAACATACGCTGGACCGTGTCGGCGTCTTCACGCCCAAGGAAGTATTGGTCGATGAACTGGGGCCGGGCGAAGTAGGTTTCTTCACCGCCTCCATCAAGGAAGTCTCGCAAACCCATGTGGGCGATACCATCACCGAATTCAAGAATGAAACCGCCGAACCCCTGCCCGGTTTTAAGCCGGTGCAAAGTGTTGTTTTCTGCGGGCTGTTCCCCGCCGACGCCGCCGATTTTGAAACCCTGCGCGAAAGTATGCATAAGCTGCGGCTTAATGATGCGAGCTTCTCTTTTGAGACCGAAACCTCAACCGCGCTTGGCTATGGTTTCCGTTGTGGCTTCCTTGGCATGCTTCATCTGGAAATCATACAGGAACGGCTGACAAGAGAATTTGATCTGGACATCATCACCACATCACCCAGCGTGATCTATAAACTGCACCTGAATAAAGGTGATGTGAAGGAACTTCATAATCCCGCCGATATGCCCGACCCGGTCTTTGTCAATTATATTGAGGAACCGTGGATTCTGGCGACCATTCTGGTGCCCGACGAACATTTGGGCTCAGTCTTAAAGCTGTGTCAGGAAAAACGCGGTGAGCAGGTGGAGCTGACCTATGCAGGAACCCGCGCCATGCTGATCTATCGCCTGCCGCTCAACGAAGTGGTTTATGATTTCTATGACAAACTGAAATCCATCTCGCGCGGCTATGCCAGTTTTGATTATCAGATGGACGGCTACCGCGAAGGCGATCTGGTCAAGCTCAGTATCATGGTCAATGCGGAACCGGTGGATGCGCTCGGCATGATGGTTCACAGATCACAGGCTGATTTTCGGGGCCGCGCACTCTGCGCACGCTTAAAAGACCTGATCCCGCGCCAATTGTTCAAAATACCGATCCAAGCCGCCATTGGCGGCAAGATCATCGCCCGTGAGACATTAAGCGCCATGCGCAAAGACGTGACTGCCAAATGCTACGGCGGCGACATCACCCGCAAGAAAAAGCTGCTGGAAAAGCAGAAAAAAGGCAAAAAGAAAATGCGGCTGTATGGCAATGTTGAAATCCCACATTCAGCGTTTATCGCGGCACTGAAGATGGGGGATGATAAGTAATAGCCTATCCTGTCACTCCCGCGAAGGCGGGAGCCTAGTCTTCTTATAATAAAACTGGATTCCTGCCTTCGCAGGAATGACGACTTGGATATAAAAAAAGTCCCCTCAGTTTAACCTGAGGAGACTTTTAATTTCTGAGAACCAAACCCTAATTCTTGGCTTTATCAACCAGTTTATTTTCTTTCAGCCATGGCATCATGGCGCGGAGGTTTGTGCCGACTTTTTCGATGGGATGGGCAGCACCCTTGGCGCGGGCGGCTTTTAATTTTACCTGTCCCACTTTGTTGTCCAGCATGAAATCGTTGACGAAACGACCTTCCTGAATGTCAGCGAGGATGCGTTTCATTTCCAGCTTGGTTTCGGCGGTGATCACCCGTGATCCGCTCATGTAATCGCCGTATTCCGCTGTATTCGAGATAGAATAACGCATGTTGGCAATGCCGCCTTCATACATCAGGTCGACAATCAGCTTCAGCTCATGGAGACACTCGAAATAGGCCATTTCCGGCGCATATCCGGCCTCTGTCAGAACTTCAAAACCACATTGCACCAAGGCGGACGCCCCGCCACAAAGCACAGCCTGTTCGCCGAATAAATCGGTTTCACATTCTTCCTTGAAGGTGGTTTCAATCACACCCGCACGGCCACCACCATTGGCGCTTGCGTAGCTCAGGCCGATGTCATGAGCGTTACCGGATGCATCCTGATGCACCGCGATCAAGGTTGGCACACCGGCGCCTTTAAGATATTCGCTTCGCACCGTATGACCGGGGCCTTTGGGGGCGATCATGAACACGTCAAGGTCGGCGCGCGGCTCAATCAGTTTGAAATGAACGTTAAGACCGTGGGCAAAAACCAGAGACGCACCCTGTTTCATGTTGGGGGCCAGATCATTGGCATATAGATCGGCCTGCAATTCGTCCGGCACCAATACCATAACCACGTCACCCCATGCGGCACCTTCGGCTGCGGTCATAACTTTAAAGCCGGCGGCTTCGGCTTTGGCGCGGCTGGATGACCCCTCGCGCAGGGCGACGGCGATTTCGGGGACGCCGCTGTCTTTCAGGTTTGCGGCATGAGCGTGGCCCTGACTGCCGTATCCGACGATCACAACCTTTTTGGTCTTGATCAGGTTAACATCCGCATCGCGATCATAATATACGCGCATTAATAGTCTCCTTTAGATTTTAAATATTTTAATAATTATCTTTATAACGGCTGCGCCCCACGGGTCAGGGCAGCAACCCCGGTCCGGACGGCCTCGACCAGACCAACATCTTCCATCAGGCGGATGAACGCCCTGATCTTGTCGGTTTTTCCGGTCACTTCAAATATATAGCTTTCAAAACTACTATCGACGATCTTGGCGCGGAATGCCTCGGCAATGCGAAGGGCAGCCTGCTGTTTTTCATTCTGGCAATGCACCTTGATCAGGGCCAGCTCACGTTCAATATGGGGGCCGCTTGCGGTCAGGTCACCGACCTTATGCACCGGAACCAGACGATCCAATTGCGCCTGTATCTGTTCGATCACATGGGGCGTACCGGTGGTGACCACAGTAATGCGGGATTCAGAGCCCTGCAAATCAACGGGGGCCACGGTCAGATGCTCAATATTATAGCCACGACCGGAAAACAGGCCAATCACCCGAGCCAGAACCCCGGCTTCATTATCCACAATTATGGAAAAAGTGTGACGGGCGGCAATTTCAATTTCTTTATGGGTATGATACATATTTTTTCTCCCGCTGCCCTATACCAGAGCCGCACCCCCTTCAAATTCTCTGATCTCTTCTTCTTCGGGCAAAATCATTTCGTTATGGGCGGCCCCACTGGGCACCATAGGGAAACAATTGGCCAACTTCTCAACCCGGCAATCGACGATAACCAAACCATCGGTTTCCATCATTTCTTTGATGGCCCCGTCTACGTCACCCGGCTTGTCAACCACTATCCCGTGACCACCATAGGCTTTCGCCAGAGCGATAAAATCCGGCAGGCTATCGGAATAGGACTGGGAATATCGGCTGCCATGGTTCATTTCCTGCCATTGACGCACCATGCCCATATATTCGTTGTTCAGGATGAAAATTTTCACTGGCAGACCATATTGTATGGCGGTGCCAAGCTCCTGAATATTCATCTGGATAGAGGCTTCCCCCGCCACATCAATCACCAGTGAATTCGGGTGGGCAATCTGCACGCCGATCGCGGCGGGAAAGCCATAACCCATAGTACCAAGACCGCCCGAGGTCATCCAGCGGTTAGGGTCTTCAAATTTCAGGAACTGCGCGGCCCACATCTGATGCTGGCCCACTTCTGTGGTGAAATAAACATCCTTTTCCTTGGTCAGTTCCTGTAAACGCTCAAGCGCATATTGCGGCATGATAACATCGTCAGATTGACTATATTTCAAACAATCCCGCTCGCGCCACTTCTCAATTTGTACCCACCAATCATCGTAAGACTGTTGACCTTTTTCAAGCACAGATGCTTTCCATAATTTCAACATATCTTCCAGAACATGGGCCACATCACCCACAATCGGCACGTCCACGCGCACTGTCTTATTGATAGAAGAACGATCAATATCGATATGGATTTTCTTGCTATTGGGGGAGAAGGCATCTAGCCGCCCCGTAACCCGATCATCAAAACGCGCCCCAACGCAGATCATCACATCACAGTCATACATGGCATGATTGGCCTCATAGGTGCCGTGCATCCCCAGCATGCCCAGAAACTGCTTGTCAGACGCGGGGTAGGCCCCAAGTCCCATGAGCGTGCTGGTGATCGGCGCGCCAGTAAACTGTACAATTTCACGCAGCAATTGCGCCGCCGCAGGGCCGGAATTAATTACGCCACCGCCAGTATAAAAGATCGGTTTCTTTGCCCCGGACAGAAGTTTGACCGCCTCTCTTATGGCGTTGATGTCACCCTTTACTTCCGGGCGGTAGCTTCTGTGTTTTACCTGTCCCTTATGAACAGTGCTACTGGTGAAAATCTGAACGTCTTTTGGTACGTCGACCACAACCGGGCCCGGACGACCGCTTGTCGCCACATAAAATGCCTCATGAATGGTTTGTGATAATATATCCACATCCCGCACCAGATAATTATGCTTGGTACAATGGCGGGTTATGCCAACGGTGTCGGCTTCCTGAAAAGCATCGCTGCCGATCAGATGAACCGGAACCTGTCCCGTCAGGCAAATAACCGGAATGGAATCCAGCATGGCATCGGTTAATCCGGTCACCGCATTGGTCGCCCCCGGGCCAGATGTGACCAGAACAACACCCGGCTTTCCGGTGGAACGGGCATAGCCCTCTGCCGCATGAACGGCAGCCTGTTCGTGGCGCACAAGAATATGACGGATTTTATCCTGTTCAAACAGCGCATCATAGAGCGGAAGCACGGCACCACCGGGATAGCCGAAAATAACCTCGACACCCAAATCCACTAGTGAATTTATGATGATTTCTGCGCCGCTATACTCTTTGCCGGACATGATGATCCTTTCTTAATCCTGTTTCACTATGCCTCCGAAGAATATCCAAGAAAATACTAGAAAGGCAAAATTTAATGCTATCTTATGCACACATAAGAAAAGAAAGCATTATATATCTGTTTCTTGTGCCTATGGCAACTGAAACGAACATATTGATTGCTCTCTTATAATGCGCACAATAGTAACACATTATTGCTTAGTCAAGCCGTTATTTTGTAATAATAGTACAAAATAACTATGAATGATATATCAATATTACAATTTAAGTCGATTCCACTGTCCGCATTGATTGCGAAACCAGGTTAATTGCCGTTTGGCAAATTGTCTGGTCGCTATCTGGCTGAGTTCGATCATCTCATCCCGGGTTATTTGCTCGCGCAGATAGCGCATTATCTGCGGTACACCTAGGGACTTCATCACCGGCAATGACTGTGAATAGTTGCGTGCCATCAAGGTCCGTACTTCCGCTATAGCATTGCCTTTCTCAATCATCATAATGAACCGCCTGTCGCATCGCTCATATAGCTTCGGGCGCTCCATGGTGATGACATTCTTTTCAACGATCACATCATCGCGATCGCACAAGCCGCCCGTGGGCGGTATATCCTGCCAGAATTTCAATGACTTTCCCGTGGACAGAATGACCTCAAGCGCGCGCGAGATACGCTGGGTATCGCCGGGGGCAAGCCTGTCGGCCATCTCAGGATCGAGTTTCTTTAATCTGACGTGGGCTTCCCGTGCAGTATCGGGCGTTATGGTTTCCCGTATCTCCTGCCGGATTTCCAAGTCTATTTCTGGAACAGGTGATAACCCTTCGGTCAGGCTTTTAAAGTAAAGCCCCGTGCCACCGACCACTATGGGAACAGCCCCGCGCTGCCATATATCCTCGATGACCGCCAGCGCCATATCCCGCCAGCGATCGGCAGAACAGGGGGCATCGCCCTTTAAGGTGCCATACAGATGGTGGGGGCATTGGGCCACCTCCTCAGCATTAGGGCGGGCGGTCAGGTCCGATAATTCACCATAGACCTGCATACTGTCGGAATTGACAATTTCCCCACCATAGTCACGCGCCCAGCCAAGGGCGGTTGCTGATTTTCCGCTGGCGGTTGGTCCGGCCAGTAAAATTATTTTTTTCATACATTGTCCCATAATAGGGAACTATATATAACATGTTCTCATTAACTGCAAAAACAGGTTCAAGATTTATGCCCAACCTTCTCACCTTAATTTCAAATCCGGCAATGCCCACATTAAATGATGACATTGTTTCCGTCTATGCCTCACGGCTGGAAGGGGTAACGGCCATTTCATGGCTTTCGGAAGGTGTAGCGGTTGATATATTTTTTGATGGTGATCTGGCAGAAGCAAAAGCTAGTCTCAGTTCTGATCTGTTGGCAGAAAATTTCGATTTCGGGTTTCAGCAGGCTGCAACCCGTATGAAAAAACTGCTGGTGGCTGATATGGATAGCACCATCATCCAGTGCGAGTGCATTGATGAGCTGGCCGACTTTGCAGGCTTGAAGGCTGAAATTGCGGCCATGACCGAAGCCGCCATGCAGGGTCATCTGGATTTTGAACAAGCACTTCGGGACCGCGTGGCCCTTCTCGGTGGTATGGATGCCGCTGTTCTGGAACGGGTTTATACGGAACGGGTGAAGCTGATGCCCGGGGCGGAAACCCTGATTAAAACAATGAATGCAAACGAGGCCAATACCGTTCTGGTTTCCGGGGGATTTACTTTCTTTACCTCAAGAGTAGCCGAGGTCACTGGCTTTCAGGTCAACCGGGCTAATACACTGGAAATAAAGGATGGCAAGCTGACGGGCCATGTCCTGCCGCCAATCGTGGACAGCACAACCAAGGTTAACAGCCTGATTGAATTTCGCGACAAGGCCGAACTGTCAAACAGTGATGTCATGACGGTTGGGGACGGGGCCAATGATATTCCTATGATCCGTGAGGCGGGGCTGGGCATCGCCTATCACGCCAAACCCGCCGCAGCAAACGCCGCCGACATCGCCCTGCGTCATGCTGACCTGACGGCACTATTATATTTACAAGGTTATGGCGACGGGGAATTTGTCACCGCATAAGCCATAACACTGTAAGAAACCTTTGCAAATATTATCCTAAATATTGAGATTCAGCTTAAATGCTGTTTGAAAAACGCCATTGTACGTTGCCAGGCAAGCTTGGCTTCGGGCGCCGCGTAACGGCTGGTAGAATAATTGTGAAAACCATGGTTCACCCCGTCATAGATATGAGCTACATAATCCTTGCCATTTTCTTTTAAAGCTGATTCATAGGCAGGCCAGCTAGCGTTTACCCGCTTATCCAGTCCGGCAAAATTCAACAACAAGGGTGCCTTGATGTTGGGGACATCTTCTAATGCAGGCGCACTGCCATAAAAGGGGACCGCCGCCGCCAAGTCCGGCACTCTCGTGGCCAGCTTGTTTGACACACTACCACCATAACAAAACCCGACACACCCAACCTTTCCCGTGCTGTCATCTCTATTTTGTAAATAATCAACGGCGGCAACAAAATCTTCAAACATTTCCGCCCGGTTCCGTTTGCGCTGCATGGTCCGCCCATCATCATCATTGCCAGGGTAGCCACCCAAGGGATAAAGCGCATCGGGAGCCAGTACTTGATAACCGCCAAGGGCCGCACGTCGGGCCACATCTTCTATATAGGGGTTAAGGCCGCGATTTTCGTGGATAACCACAATGCCGGCTAATTTACCGTCAGAGTCGGTAGGCCGCACATACAACCCCTCCATTATGCCCGCACCATTTGGCGAGGGGTAGGTAATGCGTTGTGATGTTATGCGGCTGTCATCCTGTGCCACTTCCTGTGCATTCGCATATTTTGGCATCAGGCTGTCGGTCAGGGCCGCTACTGTTAAGCCACCGACCGCATAGGTGCTAAGTTTGCATAGAAAGCTGCGGCGGTCCATGAAACCGTGAGCATATTTATCGTAAAGGTCATAAACTTCTTGTGATGGATTGATTTTCATCGCCAACCCCTTCTGTTATATTCCCGGAAAATTACACCCATAACCTGTTATGGGGCAATAATTAATAATAAAGTTTGTCGATCAATTATACTGGCTCTGTGGCCGAATACCAGTAACAAGAAGTTTACAAAAAAAAGCCATGACGGTTAAGCCATGGCCCATTAAATTTATTTCAAATCAAATTACTGCTTCAAGTAAGCCAGCATTGTATCTGCATCGGATACTTCAAAAGGATCGGCGCCATGATTGTCTTCAAAGCCGTCTTCGATGAACATTTTTGTAATCTCGCCATCTTCCACAACCATAGAATAACGCCAACTGCGAAAGCCAAAGCCCACATTGTCTTTGTCAACCAGCATGCCCATTTTACGGCTGAATTCGCCACTACCGTCAGGAAGCAGGAAGACATTTTCCGCATTCTGTGCCTTGCCCCAGTTATACATAACAAAGGCATCATTGACCGACAGACAAACAACGCTATCTACACCCAATGCCTTGAACTCATCAAAATGATCTTCATAACCCGGCAAATGCGTTGTGGAACAGGTCGGTGTATAAGCACCCGGAAGGGCAAACAGGACCACTTTCTTGCCTTTAAAAATTTCATCCGAAGTCAGCATCTTCCATTCAAATGGATTTGGGCCTTCCAAGGCATCATTGCGGACACGGGTTTTAAAAGTTACGGTAGGTACTCTGGTCATGGTAATTTCCTTTATTTTAAATATGAATCAGAAGGTGAAGAATTCTGCTATCTATATACAACAGGATTCGCCAAAAAGCAAATTAGAATTATTAAATTTTATGAATTAACTAGTTATAAATTAAAGATTTTCCCCCACCTAAGAAAGTGCATTGCCTTATAAATAAATATGGAATGATTATACATCATTCTTGCCAAATTATCCATGCATCAACCAACAAAAAAAGACCGGATCGCAAGACCCGGCCTTTCTGTCATATAGAATTAATGTCTGAACTAGTCTTCCGCATCAAATTTGACGGTTACAAAGGCTACATTACCCCGACGGATAAATTTAAGCAGTACGCTCTTGCGGCCTTTATCTTTCAGCTCTTCGATACGGGCAACAGCATCATTCACTGTCGTCACAGCTTCCTGTGTTATTTCCACAATGACATCACCCCGGCGCAAGCCTCTTTCACCGGCGGGACTATTCCGGTCAATGGATGCTATCAGCACACCTTCCACATCATCTTCCAGCTTCAAAGCTTCACGGACCTTTTCGGTTATGGGTTCAAGACTCATACCCAGAATGTCCTTGCCTTCCACGGCCTCATCTTCATCTGATATGACCGGCTCATCTTCGGCAACCACATCTTCGGGAAGCTCATCAATCACGAGGGTAAGTTTCTTTCTTTTGCCCTTGCGCAAAACAACCAGCTTCACTTTCTTGCCAATTTCCGTATTGGCGACCCAAATCGGTAGTTCATTGCGTTTCTTAATGACCTTGCCTTCATATTCAATAATGATATCACCCGCAAGAATACCGGCTCTGTCCGCAGGTCCACCTTCAACGACAGCGGATACCAAAGCGCCATGACCTTCTTCCATGCCAAGGCTTTCTGCTATGTCATCTGTCACCTGTTGGAAGCTGATACCAATACGGCCACGTTTCGTATGGCCATATTTGCGCAATTGACCAATTACATGCTGTGCCTGATTGGAGGGAATGGCAAAGCCAATACCAATATTACCACCAGAGGGGGAAAAGATTGCCGTGTTAATGCCAATCACCTCGCCTTTCATGTTGAACATCGGCCCGCCGCTATTGCCACGGTTGATGGAGGCATCGGTTTGAATATATCTGTCATATGGTCCGGAATTAATGTCACGGTTACGGGCGGAAATAATTCCAGCCGTTATGGTGCCACCCAGAGAATAGGGGTTGCCAATGGCCAATACCCAATCCCCAATACGGGATTTGGCATCATCACCAAATGTGACAAACGGCAATGGTTCGTCCGTTTCCACTTGTAGAACCGCAAGATCAAGCTTGTCATCTTTGCCAATTACCTTGGCCTCAAATTCCCGACCGTCATGCATCTTGATCATCACCACATCTGCCTTGTCAATCACATGGTTGTTGGTGATGATAATGCCCTTTGGATCAATGATAAAACCAGAACCCAAAGATTGGCGTTGACGGGTTAAGGGGCGTTCTTCTTTATTGTCACGCCCTTCTTCGCCTTCGCGATTACGGTCACTGTTTCGATCACGTTCTCTGCCAAAACGTCTGAAAAAATCTTCCATGCCGGGGATTTGCGGCATGGTCCTGCGTTCAATTTTAATGGTTTGGGTCGTATTTACGTTAACCACTGCGGGCAATAATTTATCGGCTAGGTCAGCAAAGCTGTCCGGCGCCCCTTTAGCAAGGGCTGAGGTAGGCGCGATAACAACATAGGATGCGACAATTATCGCCCCTATAAAAAATTTCTTTAATTCACTCATACTTATTCCTGATATCTTCCATTTATCCAAATTTTATTTTTCTTCCCGGAATTTATTTTTATGGTTTTATCATTACCATACTTTGTGACAGAAATGAGAAGTCAAATACCCGTTGATCGTATTTTTTTACAACTTCGTCGCAAAAATGGCCAGAAATAAGGGTGCATACACATAAAATGCACCCTTATCCCTTACTGTATATTTAGCTTATTTTTTCTTTTTATTTATGCCCGCCATATCACCAAAATATTTGAAGAAATCACTTTTAGGCGTCAGCACCATCGTAGTATTATTTTTTTGGAAAGCCACATTGTAAGCCAGCATAGACCGATAAAAAGCATAAAATTCCGCATCCTGGTTATAGGCATCGGCAAATATCTTCGCCGCTGTCGCATCGCCCTGCCCACGCAGTTTCTGTGCTTCACGCTCTGCTTCAGCCAACAACACGATCCGGTCACGGTCTGCCTTGGACTTGATACGGATCGCCTGTTCCTCACCACGGGCGCGGATTTCACGGGCCACCTGTTCCCGTTCAGCGATCATGCTGTCAAAGATGGGCTTGCTGTTCTCTGCTGGCAGGTCGGTACGCTTGATGCGCACATCCACCACCTTGATACCAAGGGCTTCGGCTTCATCCTTTACGGAATCTGAAATAGCCTGACGAAGGGCGCGCCGCTCACCGGACAGGGCATCTTTAAATTCCCGTCCGCCAAATACTTTACGCAGGTTAGAGTTAATGATGATCGAAAGCCGTGATTCAGCCCCGGTAACATTGCGCACCGCCTGATAGACTTTCAGGGGGTCTTCAACCCGGAATTCGGTGAAAGCATCCACGATAATACGCTTCTGATCCTGGGTTATGACAATCAGTTCTGGGGTATCAAGCAACAAAATCCGCTTGTCGAAATAGACCACATCCTGCAGGAAGGGCGTTTTGAAATGCAGTCCGGCTTCGGATACGGTTTTCTTCCATGAACCAAGTTCCAGTACCAGAGCCTGTTCGGTTTCCTTGACGGTAAAAACAGACGCGCCCAGCAAAACAACACTGGCCCCCAGGATGATCAATATAATCAGTGATTTTAAACTATTCATTATCTTTATCCTATCCTAGTTCTGTTTCTTAATGGCGGGCAATGGCAGGTAAGGCAGCACGCCGCTATTTTCATTTTCCAGAATAACCTTGTCCGTATTACTGAGGATTCTCTCCATAGTTTCCAGATACAGACGACGACGGGTCACATCTTTGGCCAGCTTATATTGCTCGTAAACGGACAGAAAGCGGGCGCTTTCCCCCTCGGCCTTGGTAATGGCCCGGGCTTTATAGGCTTCAGCTTCCTGATTCATTCTTTCCGCCTGACCACGGGCTGTGGGGACGATCTTATTCTGATATTTCTTGGCTTCATTGATGGTTTTATCCCGATCCGCTTCGGCCTTCTGCACATCATTAAAGGCTTCAGACACTTGGCTCGGCGGGGAAACTGTATCCATCTTGATCTGAGTAATCTCAATACCGGCTTCATAGCTGTCTAGTACGCTCTGCATGATGCCACGCACTTCGATTTCAATCTCCAGACGTTCCGATGTCATGATCTGTTGAATAGCTGTTCTGGCCACCACTTCACGCATGGCACTTTCAGACACGGCTTTAATACTTTGCTCACGCTGCTCAAGATTAAACAGAAAGCGTGCCGGGTCTTTGATCCGCCATAGGATGGAATATTGTACGTCAACGATATTTTCGTCGCCGGTCAGCATCTGGCGCTCTTTCTTGCCGCCGCCAAAGCCCACGTCGATCTTGTTCACCGCCGTGACTTTGGGAATGATCACTTGATCAATGGGCGGGAAATGGAAATGAAGGCCGGTGCCTTTTGTTTCTATCCATTTGCCAAAACGCAGAACAACACCTGCCTCATCGGGCTGGACTTTATAAAAAGCCGCATAGAGATAGCCAACAAGGAACATCATGAGGATCATCAGGAACATTCCCCTGCCGCCACCTCTGCTGCCACCGCCGCCAAAAGTATTACGGAATTTATCCTGACCCTTGCGAATCAGCTCGTCGATATTTGGTGGCTCCTGCCCACCTCCGGGCCCACTGCCCCAAGGTCCACGATCTTTACCACCACCATTATTATTTTGCCAAGGCATGTAAATGCTCCTTACATAAGAAAATATCAGCCAACAACAGGAAAAATCATATTCCCCCTGTAAAAAAAAATCTTAATCCTTATATTCCAACTGTGAGCCCAGAACAATAGAATTACAACAGAATCATAGATAGGGACTTTATGGCCGAGATCAAGCGCGAACAGCTACTGAATATCCTAAAAAATATCCTTCACCCCAACAAAGGCGCTGACATTGTCTCACTTGGCATGGTTCAGGGGCTTGTGATCAAGGGTGATGAAGTGGGTTTTGCCCTCAATATCAACCCGTCAGAAGCCGAAATGATGGAACAGATCAGGAAAATCTGTGATGCAAAACTGTTGGAAATCCCCGGCATTGGCAAGGTGGTCTCTGTATTGACGGCGGAACGGGATCCATCGAAAGAAGTTCCGAACATGCAATCCCCGACCAAGGGTAGCGGCCCCCTGAAACATACCAGCAAAATTCCCGGTGTGAAACATGTGATCGCGGTCGCCAGCGGCAAGGGCGGTGTGGGCAAATCCACCACCGCCGTTAATCTGGCATTGGCCCTGCAGGCTGTCGGCCTGAAAGCCGGAATTTTTGATGTTGATATTTACGGCCCCTCGGTCCCCATGCTGTTGGGTGTGACGGTAAAGCCTGCCCAAGGCCCGGACAAGAAAATCATCCCCATCATCGCCCACGGCCTTGTCAGCATGTCACTGGGTTATCTGATGAAACAGGATACCGCCACCATCTGGCGCGGTCCTATGGTGATGAGCGCCGTCAAGCAAATGATTGCCGATACCAAATGGGATGTGAATGGCGAGCTTGATGTCCTTGTCCTTGACCTGCCGCCGGGCACTGGCGACGTGCAGCTGACCCTGGCCCAGAATGTAGATATGGATGGGGCTGTTGTAGTCTCGACACCACAGGATATTGCCCTGATTGATGCCCGCAAGGGGTTGGATATGTTCGAGAAGACTGACACAAAAGTTTTTGGCATCATTGAAAATATGAGTTATTTCCTCTGCCCGTCCTGTGGTGAACGGTCTGACATATTTGGCCATGGCGGCGCACGCGAAACTGCTGAAAAACTGAATGTTGACTTCCTCGGTGAAATTCCGCTTCATATGGACATCAGAACCACGTCCGATAACGGCACACCCATCGTGAGCCACACCCCCGATAGTCCCCATGCCGAGATTTATATTAATATCGCCCGTAAGGTGGCGGCAAAATTATGAATGATGCTTATCTGATAGATATTCTGGCCACGACCAAGTCCATTGCCCTTGTAGGCGCAAGCCACAAGCCAGCGCGGCCCTCTCACCGGGTAATGACGTTCCTGATTGCACAGGGTTACGATATGTATCCCGTCAACCCGGGACTGGCGGATACCGAACTGCTGGGGTGTAAAGTATATGCCAGCCTGTCCGACATCCCCTTTGACATTGATATGGTGGATATATTTCGCAAATCCGATGCGGTAGGGCCCATCGTTGATGCGGCCATTGAAAAAGGCGTCAAGGTTATCTGGATGCAGCTAGGCGTAATCAACCATGATGCCGCCAGGGTCGCTGAACAGGCGGGACTGAAGGTGATCATGGATCGATGTCCCGCTATTGAAATACCAAGATTAGGGCTATAAGAAAATAGATATAATACTGTATAATATTGGAAAACTTCTTTGAATATTCAATTGGATGACCTGAAGGGTAAAGAGGTAGAAAAGTTATTGAGGGAACATCTTGAAGATATGTTCACCCATTCTCCCCCTGAAAGTGTTCATGCACTGGATTTGACCTCATTAAAAGCCCCTAATATCACTTTTTGGACTGCATGGGTAGAGGGCAATCTAGCGGGATGTGTGGCTTTAAAAGAACTGGATAAGCACCACGGAGAGGTTAAATCAATGCGGACATCTTCATCCCACCTAAGACAAGGTGTTGCCGCTAAATTACTCAACCATATATTAATCGAGGCTAAAAGCCGTTCTTATACAAGAATTAGTCTTGAGGCCGGGTCGATGGACGCATTCCTTCCTTCCCGAAAATTATACAAGAGGTTTGGCTTCAATAAATCTGCCCCCTTTGATAACTATAAAGAAGACCCGAACAGTGTATATATGACAAAAATTATCCACCTTGAATAAGCACTAATTTTCTTTCTCTTTTACAAAAAACCCTATAGCCTATGGGTAAGGTTACCAATAAAATAATATGCGTTTTACGGTATTTAAGGACTGATATTGTCCTGTAAGTTGAGAACAAAAGGAATATTTTCATATGAATTGGCTTCTGATACTGATTGTTGTTGGTATATTTATCACGGCCGGAATTATGCTTATGGGTGTTGCATCCATGAGCCAGGGCGGTGATTTCAACGAGAAACACGGCAACAAATTAATGCAGGCACGAATTATATCCCAATTTGCGACCCTGATCCTCATCGTCCTGTATCTGTTTTTGTATACCTGAGCCCATGGTAAAACTGACCAAGATATATACCCGCGGCGGAGACAAGGGCCAGACGTCCCTAACTGATGGCAGCCGCCAGCCGAAATATGCGCCCCGTATCGAAGCTTACGGAACCATTGATGAGGCCAATGCGGCTTACGGTCTTGTCCGGCTGCATACAAGCGGCCTCTATGATGACATGCTGTCCCGCATACAGAATGATCTGTTTGATGCGGGGGCTGATGTTTCCATGCCGGTGAAGTCTGAATATGAGCTTAGAATCATCGATGACCAAGTTACCCGCCTTGAGCAGGAAATTGATAAGATGAATGACAAGCTTGAACCGCTTAATTCCTTCATTCTGCCGGGGGGAAGTGCGGCGGCGACTTATCTGCATTTATGCCGAACAATTGTCCGGCGGGCGGAACGGTTGCTGGTGCAGGTTGCGGAAACAGAAGATATTAATCCGGTGGTTATCCGCTATCTCAACCGCCTATCCGATCATGCTTTTGTCATGAGCCGCGCCCTTAATAATCACGGGGCCGATGATGTGCTCTGGGTGCCCGGCGCCAACCGTTAAGCAAAAAAAATGCCGCCTTCAAAATTGGGAGAAGAAGGCGGCAAGGCAGTTGGAAATTAATTTTCCTTTGTTATGCGTTATTTTTTTCCTCTAATGCTTTGAGGATTTTTTCCGGTGTGATCGGGGCTTCCAAAATCTGAACACCAATGGCATTAAAGATGGCATTCGCCGTGGCGCCCACGGGCGGTACAATACCGGCTTCACCAACACCCTTGGCCCCAAAGGGTCCGGTGGGGTCTGGATTTTCAACCAGAATATTAGTCATTTTAGGCATATCGGACGGCCCAAACATTTTATAATCGGTAAAGCTGTTATTCAGACAGATACCTTTTTCGTCAAAATAGGTCTCCTCTGTCAGCGCCATACCAAGCCCCTGTTGCGCCCCACCGTCAAGCTGTCCTTCCACGACACCCGGATGAATGGCACGACCCACATCATGGGCATTGACCAATTCAATCACTTTAACCTCTCCCGTTTCCGTATCCACTTCCACTTCAGCAATGGTCGCGCCAAAGGGCGGTGCGTTGTGGGGTGGGAAGAAACTGGCATAGCCCTGTATCTGTCCGGGCTGGCCGATAAGTTCGCCGGTTTCAGGATTCATAAAATTATTGACCCCCTGATCAGCGATAGTCTGGACCGAAATTGACTTGTTGGAAGCGCCCTTCACATGAATGATCTTATCTTCCATGTAAAGATTACTGGCGTCCTCCTCCAGTTCCAGTGCCGCCCGGTCAAAAAGCTGCCGCCGGACATCTTCACAGGCCTGTTTCACGGCCCCGCCACCCACATAGAGCGTCCGGCTGGCATGGGCACCAATATCAAATCCGGCGGCATCAGTATCACCCGTAGCAATATGAATATCATCATAGGGGAAATCCAATGTTTCCGCCGCCACCTGCCTGAGCGTAGTATGCGACCCCTGCCCCATGTCAGAACAGGCGAGATTGATGGTTGCGGTCGCGTCCTGATGAAGTAAGACATCACAGACCGTATGCTCCAACAGCATGGGCATGGCCCCGCTGGTATGGTTCATAACCGCAACCCCAATCCCCCGGCGCTTCACGCCAGTCTGGTTCTTATATTTCACGCGCTTTTCAGTCCAACTAATGGCCTCTGCAGCCCGGTCCAGACATTCATCAAGCGCACAGCTGTTATAAGGAACACCAATGCACCAACCATCATCGCCTATTGTTTTATGCCATTTCTTGCGCCATTCAATGGGATCAGCACCAAGCTGCGCACAGCCCCGATCAACCATCTGTTCCATGACAAAATTTGTCTGGGGGTTACCATATCCGCGAAAAGCACCGCAGATGCTCTGATTGGTGTAATAGGATTCGCCCCGATAGCGCAGACTGTCGAATTTATACATACCGCCGAGCCACGCACCTGTGGTAAAGGCCGTGCCGGATGCGTCCACATAATAGGCCCCTTTATAATTCTCAAATTTAGCATCGCAGGCAACCGGTGTACCATCTTTCTTGAAGCCCATCTTCATCCAGTATTTACCCGGATGGCGGGATGGGGATGTGAGCCAGTCTTCTTCCCGTGGCGACAGCAATTTTACCGGACGTCCCGGAACTGCCATGGCAAGGGCACAAGTTTCCGGCTCCAGCACCATGCCAAGCCGCGCGCCGAACCCGCCGCCGATAACCGTGGTGTGAATCTTGACCCGCGTCATGGGCAGTTCATACAGATTGGCGAGCTTTTTCTGCACCAGCTTCGGCATCTGGGTCGATGTCCAGCAATTCAGGCGTTTCTGATCATCATAAAGCGCAATATAGCTGCCAGGTTCCATCTGGCATTGTTTTTGTTTTGAGACATAGAAACTATCTTCCACAATTATATCAGCCTCGGCAAAACTGTCATCAACCTCACCCCAGGCATAGGCATTATTGGGGAAAGCCATTTCCGGCAGTTGAAACGCCAGATTTCCCGGTTTTTCCGGTCGAAATTGCAGGGCATCCGGTTGTTTGGCATCATCCGCAGTCAGATAAACCGGTAATTCTTCGTAAGTGGCCTTGATTTTTTCGGCGGCCCGCTCGGCGGCTTCTTCCGATGTGGCTATCACGGCCGCAATGGCATCACCATAATGCTTCACATGGTCGGTGAAAATGCTCTGGTCATCAATATCGCCCAGAACACCACGCATATCGGCGGATACCATCATATCAAGCACAGAGGCATTATATTCTTTTTGGGTCACATCTTTTGGCCCAAGCACTTTTATCACGCCCTTGCATTTGACGGCCTCGCTAAGGTCCAATGACGTCACACGTGCATGGGCATGATCATAACAACGGACAATCTTTCCGTACAACATACCCGCGAGCTGCACGTCGGCGGCATAGAGCGCCCCGCCTGTTACTTTGGACCGCACATCAACCCGTTCAACCTTTTTACCAACGACTTTTAATTCACCCATGATTATTCTCCCACGCCTGAAAGTCGATTGCTGGCGTCCTGCACGGCATCAACAATTTTGGTATATCCGGTACAGCGACAAATACTGCCCTCTAGCCCGTGACGAATTTCTTCCTCGGTGGGGTTTGGGTTTTCATCCAGAATACTGACAGCTTTCAGCACCATGCCCGGTGTACAAAAACCGCATTGGATAGCATCATTATCAATGAAAGCCTGTTGTACGGGGTGCAGGTTGCCATCACGCGCCAGACCCGCCGCTGTGGTTATGGACTTACCGTCCATGGTCGCCGCCAGAGTCAGACAGCCGTTAATGCTTGTCTTCCCATCGACCAATACTGTGCAGGCCCCACATTCGCCGGTGCCACAACCATATTTGGTGTCGGTATAACCCAGATCATCCCGAAGCGCATCCAGAAGAGTACGGTTTGATGGTACGATCAAATCCCGTTCTTCGCCATTAACTGTCAATGTTATTGCATGCTTTTTCATTGATCATTTCCTTCATTCAGGGCTAGTTTTATAACACGCTTTACCAAAACACCCGCCACCTTTAGGCGATATTCTGCGGAAGACCGTATATCATCTATGGGGTTAATTTCAGAGGCAACTGTGTCTGATATTTCCTGCAGTAGCTCAGGCGTAACGACTGACCCAGCGAGCATATTTTCCACCTTGGGCAGGCGGATCAATGTGGGGCCGACACAGCCCATGGCGACCCGTGCGCCTGTGCATTCATCGCCGTCCATCTGCAGGCAAACAGCCGCATTGAGCTTGGACAGATCCTCTGTCACTCTTGTCATACGGCGGAAGGCGCTTTTCTGACCTGTCGCCGGTGCCGGAACCTGAAGCGAAATAGTCAGTTCGTCATCCTTCCGTGCGGTAACACCGTAAGAAATCCAGAAATCATCCAGATCAACTTCCCGTCTGCCTGTGGCATTTTCCAGTGTCAATATTCCGCCAAGCGCATAAATGGCAAGACTGCAATCCCCCGCAGGAGAAGCCCGCAGGATATTACCGATAACCGTTGCCGTATTACGCAGTTGTGGTGTGGCAAAAACTTTTGCCGACTGCCATAAAGCGGGATAATATTCTTTCACATCCGAAGATTTCAGCAGATCGGCTATGGTCACCTTGGCCCCGATGGCAAGCCCGCGCTCTGAATCAAACTCAAGGACATCCAGCCCCGGCACTAAAGCCAGTGAAACGACATTATCGATGTCATAGTCAAACTTCAAGGCGACCAAAAGGTCGGTTCCACCTGCCAGAACGGCGGCTTTGTCTTTATGGGTGGCGAGCAATGTAATGGCCTGCGCCACAGATTCCGGCAGCAACAGGTCAAAGTCCCGCATCACGCGACTGGTCATTATGATCTCCTCATATAATTCCCAGTCAGCTTGAACTCTTAAGAACAAGTCGTCTATTCATATGGTGCGGGTGTTATTTAGATTCTGCACTGGATTGTCACGAGGCGGATTCCACAGCCCGACCTTTTGGGCCTTTTTGCTTTGGCAAACTGGCTTTAATCAGCATCAGGCCATGCAATAAAATATATATCACAAAAGCAATTGACCAGATTACTGCGGTTACAGGTAACCAGTCACCGGACAAAAACCCCAACGATATCATTACCCGTAAAATGGCGACAAAAAATATGATGGCAAAAGAAAGTAGCATTGCTTTGGCTGGCACAAGCGGACGCCCCGTATGTCGCAACGCCACCCGCGTTATTAACGACAACATCATCAAGCTCAAAGCGCCAACCGTGAAAGCATGGAGCCAGACATTTGGCCCAATGCCCGGGATAAAGGCCACCGCGCCAAATAAAACCAGCGCAGCGATAAACCAAAGGTAAGCCAGATGCATAATAAGCACCAATGGCGCATCAAGGACATGTAACGTTCCCCACCGTAAAAAACGCACCAATTGCACTAAGGCGGCTATAAAGGCAAAACCTGCGGCAAGATTTTGCGAGGCGCCTGACAATGCCCCATATATAAAAAGAGCTAGGGAAAAGGCCGATATATATTCCAGGAACGGGCTTACCGTAAGCACCGACCCGTTTTTTTGCCTAAGCGCATTGCCAGTGAATACTGTCGCAAGGAAACCGCCGGCCAAGATGAATTTTACCACAATCCCCATAAGCCCGATCTGAATACCCCAGGACGCGCGAACCATATCACCGTCCATGATGCCCAAATGAAAGATCACATTGCCCAGGCAAAGCATTAACAATATCGGTAACAAGGCCAGATAATGTTTATTTTCCGCCTGAAGCAGTCCTGGCAAAACCATAATCATAGCGGCAAAATAAAGACTGCTATCCAGTATCAGCACCCCGTAAGGCGGGATGAAGCCGCCGCTGTAGAAGGCTATTCTGCCTAAAAACCAGAGCAATACCAATAGGGCCAGCCGCCCACCACTTATTTCTTCCGTTCCCGCCCAACCCGGCAAGGCAGTCAGGATAAATCCGGCAACCACGGCACCGGAAAATCCAAAAATCATTTCATGACCGTGCCAGAGTGACAGGCTGTATGGGTCAAATGTAAAATCAATAGTTCCAAGGGTTGTTAATATCCACAGACCCATTATCCCCAGGCCATAAACCACCCCTACCAGATAGAATGGCCGAAAAGCACTATGCCATATTGGTGCGGCAAACAATCCGGAAGGTGGTTGGGAAGAGTTATTCATTTTCATTCTCAATTCTGTAGATCAGTTCTATTATGAAACGACCGCTTTCACTTGTACAGTTTTTTGCTGACAGAACCGAAATAGGCTGAAAAGCCGCACAAAATAAACAGCGACTGCATTATCTGAATAGCCCAACATTCATATTCGGAAAATACTGATAAAAATATATAATAAATTTACTAATAAAAAAATACAATAAATTCAGTTAATTTAACATATTAAACAATATCAAATAAAAACCAAGCTTGTGGAGGCTATCGTGCAAAGAAAAAATATTTCCCAGAAAAAGGTAAATCTGACAACAGGTCTGCTATATGGAACTATCCTGACATCAATAATGCTCACAGCACCTCTTACTGCTTATGCAGCAGAGGATGAAAATAGCACGAGCTGGCTTCTGGAAGAAATTACAGTGACCGCTCGGAAACGGGAAGAAGGGCTGCAAAACACCCCCATTGCTATTTCCGCCTTTTCCGGTGACAGTCTTGAATATCGCGGAGTGACCAATGTGGGCGAAATTGCACAATTTACGCCAAATCTGTCATTCCAGAATAACCCAAGCTTTGGCGGAGCCAGCAATTCTGCCGCTATTTACATTCGTGGTGTCGGACAAAAAGAATTTCTGCCGACCGTTGATCCGGGGGTTGGTCTTTATGTGGACGGTGTTTATATCGCCCGCTCCGTCGGCGGCATACTTGACCTTGTGGATGTGGAACGGGTGGAGGTACTTAAAGGCCCGCAGGGAACACTCTTTGGTCGGAACACCATTGGTGGTGCCATCAGCATCACTACCAAAAAGCCTCATGACCAAATGGAAGGAGCGGTTTCCGCCACCTATGGCACCGATGAGCGTATTAACTTGAAAGGTTCCGTAAACCTACCCATTTCTGACAAGTTTTTCAGTAAATTTGCCGTGGCCTATATGAAACAGGATGGTTATGTTCTGCGCGATGACGGTCTTGATCTCGGTGATGATGATACCCTGACCGGGCGGGCGACATTCCTGATGATCCCCAGTGAAGACCTTGAAATTAGCTTCTCCATTGAAGGCAGTCGTGACCGTGAAAATGGCCCGGCCCTGACGATGATTGGCATTAACTTCGCAGGCCCCAACCCCCTTAGCCTTGCCCCGCCGCCGCCGATGGTGACAATACATAATGTTGGTGCCAATCTGGGTGCCGGCGGTGGGCCGGTTCCCTGCGCCTTCCCCGGACAAACCCTTAATCTGGCGGTTCCGGGATGTTTTGATGATCGGTTTAATTTTAATGGCGAAGAAAGAACCGCCAGCACGGCGCCGGCTTTCTCTGAATCAGACCTCTGGGCAGCAAACCTGAATATCGACTGGGCTGTTAATGACAATATATCCCTACGTTCGATCACAGCTTACCGCGATTTAGACGCCTTCTTTGGCCGTGACGGAGACCATTCTCCGCATACGATATCCCAATTTACCGACGTATTGGAACAGGAACAATTCACGCAGGAGTTCCAGATTCTTGGCACATCTTTTGAAGAAAAACTCAACTGGATTCTCGGCGCCTATTATTTCAAAGAATCCGGTGTCAGCACCAATGAGCTGGCCTTTACCATAACGCGGTTCCGCAGTGGCGGCGACTATGACAATAAAAGTGCAGCCCTTTTTGCTCAAGGGACCTATGATGCAACGGATCGGTTCCATATTACAGCCGGTGTGCGTTATACCGACGAAACGAAAAAATTTACCCCCGATCAGATCATCCATGAAAATATATTTGCTCTGGCTGTGGGAACCGGACTTTCCGATGTGGAGGCTCCTTTCCTTGCCGCTGGCACAAGAATTCTGCCTTTCCTTGAAAAAGAACTGACCTACGATAATTTTGACCCCTATCTCAATCTGTCCTATGACGTGAGCGAAGATCTAATGGTTTATGCCAGCTATTCCGAAGGTTTTAAATCCGGCGGTTTCTCTCAGCGCGTATTCCCGCCCGTTGTCCCGCCTTTCACGGCACCTCCGGGAACACCGGACATTGACCTGATCCCAACATTCCTGCCTGAATTTGTTCAGGTTTACGAACTTGGTTTTAAATTTTCCGGTATGGAAGGCAAAATGCGCCTGAATGGGGCGGCCTATTATACTGACTATACCGACCTACAGGTACAGGTCTTCACCAGCGTAGCCCCCATCACCAAAAATGCCGGGGCCGCCACCATCAAAGGCTTTGAATTGGAAATGCAGGCTACACCCGCCGACGGCTGGTTCGTAGAAGCCGGTATTGGTTATATTGATGCCGGTTATGATGAACTAGATTTTACCGAAACGCTGGTAGATATAGACAACAATCTGGACCGGGTATCCAAATGGACGGTGAGTACGGCCATATCCAAGGAAATATCCTTGGGCAATAGCGGCGCCTTAATCCCTCGCGTTGATTGGGCCTACCGTTCAGAGTTTGACAATGATGCCTTTAACACCCCGGAAATTCACCAGGATGGCTATAATCTTGTTAATGCCAGCCTGACCTGGGAAAATGCGGATGAAAATATCGCCTTGATCGCCGGTGTCAAAAACCTGACCGATGAAAAATTTCTGCATACGGGTATTCTCGGCGACGCATTTCAGGTTTATGAAGGTCTCTTTGACAGAGGACGTCAATGGTATTTCACCGCACGATTTAATTTCTAGGAGCCATTATGGCACGTGTAGAGCTAATCGACCCCAGAAAGAGCGATGACGCGGAAATTCAAGGAATATGTGAATGGGTCACAGAAATGGAAGGGGCGGTTCCCAACCATTTCTTCATAGAGATGAATTTTCCCGAATTCTTCAAGGCCAAGCTAGCCGCAACAAAAGTGCTATGGCAATTCGGCGAACTATCCTTGAACGAAATACAACATGTGGGGATTGCCGTTTCCAAGGCGAATAGCTGTTCTTACTGTACGGCAGCTTTCTGTACCATATTGAATTACGGCATGAAAACTGATGAGGATTATACCAAGAGCTTTCTGGAAAGCGGGGTCGAGGTTATTCTGGATGAGCGATTGAAAACCATCATTAATTTTGCCCTGCGTGTGAATAAGGAAATGCACGACATATGCGATGATGAAATTACAGAATTGCGTCATATTGGACTGACCGACAAGGGCATCGTACAGTTGGTTAATCTGGTGAGTGATTTTGCCTCCTACAACCGTCTCAACCTGTCGCTAAGAACCGATTATGATTATCGGGACATGTGGCGTCAGGTCGGATTCGGGTTTTCCCCTGAAAATGATTAATAGAAGGAACAGACCATCGAAATAATTCAGATTCGCGAAAGGTAAGATATTATGCTACAGTCCATTTCTGTTGATTGTGAGCATGATATGAGCAAGCCACTAGAAAAATATAGTCTGTTTCACACCAGTGATGCAGATGAGGCAAGGGAAATCGTCAGTAAGGTCTATTGTGACCACACCCTGAAACCAAATCATTCAGGGCCGCTGGACGCATGCCATAATCGGGCGCATCTGTCGTCAGTATCCATTAATTATATGCAGTATGGTTCGGACGTTTGCGTGGAGCCTGGCTTTCTTGACCGGTTTTTCCTGTTCCAATTGCCCATGGAAGGGGCCGCACAAATCACGACCGGAAATGTAGAATTCGACACAACTGTCGGCATGTCTTCGGCTATAAACCCCACTGACTATACCAAGATGCAATGGAATAAGGACTGTAAGAAATTAATGGTTCAGGTTCGGGCAGAAGCCATGGAAACGCGCCTGTCACGGCTACTGATGCGGCCTATTGACAAGCCAATCCTGTTTGACCAATGCATTGCGGCGGGAAACGGGCCGGCCACTGACTGGTGGCGACAGGTTAAACATCTGGCCAGTGATCTGGAGCGCGGCATGAACCCATGGCGGTCCCGCCATATTCTGGAGGATATGGAAAGGCATCTGCTGACAAATCTGCTTTACTCCTTCAACCATAATTATTTTGATGCGCTGATGGCACAGGAAATTCAGGCCGCCCCGAAACATGTCAAACTGGCCGAAGACTATATCAATAATCACCTGAAAGAGCCCATGTCCATTGATGATCTGGTAGAAATTACCGGTGTCAGCCAAAGATCAATTTTTGAGGGCTTCCGCAGCTTTCGCGGCACAACGCCCATGAAATATGTGCTTCAGCTTCGCCTTGAAAAAGTCCGTGAAGAATTGCTCATGAGCGGCCCGGATAGAAGTGTTACCGACATCGCCCTTAAATGGGGGTTTAGCCAACTTGGCCGTTTTTCTGTATCCTACAAAAAAGTTTACGGCGAATCCCCGTCCGACACCCTCAAAAGGTAAGCCATTACCCTTTCCGTATCTGCCTGTCTTTTTCTCAAGACTTATTTTACTAATGTGCCTTAGTATATGTTCTTTTTTGGAAAAGATTGATGTCATCAAATATGATTATCCGTAAATTTCTCGAACCCCGTATGATTTTTATCATATGTGCTACAATACTGATCTGTAGTATATCCTATGTTCATATATTTACGCCCATCAATATTGTATCCTATGATAGGGATATATGGCACCATATGGCATCCCTTAATGCCCTGATGGATTCACCTTTTCATGCGGTTAACCCCCATATTGTGTCCGACGAAGCGTCACGAACTTTCATGCCATGGTATGTATTACTGGCCATTATTGGCAATATATTCGGGCTAACATCAACAAAAATTCTTGGGGTTAGTGCTGTTCTCTCACTAACCTTTTTTATGGTTGGAATATTTTTGTTTTCTCAAGAATATTATGAAAATAAATGGTCACCCATCATATTAATGATGTGTTTATTCGGCACTTGGGGGTTATCGGCAAGTTATACCGGATACTATAATCTTGAAACACTTATATATTCAATTAGCTACCCTTATGGGATAAACCTCGCCCTTGGTTTTATCGGGTGGTGGTTAACACTCCGGCAACTGGACAATGATAAAATAAATTTCGGGCTTCTCGGTTTTATTATTTTCCTCTGTGCCTTTATGTTTGCTACACACCAACTTCAAGGTGCTTTCGCCATAGGGGGAATGGCGTTATTTTCCTTATTCTCCCGACAGAATAACATATCCATAAGAATAGCCCTCCTTGGTTCCATATTAATCGGAATATTGCTTAGTGGTTTATGGCCCTATTACAACCCTTTGAAAATGGTCGTCGCCACAGGCCATGCAAACTGGAATGGTAATTTTATCCTGTTTAAGCCTGCAAATATCGCGCAATTTACTGGCTTGGCGATGTTAGGAATATTGGGGGTTTATAATTTTGAACAGAAAAAAATAAGATATGATTTGCTGTTGGCTATTGTGGTTATTACCGCGGGTTACTTAATTGGCGAGTCTATGAGCAACCCTATTTCACACAGGTTTCACGCCTTCATTACAGTATTTCTGCAAATAAGTTTGGTAGCTTTTCTGCTCTCAAGATTTGCAATAGATCAGCCCTTTGGAAAATTATTGGCTTTAACACAAAAAATTTCTGGAGGGTTAATAGTTATCTTATTAGCAGTTAACCTCTATACAACTGTACAAGTCTATAAAAACACCCGTAATTATCTAAGCCATCATAACACTTCAGGCCCCAAAACCTGGCATCCCGACATTGTAAATTCAATGTCTCAGCTCAAGCGCAAGGTTAGCCCTGACAATGTTATGATTGCACATAAAATTACGGCATACCCGGTTCAGGCATACAGGATGAAAGTCGTATCCATCCCCCGCCCGTTCCCGCTTGTCAAAGACATGGCGGAAAGGCAACAGGCCAGCATTGATTTTTTCTCTACCGGCGTATCTGAGGCACAGAGATGGGATATCATCCAGACCTATAACGTTTCACATATCATCTACCGCCTTTCGTGGCTTAATAAGTCCATTGCCGATGATCTTGACAAATTTGGCACAAAAACAATAATTAATGACGACCTTGCACTTATTGAAACTGACTTTAATATTCATCCCATAGACCAGCCCCGAACAAAAAAGGGAGCCTTATGACTTTACTCAAATTTTTCCAGATATTCATGGTCGTAGGTGGTATCGCCTGTGGTCAGATTCTATTTAAGCTCAGTGCGGAAGCTATCAACACGGAAACCAACATGCTGCGCTTGTTGTATAATCCACATCTTATCTTTGCTTTCATCCTTTATGGGGGATGTACCGTATTATGGGTATATCTGTTACGGGATATTGAATTGAATAAAGCCTACCCCGTATTCTCACTGTCATTTCTGATTGTGCCGTTGTTATCATGGGCCATATTAGGGGAGGCCATAAATAAACAGACCATAATCGGGGCTATGCTCATCATGTCAGGTGTTTATATTATGTGTTTTCAGGAATAAGGTAGGACGGGGATAATGCTAGATATAATCACTCAATATCAGGATAAGCTACAGATGGAAAATACCAAAAACAGCGTTGCCGTCGTTATCCCCTGCTACAAGGTAAAAAACAAAATATTATCCGTCATTGACCGCATCCCTGATCTGGTCGAAAGAATATATTGCATTGATGATGCCTGCCCGGAAAAATCAGGCGCTCTGATAACCGATAATTGCAAAGACCCGCGCATTGAGGTTATTTATCACGAAAAAAATCAGGGTGTTGGTGCCGCAACCAAAAGCGGTTACTTCGCGGCCATAAAAGATAATATGGACATTGTTGTTAAAATTGATGGTGATGGCCAGATGGCACCGGAATTAATCTCCCGTTTTATCCAGCCTATTTTGCTGGGTCATGCGGATTATACCAAAGGTAATCGTTTTTTTAATCTGGAAGACCTTTCAGCCATGCCCAGAATGCGGCTTCTGGGGAATGCAGGCCTGTCATTTTTAACCAAACTTTCCAGTGGATATTGGCATTCTTTTGATCCGACAAATGGCTATACCGCGATCCATATTCATACCTTGAGGGAGGTTCCTCTCCGCAAAATATCTGACAGATTCTTTTTTGAATCCGACATGCTGTTCCGGCTTAATACGGTGGGCGCGATTGTGCAGGATATTCCCATGAAGGCCATCTATGAAGATGAAGTGAGCAACCTTAAAGTCGGCTCATCATTCTTTCATTTTCTGGGGCGTAATATCAAGAATTTCACAAAACGGGTATTTTATAATTATTTCCTGAGAGATTTTAATCTGGCCTCCCTGCAGCTACTCGCGGGTCTGTTGCTGATGATATTCGGCACCATATTCGGGGTGAACCAATGGATGACATCCATACAAACCGGTGTTACAGTTTCATCAGGCACCGTCATGTTATCGGCCTTGCCTATAATCATCGGTTCGCAGTTCATTATCGCGTTTTTATCCTATGACACCCGCAGGCAACATCACTACCCGCTTTTTATCAGAAACTTAAAAACGTCGCTCGGAACTGAAATGCAATCATCAAAATCAGAGGAGATTTAAGAGCGTAAAAACTCTTTTCCGTTATATCTGGTAATCACCCCATTCTGGTCAATGAATATTGACTGTTCAAGTTGAGGGTATTTCGCCCAGACCTGTGGGATTTTATCAACCGCCGTCACATAAAAAGCCGTCGACAGCATATCCGCCGTAGTCGCATCCTTTGCCACAACCGAAACTGAACCGTGATGATTGGCACTATGTCCCGTCCTTGGGTCCAACAAATGATGCAGATGGCTTTGGCTTGAAAAAGGACTGCCATAGCCACCGGATGTGGCAAGGGCCTGATTATCCAATGGCACCTCGAGCAACATCTTACTGTTTTTCAGGGGTGAGGATACACCGGCCTTCCATGGTCGGTCGTCTCCATGCTGGCCCTTGGCAAATGCCTCCCCCATATATACCAGAATATTATTAAACCCCCCATCCTCCAGAATCCTTGCCACCCGGTCAGTAATATAACCCTGCGCGACCCCGTTGAGGGAAATTCCCATGTCCGGTTTTGTAAAAGATATGCGCCGTGATTCCAGAATAATTTTATCAGAACCCACTATATCCAGCACCGCCCCGACAGTTTCCGGTAACGGCCCGTCCGGATTGGCGCCGGGTATAGAAAAATGATCGGCATAAAGCTTCCATAACGGCTGAATTGTCACATCAAAGGCCCCGTCGGTGACCTGATAACAGGACAGGCAGCGGGACAATAAATCCAGAAATTCAATATCTGGATTATTCAGATAGCCGTTGCTATTCAACCGGTTTATGGCTGAACCTTTGACATAAAGACTGAATATTTTTTCCAACCTGTCGATTTCATTCTGACATCGTATGAATATTTCACGGGCCTTTGCGCGGTCTAAGGCATAAAGCATGATCTCTGCCTGCGCCCCAAGAGCAGCCCCCTGCCAGCGCACCATCTCGGGCATGGCTTTTGCCATGCCGTTTGATGGGTCAATCATCCCAACCCCCACAGCAGCGGCACTGATTGAAATGAAGCGTCTTCGGTTAATCTTCTGCAACATCATATTCACCTGTATCCCCCAGAATATAATCCGGTGAGATATCGGCATAAGCCACGACCCGTCCGCCAAAATTCTGCACGAATTTGTCGGCGGCTACCCTATCACTAAAGGGTATGGTTTCTTTGGCCCCCATGCCACCGCGCTTATTGCTATCGATGACATAAAATGCCTGTTCGGCTTTGATCCAGATACCATGATCCTGTGGTTTATTCCAGCTATTTGCCTGCCCCATATCATGAACATATATGGCCAGTATCTGCTGTGCTTCACCGGGCAGAATATTATAGGCCAAGGCATCGCGCACCGATGTGAACCAGATGGCTTGTGATCGGTCCTTTTCAAATATTTGAGCCTTTGGTCCCGGATGGTCAATGACGATCATATTACAATAATGGCCTTCTGATTCCCGGGTCAGTTGAACGGGGTCCGGTGTTTTGATGTCTTCCTGACAACCCGCAAGAAGAAACAAAGCTATTGATATTAACAGCCTCACAACTGCCTCCTTTTAAATATGGCGATTGCCGCAACCAATGGGGTGATAATCCATAACAACATAATCATAATCAGACTGAGGTCCGAAGCTCTGTGATCAGAACTTAAGCCCGCCATACCCGACAGTAATGCCGTATCATTACTGGCCATCAGGTTAAACATGCGGTAGCTGTCCGTGGGATTGATCAACATCAACCATTTCACCAGTTCACCATTAATCCCTTCACCACTGTCCGAAGCAAGCAGAGCCAACAGCCCCATGTCATAAAGCAGAACAAACATGAGCCATATACCAATAGCCAAAGCCGCCGCCATGCCGCGTTCGCTGACCCAGGAACTAATCACATAACCAATGCTTAAAAATATGGCCCCCAATAAAACAGAGGACAACAGGAGTCTAAGGAAACTATCCCATTCCTGATCCGCGAAGCCCGCCTCTCCGGTGAAGGAGATGGTCAGCCCCGCCACACCGTAACCAACCACGATGGCGATGGTCAGCAGGAATAAATGGCCCATAAATTTACCGAGAATTACCTCTGTCCGGCTAACCGGATGGGTGAGCAACAGGGTTAATGTGCCCCGCTCTGCTTCCCCAACAACACTATCATATGTGAGCAGGAGGGCGATGAGCGGAATGAAAAATATACTTAAAGTTGACAGGCTAACCACGGTCACGGCCAAGGGGCTGACGCTTGTGGTCCCGGTGGGCGCACTGCCCAGAAAGCTTAAAATCAGCGCAAGAGCTGTCATGACCAGCGTGATCATGATCACCCAGCGGTTCCTGAATCCGTCTCGGGCTTCTTTTGTTGTCAATGTCCAGAGCCTATTCATGCACATGTCCCTCAGTTTGGGTAAGAGCCATAAAAACCTGCTCAAGGCTAGGGTCATTCACTTCAATATCAGCAAGGGAAATATTCAGGCCCATTAGTTCCTTCAGAAAAGCAATCTTTTCATCCGCCGGGCAGGAAAACTGCGCCACACCATTAACAAAACATTTATCGCCAAAATGTTGGGTCATAATTTTCATAGAATTAACCGGTGCATGAACTTTTATTTCTGACGCCAGTCCAATATTCTGGCGCAAATCAGCAATAGAACCCAGCGCCAATAGCTTGCCACGATTTATTATGGCCACCCTGTCTACTCTGCTATCCAGTTCCGTCAGGGCATGGGATGAAATCAATATTGTTGTCCCGGCAGATTTCATATCATTAATAATGCTATAAACATTCTGACGCGATACAGGGTCAAGGCCGGATGTGGGTTCATCCAGAATTAATAGTTTCGGCGAGCCTATCAAAGCCTGTGCTAGACCAAGACGTTGCCGCATGCCCTTGGAATAAGTGGCAATGCGATCATCCGCCGCATACATAAGGTCCACGCGGCGGAACAAATCGTCGAGACCGTCCCGTGTTAGCCCCTTCAGTCGGGCATAAAATTCCAGTGTTTCCCGACCCGTCATATTATTTTGAAACAATACCTGCTCAGGTAGGAAACCAATATCCCGCCGTACCCCGTTAAAGGGAGCCGTCATTGGATTATGGCCCATAACGCTCACGTTGCCCATCGTCGGGCTAATCAGTCCCAGAACCATCTTGATCAAAGTACTTTTTCCAGCCCCGTTATGACCGACAAGGGCAAGACATTCACCGGCAGACACCGCGAGGTCAACATTATCGACCGCTTTGGTCTTGCCATATTCCTTTGATACGGATGTGAGTGTTATATTATTCATATTTATAAACCATATGTGTCGGTATTTTCATCAGGGGCGCGCTATCCACCACGCCACCGGGATGCAGGGCGGGGAAGGCTGACTGCGCCCATTTCAATAATAGCACCGCCGGGCTGTTCATCAATAGTTTTGCTGACGGATAACGCCATAATATCTGATCTGTCAGATCATTTGGACGGTACATATTATCGGCAATTCCGTCCCCATCCATATCAAAGGCCGAATTATCGCTCCAGTAATTACCCCGGCCTTCCTTTGACCATTCCAGCCAGCGGGTACCCACATATTTGACCTGCATTCTGTTATTCACAAAGGCATTGCCGGAAATATCATTATTCTCGGACCCGGCGGTAAATTGCACGCCCAAATCGCAACCAGAGAGAAGATTATCACGGATAATATTCCGGTTAGAATTATAAATGAATATACATTTCTCCGGCCCACCGGTGACCCTGTTATCCTTCACCTTGATCCGGTTGGCATAATTGAACAGGATACCCCGTTCCCGATCATTCACTGATTGATTGCCGGTAATTTCCACATGGGTTGAAAACATAATAGCATAGCCAATATCATTGCCGGTGGAGATATTATTCACGACCTTGCTTTTGTTGGTATACATATAATGGACAGCAAACCGCACATTGTGGATATTATTATTTCGGAAAATATTTTCCTTACTAGTATTAACAAAGATACCATCGCGGCCATATTGAATGTCGTTGCCCTCAACGATGGCACCGGGCGCGTTCCAGACCTGAACCCCATTGCCGCGTTCATTAACGCGCATATCCTGACGACCCTGAATGATGTTATCACGCACAATGGCTTTTTCTGCACCCCAGATATAAATCCCGATCAGGTTATCAACTATCTTATTATCTTCAACAATGGCTCCGGTAGCTTCTTTCGATAGAAATATACCTGAATCCTGGGTTTCCAGCAAAAGCCCTGATCCCGTAACAAACAGGCCCGTCAAACTCACCCCCGAAGATTTCACTGTAATCACATTGCCCCGACCTATGCCTTTAACAATAACCCCGTCGCCGCCAATAATATTCAAGGGTCTGGATAATAAGATTGGCCCCTTATAGATCCCCGCTTTAAGAAAAAGACGATCCCCCGGTTTTGCCGCGTCTATGGCCATTTGAAGATTTTCAGATACAGCAATATCCTTGGCGACCGCCTCAAGGCAGCCGCACAGGATGAAAGATGCGGCGAAGATAATCCCCGCCGCACGCCTAAATTTATGTGATATCCTGGACCACATTCACAATCACCTTATTTGGGTTCAACCAGCATCCGGCCACGCATTTCCATATGAAGCGCATGACAGAACCACTGACAATAGAACCAATGCACACCCGCAGAATCGGCTGTGAAAGTTACAGAAGCACTCCCCTGCGGCGGCACTTCCATAGCAACACCGTAGTTAGACAGGGAGAAACCATGGGTCAGGTCATCAACATCATCAATATTAGTGATGATTACCGTAACCTCATCGCCCTGCTTGACGGTGAATTTCTCCAGCGAGAAACTTGGTGCCTGTGAATACATATAAACACGCACTTTGTTGCCGTCGCGGATAACACCATCTGCCTCATCAAGGCTTTCAAAGCCGTCTTTTTTGGCTTGAACCGCCAGATCAGCAAAATAGGGATCATCATGACCATAGGCGTTCTTGGGGTTTACCAGTGACCGATGTACGATCATACAATCATGGGGTTCCGCAAAAGTCGGCCCATCATGAACAACCTTCATCTCATCGCCGGAGATATCAATCAACTGATCATTCTCTGGTTTCAGGGGGCCCACATTGATAAAGCGGTCCTTGGAGAATTTATTCAGAGAGATCAGCCATTTGCCATCGGCATCCTTGGTTTCACCCATAGTGGTATGATTATGACCCGGTTGATAATGCACATCCAGTTTCTGGATGATAGGATCAACATCCTTGCCAGCATATTTCTGAATAGCCTTTTCAATATCCCATTTACAAACCTGACTATCAAGGAACAATGTCGTATAGGCATTGCCCCGGTTATCGAAGGCGGTATGAAGTGGGCCAAGACCCAACTGAGGTTCGGCAACAATCGCATCACGTGGTTTGATCTTGTCCGAAAAGACATCCGGTACTTTACGCATATCAATCACGGAAACCGTTGGCGATAATTTACCATTGATCATCATATAATTGCCATCGGGGGAGGCATTAACACCATGAGGGCTGTTGGAGATCGGAATATAACGGGTATATTTGGAACCCTTACGACCATCGAGCACGGGAACATCACCGTCATAGATTTTGAAATCACCGGCTTTAACGCCCGCTTCAATCGCTTTGATATCGAAAATCACGGCCCAGTCCTGCTCAGAAGACGTCATCTCAGCAAGGGTAACACCCTCTTCCGAGTTATAGCAACTGGCAACGGCATATTTACCTTGATAATCCGCATCAACATTATCCAGATTACCGTCCACAATAACCTGCCAGGCCACCTTCATTTCATCGCCATCAATGGCGCTGAACACAGCATGATATTTACTGGGGTCATCCAGTACGGAGCCATCATTGGGCAATGGCACCCGATGTTCACCATTGGCAAAAATATATCCGGTACGGGGATATTTCTGAGGACGAAGCCCGTGAATATCCGCAGCATTGGGAATGGAAATAATCTTGTCTACCTTCATAATATCACAGCGGATACGGGCCACACGGGTATTGGCCTTATCATTGATAAAAACATAACGGCCATCGTAGGTACCGTCAGTAAAAGACATATGAGGATGATGGGTATCGCCATTGCGCGGAAAACCGCCCTTATCGGCCCAGAATTCCTTTTCCTGAGGCAGCATATTTTCCGTCAGTATCTTGATACTTTCGTTGGTACGGCCCCAACCGGTAGCGCTACATTGGTTAAAGACCGGAATACGCATCAGCTCACGCATGGACGGCACACCGATGATGCGGACTTCACCGGACTGTCCGCCGCTCCAGAAACCATAATATTCATCCAGATCACCCGGATGGACTTCATTTTTTCCTTTGGCATGCGCCGTTTGCGGCAGCATCCCCCCCACACCTATCATGCCGATACCAGCGGCAAGGGCGGACCCGCCAAGCACTGAGCGCCTGGAAAATCCAGAGTTTTTCGTTTCTTCTGTCATAATTCTCTCCTGTTTTAAACTATCCCCAAAACACCGGTTTCAGGTTTCTTTCGTTAAAGGACCCCAAAATATATACGCAGGGTCCGGTTCTGGTTACAGGGGTTCAGCCCTAAGGGCCTGACCCTAATCTCTCATTTAATCTCCAATTTCCCTGGTCTGATTCAATTTGCGCGTTTTATGCAAATTCTCATTCCTTACCCGAGTCAGCTTATGAATCATCACCGGGCAGACTTTTTCATCAAAATAAGTCTGCTGACAGCCCATGCAATGCAGGCATTCATTGGGGTTGATATTACCCTTGGGGTCAATGGCCTGCACCATACAATCCTTCGCACATATGTGACAGGGGTCGCCGCAGTTGCGATAACGCTTCAGCCAATTAAACATGGCCAGCTTACCCGGAATGGCCAACGCGGCACCCAGCGGGCATAAATACCGGCAATAAAACCGTTCAATGAACAAACCCACAGCGAGCAGAACCACAACAAATAAAACATAGGGCCAGCTGCGCATGAATTTCAGGACAATGGCCGTTTTGAAAGGCTCAACCTCAGCCAGATGTTCCGCCATATTCAGGGAATAAACCGACAGCCCTATCAGTCCAAGGAAAATCATATATTTCAAGGGCCATAGTCTCTCATGCAACCACCAGGGTACGGTGACCTGTGGCACTTTAAAATATCTGGCGATCTTGTTGGTTAATTCCTGTAATGCGCCAAAGGGGCATAACCAGCCGCAGAAGGCACCACGCCCCCAAAACAGCAGGGATGCCGCCACCGAACACCAGAGGATAAAGATCATCGGTTCCATCAGGAAAAATTCCCACCGGAAGCCAGACAGTAGCGCACTGACAAAAACAAATACATTGACCACCGACAATTGAGCCTGCGCGAAATAGCCAATATAAAAGAGCGTGAAGATAAGGAAACCCAGCCTGATCCTATCGGTCAATGCCCGAAATTTCACCAATTGATTCTGTACGAAAAATAAAACCGTCAGAAATAAAATAGCCAGCAACAGTATAATAATTTCCATTGCCTTGGCCTGCCACATCTTCATCCACAAAGCATTCACGGCCTGCGCTTCGGCATCTTCCACGCTCATGCTAACGGCGGGCTGTTCCACTTTGACATATTGGTCGGGCAGTTGATAGTTTAGATCATATGCAATGAAAACCTTTTCCAATGCACCAATAGCACGCTGCACCAGCAATTGCAGTTGCCAGTCATCCGCCGGGTTAAAAACCGCCCCTTGCGGGGTATAGAATAAAGCCACCTCCCTAAAATCCGGGGCGCCATCAGCCAGAACTTCACCTAGATTTTTATAGCCGTGATCATTAAAGCGAAACCCTTCTTCGCCCTGCACGACCTGTATGCGGTCAAATATGCCGCCTCGCACATAACCAGAACCCCGAAAGGAATAATTCCCCATACCCATGACGATAAAAGCCTGTTGACCCTCTTTAATCCGGTTTAGATAATTGCGATATTCCCACTTGCCCAATAGACTTTTAGCAATGGTGGGCACAGCCAGAGATGCCACATACAAATCTATGAAAATATCTTCCTCTGCGCCTTTTTCAGGCCGGGCGATGGCTTTGGCATTGCCCTGCTCCACAAAGGCCTGATTGACCTTTGCATTGGTCAAATGAAGGCGGCGTACTGATCCATTCCCCAAAAGGCTGGTCCAGTCAAGCTCCTGCATTTCACCGGGACTAACGGCTTTTATGGCTTTGGCAATTTGAGTTTCAACACTTAATCCGCCAAGTCCCAGTATTCGTGCGGCCCGTACCGATGCCCGTTTTATGGTGTCATCAATGACCATGACCGTAACCGTAGCACCGGACACGATATCCACCGGTGGTGGCTCACCACCCTTTTCCTTGGCCATTTTCAATATATCGACGGTTTGATACCCATCAATGAAATCGGTAATTTTCTTTTCTGGTATCCCCGCAAGAACGATGGGTTCACTATGTTTGACCAGACGCGCCCCTGAAATCCGACCATTAATATCCATTCCGATCAAAACCATGATCGGTTTGCCGGAATATCCAATAGCCCCGACAAAATCCGTATTTAGAAATGCATAACCAATGATCTCACCACCCTTTAAAACCGGGGAGATGGGCGCCTCATCTAACAGACCACCATAGCCATCCGCCGCCGGAAATAATGCTTCTACGGGCACTTCTGCCAAATATTTTCCTAAACTGCCTGTGGCGGCCATTGCCGGAAGGGACAAGGCAAACAATATTATAAATAATATTTTGGCAAAAAAAGCCATATAAGTGCTTATATTCAACGACATTCTGGGCGGAGCTTTCACATTTTACTGTATAGTTATTATTGATAATCAAAAATAGAATTTCTCTTAGTAAGCAAAATTGACACATATCAATTAAATGTCAATAAGGTGTATCTCAAATCAATCTAAAGATAAGCAATTCTGCCCTTGCTTCCCTATTTGCTTTAGGCCTTAATAAATTTTTATATCTGGATTTTATTTTTCTGTTATAAAAGCGCATGCTTACAAATATTCAACAAAGTCTGAAAAAATCACTCGATCTTCATCAGTCTGGCAATACTGACGAGGCCATAAAGCTTTGTGAAGATATTTTGAAATTTTCACCAAAAGAGCCGAACACACTTCAGCTTCTGGGGACTTTTAAGAAGACAAAAGGCGACTATAAAGCGGCAGAAGAATTCATGCGGGCATCTCTGAAGGCGAATGATCGTCAGCCCCATGTCTATAATAATCTGGGCAACCTCTATTACGAGCTTGATATTCTTGATGCGGCCATTCGCTGCTATAAAGAAGCCACGAAACAGGAAGAAAAATATGCCGATGCCTGGTTTAACTGGGCGAACGTCCTGAAAAAACAGGATGATTATTCCGAGGGTGTGAAGATGGTGGAAAAAGCCATAAATTGTGACCCTTACAAAGCAAAATATTACAATCTTCTCGGTCTTTTTCATAAACATCAAAAGAAGTATCCCGAAGCAATCGAAGTTTTTGAAATTGCCCTGAAACTTCAACCCGCATACCTACAGGCGATTCATAATCTGGGCACGGTTTACCGGGAAGAAGAACGGTGCGAAGAAGCTGTAAATTGTTTTAACTTCGTCCTTAATACCAAGCCCGACCAAGTGGAAACATGGGAGGCCATCGGATCTCTTTATCACAGCACAGGAGATTTTGACCGATCTATTGTTGCTTATCACAAGCTACTGGACCTTGAACCAGATAATCTGAATATTCATCATGTGGTAAATAATATGATGTGGGAAACAGGACGCCACGAGGGTTTTCTAGGCTCTTATTTAAAAGCCATGGATGCCCGGCCTGATTCTCAAGATATTGTCGCAGCCTATGCAGAAGAACTGGCCACAGGCAATGCCATTGATCAAGCCACAGAAGTTATTGAAAAGGCCATGAAAAGACAAGGGGAGCATCCCGAATTATTACATCGCCTGGCCCATTTAAGGCTAAAGACCGGCAATATGGAACAGGCACTGCATCTGCTGGAGAGAACGCTTCAAGATGTAACGGACAATGACGAATATTATATGGATTATGCGGAATTATTACTGGAAAATGGCGACTATGAATATGCGTTGGCGCAAGCGGACCTCGCCGAAAAAATAAATCCCAATTTTCAAAAAGTCTGGACCATACGCGGTGATTGTTGGCGCATGTTGGGTGATGAAAGATATCATTGGCTCTGCGATTATGAAAATCTTATACAACCAATGGAGATTACAGTTCCGGACGGTTTTGCTAATATTGATAACTTTAATGCGGCACTGGAAGAAGAACTCACCAAGCTTCATATCACCGATGTCAATCCGCGCGATCAGACTTTGATTGGCGGCACACAAACTGTTGGTGACCTTTATCTTTATCGCAACCCGGTTATTCAAAAACTTAGAATAGCTGTTTTGGATGCGGCAAGCCGATACATCAAAGGGTTGCCTGATGATGAAACCCACCCCCATTTGCGCCGCAAAACTGAAAGGCTGAAATTCACCGGGGCCTGGTCCGTACGGCTAAAAAGCGAGGGCTTTCATTTCGATCATTATCATCCCAAAGGCTGGATCAGTGGACCCTATTATGTCAAACTTCCAACTGAGGTGAATAACAGCACACTAGACGGTGATCGGCCCGGATGGGTGAATTTCGGGGCCAGCCCTTATGGTCCGGAAATTAAAAGAAAACCCGAAAGAGTTATTAAACCACAAGCAGGGCTACAGGTCTTCTTCCCATCCTATATGTGGCATGGAACCAATGCGTTTCAGTCCGATGAAATCCGCATGACAGCCCCCTGTGACATAGTTCCAAGCTGACCCTGTATACGAATGTGAGCAAATAAACATTCATAAGCAATGACTTAAGAAATAAATAGGCCCGTCTATACTTAATAGATAAAATTGATTCGTTCACATCTTGAAATTATTATTCCAAACCCACCATATCCAAGCAAGAAAATTTCAAACATATGTTAGATTACACTTTGAACCTATTTGAGAAACTATTTTTCTGATTTATTCCATATTATTATTTACCAAATAAACTAGAGATTTTTACCATCTATTCAAAATATTATTCTGTGCTTTGGTCAGAATTCACATTTATATCGAATAAATTTAATGTGTGGCATAAATGCACAACACACCTGTGGCAATAATAACACAGTCGTTTTATTAAAGAAATTGACCCCGATTTTACAGGGTGTTAGCTTCACGTAGTTATTTATCCGCTTGCCATGTGTGGGCTAATAAAACAGAGCAGATAAATAATGTACAAATTGGTTGTTTTCAATCTGTGTGGATTGAATAAAAAAGAAAACAACTATTAATAAATTGTACTTAATGCAAATGGGACGGAAAATTGCAGCATAAGACCATGAGGAGGCCTGCCAAAATTTAGCTGTTTTTTTAACCGCTTTTCTTCTTGATAAGCGGAATGGTTGTGAGTCGAATAAATAAAAACAGACTGTCCCACAATTTTTTAACTTCCTACGGAGGAAACATTATGAAGAGCGATTTTACTTCGCGTCTCAAATATGGTGTATCAGCTATTGCTGTCGCCGCTACTCTACCTTTTGCAATCCAGGCTTCATATGCTGCCGACGACGCGGCTGCTGCAGATGAAGACGTAACATTTGAAGAAGTGGTTGTTACCGGTTCACGTATTAAACGTAAAGACCTGACCGCCACCAGCCCTGTTGCTGTTGTTAATGCAGACGAATTCAAATTCTCTGGTACCATCAACGTTGAACAGGTTCTGAATGCTTTGCCACAAACAGTTCCTGGCTTGACCGGTAACTCAAACAACCCTGGTAACGGTACATCAACTATCGATCTTCGTGGTCTTGGTGCTGTGCGTACATTGGTTCTTGTTAACGGCAAACGCTATATGCAGAGTTCACAGGCTAACCTCGTTGACCTGAACACCATTCCTTCTGCCCTGATCAAACAGGTTGAAGTTCTGACCGGTGGTGCTTCTGCTGTGTATGGTTCTGACGCTTTGGCTGGTGTTGTTAACTTCCAGCTGGTTGACGACTTTGAAGGCGTTGAGTTGAACGCTCAATTTGGTTCATCAACAGCAGGCGATTCCCAGAAATGGAATGTGGATGCAACTGTTGGCGGTAACTTCGCTGATGGCCGTGGTAACGTGGTTCTGCATACAAGTTTTGCCCGTCGTGACGCTGCATTTGCTGATGACAGAGACTTCTCATTCTTCGCCCTAGGTGATAATGATGTTCTCCCGAACACACAGGATCCTAACTTTGGGGACAGCACGCCTTGTGGTGGTGCTACAAACTGTGTTCCTGGCTTCACAAGATCCGGTAGTTCCGGTATTCCCGGCACCCGCGTATTTGGCGGACAAACATTTGATGGCAACGCTGATGGCCTTCTCTGTCTTTCAGAGTTTCAAGCTGGCTGTACTGCTGATACCCTTGACACAACTTCACTTGGTCGTTTTGACGCCGGTGGCGGTGCTCAGCTTTGGGACAATGTTAATGACCGCTTTAACTATGCTCCGGATAACTTCATTCAGCTTCCACAGGATCGCTGGTTGGTTTCTGCACAGGGCCATTATGATATTAATGACCATGTTACCTTCTATGCTCAGGCAACCTTCACACATAACCGTGTTGATGTAGAACTTGCCCCAACACCGGCCTTCCTGACTGCTGACGCAGTTGATGTTGACAGCCCGTTCTTTGCTGCAAATGTTCAGCAGGCTCTTAACGCCGATGACCGCTTCTCAACTGGTGCCGCCACTATAATTGGTGGTGTGCGGGAACGCCAAAAAGTTACTGTTGTCCGTTGGGGCGTTGGTGATACTTATCAAGATGCCGACGATAATGATGTTATCCTGACAGCAACAACGACTGATGCCGATGGCGACCTCGTGGTTGGTATGGTAAATACGGTTACCGGACATTTTAATGCTGATGGCACACCAATTGCTGAAACCATTGACCCAAGTATTTTGGATGTTGATGGAAATGTTGTTGGTTATAATGCAGATCAGCTTCTCGGTACTGGCCTTAATGATGCAGATGGTTTTGCCTCTTTGCCTTACATTGGCCGTCGTATGGTTGAAAATGGTTCTCGTCAGAGCCTCAACACCCGTAATGGTTTTCAAGTACTCGCTGGTTTCAAAGGCGACATTGACGACAATTGGTCATATGATACCTATTACAGCTATTCACGTGTTGACAATTCAAACCTGCTGAATAATGACGTATCTGCAACACGCCTCTTGGCGGGTCTGAAGACCAATTTTGATTCTGAAGGCAACCTTCAGTGTTCTGATGCTGGTGCGCGGGCAAATGGTTGTGTACCGATCAATATTTTCGGTGAAGGCAACATTTCAGACGAAGCTGTTGAATATATGAATGTTGGTGCAGCCAATGTTACCAACATAGTACAGCAGGTTCTGGCCGCTAACGTAACTGGTACGCTGGGCAATCTTGGTGCTGGTGATATTGGTTTATCCCTTGGTGCTGAATATCGTACGGATTCAAGTTCATTCCGTCCTGATGAATTCTTGTCATCAGGTGACATTCTTGGATTTAACGCTGGTAAGCCGACTATTGGTTCATTTGATGTTTATGAAGTCTATTCAGAAATCTTTGTTCCATTGCTGGCTGATGTGCCGGGTGCTGAATCACTGAACTTTACCGGTGCTCTTCGTTACTCCGACTATTCTACAGCGGGCGTTGTATGGTCCTATGCTCTGGGTGGTGACTGGACTCCGGTAGAAGGCTTCAAAGTACGTGGCCAATACCAGCGTGCGGTACGTGCACCAAATGTGGCGGAACTGTTCCTGGGAACAGCAAACGGTTTCCCACGGGCTGATGACCCATGTTCATCTGATCATGTGGATGAATTTGGTGGAATTTCTGCCATCGCAGCCGTTTGTGAAGCAACTGGTGTGCCAACTGGCCAAACTGGTCTGTTCGCTCAATCCAATACACAGATTGAAGGTGCCTTCGGTGGTAACCCTGATCTGTTTGAAGAAACTTCAGACACCTATACCATTGGTGCTGTTATCCAGCCTGAAGCTCTTGAAGGCTTCTCCATGACCGTTGATTATTACAATATCAAAATTGCTGATGTTGTTGGTACCTTCGGTGGTGGTGTGAATAACATTCTGAAAGGTTGTTTCACTAAACTGAACGCTTCAGACCCTCTGTGTCAGGCCATTTCGCGTCGTCCAGATGGTAACGTTGGTGAAGTTGCGGCATTGAACGCCAATAACGCCAAGCTTGAAACAGCTGGTGTTGATGTTCAGGTTGATTACACCAGAGACTTTGACTGGGGACTGATCGAAGATTCCTCTACATTTGGAATCAACTGGTTGGGAACTTACGTAATCAACAATGACTTCCTGCCTGATGATGATCCAAGTACAGTATTCCTTAACTGTGGCGGAACATTTGCTGGCGTTTGTGGTACACCTGATCCTGAGTTCCGCTTCACGACGCGGTTCACATACGAAAGTGGCCCTCTTTCAGCAACTCTGAAATGGACACATCTTGGTGGTACAGATCATGGTGATCTGATCAACACTGACGGTGCTGTTGCCGCAGATTTCGTCGTACCACGTCTGGTAGCGAAGAACTACTTCGACATTACGGCAAATTATGACATCACTGAAAACTACTCTATGTACGGTGGTATCAACAATCTGTTCGGTACATCACCACAGTTCGTTGGTTCCGACCAGCAACAGGGTAACACATTCCCGAATGTGTTCGATGTGATTGGTACTTACTTCTACTTTGGTGCAACTGCTAAATTCTAGAATTAAGCAGATATAGTTTTTAAATAAAGACGGCGGCTATAGTGATATAGCCGCCGTTTTTTTATAACTATGAAATAGCTTTATTGTTTCTGAAGCTGAATATAATAACCCAATATTACATTTTTTTCCCCAATAGAAAATTCTTGAGCCTTTATCTTCTCAAAGCCCAGACCTTTCAGTTCTCCGAGCAGATTCTCTATCTTAACTTCATCAAGAGCCGACCCCACGAGATCAAGCAGAAGTTCCCGCTGTGCCTTCAAACGCAGTCTGGCATTATCCACCATTTCCAGTACTTGCTGCGGATGATATTTCTGGCTTAGTTTCAGGATTTCCATTAATGAATTCTGCATTATTGGAATGATATTAAGGTCGTTTTGTGAAACATAAGACTGTGAAAGTTGCACAAGGTTTTCCACATATTGATCCACATGAGCCTGAATTTCAGTATTAGAAAATTTACCAGACAATATACGGGATAACAGCTCTCTACAGTTCGCAAAAATATAGCTATCCAACAGATATTTGGCTTCGTTGGCATTGTCATTATTTTGCGAGACAACAATGCTGTTATAGCTATGAAGCACGGCGCAAAAACTACCGCCCTTTTTCAATACCCGTGAAATTTCGACTATTGACCGGGATATATCACTATATTCAATGGCATATTGCGAGGTCACCACATCAAAATATTCCGACTCAAAAGGCAAGTCCTCTGCTGCTATTCTACCCTGAAAATTTATCTGGTCTAACAGCTCTTTTGAGCCCGGCACATCGCGGACTGGGTTAATATCTGCCAGGTCAACGCCGTGTATTTCCCAGCCATATTCTTTTTCGTTGGCACATGTCACCGCCAGAGAGGGCAGCAGACCATTTCCGGTTCCAATATCTAAAAAAGTCAACCCATCCGGAAATTCATCATAAATCCGAAGCCAGAAATCATTCACTTCCTTCTGGTTCTCCTTATCGGATGCCGAAATGCAGCTATGCAGTTCGCCACGTTTCCAATAATTATCCCAAACTTTGGTTTCTTTGCTAATCATATCATTCACTTTTCAAAGCCTGTTGCAATTCACTCAGGTGTGTTTCGAAATTACGCCACCGGCCAGATGATTTCTGATAAAGCGGCTCACGCACCTGCCAGACACTGGCGGTTTTTACAACATTATCCAGCTTATGAAATTCCAGACAATCCTCGCTCCACTCAAGGTCACAAAATTCCAGCATATCTTCAATTACAGTCTGGGGGTTCTTAACCAGTTCATCATAATTGACCTCATGAATATTTTCTCCAAACATGGACTTCCAGTGGCTCACCAACCGCGTGGATTGCTTGTAATAATGCGCCGTGTCCTTCAGGTCAGTGGCATAGTTCATGGCATTACCCAAACGCAGAAAAAAAACGGACAGGCAATTATCCGTAGCATTACGGCTGGTGTAAATTATTCTCGCCTTGGGATACAGACTCTTGAGCAAGCCCAAATGCAGGAAATTATCGGGACGCTTATCTGTGATATTTTTGGCAGTTGGAAAGGTTTTTTTCAGATGATCCAAATATTTCTGCGCCAGCTTGGCAAGCTTTCCCGGTTCTATACCGGATAAAGAAACCGGGTAAGGCTCAAGGGTATTTCTTATTTCACGGACAAAAAAGTCAACTTCCCCCCCTGCGGTAACCATAGGGTGGCTGGCTAATATCTGTTCGGTCAAGGTTGAACCCGATCGGAACATGCCGCATATAAATATGGGGGCGGCATCGGAAACAGGTTCAATATCATCAAACCATTTTTTATTAAATGTCATGATAAGATCATTGGTCATCTGTTCCTGAACTGCTCTGTCATAGGGGGTGACCGTTTGCTTATTGTACTGATTTGCCAATTCATAACAGGCAAAAGCATCATCAAAAGCCCCGCATCCATTCAGGGCCTTGCCCAAAGCAAAATACAGATTTGTCCGGATTGAAATATCGACAGATGATTTCCGAGCCACCTGTTTCATTTTCAGAATGAGCGGGTCCTCACTGTCGGTGAATGTCTTCACCTCCCCCAGTCGTGCCAGTGCCGAATAATAAAAGGGGTCCAGATCAATTATTCTCTGGAACAAATCCTGCGCTGCGCTTTTATCCCCCGCTTCCTCATACATACTGGCCAGATTAAACATGGCCGAAATATAATTCGGGTTGACCTTAAGCGCCGCCTCCATGGCGAACCGGGCCTTCTGTTCCTGCCTGAGATGATCAGAATAAATCACCCCCATATTCAGATAAACCTCTTCGGGACGTTCAATGCCATAATCCAGTGCATTTTGATAAGCGGCCACAGCCTCGTCATAAAACTGATACTGTTTTAACAGTATCCCAAGATTATAATGGCTGTCGGCCAGACGGGGCTGCCGTTTCAGCAGCCGCCGGTAACAGGAAATTGCCTTGTTCCCATCGCCAAGGTGATGATAAAGATTGGCAAGATTTTCATAATATTGCGGCTGGTCCGGTGCAATATTGATCAGTTTTTCAAAGCAGGTCGCCGCTGCCTGCTCCTTTTTCCCATGCAGATAAAGCTGTGTCAGTGACCTTAATATTCGTTCATTATCAATGCCCGATGCCAGCAATTCCAGATAAGCCGCCTCCGCACCCTGAAACATTCCCCCTTTATGGAGAGACTGTGCCTTGGTGAACTTCTGCCGAAACTGTTCTATATTACTGGTCACGAAAATAGCTCCATAGAATTCTACTTAGGGTACCCTATTTATATAGAGCAAATAAGTCTTCTATGGAAATATTTGACGCTATTCCAGACAAAAAAGTTCTGCATTACCCCCCGTTGCCACCCTATTGATGCTCAGGGTTTTTTCTGTGGCAAAACGATACATGTAACGCGGCCCACCGGCCTTTGGACCCGTGCCTGACAATCCCTGACCACCGAAGGGCTGAACCCCGACCACAGCACCAACTATATTGCGGTTAACATAAGTATTACCCACATCCAGTTTGCCAAATATATTCTGCGCAACACCCTCAATCCGGCTATGAACCCCCAACGTCAGGCCAAAGCCCGTGGCCCGCACCTGTTCCAGCACCTTGTCCATATTACGGGCTTTATAACGAATGATATGCAATATGGGGCCGAAGACTTCACAGGTTAACTGATCCAAGGACGTAATTTCATAGATACGCGGAGCAAAGAAGGTTCCTTCAGCACAATGGCCAGGCAGAGGAACTTCAGCAAGCAAAGTCGCCTCACTTTCCATGCGCGTCACATGATCCAGCAATAATTGTCTGGCTTTCTGGTCAATAACTGGCCCCACATCGGTGGACAGATGCATAGGGTCACCCATGTTCAGGCAGGATACGGCCCCCTTCAGCATTTCAATAATCTTGTCCGCCACATCTTCCTGAAGATATAGCACGCGCAACGCCGAACACCGTTGCCCCGCGGACTGAAAAGCCGATGAAATAACATCATCCACCACCTGTTCCGGCAGCGCCGTACTATCGACAATCATCACATTTTGACCACCAGTTTCCGCGATAAGCGGCACGATGGCACCATCCCTGTTAGCCAAAGTCCGGTTGATGATCTTGGCGGTATCTGTAGAGCCAGTGAAGGCCACACCACTGATGCGCCCATCTGCTACCAATGCGGCCCCGATACGCGCCCCGTCCCCCGGTAACATATGCAATATTTCCCCCGGAACACCTGCTTCATGAAGAATTTTCACCGCCTCGGCAGCGATAATCGGCGTCTGTTCCGCAGGCTTTGCGATCACGGCATTACCCGCCGCCAGTGCTGCCGCCACCTGACCAACAAATATGGCCAGCGGAAAATTCCACGGGCTGATACAAAGGAAAGTACCCCGCCCATGCAGGGAAAGCCTGTTACTTTCCCCCGTGCATCCGGGCAATGTGATCGGCTGATCAAAATTCGCTATCGCCTGCAAAGCATAATAGCGCAGAAAATCAACGGCCTCCCGCACTTCTGACAAAGCATCGCCAATGGTCCGCCCGGCTTCCCTTGCGATAATCCCCATCAAAGGCTCCCGCATCGCCTCCATCAGGTCGGCGGCCTTGTTCAAAATATCCGCACGGGCTTTGCCGCCCAAAGCATCCCAAGGTTTCTGCGCCTTCGTAGCCAACGTCAGAGCCAGATCAATATCCTTGTCTTCTGGTATACCGACGGCCCCAATAATCTGGGTTATATTTGCCGGACTGACAATATCCTCTGTCGGACGTTTTAAAAGTTTTCCGCCCACAATCGGACCAACTTTTGGCTTCCCCTGCATGGCTTTTCCCATTTCCTGTATGAGATGCCCCACTTCGCTGCAATCATCAAGGTCAAGCCCGATTGCATTCCTGCGCGGCCCCACTTCACGACCGGATACAGACAAAATATCCACCGGCAGCGGAATTTTGCCGTGACGTCGTGGGCTAGCCGCTTCAACCAGATCTCCACAATCCCGCATCAGCTCCTCCACAGCAATATCCTTATCCATAAAACGGTTAACGAAGGAGCTATTGGCCCCATTTTCCAAAAGCCGCCGCACCAGATAAGGCAGTAAATCCTCATGACTGCCAACCGGGGCATACATCCTGATGTTAACTTGCGGTGACGTGATTTCCTGAAGCTGATCATAGAGCAGGTGACCCATGCCATGCAGCCGTTGAAATTCGAAATCCCGTGTCGCTCCCTCATCATTTTTGGCAAGCTCCAGAATTAGAGCAACCGTATAGGCATTATGGGTGGCGAACTGGGGAAAGATGACATCCCTTGCCCGCATCATACGCTCAGCACATATCTGATAACTGAGGTCTGTGGTTGGTTTACGGGTATAGACCGGATAGTCGGGCAGGCCCATTTCCTGAGCATGTTTAATTTCAGTGTCCCAATAAGCCCCTTTTACCAGCCGTACCATAAATTTTCGACCCACTTCACGGCCAAGGGCAAATAACCAGTCGAGTACGTAAGGCGCGCGCTTCTGATAGGCCTGCACCACTATACCAAGACCGTCCCAGCCCTCAAGATCAGGATCACGGGCCAATGCCTCAAATATATCAAGAGAAATATCCAGGCGTGCGGCCTCTTCTGCATCAATGGTGAAACCGATATTATACTTCTTGGCCGCCAGAACTAGAGTGCGAATTTTTGGCAGCATTTCACCCATTACAATATCTTTCTGGGCAAACTCATAACGGGGGTTCAGCGCGGAGAATTTTACGGAAATACCATGCGCCTCATATACCGTATCCTTGTCATTGGCTTCACCAACAGTCTCTATAGATTGCATATAGGCATCAAAATAATGCTCCGCATCGGCAGGCGTTCTAGCCCCTTCCCCCAGCATATCAAAAGAAAAGCGGGTTTCTGGGTGGTTTTCCGCTGCTCCCCGTTTTCTGGCCTCTTCAATGGTCCGACCCAGCACATATTGTCCGCCCATGATGCGCATGGCCTGTGTTACCGCTCTGCGAATAACAGGTTCGCCGGACTTTGAGACCAAGCGTTTCATCCAGCCGGAAAAATTTTCCGTCACATCGTCGCCCAGATTTACAATGCCGCCCGTCATCATCAAACCCCATGTGGAGGCATTGACGAACATTGATTCTGACTTGCCTTTATGATCAGCCCAATCGCCGGATTGGATCTTTTCTGCAATGAGTTTGTCTGCGGTTAGGCCATCGGGCACCCGCAGCAGGGCTTCCGCCAGACACATGAGCGCTACACCTTCCCGGTTAGACAGGCCAAATTCCTGAAGGAAATAATCCATGGTATCCTGATCATCACTTTTTGCGCGGGACAGGGTAACTAGGTTCCGGGACGACATGACGATCCTTGCACGGGCTTCGCTGGACAAGGCAGCACTTTCCAGAAGATTGGAAATACATTGCTCCTCATCACCGTGGACCATGGCCCGCAATTCAGTGCGAATGTCCGTTAGTGCTTTAACCTGATCGGTTGCTTTTTCTGCCAAACTATACATCATAACCTCTATTTAATGAATTAGTATATTCTGCCAATCTAGCATTATAATAGCAAAATATCTCGCCAAAATAACGATATTGGCGAGATATAATCTATAAATTTAGTATTTCTCTAGATGATTATGCTAAATATTATTAGCAGGCAACTACATTCACCGCCAAACCCCCTTTGGAGGTTTCTTTATAGGTGACTTTCATGTCCTCGCCGGTTTGACGCATAGTTTCAATGACCTTATCCAGTGACACCATATGTTTGCCATCGCCCCGCAGAGCCAGACGGCTAGCATCGATGGCCTTGACGGCCCCCATGGCATTGCGTTCAATGCACGGCACTTGTACCAGACCGCCGATAGGGTCGCAGGTCAGGCCCAGATTATGTTCCATGCCAATCTCTGCGGCATTCTCCACCTGTAACGGCGTACCGCCCATGACCGCTGTCAAGGCCCCCGCCGCCATGGAGCAAGCCACACCCACCTCGCCCTGACAGCCGACCTCGGCGCCGGAGATGGAGGCATTTTTCTTATAGAGAGAGCCGATGGCGGCGGCAGTGAGTAGGAAGTCATAAATGCCATCCTTGCCGCAGCTGTTATAAAAACGGTCAAAATAACGTAACACCGCAGGAATTATTCCCGCCGCCCCATTGGTGGGTGCAGTGACAACCCGGCCCCCGGCGGCATTTTCTTCATTCACCGCCAATGCCCACAGGTTAATCCAGTCAAGGATCACTGCCGGGTCACAAAGCTGGCGTTCCTGACTTGAGCAGAGATCCACATAATGCTGGGCGGCGCGCCGTTCCACATCCAGCCCGCCCGGCAATATTCCGCGCTGTGAGCATCCACGATCTATTGAGCCTTCCATGGCCTGCCAGATCACATCCATGCCACTGGTAAGGGCTTCCGCATTTATCAAAGCGGCTTCATTGGCCCACATCAACTCGGCAATACCCATGTTATTCTGTTGGCACAGTTCTAGCAGCTCGTCGCCCGTCGCAAAGGGATAGGGTACGGGTGCCTGTTTTATATCGGGGGTGTTCTTACCCATTTCAGCTTCTGAAACAACGAAGCCACCACCGACGGAATAATAATTATCCCGGGAAAGCAAACCGCCCTTTTGATCAAAAGCCTGAAACCCCAGGCCATTGGTATGGTGAGGCAGCAGATCCTCCATCAGAAACGCCATATCCTTCGACCCGTCAAAAGAGATTTTAGCCCTACCCAAAAGATTTATTTCCCGCGATGCCTTAACCTGTGCCACGGTATCCTGAATAATATCGGGATCAATGCTGTCCGGTGCATATCCCATCAGGCCCATCAAAAGGGCAATATCGGTACCATGACCAATACCGGTCAGGGCAAGCGAACCATAAACATCAATATGAATTTTATCTATCTGGGAAAATAAGCCCGTCTCATCCAGAGACAGGAGGAACCGTCTTGCGGCTATCATTGGTCCAACCGTATGAGAACTGGACGGACCAATACCGACTTTAAAAAGGTCAAAGACACTTAAAAACATAGCCCTGATACTCCGAGAAATTACCCGCAGAGCTATTCAAGCTCTCATAACCCTTTTATTTGGTATTCAGGCCTTTATCAACCGCCTTGATATGATCAAGCACCCGAAGCCATTTATTTGTCTGACATATCTGCATTGCCTGCGACCGCCCTAACCTGCGGATCAACTGCTTTGCCAATGCTTCTACTGTTTCATCAGCCATATCTTTACCTACTCTTTCACTCACTTTGAATAAGTCGCACTGTAAACATATATAATATCATCCAACATTGTGGCTATTTTAAGCCACCCTCATTCTGTCTACAACAGAATACTCTAATCTTTGCCACCATTTACGCTTCATATTGAACACTGTCAATGACTATTTCATCTTTTTATAACGGGAAATTTTTTGGCCTTATATAGTTTGTTTCGAATTTCAGCAAAAGCCGAATATTCCCCCCAAAAAAAGATGGTCTCGCGTCTTTATTAGCCACAACAAAAGCTATCTCTTTAGTGCCACAACGGTATGAAGGGAGGAAATCATACCCGATAAGCTTTTTCAGATAGACGGAAAAGCCACCCCGACTATCTCTTCATAAACACGCGAGAACCAACCTGTTTAAGTCCTCATATGAGAACCCTATGTTCGTCCTTTGAAACTCTATATTTGTTCAACAAAATCAACTGCCTAACATATATACCTCTAGTTTCAACATATTACGGTCATAGAATAGCTTTTCATCAGCAGAATGTGTTGCTATATTAGGGTTATATTCGAAATAAAATCTAGCCAACCAACTTTAAAACAGAATAAAATTCTATGATCACCGAAAAATACATAGGGAAACAAAAAACCCTTGATAAAATCGACCAGAATATTCTGAATATACTCCAGAAAGATGGCAGAGTTTCCAATGTCAAATTGGCCCAGATCATCAACCTGAGCCCCACCCCCTGTCTGGAGCGCGTGAAAAGACTGGAAAAAGAAGGCTATATAAAAGGCTATGTCGCCCTGCTTGATGCTGAATTGCTAGGGTCCGCATTGGTGTCTTTCATTGAAGTATCTCTTGAGCGGACTACCACGGAAGCTCTGGATACCTTCCGCAGGGAAATAGCAAAAATGGAAGAAATTCAGGAATGCCATATGGTCGCCGGCGGTTTTGATTATCTGATCAAGGTCAGAACCCGTGACATGGCCCATTACCGAAAATTTCTCGGCGAGAAATTATCCAGCCTCACCAGTATCAGCAGCACCCATACCTATGTGGTCATGGAAGAAGTCAAAGCCACCAGCGCCATCCCTATCCCCCAACATTAAGACGCACAGAGATTATGATCGTAATTACCTTTATTTCCCCCGATGAAAAGAGAATACCCGTATCCGCAAAGGACGGTGAAACATTAATGGAAGTGGCCGTGGAAAATGATATCCCTGGCATTGATGCCGACTGCGAAGGCGGTTGTGCCTGTGCTACGTGTCATATTTTAATACCGGATGGTTTTTCGGCTGCTATCCCGGCAATGGAAGAGGATGAGCAATATTTACTGGATTTTCTGGATAATCGGCAAAAAAACAGCCGCCTCAGCTGTCAGATTAAGATCACTGACAAACTGGACGGCATGGTTGTTACGGTTCCCGAACAGGGGTAGAAATTTAATCTCTTCTAATACCGACTATTATAATAAACGTCCGGGTGAATATGGAACACAACGCCACGCGGTGTTATGTGAATTTCTGGCTGCGTATAAGCCACCCGATGCGCATTATACCTATGGGTATTCCGTCCATAATGGTAATGGTTCTTCCTGTAATGCTTGCGGGCATGTTTACGGGCATGTTTACGGGCATGTTTTTTATAATACTTGCCACTATGAGAAGCATACTCTCTGCGGTCATGACCATAAACACGCTGGCGGGAATGCTCGCCAAAATGTTGCCGTTCATGTTTGCGAGCCTGTTTATTGGACTTCTTGTCAGAATGCTTTTGTGCTTGCCTTTGATCATGCTGCTGATCGTAACGGTGCGACTTCGCCGAAGCTGTGGTTGATCCAATTGCAACCGCACCAATTAGCAGGCTCGTCATCATCAGAAGTTTTGCTGTCTTTTTCATGGTCTGTACCTTTCATTTCGTTGTGAATGGTTACAGAGTATAAAAAAGGGCCTTAATCATTCCTGAATGACTTGCTTAACTTCTGTTCATGTTGAGGTTTCATCCCGTAACATATTGATAATACCTGAAAAATCCATATTGTCTGCACTCATGTCGCTGAATTTTTCATATAAATCCCGTGACTTCTCCCCAAGCGGTGTCTTGGCTCCAACCGATATGGCCGCCTCCTGTGCAAGGCGTAAATCCTTCAGCATCATGGCCGCCGCAAAGCCCGCCTTATAGTCATTATTAGCCGGAGAAGTAGCCACCGGACCCGGTACCGGACAATAAGACGTCAGGGACCAACATTGGCCCGATGCCTTGGATGAAATGGCAAAAAGCTTTTCCGCCTCAAGCCCCAGCTTCTCCGCCAACACAAAGGCTTCGGAAACAGAAATCATTTGAATACCCAGCATCATATTATTACAGATTTTGGCGGCCTGCCCCGATCCGGCTTTGCCAGCATGAATGATATTGGCCCCCATATTATCAAGAAAAGGCTCCGAGGCGGCAAAGGCATCTTCTGTTCCACCAACCATAAAGGTCAGGCTGCCCGCTGCCGCAGCCGCAACACCGCCGGATACCGGCGCATCAACCATTTTCATTCCCGCAACCGTTGCCGCAGTGACAACTTCACGGGCACTATCCACATCAATTGTTGAGCAATCCATCATTATGGTACCCGCCTTTGCCGCCGCGATAAGGCCGTCATCACCAAGATAAACCGATTTCACATGCTTGCCCGCCGGGAGCATAGTGATTACCGCATCCACATCGGTTGCCGCATCATTGGCGCTAGCCGCCGCCATTGCCCCCTTGCCACAAATATCTGCAATCACCTGTTGATTAAGATCAAAGACCTTAAGTTCATGTCCGGCATTCAGGATATTGACGGCCATGCCCCCACCCATATTGCCCAGGCCAATAAATCCAATTTTTGCCATCTGCTGTTCCTTCTTTAAAGTATGAGTTCTTTTTCATCCAGAATTTCAAAATGCGCTGCCACCATATCATCCGACACTTCATCCACCGTCGCCGGATTCCAGGTTGGATTCTGGTCCCTGTCAATGAGAACCGCACGAACACCTTCGTAAAAATCACTTTGATAAGACACAATATGACTGACGATACGATATTCCATCTTCATGGCATCATTAAATTCAAGCTCCCCGCCCCGCAAAATCTGTTCAACGATCACTTTCATACTGATGGGTGACATCTTTTTAAGTTTTGATAAAGTTTTGCCCGCCCATTCATGGTCGATGGCGTCCAGATGATCCATAATATCCTCAATGGATTGTTCGTCAAAAGCCGCATCAATCAAATCCCGGAATTCATCCAATGGTGCCTCGCCGGGGTCGGCGGCAAAATCAGCAATGATCCGGTCCACATCAGTTGCATCTTCTATTTCAGCTTCGGCAAGACTGGCAACAAAGGCATCAATCCTGTCGGACGTCATATAAGAAGTACCAATACCGGCATAAAGAATATCCGCCCCCTTCAGGCGTGCCCCGGTCAGCCCCAAATACATACCCAGATTACCCGGAAGGCGTGGCATAAAATAACTGCCGCCCACATCGGGGATCAGGCCAATGGCTGATTCCGGCATGGCAAACAGACATCGCTCGGTGATAATTCTGTGGGAACCATGAACCGATACCCCGACACCACCACCCATGGTAATGCCGTCTAGCAAAGCAATATAAGGTTTGGGGAAATGATATATCCGGCTGTTCATGACATATTCAGTGGCGAAAAACTCAGTGGCCTTATGATGATCTGCCGGGCTGTTTTCCGCCAGCGTTTTAACATCACCGCCTGCACAGAAAGCCTTTTCCCCGGCGCCTTGAATGATCACCGCCCTGATGGCATCATCCCCGGCCCATTTTACCAAAGCTTCATCCATCAGAACACACATGCCCGTGCTGAGCGAATTCAGGGCTTTCGGACGGTTCAGGGTAATAATGCCAAGGCATCCGCGCTCTTCAAAAAGAACCTCTGCTGCTAAAGTCATAGTCAAGTCTCCAGTATATTTCTTGAAATAATCAGTCGCATGATTTCATTAGTACCTTCCAGAATCTGATGCACCCGAACATCCCGTAGGAACCGCTCAATAGGATAGTCCGACACATAGCCATAACCACCGTGAAGCTGCAAAGCTTCGTTGACCACATTGAATCCGGTGTCGGTGGCAAGCCGCTTTGCCATGGCCGCAAAATGAGTAGCATCATGGGCCTGCGTGTCCACTTTCGCCGCCGCCTTATGCAATAAAAGCCGGGCCGCTTCCAACTCTGTGGCCATATCGGCAATGCGGAATTGCAGGGCCTGAAACTCGTTCAGTTTTTTACCGAACTGCTTGCGCTCCGCCATATATTGAACCGTCAAATTCAGACAGGCCTGCGCCGCACCCAGGGAACAGGCACCGATATTCAGCCGTCCGCCATCAAGCCCCTTCATAGCAATTTTGAAGCCATCGCCTTCTGAGCCCACCAGGTTTTCCTTTGGCACCCGGCAATCTTCAAATATTACCGAGCTTGTAGGCTGACTATGCCAGCCCATTTTTTTTTCCTGTGCACCGAAACTCAGTCCCGGCATGTCTTTTTCCACCACAATAGTACTGATGCCTTTCGGCCCCGCATCCCCCGTGCGCACCATGACCACATAGACATCGGCCCGTCCACCGCCGGATATAAAGGCCTTGGTACCATTAAGTACATAATGATCGCCGTCCAAGGTTGCTTTTGTCCTGAGAGACGCAGCATCAGAGCCGGACCCCGGTTCAGTCAGACAATAGCTGGCAAAATATTCCATTGTGGTCAGCTTGGGACAATATTTTTGGCGCAGGGCATCACTGCCAAAATTATCAATCATCCATGTGGCCATATTGTGAATGGATAGATACGCCGAGGTTGAGCTACAGCCTTTGGATAATTCCTCAAAAATTATCGCTGCATCAAGACGGCTTAAGCCAGAACCGCCCACATCTTCACCAATGTAAATACCACCTAGGCCCAAAGCGGCAGCACCGCGTAGAGCATCAACCGGAAAAATATGATCGCGATCCCACGCCTCCGCATGGGGGGCAAATTCATTTTCCGAAAAAGTGCGGGCCATATCCTGAATGGCCCGCTGATCTTCATTAAAATTAAAATCCATGGTCACCTTCCTCTTAAAGACACTTTAGGACATTATTTCAATGTTGGGATAGAAAAATCTGCTTCAATTGTACTTTCCGGCCAACGGGAGGTGACTGTTTTTACCTTGGTGTAGAAGCGTACAGCCTCTGCCCCAAACTGATTATGATCACCAAAGGCAGATGCTTTCCAACCACCAAAGCTATGGAAAGCCAATGGCACAGGGATCGGCACATTGATTCCAACCATGCCCACTTCCACCCGATCAGCATAGGTGCGAGCCGCTGCCCCACTGCGGGTAAAGATAGATGTTCCATTACCATATTGATGACCACTTGCCAGAGCCATTCCTTCTTCAAAATTCTGAACCCGTGCCAATTGCAATACAGGGCCGAAAATCTCTTCCTTATAAGACCGCATATCTTTTTTGACATTATCGAACAAAGAACCGCCAAGGAAATAACCATTTTCATGGCCCGCAAGCGTGAAATCACGACCATCAACCACAAGATCGGCCCCTTCATCCACGCCCATCTGGATATAATCCATGACCTTTGCCCGATGTGCCGAAGTGACCAACGGCCCCATTTCCAGGCCTGTCTCCAGACTAGTACCGATTTTTAATGCCTTAATACGTGGGGTAAGTATTTCAATCAACCTGTCTGCCACTTCATCACCGACACACACACCAACCGAAATGGCCATACAACGTTCCCCCGCCGAACCATAAGCTGCCCCCATAAGGGCATTGGCAACGCCTTCCAGGTCGGCATCAGGCAGAATCAGCATGTGGTTTTTGGCTCCGCCCATGGCCTGACAACGTTTACCGTTCCGTGTAGCCGTTTCATAAACATATTGGGCAATCGGCGTGGAACCGACAAAGCTCACTGCTTTGATGCGACTGTCGTGAAGCAACGTATCCACCGCAAGTTTATCACCATTGACCACATTGAATACACCCGCAGGGCCACCAGCCTTTACGAACAGTTCGGCCAGGCGCATGGGGCAACCGGGGTCTTTTTCTGATGGTTTAAGAACAACGGTGTTTCCGGTGATAATCGCCATGCAGGCCATCCACAATGGTATCATTGCCGGAAAGTTAAACGGTGTAATACCGGCTACAACACCCAAAGGCTTGCGCATGGAATAAATATCAATTCCGCCAGATACATTATCTGAAAACTCACCCTTTTGAAGGTGCGGAATTCCGCAGGCAAATTCGGCAACCTCTATACCGCGCAAAACAGACCCCATGGCATCTTCTATCACCTTGCCGTGCTCTTGAGACACAAGCTTCGCCAGCTCAGCCTGATGCTTATAAAGCAATGCTGTGAATTTTGTCATGATACGGGAACGTTGCAACACAGATGTTGCAGCCCATGCGGGAAAGGCAGCTTCAGCAACCGCTATGGCATTTTCAACTTCTGATTTGCTCGCCAAGGGAACCTGCGCTGATTGTTCGCCGGTGGAAGGATTAAAAACGGGTGAGAAACGCTCGCTTGTGCCGTCATAATGTTCTGCGCCGATATAATGGGTATATTGTTTCATGGTTAAAATCCTTAATATTAAATATTAGCTACCATGCAGTTTACTAAAGACAAAAATGCATTTCTATGGCAAAATATTCACAAACGATCTGTAAAAATACACAAAGGTACAATATGTACGATTGGAATGATTTACGGTTTTTTCTGGAATTATCCCGCCGGGGGCGGCTGGTCAGTGCGGCGCGAAAGCTACATGTTGATCATACCACAGTCAGCCGACGCATATCTGCTCTTGAGAATGAGCTAAATGTAAGGCTGTTTGATAAATCCCCGCGCGGTTATAAGCTTACCGATGCCGGAATGCGGCTACTGCCTCATGCAGAACAGATGGAGGCCAGCTCAAACCATCTCTATCAGGATATATCGGGCAAGGATGCACGGCTGTCGGGCACGGTACGGCTTGCGGCACCGGAAGGGTTGAGCGCCCATATCATAGCCCATAAGATGGGCCAGTTCAGAGAAATGCACCCAGATATCGAGCTGGAGTTGATGGCCGAATCCCGTCGAACCAGCCTGTCCAAACGGGAAGCAGATATTGCTATCACTCTGGCCCGGCCAAACGCAGGTCGTGTCATTGCCTGGAAACTCTGTGATTACCGTCTCAGACTTTATGGCACAAAAGAATATTTGGATAAGCATAACAAAATATCAAAAATTGATGATTTGAACGGCCATGACTATATCAGCTATATTGATGACCTGATCCAGTTGCCCGAACTGCACTTTCTGGAGCAGGTGATCAAGGCCCCCCATGTGGTCTTTCGCAGCACCAGCGTCATGGCACAATATAGTGCCGCCATTGATGGTATTGGTCTTTCCATTGTCCATTGTTTCATGGCCGATCAGGACAACCGTCTGATTCCCATCCTGCCGGAAGAAATATTTATAGATCGGGAATATTGGCTGGTGGTTCATGAGGATCTGCGTCATGTAGCCAGAGTTGATGCGGTATGCCGTTTCCTGACACGGCTGTTGAAAGACCAACATAACCGCATGATTGGTTATAAATAAATGGTATTTTTTAATACTTGAAGGTATAGCTACTTTAAATACTATCGCCGGAGCATATGATGAGCGTTACCGAATTACAAGACCAGATGAAACAGGCCATGGGGCGGCTCGGCGCGTCCGTGACAGTCGTTACCAGCCATGATGGTAGCCGGAAATATGCCATGACGGCCACGGCAGTTACCTCCCTAACGCTTAATCCACCAGCTCTGCTGGTTTGTGTTAATCAGATAAATGGGCTACATCATGCCCTGACGGGTGGTCACGGCTTTTGCGTCAATATTCTGTATGATGACCAACAGGATGTTTCAGATATCTGTGCCGGACAAGAAAAGGGCGAAGATAAATTCAATCTTGGAGACTGGCAAGCGGGCTATGACAGAATTCCTTACCTTGAAGATGCACAAGCGTCAATTTTCTGCGATCTGGATGATGCCCATGTTTATGGCAGCCATAGCATTTTCATTGGCAAGGTAAAGAGAATTATTACCCGCGAAGAAATCTCGCCGCTAATGTTTCTGGCGGGAAAATATTTTTCCCCGCCCTCATCCACATCATAAAACCATAACCGACTGGGTGGCCCGTAACAGCCATTCCAGTTCCTTTCCCGCCAGAAAAGGGGCTATTTTCTCCCTTACCTGGGCATGATATATATTCAGCCACGTGATCTCCGCACTGTTCATCATATGAGCATTCACAAGCCGCGTATCCATGGGGACAAAGGTTATGGTCTCAAAAATATTCATGGGACGTTCTTCATTTTCATAATGAGATGGTCTGACAATCATAAGATTTTCAATGCGGATACCATATTCACCGGGTTTGTAATAGCCCGGTTCATTGGACAATATCATTCCGGGCTTTAGAGCTGTCTCGAACCCACGCTGTGAAATGGATTGCGGCCCTTCATGAACGCTGAGGAAACAACCAACCCCGTGACCGGTTCCATGATCATAATCAAGACCAACGTCCCATAAAGCCTTCCGGGACAAGGTATCAAGATGCGCACCCGTCCGCCCAACGGGAAAACGGGCCTGTGCCAAGGCAATATGCCCTTTCAATACCCTTGTATAGCGGTCCCGTTGTTCTTCGCTTGGTTTGCCAATAGCTATGGTGCGGGTAAGGTCTGTTGTTCCATCCAGATATTGCGCCCCTGAATCCAGAAGGAACAACATATCGCCGGTAATCTTACGGTTTGTTTGCGGGCTTGATTTATAATGGACGATAGCACCGTTTGGTCCTGCGCCAGCTATGGTATCAAAACTTAAACTATGGAAAAATTTTTGCCGTTTTCTGAATTCCAGCAGTTTTTCTGTGGCAGCCAGTTCATCAACATCACCATCAGATACATTTTCCTCAAACCAGCATAAAAATTGGCACATGGCAACGCCGTCCCGAATATGAGAAGCACGGGCTCCTTTTAATTCTACATCATTTTTACAGGCTTTTGGCAATTGACAAGGGTCTTGTTTTTCAACAATCTCAGCATCCCCATGTTCAAGTACATCCATCACGGCGGCATGGGTATGTTTCGGGTCTAACAGAATTTTTTTACCGCCCTTGCCAAGCTTTTTTAAGGCAGACATAAAGTCTTCATAAGGCTTTATTTTTACGCCTCGCCCCAAATGATCCCGAACCTGATCTGATATTTTATCTTCATCAACAAAGAATTCCGCTTTGCCAGTATTTTTCAATATCAGATAGCCTAGCACCAATGGGGAAAGATCCACATCATTACCACGAATATTGAGTAGCCATGCGATAGAATCGAGGCTTGTCAAAACGATGGCCTTCACATCATTGGCTTTTAATTCTGCCCCAATACGGGCGCGCTTGTGTTTTGACGCTTCTCCGGAAAATTCAAGTGGATGAGGAAAAACAGGATCTTTGGAAGGCTCAGGGCGGCCTGCCCACAAACCATCTATAGGATTAACATCCACCGGCACCAATTCAATATCTTTACCGATCAAAGCTGCTGATACTTTTTCTACCCAGTCCCGCGTATGGAGCATGGGGTCATAACCAACGCGAGCACCATTATCGAGATGAGCAAGTAACCAATTCTCAACCTTGTCATCATGAAGACTTAATGGTTCAAAATTCTTTACATCTAGCTGTTGCTTTACTTGCAAGCTATACCGGCCATCAACATAGATAGCCGCCCTGTCCAATGTCATGGCACAGAGGCCGGCCGAACCGGAAAAACCCGTAAGCCACGCCAGCCTTCTGGCCCTTTCCGGGGTATATTCACATTGATGTTCATCGGCATGGGGAATCAAAAAACCGTTCAGATTCAACCCCCGCAAGCTTTGTCGTAATGCTAATAATCGCTTCAGCATCCCATCACCCTTTAGAATCACTTTAATCGTGGCTATTAAGCACTTTATCAATGGCCTGAGTCAATGCCGCAAGTTCATGACTTCCCATGGAAAATGACGGCGTAAGATAAATAATATCACCGAAAGGTCTTATCCAAACCCCTTCATCTGCAAATTGTTGCCTTAACCTCGCCACATCACCGATATCTTTCATCTGAATGACCCCAATAGCACCCTTCACCCGCACATCAATCACACCCGGCATGTCACGGAAATGTTCCAACGATTGATTAAGATGGCCTTCGATACGTTTCACCCGTTCCAGCACCGGCTCATCCCGGAAAATATCAAGCGAAGCATTGGCCGCTGCGCACGCCAAAGGATTAGCCATATAGGTGGGGCCATGCATGAAAGCCATGTCAGGATCATCTGACAGAAATGCACCGTAAACTTTATCCGTTGTTACCGTTGCCGCCATGGCTACCGTTCCTGCCGTCAAAGCCTTGCCCAAACAGATTATATCAGGGATAACCCCCGCCTGTTCACAAGCAAACATAGTGCCGGTGCGACCGAAACCGGTGAATATCTCATCCAATATCAGCAGGACATCATTCTTGGCACAAGCTTTGGATATAACCGCCAGTGTCTCGGCCCCGTGAAATTTCATACCACCGGCACCCTGCACCAGTGGCTCCATAATCACACCCGCTATCTGGTCCTTATTTTCCGCCAGAAAATTATCAAAATCCGCTCTCTCACTTACCGTTTCCGGCAGCGGGCGTAAAAACTGTTGGCTCAAGAAACCGCTAAAAGCCTTATGCATTCCCTGGTCGCTATCACCAACCGACATGGCTGCGGTGGTGTCGCCGTGATAACCGGACTGGAAACAGACAAAGCGATGATGCCCCTTTTGTCCCTGGTTTGTCCAATATTGCACGGCCATCTTCAGGGCAATCTCAACGGATACTGAGCCACTTTCGGAAAAGAAAACATGGTTGAGGTCACCGGGCAGTATCTTCGCCAGCCGCTTGGCCAAAGTAGCTGCCCCTTCATGAACCAAGCCACCCAACATGACATGAGACATATTCTTGACCTGCGCGATTATTTTATCCTGCATAGAAGGGTTATTGTAACCATGACACGCCGTCCACCATGAAGCGATACCGTCTATGAGCTTACGTCCGTCGGCAAGTTCGATGGTGACGCCATCGGTGGCCACCACAGGCAGGGCATCATCTACCGTCTGCATCTGGGCATAGGGTAGCCAGACATTACCGTAGCCTTCCACAAACCAGTCAGGTAAATCCTTCGTCATCACTTAACCTTCCGGTGTAATACCAAGGCGGGCGAAGAGATCCAGATCAGTATTCTGCATGGGGTTTGATGTGGTCAGCAGTTTTTCACCATAAAAGATACTGTTAGCCCCGGCCATGAAGCACATGGCCTGCATTTCATCATTCATGGCTTCCCGACCCGCAGACAGACGGACATAGGAAGTGGGCATCAGGAGGCGCGCCACCGCAATGGTCCGAATGAAATCAAAGGGGTCCATCTGCCCTTCACCATAAAGGGGGGTGCCCTCTACCTGTACCAGCATATTGATGGGAACACTGCCCGGATGGGTGGGCAAATTGGCCAGCGTTTGCAACATACCGGCCCGGTCCGCCTTGCTTTCGCCCATGCCGACAATGCCGCCGCTACAAACATTGATGCCCACGTTACGCACATTTTCCAGCGTATCCAAACGATCCTGATAAGTACGGGTGGTGATAATTTCCTTATAATATTCCGGCGAGCTATCCACATTATGATTATAATAATCAAGTCCGGCCTGTTTCAATGTCTCAGCTTGTTCCCCGTCAAGCATCCCCAACGTCATACAGGATTCCAAGCCCAGTTCGGCTACCCCCTTGATCATATCACAGACCGCATCCATATCCCGGCCCTTGGGACTGCGCCATGCGGCCCCCATACAATAACGGGTCGCACCATTAGCTTTGGCATTACGTGCACCTTCCAGAACTTTTTCCACCGCCATCAACCGTTCCGCATCCACATCGGTCTGATAACGGGATGACTGGGGACAATATTTACAGTCTTCCGGGCAGCCGCCGGTCTTGATACTGCACAGCTGGGACAATTGAATTTTGTTTGGATCAAAATATTTACGGTGGATGGTCTGCGCCTGAAACAGCAAATCCATCATGGGCAAATCAAAATATTCCAATATTTCCCGCTTAGTCCAATTATGGCGAAATCCGTCCGGGTAAGGATTATTAATAGGTGATTGTTCCGATGATACGACCATATTCACTCCAAATCGCTGAATTTTGCCTAAAATTAGAGCCTGCTGCCCCAGAGTCAAGTTTTTTGCTCTTTGATTGACATAACCGTTACGATAACATAATTCAGGGTCAGCTTAACATATTCCGGGTAGATATATGAAATCGCTTGATGCCTTCGCAAGAAAAAAGCTGAAGCCACTTATGGAAAAGGGCCTGAAACGTGACATTCATGTGACGGAACGGCGTCAATCCGGGGAAGTTATCCGGGAAGAGCGGGCGCTTATCTCATTCTGCTGCAATGATTACCTGAACTTCAGCCATCACCCAAAAGTTATGGAAGCGGCGAAGAATGCCATTGACCGGTATGGGGCTGGCAGTGGCGCATCACGGTTGATTACCGGCAACCACCCCCTGATACGAGAACTGGAACAAAAGCTTGCACGATTAAAAGGCACTGAAGAGGCTTGTGTCTTTAGTTCAGGCTATCTGGCTAATATTGGCATTATCCCTACCATCATCGGAAGCCGGGATATTATTTTCATTGATGAGTTGAGCCATGCCTGCCTTCGTGCTGGCAGTAGTCTGTCCTTTGCCCAAACCGTAGCTTTCCGGCATAATGACATGGCTCATTTGCAGGAAATCATTCATCAGCATAGAAAATACCATCAGAATGCCCTTATTGTCACAGATGGTATTTTCAGCATGGACGGTGATCTGGCCCCCCTTGATAAGTTGAGTATATTGGCCCGTGATAATAACTGCTGGCTTATGAGTGATGATGCCCATGGCTTAGGGGTCATCGGACAGGGAAAAGGCAGTAGATATATGTTCGATCCCCTGCCGGAAATTCCGTTGCAAATGGGAACCCTGTCAAAAGCCATTGGCAGCTTTGGTGGTTATCTCTGCGCCAGCAAGCCGGTGATTGAACTGATCAAAACCCGCGCACGAAGCCTGATCTATACCACCGCTCTGCCACCAGCCAGCGTTGCCGCCGCCATCACCGCACTGGATATTATCAAACAGGACCAAGACTATTGCACGCGTCCGCTTAAAAATGCGCAGACTTTCGCACATCTTTTAGGCCTGCCCACACCCGTTAGCCCCATCGTGCCCATCATCATTGGGGGTGCTGAAAGAACCATGCGTTTTGCTGAAATTCTAGAGACCGAAGGTTTTCTAGTCACCGGAATTCGCCCACCGACAGTCGCCGATGACACGGCACGTCTGCGCTTTACCTTTTCAGCAAACCATCAAAAGGATCATATTCACGCCTTGGCGGCGGTCCTCAAAAAACACGGAATTATATAATGGGCAAAACCATCTTCATCGGCGGAACAGGAACGGATATTGGCAAAACCTATGTTACCTGTCTATTGCTTCGGCAATTACAGGATGAAGGCTTTAAGGTGCGGGCCATTAAACCTGTCATCAGCGGCTTTGATGACAAGGCTCTCGAACAAAGTGATAGCGGGCTACTTCTGCAACAAATGGATGTTGAAGCCACAATAGAGAATGTTGAAAAAATTTCCCCCTGGCGATTTAAAGATCCACTGCCGCCTCATTTAGCGGCGGAAAATGATGATCGGCCTCTGGATATTAATCAAATCGCACTTTTTTGTCAGAAACACGCTAAAGACGATCTTGATTTTCTGTTGATCGAAGGTGCCGGCGGCATCATGACACCCCTTAGTTATCAGTATACAACCCTCGATTTAATAAAGCGGGTTGGCTGCCATTGTCTTCTCGTAACAGGCTCCAGCCTGGGAACATTAAGCCACACAATTTCAGCTATTACATGTATTAAGCAATTTAATATCGCTTTAGATGGAGTGATTATTTCCGAGTCGCCCTTAAATTACACAGACTTTAATGTGATTCATGGCGACTTCACAAAATTACTACCTGATATTTCAATTAAAAATATTAGCCGGGATAATCAAACCGAAGAAATTTTCTCACTGATAATCTAACCATTATGGTGGGCATATTTTACCTGAACAAGCATTTTCTACCGAGCATACTCTTAATAAAGATAAGTGAATATTCAAACATTCCTTGGCTTTGGGTATATGGCGCAACTTTTGCATAATATTTATGTGAAGGAGAAAACCGTGAACCAGCAAATATTAAGAAACACAACCCACACCAACAGTCCTAGCGATGCAGAGGTTTCTTTTCTCGAACTGATTCAGGAAATGAAACTGCTTGATATGGACCCAAAGCCCCTATTAGAAATCGCCGCAAATGATATTTTTTCCCACCATGGTTCTGATGCTATTACCTTTGTAGAATTGATGCTGGATCAAATGTATGAAGACAATAATCCGGATGGCATATACCTTTGGAAAGAACTTTATTGCATTCTGAATGATTTATTTTCTGCATCGCAAATTACTATTCATTAAATATTAGTTGTTTTTTATAATAAATAGGCCTACTATGAACTTATAGGTTGTATTTATACTCGAATCCCTTGAAAGGTCATTCCCATGACCTTTCATCTGCCTGACTGCCTCGGTGAAGTTGCAAAATTTCATCGGGGCCTTTTTTTCAAAGCGATAATTTCATAACAGTGATTTAAAAGATTAACCTATTTTCGCCAACCACGGCATGGCTTCTATCAGGTAAAAACCCAAATTTTGTAATGAGCCGGTGAAGATGGCCAGACCCGTCACAATCAGCAAAGCCCCGATCACGAGTTCTACCATACGCATATGTTTTTTAAGCCGCCCGGATGCCCTCAAAAATCTATTGATCGCAACAGATGCAATGATGAAGGGCACACCAAGTCCCAAAGAATAAACTGCCAGCAAGGCAACCCCCTGAGAGAAATGTTCCTGCGTTGCGGCTAGAGTGAGAATGGTCGCGAGGATAGGGCCAATGCAGGGCGTCCAGCCAAAGGCAAACGCCAAGCCAATCACATAGGCCCCCACCAGTCCTTTTTGCTCACCACTGGTTTGAAAGCGTGCCTCTTTATAGAGAAAAGACAATTTTATCACGCCCATAAAATGAAGCCCAAGGATTATAATCATCACGCCGGAAATCTGTGCAAAAATTTCTTTATTTTCCTGCAAAACCCCCTGTACGGCTGAGGCGCCGGCTCCTAAGGCAATGAAAACAGTTGAGAAACCCAGTACGAAAGCGACCGCTGGCCAGAACATGGCCCATTTGTCAATTTTCTCACCCTCGCTCACATCCTGATAACTATTACCGGTAATAAAACAGATATAGGCCGGAACCAGCGGTAGTACGCAGGGAGACAAAAAACTGAACATTCCGCTAATTAAAGCGACTAAATATGAGACTTCGATACTTTCCATGGTTCTCTTTCTAGCGGCTTGTCAGAAAACCGCAAGAAATATTATATCACAAGGCTGTTATCCGCTCAATTTTCTGGACAGGAAACCACCCAGCCATCCGGCAAACAGGGCCACGATAACCGCGACGATACCGTAATAGGGTGGATATTCGTGGGCAAACATGAAAATGAGCCTTTCAATACCGGCCTTGCCCACTTCCAATGGCGACTGCTCGCTTAGAAGCACGACACCATCCCGGACCAGATGCACATCCACCTGATAATTACCCACCGGCATATTGGCCGGAAATTCCAATATGGCCCGAAATAAAATATCATCCAGCACACTGATGGTTCCCTCTTGCTGGTAATAAAGTTTCTTGGCCTTCATATTACGGATAAACCCGTCCCGAAATGCTTTTTGATCATTTGACGATACCGGTTCTACAAATTCAATCTTTAGTTGTTCCAGTCCCGCTTGCAAAGATTGCAAATCCTCATTGGAAAGTATGTGATTTAAGGGACGGGTTGAAGTGACAGCATAATAGCCCTGTACATCCTTAAGCGTTCTGAATTCCTTATTAACCCAGATCGGTCCCACCAGCTCTTTACGCCGGACAATCATGTCATTACGCGCACTTTGTACCACGACAATAATATCATAGTCTATGCCCTCAACGACCACGCCATGCCCGCCATCATCAAGCGGAATACCGCGTTCTATAGCACCGAATATCAAAAGTTCCGTCCCGGAAAATTCAGAGGTGATTTCTATGGTATGGCGGGACAGGTCCGTGACCATGCGTTCTGCCAGCGCTGTTTGGGTTAATAACATCCCATAAAGACAGCCTAAAAATAAATAACGGATAGAGCGCATCAATGGATCACTCCCACGGACGATACCGAATAAAGTTCATCAGGCTGCACTACCAGGTCAACAGCCATCTTGGCACATACTACCAGAACCAGAATCGCCAATAGAATTCTGAGCTGTTCACCCTTAAGTTTCAGACCAACCCGCGCCCCCATCTGCGCCCCGATCACAGCTCCGATCAGCAGGATCAGCGCCAGTACTACATCAACTGTCTGGGTATTAACCGAATGCAGGAAGGTCACACTCGCCGTGACAAAGGTAATCTGGAACAAGGATGTGCCGATCACTACCTTGATGGGCATATGCAACAGATAGATCATGGCCGGAACCATTATAAAACCACCACCAACCCCCATGATCGCCGCCAATATGCCCACAAGCCCGCCTATGGCCAATGGCATAATGGCACTGACATACATTTTGGACGTGCGAAACCTCATCTTGAATGGCAATGCATCAATCCATGTGCGCTGCCTTCTGCCGACCACTGGCTTATCCCCGCGCCGGTTACGCAGAATACTACGCACGCTTTCCACGAACATCATGCCGCCGATGATACCCAGAAACAAAACGTAAGCCAGCGAGATCATCAGATCAACCTGTCCGGTTGCCTTCAGAATAGTGAATATCATGGAACCAAAATATGAGCCAACCGCACCACCGACAATCAGGACAAAACCCATTTTATAATCAATGCCACCGCGTCTGCCATGGGCCAAAGCACCAGAAACAGAGGCTGCGGTGATCTGATTGGCCTCGGTCGCCACCGCTACTGCCGGTGGTATGCCGACAAAAATCAATAAGGGCGTCATCAGAAACCCACCCCCAACACCAAACATGCCAGACAAAAAACCAACCCCACCACCCATCGCCAGTAGCAAAAAGATGTTGATGGAAATTTCAGCAATAGGCAGGTAAATCTGCATGTTTATTATAATTCAGTCTTTGGTTGATAGTGCGAATTGATACCTTAATCTACCCTAAACAAATTTGCCTTTTAATGATACTATTATATATTTTTCAAACGATTGTTTGTTTTTAGTTGACCTTTACGTAAAGGTAAAGTAGATTATGCCTATTGATTCTTAAATCTGCCACCCGCTTGTTGCGTGAGTCTGTAAGGTTGCAGCTATAGTAATGATGACCAAATATTTGATCAGAATTGTGGAATATAATGACCGAGAAAACTTACAGCATATCTGAACTTTCAGAAGAATTTGATATCACCCCCCGTACTTTGCGCTTCTATGAAGATCAAAAACTGATCGCCCCCACCCGTAACGGCCAAACGCGCATATATTCCAAAAAAGACCGCGCCAGACTGGCATGGATATTGCGGGGGAAAAGGGTCGGCTTCACTATTTCGGAAATGGGAAAACTTCTGGATCTTTATTATCTGGAAGGTGGCAAAGTCAAGCAGCGGGAAATTGGCCTGCAAAATTGTCGTGAAAGAATCGAAACTCTTGAGAGACAGAAAAAAGATATTGATGAGACCTTAAAAGAGCTCAATGAAATAATTGAAATGTTTAAAAACTGGGAACCTTATCCCGGTCAGGATAACATAAAAGTTTAATTTAGGAGACTACCCCAATGCCAACATATTCAGCACCTGTTAAGGATATCAAGTTTCTATTGCATGATTATTTTAATCTTCAGCAATATAACAATATGCCTGCTTTTGCCGAAGCAACCCCAGACCTTCTGGATGCTATTCTGGATGAGGCCGCAAAAGGCGCCGAAAATATCTATCAGCCACTAAATCTTTCCGGTGACGAGCAAGGATGTCGGCTTGAAGACGGCAAGGTCATCACCCCTGATGGCTTCAAGGATGCCTACAATCAATATGTGGAAGGCGGTTGGCAGGGCATGACCGGCGATGTTCAATATGGTGGCCAGGGTCTACCCCAAACGCTGGGCTTGGTCCTTAATGAAATCATGGTTTCCGCCAACTGGGGCTTTGCCATGTATCCGGGTCTGACCAAAGGAGCGACAGAATCTATCTCCGCTTGGGGTACGGATGAACAAAAAGATTTATATCTTCCGAAAATGTATTCCGCCGAATGGACCGGAACCATGAATTTGACCGAGCCACATTGTGGCACAGATTTAGGCTTGATGCGCACCAAAGCCGAACCACAGGAAGATGGCAGCTATAAAATCACCGGCACCAAGATTTTCATCTCAGCCGGGGATCATGATCTGACTGAAAACATCATTCATCTGGTTTTAGCCCGTATCGCTGGTGGCCCGGAAGGTGTTAAAGGCATAAGCCTGTTCATCGTGCCGCGCAACAAGATCAATGAAGACGGCTCGGTAGGTGAAAATAATAACGTATCTTGTGGCTCACTGGAGGAAAAGCTAGGCATTCATTCCAATTCAACCTGTGTCATGAATTATGACGAAGCCACGGGTTATCTTCTGGGAGCCGAACATAAAGGCATGAAGGCCATGTTCACTATGATGAATGAAGCGCGCCTTGGTGTTGCTATTCAGGGCCTGGCAATAGCCGAGGTCGCCAATCAGAATGCGGTCGCCTATGCCAATGACCGTATTCAGGGCCGCGCCCTGACCGGCCCACAAAATCCCAACGCAAAAGCTGACCCGATCATGGTACATCCCGATGTGCGCCGTATGCTCATGACCAACCGGGCCTTCATTGAAGGTGCTCGCGCCATGTCTGTCTGGGCTGGAATTCTGGTGGATACAACCCGCGAACACCCCCTTGAGGAAGAGCGTGCAAAAGCCGAGGAGCTTCTGGCATTGATTACCCCGGTTCTCAAATCTTACATGACCGATCAGGGAGTCGATTCTGCCAGTCGTGCGCTGCAATGTTTTGGTGGTCATGGTTATATCCGCGAATGGGGCATGGAGCAATTCCTACGCGATAGCCGCATCGCCCCCATCTATGAGGGCACCAACGGGGTTCAGGCCATGGATCTTATCGGACGCAAACTGCCTGCTAATGGCGGCGCGGCAATCCGGGCCTATTTTGAAATGATTCAGACGTTCATTGATGAAAATAAATCCAACGAAGCTCTCGACAAATATTTGCCGCTTCTGGAAAAAGCCCTTGGGCGATTGCAGGCCGCTAGTATGTGGTTGATGCAAAACGGTATGTCAAACCCCAATAATGCCGGATCAGGCGCCCATTATTACCTGAACCTGATGGCTCTGGTGACCATGGGTTATTTCTGGGCCGATATGGCCAAGAAAGCCAGTGAAATGCTAGAGGCCGGCGAAGGCGACAAAACATACCTGGAAAATAAACTGATCACAGCAGACTTTTTCTTTGGTCATATGTTACCGGAAACATCATCCCTAAAAGTTAAAATCGAAGCTGGTGCTGACAGTGTTATGGCACTTGACGCCCAATCATTCTAAAGGAAATAGATAAATGACTGATGCTTATATTTACGATTATGTCAAAACCCCGCGTGGTCGTGGCAAAGCCAACGGCAGCCTTCACGAGGTAACCCCCATTGACCTGCTGACACAGGTGCTGGCCGCACTCAAAGAGCGGACTAAATTTGACCCGAAACTAGTGGATGATATTATCACCGGGACGGTTTCCCCTGTCGGCGAACAGGGTTCTGTTATGCCGCGCTTTGCTGGCATACAAGCCGGTTACGGGCATCATGTGCCAGGTGTGCAAATCGACCGTTTCTGTTCCTCTGGGCTGGTAGCGACAAACTATGCTGCCGCGCGCGTCATGGCCGGGCAGGCTGACCTGATCATCGGCAGTGGTGTCGAGGCTATGTCACGGGTTCCCATGGGGTCCGACGGCGGTGCATGGGCTATTGACCCACAGACTTCCGCAGAGATTGGCTTTGCCCCGCAAGGCATCGGCGCCGATTTGATGGGTAACCTCTATGGCTTCAGCCGTGAGGATTGCGATGCTTTTGCCATACAGAGCCAGCAGCGTGCCAAAGCCGCCTGGGACAAAGGTCATTTTGACAAATCACTTGTGGTCATTAAAGACAAGCTCGGTATGACGGTCCTTGACCATGATGAACATATGCGCCCCGAAGCCACAATGGAAGCACTGGCAGGCTTGAGACCATCATTCGCTGATATGGGTGATTTTGGTTTTGACAGCATTGCCCTTCAAAGATACCCCCATGTGGAAAAAGTCACTCATATTCACCATGCCGGAAATGCCAGTGGTATTGTGGATGGTGCCGCCGGAATACTCATTGGTACCAAGGAAATGGGCGAGGAATTGGGCCTGAAACCACGGGCTAAATTTATCAGTTTTGCCGATATCGGGTCTGAGCCGGTTGTGATGCTGGACGGGCCGGGAAGGTCAGCCAATAAAGCTATGAAACGGGCTGGTATGACCACAGCTGATATTGATGTGTGGGAAATTAATGAAGCCTTTGCTGCGGTTGCCCTGCGCTTCATACAGGAACTGGATCTGGATCAATCTTATGTCAATGTGAACGGTGGATCCATCGCCATGGGTCACCCCCTGGGTGCCACAGGTGCCATGATTCTGGGAACGGCACTGGAAGAAATGGAACGGTCAGACAAATCGACGGCTCTGGCCTCCCTCTGTGTGGGTGGCGGCATGGCCACAGCAACCATCATCGAGCGTGTATAAAAAGGAATAAATTAATGACTGAAATTATTAAATATGAGCTCGATCAGGATGGTATTGCCTTACTGACAATTGATCTTCCGGGCAAATCCATGAATGTTATTTCAGCCCCGTTGCTGAATGAACTGGAAAGTCTGGTAGCGAAAATAGCTGAAGATGACGGCATCAAAGGTGCGGTTATTACCTCTGGCAAAACCGGCTCATTTGTTGCCGGTGCCGATCTTGATATGTTGCTCGGCTGGACTGCAAATATGGATGATGGCGGCGCAGAAGATATCTATAAGACAGCCTTCAGAATGAATGACATTTTGCGGAAAATGGAAACATGTGGCAAGCCATTTGCGGCGGCCATCAATGGGCTAGCCCTAGGTGGCGGGTTAGAAATTTGCCTTGGCTGTCATTACCGGGTAGTGGCTGATAATCCAAAGATTAATCTTGGCTTCCCAGAGGTTATGGTTGGACTTCTTCCTGGCGCGGGTGGCACACAACGTCTGCCACGCCTGATGGGTGTGCAACCGGCTCTGCCATTCCTGCTTCAAGGTAAAAACATGAACCCGAAAAATGCATTGGCCAACAATGTAGTTCATGAAATCGCCCCGTTGGAAGACATTGTCTCCAAAGCCAAAGCTTGGATTACCGGCGGCGGTAAAGCCGTACAGCCCTGGGACGAAAAACGCTTCAAGGTTCCCGGTGGACAGGGAGCATTCAACCCCGGCATTGCCCAGACTTTCATGGGCGCCCAAGCCATGGTTCAGAAAGAAACCAAAGGCAATTACCCGGCTGCCGTGGCAATTCTGTCCTGTGTATATGAAGGCCATCAGTTGCCTATGGACACCGCGATCAGAATTGAAAGTAAATATTTCGCAACCCTTCTGATGGGTGAAGTGGCCCCTAATATGATCCGTACCCTGTTTGTCAACAAACAGGCCGCAGAAAAAGGCATCCGTCGTCCCAAAGACATCCCCCCGATGAAGACCAAGAAGCTTGGTATGCTGGGCGCGGGCATGATGGGTGCGGGCATAGCCTTTGTCTCTGCCATGGCCGGAATTGAAGTTATCCTTCTGGACCGCGAAATGCAATATGCGGAAAAAGGCAAGGCCTATTCTGAAGGTCTGCTGGCCAAACGTGTTAAACGCAAAAAAATGGCTCAGGAAAAAGCCGACGGCATTCTATCCCTGATCAAGCCCACCACCGACTATGCCGATCTTGAAGGCTGCGACCTTATCATTGAAGCGGTCTTGGAAGATGTTAATGTCAAAGCCGATGTCACCGCCAAGGTTGAATCCGTTGTGGGTACTGATTGCATTTATGCCTCCAACACATCGACCCTGCCGATTACGGGCCTTGCCAAGGCAAGCCGCGATGAGAGCCAGTTCATCGGTATTCATTTCTTCTCACCTGTGGACAAAATGCCCCTTGTGGAAATTATTCTGGGTGAAAAAACCGGCGATGTGGCCTTGGCTAAAGCACTTGATTATGTTTCGCAGATCAGGAAAACCCCCATTGTGGTCAATGACAGCCGTGGGTTTTATACCAGTCGTTGTTTTGGCACTTATGTCACCGAATCCATCAATATGCTGGCCGAAGGTGTAGCCCCCGCTCTTATCGAAAACTGCGGTTTATTCAGCGGAATGGCCGTCGGACCGTTCGCGGTTGGTGACGAGGTCAGTATCGAACTGAGCTATCATGTGGGACAGGCCACCAAAAAAGCCTTGGGCGATTCCTATATCAGCCAGCCAGCCGATGCGGTCATTGAAAAGCTTTATCTGGAACTTGGTCGCAAGGGTAAGAAAAACGGCAAGGGCTTGTATGAGTATCCCGAAGGCGGCACCAAATACCTCTGGCCCGGTCTGTCTGAGCATTTCCCCTTGGCGGAAAATCAGCCAACCGCCGAAGAGGTTACCAACCGCCTTCTGTATCGCCAGGCGATCGAGGTTATCCGCTGTTATGAAGAGGGTGTACTGACTGCACCGGAAGATGCCGACATTGGTGCCATATTCGGCTGGGGTTTTGCCCCGTGGACCGGTGGCCCGCTCAGCATGGTTGATACCATCGGTGTGGAGAAATTCACCGCCGAATGTGACAGCCTAGCCCAGAAATATGGTGTCGGATTTGCTGTCCCGAAAATGCTGCGTGACAAAGCCGCCAAAGGCGAGAAATTTTATAGCTGAAAATTATAACGCAGCACGTTATTCTATAAGGCCAGCAGGGAAACTTGCTGGCCTTTTTCATTACTCAGGGAAATCATCATGGCAATATTAAAAATTTTCACAGTACTTGGTCTCTTTCTGCTGACCACGGGAACGGCGAAAGCAGACTGGACTTTGGATATGGAAAATTCCGGGCTTTCCTATGGGTCGATCAAAAAAAACAGCATCGGCGAAAGCAATCATTTCAAGAGCATGGCAGGCCGGATCACAGACAAGGGCGAGGTTACCCTGTTGATCGACCTTGCCAGTGTGGAAACATGGGTTGATATCCGTAACGAGCGTATGAAAGAATTTTTCTTTCAAACCCGTGAATTCCCAGTGGCCACCTTACGCGGTCAGATTGACATGGGGAAATTCAAAGACCTGAAAACAGGTGGACAGCAGCCTTTTGATGTGACTCTTGATTTCGATCTCCACGGGCAGGGTCAGACTATTGAGGCGGAACTTGTCATCATGAGACTGACGGAAAATACTGTTGTCGTTGTCCCGTCTGGAATTATTTTTATCGATGCGGAAAATTTTAATTTACTTTCCGGCCTTAAAAAGTTACAGAACCTAGCAAAGCTGCCATCTATAAGCAGCAGTATTCCCATAATTTTTCGCCTGACGTTCAACCGAGTATCATAATTTAAAGAGCAGAATAATGTCTATCATCAGCAAAACGACCGTAGCAGCGGCTGTTGTCTCCTGTGTATTATCCTTCATCTCCATAGCGCAAGCGCGTATATCACCTGATATTCGGAATTTATTGATTGTGGCATCAGAAAAAAATGATGGTAAAGATCTTGATATGGTAGCGGAACTTGCTATTACAGCCGACCCCGCAGCGAAACAGGATATTCAGAAACTCGTGGTAAACCTGAAACAGGATAAGGCTGAAAAGTCAGGCACTCCGCGCCCAAGGTATTTCAGTTTTGATGGCTGGAGCGGGGACGTAGAGCTTAACTTTTTACGCTCATCAGGCAATACCAGTCAGGAATCCCTTGGGCTGGCGGGAAAACTACACCGGGATGCAGGTAATTACCATCATACCCTTGAGGGCTTTTATGATCTGAATAGGAATATGGGCGTCAAAGACAAACAAAGATGGGGATTGGGTTATAAGCTGGATTATGACGTCTCTGAGAAATTTTACCTTACCAGTTTTGCCGGATATGAAAATGATCAGTTCGGCCCCTTTCGGGAACGGATCACATCATCCCTCGGACTGGGTTATCAAGTTTTCAACACGGAAAGCTATGGTTTAAAAATTGAAGGCGGCCCAAGTATTCTATTCACCAAGGACCTGCCGGGCGATAAATATGACACAAGCTATAATAGCTTTGCCAGCAGCATTTTTGACTGGGCCATTAATAACCGCAGTGAATTGACCAATACCACCATCTTCTATTATGGCGATAAAAATATCATTGAAAGCAAAACCGATCTTAAGGTTAAAATCAACGGTTCCCTCAGCAGTAAATTCTCATATGATATTTTATATGATCAGGACGCCCCGCTGAACAGAAATAAAACCGACACGGTTGCCCGTGCCGGTTTGCAATATGATTTTTAGTGAATAACGGTTTTATTTTATTTGGCGCGTTCCTGTTCCAACTGCCATAGGCGGTCAAAATTGCTGCCGGAAGCTAAATGTAAAATGGATGCATCAAGCCAGCCCTTGCCGAGCCAGTCTTTCAGAATTTTGCCATCCAGTTCATCAAATTTAGGGCGGTTCAATGTTCTGAAACCGTTGATGCTGGCTTTCACTTCGTCACCAATTTTAAAAGATACCTGCTGGTCTTCCAATAGTCCGAGTTTTTCCAGAGTGTTGCCAAATTCACCGCTCAATTCCAGTTGCTGCTGATAATTGCGGGCAAAATCAACGATACTATTGAGTGTTTCGGTTGGCTTCCCGTCTTCGAATAAAGGCTTGTCACCATCGTTCGATAAAAAGCTGGATGTATCATCTATACAGATTATCGGCTCAGAATCTTCGTCTCTTCTGGCGGTGAAAAAGGGATAACGTCGAATATATGCCGGAACATATGTATTTGGACGCCATAGAAATTCTTCATTAACAAACAGATTATCCTTCGGTCTGATAGCCATTACAGCCAACATGACACCGGTATTATCACCGGCAAATACGATCGGGAAAAATTTGGATGCCAGGGGTAACTCCTGCATCGTAATGGGGACTGCATTTGCTTTTGCAGCAAATTTGCAATCCTGAAAACCAGTCATTTTCAGATCTTTATGCTGATCGGTCAATAATGGTGTAATTTTTTCATATAAAACCGGCATTTGAGAAGCCTGTTCCGTATTTGCATTATCTTGGTTAGTCATACTTTTATCCTTTTATCTTCTTGTAATTACATACATACCTTGGGTCGCCATGAGATTTGCCAAACGCAACGCCAAAAACGGCATCCGGTATCCTCTGGCGTCAATGGCCATTGACTGTTCAATATGTATATCCATCTGCTCGCACAGCTTAACAAAATCCCGAATAGTGCAGAAATGGATATTGGGCGTGGAATACCACGGATAATCCAATGTCTTGTTAACCGGCATCGTGCCCATCAGTCCCAGATTAAGCCTAACTTTCCAATGGCCAAAATTGGGAAATGACACAATGGCCCGCTTACCCACACGCAATAACTGTTCCAGCATCCGGTCAGGACGTGTCATGGCCTGCAAAGTCTGGCTCAGGATCACATAATCAAAACAATCATCGGGGTAATAGGCAATATCCTGTTCCGCATTGCCCTGAATGACCGAGAGACCCTTGGCTATAGAATTATTCACCCCTTCCGGGCTTAGCTCAATGCCACGTCCGTCGACCTGCTTTTCCCGCACCAGATAATCCAGAAGGCCACCATCACCGCAACCCACATCCAATACGCTGGAGTCCGTCTTAATTAGCTGAGCTATCTCCAGCAGATCAACCCGAATATCAGAGGCTCTTAACAATTTTGCATTCATGGCTGCCCCCCCGCCATGACATCCCATTCAGACTTGAGGAAACCGCGTACGACCGCATCCATCTCCGCACAGTCGAGCAGGAAGCTGTCATGACCCTTGTCCATATCAATATCGGCATAGCTGACCCGTGCCCCTATAGCATTTAAGGATCGCACGATATGGCGGCTTTCTTCGGTGGTATAGAGCCAGTCCGAGGTAAAGGACAAAACACAAAAGCGGGTTTTGGTCCCCTGAAAGGCACTGGCCAGCACCCCGTCATGATCGGCACTCAGGTCATAATAATCCATGGCGCGGGTGATATAAAGATAGCTGTTGGCATCAAAGCGATCGACAAAGGATATGCCCTGATGACGCAGATAGCTTTCAATCTGAAAATCCGCATCAAAGCCAAAGGCTAACCTGTCCCGATCCTGAAGATTACGGCCAAAACGGCTGGTCAGCCCACTTTCAGACATATAGGTAATATGGGCGGCCATACGTGCCACAGCAAGTCCCGCATGGGGACGTTCGTCTTCGTCGAGATATCGACCATGATTCCAGTTGGCATCGGCCATGATCGCCTGTCGTCCTACTTCATGAAAAGCAATATTCTGGGCCGAGTGACGCCATGTGGTCGCAATGGCAATTGCCGTTTTCACCCGATCCGGGAAATCCGCCGCCCATTGCAAAACCTGCATGCCGCCCATGGAACCACCAATGATTGAAAATAATTTCTCAATGCCCAGATGGTCCAGTAGCATGGCCTGCGCCCGTACCATATCACCAATGGTTATCACCGGAAAATCAAGCCCGTAAGCTTGTCCTGTTTTGGGGTCTGTGGATGCAGGGCCGGTCGTTCCCGCGCAGGAACCAAGCACATTAATGCTGATCACATAATATTGGTCCGTATCCACAGGCTTACCGGGACCGATCATAGTTTCCCACCAGCCACGCTTACCCGTAATCGGGTTTATCCCGCGTACATAATGGTCACCGGTCAGGGCATGACAGACAAGCACCACATTGCTGTTGTCATCGTTCAATTTTCCCCAGCATTTATAGGCCACATCGAATGGGCCGAGTTCCTCGCCGGAATCAAGGCGCAACAGATTATCTTTGCCCAATGTCACCACTTCGGCAAAGCTATTATTTTCCTTTTCTGTACCCATTTCCTTATTCATAAAAAACAACATAATCATTATCTGGCAAAAGAACAGTTGAATTTTGTCCCAGATGAATATAATGCGGGTGAAGAAGCAATACAGGAAAAGACTATGAGTGGACTGGAGCCACGTCCGTGGATAAAAAATATCGACATCTATGTGGGGGGTAAATCCCAAACAGATGGTGTTGAAAACGCCGTCAAACTTTCTTCCAATGAAAGCGCTCTGGGCTCAAGCCCCATGGCCATTGAGGCTTATCTTGCCGAAGCGGGCAATCTGCATCGCTATCCGGACGACGCTTATCATGACCTGCGTTCTGCTCTTTCCGAAAAATATGACATCGAAGCGGAACAGATCGTTTGTGGCATCGGTTCGGACGAAATACTCAAGCTTGCCTGCCGGGCCTATCTGGCGCCGGGTGATGAGGTGATTTTCAGCAAACATAGTTTCATGATGTATCCCATCGCCACCACCAGCTTCGGCGGGGTACCTGTGGAGGTGGACGATACAGATTATACCACCAATGTAGATAATATTCTGGCGGCGGTTACGGACCGGACCCGGATTATTTTTCTGGCTAACCCCAATAACCCCACCGGCACTTATATATCAAGCTCGGAAGTTGATCGTTTGTGGCAGAATATTCCAGATAATGTCCTGTTGGTGCTGGACAGTGCCTATGCCGAATTTGTTGCGGAAAAAAATTATCAGGCCGGTATTGAACTGGTTAAAAAATCCAGTAATGTCCTGATGACCCGCACCTTTTCCAAGCTATATGGCTTGGCATCGCTGCGGTTGGGCTGGGGTTATGCCTGTCCGGCGGTCGCCGCAACGCTGGATAGTATCCGCGATCCTTTTAATCTGCCTTCATCCACACAGGTAGCTGGTGTCGCCGCTCTGAAAGATGTTGAATTTGAACAAAAGGCCAAGGCTCATAACAAGAAATGGCTGGACTATTTAGAGACCGAGCTTACAGCAATGGGCCTCGACCCCATTCCAAGCGTCACCAATTTTATCCTGATCCGTTTTCCGGATACCAAAGGAAAATCAGCTGAAGCGGCCAATGACTTTCTACTTAAGAAAGGGTATATTCTGCGCTGGTTACCGGGAAGCGGGCTTGGTCACTGTCTGCGGCTGACCATTGGCACCGTAGGGCAAAACCGGGAAGTTATCCGGCTGTTGAAAGAATTCATGGGACAATAGATATGGCTGTATTTGATCAAATTACCATTATCGGCATGGGTCTGATCGGCTCCTCCATTGCCAGAGGCATTTTAGAAAACAACGTCACGGATCGACTGATTGGCTGTGATGTCAACGAAGCCCATTGTCAAACGGCGCGGACGCTAAAGCTGGGCCACCACATTACCTCTGATCCCCATGAAGCCTCACGCGGCTCTGACCTTGTCATTCTGGCGACACCTGTGGGTACTTACGGTGATCTGGGAAAAATCATCTGCCCTGACATGAAAGCCGGGGCCATATTGACCGATGTTGGCTCGGTCAAAGCCAGTGTGGTAAAGGCTCTGGCACCCTATATGCGCGAAGATTGCCACCTGATCCCCGGACATCCGGTTGCGGGAACCGAACAGTCGGGGCCAGCGGCAGGCTTTGCCAATCTGTTCAGGGAACGCTGGTGCATACTGACCCCGCCGGAAAATACAAACGCTCAAGCAGTCAAAAAGTTGGAAAAATTCTGGCAGGCCCTAGGGTCTATGGTGGAACATATGACCCCTGAGCATCACGATATGGTTTTGGCCATCACAAGCCATCTACCCCATCTGATCGCCTATAATATTGTCGGAACCGCCCGCCATCTGGAAGAAGTTACCAAATCTGAAGTCATAAAATATTCCGCCGGTGGTTTTCGTGACTTTACCCGTATTGCCGCATCGGACCCGACCATGTGGCGTGATGTTTTTTTGCATAACAAGGAAGCCGTGCTGGAAATGCTGGGCCGCTTCAGTGAAGATCTGACCGCATTACAGCGGTCCATCCGTTATGACGAGGGCGACAAGCTGTTTGAGCTGTTTGACCGCACCCGCCGCATCCGCCAGCAGATCATTGATGCCGGACAGGAAGAAGACGTGGCAGATTTCGGCCGCCATCAGGATGACTGAAAAATCTATTCCACAACAGGCTCAAGCTCATAAACCGGAATTGGGCCGAGGAACAGTAATCCGCCCTGTAGGCTGATGGCAAGATCAAAGGCTTTCTTGCCCCCCGTTGTCTCCTCCCGGTTCATGCGCTTTAATTCCTGTAATATCATACTACCCGGCTCTTGCTGAAACGCCGGTCGGCCAGATAAAATAGTGACAATATGATCAATGCCATGAACTTTGGCGGAAAAGGCACCGAGCGGCTTCAGGTCGGCATCCAATGCTACTTCACCGTCCAGCCCAATATCCATATCGCCGGAGATTACCTCAAAGTTCTTTACCGCGAGCGTGCCGCCCTTATCTCGCCATGATACCAGCGCATCTTTGGTATAGGTCGGCAAGGCTTCCCCGTGCAACTGAAGGTCAAGTCTGACCTGATCGGCTTTCTTGCCAAAAATTCCAATGGGGATTTCGCGAGCAATGACATCCTTTGCTTCCAGATATAATTTCATCTGTATCGGTAATTCTATCGTATCCTCATCAGCAGCCTGAACGGGCCGCATTATATGAAGCTTCACTTGTTTCGCTTCAGAGGGTTTAGCCTTCGCCGCTGTCCAATTTACTTTATCAATGACCACCGAAGCTCTTTGAAATTTACGGCTGGCAAAATCAACTACCACAGACGAGCGAAATTTACCAAAGGCCATATCCATTGCGGGGTTTCTTCGGCTGCCAATACGAAAGGCGCCACCGTCACTGATGATCACAGCATGATTTATTTTCCACGGAAAGGCGATCAATGTGATATGGGGGGATCTGGCCAGAACAGGTAATGTCTCCGGTCCTGTTTTGATCACCTTCAACTTTCTGATCGAAAGCTCCATACGGTAAGGAAAACCGTTAATGTCCAATTCTTGATATTTTATGCTTAAGCCACGGGATTTCTGTTCATCGACCCAGACTTCTATCCTGTCTTCCAGCTCCCCTGCCATATAATACCAGAAAAGACTATAGCCCAGGGCCGATAACAAAAAGAAGGATGCCAGAAATTTTAAGCGCATATGGTTTTCCTATTTCACCAACAAATCTTGGCAGGCAGTCTCGATAGCCGCTTCAAGTTGTCCCATAAAAGCTTCCTTCTGAAGGCCGGGTGCTATGGGCGGTAAAAACTCAATGACAAAAGTCCCCTGTCGCGTCTTGCCATCTCTGGGCCAGTATACGCCCGTATTGACCGCTATGGGAACCACGGGAACTTTAAGATATTTATATATACCAAAAATACCGGATAAATAAGGGTGCCGCTCACCGGGGCGGGCCCGTGACCCCTCGGGGAAAATAATCACAGGCCTGCCATCATCCACTTCTTTACGGGACCGTACCAGCATTTTTTTCATGGATTTCATGCCCATATCACGGTCAATGGGAATATTGCCAACCTTTTCACACAACCGCCCGTAAAGCGGAATATTCAAAAGCTCTTCCTTCATGATGAAACTGGGGTCTTCCAAAATGGAATGCATGATGAAGGTATCCAGCATTGACTGATGCTTCATGGCATAGATCACAGGCGTTTCAGAGATATTCTCCTTTCCCCTTACTTCCATCTTCAGGCCCTGTATCAGTCGTAGCCAGAAACCCACACTGTGTGACCATTTGGTTTGAAAAGCCGCATGCCAGCGTCGTGGAACACCCGGAATATATAGAAACGGTGCCCAGATAAGACAGGATAATGTCGTCCAACCATAAAAAACAGCCTGAAAAATTGAAGACCGCAGACGTAACACTATATTCCATTCCTTGTGATTATATTGATTTTGCTGTTGGGTTTCTATATGCGATTTTTTCGGTTAAATATCAAGTACCCGCGTACGAAGCAAACTTACCAAATATTTAGTATATTCCCGGATCAGAGAGACAAGGCGGATATTTTCAGGCCGCCACTGCCCCACAGGATGGGCAACGATATTTATCTCTGGCATAAAATGCCTTATCTCTGTAAGGGCTCTGGGCATATGTTCCAGAGAAGTTACAACCCTGATCGATGACATATGACTCTTTTGCACCCACAGGGAAATTTCTTCGGCATTGCCCACGGTATTTTGGGCCTTCGCACCCGTTTCAACACAGCAATCTGCCAGTTTTTTGGAGATGCCAAGCAGGGCAAGTAATTCCTCTTCTGTCACCTTTGCATTAACACCGGAAATAAAAAGTTTATCCGCCACGTCACTTTCCAAAAGGCGCACAGCTTCCTGAAGCCGACTGTTCCCACCGGTCAGGACAACAATTCCATCGGTTTTTATATCTGTCGGCGGTTCAGACTGGGACAGGTCATAAATGAAATAGAATAAGCCCACCACCCAGATCAATATCAGCCCTATCATCAGATAAAATATATATTTCATCAAACCATCCGGCCTAAATTTCGCAGGACGGTCATGCGTGCTGTCATCATGGCTATTAAAGCCGCAAAGAAAGGAATGATCAATAAGATAGCCACTTGTACGATGGGAAAGTCCGGCACTTTAACCAAGTCTGAGGCCAGGTCACGAGATAAAAATATCAGGCTGGTCAGGGTAAGAAAGGCCAGCAGTAGCCCTATGATGCCCCCTTTGAGACCATATTTCATAAACCGGTCCTGAAAGGCGCGGGCAATCATACCGTCCTTTGCCCCCAGATGATGCATGACGGCAATTGTTTCCCTGTTTTCCGCCATACCGGCCTTGGTGCCAAATATGACCATACAAATGGTAGCCATCACCACCAGCAACAGAATCCCCAGTGCGGTATATTCCACGGTGTCCATCAAACGCAGAAACCGCCCCAGCCATTGCTGATGGTCATCCAGATGAATATTTTCTGATACCTTGCTCAGCATTCCACGCAAGGCATCCAGGTTTACTGTCATGCTGCGGCTGACGGTCACATCAAGAATATCCGGTACCGGAAGGTCACTTGTCACATTGCCCTCCCCAAGCCATGGCTCCAGAAGTTTCTCAATCTCAATGTCATTTAGGACCCGCACATATTCTATACCCGGCGTATTTCTAAGAAGCTTGGTAACCTCCTGCAATTGTGCATATCGTATGTCTGGATCTGCAGTTGTAATCTGTACCGTAAGGCGGTTGCTCAGGGTTTCTGTCCATTCCCCAAAGCCTTTGTGAAGCATCATGCTGCCCATGAGTGCCAAGGCACTTAAATATACCATAACCGCCATCACATAGGGCAGCAACCGCGTTGCCTCATGGCTCTTTTCATCAGGTAAGAAATGAACTGCTTGCGTCACACCCCATCCTCCCTGTCATTTTCATCAGCAACATATCGGCGAGGACCAAATTCATTTTGATCCAAAAGGCGGCTTCCAAATTCCGCAGGTTCAAATTCTTCTTCCTGTGGCACCGTTTCTCCTGCGCCGAATAATTGCAGTTGCCCATCACTCAAATGCATCCGGTCTGCCGTTACCCTATTCACCACCTCCATGTCATGGGTTGCAATAACCGTAGTTGTCCCCAGCTTATTTAATTCCAGAAACAGATGCATGATCCGTCTGGCGATGACCGGGTCAACATTGCCCGTTGGTTCATCCGCAAGCAATAGGTCGGGTCGCTTGATAACAGCACGGGCGATGGCCACACGTTGTTTTTCCCCGCCAGACAAGGTAGGGGGTCGCGCTTTCATCCGCCCTTCAAGGCCAACCCATGTCAGCAGCTCTTCCACATGCTCTTCAATTTCAGCCCCCTTACCCCCGGCAATCCATAGAGGCAGAGCAACATTCTCAACTGCGGTCAAATGATCCAGCAACCTGAAATCCTGAAAAACGGTGCCAATTCTGCGCCGGAAACGGGGAAGTTCACTGCGGGTTGCTGCCCCAACATCCTCCCGAAACATGGTTATTTTTCCCCGTGACGGACGATGGGCCAGATACATCAGTTTCAGCAGGCTGGTCTTGCCAGCACCGCTGGGTCCGGTCAGGAAATGTAAAGACCCCGGTTTCAGGTTAAAGGAAATATCTTTTAATACTTCCGAACCCATTCCATATCTCATGCCAACATTTTCAAAATGGATCACTTGTATCCTGCCCTATTTATATTGCCTGTTGTTTGATCTTGATCGTAACCATAACAACTCACTTCTGGGTCGTAAACTCATAAATATAATACAATTTCACCCCTAGGAGAAATTCAGAACTCTTGCGTAAATCATTTCATCTGATTATAACCATATAAAACCATAAACCTATTATATAACAAGAGTTACAGGTTTCTGTATGATCCTGACCTGCCCTGAATGTTCTGCACGTTACGTTGTTGATCCAAAGGCCCTGTTGCCAAATGGTCGGGTGGTCAGATGTGCCAAATGCAAACATAGCTGGCGAGAGGACGCTCCGGACATTGATGTATCGCTGGTCGATGAGACAGAGGCCGAAAGCCCACAGGTAGCGGAAGCGGCCCCGGAACCGGCCGCACCTAGCCCGGATGCTGACAAACAGGATGCCACTGAAGATGAATTTGCCATCAGACGGGCACGGCGCAAAAAACGGCCCCGCCCGCTGCCGAAAGGCTCGAACCTGCCCGCGCTTCAAAATCATAAACATGGCGACATTCTCTGGGGATGGTATGGTCTGGGCGCTTTCATTGTCATATTTATCACCAGCTTTCTGGTATTCCAAACAACCATAAGTGAAATCTGGCCTCCTTCGCAAAAGCTATATCGATCACTGGACCTGGAAAATACGACGCCCCAGAAAAAAAACCGAGAAGCGGCGTTATTGCTGGCTGATATTCCCAACGATCAAAAATTTAGAATTGAAGATACTATACCAAGCAAAATTCTGAACGATAAGGTCGTAACTTTAAAAGTTGAGGGTAATATTTCCAACCTGACCGATAAAACACTGGAATTGCCCTTGCTCAGAATTTCCCTAAAAGACAATCAGGGGCAGGTCATTCGGGAATGGACATTCAAATCATCGGCGGCGACCATTTCAGAGGGGGAAAAGGTTACTTTTTCCACTTCGCTGCCTAATCCACCGGATGATGCCACCAGTATCAGCGTCACTTTTGCCGAAAAATAACTAGTCACAAATGTGCCGTAAAGATATTGTAAATATTTATGCAGTATTATTTCACTGATAGATTAGTGGAGTTTAAAATATGGCACATATTCTGATAGCAGAAGATGAAATGGCCGTTCGCATGTTTGTTAGCAGAGCTTTGGAATACCGGGGACATAGTACCGTTGGTGTTGAAGATGGTGGTGCGGCCATTGACGCCATGTCATCGGAAGATTTTGACCTGTTACTAACCGACATCGTTATGCCGGTAATGGACGGCATTGCGCTGGCCCTGAAAGTATCTTCTGAGAATCCGGAATTACCAATCCTGATGATGACCGGATACTCCCACGAACAACAGCGCGCCCATAACCTTGAGTGCCTGATTCATGATGTGATCAGCAAACCCTTCTCACTGGAAGAATTATGCAATACTGTTGATGATATTTTAAAAACTCAGAAGAAACTTCATTAGAGTTTTTTCACCCGATATTGTATTTCCAAATCCAGCATATCTTTCAATCTGTTAATCAAGGTCAGTATTTCGCTTTGATAACTAACCGCTGATTCCATATCTCCTGCTTCCATGCTCTGGACCACATTGCCCATCAAATCACTTGCCGCCACCGTAAATTGAGACATATTAAGGCCGGATTGTTCCAAAGTACGGCCCAGATCACTCACACTTATCCCCAGTTTCTTCTGAATGGTTATCCATTTTTTCATATCGCCGGAATATGACATTTCCGAATTATCCGCCGTGTCTGTGGATTTAATATCCAGGCTGGCCAGCTCCAGTTTTACAGAGTTTTTATAGACAAAGGACATGACCTGACGTTGGGTTTTTTTAAGAATATCCACTTTATCACGCGCACGGCTCACGATCTGAAAACGCCTGAAGCCCTGCTCCGACAGGATATCTCTGTCACCATAAATAAAGCCACGCTCCAGATAAGAAATCAACTCAATGGCCTGATCAAATCGCTGATAGTGGCTATGGGTCAGAATTTGCCCATATATACGACGTAGCCCCTTAACATCATACTTGCCCTTATCGGCGGGCGACTGCCCGCGTAGATACAGAATGATAACCTTATCAATCTTCTGAAGCTGTTTTCTTATCTCGGCCACTTCCTGTCCCTGATACAGGGTCAATTTCAAAGAAGCCAATTGCGCCAGTATGTCACTATTAAACTGGCCCCCATCACCTTCTTCCAGCTGTCTGGCAAGATCCCACAGGATATCACGGGCACTATTGATATCATTATCACCATTTGGCTTGGTCAAACGCCAATAAGCCGAACGCAGGGCCATGTAATATATGGTCGGTGTTTGCCCGTCATCCGGCACCAGCCCCAATGCCATAAGTTGCCGTGCCAGTTTTTTTCTGATTTCGGGCTCAGTCTTTATGCGTTCCCTAATTTCAATGATTTTTCTCGAATGAGGGTTAGAAAATTCCTTAGCCGGCAATGATATGCCGGAAATGGTTTTTCGCATCTTTTGCCCCGCCTGATCTGTGGCTTCAACCACAAGATCGACCTTGCTTCCGGCAAAATCAGAAGATGCGAAATTGATATAAGTCTCACCAGAAAATTCCTTGAGACCCGTTGCCGCTATGCTTGCCTTTTCATAGAGGGCGTCCGTATCACCCCCAGGGGGCACTACCCCCACAACGACCTCCTGTAGGCCATAATCATCTGATAAACTGAGAGTCAGACTAAATAACCCTTCCCCGGTCATTAAGTGACGAAAATCAGCTCTTTCAATGGTTGGGGCTTCATCGGACAATGAAAAAATAGGCCATTCCCCGATCAGGCGGCTGCCTTCCCTGATCTGCCAGCTGACCTGATCTTTCAAGATAAAATGCGCTGCAAAACCGCCGTCTTTTCCGGATAAAAACGCCTGACGTTCCTTGCCGGCAATCAATATGGGGGCATAGGCAATATTTGTCACCCGTATGGTAATGTCGCTGCCTTCCGGAATGAGCTTCAATCCTGAAATTGGTGTTTCACCCAGAGGGAAATATTCGGTAAATTTCTCTGCCCCGTTATATTCCGGGGGAGTAATGGTCATGGTGATTTCTGGAAGCGGATAGACAAATAATGCTCTGGGCTTTACCGCAATTTCAAGTAGCCTTCTGCTATCCGACCCTGCCAGTATTCCTGCAATTGACAGTAAGATAACAGAAAGGAACACCCCTTTCAGGCTCGCCCTCAAGCTCCCTGTATTTTTTTCCATCAGCCCGCGTGCGATAACGATGATAATCGCCAAGGCCAAAAGTCCATATGCCACAAGCTGTGCCATAGGATGCATATAGCCCCACAGATCGGTCAAGGAAAGGCTAAGATAGACAAAATATAACGCAATCGCCTGAAGCAGCCCGGTTAATAGAGCGCCTCCTTTAATCATCGGTTTATTTTCTACTCCAACCATTCAGGCAATATATCCAATCCAATAATGTCATCATAATCAGGCCGTGACCGGATGATGGCATATTCCCCGCCCTTTACCAATACTTCCGGGATGAGACGCCGGGTATTATAGGTGAATGACATCACCGCGCCATATGCCCCTGCTGTTCTGATCGCCACCAGATCGCCGCCTGCAAGGTCCGGTAATTCGCGTTCGCGAGCAAAAGTATCTCCCGTTTCACAAACCGGCCCCACCACATCGAAGGGAGAGGTCGGCCCGTCGCGTTCCTTCACTGCGACAATCTCATGATAGGCATCATACATGCTTGGCCTTACCAAATCGTTCATGGCTGCATCAATGATCAGGAATTTACGATTTTCACCCTGTTTCACATAGATCACTTTTGACACCAATATACCCGCATTACCCACCAGCATACGGCCCGGTTCGATGATAATCTTGCAGCCCAAATGACCGACAATATTTTTCGCCATTTCGCCATATTCAAGCGGCAACGGCGGCTTTGTTGTCTCCCGGTCATAGGGAATTCCAAGCCCACCCCCCAGATCAAGTACTGATATGTCATGACCATCGGCGCGCAATTGCTCAATCAATTTGACAATACGGCGAAAAGCCTCGGCAAAAGGCTCAAGATCTGTAAGCTGCGAACCAATATGAAGGTCAACCCCCTGCACCCGAATACCGGGCAGCTTTGCCGCAGCGGCATATATTTCCCGGGCGCGGGTCCAGGGTACCCCAAATTTATTTTCCGATTTACCTGTTGAAATCTTGGCATGGGTTTTGGCATCCACATCGGGGTTGATGCGAAAGGCGATGGCCGCCGTCTTGCCCATGCTGTCGGCCAGCCGACTTAATTGATGAAGTTCCGGTTCCGATTCCACATTAAACTGGAATATGCCCTGCTCTAAGGCAAAAGTCATTTCCTGTTCCGTCTTTGCAACACCGGAATAAACTATTTTCGACGCCGGAATACCGGCTTTCAGAACCCGGCGCATCTCGCCCTCGGAGACCACATCGGCGCCTGCGCCCTGATCTGCCAATGTCTTGATAATGGCCTGATTACTATTGGCCTTAACTGCATAGCACAGCAGAAAATCGTGACCGGTAAAGGCTTCACAAAAGACATTATAATGCCGAATCAATGTATCCGTGGAATAGCAATAGAAAGGCGTACCGACCTGTGCGGCTATATCGCTGATGCTCAGGTCTTCCGCATGCATTTCACCCTGTTTGAAACCAAAATGGTCCATACTCAATTACTTTCTAATTCAAGATTTTTCATAACCGGGGGGCGGTAATAAGTCGCCACGCTTGCCGCAGGATGCCACCCCCAGACACAGGGCCCCCATGCATAAAATAATTACTAATTTTCGCATTATTTTTAATCCTTTATGAAATCATTCAATGCGTTCTTGCGCCGCCTTTACCTGTGCTATAACTTGCGCCGGAGCTGTTCCGCCAAAGCTAGTCCGGCTGGCCACAGAACTTTCCACCGTCAGTACAGAAAAAACATCTTCGTTAATTTTTGATTCCACCGATTGCATCTCTGCCAACGTCAGCCCGTCAAGGTCACAGCCCTTGCCTTCGGCCAGCGCCACAAGCGAGCCGGTCACATGATGGGCATTGCGGAACGGCATATCCAACACCCGCACCAGCCAGTCGGCCAGATCCGTTGCGGTGATAAAACCATTTTCCGTAGAGGCTTTCATGGAAGCCTCATTGACCGTTAGATCACCAACCATACCGGTCATGGCCGCAATGATCAGGGAAAAGGCGTTGGCCGCATCAAAAGTGGCTTCCTTATCTTCCTGCATATCCTTGCTATAGGCCAGCGGCAGCCCTTTCATTACAATCAGCAAACTGTTCAATGCCCCAATGATTCGCCCGGCCTTGGCCCGACAAAGTTCGGCTGCGTCAGGGTTGCGCTTTTGCGGCATGATGGAGGATCCGGTGGTGAATTTATCGCTTAAAGAGATAAAATCAAACTGGGCCGAAGACCAGATAACAATTTCTTCTGCCAGACGCGACACATGGGTCGCGCAGATGGACGCCACACTCAGAAATTCAAGTGCAAAATCCCGGTCAGAGACACTATCCAGACTATTGGCCGTAGGACTTCGGAAATTCAGGGCATCTGCCGTCTGATGGCGATCTATGGGAAAGGACGTCCCCGCCAAAGCCGCCGCACCCAACGGACATTCATTTAACCGTCCCCTCGCATCCCGCAGCCGGTCCCGGTCCCGTGTAAACATTTCAAAATAGGCCAACAGATGATGACCAAAAGTCACTGGCTGTGCCGATTGCAGATGGGTGAAACCCGGCAATATCACATGAGCATTCTGCTCTGCCTTATTCACAAGGGCCACTTGCAGACCTTTCAGGGCCTGATCCATCTGATCCATGGCATCCCGCACCCACAGCTTGAAGTCGGTGGCTACCTGATCATTGCGCGAACGGGCCGTATGCAACCGTCCGGCCGCATCACCAATAATCTCGCTAAGCCGTGATTCAACATGCATATGGATGTCTTCAAGCTTGGGATCATAAGTGAAATTTCCGGCTTCGATTTCTGATCTGACCTGATCCAGCCCGGCCAGAATTTTATCGCCATCATCACCTGAGATAATTTTCTGTGCCACCAGCATGTTGCAATGTGCGATAGAGCCACTAATATCCTGCCCATATAAAATCTTGTCAAAATCAATAGAAGCATTGATTTTCTCCATGATTTCCGCTGGACCAACGGCGAATCTGCCGCCCCACAGGCTATTGGCCTGACCCGATGATGTGTTTTTTTCAGATGCCATGATCTTCACTCATTCCCAAAACTGAAACATAGTATAAGTGCGGGAAATACGATAATCCAGTGCCTTAGGCAAGCTTTATAGAATCTGATCACAAAAAACTGAACGAATAGCCCCTTGTGTATTTCGCACAATACCCCTAGTTTATGGTCTGATTTTCGTTAAAAAAGCTGAGAGTATGAATAAAAATCTTATAATGATTGTGGCCTTAGTTGCCCTTTTAGTTGGTGCAATCTTTCTGGCAGGACCAAAGGATACCACCGATGCCACTCGCGAAGTCGAGCTGATTTCTCTGGACAGCAGTATGCAGGGCGGAAAAGTACTATTCAGAACCTATCCTGACCGGCCGGCTATCCCCAATATAAGAATCAGGGATGAAGCAGACAATGCCTTCACCCTCAATGATATTGTTCAAAAAAATCCCGGCCAAACTCTTCTGGTTAATTTCTGGGCCACATGGTGTTTCCCCTGTCGTGAAGAAATGCCAGACCTTGATGCCCTGCAAATCGCACGGGGCAATGATGACTTTAAAGTAATCACCATTTCTGTTGACCGAGGCGGCGTCAAACCCTCGCGCATGTTCCTTGATAAAATCGGTGTCAAAAATCTTGCCCTTTATCATGATGAAAAGGGTATTCTGGGTACCGCCATGAAAACCATAGGCTATCCCACAACTATCCTGATCAACAAGGATGGCAAACAGGTAGGTCTCATGACCGGTTCCGCCCACTGGAACTCCCCCAGCGCCCACGCCCTAATCGATCGTCTTCTCACGGATGAGTGACAAATAACACTTGCTTTTATTGATACATTATAACATAGTGTTTTTCGTTCAGAAACAGGCGAATGATTAGTGTGAAGAAGATAATATATTATACCATGGCAGTGATAGCCTTTTTATCAGCCACAACATCTGTTTATGGCGATGAAGAGGAGGGAAACCCCCATTATCACGGCCATGAAATGGAAGAAATTTTCGCCACTGGCGCCCCTCACAGCAAAACCCGCCTTGACGTCATGCAGGGCAGCAGCCTGATCGGGCTTGATGAGCTTGAACAGCGCATGGAAGCCACCATAGGTGAAACGCTGTCTGGCATTCCTGGTATTTCATCCAGTTTTTTTGGGCCGGGGGCCAGCCGCCCGATCATTCGCGGACTGGGCGGTGACCGCATACGCATCCTGATAAACGGCATCGGCAGTATCGATGCCTCCAGCACTTCACCTGATCATTCTGTGGCCGCCGATCCCCTCACCGCAGAACGCATAGAAGTCCTGCGCGGTGCCAGCACCCTGCTTTACGGCAGCAATGCGGTCGGTGGCGTGGTCAATATCATTGATGGCCGCATTCCGAGCATTATTCCCGATGCCCCGCTCACGGGCCGAACACGCCTTGGCTATGGCTCCGCAGCAAAGGACTATTCCGGCGGGCTGGCCTTAAATGCCCGCCTCGGCGGATCTGAAGACACGGCACTTGTGCTGCATATTGACGGTTATTTCAGAAATTCTGCCAACTACGATATTCCAGCATTCGCCAAAAGTGATATCCTGCGCGCGCAAGGGGAAGAAAGCACATTCGGGACGGTTGAAAATTCCGATGTGGACAATAAGGGCGGTACGGTCGGGTTAAGCTGGATCGGGCAAGAGGCCATATTCGGACTGTCCTTCAGCCTGAATGACAGCAATTACGGCGTGCCGGGGGATGATGATGAAGCGGTGCGTATCGCCCTTGACCAGAAACGTTTCGATGTGAAAGGCAATCTGGCGCATGAATTCCTGATATTCGAAGAAGCCCGGCTGCGATTTGGTTACGGTGATTACGAACATAAAGAGCTGGAAGGAGCGGATATTGGAACTATTTTCGCCAATGAGGGATGGGAAGGCCGTATCGAAGTGATCCAGCGGGAAATGGGCATTCTCCATGGTTCAATGGGCATGCAAATCCGCAAACGGGATTTTGAAGCCATTGGTGATGAGGCTTTTGTCCCGCCCACAACAACCCTGCAATGGGGTATTTTTGCCGTTGAGGAGATAAGTCTCGATCCGGTGACCCTTGAATTTGGTGCCCGCTATGATCATCAGACGGTGGAAAATAAAAGTCTGGGCCAAAAACGCAGTTTCGACAATATAAGCCTTTCTGCCGGTGCTGCCATTCACCCCACGACAAACAGCCTGATCGGTCTGTCCCTAGGTCGCACAGAAAGAGCGCCAACGGCAGAAGAGTTATTCTCTAACGGGCCGCATCTAGCCACAAGTGCCTTTGAATTGGGCAATATAAAACTGACCAAAGAAAAGGCCACTAGTCTGGAATTGACCCTGAAACAGGAAAGCGAACGTTTTACGGCCAATGTCAATGTCTACCACACTTGGTATGATAACTTTATTTCCGAAAGTTTCACAGGTCTGCAGCAGGACGGTTTAAATGTTTTGGCGTTTCAACAGCGAGATGCTCGTTTTTACGGCGCGGAGTTGGAAAGCAGCTACCTTCTATTCACAAAAAACGATCATAATCTGTGGCTGAAGCTTTCGGGCGATATAATCCGGGCGGAATTTAATAATGACGGTGGTAATCTACCGCGTATTCCGGCAAAATCTGCCACGGCAGGCTTTACTTATGAGGGACAATATATTGGTGCCAGTGGCAACATCAGGCTGGTGGATGGCCAGACAAGGTTGGCCGAAAATGAACTGGAAACAAAAGCATATACCGAGATTGATCTGGATTTTTTCTGGCGTCCTTATGGCGAAGAACGGGATTTAACCATCCGGCTTCAGGGTAAGAACCTGAGCAATGCCGAACGCAGACAACATACGTCTTTCCTGAAAGACCTGTTGCCCATGCCCGGTCGCAATATCAAATTATCTGTAACCTACGGATTTTAAGGTACCACTGTTACCGGAACCTTGGCTTTCTGTAATATGCCGTAAGCCACGCTGCCCAGTCCCAGTTTAGCCAGCAAACCGCTGCTCTTGTGACCGATGAAGATTTGATCAACTTTATGATCATCTGCCAGCGCTGTGATAACCTCTGCCGCATGACCAACCTGAACAAAACTCTCTATTGTGATGCCCTCAGTTTCGAGTTTTTCGCGCGCCGGCTCCATAATATCATGTTCGGCAGTTTCCAGCTGTTCCATATGCTGGCTGTGACGTACGGCCAACTCCTCGACGGACATCACTTCAAATTCAGACCAATCAACAACATAGGTCAGCAATAGGGTGCCGCCGCCTCGTGCTTTCATTTTTTCAATGGCAAGTTCCGCGGCCCGCAGACTAAGCTCTCCACCGTCATAGCCTACAATATATTTTACCTGTTCTGACATTTTCTGTCTCCTGCTTTTATTACATGGATACATTATACTTTTACAGAGTGCGGAGAAATTTGACCCCTGTCAAGTATCTATTATTGTGGAAACTCGAGTTAATCTTGGTGGGAAATTAGCAATATATTTGTATTATTTTCTACGTATCCCGCAGATACGTTAACTTTTTTATGTTCTTCCCGTGTATTTTTTTGATAAATCAGGTATATAACTAAAGTAATAAAAAAATATGGGTTTAATATAACCTGCCAATAATAATGTACGTATTTATTCAGGGACTTAGTAAATTGAGCATGTCACCCTATCGTTTTTCTGGTTCAAAACCAGAAACGTCTATCCGACTGGCAACAAACAATTGTCCATATAATTCCGCATGCGACGGCTGTTCGTCACGGCATATATCATTATGTAATGTTTTGGACACGGATGAATTAAAAAGCTTTTCAAAAATATCTACTGATTTTCATAAAAATGCCAAACAGGTAATCTGCTCTGAAGATGAGGACGCCGAATATATCTATAATATCAGAAGCGGTTCAGTGCGCATTTCAAAAATGTTATCTGACGGTCGGCGGCAGATAACAGGCTTTCTGTTTGCGGGTGATTTTTTTGGTCTGTCCTGCAAGGATAAATACAGCTATACCGCCGAAGCCATTACCAATGTGGAAATTTGCCGCTTCCCCCGGACAAAAATCATCGAATCTTTCCGGGAATTTCCGGCATTGGGTGAGAGGGTTTTTGACATGACCCGTACCGAACTGGATTCTACCCATGATCAAATGCTTCTTCTGGGTCGGAAAAATGCCAAGGAAAAACTTTGCACCTTCCTGCTCACCATGTGGGAAAAATCAGGTCGCCTGAACGAGGGTAATGGGGATGAAGTGGATATTCCCATGAGCCGGTCAGACATTGCAGATTTTCTGGGACTTACCGTTGAAACCATTAGCCGTCAGTTCACCAACCTCCATAAACTTGGCCTCATTGACCTGGACGGCGCCCATAAAGTTTTCCTAAAAGATACTGATGCACTTTCTGCCTTAGCGGAAAATGGCTGATTATTACCCTTAAATGCCATAAAATCCCTTGACAGAAGGTCCGGGAACGTTATATTTCGGCCACTTTCTTAATCGGGACATGAGTCCCGCATAAAAAAGATGACAATTCGTCATAACCCGGTCTTAAAATACTAATAGAATTTAGTTACCGGCTATGACCAGAAGAAAAACAAGGAAACAAATATGTTTGCAGTCGTCAAAACCGGCGCAAAGCAATATAAAGTTGCTGCTGGTGATGTTATTAAAGTTGAAAAGCTGGATGGTGAAACCGGCGCCAAAGTAACACTTGACCATGTCATGATGGTTGGTGGTGACAAAGGCGTTGAAGTAGGTAGCCCAACAATTTCAGGTACCGTTGTGACCGCCGAAATTCTGGAACAGTCCCGCGCCGCAAAAATCATTATTTTCAAGAAAAAACGCCGACAGAATTATCGTCGGAAAAATGGCCATCGTCAGCATCAGACGGTCCTGCGTATTCTTGAAATTGGCAAAGCTACGGTAAAGAAAGCGGCAGCGAAAAAGGCAGCTCCTGCGAAAACAGAAAAAGCAGCCGAAAAGCCCGCAGCAAAAAAAGCCGCCGCTAAGAAGCCTGCCGCAAAAAAGGCAGCAGCACCGAAAAAAGCAGCAGCTAAGAAACCCGCAGCAAAGAAACCTGCTGCAAAAAAAACCACTAATACAACCAAGGAGAAATAACAATGGCACATAAGAAAGCTGGCGGTAGTTCAAATAACGGTCGCGATTCAGCGGGTCGTCGTCTTGGTGTAAAAAAATATGCTGGTGAAATTGTTATACCCGGCAACATCATCGTTCGCCAACGGGGTACAAAATTCTACCCGGCAGACAATGTTGGTATGGGCAAGGATCACACCCTATTTGCCCTGACATCTGGGAAAGTGCGTTTCTATAAAGGCAAACAAAAACGCAGCTATGTCTGTGTAGACGAAGCCTAAAACTTACATCTTTCCATTGATAGAATTCCAAAAGGGGAGTGATTTTCATTCCCCTTTTTCTTATTTGTAGATAGACTAGCTATATGAAATTTCTTGACCAGAGCAAAATTTATATAAAGTCAGGTGGCGGTGGAGACGGCTGCCTCAGCTTTCGGCGTGAGAAATGTGTTGAATTCGGTGGGCCGGACGGCGGCAATGGTGGCCGTGGCGGCCATATTCTGATTGAGGCCGTCAGCGGCCTGAACACCCTGATCGATTATCGTTACCGCCAACATTTCAAGGCCGGGCGCGGTGGTCATGGTATGGGCAAAAACCGTACCGGTGCCAAGGGCGAGGACAATTTTCTTCAGGTTCCCATCGGCACCCAGATATTTGATGAAGATTACGGTGTCATGCTGGCCGATCTGACTGAAGAAGGCCAGGTTGTCATGATGCTGGAGGGCGGTCATCCGGGCACCGGTAATGCGGCCTTTAAATCATCTGTCAATCAGGCACCACGGCGTACGACCCCCGGCGGCCCTGCTGAAGAAATGTGGGTATGGCTAAGGCTGAAGCTGATGGCTGATGCCGGACTTGTGGGGTTACCCAATGCGGGAAAGTCAACTTTTCTGTCTGCGGTATCCAGAGCGAAGCCAAAGATTGCCGATTATCCCTTCACGACCCTAAAACCCCAATTAGGCGTTGTCCATGTGGACCAGAGAGAATTTGTCGTAGCTGACATTCCAGGTCTGATCGAAGGTGCCCATGAAGGCCACGGTCTGGGTGATCGGTTTTTAGGCCATATCGAACGCTGCACCACTATTTTACATATGATTGATGGCACGGGCGAGGATGTGGTTGAAGCCTATAAGACCATTCGCCATGAGCTAAAATCATACGGCGGTGGTCTGTCGGAAAAACCGGAGGTAATCGGGCTGAACAAATGTGATGCGTTGGACAGTGAGCTGATCGAGATGCTGACAGAAGAGCTGCGCGCTGTGACAAAGGCGCCTATTGTTCCCATTTCTGCGGTAACCCATTTTGGGGTCGAACCAATGCTGCGCGCGTTGCTGAAAAATATTGACCATGCCAAAGAGATTGAAATAAAACAAGAAACCCGACCGGCATATAACGAAAATGACGAAGAAGAGGAAACCCGGGACGACGGTTGGTCCCCCATCTAACGTTTAACCCTGAGCCACAACATGACTGAGAATACAGACAATATCATCACCTGCCACAGTGAAGGTTGGAAACGTGTCATTATCAAAATCGGCAGTGCGCTGCTGATTGATAAGGATAATGGTCAACTGCGTGTGGGCTGGCTCAAAGGCATTGCCCGTGATGTGGCCTTCCTCAGAGAACGCGGCTATCAGGTTATATTGGTTTCTTCCGGCTCCATCGGTCTTGGGCGCAGAATTTTGAATCTGTCCATGAGCAAGAAGCTGGAAGAAAATCAGGCTGCCGCTGCCGTAGGTCAAATTGAACTTGCCACCGCGTACCGCACTATTTTGGGAAAACAGAACATTCCCATGGCACAAATTCTCCTTACCTACGGCGATACGGAAGAACGCAGACGGTATCTCAATGCCCGCAATACCATTAATCGCCTGCTGGAGCTGAATGTGGTTCCCATGATCAATGAGAATGATACCGTCGCCACCGATGAAGTACGCTACGGCGATAATGATCGCCTTGCCGCCCGCGTTGCCAGCATGTGTGAGGCCGACTGTCTGTTTTTGCTATCCGATATAGACGGGCTATATACTGCTGACCCCAATCATAATGCCAGTGCAATACTGATTGACGAGGTTGAGCAAATCACCAGCGATATAGAAGCCATGGCAGGGGACCCTGTCTCCACAGGCTTTGGCTCAGGCGGTATGATAACCAAAATCGCTGCGGCCAAAATCGCGGTTGCCAGCGGCTGCAATATGGTGATCACCAACGGAACGGCACACTCCCCCGTGCAAGAATATTTTAACGGTGCCAAAGGCACGTGGTTCCATGCTTCTGGCAATCCCCTCGCTGCCAAGAAAAAATGGATCGGCGCCAGTCTGGATATTTCGGGAGAACTGATTATTGATGATGGCGCGGTCACAGCCTTAATGTCAGGCAAGAGTCTGCTACCCGCTGGAATTGTCCGCGTCGAAGGGTCTTTCGAGAGAGGCGATACCATCCGTATTATGACCATAAACGGTAATATCATCGGACAGGGCTTAATTGCCTATAACGCACAGGATACTGTCAGTCTGATGGGCCACAGAAGCCATGAAATCGAACAAATATTAGGCTATAGTGGTCGTGATGAAATCATCCACCGCAACGACCTTGTCATAAACTGAAAGCAGACACCCATGACGACAGAACAAACCATTAAAGATATGATGCTGGAAATGGGCAAGGCAGCAAAGGCAGCGGCAGGCACACTGGCCAATGCGCCTACAAAACAAAAGAACAAGGCACTCACATCAGCGGCGCGCCTCATTCGGGCTGATAAAGATAACATTATCACGGCCAATGCCAAAGATATGGAGATCGCCACAGCACGGCGGCTCGCCGGGGCGATGCTTGACCGTCTGGCTTTGGATAATGAGAGAATTGAAGCAATCGCCAAATCCCTCGAAGCCATTGCAGAATTGCCCGACCCCGTAGGCGGTATCATGGCACAATGGGACCAGCCCAGTGGCTTGAATATTTCACGGGTTAGGGTTCCTTTAGGCGTGATCGGCATCATCTACGAATCCCGGCCCAATGTGACCGCTGATGCCGGGGCCTTATGCCTGAAATCTGGCAATGCCTCCATATTACGCGGCGGCAGTGAAAGCGCCCTGTCAAACCGCGCTATCCATGATTGTCTGGTTCAGGGATTGGAAGAAGCGGGTCTCAGCCCCGACTGTATCCAGCTTATCCCGACACAGGACCGTTCTGCGGTCGGGGAAATGCTTGGCCTTGTGGGATACGTGGATATTATTGTGCCCCGGGGCGGTAAATCGCTGATTGAGCGGGTGCAGAATGACAGCCGGGTTCCGGTCATGGCCCATCTTGACGGTATTTGTCATGTCTATGTGGACGCAGATGCCAATCTGGAAAAAGCCGTTGCCATCACGCTCAATGCCAAAATGCGCCGCACGGGTGTATGTGGGGCCGCAGAAACCCTGCTGATTGATCAGGCCGTTTTAAATAGCCACCTGCCCACCATTATGGATGCCCTGAAATTTGCAGGATGTGAATTACGCGGTGATAAAACCGTGCTTGCGCTGGATAGCACAATCCTGCCCGCCACGGAAGAAGACTGGAATACGGAATATCTTGATAGCATTCTGTCCATCAGAATAGTGGACGGGATACAGGGGGCCATCGACCATATCGCGACATATAGCTCCCAACATACGGATAGTATCATTACGGAAAATTCTGAGACTGCGGAAAAATTCCTGACCCTTGTTGACAGTGCCATTGTCATGCATAATACATCCACCCAATTTGCCGACGGCGGCGAATTTGGCATGGGGGCCGAGATCGGTATATCTACCGGAAAGATGCATGCCCGTGGTCCAGTGGGACTGGAACAGCTCACCAGTTATAAATATCAGGTAAGAAGCAATGGTCAAACCAGAGCCTAATATTTTCCCCAAAGGGAATTGGCACAGGAAAAAGATCGGCTTGCTTGGCGGGTCTTTTAATCCAGCCCATGATGCCCATCTGGAAATAAGTCTTTCCGCACTGGAAAGGCTTGATCTGGATGCGGTATGGTGGCTGGTCTCGCCGCAGAACCCCCTGAAACCAAGCGATGATATGGCCGCCTTTATAGAGCGTATGGAATCAGCAATAGCAATGGCTGATGATGACCGTATTTATGTCACTGATCTGGAAAATCACTTAGGTACCCGTTATACGGCAGACACCTTGGACAGGATTATAACTCTGCTGCCGGAAACCCGCTTTATCTGGCTGATGGGTGCTGATAATCTGGCGCAATTTTCTCAGTGGAAAGACTGGAAAAAAATAGCCCGGACAGTAGCATTTGCGATTTTTGATCGTCCGATGTATTCTAAGGCCGTTGAAACGAGTGAGGCTGCAACGTTTTTCAAAGGCGATCAAATCCCTGAAAATCAAGCCGCTAAACTCAGCACGAAAAAAGCCCCGGCATGGACTTTTATCCGGGATATACAGAATCCGTTATCATCAACTGAGATACGACGGAAAAAACTTTAAACCTAAGAGGTTACATAAAAAATTGCCTAGTAATCATATCACGGAAGACGAAACTTCGTCCTCTATTGAGCCGCATAGTACGGACACTCTTTTGGGAGTTATTATTAACTCTCTGGAAGACGACAAAGCGGAAGAAATCATTTCCATAGACCTTAAAGGAAAATCCAGCATAGCCGATTCGATGATAATCGCATCCGGTCGTTCCACAAGACAGGTAGCGGCCATTGCCGATCATCTGGTGACAAATATCAAGAAATCCGGCCATGGCAATGCTAAAGTTGAAGGACTTGAAAAGGCTGACTGGGTCTTGATCGATGCCGGCGATGCCATCATCCATATTTTCCGGCCAGAAGTACGCAGTTTCTATAATCTGGAAAAGATGTGGAATATGGATATCAGCCCCGATGACTTTACACCAGATAAGGTGTTAAGCAGCTAAAGGCATGCAACTTACCATCATCGCAGTGGGCCGAATGAAACAAGGGCCGGAAAAAACGCAGATAGAAATCTATCTCAAACGCTGTCCTTGGCCCGTCAAAATCATCGAAGTGGAAGAAAAACGACCCATTAAGGGTGCGGAACGGCTGTCACGAGAAGGTGATTTGATCCTGAAAGCGATACCTGATAATGCCTGTGTCATTGCCCTTGATGAGAGGGGGAAACCCCTGCGAAGTGAAGAATTTGCCAATCTTATTCGTGACTATCAGGATAATGGGATAGCCCATCTCGTCTTCCTTATTGGCGGGGCAGATGGCTACGCCGCCCCGATCAAGAAACGGGCAGACCGGCTGCTTTCTCTCGGCCAGATGACCTGGCCCCATATGATGGTACGGGCCATGCTGACGGAACAGCTTTACCGGGCATCGTGTATTTTATCGGGGCACCCTTATCATAAGGATTGATTTTACGCCTCTTTAACCTACAGTCTGGTATAAAGTAATTATAGATTTGAAAATGGAATATTAAACAATCATGAACAGCCTAAAGTCGCCCAAACCTGTCGTTCTGTGCATTCTTGATGGATGGGGTAGCCGTGCGGAGTCCGTGGACAATGCCATTACCCTCGGGCATACGCCAAATTTCGACCAAATGACGCAATCCTGCCCCTTGGGCTATCTGGAAACCAGTGGCCTGAAAGTGGGGCTGCCGGACGGACAAATGGGCAATTCTGAAGTGGGTCATACCAATCTGGGTGGGGGGCGCGTGGTGTTGCAAGATCTGCCGCGCATTGACAAGTCTATCGCAGATGGTAACTTTTCTAATATTGAGGCTTTAAAAACATCAATAGCCAGCCTGAAATCTACCGGCGGCACTTGCCATCTGATGGGATTGCTGTCACCGGGTGGGGTTCATAGTCATCAGGATCATATGGTGGCATTGGCAAAAACGTTATCTATGGCGGGAATTCCGGTAGCTATCCATGCTTTTCTGGATGGCCGCGATGTACCGCCCAGCAGTGCCAAGGGCTTTGTGGAAAAATTTGAACAGGACATCAGCAGTTTTGACAATGTGAAAATTACCACGGTTACCGGACGTTATTATGCCATGGACCGTGACAAGCGCTGGGACCGGGTGAAAAAAGCCTATCACGGCATGGTGGACGCGGTCGGTAATGTCGCTCCAAACGCCCTTGATGCCATTGAAGCAAGTTATGCTGACGGCAATAGTGACGAGTTTATGCTCCCGGCCATCATCGGTGACTATGGCGGCATGAAAGATGGCGACGCCCTATTAATGGCCAATTTCCGGGCAGACCGGGCACGGGAAATTCTGACCGCACTGATGGACCCTGACTTTGATGGTTTCACGCGGAACAGGCATCTGAATTTTTGCAATCACCTTGGCATGAGCGAATATTCCAATGCCCTGAACGCTTTTATGACCACCCTATTTCCGTCAGAAGAACTTATTGATACGCTGGGCGAGATTATTTCCCGAAATGACATGAAGCAATTACGCATAGCCGAGACTGAAAAATACGCTCATGTGACATTTTTCTTTAATGGCGGCAGTGAAGAAATTTATAACGGTGAAGATCGAATCCTGATCCCGTCACCGGACGTGGCAACCTATGACCTGAAACCGGAAATGTCCGCACCGGAGGTAACTGATAATCTTGTGGACGCCATCACCTCACAAAAATACGACCTGATCGTGGTGAATTTTGCCAATCCGGATATGGTCGGCCATACCGGCATTATGACAGCGGCTAAAATCGCCGTTGAAACCGTGGATAATAGTCTGGGTCGCCTGAAGCACGCTTTGGAAGAGGTTGGCGGATGCATGCTGGTTACCGCTGATCATGGCAATATAGAATTGATGAAAAACCAGAAAACCGGACAGCCCCACACGGCCCATACCACTAATCTGGTTCCCTTTATTCTGGTCAATGGACCGGGTAATTATACTCTGGAAAGTGGCTGCCTTGCCGACGTGGCCCCGACAATTCTGCACCTAATCGGTTTGGAGCAACCGGAAGCCATGACAGGGCATTGTCTGTTGAAAGACGACGCCACTAATATGACGGAGGGCCATGCCACTGCTTAAAGCGTCTCACCATATCAAATATAAGGGGTCAGGTGTGACCCTGATCGCCCTTGTCTGTATAATGGCGGGAAATTTATGGGCGGCACCACCACCCGCAGATGAAAAGGCCCTTGATGATATGCGGGATAAAATTACCGCATCAAGTGAAAGGGCCCGGATATTTGAAGAACAATCAAAATCACTTGATCAGAAAATCAATGACCTACGCGCCAATCTGGTAACTGCGGCTAAGAAAATTCAGGATGCTGAAGACGACGTATATTCACGAGAGGATCGCCTTGATGTGTTGAACGTTCGGGAGAAAGATCTTAAAAAATTCCTTAAAGCACGCTATGGCCAGATGGCAAAAACCCTCGCCGCCATGCAGCGCCTAAGCCAACAGCCCGCAGAGATGGTGGCCTATCGTCCCGATAAAGCCATCAATAGCCTGCGCAGTGCCAGTCTTTTAAAAACCCTGCAACCTGAATTGAAAAAACGTGCGGAAGTCATCCGGCAGGATATGACGGAACTCGCCATAGTCCGCAAAGAGATCACCAAGGAACGCCAAGAGCTGAGAGAAATCTTACAAGCCTTGACCAAAGAACAGATTGAAATGAACCAACTGCTGGCCGAACGCCGCCAGAAGCAAAAAGAACTTCGGCGGGCAACCAGAGCCGAACGTGAAAAATTAAAACAATTTGCTGCCCAGGCCAAAAGCCTCAAGGAACTTGTTGATAGGATAAAAAAAGAAAATATAGAACGGGAAAATGCTGCCATCGCCGCGGCAAAAAGACTGAAAGAAAAACCCGGAACAGAAGCACAGCCAGCCACAACAGATACGGCACGTTTGCAGCTTGATTCGCTACCGGGTAGCAATATTTCCTTCCATAATGCCAAAGGTACCATACCCCTACCGGCGCGCGGGTCCATACACCGGACCTTTGGCATAAAAACGCCGGAAGGCCTGTCTTCTGAGGGTATTACCATACATACACTGCCCCGGGCAACGGTGGTTTCCCCCCATGAAGGGCGCATTGTATTTGCCGGAAAATTCAGATCCTACGGTCAATTGTTGATTATCGCCCACGGACCGGAGTATCATACGCTTTTGGCTGGCATGACCCGCCTTGATGCGGAAGTAGGCCAATGGGTGCTAAAGGGAGAACCCATCGGACAAATGGCAACAGAAGCCGATACGACGATAACAGGCGTCGCTGTTGCCGGACAGAATTTATATGTGGAATTAAGACGGATGGGGAAACCCATCAACCTGCTGCCATGGATAGTGGCACGGGATAGAAAGGTACTTTAAAAATGAGAAAATATATAGCAACCCTAGTGGTATCTCTTGCCATTGTCAGCGTTACACTATTCAGTGCAACGACCAGCCAGGGCAAAAGTTCGGACACCTATAAACAGCTCAATCTGTTTGGTGATGTTTTTGAAAAAATACGCTCACAATATGTCCGTGACGTCACTGACGAAGAACTGATCGAGGCTGCCATCAATGGCATGTTAAGCTCACTGGACCCTCATTCCAGTTACCTTACCGCAAAAAGTTTTGATGACATGCAGGTCCAGACCAAGGGCGAATATGGTGGCCTTGGCATGGAAGTAACGCTGGATAAAGGTGTTGTGCGCGTGGTATCCCCCATTGATGACACGCCCGCATCCCGCGCTGGCATACAGGCCGGTGACTATATTACCAAGCTTGACGGTGAACAGGTGATGGGCCTGACCCTGACCGAAGCCGTCAGCAAGATGAAGGGCGAAATTGGCACAGATATTGTGATGACCGTCATACGAAAAGGCGAAAAAGCACCGCTGGAAATTACCCTGACCCGCGACACGATTACCATCAAATCCGTGCGTCACCGCCTTGAAGGAGAGGTGGGATATATCCGCATTTCCTCTTTCACAGAAAAAACCGAGAGCGGACTTCTGGAAGCTCTGGATAAAATCAAGGAAGAGCTTGGCGACAATCTTCAGGGAGTTGTTCTTGATCTACGCAATAATCCCGGTGGCCTGCTCAATCAGTCTATCGCCGTATCCAGCACTTTCCTCGAACGCGGTGAAGTTGTCTCAACCCGCACCAGAAACGACGATCATGTACAACGGTTCCCCGCCCGTAAAGGTGATGTCATTGGTGGCAAACCCATGATTATACTGATCAATGGCGGCTCTGCTTCTGCATCAGAAATCGTTGCCGGTGCCCTTCAGGATCATCGGCGGGCCGTCGTTGTCGGTACCCAGTCCTTTGGCAAGGGATCGGTTCAGACCGTCATGCCCCTTGGGGCCAACGGTGCCATGCGCCTGACCACGGCTTATTATTTCACACCGTCTGGTAATTCCATACAGGGCGAGGGTATCACACCTGACATCCTTGTTGAGCAGATCAGGTTTGACAAAACCGAACAAATCAATAGCCGCAGCCGTTCGGAAAATGATCTGAGAGGTAGTCTGGCAAACCCAAATGGTGATTCAGATGACACGGCAGATCAGAATGATAATGAAGCCGCCGAGGAAAATTCCGAGAGCAATTCAAATGAAGCCACGGATGATAGTGAAGTGGGTGCTGATAAGAAAGATAAAGAACCGGTATTAACAACGGCTCAGGATGACTATCAACTGAATTACGCCATCAATCTTTTACATGGTATGGCCATAGCAAGGAATGTTGATTAACACCAATGGTTGACGCGCCAGAACTAACAAGCATGACACGTCACAGGACTGTCCGGCCACTCATTGCCGCATGGGTATTTGTATTCGTCATTCTGGGAACAGGCTTTGTCTGGTTATCCCTTTCCCCTGATGTGACACCTGCTCCGGATGAAAATCCGGATATTGCGGCGGCAAAGAATGGCGATGATCCTGCGGATAGCAATCATGATATTGTTATTGCCAGCGAGATTCCGCCGCCTGAAACAAAGATCGTCGAAGAAAAACGGCCCGATAAAACACCAGAACTTATTCCGGAAACGGAACCTGATGACAGGGTTGCTGGCATAAGTCTGGTCAAGGCTCCCATAGAAGGTCTTGTCATGATGGGCGCCAACGGGCCCTTGCCTGTGCTTGGACCGGATTCCATGGTCGCCTGGAAAGAATATGCCAGACCGGACGGCAATTCCAATAGTGACTTGCCTAAGGTAGCCATTCTTGTCACCGGAATTGGCCTGAATAGCAAATCATCGGATCTTGCCATCAAACAACTGCCGGGACAGATTGATCTGGGCTTTTCACCCTACGGGCGGAAATTGCAGGACTGGATGGATAAAGGACGGGAATATGGCCACGAAGGTTTCCTGATGATCCCCACAGAGCCGCTTAAATACCCCGAAAATGACCCCGGTCCCCATACCCTGCTCGCAGGGGCTTCTGCCAGAGATAATCTGAAAAATCTCGATTGGTTATTGTCACGCTTCACAGGGTATGTGGGTGTCATCAATGAAATGGGATCAAAATTTACCGCATCTGAGGCTGACATGCTGCCCATCCTCAATGATCTGCATGAGCGGGGGTTAATGTTTCTGGATGCGCGATCCACCCGCTTCAGTGTTGCCGCGAAGCTGGCCCGCCGCATCGCCATGCCACGGGCGCTCAATAACCTCTATATCGATAATACCATCAGCGCGTCAGAGATTACGCGGAACCTCACTATATTGGAGAATACGGCCCGCACATACGGGGCCGCCCTTGGTGTGGCACGGGCCTTTCCCCTGACCATAAATGAACTTGAAAAATGGTCACGGGGCCTGAAAGCACGTGGCATTGAGCTTGTACCCATAACCGCCATCGCCAATCGTCAGCCAATCCGGTAAAAATTTAATTTCCGAAATATTTATCCTGAACCCTGTGGGTAAAATCCACAAGGTTTTTATAACCCCGTGCCTTGTCAAACACCGGTGCCGAGAAAGTATCCAACAGAAGCATTTGGGATAATATGCCGAAAGCTGTCGCGTCCAGACTGCTGGGCCGGTCACCAAAAAAATATTGCTTGTCACCCAGATAATCTGATAGAGCCGCCAGATCACCATCGCCAATTTCCGTAACTTCGGCGGCTGAATGGCGCGCTATGCCTTGTCCTTGCAGAGTTTTCAGTAAATTTTTTCTGATCATATTCGGTACGAAAAGCTTCAACGGAAAGGGCAGAGAACCGAAGAAGGCCTCCTTCAAAATCATCCAGTTATCGTCCATCGCCCAACGGGAATAGACCATAGTCCAATATAGATTTTCATCTATCATTTTTATAAAGCTATGGGCCACAGCCTTCTGTTCTGGGGTCAAATGCCCATCAAGAACACCATTATGCTTGTCCTCCAGATGTCTGATTATATACATGCTGTCGGCAATAACATCATCGCCGTCCCTGATAAAGGGCAGCTTTCCTTTTGGGGCACGGCGCAAATATTTGTTCCCACTATGGGTGTCATAGGCAAGACCGGCCATTTTTAGATAGGCTTCCACTTTTACACAAAAGGGACTTGGGTCGCAGACTTTCCCCATGGGCCCGAATTTATAGAGTTCAATCATAAGTATCCCTTATATTTAGTCAGAAAGAGGGATAATGTTCTATATTTGTTCTTTCGTCAAGTAAAGTTTTTTTGATCATGGGCGCAAACAAGTTTATAGTAATTTGTGAAAAAATACGGAATAAGTAATTATGCTTAAAGAGCCTGCCATTCTGCCCTACCGCCCCTGTGTCGGCATCATGTTACTCAATGAAAAGGGCAAGGTTTTTGTGGCAAAACGCATTGATACAGAAGTTGCGGCATGGCAAATGCCACAGGGCGGTATCGACAATGGGGAAGACCCTGAGCGTGCCGCCTTTCGCGAAATGGAAGAAGAAATCGGCTCCCGCAACGCCGAAATTATAAAGGTCCATGAAGACTGGTTACAATATGACCTGCCCGACCATCTGATTGGTAAAGTCTGGAAAGGCAAATACCGGGGTCAGAGAATGAAATGGTATCTCATGCGATACCTTGGGCAGGATAGTGATATTGACCTGGAAACCCATCAGCCTGAATTTAGCACATGGAGATGGCTGGATGTGAACGAGCTGCCAAAGACCATTGTTGAATTTAAACGACCCCTGTATGCTGAACTGGTTCGGTATTTCGGACCCTTAGTGAATTTAGAAGTAAAGATATAGTCTATGAATTTTGAATGTACTGAATTATCTATCAACTCCTCAATTCGTCAGGCATATGGTTGTTTATGGCATTATAAATTTCAGCATGTCATGATTTCCATTTTAGCGGCCCTGCCTTTTTGTCTGGCTGGCTTCTCCGGCGCACTTGATCCGGTATTTTCCGTAACTTCAACTATGGTAAATATGCCGGAAGGCTTCAACCTGTCCTTTGCTATTTTGGTATTGACCACATTCATATGGGCTATTCCGGTAATTATCCTGTGGCATAGACTCTATCTTCTGGGGCCTGAACATCTGATCCGCAAAAAAGTATGGCCCCTGATTACCCGTACCCTAAAAGTAATCAGCCATTCACTGATTTTCTTTGGCATGGGTCTGGTTGCAGCTGTTGGCATAACGTGGGGTATATTATATTTAAGGGTTATGAGCGATTCAGAAGGCACAATCACAGAAATGGGGCAAATGGAGTATGCGCTCTATATTTTTGGCATACTTATCATCTTTAGCTTCCTGCTGCTCATAGCCTTGCGGCTTAGCATGGCTTTTTCGTCCCTGACCATTGGCAAATCTTTACGCTTTACCACATCCTGGGACATGACCCGCAAGAATACTTTTCGGATGCTGGCTGCTACCCTTACCGGTGGTTTACCGTTAATCGGTATTGTGGCGTTACTATTGTGGGCTGCCAAATATTATTTTCAGATTGACCTGCTGGCAGGAACCGCGCCAGAGCCTGAAGCGATCTATATCTTTGTCCTGATATGTTCCCCCATTCTGACATTACCCATGGCGATATTATGCTCTCTGGCTTCCACATTCTATCGCCATTGCGGTTGTGCGGAATTCAGGGAATCACTAAGGTAGACAACAATATGACTGATCAATTTTCCGGCTTTAATACAGAATTTTGGGCTTTTTTCAACGACCTGAGACAGAATAACAATCGGGAGTGGTTTGCTAATAACAAAACCCGCTATCAGGACAAGGTCGTCGCCCCGGTCAGTGCCTTCATTTCCGCCATTGCCCCGAAATTACGGGAAATTTCGCCCCATTATAACGCCGACCCCCGACCCAACAAGGGGTCCATGTTTCGCATTTACCGTGATGTACGTTTTTCAAAAGATAAACGTCCCTATAAAGAACATGCCGCTGCCCAGTTCCGCCACAGGATGGGCAAGGATGCCCATGCACCCGGTTTTTATGTCCATCTTGAAGCGGATAATATCCGATATGGCGGAGGCATCTGGGCACCCCCCAGTGATGCCCTCAAAAACATCCGGACGCATATTGTGGACAAGCCCGGCAAATGGCAGGATATCATCGAAGATAAAGCATTAGTGAATCAGTTTGGCGGCATTCGGGGCGACAGCCTGAAACGAACGCCTCGGGATTTTGATCCGGACTCACACCATATGGATGACATAAAACGGAAAAGCTTTTTCGCCATGAAGGTCTTAAATGATACTGATATGACCGGCACAGCAGCCTTCGTTGATGAAGTGATCAGCACTTTTGAGGCGGCAGCGCCCCTGATGCATTTCATTTCAGATGCGGTAAATGTAGAATTTTGATCACTCCAAAGCCTTTAAGATATCCGCCGAAAATCTAGCAATATCAAATCGCTGGCCATCGGCACTGTCATAGCCACGCCGTATGATCACCAGATTTCGCGATGGGATGATCATCATATATTGCCCCCGATTGCCCGCAGAGGAAAAAGCATCATCGGGCATGCCAGAGAAACGGCTTGGGTATAGCCAGAACTGCGCCCCGTAACCGGCTGAGACCGAACCATCCCGCCTGAATTTTGGCGGCTGTGCAGGGGCGGCTGTGCTGACATAATCACGCCAGCCTTCGGGTAGAATACGTTTCCCCCGCCACAGGCCATCATTCAGATAAAGGATGCCGAGGCGGGCCAGATCCCGCGGCGTAGTCCAGACCTGGCTGGACATAATAAAGTTCCCCTGCCAGTCAGTTTCAGCAATAGTATTATGCATACCGATTTTACGAAATAATTCTTCCGCCGGGAATTTTAGCATTTTATCATCGTCATCAAGAGTTGCCCTCAAACTACGAATAGCCAGCATGGTATCATTATTAGCATATTTATAACGGCTGCCTGGCGCGGCCTCCAGCATGTTTCTGGTGGCCTTATCGGTGACCAGAGAGCCGCCGTAATAGACAAAGCTAGTGCGGTTTCCAGCGGCTGTACTATCCAACCCGCTAGCCATATGAAGCAGGTTTTCAAGTGTTATTTTCTGTCGCGGGTCACCGGGGGCAGACCATTCGGGGATATTGGCTGGTGCCTTGACATCCAGCAAACCTTTTTCAACCGCAACCCCGATTACACTGGCGGCAATAGATTTCGCCGTCGACCATGTGCGCTGGGATGTATAGGGCGTATAGTCCGCCTTATATTGTTCGATCAGCAATTTATCTGGAGTTGTCACTAATGCCGCACTCATCACAGTTGGATCACCATATTTATGGGTTGTGAAGGCATCATTGATAATCTCTTGCAGGGCCTCTGTCGTATTCCCTCTTTCTGACACACCATTGCCAAAAGGCCAGGGTTCGATGCTCATGATACGCATATAACTCAGGTCAGCAGTTGCCACATGTTCCCGCATGGACAGATCGGCACCCGTGGGCAGTTGAGTACAGCCCAGACCGGGCCGCCATACGGCAAAGCGTGGCGGCATAGCATCGCTATACCAGGCTGAGACATATTTCTCTTTGGTGTGGATTTTAGCATCAGGTAGCGCATCATAATATTCCCGATAATCCACCCGAATACCCGTAAGCTCATCCTGCTTGATCATGTCAAAAGATTTGCCACCATTGAACGTAGCGCTACAAGTAAAGGCGGCTTTATAGCCGGCGACCTGTGCCTTGATAGTGGCCGGATTCAGGTCAATGGTCTGAGCGGAGGATGCCATCAGTGACAAGACCATACTGACAAAAATTATTTTTCTTTTACCTGTTTTCATATCTACGCCACTCTCTAATTCAAACCATTCACGGCAAAGGCCAATATCTGCGTCACCTGCGCAAAACTGAAATTATCATCGGAGATCATTATCAGGCTCCGGCGGCCATCCTTTAGCATCTTGCCAAAGCTCATGCCTTCTATGTTATCAATGGTAATGCCAAGTTCACCAAGATCAAGCAGCAATTTTTTATCTGCTATCTGATATTGGGATCCTTGCAGACTTTCTAGGCTCAAAACATCTGTTGCGCCCGCAAGATTCACCAGATAAAGCCTTACCGATAACCCTACCCCGAAGGAAAAGGACCGTTCCGCAATAATATACTCATTGCTGTTCAGGGCCAGAATATCCACAACACCATTGACGGAGAAATTACCGACCGGCAGTGGCTCTTTATGGACTGGCTCCAGTGAATAAACATATTCATGGATCGCCTGACCCGTTTCAATATCAAACTGCAACAGCCGCACAAGAGCGCCATGACCAGCATCAGCCTCCTGCCCGTCCTGTTTGAGCGGTCCTTCGGTGGAAATCACAAGGGATTTATTGTCAGTGGTCACCGTCAGGGCTTCAAAGGCCAGATTGTCACGGATGCCTTTGTTGTCTGTTACCAGATATTTTTTGGGCAGCGTAAAGTCCCGTAGATAAGAACCATCCAGCGCCATTTCCCGAACAAACGGATTAACCCCATGCTTGGCATGGCCTTCGCTGGTCCAGAAATAGCTGTTACCCGAAGGTGATATTTTCAGGGATTCCGGATCCACATAGGATTTTCCAAAGAAATCCGCCTTTGGGAAAACAGCTCCGTCGATACCCTTGATAAAATGCACATCCGCCACCTTCCAGCCATGAAAACCAGAAATGTCATAATCCAGCTTCAGGCCATAGAAACGCGCAGGGTTTTCCTTGGACCTATCATCACTTACTGCCACATAACTTTCAGTCTTGGGGTCATAGTCAAGACCAGACAGCCCCCCGACCATCGTACCCTCATAATTATATTCGTGAGGAATGATACGCTGACCAATATAACCAAAGGTGATATCCGCCCCATGGGAAAATGACGCCATGATGGCAAAAAGAAATAATCCACTTATCAATTTTTTATTATACAAACGCCCCATTGATCTTCCTTATTAACCAGACATAAAAGTTATTTTGACCAAGTGATAAGTTTTTACAATAAAAAAAGCCCTGTAAAATGAATTTACAGAGCTTTCAAAAAATTATGTCTGTCGTTTTTAAGCGGCCAGGTCAAGCACACCTAATATTTCAACCAGTCGGTCACGCACTTTGTTGGCCTCGGCCAATTGCTTTTCATCCTTGGCATCAGCCACATCTTCGTTGGCATTTTTCAGTTCCGCTTCCAGAGCTTCCCTATCAACATCTGACAAAGGCATGGCTTCCTCGGCCAAAACTGTCAGGCCTTCCGGGTTCACTTCGGCGAAACCGCCGCGCACCAGAAGCTGCTGTGGCTCGTCGCCGTTATGAACTTCGAGAATACCGGTTCTGAGTGTTGAGACCACAGGGGCATGATTGATCAGAACCCCGAAATCGCCCTCAACACCGGGGACGACTACCATATCCACATCAGTGGACATAAGAAGTTTTTCCGGTGAAACAAGTTCGAAATGTAACTTTTCGGCCATGAGGCTTCCCTATGCTTTAAGCAGCGTCAACCGCCATTTTTTGTGCCTTGGCAATGGCTTCATCAATACCACCAACCATGAGGAAAGAAGCTTCCGGCAGATCATCATGCTTGCCGTCAAGAATTTCCCTGAAGCTTTTGATGGTATCTTCCAGCTCAACAAATTTGCCGGGCATATTGGTGAAAACTTCCGCAACATGGAACGGCTGAGACATGAAGCGCTCAATCTTACGGGCTCGGGCCACGGTAATCTTGTCGTCTTCTGAAAGCTCATCCATACCCAGAATAGCAATGATGTCCTGCAATGATTTATATTTCTGTAGAATTTCCTGAACTTCACGGGCTACAGCATAATGTTCTTCCCCAACAACTTCGGCGGAAAGAATACGCGATGTTGAATCAAGCGGGTCAACCGCAGGATAAATACCTTTTTCAGAGATGGCACGGTTCAACACTGTTGTCGCATCCAAATGGGCAAAGGATGCCGCAGGTGCGGGGTCGGTCAGGTCATCGGCTGGCACATAAATCGCCTGCACAGATGTAATGGACCCTTTGTTGGTTGAGGTAATACGTTCTTGCAGCGTACCCATGTCGGTGGCCAATGTTGGCTGATAACCCACGGCGGACGGGATACGACCCAAGAGCGCGGACACTTCGGCACCGGCCTGTGTGAAGCGGAAGATGTTATCCACGAAGAACAACACGTCCTGACCTTCCACATCACGGAAATATTCCGCAACGGTCAGACCGGACAATGCCACACGGGAGCGGGCTCCGGGAGGCTCATTCATCTGTCCATATACCAAGGCCACTTTTGAATTGTCGCCTTCAAGGTCAATAACTTCTGATTCAACCATTTCGTGATACAGGTCATTACCTTCGCGGGTACGTTCCCCCACACCGGCAAACACCGAATAACCACCGTGGCCTTTGGCGATATTGTTGATCAATTCCATGATCAAAACTGTCTTGCCCACGCCGGCGCCGCCGAACAGGCCAATTTTACCACCCTTGGAATAGGGCGCCAGCAGGTCAACCACTTTAATACCGGTCACCAGAATTTCTGATTCGGTTGACTGGTCAGCAAAATCAGGCGCATCCGCATGAATGGGAGCAACCTGTTTTGCCCCAATGGGACCACGCTCATCAATTGGCTCACCGATCACATTCATGATGCGTCCCAGTGTTTTCGGACCAACGGGTACGCTGATCTGTGATCCGGTATCGGTCACTTCATTGCCGCGAACCAGACCATCCGTACTATCCATCGCAATGGTCCGTACTGAATTCTCGCCCAGATGCTGGGCCACTTCGAGAACAAGGCGGTTGCCGTTATTGTCGGTTTCAAGGGCAGACAGAATGGCGGGCAAGTCGCCGTCGAATTTAACATCGACAACGGCACCAATGATCTGGCTGACACGTCCAATATTCTTTGCAGTCATTTTATCTCAACTCTCGTTTTTTAGAGCGCCTCTGCGCCCGAAATAATTTCAATCAATTCGTTGGTAATCACGGCCTGACGGGTACGGTTGTATGTGGTCCGCAGGGCGTCAATCATATCACCGGCATTGCGGGTCGCGCTATCCATAGCGGTCATGCGTGATCCCTGCTCGCTGGCAGCATTTTCAAGTAAAGACCGGAAAATCTGCACGCCCAGATTACGGGGTAACAGGGCTTCCAGTATTTCCGTCTCGTCCGGCTCATAGTCATAGGCTGCGCCGCCAAGGTCAACCACATTTTCCTCATCAAAGGAGGCGGGTATCATCTGTTGTGCGGTTACGATCTGGGTCAGAGCAGACTGGAATTTAGCGTAAAACAAGGTACATACATCAAATTCACCGGCCTCATAAGAAGACAATAAATAATCAGTAATCGGTCCTGCATCGCCGTAAGCCAGACGTTTGACATGGGACATATCAAAATGCTTGATAATCCGGCTACCATAATCACGTTTCAGGGATGCCGCGCCTTTTTTGCCGATAGTAACGATCTTAACGTCTTTACCTTCCGCAATCAGACTGGAAATTTTCTTACGGGCACCTTTAACAATATTGGTATTGAAACCACCGCAAAGACCACGTTCGGATGTTGCCACAACGATAAGCTGAATATCTTGCCTGCCAGTACCCGCCAGCAGTTTTGGACCGCCAACCTGACCAACCATGCTTGATGCCAGAGACGCCAGAACATTTTCCATACGTTCTGCATAAGGCCGGGCGGCTTCGGCAGCTTCCTGCGCACGGCGCAGCTTTGACGCCGCCACCATTTTCATGGCCTTGGTGATCTTCTGCGTGCTTTGCACGCTTGTGATCCGGTTTCTGAGGTCTTTAAGGTTAGCCATACTGACTTGATCCTAAAACTTAAACAAAATTCTTCGCGAGCTTTTCAAGAATATCTTTTAAAGCAGCTTCGGTTTCATCGGAGACCTTGCCTTCGCTGTCAATGGCATCCAACACAGCTTTATGCTGAGAATGCATTTCAGCAATCAGGGTTTCTTCAAAACGACCAACCGCAGAAACATCAATATCATCCAGATAGCCCTTCACACCAGAGAAGATGGAAACCACCTGCTCAGCCACGGACATGGGTGAATATTGCGCCTGCTTCAACAATTCAGTCAGACGCGCACCACGGTTCAGCAATTGCTGTGTCGCGGCATCAAGGTCAGAACCAAATTGTGCAAAGGCGGCCATTTCACGATATTGTGCCAGTTCCAGTTTAATGGAGCCGGATACCTGCTTCATGGCCTTAACCTGTGCGGCGGAACCCACACGGGACACACTCAGACCCACGTTAATGGCGGGACGAATACCCTGATAGAAAAGTTCAGTTTCAAGAAAAATCTGACCATCAGTGATGGAGATCACGTTGGTCGGAATATAGGCCGACACGTCACCGGCTTGCGTTTCAATGATCGGTAGAGCAGTCAAAGAACCATTACCATTGGCATCATTCATTTTCGCCGCACGTTCGAGCAGGCGGGAATGAAGATAGAATACATCACCGGGATAAGCTTCACGGCCCGGAGGACGACGAAGAAGCAAGGACATCTGACGATAAGCCACCGCCTGTTTGGACAGGTCATCATGAACGATCACAGCATGCATGCCGCCATCACGGAAAAACTCGCCCATGGCGGTCCCGGTATAGGGTGCCAAGAACTGTAGCGGGGCAGGCTCGGAAGCGGTCGCGGCAACAACGATGGAATATTCCATGGCGCCGCGTTCTTCCAGCGTTTTCACGATCTGGGCCACGGTGGAACGCTTCTGTCCAACGGCAACATAGATACAATAAAGTTTTTTACCTTCATCATCACCAGCGTTAATGTCTTTCTGGTTCAGAAAAGTATCGATGGCGACCGCTGTTTTACCAGTCTGACGGTCACCAATGATCAATTCGCGCTGTCCGCGCCCGATGGGCACAAGGCTGTCAATGGCTTTAAGTCCGGTTTGTACAGGCTCATGTACAGATTTGCGGGGAATAATACCCGGTGCTTTCACTTCCACACGGTTACGTGAAACATCTGTTAAAGGTCCCTTGCCGTCAATGGGGTTACCCAGCGCATCAACCACACGACCCAACAGGCCGCGTCCTACGGGTACATCCACGATGCTTCCGGTACGCTTAACGGTGTCGCCTTCTTTAATGTCACGGTCAGATCCGAAAATCACGACCCCCACATTATCAGCTTCAAGGTTAAGAGCCATGCCCATGACCTTACCGGGAAATTCAACCATTTCACCGGCCTGAACATTGTCAAGACCATATACACGGGCAATCCCGTCCCCAACGGACAGAACCTTGCCAACTTCTGAAATTTCAGCTTCTTCGCCAAAATTGGCAATTTGCTCTTTCAGGATCTTAGATATTTCCGCTGCACGGATGTCCATTATCCAACCTCTTTCATTGATTCTTCAAGATTAGCGAGTTTAGTCTTTAGCGATGAATCGATCATGCGAGATCCGATTTTAACGACCAAGCCCCCAAGGAGGCTATCGTCAACATCCGTATCCACAGTCACATCACTGCCGACCATTGATTTAAGTTTCTTTTTCAAGGCATCGAGCTGAGCTTTGGTCAGTTCCTGCGCTGTCACCACAGAAGCACTCACTTCACCATTATGGTGAGCCAGGATTCTGTTGAATTCAGAAATAATATTTTCCAGTTGATCCAGACGACCATTATTTGCCACAACCGCGACGAAATTTGCCACAAGGCTGTCAAGCCCGGCGGCGTTGATCACGGCGGCCATTGCCCGGCCTTTTTCTTCGGATGAGAAAACCGGATTCAGTGTCAGACCTTTAAGGTCAGAACTTGTCCCCAGTAACGTTGACAGAGTAGCAACATCCTGTGCTATTTTTTCAAGTGTTTTTGCTTCCGTCCCCAAATCAAACAATGCAATGGCATAACGGCCAGCAAGTCCTGTGATCGTCAGGTTTTCAGAAACAATATTTGAAGCCATATCTGATGACAACTTGGTCTTCCTCAAAATTTATTATACATTTGTTTGGGCGTTACCTAGCACAGTGGTCTTGAGTCCGCAAGACAGCAAATGAACAACTTGAATTTTTTTTGAATAATCGCCTTAAAAAAAACTATAAGGATCAATATCAACCTGAATATAAACCCCCCGTTCCAGCGCACAGGAAGATAGCCACTGACCCATGGTTTTTTGTAATTTCACTGGCTTCTCCGCCTTAACCAACAAACGGAAACGGTGCTTGCCCCGAAGATAGGACATGGGGGCCGGTACCGGCCCCAGAACGGTGATTCTTTTATCTTTGGGGGCAAGGGCTGAAATTCTACGGGCTGTCTTCGTCACACCGTTATAATCCGACCCCGATATAATAATCGCCGCCAGCTTACCAAAAGGCGGCAGTTTTTGTAGTTCTCTTGCCTGCGCTTCCTGTTCCAGAAACTCCTGCCCATCACCTGAAATCAAGGCCCGCATCACCGGATGCCCCGGAGAATAGGTCTGAAAAAACACTTGCCCCGGCCTTTCCGCCCGTCCGGCCCGGCCCGCTACCTGTTCCAATTGCTGCCATGTGCGCTCCGCCGCCCGTGGGTCTCCACCGCCAAGGCCCAAATCCGCATCTACCACCCCCACAAGGGTCAGCATGGGAAAATGATAGCCCTTGGTGACGATCTGGGTGCCAATGATAAAATCAACCTCATGACGCTCAATACTGTCAATCACCTGTCGCATTTGGGCGGGAGATGATATTTCATCACTGGCCATCACAGCGATTCGCGCTTCGGGGAAAAGTTCACTAACCTCTTCCGCCACACGCTCCACCCCCGGCCCGCAGGCAACCATGGTATCCTTATTGTCACATTCCGGGCAGACATTCGGTTTGCCACAGGAAAACCCACAATGATGGCAGGTCAGCCGCTCGCCCTTTCGATGTTCCACCAGCCATGCCGAACAATGGGGGCATTCCATACGGTGACCACAGGTGCGGCACAGGGTCAGGGGCGCATAGCCACGACGATTAAGATACAGAAGCGACTGTTCGCCGCACTCTAGGTTTTTGGCCAAGGCTTCGCGCAGTGGTTCAGACAACCATGTTCCCGTGCTGAGTTTATGATTGCGTAAATCAATGGCGGTCATATCCGGCAACTCGGCCGTGCCGTGACGTTCGCCCAGATATAACCAGTCATATTTTCCGGCTTCGGCATTTAAGATGGTTTCCAGAGACGGGGTGGCCGATGCCAGTATCACCGGGCAATTTGCCTGCATGGCCCGAACGACCGCCATATCCCGTCCATGATACATGACCCCGTCTTCCTGCTTGAAGGTACCGGAATGTTCCTCATCAACCACAATAAGTTTCAAATCCTGAAACGGCAGAAACAAAGCCGACCTTGCACCAACGATCACCCGCGCACTACCGTTAACCACGGCCCACCATGACCGCCTGCGGCTTGCGGGGGTTAGTTCCGAATGCCAGACCACGGGCGCGGAGCCAAATCGGGTCTCGAATCGCGCCAGCCATTGTGCGGTCAGGGCAATTTCCGGCACCAGCACCAAAATCTGCCCGCCTTCGGCCTTTAATGCCTCGGCAATGGCCTCAAAATATACCTCCGTCTTGCCGGAACCCGTGATGCCTTCCAGCAGCACCGGTTTAAAATTATGGGCCAAAACCATTTCCTGCATATGACGGGCGGCTTTTTGCTGTTCCGGGGATAATTCCGGGCCGGGGTGATTGGCATCCGGCTCGGGATATGGCTCATCCCCCATCACCTCAACTGCTATCATCTGTCCGGCCTTGACCATACCCCGCACCACCCCCTCGCCCACAGCAGCAAGTTCAGCCCAGGTTTTCAACGCCATCGGTATATCTTTGGGCACGTCCAGCGTAGCGACCGCACGTCTTCCTTCGGTCAGCTTGTCCGGAAGATCAGACACCAGACGATAAAATGTTTTTTTCTTGGCCCGGTCAAATACCCGGGGCACACTGACCGCCATTTTCAACACTGCCCCCAAAGGAGACAGGGTATAAGACGCAACCCAGTCAATGAATGTCATCAAGGATGCCGGCAGGGGCGGCAGGTCAAGTTTTCCCGCTATGGGTTTTAGCTTATCCGCTGCAACCTCATTTTTTCCCGGTGACATATTCCAGACCACGCCCTGTAATATACGACTGCCCAAGGGTACCGTGACAAAATCTCCCGCTGTCAAAGGGGTACTCCTGTCCGCCAGATAATCGAACGGACCGGAAAGCGGCAGCGGTAAAAGCACCTGTATGCGCCTTGGTTCAAGTGACATAAATATTTTCCAATTTATTGGCCAAAAATAAAAGGACTGTTTTTTTTTGTCACTATATTATAAAACTGATTTCAGGAAATATATTTTTACTCATGAAAGGTTTTTGTAGCATGAAGTTCTTTTTGGATACGGCGGAAATTAATGACATCCGTGAAATGGCGGCAACCGGACTTGTGGACGGGGTAACCACCAATCCATCACTGATCTTGAAATCAGGCCGGGATTATTTTGAGGTAACAAAAGAAATTTGTGACCTTATTGATGGTCCGGTCAGTGCCGAGGTCGCCGCCACCGATTATGATGGCATGATCGCTGAAGCCGCAGAAATTTATAATATCGCGGATAACATCGCCCTCAAAGTACCCATGACCATTGACGGACTACGGGCATGCAAACATTTCACCGATCAGGGCAAGATGGTCAACGTGACTTTATGTTTTTCCGCCGCTCAGGCATTACTGGCTGCCAAGGCCGGAGCTACTTTCATTTCCCCTTTCGTCGGTCGTCATGACGATGTAGGTTTTGATGGCATGCAGTTGATCGAAGACATCCGTCTGATTTATGATAATTATGAATTTGATACAGAAATTCTGGTCGCCAGCACGCGCCACCCCATACATATCATTGAAAGCGCGCGCATAGGTGCCGATGTAGTTACCCTGCCACCAAAAGTATTACGCCAGCTATTCAATCATCCCCTGACGACCAATGGTCTTGCGGCCTTTGTCGCAGACTGGGAAAAAACCGGACAAAGCATCGTTAAATAAAGTGAAAAAAGATCACAAAAGTAAAAGCATCAAGAAAAAACATATTTTAAGCGAAAATGAGGTTCGGGATTATCTGATCCTGAATCCTAATTTTTTTGACCAGAATAAAGATCTGCTGGCCATTCTGAAACCCACGCGACAAAAACGCGATGATCAGGTGGTTGATTTTCAGGCGGTTTTACTGGATCGTCTGCAAAATGAAGTCAGCAGCTTAAGTGACACTCAGGGATCTCTTATCCATGCCTCCCGAAGCAATATGACAACACAGGCCCGCATCCACGCGGCGGTGTTATGCTTGTTGGAAGCGCGGGATTTTGACCATCTGTGCCATATGGTCTGCAATGACTGGATTGATATTTTACAAGTGGACAGCATCACCATATGCTTTGAAAAAAATCCAAAAGTGCCCTTACCAAAGAACGGTAATATCCGCCTGTTGAAAAAGGGGGTAATCAATGGCTTTCTCGGTCATGAGAATGCCGCCATCCTGCGCGGCAATGTGAAGGCTGCTGAGGAAATTTATGGCCCAGCCACCCCGCTGATCAAGGCAGAAGCCCTGATTCGTATTGAGGAAAGGGACCATAACCCCTTGGGGATACTGGCCTTTGGTAGTCGGGATGAAGGGTTTTTCACCCCCGGACAGGGCACCGAACTTTTACGTTTCCTGTCCGCTGCTTTCCACGGTCAGTTAAAAAGCCTGTTAGCTGACGGGAACAAATAAGCCTGCTATAGTGGCAGCATGACCGCGAAACATATTATATTTCCCGCCCTCATGCCGTTGCTGGAAGGCTGGCTCACATACCTTCAAACGGAAAAGCGGGTCTCAAAGCATACCTATGATGCTTACAGAAGGGACATTACCGTCTTTTTTACTTTTCTGGCTGATCATCTGGGACAGGCACCAACCGCCAAAAACCTCAGCAACTTGCGGCCTGTGGATTTCAGGTCGTTCTTTGCCCGAAGAAGACGGGACGGGCTGACCCCGGCATCTGTGGCGCGCACCTTAAGTGCTATCAGGGCGTTTTATAAATACCTCCGGCGTAATGAAATCCTGCAGAATGATGCTATCAATGCCATCAGTTCACCAAAACTGCCCAAACGCCTGCCCCGCCCACTGGACGAACAGGCGGCAAAGAAAAGCCTCACCGATGTGGCTGACTTTGCCAAACAAGATTGGGTCGGGGACCGTGATATAGCGGTACTGACCCTGCTCTATGGCTGTGGCCTGCGCATTTCAGAAGCCTTAAATCTGAACCGACAGGATTTACCGGATGGTGACATGCTACGGGTGCTGGGTAAACGCAACAAGGAAAGGCTGGTGCCATTGCTGCCTGTTGTACGGGCGGCCATAGATACTTATCTTGAAAGCTGTCCCCAATCACTGCCCCAGGACGGGCCGCTTTTTATCGGGATTCAAGGCAAGCGACTGAATGCACGCATGATCCAGCTCGCCATGCAAAAACTACGCGAGCTTCTGGGACTGCCGCCGTCCGCCACCCCCCATGCCCTGCGCCATAGTTTCGCCACCCACCTGCTGACCGCAGGCGGCGATTTGCGTACCATTCAGGAATTATTGGGTCACGCGTCGCTCACCACCACCCAGCATTACACCGATGTGGATACCGCTTACCTGATGGATGTCTATAACAATGCCCATCCGGGGGCGAATGATTAGGGAATCGTGGCTATACTATTATCCACACTCACCACATAAACAGTTTCCTCATCATGGGTCAGAAGCCGTGATTTCTTGAATCCGGCCAATTGCGCCAACCGCTTGAACTTCTTTTCACTATTCTGAAAATAAAGAGTGCTGTATTTTTCTTCGGGAAAATAATCCAATATTGCCTGAATATGATATGCTACTGCATAAAGATATTCTGGTAAATTCTTGCCAGAATCACCTTTTATTTTTTTGTCTTTATCCGGGTCTCTGGCGATCGTAAAGAGCAATAATCCCTTAACCTGGCTCCCGGCTTCTGCCATCCAATTTGGGTTAAATTCATTATCGCCGGATTCCGCCGTTTCAAAATAATGATGATAACCATGGTCAGACAGCGGAAGTATGTGGGAGAAAAATACGGGTTGTCTCTCTTGTTTCTGGTTTTGTGGTTCATCCATAATCATTAAAAATGATTTCGGATTCTTGTGCCACATTGCCAAATTCCGACTGAGTTTCTCCTGCTCGCTACCAGCCCATGGCGTTCCCCTGAAGGCGGCAGCGTTAATCGCACTGACCTTCATAATTTCCGTTTCATTTTCTGGCCATTTATAAGTGGCTTTACTTTCAAGTCTTTTCTGTAATGCCAAACTTCCTTTGTCAATATGAAGGCACTTGTCAAATATTTGGCCAAATTGTTCTGATGTCCTGAAAAATTTTGTTATATATTTAAAATCCTTATTTCCAAGATGACTGCGTCGTAACATAAATTTAGCCAAAGCCCACAACAGAAAAACCGCCGCCGGTAAAGCTGTAAGGAACTTATAGTAAATGTCATATTCCTCATTAACCCCCAACGTCATCAATATCATATAGGATATGGCCAGCATAAGGGCTATCCCAGCTGTCACGACAGGACTAAGCTCCTTCCAAAAACGGCCTATTCTAGTCAAAATCAAATACATGCGGTTATCTCAAAATATCATAACAGATCATCAAATTCAGCTTTGCTTTTTGAAAGAGCGGCAACGGCACCCTTGACCACATCCTCCTTGGACAGCATACCCGCATTCCACGCGGCAATATATTCTAACCCATCCGCCACATTATGATCACGGGTATGGTTGAGAATTTCCTTGCTGCCAGATATGGCAAGCGGGGATTGGCCAGCGATACGGGCAGCAACAGTCATTACATGAGCCAGAAGCGCATCATGATCGGGGGTCACATGAGTGACATATCCGGTATTCATCGCCTCACCCGCCAGATATTTCCGACCAGTATAGGCCAGTTCCCGCATCAGGCCATCAGGAATTTGCCGGGGCATTCGCTGCATGGTGCCAAGGTCGGCGACCATGCCAATATTAATTTCCTGAATGATGAAAAAGGCGTCAGCACTGGCATAACGGATATCGCAAGCCGATACCATATCAACGCCTGCACCAAAGCATCCCCCCTGAATTGCCGCCAACACGGGTACGCGACATTTATCAATGGCCTCAAACGGAGCCTGAAGAAATTTCAGATGCCGACGCATTTTATCCATGGCCCGGGCAGGGTCCACATTTTCTGGCGGCATGCTGGATTGCAGATAACCTAAATCAATGCCCGATGTAAAATGTTTGCCCGATGAGGCCACGACCACTACCCGCACATCGGGGTCTTCGTTGATCCGTTCAAATACCTCGCGGCATTCGGTCCAGAAACCTTCGCCCAAGGCATTGGCCTTTTGTGGATTACTGAGTGTAATGATGGCAATATGATCCGTAATTTCCAACGTAAAAGATGTATAGTCCATGGGCTTTTCCTTGGGCGGTTTTCAGTTTCCCCTATTGTAAGAAAAGCTGGTGTGTGCCGCAAGCCTATATCCTAATAATAGTATCAAAATACCCATATGAACCATCGGCTGAAAAATATCGGCCTTGACCATCATGAAATTATGGGTGACCACTAAAATGCTTATGAGATATATCAGCTTGTGAAGCCTGATCCAATTCTTGCCCAGCCGTCTAACCCATCCCTTGGTGGAGGTTACCGCCAACGGTATCAACAATATAATTCCGATCATACCGAAGGTTATGGCCGGGCGTTTTATGATCTCTTTCAGAATGGTGGGCCAGTCAAAATAATAATCAAGCACCACGAAGTTCAACAAATGCAGAACCACATAAGAAAAAGCATAAAGACCGGTCATGCGACGGAATTTAATCACAATATTCCAGCCAGAAATTCTGCGTAAGGGTGTCATGGCAAGACCCAGCAGGATAAAGCGGATTGCCCAATCACCGGTATAGGCATGAATATATTTGATGGGGTTGGCGGTCAGCAGATTATCCTGAAAATCATAAAGCAGCCAGCCCTGCCACATTAGCCATGCCGCCGGTAACAATGCCAGAAAATGCGCGAGCGCTTTTAGATAAAGCAGAGGCATCAGAAATTTTTTTTCAAATTCATGCCGCTGTACATATGTGCCACTTCCTCGGCGTAACCATTGAACATCAATGTCTCGCGCCTGCGAAATTCCCCCAGACGCCGCTCATTGGCCTGCGTCCATCGAGGGTGGTCAACTTCCGGGTTCACATTGGCATAAAAACCATATTCTCTGGGGGCCAGTCGTTTCCAACTGTTACGGGGTATTTTTTCCACAAAGCTTATGCGGACAATGGATTTTATGCCCTTGAAGCCGTATTTCCACGGCACCACCAGCCGCATGGGGGCACCATTCTGGTTAGGCAGCTCCCTGCCGTATAAGCCCACCGCCATCATGGTCAACGGATGAGTGGCCTCATCCATGCGCAGGCCTTCGACATAGGGCCAGTGGATGACCCGTCTATTTTGTCCCGGCATCTGCTTTTTATCGACCAGTGTTTCAAACTGGATATATTTGGCTTTGGATGTGGGGCCGAGTTTTTTAATAATTTCCACGAGTGGAATACCAACCCACGGGATCACCATTGACCATGCCTCCACACAACGCATACGGTATACACGTTCCTGCAAGGCGTGTGGCCTGATCAAATCGTCTATGTCATAATCACCCGGATTGTCCACATGACCATCCACTTTAACGGTCCAGGGGCGAGGCCGCAGGCTATGGGCATTTCGCACCGGATCATCTTTCTTGGTGCCAAACTCATAAAAATTATTATAGCTCGACACTACCCGGTAGGATGTCTTTTTTTCTTCGGTCGAAAAGGCCGCATTATGAGTGATATTTTCAAGTACTCTGCTTTCAGCTTTTGCTTCGGGGCTATTCAGACCCAAGGCGGCGACAGCGGCAATTCCGGCACCGATACGGGCGCCGTCCTGCATGAATTCGCGGCGGTTGTGATATATATTTGCCGGTGTGATCTCGCTGGACTTCACGTCCGATGGTTTTAGAAACCTGAATAACATAGTCTTACCCTGATATTTTTCGTGCTTTTGTTAAATATAATAGATATGACGGGGAAAATCCACAAACAGCCCTTCACGTTTCGGTGTTAATCGGCTATCACTTGGCGAATTTATTTTATTTCAGGAAACTTAATGGCCCCCCCGCTCCTTACCATAACCGACATGGCACTTCGTTTTGGCGAAAACCCGCTTTTTGACGGGGTTGAACTTTCCATCGGTGATCGTGACCGCATCAGTCTTGTGGGGCGCAATGGTTCCGGAAAATCCACGCTCATGAAAGTGATCAGCGGCATTACGGAGGCTGACCGAGGCAAAAGATTTCTGCAACCGGGATGCCATGTAACCTATCTGGATCAGGAACCGGATATGAAGGGTTATAAAAGGCTTCATGATTATGTGGCAAGTGGATTGACCCATGCCTCTACAGAGGACCATTTTCTGGTTGATATTATTCTGGCTGAAATTAACCTTGCGCCCGACCTTGACCCCGCCGTTTTATCGGGCGGGGAGGCCAGGCGGGCAGCTCTGGCGCGGGCCTTGATCAGTGATGCCGATATCCTACTGCTGGATGAGCCCACCAACCATCTGGATATCGCGACCATTGAATGGCTTGAGGGACGGCTACAGGCCTTTCGAGGTGGTTTGGTGATCATCAGCCATGACCGTACTTTCCTCAATAATATCACCAATACTACTTTCTGGCTTGACCGGGGGCGGGTGCGGCGTCTGGACAAGGGCTTCAAATATTTTGAGGAATGGTCAGAAAAGATCATCGAGCAGGAACGGGTAGAGCGGGCCAAGCTGGACAAGCTGATCGAAAAAGAAACCGAATGGTCCCATAAAGGTATCACCGCGCGCCGCAAAAGAAACATGGGCCGTATGCGCGCCCTCTGGGCCTTGCGGGACAAGCGGGCCGATCAGATCGCGGTCACCGGACAGGCCAAGCTTGAAATTGACAGCGGAAAAGCGGCGGGCAAAAAAGTTATTGAGGCCTTCAAAATTTCTAAATCCTTTGGTGATCAGGTTATCGCACAGGATTTCTCCCTGCGAATCATGCGCGGCGACCGCATTGGCATCATCGGCCCCAACGGAGTTGGCAAAACCACCCTGCTCAAAATGTTGACCAAGGAGCTGGAAACCGATAAAGGCCGGGTGAAGCACGGCACCAATCTCGAGATCACTTACCTTGACCAGAAACGGGCGCGTCTTCAGGATGATGAAACCCTATGGGATCATTTGAGCGACGGCGGCGACCACATCATGGTCCGTGGCGAGAGTAAGCATATTATATCTTATCTGAAAGATTTCCTGTTTGATGCAGGACAGGCCCGAAGCCCGGTCAGTTCCCTGTCCGGCGGTGAGAAAAACCGTCTGGTTTTGGCCAAAACAATAGCCATGCCCACCAACTTTCTCATATTGGATGAACCGACAAATGATCTGGATATGGATACGTTGGATCTGTTGCAGGATGTTCTCGGGGAATATGACGGTACCCTGATTCTGGTCAGCCATGACCGGGACTTTCTTGACCGGATTGTGACCTCCTCCCTTGTGATGGAAGGCGACGGCAAGATCACGGAATATCCCGGCGGCTATAGTGACTATATCCGGCAAAGCAAGAACCAAAAGTCAATTCAGACTGCCCCTACTGCGAAAAAATCAGGCAAAGTTGCTGATGCCCCGAAACAACGCATTGCCAAGCTGAGCTTTAAACACCAGCATTCCCTGAAAATATTACCTCAGGAAATTAATGCGCTGGAAAAAATGATCGTTAAATATCAGTCGAAATTGGGTGAGACAAATTTTTATACCAAAGACCCCGACGGTTTTCACAAAATTAACGACGCACTGGAAAAGGCCATAGCCGACCTTGGCGCAAAAGAAGAAGAATGGCTGGAGCTTGAAATGATGCGGGAAGAGCTGGAATAAAAAACACCGCGCAAATTATTCTGCGCGGTGTTTCATTTAGATCTTAATGCACGCCATGCATAAGTTTTCTGAGCATTGGTGTCAGCAACAAGATGAACACACCAACGCCGACAGCACCGAAACCAATGGTGGTATATACTTCCATTGTCGCCGCAACATCCAGCTGCCCATTGGTCGCACCATGCGCTGTACTTCCGGTTAAGGAGCTGATCCAGCCGGCAATATAGTTGCCGAGTGCTGAGAATAAGAACCATGTTCCCATCATCATACCAACAATCTTACTGACGCTGAGCTTTGTCACCATGGAAAGACCAACCGGACTTAAGCAAAGCTCTGCAACGGTGAGGGATAGATAGATGAATACAAGCCACATAAAGCTTTTTGAATTCCCTTCTTCCATACCCATACCCCATGAGAACACAATATAACCAAGCCCAATTAACAGCATGGCAATGGCAAATTTAGCCGGGGTGGATGGCTCCACATGTTTCTTTGCCAACAATACCCAAAGCCACGCCATTACAGGTGCCAGCAACACTATGAATAGAGCATTCATCATTTGAACTTGTGATGCCAGAACATTCATGCCCAAAACATTCAGATTAAATTGCTGGTCTGCCAACAGGGTAAGACTGGCCGCTTGCTGTTCAAACAAGGCCCAGAAAACGGACTGTACCGCGATCAGAAAGAGGGCAACCATTATCCGTTCACGCTCAATTTTTGTGAAATTCTTAAAGGCATAGACCATAATAAGCGCAATCATCACAAAGCCGGAAACACCTAGAAACTGCCCAACCAGTTTTTGGTTCTGGATAAGCATCCAGCTCACGCCAACCAAAGCCAGACCGAACAGATAAATAGTCCATTCCTTATTAATGCCGATCGGTGATTTTTCCTTCAGAATTGCCGGATTGCTTGGTTCTGCCCGGCCATCAAGAAATTTCTGTCCCCACAGAAAAACCAGAAGACCAAAGAGCATACCGATACCCGCAAGGCCAAAGCCATAATTCCAGCCATGAACTTCACCAACATAACCAACAACACCTGTGGCAAATACAGCCCCCAGATTAATACCCATATAAAAAATGGAAAAACCGCCGTCCCGGCGTGGATCATTGGGTCCGTATAAAGCCCCGACAATCGTGGAAATGTTGGCTTTCAGAAAACCAACACCCGTAATGATCAAAGCCAAGGCAAGGAAGAAAATATTGATATAGGTATCATTTCGGACCACTGCATCGCCATCCATGAAGGAAGCCGGGCCATGGAAGCCCATCAATGAATGCCCCGCGACCAGTAAAAGCGCGCCGTATGTCACAGCTTTTCGACTGCCAAGATAACGGTCGGCCATATAGCCGCCAATGATCGGCATCATATAAACAAGGCCAGCATAGGCCCCGTAAATCATGCTGGCTTCACCCGCACTATAAAGATGATATTTTACCAGATATAGGACAAGGATGGTGCGCATGCCGTAATAAGAAAACCGCTCCCACATTTCGGTAAGAAAACAAATGGACAGGCCAATGGGATGGCCCATAAGTTCTCTTTTCTGCGACCCCTTATAGAATTCTTCAGAATCGGTATCGTTTGTTATGTCAGACATAAATATTCCCTAGCTAAATTGCATATTTTTTATATTTTGTTTTAAAGTCACGCAGTCTGGCAGAAAAGAAATCACCTGTCACCAATAGTCGAGCTTCTTAAAAAAAAAGAACAGAATCTTCCAATCCCGCCCCTTCTATAGAAATATTATTCAATATATTCATGGAATATTCCCTGATACCACAGGAAGATGCCGAATCTGGAACAGGATAAGTACTGGATTATACCGATGGAAAGCACAGGATCACATTTATGGTCTGGGCGGTAACAGGCTTTCCAGATGAGAAATATAAGTTTTAAAGGCCGCCCTGCCACTGTCCGTTAGTTTGCATAGTGTCTGTGGGCGTTTGCCTTTAAATTGCTTCGTCACATTAAGGTAACCCGCCTCTTCTAATTTACGCATATGGGTTGACAGATTACCATCTGATACATTGATTGACTTTTTAAGGTGGGTAAAATCTACCTCGCCCTTGTTACAATCATCACTATTGGTGGCAAGAAAGGACATGATGGCAAGCCTTACCCTGCCATGAATCACATCGTTAATCTCTTTATGGTCAAAACTGGTCACTTGCCCCTCCCCTATGCATCATCATTCTTTGCCAGTGCCATCAGTTTAAATCCCGGAAGCGCCAGCAACAGAAAATCCAGAATGGCAATGGTCAGCAATAGATATTGATCTGCAAAGGGTTTTACAATGAATAATATAACCGCTACCCACCAGCCGTAGGCCACCAAACGAAACCATTTAATTCCTGTGCTATAGGAAGAAGCATAAAAGGCAATCGCCATGACAATGGAAATCACATAACAAATTTCTGTTCCCATATGATCTTTAGCCCCAAGCATAACCGCAACAATATTTGCCAAAATAAATATACCAAGCGAAATACCAATGGAAGTGAACAAATTGGTGGTGATCAAATCATTACTGCCGGATATGACCTTATCCCGTGCTAACTGCTTTCCTTTCATGATAGTGAAAATAATACCCGCGACCCAAAATGATCCCCATAGATAGGGCATATAGGCATGGGGGAAATTTCCCATGACGGCAAAATATTGAGCCAGCGTGACAAAGGCACTTAAAGTACCCCAAAAGGCGAGAAACGGACCGGCTTGACTGGTTCTTTTTCGGGTTTTTTCCATAATTCCGCGGATGTATGCCAAATTTTCTTCTGCTGTGAATATTTCTTCTGTCATTTCTAATTCCTTATTTCAAAAGTATTTTCTTGTATATATTGATACCACTGCCATCCAATAACGACAGATAACAGGGCAAGAATAATTGCGGGTACTGCAGAAATGAGGGGGTCAAATACGATATGGAATGTAGCAGCAACGCCCAGCAATGCCGCCAGTATATATTCCCAAACCCTTGGATGATGAGACATGTTTTTTTCCTTTAAATCAATTGCCGTAAAGTCAAAACGACTCACTGCCTATTATTTATTGCACAAATAACTTTGTTTTTCAAAGTTATTTTATATTTTAAGTGACTAATACCCTTTATCTTGTTTAAAATCCGTTATTTACAGCCCCTTGGAATCCACATATAAAGACCGCAAAGACAAGCATAACTCAAATATTTCGGGACAGATAATCATGAAAATCAACAGTAATTTTGATGCCGGCAATATCCATGTCATAGAAGCAGAAAATCCCGGAAATATACGGTTGCGCATTCGCCATGACCATAATTCTGATTTTTACCAATGGTTTAATTTCCGCCTGACCGGGGCCAAAGGACAGCTATGCGCCATGACCATTGAAAATGCCGCCGGGGCAGCCTATGCCGATGGCTGGAAAGACTATCAGGCTTGCGCCTCTTATGATCGGGAAGAATGGTTTCGGGTTAGTACTGTTTACCATGATGGTGAGATTACGATCCAGCATATCCCGGAAAGTGACAGCGTCTATTACGCTTATTTTGCCCCCTATAGCATGGAACGCCACCATAGTCTGGTGTCCCAAGCCGCCGAGCATGAAAAAGTCAGCCTGCATGTGATCGGTGAAACGCTCGACGGACAGGATATGGACCTGCTGACCATTGGCGATATGGCGGTGGGGAAAAAAGTGATCTGGGTCATTGCCCGTCAACATCCCGGCGAAAGCATGGCCGAATGGTTTGTGGAAGGCTTCCTTGACCGCCTTCTGGATGATGAAGATGCCCTCAGCCGCAGTTTGCTGGAAAGGGCGGTTTTTTATGTGGTACCCAATATGAACCCCGACGGCAGCCGTCGCGGTCACCTGCGCACCAATGCGGCGGGTGCCAACCTGAACCGTGAATGGGAAAATCCGTCAGTGGAAAATTGCCCGGAAGTATTCTATGTACGCGGTAAGATGGACGAGGTCGGAATGGACCTTGTGCTTGATGCACACGGTGATGAGGCTCTGCCTTATAATTTCATCGCATGCTTCGATGGCATACCGGATGTGGATTCGGCCAAACTTGACCTGGCTTATGATTATCAACGGCAACTGATGCAGTTTAATCCTGATTTTCAGATGGAATATGGCTATCCGAAAGATGCCCCCGGTGCCGCCAACATGACAATTGGCACCAATCAGATGGCCCATCGGTATCAGGCCGTAGCCATGACTTTGGAAATGCCGTTCAAGGATACCGCCAATTGCCCTGATCCTGAACAAGGATGGTCACCGGAACGCTGCCGTAAGTTGGGTTATTCCAATCTGGATGCCTTAGCCGCCATCATTGATCGGCTTTAGTTAACGGGCGGCGCGAGAATGGCATACAGATCAAGATGCGCCTCAAGATGATCCGCTAACTGATCAAGGGCATCTTGCACTTCACCATCATAATGGAAGGCATTTGTCGTGCGTTTGTGAAAATCACTTAAATAAGCCGCGCGAAACTCATCATCAGCAAACAAACCGTGAAGATAGCATCCCATGCCCGCCCATCCGGTGATATCGCCCCATCGGGGCCGTGACCCAATTCGAGCAGTGGTCGGGCACAGTCGGCCCCCTCAGTCCGGCCCATATGCATTTCATAACCTCTAACCTGTTTGTCCAAAGGGTGATACAGGCCCGAAACCTGTTCCAGTGTTTTTTCCTCTGTCAGGAAAGTTTCCACATCCAAAAGGCCTAGGCCGGATATGATTTTTGCTGCCCCTTCAATGCCATGCGTTTCTGATAAAATTTGTCCCAGCATCAAGCAGGTTTCGCTTCTTACCCATATAATCCCGCGCCATATAATGACCAACCACTTTGCCGTGGACGACCACCTGTGCACCCTTGTCGCACTCCGGTTTCAACAAGACCGGATTCATATGCACCGTGGGGTCAGCACCGCAAGCAAGTGCTTGAAGCCATTGGGCACGGCCTATTTCACCACCACCCATGGTCACAGCGGCATTATTAGACATATTCTGTGGCTTAAAGGGCAGGACTTTCAGACCGCGGCGAGCATAAGTCCGGCACAGTCCCACCACGATCAGTGACTTGCCCACATCGGACCCGGTGCCTTGAAACATGATGGATTTGGCCATAATCAACGCCCTACATGGTACTGGCCCAGCCCCCATCAACGGTAAGGGTGATGCCTGTGACATAACTGCTGGCGCGGCTGGCAAGATAAATCGCTGCAGCGGCCATATCTTCCGGTTCACCTATGCGCCCCATGGGTATATTGTCCAGCATCATCTGTTCATGCTCTATCAACACAACCTTGGTCATGTCGCTGGGAAAAGCGCCGGGTGCTATGGCGTTGACCGTGATTTTATCTCTGCACAGCCGCTTGGCCAGAACCTTGGTCATGTGAATTACCGCAGCTTTGCTCGCAGAATAGCTATAGGTTTCAAAGCGCGGCACCGATTGACCATCGACCGAAGCAATATTGATAATCCGACCCATATCTGAGGCCCGAAGCAAAGGCAGAAATTTCTGGGTCAGGAAAAATACTGATTTCAAATTAATGTCCATAACCTTATCCCAGCCACTTTCAGGAAATTCGTCAATGGGGGCGGCCCATACCGCACCGGCATTATTAACCAGAATATCTATTTTTTCTTCCCGGTCCGATATTTCAGCAACAAATTCTTCGATACCATGTAAATTTGACAGATCTTCCTGAAGGGCTATGCAGTCGCCATATTGGGATAAGGATTCTGCTGTGGCATAAGCCTGATCCGCATTGCGGGAGCAGATATAGGTCTTAGCCCCGTTTTCCACAAAGCCGCGCGCTATCATGGCACCGATACCGCGTGAGCCACCGGTAATAACAGCCACTTTTCCGGAAATATCAAACAGGTTTTTCATAGGGCATCTATCTGGTTTTCTGGCTGCGCCTCTATGAAGGCGTCCAGTGTGTTACAATTATCTGTAATACGAATGATAGTTGGAAAATCCTCCAAGGGACAGTTAAATCGCCGGGCATTATAAACTTGTGGCACCAGACACAGATCGGCAAAGGTTACAGTGTTTCCGTGACAGAAATCACCTGATTTACCATCCTGAAGCAGGATTTCAAAGGCGCGGAAGCCTTCCAGTATCCAATGTTGATACCATATGGTTTTCTGTTCTGCGCTAGCCCCAAGTTCATCCGTAATATATTTCAGAACCCGCAGGTTATCTATGGGATGAATATCACAGGCAATGATCCCGGAAAGCTGGCGAACCCTCGCCCGGGCCGCCGCATCACTTGGTAGTAGCGCTGGCGCAGGATAGCTTTCTTCCAGATATTCCAGCATGGCCATGGACTGTCCCATCCCCACGTCGCCATCGCTCAGGTAAGGCACAAACCCTTGGGGGTTTTTTGACATATAGTCTTCCCCTTTATGTTCGCCACCCAATATGGACAGGGGAATATGTGTGCAATCCAGTCCCTTGACATTCAAGGCTATCCGAACACGATAGGCCGTTGACGATCTGAAATATCCATAAAGTTCCATTATTTTTCCCTTACGGCGTATATTGTTTCACCAGCTGATCGATACGGCCAAAGATAGTATTGCCATTACTGTCAAACATATCTATTTCGACCCTGTCACCGAAGCTCATGAAAGGGGTTGACGGCTTGCCGTCAGCAATGGTTTCCAGACAACGCACTTCCGCCAGACAACAAGAACCTTCTTCTGAACCTCTGTTAGACACGGTACCGGAACCGATCACCGTACCCGCCACCAAAGAACGTGACTTGGCCACATGCTTGATCAATTGTGTGAAATCGAAAGTCATATCAATACCCGCATTTGGCTTACCCACTTCCGTGCCATTGAGGGTCGCATGAAGTGGCAGGCTGATTTTTTTACCGTCCCAGGCATCCCCCAACTCATCGGGTGTGACAAAAACCGGCGAGAAAGCCGTCCATGGCTTGGACTGGTAAAATCCAAATTGTTTGGCAAGCTCGCCCGGTATCAGGTTACGCAAAGACACATCATTAAGGATCGCCAGTAATTTGATATGACCCTTGGCATCTTCCAGACTAACACCGGCGGGCACATCATCAGTGATCACAGCAACTTCGGCTTCGAAATCAATGCCCCATTCTTCTGACTCCACATCAATATCATCGCAAGGCCCGATGAAGGCATCGGACGCCCCCATATATACCAGCGGGTCAGACCAGAAACTTTCCGGCAGTTCAGCCCCGCGTGCCTTGCGCACCAATTCCACATGGGTGACATAGGCACTACCATCCACCCAGTGATAAGACCGGGGTAGTGGCGCGGCACAAGCCGCCGGATTGAAGGCAGAAGCGTTAAGCTTGCCTGCCTCCAGATCATCATAGATAGCGCGCAACGCGCCTTCAACTTCTGCCCAGTTATCCAGAGCCGACTGCATGGTCGGTGCCACTTCTTGCGCAGATACATATTTGCTGAGATCTTTTGAAACGACGATCAGATGACCATCACGTTCGTGTTTTAATGATGCTAATTTCATTGGTATAATCCATCCATTTCAAATATCATAAAAATAATTCTGAAAAATTTCTATGGTTTCGCTTAATAACAATGTTATTATAGTTACAAATGAAACTTTTTTCAAGATATTAAAGTTATTAAGGAATATATATTATGTCAGTCAATAAAAACAGCAAGCTGGTATTAGAGCGTTTTTTGCCTTACCGACTCTCATATCTGACTAATATTATCAGCAGAAAACTTGCCCGTCTATATTCTGATCAATTTGATATCACTACTCACGAATGGAAAATACTCGCCACCCTTAACCGCCATCCCAACATCTCTGCGGCAAACGCAGGGGAGAAGACGGCCATGGATAAAGTTGCCGTCAGTCGGGCAATTAAAGGCCTTTGTGATAAGGGGCTGGTACATAAAATCTTCTCGAAAGAAGACCGCCGCCGTTCGGTGCTTAACATGACAGAAGAAGGAGAGGCCATATATAGCCGGATAGAACCCCTTGTCACCGAATATGAAAATTCCCTGCTGGCAATTTTAAACAGCCAAGAGCTATCGCAGCTAGATCATCTGCTTGATAAGATGACCGCTCATGTGACGTCGGATTAGCCTTCGCTTTCATGAACACAGCGATCAATGATGTCTGAATCTTGGGGGAAATAGGCATCAAACAAGGTTGCTATGGCCCGAAGGTACGGCTGACCAGCTTCTGTTATCTGGTAAGATGTCCCCATCTGTTGCAGGTAACCCACGGCAACCAGCTTATCCAGATCTGCCTTTTCCCGCCTGAAATCATGATCTAGCCCGTGTTTTTCGGCAACGGCCCAGGGATCCACAGCAAAATAGCTCATCAGGTTTGATATTATTTCCCGTATCATCAGATCGGTGGCATCAATTTTCAAACCACGGCGTACCGGAATTTCACCCTTGTCCAACGCTTCGGAATAGGCTCTCAAATCCGGGCTGTTCTGGGCATAGCCGCCGGGTAAAGAACCAATGGCAGAGGCCCCAAAACCAATTAATGTGGTCGCCGGGTCAGCACTATAGCCCTGAAAATTCCGTTTCATACGGCCTTGCTCGCGAGCCGCCAGCAGACTATCACCGGGCAGGGCAAAATGGTCCAGACCGATGGCCTGATAACCAAATTCCTGCAATTTTTCACTGGCCAGATTAAACATGGCCTGTCGTTCCAATTGTTCCGGCAGGTGGTGCTTATCCATCATCTGCTGATGTTTTTTCATCCACGGTACATGGGCATAGCCGAATAACGCTATGCGGGATGGTTTGAATTCATGGGTTTTAGCAACGGTTTCTTCGATAGTTTCCAACGTTTGACGTGGCATACCATAGATCAGGTCAAAATTAATATTGGTTATTCCGGCCCGTCGGAACCAGCTTAGATTATCGGCAATAAGCTCTTCCGACTGAATTCGGTTTATGGCTTCCTGCACATGGATGTTAAAATCCTGAATGCCCAAACTTGCCCGATTAACGCCACTCATGGCATAGGCCTTAACCTTGTCTTCAGAGCAGGTACGGGGGTCGACCTCGACCGCTATTTCCGCGTCGGGCAAAATATCAAAATTATCCCGTACCAGTGACATCAAATCTAAAAATGAATCCGCACTGATGATGGTCGGTGATCCACCGCCAAAATGAATATGGCTGATTTTCTTTTTATTTTTTTTCTGGCTAGTAATCCCACCAATCAGGTTGATTTCCTTACGCAAAATATCCAGATAACGTTCCACCGGTTCATAACTATTGGAAATTTTGGTAAAGCAGCCACAAAACCAACATAGCTTTTCACAAAAAGGAATATGAAAATACAGGCTGATCGGCTGGTCATCGGGCAAGTCCGCCAACCATTCACCATAAACACCCGGTTCTAGGTCTTGAAACTCCAATGCAGTCGGATAGCTGGTATAGCGCGGCAGGCGGCGCGGCTTGATAACCACGGGGGATATTTTTTGATTAACTGTCATATTAGGTCATATGCCATATCTGTGATCAAAAACACTGATCCAGATCAAGAAATTTCACGGGTTAAAGATATTCATTACATAAAGGCCTTATAGGCCATCAAAGTAAATGTGTCCTTGATACCGGGAATGGTCTGTACCCTGTCATTGATATAACGGCCAATATCTTCGTCTTCCTCAAGATGAAGCTTCATCATCAGGTCAAAGGCACCAGACACAGAATAAACCTCCTCGGTCTCCTCCAGATTATCAACAATATGTTCGGCTACCTCATAAACCTTGCCAAGCTCACATTTAATCTGTACGAAAATATTTTTCATCTTTATGATCCTAGTATCGTAACTTGTTATTCGGGAATTTACAAAGAAATGCCACGTTTCACAACAGAAATAGTCGTTCGCTTCAATCATGTCGATCCTGCGGGGATCGTATATTACCCCCGTTATTATGAAATGATCAATCAGGCAAGCGAAATCTGGTTTGAAGAAGGGCTGGATTACCCCTATCCCAAAATGTTCGCTGAAGGATGGGCCGTGCCACTGGCTCATCTGGAAAGCAGCTTCAAAAATCCAAGCTATCTTAATGACAGGCTGAATTTTGCCATCGGTGTTACCAAAATCGGACACAGCCGTATTGATCTATCCATTGTCACAACATGCAATGGCGAAACCCGATTCCTTACCCGCCAGACTATTGTCTGGGTCAATCATAAAAAAATCAAGTCCGCCACGATTCCGCAAGATATTCGGGAAAAAATGGAACGCTTCCTGCTCACAGATGATGAAGACATTTCTTTTTAGGCAATCTTTTGCCTAATTAATGACAATTTTATGTAAGAATTTCTTGTTTGCTCATTCACAAAAGGATAAACAGCTATTAAAGGCTATACTTCCGCCAGAATTAAAATAGTAATCAAGAATGGAATATTCATGACCGTGTATGAAATTATAAAGACTGTGACCGGAAAATCGGCAAAAGCAATGATCTTGGCAATTGCTTTTATTCTGGGAGGATGCAGCATCTTTGGCGGCGGAGATGATAAAGTAAAAAATATCGAGGCTGCAGAGGAAGTTTACCAGATTGGTGTCAATGCCTATCTGTGGCGGGCAACTCTGGATACCCTATCTTTCATGCCCATGAAAAGCGCGGATCATAATGGCGGCGTAATCATGACCGAATGGAAGATTAACCCCGGCAATGATAAAGAACGGACAAAGGTTGATATTATCATTCTGGGTCGGAAACTGACAGCCGATTCCCTGAAAGTTTCAGTTCATCGTCAGTTGAACAAAAGCACTGGCTGGGCGGATGAAGCCCCCCGTCCGGGAGCTTCCATTAATATTCGTAATGCCATTTTGATGCAGGCGCGGCTTCTACGACGTAATAACGCCCCTATCAGATAATATTTCATCAGGAAAAGAAATGACACGCTATAACGCCGCTCTTACCGAGGCAAAATGGCAAAAGACCTGGGCTGACAGTGAAACCTTCACGGCCACAGAAGACCCGGCACGGCCAAAATACTATGTCCTGGAAATGTTCCCCTATCCCTCTGGCAAGATTCACATGGGACATGTGCGTAACTATACCCAGGGCGATGTCGTCGCGCGCTACCGCCGAGCAAAGGGCTTTAATGTATTGCACCCCATGGGTTGGGACGCCTTTGGCATGCCGGCTGAAAATGCGGCCATGGAGCATAATGTCCATCCGGCCAAATGGACATATGAGAATATTGACCATATGCGGGACCAGCTAAAACAGATGGGACTGAGCATTGACTGGTCCAGAGAACTGGCAACCTGCGACCCGGACTATTACGGTCAGGAACAGAAAATGTTTCTGGACTTTCTCGCCGCTGATCTGGTCTACCGCAAGGAATCATGGGTCAACTGGGATCCGGTTGACAATACGGTTCTGGCCAATGAACAGGTTATTGATGGCTGTGGCTGGCGGTCTGGTGCTCCGGTGGAACGTCGCCGTCTGAGCCAATGGTTCCTGAAAATCACCGAATATGCCGATGAGTTAAACGCGGCGCTGGACGAGCTGCCCCGCTGGCCGGAAAAAGTCCGGACCATGCAGAAAAACTGGATCGGCCGGTCCGAAGGCCTGCGGCTGTTCTTTGATATTGAGGGTCATGACCCGTTGGAAGTCTACACCACGCGGCCCGATACCATTTTCGGTGCCTGTGGTATGGCGATCGCGGCGGATCATCCGCTAGCTGATAAGCTGGCACAGGATAATCCGGCTCTACAGGAATTTATCACCGAATGTCGTTCCGGGGCTACCACCGAAGAAGCCATGGAAAAGATGGAGAAGAAAGGATTTGATACGGGTATTGTCGCCAGCACCCCATTCGAGGACCGAACCTTACCTGTCTTTGTGGCTAACTTCGTTTTGATGGAATATGGCACGGGCGCTATTTTCATGTCAGCGGCCCATGATCAGCGCGATCTGGACTTTGCCCATAAATATAATCTTGACGTACGAACCGTAATCCGGCCCGATGGTGAGGATGATGATTATACCGTGGGCAAAGAAGCCTATGTCGGACCCGGTAAGCTGTTTAATTCCGGCTTTCTCGATGGTATGACCATTGAAGACGCCAAAGCGGAAGTAGCCCGCCGAGCCGAAGACGGCAACTTTGGCAAAAAAACTATAAATTTCCGCCTGCGCGACTGGGGTATCTCCCGCCAGCGTTATTGGGGCTGCCCCATTCCGATCATTCATTGTGACGATTGCGGCATTGTTCCCGTACCGAAAACCGAAATGCCGGTGAAGCTGCCCGATGATGTGAGTTTTGACAAGCCGGGTAATCCGCTCGAACATCACCCCACATGGAAGAATGTTGACTGCCCGAAATGTGGCAAGGCGGCACGGCGCGAAACAGATACCTTTGATACTTTCATCGATTCGTCATGGTATTTTGCCCGCTTTTGCTCGCCAAAATCGGATGATCCGGTGGATGTGACGGCAACAGATTACTGGCTACCCGTGGATCAGTATGTGGGCGGTGTTGAGCATGCAATACTGCATTTGCTCTATTCGCGCTTTTACACCCGCGCCATGAAGAAGGTCGGCTTGTCTTCGGTGAAAGAACCCTTTGACGGCCTATTCACACAGGGTATGGTCTGCCATGAAACTTACACTGACCCAGAGGGGAACTGGGTGTTACCCAGCGATATTATCTGGGGCGAAGGCAACAAATTAGCCCAGACAAAAACCGGTGAGTTGGTTTCCATTGGCCGATCGGTCAAAATGTCCAAATCCAAAAAGAATGTGGTCGACCCGACAGAAATCATTGATCAGTATGGTGCTGACACCGCCCGCTGGTTCATGCTGTCAGACAGCCCGCCGGAACGTGACCTTGAATGGACCGAAGAAGGCGTTGAAGGTGCCTGGCGCTTTACCCAGCGGCTTTGGCGGACAATCGTAACCGGCATAGAAAACTTAAGCGAAGTTTCGGGTGAGCCAAGTGACTTTAGCAAGACCGCAACGGACCTGCGCCGTATGTGCCATGTGAGCATTGACAGCATTGGTCACGATATTGAGGACTTCCACTTTAACAATGCCGTGGCACAGATTTATAAATTCTCCAATGCCACAAGTGCCTTCAAATCAGATGGCTCGGACGGAGATGTCTTTGCCTTGCGTGAAGCCCTGACCACTTTGGTACAGCTTGTCGCCCCCATGATGCCCCATCTGGCCGAAGAAATGTGGCAAATGGTGGGAAAAGAAGGTATCGTTACGGATGCACCATGGCCCACTGCTCAAGCTGAATTGATGAAGGAAAATACCGTGACCATCGCTATTCAGGTCAAAGGCAAGCTCAAGGATACTATTGAGGTGGCCAAGGACATGGATAAGGGTGAGGTTGAAAAATTGGCTCTGGCCCAAGAAAAAATACAAAATGCAGTGGGCGACAATGCCATTCGCAAGGTTATTGTTGTCCCCAACCGAATTGTCAATATTGTGATATGAGGCACATGCAATGAAGTTCTTTCTGGTTCTAATATCGGCTATCATATTATCCGGTTGTGGCTTCAAGCCCATGTATGGACAGTTTTCCGATGGACAGGGCGACCTTCGGCAGGTCATGGCCAATATCCGGGTTACCGATATTACGGAACAGGGACGACCATCACGCATCGGGCAGGTCATCCGCAATAATCTTCTGGATCGCCTGACGCCCTTCGGGGAAACCAAGTCAGCGGAATATGTCCTGAAGGTCGCTTTCCTGATTGAAGAACATGGCTACGGAATTCGCGAAGATGAGAGTGTGACTCTGCAAAATCTGAAACTGGTCACATCCTACCAACTGGAAGACTTGGAAACCTCAAAAGTGGTTCTGGATTTTGCAGCGCGATCTTTGGTGACATATGACTTGGCCCAGTCGGATTATTCCAATATGATAGCCCGCAATGCGGCTCTGAAACGCCTGTCAGAAGAAGTCGCCAATCAAATGGCCACCCGGATCGGGGCTTTTTTCAGCAACGCGGCAAGCAAAGAACATCCTTGAATATTGGCAATAAATGAAATTAAACAGAAACGAAACCCTAGCACAGGTCAGAAAACTTAACCCCGCCTATCGGGCGGTACTGATTTATGGACGTGATGAGGGCTTAGTACGCGAGCGGGCAGATAAAATTGCGGGACAGATTGTTGAAGATCTGCGCGATGCTTTTCAGATTGCCAATATAGAGCCGGGCCGGCTGAAGGAAGAGCCTTCGCTGATTGCCGATGAAGCGGCAGCCATTTCCATGATGGGTGGCCGGCGTGTTGTCCGGGTTGATGGGGCAGGCGAAAATGTTACCGAGGCGGCAAAATCTTTTCTGGCAAACCCCATGGGCGACGGGTTGGTCATCATTACCGCTGGCGGTATAAAAACCACATCCGCGCTGGTCAAGCTTTTCAACACAGCGAAAAATGCTGCGGCTATTGCCTGTTATGAGGATAATCAAGGCGACCTGCAAAATCTTATCATGGAAGTGATGGGTCAGCATAATCTTGGGCTGGACCCCGATGCCGCCGCCTATCTTCATAATAATCTGGGCGGTGACAGAATGGTATCCCGAGGGGAACTTGAAAAACTGGCGCTCTATAAAGGAAGGCATGAAAGCCGACAAAATGTAACGCTGGACGATGCCCGTGCTTGTGTCGGCGACAGCGGTACTTTGACCCTTGATATGATTGCAACGGCTACCACAGGCGGTGATCTGAAAATTCTGGATGAAACCCTGTTCAAAGCGTTTAACCGGGGGGAGAATGCGATTCCAATCCTGCGCAATCTGGCGAGACGGCTGCAAAAACTACATCTGGTGCTCGGCAGTATGGACAGAGGCATTTCTGCCGACCAGGCGATCAAGGCCGTGGTCTATAGCCCCTATTCGCCGGAGAAGAAATCCCTCATGGGGCAATTGGGAAAATGGTCTACTTCCAAATTATCCAATGCACTTGAAATCGTCATGGAAGCCGAAGCCGATTGTAAGATAACCGGATTACCGGCAGAGGCCATCTGCGCGCGCGCCTGTCTGCGCATTGCCAATGCTGCCAGAATTTAAATTAGGGTTATTTAGTAATCCGGCTTTCGTTTATTGAGAAAGGCTGCCACCCCTTCTTTATGATCTGGCCCATCAAAGGCAGCCAGAAAAACACCTTCGGATTGACCGTCATCGTCGCGCACCCCGGTTTGAATGCGATTGATGCTTTTTTTTATTTCCCGCAAGCTGTGAGGACTATTATTCAGAAGCAGGACAGTATAATCTTTAACCTGTTGCTCCAAAGTTGCCACAGGGTAAATTTCATTGACCAGCCCCATTTTCAGGGCCTTATCCGCCCCGATTATGCGGGCGGAGAACAGAATGTCACGGGTTGCCGACGGGCCAACCTGATCCAATAGGCGACGGGTATCAGACAGGCCATAAACCAGACCAAGCTTTGCCGGTGTAATACCGTAACAGGATTTCTCATCACCAAAACGCAGGTCACAACTAAGGGCCAAAATGCAGCCACCACCGATGCAGGCCCCTGCGATCATGGCAATGGTCGGTTTTGTAAATCCTTCAATAGCCCCGCAAGCTGCCCTAATGGCAAGGCGGTTCTGGTCGCGGGCCTCGGCGTCATTGATGAATAAATCAAATTCACTTATGTCAGCCCCGGCACAGAAGATATTCGGCACCTCAGACCTCAGGATCAGAATTTTAATGTCCGGGTCATGTTCTGCTTCCTTTACCAGTGCCGGAATTGCCTGCCACATATCAATATTCAGGGCATTTTTCCTGTCTGGCCGGTTGAGCGTAAGCCAAGCAATGTGATGATCTTTTTTAAGATATATTAGCTGTTCTGTCATACGGAAATTATAGCAAGTGAGCATAAGAAAGCACAAGATTAATCGGGGACAAATTTGGTGATCGCAAAAACTTTATTACCATTCCCCATAAATTCCAGATAATCAAAACTTGTGGCACGGGCAAGGGCTATTCCGCGACCATGGCAGGTTTCATTGGCTGATAGATCAATGTCCAGATATTCCATATGGTTAAAGCCCGCGCCCTGATCCTCTATTTTAAAAGAAACCTGCGTATCTTCTCTCTCGAAGGTAATCTCCAGATACCTGTCTTTATATTCAGCCATGTCAAGACGCATGTTAATCTCATCCCGGTGAAGGTTATTGGCCATCAAGCGCCATTTTTCTTCATTACCTATCTCAAGATTACCATGTTCGATACCATTGGCCAGCATTTCAAACAGGCCAAAAGCAATGCGATCCGAATCCGGACATGTCATGGCGAGCAATTTGGTCAGAGCTTCAGCCTGCTCGAAGTTTTTAATGCGGAATGTTCCCCGCGTGATGGCTCCAAACACAGTATGGTAAGACTGGATTTTTAACCTGAGCGCGCGCCGTTGTAAAAATTCATTTTCTGCACTCTGCAGCACGGAATACAGCACATGATCCGTAAAGGCATTCTGTAACCATTGATAGGATGCTACATTCTTGGGGGAATTGTGCTTTTCGCTCGCCTCCTTGGTCAAATACAGGATCAATGGAATATCTCTGAAGCTGTCATTTTTGGCTAATTTTTTCAGGAAAATTTCATCCGCCATCAAGGGCTCATAATTAGTAATAATAGTATAAATTTCATCAGTATTTTTGGCAAGCAGATCATAAGCATCCTTAAAACCAGTCGCGGCTACATAAGGACAGTTTTTCTTTTCAAGAGCCATTGTAAGATTTTTAGTGCACACTTTTTGATTGTGAACAACTAATATTTTCATAATATTTAATATCCTGAATATTAAGCGGTAATCTTATAGTCAATAGAATAATAAGGCTATAAATCTTTCAAAATCATTAATTTAACCGTGACAACCCTGTTATCTGCATTGTTTAAATGATATATACTTGAGGTAGAGTATTTTATATTAGTAATTTCTACATAATTATATTAGAAATTAAGAATAATCTTAAACTTATGTTAAGTTTTCCTCCCTAACTTTCATTCAATAGGCATCAAATTGTCTGACAATTATAAAAATTTGGAGAATATTGTGGGTATATTGAAAACAACTGATTCCAGTGATGAAATATGTCTGGTTCTAAAGTCCGTAATGGACTTGACCGTGGCCGAAGACCTGCGACTTGGATTCCTTGACTGTCTGACAAAGAACAAGACCATAAAGATCATGGCCGGTGATGTTGAGCGTATCACCACACCCTGCCTTCAGGTGTTGTTCGCCATGAAAAATAAAACCGCAGAGCAAGACATAAAATTCTTAATTCCCGAGATGTCCGAGGCTTTTCAGAATGCACTTAAAGATGTCGGGCTTGACGATCAGTTTATTACTTCGGAGCAGGACGTATGAGTAAAACCGCACTGACAATCGATGATTCGAAAACCATGAGAGACATGGTTGCCTTCACCCTGAAAAATGCGGGGTTTGAGGTTACCGAAGCCGAAAACGGACAATTGGGTCTGGATCAGATTAATGGCTCGTCATTTGATGTCATCATAACAGATATCAATATGCCCATAATGGACGGCATAGAATTTACCCGCGAAGCCCGAAAACGGGCTGAAGCGCGGACAACACCTATCCTTATTCTGACCACAGAAAGCGGCTCTTCCCTAAAGAATGAAGGGCGAACTGCCGGAGCCACTGGCTGGATTGTTAAACCGTTTAATCCCGAAAAATTACTTCAGGTCGTTGAAAAGGTATGCGGGTAAGTCCCCTTAAAAAGTAAAAGGAATATTTATGTCAGATCCCATGGAGCAGTTTAAGGTCATTTTCTTTGAAGAATGTTCCGAGCTTTTGACAAGCCTTGAGGAAGGCCTGATGCTATTACAACAGGGCGATCAGGACTCGGAAACCATGAATGCGGTTTTCCGGGCCGTTCATTCCATCAAGGGCGGTGCCGGGGCCTTTGGTTTTGATGCTCTCGTGGCCTTCGCCCATATTCAGGAAACGCTGCTCGATGAAATGCGATCCGGCACCATTGTGATGAAGCCGGAATATATTGACGTTCTGCTACAGGCCTATGACATTTTAAGCGAACTTGTCGGTGCTGCCCAGCGCCAAGTAGCCGTTGACAAGAATTATGGCGCCGAAGCAGCCTTGGCCATGAAAGCTATCATGGAAAATAAAGGCGTAGCAGTATCAGAGAAAAAACCTGAGAGCCCGGACGAAGAATCACAAGATATTGATAGTCATCGTTTTAAAATCTCCTTCAAACCTTTCGAGGAATTATACCAGCGCGCCAATGAGCCGATTTTGCTGATCCGAGAATTGCGCGATCTGGGCGAGATGGAAATGACACTGGATACTTCTGATATGCCGAATCTTGAGGAGATGAACGCGGAACTGGCTTATTTCTCCTGGGAATTCAGTTTAGTGACAGAATTTAGCGAAGATGCCATTGAAGAAGTATTTGAATTCGTTGAAGGCGATTGCGAACTGACCATTGAGCAAGAAAATTTAGTCACGCCAGAAAAACCCGTCCATACCAATGATCCAGCAGATGACAATATTACAGATCAGGCCGCTGTCCCGGCTAAATCCAATAGCGGGGAAACCGTAGTCAGTCAATCAATCCGTGTCGAACTGGATAAAGTGGACAGGCTGGTCAATATGGTCGGCGAACTTGTGATAACACAGGCCATGCTGCGTGAGCAGGGCAGCCAACTTCTGGTAGAGCAATATCCCAATCTGGTACAGGGTATCGAGGAGCTTTCCCGCCATATCCGTGATTTGCAGGAAAGTGTCATGGCTATCCGTGCGCAACCCGTGAAATCGGTCTTTTCCCGTATGCCCCGTCTGGTTCGGGAACTGACCGCGTCCTTGGGCAAAAAAGCCCGCCTTGTAATGTCCGGCGAAGAGACAGAAGTTGATAAAACCGTGACCGAAAGAATCGGTGATCCTCTGATGCATATGATCCGCAACAGCGTAGATCATGGACTGGAATCCCCCGAAGCCCGTCTCGATGCAGGCAAAGATGAAGAAGGAACCATTCATCTTTCGGCCTTTCATCGGGGCGGGCGCATATTCATTGAAATTGAAGATGACGGGGCGGGCATCAACAAACAAGTGGTGCTGAATAAGGCCATTGAAAATGGTCTGGTCCCCCCAGACTCCAGCCTGTCCGATGAAGAGATTAATAATCTCATTTTCATGCCCGGATTCTCTACCGCAGAAAGTGTCACAAACGTATCCGGACGAGGCGTGGGCATGGATGTTGTCCGCAAAAATATTCAAAGTCTCGGTGGGCGCATATCCATCAGTTCAAATGCGGGAAAGGGTAGCAAATTCACCATGTCTCTGCCACTGACGCTGGCAGTAATGGATGGCATGGTGGTGGAAATAGGCACAGAAAAATTTGTCCTGCCGTTGGTGAATATCATTCAGACACTTCGCCCGACACCGCAAGAAGTTAATAGCCTGCCCGATGGCCGCAATGTGATGATGTTCCGAGACGAATATATTTCTCTGGTGCCGCTCTATGATGTTTTCGATGTTAAGGATGCCACTCACGACCCCTGTGAAGGTCTTGTGGTCGTAGTCGAAGGCGACGGCGGCATACTCATGGGCTTCATCGTTGATGACCTTGTTAATCAGCAGCAGGTGGTGATCAAAAGCCTGGAGACAAACTACGAATTAATTGAAGGCGTATCGGGAGCAACCATCCTCGGCAATGGCCGGGTATCGCTGATTGTGGACATTGCCACCGTGCAGGAAATGACAGCGAAAAAAACTCAGGAAACAGAAACTCACTTAACTCAGGTACCCGTCAGCATGGAGGTCCACTAATGACAACAATTGCAGCAAATGATACCCCCGCCGATGAACAGGCCGGGGACATAGCAGACATTAACCAGTATATTTCCTTTAACGTGGGAAAAGAGCTTTACGCCGTGGAAATCACAACCGTGCGCGAGATCAAGGGTTGGATTCCCACCACCAGCCTGCCCAATTCACCGGATTATATGCGTGGTGTGATTAACCTGCGTGGTGTGATTGTTCCGGTCTTTGACCTGCGTACCCGCTTTCGCCGTGGCCAAACGGAGCCAGGCAAGAACCATGTGGTGATCATCGTAAAACTGGACGCACGAACCATCGGTATTCTGGTGGATGCGGTATCTGATATTCTGAGCATATCGTCAGAAGAAATTCTCACCGTGCCAGATCTGGACGTAAACCCGGAATATAGATTCATGGAAGGCCTCGTCGCCGTAGAAGAAAAAATGGTGGCAATCATCAAGCCAAGATTACTTTTTAATATGGAATTAGTCCCGGATTTGGAACCAGAAACAGCGGCGGAAGTCGCCTGAATTATCATAATTATAAGATTGTGAATGACAAGGAGCACACAAGATGAAGACCTCAGCAATACTATCACCCATACGCCGTCTGAATAACAGCACGCTTGGGTTAATAATTTCCATCCTTTTGGTTGCAACAATGGCAATCTTCATCAGCATCGGGGTAGAGACTCAGAGCATGACAGTCCCTCTGGTCGGGTCGGTATTCACCGGATTTGCAGCCCTTGCTGCATGGCTCTCACACAGCAGGCAAAATGCCCAGTTGAGTGTCATGAACCATGCCCTGTCCAGACTGGAGGCGGGCGATGTAAGCGTAAAATTACCCGATGCAACGGGTGAAGATGATATGAGCCATATACTCAGGTCGATCACTGACATTCGGGACGGCAAGGAAAGAAACAATCGCTTGCAAAGCGCCCTAAGTGGCGCCCAGACCAATATCATGATTGCCGATACAGACTATAATATTGTTTATATGAATCAGACCATGTTGGATATGATGACATCAAATGAGGCCAAGCTGCGCGAAGTTCTGCCCCGGCTGGATGCCAACAAGCTCATCGGCACCAATATTGATTCATTCCACAAAAATCCGGCCCATCAGCGCGGCATACTGCAAAATCTGACCTCAACCATAGAAACTCATCTGGAACTGTCTGGCATCGAATTTGATCTGGTGGTCAGCCCGATCTGGGATGCCGACGGCGCACGTAACGGAACTGTCGTTGAATGGGAAGATGTCACTGAAAAACTGTTGAAAGAACGGACCGAAACCCGCCTTGCCAATGATAATCAGCGGATCAAGATCGCCCTTGATAATGCCAGCACCAATGTCATGGTGGCGGATAAGGATTTCAATATTGTATATATGAATGACATCCTACGGGATATGTTACAGAAAGCGGAGCCGGAGCTCCGCAGGGTTCTGCCGAATTTTGATGCCAGCAAGCTCATCGGGACAAATATTGATGTCTTTCACAAAAACCCGGCCCATCAACGCGGCATGATGCAAAATCTGACCACAACCATCGACAGTAATATCAAGGTCGGTAAATTTGACTTCAACCTGATCGTTAACCCAGTCAATGGGGATGATGGGGAACGGCTTGGTACTGTTGTGGAATGGAAAGACATGACACAGGAACTGGCCATCGAAACAGAAATCAATGAAGTGGTTAATGCCGCAGCTTCCGGTGACTTCTCCAAACGCGTATCCACCGAAGGCAAAGAAGGCTTTATGTTGAGCCTCGCCGATAACATGAATTCCATTGGAGCCAACACCCAAGCTGCAACAGATGACCTAGCCCGTGTTCTGGCGGAATTGGCGCAGGGAAATCTGACCGAGAAGATCGCTGCCAATTATGAAGGTACCTTCGAGTTGTTGAAAAACAGCGCAAACGGCACCGCAGAACAATTAACCAGCATCGTAACCCAGGTCAATAGTTCAGCAGGCGAGGTTGCCTCTGCCGCATCCGAACTTTCCACAGGCAGTGACGACTTGTCTCGGCGCACGGAAGCACAGGCATCGGCTCTGGAAGAAACCGCCGCTTCCATGGAAGAACTGGCAGTGACGGTGAAACAGAATTCGGATAATGCGAATGATGCCAACAAACTGGCCGATAAGTCCCGCGAAATGGCTGTTAACGGTGGTGAGGTGGCGAAAGAGGCTGTGGAAGCCATGGGCGTGATTGAGGATTCCTCACAAAAGGTTTCTGACATTATCGGCGTCATAGATGATCTGGCCTTTCAGACCAATCTTCTGGCCCTCAATGCGGCGGTGGAAGCCGCACGGGCGGGCGAAGCCGGCAAAGGTTTCGCTGTAGTTGCCGAAGAGGTTCGTACCCTAGCCCAGCGCTCGGCTCAGGCCTCCAACGAGATAAAATCACTGATCACAAGCTCCAATTCACAGGTCAAAAGCGGCGTGGAGCTGGTCAATAATGCCGGCACCGCGCTCGGTGAAATCATGGAATCCATCGCCAAGGTGGCGGAAATTGTCTCTGAAATTGCCAGTGCCAGTTCAGAACAGACCCAAGGCATTGACGAAGTCAATGTTGCCATCGCCGAGATGGATGACATGACCCAGCAAAACTCATCCCTTGTGGAGGAAAGCACCGCTGCCGCACGGGTACTGGAACGTCAGGCCGCTGAAATGCAAGGCCTGATGGCCTTTTTCAAGGTAGAGCAGGGTGGTCATGGACAGCTTGCCGCCTCTCCCGTCCTTGTTCAACAGGAGCAGGCCGCAAGGATGGTGGAACCTGTCAAGACGCCGGACCTGAAGAATAAAGCCGTAGGCGGTGATGCTAAATGGGCTGAATTTTAGGAGCATCCCCCATGTCAGAGGCCGCCGAAAGAGTCCGGGAATATGAATGGCGTGATCAGGATTTCAAATTCCTGGCCGGGCTGCTTCATGAAAAAACCGGCATTGTATTGACCGAAAAAAAGAAAGAGATGATGTATGGTCGTCTGGTCCGCAGACTACGGGCATTAAGCATCCCAAGCTTTGCGGATTATTGCAAATATCTGCAAGGCTCGTCCGGAAAGAAAGAACTGGGCTTCACCCTCAATGCCATCACAACAAACACCACCGACTTCTTTCGGGAAAAACATCATTTTGAATATTTACGGGACCAGATACTGCCGCCAGTCAACAAACAGGTTGGTCTGAATTCTGCCCATCACTTCCGGATCTGGTCCGCTGGGTGCTCATCGGGACAGGAACCCTACAGCATTGCTATGGTTATGCGAAATGTTCTAGGGCCTTCTGCTCGGAATTGCAAAATTCTGGCCACGGATCTGGACAGCAATATGCTGGCGACGGCGAAATTTGGCCAATATGACGCTGAGAAATGCCGCGAAACGATCCCAAGAACCTACCGCGCCTCCTATACCCAAAGGGTAAAGGATTCAGAAGGTGATCTGGTGAAAATGAAGGATGAAGTAAAAAACCTCATTACCTATAAACAGCTGAACTTATTACATGATTGGCCCATGAAGGGAAAATTTGACATTATATTCTGTCGCAATGTCATGATTTATTTTGACAAGGAAACCCAGGACAAACTGGTGCGGCGCTACGCCACCTACCTGAAACCCAGCGGTATTTTATTTATTGGTCATTCTGAAAGCCTGCTCAGTGTGTCGGATATCTATAAATGTGAGGGAAAAACAACATACAGGCTATTACGATGATATCAACCCCCTCTGGCACCAAAGAAAAAGACCGTTCTAAATTTATTGAACATCGGCGGCGGGATATCATTGGCGATATTCCGGCAGGGTCAAATTATTATGATCATAAATTCGATACGATGGTTCACAAGATCAACGAAGGCGGTTTCTGCGTATTAAGCCGATCAGAGCATGTGATTATGACAACGCTCGGCTCATGCATTTCTGTTTGCATCTTTGATCCGGTGGCGAAAGTGGGCGGCATGAATCATTTTCTTCTGCCCGAAGAACACAATGCTGACCGCAAGGACAGTTTCAGCATGAGGTACGGCAATAACGCCATGGAAACGCTTCTCAATGAAGTTTTGAAGCGCGGCGGACAAAAAACACGGCTGGTGCTCAAGGCCTTTGGTGCGGGAAATGTCCTGTCCATCAATGCCGATATCGGGGCAAAGAATCAAATCTTTTTAAAACAATATATTACCGATGAAGGCATGAAGCTGGATACCTGCGATTTGGGCGGGGATTTTCCCAGACGCGTGGCTTTTTTCCCCGCCACTGGCAAAGCCTTTGTCAAGCTTCTCCGCCGGGCCGGGGATCGTAATATCGGCGACCAGGAAGAAAAATACCGCAGACAGATCGAGAAACAGCATGTTTCCGGCGATATTGAATTATTTTAACAGGAAGGTCAGTGATGAAAAAAATAAGACTGTTAATTATTGATGATAGTATCCTGATCAGGACCATGATCAAATCCATCGTGTCCACAGACCCTTCCATCGACGTGGTTGGCGAGGCAACAGACCCTTATGAAGCCCGCGACAAGATCAAACAATTAAACCCGGATGTCATTACCCTTGATGTGGAAATGCCTAAAATGGACGGGTTGTCCTTTCTGGAAAAAATTATGTCCCTGCGACCCATGCCTGTGGTTATGGTATCTACCCTGACCCAGAAAGGGGCAGATATAACCATAAAAGCACTGGAGCTTGGTGCGGTGGATTATGTAGCAAAACCACTGGATCTGGATTTAACGGTGATCGGACAAGAACTGATCCAGAAAATAAAAGTTGCCAGCACCGCCCGCATAAGACAAAGTGGCCGGCAAGGGCTTGCAAGACAGTCCAAAAAGCCCCTGATCAGTCCAGAAATATATACCAGAAAGTTAATTGCCATTGGCTCATCTACTGGCGGCGTAGAATCTCTCTATGACATCATTTACAACTTGCCCGTGGACTGTCCCCCTGTAATCATCGCCCAGCATATCTCAAAGGGATTTTCCGAGCGGTTTGCCATCAGAGTTAACAAAAGTTGTGCCATCACTGTGAAGGAAGCGGAGCATGGTGAAAAACTTCTGATGGGTACAGTTTATATTGGACAGGGTGGAAAACATATCACGGTGAAGAAATCAGGTCATAACTTTATCTGTCAGGTCTTGGATGATACGGAAGGGGAAAGTTATCGACCATCGGTGGACAGGCTGTTCTGTTCAGTGGCCGATGTGGTTGGATCGGATGCGGTTGGCGTCATACTGACGGGTATGGGCAAAGATGGTGCCCTTGGGCTATTGACCATGCGCGGGGCCGGAGCGGCCACTTTAGGACAGGATGAGGCCAGCTCAATCGTTTATGGAATGCCAAAGGCCGCTATGATGGCCGGTGCCGTGGAAAGACAGGTACCCCTGTGCCATATGGCCCGGGAAATAATTCAAGCCTGTGCCAGTGCAACAACCAATAGGAAAGCCACAGCAGTATGACAGGCAGCCCCCACCCCAAGATAAATAATGATAATATGCAGGGTATGGCTGCAGAGGACCTGTTGGATATTCGGCAATCTACGATGGCTAATATCTCAGAAGAAATCCTGCAGGTTTCTGATCTTGTGGAAGACAGCATTGTTGACCTGTCCGATGAATTCATGAAGCTGGTGAAATATTCGAAACAACATGTTGATGACATGACCGTCGCCTGTGATCTCCTACAGGGGGAAAAGTCCGATAAGAGTGGGTCAATCAAAGATAAAGTGCATGAAATGTTACGGGAAAGTGCAAAGGTTTCCACCTACTTCCATCAAAATGTAAACCGCATGGTATATACCATGCAGTTTCAGGATCGCGCCCGTCAGCTTATGCATGCCATCTCTGCTTCTTTGAATATTTTAATTACCCTGTCTGAATCCATTGAAAAAGGTCAAAACTCCAACAAAATAAAGGAAAAAGTAACTATTTCAGTAGATAATAAGAATATTCTAATAAATATGATTGAAAATGCCGCTCACAAAGAGCTAGACCAAAATTACATCCTGAAAATGTTTATGGGTTCCGCCGAAGAAAATAGTGAAACGGGGCGTGATGATGAGGATGACTTCACCGATATTGAATTTTTTTAACTTGAGGACTCATGATGGAATATCAAATCGACATTACCAAAGACATATTTAAAGCTAAATTGAGCGAAAAGATTACTTTTTCAGATTTGGATGGCTTCCGGGAAATGGTAAAGCGTATGGTGGAAAGCAACTCTGATAGTAATATCGTTGATTTGGCTGATGTGGAATTCATAGATTCCGCCGGACTGGGCATGTTATTACTGGCGCGCGATGAAATATCAAAAGTATCGTCAAATTTAACATTAAAGGCACCGCAAGGACAGGTTCTACGCATGTTCAATGTGGCCCGCTTCGATCAGATGTTTGATATAGTAGAATATTAATCATAAAAAGTGGCTCCTTCATCAACATATCAACATCCTGTTCCGTCAAGACAGAAAAATATCGAATTTGACAGCATGCCAACGGATATTCTGGGCAGAAAAATTCTTATTGTCGATGATGACGAACTTCATTGTCAGTTGATTGCCATTATTTTAACCCAGGATGGCTACAAAAACCTGCATTTTGCCCGCGATGGCCGGGAGGCTTTGACTATGGCAACAGGCCTGAAACCGGATATGATCATTCTGGATATATTAATGCCAAATATTGACGGGCTGGAAGTCTGTCGCCAGCTTCGGGCAATGAGACAATTCAAAAACACACCCATCATCGCCCATACCATAAAACATAGCCCCGATGACCGGGCCGAGATTTTTGATGCTGGGGCCACAGATATTTTCCCAAAACCCGTATCCGAAAGAGAGGTCCAGAAGCGCGTCACCATGCATCTGAAATATAACCGGATGATGAAGGGGCTGAAGAAATATCACCAACGATTGACCCATGATCTGGAGATCGCCCATTCCATGCAGGACGCCCTGCTACCCGAATTATCACAATTGGAACAGATTATGGAAAGCCATGGGGTAGACATTGACTATCAATATGAATCGTCCCAAGAATTGGGGGGCGACTTTTGGGGTATTGATACTTTGGATCCGGACCGTCTCTATATCTATATCGCAGATTTTTCGGGTCATGGGGTAGCGGCCTCTTTAAATACTTTCCGGCTTCACTCGCTAATCTCGAATTATAATATACCGAACGCCCAGAATGCCACGCCGGCGGACTATCTGGAAAAACTTAACCGGGATTTATTCAATTTATTGCCAGTGGAACAATATGCCACCATGTTATGTGGTTTCATTGATGTTCGCCAGGATACATTCACCTATGCCGCTGCCGCATCCACTGCACCTGTGAAGCTAAACATAGTGACCGGCGAAGTAACCACCCTCAACCCTGTCGGATTTCCTCTGGGTATGATCGCGGAGGCTACCTATGAAAACCACACCGTTTCCTTCAAAAAAGACGAATTGCTTTTATTCTATAGCGATGTGCTAACTGAAAGCCGGGATCAGCAGGGCCGGATGATCGGCGACGATAATTTCGTGAAAATGTGTCATCAAACAAATGCTCATCTTTGTGAAGACCAATCCTTCCTTAGCCGACTTCTGAAAAGCTTTGATATGCTGGTGGTCAGACCGTTGCTTGACGACCTGACGGCCGTTACCGTGAAAAGACTCTAAATTTCAAATTTTGTCGACAGAACGATGGAAGATGTTGTTTTTTTAATCCCTTCCATACGGCCTATTTCATCAAGAGTGCTGTCAATTTCTTCTGTGGTTTCTGCCTTGACCAGTACTATCATATCATAAATTCCGCTAACGGCATATACCGCCTTTATCAATGGCATTTTTTTTAAATTCTGTAATATCTGGTCAGCAAATTTTGGGTTAAGCAGCATCAATACATGGGCCGTGATCTGACGCCTATCATAATCACTATTAAAACGGATGGTATAGCCCTCAATGATGCCCCGGTCTTCAAGGCGGGAAATGCGGTCCTGAACCGTGGAACGGGACAGACCCATCATGCGCGCCAGAGCCGTCGTGCTTTCCCGACCATTGTTTTTAAGCAGATTAAGTAGTTTCTGATCTTTTTCATCCATGTCGTAAAAATGATGGATTATGCGTTAAATAGCAAGATATAATTAGCACTTCGTGCATCACCGACACTCAAACCGGGATATATATTATTTCACTGGAACCTGTCTGTACTTGTGATACTGTGTCAGCCAAGAAAAATGAACTATTCATATAAAAATAACAAAACTTGGGATTAATAACATGCAACCAGCAAAACATGAACACTGGTCATCGGGGTTTACTTTCCTTTTGGCCGCCGTTGGCAGCGCCGTAGGCCTTGGTAATATCTGGCGCTTTCCTTACGTTGTTGCCGAAAATGGCGGCGGGGCCTTTGTCTTGATATATTTGGCCATTGTCTTCGTATTCGGTATTCCGCTACTGATGTCTGAACTTATGATCGGACGCAGCTCTCAAAAACCACCCCTCAGTGCCATACAGACCTTCGGTCGCGGCTCCCGCGCCAAAAAATTATGGAATGCGCTGGGCTGGTCATATTTGCTGGTGCCGCTTGGTATATTGACCTTTTATTCCGTGGTCGCCGGATGGACCCTTGATTATGCCTTCGGCATGAGCATCGGCACCTTTAACAATCTGGAAGACGGCGCATCAGCCAGCATGTTTCAGGATCTTCTGCAAAGCCCGATAAAGCTTGTTTTCTGGATGACATTATCCATTGGTATTACCGTAGGAATTGTCGCACGCGGATTGAAATCCGGTCTGGAACAGACGGTAAAAATATTAATGCCAGCCTTATTTGTGATCCTGATTATTCTGGTGCTTTATGCCTCCATTACCGGTGATTTTGCCAAAAGTTTTGCTTTTATGTTTGAGCCTGACTTTTCAAAAATCACGCCTGAACTGGTCCTGATGGCCGCAGGGCAGGCCTTTTTCTCCCTGTCTCTGGGCAGTGGGGCGATTATGGTTTATGGCTCATATCTGACCCGTGATATATCTATACCTAAAATGGCGGTGGGTGTTGCTCTTGCTGATTCAGGTGTTGCCTTGCTGGCCGGATTTGCCATCTTCCCCATCGTATTTGCTTTTGGAGTTGATCATTCGGCGGGGCCGGGCCTTGTGTTTGTCACCTTGCCCATCGTCTTTAATGATATGGGCGGCATTGGTCAGATATTCGGGGTATTATTCTTTCTGTTACTGGCTTTTGCAGCCGTCACCTCCACCATCTCCCTGTTAGAGCCGATGGTGGCCCAGCTCTCGGAAGAGGGAACCTTCAAGCGGGCACGCGCGGCCATATATAGCGGTGCTGTCTTATGGGTTGTTGGTGTTTTTGTCGCCCTGTCCAATAATATACTCAGCGACGTTCACCCCTTGGGATTCCTGCCTCTCTTTGAAGGCAAGACCATTGAGGGGGTCATTGAATTCCTCTCCGCCAATGTCTTTATGCTGCTCAACGGGTTGCTGGTATCAGTCTTTGTAGGCTGGTCCATAAAACGGACGGTGACGCTGGAGGAAATGGGACTGGGGGATTCAGTCCTGTTTAAAATCTGGTTCATGCTGGTACGTTTTGTGGTGCCACTTGGGGTTGGCTTTATTTTCTATGACGTGGTGCTGTAAGAAAATATTCTATCATAGCCTTTAGGGTTGGCCGTAATCTGGCGGCCAAATTCTCCCGAAAAATAAAGGTGGGTGCCTCATCCATATAAGTAGTTTGCGAAATTTCAAGCTGTATGGCATGGATGTCATTGTCAGGATCGCCGTAGTGACGGGTGATGTATCCGCCCTTAAACCGCCCGTTCAGAACGCTGCTGTAGGGCGAGGAATTCGCGATGGCGAGCAGCCCTTCCGCCATATGCAGGCCACAGCTTGTACCATTACCACTACCAAGGTTAAGGTCTGGCAGTTGGCCATCAAAGAAACGCGGCACGTGAGCTTTAATGGAATGAGCATCCCATAACAGGGCATAACCAAATTGTGCTTTTATACGGTCCAGTTCAGCCCTTAATTTATCATGGTACGGTTGCCAATAGACCTTCTGCCGCCGCTGAGTTTCCTGTTCGTCCGGCACACAACCCTCTTTATAAAGCGACTGATTGTCAAAGCCCGTTGTTGGGCAGAGCTCCGTCTCGCTCTGCCCTGGATAGAGAGCCTTACCGCCCGCATCCCGGTTCAGGTCAATGACCGTGCGGCTGTAATGAGCCATCAGTATGGATGCGCCCATGTCTTCCAGAAAATTATAGAGCTGATCCAGATACCAGTCAGTATCGGTAACCTGTCGGCCTTTTTCCGTTAAAGAAGCTTCCCCCTCCGATGCGAGAGCCGTACCCATATGAGGGATACTGACCAGAAGCGGGATACTTCCCTGACGGAAATGAAATGCCGCCATATCACATTTTCCCTGAGGGTAAAATATCCATGACCGGATCGGAAAAAGCCCCCTCTTTCACCAATGTAGTGATGGCTTCTATATCGGGCGCGAAATAGCGATCCTGATCATAATAAGCAACATAGTTCCTTATTTTAAGCTGCATTTCCTGTAACACTTCAGAAGTCTTTTCCGGTACCCGCAAATCAATCCCCTGCGCCGCTGCCAAACATTCAATAGCAATCACGTTGGCACTGTTAAAGGCCATATCAGACAGGCGCCGCGCACCAAAGGTCGCCATGCTCACATGGTCTTCCTGATTTGCGCTGGTGGGCAGGCTGTCGACGCTGGAGGGATGAGCAAAGCTCTTATTTTCCGATACCAGTGCCGCCGCCGTTACCTGCGCGATCATAAAACCGGAATTGATTCCGCTGTCACGAACCAGAAAAGCCGGCAGGTTGCTCATTTTCGGGTCTATGAGGAAAGCCAGCCGTCGCTCTGATATGGCCGCTATCTCGCACAAGGCTAGTGCCAGCGTATCAGCGGCAAAAGCCACAGGTTCCGCATGAAAATTGCCGCCGGAAATTACATCGCCATTTTCGAAAATCAGGGGGTTGTCAGTCGTGGCATTGGCTTCAATAAGTAGCGTCCGGGCGGCATTATTGATGATGTCAAGGCAGGCCCCCATGACCTGTGGCTGGCAGCGCAAGGAATAGGGGTCCTGCACCTTGCCACAATCTACGTGGGACCGCATAATGCCACTGCCCTCTAGTAAAGCCAGATATTTCGGGGCCACCGCAATCTGTCCCGGTTGACCGCGAGCCGCATGAATACGGGCATCAAAGGGAGCAACACTTCCCATAAGGGCATCAATGCTCATGGCGCCCGCAACCACCGCTGCGGCGAATATATCTTCCGTCTGGAACAGCCCGACCAGTGCCAGTGCCGTGGATACCTGTGTCCCATTCAAAAAGGCTAACCCCTCTTTAGCACACAATGTTATGGGCTTTAGACCAACTTTCTTTAGGCCATCCATGGCGGAGATTTTTTCACCCTCGCATCTGACATAGCCTTCACCCATTAAGGCTGCCGTCATATGAGCCAGCGGCGACAAATCACCAGACGCCCCAACAGAACCCTTTTCCGGTATACAGGCTATCAACCCGGCATTGATAAAATCAATAAAGGCCAATATGGTGGATAGCCTTATGCCGGAATGACCCTGGCTCAGGCTGGAGATTTTTAAAGAATATATCAGCCGAACCACATCATCGGAAAGGTCTTTGCCTACACCTGTGCAATGGGACAGGACGAGATTAGTCTGAAGTTTTTCCAGATTATCATCATCGATACTGGTGCTCGCCAACAGACCGAAACCCGTGTTGATACCATAAACAGTCTGACCATCTGCAATGATGTCTTCCACGGTTTTACGCGACCGTTCAATCTCGGGGTAAGCCGCTTTATCAAGAACAATCTGATAGGGCATACGGTATATCTTTCTCAGATCCCCAAGCGATATTTCTGCCGGATGAATAGTGAAGATAGTCTCAGATATATGGCTCATCCCGCATCTCCAAACATGGGCAGCTTCAAGCCTTTTTCCTTGGCACATTCTATGGCCGTATCATATCCGGCATCGGCATGACGCATGACGCCAGTTGCGGGATCATTCCACAAGACCCGGCCCATTTTTTCTGCGGCATCGTCGGTGCCATCGGCCAAAATAACCACGCCCGAATGCTGGGAAAATCCCATACCAACGCCGCCACCGTGATGCAGGCTAACCCATGTGGCCCCGCTGGCTGTATTGAGCAACGCATTAAGCAACGGCCAGTCTGACACCGCATCGGAGCCATCTTTCATGCTTTCGGTTTCCCGGTTAGGACTAGCGACAGAGCCACTGTCCAGATGATCGCGCCCGATGACTACCGGGGCCTTCAGCTCGCCGTTTCTGACCATTTCATTAAAGGCCAGGCCCAGCTTGTGTCGTTCCCCCAGACCGACCCAGCAGATACGCGCCGGCAGCCCCTGAAACTGGATACGGTCACGGGCCATATCGAGCCAGTTATGCAGATGGGGATTGTCAGGGATCAATTCCTTGACCTTCTGGTCTGTCTTGTAAATATCTTCCGGATCGCCGCTAAGAGCCACCCAGCGGAAAGGGCCAATACCGCGACAAAACAAAGGCCGCACATAAGCCGGAACAAACCCTGGAAAATCAAAGGCATCTTCCACGCCTTCATCAAAGGCCACCTGCCGGATATTATTGCCATAATCAAAGGTTGGAATGCCCATATGGTGATAATTCAGCATGGCTTTCACATGGATCGCCATAGATGCTTTTGCCGCAATCTCAACCGCTTTCGGGTCGCTTTCCCTCATGGCAATCCATTCATCAACTGTCCAGCCTATGGGCAGATAACCATTATGTGGATCATGGGCCGATGTCTGATCTGTGACCGCATCAGGCTTAATGCCGCGCCTGATCATTTCAGGTATAATCTCCGCCGCATTACCCAGCAGCCCTACAGAAATAGCGGTGCCTTCCTCTGTGGCGCGGATGATCATTTTCATGGCCTCATCCAGTGTTTCAGCTCTTTTATCCAGATATCCCGTGTTCAGACGCATTTGGATACGGTCCGACTGGCATTCAATGGCCAACATACTGGCCCCGGCCATGGTTGCGGCCAAGGGCTGTGCGCCCCCCATACCACCAAGACCGGCCGTCAATATCCATTTTCCCTTCAGATCGCCACCAAAATGTTGGCGGCCCATTTCCACAAAAGTCTCGTAAGTCCCCTGCACAATGCCCTGACTGCCAATGTAAATCCAGCTTCCGGCTGTCATCTGGCCGTACATCATCAGGCCTTTTTTATCCAATTCATTAAAATGGTCCCAATTGGCCCAATGAGGCACCAAATTGGAATTGGCGATCAGCACCCGTGGTGCCCCCTTATGGGTGGGAAAGATACCAACCGGCTTGCCGCTCTGGATAAGCAGGGTCTCATTTTCCTCTAGATCCTTCAGGCTTTCAACTATCTTATCAAAACATTGCCAGTTACGGGCCGCCCGACCAATGCCGCCATAAACCACCAAGGCATGCGGGTTTTCAGCAACCGCAGGGTCAAGATTATTCATCAGCATTCGAAGTGGTGCTTCCGTGGCCCAGCTTTTGGCACTAAGGATTGTTCCGGTCGCGGCCTTCACAATACGGGAATTTTGTCTGTTAATTGTCATCTGATATAAACCTGTCTATACAACCTATATATACTATTGCTGATTTAAGATAAAAAGCAAGCTGTTATAAATTTATTTCCATTAATCATAATTTCCATGTTAGCTTGTCTATACAGCAAGGAATCGTCATATGTCACAATTGCAAAATGAACCAACTACAGTCTGGAAAGACGTCACCCTCCTGACCATGACGGAGGGATATGGTTTGATTCGGGACGGGGCAATAGCCGCAAAGGATGGCAAGATCGTCTGGCTTGGGTATGCACAGGACTTGCCCGAAGCTTACGCAGATGCAGAGATTATATCCGGTGGGGGTCACTATTTGACCCCCGGCCTTATCGACTGTCACACCCATCTTGTTTACGGTGGCAGTCGCGTCACAGAATTTGAAAAACGCCTGAGCAGTATGAGCTATGAAGATATCGCCCGCGAAGGCGGCGGCATCCTGTCCACTGTCCGGGCCACCCGCAATACAGATGAGGATATGCTGTATTTATCCGCAGAAAATAGACTGGCTCATTTGCAAAGGAATGGTGTCACCACGGTTGAGATTAAATCCGGTTATGGCCTTGATCTGGACAATGAGCTTAAAATGCTGCGTGTTGCCCGTAAACTGGGGCGGAAACCTGACATAGATGTGGTCACCAGTTTTCTCGGCGCCCATGCGGTGCCACCGGAATTCGAAGGCGATTCGAACGGGTTTATGGATTATCTTTCTGGCGAAATACTGGACGCTGTGATGCGGGAGAATCTAGCCGATGCGGTTGATGCTTTCTGTGAAAACATCGCCTTTAACACCGATCAGATCGAAATTCTTTTTACCAAAGCCCGCGAACGGGGCTTACCCGTCAAACTGCATGCGGAACAATTGAGCAATAGTGGCGGGACGATACTGGCCGCAGAATATCAAGCCCTGTCGGCAGATCATCTTGAATGCCTGGACGAAGAAGGTGTGAAATATATGGCGGCGGCTGGTATGGTTGCGGTTTTGCTGCCGGGGGCATTTTATACGCTGCGGGATGATCGCATACCACCCATTGAACTATTCAGAAAACATGCCGTCCCCATGGCGGTGGCAAGTGACAGCAACCCCGGCTCCTCGCCCGTCCTGTCGCTCACCCTTATGGTCAATATGGCATCAACCCTGTTTCGCCTAACACCGGAAGAAGCGTTAGCCGGAGTCACCCGAAATGCAGCACAGGCACTCGGACTTCATGATCGGGGAATATTAGAGGTCGGCAGAAAAGCCGACTTTGCCCTGTGGGATATCAGCCACCCGGCTGAATTGGCCTATCATGTCGGCGGCAACCCTTGTGTCGCAATTGTAAAAAATGGGGTTCCTTTTTGATGGAGAGAACTATCGCTTCTCCCGTCGCTGCTTGAGTTCCCCTTTTTATTTCACCCTTCTGACAGAAATCTGGTCTTCCGTCAGGCCAAGATCGATCAAATCCTGTGGCAGCCCATCCTCTATGATCAGCGATGCGGCAATCCGGCCCATGGCGGGGGCCGTTTTAATACCAAATCCGCCTTGTCCCGCCAACCAGAAAAAACCCTGAGCTTTGGGGTCAAACCCCACTACCGGGTGACCATCTGCCACCTGATTGCGCAGTCCTGCCCAGCTATGGTCAATTTTATCCACTGTTAACAATGTGGCTTTCTCCAGAAAATGCGCGCCGTAGGCAATATCGATTTCTTCGGGCTGGGCATCAGACGGGAGCATGAGTTTTTCATCACCCGGTGTCATCAGGATCTTGCCTGAATCCGGCTTGAAATAATATCCCTCCGTTACATTCATGACAAGCGGCCACTCCTCAGGTGATGTGCCACGCTCCACCCCTACCATAATCACAGTCCGGCGCAGGGGCCGAATGTGGATAGGCGATAGTTTCGCAATTTCGGCTATCTGATCAACCCAAGCCCCGGCAGCGTTAATCACCACGTTAGTCAGAAATACACCCTTGGTTGTTGTCACCTGCCAACGATCAGAAACTCTTTTAATTGCTGTGACCTCAGCATTGGTGATCACCTCGCCCGGAGTGGATTTTATGGCCCGTAGGTAACCCTCATGCAGAGCACTCACATCCATATCAGCAGCCCCCTGTTCCACAAGAACACGACCTTGATATTCCGGTGCCAGAATGGGCAAAAGACGTGTGGCTTCCTCACCATTAATAAATTCTGACGGAACGTCAATTTGAGATAGCTTCTGCTTAAGCTCATCCAGACTGCTCTGATTATCAGAGCTGGCGATATAGATCAGGGGTCGGAATTTAAGTAACGGATGTGAAGTAAACCCTTCTGGCGGATGACATAAAAACTTTTCGCTCCCACGCACCAGAATATTGAGCAACGGGTCAGCTTTGTTATAGCTTTTCTGGAAAATAGCTGACGACCTGCCCGTGCTGTGATAGCCGGCCTGACCTTCTTTTTCAAGGACGATGACTTTGCCTTTTTTGCACAGTTCATAACCGGCGGAAGCGCCGGCAATACCGCCACCAATTATAATAAAGTCTGCTGTTTCTATTTTACTATTCACGGCTTGAATCTTGATTCTGACATATTGATTTTCGACACCCTATTCCCATTGGGAGATTGAGACAATAAAAATCTGCCAAACCTCAATTATGCTGTAACGCAACAGAGTATAATCAGCTGTTATATAAAGAATATTTCGTTTTTTCTCGCAAGTGCGAAATTTTATTGTGGAAAATATAAATATATTTGATAGATTATTAGCATATACCTCAAAAATCAAAATGACAAGAGTGATAGATCATGAGAAAAACACCCAAGGATTTTTTTAAACCCCTGTCCATAGGCGCACCAGACCCTTATCAGGAAATTCCGGTGGCGTTAGAACGGATGATACATTTTTTTCCCCCACAAATAGAAAAGATGCGCAATAAAATTCCTGATATGATCGGCAAAGTGGATGTGCTGCTGGGCAATCTGGAAGATGCCATTCCAGCAGATGCCAAAAAAGAAGCCAGAGCCGGATTTATCGAAGTAACGGCGAAAAATGATTTTGGCAATACCGGATTATGGACTCGGGTCAATTGTCTTAACAGCCCGTGGTTTCTAGATGATGTGACGGAAATTATGTCAACCGTTGGCAACAAACTCGATGTGATTATGTTGCCGAAAGTAGAAGGCCCATGGGATATTCATTATCTTGATCAGTTGCTGGCCCAGCTGGAATCCCGTCATAATATTACCAAACCCGTTATGATCCATGCCATTCTTGAAACCGCACAGGGCGTGAATAATGTGGAAGAAATCGCCGCTGCCAGCCCGCGTATGCACGGCATGAGCCTTGGGCCCGCAGATCTGGCCGCATCGCGTGGCATGAAAACGACCCGTGTCGGGGGTGGTCATCCTTTTTATGGCATCCTTGCCGATGATAAGGGCGACAACAGTGCGCGCGCTTTCTATCAACAGGATTTATGGCATTTTACAGTAGCAAAAATGGTCGATGCCTGTATGTCATATGGCCTTAAAGCCTTTTACGGCCCCTTTGGTGACTTTGCCGATGATGCGGCCTGTGAAGCCCAGTTCCGCAATGCCTTTTTGATGGGTTGCATGGGCGCATGGTCCCTGCATCCAAAACAGATCGCCATCGCAAAGGCGGTTTTCAGCCCCGATGTGGATGAAGTGATATTTGCCAAAAAGATTCTGGACGCCATGCCTGATGGTACAGGAGCGGTGATGATAGACGGCAAGATGCAGGATGATGCGACCTGGAAACAGGCCAAGGTAATCGTTGATCTGGCAAAGATTGTCGCCTCTCAAGACAAAGAACTTGGTACCAGATACGGCTTTTAATTAATAATCCGTAGTTTGGGGACTTCGATAAAAACCTCTGTACCCTTATTAACGGTACTCTTTAAGGTCAATGCTCCCCCATGCATTTCGATCAGAGAATTGGTCAATGGCAGGCCGAGACCTGTTCCCTCTATTTCTCTATCAAGAGAATTTCCGGCTTGTCGGAAAAGTTCCATGGCGGCCTTCATTTGATGGGGGTCCATACCAATGCCACTATCCTTTATGACGATGACTAAATTTCCCGAAGCGTTCGTCTGATAAGTGACGGTTATCTTTCCACCTTCTGGCGTGAATTTAATGGCATTTGATAATATATTTAACATGATTTGACGAAATTTTTGCTCGTCAGCCAGTAGGTCATATTCCTGGTCTTCTGGTAAGAAGGCAATAGAAATTTCCTTATCATCCGCATTTATGGCCACCATATTAAGGGCACCTCTGATCAAACCTGACAGGTTAAATTCACTGTCATAAATTTCCATTTCCCCGGCTTCTATCTTGGAGATATCTAGAATATCATTAATTAATCCCAGCAAATGCTCGGCGGATATATTAACATTATTGCCATACTCCATAAGGGTCGAAGTATCGAATTTATATTCAGATGCCCGGCTTATCATATCAGAAAAGCCTATGATTGAATTAAGGGGTGTTCTAAGTTCATGGCTCATATTAGCCAAAAATCTCGATTTAGCCTTACTGGCAACCTCTGCTTCTACCTTGGCCTTCACAATTTCGTTAGTTTGTTTTTCCACCTCATCTGAAAGATTCGATACAAACGGAACCCAGCGAATTAGCCCAAAGGCAATCATCAAAAACCCACCAAGACCCCCAACAAATTTTTCCAACACCGCCTGAATAGGTGTTGGCCCAATAATTATATATTGGCTGAGCACATCAAATTCATCGGTAATATCCACAAGACTGCCAAATAATAACAGAGCGAAACCACCAAGGATCATTTGCCAGCCAAGGCGTCTGGGCATGAATCGGCCTTTGCCTTTTTGCCAAAGAAAAATAACAATGAGCAGCAAGATCAGCGTCCGAATGCATTCTAATATAATATTACTGGTCATTACTACTGATCTTTGGTTGTTTATTTTACTCTTAAAATTATATCATCAAGTTTTTTATTTAACAGTGTTTAAATTAGGGCAAACCATAATTACTCCCCCAGCCAGCAAGCCACATGATGAATTAGATAAGCATCCCTGTCCAATTCCCCCTTTGGCGCAATGAGCCAGTCCCATGAATCTTTAGGGGTCGGCAAATCAATCTCCGCGAAGACGGATTCTCGTTCCAACAATTCCCCACCTCTATTATAACAACGTTCAATGTCACTTATAATCAGGGATTGAGGGGCCACGGATTTCAATAACTTCAGGTGGCTGTCGGTAATATTTTTCATAAAATCATTTGGTAAGGGAATATGATTCTTTTCCGCATAATTCAGCAGATTGAGCGGCAGTTGGGACAATATATTAAGGGAGATCACAAGATCAGCTTTTGGTAGTCTGCATGCTGTTTCAGGATATGGATTGTTATGGTACAACGGCCTGACCCAGCCTGTCACATCCTGTTCGATCAACTGGATTTGTTTTTTATATTTTTTTTGGATTTTAGGCAGATGAACAATATCCACAAGTATAAGGGCATGTTCCAGGTCGATCAGATCAGCCATCGGCACATCATGCAATGCCCCCGACCCTATGATCATGATGGTTGATTTTGGTGCCAGTAAGTTTGCTGCTGCTAAAATATGATATTTACATTTGTCAAGATGATCCGTCCATGCATCATGACATCGGGCAAAACGGGCTTCAATGGCGATGGCTTCCCGCACATAACCCAATGCCTTAACCTCTCGTGGAGACGGGGTCAGAAAATGCTGTATGGCTTCAACGATCATTCGCCTAAATTATTCACCAGTATATGATCCCTGTCGTTTTTCAAGGAAGGCTGCGGTGGCTTCTGCACGGTCTTTGCTGGACAAGAGCACCTGCATGCTTTTCCGCTCCAACCCCAAAGCACTTTCTAAGGACATATCAGGGCCATGAAGTATGGCATATTTGATATGCTCCAGCCCCAAGGGTGGCAGGGTCGCCATTTCACGGGCCATTTCCATAGCGCGGTCCATGACCTTGTCATCATCCAGTATTTCACATACCAGCCCCATATCTTTGGCTTCTTCTGCGCCTACCATCATGCCTGTCATGCACAGTCGCATGGCATTATATTTGCCGACAGCCCTTACCAGTCTTTGCGAGCCACCGGCGCCGGGCATGACACCGACCTTAACCTCTGGCTGGCCAAATTTGGCCCCCTTCCCCGCCAGAATAATATCCGAAATCATGGCAAGTTCCATACCACCGCCAAGGGCAAAACCATTCACTGCTGCTATCACAGGCCTGGGATAATCGGCAAAGGCATTATAGAGAAGCTCCACATGGGCCTTGTAATAATCCACCGCACTGAGAACAGACATTTCTTTCAGGTCGGCACCGGCGGCAAAGGCCTTTTCATTACCGGTAATGATCACCGCTCTTATATCCTCGCGGCCTTTCAATTCATTAAATTTTTCAGCAATCAGGGTGCGTACATTAAGATTGAGCGCGTTATACGCCTTAGGCCGGTTTATGCGAACTATGGCAATATGATCTTCTGGAAATTCAAGCAATAGTTCGTCTGCTGATGTCTCGTTTAAGGGTTTTGGCATATGCTTCTTTCTGAATTAAAGATGGCCGCTATGAATTTATCACAACGGCCATAATCTCGTCTAGGGAATTTACAATTTAGAAGGCATTCAAACCCGTCTGCATCCGGCCCAGAATTAAGGCATGGACATCATGGGTCCCTTCATAGGTATTGACCGCTTCCAGATTCATAGCATGACGAATGACATGAAACTCGTCATTGATTCCATTGCCACCATGCATATCACGGGCTTGACGGGCAATGTCCAAAGCCTTGCCACAATTATTGCGTTTTAATAATGAAATCGCATCCGGTGACAGCATATTTTTCTCTCTCAGGCGCGTGGCATTGAGGCAGGCATGCAAACCAAGCGTAATTTCCGTCTGCATATCGGCCAGTTTTTTCTGAATCAGCTGATTAGCCGCCAGAGGTCTGCCAAACTGTTTCCGGTCAAGGGTATATTGACGGGCTGCATGCCAACAGAATTCCGCTGAACCCAAAGCACCCCATGCTATCCCAAGACGTGCATTGGAAAGACATCCCAACGGGCCTTTCATACCCTCCACATTGGGCATGAGATTCTCTTCCGGCACAAAAACTTCATCCATTACAATTTCACCGGTAATAGAAGCCCGGAGGGAGAATTTGCCCTCAATCTTCGGTGCCGTCAGTCCGGTCATGCCTTTCTCAAGAATGAAACCGCGCACTTTTCCATCATCACATTTGGCCCAGACCACAAAGACATCAGCGATGGGGGAATTGGTAATCCACATTTTAGCACCGCTGAGTTTATAACCCCCATCCGCCGTACGGGCGCGGGTCTGCATACCGCTGGGATCAGATCCGGCATTTGGTTCGGTCAGGCCGAAACAACCGACATATTCGCCTGTCGCAAGTTTGGGTAGATATTTCTGCCGCTGTTCTTCGGAACCATAGGCATAAATCGGAAACATCACCAGTGAGCTCTGCACCGACATAGCACTGCGGTAGCCACTGTCTACCCGCTCAATTTCGCGGGAGATCAAACCGTAGGAAACATAACCAACACCAGCACAACCATAGCCTTCGATGGTTGGGCCAAGAAGCCCCAGTTCACCCATCTTGAGCATGATATTGCGATCAAATTTTTCATATCGATTGGCTTCAATAATGCCGGGCATCAGTTCTTTCTGGCAGAAATCATGGGCCCCGTCCCTTATCATACGTTCTTCTTCGGTCAGAAAATCTTCCAGAAGCAATATATCTTCCCATGGGGAGGATGGCCATTTTGGACTCGCCATAATCTAGGTCTCCTTAATATTATTTTGTGAAGTCATCATAACATAATTACGGAATCATTGCCGTGACTTCAATTTCAATTTTTGCGCGCCGCTCCACCAGAGCAGATACACCAATACAGGCCATAACCGGAAAATGCTTGCCGATAATATCCATATATATAGTCCCGAAATCTGATAAGCGGTTCCGGTATCCTTCCATATCGGTGACGAACCATGTCATCCGGGTGATATGCTCCGGCCCGCTGCCACCTGTTTCCAATATGGCCCGGATATTTATCAGAGCCTGACGAAATTGGTCAACAATATCATCAGATGTAAATTCTTCATTTTCATTCCATCCCACGACACCAGCCAGAAAAAACATTTTTCCTTCAGCAATGATACCATTGGAATATCCTTTGGGACGTTGCCAATCTGACGGTAATATATGCTCCATGTCTGTCTCCTGCCTAATCAACCACGATTAAATCGGTATTTCAATACCAAAATACATATTAATTAAATAAATACTTGCTAAAAAATTATTTTATATATAAAATAAAATTATACAAGCAATAAAATAACGCTATAAAGCCAGTGTGTAATTTTTAATTAAATAGTAAAGTAATATAGCGTAAATATGAGTTAAATGCTGATTTTAAAGATAGTTTTAATTCATGGCAAGCATTAGTTGTTGCGACAAAGAATATATATCAAGTATAAAATAAAATTGATTTTAGCGAATCATGGCCAGCATTAAAAAGGATGACATAATGAAAATAGTTGTATTGGGTGGCGGCCCTTCCGGCGTATATCTCGCCATATCCATGAAATTGAAGAATCCCGATCATGATATTACGGTTTACGAAAGAAACCGCGACAATGATACTTTTGGTTGGGGTGTGGTATTTTCCGATCAAACCATGGAAAATCTTCGGGCCAACGATCCTGCCAGTGCCGAAACCATGATCAGCGAACTTATTCACTGGGATGATGTTGCGGTTCACCATAAGGGCGAAGTTATCCGCTCCGGCGGTCACGGCTTTATCGGTATTGGCCGCCTGCGTCTGTTGCAGATCCTTTTTGAACGTGCCCGCCAGCTTGGGGTCAAGATGCAATTCGAAACAGAATTTGAAGTAGCTGATATAAAGACAAGATTTTCCGATGCGGATCTGATCGTGGCTGCCGATGGCCTGAACAGTAAAATCCGCAACCATGATCTGGAAGCCTTTGACTGCGATATTGATATGCGGCCCAATAAATTTGTCTGGCTGGGCACAAAACAACGCTTTGATGAAGCCTTTACCTTCATTTTTGAAAAAACCGAACATGGCTGGATCTGGGTTCATGCTTACCAATTCGACAATGAAACATCCACTTTTATTGTCGAATGTAGCACGGAAACCTATAATTCATTTGGCTTTGCTGACATGGGTCATGAGGAAAGCGCCGAAACCTGTCGTAAGATTTTCGAGAAATATCTCGGCGGTCACGACCTGATGACCAAATCCGCCCATATTCGCGGTTCCGCATGGATCAACTTCCCACGGGTATTATGCCACCAATGGGTCAAGGATAATGTGGTTCTGATCGGCGATGCGGCCCATACGGCCCATTTCTCCATTGGGTCCGGTACCAAGCTCGGTTTTGAGGATGCTATAAGCTTAGCCAATCATCTTAATTCCGGTGAGACCGTTGATGAGGCACTGGTGGCTTATCAGGACGAACGGGAACTGGAGGCCTTGAAATTACAGAGTGCCGCGCGGAACTCCATGGGCTGGTTTGAGGAAATTGAACGTTATCTGGATTATGAACCCCAGCATTTTGCCTATGCACTGCTCACCCGGTCCCAACGGGTCAGCCATGAAAACCTGCGTCTTCGGGACAAGGAGTGGCTAGAATCTGTCGAAAAAGATTTTGCAGAAAAAGCCACAATGAAATTTGGGGGCAAGCCCGCAGAAAAGCCTGTACCACCCATGTTTACGCCCTATAAGTTACGCGGCATGGAATTGAAAAACCGGGTGGTTGTGTCCCCCATGTCCATGTATTCGGCAGAGGATGGCCTGATCACCGATTTTCATTTTGTCCATTATGGTGCGCGGGCCATGGGCGGGGCTGCTCTCATGTATACGGAAATGACCGATGTCTCCGCTGATGGGCGTATAACACCAGGATGCGCAGGAATTTACACCGACGAGCAAGAGGTGGCCTGGAAAAGAGTGGTGGATTATGTTCATAACTTTAGTGACTGCAAAATAGCCATGCAGCTGGGTCATGCCGGCCGCAAAGGCTCCACTAAAGTGGGGTGGGAAGGCTATGACATGCCGCTTGATCAGGATAACTGGTCATTAATCGCCCCGTCAGCCATCAAATGGGATGACGGGAACCAGACCCCAAGAGAAATGGGGTCAGAGGATTTTGATCGGGTTCTGAAAGATTTTGTTGATGCAACCAAACGGGCTGATGCGGCCGGATTTGATATGCTTGAACTTCATGCGGGTCATGGGTATCTGCTGTCATCCTTCATCACGCCGGTCAGCAATCAACGCACCGACGAATATGGTGGCTCATTGGAAAATCGTCTGCGCTTCCCCATAGCGGTCTTTAAAGCCATGCGCGATGTATGGCCACAGGATAAGCCTATGTCTGTACGTATATCATCAACAGACTGGATCGGCGACAAAGGCGTCACACCGGAAGAGGCGGTATTGATTTCAGAAGCCTTTGTTGAGGTGGGAGCGGATATTATTGATGTCTCAACCGGACAGACCCTGCCCCTGGATCAGGTGGACCCGGTCTTTGGCCGCATGTTCCAGACTCCTATGTCAGACCGGATCCGCAATGAAGCCAATGTCGCCACCATGGCGGTTGGCAATATCTATGAAACCGACCATGTGAATAGTATTCTGGCAGCGGGTCGGGCTGATCTGGTGCTATTGGCACGACCCCATTTGATGGACCCCAATTGGACAATCCGCAGTGCGGCAGAGCTTGAATATCACGGTGATGCGGTTACACTGCCAAAGCAATATATTACGGCCTATACCCAGCTTGAGATCAATCTGAAACGAGCAATAGAAATGGCCGTTAACGCTTAGGGAGCCAATATGGAATTACACAATAAACATGTGGTCATTACTGGAGGCGGTCGCGGAATAGGGGCCGCCATAACCGACAGTTTAAGCAGTGCAGGGGCGAAAGTTACCATCATGGGTCGCAACATGCCGCTGTTAGAGGATAAAGCAAAAACACTGCAAAATTGTATTGCGGTTCAATGTGATGTGACCGATGAAGCATCGGTGGCTGATGCCTTTAAGGCGGCCACCGACAAATATGGCCCCGTGGATATTCTGGTTAATAATGCCGGGGCGGCTCATTCCATTCCTTTCAAGAAGACTGATCGGGCGCATTTTCAGAAGATGCTCGATGTAAATTTGATCGGCCCCTATCTTTGTATTCAGGCCGTATTGCAGGAAATGATAGACAAAAAATATGGCCGGATTATAAATATTGCTAGCACTGCGGCCCTGAAAGGTTATGGTTATGTAATGGCCTATACTGCTGCCAAACATGGCGTGTTAGGCCTGACCCGCGCTCTGGCTCTGGAAATAGCGACAAAGGGAGTGACGGTCAATGCGGTTTGCCCCGGATTCACCGAAACTGACATTGCCCGTGATGCTATCCGGAATATCGTGGAAAAGACCGGCAGGACAGAGGATGAAGCCATCGCGGAGCTAACCGTTCATAACCCGCAAAAGCGACTGATCCAACCAGAGGAAGTGGCCGCCAGCGTATTGTGGTTATGTGGCGATAGTTCAGCTTCCATAACGGGACAGGCCATTGCCGTTGCTGGCGGGGAGGTCATGTAAAAGGAATAAAAGATAATGTCAGATAACGCCGAACAAGAAACTGATACTAAGAAACTGGGGCTTTGGATTCGTTTGATCGCCAATTCCAATATTATTGAAAAAGAGGTCAGAAATCTATTTCGGTCTGAATTTAGTGTGACCCTGCCACGATTTGATCTTATGTCGACGCTCTACCGCGAGCCGGGCGGCCTGACTATGGGGGAATTATCCAAAAGGATGTTGGTATCCAACGGCAATGTAACAGGGATTGTTGAACGGCTGCAAAAAGAGGGTCTGGTGAAACGATGGGTTCTGCCCACAGACCGCCGCATTTACAGCGTTGGCCTGACCCCAAAAGGTCGCACAGATTTTAAGATAATGGCAGACCGTCATAAAGAATGGATCGCCGATATTCTTGGCGGACTGAATGATGAAGACATCAGCCCCATGATTCAGAATATGGACAGCCTGCGGGAGGTGCTTCGCACCAGAAAAGAAAATAATAAATAAGGACAATGAAATGAAATTAGCCGGTTTGAAGCCAAAACATTTTTTATGGGAAATGAACGGCGATGTGGCCGTCATACGTCTGAACAGGCCGGATCGTAAAAACCCGCTAACCTTTGATTCATACGCCGAACTTCGTGATACCTTCCGTGATATGGTTTATGCCGACGATATTAAGGCCGTGGTATTCGCCAGCAATGGCGGCAATTTCTGTTCCGGCGGTGATGTCCATGACATTATCGGCCCGCTCATCGATATGGATATGAAAGGCTTGCTGAATTTCACCCGTATGACAGGTGATCTGGTCAAGGCTATGATCAATTGCAAGGTACCGATTATAGCTGCTACCGATGGCATATGCGTCGGGGCCGGGGCGATGATTTCACTGGCCTCTGACATTCGCTTTGCTACCCCGGAATGCAAAACCGCCTTCCTCTTTACCCGTGTGGGGCTTGCCGGATGTGATATGGGTGCCTGTGCTATGCTACCACGCGCCGTGGGACAGGCAAGAGCCGCTGACCTGCTTTATACCGGACGGGCCATGTCTGCTGATGAAGGCGAGCGATGGGGTTATTTTAATAAGGTTGTCGAAGCCGATGATTTATTTGATACCGCCCTGAGATATGCCAATCGTCTAGCCGATGGCCCTAACTTCGGTCACATGATGACCAAGACCATGCTGACCCAGGAATGGAGCATGCCCCTTGATATGGCCATTGAAGCAGAAGCCCAGACTCAGGCAATCTGCATGCAGACCGAAGATTTCCGTCGCGCTTATGAAGCCTTTGTTGCCAAGGAAAAACCTGTCTTTAAAGGGGATTAATCATGGATCAGACTTATCTCGACTGGCCGTTCCTGGATGTTCACCATAAAAAGCTCGCCCTTGAACTGAATGCGTGGTGTGTGGAAAATTTAACCGATATTTCCCACGAACGTGATAAGGCCGATGGCATGTGCCAAATGCTGGTCAAGCGGTTTGGCGAAGCGGGCTGGCTTCGTTATGCGGTACCCAAGTCTTACGGCGGCATGCATGACAAGCTGGACGTGCGCTCTCTGTGTCTGATCCGGGAAACATTGGCCCGTCACGATGGTCTTGCCGATTTTGCCTTTGCCATGCAGGGTCTGGGCAGTGGAACCATATCGCTATTTGGCACCGAAGATCAAAAGACAGAATATCTCACTGCCGTGGGCAAGGGAGAAAAGATTGCGGCCTTTGCCCTGTCCGAGCCTCACGCCGGGTCCGATGTGGCGGCCATGTCCACCAGCTTCCGGCAGGAGGGCGACATGCTTATTCTGAACGGTTGCAAAACATGGATTTCCAATGGTGGCATTTCTGATTATTATACAGTATTCGCCAGAGAAGACGACACATCAGGCTCCAAGGGTATTTCCGCCATTATCGTCGATGCCAATACGCCGGGGCTCAGTATAGCCGAAAAAATTGAAATCACCGCACCACATCCTTTGGGCAAAATAGAATTTACGGAATGTCGTGTGCCAAAATCCGCCCTGATCGGTGAACAGGGACGCGGGTTTAAATATGCCATGGCGACCCTTGATATTTTCCGCACCACGGTGGGTGCCGCCTCCATGGGGTTTGCCAAACGGGCCATGGATGAAGCCATGAGACGGGCCACAAGCCGCGAGATGTTTGGCGCCCCCATGACTAACCTTCAGATCATCCAAAGTAAGCTCGGTGATATGGCCCTTAATATAGATGCCAGTGCGCTGTTGATTTACCGGGCGGCATGGGTCAAGGATTGTGTCGCCGACCGGGTTACCCGCGAGGCCGCTATGGCAAAACTTTATGCCACAGAAGCCGCCCAGAAGATCATTGACGACGCCATCCAGATTTTTGGCGGACAGGGTGTTGTTTTTGGCGAAACTGTGGAAAAACTATACCGGGAAGTGCGGTCCTTGCGTATTTACGAAGGGGCTTCGGAAGTCCAGAAAATAATCATTGCCGGACAGGCGCTGATTCCATATCAGCTGGATAAATGAAATGTATTCTGACCAATTTGCTGCGGACAATATGCCTGATAAGGATGATCTGCCGGAATTTATCCATGACCTGCCGGAACTTGACTATCCCAAAAACCTGAATGCAGCCGTAGAATTGCTGGACAAGAATATCGCCGCCGGATATGGCAACAACGTCGCCATCCTTACCCCCGATGAAAGCTGGACCTATCGCGATGTATATGAAAGATCAAATCAGATCGCTCATATTCTGGTGGCGGATATGGGCCTGAAAAGTGGCAATAGGGTTTTGTTGCGCTCGGCCAATAATCCCATGATGGTGGCCTGCTGGTTTGCGGTTCTGAAAGCCGGTGGCATTGCCGTATCTACCATGCCCCTGCTTCGGACGCAGGATTTGGTTCCGGTGATCAATAAGGCAGAAGTAGCCTTTGCTCTATGTGATGAACGGTTGGCAGATGAGTTGGTTAAGGCAGAACCCACAGCCCCTGTTCTGAAAAATATCTTGTATTTCAGCGACTTGAAAAACCGTATGGCGGATAAATCAGCTGAATTTAACCCCGTGGAAACGGCGGCTACTGATGTGGCCCTCATTGCCTTTACCAGCGGCACGACCGGCAACCCCAAAGGATGTATGCAATATCATCGGGACATCATGTCCATGTGTCACACAGTGGGGAATCGCCTGCTGGGGATTACCCAAGACGATGTGATCATTGGCAGTCCACCCCTAGCCTTTAGCTATGGTCTCGGGTCTTTAATTGGTTTTCCTTTTCTTGCCGGGGCCACCACGGTACTTTTAGAAATGGGCAGCCCCGATGTTTATCTCGCCGCCATCGAACGTTTCCATGCTACATGGAGTTTCACCGCGCCAACCGCATACCGCGCCATGCTGGCCGATGTGGCACAGCATGACCTGTCCAGCCTGAAAGCCTGCGTTTCTGCGGGTGAACATTTACCCCTGCCCACCTTTCACGCTTGGGAAAAGGCCACGGGAATTCGGATGATCGACGGTATCGGAGCCACGGAAATGATCCATATTTTCATTTCAGCCACAGGCGACAACATCCGGCCCGGTGCCACGGGAAAACCTATCACGGGCTATCAGGCCTGCATATTGGATGATAATGACAAGCCCCTGCCCGCCGGAAAAGTTGGGCGGCTTGCTGTCAAAGGCCCGACCGGCTGCAAATATCTGGCTGACGATCGCCAGTCAACTTACGTGCGCAACGGCTGGAATGTGACCGGTGACGCCTATCGTATGGATGAGGACGGGTATTTCTGGTTTCAGGCCCGCGACGACGACATGATCATATCATCGGGCTATAATATCGGTGGGCCGGAAGTGGAAGAAGCCTTGATGGATCATCCGGCAGTTGGCGAATGTGCCGTTATCGCATCACCGGATGAGGCCAGAGGTCAGATCGTCAAAGCCTTCATTGTTCTGGCACCGGATTACAAGGGCGATGATACCCTGATATCAGAGCTGAAAAGCCATGTTAAAAACACCATCGCGCCCTATAAATACCCCCGCGCCATTGAATTTATCGACAGTCTACCTAAAACCGAAACCGGAAAAATTCAGCGGTTTGTGCTACGGCAGCAAGAAACTAAACCATAATTTCCACCATCACCGGCGCATGATCCGATGGTTTCACCCAGCCACGCGCGGCTTCCAATACTTCCATGCTTTTCATAACGGGCTTTAGGGACGGGCTGGTCCAGATATGGTCTAGCCTACGGCCTTTATCGGCGGCTTTCCAGCCTTTCGCCCGGTAAGACCACCAGCTATAGAGTCTTTCCGGTTCCGGCACAAAGTGGCGCATCACATCAAACCAGTCATGGGCTTCCATCAGGGTCATCATCTTTTCACATTCCAGCGGCGTGTGGCTGATCACTTTGAGCAGTTTCTTATGGGACCAGACATCGCTTTCTAGAGGTGCTATATTCAAATCCCCCACCAGAATATATTTGCCGTCCTTGGGTAAATCATGTGACCAGCTTGTCATTTCATCCAGAAAATCCAGCTTATGGGCAAATTTGTCATTGATCGCCGCGTCCGGTTCTTCGCCGCCAGCGGGCACATAGAAATTATGTAAATTTATGCCGCCGGGAAGGGTTGCTTCAATATGGCGGGCATCACCCTTGCCGCACCAGTCCCTTCGCGCAGTATTTTCCAACGGAATGCGGGACATAATGGCGACCCCGTTATAGGATTTCTGTCCGGCAATAGCGTTATGGACAAAGCCCCGTTCGATGAAATATTTTTCCGGAAACATATGGTCCTGAACCTTGGTTTCCTGAAAACAGATCACATCGGGGCTGTAATCTTCCATCAATTGTCCAACTTGATCGATACGCGCTCGCACGGAATTTATATTCCATGTAACCAGTTTTATTTTTGTCATTACTAAACCCTGAAAAATATTAACTAAAAGATATTAAACGTATTACCCATAACACCCAACGGCCACCATCCGGTTTCAAACATCTGATATTTCAACTGAAAAGGATGATCTTCATCTACCCCGGCGGCAATAACCAAAGCGGCCTGATAGCAGGCCTGTACACCCTCGCCAATGGCGGCTTTCATCAATTCCTCATCATGCACACCCCATCGGTCCGCAGCCGAAATTACCCCTTCCCCCACATATTCAGACGCCACACTGGTCACATTGGCCAGCACCATTTCCAAAAGTTGGGGATCTATATTGTCCGTGACCTCCACTGAGAGGGCGGCCATAAGCTGCTGTTCCACTTCCCAGAACGGGCTATTGAAATCATTGGTTTCCAGCGAATAGGCTGCCTCCTGCCAGTCTTCTACCTCAGCGGGCGTGGCCTCGGGAAAGCCAAGCGCATCCAGATAGATACGAGCTTTGTCCAGCACCTCCCGCTCCAAAGGCTCCCCCACATAGCGGAACCAGTCCGTACGCGGGATCAGCTTGGTAAAGCGCGATACAAGAACAAGGGTCGGATATTCTTCAAGCGCATCAATTTCTATTTCATCTTCATCCATGCTTAAGAGTTATAAATGATTAAGACGCCCGCTCAAGATAAAAAAATGCCCGGTCAGTATTCTGACCGGGCAGTTCTGTGCAATCAGCACTAGCAAGAGGAAGGGGGAGGGAAAACCTCTTGCAGGATAACACGTCACAAAAGCGATCTGAGGAAGGAATGATCGCACATCGGCTCGTTTCGTGCTATATATTAGATATAGGTAATGATTTTATTATTTCAAGTGCGGAAGGATATGACCTTAGATAAAACTTAAGGCCCCCACGATATCCTGATCGCATCGCATGGTGGCAAGACAGGGGTCAGTCATAAGCGGTGGTTGCCATAACTTATTTTCTGCGTGGCCCACGCTTACTGGGGCGTGGATCGCGGAAAGTGAAATGTTTTTTATCAATTTCCACATTATATTCAGGATTGATCAGAGCCACACGCGTGGTATAGCCCTGCGCATCTACACTCTCCCATGCGCGAAGCTCCATGGTGCTTTCCTCGAATATCAGAATGATATAACCATATTCCTGACGTTTCGGATCAATCACCGGCACTTTTATCAGGCCGGCAAAGCGGATAATGTCGGGGACTTCGATTTTTGAATCGAATTTGATTTCCTTATCCACCAGAATACCAAGCGGGGTTTTTTTAATAGGCCAGCGGCTAACCTGCTTTACTTCATAATCAACGAATGTCAACAAGCTGCCGTTACTAACCACCAGAAATGGCGCATCCTTGCCAAAATCAAACCGGAGCTTACCGGGACGCTCCAGATAAAGCACGCCTTCTGCCACCGAACCATCCGGTGCCCGCTGGATAAAGTCTGCTTTCAGGGTTTTTATGGCATTAAGGCTCAAGGCTATCTGGTCGAGCGTTTCATCTTTTTTGGCCTTTTCCCCGGCTTCTATTCTGGTCTGTTTATCGGCCAAAGATTCTTCCACTGGAAGCTCAGCCTGTGGTTCTATCATTGTCGGGTTATCCGCCGCTGATACGCCCCCACTCCATAGAATAGCTGTCACTAAAAGGCTGGTAAGTATTTTTTTCATATTATTTTCTTTTTACTTTCTCACCTACCCACGAACAAATCTTAATATGCAATTAGGGCAAAATCTTGGCCTCGAAAATCTAATAGCCGCTATGGTCTTCAATCAACACTTCCCGCTTGCCCACATGGTTGGCGGCACTAACCACACCTTCCCGTTCCATTTTCTCGATAATATTCGCTGCCCGATTATAACCAATGGACAATTGCCGCTGAATATAACTGGTGGAGGCTTTCTTGTCCCGGGCCACAATGGCCACCGCCTGATCATAAAGATCATCTCCCGTTGACTTGGCTCCGGCAGGGGACATTTGTGAATTTTGCAGGAAAGCACTATCAAAACCTTCTTCGGGTTCCTCGGTAATATTCTCCAGATAATCGGGCTTGCCCTGTTTTTTCAGAGCCTTGACCACCCGTTCCACCTCACTGTCACTGACAAAAGGGCTATGAACCCGCTTGATGCGTCCGCCGCCCGCCATATAAAGCATATCGCCCATGCCGAGAAGCTGTTCGGCTCCCTGTTCCCCTAGAATAGTGCGGCTGTCAATTTTTGACGTGACCTGAAAGCTGACACGGGTCGGGAAGTTGGCTTTAATAGTACCCGTGATCACATCCACTGATGGTCTTTGGGTCGCCATAACCAGATGAATGCCCGCAGCACGTGCCATCTGTGCCAGCCGTTGAATCAGGGCCTCAATATCCTTACCCGCCACCAGCATCAGGTCCGCCATTTCATCAACGATCACCACAATCATCGGCAAGGGCGTCAGGTCAATTTCTTCTTCCTCATAAATAGGATCACCCGATTCATGGTCAAAGCCGGTCTGAACCTTGTGGAATAATGCTTCACCCTTAGCCCTCGCATCGGCAAGGCGTTTGTTATAGGCTCCGATATTTCTCACCTGTAGCTTGGCCAGAGCCTTATAGCGCTGTTCCATTTCCCGCACCGCCCATTTCAGAGCGACAACGGCCCTTTGCGGGTCGGTGACTACGGGGGTCAGCAAATGGGGAATATCATCATAAACCGATAGTTCCAGCATTTTTGGATCAATCATAATCATACGACATTCCGCCGGGGTCAGCTTATAAAGTATCGACAGGATCATCACATTAATGGCAACAGATTTACCGGAGCCCGTGGTTCCTGCCACTAACAGATGGGGCATACTGGCCAGATCAACCACAACCGGCGCACCACCGATATCCTTACCCATACAAATGGGTAGCTTGGCCTTGCTCTCCTCATATACATTGGACGCCAACTGTTCCCGCAGGACAACTATTTCCCGCTTGCTGTTGGGTAGCTCTATACCGATGGCATTCTTGCCTGGCACTACCGCCACCCGCGCACTGTCCGCGCACATGGAACGGGCAATATCATCGGCCAGATTGATCACCCGGGTTGATTTGGTGCCCGGTGATGGTTCAAGCTCGTATAGGGTCACAACGGGGCCGGGGCGCACCTTGACGATCTCCCCCTTGATGCCAAAATCATCAAGCACAGATTCCAGCATACGAGCATTCTGCTCCAGCGCATCTTTGCTGAGACGCTCCTGTTTGGATAGCGGCTTGGCATTGCTGAGTAGATTAAGCGCAGGGAGGGCAAATTCATCAGCACCACCAAGATCGAACATGGGCTGGCGCTCTTTGGCCTCCCGTTTTCCCTTAGGTGCTGCTTTCGTTTTACTGTCAATGATCGGGATTGATTTTCTAGTCTGTGGTTCGCCGGACTTCTGAACGACCGGTTCTTTACGCTTGGCTTTCTTTTTCTGGCGCACATCGACAACACCAATTTCCGGCGGTTCACGAAGTATGTTCCGTTTGAGGAACAGATAGCTGAGGCAAAATCCTGTCCATGTCATGACAATGCACCAGATGATGCTCCGGCCTATGGCCCACCATTCAGAACGGTCGAGCCCGAGAAAAGCTGGAATTGATGCTAACAACAGGCTCAGGAAAATACCGCCATATAAATAAGGATAAAAGACAATTCCGCTGTCCGACAGCATCTGTTTCAGGAAATAAAACATCCTGTCACCGACAATACCGCCCATGCCAAAATTCTGTATTTGCCAGGACTCTGTCCAGAAATCTGCTGTGGGCAGAAAGGCAGCAACAAGCGATGCCAAAAGCACCCCAATGACCCAGATAATCAGGTTTCGCCAAAGAACAGGCAAGCCCTTCAGGGTCATCACCCGCCAGCCCCATGTTATAAAAGGGAACGTCAGGACGGCAGCCCCAAGGCCCAGTGACTGTATGAGAAAATCGGCAACAAAGGCCCCAGGAAGACCAAGCCAGTTTCTGACCTCTTCCTGTCCGGCGACACGCCAGCTGGGATCATTACTGTGATATCCCGCCATGGCTGCAAAAACCAGAATACTGGTCATGATCAGGGATATTCCCCACAGTCGGGTGCTCCCGCTGACCATGAAGCTGTATACGGCCTCAGGCAGGATAGTGCGTTTATTCTGCTTTGTTATCTTTTTACGTCTGCTCGTCAACTCTGGCGTCCCTGTGTTCCGATCCTACTTTCTTTTTACAATGTAATTGCGATCTTCTCAAGCGCAGGTTCCAGAACATGCTCATCATGCACAAGAACAAGGCGAATATATGGCACTCCCACATTATTGCCGTCAGCATCGCTGCGGGCCAGATAAGCACCGGGCAGGCATTTAATCCCCGCCTCCTGCCATAAAATTTTACAGGCCTGCTCCCCGTCGCCAACTTTAAGCCATAGACAAAAGCCCCCTGCGGGCCGCCTGAAATCAAATTTTCTGCCCAGATATTTCTCCGCCAAATCGAATTTCCGCTGATAGAGCATTCTATTTACCTGAACATGGCCTTCCTCATTCCATGCTGCCGCTGAAGCCGCCTGAACCGGCAATGGTAAAGGCGCGCCGCCATAAGTGCGCATACGTAGTGTTTCAGCCACAATGCCGGGATCCCCGGCCATAAAACCGGACCGTAATCCCGCTAGATTAGACCTTTTTGACAGGGAATTAAACACCACCACATTCTGAAACGGATTTTCTGATAAGCCTTTTGTCATTTGGTGGCAAACATCCAGCATACCAACAGGCGGCTGGTCGTCATAAATTTCCGAATAACATTCATCACCCACAAGGGTAAAATCATGCTTTCGGGCAAGTAGGATCATCTTTTCCAGATAATCCCGTGACGCCAGATGGCCTTCTGGGTTTGACGGGTTGCAGATAAAGGCAAGAGCGGTTCTATTCAAAATTTCTTCCGGCAAATCACCGTAGTTACTGTTTGGTACATATAAAGTTTCAGCTCCGGCACTCAGGGCGGCACCGGCATAGGGCTGATAAAAGGGGTTGGGACTTAAAACCAGAGGAATTTGATTGTTCTTCTGACGGCTGATGACGACAAATCCGATGGAAAACAACCCTTCCCGGCTGCCACAAAGCGGCACTATATTGTTTTTTGTCACCATGCCAGATTCCAGACCATTGCGTCTGGTAATCCAGCCCGATACCGCCTGTTGCCACGCCTCTGTGCCTTGAACCGGTGGATATTTATTATAACTCGCACGATCCCGATGCAGAATATCGGTTACAAATTTCGGCACATCATGCTGTGGCTCGCCAACAGACATATTTAGTGCAGCAGTGGTATCCTTCGGCGTGATCCCCGCAAGAAGGCTGCGCATGCGAGGAAATGGATAGGGTGGCAGGTTTTTAAAACGGGTAAATTTCACAAACGATCCAGTAAATAGGTTTCAGATAACCTTAAACTGTTCAAACACAAAATACGACCTGATTTATCAGTGGCCGAAATCATCTTCCGGATAGGCTGAGATCTTATGTATAGACAGATCAGCCCCGATAAATTCTTCTTCTTCACTAAGCCGGATACCAACTGTTTTTTTCAGCAGCCCATAAACCACAAAACCAAACAACCCCCCAATGGCAACACCCGTCAATGACCCTACCAATTGAGACATAAATGTTACTCCGCCAAGGCCCCACAACCTTTCCATGCCGAAAATACCCGCCGCGATACCACCCCACAGGCCACAAAGCCCATGCAGGGGCCAAACACCCAACACATCATCCACTTTCAGAACATTCTGTACATAGATGAATGCCTTGACAAAAACCACCCCGGCAATAGCCCCCGTGACCAAGGCCCCAAGGGGATGCATGATGTCTGATCCGGCACAGACCGCCACCAGTCCCGCCAGCGCCCCGTTATGAACAAAACCCGGGTCATTACGTCCCGCCACAGACGCCGCCAGCAAACCACCAACCATGGCAAGCAGGCTATTCACAGCCACCAGACCACTGGCCCCGGCCACCGCCTGTGCGCTCATCACATTAAAGCCGAACCAACCAATGCAAAGAATCCACGACCCCAGAGCCAGAAAAGGAATATTGGACGGCGGAATACCCACCACTGTTCCATTTTTACGGTAATGACCCTGCCTTGCACCAAGCATTATAACCGCGCCAAGAGCCAGCCAGCCACCCATGGCGTGAACCACAATGGAACCGGCAAAATCATGGAAAGGCGCACCGAACATTTCTGTCATCATATCTTGAAAGCCCAGACGGGACCCCCAGACCATGCCCTCAAACATAGGATAGACCAGCCCGACAAAAACCGCAGAGGCCGCCAGTTGCGGGTTAAATTTGGCCCGCTCCGCAATACCGCCGGAAATAATCGCGGGAACAGCCGCTGCAAAGGTCATGAGAAAGAAGAATTTCACCAAGGTAAAGCCGTTAGGGGCAAAATCGGCGCCCCCGCCACTTATTTCCGCGGCACTGCCCAGAAAGCTGACACCATAAGCCACCGTATAACCAATGAAGAAATAGGCCAGCGTAGATACGGCAAAATCCGTAATGATCTTAAGCAAGGCGTTGACCTGATTCTTTTTACGCACCGTGCCCACTTCCAGAAAAGCAAACCCCGCATGCATGGCAAAAACCAATATGGCTCCGATCAATACAAAAAAAACGTCTGTGCCGTTATGTATGGCCTCCATCACTAAATTCCCTTGGTTATTGTAATTTACCCCTTACTTACATCAAGAAACATGCCAAATGAATTCTGGCAAAATTCTGCGGATTTTAATGTAAAATGATCAAAATATAGTCATAGCCTCCGCTATCGCATAGGCAGCCGCCCAATATTTAGGCAAGCAAATTCCCCCACCTCGGAGACAATCAACGAGTCACCTGAGAAGGGGGAAATTTAATTTTAATTCAGATTTCAGACATAACCTTAAATTTTTTGCGAACCGATACCGAACTCTGGATAAGCTTCCATACCAAGCTCGGCAAGATCACCACCTTTATGTTCGTCTTCTTCGCTAACCCGAATACCAACGGTATATTTCAGGGCGTACCAGACTATCGTACTGGTGATCGACACGAAGGCACCAATAGCCGCAATTCCGGTAATCTGCGTCATCAGACTAGCCCCGTCATTGGTTAAGACGACCGCAAGTGTTCCCCAGATACCACAGACCAGATGAACCGGAATGGCACCAACCACATCATCTATCTGCAGCTTATCCAAAAGTGGTACTACAAAGACTACGATCGCCCCACCAACAGCCCCGATCAGGATGGCTTCTCCAATGGTAGGCGTCAATGGCTCTGCTGTTATAGAAACCAGTCCCGCCAAGGCACCGTTCAGGATCATGGTCAAATCAACCTTCTTATAAAGCAGTTTGGTCAGACAAAGGGCTGTAACAACACCACCTGCCGCCGCCATATTGGTATTGACGAAAATCTGTGACACAGCCACGGCATCAATAGCACTGCCCAGGGCAAGCTGTGATGCACCGTTAAAACCGAACCAGCCCAGCCACAGGATAAACATACCCAGAGTGGCCAAGGTCAGGGAGGAACCGGGTATGGGGCGCACTTGACCGTTCGGGCCATATTTTCCTTTCCGTGCGCCAAGTATGATGGCACCGGTCAATGCCGCCCAGCCACCAACAGAATGGACAATTGTTGATCCGGCAAAGTCGGAAAAACCACTGACGCTCAACCAACCTGCACCCCATGTCCAAGCACCCTGAATAGGATATATAAATCCGGTCAGGACAATAACAAAGCCAAAGAACGGAAACATCTTGATACGTTCTGCCACCGTACCCGACACGATTGACGCCGCTGTAGCCACAAATACCATCTGGAAGAACCAGTCAGAAGCCGACGAATAACCGCCCTCTGTATTGATAGCTTCAGAAGCCGCCGTTTCACCCGCATCCCATAGAGAGAAAGAGCCCATAAAACCACCATCAACGCCGGAATACATCAGGTTATAACCAACCAGAAAATAAAGTATCCCTGCCAAGGCATACAGACCCACATTCTTCACGCACATGGTTGCCACATTCTTGGTCCGTACCAGACCCGCTTCCAACATACAAAATCCGGCTGCCATCCACATGACGAGGAAACCCCCTATCAAAAACAGCAGGCTGTTCAGAATATAGGCAACTTCAGAATCCACGGCGGCATGTGCCGGTGCCATGGTCATGAGGCCCATGACTGTGGTCATCAGACCGGTTGTTAAAATTCTTTTTATCATCTTCTTACTCCTAAAGTGCCCTAAAGGGCTTCATCACCTATTTCACCAGTTCTAATTCTCATGGCTTGCTCAAGATCAAACTCGAAAATCTTGCCGTCGCCGAACTCACCGGTATGGGCTGCCTGACGCAACGCTTCGCGCACGGCTTCCACCAGATTATCGGGAATGGCAAGTTCCAGCCGAAGCTTTGGCACAAAAGCCACCTCATATTCAGCACCCCGATAAATCTCCGAATGGCCCTTTTGGCGACCATAGCCTTTAACCTCGCTAACGGTTAAACCCATCACGCCAACATCGTTCAATGCCTGCCTGACATCATAAAGTTTAAAGGGCTTGATTATTGCGGTAATCATTTTCATCTGTTTTCCTCTCTTTACTTCAAACAATATCCATAACCATTCAAGAGCCATGCCAATTTTAAAACCATCTACTATCCTCTTGAAATATTTGGATTTTTTAGATTCACAGAAGACGGAGCGTTCCCTTAAGTTGCCTTTTATTTAGCCATATATATTTAATGGCTATTATTTAGGCATTTAATTTTTATTGCTGTCATCCCTTGAGAAGCGTAAAAAGAACCATGAAAAAAATGAGCCTTGAAAAATTTGATGTGGTTATATCCGGCGGTGGCGTGGTTGGCATGACACTGGCCTGTGCACTGGCCCAGAATGCTATCACGGTCGCCTTGGTGGAATATACTGATATTGCGGCCAGCCTTAACAATGAATTCGATGGCCGGTCCTATGCCATTTCCTATGCTCCCTATGTGATGCTGGAAACGCTGGATCTGTGGAATAAGGTGGGGCGGGAGGCCCAGCCGATCAATGAAATTCATATTACTGATGGCCACTCCCCCCTATTCCTACATTTTGATGAAAGAGATTTGGGTGACGGTCCGCTCGGACAAATGGTTGAAGTACGGCATCTGCGCAGCGGGCTATTTGAAGCCGTTTCAAAGAATGAAAATATCACATTGATTAACCCGGACCATATTACGGATATGAATAGCACACTGGGAGCCAGCCACCTTACCCTCGATAGCGGCCGCGAGCTTACCTGTGCGCTTGTGATATGTGCCGAAGGACGACAATCCCCCCTGCGTGAGAGAATGGGCATTAAAATTCAAAGCTGGAATTACAAGCAAACCGCCATTGTCACCACGGTACAGCATGACCATGACCATGGGGGTACGGCTTACGAACGTTTTTACCCCAGCGGCCCTTTTGCCATCCTGCCGCTACGTGACAGGCGGTCTTCCATTGTCTGGTGCGAACCGCCGGAACAGGCAAAGGTGATAATGAACCTGTCAGATGCGGCCTTTAATGCAGAGCTTACAAAGAAATTCGGCGCCTTTCTGGGTGACGTGAAACATCTGGGCCTGCGCTGGTCTTATCCGCTCACATCCCAACTGGCCGATGACTATCTGGGGGAGCGTTTCTGTCTGATCGGTGATGCGTCCCACGGCATTCACCCCATAGCAGGACAGGGCTTTAATCTGGGGCTGCGCGATATTGCCGCCCTTGCCGAAGTGCTGGTGGATGCCAAACGTCTTGGCGGTGATCTGGGGTCGGAATTCACGCTGGAGCGTTATGTGCGCTGGCGCAGAACCGATAATAATATACTGGCCCTTGGCATGGATACCTTAACCCGTTTCTTTTCCAACGATATCACCCCGATTCGCCTTGCGCGCCAAATCGGCCTCAGCATTGTCGGCGAAATCCCACCACTCAAGAAATTTTTCATGCGCCATGCAAGGGGGACCGTAGGCAAACTACCTAAACTCCTCAGGGGTGAGAAGCTTTAGGTTTATCCCCAATCCGTCACTTTGGGAATTCCAACGTCACCCCGGACTTGATCCGGGGTCCATTTGTCAACCCATTCAACATGCCGCCACTATGTAAACATACCCACTTCTTGACAAACAATTCCCCCTATTCCTTGTCAATCTCCCGGGCTTCTTCCACCAGCATGATCGGGATGCCGTCGCGGATGGGAAAGGCGAGTCCCGCTTTATCACTGATCAATTCACCGGCAGCAGCAGCATAGCGCAAGCTGGTTTTGGTCAGGGGACAGGCCAGTAACTCCAGTAGTTTGGGGTCAACCTTGCCAAAATTTATTTTTGAATTTTTTGTCGTTTTTGTCATTCATCTATCCGTCATTGTAATATTCTATCCGTGGATGCCGCCTGACCACCAGAAATATCAAAATCCATTATTTTAAGCATTAAATCAACCCGGTCTTTCAAGGTAACTATTTCCAACAGTGCCTGTTTCTCGGAAGCATCAAAGGGACAAACCATGGCAAGCGCATTGACCAGTTCCTCATCACAGGCCTTTTCCAAGGATTCCCAGCGGGGAATGATATTGTAAAGCTTTAAATATTTATCCACGGTCAGGACCAGTTTCTGACGCGGTGTGTCATCTGCACGCAGGGGGGCTGCACAATCCTGATCAAAGCGATCATAAAGCACCCGAACCTGCCTGAATGTCTGGACCATGGGCAATTCTTCCACAATATCAAAACGACTTAACCCGGTAAGTAACAGGGTAATGCCACCATCCTTATTGTCGGTAAGGTCGGAGATCATGCCGACGCAGCCTGTGGTATAAAGTGGTCGGCCACGGGGGGCTGTACCAAATTGATCGCTACCTTCCTGATCTTCCAGCGGAGAAACAGACGGCTGAACCATCCCAATAAGACCATTCTTTTCCCGGGCATGATAAACCATATCCAGATAACGGGACTCAAAAACATTCAACGGCAAATGACCTTTAGGCAGCAACAATACCCCGGTTAAAGGAAAAACCGGTAGTACGTCAGGCAATCGTTCCAATTCAAACAAAGTCATCTACCTCGCATCAGGAGAATAGGATACTCGACAATTTTTTACGAACCCTCACTGTGAAGGGTTCCATGGGACCAACAATTTCGAAAAACTTTACCAACTGTTTGCGCGCACCGTCCTCGTCCCAAGCCCTGTCACGAGATACAATTTCCAGCAGATGATCCGCCGCCGCATCCTGTTCGCCCTTGGCCCATAAAATTAGCGCCAGATCAAAACGAGCCTGATGATTATTTTCATCGGCTGCAACAGCTTTTTCCAGCGCGCCTGCATCGCCAAGGTCAGACATCTGACCCGCCATATCCAGTGCCGCCCGGGCTGCAATGATTGCGGCATGATTTTCATGCTGCTTGGGCGTATTGCTCAACACCGTTCCGGCATTGTCCATATCATCCAACTTGATCAGACATTGAGCAAGTCCGGCAATGGCCTCCGGGTTATCAGCCTCGGTCTGCAAAATTTCTGAATATAATCCACCAGCACTCTGATAGTCGCCTTCTTCAAACAGAAGAGCCGCTTGCTCAGTCATTTGTTCTATGGGCGAAGGCTGCATTTCGGGTGCAAAACGTGAAATGAACTCCTTGACCTCGGCTTCCGGTTTCACACCGGCAAAAGCATCCACGGGTCGCTGTCCCGAAAAGACCACTACCGTCGGTACTGACTGAATTTTCATCTGAGAGGCCAATTGCTGATTTTTCTCAAAATCAACCCGAACCATATGGACCGCACCGCCAGCCTGATTGATGATTTTTTCCAGTATCGGCATGAGTTGCTTACAATTTTCTGACCATTCAGAATGAAAGCTGACCAGTACCGGTACCGTCATAGATTTTTCGATCACATCCGTCATAAAAGTGGACATGTCGGCATCTTTAATCAAGGCGCCCTTGTCATTATTCTCTGGCCCGTCAACGTCCTGCATATAAATTCCTTAAATTAAAAACCAGCCTACCTTATAGACCCAACTTACAGATTATCAAAATCCAAAACGAAAGGGTCAATCCCGAAATGAATGATAAATTTCATCAAATCTGATGAGCTTATTGTTGTCGTCGCCTCGTTATGGAGCGGATGATAATTCAATAGATCATGCTCCATCATCTGTTTGTCAAGGACCATAATAAGCTTTTTCGCGGATCCGTTAATCAGACAAAAAGGCGTCACCGATCCCGGCGTCACCCCAAGCATGTCGACCATGGCCTCCGCACTAGCAAAACTCAAGCGTTTAGTGGGCAGCGCGCCTGATTTGAAAAGTCCGACCATATCCAGCGTCCGGTCTTCCAGTAGCACCACCAGCAAATATTGCCCCTTTTTATCTTTCAGAAACAGGCTTTTACAATGACCACCCGGTATTTCCCCACGCAGATGACGGCTTTCCGCGACCGAATGTAGCGGCGGATGGCGGAAAGTTGTTGTTTCGATTCCCAGCCTTTTAAAGCATTCAAACAGATCCTGTTCACTGGCCGACATGAAATTTCCTATAGTAAGGGACTTAAATCCCCTTGTTTTTAGCGGAAAAAACCACCTTTGCATACAAATGATGTTTTTTTGAAATTACCCTTGATTTTGATAGTTTAATAGCTATTATCCGCCGCACAGTCACAAACGTGGCTAAATTATTTTGGAGTGCGGGCGTAGCTCAGGGGTAGAGCGAAACCTTGCCAAGGTTTAGGTCGTGAGTTCGAATCTCATCGCCCGCTCCAAAAAAATTTCTCACTAATTAACGAAATTTTTGCAGGAAATGGCTCAATGCATTTCCACAGACATATTATCCAATGTTGATTCTATGAATAAAGACAGAAAATGTTGATCAATATGGCCTGTCATAGACCGCATTATTTTGAAAGTCTTCTCAATAGACATGGCGTTCTTGTACGGCCGATCATCCGTTAAAGCACTGAAAATATCTATGATAGCCGCGATTCTGGCCAGATCATTTATTTGTATGCCTTTAAGGCCATTGGGGTAGCCTGTACCGTCAAGCTTTTCATGATGTTTCTCTGCTATTACCATAATATCTTCTGGAACATCTGACCGCGTTCTCAAAATATGAGATGTTTTGGTGACATGGGATTTCATGATGGCCCATTCTTCGGCGTCTAATTTTCCCGGCTTATTCAAGACATCAAACGGTATCTCCAGCTTACCAAGGTCATGGACTATACCACCCGCGGCCAAAATCTTAAGGTCATCGCCTTTAATCCCTATGTTGTCACCAAATTTGGTCAATAAAACAGATAGTTTAAGGCAATGGGAAAAAGTATAACCATCAAACCCAACAAGGGAGTCCAGCAATTCCCGGCTTACACCCATTTGAATGCTTTCGATAATCGGGTTAGTATTTTCTTTGATATCTGAAAATATTACATTCCCCCCGTTAGCAATAGTGTCTGGAATACTGTTAAACAGTGTAAAGCATCCTTCCATTGCCATCTTATTTACGGCGTCAATTTTAGTCCAACGGTCCCGCACTTTTTTATTAAGTAATGATGATAAGCCGTTTACCAGTTTTTTCCGGGAAAAAGGTCTTGATATTATCTCCGCATTATCCCAGTCGCCCAGAATTGCCGCCAAATCACTATTTATCGCTGAGGTAAGTCCTATAATTGGCAAATTTTTATTGTAAGCATTATTTCCAAGCGCATGTAATATTTTTATAGTATCATTTTGGGAGACGGTATCATCAAGGACAATTGCTTTGAGCGGCATATCCAGTGAACTGTAATTAAATGAATTAAGGCGCCCAATTGCCATAACCTTGTAATGAGAACCAAAAGTCTTCATTCCGACATTAAGTAACTTGTCATTTGATGAAATAAGCAATACGGGCGCAATTGAATCGCCAAAGTCCCTTAAAGATTTGTCATTATATTCAGGCACCTCAGCTAACGATTGCTGTGTCATGATAATTCCCCAATCATTCATAGAGTTACTATATCTAAAGGCATAATACTTTAGATATAGTTAAAATAAAATTATCAAAACTTATTAAGTCAGTAACTCGATATGGCCTTTGGTGATCAAAACCCGTTTTTCTTTATAGAGTTTACCCAGAGCCTTTTTAAAATTACCCTTACTGGCATGGAAAACTTCGTAAATTTCTTCCGGCGTACTTTTATCGGTTAATGTTGACGTGCCGCCGCATTGTTCCAGATAATCAATGATCGCCTCCCCCAAATCCTTGCGCATCTGATGGGACGGCTTTTGCAGACTGAGGTTTATGCGGTCATCTTCCCGCGCCTCCCCAATATATCCGGTAATATGATCACCCATTTTTATGGGCCGCACCACTTCGTTATTATGGATCAGGCCCAGATGGGTACCATTAATCACTGCCTTATAACCCAGATCACTACGGCTCGAGACCAGAAGTTCCACGGCCTCGCGATAGATGAAAGTCTGTTCATTTTGCTCATTCAGGTGGCGGTCAAGGCAGGATGAGGCGCAAATACGGTCAGTAACATCAAGATAGACATATACCACATAAGACCGGCCTACCTCCATGGGAACGCGCTGTTCCTTGAATGGCACCAGCAGGTCTTTCATCAAACCCCAATCGAGAAATGAACCAAACTCACCTTTATCGACAACAGTAAGTAGCGCACAGTCACCAACCTCTGCCAAGGGAACCTCTGTTGTGGCGATGGGGCGGTCTTCGGAATCAAGATAGATAAAAACATCGAGATATTGCCCCACTGCCCATGCCGCATCATCCCCGGGCAGGTAGCGAGCGGGAAGCAGGATTTCTTCTTCCGGTGTCGCGCCTTCGAGATATACCCCGAAGTCCACATGTTTGACAACTTCCAGGGCATGCGTCTTGCCAATTTCAATCATTTAAAATGTCCCGTAATTCAGGCGCGTTTAAGCTGGTTAAAACCAACAAGCTTGCGCAGGTCTTCGTCCCATAATGTCAGGCGCAGACACTTCAGGCTCTGCCAAAGTCTGATTTCTCTTATTTCCGGCACATGGGGCGCGGTATCATGACATTCCTGCAAGCGGTAATTGGGTATCATGCCACAGATATGATGAAGATGGTGAAAACCGATATTGCCGGAAAACCACTGCAGTATTTTTGGTAATACAAAATATGAACTGCCCAACACGGCGGCCTTATTAAAGCTCCAGTCTTTGGTCCGGTCCCATACGGTATTTTCAAATTGATGCTGGATAAAAAACATCCAGCCGCCAATCCATGCCGAAATACATATTATGGGAAGATAAACCGCAAGAAAGAATGCCGCCCCGGTAAAAGATATCACTGAACCATAGATGATAACCAGTGCCAGATTAAGCCCCAATACACTCTTCCATATTTTCCTGAAGGGTGACGGCTGACCGACGGGAAATCTTTGCAGAATAAGGATCATCACAGGGCCACCAATCAAAAGTAACAATATGGGGTGACGGTATATGCGGTAGGAAAGCCTCTTCAACCACGTGCGTGATAAATATTCCCGCACGGTCAGGGTATCAATATCACCGATACCTCTTTTGGATAGATTGCCCGATGTCGCATGATGGGTATTATGCGATTCCCGCCAATAACCATAGGGTGTAAAGGTGAAAATACTTAACGCCCGACCAACTCTGTCATTCCATTTCCGGGACTTGAAAAACGACTGATGACCGCAATCATGCTGGAAAATAAACAGCCTTACCACCAGCCCGCCCGTGGGAATAATTAGCAGGGCCGCAATCCAGTAATGGCTTTCAAAGGTTGCAAATATAGCACTTAAGCTTATGAAAAATAATAATAATGTGGAAATTAGCTGAAAAAGGCTGCGGCCCAATATAGCCCCTTTAAACTTTTGACAATGGAGCGCCAGTTGTTTCAGGCGATCCTCAAGGCTTTCGGAACTATCACTATTTATTTCTAAAGACATATTCAGTATTTGACCTTTGCAATTACAAATCATTATAACATAGACTGTTTAAACAGGTTATTAATTACACCAATTTTTCTGCCTGTCAAACTTCCCTGTGCGAGTATATCATACCAAAGACATATAATAAGGAATTACTATGATCAAAAAGCTTCTGCTCTGCCTGCCCTTCATATTTGTTATTGCACTGCCCGGAAAAGCAAATGAAGACGTTATTACAGTGAAAAAAGAACCCGTAATTGGCACTCTTGCCGGGGTTGCTTCCTACAATGAATGGTTATATATGGCCGGACAGCCGGATCAGAAAACCATTGCCGGACTACAGGATAAAGGGTTTGAGGTTGTCATTAATATTCGAGGCCGGGATGAGGTTAAATTCGACGAGAAAACCTTGGTCGAGGAAAGTGGTATGGCCTATTACAATGTGCCGTTACTGAAAGACGGCGCCATACAGGAGCAGGCGGTGGGTGATATTCTGGCCGTGGTTCTCGAAAACAGGGGTAAGAAAATTCTATTCCACTGTTCCAGCGGTAATCGGATTGCGGCATGGTTTGCGGCTCACCTGATCCGGGATCATGGTCATGATAAGGAAGCGGCCATCACACTCGCCAAACAGGCCGGCCTGACAAAGGCCAGCACGGAAAGAATGCTACGGGATTATCTGGCAAAAATTGCCAGATAAATCACTCGGCTATATGCCTTGTATCCTGTGAGAAATGTTCAAATTCCTCCTGCCAGTCGGAACGGTGATTGGTAAGCCTGACCTCTACAGCGGTAACTTTATATTCAGGACAATTGGTGGCCCAGTCTGAATTATCTGTTGTCACCACATTGGCGCCGGACTCCGGCATATGGAAGGTGGTATAGATCACGCCCGGCTGCATACGGTCCGAAATTTTAGCCCGAAGCGTCGTATCGCCCATACGGCTCTGAATATTGATCCAGTCTCCATCTCGGATATTGCGGTCTTCAGCATCTTTGATATGGATCTCCACTACATCCTGATCATGCCAGATATTATTCTCGGTCCGGCGCGTCTGGGCCCCCACATTATACTGGCTGAGAATACGCCCCGTGGTCAGAATCAGCGGAAAGCGACGGGTGACTTTTTCCGTAGTAGGGACAAATTCCGTTATGATAAAATTACCCTTACCGCGCACAAAGCCGCCCACATGCATGATCGCGGTACCCTCTGGCGCGGCATCATTACAAGGCCATTGCAGGCTGCCCTCATTGTGTATTTTGTCAAAGCTTACGTTAGCAAATGTTGGTGTGAGACGGGCGATTTCATCCATGATTTCTGCAGGATTGTCATAGGACATATCATAGCCCATAGCCCGGGCAAGCCGGCAGGTGATCTCCCATTCATCCAGACCCGACAATGGCGCGACTGCCTTATTAACCATACTGATCCGCCTTTCTGCATTGGTGAAGGTACCGTCCTTTTCCAGAAAGCTGGTGCCGGGGAAAAATACATGGGCAAAGCGGGCGGTTTCATTGAGGAATAAATCCTGCACGATCAAACAATCCAGATTTTTCAACGCCGCTTCCACATGGCGGGTATTGGGGTCACTCTGGGCCACATCTTCGCCCTGAATATACATGCCGCGATAGCTGCCAGCCACCGCTTCATCAAACATGTTGGGTATGCGGTATCCCGCTTCATGATCAAGACTCACGCCCCATTCAGCCTCGAACGTGCCGCGTACCTGATCATCGCCCACCGGCCGGTATCCGGGAAACTCATGGGGGAATGAGCCCATATCGCAGGAGCCCTGCACATTATTCTGTCCCCTGAGCGGATTAACGCCAACCCCTGAAAAGCCTATATTACCGGTCAGCATGGCAAGATTTGCCAGCGCCATTACCGCCGTTGACCCCTGAGTATGCTCGGTAATACCAAGGCCATAAAAAATCGCCGCTTTGCCACCCGTGGCATAGAGCCTTGCCGCCGCCCGCAGGTCTTTGGCAGGGACGGCGGAATATTCTTCGATTGCTTCCGGTGAATTTTTAGGATCAAGTATAAAGTTCCGCCATGCACCGTAGGCCTGATCATCACATCGCTCGGCCACATAAGGCTTATCCTCCAGACTTTCTTCCACAATCACATGAGCCAGCGCATTAATCACCGCCACATTATTTCCCGGCAAGAGTGACAGATGATAATCGGCCCTGATATGAGGCGTTTTCACCAGATCAATGGCGCGCGGATCAATGACGATCAGTTTAGCGCCCTGACGCAGACGACTTTTTATGCGGCTGCCAAAAACCGGGTGGGCATCAGTGGGGTTGGCCCCGATCACCAACATCACATCGGCGTCCATTACGCTGTCAAAAGTCTGGGTTCCGGCAGATGTGCCCAATGTCTGATTAAGCCCGTAGCCCGTTGGGCTATGACAGACCCGGGCACAGGTATCCACATTGTTATTTCCAAATGCGGTGCGGATCATTTTCTGCACCACATAAACTTCTTCATTGGTACAGCGCGATGAGGTAATGCCGCCAATGGCTTTCCGGCCATATTTCTTCTGGATAGCCAGCAAACCTTCTGCGGCAAAGGCTATGGCCTTATCCCAACTGACTTCCGTCCAGGGGTCGGTGATATTCTTGCGGATCATGGGTTTTAATATGCGGTCTTCATGAAAGGCATATTCCCACGCAAATCGACCCTTGACGCAGCTATGACCATGATTGGCCATGCCGTCCTTCCACGGCGTCATACGCACAACTTCGCCGCCCTTCAATTCCGCCTTAAAACCGCAACCCACCCCGCAATAGGCACAAGTGGTCAGTACGCTATGGTCGGGAGCACCCTTTTCAATGATATTTTTCTCAAGCAGGCTGTCGGTCGGGCAGGCATCGACGCAGGCTCCGCAGGATACACAATCACTGGTCAGAAAATCCTCTCCCACGCCTGCCGTGATCTGGCTGTCGAAACCCCGCCCTTCAAGGGTAAGCGCAAAGGTGCCCTGCACTTCTTCACAGGCCCGCACACAGCGGGAGCAGAGAATACATTTAGACGGGTCAAACTGAAAGTAGGGGTTACTGTCATCAATGATCGACTTCAGGTGATTATGACCCTCAGTGCCGTAACGACTTTCATTAGCGGTTTTTGATGTGCCAATCAGTTTCGCCAGATCATGCAGTGGCAAATCATCATTATTTTCTGTTGGGCTAGGATGATCAGACAGATATAGATCCATTACCCCTTGCCTGAGTTTCGTCAATCGTTCGGACTGGGTTGTGATTTTCATGTCCGCTTCCGCCGGCGTGGTGCAGGAAGCAGGTGTCCCCCGTCGCCCGTCGATTTCCACCAGACACAGACGGCAGGAGCCAAAACTTTCCAAACAATCTGTTGCACAAAGGCTCGGGATATCCGTTTCCGCTTCTGCGGCAGCCCGCATGACACTGGTGCCCTCAGGAACCGTTACTGCCTTGCCGTCAATTGTCACAGTTACGGTCGTTTCTGATTTAACTTTCGGGGTACCAAAATCTTTTTCAATAATCGTCATGATTTTACCTTAAAATCTTCTTTTTTGAAATCCTGAGGCCAATGCTTCAGCGCACTCAATACCGGAATTGGCGTCATGCCGCCCATGGCACATAAAGATCCTGCATCCATCACATCACATAAATCCTTGACCAGATTCAGATTATCCTGCGCATTTTCACCCGCCTGAATTTTTGCCATAAGTTCCGATCCGCGCACGGACCCAATACGGCAGGGCGTACATTTACCACAACTTTCCACAGCACAAAAATCAAAGGCGAATTTTGCCTGTTCCGCCATATCTACCGACCCATCAAAAATAACGATACCCCCATGACCAAGAACAGCCCCGGCCTCCGCGAAAGTCTCATAATCCATGGCCAGATCAAGATCATCAAGATAGGCCCCCAGAGGACCACCGACCTGCACGGCTTTTATGGCTGTCTTGGTCATCGTACCGCCGCCAAAATCTTCGATCAGTTGGCGCAGACTGATACCAAAGGCCTTTTCCACAAGCCCGCCACGGGCAATATTACCCGCCAGTTGAAAAGCTATTGTACCACGGGAACGGCGATCGCCATAATCCTGATAAAATTCAGCTCCTTTTGCCATGATGATCGGCACAGAGGCCAGCGACAAAACATTATTGACCACTGTCGGCTGACCAAATAAACCTTCCAATGCTGGCAGGGGCGGCTTGGGGCGAACCATGCCGCGCTTGCCCTCTAAGCTGTCCAGCATAGCGGTTTCCTCGCCGCAGACATAAGACCCCGCCCCCATACGAACCGCTATATCAAAAGCCTTGCCCGAACCCCTGATGTCCGACCCGAGCCAGCCCTGCGAACGGGCATTTATCAGGGCTTCACTGAGTATCTCTTTACACAATGGATATTCCGAGCGCAGGTAAATAAATCCTTCGGTGGCTCCGACGCCTAGTCCCGCAATGATCATGCCTTCAATCAGGCAGTAGGGATCACCTTCCATGAGAATTCGGTCGGCAAAAGTACCACTGTCGCCTTCGTCAGCATTACAGCAGATATATTTCTGCTCCGCATCCGCGCCCAATACAGTATTCCATTTAATGCCGGTGGGGAATGCCGCTCCGCCCCGCCCCCGTAGCCCACTGTCGGTGACCTGATCCACAATCTGCTGCGATGTCAATTCAAGCGCTTTTTCCAAACCTTGAAAACCGCCGTTCGCCTGATAGTCATCCAGTGACAGGGCATCGATTAACCCGCAACGGGCAAAAGTCAGCCTGTCCTGGGTTTTGAGATAGGAAATTTCTGCGGTTGGTCCCTGACATAAATCATGATCACCACCCGTCAGGAATTCTGCATCAAAAAGGCCCGGTACATCATCCACCGTTACATTGCCGTAAGCAATACGGCCTTGGGGCGCAACCACCTCCACCAGAGGCTCAAGCCAGCTCATGCCCCATGAACCATTGCGGATTATCTCAACATCCTGTCCGCGCTTGGCCGCCTCTTCGAGCAGGGCAAGGACAAGCTCATCTGCCCCCAGAGACAGGGCCGTGCTTTCAAGCGGAACAAATATCTTCACCAGATCACTCATAACGCCGCCTTCTTCAATAGGTTGTCTATTGCTTGCTCACTCATGCGCGCATGCAGCCGTCCGTCCAGGGTGACATTAGGTGAAACTGCGCAATTGCCCAGACAATAAACCGCCTCCAGCGTGAAATGCCCATCATGGGTTGTCTCACCTAATTTAATCCCCAGCATATTTTGTACATGGGAGGTCAGACGTCTACTGCCCATCGCCTGACAGGATTCCGCCTGACAAATTTGGATCACATGATGGCCTGCGGGTTCAGACCTGAAATCATGATAAAAGCTTTTGACACCGTAAACTTCAGCCCGCGACAGGTTAAAGGCATCGGCCAGCAATTCGTAGCTTTCGGTCGGGATATAGCCAAAGGCATGTTGCAGCCCATGTAGAGCTTCCATCAGACCGCCCTTGAGGGAGGCGAACTGCGCAATGACTTGCAAGGCTTCCTGTTCGTCCCATTCAGCCTTTTCAAGATGTGTTCTGTCTTTCAGCACAAACTATCCTTTGCAAAAATATATTTTTCACACCCTAGCTATTCTAATACCTATGGCCCGCCTATACAATCAATGTCATGAAAGATTTACATTGCGTGTCATAAAATGACAATATGTTTATATATCTACAAAGTGTTTCTATTGTGAAACAATAATATGAGTGTTTGCCCTAATGTTTGCTGGCCCCGGAAATACCGATTCCGGTTTCAGAACGCACATATTGTTCATCAAATCTGGCGATCTCCTTCTCCGCCTGCTGGCTTTTATCCAACAGGGAAAAAACCCATATGGCAATGAAGGCCAGCGGCATGGAATAGAATGTGGGATATACGTGGGGATAAATCGGTTCCGCATTACCCATAACAGCCACCCAAACCCCCGGCCCCAAAATGATCAGACCAATAGATAAGACCAGCCCAACAGCCCCGCCAACGACAGCACCTTTTGTGGTCATACCCCGCCAATACATGGACATGATCAGGACCGGGAAATTGACACTGGCCGCAATGGCAAGAGCCAAAGAAGCCACAAAGGCCACATTCTGATGCTCAAAAGCAATTCCCAAAACCACTGATATGCCCCCAAGAACAAAGGTTGCGATACGTGATACCTTGATTTCTTCGGCACTGCTGGTGGGGCCAGTTTTATAGGTTTTGGCATAAAGATCATGGGCGATAGTAGCCGCACCTGCCAATGTAAGCCCAGCCACTACCGCAAGGATAGTTGCAAAAGCCACCGCAGACATAAAGCCCAGCATCAGATTACCGCCCATATAATGGGTCAAATGCAACGCCACCATATTACCCCCCCCCAGAACCTTGCCTGCTGCGTCATGATAATCCGGATTATTCATGACAAAGGTCATGGCCCCGTAGCCTATAATAATGATCAGGATATAAAAGTAACCCATGAGGGTCGTGGCGACAAAAACCGACTTGCGGGCATCTTTGGCATCCTTCACGGTAAAAAACCGCATAAGGATATGGGGCAGCCCCATAATGCCGAACATCATGGTCAGTGCAATGGATATAATGGCTACCGGCCCCTGCAGCCACAGTCCGGGCGCAAGAATTGCATTACCTTTGGGATGGGCTTCCGTGGCGCTTGTCAATACCGCCTCAAAACTGAAATTAAAGTTTTTCATCACCATAAAGGCAATGAAAGTACCACCGATCAAAAGCAATATTGCCTTAATCAACTGTACCCAAGTCGTCGCCAGCATACCACCGAAACTGACATAACAAATCATCAGGAAACTGACCAAAATTACGGCATAGACATAATCCAGACCAAATAAGAGTTGGATCAACTTGCCTGCCCCCACCATCTGGGCAATCAGGTAAAATATAACTACCGACAGGGAGCCTATGGCAGAAATAATACGAATCGGTTTTTTCTCCAACCGGTATGACACAACATCAATGAAGGTAAAGCTACCCAAATTACGCAACCGTTCAGCAATCAGAAATAAAATAACCGGCCATGCCGCCATAACACCAACGGCCAGAACCAGCGCATCAAAGCCAAGGCCATATATGGCACCGGTAATACCAAGAAAGGTTGCCGCTGACATGAAGTCTCCGGCGATGGCCGTCCCATTCTGCCACGGTTTGATACCCCCGCCAGCGGCATAAAAATCATCCTTGGTTTTAGTTTGGCGCGCCGCCCACCATGTGATGCCGAGCGTAGCCCCGACAAAGATGAGAAACATGATAATAGCCGTGATATTTAATGGTTGTTTCTCCACCGCACCCTCTATGGCGCCCCCTGCGGCCAATGTCATATTTGGAAGACTAAGGCCTGCCAGAATTCCAATAACCCCCTTATTAAGCTTACTCATGACCCAGATCTTTCAACAATTCCACCTTCAGTACATCAAAATGTCGGTTAGCCCACCATGTATAAATTCCCGAACAGACCATACCAATTATGATCACCAGCACGGCTATCAGAATGCCGTATGTCATGCTGCTGCCCTCTGTCAGTGGGCTGGACATAAAGCCCGCCGCATAAGACATGCCCAACACAAACACACTGTAGCCCACCGTAATGATCAGACTGAATATTAGGCTAAACCAGCCACGGGATTGCGTAAGCTGCTTAAACTTGGGATTGGCAAGACATTTTTCAGTTTCAGACTGCGACATTTGAATTCCCTATATTTTGTTTTTTATACTTATAATAGGCAGAGACATTTATTCAAATAAATAAGGGGCCCCATGAGGCCCCTTAAATAAGCATTTATATCAAATCTATTACTTAGAAACTAAACGTACCGGTCAAACCATAAGTCCGTGGCGCGCCCCAGACACCGATTGTTCCTGGGCCGATGAAATAGGAATGAGCGACATAATTTTTATCAAGTAGGTTTTTGGCCCACAGAGAAATCTTATAACTATCATTGGCTGACGTCCATGTGACATTAGTATTTAACAGCGTTTTTGCCTCGTTTAAGGTTTGCGCGGCTGTGGCAAAGTCATTATGGGACTGATCGGTATGGGTCAGGTTAGCATTGAAATTCAAGCTACCATTTCCATTATTCAATTCCGCATCATAATCCGCCGTGAGGTTAAAGGAATTTTTGGGTGCTTGACGTAATGTCAATCCGGAAAAGTCCGTCCCATTAATCACCAGACCATTGGCTTCCGTATCCAGGAAGCCATAACTGGCATTGATGGTGAAATTCTCCGTCACCGCCCAGTTAAGATCCAGTTCAAAGCCCAGAATGTCAGCCGAGCCGATATTTGTGGTTAAAAATGAACCGAAAGCTGATCCGGGAACCGGCCCGAAGCGCACAACCTGCAGATCGGTATAATCCATAAAGAAACCAACAGCGTTAAACCGCACTGTGCCGTCTACTAAGTCACTTTTCATGCCGACTTCATAGTTTATCACACTTTCTTTATTAACCGGGTCAGATGCCGCAGCTGCCACACCCTGTGATCCTGCAAAACCACCGGATTTATACCCTGTTGAAACAGTCGCATAGAGCATCACATTTTCATTGGGACGATATTGTAGCGACGCCATGGGTGAGAAATCATCCCAGCTCTTTTTTGACGGTACTCTGAAAGTTTCCGCAATAATTCTCAATGATCCGCCAACACCGTCACAGGGGGCAAAATTAGCAAATCCTGCCGCAGCCCGTGTAGCTTCATCATTGCCACAGTTCACAGCCGACGCCACATAGTCTTTTTCATCGTGAGAATAACGCCCGCCGATTAACAAAGACCATTGTTCGTCAAAATCCCACTGGCCCTGTCCGTATAAAGCATAGGATGTGGATGTATTTTCTGTACGGGTATATTCATTACCAACTGTTATCTGGCCTGTTGCTTCCGAATTAAAATCAATTTTAAATTGTTCTGTCCGGTCGGTTTCTTCTTTGAAGAAAAACGCCCCGAAAACAAAACTGTAATCACCTTCCAACTCTGATGTCCAACGTAGTTCTTGTGAAAATGTGTCAACCTCTTCGTCAATTTGGTCAATCACATCAGCACCGTAAACGCCGGCATCAAGATTAAAGTTACCGCCCAGAGGCGCACCAACGGACGGCATTGCCCAATGGGTTTCAACGGAACGATATGCCGTGATTGTTGTCAGGGTTCCTTTATCAAAATTGATTACACCATTCAGGCTGGTGCCATAAACTTCCCGTTTAGAAAACCCTTCGGTTGGCGATGCAGATGTTTGCGGTTTATTTGCCCCCAATGTTTCTGCCGTACCAATATAATCGAAGTTACCGTTCACAACCGGAAAACGTCCCGCACTGTCACGGTCATCATCCATATAGTCCCCTGATAAAATCCATTCACTGTCATCCATATCCAGTCTTAATTGACCACGTACAGAAAGCGTATCTTCATCATTCAAATCTTTATTCAAAAGCGTATTGCGCACAAAACCGTCATGTTTACGATAATTGGCAACCACTTTCCCGGAAAGATTGTCCGTAATAGGCCCAGAGACCAGTCCCTGAATGCGTACAATGCCTTCATTACCGCCTGTTACCGCTACTTTTCCGGTCAGTTCGTCCGAAGGTTTCTGGGTGACAACGGAAATTGCGCCACCAATTGTATTACGGCCAAATAATGCCCCTTGCGGACCTTTCAGAACCTCAATCCGTTCCAAGTCGAACATGTCAAAATTAACGCCAGCACCACGGCCAATATAAACACCATCTAGAAACAAAGCGACGGAATTGTCCAAACCGGCCCCATCATCAAAGGAGCCAACACCGCGCATGGAGAACAGTGCTTGCCCCGGTGCAAATTCGGAATATTGCATGCCCGGTACATTATTTGCGATACCTTCGCCACCATGAATATCGGCCTTGTCAATTTGGCCCATGCCCAATACGGCAACAGATAGCGGCACGTCCTGTACATTCTTTGCCCGCAACGTTGATGTTACAATAATTTCATCTATTTTATTAACATCGTCGTCTTCTGCGGCTTGCGCCTGCATCGGTGTGATAATAGCCAGCAGGGCGACGCCTGATAGCATATGATTTTTAATATTGAATTTCATAGATTTACTCCCGTTCTATATTTGAATTGTTTAATTTTTATATGTCACAGGCAGCTTCGTTAGAGTTTTATGAGCTGCAATACCCTATTCAACGATGGGCGCTCGAAACCCCTCAGTTTTTTTTAACTTTTTATTAAGAATAATTTTAAAAATTTAATGTTAGCGTCAATCCATAGGTGCGCGGCGTACCAAACAGAGCGTAATCATTACCCCCCAAAACATAAAGATGGGAGATATATTCCTTATCCAATAAATTTTTGGCCCAAAGGGTGGCTTCCCACGCATTATCAGCGGATTCATATGCCACAGATGCATCCACCAGATCAAAGCCCGGCTGGATGGTGACACTGTTATCCGGCTCACGAAAGCTCTCGCCCTGATAGCGGTAGTCTGCCCGGAAACGCAGGCGACCCTTATAAAAAGGCCGTTCATAATAAAGTGCCAGATAAAGAGAGTGGCGCGGGGCCTGTCTGAGCGTATTGCCCGTAAAATCCCGACCGGAAAGATCATTAAACTCATCATAACTAGCATCCAGATAAGCATAAGAACCAAAAAACTCCAGCCCTGAAAAGGGTTTCAGGGTGAATTCCATTTCCAGCCCTTCCAAACTGGCAGACGCGGCATTGCTGGTCTGAAAGACGCCAAAATTTCCCTCTGTCTTGAATTGAACGACCTGCAGGTCACGATAGTCGGAATGAAAAGCCACCAGATTCAGACGTAAACGATCATCAAGCCATTGGGATTTTAGCCCCACTTCATAATTCCACACCGATTCCGGATCAATGGTTCGATCAGCCAGATCAAATATCGCCGGTGCACCCTGAAAGCCACCGCTCTTGTAACCGCGCGATATACTAGCATACCACATAATGTCATCGGCCTGCTGCCAAGACACCACGACGTTAGGGGAAAAATCGGTCCAGTCACCCTCATTACGGAGGGCAAAATCTTCCAGCAAAATGGTTTTATCGCCATTGGTGATATTTTGCTGATCCATTTTTTTTGTTTCATGGGTCAAACGGGCGCCAATGGTAAAGCTGAATTTTTGCGTCAGGTCATATGTGACCTCGCCAAAAGCCGCAAGGCTATTGGTTTTATTATCCTGATCCGTGGTCGAGACAAGTGTGGGAAAGACAAAATTCTCAATACGGTGAGTATGCTCAAACAGATAATAGAAACCCAATACATATTTCAGACGCGCCTCTCCCGGTGAAATCCAGCGGAATTCCTGTGAAAACTGGGAATGTTTTTCATCCACATTGGAATTTACCTTCTGGTCCGTAACGGATGACGGCAGACCGGTGGAATCCTCAAGCCATGTAAAATCAGTATTGCGATAGGCGGTAATAGACAGAAACCGACCCAAATCACTTTGCCGACTTATCCGACTGCTGAGACCCCAAATGGTACGGTTGGTGAAGCCACGGTCGCTGTTGATGGCATTTTTAACACTACCGCCCAAATCCCTGAATATCTCCGTTGGCAATACTTTTTGCCCGGTTGGCAGTCCGTCCGACCCCAACAGGCGAACCGACACCCGACCCACCACCGGAATACGGCCGGTACTTTCCAGATCATCTCGACTGAAATCTCCGTTTATATCTACTTGCAACCGGTCGCTCAGGGCGAAAAGCAGCTTACCCCGGGTAGACCATGTATTTTCATCATTCTGTTTGACACCCGGCAGAAAGATACTTTCCTGCCAGCCATCCCTTTTGCGCGAATGAAATGCCAATCTGCCCAGAATTTTATCCGTCATCAGGGGGCCGCTGATCACGCCGCGAGCATCAAAGCGACCATAATTACCGACGGTGGCCTCTATCTCGCCTGATAAATGTTCGGTGGGATTCTTACTGGTGACATTGATGGCACCGCCAATGGCATTCTTGCCATATAAAGTCCCCTGTGGACCACGCATAATCTCAATCTGTTCAAGGTCGAAAAAATTCATACTGATGGCTGAAATTCGGCCCACGTAAACATCATCCACAAACATGACAATGGAATTATCTAATGCTGCACCATCGTCGTTTGAGCCAACACCTCGCACATGGATAGTGGGCTGACCGATGCTGAAGCTCGCCACGGTCAGCCCCGGCACGCGAGTTCCCACATCTTCGATGTCATGAATGCGCGCCTCACGAATTAAAGGTGGTTTTATAACCGATACGGCTACCGGTACCTTCTGCATATTACTTCGCCTGCGCAATGAAGTGACAACCACTTCATCAATAGGGGCACGGTAGTCGGAATCTGTTCTGTTAGCCGCCTCTTCCTGCAGAACGGCGGCTTCATCTTGGGTTGCTTGATCAACGCTGTGGGATTCGTATAAGTCCGGGGAAACAGAAATCGTTTTTTGGTCAATATATTTAAACCCGAGAGCCGAATCTTTCAGCAGTATCTTTAGAGCTGCTCTTGGATACATATATCCTTTCAGGGGTGGGGATATTTTACCATCCGTATCTTGTTTTCGAACCAACAAAGATAAATCCGCCTGCTCCCCAAAGCTTAAAAGTGCCGTGGATAAGGCTTGAGTAGATATATTAAAATCTTTTTTATTTTCATACTGAGCATGGGAGGGAAGGCTAAGCCCGCATATAAGAATAAGGCCCAGGACTAGAATTCTACTCTTGGCTTGCCAAATTTTATAATTTGGAAAGCACCCCCGAATAGCATTAAAAATAGGAAAAATACCGACAATTTTTTGTCGCATTCCCTGAACAGCCTCCCATAAGGTTTATTTTAGAGAACTATACAATATTTTTATTTGTTGGGATAGAGATAGATCAGGTCTTTGGATAGAGGGCGCGCGGTAACATTAAATGTCGACTCAAGTGCCTTCAAAGTGGCGGCACGGTCTTCTATTTTTAAGATTGCTACAACTTCAATATCATTCAAGGCAGGATCACCAATGCGGATTTCCGCATTATAGTAGCGGTTGATGTCCTTAACCAGAGTTCTGAAATTTTCACCGTTATATATCAGCTTCCGGTCTCGCCATGCGAGAACAGCGGCACTATCAACAGGCAGGGCAATATTATCCAATGCATCATTTCCAAGGGTAAATTTCTGACCCGGTGCCAATGTGGCATCCATTGAAATCGTGGTTAGATTATCCTTCATACTTCCATAATCCACAACACCAACGGCACCTTCCAGAACCGTCACATCGCTGGCTTTACCCTTTTGACGAATATTAAATTTTGTCCCCAGAACCCGTACCAGACCCCCGGATGTCTCCACGAAGAAGGGACGGTCTTTATCCTTTGCCACATCAAAGAAAACTTCACCATTTTCCAGATAGATGACCCTTTTGTCATCCCGCATATCAATTCTTACTTTAGAATTGGTATTCATTACCAGATGCGAACCATCGGCTAAAATAATATCAGCAAGCTCACCAACTTTGGTGGCATGAGTGTCCATAAGAAATTGATCGGCAAAATTAAAGCCGACCATACTTATAAGAAGAAAAGATAGGGAAGCCGCGATCGCTCTGGGTGACCAGGCTCTGGAAACGAAATTACTATTGGAAGCTTTAAGGGCTTTGTGATCTGTCAATGAAGTGATGGTTTTCTTATCCATATCAAGGGCGGGAAGGTCATCCCAAAAACCGCCAATCTGTGCATAAGCGGCCTGATGCCGGGTGCTTTGGTTTATCCACTGTACAAAGTCAGCCGAACGCTCTTCCGATATATCATCGGCACGCATCACTACAAACCATTCAGTTGCTTCATCCAGCAGGGTATCGTCTAAAATCTGTTCACTCATCTTCTTACTTCTTTTTCCCCATTACATACCATTAACGGTTCGTATCTGAGACACCTCAATTTTTTTACTTTAATTTTCGCCTTAAATGTTTCAAAGCCATTATCATATATTTTTCTACCATGCTAATGGAAATACCAAGCGCAGCTGCTATTTCACCGTATTTCATATGTTGCTCCCGATGCATCAGGAAAGACCGTTTGCATTTTTCCGGCAAATCTTCCAATGCCTGATAAATTATTTCAAGCTCCTGCCGTGCTGCCACCTGTCGGTCCGGGGGAATGGTAGCCGCCTCGCTCGCTGTTCCCGCTTCCACACCGCTAATCACTTCGCGGATATATCGTACGTGATGCTGGCCCTTGCGTTGGCGGTCAATGATTATATTTGTGGCGGTACGGTAAAGATACGCCCGGGGGTTTTCCATTTCCCGCAGACCATCCCGTTTCATCAATTTCTGGAAAGCTTCCTGAAGAACATCATGGGCATCATCCATATTTTGCGTTTTCTGCATCAGAAACCGCAAGAAACCTTCGTGGTTATCCTGATACATCTGCTCGATGAATGACTTTTGTTCTTTTTTCATAGATACCCGTAAAGCCTTAGCCAACCCTAAAATAATAGAATTTTTCAGGCTGCTTTACAACAGTTGATAAAAATTCTACGTTAATGTAGAATTAATGCCATGTCGCCGCAACATACTTTAAGGAAAATTGAAATGAGCACGCCATCAGTCAACAACCCTATTCTGCTTGACCCCACTCTTTTTAATATGGGCAGGAAAATGCCCAAATCCATTGCCATCATTGGCGCGGGCACAATTGGCCCTGACATTGGTTATTATCTGAAAAGTGCTATCAAAGATCTGAGGCTGGTGCTGATCGACATAAATCCTGATGCCCTGACCAAAGCTCTTGACCGTATCCACGCCTATGTGGAGAAGGGTCTGAAACGGGGAAAACTCACGCAAGAACAGGCAGTATCTGTGCGACAAAATCTGGTTACCTCAACCGATTATGCCGTGTTAAAGGATTGCGACTGGGTACTGGAGGCCGCCAGTGAAGATCTGACCCTGAAAAGAAAAATATTCTCCCTGATAGAGGAAAATGTACGCCCCGATGCCCTGATCACATCCAACACCAGTTCCCTGCCGGCGGAAAGACTTTTTTCCCATCTGGATCATCCGGAACGGGCCACTGTCACCCATTTTTTTGCGCCCGCTTTCCAGAATCCGGTGGTTGAGGTCATTGACTGGAAAGGGGCCGATCCGGCTTTAGCTGAATATTTGCGCTGGTTTTTTGGTATTACCGGAAAAGTTCCCATGGTCACCACCGATGCGGTCTGTTTCATGCTTGACAGGATCTTTGATAATTGGTGCAACGAAGCGGCTTTACTTCTGGATATTGCCAGTCCGGCTGAGATTGACAGCGTGGCCATGGAACTGGTTCATGCTGGCCCGTTTTTCGTGCTGAACTTTGCCAATGGCAACCCGATCATCGTTGAAACCAATACGGTGCAGGCGGCAGAGGAAGGGGACCATTATACACCTGCGACTATTTTCAATGACGTGGACAAATGGGAAACCAACCCACCCGGTTCCCCCTGCACTGTGGAACCCGCAGTGGCTCAAACCATCCGTGACCGATTGCTGGGTATATTATTTTCACAGACGGTAGACATCATGGACCGGAAAATTGGTTCTGCGGCGGATTTTGACCTGGGCTGTTGTCTGGCTTTTGCTTTCAAAAAAGGCCCCTTGGAACTGATGAAGGATTACGGCGAAGAAGAAGTCACCCGAATTTTGCAAAAATTCGCCGCCTATAAACCGGGCATGCCCCAACCGAAAAAACCCATTGGGGAATATTTGGATTTTTACCGCTATATTCTGGTGGATGATGTGGCAGATGCCAAGGTCATTACGCTCCGCCGCCCCGAAGCCATGAATGCCCTACATGATCAAATGACCGATGAAATTCTATCAGTGATTAAAGCCCATGAAAATGATCCTGCCATCAAAGGTTTTGTCATCACAGGTTACGGCCTTCAGGCTTTCTGTGCCGGGGCAGACATTGGTAAATTCCCGGACATGCTCGGCGATAAAGCTCAGAGCATAGAGTATGCCATAGGCTGCTCACGGCTATTGATTCACCTGGATAGCTGTCCGAAACCCGTTGTTGCCGCCCTGAACGGGCTGGCACTCGGTGGCGGTCTGGAACTGGCGACCCGTTGTCACGCCCTGGTGGCAAGGGATAACGCATGGATGCAATTACCGGAAGTAACCCTTGGTATCGTACCCGGTATCGGGGCCATGGTTATCCCCTATCGTCGCTGGCCTGATGCGGCGGCTACCTTCAACGGCATGTTAACACGGGCCGAAAAACTGACCGCATCCCGCGCCCACGAAATCGGCATGGTTTCGGCTATTGTAACCGGTCCACAAGAGCTTATCCCTGAGGCCATACAACAGTTGGGTTTGCTTCAAGGGTCACAGCATAAAATCAACGATGATCCTGTTGATATTGCAAGCTTTGAAAGTTCAGACGGCACCTCTGTCACGGGACAGGTCTTAAGCGGTGAGATCATTACCATCATCGAAAAGGCCGTGGCTCTGGCCGCCGCAAGCTCCACACTGGATGATGCGCTTGATGTGGGTTATGCTGCCTTTGGCGACAGTGCCTGCACGGCAGCTGCCCGCGAAGGAATCTCATCCTTTTTAACGCGCCGCACGCCGGATTTTGAAAAGACGGGTTAAGGAGAATTAATTCCGTCCAGAATAATATCTGAAAAATATAGCCCAATGTGGTCAAGGGACATGCCCCCGTCCGGCCTGTACCAGCTGGACAGGCTGTTACATAGGCCAAGTATGGAATTGACCAACATTTTAGGCGGCATGTCGTCTCTGACCTCACCCTTTGAACAAGCCTTGTTCACGAGCCCTATCCAGATATTTTCATAAGCTTTGAACATATCCCGTAACCGTATAAATTTCTGCTCCACATCATCTTTGCTGTTTTTTCGTACCGCCATAGCCATGTGAAGATAACTTGAATTAAAATGCTGGAGGTGATTTTCAATGCCGCGCCGGACGGTTTTTTTAAAGTTCGTATCCGCTGCGACGATCTCTTTAAAATTCGCCAAGACATGGGCAATCTGCGGCTCAATAATATCATAGAGCAGATCATATCGGCTCGGATAATAGTAATAAAGGGATTCCCGCTTGATGCCAACGGCCTCGGCTATATCCTCCAGTGAAGTCGCCGCAAAACCCTTGTCGGTGAACAGCCGATTGGCTTCCTCCAGTATCAAATCCCGCTTTTTGAATTTTTTGACCATTATTTATGTCTTTTTATTTATTATTTTTCTGAAACCATAAGCTTTTCTGGCAGTTATGGGTAGCCATATTCGTCAAATCACCCTACAATCCCGCAAAATCCATAGGGTGTGAGGACTATAGCTGTGAGTGATAAAAATAATCCAGATAATAACGAAGCATTTCTTGATGAGTTTATCCCCTATGTCATGTACCGGATAACCAACCGCATGAATATGGATTTGCAGGACTGTCTGCGACCCCAGAAAATAAATGTTTCCCGCTGGCGGGTCCTCTGCGCCCTTCATGCCAAGGACGGCCGTAATATGAGCGACCTTTGCACCTTTACCATGATGGAGCAATCATCGGTCAGCCGCGTAATCGACAGCATGGAAAAAGAAAAACTTGTCATCCGGAAACTGCGGAAAAAAGACAATCGATATGTCCTGGTCCATCTGACAAAAAAAGGCCGCGAGACATTCCAGTTAGCCTCTGTTCCGGCATTTTCACGGGAAGACCGTGCGTTAGAAGGTTTTTCTGATGGTGACCGACGACAGCTTCTGGACCTGCTCAACCGTGTCCTGAATAATATTCAGGGAGAATCCCGTTAATAGCCCGCCCAACTGTCAATCACGCTTTCTGAAATGTCATGACCGGAATATCCATTTTCTGGAATGGGGTGATCCCACCAAAGACACTGTGGTCATATGGCACGGCGTTATTGGCACATGTCGTGATCATGAGGAACTGGCGGAAAGGCTAAGCCACACGTATCATGTGATCTGCCCGGATTCCATCGGTTGCGGGTTGTCTGACTGGGCCCATGACAAAAAAAATGATCCGGGTCTGACGACCTATGCCGCCATTGCCCGTGATCTTTTGCGCCAACTTGGTCTGACCTCTGTTCGATGGATCGGGTCATCAAAGGGCGGCGGACTTGGTATTAAACTCAGTGCTATCATGACAGAATGTCCGATCACCCATCTTATTCTTGATGATGTAGGGCCGGGTTTCCCGGACTGGTTAAGGCAAGCCGCCATGAAAAATATCGCCAGTCCGCCCCATTTCGAAAGCTTTTTAAAATTTGAATCCTATCTGAAAGATAACCTGTCCAGAGGCGGATTAAAACTGGATGATAAAAGATGGCGCCACCTGGCAGAAACATGGTGCCGTCAAACCGACGATGGGCAATTCACCTATCAAAATGATCCGGCACTGGCCAATCAGTTTAGCCTGCACGGGCAGGATTTTAACATCTGGCATCATTATGATGTGATCACGGCCAAGACCCTGTTGATCCACGCCAGAAAATCCATCGTCCCTGATCATGAGGTGGAAATGATGCGCAGCCGTGGCCCGAAATGCACGGTCCAAAAGCGCGACGGCGGCCATGTAAGCCTGCTCCATAAAAAAACGCTACAGGATGTTATTATCGATTTCCTGAAAAGCTAGCGGATAAAGTCAGAGGTCAAATCCGAGATTTTCGTGCAGCCCAGCAAGGCCATATCACGCATAATCTCTGCCCTGAGAAGCTCAAACATCCTATCAACACCCGCTTCACCACCAGCGGCAAGGGCATAAAGATATGGCCGACCGATCATCACTGCGCTGGCCCCCAGTGCCAAAGCCTTGACCACATCAGTACCGCGCCGAACCCCGCTGTCCAGCAGAATTTCTGCCCGACCCGCCACAGCCTTCACAATTTCAGGCAGGACTTCAATTGTTGGCGGCATATAGTCAAGCTGCCGGCCGCCGTGGTTGGAAACAATTATACCACTGGCTCCGATTTCCACGGCCCGTTTGGCATCCTCCGCATTTACGATGCCCTTGATCAAAAACGGCCCATTCCAATGTTCAATCATCCAAGCCGCATCATCCCAATCGACCGCAGAGTCTAATTGATTGGAGATATAATCTATCAGATTTCCGCCGTGAGATAACCGGGCATTTTTGGAGTCCTTCACATTGGAAATATTAATTTTTGGATTGGTCATATAATGATATAACCATTGCGGGTGAGACAGAATATCCGCCACTACCTTTGGCGCAAGAGATGTGGGAAAGGTCAAACGGTTACGTAAATCCCGCTCCCGATTACCATGAACCGGCAAGTCCACCGTAAGGCACAAGGCGTTATAGCCAGCTACCCGGCAACGGTCCATAAACTCCTTGATCACTTCCCGGTCACGCCAGACATATATCTGAAACCATTTAAGGCCGTCAGTGATGGCTGCCACGTCTTCTATGGATGTACTGGAAACCGATGACAATGAATATACGGTACCGGCCTTTGCTGCCGCCCGTGCCACGGCAGGCTCCCCAGTATGATGAAACATGCGCGTCTGACCTGTGGGTGATAGCAATACCGGAAGGTCAACTTTCTGTCCAAGGACGGTGGTGGATAGATCAATATTGCTCACATCACGCAGGACCCGTGGCATTAACTGAATTTTCGAAAAGCGGCTTTCATTTCGCGTAAGCGTGACCTCATCATCGGCACCGCCCTCAAGATAATCATATATCATCCGTGGCAGTCTTTTTTTCGCCAGCACACGAAAATCATTAAGATTAAAACAATTCTTCACCTGTGACATTTTAACCCCTATATTTTTATATAAATGTACGATACAGCATTCGGGCGGCTACAATCATCAAAAAAACACCAAAAGTCATGCTAAGTTGTTTCTGGCTCAGGGCATGGGCAATTTTCACGCCCAGTGGTGCTGCAAGGAACGTTGCCGGAGACAGGATCAGAAAACCGATTACATTAACAAAACCAACACTGCCCACGGGCAAGGCTATGTTTCCCTGTCCCGTTATCATAAAACCAATGGTCCCCGGAACTGCAATCAGCAATCCGAAAAAGGCAGAAGTTCCCACCGCCCGGTGGATAGGTACATTAAAAATAGTCAGGGTCGTGACACTCAAAGCCCCGCCGCCAATACCCATCATGGTAGATACCATGCCGGTGGCTCCCGGAAACAGGGTGCCGGGAAAACCTGTGGGGATTTTTTCCCGCAACCTGATATTTTCCAGAGGCAGGACCATTTTAATGGCAACGAACAGAGCAACAACGGCAAAGATCGCGGTGAGTGCGACACTGTCCACCTGAGCCGCCAGCCATGCCCCGCCTGCGGCTCCGACAAATATCGCCGGTCCCCAGTCTTTAGCCAGCTCAAAATCAACTGCGCCACGTCGGTGATGGGCACGGGCAGAAGAAATGGAGGTGGGAATGATAGTCGCCAGTGATGTCGCCACTGCCACATGCATGCGGATAGAAGGGTCAACACCGATAAAACCCAAGGCAAATTCCAGCACCGGCACAATCACAATACCACCACCAATCCCCATCAGCCCCGCCATAACACCACCAACAAGACCACTGGCCAGCATCAGCAGGACTAGTGGCAAATATATTTCAACAAATTCCATAAAAGGACGTTAGGGATTAGCAATGAAAATATCAACAGCTAAAAATCAATATCCATATATGTATGTGTTAATTTCTCGCCCTTCGGGATTACTTTGGTAATTTTACAGGAAAAGATATATTGTTGTGACTTATAGACCGCACCCAGACTTGATACATGTGTCGTAAAATTTAAGGAGTATTTATAGTGATCGTAGAAAATAAAATTACCACTGGTGGCTGCCATTGTGGCGCGGTGCGCTATGAGGTCATAGGCCCCTTACGTGACGTGATAAATTGCCACTGCAGTATGTGTCAAAAATCACATGGTAATTTTGGCCCACATTCCAAAGCCCGAAAAGTAAATATCACTATCACAAAAAACACTGGCCTTGCCTGGTATAAAACATCAGACATCGCACGGCGTGGTTTTTGCCGTGAATGCGGCTCAGGTTTGTTCTGGGAACCATTTGATTTAGAGGCTACAGGCATCATTGCCGGCACAATCGACAGCCCCACAGGGTTAAAGACAATAGGGCATATCTTTGTCGGTGAAAAAGCGGACTATTATGAAATTACCGATGACCATCCACAATTTGAAGGTTCTTCAGACGGAGAACTCGTCAACGACTATAAATAAAAAAACATATTAGATATATTGCCCCTTAGATATATTGCCCCGCCGCATGGCCTGATGCCCATGCCCACTGGAAATTATAGCCGCCCAATTGTCCGGTGACATCGACAACCTCACCAATGAAATAAAGGCCGGGAACTGTAGCACTCTCAAATGTTTTGGAGGATATACCACGGGTATCCACCCCGCCGCGTGTGACTTCTGCTGTTCTGTAGCCTTCAGTACCATTTGGCAAAACCCGCCAGTCATGAATAAAATCTGCAACTTGTGCCAGCTTTTGATTGGACAGGTCAGCCATACGCCCGTCCACACCAACTTCATTACAAATGAATTGGGCCAGCCTTCGGGCAAACCGCTGGGTCAAGATATTATGGAGTTCCTGCTTGGGCTGGCTCTGCCGTTGTTCCTTCATAAATTCCATCATATCACGGGCAGGCGACAGGTTGACCCTCACCTCATCACCTGCGCGCCAGTAAGATGATATTTGCAATATGGCCGGACCGCTAAGGCCGCGGTGGGTGAATAAAATTGCCTCGGTGAAGGACTTTTTACCAACCGTGACCACCGCATCCTGTGAAACCCCCGCCAGTGCTTTCATTTTATTCAACAGTTCATTCTGGAACGTGAAGGGTACCAGTGCCGGTTCCGGGTCAATGATATTATGACCGAATTGGCGGGCCACCTGATAGCCAAAACCACTGGCCCCCATTTTGGGGATAGATTTGCCGCCACAAGCAATCACCAGTGAACGGCTGGTGATCATGTCATCTAGCTGAAAGCCACCTTCTGTCTTCTGAATATTTTCAACCTGATGAGACGTGCGAATGACAATACCGACATCATCACATTCTGATACCAGCATATCAATGATTTGATGGGATTTTCCATCACAGAATAATTGCCCCAGTTTTTTTTCGTGATAGGCAATATTATGCTTTTCCACCAAAGTAATAAAATCGCTGGGACGATAACGTCGTAAAGCAGATACACAAAAACGCGGATTTTCAGAATGAAAATTTCCCGGACCCGTATCAATATTTGTGAAATTACAGCGACCGCCGCCGGAAATACGAATTTTTCCGGCTATAGTGTCATTACTTTCAAGAACCAGAACCCGAAGGCCCCGCTTTCCGGCCTCTATGGCACACATGAGTCCTGCAGCCCCGCCACCAATAATCACCACATCATAATCTATCACGCTTGCTCTCTTAGACTTTCTTTCATGATTTTACCCATACCATTGCGGGGCATCTCATCAACGAAGTGAAAGATGCGGGGATGTTTATATCGCCCCAGTCTGTCACTGAGCCATTCTAATATATCTTCCTTGCTGAGTGATGCGCCTGCTTTCTGGACAATGAAGGCCGCAACAATCTCGCCCCATCGTGCATCGGGCCTGCCCACCACAGCAACCTCAAGAATATCCGAATGACCACTGAGCACTTCTTCCAGCTCAGCCGGGTAAATATTTTCACCGCCAGATATAATCATATCTTTTTTACGGTCAACAAAATAATAACGACCTTGGGCATCCACATAGCCAATATCTCCGGTATAATACCAGCCATCTTTCAGGGCGGCCGCCGTGGCACTCTGGTTATCCCAATAATTGGCCATGACATTCTGGCCTTTGACAAGAATTTCCCCCGCCTGTCCTATATCGCAATCATTGCCCTGATCATCAATGATCCTGATCTGGCATTTTTTTGCGGCATAGCCCATAGACCCCTGTGTTTCAATGGCATTTCCTGCCTTCTGATAAATAGCAAGGGGGCCGGTTTCGCTGGAGCCATAAACCTGTATCAGGGGCACTTTAAGCCCATGCCAATAATCAATCATGTCAGCCGGAATAACGCAGGATCCGGTTGTGATACAACGCAGATGAGAAAAATCTATCTCCGCCCATTTTTCATGGGCCCGGAGCGGGGCCATATGCGGCGGTAATATAATTCCCAATGTGGGGCGGTCTTGTATGAGCACCTGTATAACTTTCTCCACATCAAAGGCCTTATGCAATATAATTGTCGCCCCAATACTGAAGGCCGGTAATGTCTGAACATTCAGGCCACCCACATGGAACATGGGCAGGATGGTCAATAGCACATCATCATGAACCATATCATGCATATCAATACTATTTATTGCATTTTCTTCCAGTGCTGCATGGGTAAGCACTGCACCCTTGGGGAAGCCCGTTGTACCGGATGTAAAAATCAGCAATACGGGATCGTTCGGACCTACTGTCGGGCGGGGGTCATGCCCCTCAGCCGCTGACATTAACTGACGCAATCCCAGCCAGCCTTCCTTATCCCGCCCACCCCATGTGACAAGACGACATTCGGGTAATTTTTCTTTTAATATTTCGCAATGATCCTGATAATCCTCTTCCACGAACAGGGCCGATGCCGCACAATCCACCAGCATATGAATATGTTCTGCCGGTGTCAGCCGCCAGTTAAGCGGCACAAATATTACCCCGATGCGGGCACAAGCAAAGAGCAGATAAAGCGTGCGCGGATGGTTTTGACCCAGAAAAGCAACCCGATCCCCCCGCTTTATCCCAAGGGAATGGTGAAGCATGGCTGCAGTATCGGTAATTTTTTGATTGAACTCAGCATAGCTGATCTTCTCGCCCTCAAACTGGATGGCGGTTTTGTCTGGGCAGGCTAAAGCCCATTTATCTATCCAGCTTGCTATGGTCATGCTTCATCCTCCCTATTCAGAAGCGCAATATATGGCACCCGTTTCTTGTAGTTTTGCGCGGGCGGTCTCATTATATCCGGCCTCTGCCAAGACCTTTGCCGTCTGCTCCCCGTAACGCGGCGGAAAGGATAATTCTGTTACAGCACCCTCAACATCCACCGCCATGGGTTGCATGTTTATTTCCCTGCCACCCGGCAATTGTGTCGTGGTTAGTTTATTCTTGATAGCATCCAGCTTCGCCACTTGCGGCACATCATTAATGCGCGCATGCGGGATAGTCGCCGCCAGAAAATCATCCTCTAATTCATCTGTGCTATAGCATGACGTCAAAGCACCAATGTCTGCATAAAGCGCCTGGCGTTCTTCATGTCTTCCCTCGTTGGTTTTACGAAGCTCATTAAATAATGAATTGAATTTCGGGATTTCTGTAAGGCGTTGCCACTGGACATCATTACCAATGGCCACATAAATAAAGCCGTCTTTTGTCGGATAAGCATTGGTGGGAATGAATTTTCGATGTTCATTGCCACAACGGGTGATCTCTGACGGATCACAATCAAAATCAAGCAGGGGCAGGGTAGTAATCAGCCAACTCGACGCCGCTTGCAACATAGAAATATCAATACGTTTGCCGTGTCCGTTTTCTGCACGTTCTGCAAGACCAAGCATAACCCCTGCATAAACCTCATCCCCCGCTTTCAGGTCGATAAGCGGAACCCCGGACAGGGTCGGCGGGCCGTTCTCCTGTCCCGTCACTTCCATAAAGCCCGACATGGCCTGTATAGCCGGATCATAGCCCGGCACATTGGGATAGGCTGGCCCCATGGCGGAAATCCCCGCCCAGATCAGATCAGGTTTAATAGCACTCAGTGTCTCATAATCAATGCCCATCTGTACGTAACGTCCGGGCAGGGTATTGCAACAAAAGATATCCACATCCAGCTCGCGAATAATTTGATGCAGGGCTGCACGGCCTTCTTCGGATTTTAAATTGAGCGAGATGGTTTCCTTACCCACATTGGGGGCCATGAAATAGCTGCGCCGATCGTCACCATCCTCGATGATATGTTTACCAATATAACGGTTGGGGTCACCCGGAAGACCACGGCTTGACGGTGTGGCCTCAATACGAATTACCCGCCAGCCCAGCTGGGCAAAGCGCAAAGTGGCAGAAGGCAGGGATAAGGCCTGTTCCAGACTTAATACTATTTTCTGCTTCATGCGTTTTTCTTTTCCCATATGGCGCGGGCAACTTTTTCCGGCGTCATAGGCGGATTGAAAAAGCGAATTCCCGTGGCATTATAAACCGCATTGGCAATGGCGGGGGCGACAACAATGGTTGGTAGTTCCGCGATCCCCTTGGCACCATATGGTCCCTCTTCGCAATCACTTTCGATGAAATGCATTTCAATTTCCGGCATCTCCGGTGCGGTCGGAACTTTGTAGTCCCTGAAATTAGGGTTCTGCAATCGGCCTTCCTCAAACAGCATTTCCTCGCTAAGGGCAAAACCAAGGCCAAAGGCCATACCGCCTTCCATCTGGGCTTCCAGCCCCATGCGGTTGATCACCCGACCCACGTCCTGTGCCATAGTCACTTTTTCAACCTTCACTTCACCGGTTAGGGTATCCACCACTACTTCTGCAATATGCACCGCGTGGGAATAGGCCGCCGAATGGTCGGAAATATGGTCCCGTCCCTCCGGCTCACTATTGGGCTCGTAATAATCGCTAACCATGACCACATCGGGTTCCGGCTGAAAATGCATCTGACGCAGCATTTTGTCCAGCTTGGTCACGACTGCGCCGTCCTTGTCCTGCACCACAAAACCGCCGCGCAGGTCTAGTTCTTCTGCGGTCACATTGGCCTGCTTCGAGGCCGCTGCCAAAATCTGTTTCTTGGCCTTGATCGCCGCCCGCCGCGCGCCATTACCCGCGATAAAGGTTGTGCGGGAGGCATGAACCCCCACATCCCACGGCCCGAGATCACTGTCATTATTGACAAGCGTCACATGCTCCACAGGTACGCCAAGTTCTTCAGAGACAATCTGTCCGATAACCGCATCAATGCCCTGCCCAATTTCAGATGCGCCCGTGATCACCGTCACCCTTGCGTAATCATCCATTTTCAGGATCGTACCGCAACCGTCAGATTTATGAATTTTTGCACCACCCGCATTATGAATCGAGCTAGCCAGACCAATGCCGCGCTTGTAACGACCTTGCGCTTTACGGTCATCGGTATATTTACCGAGCTTTGCCACATAATCCGATGCTTCTGCCGCCGTAGTCAGACATTCCGCCAGGGCACATTCCCTGAGGTAAGATTTTTGCGGCGTATATTCACCGGATTTTTGAGCATTCTTCAATCGAAATTCGATTGGGTCCATATCAAGTTTTTCTGCCAGCATGTCCATATGCTGCGCAGTGGCATAGGTCATCTGAACATTGCCGTAACCGCGAAATGATCCGGCGTAGGAATTATTGGTATAATACGCCTGCCCCTTGAAATCGACCACGGGCACCCGGTAATGACCGGATGTGGTGCGCATCATAATCACCGGAACCGTCGCCCCCCATGAGGTATAGGCGCCGTTGTCCATCTCAACATCCGCCGCACGGAAGGTCAAAATGCCGTCCTTGGTACAGCCGGTCCGCAGATGCATTGACGCCGGTTGCCTGGTGGGGGAATTGATAAATTCTTCTTCCCTATCGAATAGTATTTTTACGGGCCGTCCGGTTTTCTGGGCCAATATCGCCGCCACCGGCTCGAACGGATAAACATCCAGTTTCGCGCCGAATGATCCACCTGTTGGCGGCTGTATGACCCGAATATCACCGGGGTCAATGCCAAGCGCAGGTGCCAGATCCATCTTGTAATTATACGGATATTGGGTTTGGGAATAAATGGTCAGCTTGCCATTATGATCAAAATCGGCAATGGCGCAGGATGTCCCCATACAACAATGGGTGACATAATGCACATTAAACGTATCATCCAGAATGATATCGGAATCAGCCTCGGCCTGTGCCAGATCACCAGCTTTAAATTCAAATTTTAGGCTTTTATTATCCGGGAAGCGTTCCTGTATGACGGGTGCGCCTTCGCGCTGGCTTTCCTCAATGGTGTATACACCGGGCAGGTCTTTATAGTCCACCCTGATCAGCTTCAGGGCCGCCGCCGCAATGGCTTCGCTTTCCGCCGCCACAGCTGCAACCTCATCCCGTTCGCAACGGATTTTGTTTTTCAGGGGGGCGTTGTCTTTGACAAAACCCAGCCTTAATTCCGGCGTGTCCTGTGCCGTGACCACCAGATGAACACCCGCAAGCTTTTCAGCCTCAGACGTATCAATACTGATAATCTCCGCATGGGCGCGACCGGCGTGCAATATCTTGCCGTAAAGCATCTGGGGCAAAACCATATCATTGATATAGCGGGTCTTGCCGGTGGCCTTGGCAGGCGCGTCGGGCTTTTTGATCCTTTTACCGATCAGTGACGTTTTTTCAATATGTTGAAAAGCAACCTGTTCACTCATGATCTTATCCTCTCAATCCGACAACGGCCGCAACGGCATCCAATACCTTGGTATAGCCCGTACAGCGACAGACATTCCCTTCAAGTCCCCGTTTCATTTCTTCGCGTGTGAGGTCTGGATTTTTCTTCACCAGATAATTGGCCTGTATAATCATTCCCGGCATACAGAACCCGCATTGCACCGCGCCATGATCCACAAAAGACTTCTGCATGGGATGGAGCGCATTTCCTTTGCTCAAACCTTCAATTGTCATGACCTCGCGGCCCTGCAAATCCACCGCCATCATAAGACAGCTATTAATGGTCATACCATCTACTTCGATCGTGCAGGCCCCGCATTCGCCCTCACCGCAGGCATATTTTGTGCCCTTTAAATCCAACATGTCACGCAACAGGTTAAGCACCGTCATATCCACCGGAACCTCGATATTCACGGGTCTGCCATTGATGGTAAATTCTAGTTCAGTTTTGACAGACATTGTTCAAAAGCTCCTCTGTAAATACACCGATCAGGTGATTGCGGTACCATGTGGTCGCGCGGATATCGTCGATAGGGCTGGCATCTTGCCCAGCGGCAAGCACGGCGGCCTGAATAGTATCTTCATTCAGGGTTTTGCCCTCTAATGCCGCCTCTGTTACTGTGCCCCGCATGGGGGTTGGCCCAACGGCACCGAATGCAACGCGGACATTTTCAAATTTACCGTCTCTCACATCACCGCCAATACCCACCGTAACCGTGGATATTTCCAGGGCCGGACGGGGGCCAGATTTTCGGAACTGCCCGACAAAATTATCAGACGGTTGATCAAATACTACCGCAATCAACAACTCATTCTCATGGCGAATGGTTTTACCGGGGCCTGTAAAGAATTTATTTAAAGGCTCCCGTCGGATTTGCATTGCACCGTCTTTCCAGCTGGCCAGCTCCACAGATACGCCCAGCACCAAAAGCGGTATGATCATATCACCCGCCGGAGAGGCATTGCAGACATTGCCGCCGATGGTCGCCGCATTGCGGATCTGGTCACTGGCAAAACAATTGGCTGTCTCACATAATATGGCCGCATGTTCCGCGATAATATCACTATAGCGTATTTGAGACACCGTGACCAAACATCCGATTCTGATTTCGCCATTCTCTAGGGAAATATTTTTAAGCTCCCGTACCCTCTGAATATTCATCAATGTCGCATCATAGCTACGGCGGCCCTCATTAATCTGCGGGGTAAGGTCGGTACCACCCGCAACAATAGTTACGCCGCCATGACCCAAGACTTCCACAGCCTCAGCCAGTTCCGTTGGCGCAATATATCTTTCAATTTCTGACATTATTTATGCTCTTGTTAAAAACGAATTGGTTCCTGGTAATAGCCATAAACTTCGACCAGTTTTTTGGTAATCTCGCCCACGGTGGCGTAAGCTTTTACAGCCTCCACAATTGCAGGCATGACATTGCGGTCGGCCTCTGCATCCGCCTTGACCTGCGCCAAGGTGCGGTCTACTTCGGCCTGATCACGTTCGGCTTTCACCACGTTTAGATTTTCAATCTGCTGGTCGGCATCGCGGGTATCGTAAGGGTGAAACTCGACCTCATTCTCTTCTTCATCAGTCTTATAGCAATTTACGCCCACTTTCGGGAAAGCGCCGGACTGAATATCTTTCTGCATGCCATAAGCCTGCGCGGATACCTTGGACTGGATTGTGCCTTCTGCGACCATCTTGACGATGCCGCCCTCGGCCTCAACCTCGGCCATGGTTTCTTCCATTTTCTTGCGCATATTGTTGGTCATGGTTTCCACATAATAGGAACCCGCCAAGGGATCAACCGTCTCGCACATGCCCATTTCCTCAATCAGCATCTGCATGGTACGCAGTGAAATACGCTGAGCATATTCAGACGGAATGGTATAGGCCTCATCATAACAGCATAGCGCCATTGTCTGAGCGCCGGACAATGCGCTGATCAGGGCATAATAGGCCCCGCGCACGATATTATTTTCCGGCTGCTCTATGGTCAGGCCACCACCCCCACCAGCGGCAATCATTCGCAACCACATGGATTTAGGGTCTTGAGCGCCGTAATCTTCCTTGATGATTTTGGCCCACAGACCACGACCCGCGCGGAATTTTGCCACCTGCTCAAACAGATTGCCGAAAATATTGAAATTATAACTTAAGCGTCCGGCGAATTCATCAATATGAAGGCCGCGCTTTAACATATCATCGGCATAAGCCTTGGCGATGCAGAAAGCATAGGCCATTTCCTGTTCCGGTGTCGCCCCGCTTTCGCGGATATGATAACCGCATACGCTGACCGGGCTGTATTTCGGCGCGTTTTTAGCGCAATATTCGATGGTATCGCCAACTAGTTTGATGGATGGCTCCACGGGGAAAATCCACGTGCCGCGCCCGATAAATTCTTTCAAAATATCATTTTGTGCCGTACCGCGAAGCTTCGCCACGTCATAGCCGCGCTTTTCCGCCATCGCCAGATACATGGCTATAAGTATCGCCGCCGAACCATTAATGGTCAGGGATACCGTGATCTTCTCAAGGTCGATACCATCAAAGGCAATTTCGAAATCACGCAGAGTGTCAACCGCCATACCAACCCTGCCCACTTCGCCTTCGGCCATAGGGTCGTCGGTATCAAGGCCGGTCTGGGTCGGCAGGTCGAAGGCCACATTCAGGCCCGTCTGTCCATTTTCGATCAAATAATGAAATCGTTCGTTGGTGTCCTTGGCATTGGCAAAGCCGGTATATTGACGCATGGTCCAAGGGCGCTTGCGGTACATTTCTTTATGAATGCCACGGGTGAAAGGATATTCGCCGGGCATGCCGACCATCTCAACACCGCCAGAACTATCCACATCCTCCTGCGTATAGAGTGCCTTTACCTCAATCCCTGATTCATTGGTAATTTTATCTTGGGTCATATTTTTACTCTCTATGCCAATTGCCGGTAGCGGCTCTTGATGTAATCAATAATATCATCGAATTGACTACCCGTGGGGAAGATGGCATCCAGCCCCATGCCTTTCAGTTCTTCATGATCCTTAACCGGAACATTGCCGCCAATGATCCACAGCTTATCTTCCAGGCCATATTCTTTCAGCAGCGGTTTTAATTTCTCACAAAAAGGAATATGCGATCCCGCCATGCTGGACAGGCCAATGACATCCACATTTTCATTGGATGCGGCCTCGGCGATCTGGCGTGGAGTTCTGCGCAATCCGGTATAGATCACCTCAAAGCCCGCATCCATCATAGCGCGAACCACAACTTTGGCCCCGTGATCATGGCCATCAAGGCCCGGTTTCCCCATAAGGACGCGTATTTTATTCTTCATCATGAGCTAAGTCCCTTAGCAATGGTCAATTTCAAAATTTCACTGGTGCCGCCGCCGATCAGGGTGAAACGCACATCGCGCAGAAATCTCTGCACCGGATATTCCATGGCAAAGCCATATGATGCCAAAACCCGGGCCGCTTTATCGCAGATGCTCGCAGCGGCTTCAGTGGCAAATAATTTCGCCATGGCAGCCTGTTGCAAGTGGGGCTTACCGGTCATTTTAAGCCATGCAGCATAATGAACGATATGGGTCCCGGCCTCAAGGTCAGTAGCCATTTCCGCCAGTTTCAACTGGATAGCCTGAAAGCGGTTGATCGGTTTGCCAAACTGTTTGCGCTCGGCAGCATAATTTACCGCTTCGTCCAAAGCAGCCTGTGCTACGCCAAGGCCCATGGCCCCGGTGATGATACGAATTTCCGCCAGAACCGTTTTCAGATGCGCGGCCCCATCACCATAGTCTTTGCTCAAACGGTGACTGTCGGGAATGAAGCAATCCTGAAAAGCAACCTCTGACGTTGGCAAGGCCCAGACGCCCATCTTGTCAATGGCACGACCCACATGCAGTCCTTTAAAATCTTTCTCCACCAGAAATATGGTTAGGGCATTGTCCGGCCCGGCCTTGGCAAAGACGGTGAAAAAATCCGCCATTGGGGCCGCCGTCACCCACATTTTCTGCCCATTGAGCAGATAACCGCCATCCGTCTTTTTGGCGTTGGTGGTGATGCCCATCAAATCGCTACCTGCGTTGGGTTCGGTCATACAGATGGCACCAATTTTTTCACCCTTGAGAGCCGGCTTAAAAAGACGCTCCATAATATCATCATTGCCCAAGAGATGCAGGAAATTGGTACCCATCAGTGACTGCATGGCAACACATCCCGCCAGCGACATGGAGCCACGGGATACTTCCCGAAGTGCCAGACATAAGGCCAGAAGGTCCAGATTACTGCCGCCAACCTCTTCCGGATAACGCATGCCGAAAAAGCCAAGGTCGCCCAGTTCCCGGAATAGCTCAAAGGGGTATTCATGAGCCTCATCGATAGCGTCTGCATTTGGGATAATACGTTCATCACAAAAACGGGCGAAGGTTTCTTTAATCAGGCGGTGATCTTCTGACAGTTCAAAATCCATGCGCCCTACTCCGCCGCATAGTCATATAATTCAACGGCTTTTTCTGCGGAAATAATGTCATCACGAATTTCACGAGTGAGTGCATCGCGGTCCCGCTCACTGGCGCGGCCATAACCGCCGCCGCCACCGGCAATCTGATAATAGATGGTGTCTTTCGGTACATTTTCGATTAGATCTTTATTATTGGGGATAACCTCTGTCCCATCTGGGTAGGTCATTTTAATCAAATTCAGATTACCGCCCGCGCCACCAAACAGGCCGAAGGATGGCTCAAAATCACCATCACCGAAAGTCACAATCTGGGTATCCTCAGAACCAATTTTATAGATGGTTTCAGTGCCCAGACCGCCGCGCCATTTCCCAGCCCCCGCACTGTCGGTATAATATTCATGCTTGATCAAGGTGTGGGGTGTCTGCTGTTCAAACATCTCATAATCCTGATCCAGCACACCGCCGGACGCATCGATCATACCGATATGATCATAACCATCGGTGCCGTCCATAGCACCCGATCCACCCTTCATGCCCATAAAGAAAATATCCACGTAGGTATCATCCTTTTCCGTATCCTCGCCCGTGGACAGAGAGCATAACAGGTTATTCCAACCCGCCGTTACCTTGTTGGGCATCGCGGGCGATAAAGCCCGGATGATGGCATCCGCATTGGGCGGGCAGAGATGATTGCCGAAGGTTGTAGCTTTTGGGTAGGAGGCATTTAAAATCTTACCCTCCGGGATCAGGATTTTAATGGGTTCCACCATGCCCTGATTATGGGGAATATCGGGATTAACCATCTGTAAGAAAGTCAAAATAGTTGCCGATGCGCTAGAGGTATAGGTGCCGTTGACAAAACCGTCTGTCTGGGCGTCAGTATCCTCATAATCAAAGGTGATTTTTTCATCCTCAACAGTAATCTCAACCCGAATGGTAAATTCGCTACCCTCGTGGCGGCCATCGTAATAGACCTTGCCTTCACCTTTATAGACCCCGTTGGGGACTTTGCGAATTTCCGCTTCCATCATTTTCCGCGTGGCTTCAAACAGAGCCTGTTTATGATCCTGATAACTTTCCAGACCATATTTAGCCACCAGATCCAGCATACGCCGCTCACCTATGGTGCAGGCACCCATCTGGGCCTTCATATCATGTTGAACGATGTCAAAACGGATATTGGCAAAGATCAGATTCCAGATGTCCTTGCGTAATTTACCCCCTTCAACCACTTTGATCGGCGGAATACGTAGGGCTTCCTGCCAGACTTCGGTCGCATTGGGGTTATAGCCGCCGGGAACATTGCCGCCGATATCGGCCTGATGGCCTTTCACCGCCGACCATGCCACAAGTTCGCCTTCAAAGAAGATCGGCTTGTAAACCGCCACATCGTTATTCTGATTACCCATGGAAAAAACATCGTTATGGAAAAACACGTCGCCTTCGTTGATATCGCCTGCATAATATTCAATGATATATTTACAGACCGGTGCCAGTGAGAAAGCCAAGATGGGCAGATTTTCCATTTGCTCCAACATATTACCCTCACCATCATAAAGCCCGGTCACAAAGTCCTTGGCTTCGCACAATATGGGCGAGCGGGTGGATTGCTGAACGGATATGCTCATTTCATCGGCGATGGATTTAAAAGCCCGCGCATATACGGATAATAAAATCGGGTCTATATTACTCATGCCTTATCTCCTTCTAATAGGGATGATACCATATCACTTCGGTCTTTGCGGTAGAGCGCGAAAGATCCATATTGATCAATCACGCAATTAAACTGACCGCCGACAAAAATTGCCGTTGTCACCTGCTCAATCATGGCCGGCCCCTCCACATGATTACCATGCACCATTTTATGGCCGTCATAAACATTCACGTTGCGGTATTCTTTATCCTCCGGTACATAAACCGACCTTTCGCCCTTTATGGCGTGGGAGGCATCCGCAGCTGACTTTTCCTCCGTCTGGAAGCTCGGTTTTGCCACCTCTCCTACGGACTGTACCCGTACATTGATAATCTCGATCGGTGCTTCTTCATCATCTTCCAGCGAATAACCAAACAGGCGGTTATGTTCTGTATGGAAGGCGGTGGAAATTGCCGCCTCATCATGATTATCAAGATGATCTTGGCTGACCTCCACAGATACTTCATGATATTGACGCAGATAACGGCAATCAAGTTTGATAATCGTACTCCGCCGCTCTGCCGGAATATTTTCTTCCTCTAGCAAGGCGTCACCCTCTGACACCAGACCTGAGATTACATCATTCAATGCGTCCCAATCCATCTCATTAAGCTTGCTCACAAAGGTGCGGACAAAATCATGGCGAAGGTCAGACATCAACATACCCGCCGCACAAAGGATGGAAGATTCGCGGGGTACGATCTGAAACGGAATTTGTAATTCCTCACAAATCAGGCAGCTATGGGTTGGCCCCGCACCACCGGCGACCACCAGCGGAAATTCACGGGGATCAAAACCGCGCTTAATGGTAATTTCCCTTATCCCCTGCGCCATGTTCGTGCAGGCAATGCGGTACATACCCGCCGCCGCTTCCTCTATGGAAAGTCCCATTGGGGTTGCCACATGTTCTTCAATAGCATCTCGCGCCGCTTGCACATCAAGCTTCATGGCACCACCGGCAAAGAAATCAGGGTCAAGATAACCCAACACCAGATTGGCATCTGTACAGGCCGGTTTCTTACCGCCCTTGCTATAGCTCGCGGGGCCAGGAGCCGCACCGGCGCTTTCCGGCCCCATACGCAGAAGCCCGCCCTCATCAAGCCAGCCCACGGAACCGCCACCAGCCCCGATGGTATGAATACCAAGCATGGGCAGCGCCAGTCGGCGGCGATCTATTTCGCCCTCATTGACCACTACGGGACTTCCGACCACAAGGGCCGCTTCAAAGCTTGTGCCACCCATATCAACAACGATACAGTTTTCCTGATCATGGGCCTTCACATATTGCAGACCCGCACCAGGCCCCGCCGCCGGTCCAGACAGCAATGTCAGAGCCGCCTTTTCCTTGGCAATTTCCGGTGTCATCACCCCGCCATTGGATTGCATGATCAGCAGAATGCCTTTGAAATTAATATCCTTCAGGCGACCCAGAAGCTGGTTCAGATAATGATCAAGGATAGGGCCGATATAGCTGTTCAATGCTGTGGTGCTGACCCGCTCATAAAACCGGATGGACGGTAACAAGTCCGACGATACGGTAAGATACGCTTCGGGCATTAGTTCCCGCACCAGTTCTGCGGCCTGTTGTTCCTGTTCGCCGTTGGTGAAGCTGTTCATGAAACAGATGGCAACGGCCTCGACCTTCTCGGCCTTGAATATTTCAATGGCATCCTTTACATCATCAAGGCTTAGAGGTGCGATTTCTTTACCATTACGGTCAAGCCTGCCGCCCACACCCTGGCGAAGGTAACGGGGGACCAGTGGCACCACATTGGTGCAACGGTTATTATATTGCTCTTCCCGAATACCGCGCCGCATTTCAAGCGCATCACGCACGCCTTCAGTAGTGATCAGTCCGGTCTTGGCCCCGTTACTGGTCAGGGTAGCATTGGTGGTCACGGTGGTGCCGTGCACAATGGTATCCACTTCTGCCATTAATGCTTCCAATGTCATGGGCGGGTCCATAGTTTCAGCAATATCCGTCAGTCCATTCATCACCGCAATGGACGGGTCAGACGGTGTTGACAATGTCTTGTGAATGCGGGTGCCGTGCCCCGCCTGATCCACGAAAAAGTCGGTAAAAGTCCCGCCGACATCTATGCCTATTTTCAAACTCATTTTATTTCCTATCGGTAACTTGGATGACAATAGCCATGGCGGTGTCACCCGCAGCACAACCGCTGAACAGACCATATCCACCGCCGTTTTTGGCCAGTTCTTCAATTAATTCAATGACCCCGCGCAAGCCCATAGGCCCCTGAGGATGACCCCAGATCAGCGAGCAGCCAAAATTATTCATTTTCATGACATTGATGCCGAACTGCTCGGCAAAATACAGGTCATTAACCGCAAAAGGATTATGGGTTTTCAGGGCGTCCATCTGTTCAATGGCAAGACCCGCCTGTGCCAACGCAACCCGCGCCGCCGGAACCGTGGCTTTGGGCATATAGGCCAGTTCCACCCGCGCCTGTCCAATACCCAGTATTTTAACCTGAATACTGCTGTCCGTACTGAGCTCTTTGGCTTTATCAGGGCTAGCGACAATCAGGGACGCATTACCATCAGCCGGATGTGTCTGACCACCAAAGGTGATCGTGCCGTCTTTCAGAACGGGCCGCAATCCGGCCAAGCCTTCAGCGGTGGAGGTCACTAGACCCTCATCACCGATTAACTGATTTGCTGTTTTTTTGAAATTGGGCCGCGGCACATCAAAGGGCAGGGTCATGAAACGTTTCTGGAAGGCATGATCATCGGCTAGGGCGTCAGCATATTGTTCCTGGCGGCGCAGTACAACTTCATGCTGCTGTCCGGTGGTGATATTAAAATCACGAGCGACATTCTCTGCCGTCGCCAACATGGAATGTCCACCGAGTGGGTCATATCCGAAATTATCCATGGTCCAATTTTCTGTCTTGCCCGTACCACCTGGTCCCGTGGGGGCAGGATAATATACCTGTGGCCCGTTGGATACCCGGTCAGCGGCAACGATCAGGGATGCGGTCGCCTGTCCTGTTTCAATTTCCTGTGCACCGTTCAATATACAACGAACACTGGTAGCGCAGGCCTGTCCGATGGTTGGTCCACCCACATGATCCAGTCCCGCCATACCCGTGAGCCACGGCAGACCATAAAAAACATGATGTTGTGGAACCGATGTGCCCAATACGCCATAATCCAGCAAGGCACCGTCTATATCCCGCTTGGCAATTTCTTGTCTTACCACATGGGCGGCGAATTTAATGCTGTGAAGATTTGCGAGACTGCCCTGCCACCGGCAAAAGGGGGTGGACCAATAGGCACCGTAAGGTATCTCCGCGAGATAAGACATGGATATACTCCTGCAAAAAACTGACCAATTTCAGCCACAAGAATAAAGCGATAATGACCCCCGAAACAATTGATAGTTTCTCATGGTTGACTATAGAAAAACTAATGACAAGAAAATAGTAAATAAAACAATTGATTAATCCATATAATGCGTGGATTATAGCAATATTTAGGTTGCTTTTTTCTATTTATATGGTATTTGACATAAGTATTTCTAACGCAAATACGCGAGACTCGCCGGGAAAATATCATGGGACGTAGCCTGCCAAATTTAAATGCCATCCGCGCCTTTGAAGCGGTGGCCCGTCATTTGAGCATTACCCGCGCCGCCAAAGAACTTAACGTGACCCAGGCAGCGGTCAGTCACCAGATCAAAGCCTTGGAAGAACAGATGGGCGTGATGCTGTTCCGCCGCCATAATAAAGGGTTGTTGCTGACCAAGGAGGGGCAGGCCATGATCCAGCCCATGACCAATGCCTTTGACATGATTGCCGACGCCACCAACCTGATTTTCAATAGCGAGGTTCAAATATTGAAGGTCTCCATGCTCAGCAGCTTTGCCGCCGGATGGCTCATGCCACGGCTTGACGGATTTTACCAAGAATACCCCAATATCGACATACGGATATTGGTCACCAGCAAGGAAGTGGATTTTTTAAAAGCGGGTGATGTGGATCTTGAATTGCGCTACGGCGATGGCAGATGGCCGCAAGTGGATAGCCAGAAATTCATGGCTGAAGAAATTTTTCCGGTCTGTAGTCCGGCATTGCTAAAGGGGGATATTCCCCTGCAAACGCTGGATGATCTCAGCCATCATATTCTGCTTCATGACCATAAGGATATTGGTTGGAAAGAATGGTTGGATGATGCCGGAGTAAAGGGTATCGACTATAGCCGGGGGCCGGGCTTTTTCCAGTCCCACCTGACTATGCAGGCCGCCGCATTGGGCCATGGCATCGCCCTTGGGCGAATGCCCTTGGTTTCGGAATCCTTAAGGTCCGGCGAACTGGTAAAGCCCTTTGACATCAGCCTGCCCACTGGCATGGGTTATTATATGGTCAATATAAATACCGCCAGTGATAAATCAAAAATCCGCGCCTTCACCAACTGGTTGATGGAAGAAGTGCGGATTTTTGAGCAATGAGATTTAAGAGAATACCGCCTGAATGGTGGTATATTCTTTCAGGCCATCAACACCAAACTCAACGCCGATGCCGGAGCCTTTAACGCCACCAAAGGGCACATTGGGCTGAATGGCACCATGCTTGTTGATCCATGCGCTACCACATTCCAGACGATTGGCAAGGGCTTTGGCTTTTTCAATATCCGTTGACCAGATCGAGCCGCCCAGACCATTATCAGAATCATTGGCGCGGGCAATGGCGTCATCTATGTTGCTATATTTAATGATCGGCAGGGCAGGGCCAAATTGTTCCTCATCCACAATCCGCATACCATCTGATACATCCGCAAGCAGCGTTAGCGGATAAAAATAACCGGGTCCGTCTTCTGGGTTTGCGCCCAGCAAGACCCGCGCACCACCTGCCACCGCATCATCAACAAGCCCTTTGACCTTGTTATACTGCATTTCATTCTGGATCGGACCCATGATCATGTTTTCATCTAAGCCGTTACCCATAGGAATATTTTTGGTGAATTCGGTCAGCGCCGCACAGACATCATCATAAACATCTTCGTGGACATAAAGCCGTTTCAGGGCAGCACAGGTCTGACCGCCGTTAATGAACGCACCCCAGAATAAACCCTCAGCTATGGCAGACGCGTCAACATCCGGCAAAACGATGCCCGCATCATTACCGCCAAGCTCAAGCACCAGACGTTTCAGGGTCGGGGCCGCCGATGCCATGATTTTACCACCCGTGGCGCATGATCCGGTGAAGACAATTTTCTGAATATTCTCATGCTCGCTCATCCATTGGCCCAGTTCGTCACGGCCACTGACCACATTAAGCACGCCCTTGGGCAGAATACCGCTGATCAATTCGATCATACGCAGGGTGCTGAGCGGGGTGAAGGGGGACGGTTTGATCACAACCGTATTACCGGTACGGATGGCAGGGATCACATGCCATATGGCAATCATCAGAGGCCAGTTCCACGGCGTGATGGAGCCGACAACACCAAGTGGCTTGCGGTGCAATTCCACATGGCCTTCTTCATTGTCCTGTACAACCTCAACCGGCAATTCCAAATCGGCGGTGAAATGAGTCCAGCCCTGACAGCCACCCATCTCAAAGCGCGAACCGACACCATTCAGGGGTTTGCCCTGTTCCTGTGTCAAAAGCAAAGCCAGTTCTTCGGCATTTTCTTCCAAAATCTGTCCTATGGCGTGACAGGCATTCTTACGATCTTCGTCGCTGACCTGGCTCCAGCTTTTATAGGCTTCGGCAGCGGCGGCGACGGCATCATCCAACTGTTCGCGTGTTGCCACAGGGCATTTACCCAATAGATCGCCATTGGCCGGATTGAAGATATCCATGTGATTTTCTGTGGCCACAGATGCGCCATTTATATAGAGGTTATAGTCCATTATCTTCTCCGTTATTTTTGTATCATTCTGATGACCGTAGCCCCCATATCGGGGCAGTCGGGCAATATTACTTCGCCAAGGCGTGACAAGTCTTTGGTTGAATAGATGGCAACATCACAAGCCGTGCCGCCCACGTAAACTTCTTTGCCATCGGCGGAAATATCTGTCTGGTAATAGGTATGGTCAAGGTCAATGCGCTTTGCGGTATGGGGATTTTCCAGATCAATCTTGATCAGGGTATTATAAGCGGCATAGGCGGTTTTCCGGTCGGGATGAAAAACTGAACTAAACAGTATCTCCGGCGCAGACTGAAAATCTGTCAGCTCAAATTTTTCAGTGTCCAGATCAAGGGACAATAGTCCGGTGCGGAAACGTTCCATATTATCTTCGGCCATATCTGTCCGCACATAAACGATAGGTGTTGAAAAAATCCCGTTGTTATCCCAGCTGGGCCAGAAGGCAAGCGCATCAGGCTGTGAGAGGTTTTTCTGGGTCCAGTTGCGAAGGGGGTAGGCCACTTGCACGTCCCCCGTCTGCACATCCACCTTATAGAAATCCCAACCCATAGCATAAAGCGCGCCGGATTTTGCGGTCATCAGCATATGAATACGTCTGGGCATGGGGAATTCCCGCACTGGTGCCGCTTCCAGCCCACCATCGGTTTTGAAGACACTTAAACGGGGTTCTAACGATTCATAACGATCCAGATGAATTTTTGTCGGAATGTCATAGGAATATAATTCTGACCCATTGGAACTTATATCAATGCCGTAATTCCATGTTCGCTCGTCATCTTTATAATCAAGGTCGGCACGGAAAACCACATCCCCGCTTGTCAGATCAATACCAACAATGGAGCGTAGATGATTGGTGATCACATAAGCAATTTTTCCATCCGGTGAGATTACTATATTTTGTGGCGCGGTGCTGTCGGGAATAGTGAAGGTTTTTTCTACCTTGCGGGCTTTGATGTCGATCACAAACAGCTTGTCCGGTCGTGCGCCGACAATCATATATTCCTTGGCCGCGCTTAACGACGACAAGGCCACCCCCCAGAGAATCATCGATAGTATTATAATTTTTTTCACAGTATCAATCCTCTGGAAATACAGCTTGTAATTTGCGCCAGTTCTTGCGGGTATCTTTTAAATTGGACCAGTCAGGGTAGGTATTGACCGTATCGGGAACCGCAGCAGGCCACCAACAAGGGTCTGAACAACCATAAAGATCCGCCTCCATAGGCTGACAAAGGGAAGCGACACTGCCAAAGGGGTCCACCTCCCATCCAGGATCGGTGGAGGTGGTACATCCGGCCACTGTCTGCATGGCATAGACTTCTTGTCTGTCAGGTGCCGTGGTAAGCTTATGGGCTTTTTTATTCAAGGGTTTTAAATGTTTCATAGGTCCTGTCCTGCTCACATTATTGGCGGATTATTCCAACGCTGCACGGTGGCAATGAGATGTGCTTCGGCGGTTAATATCCGCGCACCATCGGTATAGGTGGCGATAACTTTCAGGTCACCCGCATTATTGGTACCGTATTTTCGGTCCGGATTGGGGCCAGCAACCTCCGGTATGAACGTACCTTGCGCAGTTATATATCCTGCATATTTCGCGTCCTGCATCTCTGCGGAGGCTTCACTATAATTGTCCACGGCCCAAGTAACCTGAAGCATGCCAAGCCTTACATCATCATCCGTTCCCGCCACGCTGTCGGGACCAAAAGAATATCCAACGGCCTCAAACTGTGCTTTAACCTTTGGTATCGGACCGCCGCCGCCGCCCACACGGGAAATGCCATATTCAGGCGTGACTTTCAGATAGTCCACTTGGGCGTATATGGTTTGTATGGAAACATCTTTGCCCACGGAAAGTTTCACATCACCTTCTGTGGTACCATCAGCCTTGACCTGAGCTACAATTCGATCCGCCGTGGCGCTAGTAACCGTAACCTTTGCGCCTTCAATAGTCACATCGCCGGATAAATTTACCCCGCTGATCACAACTTCTGTCTCGACACCCACTTTCACAGCCGAAGGCACAATGCCCATTATACCATTTTCAGATGTTTTTCGCCATGCCGTGATTACCATGCTTTCTTCGAAATGATCTTTGTTGAAAAAACTTCCGGTCATACTGTTACCATCAGTTGAAGCCGCCCAAATCTGGCGAACTTTCTCATCCGGGAAGGTTGCCGTGCCGCGCCACTCAAACCCACTATGAACAATAGATTTGCCTTTACCGACAAGCGTCTGTCCTACAAAATGCAATGTAAATTCTGTTTGATAGTTATCGCCTCCCAAGGATGTCACCTTCATAGTGCCCTCCATATCCCCCTTGCCGGGATAATGACCGACGATGCGCCATTCACCAGACATGTCTTTCCATTCGGTGGCTTGCCAGTCCGCCCAGACCGCAGTTTTCAAAGGGTACATCTGTCCCAGTTTTTCAGACACCGGCCCCAGGGCATCCGCCCGCCAGTCCCGCTCCCGCGAGAGCATTTGATATTCGATAGACGCCCATTGACCCAAATGCATATGGACCAGATTTTGCCATTCGGCCTTGTCACGCCGTTGCAGGGCAACACGGGCATAGGTATGGCAGCGCGCACACATAGCGGCAAGGTCCGGGTCCACATCCTGCTCAATTGTATTATGTTTTCTTTCCAGAATATCTCGGTGGGCGGCTGTTTCGGCCGGGGCCAAACCCTGCGTATCGGACAGGAATTTCACCAAAGCCCGACGGTCCTGTGGTTCAATCTCAAGACCATGAAAAATCATCATGCGGGCAATATTCATATCCCAGCCTTCGGGGGTTTTACGCATATGGCTGATACGGCTGAAGCTGCCATCGTCAGACGCCATATGACAGCCGGAACAATTATCGGAAAGGAGCGTATTGCCTACCAGCATTTCAGTTTCTGATATATTGGAGGGGGTCACGGGCTGCTCGGAACAAGCAGATAACCCAATAGTTAAGAACAAAATAGTGGTTATAAATTTCATATTCTGCCCCGAAAGCGCGTGAGATGGAAAGATCGTTAACTTAAATAAAAAGGCGGACTTTATTAAAAAGCCCGCCTTTGTAAAATTATAGACTTAGAAACGCGTCCGTACGTCAACACCAATAGTCCGGGGACGATTGGTTACAAGACGCTGACGTCCGGGTGTTTCCGCTGCAATGGAGCGACTATCCGCAAGGTTATTATGCTCATTGGTCACATTATCAACAAACAGGGTAACTTCCCAATCTTCGATAATAACACCGGCTCTTAAATTAAGAACATTCCAAGAGGGTCGTTTGCGAGGATTGATCGCTTCATTATTCGAACTGAAACTGACACCATAATAGTTAAAGTCTGCCCGTAACAGGCCCTCCATATCACTGGTCAATGGGAAGACATATTCACCGGAAGCCGTTGCCGTCCAGTTTGGAACACCCTGAATTCGATCCCCTACGGAAACGCCAGCAACACCACCCGTATTGGTGATTTTTGCATCAGCATGGCCCAAGGCTGCCACCAAAGTCATACCTTCGATAGGGGCGGCGGTCATTTCAATTTCAAAACCTTTAATCTCGGCTTGACCAGCATTATCCACAAACTGGAACCCACAGGCCAAACGGTTTTGCTGTGAAATGTCGCTCCACTTAATGAAATAGCCAGAAATATTCAAGGATACACGGTTATCGGCAAGTCTGGACTTCATACCGGCCTCATAACTCCACAAGGTATCAGAATCAAATGTTTCCACATCAGAACGACTAATACCAAGTGCCGCCATCTCGTCACCACATAGGGTTTGTGAAATGTTACCATTCACCCCTCCAATACGATACCCTTTGGCCGCTGAGGCATAAATGTCAAAATTTTCATTAAGGTTGGCTTGAACAAGAACTTTTGGGTTAAAGCCATTTTCAGACTGCTCCCCTTCAATATGTGTTGGGCCACCGTTGGCAAACCCATCGGAATCAATCACAGCGTCGGTTTCTGTATTATAATAACGACCGCCCGCTGTAATGGAAATTGCCTCAGAAACATCAAAGGTTATTTCTCCAAAGACCGCATATTCCTTGGTATTAAAGAAATTGTCCGTGGTAAAGATCAGGTCTGGTGTTGTCAGACAGAAGCCGTCAACACAATCTGCTGCCAAACCAGGAAATGTAGCGGCATCAATCGCATCATTCAGGCCCGGTTGCAAAGACGGCGGGTCATACCGCAGACGGTTTTTATTTCTTTGATAGAATATACCCGCCGTAACCTGGAAGGGGCCATCAAAATCTGATGTATAGCGCGTTTCATGAACAAATGATTTAAATCTCTCATTTTCATCAAGGGGCGATTCCAGTGGATCAAGGGGAATTCCAATGACCTGATTAAACAGGAAGTGCAGAAAATGATGCTCTTCTTCACGCTCATCTAGGAAACGATCAAAATATGATGTGGTTGACACTATCGAGCCCGCATCAATATCCCAGTTAAGCGTACCACTGATCAACCACCAGCGATCTGATCCGGGCTCTTCGGTATCAAAGAAACGTACTTGCGTAAAATTATCAGGCGAAATATCTGCAAAGGGCAGACCGTCCGCATCAATTTTCTGATACATAACCTTAGGTACAAATGTTACATTTTCAGCAATCTGAGCTTTTGCAACCAATTGGAAGCCACCATAAGATTCATCATCTACATTTTCATTAACATCAAATGATGGTGCTGTATTTGCTATGGTTTCACCAGTTTGTGCATTGACCCAATCTGGCTGATAGACACGATCAAAAATACCGGAATTCTGACCGAAATATGCTGTTGCCCTAACCGCAAGCTTATCCTCAACTATGGGCAAATTAACGGAGGCATCAACTGACCAGTTTATGTCACCCTCTTTAACCGTTGACAGAGTTGCGTGAGCAGAACCGGAAGTGCCTTCAAAATCAGGTTGTTTTGTAATCAGGCGTATGGTTCCACCCATGGAACGCGCACCATACAATGATCCTTGCGGACCACGTAGAACTTCAATCCTGGAAACATCAATCACCCGTGGCTGAATAGAGGCCGGGAGCGGCGTATCATCAATATAAAATCCCGTGGTATTATCACCAAAAACACCGCGAATTGCTGGTGAGTTGGCATTGAAGCGTCCATCTGATTCATTACCAAAGCCCAGATTTGGTACGCGAACGGCAAAATCCTGAAACGATGTGGCACCCATTCTTTCCAAATCCTGTGCGCCGATGGCTGTCACTGACATACCGGCTTCCTGTAGGGTTTGTTCTCTTTTGGAAGCCGTGATCACGATTTCCTCAAGGCCTGTGAAGCCTCGTTCATCTTCATCTGCTGCCATCGTTGGTGCCACAGATCCCGCAGCAATCAATGCCGCAAAACAGGTTGTTCCTGTTAATTTTCTCCACATTGTGGATTTTATAGTTTCCCGCATGGTCCTCTCCTCTATAAGGGTTCAAGTTTTACTATTGTCGTTATTATTATTCTCACATATTAGCACTACATACACCGTGCTCTCTTGTCTGAGCGTGCCAGCTAAACTGTTTTAGAGTGACAAAATAATTATTTTTTCCCCCTAAACCGAACTGAATTCACATAATTCAGGGTGCTTTAGTTAACTGTACAATAAATTGAAATATCATTTTTACATTGCATTTGCAACACAATATTCAACCCCAAATACGAGGGGCTGACTTATACGGCTATAGGGTATTGTCTTCTATAGTCTCTGGGCGACTGGCCGAATTCCTGACGGAATGTACGGCTAAAATGTGCCGCATCATTAAATCCCCAATGAAAGGCTATCTGAATAATGCTGTAGTCTGAAAAATGTTTATTGGCAAGCTGCCTTCTCGCCTCTGACAGGCGGCGTTTTCGGACCCATTCGCCAAAGGATACACCGTCACCTTTGAACAGGCGATGCAAATGCCGGGTAGATATACCACTCAATTCCGCCACCATGGTTGGCGACAGACAGGGATCAGTTAAATTTTGTTCGATGATTTGCCGGATATGGGAAAGCTGCCGTACCTTCTGGTCCAGCATATTGTCCGGCTCATAACCCCGAAGCGTAGCCGCAAGAAAATTAAGCAGCGCTTCACGAACGGCAGGATAATCCTGTTCATTAATACAGGATGCCTCATTATAGGTGGATGTGAGATAATCCCTGATTATGGCCCCCATGCCGGACACACCTGAGATTGTTCTGGCGGCGTCAATATGGCGGTAAGGCAAACAGGATTCCAGTGTCTCCCGTGGGATATGCAGTGAAATCTGCTTCATAAATCCGTCATAGTTAAATTCGGAAGGATAGCCGGAATCAATTAACGCCATGTCACCCGGCTCAAGGAAGGCCTCATTATTTCTCTGTGACAATACGGCCCGGCCCTGCATCTGCATAATCAGAAAACAATATTTGTCATCCCCTTGTGCTATTTGCTTTCTCGAACGCTTTATCTTATCCGCATTAACCGAGATGCCGGCCACATCAAAGCCGCCAATATTGCGCAGTTCAATATTGCCCTTGAATTTAGACCAATCACTGGAAATTGTCTCAAACCCCCCACAAATATTCATCAGTGATTGAGACCAGTAATCGGCACGGTCTGCCGGGGCAACTTTTTCAATTGGGTAACTTGTTTCCATTCGCTCCCTATTATTATATCAGATGTGACACTGAACCCTGTATTCTGGCGGTCTTTTAACAAGACTCATCATAGCATTTAAAGGATGTTAGCAAATGCAACCAATATCGTCAATTCTGGTAGATTATTGTATCAGAACCCATAATCACCCGCCTTTAACCTCTGGCCACTATCATCGCTTCAGAGAGGGTTTCCTGATCGCCAATATGGTTCGCCAGAACCAAAATCAATTTGGCATTCATCAGCTGCACATCGTCCTCACTCATATCACGCTGCATATCAATCAGCTCTTGATAAAAGTCATCGGGGCGGATGATATTTGCTTTCAAATTCAGTGACATGATAGTCTCCTATTCTTGGCCAGTTGCACGGGCAAGAGCCGCGATAATTTTATTTTCATCAAAGGTCCGCCAGCGGGCCGTTACATGAGCATCGGGGCGGATCAGATATACCGCACCCTTTTCCCCATCATATCTCTTGGTCAGCAGACCCTGGCTGTCTTCAAAGTCATCCCCCACCGTAATCACATCAGCAGAAATTTCACCTGAGCTGATTTTGAATTTTCCAGGCTTGTCGCCAAAAACCAATAGCGTAAAGCCATCACCAAGCTGATTAAGCAGCCAGCCGTCTTCACCGTCCCTCACAATTGGTGCATCGATACAGTTTGTTCCCGGATGCATGGTACCCGCAAAGACATCCTCATCCACCGTATTCAATGGCGAATTAACATATGGTGTTGGCGTAGAAAGTCGGCCACTGTTCACCAGTGGCCGGGCGAAATCATATTTCTTAGACAATTCAAGGACCGCATCACGGAAATAACGGCTGGCCCGGTTTTTTGGCGTAATAAAGTCCGTGGAGCGGGTGGAATTCAGCAGATTATCATCGGCAGCAAAGGCCCGCTCCTCATCATAGCTATCAATCAGGCTATCCGGTGCCTTGCCATCCATAACCAGTTTCAGCTTCCAGATCAGATTATCAATATCCTGTATCCCTGTATTGGCTCCCCGTGCGCCAAAGGGCGATACCTGATGAGCGGCATCACCGGCAAAAAGAATACGGCCATAACGGAAATTATCAATGCGGCGGCAGGCAAATTGGTAGATCGACACCCACTCCAGCTCAAACTCGGTCCCCTGTCCCAGCATGGCCTGAATCATCGGGATCACATTTTCCGGCTTGGTGGCCTCTTTCGGATCCACATCCCAGCCCATCTGAAAATCAAGCCGCCAGACATCGTCAGATTGCTTGTGGAGCAATGCCGACTGATTTTTATGGAATAATGGATCAAACCAGAACCAGCGTTCGGTGGGGAAATCAGCTTTCATCACCACATCGGCGATCAGAAACCGGTCCTGAAAAAACTGACCAGTAAAAGAGGCATGAACCATATCACGCACATTACTGTTGGCCCCGTCACAGGCAATTACCCAGTCGCTTTCCATGGTGAATACGCCATCCGGCGTTTCCACCTGCAGTGCGGTATAGTCATCATGCTGTGTCAGGCTGATAATTTTATGTTTCCAGCGCAGGTCAATAAGGTCACTATGTTTCAAGACCTCTTCCACCAGATATTCTTCACAGTAATATTGCTGAAGATTTGTAATCGCCGGCATCTTATGGCCTTCTTCCGGTAGCAGGTCGAATTCATAAGCCAGGTCTTCCTTAAAGAAAACCTTGCCCAACTTCCAACTAATGCCTTTTTCCACCATCTTGTCAGCAACGCCTAGCCTGTCCCATATTTCCAAAGGACGTTTGGCATAACAGACGGCACGGGAGCCAATGCTCACGGTGTTATTATCATCCATAACAATCACCGGGATGCCCCGCTTGGCACAATCCAGTGCGGCGCTCAGTCCAATGAGGCCCGCGCCAATGACAATAACCGGATGCCGTTTGATTGTGGCGGTATTTTTCTGGTCTTCTGACTGAACATAATCATATTCAGGCCATGTATAGGTATTCAGCATTGCATTTTCTCCTAACCTTCAAGGTCGAGCCACATTTTCTTGTCCCGTTCCGCCGTCCAGATACGCGGGTCGCGAATACCCTGACATTCATCATAAGCACGGGTCACATCAAAGGGCAGACAATGTTCAAAAATTACCCAGTGACCATATTTAGGTGTCAAAACCTCCATAGTCGCTTTATAGGTGCTGTTCAGATCCATACCCTTGGCCTGACATGATTTGACCGAGCCATACATGTCGCTTATGAAAGCGCGGGTTTCGGTCAGCCCCTGCAGACATTGTTCCGCCGTCATCAAGGCATCACCACGGCCGGGCACCAGCTTTTCCGGCTTCATAGCCACCAGATTATCCAACGTTGCAGGCCAGTCCTCAAGATAAGCATCACCGGTATAGGGTGTGGCACCAAATTCAACCAGATCGCCACTGAACAGAACCTTGTCCTGTGGCAGCCATGCGATGGTATCGCCTTTGGTATGACCACGACCAACCTGTTTTAGCTGTACTTCCACTGAACCCAGCCAAATGGTCATCTCACCCTTGAAGGTCTGGGTCGGCCAGGTGAGGCCGGGCACACTTTCAATGGCATCAAACAGACGCGGGAAGCGCTCATATTCAGATTTATAATCCTGTTCGCCGCGCTCAACGATCAAATCCCGGGTATCCATGCTGGAAATAATATGCTCCGGCTCATATCCCGATGCCCCCAGAACCCGAACCGCGTGATAGTGAGTTAATACAACATATTTAATAGGTTTATCAGTTACGGTACGGATTTGGTCAATCACCAGCTGGGCCATGACGGGCGTTGCCTGTGTATCCAGAACCATGACACAATCATCCCCTATGATCACACCAGTATTCGGATCGCCCTCTGCGGTGAAGGCATAGGCATGTTCGGATAATTTGGCAAATGTGATTTTCTTTTCTTCCAGATCGGCTTGCGACGCGAATTTCTTTTCAGTCATGATTATATATTCCCTGATTTTAAGGTTTTTAAAGCTTGGATATTGTTATAGATGTTAAATAATATTCTGTCTGTCCACATAGATAGGGACAAGCCAGTTACGCAACAAGTGATATTAACTCAAGATACAGACTGAACAGCTCATTCTGGGAAGAAATCCCGAGCTTGGCATAGGCCCGCTTGCGATAGGTGTGAATGGTCGATATGGCAACCTTGAGATCAAGGGAAATGGCCTCGGATGTCAAGCCCTGTAATATCCTGATACATACCTGTTGTTCCCGTTCGGTTAATTGGGCAAAAAGCTCGTTCTTGGCATCCAGTAGATTGGCTGAGGCATCTGCCGAACGGCCTAAGGGCACTTGAGTTATTATGGGGTCTTGATGATTTTCATTTTCCTTCAGGCCTGAAAGTCGGAAATGTTTGAAAATCAAATTGGTCAAGATCGGCAAAATGCGCGATAGTTCATCAAATTCCTGTGGCTGAAACCGGCCACTTTCTTCCAAGCGGTAAAAACTGCAATATATATTATATTGGCGTGTTTCTAACAGACTGGATACTTTATCCACCAGACCCGTATTGGTGAAAAACCGGGCCTTGTATCCCTCATCATAGGCCGCTACGGGCGTATGGGGTAAAAGCGTCATTTTTTCTTTCGGGGGATTCAATTCCTGATCCAATGCATCAAGATTAGGGTCTCTGATATAAAATCGTTCTGTATAGGCATTGGCTAGAGAACGGCAAATGTCGTCACTTAGCTTGCTTTTGGTAAATAGATGAGCCGTTGAGCCATCATTGTTATTAATAAAAACAACGCAATGATCAACGCAGACCATGGCATTGACCAACTCAAACAGGCTGTCTTCAAATTCTGCCTGCCCCAGTTTGGCTATGGTCTTATTTAATTTGATCAGCCAGTCTTCTGATCCTGCTATGGAGATATTTTGCGACATAATATCCGCCCTATTCTGTCACCCTTAACCTGTTCTATGTTCATTATGGACATATTTCGCCTGGGAGACAAGCCATTCCCGCACCCCTTGATGCGCACCGCCCCCTTGCAAAAAACCCGCAACCTGCCCCGAAATATGGGCCGTTCCCATACTGGCACCACCAATACCCGCTACCATCTGTGTCAGGCCGCGCGGGCAGCCGCCAAAATCAGCCTGTTTTGAATTAAGAAACGATATTTCCCCCACATCACAACGGGCATCCCCCGTGGCCCGAATGACGCCGGCATAAGAAGAAGGATAAACCGGCGCCCCCTGTGCCGGAGAGGCGGCAATCAGGATAATACCCGCCTCTAGCGCACGGGCACAGGCATCTGCAAGAATACGGCGGTCATGGGCAAGACCTAGACTTAAATTGATCAGATCAACCTTTTCAGCAACCAGCCAGTCAATGGCCGCCGCCACATTTGCCGCCGTTGTCACCCCGCTAGCATCGAACACCTGTGCATTATAAAGCCGGATATTTGGGGTGTAATACAATATTATTTCACAAACCGCCGTGCCATGGCCTAACGGGTCCGAAATCGTATCAGCCGTCATTGAGGTATAGACATATTCAGCCTGTGCCGCTGACACCCCGCTATCCACCAGACCTAAGCGCAGCGTCATGTCATTACCTCAGTCAATATGCCTTCCCGCATGGAAAAAATCCGGTCAATGTTACCGATAGCCCCCACATGATGGCTGATGATGATGCGGGTTCGGTCGGCAAAATACTGATCCAGCATTTCCTGAAATTCCGCCTCGGTCTCCGGGTCCACTGCCGAGGTGGCTTCATCCAGTATCAACACATATGTATCCATAAGAAGGGCGCGGGCAATAGAAAGTCGCTGTTTTTGACCACCGCTCAACTGTGCGCCCCGCTCACCAAGCGGCGTGTCATACCCGCCGGGCAATGTCTGAATGAAATCATCAATGCGGGCCGCCTTAGCCGCCACGATTACCTGTTCCATAGTGGCGTCTTTCATGCCGTAGGTAATATTGTCGCGCACGGTACCGTGAAACAGGATTGTATTCTGATCAACCACGGCAATTATGCTGCGTAATTCTTTCAGTGACAGATCAGGATAGGCCACCCCGTCCAGCGAAATATTGCCTGAACTCGGATCAAAATGGCGATGCAACAGATTAATTAACGTAGACTTCCCCGCGCCGGACGGGCCGGTGATCAGTATCTTTTCCCCGGGCCTGATATGGAGCGATATCTGCTGCACCCCTCTGTTTTCCTCATAAAAGAAGCTCACCTGATCCAGCTTAATATCACCTTGGGCATCAGCACCAATCAGGACCGGATGGATGGGGTCTTTCACGGCAATTTTCTGATTTTTCAGTGCCTGAACCCGAACCAGACTGACCATGGCCCGCTGATAGGCCACATAAAGACCAAGGAAAGTCTGCACCGGACCCGTTGCCCGCGCCATATAGGCGGAAAAGGCAATCAGGGTGCCTATGGTCGCCGTACCCTGAGTGACAAAATACCCACCAATAATAAAGACCAAGGCCGTCGCGATACCGGTCAGCAGCCCCGGAATACCGCCTGTCACATGATTGACAATCTGTAATTTCAGCAATTCATCCAGATAGGAATGATTAAGCTTTCTCAGCCGCACACGCTCATGGTGGGTTCCGGACATGGACTGAATGAATTTTACCGAAGTCAGGGTTTCAAAGAAAAAACTACCCACATCGGCTGATTTTTCCCGCAATTGCCGGTTGCCCTTTTCCACCCTTGGCCGCATGCGGCGCAGGAATATGACCTGCAACGGCAGCAGGGCAAAGGCAATCAAAGTCAACTGCCAACTCAGTATCAGCATAATCGCCAGACTGCCGATCAGGGCCATGCTGCCATTGACCACCGCCAACAGACTATCCGTAGAAAAACGCTGGACCTCTGCCACATCCCCATCAAGGCGCGAGACTATATCCCCTGTCCGCCAGGACCCGAAAAACTCTGGCGACAGTTTCATCAGGCGACCATAAACATCCTGCCGCAACCGAAATAATATACGACCCGACAAGCCCACATATAGCCAGCGGTTAAGACCGCTAACTCCGAAAACCACTATTGACATGATGACGATCAAAGCTGCAAAACGGATGACCATGTCCATATTACCTGCCATCAGGCCGTCATCAATCAATATTTTAGTGAAATAGGGTTGGGCCAGAGCAAAACCGGTCATACAGGCGGCAAGCAGCATGACCAGGCTCAAAGACTTTATTTCTGGCCGGATAAATTTACCGATCCAGCTTAAGGCATGCTTTTTATTATTCTCATGTTTCTGTGCCTGATCCAAGTTATGCCTGCCCTATGATATTTCTCGCCATCAGCCATTTTCGTGCCGACGCCACCTGCGCTATGGCACAGCCAAATTTTTCAGCATTATCAGCATCATCTTCTGAACCATCGTTGATGGATTCAATCAGTCCGGCCAATGGAATACCGTCAACCTGCCACACGCCACGTGGATGATCGGCGGTAACAATAACATTTTCAAGCTCGATATAACCATCCTTGACCACGGGTTTTTGACATAGTTTCGCCGGTTTCGACAAAGGGTCCGGGTGGGATGTTCCCTCAGTATGCGGCCAATTACTGCGATCTTTCCAGAACGGTGCATCAGGCCAGCGTTGTTCAGTCTGGTAAAATTCTTTTCCCATCAGGCACCCGCCCTCAAAGGCCAGATCTATACGTTCCTGATAAAATTGTAACGCCTGTTTTCCGTTCTCTGGTTTGTGAATCAGGGTATTGATCACAGGTGCCGCCGCAAGGCCGCTACCGATAGCATAAAAAATGCCATTGCCAGACAAAGGGTCCAGGGCAAGCGAACCATCACCAACCACCAGAAAATTTACCCCGCCCACCGGCGTTACTTTTGTGGCCGCAGCCGTGCGTACGGAAACCTGATCTCCACGGGCTTTCGCATCACATAACCATTCCTCCGCCTCGGGCAGCTGTTTAATCAATTCTGAAAAATAATTTTCCAGCCCCGCCTTTGACGGTAGTTCACCCTTCTCGCTGCTGACGAATATCTGCAGGATAGCGGTGCCTTCCCCGTCGCGCAGATACCATGCCCAGCCTGCGGGGAATGAGGCAACCGATGTTATGGCAGAAAGGTCCGGCGACACGCGATAAGATTTCAACAGGGCCGATGTGGCAGGGGCGGTGATATAATCATCATCGCCCGTCATCAGCTTGCGGCCGAGGCGGGCTTCACGGCCCCGGGCCTCCACCAGAAAACCTGTTGTTATGGTTTCTGATCCATACGAAATATGCCATCTGTCTGCATTTCGCGCTACCTTCTCAATACGCCCCTCTATGACCTGTACACCTTTGTTTCCAGCATCCCTGAGCAAAGCCTGATCAAACCGTTCGCGGTTGAGTATATATTCCCGGTTCTGTATTTGTGACATCCCATTCCAATGGGCCTCCCGCCCCACCATAGGACCAACGCTTGCCACCGTTTCCTCAAAACCAAAAAGCCTTAAAGTGGTCAGGGGCCGTTCCGACATGCCCTCCCATGCGGGAAAGGGTCGGGGGCGCGTGATGATAACCACCTCTGCCCCAAGATCCACAAGGCCACAGGCAGTAAAAACACCCGCCGGGCCACCGCCCATAATTACAATTGGTTCCGTTGGTAAGGTCATAAATATAGTGTTATCATTATATATCTCTGTTTACGACCACCTTTTCTTAACATGTGAACATAAGTCTTTTAAAAATGATCTACTATACCTAATATAATACTACAATATCCATTGACTACACTACATTTATAGATATAAAATGAACAAATGTAGCATCTAATTAACATAAGAACGAGAATTTATAAAATCATAAAAGGTCAGCCATGCAGTTACAGGATAATGAACAGCAGCTTCTGGATTTGCTCAAAATAAACAGCCGTATGAGTGCCGCAGAACTGGGGCGGCAACTGGGACTTGCCCGCTCCACCATCCATATGATGCTGACGCGCCTTGAAGAAAAGGCTATCGATAGCTATACAGTCAAGCTGAAGAGTAATGCTTCGGAAAACCAGTCAATATGCTATGTTCTGATTACCCGCGATCCCAAAAAAGCTGAGGAAATAGAAGAAAAAATGCATAAAATTGCCGAAGTAGACAAGCTGGTCACGGTCGCCGGACTTTATGACTTCATCGCTCTGGTTCGCACGGGCGGCAATCAGCATATGGACCGGGTGTTAACCGAAATTGCCATGATGGATGGTATTATCAAAACCGAAAGCCACATCATTTTGTCAGAAAAATTTAGCCGTGGTTTATAAAAAGTACTTTTAATTAGTTATTTTGTTCAAAAACATAAGAATTTATGTAGTTTTTTCTTGAAATAAAGACAGTTATATTGTTATTTGCATTAAAACTTTAAAAATGGATAATATCCTCTTAAACAGAGAAATAAATAGGAAATATCATGAATATTCAGGAAATTTTTACCCAACTGAACCTAACAGAGAGTGACCTTAACGGCGGGACATTAGACGTTCACAGCCCTCGTGACGGCGCCCTGATAGCCAGCGTTCATATGGACAGTGCCGATATGTCGCGGGACAAGATTGCTGCGTCTCATGTTGCCTTCAAAGACTGGCGTATGGTACCCGGGCCACGCCGCGGTGAACTGGTTCGTCTGTTGGGTGAAATTTTACGTGAAAAGAAGGATGCTCTGGGATCATTGGTCGCGCTGGAATGCGGCAAGATTTATCAGGAAGGCCTGGGTGAAGTTCAGGAAATGATTGACATCTGCGACTTTGCCGTTGGGCTTAGCCGTCAATTATACGGCCTGACTATTGCCTCTGAACGGCCCGGGCATAAGATGCGTGAATACTGGCAACCTCTTGGCCCCGTTGGTATAATTTCTGCTTTTAATTTCCCCGTAGCCGTCTGGGCATGGAATGCGGCACTGGCTTTGGTATGCGGCGACAGTATTATATGGAAGCCATCGGAAAAAACCCCACTGACCGCCATCGCCTGTCAGAAATTATTCGATGAAGCCTGCGCCCGCTTTGGGGATGATGCCCCCGCAGGTTTAAGCCAGTTATTGATTGGTGAACGTGACATCGGCGAGCTTATGGTCGAAGACAAACGCGTACCCGTGATCAGTGCCACCGGCAGCTGTGCCATGGGTCGTATCGTCGGGCCAAAAGTGGCGGCGCGGTTTGGTCGAAGCATTCTTGAACTTGGCGGTAATAATGCCATTATCGTCGCCCCTACGGCTGACCTTGATCTGGCGTTTCAGGGCATCCTGTTTGGTGCGGTTGGAACCTGCGGACAACGCTGTACATCGACCCGGCGGGTATTCGTTCATGCAGATGTTTATGACAAACTGGTGCCACGGCTTAAAAAATCTTATGAAGGGCTTTCCATTGGCGACCCCCTAGATCCGGCGACATTGGTTGGTCCACTGATAGATGAGATGTCCTATAACAATATGGAATCCGCGTTGGAACTGGCCAAATCAAATGGTGGGCAGATTGTTGGCGGTGGCCGCACCAACACAGAACAGTATCCTAATGCCTATTATGTCAAACCGGCGATTGTGGAAATGACCGGACCGGATGATAATGTGCAAGAGGAAACCTTCGCACCGATTCTTTATATCTTCAAATATACCGACCTCAACCAGGCCATTGGGCGTCAAAATAATGTGCCGCAAGGGTTATCATCAGCCATCTTCACCCGCGATGTATTGGAAGCAGAGACATTCACCTGTGAGTCCGGCAGTGACTGTGGCATTGCCAACGTCAATATCGGTACTAGCGGGGCCGAAATTGGTGGCGCATTCGGCGGTGAGAAAGAAACCGGCGGCGGACGTGAAAGTGGTTCTGATGCATGGAAAGCCTATATGCGACGCATGACAAGTACCCTGAACTTTTCCAAGGAACTTCCCCTGGCGCAAGGCATTAAATTCGACACGGATGATTAATGGCGGGGCCGCTCAGTCATATCAAACTACTGGACTTGAGCCGCGTGCTCGCTGGCCCATGGTCAACCCAGATGCTAGGCGATATGGGGGCAGAGGTCACCAAAATTGAACGACCCGGCACCGGGGATGATACCCGGAGCTGGGGCCCGCCTTTCATAACAAATGCCGATGGCAGTCTGGGTGACGCGGGATATTTCCTCTGTTCCAACCGTAATAAATCCAGCCTTCAGGTGGATATTACGAGCGCAGAGGGTCAGGCAAAAATCCGCGAACTGGTACAGGAATCCGACATTCTGGTGGAAAATTACAAGGTGGGGGGGCTGAAGCAATATGGGCTGGATTATGATAGCCTAAAAGTTTTGAACCCGGGGCTGATCTATTGTTCCATCACCGGATTTGGTCAAACCGGTCCCTATGCTAATCGTCCAGGCTACGACTTTCTTATTCAGGCCATGAGCGGGTTGATGAGTGTTACCGGCGAAAAAGACGGCATGCCCGGTGCTGGCCCACAGAAGGTAGGTATTGCCATCTCCGACCTGATGACCGGCATGTATGCCACCGTTGGTGTCCTCGCGGCCCTTGCCCACCGTGATAAAACGGGCGAGGGTCAATATATCGACCTGTCACTGCTTGATTGCCAGATTGCCATGCAATCGAACCAGAATATGAATTACCTCATAGAAGGCACATCCCCTGTGCGTATGGGCAATGCCCATCCCAATATTGTCCCTTATCAGGTAATGGCAACCAGTGATGGCTTTCTGATACTCGCCATTGGCAATGACGGCCAGTTCACGCGGTTCTGCGCCATTGCCGGACGGGATGACCTGCGTAAAGAATATGCCACAAATGCCCTGCGCGTCCGTCATAGGCATCAACTTGTTCCTCAAATTGAAGATATTATCAAAGCCAAAACCACAGCACAATGGATCAACATACTGGAAGAATATAACGTACCCTGCGGCCCGGTGAATACTATTGAGCAGGCCTTTCAAGACCCGCAGGTTATCCACCGCAATATGCAACAGACCATAACACGGCCTGATGGCACCTCTATCCCCGTGGTTGCCAATCCGATCAATTTTTCCAAAACACCGGTTGAATATATTATGGCACCGCCTAAACTAGACTTATGAGCTATCGTGAAACAAAACCAGCCGTCCTGCTATGCGGTCATGGCAGCCGAAAGGCTGAGGCGGCCACAGAGTTCCAATGTCTAGTGGAAAAGATTCAGAAAAAGCTTGCGCCCCAGCCTGTCTCAGGTGCCTTTCTGCAATTTAACCAACCCACCATTCCAGAGGGCTTACAGGCTGTTTATGATCAGGGCATCCGTGAGATCATTGTCCAGCCCATAACGCTTTATAACGCCAAACATACCAAGATTGACATCCCGGATATATTGGCAGAATTCACACAAGCTCACCCCGACGTATGCTTGCATTATGGCGCGTCACTGGGTCTAAGTCCGCTTACCCTTGATGCTGCCGTCTTTTCCATACAGTCCGTCATGCCGGACGTGGACCTGGAAGACTGTAAATTATTATTGGTAGGGCGCGGATCAAAGGACCGGATGGTATCTGATCAGAGTATAAACCTGTGTCGAAAGCTGCACGACTGGATGGACTTCGGCGATAGCAGATATTGTTATCCCGCTGAAAGTTCCCCATTACTGGAAAATGCCCTGACCCAAGCGGCTCAGTCCCATTACCCCCATATCATCGTGCTGCCTTTTCTGTTATTTTCTGGACGTCTGCTGGCAGATATTTACGCTAAAATTGATGCCGCCATTGAGAAATACCCCACCTTTACATTTTATAAGGCCCCCCACCTTGGCCCACAAGATGATATCGTCGATGCGCTCATTCAGAAAATAAATCTGGCCCTTAAGTAAACTGGTCTTTCAGACTATAGCGTGAGCCCGGATGATAGAGCTGAACATAAGTTGCAACCTGTTCTTTCACCCATGTACGGCGTTCCAGCAACAGGCAAGGCTCACTTTCTTTTAAGGTCAGAGCCTCACGGACTGTATTTTTAGGGGTTATCGCGGATACCACATGTTCTGCCCGTTGCATGGGCGCCTCAGCCATCAGATATTCATAAGGCGAAACTATTGTCAGATCCACCGAGCCAAAATCTGGAAATACGTTCGGATTGACATATCTGTTTTCCAACTGAATCGGCATATATTGTTCGAAGTGGAGAATCTGGCAATGAAAAACTGATGCTGCGGTCGGCAATGACATGCGTGACAATATATCCGTCTTTACCGCAGTATAATCATGGATCATGATCTCCCTTGAATAATGATGACCACGGGCGCGGATTTCATCGGCAATATCATGAACCTCCAGCAGATGACTTTGGGCCTTGGGTTCGGCAACAAATGTTCCAATACCGGCCAGACGAACCAGATAACCGTCATCGGTCAATTCCCGTACCGCCCTGTTGACGGTCATTCTGGAAATGCCAAACATTTTGACCAGTTGATTTTCAGACGAAATTTTCTCATGCGGTTTCAGATCACCGGATTCTATCTGGGCCATGATGTGGTTCTTGACCTTTTTATAAAGGGGAACGGCTATGGTCGATTGGTTCATGATAATCCTAGGTTAACTTGGTAATTGTCTTTTGATAATTAGCTATAATGGCCTCTTCCCGAGCGTGATACCTGTCTTTTATAGACCATTTTCCGGCGACCATGACATGTTTAATATCCGTACCTCCGCCACTGAAAATCAGAGCATCCAGAATATTCTTTTCGGGAACCTGATGAAACAAAGCATTATCCAGAACGATGATATCCGCCCGATAACCAACCGCGATGGCACCGGTTTTCTGCCCCAAAGCCTGTGCCCCGCCTTTTTGTATGGCGTTATACAGGACACTGCCCGTATGGGGGTCTGCCTCAGTTGCGGCAATATTTCGTTGTTGTCCACACAGTCGCGCACCATATTCTAGCCACCTGATTTCTTCTATGGGATCAATCAGGCTGTTGCCATCCGAACCCACAGATATACGCCCGCCTGCGCCCAGAAATCTTGCCAGCGGAAAAAACCCATCGCCAAGATTAGCCTCTGTGGTTGGGCAAATGCTCACCACCGCGCCGGATTTTGCCAGAGCAGCCGTCTCATCCTCTGTCATATGAGTTGCATGAACAAGGCACCAGCGATGATCCAGATTATGCTGCGATAACAGCCATTCAACGGGCCGCTGACCCATGTGCTTCAGGCAACCCTCAACCTCTTTTTCCTGTTCGGCAATATGGATATGGACCGGCATATCACGGTCTATGACGTCCAAAACCTCGACCAAGGCTGCCTTCGGCACCGCCCGCAGGCTATGAAAAGCAACCCCATGGTGATGGTCCTGTAACCGTTCCAGCAGGCGCAGATATGCGTTTACATCATGACCGAAGCGACGTTGATTTTTTTCCAGCGGAATATTACCAAAACCACCCTTCATGTAAAGAACCGGCAACTGCGTGAGACCAATCCCAACCGTCTGCGCCGCATGGATGATTGCCATGGACATTTCGGCAGGATCGTCATAGGCCATGCCGCCCGGCTGATGATGCAAATAATGGAATTCTGCTACTGCGCTATATCCGGCCTTCACCATTTCAAGATAAAGATAGGATGCAATATTTGTTAAATCCTGCGGGTCAATGGCCCCGGCAAATTGATACATCAGATTACGCCAGCCCCAGAAGTTATCTTTATGATTTGCCTTATATTCTGTTCGCCCTGCCAGAATTTTTTGGAAAGCATGGCTGTGGCTATTGGGTATGCCGGGAAGGGCTAAACCAATTATTTTTTCTACTGCATCGTCATGGGCATTAGGCGCCACCGCAGAAATAAACCCGCGATCGTCAACCGTTACCAAAACATTATTCTGCCATCCGATATTGTGACCTTCTGACAGATAGGCTTTTTCGAAAAAGAATTTCTTCATAATACCGTCCGTTAAGATCATTTAAATAGACCTTAAGCGGTTTATATTGTCAATACTTGTATAGACCAATTTATAAGGATGTTATTGGCAAAGTAACAACAGGCTTCAAAATTTTACCTGTCGGTATAGAAATCCCGGCTTATTTATGACGTATCATTATACCGCTGTGGCTTACAACTGAAACTCCGAGATCAAAGCTCTTCCCCTATAGGGCAAAGATCGCACGCTTCATTGGCCGGATAGTAACCATTGATTTAAGGTTTTCAATTCTTCAAATTTAATAAGTTTTTTTGGCAATAATCGTTTTTTTACGTCTTTTCTTCACCATAGGCAGAAAAAACATATAGAGACCACTTAAGCTTAAAATAAACAAGATTATACCCGTCGGCAAAGATAGAAAATATTTCGTTGATGCGCCAAAATAACTACCGTCATGCAGGCTTTCAATAAAATCCGAACGGCGTATTTTCACCGACAGAATTTCACCTGTTGAGGGGTCAATCTGAATTTCCCAGTCGTCCGGTGTGACAAATTTTACAATACCTTTTGAAGGCTTAAAGTCAATCCGTTCAAATTGATGCCACTCAAGGTTTTTCGCTTGAGGTATAGCGATCACTCTGGCTAAAATCTCCATCAGGGGGAGAGTCGGGGTCGCCAGCGTTTCGCCCTTGTGGCTCGGTGGTTGTATCCATTCAAAATCCTTTTTAAGTATCAGCAATATACCCGTTATCAGGATCAGTAAAATGGGCAGTGCAATAAAGACCGATAGCCAATTATGGGTCAGTCGGTTCAATTTAGTAAATTTCATTACAATTTCACATTCTTAATTTTTCTGACTTTCTAACATCTGCGCACAGCGATATAAAGGGCGTAAGATTGATAAATCTCACGCCCTTTATAATAGATATAACCGCTAGTCAGCCGCCGGGATAGCCGCCCCCGGCGTCCAGGGTGCACCAGCTTCTTCAAGCGCTTTCTGGAAGGCGGGCAGTGTCTCACCCACAAAAATATTCAGCCGGTCTTTTACAACAGTGAATTCTGTCACGGCATAGCCAAGCTGTTCTTTATGGGTTTTCGTCGGCCCATAGGTGCTTGTGGCACCGAGCATGACATAAAACAGGCGGCTATTAACCGTTGCCGGAGTTGATCCTTTACGCTGACGAATTTTCATGCCGTTCAAGGCTGCATCCAGCTCAAACAATTCTGTCCGCATGGCCTGCCATCTGTCATCAAGTGCCGCATCAGCCACCAGTGACCGATCCACCGCTTTTCTAAATATCGTTATTTTTTTCTTCAGGTCTTTTATTAATACCGTGGTTGCTGATGTAGCCCGCCATAGTTTACTTGCTTTACGGGCAAAGGCCGTCACTTCTTCAGGTGTGGACCCTTTCAGAGCACCTGTTCTCATAACCTCTACCGCAAAATCAACCGGTCCCGCTAGTTGTTTCGTCACCCCATTGTGACGACTGGACAGGGTTGCTGTATATTTACCGGGTGCTGCCATGATGACGGGATTGCCAAAATAACCAACTGGCGGCGTAATTCTTTGAAGCGCTAATTGTGGTGGATATTGCAAATCCCAGGTAATCCTATGGATACCTTTCTTGGCCGGGCCATTAACCCGACGCACCATATTGCCCTCATCATCCCTAATGGTCAGGTAAACCGCGGCCTTGGCTTCTCTGCCTTCGGCTTCTGCCACTTCCCAGTCAGGATAAATAGTGTCCTTGCCAGCTTTAACCAATTCCTGATCCCGCTTGTGACGCCGTTCTTTCGCGGTCAACAGTTCATCTTTCAGGTAATATGTAAATGTCGCGCCAAAATCAGGGTTTTTCGCCACAAACTGATCATCACCCTGTGACGTGCTATGAAGCCTATTTGGACGATACCAAGGGGCCGTACGGGCAGAGAATAGCAACACATCGGATTCCATCTGTTCCGCTGTCATCCCCCGCAGTGGGGTGTAATCATCAAGGATATAGATGCCACGGCCAAAGCTGCCGGCAACCAAGTCATTTTCACGACGTTGAATAACCACATCACGGAAAGAAATTGTCGGTACATCCCCTGTGAGTTCAATCCATGTTTTGCCACCATCAACCGTGAAGAACAGACCAAACTCTGTGCCTAAAAACATCAGTTCTTTCTTCACATGGTCTTGCACGATACGCCATACCAGATGTTTGTCCGGCAGGTTAGAGCTGATGGATTTCCAGCTTTTACCGCGATTGGTGCTTTTGATCAGATAGGGTTTATAGTCCCCATATTTATGATTATCCAGAGCCACATATACGGTATCTTTATCAAACAGGTCGGCCCGAATGTCATTGACATAGGCGGTTTTGGGAATACCTTTGATTTTTCCAATCTCATAACGTGTCCATGATTTTCCGCCATCTGATGTCACTTGTATCAAACCATCATCAGTCCCCACATAGAGGATATTTTCATCAACAGCAGATTCTGCCATATTGGCGATGGTGTTATAATTGGACATGGCGTAGAGGTCCCACCCGGCTCCCACAGACCAGCTCCGCCCCATCACGGGCATGCGCATACGGTTTTCATTGCGGGTCAAATCACCAGAGATAGCAGTCCAGCTGTCACCACGATCATCCGAACGCCATAACCGCTGTGAGGCATGATAAAGCCGTTTTGGGTCATGTTGTGATACATTTATCGGCGCATCCCAGTTGTAACGCTCCGCCACTTCACCGGGTTTTGCCTGTGGCTGAATGAGAACAACTTCGCCCGTCTTTCTGTCATGACGGGCAAGATTGCCCTGCTGCCATTGTGAATATAAAATATCAGGATTGCCCGGCTCCGTTGCGGGCTGATGACCATCGGCAAACAGGGTTAGAAACCAATCAGAATTTTTAATACCATTCACACGGTCAGTCCGTGACGGGCCGCCTTGTGTGGAATTGTCCTGAGTACCGCCGTAAACAAAATAGAACGGCTTGGCATCATCCGCCGCTATTTTATAAAATTGGGTCACGGGCAGGTTGGCAATGAACCGCCATTTTTTCCGTCCATCATGGGTCTCGTAAATACCGCCATCGGACCCGATCAGCATGAAATCCGGATCCGTTGGGTGAAAGGCCATGGCATGATCATCAACATGTTTGTTTTTATTGTTAATGGGGGTCCATGTTTTGCCACCATCTTCTGATGTCTTGCTTTGATTGCTGGCAATATAAATACGGTCAAATTTATGGGCGTCTGCAAATATTTCCTGATAATAATGTGGTCCTGTGCCGCCCGATACTTCATCGGACATTTTCACCCAACTGGCGCCACGGTCACTTGATCGGTAAAGACCGCCTTTGCGTTCGTCAATTTCAACGGTTGCATAAACCACATTCGGTTTCATGGGTGAAATGGCAAGACCGATTTTGCCCATATTGGTCTTGGGCAGTCCTTCGGTCAGTTTGCGCCAGTTTTCACCGCCATCATCGGATGTATAAATAGCAGAACCCGGACCGGTCCCGATGTATGCCGCAACCGTGCGCTGGCGTTGCCAGCTAGCAGCATATAATTTATCAGGGTTGCCGGGGTCAATGACAAGGGACGTCACCCCCGTCCATTCGTCAACCGCTAGGGTATTACGCCATGTTTTACCGCCGTCTGTTGTCTTAAAAAGACCACGCTCGCCGCCCTTTGACCATAGTGGTCCTTGTGCTGAAACCCAGACAATATTTGAATCTTGGGGGTGAATGATAATATCCGAAATATGTTCGGATTTATTCAGCCCCATATTTTGCCAGGTACTGCCTCCATTATCAGACCGATAAACCCCATCGCCAAAACTTATATGACGGCCACCATTATTCTCACCGGTGCCAACCCAGATTATATTTGAGTTGCTGGGATCAATGGTAACATCGCCGGTCGAATAAACGGCCTGCTTATCAAAAATCGGCTGCCACGTGGTACCGGCATTTTCGGTTTTCCAGATGCCGCCGGAACCCACCGCCACATACCATGTGGCCGGGTCTTTTTGATCCACTTCAATATCGGCAATTCGGCCTGACATATAAGCCGGACCGATATGGCGCAATTTCATACCACTGAATGTGTCACTGGACATGATTTCTTTCACGTCCTCATCAGCCGCCCACAAATTTACTGGTAATAAAAGCAAGGCCGCAAGGGCCAGCGTTGTAATCCGATTCATTATCCCGTCCTCAGTATTTTTATGATTAATAATAATTGATAGCATTTTATTACGTAAAAAAACAAGTTCTGAACCAATATATTACTTACTCCATCCAAACCTAAATAGTGGCACCCCTTGATGGTGTGAGGTATTAAATCAAGAGGACAGCGGGAAGAAAGCCTATGATACTTTGTCCAATACTGTCATAATTGACTTGTTAAATTACCTAAGTCTGCTCAAAGGGTTGTGCAACAGTGTGAAATAATATGAAATACGAGCCAAGCCAATTATATTATTAATAAAACAATTCGTATTTAGTAGATCATATGTTCAAATCACATTATCGGCATCATTTAAGGAAGAACATCATTTATTTCAAATGCAGGAGTGTTGAACGGAGTATTTGTCAGTGCCAATAACACATGTGATTGTCAATCCAACGTCAGGCAACGGGCGCACGGGCCGCGAATGGCCCCATATGCAAAGATGTCTGGCCAAGAGCATAGGATCATTTATCACCCATATGACGGAACATCCCCAACATGCCATTGAACTCACGAGGGAGGCGATCAAATCGGGGGCGGGTCGTATCATCGCTATTGGTGGTGATGGTACCCTTTCCGAGGTTGTTAACGGATTTTTCCTAAAGGGTTCCCTCATCAATAAAAATACAGTTTTTGGTATTTTATCCAGCGGCACCGGCGGCGATTATGCGCGCAATTTGGGGTTTTATGGCAAATGGGAAGATCAGCTCGCAAAACTTGAACAAGCAAGCATACATCACGTTGATGTGGGACAAATCACCAGTCATAATAACCATGGCCAGCCAACCGATCATTATTTCATCAATGAATGCAGTATCGGCATGGCCGCAAATATGGCAAGACATGTCAATAAAACGCCCCTGCAAAAACGTCTTGCAGGCCGTTACGCCTATCTTTTTGCCGCCATACGCGCACTGTTACGGCCCAAGCACTGGCAGGTCACGATTATAACATGTGATGGCCATGAAAAAATAATGGATATGTCCCTTGCCGTATTCATGAATGGTATCACCACGGGTGGCGGCATCCGCTTGGCTCCTGACGGGCGCATTAATGACGGCCTGCTGGATTGCCTTTTCGTCGCCCCCATAGGCTTGAAAAACCTGATCCGCTGGATACCAAGCCTATACAAGGGTGGCCTGAATAATCATCCGGCAGTCACTCATTTTTCAACCCGCGCCCTTACCATCACATCCGAAAACGAGATGCATGCCATAAACCTCGAAGCTGATGGCGAATCCCGGTGGCAGTTACCGGCCACCATCAGCCTGCTGAAGCAGACCCTGCCTGTTATATGTTCGGATTTAAGCCATTTGGATATAAATAAAACCGTCTGAAGGATATAAATAAAACCGTCTGAAGCATGGGAAATAGAAAATATATTTGGTTTTCATTAATTCTGGCTATAGTGACTTTAGTCACAGAAATTTTGATCCTCCGGATATAGAATCAGGATTATATTACGGAAAAGATGTCTGGTGATTTTACCAGACACCACCACGGGATAGAAGGCAAGCTATGGAAAAATTCATGAAAAAGGCAGTGGTTCTTCCGCTTATCTTTATAATCGCGCTACTGGTGGTGATCATTGCAGTGAAATCCCGGCCTGCCATAGAGCATAAAGACCTGCAATTTCCCACTAAAACAGTGGAGGTTATTACCGCTAAAAAAATCCCCTTTCGGGCGCGCGCCATGGGCTATGGCAATGTGGAGCCAGCCATTCTGCTAAAGGCAAGAACCGAAATTAGCGGCAAGATCAGCTATATCCATCCGGACTTGAAAAAAGGAGCCAGTCTGGCCAAGGACACGGTGGTTCTGCGCATAGAACCCACAACCTTTGAATTTTCCCGTGATCAAAGCAAGGCCGGATTAACCAGCGTCCAGTCTTCCCTCAAGCAATTGGAAATTGAAGAGGCCAGCGCCAAGCGGTCTTTGGATATTGCCCGCAAGAATCTGGACATCAGTCAGAAAGAGCTGGATCGCTTTCGGATACTTTGGGACAAGCGGGTCATTACCCGTTCAAAAATGGACGCAGAAGAACAGAAGGTTTTACAGCTCAGCCAACAAGTGGAGGAACTGGAGGGCAAACTTGCCACCTATGCCAGCCGCAAATCTGCAACTCAGGCCCAAATTAAAAAATCCAAAACCCAACTAGCCCAGAGTCAGGATACTTTGGGGCGCACCGAAATTACCCTGCCCTTTGATGCCCGTATTGGGACGGTTTCCGTTGAAAAGGGTGAATTTGTTGCCGTGAGTAATTTATTATTTGAAGCCCTCGGCACACAAGCCGTTGAGATTAATGCCCAACTGCCGGTAACACAATTTTCGCCATTAATCGCAGGGCTAGGCAAAGAATCCGTTAACCTGCAAAGGCCGGAAGACCTCCAGATAGCCTTCTCACAAATGCAAATTGGTGCGAATGTCAGTCTGGTCGGCGATACGCGGAATACTGCAAAATGGTCGGGTGAATTATTGCGCATTGGCGAATCCATTGATCCCACCCGCGATACCATCAGTCTGGTTGTTGCGGTCAACAACCCTTATGAAAATATCATACCCGGAAAACGTCCCCCCCTCCTGAAGGGGATGTATGTAGCTGTCGAATTTTATGCCCCGGCACGAGAAATGATAGTGCTGCCCAGAAAAGCCCTTCATCAGGGCCGCGTTTACGTGGCAGGGACTGATGACAAGCTACAAATTCGTCCGGTGAATATTCTTTATAAACAGGAACAGTTAATTGTTATTGGTGACGGCATTAAAGCAGGCGAAAAAATCATCATAACAGATGTTATCCCGGTCATTGAAGGCTTGCCCATAACCCCTCTGCCGGCCAGCGAATATGAAAAACAACTGGCTATTGATGCTTTGGGTAACGTTACGGAGAACGGCGAATGATTCGCTATTTTGCGTCACACCCAACCCTGGCTAATATCCTGATGATGGCAATCATTGCTATTGGTCTAAACTCGCTCCGGAGCCTGAATAAAGAATCCTTTCCCCTGATCAAACCGAGTAAAGTGCAGGTTATTGTCGCCTATCCCGGTGCCAGCCCCTCGGACGTGGAAGACGGGATTTGCAACCCGCTTGAGGATGCTACTGATGGGATCAGCTTTCTGCATGAGCAGGAATGTGATGCCCGTGATAATATGGCCATTTTCACACTGGAAATGCAGGAAGCGGGAAATATCCGTGAATTCACAGATGACATCAAAACAGAAATTGATGCTATCCAGAATTTCCCTGATAATATAGAAGACCCGGTGATCAAACAGCTGGGCCGTATTAATGCGGTAGCCAATATTGCCATCACGGCAGACAAATTAACCCTTAGCGAGTTAAAGGCACTGGCGGAATATTACCGGGACCGCCTGATTGCCATGCCCGAAATCCCCATCGTTACCATGGCCGGTTTTTCAACCCACCAATTACAGGTATTGATCCATCCCGATACCCAGAAAAAATATAATCTCAGTGTTCAGGATATTGCCGGTCTTATTGCGGGTCAGGCGCTGGAATTGCCAGTGGGGATATTGGAAGCCACGGAAACCTCCTATCAGATTAAATTTGATAATGTGCGCCAGACCATTGATGAGCTTGCCAGTCTGGTTATCCTCAATACGCCCGCCGGTGGTGAGATTAAACTGGGTGACGTCGCCAAAATACAGGATAATTTTGAAAAACCGGAAGATAGTATCGCACTCAATGGTAAACCCGCAGCCCTGCTGAAAATAAGCAAAAATACCATTGATGATACTTTAAAAGTTGCCGACGCCCTCAGTGCCTTTGTGGTGCGGGAAAATAAACTTCTTCCCAAAGAGACAAAGCTTACCATCGTCAATGATGCCTCTTCCTCGGTACGGGATCGCTTGCAGCTGCTCTTGACCAATGGCTGGCAGGGGCTGATTTTAGCAACCTTCATGCTGCTGCTGTTCTTTTCATGGCGTTATACTTTCTGGATAGCTTTAGGACTGCCCATATCATTTTTAGGTGGGCTGGCCTTGATGGTCGTCTTTGGGATCAGCATCAATATGATATCCATGGTTGCCCTGCTTATGGCGATTGGTATTTTAATGGATGATGCCATCGTATTGTCTGAAAATATCGACCATGAATACCGCAAGGGTAAATCACCACTGGATGCGGCAGTTGACGGCACAAAAAAAGTCTTTCGCGGCGTTTTTGCCTCTTACCTCACATCGGCCATGCTGTTCGGCAGTCTGCTGATGATGAAGGGCGATATGGGGCAGATACTTGGTGTGTTACCTGTGGTTCTGTTGTCGGTCCTGACCATCAGCCTGATTGAGGCCTTTCTGGTCTTGCCACACCATCTGAAGCAATCTCTGGTTCATGCCCACCATAAGGAACCACCAAAATGGCGCCAGAATTTTGAAGCCCAGTTTAGCAAATACCGTCACGCCGCCGGCGATGCCGCAAAAATGGCCATGCGTTTTCGATATGTAACCATCGGGATTGCTCTTGCCATGTTTATTTTCTCCATTGGCCTGATGGCCACCGGAATCGTAAAATTCAAGGCTTTCCCCGATCTGGAAGGTAATAACCTGGAGGCCAGAATTCTCTTGCCACAAGGCACCCCGCTGTCAGAAACCCAGAGGCTGGTGGGTAAATTGCTCACAGCACTGGAAAAAACCAATGCGGCCCTTAGCCAGAATGAAGATGAGGATCTGGTTAAAAATATACAGGTAACCTACGGCACTCATGGTGATGTGCCGGAAAATGGCCCCCATCTGGCGACGTTAAGCATTGACCTGCTCAACACTGAAGAACGCAATTCAAAGATGAATGCCATAATCCAGAATTGGAAAGACAATACCGGTGCGCTGCCGGATGTATTAAATATTCAATATAAAGAACCACGTGTCGGCCCCGCCGGTCGCGCCATCCATATTCGCCTTAGCGGACAGAATCTGGATCAGCTGTCAGCCGCATCATGGGACACCCAGAACCAGCTAAGGGGTTACGACGGCGTGAGTAACCTGCTGGATGACCTCCGTCCCGGAAAACCACAATATAGCATCAAACTGAAGCCGGGTGCGTTGGCGACGGGCATCACATCCCGCAGCATCGCGGCACAATTGCGATCTGCCTATCTGGACGTTAAAATTGCTGAAATTTATAATGGCCGCGAAGCCTATGAAATAATAGCCAAGCTCCATAGCCCGGAAAATCAGGCATTGCGGGATTTTGATAATTTTACCGTATTTTCAAATAGCGGACAGGCTATTCCTCTCACCAGTATTGCCATCATAACCGAGACCCGTGAATTTTCACGTATTGGCCATATCAATCACCAGAGAACCGTAAATATTTACGGTGATGTGGACGCAGATATTGCCAATACATCAGAAATCATCGCCAGCGTGCAACGCTTTGCGGACGTTCTGCAAGATCGATATCCTGAGATTACCTTTAATTATAAAGGTGAGGTGGAGAATGGCACCGAAACCAGAATGTCTATTCTGTCAGGCTTCGGCCTTGGGGTATTCGGGGTCTTTCTGTTGCTCAGTTTGCAATTTGGCAATTACCGTGAACCGCTCATCGTCATGATCAATATCCCGCTCGCCCTGATCGGTGCCATATGGGGTCACATGATTATGGGGCTGGATTTCACCCTGCCCAGCATGATCGGTTTTGTATCGCTAGCGGGGATTGTGGTCAATGATTCCATCCTGCTGGTGGAGTTTGTCAAATTTCGGGTCGCCGAAGGCATGGTTTTTCACGATGCGGCTCGACAAGCTGTTTATGATCGTTTTCGCGCTATCTTTCTGACTTCTGTTACCACCATTGCCGGCATGTCTCCCCTATTGTTTGAAACCAGCACTCAAGCCCTGATCCTAGTGCCATTGGTCACCAGTATTGTCTTTGGTATGCTGACTTCCACCGTTTTGATCCTGCTGGTACTCCCCGCCCTCTATGCCATTATGGAAGATGTCGGTTTTGTTAAATTAACGGCAAAGACAGAGCCGGTCTGATCTTGTCATTGGATGATATGCTTGGTAAAGTGGTGCTGAATAACGATAGATCCTGATCCTAACTATGCCTGAACCACTTTTTAATTTTCCTGACCCTTTTGAGGTTCTGTCCCGCTTGCCTGCATTGGTTGTCGGGCCGGATCATGGTACCGTTCTGACCCCAGACGGCGAAGTTGTGGAATATGACCTGCCCGACCTGAAAAAAATTGTCCGGGATCAGGCTTTCCTGATTTGTAATCAACGCGTGTCAAGCCGACGGCTGGGCAAGGTCGCTTTCAGGGCTTTTGATGTTTTGGAACTTTTTGCCTTTATCAGGCCCGCACAATTCTGTCTGCCTCTGCCTTTTGGGCTGGAAAAAGCGCTCAACCTAAAGGCTGCGGGTGATAGTCAGGAAGATAACGCCTTTGTCATACTGCAATCTGCACAAGGGCTGTTTCAGGAACTTACGTCTCCAGATTATATCTATGCAGAGGGTGCCGCCTCCAGCGCAAAGAGCATGGCCGATACGGGCTGGCTCTGGGGGCCGCTCATTCTGGGCGCCCTTGGCATTGATCCAAAAAACCAAGGCTACCATGTGTGGAATCACCTGTCCGAGTGGCAAGAAACTGCCCCGCCACCGCCACCGGGTATTGATCCGGTAAGTGAGGCGGAAAGCCTTGCCCGGCTTCATGATTTACTGGGGCCGAATGCGGAGGAACGCCAGAGCCAGAAAGACTATGCCGCCCTGACCACACAAGCCTTCCTGCCGCCGGAAAATGCCGATGAGCCAAGATTAATCCTTGCCGAGGCCGGAACTGGTATCGGCAAAACTCTGGGCTATATTGCACCGGCAAGTTTATGGGCAGAAAAGAATGATGGCACTGTCTGGCTTTCCACCTATACCAAAAATCTGCAACGACAACTTGATCAGGAGATGAATAAGCTTTATCCCGATCCCTTACTCAAAAAAGATAAAGTGGTCATTCGCAAGGGACGTGAAAATTATCTTTGCCTGCTGAACCTTCAGGAACTATCACTGGGTGCCGTACAGCCACAGGGGCGTATACTGTTGGGGCTTGTGTCGCGCTGGGCCAGATACAGTCGGGATGGTGATATGATCGGCGGTGATTTTCCGTCATGGCTGAGTGAAAATTTTGGTGGTAACCGCCTGTCACAACTGACCGACAGAAGGGGGGAATGTGTCTATTCTGCTTGCGCTCATTACCGGAAATGCTTTATTGAGAAAGCCCAGCGCAAGGCCAAAGGCGCCGACCTTGTCATCGCCAATCATGCCCTTGTCATGGTGCAATCCGCCACCCGCCGGGGTGAGGCGGATCTGCCAAGCCGTTATGTCTTTGACGAGGGACATCATCTCTTTGATGCCGCAGACAGTGCCTTTTCTGCTCATTTGACGGGTCAAGAGGGGCTTGAATTGCGCCGCTGGATCAGGGGGGCCGAAGAGACGCGCCGCCGTGGTAAAGGACTGAAGGGTCGTGTAGAAGATCTGATCAGTGATGATGACAATGCAAGACGACTGCTGGAACAGGTCATAACCGCCGCCCGCTGCCTTCCTGCCGATGGCTGGCATGGCCGAATTATGGATGATAGCGCCTTTGGGCCTACGGAAAAATTCTTAGAACTCGTGCGAAACCAAATACTGGCCCGAAGTGATGGGTTTGATAAATACCACAGTCTGGAAACGCCCGTAGGGCATCTTACCGACGATCTGCTTGATATGGCTGGGGAGCTTCATGCCTCACTTGGAGATTTGGTTTTGCCTTTGAAAAAGCTCGCAACAACATTACTCAAAAAACTGGATAACGAAGCCGAGGAGCTGGACAGCGGCCTGCGCGCCCGCCTTGAATCCGTATCCCGGACCCTCAAAAGACGGGCGGAAACTATCGCGGATGGCTGGATGCCCATGCTGATCAGCCTGAAAGGCGAAATGAATGAAAATTTCGTCGACTGGTTTGAACTGGACCGTATTCAGGGGCGGGAGATAGATTGCGGTATGTATCGCCATTGGATCGACCCGAGCCTGCCCTTTGTGGAAACCGTACTGAAACCGGCTCATGGTGCTGTTATTACTTCTGCCACCTTGCGTGACCGGACCGATAGCGACAACCCCGACGTTGAATGGCACGCAGCAGAGGTCCGAACCGGAGCGGCACATTTAATCAGCCCCAGCCGCCGTCAAAGTCTGAAATCACCCTTTAATTATACCGAGCAGAGCCGCATTTTCATTGTCAATGACATGAACAAACGCGACCTTGATCAACTGGCCGCCGCCTATCGGGAACTGATGCTGGCATCCGGTGGGGGGGCATTGGGCATATTTACCGCCATCAGCCGCCTGCGCGGCGTTCATGAACGGCTAGAGCCTCATATGGAACAAAATCATATCCCGCTTTACGCACAACATGTGGACCCGATTAATGTGGCAACCCTAGTTGATATTTTCCGGGATATTGAGGATAGCTGCCTTTTGGGGACGGATGCGGTACGTGACGGTGTTGATGTACCGGGACCATCGCTCAGGCTGTGCGTGTTTGATAAAGTGCCTTGGCCGCGTCCGACCCTTCTGCATAAAGCCCGTCGGCAACAGTTCGGCAAACAAACCTATGACGATTTGATCACTCGCCTGCGCCTGAAACAGGCTTACGGACGGCTGATCCGCAGACGAACGGACAAGGGGGTATTTGTTATGCTGGACGGGGCCACACCAACGCGCCTGCTCACCGCCTTTCCGGAAGATGTCATTGTTGAGCGGGTCGGTCTTGCTGAGGCGATCCACAAAACAAAGGAATTTTTACTCTGACAGTTGTCCGTCCAAAACAGGCTGCATAGCCGCCTTCCAGTTCATGGCCATCCAGACCCGACTTCTGGGTGAGGGATGATCATAAAAAATAACCTCCTCCCAATAGCCCGGGTTAACTTTGCGGTATGTGCTGGTTTTCATGGCAATCGTGGCCCAGGCATCCGGCTGGTGGGTCAGATTTATGGCAAACTGGTCCGCCTTGACTTCATGGCTGCGGACTATGCCGTTCAAAACCGGAGTCATCAGAAACATATAAATCCCAAATAAAAGCATAAATACAGGCCACCCTGCAATATCACCGATATCTCTAATCTGCCATCCTTCGCCATATCTTTTTAACAAACCTGCAAATGTCCAATGGACAAAAAGAAAGCCAAACATGAATATAATGGCAAAATACAGCAGCATTTCATAAATCTGACCCATAGCATAATGTCCGATTTCATGGGCCATCACAGCTTTGACCTCTACTGGCGTGCTCTGGTTCAGAAGATTATCATTGAGGGCAATGCGCATAGTGCCGAAAAGGCCGCTTACATTGGCGGAAATACGATCCGACTGTTTGGATTCATTGACCTGATAGATGTGATCGGTCTTGATACCGTTGGCCCGCGCCATGGCCAGAATTCCTGCTTAAGGGGTCCGTCTTCCATCTCCGTATAGTCATTAAACAGCGGAGCGATGAACACGGGCGAGATAACCAGCATGACCACAATCATGCCAAACAACACCCCCGTTCCCCATATCCACCATCTCTGACCCGTCTTGCGGATCACCGGATAAAAAATCGACAGGCCGATGGATAGCATGATAATTGACACAGCGTGCGATTTCAATTCATCGCCAAACCATTCTCCCAAAGCCATGTTGGACAGGCCGTATTGATGTTCCCTGTAAAAATTTTCATAAATTGAAATGGGCAAATAAACGACAAACTCAAGCACAGAAAAAAGCGCAACAAACAACGGAATCTGTATCCATATTCTTTTGGATATCTTTTCAGCCAGATCGCGGATTTTAACACTGAACAAGTAGCGCAAAATCAAAAGGCTGGCCCCGACCATATAGATGAAATTCCACAGGATTAACCAGTATCCACCTTCAAAATACGCATCTGAGCGCCCCTTATCCTCAATAGTGATACTATTAATATACTGATCCGTTGCCGCAACCGGATCAAACACATCCCCTGCAATGGCCCATCCTGTCATACTTAAAAATACCAGCAATACTGAAAGGCATATTCTGATCATTCTCTATCCCCTATCCCATTGTGATCATTCAAGCATTATCTTTGTATCGGCTGCTCTTGGGTCTGGAATGATCCAACAATCGACCCTTTTCCCCCAGAAAAAATGGCTTCCATAACCCAATGCCAACCGGCACCGCCACATTAAGGGCAAAAGCGGTGACCATCAATGTGTAGAAAACCTCCGTCGTAATGATGTTATTTTGCACATAGGCGATATCCATCACTACAAAAGCCAGTTCCGCCCGACCCAGCATACCAATGCCGATCATGACACTTTCCCGCCAGACAAAACCGCCGGTATATTTTGCCGCCATCGCAGCTGATACTATCTGCGAGAAGAGCAAACCCGATGTCAGGATGGCCACCTGTGGAATGATGGTCATGAAAAGATCCATATCAAAGATTATTCTGGTGCCAAGCTCGACAAAAAATACCGGACCAATCCATGAGAAAGCCACATTATCAATGATTTTTTTGGTATTTTGATAATGGTCCACATTGGGATTATCCCGGAATTTGAAATATTCCTCTTTCAGGATCAGGCCCGCCATATAGGCCCCAACCGCCGGATGAAAACCAAACTCATGGGCCAGAAGCCCCGCCAATATAGCCACCAGCAATACGGTTAGCGTGGTGTTTTCCCCTTTGCCAAAGGACAATAACTGCTTCACACCATGGCTGCCGATGAAGGGCATTTTGGAAAATAATCTGTTGGGGTTTTCCGGCATTATCCAGATGCCCACAATAGTGATAATGATAAAAAATGCCGCCGCTTTGCCAGCTATTTCCGCAATGCCCCAGGGCGTTAGCATGGCATCCCCCGTGGCAATGGGCACCAATATGGCCACAAAGACAAGCGATGCAATGTCATCCAGTATGGCTGACGTCATGATGCCCTTGGCGGCCAAAGTTTTATTCAGTCCGGCTGATTTCAGGGACACCATCGTTAAGGAAACCGCCGTTGCTGTCATGGCAAGACCACACATGATGGATATATTGGTATCCGCCCAAAAATACTGGGCCACCGAATAGGCGGTAAAGAAGGGCGCCAATGCTCCGAACAGGGCAATGCCCCAGCTACGCTTAATGCTTTTGATGAAATCGCTGGTGCTTTCCTCGAAGCCAAGGGCAAACATAATGATAATGATGCCCAGTTCGGCAAATACCCTGATAAACGGGTCGCTAACCACTGGCAACACGCCGGTATTTACCAACACCGCGCCCATAAAAAGAAAAAACAAAACCGGTGTCATGCGGGTTTTATCGGCCAAAACAGACGCTACGAACACCGATGCCCATATAATGGCCAGATAAACTAAAGATTCCACAAAATATCCCTCTTTTAGTAACTTATATTCTTAATTACCTTATCACACAAAAATACTGCCTTTTAAATAGGTGATTGCATGACCCGCCATATGGACCCGCGCCTTATCCTTTAAATATAGACATTTCAGGTCACCGCTGCGGGTTGAGATTTGACGGGCAGATAAAGTTGTCTTGTCCAACCTTTCAGCCCAATAAGGGACCAGTGTACAATGGGAAGATCCTGTTACCGGGTCTTCCGGAATGCCTTGGCTGGGAACAAAGAAGCGCGATACAAAATCCAAATCCCGCTGATCGGAAGGGGCGGTAACGATTATTCCGACATCATTAATTCGGGATAATTTCTCCATATGCGGGTTCAAGGCGGCCACTTGTGCCTCCGTCTCAAATACAGCCATATGGTCCCGCGCTAAAAAAAGCTGTTCCGGTTCTGCTCCCAAGGCCTGTACCATATCCTCAAAAACATCAATCTGTTCACCGGCACGTGCAGGAAAGTCAAGCTGTAATCGCCCATCCGGCTGGCGGCTTACGGTCAATATTCCGGCTTTTTCCGTACTAAATTTAAGCGTATCTTGATACCAGTCCAGCTCTTTATACAGCACATGGGCCGCCGCCAATGTAGCATGTCCACAAAGGTCGATTTCCGCTGCGGGGGTAAACCAACGCAGATGAAAATCCACCTCATCGTCATCAGCCCGCACAAAAAATGCGGTTTCTGACAGGTTGTTTTCCATGGCAATATTTTGCATAACGGCCACCGCAAGCCAATCGGCCAGAGGGACAACCGCCGCCGGATTTCCCCGAAAGGCCACCGCCGTAAAGGCATCAATCTGATATATACTATATTCCTGCATGTCTGATCTCTAATGTGCTATGTAACGATCATTTTTTTGCCCGCTTGGGCGGTTTTTTCACCCCCTGCGGAGGGTGGTGTATTAACACCTTTTTCTGCGGCAGGGCGGGCGGCAATGCGGTCAACCCAGGCCCTTAAATTTGGCAGATCGTCTATTTCCACTCCGGCCCATTCATAGGAACGTACCCAACTCCAGTTAGCTATATCGGCTATTGAATATTCGCCGCGTCCGGCCCCTGCCAGATAATCTTTATCCTTAAGCTGAGTATCCAGAACCGTGTAAAGCCGCTTGGTTTCATTCTGGTAACGATCAATCACTGGCTGAATTTTCTCCGGGAAATAGCGGAAAAAAACATGGGCCTGCCCCTGCATGGGACCAACGCCAGACATCTGAAACATAAGCCACTGCATAACATCCATGCGTCCCTTAACATCGGCTGGCATCAGCATCCCTGTTTTTTCCGCCAGATAAATCATGATCGCGCCGGATTCGAATATCACCAGATCATCGTTATCCCGATCAACTATTGCCGGAATCCGCCCGTTAGGATTTAACGCTAGAAATTCCGGTTTTTTCTGCTCGCCGCCCATCAGGTCAAGATGGTGAACGTTATAATCAAGGCCCATTTCCTCTAAAACGATGGAGACCTTGTATCCATTTGGTGTTGCCGCCGTATATAAATCAATCATGTTTTTTCCTTAATATTTAAGCTCTGGAAATATAATCCCATCCGAGTTCGCCCAGACATAGACATTTTTCCTGACACTTGGCGCCAATTTTTTCCGCAACAGAAACAGAAGCCACATTTGCCTGCGCCATTACCGAATGCAGTTCGGGAAATTTCTGTATTTTCAAGCCATGCTCTTTCATGGCTGCCGCAGCTTCTGTTGCATAGCCTTTGCCCCAGCCCTTCCTTAAAAAAGTATACCCAAGCTCATGAATTGGCGTCGCCTCCACCCCTTCAGGTATGGCCTTGGGATCAATATAATAAGATGGCATGCCTTGTTCCCGGATACCATAAAAAAAACTGATACCACAACGCCCTACAGGTTTATTTTCTTCTTTTAAAATCACAATGCGTTGCCCAACACCATGCTGTTCTCGGGTTTCCTGCAATCTTTTCAGGTAAGTCATATTTTCTTCATGGGTTCGTACCCGACCCAGAATATAGCGCATGACAAGATCATCACCATGTAACTCATCCAGAAAATCAATGTCCTGTTCCTCAAAGGGTCTTAAAATAAAACGATCCGTTTCCACTATAGTCATAATTACTCCTCAACAGGCTATGATGTTACCATCTTTCAGGTTAATTTCTACGCTGGTCAATGATTGCCCGTTACAGGGGCCGCCAAGACATTGGCCGGTTTTAATATCAAATAGAGCCCCGTGATTTTGGCATATGAAATATTTACCGGATTTCTCCGTAAAAACCCCCGCGTTCATATTCAGTGGTATATAAGCATGGGGGCAACTATTTTCATAGGCATATACTTCATTGCCCATGCGCTGAATGAAAATCTCACGGACCTCATCACCCGCACGGTAGATAAATTCCTTCGCTCTTCCGTCCACAATATCCGTCAAGGGGCAAAGAATTTCACCAGACTTCGGGCCCCCCGGAATATCACTGGCCTTCATTCACGCCCCCTCGGGTTTCCACGGGCCCAAGGCCGGGAGCCACGGCTTGATGTCCAGCTTGGCAAAAAGCCCCGCTTGAGCATAAGGATCCCCTGCCGCAAATGCCTCTGCCGCCGCCCTGTCCGCCACATCAATGATTAACAGGCTACCCCGTGGTTTCGGGTCATCGCCTTCAGAAAGCAGTGGCCCGGCCAGAACCACACAGCCTTGCGCCGCCGCATAATCCAGATGAGAGGGACGATTATCCATACGTCGTTGCAGGCTGTCCGCCTTGTCTTCTGCTAAAATAATAAAATACATTTTTAATCCTATAATTCACTGACATAAGGTCGGTTCATTAAATCCTGCACGACCTCTGTCACATTGCCGCCCTTATGAAGTATCTTATTAACGGCTCCCGCAATGGGCATTTCAATATTTTCACGCGCGGCAATTTCCGCTAAAATACCCGCCGTATGATAGCCTTCGGCGACACTGATTCGACCAGACATAACTTCATCAACTGACTTGCCCTGACCCAGAGCCATACCAAGGGACATATTGCGGGACTGGCTTGATGAGCAGGTTAAGATCAGATCCCCCAAGCCACATAACCCCATCATGGTTTCCCGCTTGGCGCCAAATGTTTCGCCAAATCGGACCATTTCCGCCAGACCCCGCGTGATTAAAGCCGCCCGCGCATTTTCGCCCAGATCCAATCCCGCCACTATGCCGCAGGCCACCGCCAGAACATTTTTCACCGCACCGCCCACTTCCGCTCCGACCACATCCCGTGACAGATAAGGGCGGAAAGTTGGCTGGCCAAAAGTATCAGCCACATTTTGCGCAATCTGCTGATATTTAGAGGCTATAGTGACCGCTGATGGCATATCAAGTGCCACCTCACGGGCAAAGGTCGGACCCGATAACACCACAAGCGGCGTTTTGGGCAGAACCTCTTTCATAACGTCATTCATCAGCTTGCCCGAAGACTGTTCAATGCCCTTGGCGCAGAGAATTACGGGTGTGCTTTCCTTGAGATGGGATTTCATGTCAACGGCAACTGAGCGGACAAATTGTGCCGGCACCACCATCAGAATGACGTCTGCCTTTGCGACAAGCCCGAGGTCGCCGGTCGCCTTTAACGTCTCAGGCAGGGAAACCCCCGGTAAAAAGTCTTTATTTTCATGAACTTCGTTAATTGACGTCACGACGTCATCTTCCCGCGCCCACAATAATACTTCGCGTCCTGCCCGGGCCGCCATGGTCGCCAGCGCCGTGCCCCACGCGCCACCGCCAATCACACTTATCTTATTATATATGGCCATATTCAGTTATTTCGTCCCTTTGATTATTATATCTCACGCCTTTACGCCGGCCCCCTTTGCAGGCGGCGCATCCGGGTCAAGCGGCCACCGCGCCCTTGCCGCTATGTCCAGATCATCCGTCATTCCGCGTTTAAGTCTTTCGACCCCAACCCAGGCTATCATCGCCCCATTGTCAGTACATAGACTGGGCGGCGGTGCAATAATGCTAAAGCCTCTAGTCAAGCATAGTTGTCTTAAATTACTTTTTAAGAAACTATTGGCGGCTACACCACCGGCGACTACAAGACTATGGGGGCCGACGGGACATTGTTCAAGATATAAATCCAGAGCCCGCGTCATCCGGTCAAGAATGCTGTCACATAAAGCTCGCTGAAAACTGGCCGCAAGGTCATACATATCCTGCTGGGTGATACTATCGCCAATTTTTTCCACTTCACGTCGCACCGCTGTTTTCAGGCCGGAAAAAGAAAAATTGCATCCCGGTTTGCCTCTCAGTGGCCGGGGAAGGGCGAATCTTTTCTCATCGCCCAGCTTCGCAGCAGCCTCCACGGCCGGGCCACCGGGATAGCCAAGCCCCAAAATCTTTGCTGTCTTGTCAAAAGCCTCGCCCGCCGCATCATCAATGGTGGTGCCAAGCCGCTGATAATCGCCAACCCCCCTTACCACCAGTATCTGGCAATGGCCGCCAGAGACCAGCAACAGGATATAGGGAAAAGATACGTCGTCGGTCATACGAGCGGTCAGGGCATGGCCCTCCAGATGATTAACGCCAATGAAGGGAATATCCCGCGCCGCTGCGATGGCCTTGCCGGTCATCATGCCTACCATCACCCCGCCAATCAAGCCGGGGCCGGATGTGGCGGCAACAGCAGACAGGTCGCCAAAAGTACAATTGGCTTCCCTAAGAGCCTGTTTGATCAGGCGGTCCATGTGAGTGATATGAGAGCGAGCGGCAATTTCAGGTACCACACCGCCATATGCCTTATGCTCCTCAATCTGGGACAGCACAACATTGGACAGTATCTCGCCATCGCCGCTGACCACAGCCGCGGCCGTTTCATCGCAACTGCTTTCCAGACCAAGAACCCGTATATTTTTGTCCATATCCCGCATTATTTATGGCATCGCCTTTAAATTTATTCTAAAACCAATTATATATTCAAAACACTATTATATAAGGCTTATGCCCGTGCAAGACAGTAAAAAAAGTGAAATTTCCGTGCGTATCGGCACCCGGGGCAGTCAATTGGCGCTCGCTCAGGCCCACGAAGTGAAAGATCACCTGATCCGCGCCCATGATCATTTATCAGAATCTAATATCGAAATTATCGTCATGTCCACCAAGGGTGACCGCATATTGGATCGTCCATTGTCCGAAATTGGCGGAAAGGGTCTTTTTACCGAAGAAATCGAAGCGGCATTACTCAATGGCGCGATAGATATTGCCGTCCACTCCCTGAAAGATATGCCAACCAGCCTGCCAGACGATCTGGAACTAGCCTGCTATCTGGAAAGGGAAGATGTGCGCGACGCCTTTATCTCTGGCAAGGCCAGTTCGCTGAACGATATACCCTCAGGCGCCGTTATCGGATCAGCATCCTTGCGCCGACAGGCCCAGACTTTGGCCCTGCGCTCTGATGTGGAAGTTGTAACCTTTCGCGGTAATGTGCAGTCACGGCTGAAAAAGCTAGATGAAAATATTGTCGATGCCACCTATCTTGCCATGGCCGGACTGAACCGCCTTGGCCTGAAAGATGATCGTATTCACCCTATTGAGGTTGAGGAATTCCTGCCCGCCGTGGCCCAGGGCGCCATCTGTATTGAAATCGCCAGCCATAACAGGCGGGCGCGACGGCTGATCCACCCACTCAATCACCGTGAAACAGAGATTTGCGTACGGGCAGAGAGGGCGATGCTGAAAATTCTTGATGGTTCCTGCCGTACGCCTATTGCGGGATATGCTACATTGCACGGTAGTATGATTACACTCAGGGGCCTTGTTTCTCTGCCGGATGGCAGTGAAAATCATAACTTTGAAGCCAGCGGCGACAACCCGGAAGAGCTTGGTACCTATGTCGGTCAATATTTGAGAGATCAGGCAGGTGAAGGTTTTTTCAAAAAACTGAACACGGGAATATAGATGTATTTTCTGCTCACCCGACCAGAAGAAGACAATAATAAGCTGGGCCAGATACTGAGAGGCCTTGGGCACCGGGTAGGCATCATGCCCCTGCTAAAGATTGATTATTTTGACAAACAGGAAATTGACTTAGCCAACTTTCAGGCCATCCTGTTCACCAGTGCCAATGGCGTACGGGCCTATGCTAGAAACACCCAAAATCGTGCGCTTCCCTGCTATGCTGTGGGTGAGGCCACGGCAACAGAAGCAAAAGAAACAGGTTTTAATACCGTTTATACCGCCGATGGTGATGTGAATAAACTTGCCGGTCTAGTCATAAAGAAATGTCAGCCGGGAGACGGACAGCTATTGCATATAGCAGGCAAGGACACGGCGGGTAATTTATCCGGCTTACTGGAAAAAGCCAACTTTCACGTCACGGGCAAACAGCTTTACAAGGCGACAAAGGCAGCCACACTACAAAAAGAGGCCCAAGATCTGATCGCATCCGGTATGATCACCCATATGACTTTTTTTTCACCGCGTACGGCAAGGGCATTTGTCCAGCTCGCGGCAAAGGCCAATATACAAAATACCTTAACAACAATTACCGCGCTTTGTCTTAGTTCTGCCGTATCTGATGTGATAAGCTCCCTCAAATGGCAAGCAATATTGACAGCAAAGCAACCGGATCAGCGTAATCTGTTTAACTTGATTAACGTAACATTAGAGGAAAGTCGGCAATGACCGAAAAAAAGTCTCCCCCGAAGAAATCTGATAAAGATGCCCAGCAAATCATGGCCGAACGAAAAACGGCTCAGAAAAAAGCCGAGCCTGAACAATCGGAAAAACCCAATAGGGCCAACTGGTCTTTACGTATTCTATTAATGATTATCGTCTTCCTGCTGGGTTCCGGTACCGCCCTGTATTTCCTGCCAAGCCTTAAAGAACGCCTGCCCGTTCTGGACAAATGGGTCGGTGTTAGGCCTATCCCAGAGCCGGATACGACAATCGCTGATAGAATTGCCGTTCTGGAAAATCGTCTCGCCGGACAGGATCGTGATATTCAGGCATTAAAAGATGCCGACAATACACCCCCCGGACCGGATCCTCTGCTGCTGGAACGGCTCGAAAGTCTGGAAGTGGCCAAAACCCAAAAAGACGACATATCTCAGGCCGCTCGTATTGACATGCTGCTGAGCAGGATGAGCCAGTTGGAAGCCTCCTTCGTTCCTCTGAGCAAAAGTCTGGCGGAAGCACAGGAAATGCGCCTTGAGCGAACACAATTGGCCGAAGCAGCCAAGACACAAGCTGAACAATTAAACAACATTGAGTATCGTCTGGGCAAGGTTGAAGGTTTTGCAGCCCGTGATAATAAAGGCGCCTTGGTCGCCTTTCGCATTGGGGAACTGCGGCGTAAGGTCACATCGGGGGCGGCCTATGGCGCGGAAATTGACGCTTTAACGGCAATGGTCTCTCAGGGCTCCCTTGCCCTTGATGATCAAATCACGGAAGCACTCGCATGGCTTAACCGGCATCGGGACGGTATTGTAACTCATGGTAAATTGCGTGACCAGTTTGCTGACCTGATCCCGACCCTGATCCGCACAGAATCAAGCCATAAGGATGATCCCTGGTGGACAAGGGCCTATAACAGCACCAAAAATCTGATCATGGTACGGAAAACGGATAATACGGCTGGCAAAAATCTGGATAATATTATCGCCAATGCCCATAAAATGATGGAGCGACTTGACCTTACCCAGGCTCTGGCCCTGTTGAAACAGCTTCCCGATAATATTCGGGAAACGCTCAATTCATGGATATTACAGGCAGAGATATACCTGCAAGCCACCGATGAACTGAGCCGCATAGAAAGCCTTACGGCGGGTTACTATCTTGACAGTGAAAAACCCACAGCTGAGGAGGCCGCCTTATGATACGGCTTGGTTTTTATATTACCCTTGCCATCATTGTGGCCTTGGGCGCGGTATGGTTTGCTGATAACCCGGGCGCGTTACAGGTTAACTGGCGCGGCTGGGAAATTCGCATGTCTATGGCCATATACACATTGCTTGTTCTGCTTTATACCGTGCTCTGCTGGTATCTGTTCAAGCTTTACCGCTGGTTCAAAACCGATAACCCCTTAATGAGCCCAAAAAGATTAGCCAGCAAGCGCGAGAGGGGACTGGCAGAATTAGACCAAGGCTGGTCTGCGCTAAGTGTTCATGATAACGCCGCAGCGCTCAAACATGGCACAAAGGCCCTATCACTATTGCCCACAGATAAGGGACCGCTGCGGCTTCTGCTGAAAGCCAGCCCTGAAAAAACGCAGATAAAATATCTGAATATGCTCGATGAGGATGCCAATAGCAAAATACTGGCCCTGACTTTCCGTCTGGAGAAAGAGCTTAACAACCATAACAGCAAAGAAGCCCATAATATTCTTCTGAAAATGCATAAATTAAGTCCCGACAATCCGTGGATATGCAAAAAACTTTTTGATGTTCTGACCCGTCTGGGGCGATGGGCAGAAGCAATACAGGAATTAAACAAGCTTGTAAAAACCAAAGCTATGGACGGGTCCGAACAAAAACGTCTTTCCGCTGTTCTCAATTATAGTCAGGCACTGGAAGCAGATCTTTCAGGTCAGAAAAAGGCCGCCCGTGACTTTACCGAACAGGCGTTGAAAAATGATCCGTCCCACATAGCCGCCGCCTTGTTTTTGGCGCGCCACCATCTGGCGGGGGACGATAAAGGCCGCGCCCGCAAAGTGACCGAAACTATATGGAGGGTCGCGCCCCACCCGGATCTGGCACAATTCTACCTTAAGCTTGAGCCACTGGAAAGTGCCAGTGAAAAATTCCGCCGTATCCAGAAATTTGCCGACCTGAATAGCGACCACCCCCACAGTTTACATCTGCGGGCTCATGTCGGACTTGATACGGAACATTGGGCCGACGCCAAACAATCTCTGGACACGCTGGTCAAAACGGATCGGGTATCCCGTGAAACATATCACTTGCTGGCCCGACTGGAAATACTGCAAAAGCAGGACAAAAAAGCTGCCGAAGCCCATATGGTCAATGCAGAAAATGCATGCTCTGACCCTACGTGGCAATGTAACGTCTGCAATATATCCCGGGAAAACTATACTGCCACCTGTCCCACCTGCCATACTTTCGGTGGAATCAGGTGGCAATAATATTCTATTTATCCGCCAGATTTCGGTAATCAATGACCCGTTTGGCCTTGCCAGCGGAACGCGGGACACCGCCCGGTTCACGAATGTCCACTTTAGTACTGACCCCACAAAGGTTTTTGATATTTTTCTTCAGTTCTGCGGCGATATGTGAGCGGGTGTGATCATCGGAGAATTCCGGCTTGGCTTCAGCAACCACCGTTAATTCATCCATCACCTTTGGCCTGCGGATTTCACAGAAATAGTGGGGTGTCAACCGCTCGTCCTTGCATATGATTTCTTCGATCTGGGTCGGAAAGACATTAACGCCGCGAATGATCATCATATCGTCAGAGCGACCAAATATTCGCGCCATGCGTCGCATCTTGGATAGTGATCCGGGTAGTAGCTTGGTCAAATCACGGGTCCGGTAGCGGATGATGGGAAAGGCTTCCTTACATAATGATGTGAAAACCAGTTCGCCTTCTTCGCCATCGGGCAGAACTTCACCGGTATCGGGGTTAATAATTTCAGGATAGAAAAGATCTTCCCATATGGTCAGCCCGTCCTGAGTTTCGGCAAATTCAGACGCCACGCCGGGACCCATAATTTCGGACAGGCCGTAAATATCAACTGCCTTGATATCAAAACGCCGCTCAATTTCTTTACGCATTTCCTCTGTCCATGGCTCCGCGCCATGCAGTCCGATCTCAAGCGATGTGGTGCGGGGATCAATGCCCTTTTTATCAAAGGCGTCGGCCAGAGCCAGCATATAGGACGGCGTTACCATGATTATTCTGGGCTTGAAATCCATAATCAACTGAATTTGGGAATCTGTCGCGCCACCGGAAGCGGGAACCACGGTGCAACCCGCCCGTTCTGCGCCGTAATGGGCACCAAGTCCGCCGGTGAACAGACCATAACCATAGGCCACATGAACCATATCACCCGCGCGGCCACCGGCAGCATGGATACTGCGGGCAAATACATCTGCCCAGACATTAATGTCCTGTGTGGTATAACCAACAACGGTTGGTTTGCCTGTGGTGCCGCTAGAGGCATGAATGCGGGATAATTTATTGGTCGGAACGGCAAAAAGACCAAAGGGATAATTATCTCTCAGGTCTTTTTTCACCATAAAGGGGAATTTCGCCAAATCGGCAAGGCATTGTAAGTCATCCGGATGAACGCCCTTTTCATCAAAGGCCTGTTTATTAAATGGTACATTTTCGTAAGCCTGTTTGAGCGACCATTTCATACGCTCTAATTGTTTGGCTTCAATTTCTTCCCTGCTGGCATATTCGAAACCATTAATTCCTGAAAACATCGTCATATTATATTTCCTGTGTTTTAGTTTACCCTGTTATATTAGGCGGCTGTAGGGCCTTTTGACCTACTAGATTAGGACATTGGTTTGATCAAAGCTGTCCAATTTTAAGCACGAGGCCATAGGACATGCAAGCATATTCAAGGACCAGAGCTGCGAAAGTGGGCAGCTCTGATCAAATCCGATTAGGACGGGCCATATATTACCACTGGACATCATTATAAAATGCTTGAAGTGGGGGCGCTACGGCACATTTCATGCCTCACCAATGGTAATATATGGCCCGCCAATGTCCTAACCTAGTAGGTCAACAGGCCCTGACTCCTCGCGCAAGGTCCACGCCCGCCTGTAGCGCGTCCATGTTTAAATCCATAAATTTCTTTGGTGAGATTGTCCGAAGTGCTTTTTCGACTATTTCAAGTTCTATATCATCTGACAATTCAGCAATAACCCCGGTTGCCACCACATTGGTCACCCGCTCAGACCCTAATCTGATGGCGGTTTCACTCAAGGGCAATTCGATTGTTTTGAATTTTCCCTCTGGTGGACATGTGGTACGTCTGGGGTCGATAATAACGATGGCATCGTCCCTGATGATGCCATCGGATGCGTTAGCCGCCGCCTGATCCAATATCAATACCGTATTCAGGTCTGTGGTCAGCGGATAATCCGGCGTACCTTCACTGGCAACGATATCAGCACGGCTAAGGCCACCGCGAGAGGTCGGCTCATAACTTTGTGACATAGATACATAATACCCTTCACCGGTCAGAGCCTTGGAAAATATCTTGGCACAGAGTTGCAGTCCCTGACCGCCGGCACCACTGAAACGCATTTCTAATGTTTTCATTATTTCTGCCCCTTCTGTGTTAATCCCTGCAGCTGATCGACCATATTGCGATAGCTTTCGCCGTATTCCGGGCGGTCGGAGCGGACAAATACCCCCATATCCATACTGTTGGGCCGGAAGGGGTGATCAACCACATTATTGTCATACTCGCTCGGACGCATGGTACGGGTTTGGCCCAATACCATTTCCGGTGATGAGCCCAGATCATTCTTGCGACCATTGACCTCTGTACAATCGGACATCACCTCAATAAAGGAGAAGCCCTTATATTCAAGCCCCTCTGAAATCAAATCCCGAAGACGCGGCAGATGGATGGTCAGCTCGCGACCGACAAATCCGGCGCCCGCCGCTTCCGCCAGACGGCTGGCATCAAAAACCGGCTCCATATTACCCGCAGGGGTGGTGGTGGTAAAACGATCATGGGGTGTTGTCGGTGATACCTGTCCGCCGGTCATGCCGTAAATCTCGTTATTAAGCATCAGGCAGGTAATATCCAGATTACGTCGTGCCGCATGAATCAGGTGATTGCCGCCAATGGCGAGGCAATCACCATCACCGGTGATCACGATCACATGCAGATCAGGACGCGCCATTTTAAGGCCCGTGGCAAAGGCCAAAGGCCGGCCGTGAGTAGTATGAAAAGTATTTGCATCAATATAGGTGCCAACCCGACCCGAGCATCCGATACCGCTGACAATGGCCAGCTTATCTTTGTCTATACCCTGTTCATGGATCGCCCAGAGCAGCGCCCGGAGTGCTATGCCGTGACCACAACCCGGACACATGAAATGGGGGAACAGATCAAGACGCAGATAATCGCGAATTTCAAAGTCTTTATTGTTTTCAGCTTGGGTTTCTTTTTTCAGGGCAACTTGCTCATTCATGGCCGAGCACCTCCTTGACACTTGTTACAATTTGGAACGGTGAAATGGGTTGACCGTCAAAACGATTCAGTCCGGAAACCGCCTGTTTATCAACCTTGGCCGAGCCGATCTCCAGGATCAATTGTCCTGCATTCATTTCGGCTACCACAAAATGTTTGGCTTTTTTGGTCAGTTTACGAAAGCTCTTGGTGGGGAAAGGCCAGAGCGTAATCGGCCGGAAAAGACCTGCCTTAACACCCTGTGCGCGAAGTTCCCTCACCGCCTTGCGGGCCGCACGACCGACGACGCCGAGCGCCACGACTACCACTTCGGCATCCTTGCAGTCAACATCTTCAAAGCTTTCCACCAGATCATTATTGATCTCTATTTTGCCTAGCAGGCGTTGCATGACCGGTTCAACGACTTCCGCTTTCTGGGTCGGGAAGCCGCTTTCTTCAACGGTCAGACCCGTGGTATGAACTCTATAGCCATCACCGGGGCGCGCCATGGGAGGCACACCATCCGCATCGGCTTTATAGGGCGAATAATCTTCCGGCTTGCCTGTGGCCCATTTGCGAACCGTATCTTCATAGGCTGTCACATCGGGCAGAGCGAAGGTTTCCACCAAATGACCCAGACTTTCATCAAACAGGACGGTCACCGGTATACGCAATTTTTCCGACAGGGCAAAAGCGCGGGCCGTCTGCTCATATATTTCTTCCACTGATCCCGGCGTCAAAGCAATTACCGGATGGTCACCATGCGTGCCCCAGCGAGCCTGCATCAAATCACCTTGGGCCGGACGGGTCGGCATCCCCGTTGACGGGCCGCCGCGCATGACATTGATAATAACACAGGGCACTTCCGCCCCCATGCCGTAGCCGATATTTTCCTGTTTCAGGGAAAAACCAGGTCCACTTGTGGCGGTCATGGATTTAACCCCGCCCATGGATGCGCCGAGAGTTGCCGCGATTGAGGCAATTTCATCTTCCATCTGAAGAAATACGCCACCTACCTTAGGCAGCTCTTTGGCTAATCTTTCCGCAACCTCAGACGATGGCGTGATCGGATATCCGGCATAAAACCGACATCCCGCCGCCACAGCCCCAAGGGCACAGGCATGATTGCCTTGTAAATTTACGGTTTCTTGACCAGTCATGCGACGGCCTCCTGAGTTATGGGATTAAGGGATATTGCAAAATCCGGGCAGAGCCATTCACAAATATGGCAGCCGGTGCATTTTTCCGGTTCCGCCAGTTCTGCCACTTGGTCCTTATTCAGCACAAGACAGCGTTCGGGGCACATTTTGACGCATATGTCACAACCCTTGCACCATTCAGCCGTTATCTCCAACGTGTTGCGAACGCTGTTAAGTTCAGGCTGAACCAGGGGTACAAAGGCCGCGCCTTCCACCGGCTCACCCTTGCGCGAGCCATCAATCCAGTTCTGTCCCTGATCAAATACGGCTAGATTCACATCAACCGTTTTGGGCGGTACCATCTGAGCAATAACCTTTTTCCATTCTTCTGTTGGAAAGGTCAGCGTAGTGGATAATGCACCGAGCAACAATGTATTGGCCGCTCTCTCATTACCAGCTCTGGTTGCCATTTCTGTGGCATCCAGCGCAAAGGCCTCAGCAACTTTTTCCCGCACATCATCAGGGGTATCCTTGGAATAGCCAATGTCCGCGCCCAATATCCGTGAACGACAGGCAAAGGGCGGCACAATACGTTTGGTATCGGCGATAAATATGCCCGTTCCCGGACGCAGGTAACTCATCCAGCGCAGGCCCTCGGCCCATTCTAGCGCGATAAGAACATCTGCCTTGCCCATGGGAATAGTTGGTGACCAGACATTACTGCCAAAACGCACATGGCTGAACACCACACCACCACGTTTGGCCATGCCGTGAACCTCGCTTTGTTTCACTTCATAACCCAGATTCTGACAGATTAGAGCCAGCACCTTTGACACCATGATCACGCCCTGCCCGCCGACACCAACGATCAAAACATTGATCGGTTCTTTCGTTTCTTTGGGGTCAAGCTTTGGTGGGTCTGCCAAAACGGCCATGACGCTATTATCTGTTTTCTTTACCTTTGCCATGATCATTCAACTCCGCAAGGTTTAGCTTTTGCCGATTTCTGATCCAAAACCACCGTCGGCTGTATAGCACCGGTTGGACAGAATTGAGCACAGACCGAGCATCCTATGCAGGCCGTTGGGTCAATCTTGACAATATGGCGGCCTTCATACCATTCGTCGCTCCAGATCAAAGCCGGACAGCCCAGATTCATACAGCCCTGACAGGCGTTGCAATCCTTGGCATCCACACTCATGGACGGACCTTTGATTTTTACCGGATCAAGAACGCAGGGACGGTCAGCAATCAATACTGATACCCCGCGATAGGCAATGGACTCGCGCATGGTCTGCATCATGGATGCCGCATCATAGCTGTCGACCCGTTCAATCCATTCCACACCGCAAGCCCGTATCATTTCTTCAAAATTGATCTGATGGGTCTGCTCACCACGCAATGTTTTGCCGGTACCGGGGTTCTCCTGACCCCCGGTCATGGCAGTAATATGATTATCAAGCAGAATGACCGTGATATTGGCCTGATTATAAACCGCATCAATCAAGGGCGGTATGCCTGAATGTATGAACGTACTGTCACCGATGGTGGCCACGATAGGTTTGGTTTCGGTACCCGCCAGATACATACCGGTCGCATTGGCAATGCTCGAGCCCATGGCAACCGTAGTATCAATAGCGGTCAGGGGGTCACCCACTGCCAACGTATAACATCCAATATCACCCGCGACCCTGACGTCTAGGCTTCGGATAGCGGTATAGCTCATGGCATGGGGACATCCGGCACAAAGTACCGGCGGGCGGATCAATGGTTCAAACTGTGGGCCAAGGGCATTGGCTTCCGGCTCAAGAACGCCGGCCTGTTCAAAACTGATGCGGGTCTGTTCCGGGGAAAGCTCGCCGATGCGCGGGAAGAATTCCTTGCCTTCCACTTTCAAACCCCATGTTTTAATCTCATTTTCAATAACCGGCTCCAGTTCCTCAACCACAATCACCCGATCATGCTTGGCACAGAAATCCTGTATCAGTTTTTTAGGCAACGGAAAGGACAGGCCAAGTTTCAAGACACTGGCTTCCGGCAAATTTTCCTTCACATAGACATAGCTCATGCTGCTGGTGATAATGCCAATCTTGGATGAGCCCAACTCCAGACGATTCAAATCAGAGGTTTCAAGTTCCTCTGCCAACCTTTCCAGACGGTCAATGACCACGGGGTGGCGTTGGCGCGCATGACCGGGTACCATAACATTTTTGCTCACGTCCATATTAAATCCCAGATCATCAGGCGTTACCCGCTCGCTAACCAATACCGGGCTGCGGGTATGGGAAATACGGGTAGTGCTGCGGACCATGACCGGGGTGTCGTAACGTTCACTAATATCAAAAGCGATCTTAGTATAATCAAGGGCTTCCTGCGCATCGCAGGGCTCCAGAACGGGAATTTGCGCAAAGCGTCCAAAAATCCGGCTATCCTGCTCATTCTGTGATGAATGAATACCCGGATCATCACAGACGATCAGAACCAAACCGCCGTGGGCGCCAATATAGGATTGCGACATCAGGGCATCTGAGGCCACATTCAAGCCCACATGCTTCATCATGGTCATGGCCCGAACACCGGAAAAGGAAGCGCCGATGGCCACATCAAGGGCTACCTTTTCATTGGTCGCCCACTGAGCATGTACATCCCCCACCGGATAGCGGCCCATATTTTCCATAATTTCCGTACTGGGCGTTCCCGGATAGGCAGAGGCAACCTTAACCCCGGCTTCCCACGCGGCCCGCGCTATGGCCTCATTTCCGGTCATCTGATGGGTTATGCCTGTCTTGATCGCGGTTGGCGATGCCTGTTCAGCCTTTGAGCTCATGCTCATCTCCCGTTGATAGTGATACAATAATTTATATAAATCCAAATAAAATGTATCATATTTATAAATTTTAGCAAGTATAAAACATTGGATTTGCATCAATTGAGGAAAGAAAAAATCTCATATTTTTACTTATAAGAAAGAAAATTTCCCGAACGGTCGGTTAACTAATTGTTATTTCACAGTTTTACCAATTGATATAAGCCGGAAAAAAATTTCCCCTGCTTCTGAAACATCAACAAAAACAGGTCATTACACATGTTATTCATTGATATGGATCAATCATAGGAGCGGCCAAATAGGCTATAAAATGCCTTAATGTAACGATTATGGCTGGAAAATTCCGACTCATGTCCTCCAAAACAGAAAATCACACGGCTCATGAAGCCTTCTCACCCCTGCTTGTAGCAGGGATGGTGATCCGGCCTTTGCCTGTGGCCCCGTTAAACCGGCTCTTACAGCATTTGACCGCTCACATTCAGATTAATCATCCGGCAATTCTGGAAAGGCTGCGTCCCCTCAATGGAAAACACTTTCTTATATGCCCCGCCGACATTCCCCATGAAATGCGTCTTATCGTTGGTGATGGTCACGTGGAATGCCTGATAGAAGATGAATTTATGGGTCCGGTGGATGTGACCATCTCCGGCCCTTTTTTATCGCTAATGGATATGATGGACGGTAAAGTGGACGGTGATGCGCTATTCTTCTCCCGCAATCTTACCGTAGAGGGAGATACAGAAGCCCTGCTTACCCTGCGCAATGCCATGGACAGTGACGACATTGACCTGCGTGCAGAAATTCTGGCGAGTTTTGGCCCGCTGAAAAGTCCGTTAGCCGCAGCCTTAAATATCGGTGAGTATCTGTTTCATAGCCTGTCCCGTGATATGAGCAGCCTCAGTCACGCTTTGACCAAACCGTTATCAAATCGCTGTGACGGTCTGGAACAGGAAAATCAGGGTCTTCACGATAAGGTGGCGCAATTGGACAAGATGCTCACCAAAACACAGAATAGGCTGCAAAGCTTAAGCCGAAAGACAAGCCTATGACAAAGTTAGAACTCGTCTGTCCCGCTGGCACCCCTGCGGCCCTACGCGTTGCCGTGGATGCGGGAGCCGATGCGGTTTATATGGGGTTTCGCGACGAAACCAATGCTCGAAATTTTCCGGGCCTGAATTTCTCCGTTGATGAGCTTTCCGAAGCCCTAGATTATGCCCATGCGGCGGGGGCGAAAGTGCTTTTGGCGGTAAATACCTATGCGGCGGCGGGCAATAGCGAACCATGGATAAAGGCTGTGGATAATGCAGCAAAATTAAACGTTGATGCCATCATCATGGCAGATATAGGCTTGCTGGATTATGCCCACCGCACCCATCCTGATCTGCGACTGCATCTGTCTGTGCAGGCTTCGGCCTCCAATGCGGTAGCCATTAATCATTATACAAAAGAATTCAATATCCGGCGTGTGGTTCTGCCGCGCGTGCTGACCGTGCCGGAAATCCGCGACATCAATAGCAAGATCGCCATCAACACAGAGGTATTTGCCTTTGGCGGCATGTGTCCCATGGCAGAAGGCCGGTGCAGCATGTCATCCTATATTACCGGAAAATCCCCCAATATGAACGGCGTATGCTCGCCCGCCAGCCATGTGACTTATATTCAGCAGGGTCATGACCTCAAAACCAATCTGGCGGATTTCACCATCAATAAATTCGGGCCAAATGAGCAAGCGGGTTATCCCACCCTGTGCAAAGGACGGTTTACGGCAAATGAAGAAACAGGCTATCTGTTCGAGGAGCCAACCAGTCTGAATGCCACCGGTATCTTGCTGGAACTGATGGAAGCCGGGGTCACCGCCCTTAAAATCGAAGGCCGTCAGCGCAGCAAGGCTTATGTGCGTGAAGTGGTGCAGAATTTCCGTGCCGCCATTGATGCTGCCGAGCAGGGTGAACGGATGGTCATAGAAATGGATAACCTGTCCGAAGGTGGACAGAATACAACGGGGGCCTATAATAAAAAATGGATGTAATGAATAACGCTAAACTTTCACTTGGACCATTATTATTTAATTGGGATAGTGACAAAATCCGTGATTTTTATTTTGCCATCGCCGATGAAGCCCCCATAGACTATGTCTATCTGGGCGAAGTGGTTTGCGCAAAAAGACTGGCCGGCAAAAACTATTTGCCCGAGGTGGTGGAGCGACTGGATAATGCCGGTAAAAAGATTATCTTTTCCGGTCTTATGCTGGTGCTCGATAACAGAGATATGACCGCACTGGAAAGCGTAGCTGCCATGGCCCCGGAATATCTGATTGAAGCCAATGATATGTCCGCCGTGAGCATGTTGTGGCAGCAAAATCATGCCATCGGACCCTTTATCAATATCTATAATGAAGCGACCCTGAAATATTATGAGGACGGGGGGGCCACGCGTATCTCCCTGCCGCCGGAACTGCCTGCAAAATCACTTCGCGCCCTAGCAAAGGTCGCCCGGTCAGAACTGGAGGTGCAGATATTTGGTCGCCTGCCACTAGCCATATCTTCGCGCTGTTACCATGCCCGTGCCCACAAGCTACACAAGGATGGCTGCCAGTATGTATGCGAAAAGGATCCGGACGGCATGACGGTAGATACCATGGACGGGCAGAAGTTTCTGACCATCAACGGTCTGCAAACCCTGTCCTACAGCTATTGTAATCTGATGGCAGAGCTGCCGGAGCTTGGGCAGATGGGCATTCAGAATTTCCGCCTCTCGCCCCATGATGTGGATATGGTTAAAGTTAGCCGCATATACCGGAACCGTCTTGATGGAAAAATTGACCTTGAAGAAGCAAACGACATTCTGGAAGCGGAAATGTTTGCCACCCGCTTTTCCAATGGTTATTATCACGACGAACCCGGCCAGAAACAGGTCGAAACATCATAAAATCTTTATGTACGACAAATTATTCTGAATTCTTGCCCGCCGCAAGAGTGTTTCTGAACCAGGCAACATCTTCTTCTGAATAAAATAACGCTATCTGGCCAATAAATTGATCCGTAGTGACAACCTTTGATCGGTAAGTTGATTTTATTAAATCAAAAAATTGCTTGTCTGGCGTTTTTTGACGTAGTTGGTGAAGAAGATATGCCCCCTTTTGATAGAGAACTTCTTGAGCCTTTTTATGGGTCCGCGATATACCCATGATCGGCGGCAGGGTGTAAAAACTTTCCTGTGCCTTCTGCCAAAGAGCCGTCACATATTTCTCACCATATTTTGCCCTAAGTGCCATGAAGGAAGAATAATCAGAAAAAGCTTCATTTAACCAATCCTGCCAGCTGTTGATGTCCGCTTTATTCCACCAAAAATGACCAATTTCATGGGCCGTCACTTTAAAAAGTGAACGATATTCAGACATGTCCATCTTTGTCATTACAGCAAAGTTCCCCCGTGAATATGACGGGCCATTTTTCCGGGTCGTCATAATAAAATGATAATTTGACTTCTGTGAAGAGAGTGGCCCAAAATTTTTGCTGTAAAGCAGATGAATAGCCCCGATATCGTCAGAAAGGTGTCTTACAATCTCTGGGCTTGTTCCCATATGACTGAGCAAGAGTTCTGATGATCCAAATTTATAAGACCGTGTTTCGAGATTTAGCGAGGCAAAAAACACAATATCAAAAACCTCTCCTTCATTCTCAAGATACCACAAATTCGGCGCCTTTAGGGAAACGTCAGCGTTTCCGGCTACCCTGACACCGCTTGGCACTTTCATGTTCAGGCTATAGCTAAATTTTTCATTATTTTCAGAAACAAGAAACCAAGCCGAATAATAACCAAATTCTATATCTGTTGTTGCCAGGAATTCATCGGACAGATAATTTACGGCTGAGAGGGGAATTTCATAAGTTATATGAAGTCTTCTGTTTTTCCCCTATTCTGTGCCACTTCAATGGTCAACCGTTTACCGTCATTAATGAAACTATTTGGGCTGGGGTCATTGATTAAAAAATCAAAACCCGTTTTATGACCGTCAAGTGTAACCGATTTTATTTTGGCCAACTTATGCAATGTGAATTTTGTTGACGCCTTACTATCCACATCAATCACTATGATAGTATCAACAATTAAACTTGTATAATCTTTGATGATTTCGGCGGTAATTTGATAGTATTTTACAAAATTTTCTGCATAAACAATCTGTGAAAAGCCAACAAACAATAGTATATTCATTAACAAAATACGGATACAGGAATACATTTATTTCTCTTTACTGTTTGAATTTTCAGAACTCTATATTATCTTTACCGAACGGGAAAGACTTATTATAACAAGATGTAAAAGTGATTATACACACATTTTCCAACGGCTATTATCACGCTGTAACTGGCCTAAAATAGGCCACGGCATGATGAAATGAAAAAAAACGGGGTATGAACCATATGGATTCTTACGCAAAACTCCTTGATGGCTATGCTAAATTTCACAAGCAATATCTCGACAAGGAGAATGACACATGGCGCAACTGGGCCAAAACCGGACAAAACCCCAAGGTTATGTTCATAGCCTGTAGTGACAGCAGGGTTAACCCGGTAATCATCACCCACGCAGGGCTGGGCGAAATATTCATTGTAAATAATGTGGCCAATCTGGTTCCGCCCTATAAACAGGATGCGGAAACCTATCACGGCACCAGCGCGGCTATAGAATTTGCCGTCACCCAGTTAAAGGTGGAACATATCATCATCATGGGTCATAGCGGCTGCGGGGGCATCCGGGCCTTAATGGCGGGTCATGATGATGACATAAAAAAAGATGCCGAATTCAGCTTTATCCGTCCATGGATGCAAATCGTTGATGAAGCAGCCGAATTTAGCCCTGAAGAAAAAGCCTCATCAAGTATAGATACCCGCGCCACCATCTGTGAACAACGCGCCAGCTTGATTTCCCTCAACAACCTTGCCACATTTCCCTGGGTCAAGGATGCCATACTGGAAGACCGGCTGAAAATACACGCCTGGCACTATGATATTGGCAGCGGTATATTGCTGGAATATAATGCAGAAACAGAACAGTTCGAAGAATTGATTTAGGTGTCATCCCCTAACGACATTGTCACCCTGAATTTAGTTCAGGGTCCATGTTCGAAACATTTCGCGAGAGGACAAGTGGATACTGAAATAAATTCAGCATGACACAGTAATCAAGCCGCTAGTCCCACAATCTCTGCGCGGGCCATAAGACCGTCCAGATAAGCATGAAAAGCCGCGTGATAAGCTTTGTCTTCCAGATATTGCTCAATATGCGGTTTAACCAACTCATAGGGCAGAATATCATCGGTCTTCTTGTCCAGAAAACGGTCCTTATGCTGTTCGTAATATCTTTCGCAAGTCTCGCCATCAGGGTCCGGCGTGGTAATGATGTCATCCAGAAGTTCTGTGATTACCGCTTCAGCCCTCTCATCCGTGAGGGTAGAAATCTCCTTGCCTGTGATGATTTCACGGGCGGCGGCATCCTCAAGTAACAGATACCTCACCACCAATGCCCGGGCGGCATCAAGCCGCGCCGAGTCCAGATCCGGCGCAGGATGATTAATCATCTCTGCATGGACCTGGTCGTCGGTAATTTCCCGGTTATTGACAAATACGGGCATCAGTATCCCTTTCCGCGCTTGCGTACTATCTGATAGCCGGAACGGAAAACATACTTAACCGGAACGCTCAACATATGGACAAGACGCGTGAAAGGGAAAATCAGAAAAATGGTCAGGCCCAGAAACAGATGCGCTTTAAACACCCATGGCTCATGCATTATAAAGTCAGAAGCACCACTACGGAAAGTCACGATATGCTGTGCCCAGTTACCCAAGGCCACCATGGAGGAACCATCCATATGCTGTGCGGAATAATAAATAGAGATCAATCCCAGTATCAGCTGGATATAAAGCAGCCATAACAACAGAATGTCAGAAAATTTGGACGTGGCGCGAATACGCGGGTCGGTCATGCGCCGCCATAGCAACATGCTCAGGCCGATAAAACAGATACCGCCCAATATGCCGCCACCAACCATGGCCATAATCTGTTTGTCCTCAGTGGTGATCACATAATGATACAGTGATTCCGGCGTCAGCAAACCCACCAGATGGGTGAAAAACAGCAGAATGATGCCGATATGGAACAGGTTGCTGCCCATACGCATACCCTTGGAGGTCAGCAGCTGGCTAGAGCCTGCTTTCCAGCTATATTGATCCCGGTCATAACGCAGGATTGATCCCAGAACCATCACCAAAACGGCAATATAGGGATAAAGTCCAAAGACCAAATGGTTAAGGAAGTCTGTTGGTGCTTCAGGCATTTTTCTGGTCTCCAGCTTTTAGTTCTTTGGCAATATTTTGTATTTCCTCGGTTGCCCTTGGAAAAGCATTGCATGTATTACAATCATCTGAATCGACGTCGCTATTGTCAAAAGCATTGGCTTCTTCCCAATCCTTGTCAATATCTTCATTGGTCAGTACCTCAATCGGTTCCGCCTTGGCCAGCGCGATCATATCCTGATCGGGCTTGACTTTTGAGAGGGCTTCCAATGCCTCAAAAATGACCGCATAGTTGGCTTTGCGCTTTTTCAGCTTCACGCCAATAGTGGCAATCACATTGATCGGGTCGCCGAGAAAATCCATCGCCTCTTCCACAGGGCACAGGGACAGAAATTCCAGAAACAGCGGCAGATAGTCGGGCAATTCACCCGTAGCCACAAAAAGCCCCTTCTTCTCATATGCCTCGGCCAGATTGACCATGGCCATTCCCCGATCACGGCTTTCCCCATGGATATGTTCAAACAGTTGCAGGCAATGCGCCCGCCCCCGGTCAAATAATTCCACGTAATTCTCCTGAATGTCATAAATATCGCCTGCCTTTAATTCTTCGGCAAAGGCTTTAACTTTTTTCAGGTTCCGCGCGGGCAGAATTTTTTCAAGTTCCAATACCCGCATCAGATCGTCCAGATGCAGAATTAAATCCTCTTTGGGGTAGGACAGGAGCAGCCCCAATATCTTAAAGGTTTTCATAATCTAGCTCCTTGCCTTTCCGCTCATGGTGTTTTTATGGGTCGAGGTGCCGAACAGATTGGTTCGGGTTTCCCCACCATCGCCACAGCCATTACCGAAACTGAAACCGCAGGATGAGCGCTGCTCAAAAGCAATTTCATTATCAAACGGGGTATCACCGGCATATTCCCGGTGGTTTGTGGGTATCACATAGCGGTCTTCATAATTGGCAAGTGCCATAATACGGTACATATCATCCAATGTATTTTCATCAAGACCAACACGGTCCAGAATATCCACATTGGTAATGCCCTCAACTGTTTTCTCCCGCATAAACTCCCGCATGGCCAGCATTCTTTCCAGCGCATGAACCACCGGCTCTTCTTTGCCGCCAGTCAACATATTGGCTAGATATTTCACCGGTATACGAAGGTCCTGCACATCAGGGATAACCCCGCTTTTCTCCAACCTGCCGTCTTCCATGGCAGACTGAATGGGGGACAATGGGGGAATATACCAAACCATAGGCAGGGTGCGATATTCCGGATGCAGTGGGAAAGCCACCTTCCAGTCCATAGCCATTTTGTAGACCGGCGAATCTTTCGCAGCCGCAAGCCAGCTATCAGGAATACCGTCTTTTTTGGCCTGTGCAATAACCTCAGGGTCGTTGGGATCAAGGAAAATATCACATTGCGCCTGATACAGGTCTTCCACATCTTCCGCGCTGGCCGCTTCCGAAATCCGGTCAGCGTCATAGAGCAGTACGCCAAGGTACCGTATACGACCAACACAGGTTTCCGAACATACTGTCGGATCACCGGCCTCGAGGCGCGGATAACACAGCGTACATTTTTCTGACTTGCCACTTTCCCAGTTGAAATAGATTTTCTTGTAGGGACAACCGCTGACACACATGCGCCAACCACGACATTTTTCCTGATCGATGAGCACAACGCCGTCTTCTTCGCGCTTGTAGATCGCGCCACTTGGACAAGCAGCAGCACAAGCAGGGTTCAGACAATGTTCACACAGACGCGGAAGATACATCATGAATGTATTTTCGAATTCGCCATAAATGTCCTTTTCCATACTTCCAAAGTTATAATCTTTTGACCGTTTGGAAAATTCGCCACCGAGAATTTCTTCCCAGTTGGGGCCCCATTCGATCTTGTCCATCACTTCGCCGGTAATGGCGGAACGGGGACGGGCCGTTGGCGGGGTATGAACTTCCGGTGCTTTTTGTAACCGTTCATATTCAAAGGTGAACGGCTCATAGTAATCGTCAATTTCCGGCAGATCGGGATTGGCAAACAACTTTGCCAGAACCCGGAACTTACCACCCATCTTAGGCTTAAGCTTACCACCTTCCAGGCGGGACCAACCACCATTCCATTTATTCTGGTTTTCCCAGTCGCGGGGATAGCCGACGCCCGGCTTGGTTTCAACATTGTTAAACCAGGCATATTCAACCCCGGCCCGTGACGTCCAGACATTCTTACAGGTCACGGAACAGGTGTGACAGCCAATACATTTGTCCAGATTAAGGACCATTCCAATTTGAGCACGAATCTTCATTATGCTAACTCCTCGTGATCATGGTTACCGGAAACACCATCCACTGGCTCATCCATCCAATCCACCTTATCCATCTTGCGACATATTACAAATTCATCCCGATTTGACCCCACTGTTCCATAATAATTGAAACCGTAAGACAGTTGAGCATAGCCGCCAATCATATGGGTTGGCTTAACCACAGCACGGGTAACCGAATTATGGATTCCGCCGCGCTTGCCCGTTGTTTCGGCACCGGGTGTATTGATGATTTTTTCCTGAGCGTGATACATCATGCACATGCCTTCATTGACACGCTGCGAGACCACCGCACGACAGGAAATAGCACCATTCACATTGTAAAGCTCAATCCAGTCATTGTCCTCGACACCCATTTTCCGGGCATCGACTTCACTGATCCAGACGATAGGCCCACCCCGCGAGAGGGTTTGCATCAACAGATTTTCTGAATAGGTACTATGGATACCCCATTTTTGGTGAGGCGTGATCCAGTTCAGGGCAATCTGCGGATTACCATTGTCTTTCACATCAATGACGGGGGCGACCGTCTTGGTATTGATCGGTGGCTTATAGACACAGAATCCTTCGCCAAAATCACGCATCCAGCTGTGATCCTGATAGAACTGCTGCCGTCCGGTCAATGTTCGCCACGGGATAAGCTCATGCACATTGGTATAGCCCGCGTTATAGCTCACATGCTCATCCTCAATACCCGACCATGTGGGCGATGAGATGATCTTGCGCGGCTGGGCCTGCACATCCCGGAAGCGGATTTTTTCGTCTTCTTTCGGCAGAGCCAGATGCTTATGATCCCGTCCGGTAAATTTCTCCAGCGCACCCCAGGCTTTCACGGCCACCTGACCATTGGTTTCAGGGGCCAGCGAGAGAATGACCTCCGTCGCATCAATATCACTTTCAATACGCGGCATGCCTTTGGAAACACCCACATCGGTTACGACCCGGTTCAATTCACCAAGGAATTTATATTCCGGCTCCGTATTCCACGAAATACCTTTACCGCCATTACCAATTTTGGTCATCAACGGCCCAAGGGCGGTGAATTTCTTATAGGTGTCGGGATAATTCCGCACCACATCAACATAAGCCGGCATGGTTTTTCCGGGGATGGGGTCGATCTCACCTTTACTCCATTCTTTCACATCAAGACCCTGCGCCAGTTCGGCGGGGGTATCATGAAGAATAGGCAGGGCAACAACATCGGTTTCTTCCCCCAGATGACCCGGGCAAAGTTCGGAAAATTTCTCGGCTATCCCTTTATAAATATCCCAATCACTGCGACTTTCCCATGCAGGATCGACAGCACGGCTTAAGGGGTGAATGAAGGGGTGCATATCTGACGTATTCAGGTCGTTCTTCTCATACCATGTGGCCGAGGGCAGAACGATGTCAGAATAGAGACACGTCGTGGACATGCGGAAATCCAGCGTCACCACAAGATCGAGTTTGCCTTCGGGCGCATCGTCATGCCAGACAACCTCGCTCGGTAGTTTGGCACCACGCTCACCAATATCCTTGCCCATAACACCATTTTGGGTACCGAGCAGATGTTTCAGCATATATTCATGACCCTTGCCACTGGAACCCAGAATATTAGACCGCCATATAAACATATTACGCGGGAAATTTTTCGGATTATCCGGATCTTCACAAGACATCTGCAAAGAGCCGTCTTTCAGGCGTCCCGCAATATATTCTGCGGTCGGTTTTCCCGCTTCTTTCGCTTGCTTGGTAATTTCCAACGGGTTTTCCTGCAATTGCGGTGCAGACGGTAACCAGCCCATTTTTTCCGAACGCACATTGCAATCTATCAGGGAATAATCTTCCCATTTTTTCTTGTCTGCCAACGGTGAGAGGATTTCATCCACGCCCAGCTTCTCATAACGCCATTGGTTAGAATGGTTATAGAAAAATGACGTTGAATTCATATGGCGCGGCGGACGGTGCCAGTCAAGGGCAAAGGCCAGCGGCTGCCATCCGGTTTGCGGACGCAGTTTTTCCTGTCCCACATAATGGGCCCATCCGCCGCCGGATTTACCAATACAGCCGCACATAACAAGCATATTGATCACACCGCGATAGTTCATATCCATGTGATACCAGTGGTTCATAGCAGCCCCGATGATGATCATAGAACGACCACGGGTCTTGTCCGCATTATCAGCAAACTCGCGGGCAACTTTGATAACTTTATCACGGGATACGCCGGTGACCTTTTCCTGCCACGCGGGTGTGTATGGTTTATCATCGTCATAGCTTTTGGCAACATTGTCGCCACCAAGACCACTATCCACACCATAGTTAGCCAACATCAGGTCAAAAACCGTGGCCACATATTTTTCACCGTCCTTGGTTTTCACCTTGCGGACCGGAATTTTATGAAACAAAACACTGTCATGGTCTGTGGCTTTAAAGATCGGCTGATCATTTTCCAGATTGCCAAAATATGGAAATCCAACAGACAGGACCTCGTCATATTTGGTAACCAGTGATTTCAACGGCCATATTTCATTGCCATCTTCCACATTCTTGGATTCAAGATTCCAGTGACCATCTTCACCCCAGCGGGAACCAACGGTACCATTAGGAACCACTACCTTATCCGTGTTGGCATCAATGACCGCAGATTTCCATTCCGGGTTATTATCCTGATTCAGATTATCATCAAAATCTGACGCCCGCAGGTTACGGCCTGCAACATAAACCCCATCCTGTTCATCAATCTGCACAAGGAACGGCATGTCGGAATATTGCCGGGTATAATCGTCAAAATAATCACTCTGGCCCTTGGCGTGATATTCGGTCAGGATCACATGACCCATGGCCATAGCCATGGCAGCGTCCGTACCCTGACGCGGGTTGAGCCACATATCGCTTAGTTTGGCGACCTCACTGTAATCCGGCGTGACAGCCACGGTCTTGGTACCTTTATAGCGTACTTCAGTGAAGAAATGAGCGTCCGGCGTTCTGGTTTGTGGCACGTTAGAACCCCAAGCCATAATATAAGATGAATTATACCAGTCCGCAGATTCCGGCACGTCCGTCTGTTCACCCCATATTTGTGGTGATGCCGGTGGCAGGTCACAATACCAGTCATAAAAACTCATGCAGGTGCCGCCAATGAGCGAAAGATAACGTGACCCCGCCGCATAAGACACCATGGACATGGCCGGAATGGGAGAGAAACCAATAACCCGGTCAGGGCCATAGGTCTTAGCGGTATAGATATTGGCCGCCGCGATAATCTCATTAACCTCATCCCAGCTGGCGCGAACCAAACCGCCCAGGCCACGAATCTGCTTATAAGATGTGGCCTTTTCCTTGTCCTCAACAATATGGCCCCATGCGGTAACCGGGTCCGCATAGACATTTTTTGTTTCCCGCCACAGCTTCAGAAGACGACTGCGGATCATGGGATGTTTCACCCGTGCCGAGCTATAAAGATACCAACTATAACTGGCACCACGGGCACAACCCCGTGGCTCGTGGTTTGGCAGGTCGGTCCGGGTTCGAGGATAATCGGTTTGCTGGGTTTCCCAAGTCACCAATCCGCCCTTGACATAGATTTTCCAGCTACATGATCCGGTACAGTTCACCCCGTGGGTGGATCGAACAACCTTATCATGGGACCAACGCCCCCGATAGGCTCTCTCCCACCCGCGATCTTCATTGGTGGTGATACCATGTCCGTCTGAAAATGTTTCAGGTTTTTCTCTGGTAAAAAAAGTTAGCTTGTCCAAAAAATGGCTCATATCTTTATTCTCTCGATTAAAATGTTAGTCGTTTTACGGATTTTTCACATAAGCACCGGGGCGCAGATAGAACCACCAGTTAATCACGATGCAGACAACGTAAAATACGGCAAAGCCATAAAGGGCCAGTTCCGGTGTTGCGGCCTTGATTTCCTCACCCAGAACTTTCGGGATGATGAAAGCACCATATGCCGCCACCGCAGATGTCCAGCCAAGCACAGGACCAGCCTGTTCCTTGTCAAAGACAATGGCAATAGTACGGAAAGTAGACCCGTTGCCGATACCTGTGGCAGCAAAAAGCACCAGAAACAGGATCAGGAAGGGCATGAAAAATTCTTCCGGTGTGGCAGAGGCATAAGCAAGCTTCATATAATAAGCCACGCCCAGGGCACAGGCCACCATAACCACGGAAATATACTGAGTGACGCGCGCGCCACCAAATTTATCGGAAATGATGCCACCTATGGGCCGGATCAAAGCACCGATAAACGGACCAGTCCAGGCAAACATCAAAGCACTGGGGCCATTGGGGTTAGCCAGATCATGGGTCATGATACCATCAACAACAACATGCTGATAACCAAAGATCACCTTAATGGCCAAGCCAAAAGCGGCAGCAAAACCAATGAATGATCCAAAGGTCATGGTGTAAATTACGGTCATGGCCCAAGTATGTTTATTGTTAAAGATTTTATACTGATGTTTCAGGTTCTTGCCAACTTCCCCCGGAATAAGTTTCAACAGGAATACGGTCAACGCAATAACTATGGGCAATACAATCCACTTGCTAATGCCAAAATCCGATGTAGGCAGACCGCCCTCAAGGGACGGAAGCATCAGCCACAGGCCGCAGGCCGCCGCCACAAAACCAAGGAACAGCATGAAAGTGATTTTCACAAAAACACTGACCGGGTTACCCACATCAGGGGACACATGCTCATCCGTGATGTTATTCATGCCGAACCAACCGGCAAAAGCCAGCGGCACCAGGAATAATAACCACAGGAAGCCCGCATTATGAATAAAAGTTTCGGTCCCTGCGGGAATTTTACCGATCAGGGTTCCGCTGGTATTTTCCAAAATCATCGGGTCGCCACCAAAAATGCCGAATGTCATAAATAACGGCACCAGAATCTGCATGGTTGTCACCCCAAAATTCCCCAACCCTGCGTTCAGACCAAGAGAAAGGCCCTGAACTTTTTTCGGGAAGAAGAAGCTGATATTGGACATGGAAGAGGCAAAATTACCACCACCGAGACCAGACAGAAAAGCCAGAATTTGGAACTGCCACAGGGGTGTATTAATATCCTGCAGGGCAAAACCGGCCCCGACTGCGGGTATCATAAGAAGGGCTGTTGTGAAGAAGATCGTGTTGCGACCACCCCCCAGCCGGATAAAGAAGGTACTGGGAATACGAAGCGTCGCACCGGTAAGACCCGCAATGGCCATCAGGGTGAATAATTCAGGTTTGGCAAAATCAAATCCCAAATTAAGCATCTGGACCGTAATGATGCCCCAATAAAGCCAGACCGCAAAACCACACAGCAAGCTTGGAATTGAAATCCAAAGGTTTCTGTTTGCTATTGCTTTACCGCGACTTTCCCATTCTGCGGAATCTTCTGGATTCCATTGTTTAATATCTTCTGCCATTTTTTTATCCTTAAATTCTGTAAATCTATATACAAAAAGAGGAGGGGGACATTCCCCTCACTCTTCGTTCTATTCAAGCCTCAAGACTGGCCGTTTCTAATTGCATCAAGCTCCGGCAGATAGCGCGGGCCTTTCAATTCAGGCAGATCCTTGCGATTCATATGAATGATGGAGAAATGCATCCAGATCAAAGCAATGCCGATCAATATGGTCAGCAGCATGAAGCAGCTTGTCCAAACACCAATCACGTCATTCATGATGCCGAAAGATATGGGCAGAAAGAAACCACCCAGTCCCCCGATCAGACCAACAATACCACCAACGGAACCCACATGGCCCGGATAATAAACCGGAATATGTTTGTAAACTGCGGCCTTACCCAGCGACATAAAGAAGCCAAGTATAATAGTTAAGCTGACAAACAGCCAAAGCGGTATGGTGATATTAAAATCAATGGGTCCATTAATTCCGGCCACTGAATAATTTGTTGCGGGATAGGACATGATAAAGGTACAGGCAACACAAACACCAAATGTCCAATACATGACCCTTCTGGCACCTATCTTGTCTGACATCCAACCGCCCAAGGCCCTAAAAATACTGCCCGGCAAAGCGTATGCCGCTGCCAACATACCTGCGGTTTTCAGTTCAAGGCCGTAGGCCCCAACATAATAACGCGGCAGCCATAAGGCCAAAGCAACAAAGGCACCGAATACAAAGAAATAATAAAGCGAGAAACGCCATACCTGTAAATTCTTCAGTGGTTCCATCTGCTCAATGAAAGACGCGTGCTTAACACCCTTTTCACGACGTTCCCGCAAAGCAGGGTCATCCTTGGTAAAGAGGAAAAACAAGACGGCAGTAATTATCAGTATAATAGAATAAACCTGTGCCACACCCTGCCACTTACCATCCATGAATATAAGAAGGAACGGCGCGCCAAAGTTTGTTACGGCAGCACCCACATTACCCATACCAAAAATACCAAGGGCTGTACCCTGACGTTCCTTGGGGTACCATGTGGAGACATATGTAATTCCAACGGCAAAACTACCGCCCGCAAGGCCAACACCCAAAGCCGCCACCAAAAACATGGGGTAGGTGGATACCTTGGTCAACAAAAATGCGGCAACAGCCGTAATAATCATTTGAAAGGTATAAACAATCCGGCCACCATATTGGTCAGACCATATTCCTAAGAATATCCGACTTAAGGAACCAGTTAGAATAGGCGTTGCCACCAGAATACCAAACTGGGTATCGTTAAGGCCAAGTTCCGCTTTGATTTTCAGGCCAATAATGGAAAATATTGTCCATACGGCAAAGCAGACAGTAAAGGCCAATGTGCTTGTTGTTAAGGCCTGCCTCTGTTCTCCAACAGTTACATTTGCGACATTCATAACTAAATCCCTTGTTCACAATTAAATATATTCAATTAAATATCTGAATGACTGCACCTTAGGGAATGAACGAACGCTTGGACTTGACTTTGATCAAGTAGTTTACAAAAATTTAAAAAAACACTCTGGCGTAAACTGTCGTTTTTTCACAAGAATCCTTGTGAGTTTTGGCAAACTGCCTTAATATTATGCAGGGTATCAAATAACAAAAAACTGTTTATACATGAATAAAACACTTCTTTATCTTGGCAACGCCCTGCATAAAATGCAGGAAGAGCGTGGGTGTGCTGTGCTTTTTGTCAGTAGCAAGGGCAAGTTATTTAAGAAAGAACTACTGGAAGCCTTCGAACAATCCCATGACGCCTTTGAAAAAATTCGCCGGGGGTTAGAAGAATGGCACGAGACCCACGCCTTTGACGATGAGTTCCTGAGCAAGATGGAAATTGTTCTGGATAATACTGAAACCGTCAAATCCCGTCGCAACAGAATCCTGAATTTAGAATTCAACCCTACCGAAATCATCAGCGGATACAGTCATAATGTCATCAGTCCCCTGATGGACATTCTGGTTCTTGTGGCGCTGTTCAATAAAGATAATGACCCGACAAAAGTAAGTGCCTATTCCTATTTCTTGCAATTAAAGGAAAAAACCGGTCGTATCCGGGCCTTGGGCGCCCGAGGTCTGGTGGCTAAATCCTTCGACAACAGGGAATTTATAGATCGGTTTCGTTTTCTTATTGCCGAGCAGGACAGCTTCAAACGCACCTTTTTTGCCATGGCCGATGACAAACAAAAAAAGCTTTATGAAAGCATCATGCATGGCAATGCTGTCCGTAAACTTGTCGAAATACATGACGGCCTGAAGCAGGGACATAAAGTTACCATCCCGGACCTCACCCCCACAGATTGGTTCAACCTGACTTCGGAAAAAATGGACCTCATGAAAGATATTGAGGAAAAGCTGGCTGAATCTCTTCCAAAATATGATATTCCCGTCAGCGATCAGTCACAGGCATCTAAAATTACCGTTTCCCGCACAGTAGAAGGCATAAACTCTGCACAGAGAGCTTTTATTGAGGAACTGCCCTTTTTCATTAATTTGCCTGAGGATATAACCTCCAGCCTGCTGCAACATGCACAGGTTCGTGAATATAAAAAAGGCAAGCTTTTGTTTCTGGAAGGCGAGGTCTCAAGTCGGCTTCATATCATCCTCAGTGGCTGGATAAAATTATTCAAAGGCACTTCAAGTGGCGATGAAACCATACTGCAAATGCTGACCTCCGGCGATATGGTGGCCGAATCGGCTGTATTCCTGAACGCCACCTATCCGGTCAGCGCACAAGTGGCCAAAAAAGCAGTTGTTTTGACCCTGCCGGCACCGATCATTCGCGAGAGAATCAAGCAACATAACGAACTGGCGCTCAGGGTGCTGGACGGTATTTCACAACATTCCCAAAGCCTTATTCAGGAATTTGAAAATATCCGCCTGAAGCCCGCCGCTGAACGGGTAGGCTGGTTCCTGCTAAAACTATTGCTGGAACAGGGCAAAGTGCCGGATCTCATTGAATTGCCCTATGACAAATCATTGATAGCATCCTATCTGGATATGAAGCCCGAAACCTTTTCCCGTACGTTGAAAATTTTTAAAGGCAATGGCTTTGAAATTAATAAAAACTCTGTGATTTTACCCAATATCAGCGCGCTTTGCGGTTTCTGTGATCATGACCTGGCGGCAATATGTGATAAACACGGCAAGCCCGAATGCCCCAATCCCGGTTGCGATCAGGGTATTGGGGTTGATTTCAAATAATTTTAATATTGATTTCTGATTATTGATCCATATCAACTCTGGATTTCTGTTTGCCCATTATGTATAATGTCGAGTGTTAGGGCATTATCTTGATGGATGATACCCTACTCCGAAGCCTTCGAACCTAACCCCTTAAATGGACATGGTTTGCTGGCCGCAGGCTAAAAGACCTGCCGGGTTATGGTGAAAACGCCGTAGCCTCCCGTATTTGGAAAGGAGAGTATAAGTGATACCAGAACCAATTGAATTGGTTGATAATTATGACCGCGCGTTCCCCTATCTGCGCTTGTCAATTACCGATATATGTAATTTCCGTTGTGAATATTGCCTGCCCGATGGCTATCAATGTAGCAGTAAGCCTAAATTTCTGACTCTGGCCGAGATACAACGGTTGGTGACTGCATTTACCGAGCTTGGGGTTTGGAAAATTCGCCTGACCGGAGGCGAGCCAAGTGTTCGCAAGGATTTTTCTGAAATTATTGATCTGGTGTCCCAAACGCCGGGGGTTGAGACCATGGCCTTTACCACCAACGGATACCGCCTGAAAGAAAATGCCCAAAGCTGGCATGATGCGGGCATGAAAAGCCTGAATGTGAGCATAGATAGTCTGGACCGCACCATGTTCAATAAAATCACCGGCCATGACAGGCTGGATGATGTGCTGGCCGGGGTGGAAAAATCCCTTGCGGTTGGATATGATTCGGTAAAAGTGAATGTGGTGCTTCTTAAAGGCATTAATGATTTCGCAATCGGTGATTATCTGGATTATGTCAAAGAGAGACCGGTTACTGTCCGTTTCATTGAGTTGATGCAGACAGGCGATAATCTGAATTATTTCAAAAAACGCCATCTGTCGGCAGAAGTGGTCCGGACCCAGCTTCTGGAGCAGGGATGGATTGAAAATATTCGCGTTAACGGCGCAGGTCCGGCGGTGAATTTCAGCCATCCGGATTATAAGGGTGCCATTGGACTGATCGCCCCCTATTCCAAGGATTTCTGTCTGGGATGTAATCGCTTGCGCATTACCGCCACCGGCGACCTACGCCTGTGTCTGTTTGGTGACGTTGGCATTCCCCTAAGGGATCTGTTGCAAAGCGATGATCAAAAACAGGCTTTGCAGGCACGCGTTATGAAGCAGCTTGATTATAAAAAATCATCCCATTTTCTGGCTCAGGGTGAAACCGGCCTGATCCCCAACCTATCTTCCACAGGAGGGTAATACCAAATGTTATCATATGAAGACGCCCTTAAGATCATTCTTACGGACGTGCGCCCGCCTGCAACACAGACCGTATCCCCAAGTAATGCACTGGGACATATTGCGGCAGAAAAAATTGTCGGCACGGAAAATGTCCCGCCATTCCATAATTCTGCGATGGATGGCTATGCGGTAAAAAGCGAAGCCGTGCATGGTGCCAACCTGAATGATCCCGTCATCCTGAAAGTTGATGGCAGCACAATGGCCGGTGACAGCCCAAGTAAGGGCGGCAGCGGTGCTTGGGAAATCATGACCGGTGCGCCAGTACCGGATGCCTATGATGCGGTCATCCGCGTTGAAGATACCCTGATTCTTGAAAAAAACAATCAGGATAGGCCCACTAAAATATCCGTTATGGCTGAAGGCTTCCCCGGAAAGAATGTGCGAAAAGCCGGAACTGATTTTTGCCCCGGCGATATTCTGCTGGAAAAGGGTGATCAAATCACACCCCATCATATTATGGCCCTCGCCGCCCTTGGGCAGTATAATATTCCGGTATCCGTTGCCCCCAAAGCCGCCGTGATCAGCACTGGCAAAGAATTGGTGGATGACATAGATCAGGCCCTTCTGCCCGGTCAAATCCGTAATAGCAATACGCCTTACCTTGTACAAAGCCTGACATCTTATGGCATTACAGCCACCAATGAAGGCACTATTTTTGATGAGCCGGAAAAATTCGAACAGAAAATACAGGACGTTCTGTCCAAAGATATTCAGATCATTCTGTCTTCCGGCGCGGTTTCCATGGGCCGTTATGATTTTGTTCCTGATGGCTTAAAAAATATGGGGGCGGAAATCCTGTTTCATAAGGCGGCTATCCGGCCCGGAAAACCTATAGTTTTTGCACGCTTCCCAAACGGGACTGCTTATTTCGGCCTGCCCGGTAACCCAATTGCATCAGCTGTGGGTTTGCGCTTTTTTGCTTATCCGCTAATTCGGAAAATGCGCGGTATGGATCCGGAAAGTCACACCACTGCCATTTTGAAAAATACTTTTTCCAAAGAATCCCTGTTTCGCTTTTTCCAGAAAGCCCATTGCTACCATGATGATGACGGTCGGCTTATTGTTGATATTTTACCCGGTCAGGAATCTTTCAAGATCAAACCCATGCTGAAGCAAAATTGCTGGGCCGTTGTGCCGGAATATGGCTTGTCTCTGGATGCGGGAAGCATGGTAGATATCTATCCGCTATACCCCGATTTAGGTATTGGGGGCTTTTAATGAAGCTGCGCATTGACCCTGAAAAAATCAGCTTCCGAATAGATTTTGATGAGTTGGAAAAGCTTCTCAACGAAGGAGAAATTAAGGAAACGACGGCACTACCCCATGGCAATCTGGTTTATAAAGTCATCTGCTTACCGGCAGGTTTAGAATCCGACTTTCAGGCGGCGGACGGGGCCTATATCTTATCCCTTGCCCGCAATATTCTCGAGGATCACAAATCTGCCCTGCCTTCACTGAAAGGCATCAAGAGCGAATTTAATGGCAAAGCCACAGTCACGCTGGAAGTCAACCTGAAGAAAAAAGTCAAACGTTCCTTAGGATGATGACATAACCCAATATGCCCAAGCTTAATACCCAAAATACCATATAAAATATCATAGCTCGTTTGGCCTTCTTCTTCTCATACCATGTGCGGGGCTGCACACCTTTGAACAAAAACACCAGCTTTGCCGACAGATTAACGCAGACAATATTCACCGCCAGCAATAACGCCGCCCCCAAAGCCAGGTCATAATGGCCTGCACCAAGCATAATACCAATTGTCGCCCCCGGCGGCAAAAGAGCCACCGCTACCATAACACCCACCAGAACACTTGATATACCGCTGGCCAGTGACAGGACGGCCGCCGCCCCGGACACCAGCGCCAAAGCAATACTGTCAAATCCAACCACGGTACGGGCTAGAAGTTCATCGCCGCCCAGCTCATCTGGCCAGTAGGTTCCCCAGACAAAGCCTAATGAATAGCTTAACAACATGGCTATCAGGAAACCAATAACCATAGTTTTCAGCGCATTACCCATCAATTCCAGATCACCAAGCGCCGTGGATAGGGCAAGGGCAAGGTTAGGCCCCAACAGCGGCGCAATAACCATGGCGCCAATGACCACTGCAACATTATTTTCAATCAAGCCAATGCCCGCAACAATCGTAGAAAAGATCACCAGCAGGATATAACTGTTACTGGTTTCGGCCCCGCGCGATACATCGGCATAAAGCTCGTCCCGACTAACGCCGGAAAAGGCTTTGGCGGTTTTGGATTTTTTGCCGTTTTCCCTGCCCTGTACCGGATCGGCGGTTGTCCGGGTTTCGGTCTTGATTTTTTCTGTTGGTTTGGGCAGGATCGCCTCCACCGGCTGTAACACAATGCGTATGATCTGGTTTTTCAGGAAAAGCTCCTGCAGCCGGTCCGTAACATCCTGCGTATCCTGCGTTCTGACCAGTATGGCGTGGCTAAGCCCATCAGGCCCCACGGGCCAGGTGTCAATGGTGTTAGTGATCAACTTGACCTTCTGAGCCAGATCGCCAGCCCCTTTTCGGATATGTATCTGAATTATTCTGTGACTCATTTAATCCCCTTCCATATTGTATATAGCATAGAATATTTTAATGGGATATGCTTTAGCCATGAGTGAAAATCTAGATAAACTTTTGGAAAAGCTAAAGCCCCTTCTGGGTGACCGCTTAAGCGTTGCACAGGCGGTGCGCCAGCATCATGGCGAGGAAATGACTCACTATGATGTCTGTCTGCCCGATGCGGTCGCCTTTCCAGAAAGCACGGAAGAAGTGAGCCAGATCGTGACCCTGTGTCATGCCCATGATATTCCTGTCATACCCTACGGCGCCGGAACCGCGCTTGAGGGACATTTTCTGGCTGTACAAGGTGGAATCACGCTGGATTTCAGCCGTATGAACCGCATTATCGATATTAAGCCCCAGGATATGGACTGCACGGTTGAAGCCGGGGTCACCCGCATGCAGCTCAATCAGGAAATCCGTCATACAGGATTATTCTTCCCCATTGACCCCGGTGCAAATGCCACCCTTGGCGGCATGACGTCAACACGGGCATCTGGCACCAACGCGGTTCGCTACGGCACCATGCGGGAAAATGTCATTTCTCTGAAAGCTGTCATGGCCGACGGCACGATTATCACAACCGGCAGTCGGGCCAAGAAATCCGCTGCCGGTTATGACCTGACCCGACTTCTTGTTGGGTCTGAAGGAACGCTGGCTATTATCACGGAAATCACCGTCAGGCTGTACGGCATGCCCGAAGCCATGTCAGCCGCCGTCTGCCCCTTTAATAGTCTTGAAGGAACGGTGGATACGGTGGTTGACGTCATTCAGATGGGTATTCCCATTGCCCGCATAGAATTGATTGATGACTTTCTGGTGGACCTCATCAACCGTTTTTCCGGTCTTGATTATCCGGTGGAACCTACGTTGTTCATGGAATTTCATGGCAGTGAAAATGCGGTGCAGGAACAGGCGGAAGTGGTTGAAGAAATTGCCATATCCCACGGCGGGCATGGTTTTAAATGGGCAACCCAACCCGAAGACCGCACCAGATTATGGCAAGCCCGCCATGATGGTTTCCTGTCAGTACGCGCCGCTTTTCCCGGCAAGGATTTCTGGGTTACCGATGTCTGCGTGCCCATATCCCGGCTGGCTGAATGCATCAGTGAAACCCGCGAAGACATCAAAGACGCCGACATTATAGCCCCGCTTGTGGGTCATGTTGGCGACGGAAATTTTCACCTGACCATCCCTTATAACAAAAATGATCCACAGGATGTGGAAATGATTGAGCAGATAAATGCACGGCTTGTAGAACGGGCAATCCGCATGGATGGCACCTCAACCGGTGAGCATGGTATCGGCATTGGCAAAAAGAAATATATGGCTCTGGAACATGGCCCGGCACTGGACTTTATGAAGTTCATAAAGAAGTCACTGGATCCGAAAAATATTCTTAACCCCGGTAAAATATTTGATTTATAGCCGGTAATTCTCTGATTTATAGAAAGGACGTCTCATGGCTAATAAATCTGATCAGGAATGGAAAGATGAACTGGATGAGGGTCAATATCTTGTGTCCCGCTGCGGTGGTACAGAACAGGCTTTTACCGGAAAATATTGGAATCATAAAAAAGGGGGCACCTATGTTTGTGTATGTTGCGCAACGCCTCTGTTTAGCTCAAAAACCAAATATAACAGTGGTAGTGGCTGGCCAAGCTTTTACGATGTGATTGCCAAAGATAATATAAAAATAAACAGCGATACATCGCTCGCCATGGTCCGGGAAGAGGCCGTCTGCGCCAGCTGTGACGCCCATCTGGGTCACCTCTTTCCCGACGGGCCGGAACCTACGGGACTGCGCTATTGTATCAATTCCGCCTCACTGGATTTCGTGGGCGATTAAATCTTTCAAATGAGCCGTAACCTTTCTTCCCATTTCACTGATGGGTGGAAAGATTTCCGAGATTTCATCGAATTTGGCATCCAGACTCAATTTTTCTATTTTCCCTGCCATTTCTCCTATCTGCATGGCACCAATCTGCATACTGCAGGATTTCATAGAATGGGCCTCACGGCGCAGGGTTGATGCATCTTTAGAGCTTATGGCTTGTGATATGGCAGGAACCGCTTCATCCGCCATTTTGATATAACTTTCCAATATAGGAATATAACTTTCGCCTGTCATAGATTTAAGCACATCAAGCACATCCGGCTCTATGAGGCGGGTTCTGCGTTCTTCTTGCTTTATTTTATCTTTACTGACCTTCTCTGCCATAATGGATGTCAACCATCGGGACATGATATCAATCATCATTTCCGGCTGGACGGGCTTAGCAATATAATCATCCATGCCTGCGGCAAGGCATTTTTCCTCATCCCCCCGCATAGCATTGGCGGTGAATGCTATTATTGGCGTATGTTTCAGAGCATTCTTCTTCTCGTAATCGATAATTATTCCTGTGGCCTTATAACCATCCATTTCCGGCATCACGCAATCCATCAGTATAAGGTCAAAATCCTGTTGCTTGACAAGCGTCACCGCCTCTAGCCCATTACCGGCTGACGTTACCAGACAGCCTTGATTGGTCAGTATTTTACGGGTCACCATCTGATTAACGCTGTTATCTTCCACCAGCAATATTTGCACGCCTTCATAATGCAGGTTTTCTTTCTGGGCGGACTTCCTATAGCTGTTCTTTTGCCGTAATATCTGACGTGTTATAAGCGGCATGGGAATATTTTTTTGTTTGGCCGACCATATGGCAGAAAGGGTCCGAATAACCTCTGACCCCGCTACAGGTTTTAGCAAATATCCCTCAAAGCCAACTTCTTCAACCCATTTACAGTCCCCCTTTACCGGTGACGATGCGATCAGTATCATAGAAATATCGCTGATTTCTTCATGGCTTCTTATGGCATGAGCCAGTTCAAGGCCATCCATGCCCGCCATAAGATAATCAATTACCGCCACATCATAGGGAAAGCTGTTCCGGGCCGCTGATAACAGGATATTCAACGCCTCAGCGCCGGAATTTACCAACTTTACTTTCATTTTTCTGGCTAAGAGCTGTTCTTCTGTAATTTTACAGGCAATCCTGTTGTCATCCACCACCAATGTACGTATGCCGGACAGGTCACAATCATAATTAATCTCTCTGGGGGTTTCTTTGCTGATGTTACGCATAAGCTTCAAATCAAAAGAAAAAACCGACCCCACACCGGGGGTGCTCTCAACCCGGATTTCACCCCCCATCATTTCAACAAATTCTCGGGAAAGGGCGAGGCCTAAAATCGTACCCCCAAAATCCCTTGTACCGGGACTAAAAGCATCTGTTCCGGCCCGTTTGTCGAATTTATTGAAAATATGGGCCTGTTTGATATCTTCTATACCGATGCCGGTATCTTCCACAACCACATGGAATGTCACCTCATTATTATTGGTTTCTCCAGTCGCCTCCACATTGATCAGCACATGCCCTGCATGAGTATATTTTAAAGCATTGTTGGTCAGATTAAGAATGATCTGGTGTATTCGGCCCGGATCCCCCAAAACATATCGCGGCGTATGGGGGGCATAACGCAGGATAAGCTCAACATCTTTCTCCTGTGCCTTGAGGGCCAGCAGTTTCGCTACTTCTTCCATCAGGGCCTGAAGATCAAAAGGAATAATTTCAAGAGCCATCCCGCCGGCCTCTATTCGGGAGAAATCCAGAATATCATTGAACAGATCCAGCAGACTATCCGCCGCCTTTGCAACCGTCCCCGCATAAGCGCGCTGTTCCGCAGCAAGTTTACTTTCCAGCAATAGATTAGTCATACCGATGATGCCGTTCATGGGCGTTCTTATTTCGCGGGACATGTTGGCAAGGAAATCCAATTTTAATTCCGTAGTCTCATTGGTACGCTCGATGGCTTCTTTTCTGGTAATAACAAGCGTCTTTTCCAATGATTTAAGCCGTTTGTTTTGTCTCAAATAACCAAACAGCACCCCCATAAAAGCAATCATTAAACTAGCCCCTACTGTTCCTTCAAACAGGGAGACCCCAGTTATAATATTCAAAATAATATCCTCCTTAACTATAGCAGCCGACAATAATGGCTCTTAAGTTTAGTATATTAGGATATAATGAATTACTGTTCTTAACAGAGAGTAAATAGCGGAAGAAGTCTTATGAATATTTTATTTTACTGAACCAGAAAAGATTTCGATTCACCGGTCATAGTGAAGGTAGAGCCTGGCATAAGGGGCATTATCATAGAGTATGAATAATCAATGGTCACATTAACCGTCTTCGTCTGATCTGCCGGGTCAACGATTACGCTGATATCAAAATTTGATATTTTGCTCTCATCAATCATAATAAAACTATCTTTAGCTGCGCTTTTTATACCCTGCTTTACAGTGGTAATATAATCAGCATTCAGATTACCCACGTCAAAATTCACCATGGCATAGCGTGTTGCCTCACCGGCTGAATAATGCAGTATACCCTGTGTAAAAAGTATCAGGGCAAATTCAAAAAAGCCAAATGTCATAAATAAAATAATCGGGGCTGCAAAGGCAAATTCCAGCGCAGTGGCACCGCGGGGGTTTTTCCTGATCTTTCTAAGTAAACCCTTAAACATGGGCGCCGTCCTTTGCTTAATTTAATTTTACTGTCGTGGTTTCTGTTATGGGAAAACTTGACATAAACCAGTCATAATTGAAAAAAGGCGTTGTGTAATCTTCCCTGACCGTGACATTAACAAAAGCGCTTATATTCTCATCGGCGCAGTCGACGGTACATAATTGCTTTACCGCAAAACACATACAATATAGCTCCACATTAACGCTCGTCGATTGTGTCATCGTATCGCCCAATGAATTATTCACGGCTGAGGTAATTCTCGTTACATCACCCTGTGCCGGTTTGCGGACAAGGGCATATTGCGCCCCGGCCTTTGCCGCATTGGCTATTTCCATTTTGCGCACAAACATGGACCCCATATCAAGGGAACCCACAATCATTAACATGATCACAGGCATCATCATCGCCAGTTCCACCAGTGACGCGCCCTTGGTCGATGCGGCAAGTCTTTTAAACAAATGCTTCATGGCATCATTCCTCTAATGTGACAATTGTTCTGGCAATGGTTCCCTCATCAATGCCAACCGCAGCACAGTCTGACTGGTCATTCACAAGGGCCGAATTACCAGAAAATGTTACTTTGTTGCCGATGAGCAGCAAACAACCAGATACGCCTGCCGTTCCCCCACTGAAGACTAATTCTTGTGATGGAAAATATACCGCACCCTTAAGATTCATGTCAGCACCGCCTAGAAAAGTATTTGAACCATCTGCATAAACCGCATTGGGATCCTGAAAAAATACAATACCTGACCAGTAACCAGTACTTGGTGCCGCCAGATTTAGATCAGCACCGGCTCTTATCTTTATTGTAGCAATCTCAGCAATGGTTGGTCCCGTCAATACTATCGTAACATCTGTACCCGTTACTGTTGTTCCACTGCCAACATTGAACTCTCCACCATCAATGATATATACACCTGGCTCGAATGTAACGTCAGCACCGGCCCCAAAAATCATTCCATCACAATATCTGCCAGGAGTCAAAATATGCGTTCCACCGTTAACCCTTAATCGTGTTTCAGCACAGGTTGAAGGGCTCGCAGGTACTTGTAGGTCACGGCCATCTGGTCCATAGGGATCAGTTGATCTTTGGGAAAAAGGTTGAATGGGGTTTGGGGTGTCCAATGTCGCATTGGACCCTTCAAATATATCGCCGTAAGACTGCGCGGATGGGTCGGCGCTCAAACTTGCCGTACCATTAAGATATATGGATTCACTGCTATTTGAATTGGACGCGACACCACAGTTTATATCAACATCAGATGTTCCAGAAAATTCCAATGCCCGGTCACGGGTATCATCAAGCGCCAGAATACAATGTTCTCCACTGGTTAAAATAGCTGCCGTGGCACTGGTTTCAATGATTGTTCTTCCCAAACCTAGCATAGCCGTAAACATACGATCACCGGGGCGGCTTACGGTGACCATGACATAATTGGCCAGCCCAGCATAAGCACCGGTCGTGGGTGGTGAAGATACCACAATGGTATTATAACCCCCTGTATGGAAATTATTCTGTCCCGCATCCGCCGTGGCGGCAATCAAAATTTCCTGTTCCGTTTGATCTTTAGATAAAGCATAAGCAGCTGTAATAGCAGAAGAATCAGCCACGGATTGTAATTGCCGTTTTTCCATAAACCATAATGTGGCATCAAAGCCAAGACCGGCGAAGCCCACAAATACAGGCATTATCAACGCAAAATATAAAAGTGCCGCCCCAGAATCAGAATGTTTAAGTTTTAATAATATTTTATACAACTTATCACACATTGAATTTCTCTATCTTTATCTATCCAAACGTGCATGATACTTCCGTTATTTGAAGAAATTATTAAGATTGAAAAAAGTTAGTCTTAAATTTAATTAAAATGTGACGTAATTCAGATAGGTTGTTTTTTGATATTTATCAGCATCCGTTTACACATGCTGATAAATAATTCTGTTTCCTCGCTGGTGAAGTCAGAAGTCAGATGGTTCTGATGCTGTAATATGATCGGAAAGATATCATTGAAAAGCTGCTCACCCCTTTTGGTGAGAGAGATTTTCATGATCCTGTTATCTTCTTTGCGCGGCGTGCGTATTGCAATATTTTCAGCCACTAGTTTGTCAATTATCTGACTGGTCCCCGGCTGAGTTAAAGACGACAGGCGGGCCAGCTCACCAATATTCACGCCGCCGGAATAATGCAGCACGGCAATGGTTCTCCAGCGCGGTAAATTTATATCGTAGGGTTTAAGGTCCTTAACGATAACCGCATTTAATTCCGTTGTCAGGCGTCGAAAAAGATAGGGAATTATCTCAATCAGCGGTGATTCTTTATGTGATGTCATGATCGCTCCGTCACAGCATTTGTTTTTGCAGATCAATCAGATAATCAATATCCTCTTCCGTATTGAAAAAATGCGTACAGACCCGCAAATTACCTACACCACCAAGGGCGCGCATGGAAATCTTAATTGGTCGCATACAGCGTCCCGGTGCCGCCGTCCGCTGAAAAAAGGCCAGATCCTTGTCATAGTCGCCAGAGGTATAGGTTATCATGCCGTGGCGTTTTTTCGGGTCTGTGGGGCTTGTCACTTTCATGCCTATTTCCTGCAGCCTGTCTATGGCATAGGTGCCCATACGCCTGACTCTGTCTTCCACATTATGAATACCTATTTTTTCATAAAATTTCAGGGTAGCGTTCCAGCCGAACAAAGCCGGTCCTATGGTCACATCCTGCGAGAATTGGTTGGCGTTTTTCACTGGCGGGTAATCCCAGCTTGAAAGCGTGTCATGATTGGGGTCGGCAAAAGGAATGCCCGGAATATCGGCCCAGATATAATTACGGAAACGGGCATCTATGCTGTCCATTACCGACCGCTTGATATAGAAGAAGCCTGCCCCTTCCGGCCCGCACTGCCATTTATAGGCCCCGGTGATCATCATATCCACATCATCGTCTTTCACGTCGATATTGATGGCACCAAAAGCCTGTATGGCATCATCCAGCACCAAGGCACCCTTGGCATGGGCCATGCGGCATACCTCTTTCACATCAAAGGTAAATCCACAAAAAGCCGTGGTCCGATCAATCATGACAAGTTTGGTTTTCTCATCAATGAGCTTTTCCATATCCTCCATAAGAATCTCGCCATTCACATGCCTGACCATGCGCAGCTCAACCCCATACCTGCGGCTGATATCCTGCATGATATAAACTAGCGATGGATAAGACAGATCGGTGAAAACCACATTATCACCCGCTTCCCATTCCAGCATATTATACAGAATCAGGTTGGCGACGATGCTGGGTCGGTAACTGTTGGTTACCTCATCTTTATCAGCATTGATCATTCGTGCCGCCCGGGTAATACATTCGTCCCAACTGGCAATAAGAAAAGGATGTGAGGCCACATCGGCAACCGGAATGTCCTCCATACGGCCCGCTTCGACCAAATCATAGAATTGCCGTGCGGCCTTAAGCCAGTAGTTGCCCGGTATCATCTGATCCCCGGCATTCAAATATACCCAGTGATCCAGCAAGTTAAATTCGGATCTGATATCATCAATATGGTCATCAATATAATTCTGTTTCATGGTGTCGTTCCATTATCAACGTTAGTCATGTAATGATTATTCATATAATAATTAATATAATGCTCGGCAATGCTCGTCAATATTTATATTTCACCTGACTATGACAATATGATTTGAAAGAGGTCTTTTTCTTATAACAGGATGGCCGTATATAAATGCCGATGGCTCTAGCCCATCTCCCAGCCCTCAAATGCGCGAACATCTTCCGCATGGTTTTTCAGCTTATCCAGAAGACGGCACAGTTGTTGTTTTTCGTCCTCGTCTAATATGGTCGTAAATTTATCAGCCTGTTCATTAAAGATCGGTTCGATTTCATTATAGAGGTCCTGCCCCTCTTTGGTGAACCATATCAAGGGGCTTGATTTATGCCGTTTATTGGGCAGTTTGCACAATAGTCCCCTTTTTTCCAGATCTTTGGCAGCCCGACTGAGTGTTGATTTTTCATGATGCACGGTGTTGGAAAGTTCGCTTAATGTCATGGGGCCCAAATGTGCGATCATGCTGACAATCCGCCATTGCCTGACCGTCAGGCCAAAACGCTGAACATTATCCTTTACACCGCCAAATGCCATAAGATTGGCAACAATAGTCACCACAAAGCTGATATGCACAGAAGGGGACATGCCATCTGTTAAGTTCGCTTTATGCTTATTCGGTACAGGTAATGCTGTCATAATATCTGCTGTTATTGAATTTTCACGCCATCAAAAATATATCATACTCACATTAATGTAGCATTTGCAACGATTAACCAATAGGTTATTCCAACTATATTATTTGATTAAGGACAGGTAAAAAGGAAGCCAATGTTGAACAGCAGATTATTCAAAGCCATTATTCTTCCGGGACTGATTTTTCAGTCGGTTGTCATAGCTGGCGGTTATGCCACCGGTCGGGAGCTGGTGGAATTCTTCCTCACCAAAGGGCCTGTGGAAGGCCTGCTCGGTATTGCGGTCGCAACAGTCATCTGGAGTACGGTACTCGCCTTAAGTTTCGAACTTTCCAGAATGACGGGAAGCTATGACTATAAAAGCTTCTTTCAACAGCTTCTGGGGCGGGGCTGGTTTCTGTTTGAAATTGCCTATGCCATGATTCTGGTCCTGGTTCTGTCTGTTATCGGTTCGGCAGCAGGGGCCATGTTTGCGGTGGTAACGGGCCTTCCTCCGCTCACGGGAACATTGTTTCTGGTTTGTGCCATAGGCTTTCTTACCTTCAAGGGCAGCAAAACCATTGAGAAGGTATTAGCTGGCTGGTCCATCGTGCTTTATCTGGTCTATGCTGCCTTCCTGTTCTGGGGCTTTAAAAAATTTGGAGGCAATATTATTGACCATTTTACTTTTTCCGAACAGTCATCAGACTGGTTTGTGGGCGGAGTCAAATATGCCGCTTATAATCTGGCGGTGGTGCCAACAATATTATTTTGTATCAACCATATTGAAAGCCGGAAGGAAGCGTTAACCGCCGGCATCCTCGGCGGTCTGCTCGCCATCATTCCCGGCATATTATTTTATCTTGTCATGGTTGGTTTTTACCCCGGAATCCTGACCGCAGCTGTGCCGGTGAATGATATTCTGGGCGCCATGCAGATGCCGCTTTTACTGATTGTCTTTAACGTGGTGATCTTTGGCACATTCATTGAAACGGGTACGGCCCTGCTTCATGCCGTTAACGAACGCATCGCGGGGGCCTATGACAGTCAGGCCAGGAAATTACCGGGATATATGCGGCCCTCGGTGGCGATCGTCATTATGGTTTTATCGATCTTTGTTGGCGAAAAAGTTGGCCTGATTAACCTAATTGCTAATGGCTACGGCACCTTGACCTATGTCTTTCTTGCCATATTTATTTTGCCGTTATTCACCGTTGGACTTTACAAGATTTTTAAATCTTAATCTGAGGAGTTTTGATAATTCCGGCGCAGCTTGTCTAAGCCATAACCATTGATATTTCACCATAAGATGAGCATGGCCAAATTGGTGATATTTGCGGGCACTGGTCTGTAGCGTCTCGCCCGTGCAGCGCAGCTTGAGCCCCGCCTGCCGCACATGCCAGACCAAAAGGTGATCTTCACCGTAAGGGGCTTGTTCGGGAAAACAGCCAACTTTGTTAAAGTTGTCTTTTCTCAGACAAAAGCCCTGATCCCCAAAGGGCATACCCAGAATTTGGGACCGAAACCATGCGCCCCATTCATTAAGCCACATGCCCCACGGGCCATCATTCAAAAATTTAAGATGAAAATAATGCAAGGCTTGTGGTGCTTTTTGCAATGACGCCGCCAGTGCATTAATCCCATGTGGCGTGATCCGCGAGTCCGCATGAAGGAACCAGAGAAATTCCCCCTTTGCTGCTTTTGCCCCGACATTCTGCTGTATGGCCCGCCCCTGTGGAGAGCTGATCCAGCGTGCCCTTGGTTCATCGACCTTAACATCACCGCAAGACACTATAATAATTTCCGTCTCCGGCGGCAGACCGTCCAGGTCATGCAAAAGTTGGCTTAACTGATCTTCGTCCGGGCCAAGGGGAATTATGATGGAAATATTCTTCATGTTTTAAGCAGGTCTAACAACGCCTTGTTTTCGGTGCTCAAAGCAGCCTCAGGAGTCAAAATAGCGGACTGCAAGCTTTTCCGGCAACCGCATCCTTCGCTATGACCTTGATCCTTTTCCAGAAAGTACGCCAAAAGTCGTTTTGCTTTTTCAAGACTCTCGCCAAAGCGGGAGATAACCTGTTCAACGGTCACATGCTGTGTGGGGTCATCAAGCCAGCAATCATAGTCCGTGACAACACAAATGGTTGAATAGCATATCTGCGCCTCTCTGGCGAGGAAGGCTTCGGGCACATTGGTCATTCCCACCAGATCGCATGCTGCGGCATTTTTCAGAAAAAAACTTTCCGCCCTTGTGCCAAGGCGTGGGCCATCAACGCAACCGTAAGTTACGCCCGTATGGACCTCTGTGTCTCTTTCCTGTGCCGCCTTGAACAAGCCTTTTGTCAAGCTGGGGCAAGTGGGTTCTGCGGTAGAAACATGGGCGGCCATGCCGCCCCCGAAAAAGCTTTTTTCCCGCGCCCCTTTAACAAAATCAAAATATTGGTCTGGGATACACAGATCGCCCGGCTTCATTTCATGGCGCAGACTACCCACGGCTGAAATGCCGATCAGGCGTTTAACGCCCAGCTTTTTCAACGCCCAGATATTGGCTCGGTAATTCACCTCATGGGGTAATAATCCGTGGGACCTGCCGTGACGGGCGAGAAAAACAAGCTCCTTACCGCCCAAGGTTCCCATGACAAAAGGGGCAGATGGTGCGCCGAACGGGGTTTCTACCGCGCGTTCTTCCATAATATCCAGACCGGAAAGATCATAAATTCCCGATCCGCCAATAATTCCTAACACAGGGAGTCTCCTTACATTTCGCTACAGGATGAGCCATAGGCAAAGCAACTATAGCAGCGGTGGTGTTTCATGCTGATACGCTCCGCCATACTATCGGTCAGGCTCAGCCCCAGATCATATTCCATATCATCATCCACCAAGGTACAGGCATAGGTGCGCATAACACCATCCTGCTTGACAATCATACGGGAAAAAGCACACATAAATTCCTTGCGGCTGGCCTCATTCTGGTAGCGGGTCATACAATCCGTGGTCACATGGGGCACATCGGGCAAAGATCCGGGCAGAGCAAAGTCCGGGAAGGCCACCATGGTCAGGTCACGGGGCAGGCCATGAGCTTCAAATAATTCAGCAAAGGCCGCTTCGGTGGCTTGTGTGTCTTCATCGGGCCAGATATGACGGGCGACAGAAATGGCAAACCCCATATCATAGAGCATTTTCAGTCCCTTAAGTGCCTTGATGAAATTGCCTTCGCCACGTCCCAGGTCATGGGTGGTTTCTTCATAATGATCCAGACTGACCCGAAAGGATACTTCATGGGGGCTATTGCGTAACGGTGCCAGTTCCTTCATGCGCCGTTGCACTGCCTCGGTTCCATTTGTCAACACCAGACAAGGCCGGTGAGAGGCCGCCAGCATCAAAATCTTGGGGAAGTCCTTGGCCAGAAAAGGCTCGCCGCCTGTGAAGGAAAATTTCTCCACCCCCAATTCTATAGCTTCCGCAATATAGGGCGCCACATCATACAACTTGACCAGACCCAGCCTAGTATCACCGGGTTTTGAACCCTCCAGACAAAAATCGCAGGCCAGATTACAGGCTGTTCCCGTATGGAACCAAAGTTCCCGTAGTCTATGGCTGTTGATATAGCCCCGGGGCTGTCCCTCAGCTGTTCTGTGCCAGCTTTCTGATTTTTGCGGATCCTGAAGTTTTCTTAAGGGTTCACCCATATTTCACCCCCTTTTGTTTTAAAAATTCGCCAATCAGTCCGTGAAGTTTTTGACGGGCGGGGCGCAGATCGCCCGACAAGTCATGCCACAATTTCAACAGATCATCTTCATGGTCAATATCATAACTGGGCGATATGTTTTTCACGCTATGGCCCTGCTTCTCACACAGACTTTCCAACGCCATACCCAGTCTTTCTGTGCTCCATGGCAGGCTCGACATATCCTGCCAGCCTTTACGAGATCCCATAATTGTCACCCCCCCGTCCGATGCCGGAGAAAGCGCAATATCACTCTGGTCAAGGGCTACCCGTGCTTCTTGATAGTGATCGGGGGTCAATATGGGCGCATCGGTACCGATAAAGATAATTCTGTTCTGTCCCTCATCGCGTAACTGTTGGTCAACGGTACGCAATCTGGTTCCAAGACAGCCTTCCGTCTGGGCAAGAACATGATGATCCCGGTCAAGTAACGTGCCTGCCCATTCATGGTCTTCGGCGGATGCGGGTGACAGAACCACAGGGCCTTGCCATGCCTGCGCATCTTCCAGCGCACAATTCAAAAAAGCTACGGCAAAGAGGTAGGTCTGTTCCGCACCAACAGTTGCGGCTAAGCGTTGTTTGCCTTGAAACAACGCCGGCCGTTTGCAAAATATAACCAAACAGGGTATAATATCAGACATTTTTTTTATCAATCTCGTTCATGACAAACCCCATCACATGATCAAAATCTTCAGGCAAGTCATCCGGGCTGACCTTTCCGGCCAATTCTTTCACGCGTTTGAACTGTTCAAAATATCGGCGGCAGTTGGCACATATCATAAGGTGACTGTGAAAACGCATACGAGCCACAACGCTTGCCCGTTCATCAATAATATCCGATATTTTATCCGCCACATCGCTGCATTTAAAAAAGATCATGGTTTATCCTTCCACCACGGCAGCGCGCAGGGCCGCACGCGCACGATGAATACGGATACGCAAATTGCCCGGGCTGATGTCAAGGGCATCGCAAATCTCTTGCCCGCTAAACCCTTCAACTTCTTTCAATAACAGGACTTCACGGTGCGCATGAGGAAGACGATCCATCTGTTGTCGCACAATCCCCAACAGACGTTTTTCATCCATCTGCTTAGGGGCAAGCCCATCCCAGCCGGGGCAGTCATTTATCCAGCGGCCCGCCTCATCGAAATATGCTTCCTGTGCTTCATGCCCCACATCCACATACCGTTTGCGGCGACGAATCTCGTCAATGGCATTATTATGCACCGCCCGGTACAGCCAGCTTTTGATGCTGCACCGCCCATCAAAGCGGTCTATGGTGTGATAAATATTCACGAGACTATCCTGAACAATCTCTTCGGCTGTGCTCCTGTCACCAAGCATACGAATGGCATAGGCAAGAAGGGACGGCCCATGGTGTGAGAGCAGCTGAGTCCAAGCCGCTGCCGTTCCCGCCTTGAGGGCGTCAACCCTGTCGGTTTCTGATCCCTGATGAACCCCGTCACCCTGCATATATGTCTTCTCCAACCCCTTAGTGGATTTTTCTGGACCATAGTTGCATAACTTGCCCATGTCCCATAACTTTTTTGTGACAAAATATGATTATTCACTTGCTGATCCTCATTTTACGGGAAAAAATTGTGAAAAAAATCTTGAATATTTTGGCAATGCGCGGGGTGAAGCTTTCCTTCAGATGATTATTGGCTAGTTTTTTCCATACCTCTGCCTGTGTCGGGTAGGGATGTATGGTCGCCCCCACATTGGACATCTTTAATTTAGCTGTAATGGCAAGCGCCATCTGGGAAATTGATTCCCCCGCATGGGATGACACCATGGTCGCCCCAAGGATACGGCCCGATTTCCGCGCCACATGCACTCGTGCAAAACCATCCGGTTCCCCTTCCAGAACGGCCCGGTCTACCTCTGACATCTGGGTGGTATAGGTGACAATCTCGTCGCCTTTTCCCGCCGCCTCATTTGACGTCATGCCAACATGGGCAATCTCGGGCGAGGTATAGGTCGCCCAGGGCATGACAAGATCTGTGGTTTTCTTGGCCCCAAAAAACAGCGCATTCTGGATCACAATTTTTGCCATGGCATCCGCGCTATGGGTAAATTGATAGGGTGAACAGATATCACCCGCCGCATAAATTTTTGAACTTGTGGTTTTCAGGCGGTCATTTACCGTAACCCCGCGCCGATGATAATCAACCCCGGCGGCCTCCAGATTCAGCCCCTCAATATTGGGAATACGTCCGGCCGCGACCAGAATTTCATCAGCTTCTATGATGCGTTCACTGTCGCCATCCTTAAGGGTAACTGTCTTGGCATTATCAGACTTGACAGCCCTGACAACCTCAGCCCCCAGCATCAATTCAATGCCTTCCTTTTCAAATTGTGTTTTCAAAACCGCACTGGCATCGGGGTCTTCGATCGGCACCAGACGATCCGCCATTTCGATTATGGTCACCTTCGCTCCGAACCGCCGGAATGATTGCGCCATTTCACAACCAATCGGTCCGGCACCAATCACAATTAGATGGCGCGGCAACGCGGTCAGCGAAAATAATGTCTCATTAATCAACGGTTCCGCATCAGCAAGGCCCGGAATGGGCGGCAGGGCTGCCCGGGCACCGGTAGCAATAACCGCACGGTGAAAATTCAGTTTTTTATCGCCAACCGCAATACAGCTGGGTGATACAAAGCTGCCATCCCCCAGAAATACATCAATGCCAAGTTCTGTGAAGCGTTCCACGCTGTCATGGTGAGCAAGACCGGTTCGTTTCTGGCGCAGACCTTCCATGACCTTTGCGAAATCCGGCACCGTGTCGCCTTCATAGGCTTTATGGGCCGCTTTTAAGAGTGCCTTGGACGGGACACAACCATAATTCAGACAGTCCCCGCCCATCAAATGACGTTCCACAAGAGCAACCTTCGCGCCAAGGCCTGCGGCCCCCGCCGCCGCCACAAGACCCGCCGGGCCAGCCCCTATCACGACAAGATTATAACGGCTGATCGGCACCGGATTCGTCCAGCTTTCCGGCGCCAGCATATTCACCAGTTCCTTGTTAAATTTATCCTCTGGATAAACGACTACCGTCATATTTGTTCTCCTGCTTCCTGTGGTACCGCATCGCGCAAAGCTCTGCGTGCGAGATATGTGACATAAGCGGTGACCATCACGGTTACCGCAAAACCAACCCATATAAATATGCTCTGGGCATCCTCTGCCCCTTGGGCCGGCGCATTGGCAAGCTCGGTTACACTGGTCACCAGTGACCCTAAATAAGTATAAAGAAAAGTGGCCGGCAACATGCCGATGAAGGATGCCAAAATATAGCTACTGGCCTTCACGCCGGTAAGCCCCAAGGCATAATTAAGAAAGGTAAAGGGAAAGACCGGAGATAAGCGAAGCAGCATCACGATCTTAAATCCCTGCTCGCCCACGGCCTTATCCACTACAGAAAACCGCTCATTATTGCCAACCTTTTTCATCACCCATGGCCGCAACCGTCCCCGTGCCAGACTAAAAGCGATGGTCGCACCAATAACACTGACCGGGGATACCAAAAGTGTGCCCCAGAAGGGGCCATATACGAATCCCGCCCCCAGCGTTAATATGGAACCGGGAATGAACATCACGATGGCCGCAATATATATTACGGCAAAGGCCGCCACGCCCCATGCACCACTGGCTTTGACCCAGGTAATAAGCGTCTGCATCCATTCATGAACCGGCCAGAATATACTGACCGATATTAAAGCCGCGACGATCAAAGCAATTTTTAAAATGCCTTTCATGTGTATTACTTTCTATGCTTGTTAAGCCTGAATAAATTTGCCTATCCAGAAAAGAATAATTCCGAAAGCCGCCGCACCGGGCAGGGTTATCACCCATGCCGCGAGCATGGTTTTAACCGCTCCCATATGGAGGTTGCCCTTCTTGCCCGAAGCCCCGACACCGATTAAGGCCGATGCAGAAACATGGGTGGTAGACATAGGCAGGCCAAATATTGCCCCGGAACTTACTAGCATACTTGTAACAATATTCGCGGTAAAACCTTCGTGATGATTCATCACAGTAACCCTTTCCGCCAACATTTTTGTAACCCGCAGGCCCGCCATAAGTCCGCCTGCAGTCATGGCGATAGCGACCACAAAGAAAGCCGTCTGGTTGGTCAATTCTGTGGTACCGGAAAGCATAGCGGCCCCAATCATAAGTCCGGCAAGCTTAGGCGCATCATTCATGCCACGGGCAAAACTTGTCAGGCCCGCACTAAGCCAATGCATCTTATCAACAGTGATCAGGGCATCCGTCCTGGCAATGGTCGCGGTCCGGGTGTCGCAGGTACTTACTGTCAGACCTGCGGCTGTTGTCATATCAGTCTGAGCAAAGGCCAATTGCGGCTCTGCCGTCACACATAAACAGTCATCTGCGGCCTGTCTTGACGCTTTCCACTTACCCCACATACGTCTGAGCAGCATCGTTGCCATCAGGGCCACAAGGGGGCTAAGCAAAAGGGGCAAGGCCACTTTCCAAATTAATTTGTTCCAGGCTACCCCCTCCGCACCAAAGGCCACAAGGGCCACACCGAGCAAGGAACCAACGATAGCATGGGTGGTGGACACCGGCAGTCCGGTACGGGTCGCCAGCAGCACCCAGCCCGCCGCTCCGCCAATAATAGCCAGAGCCGCCGATATATCAGGACTTGCCGCTGCGGTCAGCAGCTTACCGCCAAAAGTAGCCACCATGGCATGGGCAAAAAACGCCCCCAAGATCGCGCCTACGGCAGTGAAAAACGCCCCCCAATATATGGCGGTGCGATAACTGGTCACCCCGGCCCCCACCAAGGTAGCAATGCCTTTCGAAACATCATTAGAACCATTGGCCCAGGCAATGGCAAGCCCGGCCACAAGAACAATTACCAACTCAATAGTCATTTGTCTTCTCCTAATGTCTCTATCAGGTCAGCGATGAGGGATTCAAGGGCCTTGTAGCAGTCGGCAAAGGCCTGTCGTTTAACGTCATCAGACCCCGTGACCGCTGCCGGGTCCGGCAGGCCCCAATGAATACTAACCGGGACACCCATAAAAACGGGGCAGCTTTCCTGTGCCGCGTTATCACAAACGGTAATAACAATGTCCATGCGCGGCGCGGCTTGGCCTTCAAACTCATTCCAGTTTTTGCTGCGCGGTTCAAAATCCAAATCAAGATCAGCGATCTGTTCCAACGCAAAAGGGTTTACCTTGCCCGCCGGTTTGCTGCCCGCGCTATAGGCCTTGAAATAACCCCCAGCCTGTGAATTGAATAACGCCTCACCGATGATGCTGCGGGCTGAATTTCCCGTACAAAGCACCAGAACATTAAGCTTATGGTCTTTATTTAGCAGCATGCGTTTGTTTCTTCCTCGTTTGTCTCTTGATCAAAAGGTAGTTCAACACCGCAGCCGGAAAAAATTCCAAAATGACGGGAAAAATCCCCTATAAACTGGAAATGATCTTTAAAGCGGGTGTCCTGCAACATGCACCATGTGTTACCGCAAACGGGGAAAATATGTCCGGTATCAATATGATGATGTTTGTCCAGAATGAATTTTGTGTCATTATCAGCGATGCTGCCCTGATAGATTACCGCCTGACCGTAATCCTCACAATTACTTTCCAAGCCATCCAGCTTAAACAAACGGTAGGTGGCCGAATAAAACCGAAGATTACCCACGCGCGGGGCCAGCGCAGGGTCGGTTACCTCCAGTGGGCGATCCTCAACCAGACGCGGGTCTGCAAATCCCGCAGCCTTGCTCAAATTGACAAAATCATTCCAATAGAGAGCCCCACCCAGACATTCGCCGTAAAGAACAGGGTCTTCGCGCACCGCATCTGGCACACGCTTGTCCGCATACACATCAGAGAAGTAAAATTCACCGCCCGGTTTCAGCAAGCGCCGGACACCCTTGAGTACCGCGTCCTTATCCGGAGACAGGTTGATCACGCAATTGGATACGATCACGTCAAAGCTTTCCGGTTCAAGGTCAAGCTCATCCAGCTTTTCAATATAGCCCTTCAGGAAACGTACATTGTCATAGCCAAAGGCCTCAATATGAAATTGACGGTGGTCTTCGGCCACAGCCAGCTGCTCATCGGTCATATCAATGCCGACCACTTCACCGGTGGGGCCAACCAATTGAGCCAAGGCATAGACATCACGGCCAGAGCCACTTCCCAGATCCAGTACCCGACAGCCTTCCAATAAGGGCGGACAAACCAGACCACAGCCATAATAGCGCGATAATACCTCCGGGTGAATTTTCTTGAGCAGGCCTTTAAGCCAGTCTGGTACACTGGACGCATCGCAGCAGGCATCGGTTTTCAGGTCGCTGGTGCCTTGTAGCTCACGGCCATAATAATCTTGAACAACGTCATGCATATTGGGTTCTCTTCATCATTAATAAATTTACGCGTTAAAGCAATGACGAAGCAGGAAAGGAATTGTTACAGATTATTTAAACTTTTTATTTTCTATATAATATGAGCCGTTATTTCCGCGCTTTAAATGTTATGGCTTCCAAAGGCATGGTTTTTGTCGCACCAAAATTCTCAAAAAGACTTTCCTCTATGGCGACAACAACTTTATCGGGATCCCCGCCTAGGCCAAGGATTTCTTCCCGGATAGGGTTTCCGTAGACCAGTGCCTTTGCAAATGCCGGAATATCCTCCAAAGGGGCCATATGCTGAATTCTTTCAGCCATTACATCCGAAAACCCTGCGGCGTTTACTGTCGTACAAATTTCATCTATGTCATGATATCCGAAAGGCACTTCATAGAATTTAGGCGGCGCACCATCAAAAAAACCAGCTATTGTTTCATGAGCTATTCTGGCAAATGGGTTCTCTGCCCAACTGCACCAGACATTAAAAATATAATGCCCACCTGTCTTTAGAACTCTATGGGCCTCTTGAAGTGATTGAAGCTTGTCTGGGAAAAACATAATCCCAAACTGACAGATCACAGAATCAAAACTATCATTGTCAAATGGCAAATTCACAGCATCTGCTGTTTGAAAGGTCACATTATCTTTCGGGGAAAATTTGCCCTGAGCAACATCAAGCATGGCTTGATTCAAATCCGTCGAGGTGATTTCCACATGATCCGCTATATCCGCACGCAATTTTTGGGTTACGATACCGGTCCCTCCGGCCAATTCCAACAGGCTGTTCGGTGCTAGTTCCGCTGCACGCTGACTGATATCCTGTGCGTAGTAAGTGAAAATATTTGGCCCCAACCCCGTATCATAATATGACGGAACTGACCCAAAAAAATTTGCAGAATTTGACACATCCTTCTCCCTTATTCTTTAAAAATGGCGATACTGGACCTGATACATCTTATTATATATCATGTTTTGAAAATCTTGTCCCTTAAGGTGAAATAGAAAATGTTGATACAAAATATACTAAAGCTGGTTGCTGTTATTATTTTTTTATGCGTACCATCCATTTCACATGCCAATGATGATGCTATCCCCTACGGACAAAATCAGGCGGTTGGCAAATATGCCCAAATTAACGGCATTAATTTCTATTATGAAATTTATGGTGACGGCGAGCCACTGATATTAATCCACGGCAATGGCGACAGTATCGCTGGAATGACGGCACAAATTGAATATTTTTCCAAAAAATACCGGGTGATTGTAGCCGATAGCCGGGGACATGGCAAATCGGGCCTCAACATTGATCACTTAAATTATGAGCAGATGATGGAGGACTGGAACGGGTTGCTAGACCACCTTAGCATCACAAATACTCATATATTTGGCTGGAGTGACGGGGGGATATTGGGCTTGCTTCTGGCGATAAAATATCCGGAAAAAATTAATAAAATGGCCATCATGGGTACCAACCTGCGGCCTGACCAAACAGCGGTTCAGCCATGGGCCAAACCCATGCTGGAAGATGCAGTGCGGGAAGTAGAGGAAATGATAGCAAAAAAAGATGTTTCCAAAGATTGGGCTATTCAAAAACAACTGTTAAAGCTGGTGATGACACAACCCAATATTGAAACCAGCCAACTGCATAAAATCAAGACTCCTGTCTTGGTCATTGCCGGTGACCGGGATGTCATAAGGGAAGAGCATACCATCGAAATATTTCAGAATCTGGAAAATTCCCAGCTGGCTATCCTGCCGGGCCATACCCATTTCGCCCCAGCCATTGACCCTATTTCGTTTAATGAACTGCTGAGGGCATTTTTTGAAAAGCCTTTCACAATGCCATCTACCAAAGACATAATGACGCCCCATTAACGCGACCCATTCAAATTATTATTTATCGGCTTGATTAAGAAATAACAGGGCAACAGCACAGGATACAAAAAGCTGGAAAGCCCCTGACATTGAACCGTCACCCATCTGGGTTTGCCACATTTGAAAAAATGCCGCACCAGCCACACCAAAAAAACCAAACCAGACAAGGATGCCAACGCCCGCCCCTATCTCTGCCCATTTTTTAGCGGTATTAAAGTTGGCAGCATCAGAATTTCTTGCCTGCCACATATCATAACTACCTTTAAGTAACAAAATGCCTGCGGCAAATTCCAAGGTACAAATCAGGATCGCAGCAAGCCACCCTATTGTTGGACTGGTAATGTAAAAAGCGAATGTTTCTTTATAGGCGACGTGGTCGGCACCACTCATGACATACATGAAATATTGATGAACAGCATTAATGTTTGCCAGATTCTGCAACACATAAATCAAACACATCATGGACGATATTAGAGCAATCATGATTTTTAAATATCGAATATGCATTTTCCCTCCTCATAAATCCCCCGGTTTTCAACATTTATTTTACCTCAAAATATTGAAAATATCAATCTGGTGAGGGATTAAGCAGAAAGCTCCAAGCCATCCGCACCAGCGGTGACCTTTATGGTATCCCCGTCATGGGCCTTGCCTGCCAAAATCAGATTGGCGAGACTGTCCTGCAGGCTGCGCTGGATCACCCGTTTCAGGGGACGCGCACCATATACCGGATCATATCCCGCATGGGCAAGCCAGTCTTTGGCGCTATCGTCCAGATCAAGGTTGAGTTTGCGGTCTTCCAGTAATTTTTCCAGATAACGCAATTGAATGTCGACAATGCCGTGCATGTCGCTGCGTGCAAGACGGTGGAACAGGGTCACTTCATCCAGACGGTTAAGAAATTCAGGTCGAAAGGCCGCACGCACATGTTCCATGACCAAAGCCCGTACATCTTCCACGTCCTGCCCATCTTCCAGTCCGGCCAGTACATCACTACCCAGATTACTGGTCAATATGATCAGGGTGTTGGTGAAATCCACCGTCCGGCCCTGTCCATCGGTCAGACGGCCATCGTCCAGAACCTGCAGCAATACATTGAAAACATCGGGATGGGCCTTTTCCACCTCGTCAAATAATACAATCTGATACGGTCTGCGGCGGACAGCCTCGGTCAGGACACCGCCTTCTTCGTACCCCACATAGCCGGGTGGAGCACCGATCAGTCTGGAAACTGCGTGTTTTTCCATAAATTCAGACATATCGATACGCACCATGGCATGTTCATCATCAAATAAAAATTCAGCCAAAGCCTTGGTCAGTTCGGTCTTACCAACCCCCGTGGGGCCAAGGAAAAGGAATGATCCGATGGGGCGGTTCTGGTCCTGCAAACCGGCACGAGCGCGGCGCACGGCGGCAGATACGGCGGCTACCGCTTCGCCCTGTCCGATTACGCGCTGTCCAATATGGTCTTCCATCTGGATCAGTTTTTCCCGTTCGCCTTCAAGCATCTTATCCACTGGAATTCCGGTCCATCGGCTCACCACTGCCGCAATATCTTCTTCGCGCACTTCTTCTTTTAACAGAAGGTTTTCTGTTGCTTCAGGAGAAGAGGCAACCTCCAGCGCACTCTCTAGCTTGGGAATAATGCCGTAGGCCAATTCCCCGGCTTTCGCCAAGTCACCGCGCCGTTCGGCCTGTTCCAGTTCGATACGGGCCTGGTCTAGCTGTTCCTTGATTTTCACATCGCCGGCTATGCGGTCTTTCTCCAGATTCCACTGGGCAGTCAGACTTGATGAATTTTGTTCCAGTTCGCCCAGCTCCTTGTCGAGCTTGTGCAATCTTTCCTTGGAAGCCTTGTCTTTTTCCTTAAGCAGTGCCTCCCGCTCTATTTTAAGCTGAATAATCCGGCGATCTAGCTCATCCAATTCAGAAGGCTTGCTGTCTACCTCCATTTTAATCCGTGATGCGGCCTCATCCATCAGGTCAATGGCTTTATCAGGCAGGAACCGGTCATTGATATAACGGTTGGAGAGTACGGCAGCGGCGACTGTGGCGCTATCTGTAATACGGATACCATGGTGAAGTTCGTATTTTTCCTTCAGGCCCCGCAAAATGGAAATCGTATCCTCCACCGTTGGCTCTGTCACCATCACCGGCTGGAACCGCCGCTCTAACGCTGCGTCTTTCTCCACATATTTGCGGTATTCATTCAGGGTGGTCGCACCAATGCAATGTAATTCCCCCCGTGCCAAAGCCGGTTTCAGCAGATTAGACGCATCCATAGAGCCTTCTGAAGCCCCGGCCCCGACGATAGTGTGCATTTCATCAATGAACAGAATAATTTCACCATCAGAAGCCGAAACTTCCTGTAGTACCGCTTTCAGCCGTTCTTCAAATTCGCCCCGGTATTTGGCCCCGGCAATCATGGCCCCCATATCCAGCATCATAATGCGCTTTTGGGCAAGGCTGCTGGGCACATCACCACCAATAATACGAAGGGCCAACCCTTCGACGATGGCGGTTTTACCCACGCCCGGCTCCCCGATCAGAACAGGGTTATTTTTACGGCGACGGGATAGCACCTGTACCGTACGACGAATTTCCTCGTCCCGGCCAATGACCGGATCAAGTTTACCATCGCGAGCGGATTGGGTTAAGTCCTGAGCATATTTTTTCAGGGCCTCATAACTGTCTTCAGCAGAGGCGCTGGAAGCGGTCCGGCCTTTGCGAATTTCATTAATGGCGGCATTAAGTTTTTGCGCGGTGAGGCCCGCAGACTTTAAAATCTTTTCTGATTCAGTATCTTTAGCCAACACCAGTGCCAGCAGCATCCGTTCCACGGTGACATAATCATCACCTGCTTTTTTTGCGATTTCCTCGGCACTTTCAAACAGGCGGGCAGTTTCGGCTGAAAGATATAATTGTCCGGCACCATTGCCTTCAACTTTGGGGTAGGCGAGCACATGGCTTTCCACAGCATTGATGGCTGCTTTGGAATCGGCCCCGGCAGCGATCATTAAATTGGCCGCGAGACCTTCTTCATCTTCCAGAATGACTTTCAGAATATGTTCAGGCGTGAACCGCTGATGGCCTTCGCGGATGGCATAGCCCTGTGCCGACTGGATGAACCCTTTTGTCCTATCAGTGTATTTTTCAAAATCCATGCGCCTCTCGCTCCTTTTATAAACCAACTTCCTTTATATAGTGTGGTAATTTTATCACACAAGGGGGCAGGAGAATTTTATACTATTGAGGTCTAGGCTTCTGCCTTCTGTACTACTGGTTCTTCCGTTTTTGGTGTTGCTTTCCGGCGGGGTTTCCGGACGGCCTTTTTTTGTGGTTCTTCGGGGGTTGAATTCTCAGCTTCTGAATTTTCTGGTGCCGGGGCCGCTGGCGCCGATTCCACAGGCTGGCTTTTTTCTATAGGTGCCTTTGCGCGCCGTTCAGCTTCTTCTTCAGCTTTTCTGACCCGTTCTTTTTCCCGCTTTGCCTGATTGGCTGCATCGGCGGCGGCAAACTCGGCATTTATGCGATAATAGTGATCCGCATATTGATACAGGGATTCAGATTCCTGTCGGTCAGATGATCGTCTTTCCTGAGCCAGGGTTTTGTATTTTTCGTAAAGCTGTTTAGCATTGCCGCGTTGATTTCCCCCTGGACCGCGGCTATCTATTTGCCGGTTCGGCGAATTAGGTTGCTGTTGCTGTCGGTTTTGATTATGGCGGCCTTTATTTGATCGTTTCTGATTATTATGCTGACCTGAGCGGCCCTGCCTGTTATGCCGGGTATTTTGATTCTGTTTCATGAAAACTACGCTAAATAGTGGCTGATACCAACATGATGTATTTACAATTTCCGTAAACCATCCTGCCTGACAGCGGTTACTTTTTCAAATATCTAAATATCTGGGGTTCATGTTGCCGGGGTATTATCTCCATAATGCTCCCGTACCCTTAACTCTCTATAGAGTGGCTATACACTACCCCTATAGCAGCCAAATGCCAACATTAATCGTATGATTTTGGTCGTTTTTTATAAATTTAGTGCCACACAACGGTCCCGACCCGCCAAATCCGGGATAATACGGATATTCTTGGCTACAGTTTTATTGAAAATTGCCAAAACGCTTTGCCCCTGAGTATGACCGATTTCTAAAAAAACATGAGTCCCGGCCTGGCCAAGGGCGGGTATGATTTCTGCCAGCCTTTCATATTCCCGACAACCATTATTGTCTGCGAATAAGGCCATATGAGGTTCATAATCCCTAACATCCGGGGCAAGATCCCTTTTTTCCGCTTCGGCAATATAGGGCGGGTTACATAAAATAATGTCAAATTTTGCCGATGCGGGTAGTTGTTCTGCCCAATCGCTCTGGATAAATTCACATCTTTCCAGAAGCCCAAGCCGTTTAGCATTTGTCTTGGCAATAGCCAACGCCTTATCAGAAATATCAATACCGACGCCAATACTATTAGGCAATTCACTCATCAAGGACAACAGCAGACACCCGCTTCCCGTGCCAAGATCAAGAATATGTAACACAGCCTTTTTATCTGAAATAGCTTTTAGCGCGCTCTCAATCAGGGTTTCACTGTCGGGTCGGGGTGTCAGACAATGGCGGTTTACGGTGAAACTATGGTTCCAGAAATCTTTTTTTCCCAATATCTGTGACATGGGTTCCCGCGCAAGCCTTCTGATAAGCATGTTATCAAAAAAAGTGACTTGTTTTTGATTCACTTCCCGGTCCGGTTCCAGAATGATGTCCAGCTTGTTTAATCCCAAAGCCGCCGCCAGAAGCAAATCCACATCCAACTGCGCATGATCGCTAGCCGCACCTTCAAGCTGGTGGATGGCATTTTTTCTTATTTCTCTTAGCGTTTTCACGTTTATTTCATTTCCGTTTATGGCCCAGAATGCTATGCTTCCCTCATAGCATAATGAGAAGAATGATGAAAATGCACAAATTTATTTCTGAAACATTCCCGAAAATCGTCATCCTGGCTATGATGACCGCCATCAGCCTGACTTCTTTGGCCCAGTCAGATGACAATAAACCGGAAAAAACCCTGTTTCTTCAAGATATACAGGATCAGTTGGTCCATGTCAGCGGGATAAAAAACCGCAATATCACTATCCATATTATCGATGATAAAAAACGAAAGACGATCCTCACGCCATCATCCATCAGTCTTTCTTACGGCTTTCTGAAACAGATGAAAGACATTAACCAGCTTGTGTCCACACTGGCCCATCTGACAGCCCATATCAGCCTTGATTTTGTAGCAACACCACCCCTGCCAGAGGATAACCATGATGGTCAGGAAAAGTCGTCGGTAACGGGTTATCTAAAATCCACGATCCGACCACAATATCCTGATGAAAATAATATGCCGCAAGCAACCGGGGCCTTTCACAAAAAAGGGGCCGAAATTCTGGAACGGCCCCGCTATCATAATAAAGACTATGAGTATTCTGTGAATAAGACCGATATCATCAAAGCGGAACACGAACTGGAGGTTGATAAGATAACAGACAAAATCTTGCGCCATTCAGGCTATTGTCCCGCCGACTACAGCCGTATGCTATATTATTTTTATGAGAATCCGCAACTGATGTTAGGCAACAAACATTTCGCGCTGGACGCGGATCAATGGCAGCGCATTGATGCCGTTAACCGCAGAGCAGACCCGGGGACCGCCTGCGACAAAGCCCAGATTGCCTTAACCCAAAAACATGCCGGGGATTTTGACCAGTTACTGGTCAGGGTCATGCTGGCCCTAAGAAAATAAAAAAGATAAACTAGCCATTCATTTCAGCAAGCAATGCCGCCTGGTCTTCGTTGATCAGGGCAGTGATCACCTCTTCCAGGCCATCTCCCGCCATTATCTGGTCCAGCTTATAGAGAGTCAGGTTGATTCGGTGGTCTGTCACCCGACCTTGGGGAAAATTATAGGTGCGTATACGGCCCGACCGGTCGCCGCTGCCCACCTGCTCCTTGCGCTCGGCGGCCCGTTCCGCATCCCGTATGGCCCGCTCCGCATCATAAACCCGCGCCATCAAGACTTTCATAGCCTTCTGTCGGTTTTTAAGCTGTGATTTTTCATCCTGTTGCTGCACGGTGATTCCGGTGGGAATATGGGTCATGCGCACCGCGCTGTCGGTGGTATTCACGCTTTGGCCGCCGGGGCCACTGGCGCGAAAAATATCAATGCGAATGTCATTATCATCCAGCTTGATATCCACCTCCTCCACCTCCGGCATCACCGCGACCGTTGCCGCAGAAGTATGAATACGTCCGCCGGTTTCCGTATCTGGCACCCGCTGTACCCGATGGCCGCCGGATTCATGCTTGAGCTTGGCAAACACGCCCTTGCCAGAGACCGAGATGATCACCTCTTTAAAACCGCCTACATCGCTACTGGATGAATTGACCACGTCAAATTTCCAGCCTTCGAGCTGGGCATAACGCTGATACATGCGGAAAAGGTCGCCGGCAAACAGCGCGGCTTCATCCCCGCCTGTACCGGCGCGAATTTCAAGAAGGGCGTTTTTATCATCATCCACATCTTTAGGCAGAAGCATGATTTCCATTTCCCGTTCAAACGCGGGCAGACGTTTTTTCAGGTCCGGCAGTTCCATTTCCGCCAGCTCTTTCATTTCAGGGTCAATATCTTTATCGGTAATCATCTCAGCCAATTCGATCATTTCATTGATCATGGACAGATAATTTTGAGCCGCCTTCACGACCGGGGACAGGTCAGAATATTCCTTGGACAGGGCGATAATTTCATCGGACGAAAGCTCTGCCGACTGAGACATCATATGTTCCAGTTCTTCATGGCGGGTGATCAGCTGTTCTAGTCTTTCTTGTGGTATCATCGTTTTTTAACTTCCAAAGAAAGATACTGATCCAAATAATTCAAGATCTTGTCCAGAGCGATTTCTTGTTGTTTGCCATCATTTAAATTCTTGATCGTGGCCATGCCGCGTGCCAGCTCATCCTCGCCTATAATCACGGCTTCATTTGCATTGGCGTTATTAGCCCGCTTCATGCGTTTTTTCATATTGCCCTTGTAAGACATATGAACGGCATGACCCGCTATGCGCAACTGCTGTGCAATTTTCAGGGCTTCTGACTGACAGTCCGGCCCAACGGGAATAAGGGCGATAGGGCGCGGCTCATTTAGAACTAAATCAGGGCTGACAAGCTCCGCCATGCGTTCCATCCCCGCAGCCCATCCAATACCGGCTGTGGGTGGACCGCCCATTAATTCCATCAGACCGTCATAACGGCCCCCGGCCAAAACGGTGCCCTGCGCCCCCAGCTTGGTGGTGATAAATTCAAAAGCCGTATGGCAGTAATAGTCAAGGCCGCGCACCAACCGCTCATTGATAACATATTTAATGTCAAGCGCATCCAGCCCAGATATTACTTCGTCAAAAAAAGCTTTGGTCGGGTCATTATAATATGCAGAAATGCGGGGGGCATTTTCCACCAACGCCCGGTCACCTTCGTCTTTACTGTCCAATATACGCATGGGGTTTTTAGTCAGTCGGGCGAGGCTATCTTCACTCAATTGGTCTTTATGGGCCTCAAAATAGGTGACCAGTGCATCGCGATAATCATTGCGGCTTTCCGTATCGCCAAGGCTGTTTATCTCCAGCGTGACATCATCGATCAGCTTAAGTTCGGTGAGCAGAGTTGCGGCAATGGCCAGAACTTCAATATCCGCCTGCGGCTCCGGCACACCCAAAATTTCAACATCCATTTGATGAAATTGCCGCATGCGGCCCTTTTGCGGACGTTCGTAACGGAACATGGGGCCAAAACCATAAAATTTACACGGCAGTGATTGTTGTAGGCCGTTAGAGATAAAGGCACGGGCAATGCCGGCGGTATATTCCGGGCGCAACGTTAGGAATTCACCGCCGCGATCTTCAAAGGTATACATTTCCTTGGATACCACATCCGATGTTTCCCCCAGCGTGCGTTTGAAAACTTCGGTAAATTCAAAAATCGGCGTGCTGATTTCCTGATGACCAAAGCGGATGGCAACATCCTGAAACACCCCCTGTATGAACCGAAAAGCCCGTGCTTTGTCGCCCAAAATATCGTGGGTCCCCCTTACAGGTTGTAATTTTGGGCCCGGCTGTAATTTCGCCACTGGCTGCTCCTTAAACTTTTTTCTTTTCGGCTTCTAACGCTGCCGCTTTTTTCTCTACAAGGTCTACTATATGATCAACAAGCTTGTCATCATCAATTTTATGATCAGATATACCGCCCAGATAAATCATGTGATTGCCATTGCCGCCCCCGGTCAGACCAATGTCCGTCTCCCGCGCTTCTCCCGGGCCGTTAACCACACAACCAATGATACTCAAGCTCAGTGGTGTTGAAATATGTTCAAGCTTTTTTTCTAGCAGTTCCACCGTTTTTATCACCGGATAGGCCTGTCGCGCGCAGGATGGGCAGGAAACAATCCTGACGCCCCGGTGGCGAATATCCAGACTTTTGAGCATGTCAAAGCCGACCTTGACCTCTTCCACCGGATCTGCAGACAGGGACACGCGGATACTGTCACCTATGCCGGACCATAAAAGCATGCCCATGCCAATAGAGGATTTCACCGTACCAGCCCGCAAAGCCCCTGCCTCGGTTATGCCAAGATGCAGTGGATAATCACTGGCTTCTGACAAGCCCTGATAAGCCGCCACAGCCAGAAAGACGTCCGACGCCTTGACACTGATCTTGAATTCAAAGAAATCATTGTCTTCCAGAATTCTGGCATGTTCCAACGCGCTTTGCACCATGGCATCGGGGCAGGGTTCACCATATTGTTCCAGCAAATGCTTCTCCAGCGACCCGGCATTAACACCAATCCGCATGGAACAGCCATGATCCTTGGCCGCCTTGACCACTTCGCGTACCCGCTCAGGTGAGCCAATATTACCGGGATTAATCCGCAGACAGGCGGCGCCAGCTTCAGCGGCCTCGATAGCGCGCTTATAATGAAAATGAATGTCGGCTACTATCGGTACTGTTACCCCGGAAATAATGTCTTTCAAGGCTCCGGTTGATTCTATGTCAGGGCATGAAACCCGTACAATGTCTGCACCCGCTTCTTCCATTTGTCTGATTTGCCGGATAGTACCCTGTACATCTGTGGTCAGGGTATTTGTCATGCTTTGCACAGAGATTGGTGCATCGCCACCCACGGCAACATTACCCACCATGATCTGTCGCGTTTTTCGACGCAAAATGTCCCGGTAAGGTCGAATGCTCATAATCTTTCAGATTCCATCTTTATTCAGGCCGCCAACATGCGGAATCCTTTCCCCAAGATCAAGGGGAATCGCTAATATGTGTTATTATTTTAAGAAAATCCCGCAGAAATGATTCTAAGGCGACAACTGAGCCGTTTTCATAAGCAGGTCATTTTTGTTCAGGCTGATATTATCCCGAATTTCCCCGGACTTTCCCAGAAAAGAAACTGCAATATCACCAACAAAGAGCGACACGGCACCGGCATTGTTGGTCATCAGGGTCATATTCTTGCGGTCGGTCATATAAAATTCTTCGCCCGCCAGCAAAATACGGTCCACTAATATCTGCCGATCCGCACCGACAATACGAATCCATGCATCCTCCCGTACCGACAGGCGAACCTGTTCAGCGACAAGTGTAGCCTTTTTGGTCTTTGTCTCCAATGGCGTGGCATTTACCTGCTGTACCAGATGGAACCCCTGATCCTGTCCAAGAGCCTCTGAAGACAAGGGCGGCGTTTTTACCTCAGCATAGGATATCAATTTTTGTTCGGTTTTCTGATCTTCGCCTGTTACAGATACCAGAATATTCGAGGTAACTTCTGACACATCCGGTAATGACGATAATGAAATGTTATTGTTACCACTGGCAAAATACCAGACGCCATAAAGCACAAGCGCGCTCAATATGACAAGGGAGACAATAATCTGCTGAGCGGGATTATGGGTTTTCTCCACTTCGAGAAAAACCAAATTCACTTTTTCAGTACTGCCTTGAAATTCGCGTTTATATTGAGCAACAATTTGCCCCACATTAAGCCCAAGATATGACGCATAATTCTTCAAAAATCCGGCAGCATAACAGGCCGAAGGAAAATTATCGAAATCATCCTGCTCCAATGCCTCAAGCAAATGAGGCCTAATACATAATTCGCTGGAAATTTTTTCTATGTCCCTTTCGCTCGAAGCAAGTCGAGCATCGGATAGCTTCTGACCTACGGTCATTACATCATCCAGCACTTCTGCTGTGGATATTTCACAATCCAAATTATTTTCTGCGAAAAGACCTTGGTTCACCTAACTTTATCCCTACTACTCAAAATTTGCCCTGAACTTACATAGCTATATATATGCGTTTAAAACACAACCCTGCATATATCTACTGTTCCGGTGCAGTTTACCCTAATATGCTTGCTATTTTATTAACCGATAGACTCAAGATGATTAAAATTAACTATTTATTCACTTTTAGCTGAAAGGCCTTTAGCATTTTGCGAGAATTAGTGAACATTAAACTGATTTAAAGAGTCAACAAAAATCTGCAAATAGTGCTAATTTAAGGAAAAAATGGCCCTAAAGGTCATATCTTGATGCCATGATCCTTGGCAAAGGCGATCAGTAGTCCCCGAAGACTGTGATCAGAACGACTCAGTAATCCGGCCATATAATCCTCTACACCCGCCAAGTCCAGACTGCGAATCATCATTTTTACCGGACCGACTGAAGCGGGCGCTATGGACAAACGCCGGAAACCAATTGCCAGTAAAGCGAGAGCCGTTACAGGTTTACCCCCTATTTCCCCGCAGAGGGTTATGGGCACCTTATAGTCATTACATTTATCAACAATGGATTTTAACATCTTCAATGCCGGTGGCGAGATGGGATCATACCGTCCTGCTAATTTTGGGTTTTCCCGATCACAGGCAAAGAAAAACTGCATTAGGTCATTACTGCCGATGGAAATAAAGTCCAGCAGAGGCAGCAAGTTATCCAGCTGCCAGATCAATGCCGGAACTTCCAGCATGGTGCCCACACGAATTTTTTTTGGCAGAGGGCTATTGCGTTTTTTCTGGCGGGTGATTTCCTTATCCAGAATTTCGCGGGCCATTTTAAATTCGGAAACATCCGATATCATAGGGAACATGATACTCAACTCCCGGCCTTCTGCCGCTTTCAACAGTGCCCGAACCTGATAACGCAACAAGGCCGGACGATCAAAGGCTATGCGAATGGCGCGCCACCCCAAAGCCGGATTGGCCTCATCATCCCGTTTCAGGAAAGATACCGGCTTATCGCCGCCAATATCCAATGTACGGAAAACCACCGGTTTGCCATCCGCCGATTCCAGAATTTCCCGATAAAACTCAGCCTGTGGCCCAACCCGTGGCAGGGATGCACTGACCATAAACTGAAATTCTGTCCTAAACAGCCCGACACCTGTGGCTCCGGTTCGTTTCAGGCCCTCTATATCTATGCTCAGCCCCGCATTTACCAAAAGTTCTACATCAACCCCGTCCAGTGTTTTAGCCGGCAAATCACGCAGGGCATCATATTCGGCCAGCATAGCGTTACGCGATTCGATACTTTCCTGATAGCTCTGCAAAACCTCGGTAGGTGGGGAGAAATATACAATGCCTTCAACGCCATTAACAATGACACGCTCGCTTTCCGCTACCGTCAGCACAGCTTCTCCAACCTGACCGACCATGGGAATCCCTAGAGCACGGGCAACGATAGACACATGGGCTGTCTGTGATCCATCCTGAAGAATAACGCCGCAAAGTTTTTCCCGGTCATAATCCAGCAAGTCCGCCGGTCCCATATTCTGGGCTATGAGAATGACTTTATCCGGTAGGTTTTCCGATGCCGCCGTCCCCACTATTCCCATCAGATGCCGGTTCAGCCGGTTGGCCAGATCATCCAGGTCGCTCAGCCGTTCCCGAAGATAAGGATCGGTCATTTTCTGCATACGCGCCCGGTTATTAAGCTGAACCTTTTCCACAGCGGCTTCTGCGGTCAGGCCCGTATCAATGATGGCCTCAATCTTTGACTTCCAGCCTTTATCTTTGGCAAACAGCATATAGACATCGAGAATTTCCTGATGTTCGCCCTGATGACGCACATCCTCAGCCGACATCATTTCCTCAATCTGTTCCTGTAGGGCCATCAGCGCCGCAGCAAGACGGGTTTTTTCCTGCGGAATATTATCGGTCAGATGTTTAATCACCTCAATTTTTGGTTCATGGAAGATGGCGACCCCTTCGGCCATACCTTCGGCAAATACCACGCCTTCAAACCGTGATGTGGCCGCCCGCTCCAAAGTGGCCTCCTGCAGCTCCAGCGGGTCAAACAGATCACCACTAGCCACAAGTTCCGCCATGACCATAGCCACGGTCTGTAGGGATTCTTTTTCTTCCTGCATATATTGACGCTGAGTTTTATTTTGTATTACCAATACCCCGACCACTTTCCCGGCCCGCAGGATCGGAACCCCCATCAAGGAATGATAAATTTCTTCCCCGGTTTCCGCCCGATAAACAAATTTCGGATGTTTCTGGGCATTGGACAGATTCAGCGGCAGACCTGTTGCGGCAATATGCCCCACCAGACCTTCACCCGCCCGCAGGCGCGTATTATGAACCGCCGATTCTTTCAGGCCTTCTGTGGCAAAAAGTTCTAAAATTTCACCACCACGCATGAAATATACTGAACATACCTCGGCAATCATATTGCTGGCCACAAGGCGCACGACTTCGGTCAGGCGTTGCTCGGCACTGCCGGCACCCGCCATAATTCTATGCAATCGTCTTAATAATTGACGAGGTGCATTACTAACCGGAGTCACTATTCCCCTCCTTTATGACCAATTCCCCTAAAGTTAAAATACCTTATATCACATCATTTGTCGGATAAATAATCAATCGCCTGTTCCACAAGCCCATCAATGATTTCTTGGGTTGGCTGCTCTGTTTTAACCGTCCCCACAATTTGACCGGCCATGAGTGAGCCCGCATCCACATCACCTTCGATCACGGCCTTGCGCAAGGCACCGGCCCAATAATGTTCAATGGCCAGCTGGGCTTCTTTCATATCCATATCCCCGTTTTGATGCTGGGCGATAATATCCCGTTGGGCCTGCATGAAAGATTCTGAGGCCTTATTTTTCAACGCCCGAACCGGAATCACCGGAAAACGCGGGTCCAGTTGCACTGAGGTAATGGCATCCCGGCTATTGCCTCTCAAGAAAGCCTTTTTAAATTTTTCATGGGCGATAGATTCTGTGGCACAGACAAAAAGTGTGCCAAGCTGAACCCCCACAGCCCCCATCTCAAGATAGGCCGCCAAAGTTTCCCCACGGCCTATACCGCCAGCAACAAAAACCGGCACATCTTTGACATGAGGCAAAATTTCCTGAGCCAGAACCGATGTTGATACCGGCCCGATATGACCCCCAGCCTCGGACCCTTCGATGACAATAGCATCAGCCCCTGACCTGATCAGTTTTTTTGCCAAAATCAAGGCTGGCGCGAAACAGATTACCTTGGCTCCGCCATCTTTCAGACGCTTGATATCTACCGCCGCCGGAATACCGCCCGCCAATACCACATGGCCAACTTTATGACGCAAACAAACATCAATAAGATCAGCAATCTGGGGATGCATGGTGATCAGATTTACCGCAAAGGGCTTGTCAGTCATAGCGTAAGTGGCTGTGATTTCTGCCTCCAGAAGATCAGGGGTCATACTGCCGCAGGCAATCACACCAAACCCGCCGGCATTTGAAATAGCGGAAACCAGATTTCTTTCTGATAGCCAGCTCATGGCTCCGCCGAGAATGGCATGCTCAACACCCAGAAATTCTTTTCCTCTTTGCCACAGTTCTGCCAACCGCTCATGACCGGAAGTATTCATCTGCTTATTCCTTATGAAATTATTCTTTATTATTCCTGATCAGAATCAAGACCGAAAACTGTATGCAACGCCCGGACAGCCAATTCATAATATTCTGCCCTTATCAACACACTGATTTTAATTTCCGAAGTGGAAATAACCTGAATGTTGATGCCTTTGGCCGCCAGTGTCTCAAACATACGCGCGGCAACCCCTGCATGGGAGCGCATACCAACGCCGATAACAGAAATTTTGACCACTTCCGTATCACTCATGAGCTTGGCATATTTCACATGGCCCGTGTCTTTCAGGATTGCCTCAGCCTTATCCACATCACCTTCAGGAACGGTAAAGGTCAGGTCGGTTTTCTTGCCGTCTTCGGAAATATTCTGAATGATCATATCCACATTGACATTGCCCTCTGCCAGCGGTCCGAAAATCTCTCCGGCGATACCGGGTGTATTCTGCACCCCGACCAAAGTAATTTTGGCTTCATCTTTGGCATAGGCTATGCCGCTTACGACTTGTTTTTCCACAATTTCATCCTCATCAACAACCAGCGTTCCTGGTTTATCCGTAAAACTTGACAATACCTGAACCCGTACACCGTGATTCATGGCCATACTGACTGAGCGCGTTTGCAGCACCTTGGCCCCTAGGGACGCCATTTCAAGCATTTCTTCATATGTTACCTTATCCAGCTTGCGCGCCGCAGAGACAATACGGGGGTCAGTGGTATAAACCCCTTCCACATCCGTATAAATATCACAACGGTCCGCATTTAATGCCGCCGCCAGCGCTACCGCAGAGGTATCCGAGCCACCCCGGCCAAGCGTTGTGATCCGGTTATCATCTGAAATACCCTGAAAACCCGCCATGATACAAACAATATTATCTTCCAGCCTATCAATCATCTGGGTCGTATCAATATTTTCTATACGGGCAGAACCATGTACATTGTTTGTCTTGAAGGGCACCTGCCAACCCAGCCACGAGCGGGCGGAAATTCCCATATTCTGTAGAACCAGAGCCAAAAGACCTGCGGTAACCTGTTCACCGGATGAGACCACCGCGTCATATTCCCGCGCATCATGCAGAGGTGAGGCTTCCTCTACCCATTTGATAAGCTGGTCCGTGGTTCCTGCCATAGCAGACACAACCACCGCAACCTGATTGCCGGCGTCAGCCTCCTGTTTAACCCGCTCCGCAACGGCGCGAATGCGTTCAAGATTGGCGACGGATGTTCCGCCAAATTTCATTACTATTCGTGACATAGTTAAACTCTTTTGCCTTAAATGCGCGCTATACATATACGTTTAAAGGGTCGTCGCGCAAGGTGCCAATTAAATATTATATGGTTTTTGCTGGAATATAATGAAACTTTGACTAAATTAGGGTCAGAATAACGCAAAAAGAATTTTTATGACTATTAATAAAGAAAAACCCGGTAATAAAGAAAAACTCAACTCCCGACAACAATCTGCTTCTGTTGATCCGGCGGAAATTGCCCATTTTTCCGCCATGGCAGCAACCTGGTGGGACCCTAACGGCCCTTTCAAGCCTCTGCATAAGCTCAACCCGACCCGCATAGGCTACGCTCGGGATAGCCTGTGTGAACATTTTGGCCGCAATACTCAGGATGCTTTACCGCTCAAGGGGCTTCGAATTCTTGATATTGGCTGCGGCGGCGGTTTGCTGTCGGAGCCTATGGCCCGCCTCGGTGCTGCCATGGTCGGCGCCGATGCCTCAGAAAAAAACATCAAAACAGCACAGGCACACGCAGACGAAATGGGCATTGCCGTTGATTACCGTAATATCACCGCAGAAGAACTGGCAAAAGCGGGTGAGAAATTTGACGCTATCCTTAATATGGAGGTTATCGAGCATGTGGCCGATATCCCGTCATTTCTCACGGCCTGCCACAGCCTGCTCAAGAATGAGGGTTGCATGGTGATGTCGACCCTGAACCGTACAGCAAAATCATGGGCCATGGCCATTGCGGGCGCAGAATATATCATGCGCTGGCTGCCCAAAGGCACCCATGACTGGCATAGATTTCTCAAACCTTCGGAACTGGCGCGGGCCTTGAGTAACTGTGCCTTTGAAACCATTGACCTGAAGGGGATGGTCTATCACCCCTTTTCCTCTGAATGGTCGCTGGACGAGCGGGATTTTTCCGTCAATTATCTTGTGCTTGCCCAAAAGACGCAAAATGGCAAAAAGGCACAAAATGGATAGCCCAACAAAAACATATAATCCGCGTATATGGCGACCGGAAAAATCCTGGGTTGAAGAGCGCCTTGTGGCCAGCGAGATTCCTCTCGCGCTGGAATATAACTGTATCAGCCATGCGGTTATGATGGTTTCACCCATTGATATTAAAGATTTCACCCTTGGTTTCAGTCTGACCGAAGGCATTATCGACAGCCTTGACGATGTTATGGATTTGAATGTGGCCCCCGCCGACAAGGGATTCATTGCATCGCTGGAAATCACACCTGATTGTTTTAACCGTCTGGATCAGTTTAAAAGAACTCTGGCTGGTCGTACGGGCTGTGGCCTGTGTGGTGTTGACCGGCTTGATCATGCGATCCGGCCATTGAATCCCATAAAAAGCAATCTCAATGTAAAAGCGGATGTTATCTTTGCCAGCATGAAAATGCTATCCGACCAACAGGTCCAGAATAAGAAAACCGGCGCCCTGCATGCCGCCGCCTTTGTCTCCGGCAAGGGCGAAATTCTGACTGTCCGAGAAGATATTGGCCGCCATAATGCACTGGACAAGCTGATCGGTCATATGATGCGTGAACAGATCAATCCAGCAGAGGGCTTTGCCCTGATCACCAGCAGGTGTAGTTTTGAAATGGTTCACAAATGTGCGACCTTTGGCATTCCGGTGCTGGCTGCGGTTTCAGCCACAACGGACCTGGCCCTGAAACTGGCAGAAGAATCGGGTTTAAGCCTGATCGCTTTCACCCGCCGGGAGGGAATGAATATCTATTGTGACCCAAAGAAGCGGATTCTTTAAAGGAATTTTTCCGCCTCTGCCAAATCCTGTTCTGTATTGATATTGAGAAAAGGATCAGGGTTTTTCTTGTCCCAGACAACTTGTCGGTAAGGATGTCGCCTGACCCACCACATGACCCGCCGCTCACCGCTTTCCAGATAGGCCTTCAGATCATCCCGTAACGAAACCTCGAAAAGCCCCATGACCGGGTGATATTTTTCGCCCGAGCTGGCAATGGCTATCTTGATATCCTGTCGTTCCGTAAGCCGGGTAACATAATCATCGGGAAAATACGGACTGTCACTGGAAAAGGTGACAATATGGCTATGACCTTTTGCCGCCGCTTCTTTCATGGCGGTATAAATGCCCCCAAGGGGTCCGGCATCAGAAAAGTCGTCTTTAATGATGTCCAGACCATAGGGCAATACCCGATCCACGTCACCATTCACATTCAGAATCAGATTAGGAACCTGTTTTTTTGCCCTGTCTATGATATACTCAAGCAAGGTTGTCTTACCAAAAGGCATTAGAAATTTATCAATTTCTTCGGGGCGGCTTTCATTAAATCTGCGGGACTGCCCGCCTGCAACAATGACGCCAAGAGGGTTGGTCAACTGTCCAGCTTGCCAAGGCCCGGTACGGGAAGGATATCAACGCCATCATTAAGAAGTTCTTCGGTTTCTTCCAGCGTGGCTTCACCGTAAATGCCGCGTAGTTCTGCGTCACCTTCGTGAATGGCGCGGGCTTCCTTGGCGAAATTTTCGCCGACATATTCACATTCTTTTTTCACATGATTGCGATATTTTTTCATGGTGTTATGCATATGGTCAAGGGCACGCTTTACATCCTCGGCACTGGCTTCCATAGTTTCCGGCACATTGGCACTGGCGGTAACCATATGATCGGCGGCGACAAAAGCCGGCGTTTTTTTGGTACCGCTGTTACCTTTGGCGGGAATATTTGGCGACATCAGTGATTTTGTAATGTCAGAGCTGCCACAAAACGGGCATTCAACCAGACCGTCCTGGGCCTGATTTTCATAAGCATCACTATTTTGAAACCATGCCTCAAAAACATGATTATCTTCACACTTGAGATCAAAAACGATCATACCAAAAATCCATCCATTACTTCTTTAATCTTACTTCTATTACGATATTATTGTCTGGTCGTGGTTCAATGACGGAATTCTTGACCTTGCCCTCTCAACCAGAGATAAATCAATTTCCGCAACAGTGACGCCTACATCCACGCCGCCATCATCTATTATATCACCCCAAGGGTCAACAAAAAGTGAATGACCAAATGTTTCCCGCGCGTTGCCCTTGGCGCTCATATGGCTTCTTGTCTGGGCGGGGGCAAAAACATAGGCCCCGTTTTCAATGGCCCGCGCACGAAGCAAAACATGCCAGTGAGCACGCCCGGTCACCGCCGTAAAGGCGGCGGGAACGCTTATCATGCTGGCCCCCGTCTGTGCCAGTTTCCGGTACAAGTAAGGAAAACGCAAATCATAGCATATACTTAAGCCCATATTACCCCACGGCGTTTCAGCAACAACCGCTTGGCTGCCCGCTTCATAGGATCGGGACTCCCGATATTGTTCGCCGCCGGGCAAATCAACATCAAACATATGAATTTTATCATAATGGGTAACAATTTTACCCATGGGCGAGATAACAAAACAACGGTTGGCAATCTTGCCACCCTGCTTAATGGCCATAGACCCGATCACCAGCCAAATATTAAGCTCACTTGCCAAAGCCTGAAAAACGGGCAGGCTGGGGTCATCGTCCTGGGAATATATTTTGCTGAGCAGGGCGCTTCGGTCCAGCTCAAGCAGGGTAGTCATTTCCGGGGTCAGAACCATTTCGGCACCTCGGGACGCGGCATCACGAATCAAATTTTCCGCAGAGGTCATATTTTCAGCCACCTGATTTGTGGATGACATCTGAACCAACCCTACGGAAAATTTTCCCTGTTGAGGTTTTTGGGGCATCATGCCAACAGGGCGTCTAGCTTACCGGTCCGTTCAAGATCAAACAGGTCATCACAGCCGCCCACATGCTGATCCTCAATGAATATTTGTGGCACCGTATGACCCCCCCGCGCGCGATCAATCATCACGGAGCGCTGATCCGGCTTTTTGCCAATATCAATCTCATCGAACTTCTGACCCTTTTTCTTCAGCAATGATTTTGCGCCGATGCAAAAGGGACACAACAATTTAGTATAGATCGTAATTTTTTTCATCTTCGTCACTTCAGTTCTAAATTTACTTAAGCTCTAATATAGGGACGGTGTTATTATAGTTCAAGATAGTTGACAAACCCTTGCCAATGTCAGTATGTCCACCCGCCCGGCTCCGGCCCCTTTTAAGGTTCGCGCACAGGCTCCTACCGTGGCCCCGGTGGTATAGACATCATCAACCAGAATGATCGAACGGCCCTTGATCATATCCTGATATCTGGACCTAAGCTCAAAGGCGCCGGCCACATTGCGCTTGCGCCGGCCATAGTTGCCATTCTGGGCCGGAGTGTGTTTTTCGCGGGACAGCATATCAGGAATATAGTCAAAGGCTTTTTTTGCGGCGAACGCTTGTCCCATAATTGCTGCCTGATTATACCGCCGTTTGCCAAGGCGTTTTTTATGAAGCGGTACGGGAGTGACAATGGCCTCTGTCGAATCCAGTTCCTGCCCGGCCTGCAACAGCAATTGACCAAAGAAATCGGCATAATCGGTTCGGTCATTATGCTTGAAAGAAATGATCATACGGCGCGAGCCATCATCATAACGCACCGCCGCCCGCGCCCGGTCATAGGCAGGCCGCTTTTTCATACAATTTCCACACAAAGACTTTTCCACCTGAAATTCAAAGGGGTGGCCGCAACAATGGCACGCCGGTCCCTGCAAAAATTCCAACCCTTTCCAGCAATCAGAACATATCCGCCCCGTATCCTGCACCAATATGCCACAGGACAGGCACCGTGGTGGCAGCAGTTGATCCAACAGGCGTTGGCTCCATCTTGACATAACATTCATTTAGGTCTTTTCCCCCTGCGGTAATAATGCCATATAACCATTATGACAAAAACTGATCTTTCTGACAATCCGGCAATTGTCTTTGACCGACAGGCCCTGCGCCGGAACCGTAACCGGGCGGCAAATAACTTTGCTGCTCATGATTTTCTGGTCCGGGAGGTAGCAGAGCGTCTTTATGATAAATACCGCGATATAAACCGCACTTTTAATCATATCCTCGACCTTGGTTGTCATGACGGGGCACTGGCAGAGCGGCTGAAAGATAAATTTATTATCAATCAGGACCTGTCCGGCAAGTTTCTTGCGACCTGCAAAGGCCACCGGGTACAGGCGGATGAGGAATTACTGCCTTACAAACCTAGTTCGCTTGATTTGGTCTTGAGCAATTTAAGTCTTCACTGGGTCAACGACCTGCCCGGCTGTCTCGCGCAGATCAAACAAGCCTTAAAGCCAGACGGCTTATTCCTCGGCGCCGTACTTGGCGGCGAGACGCTCACCGAATTACGCCAGTGCCTCATGGAAGCCGAGGTTAACATCCGGGGCGGAGCCAGCCTGCGCATTTCCCCTTTTGTTGATGTGCGAAATGCCGGCAGCTTGCTGCAACGGGCGGGATTTGCCCTGCCCGTGGTTGATACGGACCGGATCACGGTCACTTACGAGAATGCCTTCAAGCTGATGCAGGAACTGCGCGGCATGGGAGAGGGGAATATCCTGACCAAAAGAGCGCGAAGCCTGACCTCTCCACGGGTTATGATGGAATGTGCCAGAATTTATCATGATAAATTCACCGACCATCGGGGCCGCATCACCGTCACCTTTGACATCATCTACATGATGGGCTGGTCCCCCCACAAAAGCCAACAACAACCCCTGAAACCAGGACAAGGCAAGGTTAGTCTGTCGGATGTGTTTGGGGGGAAATGAGAATGCCTACTAAGTCATTGATTAGAATCGCTAAATAGATTCAATTAGTTAGGTGTTTTATCGTCTTGCACTTTATAAAAAAACACTATATAACTTATAGGTGTATCTAATAATTATATAGATTGCAATAATGACTGTAGAACACCCTCATTTTGAAGAACCTCCCATCATAGAGGTTGTATGTAGTGTAGAATTTGAACCTATCGAAAAATTTCAATCTGCTCATTTTGGTGATTATTGGGCCCGAATTAGAGCTGATTTTCCTGATACTCAGGATGTAGCGCCTGTTGATAGAATGAGTGACTCTCAGGAAGACACCATTACTTTACATTTTAAGACGTCCCCGCCATTACCAAGAGTTTGGTTTGTCGGTAAGTCGAAACATGAGCTAATTCAGTTACAAGATAACCGCTTTATGTATAATTGGCGAAAGCTAGATATGGATGATGGAAAATACCCTAGATTTAATGTGGTATTTGAGACTTTTAAAAAACGCTGGGATGATTTTGTTTCTTTTGCAGAAGAACGCTTCGGTGGTATAAACATAAAACAACTAGAGCTTAGTTATATAAATGAAATATATGAAAGCGATACATCAAAAAACGTGTCAGACTTGCCAGATATTCTATACGCCTCTCCGATGTCATCAAAAAAAGATGGGTTTTTACCAAAATTAGATGCTTTTAATTGGAAATCTGCATATCTATTGCCAGATAAATGCGGTCACTTAACCGTACAAATCATGAATGCTCTGCCTAAAGCTCAAAAGCCACTTATTCTAAGAATGGATATTGTCGCCAGAGGGTTGCCTAATAGTAACATGACTAACCCTTTTAATGATTGGTTTAATTTAGCTCATGACTGGGTTGTTAACGGCTTTTTAGATATAACCTGCAAAGATGCTCACAATAATAGATGGGGAAGAATAGAATGAATAACACAGATCAAATATTATATACTGATAATTCTTCTCGCCCTGCGCTTGATAATGAAGCTTTAACTTCCTCAATTGACCTTATCGATAGGCAAGAACAAAATTATTATGAACCTCCTCACCTTGAACATAAGGCTTATTTAACAAAACAGCTAAATGAAGCAAATAATTATGCACTGGGCCATAAAAATATTAAACCCACAACAACTAATTTAGCGCATTATATAAAAAAATTTAAGATTAAGAAGTTTTTACAACAATCAACAAAAGAATTTCTATTTCCCTATGCTGATTATCTAGCGTGTGAAAAGTCTGTCAAAAATTCTTTGTTAATACTAGAACGTCTTGACGATTCTTACGATTTGCCAAAGATTGCTATTGATGAGGACGGTGTCATAATTTTCGCATGGAAAAAAGTCGAAAAAACTTGTATGTTAACCTTTGAAAAAGATTTGCTACATTTTTACTCACATAACAATCAAGGTAATACGCTTGAAAGAATAGATGGAGAAAAATTTAGTGTAGATACGTTCTTTTTAGAAATCTCTCATAAGATATTTTGATCGAATGTCTGATGTAGAAATTGTAGAATCTATACCTTTAGAAGATGATGTAAGTCGGCATCTATATTTTCCATTTATGTTCAAATATGACGACCTTCTTTGGTCTCAAATCTTTACTTTTCAAACAAAAAATAAGTTTTGCGACTCTGTTGTATGGAGAAAATACGCAGAATCTATTCAATTCGTTCATGCTCTAGGACGTGAAAAAATTGAACGTTCTGTTTCAAAACATAAATACTTTGGGGCCACTACAGGTTCCGTAAGTAATATTAGAAAATTTAGTACAGATAGCGATATCCGTTTAGAGGTTGAACATGACCCCTGCAAAGACCAAGGAATTCACCATGCTCATTTAAAACTTTTATTACCTGATGGAATGAAAAAGCCAACACCAACAGATCGATTAGAAATTTTTTCAAAAATTCCATTTATATTTGAATTAATTGAAAAATATGATTGAAACACCAATTATCACAAAAAATCACGGATCATGGCAATCAGGGGTTCATCGGCGGGGGGCATGGGGTATTTTTGTAAATCCTGTATTCTGACCCATTTCAGGTTCTGGCCTTCCTGGGCGGTGAGGATTCCGTCCCACTGGCGGCAGAGGAAAGTGGGCATTAACAGGTGGAAATCTTCGTACGTGTGAGACGCAAAGACAAAGGGCGCGAGACAGGCTTCGGTCACGTCGATGTTCAGCTCCTCATTCAATTCGCGGATCAGGGCGCGTTCGGGGGTTTCACCCTCCTCCACCTTACCACCGGGGAATTCCCATAATCCGGCCATACTTTTGCCTTGCGGCCTCTGGGCCAGCAAAATGCGGCCATCGATATCAATCATAATCACCGCCGATACCAGCAGAAGTTTGCGCGGACCCGTGGCACGACCGGGGACTTCGGGACAAAGTTGGCTCATACAAGTTTCCAGTCTTCTATTTTCAGACGGTAAAATTCGTCACAGCCCTGTTGGTGACCACAACGGGCATAATTAGACGGCGTTTCGCCGTGATGCTTAAAGCCTGTCTTTTCCAATATGCGGCGGGAACCCATGTTTTTAGTGGCGGTTTGGGCAACAAAGGCAAGAATGATACCGCCTTTAAATCCGGCATCGATCACCGCCGATAATACTTCAGTACCAAAGCCCTGCCCCCAATAATCGGGATGCATCCAATAGCCGATTTCGGTTTCCGCTGTTTCCGAAAAAACCCGAATGCCCCCCATATGCCGGCCCGTTCTTTTGTTAATCATGGAATAGCGGGGTGAGCTGCCATCCATAAATTGCTCAATGGCTTCGGCGATGAACTTCTGGCCGTCAAAGCGAGTATAGGGAAAGGGCACGTTCGTTGACAGCCATTTTACCACTTCCCAGTCCCCCAGAATTTCCATATGAGCATCAAGTTCCCATTTCTCATAACAACGCAGAACCATCCGATCTGTCTCTATTCTTTGCGGAAAGGGCATATTTTAACTCCGGTAATCAGCGTTAATATCAATATAGCCATGGGTCAGGTCGCAGGTCCAGACCGTGGCCGTCCCACCGCCCACACCCACATCAACGGACAGGTTAATTTCCAGTCCCTGTAAATGACGGGTACAGGCATCCTCATCATAGCCCGCTACCGCCATGCCATGTTCGGTCACTTTCTGACCCCCTATGATAATTTCAAGGCTGTCCCGGTCTGCGGCCTCGCCCGCTTTACCAACCGCCATAACAATCCGGCCCCAATTGGCATCTTCACCTGCAATGGCCGTCTTGACCAAGGGCGAATTGGCAATGCTGAGGGCAATGACCTTGGCTGCCCTATTGTCCTCAGCCCCCGTAACGGTGATTGTAATAAATTTTCTGGCCCCTTCGCCGTCTTTCACCACCTGATGGGCCAGATCGAGCGATAAATCCTCAAAAACCGCACAGAATTCGGCTAGAGCCGGGTCGTTGATGTCTGTTATCCTCCCGATCTTTTCCGCCCCGGAGGCAAAAGCCAGAAACGTATCCGATGTGGAGGTATCGCTATCCACGGTAATTGAATTAAAAGATTTATCAGCGGCCCTATTCATTATATTTTGCAGGATCTCTTGCGACAAATCCGCGTCGGTGAAGATATAAGCTAGCATGGTCGCCATATCAGGCGCGATCATACCGGAGCCTTTGGCAAAGCCATTGATCTTTACTTTCACGCCATTGATGGTGGCCGTTCGCACAGCCCCCTTGGCAAAAGTATCCGTGGTCAGAATGGCTTTCGCCGCCGCCGGCCAGTGTTTGCCCGAAAGATCCTGAATAATGCCGTCCATATGGGCATTGATCTTGTCGCCGTCCAATACTTCCCCGATCACGCCGGTGGAGGAAACATAGATTTGATCTTCATCACAGCCCATTTTCCCCGCGAGTGTCCGCACCGTTGATGTCATGGCGTCATCTCCGGCTTTTCCGGTGAAGGCATTGGCATTTCCCGCGTTGACCAGCAGGGCGCGAGCTTTTTTTCCGGTTTCGAGGTTATTCCGGCACAGCCCAACGGGGGCGGAGGATGTACGGGACCGGGTCAGAACTCCGGCCACGGTAGCGCCCTTTGGAAAAGAAACACAAAGCAGGTCATCCCGACCCCTATATTTCGTTTCTGTCGCCGCCGTGGCAAGCTCTATCCCGTCAATTTCCGGAAAGTCGGGAAAGCCTGATGGTGCCAAAGGTGATGTTTTTTCTATTTTTGCCATTTTATTATGTCTGTCATGCTTAGGGTTCTTTTTCTTCTTCTTATTAAATATTTGGATCAGCAACAAGAATATTGTCCCTTATTTCCCATATATTAAAGCAAAATTATCAATTACGGTTGATTTATGCTGCTTTATGATGATCTGTCATTGACAGAATGGCAGGACGCTCTTATCTGTTTTAGGGACAGAACCTGCGAATTACGTCCATTCTGCGTGAGCATAATTTTAGAGCCTGTTTGAGAAATATGCACAGAGCATAGCTGGACCTACATTTCTCAAACAGGCTCTAAAATTTGCCCCGCCTTGAAAAGGTTACCTAGCAAGGCTATATCTACAGCGTCAAGCATGCTTGAAAGTGAAAAACACTTCCTACTCTTGCTTTCCTCGTATATATAGCCTTGCTAGGTAACAGAATTGCACGCAATTCGCAGATTCTGCCCCTGTAGTAATTTTGATGGTCTGGGATATTTCAAGCTGACCGCACAACCCTTGAGTATAAGGATATAAAATGTTGGGAATGGGCAAACTTGCCAAAAAGATTTTTGGAACCGCCAATGGTCGGTATATCAAAAGCCTGCAACCGCGTATCAACGCCATCAATGCGCTGGAAGAAGACATCCAGAAACTGTCCGATGACGAGCTTAGAGCCAAAACCGACGACTTTCGCAGCCGCCTGAAAGATGGGGCCTCTATAGACAGCCTGCTAGTTGAGGCCTTTGCCACCGTCCGCGAAGCCGCTATCAGAACTCTGGGACAACGTCATTATGATGTCCAGCTCATCGGTGGTATCGTTCTTCACGAAGGCAAGATTTCCGAAATGAAAACCGGTGAAGGTAAAACGCTGGTCTCCACATTGTCCGGTTATCTCAATGCCCTGCCTGAGAAGGGCGTTCATATTGTTACCGTCAATGACTATCTGGCTAGCCGTGATGCGGCATGGATGGGGCAGGTGTTTAAATTTCTGGGAATGTCCACCGGATGCATCATTCCCAATATGGATGATGAAGAACGCAAGGAAGCCTACGCTGCCGATATTACCTATGCCACCAATAATGAATTGGGTTTTGATTATCTGCGCGATAACATGAAATTCCACCCCGATGCCATGGTACAACGCCCCCCGGCTTTTGCTATTGTTGATGAGGTGGACAGTATCCTCATTGATGAGGCCCGTACCCCTCTGGTTATTTCCGGCCCGACCGAGGATAAATCAGAACTTTACCTTTCCATCAATAAACTCATTCCCGAACTGGTCGATGAAGATTACGAGATTGATGAAAAAACCAAATCTATCACCCTGACAGAAGAGGGCATGGAGCATCTGGAACAAATCCTGATCGATCACGATCTGATCAAGGGCGAAAATATGTATGATTTCGGCAATGTTGCTGTGGTTCATCATGTAAATCAGGCCCTGAAAGCCCATAAACTGTTCACCCGCGAGAAAGATTATATCGTCAAGGGCAGTGAAGTTATCATCATTGATGAATTTACCGGACGTATGATGGAAGGGCGGCGTTATTCCGATGGCCTGCATCAGGCACTGGAAGCCAAGGAAGGGGCTGAAATTCAGACCGAAAACCAGACTCTGGCCTCTGTCACTTTCCAGAATTATTTCCGGCTTTATCCAAAACTTTCCGGCATGACCGGAACCGCCGCCACAGAAGCCGCAGAATTTGGCGAAATTTACGGACTTAGTGTTATTGAAATCCCCACCCATGTTCCCGTGGGCCGCGCAGATGATGATGATGAAATTTACCGCACATCTGATGAAAAATTTATTGCCATTGTTGATCAGATTGTCACCTGTCAAAAAGCAGGCCAGCCTATTCTTGTGGGTACAGTCAGCATTGAACGGTCCGAATATCTTTCCGATATGCTCAAAAAGCGTAAAATTAAGCATAATGTATTGAACGCAAAATTCCATGAACAGGAAGCCTTTATCATCGGACAGGCCGGACGGTTTAGCGCCGTCACCATTGCCACCAATATGGCCGGTCGCGGAACCGATATTCAGCTTGGCGGAAATCTGGACATGCGCTTAGAGGCCGAGGTGGATGATATTGATGAAACCTCTCGCAAAAAAGCCACTGCCGAAATCACTGCCGAAATTGCCACCGAAAAGAAAAAAGTGATTGAGGCCGGTGGTCTTTATGTTCTGGGTACCGAACGTCATGAAAGTCGCCGTATTGATAACCAACTTCGCGGCCGGTCCGGACGCCAGGGCGACCCGGGTCATTCCAAGTTCTTCCTGAGCATGGAAGATGATCTGATGCGCATTTTTGGTGGTGAACGCATGGACAGCCTGATGCAGAAGTTTGGCTTTGAAGAAGGTGAATCCCTGATCCATCCATGGCTTAACCGGGCCGTGGAGAAATCACAGGAAAAGGTCGAAGCCCGCAACTATGAAATCCGCAAAAATCTACTGAAATTTGACAATGTGATGAATGACCAGCGCAAAGCCATTTATGACCAGCGCCGAGATGTGATGATCAGCGAAGACCTGACCGAAACCCTGACCGATATGCGCATACAGGTGGTGGAAGATCTTGTGGAAACCCATATTCCGCCCCGCGCCTATCCGCAGGATTGGGATGTGGAAGCCATGAGCGAAGAGGCGACCCGTATTTTTGGCCGGGATTTCGACCTGAAAGACTGGGTTAATGAAGAGGGCATTGATGCCAACGGTTTCGAAGACCGTCTGATCGATGAAACAGACCGCTTTATGGCCAAACGCGCCGCCGATATTGGCCCCGACATCATGCGACAGGTGGAGCGCAGCCTACTGCTGCAGGCCATCGACCGTTATTGGAAAGAACATCTGGCACAACTTGACCATTTGCGTCAGGTCATTCAGCTTCGCGCTTACGGCCAACGTGATCCGCTCAATGAATATAAAACCGAAGCCTTTGCCATGTTTGAAAGCATGCTGGATGAAACACGGGATAATGTGGTGATGCTGCTGTCCCATATTGAAATTCAGAGCGAGCAACCGCTGCCGGAAATGGAAGAGCCAGATATGAGTGCGTTTGATACCACCCATATTGATGCCACAACAGGTGAAAATGCTGCCACATCCGGCCTTGATCCCAATAATCCAAAATCATGGAAAAAAATGCCCCGCAATAGTGCCTGCCCTTGTGGCTCAGGCAAAAAATACAAACATTGCCACGGTCTGGTTGTGCCAAAAGTTGGCCGAAACGACTTATGCCCTTGCGGAACCGGCAAAAAATACAAACATTGTCACGGGGCGATTTAGATTATTGATAGAAAGGGTATAGCCCCCTTCTATCCAAAAAATACGAAAAATTAAAGTCCGGCTTTACCCATGTTCAGGAATTTTTCACGACGCAGGCTTCTTAGCTTGTCGCCGCTCAGTGCGGATAGATCACTTAAGGATGTTTCCAGTGACTTGCGGATTGTGTCCATGGTCAATGTGTGATCCCGGTGAGCACCGCCGACGGGTTCCGGAATAATTTCGTCTATTACTTTTAGTTTCAACAAATCCTGCGCGGTAATTTTCAGGGCATTGGCCGCATCTTCGGCATTGTCAGATGTGCGCCACAGAATTGAGGCGCAACCTTCCGGTGAAATGACCGAATAAACCGCATGCTCCATCATCAAAACCCGATTTCCTGCCGCAAGCGCCACCGCGCCGCCGGAGCCACCCTCACCAACAATGATTGATATTAGCGGTACTTTCAGACCCAGACAGGCTTCCGTGGAACGAGCGATGGCTTCGGCCTGGCCGCGCTCTTCTGCCCCAACACCGGGATAGGCACCGGAGGTGTCCACCAAAGTGATTACCGGTATATCAAACTGTTCCGCCATTTTAAGCAGACGGATGGTTTTGCGGTAGCCTTCGGGCCGCGCCATACCGAAATTATGCTTGATGCGGCTTTCCGTGTCATGGCCCTTTTCATGGCCGATCACCATAACCGACTGACCCTTGAAACGGCCAAGCCCCCCCATGATCGCCACATCATCGGAAAAGGCACGGTCCCCCGCAAGCGGCATAAAATCTGTGATCAGGTTTTCCACATAATCCTTGAAATGGGGGCGTTCCGGATGGCGAGCAACTTTGATTTTTTGCCATGGGGTGAGTTTGCTATAGGTATCCCTGAGCAGTTTATCCCTTTTACTTTCCAGCCGCATGACCTCTTCGGCGATATTAATCTCTTCACCGCTTTCAAGGTTATTCATATCACGGATCCGGCTTTCCAGCTCGGCAATTGATTTTTCAAAATCAAGATAAGTCAGCATATATATTTCTCAAAAATCACAGATATATAAATTCATAAATTTCACGTTGCCCTTATAGCCCTGATTTCACGGCTTGGAAAGAGGATGTTTTTTCTCAACCAATAGCTTCAGTCTTTCTTCCAGCACATGCGTGTAAATCTGGGTCGTGCTGATATCGGAATGACCCAGCATTTTCTGCACCGCCCGCAAATCCGCACCATGGGCCAGCAGATGGGTGGCAAAGGCATGGCGCAACACATGGGGTGATAGCTGGCTTGGCAAGATTCCAGCATCCGTCCCTAATTGCTTTAACAGCTGGGCAAAACGATGGCGGGTCAAATGCCCCTTGGCCCCGCGCGAGGGAAACAGCCATTTTCCACCCTTCTGTGACAGGGCATCGCCATAGGCTTCCACCGCCCGGATCGCCCGCACATTCATGGGCACCAACCTCTCCTTATCCCCCTTGCCGCGTACATAAATATAGGGTTGGCCGCTTTGCAGCGCAGCCCGTGGCAGACTGACAAGTTCCGTCACCCGAAGCCCGGTGGCATAAAGCAGTTCAATCAATGCGTGGAGCCTAAGGGATTTAATGTCTCCCTTTTGCTCTGCCCGACTATGAGCAATCTCCAATAGCTTGCTGACCTGTTTTTCGCTGAGCAATTTAGGCAGGGTTGCTCCTAGCCGCGGGCTGTCAATGCCAAGCACGGGGTTGTCATCCCGGATGCCTTCTGCATAAAGAAATTTGTAAAATTGTCTTAAGGTGGACAGTTTTCGGGCCTGTGTCCGGGGGGCCATGTCCTGAGCCTTTAAAATACTCAGGTAATCTCTCACCTGATCACGGGTGATGTCTTTAAGACTGATATTATTATTTTCTGACAAATGTGTAAGATCCCGCCCGTAGGATTCCAATGTGTTTTGCGAAGCGCCTCTTTCCGCGCCCAGCATTTCAAGAAACTGGCTGATCAGAATCCGGTCAGAATCCATTGTTGGCCAATATTTCAAGGGCGAGTTTATGCGCTTCCTTATCCAATCCCGCTGATCTCAGAGCTCTTATAACCGCACTCGCCCCGGTGGGGTCAAGATTTGACACGCCACCCTCGGCAGCAAGCAGACAGAGCAATATGGTCTCGCCCTGCCTTTTATCAGCCACAGCCCTGATCAGATTGCGCCAGATGGCAACGGGTATCGGATGGCTGTTTTCCTGCGCCAATGGGCCGATAAGCTCCTGCCACATGGGATCGGGAACCACATGACCCAAGGCCTCTACCACGGAATAAAACAAGGATGCTTTTTCTTTCCGGCGTTCCGGTGACAGCACCATCTGTCCGTTCCACCATAAATCCAATATTCCCTTTGACCAGGGGATTTCATTATTCTGATCAGATACGATCATCATCGGCCAGATATCTACCAGGGCCCGTGTCGCATCCACATGACCGGTAAAGGCCGCCGACCGGACAAAGCTATACCATTCTCGCGCTTTTCTATCATTTCCGGCCAGCATCAGGGCGCGGGTAATATGATGGGCATGAAACAGCAACTCCTCAGACGGTATCAGGGACCGCACCGTCCGCGCATTCAACAGCGCTGCGCGAGGCATATCGCGAAGGGCCGCAGCCCGGTCCCATATAACATTCAGGGTTTCTGCTTTTTGCAGGTCATTAATCTGCTTGGCCGCTGATTGATAAAGTAACACATCGCCCATAATACTGTCATCAACACGAGCAATGACAATGGCGTTGTTATATTCATCTTCGGAAAAACTTAAATTGCTATAAAGCGGAATTATCTTATCTACCGGATAAGTAGACCGGTTATAGCTTTGTGCCGCCGCCATCAGACGATCTTCCTTTTGCACATTGATATTACCCGACAGGGCATAAAGCACAAGCGCCGGTGCTTCGGTGAACATCTGTGCATCAATGGGCTGTTCCAGCACTGACAAAAGACTATATGTCATGGGGTCCAGCTGTCCAAGACCCGATGAAAACGCCTGTGTTGTCTCATCGGCACCCTCTTCGTCCTGCGACAATTTATTAATCAGGTCATAAAATACAAAATCGGTGCTGCCCTGCTCCATAAGCAGCTCTGTGGTAAGGGCTGCCCCTTCGGTGTTACCTTCCATCGCCTGACAATAGGCCAGTAGTTTCAACCAATAATGGTCAGCCTGATCCTGTTCATGGTCATCTTCCACGGCTTGTCTGGCCAGCCCGCAAGCCGATGAAATATCGCCCGCCATGAGCATCAAATCGCTTATTTCCCGTGATCCGGCATAGGATTTCTCTGGCAACAGCCTCAGGAAAGACACCAGCGTTTTCAAATCACCGGCTTCACTTATTTTTTGAATTTTAAGCGACAAAAACTGTGACAAATCTTCTTCGACTGCCACTGTTGGTAAAATTTTCCCTTTCTCGGTGCTTTCATCCGGAAGCACCGCTTCTTCGGATTTTAAAGCCTCTCCGGCGGGAACAGCTGCCGCAGATAATAATAATTTTTTCGTCAGGGATCCCATGACCGGTGATTTGGTTGGAACCGACAGGGTGGACAAAAACTGTTCAACCCGCAGTCGGTCAGAACCGCGCCATAGGGATCGGGGAAGGCCGCCATCCTCTTCGCTAAACAGGCCCATTTCCGCAGGAACCGGCTCAACGAGCTCCAATGTTTCAACCTCTAGAATGTCTGATTCTGTAGCTTCACCATTCTGCCCCTCTTCTATGGTGTCAATATCTTCGCTATCTGGTGATATCTCTTCGGCCTGATCTTTTGGGGGAATATAGGGGCCGGGCTCTCCCGTGGGAAATAATATGGAGCGCGGTAATTCAGTGGCTCGTTTTGATGGTGTGATTTCCTGTTTCCCTGGCGCCGTTATTTCCGGTTCGCTTTGCTGCTGCGCAAAAACTGGCGCTATATCCAACAACAAAAATCCCGTAACGGTGGTTAGCGTGATGTATTTGAACTGTTTACAGACCATCTTTTTTCCTGATCAATTCCGAACTTTTTCAAATGATACTCATTGTGGGAACCTGTCATCAGGCAGGGTCTTTTCCACTTTTTCTTTTGGTGGCTCTATATCCACTGTCATCAAATATACTGCGCCGCCCACGATGCCTATCAGTATAAGCATGATAATCATTGACCAAAATTTACCCATTATCCGTATTGTTCCCTCGTAATAGTTTGTTACCGCGCATACTAACCATCTCTTAAGCAATGGTAAAGTGCCCACTCACATTCATGACATTGTTTGAAATAAATATGGTCATTTAATGACTTTATTTATGTCAAACCCTGAAAGGCATGCTAATAGTATGCCAAGATGAAACGTGTAAAAAAAACCAAAATAAAGTCGCCTACAACCCGGCTAAGATATCCCTTAACCAAAAGCATATCTTTAATTGGTCTTATGGGATCTGGAAAAACCACTGTTGGTACCCGTCTGGCGCGCAAACTGGGTATACCTTTTGTTGATTCCGACACAGAAATTGAAATTGCCGCAGATCACACGGTCAGTGAAATCTTTGAAAAATTTGGCGAAGAAGACTTTAGAGAAGGCGAAAGAAAAGTCATTAGCCGTTTGATTTCTGATACGCCAAATGTATTAGGCACCGGCGGGGGTGCCTTCATGGACCGGGAAACACGCAAAAAATTAAAAGAAAAAACCGTCACCGTCTGGCTTAAGGCAGATATTGATCATCTGGTAGAGCGAACATCCCGGCGCGATACACGGCCCCTGTTGCGCGCCGGAAACCCAAAGGAAATACTGCGAAAACTGGCCAAAAAGCGTTATCCTGTATATGGTCAGGCTGCCATCACCGTGGAAACCGGTGCCGGACCCCATGAAAAAGTCGTGGGTGACATCATTTGGAAACTAAATCAGTATCTGGCAAAAGAGATAAAGAAACAGGACAATGTTAAGTCAAAAAATAACCATCGCCCTTAAAGACCATAGCTATGACATTCATGTGGGCGATGGTCTTCTGGATCAGGCCGGAAAGATTATAACGCCCCTGTTAAACCGACCGAAAACCGTTATTATCACCGATGATAATGTGGCCCGCCACCAGTTGCCCCGACTTGAAAAATCCTTGGATCTGGTCAACATCACTTTTGATGTTATCATCCTGCCCGCTGGAGAGGCCACAAAATCTTTTTCCCAACTGGAAAATTTGCTTGATCAGTTACTGGCGTTACATCTGGAACGGGGCGACAAAATCATCGCCCTTGGTGGCGGGGTCATTGGTGACCTTGTGGGCTTTGCAGCCAGCATCTATCTGCGCGGTATCGGCTTTATCCAGATACCAACCACCCTTCTGGCGCAGGTGGATAGTTCCGTCGGCGGCAAGACCGGCATTAACAGCCCGCGCGGAAAAAACCTGATCGGCAGTTTTCATCAACCTGCCCTTGTCTTAAGTGATGTAAGCAGCCTGAGCAGCCTGCCCGCGCGGCAATTGCTGAGCGGCTATGCCGAGGTGGTCAAATACGCCTTGATCAACGACCGGGAATTCTTCCACTGGCTGGAAGAAAACAGTGCCAAAATTATAGCCGGCGACCCGACGGCCCAGACAGAAGCCATTATCACCTGCTGTCGGGCCAAGGCCACTGTCGTCGCCGAAGATGAAAAAGAAAAAGGTGGCCGTGCCCTGCTTAATCTGGGCCATACCTTTGGTCACGCCTTGGAAGCAGAAGCTAATTATTCTGATCGTCTTTTCCACGGTGAAGCTGTCGCCATCGGCATGGTAATGGCTTTTGACCTGTCCGTTGAAATGGGATTATGCCCCGCAGAAGATGCTGTCAAAGTCCGGCGACATTTGGAAAGGCTTTCCCTGCCCGTCCGTATATCCAACATCAATCACCCCGTTTCTCAGATAAAAATGACCGCTGAGAGGTTGTTTAATCATACCCTGCATGACAAAAAAATATCTGATGGCCGGGTGACTTTTGTGATAGCATCCGGCATCGGAAAGGCTTTTTTAAGCGCCGAAATAAACCCCGATGACGTAAAACACGTCTTTCAGCTAGCTCTGGATTAACATGATCATAGAAATACTTATCTTTTCCGGCATAATTTTGCTTCTAATTTTATTGTCTGGTTTTTTCTCAGGCTCGGAAACAGCCCTTACTGCAACATCCCCATCCCGCATTCACCGCATGGCCAAAGGTGGCAACAAAAGGGCTGGTCTTGTGGAAAGACTGATCGAAAATTCTGAAAAACTGATCGGGGCAATACTGCTGGGCAATAATCTGGTGAATATTCTGGCGTCCGCACTGGCCACGGCATTTTTTATCCGGCTGTTTGGTGAGATCGGGGTGATATATGCCACCTTAATCATGACGCTTTTGGTATTGGTTTTCGCAGAAATTCTGCCCAAAACCTATGCCATCACCCATCCTGAACGGGTGGCTTTAAAGGTGGCCCCCTTCGTCAGACTATTAGTGATGCTTTTTTCACCCTTTGTCGCCTTGGTCCAGGTTATTGTGCGGCTGACCCTGAAACTGTTCGGCATTGATATATCCCATCACTCCACACCTTCTGCCCATGACGAAATTCGGGGTGCCATCAGCCTGCAAGCCCATGAGGGTGGACTTATCAAAAATAATAAGGACATGCTCGACAGCATTCTTGATTTACAGGATGTCCAGCTTGAGGATGTGATGGTCCATCGGAAAAATGTTGAAATGGTCAATGCGGAAGACAGCGCAGAAGAAATTTTTGCACAAGCAGTCACAAGCCCTTTTACCCGGCTGCCCCTGTGGAAAGATGATCCTGATAATATTATCGGTATAATTCATGCCAAGGAAGTACTGCGGGCCGTTAAATCCAATAATGGGTCTGCAAAAGGTCTGAATTTTCTCACAATCGCCACCAAGCCCAGGTTTGTCCCCGAAACTACCAGTCTTCAGGAACAATTGGCAAAATTCAGATCAGAAAAAGCTCATTTTGCGCTGGTGGTTGATGAGTATGGTGCCTTCATGGGAGTGATTACACTGGAAGATATTCTGGAAGAAATCGTCGGTGATATTTATGATGAACATGATACCCTGTCAACAGATGCAAAACTTTTGCAAAATGGTTCTGTCGTCACAAGTGGGGACACGGCTATACGTGACCTGAACCGACAGTTTAACTGGGAACTGAATGATGATATTGCTATAACCATCGCTGGTTATGTCATCGACATCGCCGAAACCATTCCCCTTCCCAGCCAAAAGTTCTCCCATGACGGTTTTACATTTGAAGTCCTTAAAAGACGTCGCAATCAGATTACATCCGTATTGATTGTACCTAAAAAAAAATAGCCTTTTTAAGCATCTTTTTTTCTGTCAAGTGTCACCAACAGTTCCGTAATTTTTGCCGGGGGAAGCGTGCGGATATTTCGAGCCAGATGATTAACCAAAGTCACGGCTTCGGCAGAAAGCCCGGAAGTATCCACGGTGATACGGGGATGGGACAGGCGGGCAAGCTGTTCTATTTCCTCTGCATCATCCCAGATCAGGTTAAAATAACCGATCACCCGCTGCACCATGGCCCAGGTCGGTTGGCCCCGGTGGCCATGCTCAAGCGCGGATAGATAGGCCGGACTGACATCCAGATCAGCCGCCATCTGTTTCTGGTTGATGCCTTTATTTTTCCTGAGCGCGCGGATTTTTTTACCAAAGGGTGTCATTGGTTTAACCTCTGTCCCTTTTCAGAATCACATATAAGGCCCCGTCCCCGCCATGTTCCGCATTGGCGCTATAATAAGATACAACGCGTGCCGCCAAATCCCCCTGGGATAACCATCTGGGCACGTTGGTTTTCAGAATCCCCCGGCCTCTGCCATAGTCTGAATGGGATGTTTGATCATAGCCGGATTTTTTACCGCCTTTTCCGGTAACAACCAGAATAAACCGTTTGCCGCGGTTTTGTGCTTCAATGATATATCGATTAAGGGCGGCGAAAGCATGGTTTTCAGTCATGCCGTGCAGATCAATCTTACCGTCCGGCTTCACCTTGCCTCGGCGCAGTTTTTGCTGCCAGTTATGGTCTGCGTCCCTTAAGGAAAAAGACTGTTCCGTCAGACCCGCTGCGGGCGCCGTTCTAAAATCAAATTGCGTCACATCCGGGGCCACTACCCGGTAGGCCGCTCGTCGCACCAGCGGTTTTGCCGCCTGATTACTATTTAGCCTGGTAACGCTCTCGGTAACTTTTTGCCACAGCTTTTGTTCATCATCACTTAAGGTGCCTCTTGACTTTTTCCGGCTCATTCTGCTGCCCTCATTTCAGACAATAGCCGTTTAGCGAGTTGGTTGGGTAACAGAAAATAAAAGCGGCCACGTTCCTTCATGGGGCCTGCCATCAATCCGGCATCTTCGCCAATTCCCCAATATATATCGGCCCGAACCCGTCCCTTGATAGCACCACCAGTATCCTGGGCGATGACCAGCCGCCGGATGGGGTCAGCCTCTTCTGCAGAAGGTTTCAGATCAAGCCAGACCGGCATACCCATGGGGACATACGTCCGGTCTATGGCCAAGGAACGTCCCGCTGTCAATTCCACATTCATGGAGCCAACCGGAGCTTCCCCGTCCAAAGGCCGGAAAAAAACATAGGATGGGTTTTTCCACATCAGAGCTTTAGCCTGCAGGGGATTTACCTTTATCCAGGCCCGTATTGCCTGCATGGACATATTTTCTTTTGTAATTTCTCCACTCTCGATCAGAAATTTTCCTATGGCATGATAAGCCTTGCCATTTTTTCCCGCATAACCAAATGTTCTCCGTTCACCATTCTCATACCGTATAACCCCCGACCCCTGGATATGCATAAAAAATGCATCTGTAGGATCTTTTAACCAGACCAGCTCCAGCTTTCGGTTATTAAGCGCACCATTGTCGATATTTTCCCGGTCTTTATAGGGTATAAATTCCCCGTCCTTCACTTCCCCTATAATGGATTTTCCCTGCAATTCTGAGCTGAATTTTCCAAGGTCCAAAACCTTTAAATCAGGCGGCACCGCATAAAGGGGGTAATTATAAATCTCTGTCGGCTTATCGCTACCTTGATATTCCGGGGCAAAATATCCGGTAAATAATCCTTCAGTTTCTGTGGAATATGAAAATATCGTAAACTGGCGTTCAAAAAATATCCGTGACTGCTTATCCGTAAGACTGTCAAGCTTTTCGGCCGCCCGGCATGACGGCTGCCAGTCCCCCACAGTTCCGCCAAGCCTTTCCGGTAATATTTTTTTTGTCGCAGGCTCAGACAAAAAAACCATGCAGGATTTTTTAAAGGCCGTAAAGGCCATGGCCTGACTGTCCGATGTCCAGTTTTCCAGATCATCATAAGATACCGTCACATATTCGGCTGGCTCTGGCGTTGTTTTTATCAATAGCCACAGAAACAGGAGAAATAAAAAGCCCGTTCCGGTAATGATAAAAGATTTGCCCATGCGTTAAAATTTAACCGGTTCTTGTTGCAACCAATGTCCAGTTTGGATCTGCGCTTTTCACATCACGACAGAAAGTCCAGATGTCTGAGATCTTTATTGACCTATCCGCATTTCCATCAACCACATTATCGTCCGCATCCTTGGTTGACATGATCATATGGCTGGTAAATTCAACAGTAACCTCCGCTAGCGACCCCGTAAGATTCGCATCAACAAGGTCTATTTTCTCAATATCCATCAGCTTGTTTTCGCTATGGCGGTTCTGCTGCTCCAATATGCCTATTGCACCATCAAACTGATCAAAAACCTGACGGCTTAACATACTACGCAGGGTTTTCCTGTCCTGACTCCAAAAAGCATTTAATACCAGACCATAGGCATATTCCGCCCCGTCAAAAAAACTGCGGATATTAAAACTATGATCAAACTGGTTTATTTGCTCGATAATACCATAAAATGGCGAAGATTTGCTCAAGCCCAGATTAACAGCCGGCGCCGGTTCTTCCATATCTGTCCTGATGGGAACCACATTATCCTCATCTGTTTGTCTGGGATGTTGCTGATAGGAACTGTCTTCCTGATCTTTGGACGGATCATAGCCAGATTTTTTGCCTAACGTGCGACGCAGTTGAAACAATATGAAAACGGCAACCAGTGCCAAAATTATTATGAGTTCAAAGCTTTCAGATTCGGTTTGCATTTTTTTCCTGTTCTACATCTTGGCTAAAGATGTATGATACTTATATAGGTTATATATAAGACTTAATCCGGCAAATTAAAATACACCATTTTAAATTGTCGGTAAATAACGTTTAAATCACATATAAAAGAGCTTAAAAAATGCCTTTACTTATATTATTAGTCCTTCTGGCGGTGCCTTATCTGGAATTTCTGGTTTTTATGGAAGTGGGGAGTGCCATCGGTGGCTTTCAAGCCTTGCTTCTTACCATACTGACCGCGATCATTGGCGTTTACCTGATACGCCAGCAAGGGCTTATCGTCATGAATCGCATGCATCAAACATTGCAGCGCGGCGAAAGTCCGGTAACGGACATGGTGCATGGCTTTTTTTTACTGGTTGCTGGTCTGTTTTTCCTGTTACCTGGGTTTATTACCGACACCATCGCCCTGTTTCTTGCCGTTGAGCCAATCCGGGCCATACTGGGAAAATTCATTGTAAATAATATTGGTACAAGTTTTTACGGTAAAGCTTCCGGGCCTGATAATTCCCCCCATAAGGAGGGAATCATCATTGACGGCGAATTTGAAGAAGAAGCGGAAAGCCACAAAAACATCGACCAAGAAGAAAAGCCAGAGGACTAAAGCACCTGTAAATCAGCAATATAGTCAATATTTTACGCAATGGAACATGTTCAGCTTGTGCTGAAACAAAATCCGTGTTAGCCAACATGTTTTTATAAGACAACACCATAGCTATTGGGATATTTTTATGTCAGACGAAACCGAAAACACACCAGCAGAAGCTACAGAAAATGCCGCTGCAACTGAAGGCCCCCAGATTGGTATTCTTGGCCAATATATCAAAGACCTGTCCTTTGAAAACCCGACACCAGCCCAAACTTTGCAAAAGCTGGCTAAAGAACAGCCTGCCATGGACATCAATGTGAACCTGAACGCCCGCGCTGTTGGCGAAGATGTTTACGAAGTTGATCTGAAAATCACCACAACGGCCAAAGCCGGTGAAGACACCGCTTTTGTAACCGAACTGGTTTATTCCGGTCTTTTTGCCGCGAAAAATCTACCGGAAAATACGTTACAGCCATTCCTGATGATCGAAGCCCCCCGCATGCTATTCCCTTTTGCCCGCCGGATTATTGCCGACGTGACACGAGACGGTGGTTTTCCTCCCCTGATGCTGGAGCCTATCGATTTTGCCGCTCTTTATCAGCAACAGGTACAGGCCGCCCAACAGCAGGGTGCCACTTCTGATGATGTGGTCGTAAACTAATAAACGACATCTTTGTAGAATTCAAAAGCCTCCGGTTATGTTGCCGGAGGTTTTTTTATACTATTCCATAACGCTTTCTCGCCCATCTCTGCCACAAATTCACTATGGCGGACCAGTTCTTCCGGACTTGGAACATGGGTACGTGCTTCCCGAAAAAGTCTTTCAGCGTTTTGCGTTGTGCTTTGAGCAGCCCCCGCCACCTTTTCCAGGCCGCCCAAAGCCAGTCCGCGCTGCCTTCCACCCATGAGCTCCAGATAAACTTCCGCCAACAGCTCCGCATCGAGCAGGGCGCCATGCTTGACACGATTGGAATTATCGATGGTAAAACGCTTACAGAGCGCGTCCAGCGTATTGGGTGAGCCGGGAAATTTCCGGCGAGCGATTTCCAGAGTATCTATGGCGCGGGCTTTTGGATATTCGGTGTGACCAACCTGAGTGAGTTCCCAATTAATGAATTTCATATCAAAATCGGCATTATGGGCCACCAGCTTCGCGTCCCCGATAAATTCTATGAATTTGGTATATATTTCTGAAAAGGTCGGAAAATCCTTCAGATATTCTTCACTCAGCCCGTGTATCCGAAAGGCTCCTTCAGGCATATCGCGCTCGGGGTTAACATATTGATGAAAAATACGGCCGGTGGGCAGGTAATTTTCAACCTCAACACAGCCTATTTCCACCAAACGATCGCCGTCAAAGGGATTAAACCCCGTTGTTTCCGTATCAAATACGATTTCCCGCATCTATTTTGTCGTCCTGATTTTTTCAATGATGTGATTAACCTGATCTTCAGCATAACGGATGCCTTGATCGCTTTGAACAATAAAATCCGCGCGCTGTCTTTTTTCAGAATCCGGCATTTGCTTACTCAGAATATTTTCAAGTTTTGTCACCGTCATATCCGGTCGCGCCAATACCCGCATCCGCTGAACATCCGCTGGTGCAGACACTACCACCGTATAATCACAATGCGCCTCTCCGCCGGTCTCAAACAATAGCGGTACATCCACCACCACCATATCATGACCCTGTTCTTCTGCCTTTTCAAAAAAAACCTGCCGCATGTCAGACACCATGGGGTGTAAGATAGATTCCAGTTTTTTTAACGCCTCCCCATCACTAAAAACCATTGACCCCAACCGTTTACGATCAATGCCGTCCGGACTGCGCACACCGGGAAAGGCTTTTTCCACCCGGCCCACTGCTGCACCACCCTTGGCCATCAAGATATGCACCGCCGCATCGGAATCAAACACCGGCACATATGCCCGCTCAAACATTTTCGCCGTTTCCGATTTTCCCATACCAATGGACCCGGTCAGCCCTATGACCTTCACTGTCCTCAGTAAGTGCTGGCGGAGATCTATGTCCACTTCCGGGTTTTGTCCAAACCACTCCTGAAAGGCGGGGGCGGCCTGATAGAGAAGCATACCTAAACCATCAACACAAATATTACCCTGTGATCTTGCCGCTTTCAACAGTCCTGTTTCCAGCGGGTTATAAACAATGTCATAAACCACTGCATGTGGGGGCAGGTCGCACAGATCAATATCCAGTGACGGTTTCCCTGTCATGCCAAGAGTTGTTGTATTGACCAGCAATGCGGCACCCAATAGTTTTTGTGATCGATCCTGCCAGTCACTGACCACAATCCGGCGGTCGTTATATATTTCAGCCAGATTATCAGCCCGCGCCCTCGTGCGGTTAATCAGCCGAATTTCCGGTACGCCGTCATCCAGCAGACTGACAATAGCCGCGCGCGCCGCACCACCGGCACCAATGATCACCGCTGGACCGTCTGTTGCTTTCCACGATGGCACTTTTTCTTTCAGGTTGGTTAAAAAACCATAGCCGTCTGTATTTGTTCCAAATAGCCGTCCCTCCCGACGGGTGACCATATTCACGGCCCCTATTCTACGGGCCACATCATCCACCTCATCCAGAAAAGGAAAGACGATTTCTTTATGAGGTACGGTCAGGTTTAGTCCGGTAATATCTTTTTTGGGCAGTTTTTTCAAAAATGCCGCCAAATCTTCTGGCTTTACGGCATAAGCCTCATATTTCCCACTAATGCCATATTTCTGCAACCAATAATTATGTAGTTTTGGTGATAGGGAATGGCTTATGGGCCAGCCGACGACGCCTGTTTTTAAAATTTTTGTCATGATGCTAGAATATTCAATTTTCTAAGATTTTCCATCACATTTAATAACGGCAACCCAAGTATGGCAAAATAATCCCCCTGAATTTCACAAAAAAGCCGTGGCCCCAAGCTTTCAAGCATATAGCAACCAACAGAATTCAAAATCTCAGAACCAGATTTTTGCAGATAGTCTGTTAAAAACCCATCGCTAAAGTCACGCATAACAAGTCGGGGGCGTATTGTCTGGCATATTAAAACCTGGCCATCCCGGATCAGGGCATAGGACGTATACAGAAAATGATTTTTCCCACGAAAAAAGCGTAAATGCTTTTCAGCTTCTTTCATATCAAGGGGTTTATCAAATATCTGATCTTCACATACCAATAATTGATCCGCGCCAAGAATGACCTTCCCCGGATGACCGGAACTAATGGCCAGAGCCTTGTCTATGGCCAGCTGTTCGGATATTTTTTGCGGTAATGCCCCTTGCTCTGTCATGGTTTTTTTTATCGCCGCCTCATCAATATCTGCTGCTTCAAACAAACAAGAGATTCCTGCATTATTCAACATGGCCCGTCGGGAACCACTGGCAGAGGCCAGAACTAACTTTATCGCATTTTTTTCACTCACTGGTTTTTTCTTTATCGTCATCAAATTTATATTTCAGCTTCATAATGGCCCCAGCTGTTTCCTCAATGGATCTGCGGGTAACGTTAATTACTGGCCAGCCCCGACCGGAAATTAAGCGTTGTGCTTGTTGAACCTCATGCTTGATGGCACCTTCATCAACATAGGTGGTCTTTTTATTCTCTTTTAAAGACAGCAACCTGTTCCGCCTGATATGAACCAACCTGTCCACGCTATTAATCAGGCCAACGACAAATTTATCCCCAAGACCATCCAGCTCTGCGGGTAAGGGTTGATCGGGGACGATGGGAACATTGGCCGTCTTCATCCCCTTATTGGCCAGATAAACACTGGTTGGTGTTTTTGATGTTCGGGAGATACCGACCAAAATGATGTCGGCATCTTTCAAGCCTTCCAAACATTGGCCATCATCATGCATCAGCGTATATTGCATGGCATCAATCCGTTCAAAATATTCATCATTCATTTGGTGCTGAAGTCCGGGCCGCGCGATACTTTTTTGACCTAAATGGTGACCTAACTCACGGATAATGCCATGAAGAACAGAAATATACGGCCAGTTATTTTTATCACAAGACCGGATCAATACATCCTCAATGTCTTTATTGACCAATGTAAACATTACTATGCCCTGCTTCTCCGCAAATTCCGGCAACAATCTTTCCATATGACGGGCCGTCCTGATCATGGGCCAATAATGTTTTTGTGCTAAAACGTCCGGAAATTGTGCGAGTGCTGCCTTGGCCACCTGCTCCAAAGTATCGCCCGTAGCATCGGAAACCAGATGAAGATGAACTTTTTTCATAATAAAATGCTGCTTTATCTTAATTATGGGGATAACTGGCCTTATTTAATAATGGCGCTGTTTTCATACACCCTATTCTTTTTTTATAACGGGTTTTATCCGCTTGAGGATAAAAAATTTTCTTCCTTGTTAAATTTGGGTGATATTTTCTTTTATTTTCACCAATTAAAATTTATGCCCGTTATCCCCGTTATTAAATTTCATGGCCTGTGGCCTTATCCATAGACTTATTCCCATAAAACCGCTATGTGATAAAAATCTAGATTACTAGATGTCCTGTTCGTTATTCAGGGGATAACTTTTAATCCCCTATATTCACAGGCATCCACTACAACATCTACTTTTTATTTATATATAAATAATATAGTAGTTTTCTATTCAGTGTATAACTTTGGCCATACATTACATGATAAATAACAAAAGATTTCTTCAAGCTCTTAAAGGCAAATCAACTGACAAAATCCCTTTCTGGTATATGCGACAGGCTGGTCGATATTTACCTGAATATATGGAACGTCGTAAAACAGCAGGTTCTTTTCTTGATCTCTGCTACTCACCGGACTTTGCTGTTGAGGTAACTCTTCAACCGCTGCGCCGATATAATATGGATGCTGCCATACTCTTTTCAGATATTCTTGTCGTACCACAAGCTTTGGGTCAACATCTAGAATTTAGGCAGGGTGAAGGCCCAGTTCTAACACCTGTTGATACAGCAGAAAAAATAAACAGGCTTAGCATGAATGGCTTTCATGAGCATCTCGCGCCTGTTTATGAAACGGTAAACAGGTTGAGTAAGGAAATACCAGAAACCACTTCCTTAATTGGTTTTGCCGGAGCGCCATGGACAGTGGCCACGTATATGGTACAGGGACACGGATCACCGGATCAAGCGGCGACCAGAGCATTAGCATTCCAGCAGGAAGATGATTTTCAGGGGTTGATTGATCTTTTAGTTAAGGCAACCTCCGAATATCTTTTAAGGCAGATTGAAAAGGGTGCAGAGGTCATTCAGATTTTTGATACCTGGGCCGGAAATCTTCCCGATGATCAATTTCGTAAATGGGCCATAGAACCCATGAAACAGATCGTGGATAATCTTCGCCAGAAACATCCGGATATTCCCATCATTGGTTTTCCAAGAGGCGCGGGATGTCGTTATCCGGAATATATTAGCGTCACAGGTGTCACAGCTGTCTCTGTTGATACTACAATGCCGCTTGAGTGGGTACGGGATCATATTCAACCGTTATGTCCTGTACAGGGAAATCTGGACCCGCTGCTACTGGTCGCTGGTGGTGATCAAATGGAAAGACGTGTTTTGGAAATACTGGATTGTTTGAGTGGCGGACCGTTCATATTTAATCTGGGCCATGGTATTGTGCCGCAGACACCACCGGAAAATGTGGCGCGGCTTTCAAAAATTATCCAAGAATATCAGATAAAATAATGACCGACGCTTCGCATAAAGAAAAGGTGGCTGTGGTTCTATTGAATATGGGTGGGCCGGATTCTCTGAAGGCCGTGAAGCCATTTCTGTTTAATTTATTTTATGACCCTGCGATTATTGCCCTGAAAAACCCCATGCGCTGGCTAGTGGCAAAATTATTATCGGGCAGGCGTGCCCCGATTGCCCGCGAGATTTATCAGAAAATTGGTGGTAAATCACCGCTGGTTAAAATTTCTGATGCGCAGGCAAAGACATTAGAAAAATATTTGAGTAGTGATCAGAAAACAGATTATAAATGTTTTATTTCAATGCGTTATTGGCACCCATTTTCTTATGAAACAGTAAAGAAAGTCAGAAAATATAACCCCGACAGGATAATATTATTACCGCTTTATCCTCATTATTCCATTACCACTGTGGGAACGTCGCTTATTGATTGGAACAGAAGTGCCAAAAAAGCCGGACTTGATGTTCCCTTTAGGGCCATAAAGGATTATCCCACAGCGGATGGATTTATTGATGCCCATGTAAGCATCCTTAAGGATGCGCTTGAAAAAATAGATCACCCTGAAAATTACCGAATTTTATATTCTGCTCATGGTTTGCCGGAAAAAATAGTAGCGGCCGGAGATCCTTACTGCAGCCAGATTGAACAAAGCTGTAAAGCTATTCAGGAAAAATTGGGTAATCCGGATCATGTGGTTTGTTATCAAAGCCGCGTTGGGCCGCTAAAATGGATTGAGCCCTATACGGATGATGAAATTGCCCGCGCCGGTGCCGATGGTAAATCACTGATCATTGTGCCAATATCTTTTGTATCAGAGCATTCAGAAACACTGGTTGAACTGGATATAGAATATCGGGAACTGGCCGTTGAAGCCGGGGTTAAGGATTATATCAGGATAGCCGCCATTGGGTGTCACGACAGTTATATTTCTGCTCTGGCGAAACTTACAAGGGAGGCTTTTTAATGATAGATTTTTTAGCAGACCATTATCTATGGTTTTTAAGTCTTCATATTATTGCTGTGATTAGCTGGATGGCAGGAATGTTTTATATGCCCCGGTTGTTTGTTTATCACACCCGTTTGGAGGTAGGTTCTGATGCGTCTGAGATGTTTAAGGAAATGGAACGCAAACTTATTCGAATCATAATTAATCCGGCCATGATATTAACCTGGCTATTTGGATTATGTATGGCCTTTGGACAAGAATTATGGAGCAGCCCATGGTTTCAGGTAAAATTTGTTTTGGTAATTTTAATGAGCGGATTTCATGGATATCTCTCGCGCTGGCGTCGGGAATTTGAACGGGATGAAAACCGCCATAACGAAAAATTTTATCGACGGGTTAATGAGGTTCCTACAATACTTATGATTGTCATTGTATTTCTCGTCATTATGAAGCCATCATAAAACTTGACAGGTGGGCATAAGGAAATTAGAAAACAGTCTTTCATTAAGAATATTTATACGCTATCATGGCGACATTAAGCAATTCACATATTCTTTTCATAATTTGACTTATATTTCTCGACGAAAACCTCGTTATTTTTTGCAGACTCCTGTGCAACCATTCTTTAAACAACCCTATCGGGACATATCATATGAATCTTCTGGAACTTAAAAAGAAAGCCCCAAGCGATTTGCTACTTTTAGCTGAAGAGCTAAATGTGGAAAATGCAAGCAATATGCGTAAGCAAGATATTATGTTTGCCATTTTGAAGCAGCTGGCAGAAAAGGGCGAGGAGATCACCGGCGGTGGAACCATAGAGGTTTTGCAGGATGGTTTTGGCTTTTTGCGTTCGCCGGAAGCAAATTACCTGCCCGGACCAGACGATATTTATGTCAGCCCAAGTCAGATACGCCGATTTGGTTTACGGACCGGTGATACCGTAGAAGGGCAAATTCGGGGACCGAAAGAAGGGGAAAGATATTTTGCTCTGCTTAAAGTGTCCCTGATTAATTTCGAAGACCCTGAAGCCGGCAAACATAAAGTTCATTTTGACAGCCTGACACCGTTGCATCCTGATGATAAATTCAAACTTGATCGGGAAGAAGCGGGGGTAAAAGATAACTCTGCACGGGTGATTGATCTTGTGGCCCCTATCGGTAAAGGTCAGCGGGCTGTTATAGTGGCCCCGCCCCGTACTGGTAAAACCGTATTGTTACAAAATATTGCTCATGCCATCACCGAAAACCACCCAGATGTATATTTAATTGTTTTACTTATCGATGAGCGGCCGGAAGAAGTGACGGATATGCGTCGTTCGGTTAATGGTGAGGTGATCAGTTCCACCTTTGATGAACCCGCAACCCGTCACGTACAGGTGGCAGAAATGGTTATTCAAAAGGCAAAAAGGCTGGTGGAGCATAAAAGAGATGTTGTGATCCTGCTCGATAGTATCACACGTCTAGCCCGTGCTTATAACACGGTAATTCCAAGTTCCGGTAAAGTTCTGACCGGTGGTGTGGACGCCAATGCGCTGCAAAAACCAAAACGATTTTTTGGGGCGGCCCGTAATATTGAAGAAGGCGGCTCATTATCCATTGTTGCTACCGCATTGATTGAAACCGGTAGCCGTATGGACGAAGTGATCTTTGAAGAATTTAAAGGAACCGGCAACTCTGAAATTGTGCTTGATCGTAAGGTCAGTGATAAACGGGTCTTCCCGGCCATTGACATTGTCAAGTCAGGCACCCGCAAGGAAGAATTGCTGCTTGATAAACAAACACTGGCGAAAATGTATATGCTGCGCCGTATTCTGATGCCTATGGGGTCTGTGGATGCTATGGAATTCCTGCTTGGTAAGTTGAAAGAAACCAAGAATAATGATGAATTCTATAATTCCATGAATAATTAACAAGTTCCGTTAAAATAAAACACCGCTCTATTCCTTTGGGCGGTGTTTTTTTATGTCTGATTTAAGGCTCTATACTTTTGTATATGGCTTGATTATAGTTTCTACCATAAAAACACAAATATGGGATAGCATCTAATGTCACATGATCAGGGATCAGATAATCAAAAATTAATACAAGAGGTGAGCCTGCTGGAATCGTTGATTCCGGCAATAGTTCTTGTGGTGCTATTAGCGTTATCTGTTTTTCTTTACGGTGATAATGCACAAGCCGGTGCCAGTCAGTTGTCTTTGCTTTTCAGTGCGGGAGTAGCATTATTGATCGGCTGGAAGAATAATCATAAATGGCGCGATGTTGAAAAAGCCATAGCTCATGGCGTAGGAAATACGGTCAATGCGCTTTTGATCCTGCTTATGGTCGGGTCTTTGATTGGTAGCTGGATATTATCAGGTACGGTTCCGGCGATGATTTATTACGGGCTGCAGGTTATCAACCCTGACTTTTTTTATGTGACGGCCTGTATTCTTTGCGCCGTGACCGCCGTTAGTATTGGCAGTAGTTGGTCGACTGCGGGAACCGTGGGTGTGGGGCTGATCGGCATTTCAGCCGGGCTTGGCATGTCGGTGGAAATTACAGCAGGGGCCATTATATCAGGGGCTTATTTTGGTGACAAAATGTCCCCCCTTTCTGACACGACAAACCTGGCGCCTGCCGTTGCGGGATCTGATTTATTCGGTCATATCCGCCATATGGTCTGGACGACATTTCCGGCCATAACCATGGCACTGATATTATATCTTATCATCGGATTGATCGCAGAGCATGGAGCGGCTGAAATAAATATTCAGGCTCGGCTGGATTTGCTGGATCAAAATTTTAATATTGGACTGCATCTGTTAATCCCTATGGGCATCGTCTTTTATATGGCTTTTAAACGGATGCCAGCATTTCCGACCATTATGATCGGTTCGCTGGTCGGTGGGTTATTTGCGGTTATTTTTCAACAGGACACCATCCTAAATTTTGTTAAGGCGGATTATGTTACGGGCTTGAGTATGTTTGACGGAGTCTTGCGGGCCATGTTCGGTGGTTATGTCTCTGAAACCGGAAACGCCGAACTTGATGGCTTGCTCACACGTGGCGGCATGAACAGTATGATGGGAACGATCTGGTTGATTATCTGCGCTATTACTTTTGGGTCTGTCATTGAAAAGCTCGGTATGCTTAAGCGGATTGTTGATAGCGTTATTCATCTGGCAAGTTCAACAGGGTCGCTTATTTTAACGACAGCCCTAACCTGTATTGGTGTAAATATTCTGGCTGCGGATCAGTATATCTCAATCGTATTGCCGGGACGTATGTATCGGCTGGAATTTAAAAAACGTAACTTGGCATCAAAAAACCTTTCCCGTGTATTGGAAGATACCGGTACGGTGACATCGGTTTTGATCCCGTGGAATACTTGCGGTGCTTTTATGGCAGGAACGCTTGGTGTGGCCACTTTTGCCTATATGCCCTACTGTTTTTTCAATATCTTTAGCCCGATGGTTTCGGTGCTTTATGGCTATTTGAATTTTAAAATTGAAAAGATGGATGAAGCAGAACTGGCGGCAGCAGAGTAAAACTTAAAACTCAAAGCCTTTCAAGTTCCAGCAGGAATTTTTTGGTCTCAATACCCTCGCCGCCCGAGAAGCCGGTTAATTTACCGCCACTACCCATCACCCTATGGCAGGGAATTATAATTGGTATGGGGTTTCGACCACATGCTGAGCTTACCGCCCTGGGGTGAGAGCCGATATGAGCCGCAACCTGACCGTAAGTCATTGTTTTTCCATAAGAAATTGATGACATGACCTTCCAGACCCGTTTTTGGAATTCTGTGCCATAAGCCTTTAGCGGGATTGTGAATTCTGGGTTAAGTCCATCAAAATAATCATCTAATTGGTTTTTTGCTTTTTTAAGTAAAGATGTTTCTTCGGATAGCGGTGACCAACCCCAGTCAAGGGAGACGACATAGCCTTCGTCTTCGCTGAGGGTAAGGTCACCAAGGGGACTATGAAAAGAGAGCTGTGTCATTTTATTCTTCACCGTTAAGTTTAGGATATGATATAGGATAGTCTGAAAGCTGACAATTTAAACATGGGAGCGAGAGATGAAAGTAACCGTAAATATAGATTGCACACCTGAGGAAGCAAGACAGTTTCTGGGTCTGCCAGACATAAAACCGCTTCAGGAGGCTTTTATGGCCAGTATGCAAGAAAAAATGAGTTCGGGCTTGTCGAGCGAAGATATGGATAAAATGTTCAACCTATGGTTGAGTCCGGGTCTCAAGCAAGCAGGTCAAAATATAGAAGCCTTTCAGAATTTATTCTGGAATGCGGTAAAATCTAGCGATAAATAAATGACAACCTCAGAAACAATATTTGCTTTGTCCAGCGGCAAAGGCCGGGCAGGGGTTTCAGTTATTCGTCTATCTGGCCCGGAAATAGCCCCGGCTATATTAGCGCTCACAGATAGAAAAACATTGCCGGCTCCCCGTGAAGCCCAGCTATGTTGGTTTAAAGACCCACATACGGATGTAAGGCTGGACCACGGTCTGCTACTTTTTTTCCCCGGACCAAAAAGCTTTACCGGCGAGGATGTTGCGGAATTTCATATACACGGGGGCCGTGCGGTGGTCACTGGGTTTCTGGAAGTTCTGTCAAAACTACCCGGTCTAAGGATCGCGTTACCCGGCGAGTTTACCCGCAGGGCATTTGATAATGGCAAGATGGATTTGACCGCAGCAGAAGGGCTGGCCGATCTGATCAATGCGGAAACAGAAGCGCAGCGCCGGCAAGCGCTCAGGCTTATGGACGGCCAGCTGGCGGCATTATATGAGGGGTGGCGCAAGGAAATCGTAACCGCCCAGGCTTATCTTGAGGCGGATATTGATTTTGCTGACGAAGAAATACCTGATGATGTTACCGCCGGGGTTGTTCCGATCATAAGGGCCTTACGTGAAAAAATTATTCAGCATATGGGCGACGGCTTTAAGGGTGAACGCATCAGGGATGGTTTGCAGGTTGTGATATTGGGGGAGCCCAATATTGGAAAATCCACGCTGCTAAATTTTTTGTCAAAAAGGGATGTGGCCATTGTGACCGATATTGCAGGGACCACCCGCGATCTGCTGGAGGTTCACCTGGATATTGATGGTTTTCCGGTAACGGTCGTCGATACTGCGGGTATCAGGGAAAGCCTGGACGCTATTGAGGTTGAAGGGATTCGTCGCGCCGAAGTGCGGGCGCAGGATGCGGACATAAAAATTATTCTTATAGCGGCCTGTGACTGGCCCGCAGTACCGGAAAGGCTGAAAGACCAGATAGACCATAATACAATTATTTTGCTTAATAAGACGGACCTATATCCAGCGGATATAGAAAACCTGTCCTATCAAGGCTCTGCCTGTCTGGCAGTTCTGCCTGTATCGGTAAAACATGAAAAGGGGTTGAGAGTATTTTTGGAGAAGCTTTCGGGGGAGGTAGAAAAACGTATGGAGCTTTCCGATACGCCGAACCTTACGCGCATTCGTCACCGGGCCGCATTGGCGGCCTGTCTGGTACATCTGAATCGTTTTAACGAATCCCACCATAAGGAGCTGGCGTTATTAGCAGAAGATTTGCGCATGGCTGCGCGAAATCTTGGGGCTATTACGGGTCGGGTTGATGTGGAAGATATTCTGGATGTGATTTTTTCTGAGTTCTGTATAGGCAAGTGAATAATGTTTCACGTGGAACATTGATTCAGCCTTTGACTTTGTTTTGCTAAAAAACTAGAGTCCCGTCCTTATTGTAAATGTAATTTCAGAGCAAGATTATAAATGTTCCACTATGATGTCATTGTGATTGGCGGCGGGCATGCCGGATGTGAGGCGGCGGCGGCTTCTGCGCGCTTTGGTGCCCGAACCCTTTTGATCACCCACAGGCTTGAAACCATCGGCGAAATGTCTTGTAATCCGGCCATAGGCGGCTTGGGCAAAGGCCATCTGGTGCGAGAGATTGATGCGCTGGATGGGGTTATGGGCCGGGTAATTGATGAGGCGGGCATCCAGTTCCGCATGCTCAATAAACGCAAAGGCCCGGCCGTTCGTGGCCCACGGGCGCAGGCGGATCGAAAATTATATCGTACCGCCATGCAGAATCACATTCTCAATTATCCTAATCTGGATGTAAAAACCGCTGCGGTGGAGGGTTTGATACTTTCCCGTGAAGGGGACGCACAAAAAGTTTCTGGAGTGACAACCACCGAAGGGGAGAAACTTCATGCTGGCCGGGTGATCCTGACTACAGGAACATTTCTGCGCGGTATGATCCATATTGGTGATAAGCAAATACCGGCGGGCCGGGTGGGGGAGGCGCCATCTCTAGGTCTATCTGATACCCTTGAGAAAGCGGGTTTCTGTCTAGATCGGTTGAAAACCGGAACTCCGCCCCGATTAGATGGCAAGACCATTGACTGGTCTGTATGCGCTATTCAGCCGGGTGATACGCCACCCGTACCCTTTTCCTTTATCAATAAGGAAATAATGGTACCGCAGATTTCCTGCAATATCACCCATACTACGGAAAAAACACATGCTTTGATCCGGGACAATCTTTCTAAATCAGCCATGTATAGTGGAAATATTGAGGGTATAGGCCCCCGTTATTGCCCGTCTATTGAGGATAAGGTAGTGCGGTTTGCCGATAAATCTCAGCATCAAATTTTTCTGGAACCGGAGGGGTTAGATGATGATACTGTTTATCCCAACGGCATTTCCACATCTTTACCCGAAGCTGTGCAGCTTGACTATATCCGTACCATACCGGGGCTGGAAAATGTTTTGGTCAAGCAATTTGGCTATGCCATTGAATATGACTTTGTCGACCCCCGTGAACTGCTGGTGACGTTGGAAACAAAAAAGATTTCGGGACTATATTTTGCTGGACAAATTAATGGCACCACCGGCTATGAAGAAGCCGCAGCACAGGGCCTGATGGCGGGGTTTAATGCAGCAAGGTCCGCAGCGGGAAATAATAATTTTATACTGGACCGGGCCGATGCCTATATTGGTGTGATGATTGATGATTTGGTAAGTAAGGGAACTCGCGAACCGTACCGTATGTTCACGAGCCGCGCTGAATACCGCCTTAAGCTAAGGTCGGATAATGCCGATCAACGACTAACCCCACTAGGTATTCGGGCAGGGGTTGTTGGCGCAGAACGCGAAAAGCTGTTTTCTAACAAGATTGACGCACTGGAAAAATATAGCTCTATGGTTGAGGCTCATACTATCTCACCCAACAAGGCGGCTGGCTTTGGGCTGAAAATAAATCAGGATGGGGTGAAGCGTTCTGGGAAAACCCTTTTGTCCTATGCGGGAATTTCTATGACTGACTTGATTAAAATATGGCCGGAGTTTAGCCAGATTCCTTCAGAGATAGTGGAGCAGATAGAGATTGATGCCACCTACAGCGCTTATCTTGAACGACAGGATGCGGATATTCTGGCCTTTCGTAAAGATGAAAATCTTCTTCTGTCCAAGGATATTGATTATTCTGCCATTGGCGGACTATCTAATGAAGTGCGCGAAAAGCTGATACAGGCCCGACCAGCAACATTAGGCAGAGCAGCTCGTCTATCTGGCGTCACGCCGGTGGCACTCAACAGTCTTCTCAGATATGTCAAAAGAAAGGCGAATTAAGCCATTATGCCCAAGGTATTTGATGAGAATCTGTTTTTTGAAAAGGTCAATGTTCCACGTGAAACAATGGAGAATATTCGTACCTATGCGATTCTTCTGAAAAAATGGCAGAAAAGACTTAATCTGGTTGGCGAGACAACCATACCAGACCTTTGGTTGCGACATTTTTATGACAGCTATCAGTTAAAAGCACAATTTGATATGTCAAAATCGGAAAATTTGCGGATTCTCGATATTGGCAGTGGTGCCGGCTTTCCGGGTCTGCTACTGTCCATGCTCGGCCTTGGCGAATTTCATATGGTGGAAAGCAATGGAAAAAAATGCACCTTCATGCGCCAGGTTATCAGGGAGACCAGCTGTAATGCCATAATCCATAATGAACGGGCGGAAATGATGATGCCTTTTCCTGTGGACTATATCATCTCCCGGGCCTGTGCCTCCCTTGAGAAACTATTTGATTTGGGGCGAAATTTTATACGAGATGATACTGTTTGTCTGTTTCTAAAGGGACAAAGTGCCGAGCAGGAAATCGCCGAAGCCATGTTAAAATGGGATTTTGAGGTTGAAAAGTTCACAAGCGTTGCCCAAGAAACGGGTATGATACTGAAAGCCAGTCATATAAAGGCTTTGCGTTAGTTATTATGAGGAAAAGTGATTGAATATGTCCACAAAGTTATCCACAGAAACCAAAAAGACAGAAATCATTGCCATAGCCAATCAAAAGGGCGGCGTCGGTAAAACTACAACCACCATAAATCTGGCAACGGCTTTGGTGGCGGCCAAGAAAAAAGTTTTGCTGATCGATATGGATCCTCAAGGAAATGCCAGTACCGGATTAGGACGCGAACGGGAAAATCGCGACAATAGTATTTATGAAATTCTCATGGGGGAGATCGGTTTGGGTGATGCAATTGTCGACTCAATCGTACCGGGTTTGTCGTTGGTATCGTCAACCATTGACCTTGTGGGGGCGGAGCTGGAGCTGGTAAATGATAGCCAGCGGACCTATCGTCTGAGAAAAGCCTTACAGGACCCGGTCATTGATCAGTTTGATTATATTCTGATTGACTGTCCTCCATCTTTGAGCCTTTTGACCTTGAATTCACTGGCGGCGGCCCGTTCTGTGCTCGTGCCGCTCCAGTGTGAATTTTTTGCGCTGGAGGGCCTAAGCCTGCTGCTCAGGACCATTGAGACCGTGAAGACTAATTTTAATCCGGCATTGGAAATAGAAGGTGTGGTTCTGACCATGTTTGATGGAAGGAATAATCTTTCAAGTCAGGTGGCCAGCGATGTAAGGGGGTATCTGGGGCAGAAGGTATTCAAGACTGTGATTCCGCGGAATGTTCGTGTTTCAGAAGCTCCGTCCCACGGTAAACCAGTGTTACTTTATGATTATAAATGCAGCGGTAGTCAGGCCTATATTCGTTTGGCGCGGGAATTATTACGCCGAGAGCTGGCAAGAGCCGCTTAATATAATAAGGGCCAATCAAGGAAATTTTTAAATGGCGACAAAGTTAAAAACCAATAAAAAAACAACCAAGAACAAGGGGTTAGGTCGTGGCCTGTCCGCGCTTATGGGAGCTACCGACAAGGAATATACCAATATTACCATGTCTGAGGCACCACGGGACCGGGATTTACCTATTGAGTTTTTAGTTCCCAACCCTTATCAGCCCCGCTTTTATTTTGATGCCCAGAAATCTGCTGATTTGATCCAGTCCATTAAGGAGCGCGGCATACTTCAACCTCTGCTGGTTCGCCGCCGTGGTACGTTGGATGAGTATGAAATCATCGCCGGTGAGCGGCGCTGGCGTGCGGCACAGGCAGCAGGCCTCCATAATATTCCTGTTCTAATACGGGATATGAGTGATGCGGAGGCCCTGGAAATTGCGCTCATAGAAAATATTCAGCGTCATGACTTAAGCCCCATAGAGGAGGCCATGGGTTATAAGCGCCTGATGGATGAATTTCACCATACTCAAGAACAATTGAGCCATGTGGTTGGCAAAAGCCGTAGCCACATTGCCAATATTCTGCGCCTGTTAGCACTGCCAGAGGCCGTCCGACAGTTGGTTACCGAAGGGAAATTGAGCATGGGACATGCTCGTGCTCTTATCACTGTGGATGATGCAGAAGCCATGGCCCAACGCATTATAACCGAAGGATTAAGCGTCCGTCAGGTGGAGGCTATTGCAAAAAAAGGCAAGCCAAAACCCCGGGGGAAATCACCCGCCGGGACTAAAACGTACAAGCTGGATAAGGATGCGGATACCATTGCCCTTGAGAATGATCTATCGCTTAGTCTGGGCCTTGCGGTATCTATTGAATTCAACAGCGATGAAAGTGGCGAACTGCGCCTGCAGTATAAAAGCCTTGAGCAACTGGACGATATTTGCCAGCGTTTGGGTGGCGCCGATAGTCTATAGTACTGAAAAACATAGAAAAATACATATTTTAAGCTTAAAAGGACTAATTTAGTCTGATTTATATTGACAAATCCTTAAATAAGGCCCATTTAATAGAATACTAAAATGGTATGGATTAAGGGCCCCTCTAGATTTTGCGAGGAGTAAGTTAATATGATCAAATTATCGAATTTGGCCGATTACGCTGTTGAGCTGATGTGCTGCATTGCTCTTAAGCCGGATGATATTCATTCATCTGTGGGGCTTGCTGATCTTACAGAGGTTCATCTGCCAACGGTAAGTAAGATACTCGGAACTATGGCACGAGCAGGTCTGCTCACATCCCACAGAGGGCTGAACGGTGGTTTTAGTCTGGCAATTCCAGCAGAAAAAATAACAATTGCAGATATTATAGAGGCCGTAGATGGCCCAGTACAATTAACCAATTGTCTGGGCGAAGGCACCGCTGAGTGTGACAGAATCAGTAGCTGCGGCACCAGAAGCCAATGGTCCAGAATAAACGAGGCGGTAAAGGGTGCACTGGGTAGTGTGCTTTTATCACATATGATAGACAGCGTTCCTGATTTTATCGGGGATGGCAAGGCGGATGACCTGCCCTTGATAGCGAAGACAATTAACTAGGTCCACAAGAATATGGTAGCAACAAAAGAAGCTCAAAAAACCGTCGAAGACGTTACGGGTGAATATAAATATGGCTTCGTCACCGATATTGAGACGGAAAAAGCCCCGAAGGGTCTGAGCGAAGACGTTATCCGCTTTATTTCCGCGAAAAAGGACGAGCCTGAGTGGTTGCTGGACTGGCGCCTGAAGGCCTATGCAAAGTGGCTGACTATGGAAGAGCCCACATGGGCCATGGTCGAATATCCTGAAATTGATTTTCAGGATATCTATTATTATTCAGCGCCAAAATCCGCAGATGATGGTCCAAAAAGCTTGGATGAGGTGGATCCGGAATTGCTCCGCACCTATGAAAAACTTGGAATTTCCCTTCAAGAACAAGAGGTTCTGGCGGGCGTTGCCGTGGATATTGTCTTTGACAGCGTCTCAGTTGCGACCACATTCCGCAAGAAGTTGAAAGAAGCGGGCATTATATTCTGTTCTATTTCTGAAGCGGCACATGATTACCCAGACCTGATGAAAAAATATTTAGGGTCTGTGGTGCCGGTGGCGGATAATTTTTATTCCTGCCTTAACAGTGCAGTCTTTACGGATGGAACATTTGTTTATATCCCGAAAGGTGTGCGCTGTCCCATGGAGCTCAGCACCTATTTTCGCATTAATGAGGCCAATACCGGACAGTTTGAACGGACCATCATCATAGCCGATGAAGGCTCTTACGTGTCTTATCTTGAGGGATGCACAGCCCCCCAGCGGGATGAGAATCAGCTCCATGCGGCGGTGGTTGAACTGGTCACCCATGATGATGCGGAAATTAAATATTCCACGGTCCAAAACTGGTACCCTGGTGATAAGGAAGGCAAGGGTGGTATTTATAATTTTGTGACCAAGCGTGGAGCTTGTCGTGGTAAAAATTCAAAAATATCATGGACTCAGGTGGAAACCGGATCCGCGGTTACCTGGAAATACCCAAGCTGTCTGTTGATTGGTGATGGATCGGTCGGAGAATTTTATTCCGTGGCCATTACCAATAATTATCAGCAGGCCGATACCGGCACCAAAATGATGCATATCGGTAAAAATACCTCTAGCACTATAATTTCCAAGGGTATTAGCGCTGGAAAGTCCCAAGCCACATACCGTGGGCTGGTCAAGGTGATGGCCGGGGCTGAAAATGCCCGCAACTTCACCCAGTGCGACAGCCTTCTGATTGGAGATCAATGTGGGGCCCATACAGTGCCCTATATTGAGATTAAAAACCCCACAGCGCAGGTGGAGCATGAGGCGACAACCTCAAAAATCAGCGATGAACAGTTGTTTTATTGCCTGCAGCGCGGATTGGAGGTTGAGGATTCGGTGGCCTTGATCGTAAACGGCTTTTGTAAGGATGTGATGCAGCACTTGCCCATGGAATTTGCTGTGGAAGCCCAAAAATTGCTCGGCATTAGCCTTGAGGGTAGTGTTGGATAAGACAACTTAAAGAGATAGCGAAATGTTGGAAATAAAAAATTTACATGTGACTGTTGGCGGCAAGGAAATCCTGAAAGGGTTGAACCTAACCATTAATGATGGTGAGGTCCATGCCATTATGGGGCCAAATGGAGCGGGGAAAAGTACACTTTCTTATGCCATCTGCGGCAAGGACGGTTATGAAATTACTGAAGGGTCAGTAACTTACAAGGGTAAGGACTTTCTGGACATGAACCCTGATGAGCGGGCTGGCGAAGGCCTCTTTCTCGGTTTTCAGTATCCCGTGGAGATTCCCGGTGTCTCCAATATGAATTTTTTGCGTACCGCATTGAACAGCCAGAGGTGTTATCGGGGGGACAAGGATATGGCTGCGGTGGATTTCCTGAAACTGATCAGGGCCAAGGCAAAAGAGCTTGATATGGATCCGGAAATGTTGAAACGCCCGGTAAATGTTGGTTTTTCCGGCGGGGAAAAGAAACGAAACGAGATGGTTCAAATGGCGGTGCTGGACCCAAACCTTGCGGTTTTGGATGAAACGGATTCCGGACTGGATATTGACGCCCTTAAGATTGTTGCCGAGGGCATTAATCGCTTGCGCGCTAGTGATAAGGCAATTCTGATGATCACCCATTATCAGAGGCTTCTGGATTATGTGGTGCCGGATTATGTGCATATTCTAGCCGATGGCAGAATAGTGAAAACCGGCGACAAGAGTTTGGCTTTGGCGCTGGAAGAAAAAGGTTACGTGGGTCTTGGCATTACAGAAGCGGCTTGAGTGATATGGTAAAGATATTACATCTGGAAAATCCAGAAATAGGCAAGCGATTTGAAGCAGTTAGGTCTTCTCTAACCGGTTGGGATCAGGCATGGCTGGATCAGCTTCGCGCGGAAGCCATGACCCGGTTTGAGACAACCGGTATTCCTGGCCCAAAAGTTGAAGAATGGAAATATACCAATCTTGGCTTTTTGGCTAATGAGAATTTTGCAATTTCAAATAAGGCCCGACAACAGACAGAAATCAAAACCTTGTTTGATAGGGCTCATATGGAAAATATCGATGGTCCCGTTGTGGTTTTTGTCAATGGCCATATTTATCCGGCATTATCGTCTTATCCCGATGGTCATGGTATAAGCTTTGCCGTATTCTCAGAAAATTGTCAGGCGTTTCATCCGTCCCTGGCCAATATAGAATACTCATCGGCTTTAAACGACCTGAATCGGGCTATGGTCACGGATGGTTATAGCTTGGAAATTGCGCCGGATGTGGTATTGGCTAAACCTATACAGGTTATTCATATCGTAACATCTGCTACGGATATGAAACTGCTGCCTGTGCGGTCTCAGATTATAGCAGGCAAAAAGTCTAAAGCCCGGATCATTGAAACATTTATCGGGGCCGAGGGTGAGCGTTACTGGAGCCATATGGTCAGCGAGGTTACGCTGGCCGCAAAGGCAGAATTGTCATTGGTACAATTCCAGCTTCAGGGCAAACAGGCCATTCATATGACGGAGCTTCATACTAAAGTGGCTGAAAAAGCCAACTTTAGCCATATTAGTCTGCAACTTGGTTCTGAAATCAGCCGTACTGAGCTACTGAACAGCTTTAACGGTGAATTTGCCAATGTGGATTTGCGCGGCGCCTACCTTGGCCGCATAAAGCAGTCCCATGATATTTTTACTCGGATCAATCATGATCTGCCCAATTGTAACAGTAATCAATTATATCGCGGTGTTCTGGATGAGGGGGGAAAGTCGGCTTTTCAGGGAAAAGTGGTTGTGGCCCGTGATGCCCAAAAGACCAATGCCGACCAGTCCAATAAAAATTTACTGCTCAGCCGAAAAGCAGAGGCCAATGCAAAACCGGAACTTTTGATCTATGCCGATGATGTGAAATGTTCCCACGGAGCAACGGTGGGGGAATTGGACAGTAATCAGCTTTTCTACCTGCGGTCACGGGGTTTGGATGAGGCCGCGGCAAAAGGTCTGCTGGTGGAAGCCTTTGTGTCAGAGGTCTTTGATGATCTGGATGATGAGATTCTGCGGGATAAATTTAAGGAAAAAGCTGCCGGCTGGCTGGCTCAGGAGTTGCCGTCATGACGTCACAAATACCCAGAGAAAAACAGCTAACTAATTATAATGTAGAGGAAATTCGTAAAGACTTCCCTATATTTTCTCAGGAAATATACGGCAAACCCCTGACGTTTCTTGATAGCGGCGCCAGCGCCCAAAAGCCGCAACGGGTTTTGGATGCGATCCAGAAATATTATTCTGAGGAATATGCCAATATCCACCGGGGGGTCTATTATCTGTCGCAGGTCGGCACCCAAAAATATGAAGATGCCCGTGGGAAGTTACAGAATTTCATTAACGCTAAAAGCCCGAACGAGGTGATTTTTGTTCGCGGTGCCACAGAAGCGATAAATCTTGTAGCATCAACCTGGGGTCGGAAGTTTTTGGAAGCTGGCGATGAAGTTGTTTTGAGCCAGATGGAACATCATTCCAATATTGTGCCGTGGCAGATGCTACGTGATGAAAAAGATATTGTGCTTACCGTAGCCCCCATTGATGATAAAGCCAACTTTTTGTTTGAGGAATATGAAAAGTTGCTCAGTGAAAATGTTAAGCTGGTTGCTATCACCCATATTTCCAATGCTTTGGGCACCATCACACCCATAAAGGAAATTATCCGGGCCGCCCATAAGGTCGGCGCCAAGGTTTTGGTCGATGGTTGTCAGGCGGTACCGCACATGCGGGTGGATGTACAGGATCTGGATGCTGATTTCTATGTCTTTTCTGCCCATAAGCTTTATGGTCCGACCGGGGTTGGTGTGCTTTATGCCAAGGAAGACTTGTTAAACGCCATGCCGCCCTATCAGGGCGGCGGCGATATGATCCGCTCGGTAACCTTTGAAAAGACGGTTTATAATGACCTGCCTCATAAGTTTGAGGCCGGAACACCCCATATTGCAGGCGGTATAGGTTTTGGTGCAGCCATTGATTATGTGGAAGATTTGGGTTTCCATAATATTGGCGAACATGAAAACCGGATTCTAGACTATGCGTTGGATAAAATACAGGAAGTCGACGGGCTGAATCTCATCGGGCGAGCCGATAATATGGCGGGGATTATATCTTTTACCATGGGTCTGGCCCATCCCCATGATATTGGCACCATATTGGATCAGGATGGCATCGCCATTCGGACCGGTCATCATTGTGCTCAACCAGTGATGGATTTTTTTGATATTCCGTCAACGGCGCGGGCATCGCTGGGGCTTTATAATACGGAACAGGATATTGACCGGCTTGTGGAAGGCCTGCATAAGGTTAATCGGATTTTTTCATGAAAGAGCAGGATGAATGAGCTTTCTTGATAAATTTTTAAAAGAAGAACAGGATAGACAAGTGAACAGCAGCGAAGAAAAGCCAATTGAGACAACTTCCGAGACAAGGGATTTTTCTGTTCCGCTGTCCGAAGAGACCCGTAAATACCTGCAGGAACAGATTGTCGCGCGGATGCGGGAAATATATGACCCGGAAATCCCCATAGATATCTATGAGATGGGCCTGATTTACGAAGTAAATGTGGCAGAAGACGCCAATGTGAATATTGTCATGACCCTGACCACGCCCCATTGTCCGGTGGCGGAAACCATGCCCGGTGATGTACAGCTACGGGCCGGTGATGTGGATGGTGTACGCGACGTTAATGTAGACCTAGTCTGGGACCCGCCCTGGACCATTTATATGATGAGCGAAGCCGCGCGTCTGGAAATGGGGTTTATGTAAATCATGGATAGCGTAATTACCATAACCGATGCGGCAGCAGACCGGATCAGGGCAATCATGGACAGCCGGGGAACGTCATGTCACGGCGTTCGGCTTGGCACATCGACCAAAGGCTGTAATGGCCTTTCCTATACCGTGAATTATGTGGATGAGATAGACCCGACGGATGAGCGGATAGAGGATAAAGGCGTCACACTATATGTGGATGCCATGTCTTTGATTTACCTGATCGGTAGTGAGATGGATTACAAGCAAGAAAAATTTCAGAGCGGCTTCATCTTCACCAATCCCAATGCCACAGGCAGTTGCGGCTGCGGCGAAAGCTTTAGCGTTTAGAATATGTTGCCTTTAATTGTGGCAAGGCAACATATCCTATAGCTTATTCACTTTTTCTCTTAGTTCGGTGAAAAGGTCCGGGACTTCATCCAGATGTTTTTCTTCCACATCCAATATGGCAAGGAAGGCCCGCTTTTTTATAGCGACCACATCCAGTTTATGGTCCAGATGAGAAATCTGCGCCTGATTATAGAGCAGGTCTATCAAGCGTTCCGCCCCGTTAAAGCGGCCCCAGAGATAATCATTTTCCCGGTCTTTACGGCTGAAAAAAGCACCAAATCCGGCCATTGCAGTACCCTGTAGCGGCATGGCATCGTCCTTTTTGCGCAGTATGGAGGTATCCTTGGGGCTGATGCGGTTGATTTTAACCTCATTAAATTCCCCAAGTTCTTTTGAGCCCATAATGGAAAATGTCGTCACATCCCAAAATGAGAAACCGATATAGCTGACGGCAAGGTTTTTGGTTAGATCACTTTCCCAGTCAATTTTATATTGGTCGGCTATAAGCTGGTCCGAAACGGATTTATAATGGTCGAGGTTTAAACTGACGGCCAAGGCATCAAGCGCAGAATTTAGCCCCCCCAAATGATCGCCCAGCACCTCCTCAAGATCAATATCGGTAATATCATCATTGATATCAAGTTCGGCAACCGGGCAAAAAACGTCAAGCAGGGCCTCTTTCACTTCCGGAGGAATGGTGTTTGGGCTGACACAATTTCCGATATCTTCGAGAATGTCATAGAGCGAACGTTTTAATTCATCAAGCTTGCGCGCATCATCGGGATGGTGGGAATAATAGGTATTCAGGTCCTTTATGACAAAAAGCAGGCGGCGGCGTTGATATTTAATATCGAATTTGGTTAGAAAATAACCCCATGATGGTAGCGGGTTTGCATCGCCATTTTTTTGTACCAGCCCCTTAACCCAATTCATCAGCTTGGACTGGTTGTTTTTTTCCAGCCTTTCAGAATAAGAGGAGAAATCAAATTTATCCCGAAAAGCCATATTATGGAGTACGGAAAAAAGCCGTCGCCGTCTTCGGCTGCCGGGGGCAAAACCACAGATATCGGATATAAGGTTGGTCAGGTTGGCGACCGTATTGCGCACCTTTAGTCTTGCATAGCCACCATATGAAAAGCCGGCGCCTGTTACGGTTTTGATATTGGCTATGATCCGAAGATAAGTGATTTGTCCGGCATCGGAAATGGAATCCAGGGTATTGCCGGAAATTTCTGCCACCAGCTCTTCAATCTCTGGCTTGGCATGGTCGATTACGGTTTTGATGGTTCTTATCTGCTGATTATAACCCTGAATATCGGTCAGATCATCATGCATAGGCTCATTCATGGGAATATTGGACATGGCCCCCTTAATGGTATTGAGCATGGAGGGCGGGGCGCCGGTTGGCGAGACAATCAGTCTTTCCGGATTGGGATCAATATAGATAATTCGTCTGTCCACTTCCCGAAATGCAGGTCGCCCCTGAATGGCAGTGATGGCTTGATCAAAGGGTTTATTATTCAAGATACTGCCGTCCAGAAAAGACGTTTGCATGGGGTCAAGTCCGGCCTTTTCATATTCTGAGAAGTTATTCTTTAAAAAGTCGTCTTTTTTAATCCAGATTTTATCAAGATCTTTTAGAAAGCTGTCCATTTCCCGAAGCTGGGTTGGCGGAAAGGCCCCGGGATAGCTGGATGTGGCCCTTGCGGCAAAACTTAATGCCGGAATATCAAGATATTCAAAATCAGTTTCAATATTATTGGTCGTATCGCCATTGCCCGCAATACGACCGTTTTTTTTGTTAAGATAGGAGAAATGGAAATTATGGCGATGCTCTCGTTCATGAATGAAGGCCGGATCATTCATGGGGATTACCCGTCGAAAGCCGTAATAGTCGGTCACCGTGACATAAAGGTCGAGCCGATGACCATAGGGCATCAGGGAATGGCCCTTGATCGGACCCATACCGTTAAGGCCCTTATACATAAGGCCCAGAAAATGTTTTCCGTCAAAGGGTGGTTTTAATTTCCAGATATTCATCAGGGAAGGCAGCTTTTTTTGCACTTCGTCTGCCAATGCCGTATCCCCAAGATATTTTCGGCTCAGGTAATTTACAATTGGTTTGGAGAGCACTTTATCAAAGGCTCCAGCCGGTTTTTTATTACCCACAAGTCGCTCCACATCGGCTTCGGCCAACCAATGATGGCGCAGGTGATCCATGCTAAGGTCATGGGCCAGCGCCCGACCCAGAAAAATACTATTCATGCCACCTGCCGATGCCCCTGCGATAACATCTACAATGATTCGAAGTTCAAGTTTCGGGGACAGAGCTTTGAGGATGTCAAAATAAACCAGCTCTGTATCCGGCTTATCAATGAGATGTTCATTGGGATAAATATATTTTTTGCGGCTTTCGGCATTAATATCGGGATCACTGTGAAAGGCTTTGGAGGCACGGACAAGTTTCAGGATTTCTTTGGATGTGCCATGGATATAGACGGCGAGTGAGACACCGCCAAAACACACCAAAGCTAACCTTAGTTCCTTTTCCTGCATATAAATTTATCCGATTCTGTGATAATAAATATAACCGCTAAGTGTGAAATAGCAGTTAAAAAGTAGTATTTCTAGGTATTTAGGAAATTTTTAGGCAAGTGACCCCTTATAATTCTTTCTTTCGTTCATCAGACGGTATAACCCAATGAAAAACTTGTCCGCCGTTACGTCGCAGCCCAGACCAGTCAGCAATATCAAAATCCAAGACAGCCATCATGCCGGTGGGAAATTTAAGGCTGCGGTCATTCTGTGGCGGATTATGGGCCAGATCATGAAATAAGACCGCCAGCCCCGGATTATGAGCAATGATCATGGTGGAGCCGCTATTCGATTCAAACCCCTTAAGCAGATGCATCAAATGCGGGGCAGAGGCCAGATATAAATCATTACGAAAGACAGTTGTAATGTCCATCTCGGCACCGTCCAAAAGCTGACTCTGAGTTTCCACAGCACGGGCGGCTGATGAGCAGAGAATATGATCAGGCAGCATATTGGCCTTTTTTAAATATTGGCCGAGCCACAAGGCGTCTTTTCTACCGCGCGAAGATAAAGGGCGGGTTTGGTCGCTGGTGCAAAAGCCAGCCTTGGCGTGTCTGAGGATGAAAAGTCGTTTCATTATTTTCCGGCGGTCCCTAGAAATCAGAAGCGATGCCGTTATTTTCCCAGTCGCCGTAACGGGTTGGTTCTGGGCCTTTACGACCGCCAACTTCTTTTTGTTGTTCGGTGTCTTTATGGGCTTTTTTAGGGCTTCTGGTCGGGGGTGGCGGGTTTTTTCTTTGGTCGGTCATTGAACTAGCCTTGCTAATCTGTTTTATTAATTCCATATATAGCAGTAATTTGAACGCTAGTGGATAAAATATGGCAAATGATCTGACAGGCCGGTGGGCTGCGCTGGGTTTTCTGGAAAAAATTCTTGATGATCATCTGCCGCTGGATCAGGCTTTTGATCAGATCTGCAGCCAGTTTGGCGATAAACTGTCCGCGCAGGACCGGGGTTTTGTCCGTCATTTGGGTACGACATGCCTTCGGCATCTGGGCCAGCTGGATGCGATGATCAATCATTGCACATCAAAAAACCTGACTGGAAAGCAAAAAACCGTGCGTAATATCCTGCGACTGGGTATCACACAACTGCTCTATATGCAGGTTCCGGCTCATGCTGCCGTGAATTCAGCGGTAAAAATGACCGATAAACAGAAAAACAACTCAGACCGCCACAGTAAAGGCATGGTAAATGCCATTCTAAGGCGTATAGACCGGGAGCGGGAAAAATTTTCCACTAAATTCTCACCCAATTTGAATATTCCCAAATGGCTGAAGGAAAACTGGAAGGATAACCTCGGATCAGAGGCGGTGGATAAAATTGCTGTTGCCCTTTTGGACGAACCCCCGCTGGATTTCAGCTTAAAGTTCGAAAGTGAAGGGGCAGAATGGGCAGTAAAGCTTGGCGGAAAGCTGTTACCAAACGGATCGGTTCGTGTGGAAAAAGCAGGCAGTGTCCAGAATCTTCCCGGATATGAAGACGGTCAATGGTGGGTACAGGATGTGGCCGCCAGCCTTCCGGCGATGCTGTTGGGGGCAAAAAAGGGCGACAATGTTCTGGAGCTATGCGCGGCCCCGGGCGGTAAAACGGCGCAGACGGCCGCAAAAGGCTGTCGGGTGACAGCTGTGGATCAATCGGCACGGCGCCTTCGACGGCTGCAGGAAAATATGGACCGGTTAAATCTCGCCTGTGATGTCGTGACATCAGATGCCGCAAAATTTACGCCGCAAAAGCAATATGATTTTATCCTGCTGGACGCGCCCTGCTCTTCCACCGGCACCCTGCGCCGCCATCCAGATGTTAGCCGTGCCAAGGGACCAAAAGATATTCAGGCCCTTGCCGAAATTCAAAGACGCCTGTTGGATGCAGCGGTGTCAATGATGCCACCATCGGGTATTTTGATATATTGCGTCTGTTCCCTGCAGGCTCAGGAGGGGCGTGAGCAGATAAAGGCTTTACTGGACCGTAATGGAACGGTAAAACGAAAGGGAATAGAGGTTGCGGAATTGTCCGGATTTGAAAACTCACGGCTAAAAAATGGGGATGTTCAGACGTTACCTCACCATATATCGGGCGGCATGGACGGATTTTTTATCAGCCGCCTTATTAAAGTTTCAGATTAAAAACTAGGGTTACCATGCAAAAAAATACCAAAATTGCCCCCTCAATCCTTTCCGCAGACTTCGCCCGCCTGGGGGAGGAAATTGCCGCTATTGATACGGCCGGGGCGGATTATATTCATGTGGATGTGATGGATGGTCATTTTGTGCCCAACATCACCATAGGTCCGGACGTGGTCAGGGCGATCCGGCCTTTCAGCAAGAAGATATTTGATGTGCATCTGATGATTTCTCCAGTGGATAATTATATTGAGGGTTTTGCCAATGCCGGATCAGACATCATCACCATCCATGCTGAAGCAACACCCCATTGTCACCGGACCATACAATTGATCAAGTCTTTGGGCAAAAAGGCGGGCATCTCATACAATCCCGGCACCGCCATAGAGGGACTGGAAAATGTGATCGACATGGTTGATCTGATTTTGGTGATGAGCGTAAACCCGGGCTTTGGCGGTCAGAAATTTATCGTGACGCAACTGGAGAAAATCCGTCGTATACGCCAGATGATTGATGACAGCGGTCGCGATATTGATCTGCAGGTTGATGGCGGCATTAATATTGATACAGCAAAATTGGCCATAGAGGCCGGGGCCGATGTTCTGGTTGCGGGAACAGCAACATTCACCGGAGGGCCGTCTCAGTATGCGGTAAACATCCGCAACCTGCGTGGTGACTAACGATGTCCATCATTCACCGTAAATCAGTCACATCCTTTGCCGCGAAAGTGCAAAATCGACTGAAAAAAATGGTGAAGAAAGCAGGCTATTCCAGTCGTATTCACGAATTCCGCTTAAAAGGTAAACACCCTCTGCGCTTGCTTGGTACCCCAAAAGACCCCTGGGCGGGTTCCCTTGAAGCGGGATCACATATTCTGTTTAATAGATTTTATTGTGAAGGCCGGGTGCTCAGAAACCCGGATGAGGAAAATGGCGAATGGCAACAGGGCGATATATGGCGGGCAGATAACCTGACCCCTAAATGGCAACAGTATTTGCATTCATTCTGCTGGCTTCGGGATTTAAACCGGGTCGTAGATCGCAATGCGGCTAGGATCAAGGCCATAACCTTGACCCGCCACTGGTTGGAGAGTTTTGACCATTGGCACGATCTGGCTTGGGATGCGGACATCATTGGTCGGCGAATAACCAACTGGATGGCCTATGCGCCACTTATTCTTGACACCAATGATTTGATTTATCGAAGCAAACTGTTGAATTGCCTAGCTCGGCAGGCAAGGCATCTATATCATGTGGGTGATGATCAGCTTCGGGGTCTGCGGCGTATGCAAGCCATTGGTGGCCTGATAATAGCGGGGCTATATGTCCCGTATGGCGAACGATGGCTGAAAAAGGGAACCGGACTGCTCAAAGCAGCCTTGGTACAGGAAATTCTGGCTGATGGCGGAATTATGAGCCGTTCACCGGAAGAATTATATCGAATTCTACGGGATATTTTGATGGTTCGGGCGTCCTTTGAAGCTATGGGCCATAAAATCCCAAAGGCATTGGATGATGCCGTTGGGTGCATGATCCCCATGCTAAAAAACCTTCTTCACGGTGATGGAAAGTTGGCTCTTTTCAATGGCTCAAGCGAACAAAGTAAACGCGATATTGCGGCAGTCTTTGCTTTTGCCGATGATTTCAAAGATGAGATGCCTCAGGCTGACGGCGAAAAAAGTGGCTTCAGACGACTTGCACACGACCCGTTGACCGTAATAGTTGATGCTGGTCCGCCGGCGGATACGGATATTAGCGATAATAGTCATGCCGGAACTCTGTCCTTTGAAATGAGTGACGGCAAACAGCGGGTCATTGTTAATTGTGGCAGTGCCAGTTCGTTGCCTGATATGATGGAAAGCGATATTCACAATCTGTCCCGGGCAACAGCAGCTCATTCAACTGTGGTTTTGAACGATAAAAACTCCAGCGAAATTCGTAAAGATGGCCTGATCGGCAATGGCCCCACTTGGGTGAAATGCACCCGAACGTCTAAAAAAGGCCATAGCCTTCTGGAGGCAAGCCACGATGGTTATCTGTCCCGTTTTGGCATTATCCACCACCGGACATTCTATATGAATGATAAAGGGGATGATTTGCGGGGGGAGGATATTCTGGAACGCAGAAAAAATAGCTCGGAAAAGCCCAGATTTGATGTGCGGTTTCATATCCACCCTGATATTACCATCACCCGACAAGGGGCCACGGACCGGTTGCTGTTGCGGCTGCCCACATCAGAATATTGGCAATTTCAATGTTCGGGCGGAGCACTTGCTTTGGAGGAAAGTCTTTATTTGGAAGAAGGAATACAGAATTCACGGCAAATTGTTGTCTCGGGCACGGCAGAGGACAAAAATATCGTGATAAAATGGTCACTGCACCGTATAGAACATAATAACTGAGACTGACGCTTAATTTTCCCTTGCGAAATCAGGTCTGATCCATTAGGTCGTAAACGGGTAATTTTATCAAAAGGGATAGCGTAATGAGTGATAGCAGTAGGGCACCAATTAAAAGGGCGTTATTGTCCGTATCCGATAAAAGCGGGTTGATCGAACTAGGGCAGTTTTTGGCGGAACAGGGCGTAGAAATTCTGTCCACCGGCGGCACCGCAAAGGTGCTGGCCGAAGCGGGGGTTTCGGTTACGGAAGTTTCTGATCATACACATTTTCCTGAAATGATGGACGGGCGTGTTAAAACCCTGCATCCGAAAATTCACGGAGGATTGCTGGCCCTGCGCGATAATGGTGCCCATATACAGTCCATGACCGATCATGATATTTCAAGCATCGACCTGCTGGTGGTTAATCTTTATCCTTTTGAAGAAACAGTGGCAAAGGGTGCTGACTTTGACACTTGTATTGAAAATATCGATATTGGCGGTCCGGCCATGATCCGTTCAGCGTCTAAGAACCATCGCTTTGTAACGGTTGTGGTGGAGGCCAGCGATTATGATGCGGTCAAGGCGTCCATGCTGGAAAATAAAGGGGCCACCTCCCCGGAGCTGCGCCGTAGATTAGCGGCCACAGCTTTTGCCCGTACGGGTTCTTATGATGCGGCAATTTCCGCATGGTTTGCAGAACAACAGGGCGAAACCTATCCGGACCGGATTAATATCACCGCCAACCGTCAGCAGACATTGCGCTATGGTGAAAACCCCCATCAGGATGCGGCCTTCTATGTCAATGGCAGTGATCGGGCAGGTATTGCCACCGCCCGGCAAATTCAGGGCAAGGAACTGAGCTATAATAATCTCAATGATACAGATGCTGCTTTTGAGCTGGTCAGCGAATTTGACCCAAAATCAGGCCCTGCTGTTGCTATCATCAAGCATGCCAATCCTTGCGGTGTGGCACGGGCTAATACCTTGACCGAAGCATACAGAAGGGCGTTAATTTGTGACCCGACCAGTGCTTTTGGCGGTATAATTGCCCTGAATGGCGCCTTGGACGGGCCAACGGCGACCGAAATTGCCAAGGTCTTTACCGAAGTTGTCATCGCCCCCGATGCCGATGAAGCGGCACGGGAGATTTTGTCGTTTAAGAAGAATTTACGTCTGTTGCTCACCGGTGGTCTTGCGGACCCGCGTGCCGTGGGACAGACCATCAAATCTGTTGCTGGCGGGTATCTTTTGCAAGGCCGGGACAATGGTAAAGTGACTTTAGACGATTTGAAAGTTGTCACGCGCCGTCAACCCACGGAACAGGAACTACAGGATCTACTCTTTGCCTTTACCGTGTGCAAACATGTGAAGTCCAACGCCATTATTTATGTGAAAGATGGTGCCACCGTTGGCATGGGTGCGGGACAGATGAGCCGCGTTGACAGCGCGCGGGTTGCGGTCCGTAAATCACAGGATGCCAGTGAAGCCGCAGGCCTGCCCGAAGCGATGACCAAAGGTTCCGTGGTGGCGTCCGATGCCTTCTTCCCTTTTGCTGACGGATTGATCCATGCGGCAGAAGCAGGGGTGACGGCAGTGATACAACCCGGCGGTTCCATGCGGGACGATGAGGTTATCGCCGCCGCCAACGAACGGGGCCTCGCCATGGTCATGACCGGAATGCGACACTTCAAGCATTAGTCGTTGATGGGGGGTGTCCACGACGCGGGGGCGTTATCCCTCATCAACAAAAAAACACCCCCCACCATGAAAAGCTATTCCACAATCACATTCCTGATCTGACGGGCGGCGAAGCCCAGCTTGGTGACATTGACCCGTCCGGTTGTCTGGAAGTCATGAATGAGCTTTTGAATACGGTTGGTGGAACCATCCACCTTTTTCAACCAATCTTTTGTTGCCACCATGCTATCGCCACCATTAAGGTTGCTGAGGGCCGATTGGGTCAGGTTTTTCTGTTGATCAAGAAGATCGGCCACAACGCTGTTTACAGCCAACCGATCCCAGTGATCAGTTGATTCCACCAGCTCCGCTTCGGCGCGCAGCCAGTCAAAACCAATTTTATCACCTAGCATAAAGTAGGCTTGCGCAACATCCGCCACGTTGGTTTTCAATTCATCCGCCACCATGACAATATCACAAGCGGCAACTTTCAGTTCCAGATTGGAAATGTTGATTGCCAGCTCTTCACCAACTCTCTGTTCACAATACATGGCAACCTTGAATTTAAGGCTGTCATCACATTGATCCTGTGTTGACGGTGCGTTACTGAATAGTTTCTGGACACCGGGTTTGAACTGGTCAATAACGTCCTGTATCGGCCGTTTAATATCTGTATTATTAAGGAACCATATGGTTTGGCGGTGGGCAAAGGCTTCTAGGTCCATTAACATCAGAATCTGAATAGTTGCAGGCACTGTATAGTCAAGCTTCTCCACTTTTTCATAAAGATCAGTCAGCTCAAAAACCTCAGCCGCCAGGAAAAAGGCACGGGCAACTTCCGCCGGCAAAGCCCCGGTTTCTTCTTTAATGGCCTGAATGCTACCGCGATTGACTATTTCATTACATATTTCTTTGGCAATGATATCCCGTTTCAGTTGGTGAGAACAGATTTCCGGCGCATATCTTTCCTGGAGCTGTGTCGGGAATGCGCGGATGAGAAATTTATCCAGATAAGGGTCATCCAGAATATCGCTGTCCATCAATTCGTCATAAAGCCCCATTTTGGAATAGGCGACCAAAACAGCTATTTCTGGCCGGGTAAGGCCCAACTCCCCCTCGGTGCGCTCAATTAGCTCGTCATCACTGGGCAGAAATTCCAGTTCCCGGTCCAGATTGGCGGTCTTCTCTAGGTCATCCATAAATCGTACAAAGCTGTCAAGTTCGCGAATACTGCTTGACCGTGCCAGGCTGATGGCCTGCGTTTGCAAGTAGTTGTCCCGGAGGACAATATTACTTACTTCATCGGTCATTTCCACCAGAAGGGCATTGCGCTGTTTTGGTGTTAACTTGCCATCCTGCACCAGGGCATTGAGCAGAATTTTGATATTCACCTCATTATCCGAACAATCCACACCGGCGGAATTATCCACCGCGTCCGTATTGATCAGACCGCCTGCCAGACAATATTCAATGCGCCCTCTCTGGGTGCAGGCAAGGTTACCCCCTTCGGCAACAACGGCACAGTTAAGCTCGTTACCATTGATACGGATGGCATCATTGGCCCGGTCCCCCACCTGAGTATTGCTTTCACGGGAAGATTTAATATAGGTTCCGATGCCACCAAACCACAGCAGGTCTGAATGGGATTTCAGGATCGCTTTCATCACTTCGTTGGGGGTCGCGGTTTCCTGAGATTCATCAAAATTGAGCAGGACTTTCATTTCCGCACTCAGGGTGATGGCCTTGGACTTGCGGCTGAAAATACCACCGCCTTTTGAAATCAGCTTGGTATTATAATCCTGCCAGCTGGAGCGGGGCAGGTCGAACATGCGCTGCCGTTCCTGAAAGCTTTTGGCGGGGTCGGGGTCGGGGTCTATGAAAATGTCGCGATGGTCAAAGGCAGCGACCAGCTTCACAGCTTCAGAACAGAGAAGACCATTACCAAAAACGTCCCCTGACATATCACCAACACCAACGACGGTAATGGAATCTGTCTGGACGTTAATATCTTTCTCTCGGAAATGGCGTTGTACGGATACCCATGCCCCTTTTGCTGTTATACCCATTTTTTTATGGTCATAACCTTTGGAGCCGCCCGAGGCAAAGGCATCATCCAGCCAGAAACCGTAATCCTTAGCAATGCCGTTAGCTATATCGGAGAATGCGGCTGTTCCCTTATCGGCGGCCACCACAAGATAAGGGTCATCACCGTCCAGGCGAATTATGCCCTTTGGTGGAATTACCGCATTGTCGATCAGATTATCCGTAATATCCAGCAATCCGGAAATAAAAATTTTATAGCAGGCAATACCTTCTTCCAGAAATTCTTCTCTGGTGGCATCCACGGCTATTTTTTTCGGGACAAAACCACCCTTGGCACCCACGGGCACAATGACGGTATTTTTAACCTGCTGGGCTTTGACGAGGCCCAGAACCTCCGTCCGGTAATCTTCGCGCCGATCGGACCAGCGCAGGCCACCGCGTGCCACCGGGCCAAAGCGCAGGTGAACACCTTCAACGCGGGGCGAATAGACAAAGATTTCGGCATATGGTTTTGGTTTTGGAGCTTCTTTAACATCCCGGCTTTTAATTTTGATGGAAACATATGGCTTATTGGTGCCATCTTTCTGCATCTGATAAAAATTGGTCCTGAGGGAGCTGGTAATTACATTCAGATAGCTTCTGAGCATGCGATCCTGATCCAGGCTATCCACTTTTTCCAATTGTTTGCGAATGCTTTTTTCCAGTCGCTTGGCTTCTTTTACATTATCAAGCTTTTTGGGTAGCCTCAGACAGAAATTCATTTCAAAAAGAGCAACCAGATCACGGGCGATTTCCCAATGCTGGGTTAGGGTATCCTGCATATAGGTTTCGCTATAAGAAAGCCCCAATTGACGTAGATATTTGCTGTAAATCCTCAGAATTAAAACCTGACGGTAGTTTAAACCAGCACTAAGGGCTAATTTATTAAATCCGTCATTATCAATACGTTCAACCCAGACCTCGCGCAGCGTATCCTCCAGCCGTTCTTTCATGACTGACAGGTCGAAAGGGTTTTTAGTCGGATCTTCCATGTAAAAATCATGGATGGAATGGGTGACGGTTTCACCGGCTTCTTCTGTCACCACAGAAAAAGCATATTCCTCAATAACCCGTAGTCCCAGATTTTCAAGCATGGGAAGGCAATCGCTGAGCGCGATGGTCTTTCGGCTGGTATATATTTTCAGCCGGATAGCATGGTCCTCGTCCTCGGCCAGATGATAGAAATTAAACTGGATATTGCTGCTTTCGGGCAACTGCTCCAGCTTGTCAATGTCCGTTACCGTAAAGCGGGGATCAAAATGTTCCCGGTAAGAAGAAGAAAATGATTTATGATATTTCCGGAACAGGGTCGTGCCAACCTCTTCGCCCCAGCGGTCGTTAAGAACCTCCTGTAAATGATCATTCCAGCGTTGTGCCACTTCTGCGAGGCGTTTGTTTATGCTGGCGGTATCGGGGTTGGGCACGTTGCCGGGGGTCGTACGAATGATAAAATGCCAGCGGGCAATCCGCTCGTTACTGAGTTGGGCATAATGGGAAGATATCTCGCCATTAAAGGCTTCACATAATATTCTTTCCACTTTTCCCCTGAGCGTCGAATCATACATATCACGGGGGACAAACACCAAGGTGGAGACATAACGTTCAAAACGATCTTTACGCACGAAAGCCTTGCAACGCGGCATCACTTTCAGATGCAGGATTCCCATGGCGGTTTCCAGAAGCTGTTCTTCTTCAATCTGGAATAATTCGTCCCGGGGCAGGGTTTCCAGGATATGCATCAGGGCGCGGCCATCATGGCTGTTGGCAGCAAAACCAGAGGCCTCCAGCACATGGTGAACTTTCCGGTCCAGAAATGGCACGGTTTCCGCTGGCTGGTTATAAGACTGGGCTGTGAAGAGACCGACAATACGAATTTCGCTAACCACTTTGCCTTTTTTATTATATTTTTTGAAACCGATATAGTCCATATGAACAACGCGGTGAACCAATGATTTTACATTGGCTTTTATGATTAACATCACCTGCGGCTGTTCCATGAAATATTCTATTTCAGGTGACGTGGGCACCAACCCGTCCGGACCCTTAAGCACATAAACATCCGGGTCACGCAGAATGCCAAACCCTTCCCCTTTTGTTGTTTTATGATCCTTCTTGTTGTGGAAATATTCCCGATAACCCAGTACGGTGAAATTATCATTCTTTAGCCATTCGAGGAATTTTATGGCTTCCTGGGTTTGTTTTGGGTCGGCAGTTGATTCTGGTACGGTGGCGAGGTTTTTGCTCACAGCATCCATTTTGCCAAGCATGACTTTCCAATCATCAATGGCAGCGCGGATGAAGGATAGAATTTTATTCAGCTTGGCTTCCAGTTCGATGATTTGCTTTGGATCCGTCATGGCCGTAATTTCAATATGCATGGTGGATTCGGTGGCCTGTACGCCCTTTTTATCTGTTGTAATTCTACCATTAACGTCCCGGCGGCGCTTAATGATGGGATGGACCAGCATATGCAGATCATTACCGTCTTCCAGCAGGTTTGATGTTATGCTGTCCAGAAGAAACGGCATATCGTCGATGATAATCTGAATAATTGTATGGGTTGCCGGCCAGCCATGTTCTTCCAACGTGGGATTAAAGACCCGAACCTTGCAACAGCCTGCATCACGCTGGTCGCTGTATTTCCATAACGAAAGGGCGGCGGCATAAAGCTCGTCAATGGGCCGGTTGGCCAGTTCTTCTGGCGAGGCGTATTTATACATTTCCCGAATAAACCCAGTGAATTCGGCATTTTGTGCGGATTTTAGTCTTTCAGCCGCAAAGTCTGTTATGGCGTCAATTCTTAGTTTTTTTTGTGTCCAGCTAGTCACTTTATTGTCCTTTTGATCACATTAAGTGTTTCAGGATAACCCCTGTAAGTGGTTGAATATTGGTATTTGATCTTTTCAGGGATCATTCGCTATTTGTTTTAGAATCGGGCCCATGAGCTTTTCATCCTCTTTCAATATTTTAATTACTTCTACGTTTGATCCATTTCGGCGGGCAAGAAGTAAGAATAATTTTTCATCACCGATATTATTTTCTGCCATATCAAAGCTTGCTATGGCGGTGAGACTGTCAAGAGCTTCCTGACAGTCCTCAATTGTATTTTTTTTCGGGGCTTCAGCCGTTGTATTATGGCTTTCTCTTTCTGCCTGTACGCAGCCCTTAATGCCTCCCGGATAATCATCCAGAAAGTCGGGAAGGCTTTTTCCGTCCTGTCCGTTCTTTTGTGCAAAGGCCAGGGCAGCGGCATATTCGGTTAGTCGGGTTTTGTCATAATCCCGGCCAAAACATAATTTTAAAGTGGGCGTGAAAGGGGCGCGTTTTTGGGTTTTTAAACCTTCAGCTTTCAATAGCTCACCGAAGCTTGTGGGATTTGATAAACATAATTTATGAAAATCGAGGATAGCACCCAGAGCCTCATATAATGATTTCCGAGACCGAGCATCGGCCGGATTTTGTCCCTGCACCAGCACACGACAGCCTTCCAGACAATCCTGCAGGACAGATGCGGTGTCGGCATCCTCCTGAATAACAGATGTTTCAGGGGTGACGTCAGATTCTTCTGGCGCTTTTTCTGCGGCAATTTTTTCTTCTTCAGAAATCCAGCGAATGGCCCCCAGTATGAAGTTGATATTTTCTCCATCATCGCTGAAGGGCAGTAAAATGCCCCGGTAGAGTATTTTTTCACGGGCTTTGTTTTTAAACTCGGCATCAAAGGATATGGGGGTTTTGTTGCCTAAAACCTCCATATAATGATCGGTGATACGGCTGAGCAGGGTACGACGGGGAATTTCGCTGATTGTTTTAAAGGAAAGATCCTGATCCAGATCTTCATTTAAAAGTTGTCCTATAACTTGTAAAGTTGGCTCATTGTCCGGGTCGCGAAGGTCGATGAGAACCATGTTGTTTTTATATTCGATAATGTCTTTTGGTGACAGGGCCTTTAACGGCGGAATGCCGCAGTTTTCCGCTAACCCAAACCAATAATTATATAATTGGAAGGTAATTCTTTTTTCTCGGCCTGTATATTCGACAGGATTCATGACCATATTACATCTATTCAAGATGTATCCCTCTGGTTTACTCTGGATCAGGGCTGAGACGAAGCCGCGACTCAAAGGTTATTAAAAATACCCCCACCAGACAACTTTTTCCAGCTAATAGTTAATGGTAAAACGTAAATATCACGTAAAGACGTATTCTTATGGGCAACCGACCAGAAAAACGGAAAATATATCACGAAGTTTTTCTTGTCAAAAGGATGGGAATTGCTTTATAATGTATTTTTATAAGTAATATACAATTAAAAATGAGGTGCAGGACATGACGAATGAAACATTGATCAACCTTGCCAGCGAAATGGCAAGTGGGACCATTCGGGTTGTGGATCTTACGGTCCCCTTAAATGAAGATACGCCTATCATTGGTCTGCCTCCTGAATTTGCTCAGTCGTCTGCTTTCAAGCTGGAGCAGATTTCCCAGTTTGATGACAAGGGGCCGGCCTGGTACTGGAATATTATTTCCTGTGGGGAACATACGGGCACACATTTTGATGCGCCGGGTCACTGGATCACGGGAAAGGATTATAGCGATGGCTGTACCGATACGATTCCCCCGCAGAAATTGGTTGCACCAGCCAATGTCATAGATGTGAGCAAAGAATCCGCAGAAGATCCGGATTTTCTCCTGACCTCAGCCAAATTATTGGAATGGGAATCGGAGCATGGTAAAATAGAGCCCGGTACATGGATTTTGATGCGCACCGACTGGAGCAAGCGGAGCGTGGAAGATTTTCTTAATTATGCGGAAGATGGCCCCCATACCCCGGGGCCCTCCGTGGAATGTATGGAGTTTCTGACACAGGAGCGTGATGTTATTGGTTTTGGTGTGGAGACAGTTGGTACGGATGCGGGACAGGCGTTTGCATTTGAACCAGCTTTTCCAGCGCATACCCTGATGCACGGTAATAATAAATTTGGTCTGGCGTCCCTGACTAACCTTGATCAACTGCCACCAAAGGGTGCGATCATTGTGACGGCACCCTTGAAAATCGTTAACGGCTCGGGCAGTCCGTTACGGGTGATTGCCCTGACATCTTAAAAGGCACCAAGTATGGCTGAACGTTCCTTTGCAAAAGAGGTAAAAAAGCTGCGCCTTGGTTCGGGCCAGACATTCCACGGTGAAGGTATTCTTGCGGTTACCAAGGGTTTGCTTCAGTCCGGTGTCGCTTATGTTGGCGGCTACCAGGGCTCACCCGTATCGCATTTGATGGATGTTCTGGCTGACGGGCAGGAAATTCTTGAGGAACTTGGGGTGCATTTTGAGGCCAACGGCAGCGAGGCAACAGCCGCTGCCATGTTGTCGGCCTCTATCAGCTATCCGCTTCGGGCGGCGGTGACGTGGAAATCCACGGTTGGTACCAATGTGGCTTCTGATGCCCTGTCTAATCTTGCTTCAGCCGGGGTTATCGGCGGTACGGTTATTATTATCGGTGAAGATTACGGCGAAGGCGCCAGCATCATGCAGGAACGTTCCCACGCCTTTGCCATGAAATCCCAGATGTGGCTGATCAATCCCAGACCTAATTTGCCGAAAATGGTCGATATGCTGGAAAAAAGCTTTCAGTTATCGGAAGCCAGTAACACGCCTTTGTTTTTCCAGATGCGGATACGGGCCTGTCATCTGCATGGGCAGTTTGAGGCCAAGGATAACGTCCCGCCACGTTTTACCGTCCGTGATGCGCTGGATAACCCCAACCGTGAGGCGGATAAGATTATTCTGCCGCCCTTTACCTTCCTTCATGAAAAACATAAAATAGAACAGCGCTGGCCCGCCGCAGTAAAATATATTGTTGATCATGGCCTTAATGAAATATTTGATGGTCCGGAAAAAGACATCGGCATTATTTTTGAAGGCGGGCTTTATAATGTGGTGATCCGTGCCCTGCAAATGATGGGGCTGGCCGACAGTCTTGGCGAAACACAGGTCCCGCTTTATGTGATGAATGTGACCTATCCTCTGGTGGATGGGGAATTGACGGCATTTGCTCGCACTAAAAAAGCTGTGCTGATGGTGGAGGAAGGCCAGCCAAACTATATAGAGCAATCCCTGAATAAAATTTTCAATGATGGAGAATTAACCTGCAAGATTTCCGGCAAGGATGTCTTGCCACCATCCGGCGAATATACCGGACAGGTAATGAAAGACGGCATTGCGGATTTTCTGAAAAAATATCAACCGGACCTGCTACCTGATGATGTGAGGGATAATACGACAGTTGTCGACTTGTCTGAGCTGGACCGTGCCATCCCTGCCCGACCGCCGGGTTTATGTACGGGGTGTCCTGAACGGCCTTTTTTTGCAGCCATGAAGATGCTGGAAAAAGAATATGGTGAAATTCATATTTCGGCGGATATTGGCTGCAATTCATTTGGCACTCTGCCCCCGTTCCAGATTGGTAATACGATCATGGGTTATGGGCTGGGAGCTGCCAGTTCATCGGCCTTTAGTTCCGTGCGCGGCAAGCGGGCTATATCCATCATGGGCGACGGTGGTTTCTGGCACAACGGCCTGACCAGCGGTATTGGCAGTGCGGTTTATAACAATAGCGACAATGTTTTTATCATTGTGGATAATGGCTATGCGGCAGCTACCGGTGGGCAGTATATCCCGTCGTCGGCGCGGACACTGAAACAGGATGAGCGCAAAGCCCGAATACAGGATGCGGTACAGGGGGTTGGTGTTAAGTGGGTTCGAACCATGCGCTCCTATGACATTGCCCCTGTAAAATCACTAGTATGTGAAGCTATGACGTCAAAATTTATTGGCCCAAAGGTTATTGTGATAGAAGGTGAATGTATGTTGAACCGCCAGCGTCGGGAAAAACCGATCATGGTTCAAAATATTAAATCCGGAAGGCGGGAAACCAAGGCCCGTTTTTATGTGGAAGCGGAAACCTGTACGGGCGATCATGCCTGTATCCGGCTGTCCGGCTGTCCATCACTGACCATTAAATCTTCAGAGGATATCCTGCGTGAGGACCCGGTGGCTTATGTGGATAATTCCTGTGTGGGCTGTGGGGTATGCGGCGATAATGCCCATGTGGCCGTGTTATGTCCTTCCTTTTCACGGGCGGAGCTGGTTTTTAACCCTAACCCCTGGGACCGTCTCAAACATTCCCTGCGACAGGCGGTCATAGGGTTTCTGCAAAGGCGTGCAGATCGGAAACGGATGAGGGTGATGTTATGAATAGACCCATAACCATAGTAATCTCGGCATTGGGCGGACAGGGCGGCGGTGTATTGACCAACTGGCTGGTGGCGCTGGCGGAAAAATGCGATTATTTCGCACAGTCCACATCAGTGCCCGGTGTGGCCCAACGCACAGGAGCGACGATCTATTATCTGGAAATGTTCCCGAAAGGGCGGGCAGTTAATAATAACATGCCGGTTATGGCACTTATGCCTATGGCGGGTGATGTGGACCTGGTGGTTGCGGCAGAGCTTATGGAAGCAGGTCGGGCGGTGCAGAGACAATTTGTCACACCGGACAAGACCACGCTACTTGCTTCAACGCACCGCGTATATTCCATAGCAGAGAAAATGGCTATGGGTGACGGCACCGGGGATAGTGAAACCGTAATCACAATGGCGGGTCAGGCGGCACAGGAATTCATAGCCTTTGATATGGAAAATCTAGCCGCTGAAATGAACTGTGTGATCAGCTCCATTATGTTTGGTGCCATAGCAGGATCAGGCAGGCTGCCATTTTCGCGGGAGAAATTTGAGGATGCTATCCGAGCCGAAGGCAAGATGGTTGAGGCAAACCTTAAGGGTTTTGATGCGGGATATCGTGCCGCCCAAAAACCTTATAACCATAAAGAAGAGACAAAGGCCCACACCGGAGAAATTACAGGAACCGCTAATACGCCAGAAGCCACAGCCCTGATTAAAAGGATCAATGCCCTGCCGGAACAAGCGCGGGAATTTTCCTATGCTGGTGCGAAAAAGTTGCTGGATTATCAGGATATTGACTATGCGGCACAATATCTGACCATATTGGAAAAATTTGCTTCACAGGATAAGGCTGATTATGACCTGACACGCGAGTTGTCGCGATATCTGGCTCTGTGGATGGCCTTTGATGATGTGATTAAGGTGGCAGATATTAAAACCCGTAGCGAGCGAGTTCGGGCATATCGAGAAGAAGTGCGTGCCGAGAAAGATCAGATCGTATCCATGGTGGAATATATGCACCCACGTCTGGAAGAAATCATCGGTAGCATGCCGCTTGGTATGGCGAACTGGGTGCGAAAATCACCTATGCTCACCTGGTTTTTCAAGAAATTCACGGGTCCGCGCCTTACCGACACCACGAAGATCATGCCTTTCCTGATGCTCTATTTTATGGCGTCATTAAAGCCGCTACGCCGTAAGACAGAACGCTTCTGTCAGGAATATATTCATATTACAGATTGGCTGGACCGCATCCGGGATGTGATGGTGGAAGATTATGACCTTGCGGTGGAAGTTATCCGCTGTCAGCGCCTGATTAAGGGTTACGGCGATACTCACGCACGGGGTTTAAGTAATTTCAAGGCCATCATGGCGGTCATAGACGACCGGGGCCAGGTTCAGGCAGACAGAGTACGCAACCTGCGTAACGCGGCCCTTGCTGACGATGAAGGCGAAAGCTTGAAACAGGAGCTTGTCGCTTAAGGCCGACCACTCATTTTGCCCCACCCGTCATCTTTGCATAGCACGAAAGACATAAGTTCTTGATGACATTCCGGGCTTCAGTCTTGGACAGGCTATAGCTGATTACAAGGGGAACATTGGCAATTTCTGCCATGACGCGGAATAATTTAGCCAGCTGTCTTTTCATGGGATCCGAAGTGGAAAAACTGATAGTAAATTCTTTGATGGGCGCGTTTGAAGCTTTCTTTAACAGGACACTGGCGGTATTATAATTAATGTCATTTTCATATTTATTTTCGTCAACCAGCATATAGAGCCTTTCAGTATCATTCAGGCTGGTGGTAATTTCGCCAAAGAAAGTGATCCAGTCACTATTTCTGACCGGGCCTGTCAGACGGGCCTCAATGAGAGTGTGTACGCCTATATTTTTTACGCTATATATGATTTTCCCGGCCATATTAAATACTCCTTTAGTTATATTTATTCAAGCCCGTATAAATGAGCCTATATAACTATACCAATGTGCTTAAGCCACTATAAATAATATAAAATTATACATTTTCTTCGAACTATGTTTGCAGAAAAACGTAGAAATGTCATGTCAATTGACATCAAATAATTGTGAGCGGAGGGGAATTCAGCCGAGCAGGAATATGGCAGTTTTGTTGACCACGAGGGCCGCAATATAGGCGAGGGCAAACAGGTAGCCCGTCATAAAAATGGTCCAGTTCCAGCTGTTGGTTTCACGTCGGACTGTTGCAAGGGTTGCGAAACACTGGGGCGCAAAGACATACCACGCCAAAAAGGCAAAGGCCGTTGGCAATGACCAACTATTCTGGATGACGGCGCGCATACCCTGTTCAATCTGTTCTTCACTTCCCTGCAGGGCATAAACCGTGCCCAGTGCGCCAATGGCTACTTCACGAGCAGCCATGCCGGGGATAAGGGCAATGGACATTTCCCAGTTAAATCCAAGCGGCTCAAATATATGTTGCAAATAGCGGCCCATGGTTCCGGCAAAGCTGTAATAAATGTCAGGCTCTGTCGCCCCCAGTGGTTTTTTTGGATATTGCGCCAGCGCCCATAAGCCGATGGCGGAATATAAAATGATGGTCCCTGCCCTTTTCAAGAAAATCCGTGCCCGTTCCCACAGGTTTATCAGCAGATGTTTCAAAACCGGCAGCTGATATTTTGGTAACTCCATCAGGAAGGGTTGGGCCACACCACGGGTTAGGGTCATTTTCAGAACGGCGGCGACAATAAGAGCGCTGATAATTCCCACAAGATATAATCCGAACAGGACCACGCCCTGTAAACCGAACAGACCAAAAATAACCGGATTATTGGGCACAACAGCACCGATGAGCAGGGCATAAACCGGAATTCGCGCGGAGCAGGTCATCAGGGGGGCGATCATAATAGTGGTAAGCCGGTCTCTCCGATGTTCAATGGTTCTTGTGGCCATAATGCCCGGAATGGCACAGGCAAAACTGGACATGAGCGGGATGAATGCCCGTCCGTTAAGGCCGACCATAGCCATCAGGCGATCCATGATAAAGGCGGCCCGCGCCATATATCCCGTGGCCTCAAGAATAAGAATGAAGCTGAACAGAATCAAAATTTGTGGCAGGAAGACCAGCACACTGCCAACCCCTGCTATTATCCCATGGACCAGAAGGCTGCGGAACCAGTTATCGGGCAGGATATTTGTCAGAAGTTCCTGAAGGGCATGAAAACCGCTCTCAATCAGGGTCATGGGGGCTTCGGCCCAGAAATAAACCAGCTGGAACATGCCAAATAACGTAATGAAGAATATAATAATACCTAAAAAAGGATGCAGAAGAACTTTATCTAGCTGTCGGGTAATTTTATGATGGGTACCCTCTGACACCAACGCCTTGGCGGCAAGTTCGCGGGCCTGTTTTTGTAATTCCCGTGTTGTCGGGGCTTGTACGGCGTCCTTTGGGGGGATTAAGTTGGTAATAGACTGTGTTAATGCGGCTTTCAGCTTATCCAGACTGCCCCTGCGCACGGCAATGGTTGGGACAACAGGAATACCAAGCTCTTCCGATAAGATTTTGGGATCAATCTTGATCCCGTCCCGTTCGGCCATATCCTGCATATTAAGAGCCAGAATGACCGGCAGGCCCAAATGTTTTAATTCCAGAACCAGCCGCAAATGAACCCGCAGATTGGTGCTGTCGGCGACACAAAGCAACAAGTCGGGACGGCTTTCGCTTTTGTGGACACCGGTAATGACCTGTCGGCTGACCCTTTCGTCAAGGGTGCGGTCTTTCAGGCTGTATATGCCAGGAAGATCAATAAGAATAATATTCTGATCATTTTCTGTGGTGTAATTTCCGCTGCGCCGCTCCACCGTAACGCCGGGATAATTAGCCACTTTCTGATGGCTACCTGTCAGGGTATTAAATAGGGAGCTTTTGCCACAGTTTGGGCTGCCGACGAGGGCAATTTTAATATCCTTGTTTGGTATTGGGGATGTTTCTGAGGACGCGTCAGACATAATTTATATTTTTCCGTTGCTGATTTTCACGGCATCAGCCTCCATACGGCGAAGCGCGACGGTCATTTGACCGATACGCACGGCGATGGGATCACGGGAGATCGGGCCTTCATGAAGAATTTTTACTTCAAGCCCTTCTTCAAAACCAATCTCAAGCAGGCGATCTTCCAGATCACGGGCAAATTCAATATCCTTGCACCGGTCCGCTTCAAAGCCGAGTATGGTGGCTTTGTCACCTTTATTTAAATCGCTCAAATATACCATAAGTTATATATACGTAGTTAATAATAATTATCAAGAACGCCTACATTGTTTTTGTTATTTTGTAAATAGTAGAAATAGGTAAAACAATACATATTTCAATTTAATTGATATATGTTAAGAATTATCCAAAATATAAACACTTAAAATTAAAAGGAAATAACAAATGTCCTATAACTATACCGGACAGGTTGCCATCATCACAGGGTCCGGTGGCGGGCTTGGCCGTGCCCACGCGCTTGCTTTTGCTGCCCGGGGGGCCATGGTTGTGATTAATGACCTTGGGGGTACGCGGGATGGGGGTAAGTCTTCAGAAGACACCTCGCTCACAGCGGCAGAAAAGGTGGTTCAGGAAATTACAGACCTTGGCGGCAAGGCCATAATCAATGGCGGCAATGTAACATCGGAAGATGATATGCAGGCCATGGTCGACCAAACCATGTCGGCTTTTGGGCGGATAGATATTCTGGTGAATAATGCTGGAATTTTGCGCGACAAAACCTTTAGCAAAATGGCGATTGCTGACTTTAAAGCGGTGATGGATGTTCATTTGATGGGCAGCGTCATTGCAACCCGTGCCGTGCTTCCTGTAATGCAGGCTCAGGAATATGGCCGCATTGTCATGACTACATCGTCGAGCGGCCTGTATGGTAATTTTGGCCAGAGCAATTACGGGGCTGCCAAGCTGGGTCTTATCGGCCTGACCAATACCCTGAAGTTGGAGCTTTTTAAATATGGCATCCGGGTCAATGCGCTGGCGCCGGTGGCTGCAACGCGCATGACCGATGACCTTATGCCACCGCAAATGCTGGATTTGCTGACGCCGGAAAGCGTATCGCCAGCCGTGCTTTATCTATGTGGCAAGGAGGCTCCCGCGGGCGAAATTATTACCGCCGGTGCCGGAACCTTCGCCCGTGCGCAAATTCTGGAAAGCGAAGGCCAATATTTAGGCGCCGATGCAACGCCGGAAATGATTGCTGAAAGCTGGGATAAATTATCTGACATGACCACTGCAAAATCCTATAAACAAGGCAGTGACCAAAGCCAGAAATTCGTCGTCAATGCCTTTGAAAACAAGGCTTAGGACAGGGAAAACAATTCCACTTCAACACCATTCACTGCTGCGGTGCCGATCAGCTGGTCTGTCTGCGCCTCATCGGTCAGGTCATTGACACTCACCCCGCCGTGTTCCCGGGCTATATCCAGCATCACCCCTTCACGGTCATGGCCCCAACCGTGGGGAATACTGACCACGCCCGGCATCATGTCCTCGGTTTCCTCAATTTGAATAGCCAGGCTTCCGACGCGGCTTTTTATGCCCGTCATGTCACCACTACTAAGCCCGTGGCGGACCGCATCTTGCGGATTGATTAAAAGGGTGCAGCGGTTTTTACCCTTCACCAGACGGCGGGCATTATGGGACCAGCTATTATTGGTTCGTATATCGCGACGGCCTATGAGCAGCAGTGTGTCTTTCTGGTTCCGGTCAAATATATCGGTTTTTACCCTTTCCAGATCACCTACCAGCAGATCGGGGGCGCAGTTTATTTTGCCATTCTTTGTTTTCAGGCGGCGCATCAACAGCGGTTGCAAATCGCCAAGATAAAGCCCGTGGGGATTTTCCTTCAGCTTGTTCAGGGTCAGGGCTTCCCGTGCGCCCCGCCGCTTGCCATAGGGTCCATTGGCAAGGGCCACGGCGATCAGCCGTTCGGGAGTGCGTTTTTTGGGTAATTTTGGGGATTTCATTTTTTTAAGATAGCGGGTCATTAGTTCATGGGATATCTGCCAGTCATCCAGAGTGCCATCATCGGCTTGAATGGCCCTGTCATTAAAGCGGGTGATATTGCTAACCGCCAGCGCCAGAAAACTCACATCATAATGATCATGTTCAAGCGGGGCAGTTGGCGGCAGGATCAGGTCGGCATAGCGAGTGCTTTCATTGATGTAGAAATCGATAGCCAGCATGAAATCCAGCTTTTCAAAGGCGCGACTAAGTTGCGTGCCATTGGGTGTGGACAGGACAGGGTTTCCGGCACTTAAGACCATAGCTTTAATCTGTCCCTCGCCCCCGGTCATTATTTCTTCGGCCATGAGGCTGCTGCCGAACTCACCACAGACTTCCGGTTTTTGGCTGACACGGCTTTGCCAGCGGTTGTAACCGCCGCGCCCGATCAGGCCCATACCCACCAGATCAACGGCGGGCAGAGGAATCATGGTGCCGCCTACCTTATCCAGATTGCCCGTAGCGATATTGATCAACTGAATCAACCATTGACAACAGGCACCATAGGGATTGGTTGAAACCCCCATACGGCCATAAAAGACAGCTTTTTCTTCGGCGGCGAATTCTTCGGCCATTTTATGAATGACCCCAAGGGATATGCCGGTGAGTTCTTCCACCCGGTTATGGGAAAAATCTTTAATCAGGTCATGAATCTTATCAAAACCATCCAGTTTTCCTGTCAGGTGAGCGGTATTCACCAGGTTTTCTGCGAATAGATGATTGAGGAAAGCCAGCAGAAAGGCTACATCACGGCCGGGTTTGATGAAATGATGTTCCTGTGCGATTTTGGCGGTTTCCGTATGGCGCGGGTCAATGACAATGATCTTGCCGCCCCGATTGGAAATCGCCTTCAGGCGGGCCTTGACGTTGGGAACTGTCATGATGCTGCCGTTGGAGACAGCAGGGTTGGCCCCCATGATGATCATATGGTTCGTATGGTCAATATCAGGGATAGGAATGAGAAACTGATGGCCATACATGACGTTCGAGATAAATTGATGGGGAAGCTGGTCTACGGAGGTCGCTGAAAAACGGTTTCTGGTTTTAAGCAGCCGTAAAAATTGGGGTCCATGGGTTACGGCCCCGTAATTATGAACATTGGGATTACCCAGATAAACCCCGACCGCTTGCGTGCCGTATTTTTTCTGAATGCCCCATAATTTATCGGTGGCCATATCAAAGGCCTCATCCCAGCCGATTTTTACCCATTTGCCACCGACTTTTTTATGGGGGAATTTCAGCCGATTGGGGTCTTCCTGAATATCCTGAAGGCTGGTTGCTTTGGGACAGATATGACCCTTGCTGAAGGGGTCGTTCTTGTCACCCTTTATGGATAGGACCTGATTTTCTTTAACGACAATTTCCAAACCACAAATGGCTTCACAAAGATTGCACGCGCGGTAGATTACGGACTCGGCCTGTTCGCTCATTTTTTACTAGCATCCTTCATTATTGGTTTTTCGAAAGTGATAATGAAGGATTTGTAAAAATTTCTCAATTCATATTATTGTGAAAAAGTTGAGGGCGAGAAGAGACTGTTAGCCATCTTCCCACCCTCTGGGATTTCTATAGGGCGCGGATGCCCGATAGGAAACCATCAACCACAGACGAGATAGTCTGGGTATTATTATTCACCTCATTTGCCGCACTATTGACATCTTCAGCGATAGTTTTGGTTTCAGAGGCACCAGACGAAACATCGACAATAACGGATGTCACCTCCTGCGACCCTTTTGCTGCTTCCTGTACGTTTCGGGCAATTTCTGCGGTTGCGGCATCTTGCTCCTCTACGGCGGCGGCTATGGTTGTTGCAATATTGTTGGTTTCATCAATGATGGCACGGATATCCTCAACAGCGGAGACGGCATCGTGGGATGAAGATTGTACGGCATTTACATGACCACTGATTTCATCGGTTGCTTTGGATGTCTGTGTGGCCAATGTTTTGACTTCACTGGCAACAACAGCAAAGCCCCTGCCCGCATCACCCGCTCTGGCGGCTTCAATCGTAGCATTAAGAGCCAGCAAATTGGTCTGTTCGGCAATATCATTGATCAAATTGACCACATCGGCGATAAGAGATGTTGTTTCGGAAAGAGACGACATCTTGTCTTTGGTCTCGCCCGCCTGAAGCACAGCCTTACGGGTAATGTCTGTTGAATGTGCCAGCTGACGGTTAATTTCACCCACGGAGGCAGACATTTCTTCGGAAGCAGAGGCAACCGTATTAATGTTTGTTGTGGATTCTTCAGCGGCAGCGGCAGCGGATGTGCTGGAGGAACCGGTTTGTTCGGCAATCCCTTCCATGCGGCCTGCGGAACTAAGAAGCTGTGATGATGTTGATGACATGCCTTGGAGGGCAGTGGAAATTTCAACATCAAAACTGGAAATTAAGGCTTCCATTTTTTCAGCACGTTGGGTCCGAACTTCAACGTCTTTGCGTTCTCTTTCAAGCGTTTCTTCACGGCGTTGATGTTCTTGTTCTTCGGCTTCTCTTTCCTGTTGCCGGACAAGTTTTTCAGCCTCTCTGGCTTCTTCTTCCAGTTTCTTCTGCCGTATGGCCCCTTCCTGAAATCCCAGAACATTATTGGCCATTATACCAATTTCACTGCCAAAATCCGCATAGCGCACGTCTACGTCCAGATTTCCGTTTGATAATTCCGCCATGGAATCCTGAAGACCCTGAAGTGGCTGGGTGATTGAATTGGATATTTTTAAAGAGAAAAACCCAATGCCGGCGCCAGTGAAAATAGTAAAGAACAACAAGAACCAGAAATTAACGCTAGCACTTGAGGCTAGCTCACTTGCCTTTGTTCCTATAGCGCCGGAATATTTATTTTCGACTTTGTGGTAGAGGTCAATCTTCTTCGTGATAGCATCAAACCACTGGCTACCTGAAATACCGCTTGCAGAAACATCCCTGTAGTTTTTAAACACATGAGCCCGCATTTCATCGACAGTATTAACAATATTGCCCTTTAGTGTTGTGGTATAAAAGGCTTTTATGTCTGCATTGGCATTAGCATCAAATGTACTTAAGAAAGCAATCTGCTGGGCAATTAGCCCGACAAATTTTTTATAGACGCCGTCGCTGAAACCCCCGGCGGCGAATCCATTAGCTCCCATGGCCCGTTCAACACCGCTCCGTTCTTTCGCTTCTAATAGCGCGATGTAGCCCGTGATGTCTCTCAACATCTCAGGGTCGTCAGTGATATTTCCAACAACTTTGATCATATTCAGAAGCTTTGCGATAGTAGCAGTATAATATTTGGCCATTTGGCTCACGGTTAATTTCATGGCCCGCACATCACCGCGCGTCGCGTTCAATTGTCCCAGAGCAGTAACAGCTAAGCCTGTTTTTTTGACCAGATCATTATTTATGGATTCCAGATCCAAGGAAGAGATGGTGGACTTAAAGACAGTAAGTTTGTCATTACTGGATTTATGTCGGGTATCAATTTTTGCGGTAAAGGCTTTAGATCCTTTTGAGCCAATATATCCGGCAGAGGCACCGCGTTCTTTCTGTAGCTCATGAATGAGGTCGCCAATTTTTGGCGTGAATTCGGTGAGACTTTGAATCGTGTTCATTTGTCCCGAAACTTGATAGAAGCCAACCATTTTGTCGACTGAAAACATTAAAAACATTACAAAGATGAGTGAGATTGCTGTTAACATTCTCATACTTATCCCGTATTTATTTAGCCATTTAAGCATCGAAATCTCCTGTTTCCTAATCTGCTTTATGGCCCTGATAATTTAACTTACGCCGCATTTTCTTAAATATTAATTGTTTAGCTTTTTAATATACCCACAGTCTTTTAAATAAATGCGCATCATAATATGTATTTACGATATATTTATTTCTAAATGATTAAGAAATGAGACGTTTATTTGAATATCCTTATATGTTTTTTGTGATGGCCAGCTTGACGCGTTCCCTGTGAATGAAGACAAGGTGTTGACGTATCCTCGAAAGAGATTTATCAAGGCTCAAAATTAAAGGAAGTAAAGTCTATGTCATCATCCCCGGAAATTATACAGCTTGCGCTCGACAGCAAAGCCTGGCCCTTTCAAGAAGCCCGAAATCTTCTCAAACGATTGGAGAAGCCAGGCCGTGATTCTGACAATGATAAAGGGTATGTTCTGTTTGAAACGGGCTATGGCCCAAGCGGCCTTCCCCATATTGGTACCTTCGGCGAAGTGGCCCGGACTACCATGGTGCGTCAGGCGTTTCAGCGTATCAGTGATATGCCGACAAAGTTGATTGCTTTTTCCGATGATATGGACGGCTTTCGCAAGGTGCCCACTAACCTGCCTAATCAGGATATGCTGGCAAAACATATAGGATTGCCTTTGACAAAAGTTCCCGATCCTTTTGGCACCCATGAGAGCTTTGCCCATCATAACAATGCCAGACTATGTAATTTTCTGGACGGGTTTGGCTTTGATTATGAATTCAAGAGTGCCACAGAAGTTTATGCCAGTGGGGAAATGGATGAGACTCTACTGAAAATGCTTGGGGCCTATGACAAGATCATGAAAGTGATTCTTCCCACTCTTGGTGCGGAACGGCAAGCCACTTACAGCCCATTCCTACCGCTTTGTCCGCGCACGGGTGTCGTGTTGCAGGTGCCGATCATTGAACGGGACCTTGATGCGGGGACAGTGGTTTATATTGATGAGGAAATAGGCAAACATGTGGAGGTCCCCGTTACCGGCGGCGGATGCAAGATGCAGTGGAAGGCGGATTGGGCCATGCGCTGGGTCGGGCTTGGTGTTGATTATGAAATGGCGGGTAAAGATCTGATGGAGTCGGTTAAATTATCCAGTGCCATTACCCGTATTCTCGGGTCTGTGCCCCCGGAAGGTTTCAGTTATGAATTGTTTTTGGATGAAAATGGTGAAAAAATTTCCAAATCAAAAGGTAACGGCCTGACTATGGAAGACTGGCTGAAGTATGGAACACCGGAAAGCCTGTCGCTTTATATGTTCCAGTCTCCGCGCAAGGCGAAAAAGCTTTTCTTTGATATTATCCCTAAAACAGTGGACGAATATATCACCCATCTGGCTAAATATAGCGAACAGGATGACAAGCTAAGATTAACCAACCCGGTCTGGCATGTGCATAATGGCCAGCCACCGGAACAGAAATTGCCGGTTACTTTTGCCCTTTTGCTTAATCTGGTAAGTGCTACCAATGCGGAAGATAAGGCAACCCTGTGGGGTTATATCAGTAATTATGCCCATGGGACGAGCCCGGAAGAACTTCCTTTACTGGACAAACTGGTGGGTTATGCACTAGTCTATTACGAGAATTTTGTAAAACCTTACAAGAAATATCGTACGCCTACAGAAAAAGAGTCACAGGCTCTTGAAAGTTTGATCCACAAGCTGGAACAGCTGGAAGATAATTTACCGGCATCCGACTATCAGAATGTAGTGTTTGCAGTGGGCAATGAACAGGGTTATGATAACCTGCGGGATTGGTTTGGAGCCTTGTATGAAATTTTGCTTGGTCAAAAACAAGGACCACGTATGGGATCTTTCATAGCGCTTTATGGTCGGCAGAAAACCATCGATTTTATACGTGCCAATCTGGTATAATGTTGCTAAGCTTATGAGTGTTTGTGCGGGTGCGAAGAAAACTCATAGTACATTAAGACTACATGGCTTTTATTGCTTGCAAAGACCAATATAAGATGTTACCTCATTCTCTGTACCTAGTATATGTACACGACCTATAATTGTAATTATATTTTAATGATTCAATCATTATTCTGTAGTCTCCGGGGGGTCGTTTTTAGAGTAGCGTAATTTTTAAAAATATTTTCGCTATTGTGTTAATCCCACATTAACCTAGAAGGTTTAAACAGGGAAAAAACGAGGATGAGGAAGTATTATGAGAGGCAATACTTATAAATACATCTGGAAGCGACTTCTGGATATAGTCGGCTCTGTTTCATTGATTATTTTATTGGCACCGTTGCTGCTATTAGCGGCGATTCTGGTGCGCATAAAATTAGGTAGCCCAATATTTTTTACTCAGGATAGACTGGGACTGAATGGGCAATCATTCACCATCTGGAAATTTCGCAGCATGACTAATTGTGTTGATGCGGATGGAAAATTTCTGGCCGATGAATATCGGCTGACAAAATTCGGTAAATTGCTCCGGGATTGCAGCATCGACGAACTGCCGCAGCTTTGGAATGTCGTGATCGGTGATATGAGTCTGATCGGGCCTCGCCCCTTCATTGCTGAATATGGCTCGCGTTATACGGCTGAACAAATGCGTCGTCATGAGGTGCGGCCAGGTATAAGTGGCTGGGCACAGGTGATGGGACGTAATTCCATTAGCTGGAATCAGAAGTTTATTCTGGATGTGTGGTATGTGGATAATTTAAGCCTGATGACAGATTTAGGAATATTATTCCGTACCATTCCCATCGTACTCGGACGGGCGGATGTTTCAGCAGAAAATCACGTGTCTATGCCTGAATGGGCAAATTCGGAAGTGCCCATTGATGAGAATGCTTCCGAATAAATAGAATTTAATTTTATTACAAGCCTGAGGCTAAAAGTCTCAGGCTTTTGTTTTATATAGAATATTTACGTAATTTAACCGGCAGGTCCGGGGATGGCAGAAAATAAAAATTCGACGTTAACTAAAATATAAAGGTTTCTTTATATAAAAGATATGTTATATGTTGAATCAGATATTTGAATTTTATTGTCGGAGAATTATGTATGTCCAGGAAAAATTTTTTATTCACCAGTGAATCTGTCTCAGAAGGACATCCTGATAAGGTATCAGATTGTATATCTGATGCTATTGTAGATTTGTTTCTTGAACAGGAACCTGAGGCTCGTGTTGCCGTTGAAACATTAACCACGACAAATCGTGTTGTACTGGCGGGTGAGGTCAGGGGCCCCGCATCAATCACTGCGGACGTTATGGAAGCGGCCGCTCGACGGGTTGTCAAACAAATTGGATATGAACAGGAAGGGTTTCACTGGAAGGACATGTCCGTTGAAATTCATGTTCACGGGCAGTCTGCCGATATTGCCATGGGTGTGGATAGTGGCGATAATAAAGACGAAGGTGCGGGCGATCAGGGTATAATGTTTGGTTATGCCACCAATGAAACGGATGTTTATATGCCGGCACCCATTCATTATTCTCACATGATTCTGAAAACGTTGGCGGAAGCCCGTCATGGCGGGGTTACGGAACTGGGGCCAGATTCTAAAAGCCAAATCACCCTGAAATATGAAGACGGCATTCCGGTCGGTGCCGCTTCTGTTGTTGTATCCACCCAGCATCGGGGAGATGTTAGTCAGGAACGGGTTCGTGAAATCGTTATGGAGCATATTGAAAAAAACCTGCCGTCCGGCTGGATGTGTCCGGAGGGTCAGCTTTATATCAATCCGACAGGTAATTTTGTCATCGGTGGTCCGGACGGCGATGCGGGCCTGACAGGACGAAAAATCATCGTGGATACATATGGCGGTGCTTCGCCTCATGGTGGCGGTGCCTTCTCGGGAAAAGATCCGACAAAGGTGGACCGCTCTGCGGCCTATGCCTCCCGCTATCTGGCAAAGAATGTGGTGGCGGCCGGTCTGGCGGACCGTTGTACCATTCAGCTGGCCTATGCTATCGGGGTATCACACCCGTTGTCTTTATATGTGGATTTTCACAATACGGGCAATGTTGATCCGGCCAGACTGGAAAAAGTCTTGTTTGAAATTATGGATTTGAGTCCCCGCGGGATCAGGGAGCATCTGAATTTAAACCGGCCCATCTATGAACGAACAGCAGCATACGGTCACTTTGGCCGCACACCAGAAAATGATGGTGGCTTCTCATGGGAAAAGCTGGATCTGGTTGAAAGCTTGAAAGGTCACTTTTAACCTTCTATATACAGCACATGCGTAATCTTGAAAATATAAAAGGCAGTCGGGTTTATGGTCGCAGGCAGGGTGTCGCACTGTCGGCCAGCCGTCAGGCCCGTCTGGACAAATGGCTGCCACAGATTGAAATAACGGTTTCGGAGCAAAGACCTCTTCTGGCCCCGGAAAGTTATTTTGACGCTTCTCTTAAAGACCATTGGTTAGAGATTGGTTTTGGTAAGGGGGAGCATTTGGCGGCGCAGGCGAATTCCCATCCGGATATTGGTATGATTGGCTGTGAGCCATTTCTGAACGGCGTTTCCGGTCTTGTCGACTTGGTGGACCAGGAAAATCTGGCCAACGTCAGAATATTTATGGATGATGCGCGGTTGATGATGGATAGCTTGCCGGATAGTTCCATAGGACGGGCTTTTATATTATTTCCCGATCCCTGGCCCAAGGCCCGTCATCATAAGCGTCGGATTGTGAGTGCGGGCAATATCATGGTACTGTCCCGTATCCTGAAAGATGGTGCTGAACTTCGCATTGGTACGGATCATATGGAATATTGCCGTTGGATAATGGCCCATATGATGGAAAACCCAGACTTTATCTGGTATAGTGACAGCCCAGAAGACTGGCGTAGTCGCCCGGCTGACTGGTCCGCCAGCCGCTATGAAATAAAGTCGCTGGAAGGGGGTCGGAAAAGCAGTTACCTGCGCTTTATCCGGCGTCCGCGATGAGCGTAGTTTTACCTGCTGTACTATTCGCTTGAAGTTCTTGAGCTTTAGACTATATATATAGCAACCGAATCACTTGAAATATTTTTAAAGTGCGGGCAAGTGTTTCACTGGCCTGCTTTTTTGTTTGGTGAAAGCGTGAACGGAAATTTTATGTCGTCACAGATAGACATATTACATGATATTATTGACCCTGTTGCAGAGGGAATGGGTTATGAAGTTGTGCGCATTGCCCTGCAGAATTCACCGCGTGGTGAGGCTGTAACATTGCAAATTATGGCCGAGCGGCCCGATGGTACTATGCTGGTTGAAGACTGTGCAAGCTTAAGCCGCGAGGTCTCTGTCATAATGGATGTTGAGGATCCGATTTCGGGAGAATATGTGCTGGAGGTAAGCACACCGGGTCTTGACCGACCGCTCACCCGGCGCAAGGATTTTGAAAATTATGCCGGATATGAAGCCAAGATTGAATTGTCGGTTCCAGAAGCGGGGCGACGGCGCTACCGGGGCAAATTGTTGGGCATTAGCCAAGATTTGGTAAAGATTGACGTTGACGGTGAAGTTTTTGAAGTGGATTTCAATAACATTAATCGTTCAAAACTTGTATTAACGGATGAATTGTTGGCAGCGGCCCAAAATTAGCAAGGTCAGTCAGCAAATAAATTGAGAATAAAATGCTCAAATGAGCATGAACGGAGTTCAGGAAATGACAACGGCAGTGAGTGCGAACAGGATTGAATTACTGCAAATTGCTGATGCGGTTGCGCGGGAAAAAAGCATTGACAAGGAAATTGTTATGGAGGCTTTGGAAGAAGCGATCCAGAAGGCAGCCCGGTCACGCTACGGCGCAGAAAATGAAATCAAGGCCCATATTGATCGCAAAACCGGTGATATTAAACTTTACCGTGTTTTGGAAGTTGTGGAACATGTGGAAAATCATGCGACTGAGCTGACCCTGAAAGAAGCGGCAAAATTCAAGAAGGAAGCCGAAATAGGCGATCTGTTGGCCGATGAATTACCACCGATAGATTTTGGTCGTGTTGCCGCACAAACCGCCAAACAGGTTATCGTACAGAAGGTTCGCGATGCGGAACGTCAACGTCAGTTTGATGAATATCAGGACCGTATCGGTGAAATCATCAATGGCGTTGTCAAGCGGGTAGAATATGGCAATGTGATCGTCGATGTGGGACAGGCCGAAGCCATTATCCGCCGGGATCAAATGATTCCACGCGAACATATGCGTAATGGTGACCGTATACGGGCTTATATAGCCGATGTCCGCCGTGAAATTCGGGGGCCGCAAATCTTTCTGTCTCGTTCACATCCAGACTTTATGGCCAAGCTCTTCACACAGGAAGTGCCGGAAATCTATGATGGTGTTATTGAAATCATCGGTGTTGCCCGTGATCCGGGTAGTCGGGCGAAGATAGCGGTGATCAGTTCTGACGGTTCTATTGATCCCGTTGGTGCCTGTGTTGGTATGCGCGGCAGCCGGGTTCAGGCGGTGGTTAATGAACTGGCGGGAGAGAAAATCGATATCATTCAATGGTCTGCGGATCCGGCTAGCTTTATTATCAGCGCGCTTGCTCCTGCTGATGTATCCAAAGTGGTTCTGGACGAAGACAGAAAACGCATCGATGTGGTGGTTGCGGAAGATCAACTGAGTCTTGCCATTGGTCGACGCGGACAGAATGTAAGACTGGCGTCCCAGCTGAGTGGATGGCAGGTGGACATCATGACAGAAGCTGCTGAATCAGAAAAACGTCAGGCAGAATATAAAGTCCGTACCGACCTGTTCGTTGAACAGCTGGATGTGGATGAAACGCTGGCCCTGTTGCTGGTGGCTGAGGGCTTCCGCAATATGGAAGAAGTGGCCTATGTGGCACCGGAGGAATTTGCCGGTATTGAAGGATTTGATTCTGATCTGGTGGCAGAGCTGCAAAACCGGGCACGCGAATCGCTGGATCGTCAGTCTGCTGAATCCGAAAAAACCCGCGTTGAATTGGGTGTATCAGATGAGGTGGCGGCCATAGAAGGTCTGAACGCGGCAATGATGGTGACCCTAGGGGAAGCCGGCATCAAGACAATGGATGATCTTGGTGATCTGGCCGGAGATGAATTGACCAGTCAGGAAGACGGTATTCTCAAGGCGTTTGGCTTAACGGACGAACAGGCCAATGAGATTATTATGGCCGCCCGTGCCCATTGGTTTGATGATGAAGAAACGGAAGACGTTGCAGAAGCAGAAGCTGCTGAAGAACCGGTAAAAGCGGAATAATATACGGGAGCGAATGGAAGGCGCGTGTCAAAAAAACCCAGAGAAAGAAAATGTCTGGTAACAGGTGAGACACATGCGGTCCATAAGCTGATCCGGTTTGTTCTGGATCCCACGGGTAACGTAATTCCGGACGTGGCGGGAAAATTGCCGGGGCGTGGCGGATGGGTTCTTGCGGAAGGCAAGACTCTGAAAAGCGCCATGAAGAAAAAGATATTTGTCCGTTTTGGGCATAAGGTTTTAGCCTCATCAGGCCGAAAGATGGCTGATGTGGTGGCTCTTGAGGATCAAGAGCATAACCAAAAACAGCGGGTTACGGTGGATGATAATCTTCCGGATCTGGTGACACAGTTGCTTAGGCAAAGATGCCTTAATTATCTGGGTCTGGTAAATCGGGCCGGATTATTGGTATCAGGATTTGAAAAGGTGCGGTCGGCGCTAAAGACAAATAAGTGCCGGGCGTTGATTACAGCAGAAGATGCCGCAGAAGGCGGGCGTAGTAAAATATGCTCCGGACTGGGGAATGTTCTTGTAAATTTGCAGGTGATTGATATGTTCACCCGCGATGAGTTGGGACAGACATTGGGTTTGTCAAATGCAGTGCATGTGGCATTGTTGTCTGGTGGTATGACGGAAAGCTTTGTAAAAGAGTTTTCCCGGTATGAAGGTGTCGTTATGCGATAAATGTAAGCATAACAATCTTTATTATTTAAGTGACTGAAGGCGAATATAGAATGAGTGACGATAAGGACACAAAAAAACCATTGTCGGTTTCGGGCAGAAAAACGCTGCAATTGAAACCTTCGACTGCTGCCCCATCGACTATGCGGGCGCCGGGCGGCGTGGTTGTTCAGCGTAAGAAAAAGCTGATTCTGAAGCCGGGGGAGAAACCCGAGGCTACCCCAAGCGAGCCTGTATCACCCACCTTGACTCCGAAAAAGAAAATGCTGTCTTCAGCTCCCGTGCAGAAGAAATCAACATCTTCTGGTGGGCGTCAATTGACGGAGAGTGAATTAAAGGCCCGCGCCCATGCCTTGGAGCTGGCAAAGAGCGAGTCAGAAAAGCGTGCTGCTCAGGAAGCGGAAGCCGCAAAAAGAAGGGCTGTTGAGAAAGCCGTCCGCTCTGAATCCGATAAAGAGAAAGCCGACGAAGAAGCAAAGAGTGCTAAAAAAGCCGCCACCGACGATGCTAAATTTAAAGCCGACATGGAGGTTAAGAAAAAGATTGAAGCCGAGCTGAAAGCAAAGGCGGAGCAGGAAGAAAAAAAGGCCGCGGAAGCCGCAAAAAGCAAACCTGTGCCAGCCCCGAAAAAGCATGTACAGGCAGAGAAGCCAGCAGAAGAAAAACGCAATACCGCAAAACCTTCCCGTGGTCGGGGCGAGCCAGTGCGTCGTACAGGCCGTCTGACCGTAACCCAGGCTTTATCTGGTGGCGCACAAGAACGGCAACGAAGTTTTGCAGCCCTGAAACGCGCCCGGGCAAAAGAAAAACGTAAAGGCGGCCAAAGCCCACAGCAAAAAGTTTTCCGCGAAGTTATTATTCCGGACATGATTACCGTGGCGGAATTATCCAATCGTATGACGGAGAAAACGGTCGATGTGATACGGGCGCTCATGAAAATGGATGTGATGGCTGCGGCCAACCAGGAAATTGATCAGGATACAGCCGAACTTGTGGTTGAGGAATTTGGCCATAAGGTGCGACGGGTCAGCGCGTCTGATGTGGAAGTTGATCTTTCCGGCCCTGAAGACAATGAAACTGAAATGACCACCCGGGCGCCAGTGGTGACGGTTATGGGTCATGTTGATCATGGTAAAACCTCGATCCTTGATGCCTTTCGCAAATCATCCGTGGTGACCGATGAGGCCGGCGGCATTACCCAGCATATCGGTTCTTATCAGGTTCGTATGTCAAATGGTGATAAGGTTACTTTTCTTGATACGCCGGGCCATGCGGCCTTTTCCGCTATGCGCTCACGCGGGGCAAAGTCCACAGATATTGTTATACTTGTCGTCGCCGCAGATGATAGCATTATGCCTCAGACCATAGAAGCTATCAGTCACGCCAAGGCGGCAGAAGTTCCGATCATTGTGGCGATCAATAAAATTGATAAACCCGGCGCTAATCCGGACAAGGTTCGTCAGGACCTCTTGCAGCATGAGGTTTTTGTGGAAACCATGGGTGGTGAAATCCTTGATGTGGAAGTATCTGCATTGAAGGGCACCAATATGGATAAACTGGCAGAAGCCATTCAGCTTCAGGCAGAATTACTCGACCTGAAGGTCAACGAAAACCGTAACGCGGATGGTGTTGTGGTTGAATCCCGCCTTGATAAAGGTCAGGGTTCTGTGGCGACAATATTGGTTCAGCGCGGTACGCTGAGAGTTGGTGATATTTTTGTCTGTGGTAATGAATGGGGTCGGGTACGGGCCATGTTGAATGACCGTGGCAATAGTGTGAAAAAAGCCGGACCTTCTGTGCCGGTGGCCGTCTTGGGCCTTAATGGTCTGCCGCGCTCCGGTGATAGCTTCATCGTGGTAGATACCGAAGCCAAAGCGCGCGAAGTATCCGAATTCCGTAAGAATCGGGAAAGACTGGAAAAAGAAGCGGCACCAAAAGCAACCCTGGAGGCCATGTTTGAAAAACTGAGCAGCAAGCAGGCGGAAATTGTACCCTTGGTGATTAAAGCTGATGTGCAGGGTTCTTCGGAAGCCATCATGGGGGCCCTTGAAGGCATGAATACTGAAGAAGTTCAGGCGAAAATCCTACATTCCGCTGTTGGCGGTATTTCAGAATCCGATGTGACGCTCGCGGCGGCATCCGGCGCACCCATATTGGGCTTTAATGTTCGTGCCAGTCGCAAAGCCGATGAACTTGCCCGTCAGGAAGGGGTTGAAATTCGTTATTATTCAGTGATTTATGATCTTGTGGATGATATTAAGGCGGTCATGTCCGGTAAACTGGCACCTGAATTGCGTGAAACCATTTTGGGTTCCGCAGAAATTCTTGATATTTTCTCTGCCGGGAAAACGGGTAAAGCTGCCGGTTGTCTGGTATTGGATGGTGTCATGCGTAAAGGCGCCAAGGCGCGCCTGCTCAGGGATGATGTGGTTATCTTTGAAGGTGACCTCGGATCGCTCCGTCGTTTCAAAGACGATGTGGAAGAGGTGGTCTCCGGTACTGAATGCGGCATGAATTTCGCGAGCTATAACGATCTGAAAAAAGGTGACATCATTGAATGTTACTCGGTCGAAGAAATTGAACGGTCCTTGGAATAAATCTACCAAGGCAAGGATATAATATGTCCAAATCACATCGCGGTGAAGGAAGTGATGATCGCGGCCCTAGCCATCGACTGCTTCGGGTTGGCGAAAATCTTCGCCATGCCCTATCTGAGATTTTTGCGCGCGGCGAACTTCGTGACCCCTCCCTTGATGGTGTATCGGTGACTGTAACCGAAGTACGCTGTAGTCCGGATCTTCGTAATGCCACCATTTTTGTCATGCCCCTTGGCGGGGTCCATGAGAAGGATGTGGTGGACGGTCTGAACCGATGCAGCAAATATATCCGTGGCCAATTATCCCGCATGGTGCGCATGAAATATCTGCCAAACCTGAAATTTACCAGCGACGGCAGTTTCGGCGAAGCGGACCATATCGAAGAATTGCTCCACAGCCCCCATGTTGCACAAGATCTGGACAAGGATTAACCTTTGGCCCGAAAGCGCAAAGGGATCAAGCTTGATGGCTGGCTGGTTATCGACAAGCCGTTGGATATGGGCTCGACGCAGGTTGTGGGCAAATGCCGCTGGTTGACAAAGGCCCAAAAGGTCGGTCATGGCGGCACCCTTGACCCGCTGGCGACGGGTATTCTGCCTATCGCTTTTGGCGAGGCAACAAAAACCATCCCCTTTATTATGGATGCCCAGAAAACATACGAATTTACCGTGACATTTGGCGAATCCCGCGCCACCGATGATGCTGAGGGCAAGGTGACAGCCACCAGCGAGCATCGTCCGACAGAGGCGGAAATACTGGTTATCTTGCCGGATTTCATAGGCCGTATCACACAGATACCCCCTATCTACAGTGCGGTGAAGATTGATGGCAAAAGGGCTTATGATCTGGCAAGAGCGGGGGAAGACGTTGAAATCAAATCCCGTGAAGTAGATATTTTTGGCCTTGAGCTTATGACTTATGACGGGCAGCGGGCCGCCTTGCGTGTTGACTGTGGCAAGGGTACTTATGTGCGGTCACTGGCGCGGGATTTGGCAAAAAAACTGGACACTGTTGGCTATGTATCGCAGCTGCGGCGAACCCGCGTCGGGCCTTTTGATTTAAATGCGTCGATTTCACTGGAAAAGCTTGAGGAATTAAGCCATAGTGCGCCGCCTGAGACATGGATTCTTCCCGTGGTGACCGTGCTGGACGACATCTTGGCATTGGCCGTTACGGAAGAGCAGGCGAAATTATTGTCCCATGGGCAAAAGCTTGCAGTCTCAGACCATTTGGCACCGGGTATTATCAGGGTGATGACAGGCACACGTCTTGTGGCGTTGTGTGAGGTTGAAAGCACTGATGAAATGACGATCATAAAACCGGTACGGGTGTTCAATATTTAATTTTTTTAAAGGAGTATTCGATGTCGATTACAGCTGAACAAAAACAGGAACTGATTAAAGAATATGCCACTTGTGAAGGCGATACCGGTTCCCCTGAAGTACAGGTTTCCATTCTGACTACTAGAATTACAAATCTGACTGAACATTTTAAATCTCACAAAAAAGATAACCATTCACGTCGCGGTCTATTGATGCTTGTTAACAAGCGCCGCAGCCTGCTCAGTTATCTGAAATCAAAAGACGATGCACGCTATCAATCATTGATCAAGCGTCTTGGTCTACGTAAATAATAGAAAATATAAGGCATAACCATGGGGTTATGCACAAAGGTTTTCGGGTTGCTCTGATCTGGGATGGGCCCGGATCAGGGCACGAAAACCGTAGGTTAAGGTAAAATATATGTTTGAAATACATAAAAAAGAAATTAATTGGGGTGGCCGGACATTGACTCTGGAAACCGGTCGTATCGCCCGTCAGGCAAATGGTGCCGTGATGGTGACATACGGCGAAACATCTTGTATGACCGCTGTAACAGCGGCCAAGACAGCAAGAGTGGGCATCGACTTTTTCCCGCTCACAGTGAATTATCAGGAACGTGCTTATTCCGCCGGTAAAATTCCGGGTGGATTTTTCAAGCGCGAAGGACGCCCCGGCGAAGCAGAAACATTAACCTGCCGTCTGATTGACCGTCCGATCCGTCCGCTCTTTGTAAAAGGCTTTAAAAATGAGACTCAGGTCGTTGCGACTGTGATGTCACATGATCTTGAAAATAATCCTGATATCACCGCACTGGTTGGTACAAGTGCTGCCCTGACCATATCCGGTCTACCGTTCATGGGGCCCATCGGGGCTGCCCGTGTAGGTTATATTGACGGGGAATATATTCTAAACCCCACATATGAACAGTTGGAAACATCTGACCTTGATCTGGTTGTTGCTGGCACAAGAGATGCGGTTCTTATGGTGGAATCAGAAGCCAATGAGCTTTCTGAAGATATTATGCTTGGTGCGGTCATGTTCGGTCACGAACAGATGCAGGTTGTTATCGACGCCATCATCGAGTTGGCCGAAGTTGCGGCAAAAGAGCCAATGGAAATGGCAGAGCCCGTGGATCATTCCGCGCTTGCTGCTAAAGTCGCGGACCTTGCCGAAGCCGATCTTCGGGCCGCATACGGCGAAACTGTGAAACAGGTTCGCTCTACTCAGCTTAGTGAAATTAAAAATAGGGTTGTCACCGAATTGACCGAAGCAGATGAAACTGTGGAAGCCGGTGTTGTTGGCGATCTTCTGAAAAATCTGGAAAAAAACATTGTTCGTGGTGACATCATCAAAACCAAGAAACGGATTGATGGCCGTGAACTGGACAAGGTTCGTGCCATAGGTTCCGAAGTGAATATCCTGCCCCGCACTCACGGTTCAGCATTATTCACACGCGGTGAAACACAGGCAACTGTTGTGACCACATTGGGTACAGGCGATGATGAGCAGTTCATTGATGCTCTGACCGGAACTTATAAAGAACGCTTCATGCTGCATTATAACTTCCCGCCCTATTCTGTGGGTGAAGTTGGTCGCATGATGGGCACAAGCCGCAGAGAAACCGGTCATGGTAAATTGGCATGGCGCGCCTTGCGTGCGGTTCTGCCTACCCAAGAAGAATTTCCTTATACCATTCGTGTGGTGTCTGAAATTACTGAATCCAACGGTTCATCCTCTATGGCGTCTGTTTGTGGCGGTTCACTGGCATTGATGGATGCGGGTGTTCCGCTGAAACGTCCGGTTTCCGGCATTGCCATGGGCCTGATCAAAGAAGGTGATGATTATGCGGTTCTGTCTGATATTCTGGGTGATGAAGATCATTTGGGTGACATGGACTTTAAAGTTGCCGGAACGTCTGAAGGCCTGACATCACTACAGATGGACATCAAGATTACTGGTATTACCCGGGAAATCATGGATGTTGCCCTTAAGCAGGCTGCTGATGGCCGCGCCTATATCCTGAACGAAATGGAAAACGCCCTGTCCGGTGCCCGTGAAGAAATGAGCGAGCATGCACCACGCATCGAAACCATTCAGATCAACCGTGAGAAAATTCGCGAAGTGATCGGAACCGGTGGTAAAGTGATCCGTGAGATTTGTGAAGTGACCGGTGCCAAGGTTGACATCGAAGACGATGGTACTATCAAAGTATCCTCTTCTGATCTGTCTGCCATTGAAGCGGCCATGAAATGGATTGAAGGTATTGTAGCCGAACCGGAAGTTGGTAAAATTTATGAAGGTAAAGTTGTTAAAACCGTTGATTTCGGTGCCTTTGTTAATTTCCTTGGCAGTCGCGATGGTCTGGTTCATATCAGTGAACTGGAAGATCACCGGGTAAACAAGGTGACTGACGTTATTAGCGAAGGCGACATCATTAAAGTCAAAGTTCTTGGCATTGATGATCGGGGCAAGGTTCGCCTTAGCCGCCGTGTGGTTGATCAGGAAACTGGTGAAGACCTTCAGGAAAAACAAGGCGAAGAGGGATAAATTCCTTTTCACAATTTATCGGCCGGATGTATAGCTTTCTTGAAATGGGCGTTTGCGCCCCTATATAGACAAGTAATACGTCCGGCTTATTTTTGGAAGATGCCGGAAGACGGGGACTGGCTGTTATGTAGGGTAGGGCAGTTATGAGTTTATTAGAACCGTTGATTATGTCAGGGAAAGAAGTTCTACCGCTTGTGGAGGGCGGCAAAGGAATTTCTGCAACTAATGGCATGAGCGCAGGGGCCTGGGCGGCGGCAGGTGGTGTGGGAACCGTCAGTTGTGTCAATGCGGACAGTTTTGACGATGGGGGAAATATCATTCCCCAGATTTATCATGGTAAAACAAGAATAGAACGTCATCAGGAATTGGTGGATTATGCCATAAATGGCGGCGTGACCCAAGTAGAGCAAGCCCATGACATGGCTGGCGGTAATGGCCGCATCCATATCAATGTCCTGTGGGAAATGGGCGGTGCAGAGACTATTCTTGAAGGCGTATTATCCAAGGCCAAAGGGCTGATCCATGGCGTCACATGTGGGGCGGGCATGCCCTATAAGCTGAGCGAAATTGCCGCCAGACATGAGGTGTTTTATCACCCGATTATTTCTTCTGCCCGTGCCTTTGGCATTCTCTGGAAGCGGGCCTACCAGAAATACGGTAATTGGCTGGGCAGCGTCGTTTATGAAGACCCCTGGTTGGCTGGTGGCCATAATGGTCTGACCAATGCGGAAGACCCGCGTGAACCACAAGACCCCTATCCAAGGGTTGCCGCGTTGCGCAGCATGATGAATAAATTTGGTTTGGACAGGGTTCCGATCATTATGGCAGGCGGTGTATGGTATCTTCGTGACTGGGCAAAATGGATTAATAATCCTGAAATTGGCCCTGTGGCCTTTCAATATGGAACGCGGCCCTTATTGACCAAGGAAAGCCCGATTCCCCAGATATGGAAAGATGCCCTGACCAAACTGAAGGAAGGCGACATTTTGCTGCATCGCTTCAGCCCGACCGGATTTTATTCTTCTGCTGTACGTAATAAATTTCTACGTGCCCTGGAAAGCCGGTCCGACCGTCAGGTGAAATTCAGTGCTAAACAAACCGAAGATTTTTCCGTTGAAATTCAGGCCCGCAAAAGAAAATATTTTGTTCAGCCCGAAGATAAACCAAAAGCCGATGCCTGGATTGCCAGCGGATATTGCGAAGGCATGAAAACACCGGATGGGACATTGGTGTTTGTTACTCCCGATGATGCGTTGGAAGTTCGTCAGGATCAGAAGGATTGTATGGGTTGCCTAAGCCAGTGTAAATTTTCCAACTGGTCTCAGGATTCGGAAAAGAAATATTCTACCGGACGGGGTGCCGACCCACGTAGTTTCTGTATTCAGAAAACCCTGATGGATATTGCCCACGGCGGTGTCTTGGAAAATAATCTGATGTTTGCCGGGCATTCGGCATTTAATTTTGCCAGCGATCCTTTCTTCAGCAATGGCTTTGTCCCCACAGTAAAAGAAATGATTGATCGCATCTTAACCGGTGATTAGGACCTAAGTTTTTCATTCACGGATACTTTATTTCATTATTTTGAAAAAATGACGTATTGTAGTGTGAACCATTGGAAAAAAGATGCCGGAAAACACAAAAGATAAAGAAAGACCCTTTTCACGGGTCGTACAGAAATTAAGGCAGGTGGGTTTGCGCCCCACCCGCCAGCGTCTGGCTCTGGCAAAAATTTTGTTTGATGGTCCTTGCCGCCATGTGACCGCAGAAATACTCCATGATGAGGTGTCACAGGCCAATATAAGCGTGTCACTTGCCACCATATATAATAGCCTGCACCAATTCACCAATGCGGGGCTTCTCAGGGAAGTTGTGGTGGATTCGGGTCGGACTTATTTTGATACCAATATATCCGATCACTATCATTATTTTATGGAAAAGGAAGGGTGTCTGAAAGACATTCCCCGCGGGGCGATAAATTTTGACATGTTGCCGGATGAGCCCGAGGGCAAGAAATTTTCCCGGATTGAAGTAATCATTCATGTAACCGAAGAAAGCCAGAAATAACCTAGTCTAATAATTCCTCATCCAGTGTTCCCCAAAAGCTTCCCTGCTTCAGCCAACCTGTAAAGCCATCCACATCCAGTTCGCACCAGCCATATTCACAGCGGCGGATTTTACCGACGACCCCGGCTTCGGCGATTACTGCGACCGGCTGACCGGAATCTGGTCCCTTTAGGAGATTCTGTTGTTCGACAATGATCAGTGCGGTTCGTTTGCTGGATAATAGCGGCCCCCATATCCAGCCGGCGGCCCCTTCCGAATCCACGATTTTGCGCCAGTCTTTATATTCCGCAATGACCTTGACCGGAAGGCCTGCCTTTTTAAACACCCACATTATGGGATATTTTCCATCAGGGCCGGTTCTGACATTGACGATGTTTTTGGCCAGAGATACATATCGGGGTACCAGATAACCGCTCTGCCCCACTATGGTTTTTTCTTTTGCCACCGCCGTAAAGAACGGTTGACAGAAAGCCAAGAGACAGATTGATAGACATACAAAGCGTCCGATGGCCATTATGTTATTTCTCCTGAATTTTAGTTGAGATGTTTGAATCTATCGGTTAATTCTGCTAGACATGATAATGAATGATAAGGTGATCACAAGCCTTTTATATGTCCAATGATAATAAAAACCGGAGTTCTGAATGACGTCTAAGAAACCACTGGTAATCGTCACCAGAAAATTGCCTGACATTATTGAAACACGGATGATGGAATTGTTTAATGTCCGTCTTAATTTGGACGATCATGCGTTCACGGCGGCCGAAATGACAGAGGCCGTGAAGGAAGCGGATGTTCTGGTGCCAACTGTCACGGACAGGTTGGATGCCAGAATATTGGCGCAGTCCGGACCTAACCTGAAGCTGATTGCCAATTACGGGGCCGGTGTGGATCATATTGATCTGGCATCTGCCCGTCAGCGCAGCATCACGGTGACCAATACGCCGGGGGTACTGACAGAGGATACCGCCGATATGACGTTGGCCCTGCTTCTCGCGGTGCCGCGTCGCCTGATAGAAGGCGAAAGACTGCTGCAATCGGGGGAATGGAAGGGCTGGTCACCAACCGGCATGACCGGGTCGCGCATTTGGGGAAAACGGCTGGGCATCATTGGCATGGGCCGTATCGGACAGGCAGTAGCGCGCCGGGCCAAGGCCTTTGGCATGTCCATACATTATCATAATCGCCACCGAATTGGTGCGGATGTCGAGGAAGAACTGGAAGCTACATACTGGGAAAGCCTTGACCAGATGCTGGCGCGTATGGATATTATTTCCGTCAATTGTCCCCATACGCCCGCCACTTATCATCTGTTATCAGCCAGACGTTTAAAACTGATGCAGAAACATGCCTTTGTCATCAACACATCACGCGGTGAAGTGATTGACGAGAATGCCCTGATCAGAATGCTGGTTGCGGGCGAGCTGGCTGGAGCCGGGCTGGATGTGTTTGAAAATGAACCGGCAGTAAATCCAAGACTTCTGGAAATGCCAAGCGTGGTGGCTCTGCCTCATATGGGATCGGCGACCTTCGAGGGTCGTAATGATATGGGTGAAAAGGTTCTGATCAATATCAAAACTTTTTCTGATGGTCATAATCCGCCGGACCGGGTTCTGGAAGACTGGGTTTAAATTTCATCATTACAGATTGGGCAGCCCGGATCTTTGGGCAGCTTGATGGTGCGGCTGGTGGCGCTGAGTGCATCGTAAAGAACCAGTTTTCCGGCTAGGCTGTCGCCTAGCTCTAGCAGTTCTTTTAGAATTTCAACTGCCTGCATGGTTCCCAAAACCCCGGCGACGGCACCTAATATTCCCGCCTCAGCACAATTGCCCACATTGCCTGGATGGTCGGGGATGAAACAGCGGTAACAGGGCTTGTCTGACAGGTAGCCTTTAAAAGTGCTAATCTGGCCGTCAAACTGACTTAGGGCGGCAGAAACGAGGGGTATTTTACGCTTCAGGCAGACATCATTGATCACAAACCGGGTATCAAAATTATCACAACCATCGGCGACAATATCATAATTTGAGATGATTTCTTCGGCATTTTCATCGGTAAGCCGCTCTGAAAAGGCAATGATTTTCACATCCGGATTTATTTGCCGGATCATATCCTGTGCACTTTCGGTTTTCAGATTGCCGATTTGATCTGTTGTGTGAAGAATCTGTCTTTGCAGATTGCTTAAATCAACCACATCATTATCAATGACCCCGATGGTGCCAACCCCTGCCGCCGCCAGATATAATATCAGCGGACTGCCCAGCCCTCCGGCGCCAATAACCAAAACACGCGAGGACAGCAACCTCTGCTGTCCGGCCCCACCCACCTGTTTCAGGATTATATGGCGGGCATATCGGTCAAGTTGATCATCATTTAATGTCATTGGCAACATCAACCGCGATTTCAACATCTTCATAATCGGCAGGCAGGATTACAAAAATATCGCCGTCCTCTACCGTAAAGGCGTCGGGATTTTCTATTTCTTCACCATTGCGCAGGACGGCAAATTCCATGAGGCCCGTCGCGCGGGCCTCGGCCAGTATGCGCTCTACCGTCAGTTCAGAAACGAATAGTGTGGATTCCGTCCCCTGTACCCGCAAAATTACATTTCCCATGAACTTATAGCCCGTCAAACATCGCAGTTGACAGATAACGTTCTGCGAAAGAGGGGATGATGACAACAATCTGCTTGCCTGCCATATCATCCCGTTCGGCTAACTCCAGTGCGGCTGCAACAGCAGCACCGGATGAAATGCCCACGGGAATACCTTCGTATTTAGCAACAAGGCGCGCGGTTTCAAAAGAGGTTTCATTGCCGATAGTCAGAACTTCATCCACAAATTCAGTTGCGAGAATTTCGGGGATAAATCCGGCACCGATTCCCTGTATTTTATGGGGGCCAGGCTGTCCACCGGACAGGATAGGACTGTCTTCCGGTTCTACAGCCACCAGATACAGGCTGTCTTTCTTTGATTTCAAAGCACGACCAATGCCGGTAATCGTACCACCAGTTCCCACGCCGGAAACAATGACATCCACGTCACCATTCGTATCATTCCAGATTTCATTGGCGGTTGTAATTTCATGGATTGCCGGGTTGGCGGGGTTGGCAAATTGTTGGGGCATAACCGCATTATCGGAAGCCTCCACCATTTCCTGTGCCCGGGCGATAGCGCCTTTCATACCCAGTTCCGCCGGGGAAAGTTCTAGCTTGGCTCCCAGTATGAGCAACATCTTGCGCCGTTCCAGTGACATGCTTTCCGGCATCACAAGGGTAAGGTTATAGCCCTTTGCCGCACAGACATAGGCCAGCGCAATACCGGTATTGCCGGAGGTTGGCTCAATGATCATGGTGTCTTCTGTAATTTTTCCCTGTTGTTCAAGAGAGGCAATCATGGCCGCGCCAATCCGGTCTTTTACCGAGGCCAGTGGATTGAAAAACTCCAGTTTAAGCAGAATTTCAGCCCCAAGGTCACTGCCCAGCCGGTTCATCCTCACCAGGGGCGTATTGCCAAGAGTCTCAATGATATTGTCATAAATTTTGCCACAGCCTTCTGTACCAGTTTCAGTAACGGACATTCATGCCTCCTTCAGTTATATTGTAAATGTGAAGTTTTTTGCGGAATCTGTCTCTACGCCCTCACTCATGGCCTGCTGACATAAATCCTGCAAGGTAATATTATTAAGTTTTTCTACGATACTGTCATTTAGGTTTTCAATCAAAGGATTGATTACTTTTATCCCCATGGGCGACTGGGACAGGGCACCTTTATTGTCTTTATTACCGTCCATATTATTGACCACTTTAACAATTTCACCCACGGAAACCCGTCGTCTTTCCCGCGCAAGATTATAACCGCCTTTTGGTCCTCTGACGCCTTTTAAAATTCCGGCGCGCACAAGCTGCTGCATAACCTGCTCCAGATAGCGTTGGGGAATCTCCTGTCGGCGCGTAATATCCCTGCTTTGCACAGGCCCGCCGCGTCCATTATAGGCTACGTCAACAACGGCTTCTAAGGCATAAATCATTTTCTTGGTTAAACGAAACATTCTAGTTTCCTCATTTTAACTCTGTGTTCCGGTGGAACCAAATCCCCCGGCTCCGCGCGCGGTTTCATCAAGGCTGTCGCGAACATCCCAAGTGGTTTGGATGACGGCGGCTATTACCATTTGGGCAATACGCATGCCACGGGTAATGACAAAATCCTGCCCCCCGTGATTGACCAGTATCACTTTCACTTCGCCCCGATAGTCGGCATCAATGGTACCAGGGCTATTGAGAACGGTGACGCCATTTTTCCAGGCAAGACCGCTCCGTGGCCGGACCTGTGCCTCAAACCCGTGGGGCAGGGCCATGGCAAAACCTGTTGGCACCAGCAGACGTTCACTGGCCCTTAGGATAAGTTCTTCTCCCTCCGCAAGGGCCGCCAGAAGGTCCATACCCGCACTGTTTGCGGTTTCATATTCCGGCCGTTTAAGTCCTTCCCCGTGGGGCAGCTGTTGAAAGCCAACTATTGTCATTTTTATGCCTTACGTTACGTGAAATGTTTTTCTATTTTTTGTGCCAGCCGTCTGGCAACCTCGTCTTTATGAGCATTGTCCCATTCTTCTGCCCCTGCTGCGGTTATCAGGCTCACCCGGTTATGATCACCGCCCATGACACTCTGACCATCAGTGGTTGAAACATCATTGGCGACAATCCAGTCACAGCCTTTGCGTTTTAGTTTGGCTTTGGCGTTATTTGAGATATTCTCTGTTTCGGCAGCAAAACCGACCACCAGAGTTGGTCTGTTTGTCGCGTCATTTGACAGTATTTTCAGAATGTCCGGGTTTTCCACCATCTGTAGTGCCGGTATTTGGCCGCCCTGCTTTTTGATCTTCTGGGCGGCCTCTTGGGATGTCCGCCAGTCAGCGACAGCGGCAACACAGATTGCCACATCGGCTGGTAGTGTATTTTGACAGGCGGCAAGCATTTCATTTGCCGATTCGATATTCGTCACCGTGACATTCTTTGGTGCGTCAAGATTGGTCGGCCCTGAAATTAGGCTTACTTTTGCCCCCAGTTCGCGCAAAGCTCTGGCGATGGCATAGCCCTGTTTGCCGGACGAGCGATTGGCAATATATCGCACCGGATCAATGGCCTCATAGGTGGGGCCGGCGGTAATTATAATATGCCTACCTGCTAGTGGCCCTGTTGGGGTAAAAAAACCTTCTAGCGCGGCAACTAAGTCCTCTACTTCTGCCAGACGTCCTGCGCCCACCTCACCGCAGGCCAGATCGCCGCTTGTGGGATTGATCACATGGATGCCGTCTTTTTGCAATTGTTTCACATTACGCTGGGTCGCGGCATGCTCCCACATGCGGCTGTTCATGCTGGGTGCGATCATTACCGGCTTGTCGGTTGCCAGTAAGGCGGTGGTGGCCAGATTGTCGGCAATACCCGCCACCATCTTGGCCATCATATCAGCCGTGGCCGGGGCAACCAATACCAGATCAGCTTCCCGCGACAGCCGGATATGGCCCATTTCCACTTCATCGGTTAGCGAGAAAAGATCAGTGTATGTTTTTTCGCCGCTCAAGCCGCTGACGGAAAGCGGTGTGACAAACTGTTCGCCGCCCTTGGTCAGGATAGTGCGCACCGTCATGCCCCGCTCTTTAACGCGCCGGATCAGGTCAAGACATTTATAGGCCGCAATGCCACCGCCAATGATCAGTAATAATCGTTTTCCCTCAAGGGAACTATGTGTTTCTAAGGTCATGAAGATAATGTAGGAATAAAAAAGCGTAAAATCAAGTGAACTACGAAAAAATACTGTTAATTAAGATATTTATAAAGTATCCCACTGCCGATAATACCCCCTATCAGGCCATAGAGAAGCAATTTCAAAGAGCTGCGGCGGTTGTTCTGCCCCCGAGTCTCTTGCATTTTTCGGGCCGCTGCCGCCAGTGTTTCCACATCATCGAGGATTTTCGGAATTCGGTTCAGTGTCTCAAGGGCGGTTTCGGCAAAATCGCGGATTTTGGCTTGGGTGCCGAGGTTAGTCACCATCCATTTCTCAATGATCGGACGTGAGGCTTCCCACATGTTGATCTCAGGATAGAGATTAAGGGCGACGCCCTCTACCGTGACCATGGTTTTCTGTAGCAGAATCAGTTGCGGCTGGGTCTGCATATTAAAAGTTTCCGTGGTTTCAAAAAGCTGGGCCAGTAATTTGCCCACGGAAATATCCTTGACCGGCTTGCCCGCGATGGGGGCACCAATGGCGCGGATGGCCTGTTTGAATTTTTCCATCGACTGATCTTCGGGAACATAGCCAATATCAAAATGGGCTTTGGCAATCAGGTCGTAATCCTGAGTGATAAACCCATAAAGGATTTCGGCAAGGCAGCGTCTGGTTTTCTTGTCTATGCGGCCCATGATGCCAAAATCAATGGCGGTAATTTTATTATCTGGCCGCGCAAACAGATTACCCTGATGCAGGTCCGCATGGAAGAAACCATCCTTCAGGGCCTGGGTCAGAAAACTATGCACCAACCCCTCGGCCAGTTTTTGCAAGTCATATCCGGCCTTGATCATGTCACCCTTTTTAGAAAAGGGGATACCTTCTACAAGGCTGGTACTGAGTATTCGGCGGCTGGTGAGATCCCAATCCACGTCCGGCACGGCATAATCGGCATTGTCCGCACTATTATCCTTCAGTTCGGACGCGGCGGCGGCTTCATAGCGCAAGTCCAGTTCTAGGGCGATGGTTTCGGAAATGGTTTCTACAACGGATGTGGGTTTCAGCCGCCGTGCCTTGGCCGAGAAACGTTCCACGATTCGCGCCAGCCACAGGAAGCTTTCAAGGTCGCGGGCGAAGGCTTTTTCAATACCGGGGCGCAGCACTTTTACCGCCACGGACCGACCGTCTTTTGTGGTGGCAAAATGAACCTGTGCGATGGATGCGGCGGCTACTGGATTGCTGTCAAAATCCGTGAACAGATCATTCAGAGGGCTACCCAGTTCCTGCTCGATGATTCGGATAGCCTCCTTGCCGGAAAATGCCGGTACTTTATCCTGCAGACGCATGAGGTCAAGGGCCACATCCGGCCCGACGACATCGGGGCGGGTGGCCATGGCCTGCCCGATTTTAATGAAGCTGGGTCCAAGAGACTGAAAAGCATCGACCAGATTATTCTTGGATTTGCGCATTTTCCGAAGCCGGGTCAGTGTTTTGGATTGCTCGCCAAAGAGAGATAGCAGGTCCATCAGGGCGTCATGACGCGACAGGGTAAAGGCAACCCGGATCAGTCGGGCCATATGACGCAGGCTTTTGAACATGTTAGATTTTCCACCCTGAATGTAGGGCGACGACTCCGCCTGTCATATTGCGGTAAGTAACCCGCCCGAATCCGGCTTCTTCTATAAGGGCCTTGAATTTTTCCTGAGGTGGAAACTGGCGTATGCTTTCCACCAGATATTGATATGATCCCTTGTCGCCCGTAATCATTTCCCCGAAACGCGGCAATAGATGGAAGCTATAGCTATCATAAATCTTGTCCAGAAGGGGCATATCCACCTTGCTGAATTCAAGGCACAGGAACCGACCACCCGGTTTCAGTACACGGTAAGCTTCGGCGAGGGCTTTATCAATATTGGTCACATTGCGGATGCCAAAGGCGATGGTATAGGCATCAAAGCTGTTGTCGGGAAATGCCAGACTTTCCGCATTGCCACAAACCCATTCGATATTTTTCAGGATTCCCCGGTCAATGGCCCGGTCCCGACCCACATCAAGCATTTGCGCGTTAATGTCACAAACCGTTACTTCAGCAGGGCTGGTATCAGCCTTTTCACGCCCGTTTGCCGCGTCCAGAAAACGAAAGGCAATGTCACCGGTGCCACCGGCTACATCCAGAAGTTTGTATCCCGCTTCCGGGCGCAAAACACGGATCATGTCATTTTTCCATAGGCGATGCAGACCGCCGCTCATGACATCATTCATTATGTCGTATTTTTGTGCGACACTATCAAACACATTGCGGACCAGACCCTGTTTACTATCCTTATCCACGGTCTTAAAACCAAAATGGGTGGTTTCCCCAGTGTCATTCTGTTTGTTTTCTTGTACCATGCAGCGGAACATAAACCACAAGGCCATGCGGCACCAGTATTTTTATTATAGCTATATAGTAACCCAAGCCCATTATAGGCTGAGGCAAAACAAAAAGAGATAACTCATGCCGGAACTGCCAGAAGTTGAAACTGTGAAAAACGGTATTATACCCCTGCTGGAAGGTCGCCGTCTTTTTCGGGTGATTCAGAGACGGGATAAGCTGCGTATTCCGCTACCGGATAATTTTGCGGAACGGCTCACAGGCAGAAAGGTGGAACGTATTACCCGTCGGGCGAAATATCTGCTGCTACAACTGGACGGGGCGGAGATTTTGATCTGCCATCTTGGCATGTCGGGAAAAATGACATTGGTCGCGGCCAAAGACCGCAATAAGCCCGATGAATTTGAAAAGCATGACCATATAATATTGGAAACAGATGCTCACGATCTAGTAATTTTTAATGATCCGCGCCGTTTTGGTCTGATGACGTTATGCAAAACGGAAGAACTGGATCAGCATGCATTATTTCACCATATGGGGCCGGAACCTCTGGGCAATGAATTTAATGCCGAATATCTCATGGGGAAGATCGAAAAACGTCGTTCTCCAATAAAAACGATTCTGCTTGATCAGCGAGTCGTTGTAGGACTTGGCAATATTTATGTCTGTGAAGCGTTATTTCTTGCCGGAATTTCTCCTGAAAAAAAAGCGCATGATCTTATGCCGGACGAGGTGGAAAAAATTGTCCCTATTATCCGCAATGTTTTGCAGAAGGCAATCGCAGCGGGTGGCTCAACCTTAAAGGATTACGCGCATGTGGACGGGGAACTTGGATATTTTCAGCATGAATTTAAAGTTTATGGGCGTGAGGGGGAGTCTTGTGAAAATGCATTATGCAATCATAAAATTGTCCGCATCACCATAAGCAACAGGTCGACATTCTATTGTCCATCCTGTCAAGATTAGCTATTCTAATTCCATGTCATATGCATCACAATTATTTGTAAAGACAGCTTTGTCATTACTTTTTATACTTTTGGCGGCGGGAAAACTGAACGCCCAGGTGACACAGACCCCGTTGTTGTCTGATCTCGATATTCCGCTGATGCAGGGTTTTGTGGAAGAGGACGGTAGCCGGGTCGTGTTTGATACGCCCCAGGGACGAATCATTGAGGTCCGGGCTAATGGCCCTCATGATAGGATTCAGGTTTTTGATTATTACAGAATTGTTCTGCCATCACTATCCTGGAAAACAATGGCAGCAAATAAAGACAATTGTGAAGATTCGATCTCTTTTTGCATCGTGGCAATGCGTGACGGAGAAATTCTGACGCTTAAGGTCAGAGAAATAAAAGGGAAAAAGGCAAAGACTATTATTTACTTTTCGGTAAATCCAGAATAAAGACAGAGCCGCATCATAATGGTTGCGTAGTCATAGTAATGTTTAAGGAGAATATATATGCCCTATAAAATGATTTTGGTTGATAACAAAGAGCCAGTGGGTTTGATCACTTTGAACCGTCCTGAAGCAATGAATGCTTTGAATGGGGAACTAATGGACGAGGTTACACAAGCGCTGGGCACTTTTGGGGCAGATGATAATATTCGGGCTATCGTTATTACCGGAAGCACCAAGGCCTTTGCTGCCGGGGCTGATATCAAGGAAATGCAGTCCATGAATTATATGGATGCGTATATGAATGACTTTATTACTGCCAATTGGGAAGAAGCCTCCCGGTGCCGCAAGCCGATCATAGCGGCGGTGGCCGGATATGCCCTTGGTGGTGGATGCGAGCTTGCCATGATGTGTGATTTTATTCTGGCGGCAGATAATGCCAAGTTTGGTCAGCCGGAAATAAAACTCGGGGTTATCCCCGGAGCCGGCGGCAGCCAGCGGCTAACTCGTTTTGTAGGCAAATCAAAGGCTATGGAAATGGTCCTCACGGGTCGCATGATGGATGCAGATGAAGCTGAACGCTCTGGATTGGTGAGCCGCGTACTGCCACTGGATGATCTTCTGGAGGAGGCCCTGAAGGTGGCGCGCAAGATTGCCGACCTTTCTCTGCCGTCCGTGATGGTGGCTAAGGAATGTGTCAATAAATCTTATGAAATGACGTTGCGTGAGGGAATTATGTTTGAGCGTCGGCTTTTCCATTCCCTGTTTGCAACAGAGGATCAGAAAGAAGGCATGGCGGCCTTTGCCGAGAAAAGAACGGCAAAATTTAAGCATAAGTAAACCCACATTTCATTCTAGCCTGACTTTTAGGGAAATATCTTGAAAAGCGAGCTTGACCAATGTCCTGAGCATGTTTATAAGCCACCACTTGAAATTGGATCAAAAAATTTAAAGACCCCTGATTCTCCTGAAACAGACTATTCAGTAGAGAGCGGGGATTTTATACAAGGAAAGTAGGATACCTGATGGCTAATTTGTTACAGGCTAAGAAAAGAATACGCGCCAATGCCCGGCGTGCAGAAGTAAATAAATCCCGTAAGAGCCGGATTCGTACATTTGTTAAGAAAGTTGAACTGGCTCTGGAAAGCGGAAACGCCGAAGAAGCTAAATCAGCACTCAAGGCTGCACAGCCAGAATTGATGCGCGGCGTGACAAAAGGCGTTTTGCATAAAAAGACCGCTTCTCGCAAAGTTTCCCGTTTGGCGAAACGGGTCAAGGCTCTTTCTGCCTGAGCCCTTCCGAGTCGCCTGAACAATTCCGGCGAGTCTCTTATAAAATAAATTTCTAAAAGCTGAATCCTGACCGGTTCAGCTTTTTTTGTGTCAAAATGAACCAGGGAACAGGGGAATCTTCACTCTCCTCCTGTAGGGCGGAAAGTGATAAAATTACCACATACCACATGTGGTATGTCATGTCCAAGTCAAGCCATATCCAGTCCATAAATAGTGATTTTTTTCAGATGAATCGGTTGCCAGAAATCCCCCTTGCTTGTAGGCTGTGTGACGTCCATAAGGGGATGAAACGACATAATTACGGTTAAGAGAATTTCAGGCCACTTAACTATAGAGCCTGTGCGTTTTGTTGCTTAATGTTCGAATAGTTTCTTGAGAGAAACACCTTCTATATTTTATTTTAGCTCTGTGATGTGATGGTTGCAGGCAAGAGAATTTTGCTTTGTAGTCAAAGAAGAGATAACGAGAAAACCATATGGGTTATAAGGGTGATGTTACGGTAGATGAGGTCTGGAAGGCGCTCAAAGAAGATGAAAATGCCGTATTGATAGATGTCCGGACTCAGGCAGAATGGGCCTTTGTCGGCATATGTGATCTATCGGAGGCTGATAAATCGCCCGTTTTTATCAGTTGGCAGAATTTTCCGCATATGGAAGTTAACCCGGGCTTTACAGATGCTGTTCTTTCTCAGGCTATTTCCAAGGATAGTCCGCTTTATTTTCTGTGCCGGTCCGGGGTACGTTCCATGTCAGCCGCATCAGCCATAAGCGCCATGGGCTATGATAAATGTTTTAATATTCTGGGTGGATTTGAAGGGGATAAGAACGCATCAGGCCATCGGGGACTAGCGGGGGGCTGGAAAGCATCAGGGCTTCCCTGGACGCAAAACTAGGGAAATTGAAGTAAAAAATACAGTGAGTTTCGGGGTGATAAATATAGAATTTAGGGGTTAAAAAGACAATGAATACGGTGATAGCACCACAAGAAGAGGTTATGGGAACAAACATGGAAGCAGAGTGGTCAAAAGTTCTGGACAGATTACGGTCAGAGTTTGATACCAATGTTTTCAATAGCTGGTTCAAGCCGTTAGCCTTAGTGAATATAGAAGATGGCTGTGCCGTAATGGCGACCCCGACCCGTTTTATGCGAAATTGGCTGGAATCCAATTATGCTGATCGAATCAGATGTGCCTGGACGTCTGAAAATCCCGCCGTTACAGATATTAACTTCATTGTTCTATCGGGCTTTACCAAATCAAATACTAATGCAGCTGATATTGAGACTAACCCCCAATCCAAGGCATCAAAACCTAAAACGGTCATTGAAAAGACCAGCGAATTTGGCGCCCCGCTAGACCCACGCTTCACCTTTGACAGTTTTGTCGTTGGCAAGTCCAACGAGCTGGCCTATGCCGCAGCGCGCCGGGTGGCAGAAAATAAAGAAGTTCATTTTAACCCGTTGTTCCTTCATAGCGGCGTTGGCCTTGGCAAGACTCATCTGATGCATGCCATAGCCTGGGCTAATCGGGAAAGATTCCCCGATCGCCGGGTGGTATATCTGTCGGCAGAACAATTCATGTATCAATTCATCACGTCCATTCGCTACAAGGATACTATGTCCTTCAAGCAAAAATTCCGGTCCGTGGATCTTCTGATGATTGATGACCTGCAATTCATTGCCAACAAACAATCCACACAAGAAGAATTTTTCCACACATTCAATGCCCTGATCGACCATAGCCGACAGGTGATAATTTCCGCCGACCGATCCCCCACCGATATGGAGGGGATAGAGGAACGCATCCGGTCCCGTTTGGGCTGGGGTCTGGTGGCAGATATTCATCCGACGGAATATGAACTCCGTCTGGGCATCCTTCAGCAGAAAGCCAATAAGGTTCCGGAAGTAGAGATCAGCCTGTCGGTATTGGAGTTTCTTGCCCGCCGCATCACATCAAATGTGCGAGAGCTGGAAGGGGCGCTAAATCGTATGATCGCCCATGCGACCCTCATTGGTCGCCCGATCACGCTGGAAATGACCCAGGAAGTTCTACAGGATCTTCTGCGGGCCAATGTACGTCGGGTAAGCATTGATGAAATCCAGCGTCGGGTGGCGGATTATTTTAATATCCGCCTGTCTGATCTTCTGTCTTCTCGCAGGGCACGACAGGTGGCACGACCACGACAGGTGGCCATGTATTTATCAAAACAGCTGACGGCAAAGTCTTTGCCGGTCATTGGCCGTGAATTTGGTGGCCGCGATCATACCACCGTCATGCATGCGGTAAAAAGGATCGATGAATTACGTCTGGCAGACAGTGTTCTGGAAGAGGATATTCAGCATCTGGAACGCATTTTTGGCACCTGAATTTCCGTATTTTTTTACGCCCGAGTCCCGCCCCGGCGACTCGGAGGGAATCCCCCAAAAAAACCTTTGAACAAGCCTGTCAATATGCTAGTCTGTGACAATGGATTTAGCCCTTCATTTTGGGGTTTGGCCTATTGAGTTCAGGCCAGAAAAAATAAAACAATAGTTAAACATGTAGACGAGAAGCGCGAATAGAATATGAAGCTTAATATTGAACGAAGTGCGTTATTAAAATCACTGGGCCACATTCAATCTGTTGTGGAAAAACGTAATACAATCCCGATTTTATCCAATGTTTTGCTGGAATGTGATGGTGGCCACCTGAATATGGCAGCGACAGACCTTGATCTGGCTATTTCAGAGGCGGTTGCGGCGGAAACCGATACGGCAGGCGGCATTACGGCCCCGGCTCATACCCTTTATGATATTGTGCGGAAATTACCGGACGGTGCTCAAGTGGAACTGGCCTATGACGAGGGTAGTGAACGGCTGATTATAAGCTCTGGCCGCTCCCGTTTCACCCTGTCCTGTCTGCCACGGGAAGATTTCCCGGTCATGTCCGAGGGCGATCTGCCTCATAGCTTTGATGTGCCGGCGGCCAATCTGAAACGTCTGATTGATAAAACCCGCTTTGCGGTTTCCACTGAAGAAACCCGCTATTACCTGAATGGTATTTATCTGCATGTTGCCAATGATGATGAGGGCGGTGCGGTTTTGCGTGGCGTTGCCACCGACGGTCACCGTCTGGCACGATTTGACATGGAACAGCCCGACGGCCTTGATGATATGCCCGGTGTGATTGTGCCGCGTAAGGCCGTGGGTGAATTGCGCAAGCTTGTGGATGAATATGAAGGTGACATCAAGGTGTCTCTGTCGGAAACCAAAATCCGTTTTACCTTTTCTGATATTGTGCTCACATCCAAATTGATTGATGGCACCTTCCCCGACTATAGCCGCGTGATTCCAGAGGGTAATGATAAAATTATGGAAATCGACAGCGGGCAATTTGCCGAAGCCGTTGATCGTGTTTCAACCATTTCCACGGAAAAAACCCGTTCTATAAAATTGTCTTTAAGTGAAGGCAATCTGGAACTTTCCGTTAATAGCCCGGACCAGGGAACGGCCAAGGAAGAGCTTGGTGCGGCCTACAGTGCGGACGATATGGAAATCGGATTTAATTCCCGCTATCTGCTGGATATTTTAAGCCAAATTGAAGGCGACCTTGTTCAGGTGATTTTAGCTGATTCTACAGCCCCGACCATCTTGAAGGATTTGACTGACGATGGCGCGCTGTATGTATTGATGCCAATGCGCGTTTAGGGCGGGTGTGATGGCTGAAAACCATGCAGCAAAGTAAGGAACTGTTCTGACACAGCTCAATAAAATAAAACCGTCTGATCTTCAAAAGGATCATATGGCGTCCGTTACGATTCTGGACCCGGATCTAAACCCGAAAATAAACGGGTCCTCTTTTCGGGTGCCTGAATTATATGTGGGACGGCTGCATCTTACCGATTTTAGGTCATACCAACATGTGACGCTGGAACCGCAGGCCCGGTCTGTTGTCCTCACCGGGCCAAACGGGGCCGGAAAAACCAATATTCTGGAAGCATTGTCCTTTTTATCATCGGGGCGGGGCCTTCGCAGCTGCAAATTATCGGACGTGAGCCGTCGTCTGGTGGATAACCGGCGCAACTGGGCGGTGGCGGCCCGGCTGGAAACGCCAGATGGTACGATGGATCTGGGTACGGGTCTGATGGAAACAGAAGCTAGCGATATGGGCCAGAAAGATAAGCGCGTGGTGCGCATTGATGGCGAAAATGGCGCGAGTCCGGCGGTCTTTGGCGATATTTTGCAGGTGGCATGGCTGACACCACAGATGGACCGGCTGTTCATTGAGGCGCCCTCTGGTCGCAGACGTTTTCTTGATCGGATTGTGGCTAATTTTCATATCTCCCACATGCGCGAGGTTAATGCATACGAGCGTGTGATGCGGGAAAGAAACAGGCTTCTGGCCGATGGCATTAGTGATGCTTTATGGCTGGATGCGCTGGAAAGCCGTATGGCAGAACATGCTGTTGCGGTGGCGGCTGCAAGACTCGATGCTTTGGAACGGCTAACGGGTGCCATAGAAGAATCAACATCCAGCTTTCCCCAGGCGTTGCTTAGCGTGGATGGTCTGTTGGAAGAAGGTCTTAACCAGAGTCCGGCTCTGGCAGTGGAAGATGATTTTTGCAGAATTTTAAGGGATAATCGCGGGCAGGACACGCGCCGTGGCCGGGCCAGTGCAGGGCCACATAAAACGGACCTTCTGGTTACCCATAAAGATAAAGGCATGCCCGCAGCCCTCTGCTCCACCGGCGAACAGAAAGCGTTGCTGATCGGGATCACCCTTGCCAGTGCGCGGATTACGGCAACGGCCTTTGGTGCGGCGCCGATTTTGCTTCTGGATGAGGTGGTGGCGCATTTGGACAAAACACGCCGTGCGTCATTATATGATGAATTGGCGGCATTGGGGTCACAGGTCTGGCTTACGGGAACGGACCGGATATTATTTGACGAACTTGGGGATAGCGTGGGCTATTACCGGGTGGAAAATAATCGCGTTACAGAAGAATGATTTAGATTTTTATTTAAGGGACAGGGTTTATGTCTGAAGAAACACAATTGAAAGATGCCAGCGAAGGTGCTGAAGAATATGGCGCAGATTCCATTAAGGTTCTCAAGGGTCTTGATGCGGTGCGTAAGCGGCCCGGCATGTATATCGGCGATACCGAGGATGGGTCAGGCCTGCACCATATGGTGTTTGAGGTATCGGATAATGCCATTGACGAATCTCTGGCGGGATATTGTGATCTTGTTCAGGTATCCCTGAACCCCGATGGCTCTCTTTCGGTCACCGACAACGGGCGCGGAATTCCGGTGGATATTCACGAGGAAGAGGGTATTTCAGCGGCGCAGGTTATTATGACACAATTGCATGCGGGCGGTAAATTTGATAGCAACAGCTATAAAATTTCTGGCGGCTTGCATGGGGTTGGGGTGTCTGTGGTTAATGCCCTGTCCGACTATCTGGAACTGACGATCTGGCGCAATGACAAAGAACATTTCATGCGCTTTGAAGATGGGGATGCGGTGGATGATCTTGTGATTGTGGGTGATGCAGTTGGCAAAACCGGCACGAGGGTAACATTTATGCCGTCCGTATCAACCTTTGGCAATATTGAATTTGATTATGAGAAATTGGTTCATCGCTTCCGGGAACTGGCGTTCCTGAATAGCGGGGTGCGCATTAAGATCCTGGATGAACGCCATGCGGAGCGAAAAGAGGTTGAGCTTTATTATGAAGGCGGGATTACGGCCTATGTTCAATATCTGGATCGCAGCAAGACGGCACTGATATCGGAAGCCATTACTATCAGTGGCGAAAAAGAAGATATTATCTTTGAATGCGCCCTGCAATGGAATGACAGCTATCATGAAAATGTCATGTGTTTTACCAATAATATTCCCCAGCGCGACGGGGGTTCACATCTGGCGGGTTTTCGGGCTGCTTTGACCCGCACCATAAATAACTATGCCAACGAATCCGGCATAGCCAAGCGGGAGAAAGTTTCCATCAGTGGCGATGACAGCCGCGAAGGGCTGACCTGTGTCTTGTCGGTGAAAGTGCCAGATCCCAAATTCTCGTCCCAGACCAAGGATAAGCTGGTATCGTCAGAAGTGCGCCCTGTTGTGGAAAGCCTGCTCAATGAAAAGCTCAGTTCCTGGTTTGAGGAACATCCCACGGAAGCCAAAACCATCATAGGCAAAATTGTCGAAGCCGCCGCTGCGCGGGAAGCGGCCCGTAAGGCCCGCGAACTTACCCGGCGCAAGGGAGCCTTGGACATCTCATCCCTGCCCGGCAAGCTGGCCGATTGTCAGGAACGTGACCCGGCGAAATCAGAATTATTTCTGGTGGAAGGGGACAGTGCTGGCGGTTCTGCCAAGCAGGGCCGGTCGCGTAACAATCAGGCTATTCTGCCGCTTAAGGGTAAAATTCTCAATGTGGAACGGGCAAGATTTGACCGTATGCTCGGCTCACAGGAGATCGGCACGCTGATCACCGCCATGGGCACCAGTATCGGGCGCGAGGATTTTGATATTGAGAAGTTGCGCTATCACAAGATCATCATTATGACCGATGCGGATGTGGACGGGGCTCATATCAGAACCCTTCTGCTGACATTTTTCTATCGCCAGATGCCCGAATTGATTGAACGCGGTCATCTCTATATCGCTCAGCCGCCGCTCTATAAGGTGAGCCGGGGAAAATCGGAAGTCTATCTTAAAGATGACCCGTCGCTGGAAGATCATCTTGTGCATCAGACATTGGATGAAATGGTTCTGCGTCTTCATGACGGGACACAGATTGCCGGTAATGATCTGGTAGATTTGGTGGGGACGGTTCGGAAAACTTCTAAAATACTGACCCATGTGCCAAACCGTTACAATAAGGAACTGGTAGAGGAGCTGGCTTTGGCCGGGGCCTTGAACCCGGCGACCCTTCATAATACAGCCAAGGCGCAAGCGGCCATTGCCGATGTGAGTGTTCGCATGAATATGAAGGCGACCGAAGGCGAAGATAACTGGGCGGGCAGCTTTGACGAAGAGGGTGACGGCGTGACCTTTACTCAGGAAATACGCGGTATTAAAGATGTCTACCGCATCGACAGCGCCTTTATCAATTCAGTGGAGGCACGGGCCTTGAACGAGGCAGCTCCGGAGCGCAAGGAGGTTTTCGCCAAAACATCCACCATCAGCCGCAAGGATGATATTCACGATATTAACCTACCTAGTGATTTGATGAAACTGGTGCTGTCATATGGACGCAAGGGCCTGTCCATTCAACGCTATAAAGGGCTGGGTGAAATGAATCCGGAACAGCTATGGGAAACCACCCTTGATCCGGAAGCCCGAACATTATTGCAGGTGAAGATTGACCATGGTGATACCGCCGATGAGATTTTTACCAAATTGATGGGTGACGTGGTTGAGCCGCGCCGGGAGTTTATTCAGGATAATGCGCTGAATGTGGCTAATCTGGATGTTTAGATTGAAACTTTCGGGTTTTTTTGAGTAACATTTTCCGTTTTATGGTCGACAGATAATCCAGAAATATGATGCCGTTCAGATAATCAATTTCATGCTGGATGACGGTGGCAAGATAATCTTCCGCCGTGATTTGTCGTTGCGATCCGGTGTAATCCTGATAGGTCAGGGTAATTTTGCGGGGACGGGTAATATCCGCTGATATGCCGGGAAAGCAAACCGACGCTTCTGTGTGACATTGGGTATCATTAGATTTTTGGGTAATTTCAGGATTGATCAGGATGAGGGGGTGGCCGTCTTCCTGTAGGTCAATGACGATAATACGTTTTAATATCCCCACCATATTGGCGCCGATACCAACGGCCTTCTCAGCATATAATGTCGCCACCATATCTTGGGTGATCTTTTGAAGGCCCTCATCAAATAGAGTCACGAATTCTGCTGATTTTGCGAATATAGGGTCTGGGCCATAGATGAGTTTCAGGGCCGTCATCTCTTCTGCAAAATACCGCTTTTTATCAGGGCGTCCAGTTTGCTTTCGGCTATCATGACCCCGGTCTGTTGATCACCCCCCAGCGGACCGCTTTTCAGGCGGGTAAGGTCTAAATCGGGATATTCATCCAGCAACCGACCACCAGCAGTGCCGGTGGAGAATAGTTGAGCTTCTTGGAAAGTGGTAATATATTTTCCAACCCAGGTGACCAGTGTGTCTTTCTTGGCATCATGGGTGAAAAGGGCAATGGCGGGTTTATTCATGTGGTGGCTCTTTTTGTAGTGGAGCCAATTTTATGCCTCAGCCATAAATTTTAGTCAATGAAATCAATCTAATTATGGCTGTCTTTTTTGAACTCTTCTTCATGCAGCCATGCGGCATGTTTCAGTGTTTTTTTGCTTTTTGTCCAGTCAATGAGCATCTGCGGCGCAATGTCATGAAGCTTTTTCATGTCTTCTGCGGTGGCAGTATCATAGGCCAGCTCCATACGGTGACCATCGGGGTCGCGGAAATATATGGACTGGAAAATATGGTGGTTGGTGGGGCCGACAACCTCATGACCATCGGCTTCCAGTTTCTCTTTTACCCGCATCATAGTGGCTTCGTCTTCTACCTTGAAAGCGATATGCTGAACCCAGTCGGGCGTATTGGGATCAAAGGACATCTCCGGTGAGTTGGGAATTTCAAAGAATGCCAGCACGTTACCTGCACCCGCATCCAGAAACAGATGCATATAGGGGTCCGGCTCACCGGTCGAAGGAACCTTGTCTTCTGAAATAGCAAGAACAAAATCCATATCCAGATATTTCTGATAAAACTCGACCGTTCTTTTTGCATCCATACAGCGATAGGCGACATGGTGAATTCTTGTCAATGTCATTTTAGGCTCCACTTTCCAAAAGGGTATTTAAGATATGAAATTATAATAGTTACAAATGAAACTAATGTCAAGCCCCAAGTTCATGTTGTCTTATGACGGGTGATATTTTATGGTCTGTTCAGCAAGGGGTATAGTTATGGTCGAAAGATCCCAGGGAAAAAAACCAGAGAGAAAAAAACCGGACGATGGTTCGGGTAAGAAGATCTATGGCAAAAAGAAATCTACTCCCGAAGAGACATTACAAAAATCAAAAACCAAGAAGAAAAAAAACTATAGCCGCCGAAAAAACATAGCACGGGTCAGCGGCACCAAACTTCCCCGCACCGGCCTTAGCAAATGGATATACCGGACTTTACTTAGCATGATTTGGTCATTGATTCTGTTGGTGCCGCTGGTGATTTATTATGCCCATGATTTACCGGATATTTCCAACATCAGGCTGAACCGGGGCGGCTCTACGGTTATGGTAATGGATCGACAGGGGGGGCTGTTGGCCACTTACGGCGACGTTTACGGCGACTGGCTGGAATATAATGAAATTCCTCAGGATTTGATTGAGGCGGTCATCGCCACAGAGGATCGACGATTTTTTAAACATTCCGGCTTTGATATTCGCGGCCTGGGCCGGGCTATGATGAAAAATATTGCCAGCAGAAGTGTGGTTGAGGGCGGTAGCACCATAAGCCAGCAGTTGGCAAAAAATCTTTTCCTTAATGCCGATAAAACCATTAAGCGTAAAGTACAGGAATTGCTGTTGTCCAGTTGGCTTGAATTAAATTTCAGCAAGGAAGAAATTCTTAATTTTTATTTTAACCGCGTATATTTTGGTGGCGGGGCATATGGCATTGATGCGGCATCACGGACAATTTTTGGTCATAGTGCGCGCAAACTTTCCCTGAATGAGGCAGCCATATTGGCGGGTGTGCTGAAAGGGCCAGCGCTTTATTCGCCGTTGCGTGATCTGGAGCGATCATATCGGCGCATGGAAGAAGTTTTGAATAATATGGTGGAGGCCGGATTTATTCCACAATCCACGGCAGACACAGCAAAGGGACGCAGCGTAAAAATTGTTGATAAACAAACCGGGGGCGACGAACGTTATTTCAGCGACTGGGTCGTGGAACGGGCGGCATCCCGCATAGGCCCGGTGGGGGAACCGATCATAATATATACGACGCTGATGCCGGATATTCAGGATAAGGCCAATAAGGGCCTGCAACAGGTCATGGACAAGGAGGGTGAAAAATTTCACGCGGGACAGGCATCATTGGTATCGCTTGATATGGACGGTGCAGTGCGGGCCATGGTCGGCGGTGTGGATTACACGAAAAGCCAATTTAACCGCGCGGCACAGGCTCGCAGGCAACCGGGTTCTGCCTTCAAGCTGTTTATTTATCTGGCGGCATTGGAAGCGGGGCTGACGCCAGAACATGTTATGCGCGACAGCCCCGTGATTCTGAATGGCTGGCAGCCAAAAAATTATAGCGGCAAATACCGCGGCGATGTAACACTGCGGGAAGCCTTTGCCCATTCGCTTAATACGGTGGCGGTAAAGCTTGCAGAACGAATCAACAGGGAAACTGTAATTGAAATGGCCCGGCGTCTGGGATTGACCACGCCTATAGTGGCCGAGCCATCCTTGTCGCTCGGCACATCAGAAATATCACTACTGGAACTGACGGCGGCCTATGCGGTGGTGGCTAATGGCGGATATGGGGTCGAGCCTTACGGCATAGTAGAAATTCAAAATAGTGTGGGCCAGATTTTATACCGTCATATGCCGGGACCACCGCAAAAATTATTATCCGATGATGTGGTGGCCGTTATGGACGATCTGTTAAAATCTGTGGTGGCCTGGGGTTCAGCCAGACAGGCACAAATGCCTTTCCCTGTATCAGGAAAAACCGGCACAACCCAGAATTACAAGGATGCTTTGTTTATGGGTTATGGGCTGAATATGGTCAATGGAGTTTGGGTTGGCAATGATGATGCCAGCCCCATGAAACGGGTTACGGGTGGCGGCATGCCAGCCAGAATATGGCGTAATTTTATGTATAGGGTTCATCTGGGCCGGGACGATGCGACCCTGACCACACCTAAAATAGAATTACGGGATAAACCAAAACGAAATTAAGAGCAAGAGCATGACCAACCAGAAAGGTCTGATTATGCTCAAATTTTGGTAAAAGCTTAACTAACATTGACGCTTCAGTAATATGGTGATGATAAGATTTGAGTTCTCTTCATCATATGGAAAATTTTATGGCCAAAGTCACTATTAACATCAAGGATATCAAACATTTTATCGGGCGGGATATTGGCACGTCAAACTGGATAGAAATTACCCAGAGCAGGGTCAATAAATTTGCTGAGGCCACGGGGGATTTTCAATGGGTCCATGTTGATCAGGAACGGGCTAGAACAGACCTGCCATCGGGCAAGACAATTGTTCATAATTTTCTTCTTCTGTCGCTTATCCCCCAGTTATTTGATCAAATTGTGGAGGTGACGGGCCTCAGATATGGTCAGAATAAAGGCGCTGAAAACACATGTTTTTTAGCCCCGCTACCGACGGGTACCAGAATAAGACTTCAGTTGAAGCTGATGAAACTGGAATATCTGAATCAGAAGGGCCAGACGGCGACTTTTCATATTACCATGGAGCGGGAGGGCAGCGACGAACCGATATTGACCATGGACCAGCAGGTACTTTTTGTTGTGGCACAAAGGGTAAAGTTACGGGATATATTATCCGATCAACATCAAGCTGTTGCCATCTGACTTTAGCCAGCGTCGGGATTTCTTCCAGTCAGGACACATTTTTTCCACGATTATCCAGAATGCCGGACTGTGGTTCATTTCCGCAAGATGCGCCATTTCATGGGCGACGACATAATGCAAAATATCCGGGGGGGCCATAATCAGCCGCCAGGAAAAAGACAGGGTTCTTCTGGTTGAGCAGCTACCCCAGCGGCTTCTGGTATCACGTACCATCAGCCTGCGTGGACGTTGCCCCAAGGTATCCACAAATTTCTCAATAGCTTCACTCAGGGCCAATTTGGCTTCTTTTTTAAGCCAGTTCTGGAGCCGTGTTTCAAAACCGGACAGTGGCCCACCGACGATGAGTATCCCATCCTTGACTTCTATCTTGGCAGGCTTTTCCGGAGTATGAATAATTTTAACAGTTTGACCCCGATAGGGGATCGTCTCATTGGCTGTTAAGGGTGTGATGTCTGGGGATGCTTCATATTGATCACATAACCAGTCATGGTGTTTGTTGGCAAATTGAAGTGCCTTTCGGTCCGAGATGCCGGGTGGTAAAGTCAAAAGGGCCGTGCAACTTCTGGCTTCAAACCGTAACTTCAGATATTTTGCCCGGGGATGGCGTTTGAGTATCAACGGAAAGTCACCGATATAATATTCAGGGTCACTGTTCATTCATCACACCAATCAACGATATGATCCTGCAGATCACCAGCATCACGTTCGGAAATGATCTTGCCCCGCACCGAAATTCCGGCCCGGTGAACAGTGTCCTTATGGCCTGAAATTAACGGGTGCCAATCCTTGAGGTCTTTGCCTTCACTTATCAGACGATAGGCGCATGTGGTTGGTAGCCAGTGAAATTCTGATACCTGTTCCGGTGTCAGAACTACACAATCTGGTATTAATTTTTTCCGTAGGGGATAATTTTTACATTGGCAGCTAGCCGTATCCAGCAAGCGACAGGCCACATTGGTATAGCTTATTTCCTGGCTTTCAATATCTTCAAGCTTATGCAGACAGCACAGGCCACAGCCATCGCAGAGTGATTCCCATTCTTCATGGGTCATCTCGGAAAGCTTTTTATTACGCCAGAATTTATTCATTCCTGGATAATTTCCTGCAATCTTTTTGCCATCAACGCGGGGTCAGTACGGCTCTTGAAGTGGGTGACATATTCACCGGCACGGTTCATAAGATAAATGTAGGATGTATGGCTGACCAGATAGCTATCAGGGTCAGCACCCTCTGCGATCTTTTCTTTAGCGCCGTAAACACGGTATGCTTTTTTGGCAAGCGTTACCTGTTCCGTGTTTCCGGTAAGGCCAATTAGCTTTTCATGGAAGGCGGGGACATATTGGGACAGAATTTCTACCGAATCCCGCTGTGGGTCAACCGTAATGAAAATAGGATTTATTTCTGCCAGTACGGTTGGGGATAATTGGTCAAGGGCATCGGACATTATTTGTAATTCCATTGGGCAAATATCCGGACAATAGGTATAACCGAAATAAACCAGCATATATTTGCCTTTAAAATCCGCATGGGTCACGTTTTTGCCATGATGATCGATTAAGGAAAAAGGGCCACCAATAAGGGCCTTGGTATTCTGTTCTGCGGTTTTGATAGTAGAATTATTTATTTCCGCTGTATAAAAAGATGTAAAAACAGCGAAAATTCCAGCCAGTATTAACAGCACAACCAGAAAGATTTTTAATAAAGGCATGGTATAGTTCCTGAAATTTAATAAATAATATCTTTGTTGTCAGCCCTTATATATAATAGGCATTTCATTTGAATGCGACTTAAAAACTGGAGTTTTAAATGCGGGTTAGTAAATTCATTGGACCTTTATTGATTGTTGCGGCTCTGAGCCTGACAATGACCATCACAGCAGGAATATCAGGGGCGCAGGCACAGAATTATTCAGCATCCTATAAATTCCTCAAAGCGGTCAAGGAAGTCAATTATCGTGATATAAAAGTTGCCATTGAAAAGGGTGTCAATGTTAACACCCGTGATTATGACGATAAAACAACAGCATTAATAATGGCGACCAAGAAGAAAGAAGCCTCCCTTGTCCAGTATTTGCTGAAGAGTGGTGCAAAACCGAACCTTTATGGTCAGGATGGAAAGACCCCCATGGTTATTGCCGCCAACAATGGTGATCGCGTAATCGTAGCGTTGCTGATAAAATTCAAGGCCGATGTGGATATCGCCGATGACAATGGAACCACGCCATTAATTGCCGCAGTTTTGGCGCGAAAGGACCGGATTGTAGAGCTGCTCCTTAAATATGGTGCTGATCATACGCTGGAAGATTATTCCGGCAGATCACCTTTGCAGCATGCTATTGATAACCGCCGCCGCCGGACCGAAAAAATATTGAAGGAAGCCGGGGCAAGCCAATAATTCCCTATACCCCGTATTTCTTGTCAATCAGGAATCCCTGATACATGTGAACGCCTACGGTTTTTCCGAATGTAATGGCTTCTTCCGTGTCACAGTGGCACAGAATAATCCTCATGTTGCCTTGGGCATTTATGGCCCCCATAATTTTCTTTTCCAACGGCCCACCGACCAATTGCTTATAATGTTGTTTCCAGTTTATTTTAAGGAAATCAACGGCCAGAAGTTCCCGATCCAATATGGCGAGAGATTCTATATCTATGGCATCCAGACTAATTCGGCACCCCAGTTCGGTGAGTTTGTCCCGCGCCTCATAGTATTTCTGAATGTCAGAGATCACATCAAATAACCTCATTTCCAAAATTAACGGTTGATTATTTTGCTTTTTGAACTTGGCGACGAATATATCAAATTCACGGGTGAAGATTGTTTCTATATTGATGTTGATGCTGATGACCTGATTTTTTATGGCATCTAAATCGGGAAGTTTCAGCAATATCTTTTTGTCAAAGGTACGGGTTAACCTTTGGAACAGCCATTTATCTGCATAGATGTCGTAGTTTGGCAGAAGCCTATCCTTGACTTTCCCTGCGGAAATATAATGCTCGACAAAAATTGGCTGGGGCCTTGAATCGCCGACGATAACATAGGCGGTCTGATTTTCCATCACCTGGAATATTTCCATGTTAATCAGATTGCGTTCCAGTTGATCCAGTTGTACCGGACCCATTGGTGTAACGTCAGTTTTCCGGGCTGTGTTGTCATACAACGGTTTGGTGGCTGTTACGGGTTTTGGTGTGGGCTTTTTTTTCGAATCAGTCAATTTATTGTTCAGGTTGGAGATCATCGATTTCAAACTGGGCGACGGGACCGGGTCCGAATCCTGTTTTGCGGTTTTCTTAAGGCCATTGATCATATCCAAAAATGATTTCATATCCTTTTTAAGATCATACCAGTCACAAAGGTCATCGTCCCGACCCGCTTCAATATATTCCTTAATTATAGGGCTTTCATCCACCGCCCTGCGTGCGGCAAGGATGGCCGTATCAATGGACGCAACAGTACAATCCTTGCAAATAAAGACTACGTCAAAATTACTGGTCCAGAAAAGCTGGCCATTTTTGTTATGAATAAGTTTGTTAAATGCCGTGGCTATGGACCGGCGGTGATAGGGCTGTTTATGTTCTCTTTCTAACAGGGAAAAATGCATATGAATGCCACGATATCCTTGAGGGCGTCTCTTGATGGGGCGCATAGCTGATATTAACTCATCCACCTGACAGGGAGGAGCGGAACTTTCCATATAAGCGGTATTTTCCATTGGGCACATAACTCAGTTTACTCACTAAAGATTTATTTTAACGTTGCGAAATCTTCCGATTTTCATAAAGAAGACCATTTTACCTTAAATTTGGTTAAAATTTGGTTTGTTTGGGTAATTTGTTTATTGGCGCAAAAGAGTTACATTCTGTGTAACCACCAGGCCTTTTCATTAATGGAGTAAAAGGGTCGGTAATGTAAGACCGCCTTTTCCTTAACCACGTAGGAAATCTGATTATCCAGCACCAGCCGGTCGCCATTTAGCGATACCACCAGTACCGCATGGGGAACATCAAGATTAGTATCCTGAACCACAACAATGCGCATCAAATCCGCATCGAAGCCCAGCTCTTTCAGAGACAAATATTTGGCTATGGCATAATCTTCACAGTCACCATCTTTTTTAAAGAACTGCCTAATGGATTCCCAGTAATCCGGCACCCCCCAGTTGATAATATCTGTAATATAGGGGGCTTTATTCATATGGAGGTTAATTTCGGCAATTTGCCTGTCTGCGGGTTTGTCTTTCAGGAATTCCAGAAGATCTTGCCAGTCTTCCCGGTAACATTTTTGATCCACGGTTTTGCGACAGATGGTATATGGTACCGGTTTTTTCTTTCGGTCTTCCTTTACCCGGCTCAGCATGCCGTTCCATTTTTTAAAGGCGACAAGCTGTCGGCTCATGGTTTCGTGGGAGCCAAACAGGCCGCTCTTATCCGTTTCATTCGATAGGGCCAGCGCATCATTTGTGGCTGAAAATATCAGGCATAAAAATATACTTACTAAACTGAAATGCGTCACTATTTTCTCGTTCTTGGGTTTGCCATGCTGGTTTACATCAATTAGGCGTTACATCTATTTAAGAGTTTGCGCGTTAACTATATACGGAGTAAGGTTACTCAAACCTTAAGAAATCAACCGCACCGTGCTATAATTTATGGGCAGAATGGACTTTGATATATGCGATTGCAACCTAAATCAGCCGGGATGGTTCTGGCATTAGCGGTGATGACCGGGGCGGCGGTTGCTTTGTTTCTGGCACTTAAATTTGCCCAATCGGAGGCAAATAGAGACAGCTTGATCTGGCAACGTCAGATGTCAGTTGTGATTAACAGCCGGGAAGTGGCGGTGGAAGAATGGCTGACCGAGCAGAAAAAAGTCATTGCAAGGCTCGCGGAGAATCCATCATTAAGAATATATCTGGGCAACGTGCAGGAAGCGGGCAAGTCACAGAATATGGACAGCCAGTCTCAGGAAAATCTGGCTCAGGCCGCTTATCTGGAAAATCAGATGAAAGCGGTAGCCCAGCAGAATGGTTATGTACCTAAACGGGATAAGAATTTTAGCGTAAAAGCCAATCTGACCAGCGAGCGGATTTCCGGTCTTGCCCTAACCACGCCCCAGGGACAGCTTATAGTATCGACGCCCGCTATGCCGTCAGTCATTCGAAGTGTTGCTTATTTTCTGGAGCGTGGCGCGGGCAGTGACGTGATCATCTTTGGCCCCTTTTCTGCTGAAAATGGTTCTCCTGCTATCGCCTTCATCGCGCCGGTCTTCGGGGTGCAGGATGACAATAGCAGTCCGGCTATTGGCTTTGCAGTTGGCATCAAAATATTACCGGATGATTTTTATCAGAAACTTATTCAGCCCGGTGAAACCGCCACGACAGCAAAAAGTTATCTGGTGCGCATGAGCGGTACAGCAATGGAATATCTGTCGCCGCTTCGAACCCGAAATGGTGACACTCACGCGCCCCTGACCATGGTGCTGGACGGTGAAAATTCCTCACTTGCCGCTGCCTTTGCGGCGGAAAATGCCGGTGAGACAATCGGTGGCTTTGCCGAGCGGGTCAATTATGACGGGCATAGGGTTCTGGTAACAGGACGGAAAATAAAGGATACAAATTGGGTGCTTGTACGGACGGTGGATTCGGCAGAGGTCATGGGGGCCATTCAAACCCGGAAAAGAACCATAGTCTGGATAGCGGGATTAATCATTCTGGCGGTGAGTATTTCAATATTACTCATCTGGCGGCATGGCGTTTCTGTGCGTCTGACCAAGGCCGCAGAACAACAGAGAATCCTGACCCGGCGTTATGAGAAGCTTAGCAATTTTTTGCAAATTGTAACCGATAGTCAGCATACGGTTATAACAGCGGTGGATGGGCAGGGCTGTTATACCTTTGCCAATGCCCAGGCAACCAAGGATACCGGTATTGATCGCCGTGAGATGATCGGCAGAAAAGCCACGACCCTTCCCGGCGCACTCAAATCACCGGAAATGGAAGAACATTATACCCAGGTTTTGAAAAATGCGGAACATCTGTCCATTGTCGAGCAGCTGCCGCAAAGCGGTATGACAATTAAATCCGATTATGTCCCTTTGTCCGTTGATCAGGAAAATGGTGTTCTGATGGTGACTGAGGATATTTCGGAACTGGTTCGGGAACGGCAACTTAAAGAAACCGCCTTGAAAAACCTGGTCAGCACCTTGACCATGGTTATCGACAGCCGTGACCCTTATAGCGCCAGACATTCAGAACGGGTGGCCATGGTGACAGAAGCCATTTCCAGGGAAATGAATGTGGATGATGTGATGCGGGATACGGCAAATATTTCGGGGGCACTAATGAATTTGGGTAAAATTCTGGTGCCGCGCGAGCTGTTGACCCGACCCAAGGGGCTATCAGAAGAAGAGTTGGAAACCATTCGCTCAAGCATCATGAAAACCGCCGATATGCTGGAAACGGTGGAGTTTGATGGCCCGGTTGTTAAGACCCTGCGACAGATCAAGGCTCATTGGGACGGGTCAGGTACGCCTGAGGGCCTGAAGGGAGAAGATATTCTTTTGTCTGCGCGGATAGTGGCGGTGGCCAATGCTTTTGTGGGTATGGCAAGTTCTCGCGCTCACCGTGCTGGTATGGATATGGAAAAATCTATTTTACTATTGCTTAATGACGCGGACCGGGTTTATGACAGAAAACCAGTGGCCGCTTTGATGAATTATCTTGAAAATAAAGACGGCATGGAAAAGTGGAAAGAGTTTGGTGTGCCACTGATCATTGACCCAGATGAAGAAGAACAGCTCTGATCGGCGGATCAGAGGGTTAATTACCGTTTTTTTCTGTTATCATATTTTGTAGCCGGGCAATAATTTCATTTCCCTGATCGCCGCCGGACCCCTCGATTTCTTCTGTGATAACCACATCCATGGCTGTGGCATGTGCCGCAATGATATCTGTTTGGATGTCTGAAATGTTATCCATATAGCGGACATACTCGCAAAGGGATGACGCGATATCTGTCATCAGATAATAACCGAAACTGCCGCCCAGCCCTTTGATATTATGAGCCAGATCAAATATTTCATTCACCATACTGTCTGGCCTTTTAAGGTCTTCTCGCTCCAATAAGTGAAGATGCGTATGTAATTTTTCCAGCTGTGCCCGCGTCCAATGCAGATAGGTATTTTTTAATTTATCGATACCTTGTCTGTTAGTGGATGTGGGTTCATTTTGGGTCGTCATGGTCAGCACCTGAAAATTGATTGCCTTTATACCAGCGATTATGTCATTCATTGACATCATGTTAATATTAAGAAATTGAAATGAATAAATCCTTAACATTACAACCGGAAGTTATAGTATTAATTTAATTATATTAGCAAAAGGTAAATAATATAAATCAGATAAAAAAAAGCCTTGCCGGTTAGGGCAAGGCTTAGTGTTAAGTACTTATCAGGGCTAAAGTACTCAGGGTATAACAATAAAAAGGATATTTAAAATTCGGGTCAAAAACCTGCATTTAAGTGCGGTTTCAGTCTTCCCATTCTTTCATGATTTCTGTGCGACGCTTAATCATACCATTCGCGATATAGACACATAAACCACCGACTAAAACAGTTACGATCATAAAAGTTGCTGGAAGAAGCAAGTGGGGCCCTGCCAACAGGATAGACATTAGTAACAATAAAGAAACAATGCCACATCCGATGAACGTAATTGTATTAGCCATTTTTTATCCTTTTCAACTACCTGAGTATTATAACAGCCCCTAGAAACTGCTATCATTGATATAAGTCAATTTGTGAAATGTTTCAATAACATTCTGGACTTACGGGAAATCGGATAAATTATCAGAATTTTACATGTCTTCACGGTAAAAAATATGACTGCCCACCTGAATTGTCGGTTGCAGGGATTTGGCCCATCTTGGGTTAACATATTTGGCGTGATAATGGGTGGAGTGCGCCGTAACATCGCTTGAAGCATTCTTTAACGTGCCACCGGCAACCCGACGAGCCACATTCCATGCGGCCATTTCATAGGGGTTATCGGACAGTCCGTCACAGGCAAAGGAAAATTGACAACTATGGCGGCGTTTTTCATTTTGGAAAACTACTTCGCAGATGCTGTTTGGATAGCGCCGGTCTTTTACCCGGTTCAGGATAACATAGGCCACAGCGACCTGGCCTTCGAAAGGCTCGCTTCTGGCTTCGAAATATACCGCTTGAGCAAGACATCGAAAAGATTCTTCCGAAATATGTCCTGGCAGTTGAGTCAGTAGAAAATCCATATCTGCATCATAGATGCTGGATGGACTAGCCGTCACCAGTTGGCCCCCATTAAGGCGGTCCTCAGGTTGAATAGAGGCTTCAACCTCTGTTTGAGGCAAAAGGTAAAAACCCAGAAGTAAAATAAATACAACAACGGGCACTATTTTTATAACGAACTTATAATTTTTCATAAGTCACGCTCCTGTTTTACCGGCCTTTAAGGGCCGGATGGTGTAATTCTGTTGAAATTATGATTCAACAGAAACGTTCGACAGACTGCTAACTATCGAAACCCTTTGTAACTTGGCGCCTTATCAGCACTTATTATTATAGAAAATTAACGGGTATATGACCCGTACCGGTGGAGGGTTTTACTAACCTAGTCCGGATTTACTGCAACTTATAAGCAAAGCGATATTATTGTTGCAGCGCAGCATTCTCTGCGATTCGGAGCGATTTATATCAAATTTTAGCTATTTGTCAACTATTTGTCAATTTTTGGCTGAACGTTGATGGAGGAAAATAGCGCGTGCAATCATTTTCCATTCGGGGTAATCTAGGGTTGCATGAAGAAAAAGACTATAAAACTCAACCCGTTACAGCGACGTACATTGGCTCTGTTTCAGGTGCTGGCCAGCAGTCAGGAAAGTTCGGTTACCAACCCTGAAACCGGGGAGGTGACCATATCTTACCTGCCAGAACCTCATGGTGATCACGTTCATATCGGAAAGTTCGTCGTTTCAGGTCAGGATGCCAGCGGTTTTGCCAATGAAGCCGTTTGGCGGGCTTTGGACCGCAAAGGGTTGATCATATCTAATTTTCCCATACAGGCCACACTGACAAAAGAAGGGCTAGCATTTGAGACGAGGTTGCGGGACCAATTCGAACATTCAGACCATTAGGAGAGACAGATGAATTTAACCAAAACAATAGCCGTGATATGTACGGCATCCATTATGACGGGTGCGATGGCGATAAATGCGATGGCTCACTCCCATGAGAAGTCACTGGCTGATGTGATAGCGGGTGACCATCGTTCTGACAAAAATAAAGCGCGGGACCAATATCGTCATCCTAAAGAGACGCTGGAATTCTTTGGCCTGAAGGCAACGATGTCAGTAGTTGAAATATGGCCCGGCGGCGGCGGCTGGTATCAGGAAATTCTGGCCCCCTATTTAAATGAACAGGGAACCTATTACAGTGCGGGCTATGACCTATCTTCGGAAAAAGAATATACCATGAAAAACAATGGCAGGATTGCTGCGCGATTGGCCAGCGATAAAGCACTGTATGGCAAAGCCATTGTCACTGAACTGGTGCCGCCGGAAAAAGTCACTATTTCCCCAGCGGGATCGGTTGATATGGTTCTGTCGTTCCGTAATTTTCATAACTGGCAGATGGGCGGTTATGAGCGGGATGTATTGAAGGCGGTATATGTGGCCCTGAAACCGGGTGGAATTTTTGGCATCACAGACCATAGAAGTCCTAATTCAAAGGAAAAGGATGGCTATATTAAACCATCCTACCTGTTGGAAGTGGCTGAGGAAGCAGGCTTTGTACTGGTGGCAAAAAGCGAAATCAACGCCAATCCAAAGGACACACATCATCACGCAAAGGGCGTTTGGACATTACCGCCGCGTCTGCGGGGTGATAAGGCGGATCATGATAAAATGCGCGCCATCGGCGAAAGCGACCGCCTGACCTATAAATTTATGAAGCCAGCAACAGAATAGCAATTTAGGGCTTCAATAAGATAAACATGCAGATCAATATGAGGTTTGTCTCATCTGGTTTGAGGCTGCAGAATAAGTTAACATCACTGCTTTGGGAGAAGCGATGTGAGTTTAAAGTATAAAGATTTTGATGCCGCCGAGCTGGATAAGTTTAAACGGTTTCAGAAAAAGTCTTATGAAACTTTGGAGGAAGTTGCCAGGGGCTTGAAGGCGGGCATAACTGAAATTGCGGTCGCTCGCCTGATCAGAAAACGCTTTCATGAGCAGGGTGTGCATACCTATTTTCATGTGCCTGTGGTCTTGTTTGGTGCGCGCACGTCTTACCCCGGTAATTTTGGCCAGTTTGAAGCTTTGTCTACGGATCAGAAACTAGAAGATGGCATGGCAATCATTCTGGATGCGGCCCCCATCTATGAAGGTCATATTGTTGATACTTCCCTGTCGACCACTTTTGGCGATAATGCCACCCATAAAATGCTTCATCCTAAACTTGAGGCTTTCAGAAATACATTGTTGGAACAGGTAAAGCAGCGCCGTGATTTTAAAGACATCGAAATCTACGCCAACAGCATGATAGAGGATATGGGTTATGAGAATTGTCACAGAAAGCACATCGGCGAGGTGCTGGGCCACCGGATCTATAAAGTAAAAGACAGAATCTGGAACCGAATCACCATCAAGCAGATCAGTGTGCGCCATCTGCTTTGGCTGGCGTGGAAAAGCATTGCGGCTCGTAACGGTTGGCAGGATGATTCGCCCAACTGGAACCACCGGCGCACATCCGCCCATAAACCGTCTTTGGGACTATGGGCTGTTGAGCCTCATTTTGCCATTGATGGCGTTGGGGTAAAATTTGAAGAGATTATGGTCATCACCGAGGACGACGCCTATTGGCTTGATGATGACCTGCCCCACACCCGCGCCTGGGCATGACTAGGTTGTCTGTAACAACAGGGGATTTTTAATTTAGCTAAATAATTGTTCCATTCCATTTCAATCCAAACATAAGCCGTAGAATATCCACCCGCCGGATGATGGCTTCATATAGCAAACCACAGAGGGCAAATGTTCCGATCATGATGATTAAAAACTCGGATATCCCTGAAAGCCCCCAGTCAATAACATAATATCCTATAATGATGATGACCGTCTGATGAAGGATGAAAAAGGGGTAGACGATCTGATTACAATATTTAAGAGCCTTGTTGCTAAAATTCAGATAGCGTCTGGCAAAGCCAATGATCAGTGCAATCCAAGACCATTTGACAAACATAGCGATATACCCCCATGCCGCGCTACCATCAAAAGGCAGCATGTCGCTTGGCGTTAAAAAGATGGTCAGCAGGGCACCATATCCCAGCAAACCAGCCACAAGGGAGAGATAACGGTTGCGTTCAAATGAAGCCCAGATGCTAGGCATGCGCACAAACAGCAGGCCCATAACAAGGGCAAATATAAATATGCTATGGCCGTACCAATCATTATAAAAAGCAGCCGTTACTTTATCTTTACCATTGGACATAAGAATGAGAAAATAAAGGGCCATGGGGAGCCATATAATTTTAGTTCCTTTTGTCAGCCAGCTTTCAAACAATAAGAGAAAGCCTGCGCCTTTCTCGCTATTGATAAAAGAAAATACGGGTAGCAGCATAATTGTGTAGGAAAATAAATAAAGCACATACCACATGTGGTTATAGGTGGGAAATGGTGCGATCATCCGTTCATCTATGGAAAAGCTAAAATATTGTGTGGTCCAGAATTGCCAGAAATTTCCTTCAAACACGCCCTTTTGCAGGGCTTCATAATAGGACTGCGGGACGACAATGATAATGATCGCGAAAATTAGCGGGATGAAGAGTTTCAATACCCGCTGCCATGCGAAATATTTGAGGGACATTTTGGTGACCATGAAACTTATGGCAACACCGGATACGATGAAAAGAATATCCAGCCGCCAGTTTGAGGTAAGTAGCATGATGGATTTCAGAAAAATATTATTATGACCACTTTCTATGTGCCAATTCCAGTCAACAAACATCATACCGGTATGGTAAAAAATTAAGAATGCAAAGGCCAGTACCCTGATCCAATCCAAAAAATATTGCCTTCCGCCGATCGCCTTGTTTGATATTTGGGATGTTATACCAAGTCTCCTAAATATGTGATCTTACACATTACTGCTCGTCGCCCTTTAGCCCCAATGACCACATGAAGCCGACCACAGCTCCTTTTAGAATTGGCAGCAGGCTCAGGGACAATACCACCGCCAGACTGGGCCAGATAATCATCTGTGCCATGGCAGGCGGATGGTAATATATTTCCACTAGCAGCAAGGCGGGTACAATGATATGACCGACAATAAAAATAGTTAGATAAGGCGGGAAATCATCGGCACGTATTTCCCCGATGGGGGCTGTGCAGTTGGGGCATTCATTTTCAAGTTTCAGGTAACCGGAAAAGATTTTTCCCTGCTCGCAGCTGGGGCATTTTCTTTTAAAGCCGGTCAAAATCGACCGCTTTTTACCGTAACGGGGGAAAATTGTCATATCTTACTTTCTCAGGCGTGTGATCAGGCTGGAGGTATCCCACCGATTGCCCCCTTCGGCCTGAATTTCACTATAAAATTGATTGACCAAAGTGGTCACGGGCAGTTCTGCCCCGTTCAGATGGGCTTCTTCGAGCACAATTTCAAGGTCTTTGCGCATCCAGTCAACAGCAAAGCCGAAATCAAACTGATTATTGATCATGGTCTGGTAACGGTTTTCCATTTGCCAGCTTTGGGCCGCCCCCTTGGAGATTACGTCAATCACGTCACGGGCATCAAGCCCGGCGGCTTCGGCAAAATTGATGCCCTCTGACAGGGCCTGTACCAGACCGCCAATGCATATCTGGTTGACCATCTTGGTCAGCTGCCCACACCCCGCAGGTCCCAGTAATTTTGTTTTCTGGCCATAGCACTGTAATATGGGATCAACTTGTGCGAAGGTTTTTTCCGCGCCCCCGACCATAATCGTCAGGCGGCCATTTTCCGCCCCGGCCTGACCACCGGATACCGGTGCATCCAGAAATTTCAGACCTTGCGCGCGGGCTAAATTGTCCAATTCACGGGCGAGGGTGGCCGATGCGGTGGTATGGTCAACAAATATAGCACCGTCTTTCATTCCCCGAAAAGCCCCGTCATCGCCAAGGGTGATAGCCTGTACATCGTCATCATTGCCAACACAGGCAAAGACAATATCGGCTCCTTCAGCGGCTTGTCTGGGTGTCTCGGCTGCTTTGCCACCATATTCTGTAACCCAGTCAGCAGCTTTCAAAGCGGTGCGATTATAAACCGTGACGTCATATCCGGCTTTTTGCAGGTGCCCTGCCATGGGATAGCCCATGACGCCAAGGCCGAGAAAGGTGAGTTTGTCCTTAGCCATATATTTTGTCCTTAATAATGCGGGGGAACTTCGTGAGTAACGGTACCGTCTTCGGATGGATTTTCAAGATTTTCCAATCTTTCGGTGGCACGGGACAGGTGTTTTTTAAGGCGATCTATTTCTTTCCATTGCTGGCCAACCATATCACTCAGATCTTGTATTTGTCGATCCTGATGGGTGATGGTGCTTTCAATTTCCAGAAGCCGCTCCAATTCTGTGGTCATAACATTGCCTTATTTTAGCAGAATAAATTAGGGTATAACCTATTTGGGCAGCAATTGGCAATCTGTGATATTGAAGAGAGTATGCGATGAGGAAAAGTAAATTAGTTGGTATTATATTATATATCTGCTGTGTGATATTTTCTTTGAAACCGGCTTATGCCACCACCATGGAAGAGGTCAGAGCTTTACAGGAAAAAGCTGCCCTTTCAATGGAAAAGCTGAAATCCAGCGCGGAAGCGGGCAAGGATATTTCCAAAATAGTTCCCATGATGAAGAATGTAAAAGTCCTTGGTGATCAGGGCAAAATTAAGGAAGCGGACAGGCTACTTGATAAAATTCTTTATGAATTTGAGCTTCTCAACCCTCCCTTAGCCCAGCAAGAACACCGAAGTGACCAGCCACAGATATTCATCAACCCCAGAAAAGTGAATATTCATGGCTATAAACAAGGTGCCATGGAGGCCTTCATCACGGGGGATGGAAAATATATATTTTTCAATAACGATAAAACGGATACGCCCAGAACAGATAAAAATATTTATTATGCCAAGCGCATTGATGACATAAATTTCAAATTCATGGGTGAAATAAAAGGTATTAATTCTGAGAAAGTAGATGGTGTGCCGTCGATGGATAGAAATGGTAATTTCTACTTTGTTTCAATGGTCAACTATACCAAAGAGAATAAATTTGCCACTGTTTACAGTGGAAAGTTTCGCAAAGGCCGTGTGCACGACATCAAAGCCCATCCTGAATTATCGCTCAATTTACCGGGTTGGATTAATATGGATATTGAAATAAGTTTGGACGGCAATATATTATATTCTACCCAGACCTATTTTGGTGACGGACCGCCCCCTAAGCAATCCTATTTTATTGTGGCCCATCTAAAAGACGGAAAATTTGAAATTGACCCCCGGTCCAATGATATTTTTCACAATATTAATACGACTGCACTGGAATATGCTGCGTCTATATCTTCTGACGGGCTGGCGTTGTATTTTACCAGACTGAACTATACGGGCGGACTTACATTTAAAAGTTATTCTGCCACGCGCCCCCATAAGAATGCCCGATTTTCTGTACCGCGACAGATAACGGCTATTACGGGATATGCAGAAGCCCCCGCCATTACTTCTGACGGAAAACTGATGTATTTCCATAAAAAAGATGGAAAGCGTTTCTCCCTGTTCGTACTGGAACGGGCGGCTAAATAAGCCACATCAACTCTAGCGCGGCAATCTGGAAACGCCCATCAGATATTCATCAACGGCGCGGGCGGCTTGTCGGCCTTCACGTATGGCCCATACCACCAGCGATTGTCCGCGGCGCATGTCGCCTGCGGCAAAAATCTTTGATGAGGATGTCTGATAGCTATTGGTATCCGCCAGAACATTACCGCGTTCATCAAGGGCGATAGCTAGCTGTTCAAGCAGACCTTCCTTTACTGGATTGGTGAATCCCATGGCAAGCAGGACAAGGTCCGCATCCAGTTCAAATTCACTGCCTTTGATTTTCTGGAATTTTTCATCTACCTGATAACAGCGGAGCGCTGCCAATTTGCCGTCTTCTCCGGCAACAAATTCTCCGGTGGCAACGGACCATTCCCGGTCAGCCCCCTCTTCCTGAGAGGTTGATGTTCTGAGTTTCATGGGCCAGTTGGGCCATGTGAGGTCTTTGTCTTCATGGGCGGGTGGTTTTGGCATGATCTCGATCTGTGTCACTGAAACTGCCCCCTGACGGAAGGATGTACCCACACAGTCAGAACCGGTATCACCGCCCCCGATGACAATCACGCGCTTGCCCGCTGCGGAAATATCCTTTTCATTGGGTAACGGTTCACCGGCATTGCGTTGATTTTGCTGGATCAGGAAATCCATGGCGAAATGCACACCGTCAAGTTCCCGTCCGGGGATAGTCAGGTCACGGGGTTGTTCGGAACCACCGGCTAGCACAACACTGTCATAATGTTCTACTAACCGTGAGGCCGGAATATCCTTGCCCACTTCCATACTGGTCCAGAAGGTTACCCCTTCCTGTTCCATTTGCTGTACCCGGCGGTCAATGAGGGTTTTCGACATTTTAAAATCAGGAATTCCATAGCGCAGTAGGCCGCCCGCACGGCGATTTTTTTCATATACCGCCACATCATGTCCGGCCCGTGCCAGTTGTTGGGCGCAGGCTAACCCCGCAGGGCCAGAGCCGACGATGGCTATCTTTTTACCGGTTTTTACTACGGGTGGCAGTGGTGTGATCCAGCCTTTCTTCCATCCCTTGTCAACAATGGCACATTCAATGGTCTTGATGGTCACAGATTGATCATCAAGGTTTAATGTGCAGGCTGCCTCGCAGGGTGCAGGGCATATCCGTCCGGTAAATTCCGGAAAATTATTGGTGGAATGCAGGGTATCAAGCGCCCCCTGCCAGTCTTCTCTCCAGACCAGATCATTCCAGTCGGGGATCATGTTATTCACTGGGCATCCCGTATGACAGAAAGGTATTCCGCAATCCATGCATCGGCCACTTTGTTGTGATACGGTATGATCTCGCATGGGATTGATAAATTCATCATAATGACGCACCCGGTCACCCGCAGGGGCGTAGGTCCGTTCCTGACGGGTAAATTCCATAAATCCGGTAGGTTTTCCCATTTTCAGCTTCCTCTTAATTCAACGTTTGACCGGTATAGGCGGACAGGACGGTTTGGGTCGGTGCCATTTCCTGTAACGCGCGACGATATTCCACCGGCATCACTTTGACGAATTTCGGCAGATAGACGTCCTGATTTTCCAGAATGGTTTTGGCGCGCGCACTGCCCGTATAACGCACATGATTTTCCAGCAGCATCACCAGCCGTTCCACATCATTGCCGGACATATTATTACGCAGCACATCAACTCGTCCATGACTTTCCAGATCACCGGACTGCTGTTCGCGGGCCATAGCATCTTCTTCGGGCATAGGCTCCAGCTCGACCATGGCAAGGTTGCAGCGTTTGTCAAAATCACCGGCCTCATCAAGAACGTAGGCAATACCGCCGCTCATTCCGGCGGCAAAATTCCGGCCTGTCTCACCGATAACCACGATGCAGCCCCCGGTCATATATTCACAGCCGTGATCACCAACCCCTTCGACCACCGCAATGGCACCGGAATTGCGAACCGCAAAACGCTCGCCCGCCACACCCCGGAAATAACATTCACCGCTGACGGCCCCATAAAGAACTGTATTGCCGACAATGATACTATTTTCCGGTTCGATCTTGCTCATCTCGGGTGGATAGATTGCCAGATGTCCCCCACTCAGCCCCTTGCCCACATAATCATTGCCCTCACCGGACAATTCTATGGTCACACCTCTGGCGACAAAGGCACCAAAGCTCTGACCGGCTGTGCCGGAAAGTTTCACATGGATCGTATCATCGGGCAGCCCCTTATGGCCGTATTTTTCAGCCACACGACCGGATAATAAAGCACCGCAGGAACGATCAGTATTATTGATATTCTCTGTGATGGTCACGGGTTTTTTATTTTCCAGGGCATCGCGGGCCTGATCAATAAGTTTCCGGTCCAATATTTCATCCAGTTCATGGGCCTGACTTTTGGTATTGGAAATATCATTACCTTTATCGGACCCAGTGTCAGACTTTGGCATATGGAACAGCTTGCTGAAGTCCAGACCATCAGCTTTCCAATGTTTGATGGCAGTGTTTTTGCTGAGCAGGTCGGACCTTCCGATAATATCCCCCAGTTTACGGATACACATACCGGCCATGATCTTTCGCACTTCTTCAGCAACAAAGAAGAAATAATTCACCACATGTTCTGGCTTGCCTTTGAATTTCCGGCGCAATACAGGATCTTGTGTCGCGATGCCAACGGGACAGGTATTCAGATGACATTTCCGCATCATGATGCAACCGCTGGCGATCAGGGGCGCGGTGGCAAAACCGAACTCATCAGCACCAAGAAGCGCACCAATAACAACATCCCGGCCCGTCTTCAGGCCGCCGTCTACCTGGACACAGATGCGGTCTCGGAGTTTATTGAGCACCAATGTCTGCTGGGTTTCCGCAAGGCCCATTTCCCATGGGGATCCGGCATTCTTGATGCTGGTCAGCGGGCTGGCACCGGTACCGCCGTCATATCCTGAAATGGTCAGATGATCGGCCTTGGCCTTGGACACTCCGGCTGCAACAGTTCCGACCCCGATCTCGGACACTAGTTTGACGCTGATCCGGGCTTTCGGGTTGACATTCTTCAGGTCGTAAATCAGCTGTGCTAAATCCTCAATGGAATAAATATCATGATGGGGTGGTGGGGATATCAGACCAACCCCCGGCGTGGAATGGCGGACCTTGGCGATCACAGCATCCACTTTATGACCTGGCAGCTGTCCGCCTTCACCGGGTTTGGCCCCCTGTGCCATCTTGATTTGGATTTCGTCAGCATTAACCAGATATTGTGTGGTCACCCCAAAACGGCCAGATGCCACCTGCTTGATGGCACTGCGGCGCAGGTCGCCGTTCCGGTCGGGTGTGAAACGGTCCGGTTCTTCGCCGCCTTCACCGGTATTGGACTTGCCGCCGATGCGGTTCATGGCAATGGCAAGGTTGGTATGGGATTCGCGGCTGATGGAGCCAAATGACATGGCGCCGGTAACAAAACGTTTGACGATTTCGCTGGCCGGTTCTACCTCATCCAGTGAAAGGGGTTTTGGTGCCTGTTTAATGTCAAACAGCCCGCGCGGTGTGAGCAGCCGTTGGGACTGCTCGTTAATGGTGCGGGCATAGGTATCATATTGTTCCTGATTATTGCCACGGACCGCATGCTGGAGGCTGCTGACGCTTTCCGATGTCCACATATGGTCTTCACCGCGCAGCCGTATGGCATATTCACCGCCCACATCCAGCGCATTGTTATAAACCAGACTTTCGCGGAAGGCCTGATCATGGCGCATGATGGTTTCGCGGGAAATTTCCTTGAGACCAACACCCTCAATGGCACTTTGGGTTTTGGTGAAATATTTCTCGATAAATTCACTATTGAGACCAACGGCATCAAAAATCTGAGCGCCGCAATAGGACTGATAGGTAGAGATACCCATCTTGGACATGACTTTCAAAATACCCTTATCAATGGCTTTAGTATAGCGTGTCCGTGCCACCCTCGGGCTAATCACTTTATTAGATTCAGGGGCAAGTTCTTTGGCCATTGCCGTGATGGTTTCAAAGGCGAGATAGGGATTGATGGCTTCGGCACCATATCCGGCCAGCACACAAAAATGATGAACTTCGCGGGCTTCACCGGTTTCCACCACCAGGCCGACAGAGGTTCGAAGTCCTTTACGGATCAGGTAATGGTGAACGGCCGATGTGGCCAGTAACGCGGGAATAGCTATGCGTTCTTCGCTAACACCCCGGTCAGACAGGATGATGATGTTATCGCCTTCAATCACCGACACTTCTGCCAGCAGGCATATGCTTTCAATGGCATTATCCATGCCCTTAATGCCCTTTGCGGCATCATAGGTCACATCAATAGTGACGGTTCGGAAATTATTGTCGGGAATATCGCCGATGGTACGGATTTTTTCCAGATCTTCATTGCTCAGGATAGGCTGGCGTACTTCCAGACGTTTATGGGTACCGACCCCTTTCAGGTCCAGAAGGTTTGGCCGTGGTCCGATGAAGGACACCAGCGACATCACAGCCTCTTCCCGAATCGGGTCAATGGGCGGGTTGGTCACCTGGGCAAAATTCTGCTTGAAGTAGCTATAGAGCAGCTTTGATTTATTGGACAGGGCCGAGATCGGCGTGTCCGTTCCCATGGAGCCAAGTGCCTCTTGTGCGCTGGTGGTCATGGGCGGAAACAGGAGTTTGATATCCTCCTGAGTATAGCCAAAAGCCTGTTGCCGTTTCAATAGGGACACATCAGTATCATGATGAGGGGCAAATTCCGCCGGCAGGTCTTCCAATTTGATCTGGGTACGGGCAAGGATCGCCTCATAATTATGGGCGCTTGCCAGTTCTGTCTTGATTTCATCATCCCCGATGATCCGGCCTTGCTTGGTGTCGATCAGCAGCATCTTGCCCGGTTGCAGGCGCCATTTCTGAACGATTTTATTTTCCGGTATGGGCAAAACCCCCATTTCGGACGCCAATACCACCATATCATCATCGGTGACAAGATAACGGGCCGGACGCAGGCCGTTGCGATCAAGGGTTGCCCCGATCAGGTTGCCATCGGTAAAAGCCATGGCGGCAGGGCCATCCCATGGCTCCATCAAGGCGGCATGATATTCATAAAAAGCCCGGCGTTTTTCATTCATCAGCGGGTTGCCGGCCCAAGCTTCCGGGATTAGCATCATCATGGCATGAACGATACTATAATCGGCGGCCACCAAAAGTTCGAGCGCATTGTCAAAACTTGCCGTATCGGAAATGCCCTCTGGAATCAGGGGCCAGAGTTTTTCCAGATCATCGCCTATGACATCAGAATGCATACTAAAACGCCGTGATGCCATCCAGTTTACGTTACCGCGTACGGTATTAATTTCGCCGTTGTGGCAAACCATACGGAACGGCTGCGCCAAGCCCCATGTGGGAAAGGTGTTGGTGGAAAACCGTTGATGGACAAGAGCGAGAGCCGATTTCATACGTTCATCAGTCAGGTCTTTATAATAGACCCCAACCTGTGTCGCCAGAAGCATACCTTTATAAAGTAAAGTGCGGCTTGAACAGCAACAAGCATAATAATGATCTGTTTCGGCGTCCATATCAAAGACGATATTGGAAAGCTGTTTTCGAATCAGATAAAGCTTCAGCTCAAACTGCGCGTTGTTATTACAATTATCCCCAATACCGACAAATCCTTGCACGATGGCGGGCTCGGATGCTTTTACACCATCACTGAAGCCGCTGTTGTCAGTGGGTACATCCCGCCAGCCAAGAAACTGCTGGCTTTCCTGATCCACCAGACCCTCAAAGACTTTTTTGATCTTGTCGGCAAGGTCTTTTTCATGGGGCAGAAACATCATCAGAACGCCGTAATCCCCAAGTTTAGGCAAAACAATATTTTCCTGGCTGGCCACAACCTGCATGAATTCGTCGGGCATTTGCAACAGAATACCGGCACCGTCACCGGATAGGGGGTCGGCACCAACGGCACCGCGATGGGTCAGGTTTTTTAGAATTTTCAAACCATTGATCACAATGTCATGGCTTTTTACACCCTTGATATTGGCCACCAGACCAATGCCACAGTTATCATGCTCATTAATAGGGTTATAAAGGCCCTGAGGGGACGGCAAACCTTGCTTGCTTAAGGGTTCCTGTTTGGTCATTCCTGAAAACACTCCTCGACTAAATTTCTTATATAATTTTTCGCGCACAAATCCAATCCGTCTTAAAGAAGACAGACTGGATATTAATCCTTTGTTTTAAAGTCAGTATTTGATGCGCTCTTCGTACTGTTTTTTCACAATTAACTGTGTTTTAGTATTATGGTCAATGTTTGCGACCAAGGCGAAGAATTTTTCTCACTCAATGCAAGTGAGGGCAAAAAACAATCTGACGTAAATTTTCTACAGTTTTTGATGTGATTTTCAAAATTAACTGCAGCGTTGCTCCGTACTTATGTGTTTTTCTACTGATTCTCTTGGTTAAAATCAAGCGGATCATGAGAAAAAATATAGTAATATAATAGGTAAAAAGAAGATAAAGCCTTTTATTACAAACCATTAGCGATAAATAAAAAAGTTATTATATTGTTATAATAACCCCCGTGTGATTATAAAAGCGGGTAAAATTCATATAATTATGAGATCCGGGCAGAAATGTTTACCATCAGAATGAGAGGTTTTGGCGAACAGCCTCCGTCACTTAACCGGTTTAATTTTTTTTAGCCATGGTTTTACCAGAAATCGTGGTTTTATCACGGGTTTCTGAAAGTCAAGAGTAAAAGCTAAAATACTAGTTGTTGACATTATACTGGGGCCTAAATACCATATCTTGTGTCGAGGGAGATTACACGGGGTTTGGAACGGGATTGTTGTTATTCTATAAGGCTCTAGGGTAAAATTGATGAAAAAAACTCTAGAAAATCAGCTGTATCGTTTAAGAATTTCTGAGCAAATCAACCCTCTACAATCGAACAAATAATATTATTGCATTATATTGATATGGTCACGGTTAAGAAGATTATGTGGTATAATAATGGGTTGATTCATTCAATTTGTTGAATTGAATGATTGTGATCAGATGGAGTAGCTCAGGTGACGGGTACGTTATTTAAAGAAGCAGTACAGGTTAAAGACCATTCACGGGTTGAAACGGTACCAGAACGGGACAGTTTGCTGACGGATTTTGGCAAAGCGACCCTGACGGACCGTTATTTGATGCCAGATGAGGGTTTTCAGGATCTTTTTGCCCGGGTGTCCAGCTATTATAGTGACGATCAGGCCCATGCCCAGCGACTGTATGATTATATCAGTCAGCTCTGGTTTATGCCCGCAACACCTATATTGAGCAACGGCGGTACCAAACGCGGCCTGCCTATATCCTGTTTCCTTAATGAAGCCAATGACAGCCTTCAGGGCATTGTGACCCTATGGAATGAAAATGTCTGGCTGGCGTCCAAAGGCGGCGGCATAGGCAGCTACTGGGGCAATCTACGCTCCATTGGCGAAGGCGTATCCACCAACGGCAAGACCTCGGGCATCATTCCTTTTATCCGGGTGATGGACAGTCAGACTCTGGCTATCTCCCAAGGCTCTCTCCGGCGTGGCAGTGCGGCGGTATATCTGCCGATCAATCATCCGGAAATTGAGGAATTCATTGAAATTCGCCGTCCAACTGGCGGTGATCCGAACCGCAAGGCGCTTAACCTTCATCATGGGATTGCTATTTCCAATGCCTTCATGCGGGCAGTGGAAAATGATGAAGAATGGGCGCTCTTAAGTCCCCATGATAATTCAGTGCAGAAAACATTATCCGCGCGGGCATTGTGGATTCGGATGCTGACGGCCCGTATTGAAACCGGTGAGCCCTATATGCTGTTCAGCGATCATGTTAATGATTCCATACCAGAACATCATAAGCTGGCGGGACTGAATGTAAAAACATCCAACCTTTGTTGTGAGATAACCCTGCCCACGGGTGAGGATCATCTTGGGGGTGAGCGCACGGCTGTTTGTTGCCTGTCATCCATCAATTTGGAAAAATACGAAGACTGGAAAGACAGTGAACTGTTCATAACGGACGTGATGCGCTTTCTGGATAATGTGCTGGAAGATTTCATTGAACGGGCACCCGACAGCATGTCGCGCGCAACCTATGCCGCCATGCGGGAACGCAGTGTGGGTCTTGGTGCCATGGGTTTTCACAGCTTTTTACAGGATAGAATGATCCCATTTGAATCCGTTATGGCACAGGTCTGGAACAAACGGATATTTAAACATATTCAGGATGGGGTCAATGGGGCCTCAAAATTATTAGCGGTGGAAAAAGGCGCCTGCCCTGATGCGGCGGATTATGGTATTAATGAGCGTTTTTCCAATAAAACGGCCATTGCGCCAACGGCGTCCATTTCCATTATCTGTGGTGGGACCAGCCCCGGTATTGAACCCATAGCTGCCAACAGCTTTACCCAGAAAACCCTGTCCGGATCATTTAATGTCCGCAGTCAGGCTTTAACCCGCCTGTTGATGAAAAAGGGCAAAAATACGGATGAAACATGGTCGTCGATTACCATCAATGGCGGTTCGGTACAGCATCTTGATTTTCTGGCTGATCATGAAAAGGATGTTTTCAAAACCGCCTTTGAGCTGGATCAGCGATGGGTGGTTGAACATGCGGCTGATCGGGCACCCATGGTGGATCAGGCCCAGTCGATTAATTTATTCCTGCCTGCGGATGTTCATAAGCGCGACCTGCATCAGATACATTTTCAGGCCTGGAAAAAAGGTGTCAAAAGTCTTTATTACTGTCGTTCCTTGTCTATTCAGCGGGCGGAAAGTGTCGACAGTGCAAAAATGGTCAAGCCGCAGGCGGCGGTTAAAAAGCAAGAATCTATGGATTATGAAGAATGTCTGTCTTGCCAATGATGACCACGAATATTCACTATTGCAATTTAAGTTAAGGTACCACCATCCATGTCCCTTTTAGAGGAACGCATTGTTTATAAACCCTTTCAATATCCGTGGGCTTATGATGCCTGGCTGACACAGCAGCGCATTCACTGGCTGCCGGAAGAAGTGCCCATGGCTGATGATGTCAAAGACTGGAACATGAAAATTACCGAGGGGGAAAAACATCTGTTGATGCAGATTTTTCGTTTTTTCACTCAGGCGGATGTGGAAGTGAATAATTGCTACATGCGTCATTATACCCAGGTCTTTAAACCGACCGAGGTACAGATGATGCTGGCGGCATTTTCAAATATGGAAACGGTTCATGTGGCGGCCTATAGCCACTTGCTGGATACGCTTGGTATCCCTGAATCGGAATATGAAGCCTTCCTCCAATATACGGAGATGAAGGATAAATATGATTATATGCAGATCTGGGGTGTGGAAACCAAGGCAGATATTGCCAAAACGCTGGCGGTATTTGGCGGCTTTACCGAAGGTCTGCAATTATTTGCCTCTTTTGCCATTTTGATGAATTTTCCTCGCTTTAACAAGATGAAGGGCATGGGACAGATTATCACCTGGTCGGTGCGGGACGAGAGCCTTCATACCAACAGCATCATCCAGCTGTTTCATACCTTTGTGCAGGAAAATCCGGAAATCTGGACCGATGAGCTTCAGGAAGAACTAACCGAGGCCTGCAAGACTATTGTCACCCATGAGGATGCCTTTATCGATCTTGCTTTTGAAATGGGTGATATTGAAGGGTTGTCGGCAAGAGAAGTGAAGGATTATATTCGCTATATTGCCGACAGAAGGCTGACACAATTAAATCTGTCTCCGATCTATTTCGTTGGTATTAATCCCCTGCCTTGGATGGATGAAATCCTCAACGGGATTGAACATACCAACTTTTTTGAAAATCGATCAACGGAATATTCCAAAGCCTCCACCGAGGGAAGCTGGGAGGAAGCCTTCGATTAATTCTGCCGCCATTGTTTGAGGGCTCGTTTTGCATCGGGTCTTTCCGGGAAATCGGCCTTGGATGCAATGGCCTCGATCATTAGTTTCAGGGCCTCACCGCGCCGCCCCAGCTTGTCGAGCGTTATGGCAAGATGATATTTAATTTCGGGATCACTGAATCTTAGCACTAAAGCTTTTCTAAGCAGGGGCAGTGCTGTTTCCGGATTTCCGCGCCGACTTTCAATCCATGCCAGTGTATCAAGTATATTGGCATTATCGGGCAGAAGCTCATTTGCCTTGCGGGCATATTCCAATGCCTTATCTTCATTGCCAAATAAGAAATTTACCGAAGCGGCGTTATTGAGCACAATTGGCCTGAGGGGGTATTTAGCCAATAAATTCTCGTGAAATTCCACAGACTTTTTAATTTGTCCAACTTTTTTATAGGCATTGCCCAATGTCATGGAAAAGACCATATCTTTTGGATGTTTTCCATGCCAGTCTTCCAATATGGTGATAGCATCCGCCATGCGGTCTGATTTTTGATATACTTGGTATAGCCCCATGACAGCCAGTGGATTGTTGCCAATTTTCTGAGCGGCAAAATAGGCATTTTCGGCCTGTTCAAATTCCTTCAGAGCCACATGCAGATCCCCGGTTAAAATATCTGGATAAGGGTTGTCCGCCTTGGTAATGCGTCGCAAGTGGTTGATCATTTCAAAGCCATTTTTTCGGTTGGCATCTTTGACCGCCATTTTAATAAGCATAATATAAGCATCAGATAGTTCGGGGTCCCATGCGATGGCCTTCATAAGCGTTTTAGTTGCGGCTTTGCGGTTGTTACCTTTAATTTGTGCATTGGCTAAAGCCAGCAGGGCATCACCCCTTTTTACGGCATATTCAACAGCCAGTTGAAAATTTCTGATGGCTTCATTGGGGTTTCCGGCTTTTTGATATAATTTTCCCCGCAAGCTATAAGCTCTGGCATGTTTTGGAAAACGATCAATAAATTCCGATGTGACTTCTATGGCTGATCTTGTATTTTCATTTATCAAATAACCACTAATAAGATGATTCAGGGTTACAAAATCATTGCCATTGATTGAATGGGCTTTTTTGTACCAGAACAGGGCATTATTGCTGTCTTTGAGCAGTTTGTAGATATTGCCCAGTTCCAGCATCAGGGCATAATCATTGGGAATTTTTTCCAATTGATTACGCAGACCCTCAATGGCGATGGCCGGTTTGCCTTCAATCACATCAAGACGGGATAAATGGATCAGACTGGCAATATTATTTTTTTCGAGCTTCAGGGCCTGCATATAGTTTTTCCGGGCCCCAACAAGATCACCGGTCAGGCCGATGGTGGTCCCATATAGGTTAAGGAGGTAGACATTTTCCGGCTGCCTTTCAAGCAAAGATTTAACGATGGTCGCCGCTTTATCAAATTGATTGGATTGTTGGTATGCCTTTACCAGAAGCAGTTTCACATCAATATCGTTCAGGTTATGCTGTTCTGCCTGCAGAAGGTTGTTTATGGCGGCCCCGAAAGATCCCGCAGCCATATTACCCCGGGCAAGATTGGTGAGTCCCGTTGATGATTTAGGCATTAATTTAGTGACACTTTCCAGATAAAAATTGGCCTTATCCACATTACCCAATTCCAGATATACCAGCCCAAGAAGGGTAAGGATAGTCGGGTTATTCTGTTGGTTAAAGTCAGCCTTTAACAGAATAATATTGGCAGCAAGCGGGTCGCCGGATTGCAATTCCAATGCCCCGAGCAGTCTCATGGCCCCGATGTCATCTTTTTCAAGTTTCAAATATTGTTGCAGGCTTTCCCTTGCTGCGTCAAGATTGCCAAAATGGAAATTAGCCAGTCCCGCTAAATAATGATAGGTGGGATTGGCATTCATAACTTTTGGTGGTAAAGACCTTAAAGTATTGATGATTTCTGTCATGTTGGATTTTGAAATCGTCATATCCCCACGGGTGGCGGCGATAATTGCCTTTAAGTATTTTGCACGTGGTTCCCTTGGATATTTGGTGAGGATAAAATCCACATCTTTTTCGGCGTCATCAAATTTCTTTGTGTCAATATATAGTGCCGCTCGGGTCAGGCGGGAAAGAATATTGGTATCATCCAACGTCATCGCTTCATTGATAGCTTCTATGGCGTTATTAATAAACCCGCGTTGTTTATAAATTTTTGCTTTCAGTATCCAGGCGTTTGGGTCGGGATCAGGGGCTGCAAGAACGCTATCAATATATTTCATAGCCAGAGGGAATTTTTTATGAACGGCTGCGACCTGTGCCAGCCCTAATGTGGCTTTCTGAAGCTGCGGATTAATTTCCAGTGCCTGTTGGTAACTGTGTTTGGCATTGGCTAATCTTTTGTAACCAAAATATGCGAGGCCTCTAAGGTAAAAAATTTCTGCTTCAATATTATCATCGCGATTGCCGCTTCGGATATTATCAAGAAGATATTTATTTTTGTTTTGTAATATGTAGGCATATCCCAAAAAGACAATAAGGCTGTCATTGTCTGCACCCCGGTCCCGGGCAAAATTGAGATTAACTTCCGCTCCGGCGCCGTCACCATTTTTGATCAGAACCTCTGCCATGAGAATGCGCGACGACAGGTGACGGGGGTTTGCTTTCAGGGCGTTTTTCAGGTGGATTTTGGCTTCTGTTACTTTACCGTTATGAAAGCTGATCAGGGCCTTTTCATAGGATTCTTCTGCCTGTCGGGATTCAGCAGTGGTAATGGCATATGCCCTTGGGGTGGAAAGCGGTGCTGTTAACATCAGGCAGGCACATATCGCGACCAGCCCGACGGAACTGAGTTTTAAGGACAGACCAGTTGGAATCTTGATTTTCTTATTATTATTCCGCCGCATTTATGTGACCCTTGCATATTATATATATTATTTTTTAGATACTATGCCGTTTATGGAGCAAAATATCTAACAAAATGTTGCAAAGGCAAAATATTGCGATCAAATGGCTATGGCCAGTCTTGTTCCTTGGTTAATGGCGCGTTTGGCATCCAGTTCTGCGGCGACATCCGCCCCGCCAATCAGATGATAAGGCTTGTCCAGGCCATCCACGAGCTCGCGCAGGGGGTTTTGTCCGGCACAGATGATCACATTATCCACATCAAACACCTGAAGTTTGCCGCCGATGGACAAATGCAGACCCTGATCATCAATCTTATGATATTCACAGCCGGGGATCATGGTCACGCCCTTGTTTTTTAGACCGACACGATGGGCCCAGCCGCTGGTTTTGCCTAATCCGGCCCCGATTTTCGAGCTTTTGCGCTGAAGCAGGCTGATCTCGCGCGGGGAAGGGGTGATTTCCGGGGCCATGCCTTCTACGCCGCCGCGCGACTGGAAGGTCATATCAATACCCCATTCTGCCATGAATGCTGGAATATTGAGACTGGTGGAAGGGCCTGCGTGACTGAGCAGTTCTGCCACATCAAAGCCAATGCCCCCAGCCCCGATGATAGCAACTTTTTTGCCGACGGGAGCGCCTTTTATGACGTCGCGATAGGAGAGTGTTTTTTCATGGTCGAAGCCCGGCAGGTCGAGAACACGCGGCGATATACCGGTGGCCAGAATAACCTCGTCATAGTCGCTGTTATTCAAGTCAGCGGCCGTAACCGGATTATTCAGATGCAGCGTGACTCCGGTCAATTCAATCTTGCGGCTATAATAACGTAATGTCTCGGAAAATTCTTCCTTGCCGGGAATGCGTTTGGCCAGATTAAACTGGCCGCCGATTTCCGAAGCCGCATCATAAAGGCTGACGTCATGACCACGGGTGGCCGCCGCAGTGGCAAAGGACAGTCCCGCTGGCCCAGCACCGATTACGGCTATTTTCTTTGGGTTTGTGGTCGGGGTCAGGGCAAAGTCCGCTTCATGGCAGGCCGCCGGATTAACCAGACAGCTTGATATTTTGCCCACAAAAATATGATCCAGACAGGCCTGATTGCAAGCAATGCAACTATTGATTTCATCGGCCCGTCCTTCGGCGGCTTTCTTGACAAAATTGGGGTCAGCCAGAAATGGCCGCGCCATGGATACCATATCCGCATCGCCACGGGTGAGCACATCTTCGGCCACCTCCGGCGTATTGATCCGGTTGGAGGTGATCACGGGAATATTAAGAGCCTTTCTGAATTCTGCGGTCACCCATGTGAAAGCCGCACGGGGAACTTTGGTGATAATGGTGGGTATGCGTGCTTCGTGCCAGCCAATACCAGTGTTGATTAAGGTTGCTCCGGCCGCTTCAATGGCTAGACCCAGCTCAATAACTTCGTCGTGGCTACTGCCGCCTTCCACCAGATCCATCATGGACAGGCGGAAGATGATGATAAATTTTTCCCCCACGGCTTCGCGGACGCGTCGGACAATTTCCACCGCAAGCCTGATACGGTTTTCGTAGCTGCCGCCCCATTCGTCTGTTCGCTGATTGGTGCGGGTGGCAATGAATTGATTGAGAAAATATCCTTCTGACCCCATGATTTCCACGCCGTCATATCCGGCCTTCTGTGCCATGACAGAAGAATGGACAAAGCTTTTTATTTCCACCTCAATCTCCTCTGGCGTAACTTCACGAGGAACAAAGGGGTTGATCGGGGCCTTGATGGGGGACGGGGCAATAAGCTTGTCATTATAGGCATAGCGCCCGGTATGTAATATCTGCATACAGATTTTGCCGTCCGCTTCATGGACGGCATCGGTGATGATTTTATGATGTTCCACGTCTTCGTCCGTTTCCAGAATTTTGGAACCGGCATGGACGGATGCCTCACGGCTGGGGCCTATACCCCCGGTTACAATCAACCCCACACCGCCCCGCGCCCGCTCGGCAAAATAGATGGCCTGACGGAGATGGCCGTCCTCTGCTTCTTCAAGTCCGGTATGCATGGATCCCATCAATACCCGGTTCTTCAATGTTGTAAAACCCAGATCAAGGGGGGCCAATAATGCGGGATAAAGGTGGGACGACATGGGAAATTTCCTTGTTTGATCAGAAATGAATTTCGGGATTTATATCATTGTAATTTGACAGTGTCAAGATTGGTTGCTAAAATCACGTAATGAGCAAAATAAAACCCACTGAAAAAAGTTATCACCATGATGATTTGCGCGGGAAGTTGATTGATGCAACCCGTGGCATGATTCGTGAAGGCGGGGTCGAAGCGGTATCTTTGCGTAAGCTTGCTGACCGGGTCGGTGTATCCCGCACGGCGGCCTATCATTATTTCAAGGATAAAAACGTCCTGCTTTGCACTTTGGCACAGGAAGGTTTTCGAATATGGCAGGAAGAACTGGATAATATATTTCAGGATGAAACCAAGCCGCCGGCGGATCGATACCGGGGTTATATCCGCTGGTATATGACCTATGCTGTGGAGAATGCTGAATATTATGACCTGATGTTTGGCCGCGCCATATGGAAACAGAATACCGCAACCGAGGGCCTGAAAAAAACGGCTTATGACGTATTTCAGAAACAGGTGACCATGACCCGCCAATGTCAGGACCAAGGATTTTTGCCAGCGACAGAGGACAGTCTTCGCTTGGCCCAGGTTACCTGGGGAACTTTGCATGGTTTGGCGCGGTTGCTCATTGACGGTATTTATACTGATGACAGCCATATGGATGAAATGTGTGATTGCGCCGCGAACCTGTTGATGCGATAAGATGCAAAAAGGAATTGGCATATGACGTTACCAAGGGTGAGACTGTTTTTACTGGGTGGCACCATCACCATGAAGGCGGGACCGGATTCTGCTTCTGGTGTTGTGCCTACGGTGGATGCTCGTGCCCTATGTCAGGCAGTACCAGGTCTTGACAGCGTGGCCTATGTGGATGCCCGAACCGACAAGATGATTGCCAGCGGTAATTTGACCTATGGTCATGCTTTCGATCTGGCGGCAGAGATAAGGCTTGCGGAAAAAAATGGTGATGTGGATGGCTTTGTCATTGTTCAGGGAACAGATACGCTTGAGGAAATGGCTTTTCTGCTGGATTGTCTTCTGGATATAAAACGGCCGGTTGTTGTAACCGGCGCCATGCGAAATCCGGCACAATTAAGTTCTGATGGGCCAGCCAATATTCTGGCGGCGGTGACCTGTGCCGCGACTATGGAGATGGGTCTTGCGGGTGTGGTGGTTGTGCTCAATGATGATATTCATGCCGCGCGCTATGTATCAAAGCGGCATACGGGGAATGTGGGCGCGTTCCAATCACCAAATAACGGCCCTGTTGGGCGGATAGTGGAAGGGGAAGCGCATCTGTTTTCCGTACCCGTGACCGGGCCAAAGATAGCCATTCCGAAATCAGGGGATATACCCAATATAGCCCTCATAAAAGCCAGTTATGGTGATGATGGTTATCTGTTAAAATTACTGGAAACGTCGGATTGCGATGGTCTGGTGATCGAGGCCTTCGGCGCGGGACATCTGCCGGAAAAATATCTGGATAGCCTTGACCGTCTGGCCAGTAGAATCCCGGTGGTTCTGTCAAGCCGGGCTGGGGCGGGCCATATTTTCCGGAAAACCTATGGTTATAAGGGTGCAGAAATTGATCTGATCAAACGGGGATTGATATCGTCGGGCATTCTTGATGGCCTGAAAGCCAAAATATTGCTGACGCTCTTGATAATGTCCGGCGTGGACCCTAGAGCATCACAATACTGGCAATGACATAAAGTATCAGCGTGATACCGCCGGCGGTTAGGGCATAGGGTAATTGCGTTTTCACATGTTCCAGAAGATCACAGCCACTGGCAATGGCAGAAACCGCCGTAGTATCTGAAATGGGTGAGCAGTGATCACCAAAGACCCCGCCCCCTAATATGGCTGATAGTGCCAGCGACGGTGGCAGGCCCAATACCTGAATAAGCGGTACAGCTAACGGTATTAGGATAGCAAAAGTGCCCCAAGAGGTGCCTGTGGTGAAAGACATCATGGCACCGGCAAGAAACAGCATCGGCACCACCAGTACCATCGGCAAATGATCCCCCACCAGTCCGGCGATAAACACTCCAGTACCCAGTTGTTTCAGGCTTGCGCCCAAAGCCAGTGAAAGAAGGACAATTGTGACCAGCGGCAAAAGTTCCCCCATGCCACGAAAGCCGATTTCCACCAGTTTAATATGGCTAAACTTACGGCTCATGAGCATCATGACATAGGCCACCAGACAGGCAAGGGCCGTGGCATAGAGCACCGATTTTGATCCGCTGCCTCTGGATAACACGCCGTCCCCGGTCCAGAACATGAAAGCAATCATGCCCAGAACCATGGTCGCGAGTGGTAGAACCATAAAACGGGCTTTGGTTGGTGGGTATTCGTGGGTGTGATCGGTGGCCGCCACTTCTGCTTTGGCCTCGCTATCTTTCATGGGGCCATGAACGCGGGTCGTGAATACCGTATAAAAGATAATGGCCATGGTCACTAGGGCATAGAAGTTGAGCGGGACCGTTCCCCATAATATTGCCACTGAAGATTGTTCCAGTTCATAACCTTCGAGCAGTTGTAATACCAAGGCCCCCCATGCATTAAAGAGAATCAGAATGCTGATGGGGGCGCTGGTGCTGTCGATGATATAGGCGAGACGCGCCCGGCTCATATTATATTTATCAAATAGCCCGCGCGCTAAAATACCGGACGTTAGGATGCTAAGATTAGTTTCAACGAAGATTGCAATGCCGGTAAATGAGGTCAACATTCCCACGGAACGCTTCCCTCTGGCGATACCGCTGTCCACCAGTTTCTCCACCATGGCAGATACGCCACCGGAAACCCGGATATAGGCCAGCAGGGCACCGACCATCATGCTGAACACCAATATTCTGCTATTACCGGAATCAGTAAAAACCTCAATGATGCGCTCTAACGTGCCAATAAATCCCGATAATGGGGCGATCATGCCCGGATCAGCAAGAAGCAGAAGTTCCGACGTAAAGACGGCCAATAATAAAGCCAGTATGACTTCCTTGCGCCAGAGCACAACAATGATAGCCACCAGTGGCGGCAGGATGGTTGCCCAGGTCATTATAGATTATCCCTCCCGATTTTATTTTTACTCTAAGGATGAAGAGCATGTCTTGCAAGCAGGACTTTAAAGTTATAGCTTCGGCATATGGCAAAGGTTGAAAAATTAAATGAGAAAATTACTTTTCGTACAGAAGGCCTGACCAAGGATTATGTTACCGGTGAAACGGTGGTTCAGGCGTTGCGAGGAGTAACTCTTGAAATTCCTGAAGGTGACATGGTTGTTCTGCTCGGTCCGTCGGGCAGTGGTAAATCAACTTTCCTCAACATCATTGGTGGACTGGACAGCCCCACATCAGGGGAAGTTTATTTTAAAAAAGATAAATTATCAGATTATTCAGAACAGCAATTGACCCAATTCCGTCGCCATAATGTGGGGTTTGTTTTTCAGGCTTATAATCTGGTGCCGAGCTTGACCGCGCTCGAAAATGTTGCCCTTGTCACCGATATCTCCCTAAATCCCATTCCGCCAATAGAAGCTATGGAAGCGGTTAATCTTGGCGATCGGGCAAGACATTTCCCGTCCCAGTTGTCGGGTGGTGAACAGCAGCGGGTGGCCATAGCCCGCGCCATAGCCAAACGGCCGGAGATACTTCTATGTGATGAGCCAACCGGGGCTCTGGATAGTGAAACCGGGATTGTGGTACTCAAAGCCCTGCAGGATGTTAATAAAAAATATGGTACTACCACCATCATCATTACCCATAATGCCGCTATTGCTAATATGGCAGACCGGGTGATTTACTTCGGTGACGGGCAGGTGGTGGATATGAAGGTCATTGGTAACCCCTGTTCTGTGGAGGAGATAAGCTGGTGAGATGATTGAGACGCTGAATAAAAAACTGGTTCGTGATCTGTGGAATATAAAGGGACAGATACTGGCGATCATCATGGTCATGGCCTGCGGTATTGCAACATTCATCATGTCATTTGGGGTAATTGATTCCCTAACCCTCAGCCGGGATGTTTATTATGACCGCTATCAATTCGCCAATATCTTCGCCCAGTTAAAGCGGGCACCGCAAGGGATTAAACAGCAGGTTCTGGATATTCCCGGTGTCTCGGCAGTGGAAATGCGGGTGGTCTTTGGGGTAACAATTCAGGTGGACGACATGATGGAACCCGCTTCAGGTAAGTTGATTTCCTTGCCTGACGGTCGTGTGCCCCTGCTTAATAATATATACCTGCGTAGCGGCCGCATGCTGCTGCCCGATGAAGATGATGCCATATTAAGCAGTGAAGCCTTTGCCATGGCCCATGGCTTTAGTCTTGGTGACAAAGTTAGCATGGTGATCAATGGTCACAGGCGGGCGTTAAAGATAGTCGGCATTGTTCTGTCGCCGGAATATGTATATTCGCTGGGGCCGGGGGCAATATTTCCAGACGACAAACGATTTGGCATCTTCTGGATGAGCCAGCGGGCATTGGAAGCGGCGGTTGATATGGACGGAGCCTTTAATGATATCTCGATTCGCATGGACAGGGGCGCCAACGGGGAAAATATCAAACAGGAACTGGATATCGTCCTGAAACCATATGGCGGATTGATAGCCTATGACCGGTCTGAGCAGATGTCCAACTGGTTCGTGCAGAATGAAATGGACCAGCTTCGGGTGATGGGATTTTTTGCCCCGGTTATTTTTCTGGCGGTATCGGCTTTCCTGATCAATGTGGTTATGACCCGTCAGGTGGCGACCCAGCGGGTACAGATCGGCATGTTAAAGGCGGTGGGATATACCAACGGGGAAATTTCCCGGCATTATCTTAAAATGGTATTGTTGGTGGTTGTGTTTGGCAGCATCATCGGTGTTGGGTCGGGGGTCTGGCTTGGGGCGGGCATGACTAATATGTACACCCAGTTTTTTCATTTCCCGATTCTGAAGTTTTCATTTTCAACAGAGGTGATGATATTTGCGGTACTTTTTTGTACCGTTTCCGCTGTAATCGGAACCCTGATGGCAATCCGGCAGGCGGCGATCCTACCCCCGGCAGAGGCTATGAGGCCGGAAAGCCCGACCAGTTTCCGGCGAACCCTGCTTGAACGGATAGGGGCAGAGAAGTTTTTTTCTTATCTGTTTCGCATTGTTATCCGTCATGTTGAGCGGCGCCCTGTGCGGACATTATTTTCCACTGTGGGGGTCGGTCTTTCCATGTCGATCCTGATCTTTGCCTTTTTTATGGAAGACTCCATTGATTATATGATGGCGGTTCAGTTTGATATGGCCCAAAGAGAGGATATTAATCTGGGGTTTGTTGAACCCCGGGCCATTGGCGCGCTGGAGGAAATCCGTCTGATGCCGGGCGTTATCAAAGCTGAACCGATGCGTTCTGTGGCGGTATTTCTGAAATCGGAACATTATGCCAAACGGGCAGCCATTATGGGGCTCAGGCCGCTACCGGACCTGCACCGTATTCTGGACCGTGACCTGAAAGTGGCACCAGTGCCGCCTGAGGGCTTGGCCCTATCCTCCAAACTGGCCGAAGTGCTTCATGTGGAGGTGGGCGATATGTTGATAGCCGAGGTCCTTGAAGACCGGAGACCAGTCTTAAAAATTAGGGTTGCCGAGATTGTCGAGGAATTTATCGGCCTCAGTGCTTTTATGGATATGGATCAGTTAAACCGTCATCTAAATGAAGGGACAGTGATCACCGGGGTGTCACTTATGGTGGACCCGCTGTGGAATGGGCCGCTGTTTCAGAAGATCAAAGATATTCCCGCCATCGCCGTCATGACTATACTGAAGAAAGCCCGGGAGATTTTTCGGGATCTTATGGCCGAGAATATTATGAAAATGGTGGTGATAAATGTGATTTTTGCAAGCCTGATTTCCTTTGGTGTGATTTATAATACGGCACGTATAGCCCTGTCGGAACGGGGTCGGGAGCTGGCCTCACTCAGGGTGCTTGGCCTGACCAAAGGCGAAGTTGCCTATATATTGTTTGGGGAAATGATCGTTATTATCCTGATGGCTATTCCAGTGGGGCTGTATCTAGGGTATCTGATGGTGCTGGGCATGGCGCAAAGCATGGATACGGAATTATTCCGGATACCAGTTATCATTGATAAGGATACTTATGGCCTGTCGGTTATCATTGTTGTTGTAAGCGCGGTTCTGTCCTTTTATCTTGTCTGGCGACAGGTAGATAATATTGATCTGGTTAGTGCCCAGAAAGGGGTTGAATAATGTCATTGAGGAAAATTAAAACAATTGTCAAATATGGCATTTCTATTCTGCTGCTGGCCCTGCTGGTCTATGCTTTCATCCCCGAAGCGGAAAAGGTTGATCTGGTCAAGGTCGGGCGCGGGGATGTGCTGATCACCCTAGATGGGGAGGGCAAAACCAGAATCCGGGACATTTATGTGGTATCGGCTCCCATAGAAGGGCGGGTGATGCGCATTGGAAGTGAGCCGGGGGACGTGGTCAAGGCCGGGGAAACGGTTATCGCCAACATGGCACCCGCTGATCCCAGGTTTCTGGATAAACGATCCGAGACACAGGCCCGCGCCGATGTTCAGGGGGCTGAGGCCGCCAAGGGACTGTCGGCCTCAAAAGTGGACCGCGCCCGGGCGGAACTTGATTTTGCACTGGCGGAATATAAGCGATCAGAAGAGCTGTTTAAGAATGGCAATGTGTCCATTTCCCGGCTGGAGCAGCAAGAACTTCAGGTTAAAATGCGTAAAGCAGAAGTGAAAACAGCATTGGCAGACCTGCAGGTTATGGAAAGCCGACTGGTGGCGGCCAAGGCCCAGCTGGTTCAACCCGGTGATGTTAACAATAATGATGATGGCGGCTGTCAGGTCTGTGTTCATGCACCGGTGGATGGCAAGGTATTGCGTATTCTCCATGAAAGTGAAGGGGTGATTTCCATGGGAACCCCCCTGGTGGAAATTGGCGACCCGGAGGATATGGAAATCGTTATTGAAATGCTATCCCGTGATGCGGTTAAGGTCCGGTCAGGGGATATTGCCCTGATCAAGCGCTGGGGCGGCAGCCGCGATATTAGGGCGCAGGTGCGTATCGTGGAGCCAAGCGGCTATACTAAAATTTCGGCTTTGGGTGTTGAAGAACAGCGGGTGAATGTCATTCTTGACTTTATTGACCCACTGGAGAATTGGCGAACCCTTGGTGATGCCTTTCGGGTTGAGGCCAGCATCATTGTTGATCAGGCCGATAACGCACTTTATGTACCAGTCAGTACGCTGTTCCGCCATAATGAACAATGGTCAGCCTTTGTGGTGCGCGATGGGCGGGCGGTATTGCAGCAGGTGGCCGTGGGTCGAAAAAATGATCGACAGGCAGAGATACTGGGTGGCCTCACAGAAAGAGATCAGGTCATTATCCACCCGGGAAATAACGTTGCTGATGGCACAAGAGTAGTCCTGCGCGATTAGTCCGGACCCCCACCCGAACTGGATTTCTTAACAAAAGATTTATTTATTATACAACTTTTAACTTTTCTTTGCTCAAACAGAGGAAAGTCAGGGTGAGTTTTGGCAAAAACTTGACCCGTATCAAGTCAATTTAACGCCAGAGGAATATTTAAAAAGAGACTAAAAACACATATATAAGAGGAACAAATAATGGCATTAACACGTAAAATATTCAGAAATTTACTTCTGACTTCAACAGTGGCCCTTCTCACTACACCAACATATGCGCTGGCAGCAGACACGGAATCCGAAACATTGGCGGATGCCGTCACGGGCGGCAAAATGTATCTGAAAGTTCGCGCACGCTTTGAAGGCGTCGATCAGGCTAATTTGGTCGAGGATGCTTCAGCTTTCACCATCAACACCAAGTTTGGTTATAAAACGGGTTCTTATAACGGCTTCTCCGGTGTTCTTGAATTTGAAGATTCCCGTAATCTGGCAAATGAGGATTATAATAATACCCTCAATGGCAATACAGCCTTTCCGGTAGTTGCAGACCCAAGCCATACGGAAGTAAATCAGGCTTATCTATCCTATAATTTTGAAGGCACCAAAGTCAGCGCGGGACGGCAGTCTGTAAATCTTGGTAATCTGCGTTTTGTGGGTACCGTTGGCTGGCGTCAGAATGATCAGAATCTTGATGCCGTGACCGTGGTCAATAAATCCATGAAGGATACTAAATTCTATTATGCCTATGTGTGGAATGTGAACCGTATATTCGGTAACGACAGTCCGGCGGGCGATCATTCTTCCAACCATCATCTGTTTAATGCGGAATATAGTGGTCTGAAAGCGGGCAAGATTACGGCATATGCCTATTTGCTGGATAATAATGATCTGGCTGGATTTTCCAGCAATACCTTTGGCATCCGCTTTGCCGGTAAAACCAAGGTCGCAGATAAAACCAATTTTGTCTATGAGCTTGAATATGCCAATCAGACGGATGCAGCAAATAATCCCGGTGATTTTTCCGTGAATTATTTCCTCGGCACTGCTGGTGTTAGTTTCTCCGGTGCGACTCTGAAGGCATCATATGAATCACTGGGCAGTGATAATGGTGTAGCAAGTTTCAAAACACCGCTGGCCACCCTGCATAAATTCAACGGCTGGGCGGATAAATTCCTTGCCACACCGGCCGGTGGTCTGGAAGATTTTTACATCACGGGCGCTTATAAGTTTAGCGGTGGTGCGAAGGGTCTGAAAGCGGCAGTGATCTATCATAAATTTACATCCCAGTTCGGTGATACGGATTATGGTACTGAACTTGATGCGGTGGTGTCCTATGCCATTAACAAGAATTATAGTGTGGCTGTAAAATATGCCGATTATGATGCTGACACACATTCTGTAGACACACAGAAATTCTGGTTCACTTTGGCCGCAAAATTCTAGTATTTAGTCACAGACAATATTTTTTCTTCTGCTGCCGGCTTAATATCCGGCGGCAGTTTTATTTTTGTTCTTTAAAAATTACGCACCCAACCTATATAGCTATATGGTTCTCAAAACAAAAAAGGGTATGCAATGAGATATAACAGGTTTGGACGGACGGACATCAGGGTTTCAAATATTTGCCTTGGCACCATGACATGGGGCGAGCAGAATTCAGAACAGGATTCCTGGGATCAGATGGATTTTGCCATGGCGCAAGGCATAAATTTTATTGATACGGCAGAATTATACCCCGTACCCCGAAGACAAGAGACCTTTGGACGGACGGAAGAATATATTGGCAACTGGATGGCGATGCGCGGCGTGCGGGATAAAACCATCCTTGCAACCAAGGTCGTCGGCAGAAGTGGCGATGAGTGGTTTCGCACCAATGCCAATATCACCCGGCTCAATCGGGAACAGATTACAGAAGCGCTGGAGCAAAGCCTTAAACGGTTGAAAACGGATTATGTGGATATCTATCAACTCCATTGGCCGGACCGGCCCCTGAATATCTTTTCCAATTCGCGGGGCTATGTCCATTATGATATGGATGATATCATCCCCCTTGACGAAACACTGGGTGTTTTGAATGATTTAGTGAAGCAGGGTAAAATCCGCCATATTGGCCTGTCTAATGAAACGGCGTGGGGTGTCATGAAATCTTTACATCATGCGGAGCAGGATGGCTTGCCACGGGTGCAGTCAATTCAGAATGCCTATAACATGCTGAACCGGTTGTTTGAACAGGATTTGGCTGAGGTATCCATGCGGGAAGACGTGTCTCTGTTGGCCTATTCCCCCATTGCGGGCGGGGCCTTGAGCGGCAAATATCTGGGTGGTAAATTGCCTGAGGGCAGCCGAATTCAGCTGTTTCCTGAGTTTGCGGACCGGACCCGGAAGCCTGGCGTAGATCCCGCCATTGAAAAATATCTGTCGCTTGCAGAGGATATGGGGCTTACGCTGCTACAGCTTGCCCATAAATTTGTTGATAGTAGGCCCTTTATTACATCGTCCATCATCGGTGCGACGACCATGGATCAACTTCGGGAAAATATAGCGGCCTTTGATGTGGAATGGAATGATGAATTGGAGAAGGCGGTGAATAAAATCCACCTGGAAAACCCGGACCCGGCTCCTTAATAAAAGACGTCATTTGAGAAGGAATTGCAGTTTCCCAAACAATAAGATATATTTATAATAAATAAAGAGGAAGAGCATGGAAAAAGCAATTTTTGCCGGGGGATGTTTCTGGGGGGTTCAACTGGACTTTGATCGGGTGGAGGGAATAGCTTTGTCTGTTGTCGGCTATATTGGCGGCCATAAAAATAACCCCACCTATGAAGAAGTCTGTACGGGCAAGACCAATCATGCGGAGGCCGTTGAGGTAACCTATGATCCTGAGATTGTTACCTTCGATGACCTGCTTGATCTTTTCTGGCAATTCCATAACCCGACCACATTGAACCAACAGGGGCCGGATAGCGGCAGTCAATATCGGTCGGCCATATATTATCATTCAGAAGAACAGAAAACCGCAGCGGAAAACTCCCGTGAGGCGTGTGATGAAACGGCGTTGTGGCCTGACCCCATCGTGACAGAAATCACCAAAGCCGGCCAATTCTGGCCTGCGGAAGACTATCACCAGAAGTATCTGGAAAAACGGAACATAACCATTTCTTGTCATTAATATAGAAGGCCGGTGAATCAAATCAGACGACTTATCAAACATATCACCAAGCAACATGTTCAGAAAACAGGAATGTTTATGGCCTGGAGTGTGTTTGTGATAGTGACTATAATAAGTCTAACAATTTTCATTGAAGATCAGGAAAGAAATAATATTCAGCGCAAAGCCAAGCTGAATTCTTTACAGGCCCTTACGGTAATTCGGGCGGATATGGAACGGGAACTGAATAAAAGCCTTTTCCAGTTGGGGGCGTTGGTGGCGTATATCTCTGTGAATCCGGATATTGCCAGTGAGGACTTTAATATTTTCACGCAAAGTCTGTTTCGACAAAAATCTCATATAACCAGTCTGGGTGCTGCACCAGACCTGGTCATTAAATATGTATATCCCTATGAGGAAAATAAATCCGTTCTGGGTCATGATTATCGCCAGATAGAAGGGCAACGGGAATTGGCTTTTCAGGCCAGAGACACTGGTCAAGAGGTTATGGCCGGACCGCTTGTCTCCCTACAAGGAAAATATGTATTGATTGCCCGGGCGCCGGTTTTTCTGGCTGAAGATATGGGTAGTCAAGCCGAGGGTAGTTTTTGGGGGCTGGTCTCTGTTTTGATTGATGCAAAGGGATTGTTTGAGCAGGTGGGTGTTCAAAATGAAGATTATATTATTTCCATGCGCGGCAAGGATGCCAAGGGACAGAGTGGGGAACTTTTTTATGGAAACCCAGACTCCTTTGCGGCCGAAAACACTGTATTGTCAGTTGCCGTTCCCGGTGGCACATGGCAATTATCGGCACAACCCCGGAAAGCATTAAATATTCTTTCGCGGGAAATAATTACTATTAGAATGGTTGGCTTGTTTTTTAGTCTGGCCGTATTAACCTTCGCCACCTTCAGGCTAAGACATTTTCGCGAACGGGAAGTGGCGGATAAAAAGCTTTCACGCGCCCTGCTTGAAGCGGAAGGTGCCAATCGAGCCAAGTCTGAATTTCTGGCCAATATGTCTCATGAGTTGCGCACGCCATTGAATGCTATTATTGGGTTTTCTGATTTGATCACCAGTGTGAGCGAAAAAACACCACAGAAAGACAAAGTCTGTGAATATGCCGGTGATATAAATCAAAGCGGTCAGCATCTATTGAAAATTATCAATGAAATACTTGATTTGTCCAAGGTGGAATCCGGTAATTTTACAACCACCATTGAGACTGTTTATATTCAGGATATCGCAGAGAATGTGTTGCGGATGCTGCGCGGGGCTATTGATAAAAGTGGTCTGAAAGCCATTAACAATATTGCCGATGACCTGCCACCAGTAGAGTCCGACGAACGTATGATAAAGCAGGTGTTTCTCAATCTGTTTAGCAACGCCATTAAATTTACGCCAAAAGGTGGCACAATTACCCTGTACGCAGATGTTCAAAAAGACGGCAAGATGAAAATTATTTTGACGGATACCGGGGTTGGCATGACCGAGAATGAACTGGTGATCGCCCTGCAGGCATTCGGTCAGACAGACAGTTATCTGGTACGTCGCCAACAAGGTACTGGGCTTGGGCTGCCGTTAGTCAAGGCTTTTGTGGAATTGCTGGACGGGGAGTTTCATATTCAAAGTGAAACCGGTGTTGGAACCGAAATTACTTTAATATTTCCCTTGGCTTAGACCCAGTCCAGAATAACTTTTCCCGACTGGCCGGATCGCATGATGTCAAAGCCCTGTTGGAAATCATCAACATTAAAAGAATGAGTCAGGATCGGACTGATGTCTAGCCCGCCTTCCAGAAGCGCGATCATCTTATACCATGTTTCAAACATCTTGCGGCCATAGATGCCGTGAATTTCCAATCCTTTGAAAATAACCTGCGTCCAGTCGATGCCTGTGCCTTCGGGCAGGATTCCAAGCAAGGCAATCTTGCCACCATGATTGATGGTATCAAGCATATCCCCAAAGGCAGCGGCAACACCGGACATTTCTAACCCCACGTCAAACCCTTCGGTCATATGAAGATCATCCATGACAACAGTCAAAGATTTACGGGTTACATTAACGGCCCTTGTGGCGCCCATTTGTTTGGCAATGCCAAGGCGGTAATCATTGACATCGGTAATTACAATATTGCGGGCCCCCACATGACGGGCGATGGCAACCGCCATAATGCCGATAGGTCCGGCACCGGTGATCAGCACATCTTCCCCCACCAGATCAAATTCAAGAACGGTATGGGCCGCATTACCCAGCGGATCGAGTATTGCCCCCATATCATCACTGATCCCACTGGGAAGCGGGCAGATATTAACTGCGGGAATGGCGACATATTCGGCAAAACTGCCGGACCTGTTGACACCAACACCAGAAGTATTGCGACATAAATGTCTTTTACCCGCTCGACAGTTGCGGCAATGACCACAGGTAATATGACCCTCGGCAGAGACCCGCTGGTCAAGTTTCAGACCACGAACTTCAGAACCCATTTCCACAATCTCGCCGGAAAATTCATGACCGACGGCCATGGGGCTAGGGACGGTTATGGGGATGGTGCTGCGCGCCCAGTCATCCCAGTTATAAATATGAATATCCGTACCGCAAATGGCGGATTTTTTAACTTTTATCAGAACATCATTAGGGCCGATTTCAGGGGTGGGAATATCTTCGAGCCAGATGCCCTCTTCATCTTTTGATTTTACCAGTGCTTTCATTTTCATATCACCTCAAGTTCCTGACCGATGTGGATGAAGGCCTCAATAGCCTTGTCAAGCTGTGCACGGGTATGGGCTGCTGACATCTGGGTACGGATGCGGGCCGCGCCCTTTGGCACAACGGGGAAGGAGAAACCCACCACAAAAATACCTTGTCCGAGCAAACGGTCAGCCATATTAGCAGCGAGTTTGGCATCCCCCAGCATCACCGGAATGATCGGATGATCCTTACCGGCAAGACAAAATCCGGCCTGTGTCATGCGCTCACGGAAATACTGGCTGTTGTCGCGCAGTTTTTGACGCAAATCACTACTTTCGGTCAACATATCCAAAACCTTGCAGGTCGTGGCTGCAATGACCGGGGCCAGCGTATTGGAAAAAAGATAGGGCCGGGAACGGTTGCGAAGCCAGTCAACGACCTGATGAGAGGTCGCCGTATAGCCCCCCGATGCACCGCCCAACGCCTTACCCAGGGTACCAGTTAAAATATCAATGCGGTCACTAACGCCAAAATGCTCTGGCGTTCCGGCACCAGTTTCGCCCATGAAACCCACAGCATGACTGTCATCAACCATGACTAGGGCATCATATTTATCAGCAAGGTCGCAAATGGCGGGCAGGTTGGCCAGAATACCATCCATGGAAAAGACCCCGTCCGTGGCAATCAGGCGGAAACGGCATTCCTGAGCTTCCTGAAGACATTTTTCCAGTTCAGCCATATCGTTATTGGCATAGCGGAACCGCTTGGGTTTGGACAGGCGAATGCCGTCAATGATACTGGCATGATTGAGGGCATCGGAAATGATGGCATCTTCCGGTCCGAGCAGGGTTTCAAACAGCCCCGTATTGGCATCAAAGCAACTGGGATAAAGAATCACTTCTTCCTGACTTAGAAAATTCGCCAGACGCTTCTCCAGTTGCTTGTGAATATCCTGCGTACCGCAAATAAAGCGAACCGATGACATGCCGTAACCATAGTGATCAAGGGCATCTTTGGCCGTATCCACCAAGGTCTGATCATTGGACAGGCCCAGATAATTATTGGCGCAGAAGTTGATGTAAGGCTTATCGCCGCCCGTGGCAACCGTAACCTCAGCCTGTTGAGGACTGGTGATTGTCCGTTCAGATTTATACAGGCCCTGATCCTTCAGTTCCTGTAATTGTTCTTTTAAATAGAAGTTATATTTATCGGTCATATATTTGGCTTTCTATGAATTCCGTTATATTGGAACATAGTTTAATATAACGGTCAAATAAATAAATATTTTATTATACTGGATAAATAACAACCATCAGCGCCCGGGCGGTCTTATCGCTATTATTTTCGATATAATGGGGGATATCCGCATCATAGCGGGCTGTGTCTCCTGCCGTCAGAATAATTTCTTCCAGGCCATTTCTGATGGATAGCTCCCCCGCAAGCAGGGTAAGATGTTCCTTGGTCCCTTCCGCATGGCCTTTTGATTCGAGCAATCCGCCGGTCGTCATGACCATATCGTACCATTCTGTTTTGGTGACAAGATCAATGGGGCTGAGTATTTTCAGCGTGCATCGGCCATCAGCGCTTTGTATTTCTGGTATCTGGTGGGTTTTGACAAGGTCAATCTTAGGCGTTTCATTACCCGTGTCCTGCGTGCTGTTCAACAGGTCAGAAATATCAATTTTCAGAGATTTTGTCAGGTTCCAGAGGATAGCCAATGTGGGATTGGTGCGTCCCCGTTCAATCTGAGAAAGCATGGACTTGGAAACACTGGACATGGCGGCCAACTGTTCCAGCGTCAGCTTTTTTTCTGTCCGCAGCAGCTTGATTTTCCGACCAACGTCTGGCGGTGAATTCTTTCTTGGTACCTTGGGCATATCAAATCTTTATATTTTGAATTAAATTCCAGTATATTGAATTTTTCGTTAAATGAAATGGAAAATTGACATTATCCACCGGGAATCTAATATCCATTTCAAAAGGGAACGTAGATTATGAGTCAAATGGAGAGACAGTAATGGGCAAGGCGCGTAATATGGGCCTGATTATTGGTCTGTTATTTTTCATGATACCGCTGGTCATACCAACACCGGAAGGTATGAGTGACCCGGCTTGGAAAACGGCGGGAATTGCCCTGTTACTGGCCTCATGGTGGGCGACAGAGGTTTTGCCAATTCCAATCACGTCCCTGCTGCCGATGCTGTTATTTCCGGCCCTTGGCATTATGACCATGGGTGAAAGCACCGCCCCTTTTGCCCGGCCGACTATTTTTTTATTGCTGGGTGGCTTTATCATTGCCACGGCATTGGCGCGGTGGAACTTGCACCGGCGGTTGGCGCTGAATATTCTGGTGCGGGTGGGGGATAATCCGGCCGCGATTGTTGGTGGATTCATGGCGGCAACGGCGATCATGTCCATGTGGATCAGCAATACCGCCAGCACCATTATGATGATTCCCATTGCCCTGTCACTGGCGGGGGAAATTGTAAAAGACCGCAACATCCGCCATCAGGGCTTTATCCTGTGCTTGATTTTGGGTATTGCCTATTCCGCCAGTATCGGCGGTCTTGGCACCCCCATCGGCACGCCACCCAACTTGTTTGTGGTCAGTTTCATGAAGGAAACCTACGGCATAGAAATCAGCTTTTTCACATGGATGTTGTTCGGTATTCCTACCGTGATTGTCATGGTTCCTATTGCATGGTACGTGCTGACCAAATGGGCTTATCCCTTTAATTTGTCCGATGCCCCGGTGGCTCAGGCAATATTGCAACAGAAACTGGCAGACATGGGACCAATGAGAATTCCTGAAAAGCGGGTGGCAATGGTTTTTCTGACCGTGGCACTTTTCTGGATATTTCGGGTGCCGGTACAGCAAAACCTGCATGTCATGATGTGGTTGAATGATGCCATGATTGCCGTCGGTGGGGCTTGTATTCTATTCATGATTCCGTCCGGCTGCGCTACAGAAAAAGGTACAGCCTTGCTGGATTGGGACAGTGCCAGTCAAATTCCCTGGGGTGTGCTGCTGCTGTTCGGTGGCGGGCTTAGTCTGGCGTCTGCGGTAAAGACATCCGGTCTTGCCATTTGGCTGGGCACGGCCTTGTCTACCCTTGCTACGATGCCGCTTATTATGATGATCCTGTGTCTGGTGGCGATGGTTATATTCCTGACCGAACTTACCAGCAATACGGCGACGGTGGCGACTCTGCTTCCGGTGCTTGGGGCCTTGGCGGTGACCACTGGAATTGACCCGATGATGTTATTTGCGCCGGTGGCTTTGGCGGGAAGCTGTGCCTTCATGCTGCCGGTGGCAACCGCTCCCAATGCGGTGATCTATTCCACGGGCGAAGTGACCATTCCCCAGATGGCCAATGCGGGTTTCAGGCTTAATCTGGTAGCCATCATAGCCGTGACCAGTCTCTCTTATGCTTTGGTTCCGGTTATTTTTGGCTAATTTTTGGCATATTTTATGTGTACAGGGCTAGTGTTGGTTTTTTTATCACACAATATTTCACCTTTTAATTGATCTATTGTCCTTGAAGGCATGATGAGTACAGTTAGAAATGACCATCCATATCGTTTCATACTTCTATGTAACGTCCAGTTTCCGCCGTTATTTGAGGTTTGGTATCCAAAGATATATTGCCCAATGGTGGGACAATTTAACTGAAGGTGCTTATGGTAATGATAAAAATATAACGTAATAAGAAATAGTAGCTTTAGATATTTCATGTAACCATCAATAATTATAGGAGAGCCTTGGTAATTCTGCCATTGAAATACTTCTGTAAATAAATATTCAGAAAGGAGTAGCATAAAAAAGAATACTGCTGCTAAAGCATGGAAAATAACTACTAAATCAAAGTATCGTGCTCCGATTCGTCTAAAAAAACCGATTGGTTTTCTCTTATCTTTAATGGTTTCTTTTCGAGGTGAAAAAATAATCCATATAATAAAAGTGAGGGCGAAAAGTATATCATAAAGATCAAGCTTGATTAATTGGCGCGTGTTGATTGCAAAGATAAATATAATTGAAATGATAAAAGTTAATAAGCGCTTCATATTCGCCCCCTTAATAAATACTACATCATAACCACTATATTATTGTAATTTAAATTTTTTACTATGCCTCTTATAAAAACCTTTAAGAAGCTGGCAACCTATATATCCAGTGATTTTTTTGTGGACTTTTCTTCAGATCGGCCCATATAAGTCAGTATGACTATAGACAACAATGACCCTCTGCGTTCCTTTCGCAAGATGCACGGGCTGGGTAATGATTTTGTGATATTTGATGGCAGGGCAGATCAGCTTGATCTGACCGAAGATCGTGCACGTCATATTGCCAACCGCAAGTGCGGCGTTGGTTGTGATCAGATTATAACGCTTTTGCCAAGCATAAAGGCTGATGTTTTCATGCGTATTCAGAATGCAGACGGTAGCGAAGTCGGTGCCTGTGGCAATGCCACCCGTTGTGTCGGCGATATTCTGATACAGGAAACCGGAAGCTATAATGTCACCATTGAAACAACGGCTGGATTGCTTTCCGCCCGTCGCGATGGCGATCTGATCCGGGTTGATATGGGTGCCCCTTTACGGGACTGGCAGCAAATACCCTTATCCGGGAATATGGATACAGATCATGTGAATTTAACCATTGGACCGTTGTCTGATCCGGTGGCGGTCAATATGGGCAACCCTCATGTAGTATTTTTTGTCGCTCATGTTGATGATATTCCCTTGGCGGAACTGGGGCCGCAGGTTGAAAATCATGCCTTGTTTCCCGAACGGGTGAATGTGAGCATCATTGAAGACTGCGGCAATGGACATTTGCGTCAGCGGGTATGGGAGCGCGGCGCGGGAGTTACCGATGCCTGTGGTTCCGGTGCCTGTGCCGCCGTTGTGGCCGCCACAGTGCGCGGCCTTGTGGACCGCAAAGCCACCATTGAACTTGATGGCGGTATTCTACATATGCTTTGGGATGGGGATAATCATGTGCAGATGACGGGGGCTGTGACCTATGTCTATGAGGGTGCAATCAATCTGGACCAGACCCCATGAAGAACAAGCCCCAAGTCGTCACCTTTGGCTGCCGACTTAATACTTACGAATCAGAAGTGATGAAGAATCACGCGGAACAGGCCGGATTGCTTGATACGGTGATTTTCAACACCTGTGCCGTCACCGCAGAGGCCACTCGTCAGGCCCGCCAGTCCATCCGGCGTATGCGAAAAGATAACCCGGACGTAAAGATTATCGTCACCGGTTGTGCGGCTCAGATCAATCCGAAAGAATTCAGTGCCATGGATGAGGTCGATCAGGTGTTGGGCAATGAGGAAAAACTGCAGGCTGAAAGCTATTTCGGACAGGAGAGTACGGAAAAACTTCTGGTCAATGACATTATGGCGGTTAAAGAAACCGCGAACCATTTGATTGAGGGCTATGAGGAACGTACCCGCGCCTTTGTTCAGGTTCAAAACGGCTGTGACCACCGCTGCACCTTCTGTATTATCCCTTACGGTCGTGGCAACAGCCGGTCCGTACCCATGGGCGAGGTCATCTCCCAGGTGCAGAAGCTGGTGGAAAACGGATATCAGGAAGTGATTATCACCGGCGTGGACATAACATCATACGGCCCCGACCTGCCCGGCAACCCTACTCTCGGCACGCTGTGTCAGAAGATATTAAAACTGGTGCCGGACTTGCAGAGATTACGATTAAGTTCCATCGATTCCATTGAAATTGATGAGGCTCTGTTTCAGGTCATCACCGAAGAAAAGCGAATGATGCCCCATCTTCATCTTAGCCTTCAGGCGGGTGATAATATGGTGCTCAAACGCATGAAACGACGTCATTCCCGCGAAGACAGTATTGAATTCTGCAGACGGGTTCGTGCCGCGCGGCCCGATGTGGTCTTTGGTGCCGATATCATTGCGGGCTTCCCCACCGAAAGTGAGGACATGTTCCAGAACAGCCTGAGGCTGGTTGAGGAATGTGATCTAACCTATCTTCATGTCTTTCCTTATAGTGCGCGGGAAGGAACGCCCGCAGCCAAGATGCCCGCAGTAGCGGGTAATATCCGTAAAGAACGGGCGGCGCGGCTGCGTAGCGTGGGGAATGCGCAGTTTGACCGCTATATGTCAGCGCAGATGGGAAGCATAGTTTCTATTCTGGTGGAAAAAGAACAGGGTAAATCCGTTATCGGTCATACGGAACATTTTGCACCGGCAAAGATTTTAGCGGATTTAAAGCCGGGTTTTGTTGCTAATGCGCGGGTAACAGGCTATGAAAATGGCATACTTATCACGGAACTTGTTGATTAATGTCTGAAGAAGAAACACCCAGGAAAAGAGGCTGGTTCAGCCGTCTGAAAGACGGATTAAAACGCAGCACCACGGCACTGAGCGGTGGCATCAGCGATATTTTTGTCAAAAGAAAGCTGGATGCCACTACCATAGAGGAACTGGAAGACCTACTGATCATGTCTGACCTTGGGGTCAAGGTCAGTGCTTCGGTTTGTGACACCCTTTCCAAAAGTCGTTTTGATAAAGAAATTACGCCGGAAGAAGTGCAGGTGGCACTGGCGGAAGAGGTGGCGAATATATTGCGTCCCGTGGCGCATCCCCTTGAAATTGATCCCGCCCACAAGCCTCATATAATTCTTATGGTTGGGGTGAATGGCTCCGGCAAGACCACCACTATCGGCAAACTTGCTCGAAAATTTCAGCAGGACGGCAAGTCAGTGATGCTGGCGGCGGGGGATACTTTCCGCGCCGCCGCCATTGAGCAATTGCAGGTCTGGGGCAGGCGCAACAAGGTTCCTGTGGTCTCTGGCAATGTTGGTGCCGATGCGGCGGGTCTGGCCTTTGACGCGATTCAGCAGGCGCGGGCTGAGAATATTGATGTGTTGATGATTGATACCGCTGGACGGTTACAAAATAAAAGCCATTTGATGGAAGAACTGGCCAAGATCATACGGGTGATCCGGAAACAGGACGTAGATGCGCCCCATTCAACCTTGCTGGTGCTGGATGCCACTACGGGGCAGAATGCAGTGCTTCAGGCGCAGGTATTTCAGGAAGCGGCCAATGTGTCGGGCCTGATTATGACCAAGCTGGACGGAACGGCAAAGGGCGGCGTTTTGATTGCCATTGCCGAAAAATTCAATTTACCGATCCATGCCATCGGTGTGGGAGAATCTATTGATGATCTGCAACCCTTTGATGCGGACGATTTTTCTAAAATGTTAGTGGGACTGGAAGTATGAGCGAGACCAATGGTATGAGTGATACCAAAAAACAACTGATTAAACTTGTTATCGAGATGTTCCCCATCGTGTTGTTCTTTTATGCCTATGATGCCAAGGACATGGAGAGCGTTTATCTGGCGACAAAAGTATTCATGGGTGCCATGGTACTATCCATGATCGCCTCAAAATTTGTATTTGGGAAAATTGGGCTTATCCTGTGGATTTCCGGCGGTCTTGTGGCACTTTTGGGCGGGGCGACTATTTATTTTCATAATGACCTATTCATTAAGATGAAGCCGACAATTCTCTATAGTTTTTTTGCTATTACCCTGCTTGGAGGTCTCGTTTTTGGCAAGGCTTTCCTGAAAAATGTATTTGAGGCCGGCTTTCCGCCTATGCCTTATGAAGCATGGAAAACATTGTCTTTCCGCTTTGGCATATTTTATATTTTTAATGCCATTCTGAATGAAATCATTCATCGGAATTTTGCCTTTGATACATGGATTGCAACCAAGCTGTGGCTGTTCATGCCGCTCAGCCTGCTGTTCATGATGGCACAAATGCCCATGCTGATGAAATATATGGATATTAAGGAAGACGGTTAGTTTTACATGTTGTTTTATCCGGAAAGTACTCAGTAACCGAAGCCCGTACAGGGCTGAGGCAAGGCCAAGTGGCCGCCCGAGCCTACGCGAGGAGGGGGAGCGCCCACGGCGCGGGGAAGTTTTCCCCCATCAACTAATAAATTCTAAACCCTGATATCAATGATCTGACCGGGCCGTGTATCGACGGGCTTGTTGCTACTGCCAAAGCTTTCCCGCAGGTTGAGATTCACATTCCCGGACGTGCTCTGGTTATCTAGATTTTCAAGCGATAATTCAGTTTTCAGCTTTTCAAGGTTATCCGCCTTCAGGCGTTCCTGAAGTTTTTTCAGGGCGGTGCGGTTGGCATCAATTCGTCCCTGCCGTTCAACCTTGCTGGCCTGTTCTGTGGACTTTTGTTCCTGTTGCTGGCGAAGGTTCTGTTGTTCTTGCAAGGCCAATTGCTGTTGGCGTTGATTGGGATCAATCAGTGACGTCAGTGAAGACAACAGTTGTGAATTATTCGTAACTTTCATCGCAAAACCAAATGTAATGAGCAATAGCAAACATACTGCTAATTGCGTTAAAATCTATACCCGGTCTTTCTGAGGGGAAGGGATCGCTATTCTGTGATCCAACTGAATAAAAGTATTTTACTCTTGTTTTAGCAGGATTTCCAGTTGTTTTTTTATCTGGGGCTTTCTGTCATCGGGGGCATGCAGCAAAGCCTTTTTGAGAGAGTTTATCATATCATCCCGCTGGCCGAGTACTTCATAGGCTTTGGCGAGCCGAAACCAGCCTTCGATATTAGTCGGATTCTTATCCATTTTATCCTGAAGCCGCGCGACCATACTTTTTATCATGTTGGCCTGTTCCTGTGCTGACATATCCTTAATGGCGGCCCGTTCATCTTCATTTAAAGTCGGGGCAACGGTGTTTTCAATGCCCAAATCTTTTTCGGCCTGCCGTATCCAGCGTTTTAATGGGGGCAGCCACGGAACCCCTGGTTTGCTATCCTGTTCCAGGTTTTTCCAGCCAGCAAGCGCCTGGGCGATATTGCCGGATTGATAATTAGCCAGTGCCAGATAATGTCTGGCTCCCGGATTGCGGGGCTGCATGTCCCGGGCGCGGTTCAGCACCAGTAACGCCGCCGGTCCAACCCGCCCTTCGCTCAGGATAATAAGGTTTTCTGCGTAAACTATCGCTGCATCAATATTGTTCGGTTCCAGTTCATACCAACGTTGGTAAGCCTGTGCGGCTTCTGCTTTATTTTGAAGCTGGCTTTGATATTGCCCCAAGGCGCGCCAGGCTTTGATGTTTGCGGGATTTATACTTAATTCAGCCTTTATTTCGGTCACTTCCCGCATGATTTCCTGGGAAGCCGCATTTTTTTCGGCACGTTTGGCAACAGAATGATCCTGATCCTTAAGGATAAAGTCAGGCATGGCCAGCATACCAATTTTCAGATAAAAACCCGCACTAAGCAAAAGAACAATCGTTGTTATTGCCCCCAAAAGCCCTAATGATGCGCCTTTGGTATTATTTGTTTTTTCCCCAATAGCGGCAATTTTTAAAAGCCGTCGTTCAATTTCGAGTCGGGCAGAGGCGGCTTCTGCCTCACTCAACACGCCGTTATTCTGATCCGTTTCGAGTTCCTGTAACTGTGCCTTATAAACCGCAATATTCTGGTTTTGATTTTGAGCATTGTCAGCCCGATACCGAAAGACCGGGATAAGGACCATGGCAATTGCGAGAAGTAAGAAACCGATTAATAGAATCCAGACCATCATTTATTATTATCTCGTAAAATATGTTTCAGGCGTTTTTCTTCTTCCGGGCTTAGGGGCTCCGGTGTGGCTTTAACTGGCGTTTGTCTTACATAACGAAAGACCAGAAACCCCCCGACCAGAAGTAAAAATAAGGGGCCAAGCCATAACAGTGCAGTGGCCATCTTAAAGGGCGGCTTCAGGAGCACCCAATCGCCGTAACGGCTGGTCATAAAGTCGAGAATTTGAACATCGGATTGTCCGGCCGTGATCTGTTCGCGGACAATGCGGCGAAGGTCCACGGCCAGTCCCGCATCGGATTCCACAATGGATTGATTCTGGCAGACCAGGCACCGTAATTGCTTCATGATTTGCTGGGCGCGGGCTTCCTGGGCCGGATCGTGCAATCGGTCCTTATCGACGCCAATGGCGAAGACATTGAGGCTAAGGGCTATTAAGATAAACGGGACAAGAAGATATCTCATTGCTGAAGTTCCTTGATCACCGCAAGGATTTCTTCCATTTGAACTTCATGGATTGGGCCGATATGCTGATAACGAATAACACCATCCTTGAGAAAGAAAGTCTCCGGTGTGCCTGTGACGCCCCAGTCTATGGCATTGCGTCCCTTAAGATCGGCACCGATTTTAGCATAAGGATTGCCCAGACTTTTCAGGAAGCTGAGGCTATGAGAGGGGCGATCTTTATAGGCAATGCCAAATAATTTCACACCTTCGGTTTTGCCCAGATGCTCAAGTGCCGGATGTTCGATGCGGCATGGCCCACACCATGAGGCAAAGAAATTGACGATAATGATATGATCCGGATCGTTTAAGTCGGCGGTCTGCAAACCAATACCATCCCCTTGCAGGGGCGGCAGGGAAAATTCCGGTGCGGCCTTATTGATCAGGGCAGAGGGTATTTCGCGGGGGTTCAGGGTCAGGCCGACGGCAAAGGCGACGAAAATTCCGGCAAAAATAAACAACGGAAGGAATCTTTTAAATGGCATGGGCCGCACTCCTTGTATTCTTTTTACCCGCCGCTTTTTTACCTTGGGGGCTACCAATGCGGTAGCGGCGATCGCTGAGCGAGAATAGTCCGCCGATTACCATAATTGTGGAACCGATCCATAACCATACCTGCATGGGTTTGTAATAAACTCGGACACCCCAACGGCCGGAAGTCTGCGCATCACCAATGACAATAAACAGGTCACCTGCCATGGTGGTTTCCACCGCGCCTTCTGTGGTGGTCATGGGCGATGAGATATATGTCCGGCTTTCGGGATGGGCCATAAAACTTGCCCCGTCTTTCCCTGTGACCGTTATGATGCCGCGCACTGCACTGTAATTTGGTCCGGCAACGGCAATCACATCATCAAGCCTCAGGGTATAATCACCAATGGTCATGCTCTCGCCAATGCGCATTACTTTCTGCTGTTCCAGGCTCCATGAAGAGGTGGCGACAATACCGATCAGGCCAATGGCAAAACCCAGATGACCAAGGCTCATACCCCAGCTTGATCGTGGTTGTCGCTTGAGACGGCTAAGGCTATCCTTTAATGGCACCTGCCCCAGCTTGACCCGGCTGGACAGCTCCTGAAGCATGGACAGTAATAGCCAGATGCCGATACCCATCCAAACCACGGGCATAATGTCGCCGCCATAAGTGACATAAAGCGTCATCAGGGCCGCGAGCAGGGACAGACCGGTGATTGCTTTTAGCCGTTGGCTGATGCCTTTTATATCGGCCCGTTTCCATTTAAAATGAACGCCGAGACCCATAATCATCACCAGGGGGATCATCAGAAAGCCAAAGACCAGATTAAAAAACGGTGCGCCAACAGAGGATTTCACACCGAACAGGGCGTCGCTGAGCAGGGGATGCAGGGTGCCGTAAAGGACCACTGCCGCCGCCACCGACAGGAATAGGTTATTAATTACAAGACCACTTTCCCGGCTGATGGGAGCAAATAACCCACCCGCCTGTAATTTATCAGACCGGAGTGCGAACAGCAGGAAACTGCCGCCTATTACCAGTGCCAGAAACATCAGGATAAACAGGCCGCGTTCAGGGTCTGTGGCAAAAGCATGTACTGACGTAATAATGCCGGAGCGCACAATGAAAGTACCGAGCAGACTGAAGGAAAAGGCAATGATCGCCAGCAATATTGTCCAGCTTTTCAGGGTATCTCGTTTTTCCACCACAATGGCCGAATGGAGCAGGGCGGTAGCCACCAGCCACGGCATGAAGCTGGCATTTTCCACCGGGTCCCAGCCCCACCAGCCGCCCCAGCCCAGCTCATAATAGGCCCACCATGAGCCCAGCACGATACCAGTAGTCAGGAACACCCAGGCCAGCAATGTCCATGGCCGGACCCATCTGGCCCATGCGGGATCAACTCTTCCTTCGATCAGGGCGGCAATGGCAAAGGAAAAGACCACCGACAGGCCCACATAACCTAGATATAAAAACGGCGGATGAAAGGCCAGCCCCGGGTCTTGTAACAACGGGTTCAGGCCATTGCCTTCAAAGGGCACATTGGGCAGACGCTCGAACGGGTTGGAGGTGATCAACATAAACAGGTAAAAACCCACACCGACCATCGCCTGAACGGATAACACCCTTGCGCGCAGGCTTTTGGGTAGGCCGCGCCCGAAATAGGCCACTAAAGCGCCAAACAGAGCCAGAAAAACCACCCAAAACAGCAGGGACCCTTCATGATTACCCCAAACACCGGAAATTTTATAGAGCATGGGTTTAAGCGAGTGGCTGTTACGGGCAACAACGGCAACGGAAAAATCTGACACGATATAGGAATAGGTCAGGGATGCAAAGGCGGCAAGTGAAAATATAAACTGGCCGTAAGCGGCGGGCTGCCCGATCATCATCATGCGCCCATCTTGTCGGGCCGCGCCGATCATGGGAAAGACGGCCTGCAGGACGGCAAGCCCCAAAGCCAGTACCAGCATATAATGACCCAGTTCCGCGATCATGGCGTATCATCTTTGCTGGCTTCGGTGCGTTGCCATTCACCGCGTTTTTTAAGGCTGTCGATAACCTCTTTGGGCATATAATTCTCATCATGTTTGGCGAGAACCTCTGTGGCCACAAAAACCCCTGTCCCGTTCATGGCCCCTTCGGCGACAACGCCCTGTCCCTCGCGGAACAGATCAGGCAACAGGCCTTCGTATATGACAGCCACGGTTTCATTGCCGTCTGTGACGGTAAATTTATTGACCAGAATGCCGCCCGTTTCTTGCGCTTCAAAGCTGTCATTTTCCACTAAACCGCCAAGACGGAAATTCTGCCCGGGCTTGATGCCTTTTTCGGCAATTTCGGTCGGGTCATAAAACAGCCGAATACTGTCTTCCAAGGCGCTTAGAACCAACATTACCGCCAGCCCTAAAACGGCCAGTGACGTGAGCAGTAGATACATACGGCGCTTCTTACGCGCGCCAGCCTTTAGGCCTTTTTTTGTCATTTAGGTAACCTGTTTATCTGATAATTCCCGCACCTGTTTTTCCAATGTGCGTAGAGCATTTTCATCTTGCCTTTTTGCCCGCCAGCTAGCCAGAGCAAGCCCCACTAGCACCACTGCCCCGGCAAGATAGCTGGACAGAATATAAATATCATTCGCATTTTCGAATTCTGGCATCAACCTTGCCCCCCGCCAATTTGCATGCGTAACGAACGGATGCGCCGCCGCAGGATCAGGCTTTGAATGCGCCACATCAGCAGGGTGATGAAGAACATATTAAAGGCACCGATCATAAGCAACAGGGCCGCTAGCATATCGCCGCCGATAGTTGGGCCGTCCATGCGCATCAAGGTTGCTGGCTGATGCAGGGTATTCCACCAGTCTACGGAAAATTTGATGATGATCACATTGACCAGACCAACCATAGCCACGATGGACGCGATCTTGGCAGCTCTCACATGATCCTCAATGGTTTGCCAGACGGCAATATAGCCCAGATAAAGGAAAAATAATATCAGCATGGAGGTTAGCCGCGCATCCCAAATCCAGAAGGTGCCCCACATGGGCTTGCCCCACAGGCTGCCCGTCAGCAGGGCGAGGGCGGTGAAGGCCGCGCCCATGGGTGCCGTGGCCCGTGCCGCCTGATCGGCGAGTGGATGTTTCCAGATGAAACCGACCGCACTGGCCACGGCAATGACACCATAGCCAAATTGCGCCATATAGGCGGCGGGCACGTGAATGAAAATTATTCGGTATGTATTGCCCATCTGGTAATCTTCCGGGGCAAGGACAAGGGCATAATATAAACCCACGGCAAACAGCAATAATGTTAACCCTGTGGTCCAGGGCAGAAACATATTACTTAACCGCATGAAGCGGGCGGGGTTTGCGAACTTGTGCATAAAAAAGGTCTATAGGTTACTTAACATTTTATCAAGTTAATTAGCATGATTTTCATCTTGTTTTATGGTGCTTTCATCGCAAATAAATTGATATTTATCAAGTAACGTTTTCTTGTGGTATTATTATGAATAAATTAAAAAGACCTATAAAAATTGCTGTTGGCTGGTTATTTGTGTTGATTGGTATTATTTCAGCACCCTTGCCCCTGCCTTTGGGACAGTTGATTGCCCTGGTTGGGTTGAGCCTGCTGGTATCGGAAAGCTATGCCATTCGTATGTTTACCCGAAAGCTGCGGCGCAATTACCCCTTCATTAGCCGCATGATGGACAGGATAAAGCCTTATGTGCCGGCGTTTTTGAAATCAACAATTGAAGATACAGATCCCCGCCACTTAAACCAAGTGGCAATCATTCCAGACCGGACCTGATGGCTGCGGCCGCCGCCCAGGGTGCTATCGCAGCACTGAATAAAGTAAACCCACTCAGAAGCATCACATGCCCCATAACCGGATAGCCGCCTATGGCGGCTTTTACCGCCAATACGCCAAATATAAGTACCGGAATATATAGCGGCAGAATCAACAGGGATAATAACACACCGCCGCGTCGAAGTGTTACGGTGAGTGATGCCCCGATTCCCCCAATGAAACTCAAGGCTGGCGTTCCGATCAGCATGGTATAGATCAGGGGTAAAAATCCTTGTCCCGGCAAATTCATCATAATACCCAATATGGGCGCCACGACAATCAGCGGCAGGGATGTGGTCAGCCAATGGGCAATGCATTTTGCCATAACCACCAGTTCCAGCGGTACGGGGCTCAAGACAAACTGATCCAGAGAGCCATCCTCATAATCGGACTGGAATATACGGTCCAGCGATAACAGGCAGGACAGGAGGGCCGCGACCCAGATCACACCCACTGAGACCCGTTGCAAAATATTCTGTTCCGGTCCGATGGCAAAGGGGAACATGGTGACGACCATGACGAAAAAGCCCATGACCATGGTGGTCGTACTGCCGTGGCGCATGGACAGGCGCACATCGCGGGCAATGATGGAAAGGGCGAGTTTTATCACAACAAATCCTCTTCCCATATATCGGGCGCACGATAGGTAAAGTCGGACATATTCAAGGTTGCGCTTTTTTCGGGATCTAGCCCCAGTTCAATATGGGTTGCCGCAAGGATACATCCGCCCGCATTCAAATGATCATTCATAAGACCCGCCAGCAGCTCAACCCCGGCACTATCCAGTCCAACCGTGGGCTCGTCCAACAACCAGAATTTAGCCGGATGGCACAATACCCGTGTCAGGGCCGCTCGTCTGGCCTGTCCTGATGACAGATAGCATACTGACAGACCAAGGCAATGGTCAATGCCGATTTTCATAGCTTCTTGTCTGATATCCCCGTCATGATGTTCCATATTGGCCCAGAAGGCGAGATTTTCTGCCACAGTCATTTCCGGTTTCATACCGTTTTTATGGGCCAGATAACAGATGTTGTGGCTGATCCAGTCTTTATCGCCGAGGATATCCCGATCATTAAAAGAAATATTACCATTTTGAGCGGGCAGAAGCCCGGCAATGATTTTCATCAGGCTGGATTTCCCCGAGCCATTGGCGCCGCTTAAAATAAGAGCGCGACCCGGCGGTAATTCAAAGTTTAGACCTGAAAAGATCGGCCTGTCACCCCGAATACAGGTAAGATTATGTCCCCGCAATTTATCGCTCACTGAAAAATCCACATTTTATTTTCAGGAAGCTATAGCATTTATTTTTGAGTGCGGGTACTAGATATTTCTTGGTAATAACCTTCCGGCAGAAATCAGCAATATGGATGCCAGGCTGAAAATAGTGGTTCCGGCGATGATCTCACCCACATGATCGGTCCAGCTGGTAACTGTTTCAGTCCCATTTGCGCCTGTGGTTGCAAAAATAAGAAATGTGCTGATCATCAAAAAAGGCAGGGTTATTTTTGACCATGGGAAATTCTGCCAAAGGCGCGCTTTTGAATAGGCGGTTGCCGCGTTGGGGTAAGTTAATGTTCTCATGGGCTTTCTTTCCACTGTATAAATTCAATAAGGGGAATATAGGCGGCCAATAAGGTTTTACTTTGGCTTAAAGAAGGTAATTTATGGGCGAAATGCGGCAGATTTGCCATATTTAACCAAACAATTCTACATCCTCCAAAAGCTCATTTTGTTCCTCAAGAGTATTTTGAGAATGCAGAAAAACATTAAACATACGAATGAGTTCTTCTTCGTCGTCAAATTGGGCATTAATGATATCATCATGCATATTGCGGATTTCAAAACTAATCTCGGCGGCACTGTCACCTGTTGAAATAGTACCTTTTTTAGAATTTGACGCTGGCATGGGACCAATCAGTTTCATCTTCATCCCCCCCATGGAGTAATCCAAAATCTGAATGGCAATATTTTCATCATGACCTTCAATGCTAATGGTTGATGTGATGGCTGACATTATGCGTTCCGTACTGCGCCGTTCATTTTCATCCAGCGCACATTTAACAATTTCCATCATGTGATTACGGATCGACAGTACTTGTATGGCCAGCCCTTCCGATATCTGGTTGATTTCTTCAACGGTGGCCACGTTGCAGGTTGCTTCAACCGAAATGTCATGGGCACCCTCTGTCACCGTCTGGACACTGGTGCGGGCTTCGGCCACGCTGCTGGCGATGTCTCTTGTGGCCTCGCCCTGCCGATCCACTTCGTCGCGAATGATATCGGAAGATGCCTGTACGTTATCAATGCTGGTCTTGATCTGATCGATGTCTTTTACCGCGTTATCAACTTTTGTCTGGATGCCATGAATATGCTTGGTAATCTCGTCGATGGAACGGGTTGTCTGGCTGGCTAGCTCCTTGACCTCTGATGCCACAACAGCAAAGCCTTTGCCCGCTGTTCCGGCACGGGCAGCTTCAATGGTGGCATTCAGGGCCAGCAGGTTTGTCTGATGGGCGATATTATTGATAAGGCCAATTATGCCTTCAATATCTTGTGCGGCCTCTTCCAGCCCGGAAATGGTTTCCTGAGTATGGTTGCTGATACTTACGGCCTTTTGGGTTAATTCGGTAGTCTGTTCCATCTGACAGCTAATTTCCATTACTGCGGTGCTTAACATATCTGCGGCTTGCTGCACTTTGGTAGTATTCTCTAATGCCTGTGCGGCACCGTTGGCAACATCATCTGATTTACCCCCGACAGCGGTTGCTGAATCTTTCAGTTGGGCGGCAATGTCATTGGCTTTTTCTGCCTGTACGGTGATGCTCTGAATATTTTCCTGCAGTTCAATATCAATAGAATCCGCCATTTTAAACAGGCTGGTTTTGGTCTGTCCGGCAAATTCCTTCAGATAGCATAATTCATCCTCAACCTGATGTTGTACCTCAGTAGCCAGCCCGGCTTTGAGTGTCATTTTGCGAACTTCTTTTTTCTGGCGGGCAATTTCCTGCTTTTCTTCCTGCAGCAGACCCAAAGCGTGCTCAAGATCAGATTTTATTCCCGTGCTGACAAAGTTTACGGCTATTATGTTCTGGAACATCTGGCGCCAGAAAATAATTCCGACAGAGAAAATTACGCCTCCAATGACTAAGGGGACAAGAAATAAGGGTGATAGCAGGGGAACGGTGAAAAGCAAACTGAATAGGGTCAGTGCCATATTTGCGCATAGGGCACCGAGTATGATATGCATATTTCTTTGATCGGAATGACTTTTGGTGAACTTTTGGACGCTTTGAAAAATTATCTTCATGTGATCTCCCCAACTGTGGTTATATATCAATGAGTTGAATGCGCTGAATTCTCTAGGGTCACTCAGAGCACGACAGAATATTAAAGATATAAACTTAATTCATTAATAAATTATTATATTCTAATTTACGAATATGCTTTCGGAGGTTGTTTTAGTGAAAACACCCTGCAATGCAACATTTTTGCTTGAGAATTCAGCCAATTTAGTGCAAAAAGCAGCTAACGAATTTCAGCATTTATACCCAGAAGGAGAATCCCCGTGGCAACAGTAGGTCAAGACACTCTAGGCACCCGCCGGACGTTAAACGTAAACGGCAAGGAATATGATTTTTATTCATTAAAAGCGGCTGCCGATAAGATGGGTGATATATCGCGCCTACCCTTTACCATGAAGGTGTTGCTGGAAAATTTATTACGCTATGAAGATGCTGTTACGGTTTCAACCGATGACGTTCAGGCCATTGTGGACTGGCAGAATAATCTGGGTAAGGAAACCCGCGAAATTCAATATCGTCCGGCCCGCGTCTTGATGCAGGATTTTACCGGTGTTCCCGCCGTGGTCGATCTGGCCGCTATGCGCAATGCTATGCAGGATATGGGCGGCGATCCCCAGAAAATTAACCCGCTCAGCCCCGTTGACCTTGTCATCGACCATTCCGTGATGGTGGATAAAGCCGGAACCGCGACAGCGCTGGCAGAAAATGTTGATTTGGAAATGGCCCGCAATGCGGAACGCTACCAATTCCTGAAATGGGGACAGGGCAGCTTTGATAATTTCTCTGCCGTTCCCCCCGGAACCGGTATCTGCCATCAGGTAAATCTGGAATATATCGCTAAAACCGTATGGACGGCGGATATTGACGGGCGGACCGTGGCCTATCCCGATACCTGTGTCGGTACAGACAGTCATACCACCATGATCAACGGCCTTGCGGTATTGGGTTGGGGTGTTGGCGGTATCGAAGCCGAAGCCGCCATGTTGGGCCAGCCGGTATCCATGCTGATACCTGAAGTGGTTGGTTTTAAACTTACCGGCAAATTGCAGGAAGGCATTACCGCCACCGATTTGGTGCTCAGGGTTGTGGAGATGTTGCGCGAACTTGGCGTAGTTGGCAAGTTTGTTGAGTTTTACGGCAGTGCGCTGGATGAATTGACCCTTGCGGATCAGGCAACCATCGCCAATATGGCCCCGGAATATGGCGCGACCTGTGGTTTCTTCCCCGTATCAAATCAGACCTTGGAATTCCTGAGGCTCTCTGGTCGGACAGAAGATAATATTGCGCTGGTGGAAGCCTATGCCAAAGAGCAGGGCATGTGGCTTGACGGAAATTCACCGGAGCCGGTTTACTCCAACAGGCTTGAGCTGGATATTTCCACAATTGAGCCAAATATATCCGGCCCTAAACGCCCCCAAGACCGGGTTGCCCTGAAAGAAGCTGTCAGTGCTTTTGATAATGTACTGGCGGATTTTGGCAAGCTGGGTGAGAAGGGAACAACTTTTGAGACCGAAGGTGCGGACCATGGTATTCGTCACGGTGATGTAGTGATCGCCGCCATCACCTCCTGTACCAATACCTCTAATCCGGGTGTTATGCTTGCGGCGGGACTTGTAGCTAAAAAAGCCAATGCCCTGGGCCTGAACAAGAAGCCCTGGGTTAAGGCATCACTGGCACCGGGGTCACAGGTAGTGTCAGAATATCTTAACAAAGCCGGATTACAGGATCATCTGGATGCGCTTGGCTTTAATGTGGTGGGTTTCGGTTGCACGACCTGTATCGGAAACTCCGGCCCGCTGGCAGCCCCCATATCTAAGGCTATCAATAGCAATGATCTGGTTTGCACGTCGGTTTTATCCGGTAACCGTAATTTTGAAGGTCGCATATCACAGGATATTAAAGCCAATTATCTGGCATCCCCGCCATTGGTGGTGGCCTATGCCATCGCAGGCTCCCTGACATGTGACATTATAAATGATCCCCTTGGACAGGACCAGGATGGCAATGATGTTTATCTGAAAGATATCTGGCCCAGCAATAGTGAAGTTTCTGATGCCATAGCCAATTCGCTTTCCCGTGAAATGTTCATTGACCGTTACAGTGATGTCTTCGCGGGCACCGCAGCATGGCAGGATATTAAGGTGGCCGAGGGTGAAACCTATTCCTGGGAAGAGGATTCCACCTATATTCGTTTGCCCCCGTATTTTCAGGGCATGAGCAAATCAGTGGAAGGCGGTTTTTCAAATATTGAAGGCGCGCGCCTGCTTGCCCTGCTTGGTGACAGTATCACAACCGACCATATTTCGCCGGCGGGCGCCATCAAGGGTGACAGCCCGGCGGGTAAATATCTTCAGGATCATGGTATTGAGCGACGTGATTTCAATAGTTATGGCTCCCGTCGCGGAAACCATGAAGTGATGATGCGCGGAACCTTCGCCAATATCCGCTTACGGAACCTGATGGCGCCGGGGACAGAGGGTGGTTGGACCACCTATTATGCTTCTGATAATTCAGAGGGCGGCGATGTGATCAGCATTTATGATGCAGCCATGCGTTATCAGGATAATGATACGGCACTGGTGGTTGTGGGCGGCAAGGAATATGGCACAGGATCCAGCCGTGACTGGGCAGCCAAGGGTACCAACCTGTTGGGTGTGAAGGCGGTTTTGGTGGAAAGCTTCGAGCGTATTCACCGGTCAAACCTTGTGGGCATGGGCGTGTTGCCACTGCAATTTAAAGAGGGTGATAATCGTGAGACTCTGGGCCTTGTGGGTACGGAAATTTTTGATATTACCGGCATTGCCGATGGGATAACCCCACGTCAGGATGTGGCCGTGAAAGTGACCTTTGCCGATGGTTCCAGCAAGGAGATTACCGTACTCTGTCGCATTGATACGGCCAACGAAGTTGAATATTATGCCAATGGCGGCATTCTGCATTACGTACTTCGGAACCTTGCCGCAGAATAACACGAATTCAGATGATTGGGCTTTCCTTGCGGGGAAGGCCCGCATCTTCGCGGTGGGGGGTGTCACCGTCTCTGATGCCTATCAGGACGCGGAAGGCTTCGGCATTAGCAGCTACCACAATGGCGAGCATCATGAACGTCAGAAACCCGGCTAGTGTTTCTATCAAAATGGTTGATATTATGTAATTGACCGACAATTTGCTGGTTACCTCATGCAAGAACCAGGTCAGAATATAACTGTAAATACTGAGCGGCAGAAATCCCCGTATAGCTACCCACCACAGGGTAACGGTATACCCCCGGGTTTGTTTCCACACTTGAGTGAAGCTGAGCGATGTTCGCCCTAACGCAAAACCAGCCGTATAAAGAGACAGGCGAACCAATATGGGTGAAAAAATCATCATGACGATGAATGTGCTTTTCATGGCCAGTTCCTGAAGGCCACTTTCGGAAAGCTGGATTCCCTGCCCCTGATAATAGATCATCATGCCAATGGAAACCATCAGTGTCGGCACCAAAAGAGCCAGTGTGATCATGGCAATTCTGATAACGGCGCGTCCGATACGCTTCAGGGTAAATTTGTTGCCGGTAAATCCATTTTTTAACAGCGAGCGATAACTGGCAAAGTCCGCCCCCAGCAAAAACTGTCTGTACCAGACAATGGCGAAGGCGGCCGTGAACAGATGCAGGAAGTTTTTACCGTTTATTTGAATATTATATTCGTTGATGAGAATTTGTTCGGTGAGTTTTACCAATACCCACATGAAGAGCGGGCCATAAATAAGACGGAAGAAATGGGGTCTATGTCCGGCGAGGAAATGGTAACTTTCTGCGATTGATGACCCCGCTGTTAATTTTTGTGTTTGCATAAATGCTTTTCTATTTTCGATTTTCCCGGGGGATGCCCCATGGTTATTTTATCATGGGCTGTGGGCCCTGTCCTGCTAAATCGTGACCTCACTATAGTGTGATTGGCACTTGAATTATTTGTAAGTTAACCTGAAGCCATGAATATAGTTTTATATATAGTTAGAATTTTATCTGTTTTATGCATAATTTTGCTATCAGCGGTAAAACTATCCTATGCGGAACCAGAAATGGTGAGCAGCGGTGGCCGGAATCTGGTCGTTGTGGAGTTATTCACATCGCAGGGCTGCAATCTATGCCCCCCGGCGGATAAAATCCTGACCGAATTCAGCAGACAAGAGAATATTCTGGCCCTTAGCTATTCCGTTGACTATTGGAATTACCTGGGCTGGAAGGATACGCTTGCCAAGCCGGAATGTACGGATCGACAGAAAAAATATAATATGTCATTAGGTAAAAATGGCGTTTATACACCGCAAATGATCATTCAGGGTGATCATGATGTTATTGGGTCACGGCGCGATCTGGCACAGGAAATGGTGAGCAAGGCGCGCCTACATGCAACGGAGCATAAACTGGACGGTCTTGAAATCACCTTTGATATGACCGGTGATATGATTGATCTTAGAATCAGTGCCCGTGAGAAAGAAAGGCAGGCGACCATCTGGGTCATTGGTTATGACCATGAAAGAACTGTCAATATCATGGGCGGCGAGCTTGGCGGTCAGATTAGAAAATATCATAATGTGGTGCAAAGCATCAAGCGCGTTGGCAGCTGGACGGGGGAAGACGTCAAACTAACCCTGTCAAAACAGGATATTGGCGACGGGGCATATGACGCATATGCCCTTCTTTTGCAAGACGAAGAAACTGGCCCCATCATTGCTGCGGCAAAGTTAAACCGTAAATAATTACTTTAAGCCGTCTGCCATAATTGTGGATAGCCGCTGGACAAAAGCCTGCGGGTCCTCCGGCAAGTCACCTTCCATGATCCGCGCCTGATCCAACAGCAGGTTCGAGGCATCTTTCAGGGCATCAATGGAGCCGTCACGGGTGGCGGCGGCCCCTATGGTTTTGATCAGGGCATGATCGGCATTAATTTCCAGAACCCTGAGCGTGGTTTGATCCATTTGCTGGTGCTGTTGGAGAATTTTTTGCAGATGAATATCCATATCACCGTCATCGGCGACCAGACAGACAGCACTGTCAGTCAGGCGACTTGACAGGCGAACATCCTTTACCAATCCTTCCAGATTTGCTTTCAGCAGACCAATCAAGGCATCCATTTCGGGGGTGGTTTTTTTGTCCTTGGTTTCATCATCGTCTTTTTTGTCATCAAGGTCGGCGGTGCCACGGGTGACTGACTGGAATTTTTTATCCAAATAATCCGGCACCATCTGTAGCCAGAAATCATCGACCGCATCGGTGAGGAACAGAACCTCAATGCCCTTGGCCTTAAAGCCTTCCAGCTGCGGTGAGCGTTTGGCCACGGTGAGGTTATCGCCAGTAATATAATAGATATTCTCCTGCCCCTCTTTCATGCGGCCCACATAATCATCAAGGCTTTGCAGACCGTCTGCGCCCGTGCTTTCAAAGCGCGCTAATTTCAGCAGTTGGTCACGGCGTGCGAAATCCTCATAAATGCCCTCTTTCAGGACAGGGCCGAACGACTTCCAGAAAGCGGCATAGGCTTCGGCATCTTTATTGGCTTTCTTTTCCAGTTCGGACAGGATTTTTTTAGTGACGGCCCCGCGAATTTTGGTCATTACCGGATTATTCTGAAGCATTTCACGGCTGATATTAAGCGGCAGGTCTTCGCTGTCGACAATGCCGCGCATGAAACGCAGGTATCCCGGAATCAAATCTTCGCAATCATCGGTGATGAATACCCGCTTGACATAAAGTTTTGTGCGGGTTTTGCGGGCCGGATCAAACAGATCCATTGGCGGCTGGCTCGGTACATACATAAGTACCGAATATTCGATCATTCCTTCAGCCTTGTAATGGAGCGTCATCCACGGGTCATCCATGGCATGACCCACATGATGATAAAATTCTTTATATTGTTCATCGGTAATTTCCGACTTTGGCCGCACCCAAAGGGCGGTGCCTTCATTGACTTTTTCCGATGTTTCTTCATCATCCTTGGTAAAATTCAGGGTGATGGGAATGGCAATATGATCGGAATAGGTTTTGATGATTGACTTGATGCGAAATTCTTCAAGAAACTCTTTGGCGTCTTCTTTGATATGAAGAATAATATCTGTACCGCGTGTTTCTTTGGTAGCGGGCGTCAGGGTATATTCCCCTATTCCGTCGGACTTCCATGCCCAGCTATCTTTTTCACCGGCTTTCATACTGATCACCTGAATATTGTCGGATACCATAAAGACCGAATAAAAACCGACCCCAAACTGGCCGATCATATTGACGTCTTTCGTATCGTCTCCAGACATTTTATCCATGAAGGCGGATGTGCCAGAACGGGCAATAGTACCCAAGTGTGAAATCAGGTCATCATGGCTCATGCCGATACCATTATCGGACAGGGTCAGAGTACCCGCCTTATCATCAAGGGTGATCGTTACTTTAAACTCGGGATCATCTTTGATCAATTCCGGCTTGGTCAGGGCTTCATAACGTAGCTTGTCACAGGCATCGGACGCGTTAGAGATCAATTCTCGCAGGAAAATTTCCCGCTCGGAATAGACCGAATGGACCATCATATGCAGAAGTCTGGAGACCTCGGCCTGAAAGCCATGTTTTTCAATATTTTCCGGATTGGTTTCTGTATCTGTCGTCATATTTCTACACCCTACACTATAATTTAATCAGATATGGAACGTAGGGTGCAAAATTCAAGGGATAAAAACAGTTTAATTTAACTTTTTGTCTTAATTACCTGACCCAAGCCGTTATAAAGTTGATCCATGCGTTGCCGCCAATCATAAAGTGGATCATCTGCGGTGAGAAGCACCAGGGGGCTAACCCCCTTGGCCCATTGAAACAAACCATACATGATATAATCAACATATGCGGGATTGGCACCAGACAGAAACGCCTGCGTTTTCAGGGTTGCGTTATAGGGCCAAAGCTGTTTTTGGAAGGTGGTCAGGGATTTATCCTGATTTTCATGGGCCTCTTCCAGGCTTTTTCCAAGGCGTGCTTCCCGGCTTTTTCGAAAATAATCCCGGTCTTTTTCATCAAGCCCTTCAAAAATGTCATATACCAAGGACTGAAATAGGGGTACGAGGAGATTATAGAAACTGGTAAAATTAAAGAAATTGGCATAGGCCTGACCGGATTCGCCGCCAAACAGCGACGGACGGTCGGGAAATGTGTTTTCCAGATAGCAGGCAATAGCCCAGCTGTCGGAAATAAAATCGCCATCATGCTCCAAAATGGGCACGGTTTTGAACTGCCCACTGGCAATAGAGGGAATCTCTGTGAAAGTGAGAGGAACCATTTCCACATCCAGACCCTTATGAGCCAGTGCCATTCGCGCCCGCCAGACATAGGGGCTGAAGCCTTGGGTTTTGTCCTTGCCGACAAGTTCATATAATTTCATGATGTTTTCCCTTTTCTTTCATACTATCAGGCGGGCAAAAGAATAGCCAGTTACCAGAAAATATACGGGGTGGAAGAGGTTGTATATATTTTTTTCCAGTAACTGGCCTAAGGGGATTTAGCAATTACGGATAGTAGCTCTACAATGCGGCAGAAGTGAGAAAGAAATAAGGCAACATTGTGGCAGAAAAAGCCATTTACTTGGCTAGGGGCTGTCTGGGTGGTTTCAGGATCGTGTCCCGGTCTTCCATTGCGGGGTCGGTATCGGGATAGTCCAGCATATAATGCAATCCGCGACTTTCGGTTCTCAGCAGGGCCGAGCGGATGATAAGATCCGCAACCACCACAAGGTTGCGAAGCTCCAGAAGATCTGGCGTCACCCGGAAATGACTGTAATATTCGCGGATTTCTCCGGCCAACATATCAACGCGCCGCGCCGCCCGCTCAAGTCGCCTCGTGGTGCGCACAATACCCACATAATCCCACATGAAATGGCGAAGCTCGTTCCAGTTATGGGACACGACAACATCTTCGTCACTATCCATGACCCGGCTTTCATCCCATGGCCCAATATCGCCTGATATGCTGGTCGTTTCTATAAGAGATAAGATTTTAGTTGCCGCCCCATCGGCATAGACAAGACATTCCAACAGCGAATTGCTGGCCATGCGGTTGGCCCCGTGAAGGCCTGTATGGGCCACTTCGCCCACAGCATATAAATTTGCCACATCGGTCTGACCAGACAGATCTGTCATAATGCCCCCGCAAGTATAATGGGCGGCTGGCACCACGGGTATGGGTTGTTTGGTAAGATCGTAACCCAGTTTCAGGCAGCGTTTATAGATGGTCGGGAAATGCTCTTTGATAAAATCCTGATCCTTGTGGGAAATATCCAGATAAACGCAGTCCACGCCCAGTCGTTTCATTTCATGGTCAATGGCACGAGCCACAATATCACGGGGTGCCAGTTCCAGACGTTCGTCAAACCGTTCCATGAATCGCTCACCGTCGGGTAGGCGCAGGTAAGCCCCTTCCCCGCGCAGGGCTTCGGTCAGAAGGAAGGTTCTGGTTTCTGGGTGATAAAGACAAGTGGGGTGGAACTGGTTAAATTCCATATTGGCCACCCGACAGCCAAACCGCCATGCCATGGCAATGCCATCGCCGGTGGACCCGTCCGGGTTTGAGGTATAGAGATACACCCGGCTCGCCCCGCCCGTGGCCAATACCGTGGCCTTGGCCCGAAACACATCCATATGACCCTTTTGGGTATCAAAGACATAGGCACCGACACATCGGCGCTTATCCGGATCAGGATTACGGTCACTGATCAAGTCAACGGTCATATGATGTTCAAACAGGGTGATATTGGGATGGGCCCTTGCTTGCGCTTCCAGAGATTGTTGCACTTCCCGTCCAGTGGCATCGGTGGCATGAACCACCCGTCTGAAGGAATGACCGCCTTCTTTGGTCAGGTGATAATCACCATCAACAAAGACATCTTTTTTGACACCCGTATCCTTGGTGAAGGCTACCCCTTGCTTTACCAGCCAGCTAATGGCATCGCGGCCTTTTTCAACCACAGTTTCCACGGTATCCCGGTGGCAAAGACCCGCGCCTGCAATCATAGTGTCTTCGATGTGGGAACTTGTGGTATCGCGATTGTCTAGCACGGCGGCAATGCCGCCCTGCGCCCAGGATGTGCTGCCCTCATTCAGCTTGTTTTTTGACAGGATGGCAACCTTGGCATGGTCTGCCACTTTCAGGCCGAGGGTCAGTCCCGCAGCACCGCTTCCGATCACTAGAACATCAAAATCATGGAATTCAGACATATGGCCCCTAAGTCTTTTTATGTGAGGTAATCTGCAGGAATATATCCTCCAGATCGCTTTCCTGTGTTGAAAGATCAGCTATTTCAATAGAAGCATTTTGCACTTTCTGCAGAATTTTGCCAATGGATATATGGCTTGGGCTGAATTGAAGTACGATGTCACCGCCCTTATTCAGACGGGCACCGATTTTTTTCAGGACTTCCGGCATCTGCGACAGGGGCGACGTAGGCCGGATGGTGATCACCTTTTCATCCAACTGGCTCAGTAGATTCGCTGTGCTGTCACAAGCAACAACCTCGCCGTGATTGATGATGGCAATTTCATCGCATAGCTCTTCGGCCTCTTCCAGATAATGGGTAGTGAGTACGATAGTCACGCCAAGGGTATTTAATTTTCGAACGTAATTCCATAAATTTTGTCGTAGCTCCACATCGACACCCGCCGTTGGTTCATCCAGCACCAGAATGGGCGGGTTATGGACCATGGCCTTGGCCACTAGCAGCCGCCGTTTCATTCCACCGGACAGGTGGCGGGTATAGCTGTCGGCTTTGTCCAGCAAGCTCATGGCTTCGAGAATTTCGTCGGTCCGGCGGTCTGATACCGAAATGCCATAAAAGCCCGCTTGTAACTCCAGCATTTCGCGGGGTGAGAAGAAGGCATCAAAATATATTTCCTGAGGTACTATACCGATGCTGGCCTTGGCATTGCGGGGCTGATCGTCAATATCAAAACCCCAAACGGACGCGGTGCCGGCGGATTTCTTTACCAGTCCGGCCAGAATATTGATCGTGGTTGATTTGCCCGCACCATTGGGGCCGAGCAGTCCGAAAATGCTGCCGCGCCTAACCGAAAGATCAATGCCTTTCAGCGCGTGCTTGGCCGGCTCTCCCTTGCTGCTGGCATATATTTTTTTCAGGCCCTGAATTTCCAGAGCCAATTGCTGATCCGTCATAAAAATACCTTGTCTATCGGTCCCGCGCGCATTAGATTTCCATATTTGGGTCGTAAACTTATGACAGATTCTATTGCCAGCGCAAGTGCCAAACATCTTTATCTCATAGATGGCTCCGGATTCATTTTCCGGGCTTATTATGCTTTGCCCTATATGAGCCGTGACGATGGTACACCAACCAATGCGGTGATGGGCTTTTGCAATATGCTGTTCAAGTTAATCAAAGACCTTAATGATGGTGAGCGGCCCAGCCACCTGGCCTGCATATTTGATCGGGCGCGTAAGACATTCCGCAATGACATTTACCCCGAATATAAAGCTCACCGTCCACCGGCACCGGAAGATTTGGTTCCCCAATTTCCTATCATCCATGAAGCGGTTACGGCTTTCAACGTACCGGCCATTGACGCGCATGGCTTTGAAGCCGATGACATTATTGCCACCTATGCCCGTCAGGCCGAAGCACAGGGCTTTCAGGTGACCATCGTATCGTCCGATAAGGATCTGATGCAGCTGGTCGGTGATAAAATCGATATGTTTGATAGCATGAAGAACCGCCACATCGGACCGGAACAGGTACTAGAGAAATTTGGTGTTGGTCCGGAAAAAGTGATCGAAATACAGGCTCTTGCCGGGGACAGCGCTGACAATGTACCGGGTGTACCGGGTATTGGTCTCAAGACAGCGGCACAGTTGATCACAGAATATGGTGATTTAGACAGTCTGTTGGACCGTGCGGGTGAGATCAAACAACCCAAGCGGCGGGAAAAACTTATCGAATTTGCAGACATGGCGCGGGTCAGCCGGGAACTGGTGACGCTGAGCACGGATGTGCCGGACCTGCCGGATATTGATACGCTCAAACTCAAAGATATTGAAGCGGAAACAGTGCTGCCTTTTCTGGAGGAACAGGGCTTCAGAAGCCTTGCCGTGAAGGTTTTGTCCCACATGGGGAACGATGCGCCCGCCATATTACAGGCGGCACCGGAGCCTGCGGAAGTTGACTATGAGACCGTAACCACATTGGACCAGCTTAAGCACTGGATCAGAGATATTTCGGCGGCTTATCAGGTGACCATAGATACGGAAACCACATCGCTCAACGCCATGCGCGCCAAGCTGGTCGGCATTTCTCTCTCTATTGAAGCCGGTAAGGCCTGTTATATTCCCCTGGGCCACACAACTGCGGTTGCCGGGGAACTTGATTTTGGCGATAACAGTGCGCCGGAACAATTACCGAAGAATCAGGTTCTTGGCCTTCTAAAGCCGTTGCTTGAGAATTCGGCAATCCTGAAAATCGGGCAGAATATCAAATATGATTATTTGATTCTGTCCAAGCATGACATTCATATCAGCCCGCTGGATGATACCATGTTGATTTCCTATGCTTTGGATGCGGGGGTGCATCATCACGGGATGGACGAGCTGGCCAAACTGCATCTGGATCATGACTGTATCCCGTTCAAGGAAATTTGCGGAACGGGAAAAAACAAGATCACCTTTGATCAGGTGCCACTGGATAAGGCAACCGACTATGCGGCGGAGGATGCCGATATTACGGGCCGCCTACATCGCTTGCTAAAGCCGCGTCTGGCTGATGAGGGCATGACCACTGTATATGAAACGCTTGATCGGCCGCTTGCGGCTGTGTTGGCGGGTATGGAAAAAGAAGGCATTTTGGTTGACCGGGCGATGTTACATCGCCTGTCCAATGATTTTGCCGAACGGCTGGCCGTGTTGGAAAAAGAAATTCACGATCTCGCCGGACATGAATTTAACATCGCATCACCCAAACAACTGGGCGAAATTCTGTTTGGCGAGATGGGACTGCCGGGTGGAAAGAAAAACAAGAGCGGTGGTTATAGCACCAATGTGGATGTGATGGAGGGACTGGCCGCAGAAGGTCATGAGATGCCCGCGCGGGTTCTTGACTGGCGGCAATTAGCCAAACTGAAAAGCACCTATACGGACGCATTACAGAATGAAATAAATCCGGATACGGGGCGGATACATACGTCATATTCACTGGCCTCCACGACCACGGGGCGGTTGTCGTCCAATGATCCCAATCTACAGAATATCCCCATTCGCACCGAAGAAGGCCGCAAAATAAGACAGGCTTTTATCCCCAAAGAAGGCCATAAATTCCTTGCCGCTGACTATAGCCAGATCGAGCTGCGCCTGTTGGCCCATATTGCGGGTCTCGATAGTTTGAAGCAGGCTTTTCACGATGGCATTGATATTCATGCCATGACTGCTTCGCAAGTGTTTGGCGTGCCGATCGAAGGCATGGACCCCATCGTGCGCCGACAGGCCAAGGCCATTAACTTTGGCATTATTTACGGCATCAGCTCTTTTGGTCTAGCGCGCCAGCTGGGCATTGGCAGGACGGAAGCCAAGCAATTCATCGATACTTATTTTGAACGATTCCCCGGCATTCAAACCTATATGGAGGAGACCAAGGATTTCTGTCGTACGCACGGTTATGTGGAAACTATCTTTGGTCGCCGCTGTCATATTGCCAGCATAAATGACAAGAACGGCATGCGCCGCTCGTTCGGTGAACGGGCTGCCATCAACGCCCCCATACAGGGTGCTGCCGCTGATGTGATTCGCCGTGCCATGATAAAAATGCCCGGCGCGTTAAGAGACGCCGGACTGGACGCCAAGATGCTTCTTCAGGTTCATGATGAACTGGTATTTGAAGTGCCGCAGAATCAGATGGAACAAACCATCCCGCTTGTCAGACGTATCATGGAAAATGCCGCCCTGCCCGCCATTGAAATAACGGTTCCCTTAACGGTGGATTGTGGGGCCGGCGATAACTGGGATGAAGCCCATTAAATTTATCTGTGCATTGCACCCGTATTATTCTGGTACGTCATGTTGAATTTGTTTCAGTATTCATTTTAGTTATTTACATCCAGAATTGACCCTGAAGCAAGTTCAGGGTGACAATATAAGGGAGGCTCATTTAGCTTGGATATAAAAAAGGCGGCCATTAATCTGACCGCCTTTAATATTAAAAATATTTATACCTTAGAAATCAAAGGTTGCCTGGAAGGTAACTGTCCGTCCACGGTTCAGGAAGTTATAGTTGGCAACAGCACCAAATGTAGAACCGGACAGGGGCGCATCGGCGGCAAATAATTTCACCGTATGGTCTGTCAGATTTTCACCCAGAACAGCCAGTTCCCAACCGTCATCACTTGCCAATGATATCCGCGCGCTAATGGTAGCATAAGCAGGCTGAATCAATTTTGGGTCAAGCTGGGGTGAGGCATGATATGAACTGGTATAGAACATATTGGCAGAAGTATTAACCGTCAGGCCATCGGAAATATCATAAAAATGATTAAAGCCGAAGGTGCCCTGAAACTCTGATACCAATTGTTGTGTCAGGCCGGAATAATCACAATCGCCGTTGGCTGCGGATGGCCCGTTTGGCGCCTGTCCGAAGAAACACTGACCATTGACAAAATCTTTAAATTCGAAATCTGTATAGGCCAATGACCCGTGGAACGTCAGACCTTCAGTAGCCTGCCAGCGACCATCAACTTCAAGTCCCTTAACCTCGGCCTTGGCGGCGTTACCAACGTTAAAGCCTAGTGAGCCATCAAATACGGATACCTGAAGGTTGCTGAATTTTGTGAAGAAAGCAGCGAAATTAACTTCCGCAGCCCCTTCTGCTAATATCAGCTTGCCGCCGACTTCATAATTGGTGGCATCTTCATCTTCAAACTCAAAGGCTTCTTCCATGGTCGCTTCACGACCCCGGTTGTTAGCACGGAAGTCAAAGCCACCAGATTTGCTGCCCTTGACCCAACTGGCATATACCATCGCTTCGTCGGACATGTCATACGTCAGTTTCACGTCAGGGGAGAATTTGGTTTCGGAGCGGCTCGCTGAAACAGGGTGGATACCTGTCAGGAATTGACTGCCCGCGAATGTTGGGCCAAATCCAGCGGCCAATGCTGCGGCTGTTGGTGGGCCAAAAATTGGACCTAATGTATCGGTCAGGATACCAGTAAGTACAGGCGCAAGGTTAGCACCAGCGGCATTATCTGTTCCAATATCAAAGGCAAAACCGTAAAAATCCGGTGCCAGTAGTTTGGCCCCGCTCAAGGCTGAGCCATCCAGATTTGTGATGGAAAGATTACGGGATCCATCCTTGGTTTCATGGGTCAGTCGTCCCCCTAATTGCAAGGTCAACTGGTCTGACATATGCCAGGATACTTGAGCAAAGGCAGAATATACCTTGGCGTCAACTTGCGCTTCACGAGGCCCTTTGGTGTCAGCAAAAAGATCGCCAGCGCCTGTGACACCCAAAGCACCAAAGAGTGGCGCGAAAGCGGCAAAGTCAGGATTTCCGTTTAACAGGGGCACCAGAACTGATGTGCTGTTAATCTCAATGGCATCCTGATAACCATGATCACTTGTCTGGAAATAGGCACCAAGAATATAATCAACTGTTTCACCGCCGGGAGACGTCAGGCGAATTTCCTGAGAGAATTGCTCATATTGTTCTGACAGGGGAAGTGTGAAGATATTGGCCCCGGTAAAGTCACAATCGCAATTGTCATCGAAGCTGAAATCAGAATAGCCGGATGTGGATGTCAGGACATGCTCGCCCAACTGCCAGTCCAGTGTCAGGACAATCTCGGTCTGTTCATTATTACTGAAATCACCGTTAGCATGACGCTTACCGTCCAAAGTATTATTATTTACCGATGCATCCTGACCAAATATTCCAAGAATTTGTGAATAGAGCAGGCCAGCAAAAGGGCCCGCTGCTGCCGGTAGTTCGCCGTCAATTTCAATATTGCGGCCAACCACGTCAAACTCACTGCGTTCAACTTTCAGGGTGGCTGTCATATTGTCCGACACATCCATTTCGATCGTACCACGAAGAGTATAGTCTTCCTGTGCCGGCTCATCCTGATTCAGGGTAAGATTTTCCAGATAGCCGTCCAGATCATGGTAACGACCGGCAACACGGACACGTACTTTGTCGGATATGGGGCCGGAAAGAACCATTGTGGCTTCTTTTTCGCCGTCCGTTGGTTCGTAGGAAACGCTGACGGAGCCTTCAAATTCTTCTGTAGGTTTTGCCGTGGTGATATTAAGCGCACCAGCCACAGAGTTTTTACCAAACAAGATGGACTGTGGTCCACGCAGCACTTCGACCCGGGCCAGATCAAGGAATGGCGCACGGGATTGCTGGGCACGGCCATGATGGATACCATCCACATAGATACCGACAGATTGTTCAAAGCCCTGATTATTACCGCTACCGATACCGCGAATAAAGACGTTGGTACCGATGCCGCTTTCCGCCATTGTGAAGTTGGGGACCGAAAACTGCAGGTCAGCCATTTTGTCAATGGACTGTTTTCTCATAAAGTCGCCGCTGACAACAGAAACCGAAATCGGAACATCCTTGAGGCTCTGTTCACGATATTGTGAGGTGACGACAATCTCTTCAAGGGTGATGGTTTCATCCGCAGATACAGCATTGGATGTGGTCAAAACACCGGACATTAGAGAAAGTGAGATAAGTGCGGATGTAGTTTTTAAATAGTTGAGTTTGGACATGGTTCCTCCCTTAGGATGGTTATATATAGGCGAATTAAAGACATGATATAGACGTTCCGGGAGATATAAATGGGAAACCCAGCGTCTTAATTATTATATTATTTATCAGACTTAAAGCGCAGCCACAGATCGTAACACACGATTCTATCGCGTTTGACTATACAAATAAAGTCTTAAATGGCAACAAAGAACGTACGTTTGTTTTAAATAACCATACTATTTGATCAAATAGTTTATTGGCCGACCGTTCTGTAAATTATAAAGAATACAGTCACAACCAGCCAAAAATGCTATTGGGGGCAAGGTGTAATTATAGGGATGGGTTATTATTTGTTGACGATAACATCGGAAATAAACACGCGGGCCTGCTGGTGCCCCAGAACCCTATTGGTGATTATCTGAAAGGCATCCCCTAACAACGCCACGCTTACGGGTTGATTAACATCAAAGTAATCATGGGACAGTCGACTGGCCTCTATGACATAGGCGCTATTGAGCCGTGGCAGGTATTTTCTGGCCATGGCGCGTTTTTCACTATCGACCAATTTTACCAACACCGATACCGTCATATTGCCCTTTGGCCGACCTTTATGATACATGGTGACCACAAGGGGCGGAACATTAATATAGCTTTCCTTGGTAGCCTCACTATCGGCTTTTTTTTCTTCTGTTGCCACGGCATGGCTAAATGGTGTGGACCCTAATATTATCACAGTCAAGGTCATTAGAAATGTTCTGAATATATTGTCAGTCATGTATATTTTGCCTAAATGATAGCCCTATCGGAGGTTGTTTTCTTGCTCAGGTAGAAATTTACCCTAAGAAAGTCATTATTTCGTTAACGGATAATTTGCATTTTGCAATGCTTTTTTCAAAACTTAGTGAGATTTTTATACAATTTGCAACAGTAATAATCCTGAAGATATGAACCTTTGGTTGAAAAGGTACGTTTTCTGCCATAAACAAAAGTTGGCATATTTAATGCATAGTATTAATTGCCTCTGGAGCAGGGGCGGAGAACAGGTCTTTATCCGACCCCCCCAACGGGATTGATCTTACTTCGCCAACTCCTAAGCTTCATCCGATGAAGTGGAGTTAGGCGGCCCAGTTGATTATTGGTCGTCTCCTCATCGGAGGGAATATTGAGTTTAAGTATTTCTTTTATGTGATTCGAGTTTAGGTATAAAATAACATAACTGTGTAAGAAGTGCCCCAAGTTGCGTAACGGGCACTTTTTTTTATGTTTTTCTGATGTTAAATAATTAATCCGCCAGTGCCGCTACTAAATACAGACAGTCTGGCTAGGCCATCCTGATAATTGGCCAGCTGTTTTGCCAGATGAGGCGGAACGGGACCGCTGTTTAATTTGGAATCTTTGAGTATTTGAGCCTTTACGGGATCAAAGGTCAGCGACCGGAAGGCGCGTTTGATGGTTTCCAGAGCTGTATCAATCTGTGCGCTGACAAATTCGGCTTCTTTTCGGGAGCGAAGGGAAAAACCAGATAAAAGTTTCAAGGCAAAAATGCCGCCCAATTTATCAGGGTTCGTTCCAATATCATCATCATCCAGATTAAAAAGTTTTTCAGTCGATAAAATTTTGGTGGGCTGCATGCCGAATTTAACCAAAGCGTCACGCGCACCCTTGCCGGCAATTACCTCAACAGTAGACCCGTCTTTAGTTTCGATTTTGAGTTCCGGTCCATTGGTCCCCGTAGATTGCGTTGCTTTAATAAAGCGGAATGACAGACGCTGGATTTTCTTTGCCAGGCTGGTGAAGTCATCGCCTGAGCTGATGGTGACTTTTTGTGCGGCCTCGCCATTAACAGAAATAAAGAAATGATCACCGACACGGGCAGATGTCTGGGTTTCTATATCGCGGGTCTGGCTATTATCATAAAGGCCGGTTGGAAGACCCAGCTTGGTCAAAATGGATGATCCCGCGGCTGAAAAGGTAAGGGCTGTACTGCCGTTTGTACCGGTAATACCACCAAATTGTCTGATGAAGTCCGCAGTTCCTGTCGTGGCATTAATTTTGGCGGCAAAGCCGTCCGTGGTTCCGGTAAGGGTTGCTCCGGGCAAAGTGCCATTGGTTTTTCCGGCCACATAAATGGATCCGTTTTGTACGCTTAAGCCTTCTATGCGGTCTGTGCCGCTAGACCCAATAAAATGGGTAAAGCTGGCACTGAATGAGGCCCCACCGTCACTTAATTTGGTGATAAAGCCGTCTGCGCCACCGCTATGGCTATTAGTTATGGTACCACCGGACAGAGAAGCATTAAATGAAGTACCAGCCACATATATATCGCCCGACGCATCAACGACAATGTCAGAAATACTGCCACCGCCCAGGTCCCCCAAATCAAATGTCGCGAGTTCGATTGTGGGGTCTGTAACATCAAGTTTGCGAATGATAACCCGTCCGTCTTCTCTGGCGGCAACCAATATATTGCCATCGCCTGCTATGGCGACGGCCTCGCCAAACTCGGAACCCGCACCGCCAATTTGGGCAGAGGCAGTGAGTGCGCCATCGGTGCCATTAAGTTTTGTAACAAAAATATCTGATCCGCCACCATATGTGGTGGTGCTGTTCAGGCGCCCTGAAATTGTTCCGGTGACAATGACATCACCATTGGCATCAATAGCAAGGCTGTTGGCCTGATCAGTAGCAGAGGTATCCTGCTGATGGGTCCAGAGTTCCAGGCCACTGCTGTCAAATTTAGTGACAAAACTGTCCAGACCCGTAAATACGTCTGACGTGACCAATTCATCATTCACTTGACCTGCAATATAAATATTATCACTGCTATCCACGACAATATCAAAGGCTTCTGCATGATCAGAAGCTCCGAGCAGGCGACTAAACAACAGATTGCCGGAAGCATCAAATTTGCTCAGGAAAACATCCTGGTCTGTGGCGGCATTAATCTGATTTTGAAAATCACCCTGTGAACTGCCAACCACATAGACATTACCCAAGCTGTCAACGGCGGTACCATTGGCATGGGTTTCAAATAATTCGTCAGCAGATTCTATAATTTTGCCATCGTCATCAGTTAGGGGCGGCAAGATACTTGCTTGATCAGTTCCGGCGATAACGTTAGAAAATTCTGTGATTGGGGATGTGGTGGAAAGATCCCGCACTTTTGTCAATGTCGCTGTTTCAGTTTCACCAAATCCGACATCTTTATGGGCGCCCGTGATATAGAGCGATGGCTCTGAAGCCTGCGCTGTCAGGGTGATGGTTTCACCTGAATTGACGTTAACTTTCAGAGCAAATTTTCCATTACTTACCTCTTCGGCGGCAAAGCGGGTACTATATTTACTGACGGGATCACCATTGCCATCCAGGACGGTGACCGCATTGATCTGCTGATTAATGAAAGATACCAGATTGGTCAGGTCCAAAGGTTCCGTCATTTGAGACAGGTCGATGGTGATATTATCATTGTCAGTTATTTTATTCAGGTTCACCGTGAAAACTTCGTTGCCGACAAGTCCCGGAATGACTTGGGTTTTGGAGCTGACGGGAAGGGTTGCCCCTAAAATATCGGAATTATTTTTACCAAGGCTGATATCGCTGAGTAAGCTGGGTTTCTTTTCCCCGAACATTAATGTGAGCTTTTCAAGTTCGGCCTCCCGCACGAAATCTTGAACCTGATTAAGCCCGCCACGGAATTGGGTGCTTAAATTGGCCAGCAGGGCTGACGGCGTTGTGTCATCTGCGGCATAATCAGCAATGGTTTTTAAATCATTGAGAGCAGTGAAGAGGGCAAAGAGTGCTTTTTCATCCTTACTTTCGGTTTGCTGGATGCTTTTTACATTCAGGTCAATGAAATCAGTTTTTCCCCGGACCGCATTGAAGCGGCCGGCCAATGTCCGAGCTTCCTTGCTGTCTAACAGATCCCAGGGCGTGATAACAGACGGACCTCTTTCAAAAGGGCGGGCTGAATTTTGAATGGCAGCCACAGTTCTGGTCACCGTCCGGGCATTGAAATATGAACCCAGAAGATTAGCATCAAAATTGATTAAATTAAAATCACTAAAGTCAGCCATTCGGTACCTATAAAGCGTCTATGCTTAAAACTTATATCTCCGATCTGTAAGGATATAAAGAATCAGTTAATAATTTGTAACGCAAGTATACCATTTTACCTTTGTCACACCAATAGGGCGAATTTGCCTAGTAAACCCCTATAAATACCCGTAAACTCCCATAAATATCAGGAATTATAGCTATTCTTGCCCACTTTATGAGATCACATCTAAACTAGCTATTGAACTCCTGCCCTATCCACATTAAATCTTATGTTCAGTCTTAACAAAATTTGGAAGAAAAATGGGCGGTTTCGCGTATGATTTGGCTTGGTTGGTGGATGCCGTTTTTGGCGTTCTTACCTTTGGTCTGTTTGTTTATATTATCCTTGGTCTTTTGGTGTCTTTTGCGGTTGTAAATAGTCATAATCAGGTTGTTGGCATGGTTATGGGAACCCTGCATCGCATTTTTGAGCCTATGCTGCGCCCGATCCGAAATCTGTTGCCCAGTCTTGGCGGTATTGATATTTCACCTGTTTTTCTGTTTATCGCCCTTGAATTTTCCAGTCGAATTCTGGTCCGATTTCTTGTTTCCCTAGCCTAGACGACAATGCCCGTAACACCCCATGATGATGGTGTCCGGCTGGCGATTCGTCTGACCCCAAAGGCGTCAAAAAACAGATTTGGCCAGATGGCGCGCGCTGCGGATGGCACCCGTCACCTCAAGGCCTATGTCACCACCGTTCCCGAGGGCGGAAAAGCCAATAAAAGCCTGATAAAAATGCTGTCCAAGTCATTGAGGATGCCTGCGGGCAAATTTTCTGTTGCATCGGGAGCAACAAATCGTAATAAACAGTTATTAATTAAAGGTGAGGCCCTGACGCTCACCCAGAAACTTGAGCAATGGATAAAGGAATTAAACCCGTGAGTGCAGATGTGATTGATGGCAAGGCTTTCGCCGCAGCTTTAAAAGTGGGTGTAGCCGGACAAGTGAATATCCTGAAAGAAAAATATGGTTTGATCCCCGGTCTTGCCGTAGTGCTTGTGGGAGAAGACCCGGCAAGTCAGGTTTATGTGCGCAATAAAAATAAATCCACCAAGGAAGCGGGCATGAACAGCTATGAGCATCGTATGGAACCGAGCGTCAGTGAGGCAGAATTGTTAAGTCTCGTGGCAGAGCTGAATCATGATCCGGCGGTTCATGGTATTCTGGTGCAATTGCCATTGCCCAAGCATATTAACGAAGCCGCTGTCATTGATGCTATTGCCCCGGAAAAGGATGTGGATGGTTTTCATGTGATCAATTCGGGCTTGCTAGCCACCGGTGGGCGCGGCATGGTTCCCTGCACGCCATTGGGCTGTGTGATGATGCTTAAAGACCGTTTGGGCGATATGAGCGGTCTGAATGCGGTAATCGTTGGCCGGTCAAATATAGTCGGCAAGCCCATGGCGCAGTTGCTGCTCAATGAGAATTGCACCGTCACCATGGCCCACAGCCGGACAAGGGAATTGGACGCGGTTGTCAGACGGGCGGATATTGTGGTTGCGGCAGTTGGGGTTCCGGAGCTGGTCAAGGGTAATTGGATCAAGCCCGGTGCTACGGTCATTGATGTGGGTATCAACCGTGTTGAGAAAGAAGACGAGCAAGGTGTAAAGAAGACCAGACTGGTCGGCGATGTGGAATATGACAAGGCGGTACAGAATGCGGGTGCTATCACCCCGGTTCCCGGTGGTGTCGGTCCCATGACCATTGCGGTTCTGCTGAAAAATACCGTGACGGCGGCTTGTCGTCAGACCGGGGTTGAAGAGCCGGAAATTTAGGTTATTACCCGTTTAATGGGATTAATTCTGGTGGCCAAGGCGCGCGATAAGCGCTCCCCATTCACAAAAAAAAGATGACAATATCTTTTCTTCCCCCTATGAAGAAATCATGGCAAATTTACAGGATGAACATAACCCCTCATGGGTGAGGGAGCGGACGGCTCGGCAGTTCTCGGAACTGGTTCGGTTATCCTTTCCTATTGTACTACAGCGGCTGGGCATTATGACAATGGCCATTGTGGATACCATGATGGTCGGGCGGTTCTCAGCGCAGGAACTGGCCTATCAGAGCATCGGGTATGTGCCGGTGGCGACGGTTATTATTGTATCCATCGGGTTGATGATGGGGACCATGGTCCTGACATCCAATGCCTTTGGTGCCGAAGATTATAAAGAGTGTGGCCGTATCTGGCGGCGGTCTTTGCCTTATGGCTTTATCCTGGGCATGGTTGGTTTTGTTATCTGTATGTTTGGGGAGCCTGTGTTGATTATGCTCGGGCAACAGGCGGATATTGCCAAAGGGGGCGGAGTGGTGATGCAGGCCGTTGCCCTTGGTATTCCTATGACAACTGTCATGCTGGCCTGTACCTTTTTTCTGGAAGGTATTAACCGGCCTTTGCCCGGTATGATCTTTATGTTGATTGCTAATCTGGTCAATATTTTCATGAACTGGATATTGGTTTACGGCCATCTGGGGTTCGCGCCCATGGGAGCGGAGGGGTCAGCCTGGGCCACGACAATTGTCCGCACATTTCTTGCCGTTGGTATGGTTCTCTTTATCCTGAGAATGAAAGGCCATGAGATTTACGGCATTAGGGAAAAGATTGATCTCAGGCTTCATAAATGGAAACGGCTGCGGCATATCGGCTACGGCGCGGGTCTGACCAACGGCGCGGAACATATGGGCTTTGCGACTTTGGAGGTCTTTGCCGGATGGATTGGACCACTGACGCTGGGGGCCATGGCGATCGCCTTTAATGTTTATGGTATCCCCTATATGATATCTTACGGTATTGCGGGGGCTACATCGGTCAGGATTGGCATTGCCCTGGGCCGCAATGATCATCGGGATCTTTTGCTGGCGGGTACATGCGGCATGATATTCAACGTTATAATGATGTTACCTCTGTTGGCGGTACTGATAATTTTTCCTGAAAATATTGCGGGTTTCTTCACAACGGAGCCTGAGCTGGTCATGGTGGCCGTTCCCCTGATTATCCTATCGGCCTGGATGCTGTTATTTGACAGTTTGCAAACGGTGATTGGCAATGGCCTTCGGGGGCGGCGGGACGTCTGGGCACCAACAGCTCTATATTTTTTCAGCTATATTATTGTAATGATCCCGCTGTCATATATTCTGGCCTTCACCTATGAGCGCGGCGCGGTTGGACTATTTGAAAGCACCGTGGTTGCTAGCATCATTTCATTCGTTCTGTTAACGGTGCGTTTTTATTATCTGTCTTATGGCGATTTCAAGCGGTCCTGACGCGGATCAAGCCTTCTTTGCTTGCCAGTCGTTTCCGCGCACGGCGACTTACCCGGAGATAATAGAGGGTTGGTACAAATATCAGAGCCAGCAATGTCGCACCGACCATGCCGCCGGAAATGGCTGTGGCCAGCGGTGGCCACATGACCCCACCCCAGATTATTAACGGCATAAACCCGCCAATAGTGGTCAGGGTTGTGGAAATGATATGACGGGTGGCCCCCAATACAATATCAACAATCACTTGCTTGTCACCGGTTCGGGCTTTCTCATTGGCGCGCAGGGCCGCCAGCACCACAATGCTGTCATTGATGGCAAGACCGATCAGTCCCATCGTCCCCATGATGCCGGTAAAACCCATGGGAAAACCAAATAACCAGATGGCCAAAAACGCCAGCCCCGAACTGAAAAAGGCTACCCCCCCGATGATCAATGCTGACGTAAAGCTGTTAAACGCCAGCACCAGAATTCCCATCATGACCACCAGAAGGGGCAGAACAGTCGAAAATAATTCGCTCTGGGATTCAGACCGTTTTTCTGTCTCACCACCAAATTCAATCCGATAGCCAATTGGCATCTCAAAATTGGCATCACTCAGGCGGCGTTGAAAATCAGCCAGCGCCGTGCTGGGCAAACTATAGGGGGTGATGAACCCCTGAAGAATATTTAAGCGTTGCATATCCCGGCGGCTGACACTGTTATAGGCCGGAATTAATTCCAAAGTGCCAAGACTACTGAGCGGCACGCCGGACAGATGTTGGCCGCCTGTTGTCAGGCTCCCGCCCGCCGCCACAAGGGAATTGTTAAACAGGTAATTCAGATCCGAGCGATCGGTGCCGCCCACCTGAACCCGTACGGCAAGATTTTCACTGCCCTCCAGCACACTGCCGCCAATGTGGCCCTCAAGGGTATTATTAAGCTGTTCGGCAATCTGGTTTAATTTCAGACCAGCTGCCTCGGCAGCATCCTCATCGGGGATAAAGCTTAGTTTGGGTTGGCTCAGTGAAATTTTTGCACTGGTATAGGTGACAGTGTTTGTCCGTGCCATAATACTGCGGATTTCTTCACCCTTTTCAGATAAAATTTTCAGATCCTGACCATAAAGGAATACCTCAATGGGGGCTTCGAAGGGCGGACCCTGTTCAAAAGGAATGGCTAAAATCATAGCATCCGGTAGCCCCGCCATGAGTTCGCGTTGTAAGCGGGGCAGGATTTCTGCTGTGGCTTCTGGCGATGTTGTATTTACAAAGGCCCCTGCAAAACTATTCAATCCGGCCTGATTGAGAAAAGTATTGTAAAAAACGGCAGGAGGTGTTTCGGCAATCACCCAGTAATCACTTTTTATTTCCGGGTATTTTGCCATAATATTCCGTGCCATGCCCACTTGCCTTGCTGTCTCTTCCAGACTGGCCTGCGGGGGCAAGGTCATTTGAATCTGAAATTGATCACGGTCCACGGGCGGGAAGAATTGCTGAACCAATGTGGTGCTCAGGACAAACCCAAGCAGGGGCAGGCTGATGGACAGCATGAGGGCTTTTCTGGGATGATCCAGGCACCAGCTTAACGCGGAACGATATTTCTTCTTAAGACCTGTATGGCTATAGCCGCTCTGCAGGATACTGCATTTGGCCTGAAGTAACTCGCCCCGATCAAAATATCCCGCCAGTGCCGGAATGATGGTTAAAGCCAGAAACAGTGATGAAAATAGCGAAATAATAACCGCAAGGCCAATAGTGCCGATAAATTCACCGGTGGCACCGGGCGATAGGACGATGGGCATGAAGGTCAGTGAAGTGGTCATGGTTGATGCCAGCAGGGGAATGGTCAGATGCTTGACCATTTTTGAAATGGATGATGCTACATCGTGGCCCAGTATTCTGGATTTGCGATATTCATCCACGGCAACAATGGCATTATCGATTAACAGACCCAACGCAATGATCAGTCCGGTAATGGACATCTGATGTAGCGGTATATCCATAAAATGGAAGGTTGCCATAACCATCAAAACCGTCAGCGGCAATGCCGTCGCCACCAGTATGGCCGATCGCCAGCCCATCATGAAAATCATGATCAGGACGATGATCCCGGCCCCCAGAAAAACATTACCAAGCAGGGTAGACAGGCGATCTGTAGAGTAAACATCCTGATTAAAGATTACCTCTGCCTTCACGCCATCGGGCAGGGTTTTTCGGAACTGATCCAGTTCCGCCTGTAAGGTTGCAACCCAGCGATCAACGCGAAGGCTGTCATTAACCTTGGCTCCCACGATGATGCCGCGTTTGCCATTTAGCAGAGCCATACTGTAGACTGGCGTACGGAAACCTTTATGGACCTTTGCCACGTCACTGACGCGCAGAAACTGACCTGTAGCAGTTTGTTTTAAAGGGATGTTGCGAATGCGGTCTTCCGATTTCAGTTCGCCGCCCACTTCCAGTATCAGGTCATGGCCCGACCCGCGCAATTGTCCGGCGGGAACTTTGGAATCCGTACGCGCAATGGCGTCCGATACGTCTTTCACAGTTAGTCCGACCGAGGCCAGCGCATCAGGGTCAATGGTGACAATATATTCTTCATCCAGTTCGCCAAAAACGTCGGTTTCTTCAGTGCCGGGGGTCGGCGAGATAATGCGTTCAAGCTCCTTGGCGAAGCGGCCTAAAATATCGACCTGCGGTTCTGTGGGCATATCCCATGTCAGGCCAACCATAAAGGTAAAGACCGCACTTTCCCGATCCAGCAAATAGGGCGTGCCAGCACCTTCGGGTAGTTCTTGTTCCGCATCCTTCATCTTATCGCGTATCTGCGACCAGAGATTTTCAACATTTTCCTTTGGAACGGAATCTTCGAATTCAATACCCACCGTGGACATGCCCGTACGCGATGTGCTGCGCAAGCGTTTGATTTCATCAATTTCACTTAAGGCGGCTTCAATTTTTTCCGTGACCAATGCCTCAACCCTTTCCGCACTGGCACCGGGGAAGGCTGTATTTACCGCATCAAAACGATGGGTGAGGCTTGGGTCTTCCTGTCGCGGCAGAGAGGAAATAGCGGAAAGGCCGGCCACAAGAATAAGGCCGATGGTAAGGGTCGTCAGACGCCGGTTCCGGAAAAAAAGATTGCTCCACATGATTAATTAGCCCCAGCAATACGAACAAGCTGGTCGGGAACAAGGCGGTGAATACCGCCGGAAATAATGCGGTCACCATCCTGCAATGTCCCCCGAACAAAAACGCGATTGGAATCAGTATAGAGAACCTGTAATTCCTGTCGGGACAGGGTGCCATATTCGAAGGAACCATTATATGGCCTCAGGCTATAGACGCTCCACAACCCGCGACGGCTTTCGGCTAGGGCATCGCTCGGCAGCCAGAAACCCTTCTGCTGAATATGGGTATTCACGGTCAGTTGGGCCAGGTCCCCGGCTCTTATATCCATAGTGTCATCTGTCACATCAAAAATGGCGGTTACGGTACGGGTTGATTGATCCACCCTTCTTAGGATAGAACGCAATTTGGTCGTTATTTTTTTGCCTTGATAGCTAAAATCGTGGCTCTTTCCCGGTGTCAGTGCCATGGTTGCTGTTCCCGGTAACCCCACATGAATTTCAAGCTTGCGGTCTTCGATCAGACGTATCACAGGCATGCCGGCACTAAGCGCGGTTCCCTCATCCATATATCGGCGGATGACACTGCCATCAAAACGGGCGGTTAAGGTTGCCAGTTCCCGGTCAATTTCCAGACTTTTCAAGGCTGCTTCTGATCTTGTCACGGCGGCATTTGTGGCAACTTTGCGGGCTTTCAGGGCGATCAGATCAAATTTTACCTGATCAAATTTTTGTTCGGAAACATGCTTTTTTTCCAGAAGAACCCTGTAACGGCCAAATGTTGCCTCGGCCCGGTCAAGAAGGGCCTTTGTCTCCACATTCAGAGCCTTCGCCTGAGCAAGGTCGGCATCCAGTTCTCTTTCGCGGGAATCAAAGCGCCGCATATCCAGTCGGGCCAGAATATCACCCTTTTTTACCTGTGCGCCTTCGTCAACTAGAACTTCTGCCAGAAGTCCGGCTTTGTCAAAACCATGATCACTTTCCCTGCCCGCCACGATGCTGCCGGAATATTTCTGCTTTATCTGATAGTGATCAACCGCCTTAAGTACAGTTGTGTTGACCATAAGTGCCTGAGCCAGCGCGGCTTGGTCATCATTCAGGCTAGCCAATGCCGATGACCGGGCAAAAAATAGGGTACTGCCTAGCACCACGAGGAGAATAGCACCCAGACCAAGGTGGAATTTATAGTGGCTATAAAATGAGGTTGGCGTTGTGATATCCTCACCCTTGTAGTCATTATTTTCGGTCATTTAATAAATCTCACGATAAAAATAGAATCACCCATTATGTTTACAGTGACAACATATCAGATATATATGCACTGTCAACATCAATCGTGAAATATGCTTTTTGACAAGACCCCATGAAATAAATAACATGGCATCAAAACTTGAAGAATCTGAGTATGTTATATGAGTCAAATCCGTTCCCTGATTTTTAATTTTCTATTTTGGACCACGGCACCGTTGTATGTTGTACTTGTACTGGTGCCGGTGTCTTTTCTCAAATCTCCAAAACCCATGCGGCGATGTTTATCGCTTTGGTTCAATACGGTGTTCTTCCTGCTGGATAAAATCAGCGGCATCACGGTGGAAGAGCGGGGTATTGAAAATCTACCCACCGACAAGGGATTCATTCTATGCTGTAAACATATGAGCAATCTGGAAGCTCTGATCACCTATCGTCGCATGCCAAACCTGACAGCACTTGCCAAGGCTGAACTGTTCAAAGTCTTTGGTTTCAAGCAGGTTCTGGAAAAAATGGAGGTAATATCCATTAATCGGGGCAAGGGCGAAGCAAAGGATAAAACCGGGGAAATAGCACGAATACTGGTAAAGCAGAAAATCCCACTGCTATTATTTGTCGAGGGTACGCGGATTCCTGTGGGCAAGAGGAAAAAATTAAAGTCCGGTGTCTATTATATGCAAAATGAGGTTGATATTCCGGTAATCTGTGCATCTACCAACACCGGGGCTCACTGGCTGAAGGGTAGCCCCTTTAACAAGCCGGGCACGATTGTAATGGAATATCATCCCGCTATAGAACGGGGATTAGACAAGCCGGAATTTATGGAGAGGATCAAACAGGATGTGGTCATCCATAGTGAAAAGCTAATAGGGGTAGACGGTCAGGACGAATAAGCCCTGACCGTCTTGATAAAGATTAATCCATATGTAGAATTACGCCGATTTTGATCACTTGGGTGCTGGGGTCAAAGCGGAAGCTGTCACCACCATTTATCCAGGTGAGGGCAGAATGTTCTGTTCTGGCATACTCTACCCGAATGGCAATATCTTCCATAATCATAAATTCTAACCCGGCACCATAACGGTAGCCGCCTTTGCTTGCTGACTGATCATTAAGGAAGCCTTGGCTGCTGAACTTCATGGAAGTATAGCCGCCCAAACCATAAATCAGGATATTTTCCGATACGGTCATACCGATGCGTCCCGTGACATCAAAGGAGAAACCGGCTTTCAGGCCCATTTCAGCCGTGCCATCAGAAATACTTGCCGTGCCACCATTAACACCCAGTCCGCCCTCGATACCCACATACATAGGGCCCAAGATATTAGTGCCAATCCCGCCATATAGCACGCCGCCATACCCGGCACTTTCGTCTATGGACGAGATGCCGTTGAATATGTTAATTGTCGGCTCAAGTATTTCAAATGTAGCATTTGAAGTAACTTTGGAATAGTTCGCATTAAAGCCAAGATAAAGACCTTCAAACGGATTACCGTCCAGCCCGGCCTGAGCCTGGTTTGTCATCAGGCTGGTCATAGCCAGAGCAGATGCGCTGAGCAGGGCAATTTTAGATTTGTTAAACATTACTATTAAGTTTCCCTTTTTTAGATATTTCACTTGGGTGTTATAATCAGGTAGCTGTCTTTTTTTGTTCTTATTACATTTTTTTGCTGTTCTGGAAACAAGAACTTGACTCTTGGGTAAAATCACCATATTTTCCGCTCGTTATCAAGGATTTGCAGAAGAATTGCGTCCAAGGATGCCCACCAGTCAGCGAAGGTTCGCCCACTGGTGCGTTTGTGTTATGTGATTTTTGCAGCCGCTGTGTTTCATGTTGTTATAGATAACGCAGATATAAGACGAATAAGAAGACAGCCTTGAGCGCGTTTCATGGTGTTTGAAGAACACCGGAAACAAAACCAAGAAAGAGAACATAGAAGACAGCCTTGAGCGCGTTTCATGGTGTTTGAAGAACACCGGAAACAAAACCAAGAAAGAGAATAACTAAAAATGTTTGACAGTTTAAGCGATAAGCTAGGCGGTATATTTGACAAGCTGAAAGGACGCGGCGCTCTGAAAGAGGGTGACGTCAGGGAAGCTATGCGGGAAGTGCGTATTGCACTGTTGGAGGCCGATGTTGCCCTACCCGTGGTCAAAGATTTCATTGCCAGTGTAACAGACCGCGCTGTCGGACAGGAAGTTATGAAGTCCGTCTCCCCCGGTCAGATGGTCGTCAAGATCGTTAATGATCAACTGGTGGAAATGCTGGGCAGTGATACGGTCGGTATCAGCCTTGCGGCGGTGGCGCCGGTTCCGATCCTGATGGTTGGTCTGCAGGGTTCCGGTAAAACCACTTCTGCGGCCAAGATTGCCAAACGGCTTAAAGAAAAAGAAAATAAAAAAGTCATGATGGCTTCGCTGGACATTTATCGTCCGGCGGCTATGGAGCAACTGAAAGTTCTAGGCCAGCAGATTGATGTGCCCACCCTGCCGATCATTGAGGGCCAGCTGCCCGTCGATATTGCAAAGCGGGCCATGACGGCGGCCAAGCTACAGGGCATGGATGTTGTGCTGCTGGATACGGCGGGTCGTCTGCATATTGATCAGACCCTGATGTCAGAGGTAATCGGGGTTCGTAATGCCACCGACCCTCACGAGACATTGCTGGTAGTGGATAGTTTGACCGGACAGGATGCGGTCAATGTGGCGCAATCCTTCAGCGACCAGATCGGCATTACCGGTGTGGTTCTGACCCGTATGGATGGTGATGGACGCGGTGGTGCGGCATTGAGTATGCGGGCCGTTACCGGACAGCCGATCAAACTGGTTGGTATCGGTGAAAAGCTTGAAGACATGGAAGAATTTCATCCCGAACGCGTGGCATCACGTATTCTGGGTATGGGCGATGTGGTTTCCCTTGTGGAAAAGGCCGCCGAGACCATTGAGGCCGAAGACGCCGAAAAAATGATCAAAAAGATGAAGAGGGGCCAGTTCGATTTTGATGATCTGCGGTCCCAGCTTCGTCAGATGAAAAAGTTGGGTGGCATGTCAAGTATTCTGGGCATGTTGCCCGGTATCGGCAAGGCGCAGAAACAGATGGCCAGTGCCAATGTTGATGACAATCTCCTGAAACGGCAGGAAGCGATCATCAACAGCATGACACCTCTGGAAAGAGGCCGTCCTAAATTATTGAACGCGTCGCGCAAGAAAAGAATTGCCGCCGGTTCAGGCTCAACCGTGCAAGAGGTCAACAAGCTGATCAAGATGCAGAAACAGATGGCGGGTATGATGAAGAAGATGGGTAAAATGGGTGGCAAGGGCATGCCCCTGCCGGGTCAGATACCCCCCGGAATGGAAGGGTTGCTTCCGAAGTAAATTTAACTCGGGGAATAATTCCTCATAAATTAAAAACGATGTATTTAAACAAAGAAAGGATTAGCCGGAATGGCTGTTAAAATTAGATTGGCTCGTGGGGGCGCAAAGAAACGCCCTTATTACCGTATTGTTGTTGCCGATGTGCGTTCACCGCGCGATGGTCGTTATATTGAGAAAGTGGGAACCCATAACCCGCTTCTGCCAAAAGATCACGAAGACCGTGTTAATCTGGTCGAAGACCGGATTAAATATTGGCTGGAACAGGGCGCACAGCCTACTGACCGTGTAGCCCGTTTTCTGGATGCGGCCGGCCTGTACAAGCGTGAAGCCAGCAATAACCCTAACAAAGCCAAGGCAGGTGCCAAGGCTCTGGAACGTGTTGAAGAGAAAAAAGCCAAAGCTGAAGCTGCTGCGGCACCCGCTCCTGTTGAAGAAGCGCCAGCCGAAGAAACTGCCGAGGCCTAAGGACGTAAGCTCATGTCGCGACCTCAATATGTGCATTCCCGACGTGAAGAACCCGAGATTGGTCCTGAATGGATTTCAATCGGGGTGATCGTTGGTGCTGTCGGGGTCAAAGGGGCTACACGCCTAAAGGTCTTTACTGATGATCTGGAAACGTTGCTGGCACAGGGGGCTGTTACCATCTTCCCTGATCTTCATAGCCGGGGCGAGCAGCGTGATGTCAAGCTGATGCATAAAATCAAGGTGGGCTATGCCTGCCAGATTTCAGGTGTCAGTGATCGGGATCAGGCAGAAGGCTTAAAAGGTGTGAAGCTTTATGTGTCGCGGGATAATTTGCCTAATATTGAAGAAGAAGGCAGTTATTATTACGAAGACATGGAAGGCCTTATCGCCCGCGAATTGGATGGCAAGCCCTTCGGTGTGGTTCAGGCCATTTATAATTTCGGTGCCGGAGATTTGTTGGAGGTGAAACTGGATGATGTTCAGAATAGCCCCGCATCCGGTACAAAGATGTACCCCTTTCGGGACGCTATTGTTCCGGAAGTGAATATTGATGGTGGGTTTCTGGTGATTGATCGCGCTGCTTACGGCGAAGATCAGGAAGACGATGACTGAGTCGGTCTGGACAGCACAGGTCTTGACCCTTCACCCGGAAATGTTTCCGGGGCCGCTCGGTGTCTCGCTTGCGGGCAAGGCATTGGACAAGGGGCTATGGGCCATGAATGTGACCCAGATCAGGGACTATGCGACCGATAAACATCGCAATGTGGACGATACGCCGTCAGGCGGTGGTCCGGGCATGGTGATGCGGGCCGATGTTCTGGCGGCTGCCATAGACGATGTGAGCTGTGATGGTAAAAATAGTGATGAATGGCCTTTGGTCTATTTATCACCGCGAGGCAAAAGACTGGATCGGGATTTGATCCGGGAATTTGCCGGCAAAAAAGGTATAACGCTTCTTTGTGGCCGGTTTGAGGGCGTAGATGAGCGGGTTCTGGAAGCACGGAATATACAAGAGGTCAGCCTCGGTGATTTTGTGCTTTCCGGCGGGGAATTGGCGGCCATGGCATTAGTGGATGCGGTGGTGCGGACTATCCCCGGGGTGATCGGTGATGCGGACACCCTGACTGAAGAGAGTTTTGAAGTGGGATTGCTTGAATATCCCCACTATACCCGACCCAAGGTTTGGGAAGGGAGAGAGATACCGGAAGTGCTGCAATCGGGGCACCATGGCAAAATAAAGGAATGGCGGACGGGCCAGTCAGAAAAGCTGACCAAGACACGTCGTCCAGACCTTTGGGAAAAGTATATTCGTCCCCAGAAATGAGGATGTAAATGATGCGAAATAAAGATGTTGGAATTTAAAGACCCTTGCTATATAAGCGGGTCAGCGAAAAGAGAGACTGTTATGAATATTGTAGAAAAATTTGAAAAAGAGCAGATTGCCAAGCTCACAGACGGTAAGGAAATACCTGAGTTTGCGGCTGGTGATACTTTGCGGGTTAACGTGAAAGTTATCGAAGGTACACGTGAGCGTATTCAGGCCTATGAAGGGGTTTGCATTGCACGCTCCAACCGGGCGTTGAATTCATCCTTCACGGTCCGTAAAATTTCTTACGGTGAAGGGGTTGAGCGTGTCTTCCCATTATATTCACCAAATGTGGATAGCATTGAAGTTATCCGTCGTGGTAAAGTACGGCGTGCGAAACTCTACTATCTTCGTCCTCTACGCGGCAAGAAAGCCCGTATTGCGGAAAGAAAAGACTGGATGAAAAAACCAACGGCGACAACAACTGAGGCAATTACCACCTCAGAGGAAGCCTGATCGACTTAAGTTTTAAGAAAATCCGGGCTTTAATACAAGAGCCCTAAAAAGAACAAGGGGCTCGACTTATAACGAGCCCCTTTTTTATTATGGATATTTTATGGCCAAAACTTTATATGACAAATTATGGCAAAGTCACATTGTTGAACAGCAGGATGACGGCAACTGCCTGATTTATATTGATCGTCAGATCATTCATGAGGTTACTAGCCCCCAAGCCTTTGAAGGACTGCGGGCGGCGGGCCGGAAATTGGCTCACCCTGATGCCATGCTGGCGGTGCCTGATCATAATGTACCAACCAGTGCCGACCGGGCCACAGCGGTCAATGCCAAGGATAGCCAGATTCAACTGGATACATTAGCTGAGAACTGCGCGGAATTTGGGGTGAACTATATTCCTATGCTGGATGCCCGACAGGGTATTGTTCATATCGTGGGGCCTGAACAGGGCTTTACCCAACCCGGAATGACCATTGTTTGCGGTGACAGCCATACCTCTACCCACGGTGCTTTTGGCGCCTTGGCCTTTGGTATCGGAACTTCCGAGGTCGAGCATGTCATGGCGACACAAACGCTGGTGCTGAAGCGTCAGAAGAATATGCGTATTGATGTGGACGGTGTTGTTGCTGCGGGAATCACGGCCAAAGATATTGCCCTTGCCATCATTGGCGAGATCGGCACAGCCGGTGGCACGGGATATGTCATTGAATTTACGGGCTCGGCCATACGTGACCTTTCCATGGAAGGGCGCATGACCCTATGTAATATGTCCATTGAGGCTGGGGCGCGGTCTGGTCTGGTGGCCCCCGATCAGGTGACCTATGATTATGTCATGGGTCGGCCACAGGCACCTAAAGGTGCGGCCTTTGAACAGGCGGTTGCTTATTGGAATACACTCGTTACGGACGACGGTTCCCTATATGACAAGGAAATTTACCTGAAGGCCGAAGATATTGCACCACAGGTTACCTGGGGAACCAGTCCGGAAAATGTTTTGCCGATCACAGGCGTTGTACCGAATCCCGATGACGTGCGGGATGCGGAACGCAAAATCGCCATGCAGCGGGCCTTGGACTATATGGGGCTTGATGCTGGGACAAAATTACAGGATGTAACCATTGAACGGGTGTTTATTGGTTCCTGTACCAATGGCCGGATAGAAGATTTCCGCGCCGTGGCAGAGGTGGTTAAAGGGAAAAGGGTCCATGCTAATGTGGTGGCTTGGGCGGTACCGGGGTCGGGACTGGTTAAACTACAGGCCGAAGAAGAAGGGCTGGATCAGGTTTTAATTGATGCCGGCTTTGACTGGCGCGAGCCGGGATGCTCAATGTGTCTGGCTATGAATGCGGACAAATTGGGGCCGCATGAGCGCTGTGCCTCTACTTCCAACCGTAATTTTGAGGGTCGGCAGGGGCCGAAAGGTCGTACTCATCTGATGTCACCCGCCATGGCGGCGGCGGCGGCTTTAACCGGTCATTTGACCGATATAAGGAGCTTTGAGCATGGATAAGTTCACAAAATTAAGCGCGGTAGCAGCCCCCCTGCCTATGCCCAATATTGATACCGACATGATTATCCCCCAGAAGCATCTGAAAACCATCAAGCGTACGGGTCTTGGGAAATTTTCTTTTTCCAATATCCGTTATCATGATGACGGGTCGGAGCGGGAAGATTTTGTCCTTAATCAGACGGCTTACCGGAATGCAGAAATTCTGGTGACGGGGGAGAATTTCGGCTGCGGTTCCAGCCGCGAGCATGCGCCTTGGGCCTTGAAGGATTTCGGCATTAAATGTATCATTGCACCAAGTTTTGCCGATATATTTTACGGCAATTGTTTCAAGAATGGAATCCTGCCCATAATATTGCCGCAGGCGGTCATTGACCTGTTGCTGGATGATGCGAGCCGGGGGGCCAATGCCATCATTACCGTTGACCTTGAACGCCAAGAAATCTCCGGTCCGGACGGTGGCAAAATATCTTTTGAAGTTGACCCTTACCGGCGTCATTGTCTGCTTAATGGGTTGGATGATATTGGTCTGACACTGGAAAAGAAAGACGTTATTCAGGATTTTGAAGCGAAAAAGAGATTAAGCCAACCTTGGTTATTTAAGGATTAGAAATATGAGTAAAGAACACTCACTTTTGATATTGCCGGGGGATGGGATCGGGCCGGAAATTATGGCACAGGCCCGCCGTATCATTGACTGGTTAGGCGCAAACCGTGGTCTGAATTTCACCGTTCATGAGGATCATGTGGGCGGGGCGGCCTATGATGCCTACGGTAAACCCTTGTCAGATGGCGCGCTCGCGCTTGCCAAACAAGTGGACGCCGTATTACTCGGTGCTGTTGGCGGGCCGAAATGGGACGGAGTTGATTATGACAAACGCCCGGAAGCCGGACTGCTGATCCTGCGGAAGGAACTGGAGCTGTTCGCCAATCTGCGCCCGGCCATTTGTTTCGATGCGCTGGTGGATGCGTCCAGCCTGAAGCCTGAACTGGTCAGTGGCCTTGATATTATGATCGTGCGGGAACTTACCGGCGGTGTGTATTTTGGTGAACCGCGCGGCATTGAAGAATTAGAAAACGGCGAACGCCGGGGCGTTAATACGCAGGTCTATACCACATCGGAGATTCACCGAATTGCCCATGTGGCCTTTGATATGGCAGGCAAGCGGGCTGGTCGGGTAACGTCATCGGAAAAAGCCAATGTCATGGAAAGCGGTCTTTTGTGGCGGGAAGAAGTGACCAAGGTTGCAGAAAATTATCCTGATATTGCACTTGATCACATGCTGGCTGACAGCTGTGCCATGCAACTGGTGCGGGCGCCAAAACAGTTTGATGTGATCGTGACCGATAATTTATTCGGTGATCTTCTGAGCGATGTGGCTGCCATGCTGACAGGCTCATTGGGCATGCTGCCTTCAGCGGCACTGGGTGTCAAAGGGGGATGCGCCATGTATGAGCCGGTTCACGGCAGTGCGCCGGATATTGCCGGACAGGGATTAGCCAACCCCATAGCCACTATTCTGAGCCTCGCCATGGCCCTGCGCTATACTTATGACTGTAGTGCGGAAGCGCAGCTTATTGAGGGTGCGGTGCAAAAGGTGCTAGAAGGCGGGCTGCGTACGGCGGATATTATGCAGCCGGGCAAGGCTAAAGTTTCAACCTCCGTAATGGGGGACAGTATTTTAAGGGCTATGGACAGTCTGAACACATAAAGAATTTGGAGTTAAAAAATGTCGTATAAAGTTGCCGTTGTGGGCGCGACCGGAAATGTTGGCCGGGAAATGTTGAATATATTGGCGGAACGTCAGTTTCCGGTTTCGCAAGTCGTGCCATTGGCCTCGCGTCGTTCACTGGGTCAGGAGGTTACCTTCGGAGACAAGACCATAAAGACAAAATGTCTTGATGATTATGATTTTTCAGACACTGATATTGCCCTGATGTCTGCGGGTGGCGCCATTTCCAAAAAATGGGGTGAGAAGGTCGGCGCACAAGGCTGTGTCGTGATTGATAACAGCTCCCACTTCCGCATGGACCCGGATGTACCATTAATCGTGCCGGAAGTGAACGGAGACGCGCTTGCAGGCTATACCAAGAAGAATATTATCGCCAACCCCAACTGTTCCACGGCACAGATGATGGTTGCTCTAAAGCCGCTTCATGATTATGCCGAAATCAAGCGTGTTGTGGTGTCAACCTATCAGTCTGTTTCCGGTAGCGGCAAGGCCGCCATGGATGAGCTATGGTCACAAACACGGGCGATTTATGTCAATGATCCCATTGAGCCCGATGTTTATCCAAAACAGATCGCCTTTAATGTGATCCCGCATATCGATGTCTTTATGGACAGCGGCGACACCAAGGAAGAATGGAAAATGGTCGCGGAGACGGCAAAAATCCTCGACCCGGATATTCGGGTGACCGCTACTTGCGTTCGGGTTCCCGTATTCCTCTGCCATGCGGAATCCATTAATATAGAATTTGCAAAGCCGGTGGATGAGGAAGAAATTCGTGAAATTTTGCGCACCGCGCCCGGTCTTATGGTTGTGGACAAGCGAGAGGATGGCGGTTATGTGACGCCTGTTGACTGTGCCGGAGATTTTGCCACCTATGTCAGCCGTATACGTCGTGATACAACGGTGAAGAACGGTATTAATCTATGGTGCGTTTCCGATAACCTTCTGAAAGGTGCAGCTTTGAATGCGATTCAGATCGCAGAGAAGCTGTGTAACGATTATCTGAAAAAAGCATAATCGAATATTCTGAATTAGGGGGGCTGATCAGAAGATAATTTTGAAAAGAGATAGGTGTTTTCATCTATCTCTTTTTTTTGTCACTTCATCGTATTTTAGGCATGACAATTCCTGCGTATTTGTTAACGTCGTTCCCAAAATTGTATCGGAGTATCAAATTGTCTTATCAGTCATATATCAAAAGTAAAATCGCCGTCGGTTTTTTCACTATTCTCATGAGCAGCTCTACGGCATTTGCTGTTGATAAGGCTCCCGTTGAAATCAATGATTTTTTTCAGGAAGTATTTGAAGAAGGCCTGATGGATTCGCCGGAAAGCCTGACCTATACCCGCTTTATGGAACAGCAGGGAAAATCATGGCGACATGATAAGCTTGATGATAAATCGCTGGCCCATGAAGAAAAAAATATGGCTCTGGACCATCATAACTATGATCTTCTTATGGCTTATGATGTGGCATCGCTGAATAGGAACGAACGCCTTTCCGCCCGGCTCATGCGCTGGCAGATGGAAAATGATTTTGAACTCGATAAATACCGTTTTCATGGTTATGGCATCACCCAGCTTGATGGCCTGATGAATGATTACCCGCTGTTCATGAACGGCTATCATCAGATTGCTTCAGTGGCCGATGCGGAGGATTATATTGCCCGCCTACATGGTGTGACGGCACAGTTTGACCATATGTTGATCCGCATGAAAATCCAGCAGGAAAAAGGCATTATTTTACCAAAATCTTTGCTGGGCAAGGTTATTGAAGCCAATAAGGCCTTCACGGCACAGGCCGTGCGCGAAAATATCCTCTTTAAAAGCTTCGCGGGGAAAGTTGACAGCCTGAAGGACCTTAACGATGGGGATAAGAAAGATCTTTTAAATAAAGCACAACAGGCCATAACGCGGGCGGTTTATCCAGCCTATAATCAAGCGCTGGTCTTTTTAAATGAACAATATGAGATTGCCAGCAGTGATGCGGGTGTCTGGAAGTTACCTGACGGGGATAATTACTATCAGGCAAAAATTAAGGAAAGCACCACCACCAATTTGACGGCGGCTGAAATCCATAAACTGGGCCTTTCCGAAGTAGCGCGTATTCAGACAGAGATTATGACGATCCTGAAAAAAGAAGGTTATGACATGGCGCAGGGCTTTGAAGTCCTGATACAGAAAATGGCCGACAAACAAGAATTTTATTATAGTGATGACGATCAGGGCCGCGCCCAGATATTAAAGGATTACGCCACTATCATTGAAGAAGTGAATGCCACTGTCGCCACTGTCTTTAATGTGAAACCAAAAGTGGGTGTTGAGGTTCGGCGGGTACCGAAATTTTCTGAAAAATCAGCCCCCGGTGCCTATTATTCTGATCCCGCACTGGATGGTTCACGGCCCGGCATCTTCTGGGCCAATCTCTATGATATAAAGGCGACACCGAAATACGGTATGCGGACACTGGCCTATCATGAGGCCGTTCCGGGCCATCATTTCCAGATTGCCATCGCGCAGGAGATGAAAGACCTGCCCATGTTCCGAAAATACAGCTTTTATAATGCTTATGTGGAGGGCTGGGCGCTATATTCAGAACGGCTCGCCAAGGAACTGGGACTACAGGACAATAGTTTTGATGATATTGGACGTCTTCAGGCGGAACTCTTCCGGGCGGTTCGTCTGGTGGTTGACACTGGCCTGCATTATAAAAGATGGACCCGGGAAGAAGCCATAGATTACATGTTCCGTAATACGGGCTATGCCATGTCAGATGTGGTGGCCGAAATCGAACGTTATATGGTTTGGCCGGGACAGGCATTGGGCTATAAGATGGGCATGCTGAAAATTCTGGAACTCAGGACACAAGCTAAAGCCGCGCTGGGCAAGGATTTTGATATTCGGGCTTTCCATGATGTCATTTTGACGAATGGGTCGTTACCGTTGGAAATTTTAAAAGAGCAGGTGGACGATTATATCGCCCATACTAAGGAGCATTAACAGATAGATTAACCATAGGGATAAGGGATTATTATGATTAGAAAAACGAGTTTACTGGTGCTTGCCATGATGTTGGCAGGTTGTGAAGTTGAGGTGGATACCGACAAGAAATCCGCAGCAACAGCGGCGGATGCCAAAGCCTTTGTGGCGGCGGTGGAAAAAGACCTTACCGAAAGAGGTTTGTTCGAAGCGCAGGTCGCATGGGTTAACGCCAATTTTATTACCGAGGACACCAATGCTATCGTGGCTAAGGTCGATGCGGAAATGACAGCGTTGCGGGTGAAATATGCCGGTGAGGCAAAGAAATATAATGATCTGGTGCTGGAACCGGTTCTGCGCCGCAAGCTGGAAAGCATCAAACTGGGCATCAATGTACCTGCTCCGGCCAATGCTGCTGAGAATAAGGAAATGGCTAAGATCAATGCCAGTCTGAGCAGTCTATATGCCACCGGAAAAGACCCCAAGGGCCGCAATCTGGGCGAACTGAGCAAGGTTATGGCTACGTCGCGCAGCCATGAAGAATTGCTCGAAGCATGGACAGGATGGCGTACGGTATCCCCTGTGATGCGTGATAAATATGCCCGCATGGTGGAGATTGGTAATAAGGGTGCAAATGAGCTTGGTTATCCTGATGTGGGTTATATGTGGCGGTCTAAATATGACATGCCAGCCGATGATTTCCGGGCTGAAGCCGATCGTCTCTGGGGACAGGTCAAGCCGCTTTATGATTCCCTTCAATGCCATGTACGGGCCAAGCTTAATGATCAGTATGGTGATGATGTTGTGACCAAAGACGGCCCTATTCCAGCCCATCTTCTGGGTAATATGTGGGCGCAGTCATGGGGTAATATCTATGACATGGTCGCTCCGGAAACCAATGATGCCGGTTATAATCTGACCGAGCAGTTGGTAAAAGCCGGATATGATGAAAAACAGATGGTCAAATCCGGTGAAAATTTCTTCACCTCACTGGGTTTTGACCCGCTGCCGGATACTTTCTGGTCACGGTCCCTGATCACTAAGCCGCAGGACCGGGAGGTTGCCTGTCATGCCAGCGCATGGAGTATGGACAGCCAGGATGATATCCGCATCAAAATGTGTACTACCATTACCGCAGAAGATTTTGATACGGTTCATCACGAACTGGGTCATAATTTCTATCAGCGGGCTTATAAAGCGCAGGATTATTATCACCAGACCGGAGCCAATGGCGGTTTTCATGAAGCCATCGGTGATACGGTCGTGCTCAGCATTACCCCTGAATATTTGAAACAGGTGGGTTTGCTGGATCAGGTGCCAAGTGCTGACGGGGATTTGGGCCTGCTCATGAACCGGGCTCTGGAAAAAGTAGCTTTTTTGCCCTTTGGTCTGTTGATGGACCAGTGGCGGTGGCAGGTTTTCAATGGTGAATTGACACCGGAAAATTATAACAAAGGCTGGTGGGCCCTGCGTGAAAAATATCAGGGTGTGAAAGCGCCGGTGGACAGAGAGGCGGATGCCTTTGACCCGGGGGCAAAATATCATATCCCCAATAATGTGTCCTATACCCGTTATTTCATCGCCCATATCCTACAGTTTCAGTTCCATAAAGCGGCCTGTGAAATGGCGGGCGTAGAGGGTCCCCTGCATCGTTGTACCATTTATGGCAACAAGGAAGTGGGCGCCAAATTCAACGCTATGCTGGAAATGGGTGCGAGCCAGCCCTGGCCTGATGCATTGGAAGCCTTCATCGGCACGCGCCAGATGGACGGTAGCGCGGTTCTGGAATATTTCGCCCCGCTTAAACTATGGCTGGACGAGCAGAACAAAGGCCGCAGTTGCGGTTGGTAAGCTAAATTAATGATGTTAAAAAGGTAGGCTCAAATGGGCCTGCCTTTTTTAATGAAAGACGATTTTGCCGATCCATCGTTTTTTTCGGCGGGCAAGGCGGTCTTCAGTCTTTTCCGCGTCATAGCTGAATTTCTGGTCACCGTCCTGTAATTGACCATTGTTATTCAGGCAATTCACATTAAGTACCGCATAAGTATTACCGTCAATTTCCGAGGTGATTAAAGGCATTGTGCCACAGGTTTTGCAGAAGATAAAGTCCGCTGTTTTGTGACCAAAGCGATAACAATTGATATTGTCTTTCTCGGATATGGTTACATTCAATATACCCTTTGGGTCACTGGTATAGCGCGCGCCCTGTTTTCGACAGAAACGACAGGTGCAGCATCGGTGGATTATTTTAGGTACGGCAATATCCGTATCAAATATGAAATGGATATTGCCGCAATGACAGCCGCCTTTATGGTGATGTTTCTTGGTCAATTCACTTCCTGAAATCTATTCCCGATTGGGCGGCGAAATAGCTGAAGATGGTATAAACGGCAGTATTCTGCTTCAGGGCTTCAGCATCCACTTTGTCCAGCGTGTCGTTTTCCGTATGGTGATAGTCAAAATATGTCATGCCATCTGGGCTGAAATTCACCGCCGGCATACCGCGCTTGCCCAGCGCGCTCATATCCGATTGTCCCTTGGCATCATTCTTGGGGCTTAAAGACACCCCGAGTGGCGCCAGTAATTCCGCCAATTCCCGAATAGCGTTCAGGGCAGATGGCCCAACGCCGGGCTTCATTTCATAAATCCGACCAGTGCCGAAATCCCATTCTGCTCCGATCACATGATTTCCCATGTCATGGCCGTGGGTTTTGACATATTGTTTGGCCCCCACAAGCCCCACTTCTTCCGCAGCGAACAGGATAACCCGGATTGTACGTTTCGGACGTTGCGGCAGATTTGCAATATAATGGGTGGCGGCCAGTGTGATAGAGACACCGATGCCGTCATCTACGGCCCCGGTACCTACGTCCCAGCTATCCAGATGGGCGCCCATCACCACATATTCATCGGGACTCTCGCTACCGGTAATTTCGCCGATAACATTGGCTGTGGTGACCGGAACATCATCTTTTCGCTCTGCTGTCAGCTTCAGGAAAACCTTAACCGGATTGCCGCGCGCGATCTGCCGCGAGAGCAAATCCGCATCGGGGTTGGACAGGGCGGCACCAGGAATTTTTGCCGTGCCTTCTATATATTGAAGGCCACCCGTATGGCCAATGCGATCATCATCGGTCCCAACGGACCGCATAATCAGGGCAATGGCTCCCTTGGCGGCGGCATAGCTGGGACCGGCGGCCCGGGTTTTCACCGCTGGCCCATATCCGGAACCGTCAATTTTCCGTTCCATGCGATATGATACATAAGCAATTTTTCCGTTTAGGCTATCCGGTTCTGCGGAAGAAAGTTCGGCAAAATTCTTAAATTCCACTACTTCGGCTGTGATGCCGTCCACGGGCGTAGCCACGCTGCCGCCAAGGGCGATGGCAACCATTCTTTGGGGGTAGGGGGCGATGATGCGGGCCTCTGCTGTGCCCCTGATCCATTGATGATGAATGACCTCTTCAGTCCATACCCTGTCAAAGCCCAGCTGTTTCATCTTGGCAACCGCCCATTTGACGGCTAGCTTGTCACCGGGGGTGCCCACCCTTCTTGGCCCAACCTCGGTGGTTAGCGATTCGTCAATGTCGTAGGCCAGATTAGATGAAAGTGCGGTATTTTTCAGAGCCAGAATTCGTTCCTTGTCCTGATCCGATAAGGAGTCGGCATTAGCGCAAAAAATCATCAAGACTGAAATTATACTGGAAATAGTTATTTTTTTAAGATTGATCATAAAATATTATCCCTTGTTATGGCTTTAGGCAACGTACTAATAAATTATGTGCGCGCAGAATTGTGCATAATTTATTAGTACGTTGCCTAGTTTTATCGGGTGAGAAAACTAAATCAACCTGTATTTCATATCTAAACATTATTGCAATGCAGCATCTTGTCATGCGCGACTATAAAATATATAAGCATGTTATAAAAATGATGAGTATTGTGAAATAATATATCAATATTGGTAAGGATACACCCCATGAGTAATCAGATCAGACCCCGCAGAAGCGTTTTATATATGCCCGGCTCTAACCCGCGCGCACTGGAAAAAGCAAAAGAGCTGGCGGCGGATTGCCTGATACTGGATCTTGAAGATGCGGTGGCGGTCGCGGCAAAGCAGGATGCACGAACACTTGTGGCTGATGCGGTCAAGGCGGGTGGCTACGGTTCGCGGGAACTGATCATACGTATCAATAGTATGGATAGCGAGTGGGCCGCAGATGATTTGAAAGCGGCCTGTGCGGCGGGGCCAGATGCGATCCTGCTGCCCAAGGTGGAAAATGCTGACATGGTGTTGCAGACCGAAAAAATGATGATAGAGTTTGGTGCCCCTGAAAAAACTAAAATCTGGTGTATGATGGAAACACCGCGTGCCATGCTAAATGCGGCAGAAATTGCAGGCAGCTCGGATAATCTCACGTGTTTTGTTATGGGGACCAGTGATCTGGTCAAAGATCTTCATGCCCATCATACGATCATGCGACTGCCGGTGCTGACCGCTTTGGGGTTATGTATGCTGGCGGCGCGGGCGGAAAATATTGAAATACTGGACGGGGTTTATCTGGACCTTGGTGATGAAGAGGGTTTCCGGGCAAGTTGTCTGCAAGGACTGGAATTTGGCTTTGATGGTAAAACCCTGATCCATCCAAAACAACTGGCCGGAGCTAATGAAACCTTTGCCCCGTCATCATCAGAGCTTGAATTTGCCCGGCGGATCATTGAGGCCTTCGGTGAGGCCGAAACCCAGGGCAAGGGTGTGGTGCTGTTGGACGGCAAGCTGATAGAAAATCTGCATGTGGAAAATGCCCGGCGGCTTGTGGCATTATCCGAAGCTATTGGAGGGATGAATGACTAAAACTTTCACCGGCAATTATTTTGAAGATTTCACACTGGGACAGATCATCCGTCATGCCACACCACGGACGATCACATCCGGTGATGTCAGTTTATATTCGGCCCTTTACGGCATGCGCTTTGCTCTGCAATCCTCCGATGAGTTTGCCAGAAGTTCCGGCCTTGCGCGATCGCCTGTAGATGACCTGCTTACCTTTCATATTGTTTTTGGCAAGACGGTTCCCGACATTTCCATCAATGCGGTGGCTAATCTGGGTTATGCCGATTGCCGATTTCTCGGGCCGGTTTATCCGGGGGATACTTTAAGCGCCACCAGCGAAGTGATCGGACTGAAAGAAAATTCAAACGGCAAGACAGGCAATGTTTATGTGCGTACCTATGGTACCAACCAAAAGGGCGAAGAAGTGCTGGAATATGTCCGCTGGGTCATGGTCAACAAACGAGATGCCGCAAGCCCGGCACCGGAAACGGTTATACCGGAACTGCCCAGTGCGGTGACAGCAGACAAGTTAATTGTACCGGAAAAGCTGCTTTTCCAAAAATATGATACCGCCCTGTCAGGCTCTGAATATTTTTGGGAAGATTATAAAGTGGGTGAGAGAATTAGCCATGTGGACGGTATGACCATAGAGGCCGCTGACCATATGCTCGCCACAAGGCTTTATCAGAATACGGCCAAGGTTCATTTTAATTTTCATGCCATGAAGGATGGGCGGCTTGGAGAACGGATTGTTTATGGCGGCCATGTTATCTCCTTGGCACGGGGTTTGAGCTTCAATGGTCTTGGCAACGGGCAGAATATACTGGCTATCAATAGTGGTCGGCATGTGAACCCCTGTATCGCAGGCGATACGGTTTATGCCTGGTCGGAAGTATTGGATAAGGCAACGTTTAAAAGTAGATCGGATGTGGCGGCATTAAGATGCAGGCTGGTGGCGCTGAAGGATAAGACGCCGGACGGTTTTACCTATATGATAGATGACGGAAAATATAATTCTTCTGTATTGTTGGATCTGGATGTTTGGCTGTTGGTTCCTAAGAAAGCGTAATATTTTATACTTATAGCAATGTAGTACTTGCCCTACGGGGATAATCGTTTTAAGAACAAAGAAGAGTTGGGTGTGCGCGTAGATATGAACCCGCGCAATTTATGAAGAGGGAATAGTATATGGCAACCACAAAGCGGCCAACCTCGCCGCATCTCCAGATATATAAATGGGGTCCGCATATGGCTCTGTCTATTCTGCATCGGGTTTCGGGCGTTGCCCTTGGCGGTGGCACATTATTATTGGCATGGTGGCTGATGGCCCTTGCCTCTGGCCCTGACGCTTACGAGCAATTTCAATATTGCATGAGCACAATCTTGGGCAAAGCGGCCCTGATGGGCTTCACCCTGTCACTGATGCTTCATTTATGTAACGGCATTCGTCATTTATTCTGGGATATGGGTATGGGTTTTGACGTAGAAACCACAGCCCGTACCAACATGCTGGTCTTTCTTGGCACGGTGGTCCTTACGGTCCTGTCCTGGGTCATCGGTTATGGTTTGATATAGGGAGAGCGCTCATGAGTATGAATACCCCGATTAGTAAAGTACGTGGACTGGGCAGCGCGAAGAGCGGCACCGACCACTGGTGGATACAGAAGATCGCCGCCGTGTCCCTTATTCCCCTGACCATTTGGTTTGTGGCCTCAATAGTGCAAATGACAAATGCTGATTATTTCACGGTCAGAGCCTGGCTGGCCTCACCTATCTCGGCAACCCTGATGCTGTTGTATATTGTTATTGGACTGTATCATCTGCGCCTTGGATTGCAGGCGGTGGTAGAGGATTATGTCGTGGGGGGCGGCATGAAAGTTTTTCTTCAATTTTCCATTCTTTTTGGATGCACCGTCATTGCGGTGGGTTCTATTTTCTCCGTTTTAAAAATTGCATTGTAGGGCCCGAAAATGAGCAAGACATATGAATTAATTGATCACGTCTATGATGCCATTGTGATCGGTGCTGGCGGCGCGGGGCTTCGGGCGGCCATGGGCATTGCCGAGTCGGGCCTGAAAACGGCCTGTATCTCCAAGGTATTCCCCACTCGCTCCCATACTGTTGCGGCACAGGGCGGCATCGCGGCGTCACTTGGCAATATGGGGCCCGATAAATGGCAATGGCATATGTATGACACGGTTAAGGGCTCCGACTGGCTCGGTGATCAGGACGCCATTGAATATATGGTCCGCCAAGCCCCCGATGCGGTTTACGAGCTGGAACATTTCGGCGTGCCTTTCTCGCGCACGGAAGAAGGCAAAATTTATCAGCGGCCTTTTGGTGGTATGACAACGGAATTCGGTGAAGGTGATCCGGCACAGCGTACCTGTGCAGCGGCGGACCGGACCGGACATGCCATGCTCCATTCGCTCTATCAGCAGTCTTTGAAATATGACACCGACTTTTACGTGGAGTTTTTCGCCATCGACCTGATCATGGTGGACGGTGAATGTCGCGGCGTGATCTGTCTGGATATGAATACGGGCAAGCTGCATCGCTTCCGCTCTCATATGACGGTTCTGGCGACCGGCGGATATAACCGCACTTATTTCTCGGCCACATCCGCCCATACCTGTACCGGTGATGGTGGCGGCATGGTTCAGCGGGCGGGTCTTCCCCTGCAGGATCTTGAATTTGTCCAATTCCACCCCACTGGTGTTTATGGTGCTGGCGTATTGATTACTGAAGGTGCGCGCGGTGAAGGCGGCTATCTTGTAAATTCCGAAGGCGAGCGCTTCATGGAACGTTACGCCCCGTCCGCAAAAGATCTGGCATCCCGCGATGTTGTCAGCCGGGCCATGTCTCTGGAAATAAGAGAAGGGCGCGGTGTCGGTGAACATAAGGATCATATCTTCCTGCATCTGGATCATCTCTCACCTGAAATGCTGGCCGAACGTCTGCCGGGGATTTCAGAATCGGCGCGAATTTTCTCGGGCGTTGATGTGACCAAGGCCCCCATACCGGTTGTGCCAACAGCCCATTATAATATGGGCGGAATTCCGTGTAATTATCACGGTGAAGTATTGAACCCGTCAGATGATGATCCGGACCGGATAGTGCCGGGCTTGATGGCGGTCGGCGAAGCGGCCTGTGTCTCGGTTCATGGTGCGAATCGTTTGGGGTCCAACAGCCTGATCGACTTGGTTGTCTTTGGCCGGGCAGCGGCACATCGGGCGGCAGAGGTCGTCAAACCCATGACCGCCCACGCACCATTGCCCGACGATCATGCGGATCTGGCCTTGGGCCGTCTGGAAAAATACCGCATGGCTGACGGCAGCACCACAACCGCAGAAATTCGTGACAAGATGCAGCGCATGATGCAGAGCCACTGCGCGGTCTTCCGTCAGCAGGATACGCTGGATAAAGGTGTCGATGGCATTGACGAGATTTATGCCATGCTGGCAGATGTTAAAACTTCCGACCGCTCGCTGATCTGGAACAGTGACCTGATCGAGACAATGGAACTTGAAAATCTTCTGATGCATGCGGTGACCACCATGCATTCTGCTGCCAACCGCCATGAGAGCCGCGGTGCCCATGCGCGGGAAGATTATGCTGACCGTAACGATGGGGAATGGATGAAACATACCATCGCGCGCCTTACTGATGGCAAGGTGGACATTACCTATCGTCCGGTTCATGACTATACCTTGACCGATGAAATTGATTATATCAAACCTAAAGCACGGGTGTATTAAGATATGGCTGAATTTAGACTTCCCAAAAATTCCACTGTGAAAAAGGGAAAATATTTCAAAGCGGATGACGGGGCCACCAACGTCCGTAAATATAACATCTATCGCTGGAATGAAGAAGACGGCGAAAATCCGCGCATCGACACCTATGAAGTTGATATGGATAAATGCGGCCCTATGGTGCTGGACGGTCTGATCAAGATCAAGAATGAGATCGACCCCACACTGACCTTCCGCCGTTCCTGCCGCGAGGGGGTTTGCGGCTCCTGCGCCATGAATATTGCCGGCACCAATACACTGGCCTGCACGAAGGATAATGACGAGATCAAGGGCGATATCAATATCTATCCGCTTCCCCATATGGAAGTGGTCAAGGATCTGGTCACGGACCTCACTCATTTTTATGCGCAATATTCATCAATCAAACCGTGGATGCAAACGGTCAGTCCCACACCAAGCGGTGCCGAACGGCTGCAAAGCCCTGAAGACCGCGCCAAGCTGGACGGTCTGTATGAATGTGTGCTTTGTGCCAGCTGCTCCACAAGCTGCCCCAGCTATTGGTGGAACAGTGAAAAATATCTCGGTCCCGCAGTATTATTGCAAGCCTATCGTTGGCTGATCGATAGCCGGGACGAGGCCACGGGCGAACGTCTGGACGATCTGGAAGACCCTTTTCGGCTCTACCGCTGTCACACAATCATGAACTGCACCAACACCTGCCCCAAGGGTCTCAACCCCGCCAAAGCCATCGCCGAGATTAAAAAGATGATGGTGGAGCGTCAGGGGTAGGATAGAGCTAAGCCAGTTCTGTTTGATCGTGGAAGAAATACAGGGTATTTAGAAAATAAATTCGAATAAACTGATCTTATCAGACAATAATGTTTGTTTGACAGATTGTATGTCCGGGTAGATATATTTATCCGGTTAATAAACGGACTGGATGAAATATAGAAAATTCCGGACCAGCCGCCAATAAGACCATGAATGGCATCAAGATCGGCTGAACTCCATCAACGCCATTTCTGAAATCAATAATATTTTACTGATAATTGGGAATTTCGACTATGTCGACGATGACAAAGCCCTTATGTTCGGGGTGGCGGCGACGGATAATTTTTCGGGCCTGATCTTTATCTTTGGCCTCTATCATCAGAAACCGCTGGTCGGCCCAGCCGTCATCAAACTGCGGATGCCTTTTGTTATCCCGAACATAGTCCCGGACTTCTTTGTTATAAATTGTTATTTCATATTCATTCATGACGTGGGCCGTTAATTAATTATTCTCTTCTTTATATAATATAGTAAAGTAAAACAATGGTGAATTTATCCATGCCTGATATATTATTTAGTGAAAGCATATTTTGTCTGATCCTTTAAGCCGATACACCCAAATGCTGGCGTCCGGTGAGCTGCGTCCCGATGAGCATCAGGGGCAGATTATCACCAAGCTACAGGCCCTCCACATTGATCTGATTGGCTATGCGGAAAAAACATCAAAAAAGAAAAATTTATGGAACCGGCTGTTGCCGGTGAATGGTAAGGAAAATTTTCCCAAAGGACTATATGTATACGGCGATGTGGGGCGGGGAAAATCCATGATTATGGATCTATTTTTTGCCTCGGCACCGCTCACATCCAAAAGAAGGGTGCATTTCCATGCCTTTATGCTGGAACTTCATCAGGCCATACATGACTGGCGTTATATGGACGGTGCCTCTCGCAAAAAACTGCATGGCACCACTGCCGATGACCCGATCCCGCCACTGGCCGAAAAGATCGCCAAAAGTAGCCTTCTGCTGTGTTTCGATGAATTTCAGGTGCATGATGTGACCGATGCCATGATTCTGGGGCGGCTGTTTACCAATTTGTTGGCGCGGGGTGTTGTGATGGTGCTGACCTCTAACCGTCCACCCGTTGATCTTTATCTGGGCGGACTTAACCGGGAATTATTCCTGCCCACCATCGACATGATTACGGAAAAGATGGATGTGTCCAGCCTGAGTGGTCCCATTGATTACCGTATGGAACGCATGAAGGGGATACAGGTTTATTATCACCCGCTCGGTGATGTGGCGACAAAAGCCTTGTCGAAGGCATTCTGGAAGATGACCGACCATGAGGTGGCGGACCGTACGAAGGTCGGTCCCGAGGTGTTGGAAGTACAAGGTCGGAAAATCCATGTTCCAGTGGCGGATAAGGGGGTTGCGGTTTTCTCTTTCAAGAAGCTTTGCGGGGCGGCATTGGGCGCGTCGGATTATCTGGAGATTGCCTGGCATTATCATACAGTGATCATGGTGGGTATTCCGAAGCTTGGGCCGGAAATGCGAAATGAAGCTAAACGCTTTGTCACTTTCATTGATGTGCTCTATGAAAATAATGTTAAATTCCTCTGTTGTGCCGAAGTGGCGGCAGAAGAATTATACCCGGAAGGTCACGGTCATTTTGAATTTCAGCGTACCGTTTCACGCCTCATAGAAATGCAAAGTGAGGAATATCTGGCAAAGGGGCATGCGGTTTAACAAAATATTATGATAATCACGCTAGAAGGGACAGAAGTATAAATGGAGAAATATATTGGGGTTAAAATATCTTGTATATGAACCGTTCAGTAAACTATTGGTGGGAGACCATCCCTTATGAATGAAGAGAAAAGTGACATAATGGTTGCGCAACCAGCCTTTTCGCGCTACATCCATAAGAGATAAATGCATTAAAGGTCAGAATATTTAATATATGTACTGTTCTGTAAACCCAAGTAGATAACAAGGACATTTAGTCTATATCTTATAAATCAATTTAGGAGTGAAATCATAATGGCACGTAAAAAAATTGCGCTGATAGGCGGCGGACAAATCGGCGGAACTCTGGCCCATCTGGCAGGTCTTAAAGAATTAGGCGATGTGGTTATTTTCGATATTGCAGAAGGTCTACCTCAGGGCAAAGCCCTTGATCTTGCGCAATCCTCCACCGTTGAAGGCTATGACGCCAGCATGACCGGTGCCAATGATTATGCCGACATTAAGGATGCAGACGTTGTCATTGTCACTGCTGGTGTGCCCCGCAAACCGGGCATGAGCCGGGATGATCTTCTGGGCATCAATCTGAAAGTAATGAAATCCGTTGGCGAAGGTATCCGCGACAATGCGCCAAATGCCTTTGTTATTTGTATTACCAACCCGCTGGATGTGATGGTTTGGGCCTTGCAACAGTTTTCCGGCCTGCCGGCCAATAAAGTTGTCGGCATGGCGGGGGTTCTGGACTCAGCCCGTTTTACGCTTTTCCTTGCTGAAGAGCTGAATGTTTCCATTGAAGATGTTAATGCTTTTGTCCTTGGCGGCCACGGCGATACGATGGTGCCTCTGGCACGTTATTCCACGGTTGCCGGAATTCCTATCCCCGATTTGGTGGATATGGGCTGGATGACCAATGAAAAGCTGGAACAGATTATTCAGCGCACCCGTGACGGCGGTGCTGAGATTGTGGGTTTGCTGAAAACCGGATCGGCATATTATGCGCCGGCGACTGCCGCGATTGCCATGGCGGAATCCTATTTGAAAGACAAACGCCGCCTGATGCCTTGTGCTGTGGAACTGAACGGTGAATATGGGGTGGACGGCATGTATGTTGGTGTACCGGTATTGATCGGTGAAAATGGCGTTGAAAAGATTGTTGAAATCAGCCTGAATGACGATGAGAAAGCCGGGTTTGATCATTCCGTTGCGGCAGTTCAGGGGCTGGTTGATGCGGTTAAAGCAATTGAACCATCACTTGCAAAATAAAGAAAAGGTGAGAGACAGATGAATATCCATGAATATCAGGCAAAAGGCCTGTTGAAGTCATACGGCGCCCCAACTTTACGGGGTGGTGTTGCCTATACGGCGCAGGAAGCAGAACAGATTGCCAAGGATCTTGGCGGTCCGATCTGGGTTGTAAAAGCACAAATTCATGCGGGTGGGCGCGGCAAAGGCGGCGGTGTCAAGGTGGTTAAATCCATTGCCGACGTGAAAAAAATTGCCGGTGAAATGATTGGCATGACTTTGGTCACCCATCAGACCGGACCCGAGGGCAAGGAAGTCAAGCGTGTCTATATTGAAGACGGCTGCAATATCGCCAATGAACTTTATGTGAGCATTCTGGTTGATCGGGGCTCAAGCCGGGTGGCGATCATGGCCTCATCCGAAGGCGGCATGGATATTGAAGAAGTGGCTGCAGAAACACCAGAAAAAATTGTTACTATCTCCATTGATCCCGCATCAGGCTTGTCCGGCTTTCATTGCCGGAAAGTGGCGTTTGGTCTGGGGCTAGAAGGCAAGGTTGCCGGCAAGGCGGCCAAGGTAATTGCAACCCTTTATGAAACCTTCATGGCCAAGGATGCCTCCATGCTGGAGATCAACCCGCTGGTCGTTACCGCAGATGACGATATTGTTGTTCTGGATGCGAAAATGGGTTTTGACGGCAACAGCCTGTTCCGTCATCCTGATGTGGTTGAGCTGCGCGATCCGGACGAAGAAGATCCCATGGAACTTGAAGCTGCCAAGCATGAGCTAAATTATATCAAGCTGGACGGCAGCATTGGCTGTATGGTCAATGGTGCGGGTCTGGCTATGGCAACAATGGATATTATCAAGCTTAAGGGTGGTTCTCCTGCCAACTTCCTTGATGTTGGTGGTGGCGCTACCAAGGAACGGGTAACCGAAGCGTTTAAAATCATTCTCAGCGACAGCAATGTGGAAGGTATTCTTGTGAATATCTTTGGCGGCATTATGCGCTGTGATGTGATCGCCGAGGGCGTTGTCGCGGCGGCGAAAGAAGTCTCGCTTTCTGTACCGTTAGTGGTGCGCCTTGAAGGGACGAATGTAGAACTTGGTAAAAAAATCATGGCTGATAGCGGCCTGCCGATCATCTCTGCAGATGATATGGGGGATGCTGCCCAAAAAGTCGTAAATGCTGTGAAGGAGGCATCGTAATGTCCATATATATTAATGCAGAAACAAAAGTAATCTGTCAGGGCTTTACAGGCGCGCAAGGCACATTTCATTCTGAGCAGGCCATCGCTTATGGTACTAAGATGGTTGGCGGTGTGACACCGGGCAAGGGCGGGGGAACCCATCTGGACCTGCCTATCTTTAACACGGTTGATGAAGCGGTATCGGTCACTGGTGCCAATGCGTCCGTCATTTACGTGCCACCCCCCTTTGCAGCTGATGCCATATTGGAAGCCATCGATGCGGGTATAGAACTTGCGGTATGCATTACCGAGGGCATTCCCGTGTTGGATATGGTCAGGGTAAAGCGGGCTTTGCAGGGTTCTGGCACCCGTCTGGTTGGCCCTAACTGTCCGGGCGTTATCACACCGGGCGAATGCAAGATCGGTATTATGCCCGGCCATATTCATAATCCGGGTAAGGTGGGCATTGTTTCTCGCTCCGGCACATTGACTTATGAAGCCGTGGGTCAGACAACGGCTGTTGGCCTTGGCCAAAGCACTTGCGTCGGTATTGGCGGAGACCCTGTGAATGGCACCAACTTCATTGACGTGCTTGACGGTTTCCTCGGTGACGATGACACGGATAGTATCATCATGATCGGTGAAATTGGTGGTTCTGCGGAAGAAGAAGCAGCAGAATTCCTTAAAGAATCCAAAATCAAGAAACCTGTGGTTGGCTTTATTGCGGGCCGCACGGCCCCTCCCGGCCGGACTATGGGCCATGCCGGTGCTATTGTTTCCGGTGGCAAGGGCGGTGCTGAAGATAAAATTGAAGCCATGAAGAGTGCCGGAATTACGGTAACGGCCTCTCCGGCAGAACTTGGCACAACTTTGTTAGGGGTTTTGAAAGGTTAATCAACTAAGGATAGTGTGCAACAAAAAAAGAGCCTGATACATGAGTGATTATCTGGACACGGAAAGTGTGATCAATGGTTCCAGTGGAGCCTTCGTCGAAGACCTGTTTGCCAGCTATACCAAGGACCCCACATCGGTGGACAGTTCATGGGCTGACTATTTTGACAGCCTTGCGGAAGATGCCAAAATGCTGTTGAATGCGGGGGTGGATAAACCCGCTGCCTCATGGGAGCGGCCGGACTGGGATCATAAGGTCAAATCCGAGCAGGATGATTATCTGGCCGCCCTTGATCCGGGTTATCTGGAAAAAATGCCCAGCCGGAAAAGAACAGGGGCCGCGTCCGAGGAAGAAATCCGCGCCGCCACCACCGATACCATCCGTTGTCTGATGATGATACGCACCTATCGGGTGCGCGGCCATCTTCATGCCAAACTTGACCCATTGGAACTGGAAGACCGTCCTTTACAGACCGAACTGGACCCGGCCACCTATGGCTTTGGTGAAGATGATATGGATCGTCCGATCTTTCTGGATCATGTTCTGGGGTTAGAGGTTGCCTCATTGCGTGAAGTTCTGACTATTCTGGAGCGGACCTATTGTTCCAGTGTGGGTGTGGAATTCATGCATATTAACGAGCCGGAAGAAAAGGCGTGGATTCAGTCCCGCATTGAAGGCCGTGACAAGGAAATTCATTTCACCGATCAGGGTAAAATGGCCATTCTTCAAAAACTGGCAGAAGCCGATGGTTTCGAGCAGTATCTGGCAAAAAAATATATTGGCACCAAGCGTTTTGGCCTTGATGGCGGGGAATCGCTTATTCCCGCATTGGAAGCCATTATCAAGACCGGCGGACATAACGGTGTTGAGGAAATTGTTATTGGTATGCCTCACCGGGGCCGCCTTAATGTGCTTGCCAATGTGATGAGCAAACCGATCCGGGCCATATTCCATGAATTCCACGGTGGCTCATACAAGCCCGACGAAGTGGAAGGGTCTGGCGATGTGAAATATCATCTGGGGGCTTCTTCTGACCGTTCGTTCGATGGTAATGACGTGCATTTGTCCCTGACCCCGAACCCGTCCCATCTGGAAGCGGTTAATCCGGTGGCCCTGGGCAAAACCCGCGCCAAACTCACGCACCGCCATGATACCACAGGCAAAAGTGTTCTGACCCTTTTGATGCATGGCGACGCCGCTTTTTCAGGGCAGGGTCTGGTGGCGGAATGTTTTGCCTTTAGTGGCCTGAAAGGTTATCAGACCGGCGGTACCATTCATGTGATTGTCAATAATCAGATCGGCTTTACAACGTCGCCTCATTATTCCCGCTCCTCCCCCTATCCGTCTGATATGGCCAAGGCGGTACAGGCCCCGGTCTTCCACGTGAACGGAGATGATCCGGAAGCGGTGGTTTTCGTCATGAAGCTGGCGACAGAATTTCGCCAGACATTCAATTCTGATGTTGTGGTTGATATGTTCTGTTATCGGCGGTTTGGCCATAATGAGGGAGATGAGCCTTCTTTCACCCAGCCGCTTATGTACAAGCGTATCAAAAATCATAATACAACCCGTAAGATTTATGCGGAACGGCTGATTCGAGAGGGCTTGATTACGCAAGAGCAGTCCGACCAGATGGTTAAGGATGTGGTCAGTTATCTTGATGTGGAAATGCAGGCTGCTGACAGCTATAAAGTGGACAAGGCGGATTGGTTTGCCGGTCGCTGGTCTGGCTACGAACGGGATTCTGATGATGTACGCCGTTCTGCGGGCACCGGGGTTCATGTGGATGAGTTGCAAGATATTGGTCGTATTTTAACCACGGTTCCCGATGGCTTTAATGTCCATCGGACCCTGAAACGTATATTGGATGCCAAGGCAAATACTCTTGATACAGGCACGGGCATTGACTGGGCCACGGCGGAGGCATTGGCCTTTGGAACCCTGATCCGGGAAGGACATCGGGTTAGGCTTTCCGGTCAGGACAGCCAGCGCGGCACTTTCTCCCACCGCCATTCCGTCTTTATCGATCAGGAAACCGAAGAACGCTATACACCGCTCCGCAATGTGTCGGATGGCTCCGACCCCCATGCCACATACGAGGTTATCGACAGTGCCTTGTCCGAAGTGGGCGTGCTGGGATTTGAATATGGCTATACCATGGCCGAGCCGGATGCATTGATTCTATGGGAAGCTCAATTTGGTGATTTTGCCAATGGCGCCCAGATGATATTTGACCAGTTTATTTCATCCGGTGAGGCAAAATGGCTGCGCATGAGCGGGCTTGTGATCCTGCTGCCCCACGGCTTTGAGGGACAGGGGCCGGAACATTCGTCGGCGCGGCTGGAACGTTATCTTCAGCTTTGTGCCGAAGACAATATGCAGGTGGCTAATTGCACGACACCAGCCAACTATTACCATATTCTGCGCCGTCAGATGAAACGCAAATTCCGCAAGCCATTGATTATGATGACGCCAAAATCCTTGCTGCGTCATAAAATGTCAGTATCTAATCTTGTGGATTTGGGTGAAGAAACCGAATTCCACCGCCTGTTGTGGGATTCAGCACAGAGCGACCCCCATCTTAGCATCAAGCTTAAGGCGGACAAGGATATCAAGCGGGTTATTTTATGCTCGGGCAAGGTCTATTTTGATCTTCTGGAACAGCGCGATAAGCGGGAAATGGCGGATACTTATCTACTACGTGTGGAACAGCTTTACCCCTATCCCCATGAGGCAATAGTTAGGGAACTTTCCCGTTTCAAAAATGCTGAAACCGTTACTTGGTGTCAGGAAGAACCGAAAAATATGGGATCATGGTCATTCATTGAACCGCTTTTGGAAGAAAGTCTGGCTGAATGTAAAATGACTCCGACCAGAGCGAAATATGCCGGACGCCGTGCGGCGGCATCACCCGCCACCGGACAGATGAGCTTACATTTAAAACAACAAAAAGACCTGGTGGATCAGGCCTTGAAGATAAAATAAACTCTAGGATAAAGAGAAAAAGGAGTAGGGCCTATGGCCATTGAAATTCACGTTCCAGTACTTGGCGAATCCGTCACGGAAGCAACCGTTGGCAAATGGTTCAAGTCTGTTGGCGATGCGGTTGCCGTCGATGAACCTATTTGTGAATTGGAAACCGACAAGGTGGCTCTTGAAGTGAATGCCACAGCCAGCGGTGCCTTGTCCGATATTGTGGCCCAGGAAGGCGAAACAGTCGGCGTTGGCGCGCTGCTGGCCAAAATCGATGAAACGGCCCACGGTAAAACCGCCGCGAAACCGGCCCCTAAACTAGAGGCTGCACCGGCCCCTGCGGCAGCCGTATCTGCACCAACGGGTGGTGTTCGGGCATCTGCGGCAAAGGTGGCGGCAGAAAAAGCCGTGGACCTTAGCAAGATTGTCGGTTCTGGCCCGGATGGTGTTGTAACCAAGGCGGATGTGCTGAATTTCCTTGAGCATGGCGCGGCGGCTCCGGCTGCCCCTGTGTCTGTTGTCCGGGAAGAGATATTGCCACGGGAAGAAGTTGTTCCCATGACCCGCCTGCGCCGGACCATCGCAAAGCGTCTGAAAGATGCCCAGAATACCGCCGCTATGCTGACCACCTATAACGAGGTGGATATGTCGGCCGTTATCGCCCTGCGCAATCAATATAAGGATATGTTTGAAAAGAAACATGGCTCCAAACTTGGTTTCATGTCGTTCTTTGTTAAGGCCTGCGTTCAGGCGTTGAGAGAAATTCCGGAAGTTAATGCGGAAGTCCGCGATGATGCCATCGTCTATAAGAATTATTACCATGTTGGGGTTGCGGCCAGTACCCCGGCGGGACTTGTGGTGCCTGTGGTGCGCGACTGTCAGGACCGCAGTTTTTCCGATGTGGAAAAAGAAATAGTCCGTCTTGGTGGCCGCGCCCGTGAGGGCAAGCTCAGCATGGATGAAATGCAGGGTGGTACTTTCACCATTTCTAACGGCGGCATCTTTGGCTCGCTCCTGTCTTCTCCGATCCTGAATGCGCCCCAGTCCGGTATCCTTGGCATGCATGCCATCAAGGAACGGGTCATGGTCGAAAATGGTCAGATGGTGATCAAGCCGATGATGTATCTGGCATTGAGCTATGACCACCGTGTGGTGGATGGCAAGGGGGCCGTGACTTTCCTTGTCCGGGTGAAAGAATGTCTGGAAGATCCGCAACGTCTGGTTCTGGATTTATAACTAGTCATTTCATTTAAGTGAAATGGCAAGGGTGCAAGGGCGCCCCGCCGACCATTCGGCGTAGCCTGCGGGACAATTGAACGCCCAAATAAGGGAATCTTGTTTGGATAAAAAAGGAATACACAATGTCTGATAATTTTGATGTGGTCATCATTGGTGGCGGTCCGGGTGGATATGTCTGTGCCATACGGGCGGCACAACTGGGTCTGAAAGTCGCTTGTGTTGAAATGCGCGGGGTGCTTGGTGGCACATGTCTGAATGTGGGTTGTATGCCGTCAAAGGCTTTGTTACATGCGTCTGAACTTTTTGAGGAAGCCAACCACGGCATGGCTAAATTTGGCATCAAGACAGGGAAAGTCTCCATTGATATTGCAGAACTGATGGCATCCAAGGATGAAACCGTAAAGGGTCTGACTGATGGGGTGGCTTATCTGTTGAAAAAGAACAAGGTCGATTATATCGAAGGCCGTGGTTCTATCCCTGCTCAAGGCAAGGTCAAGGTCGACCTGAGTGCGGGCGGCGAGCGTATGTTGGCCACCAAGAATATCGTAATAGCTACGGGGTCCGATGTGGCGGGCCTGCCGGACATTGATATTGATGAAAAACAGATTGTGTCATCTACGGGGGCATTGAACCTGCCAAAGGTCCCAAAACATATGGTGGTCATTGGTGGCGGTGTCATCGGTTTGGAGCTGGGATCGGTTTGGAAACGTCTGGGCGCAGAGGTTACGGTTGTCGAATTTATGGATCGGATCACGCCGGAAATGGACGGCGAAGTCAGCAAGACTTTCGCTCGTATTCTGAAAAAACAGGGTTTTAAATTCAAGCTGAAATCAAAAGTAACCGCTGTCAAGAAAACCAAAACATCGGTCAGTGTTTCTGTGGAACCTGCCGCAGGCGGGGAAGCGGTGCAAATCAAATGTGACACTGTTCTGGTAGCCGTTGGCCGCAAGCCTTATACTGCAGGTTTGGGATTACAAGAAGCGGGTGTCAAGATGACCGATCGGGGGCAGGTGGAAATTGACGGACATTTCCAGACCAATATTGCTGGTATTTATGCCATTGGTGATGTGGTGCGCGGCGCCATGCTCGCCCATAAAGCCGAGGATGAAGGCACCGCAGTTGCAGAAATCATTGCGGGTTTTGCAGGACATGTGAATTATGATGCCATACCGGGCGTGATCTATACCATGCCCGAAGTGGCCAGTGTCGGTAAGACCGAAGAAGCGCTGAAAGCAGATGGTGTGGACTATACAGTGGGTAAATTCCCTTTCACCGCCAATAGCCGCGCCAAGGCCAATCGCCAGACGGACGGGTTTGTCAAAATTCTAAGCTGTGCCACCTCAGATAAAATTCTCGGGGCGCATATCATCGGGGCTGATGCGGGCAATATGATTGCTGAACTGACTTTGGCTGTGGAAAAAGGTATCACCGCCGAAGATCTGGCCTATACCTGTCATGCACACCCCACAGAAACCGAAGCTGTGCGCGAAGCGGCTATGGCAACGGACGGTAGAGCCGTTCATATGTGATGCATGAGCCATTCTTCGAGCTGTGCAACATTTTCATCAGACCAGGTGAGGCCGAGCTTTGTGCGTCGCCATAATATGTCATCGGCCGTGATGGCCCATTCCCGGGTGATCAGAAAGCGCGCTTCATAGTCATATAATCCGGGGCCAATCAGCTTAGCATCCGGTCCACGTCCTTTCAGCATTTCATCCATGCGGGTGCCATAATGATGAGCGTATCTGGCGCAGAGTTTTTTATCCAGCCAGGGATAATCCTCTTGCTTCGTCCGGATATATTCTTTCATGTCCCGAATATCACCGCCGGGAAGGGCAGCGTGTTCTGTCCAATGCTCCGCCATCTGGGGAAAAAATTCCTCCAGCCTTTTCAGGGCTTCTTCTGCCAAATGTCGAAAGGTGGTGATCTTGCCGCCAAAGACAGACAATAGTGGTGCCCCGGCATCTTCCCGCAGGGCCAGGACAAAGTCCCGTGTTACCGCGCTGGCTTCCTGGGTGGCGTCATCATACAGAGGCCTGACACCTGCATAATGAGAGACAACATCATCCGCTGACAGGGTTTCTTTAAAATAAGCATTAATATGGTGACAGAGATAATCAATTTCTTGCTTAGATATCGTAACCGTGGCGGGATCACCTGTGAAAGGGACATCAGTCGTACCGATCAGGGTAAAGTCTTGCTCGTAAGGGATGGCAAAGATAATCCGGTTATCTTTATTCTGAAGAATGTAAGAATCCTGCCCATCATATAATTTGGGTATAATGATATGGCTGCCCTTGACCAGCCGCAGGCGATTATGGGCGGGCAGGGAAAGGCCATCATTAATAATATCTGATACCCATGGCCCGGCCGCATTTATAATAACCTTGGCCGCAATTTTTCTCTTGCCGGATATTTCAGCTTGCCAGCAATCACCGTTATTTTGTGCGGATATAAATTTTGTCCGGGTCAAAATTTCTGCACCATGATCCTTGGCATCCAGTGCATTCAGCACCACAAGCCGGGCATCATCAACCCAGCAATCATAATAGGTGAAGGCATCTGTGAAGCGGTCAAGAAGCGGACTATCTTTCTTTAGCTTGATCTGTTTCGAGCCGCCCAAAGTTTTCCGCATCCCCATATGATCATAGAGAAATAATCCAAGCCGAATCAGCCATTTGGGCCGCAAATGTTTTTCATGGGGCAGAATAAACTTCATGGGGTGGATGATATGAGGGGCTGCACGCAGTAATATTTCTCTCTCGTTCAGGGCCTTTCTGACTAGTAAAAATTCGTAATATTCAAGGTAGCGTAATCCGCCGTGAATAAGTTTGGTACTGCGGGATGATGTGGCAGAGGCCAGATCATCCATTTCCACCAATATTACTTTCAGGCCACGCCCAGCCGCATCGCGCGCGATACCTGTGCCGTTAATGCCGCCGCCGATAATCAGCAGGTCATAATCAGCATCCATTATTTAATTCCAATATTTCACTCATTGTATGTATATTAATCAGAATAAGAAATTTCACAACAGGGAGTTATAGGTGAGCCGCTATCTTCTGGCCCTTGATCAGGGCACAACCAGTACCCGCGCCATGATCTTTGATGATCAGGGGCAGGTTATCTCTTCTCATCAAACCGAATTTACCCAATATTTTCCCAACGATGGCTGGGTCGAACATGATGGCATGGAAATCATCCATACCGTGATGGATGTTGTGGCTCAGGCCCTGAACAGCCTGCCTGTTGGTACCGCACCGGTGGCAATGGGCATCACCAATCAGAGGGAAACCACACTAATCTGGGACCGGGAAACGGGTGAGCCTATCTATCCGGCGATTGTCTGGCAGGATCGCCGAACGGCGGATTTATGTGATAAAATGAAGCAGGAAGGACTGGAGAATAAGGTCAGTGAAAAGACAGGGCTTTTGCTGGACCCCTATTTTTCCGCAACAAAAGTAAAATGGATTTTAGATAATGTGACCGGCGCAAGGGCGCGGGCAGAAAAGGGCGAACTGGCCTTTGGTACGGTGGACAGTTTTATTGTATGGCACCTGACCAAGGGAAAAATTCACGCCACCGATGTGACAAATGCCTCCCGAACCATGCTATATAATATCCGGGATATGGCATGGGACAAGGAATTGTTGCAGATGTTTGATGTGCCGCGTGCTATATTACCTTCTGTCCATGCCTGTGATCATCATTTCGGTGACGTGGATGCAAGTCTGTTCGGTCAAACTATTCCCATAACAGCCATCGCCGGTGATCAGCAGGCAGCCCTTATAGGTCAAAATTGTATGCAAGCGGGGCAAATCAAATGTACCTATGGCACTGGCGGTTTCATTATGATGAATACGGGTGATAAAATTATCCAGTCACAAAATCGGCTTCTGTCTACGGTAGCCTATCAGATACAGGGCGAAGTCGCTTATGCTCTTGAGGGTAGCTTCTTTTGTGCCGGCTCTGCGGTGCAGTGGTTGCGTGATGGTCTCAAGATTATTGACACCGCATCCGAGACTGAAGAACTGGCCCGGTCCATCAATAGCAGTGATGGTGTTTATATGGTGCCGGCTTTTACCGGGCTCGGTGCTCCACATTGGAACCCAGCGGCAAGGGGAACGCTGTTTGGTCTAAGCCGGGCAACGGGAAAAGCCGAAATTGCGCGGGCCACATTGGAATCCATTGGTTTTCAAACGGCGGATTTGCTGGAAACCATGCAACAGGACACAGATATGTCCTTTGACGCCCTTAAAGTGGACGGCGGTATGGTGAACAACGGGTGGTTGCTGCAGTTCCTGGCAGATATTATGCAGATCGAAGTCATACGGCCAAAGGTAACTGAGACAACGGCATTTGGTGTGGCATTGCTCGCCGGTATCGGGATCGGGTTGTTTAATAAGGTTAATAAATTGTCAACATTTTACCGCTACCATAATAGGATAACACCGAAAATGGTTATTGATGAAACTATTTTGCAAAAGAACAATTGGAGAAATGCTGTAAAATCAACCTGTTACTATGCCGCAAAATAAAAAATATTTTGATGTTCACGGAATTGTTATCTGGCGGTATAGTTTTTTTCTTCATGGAGAAATGAATATAGTATATAAGAATAATACTATATAAAAAATAAATATAATGTTTCATATAAGAAACGCATTAAATATTACTTGGCAGAATCAACAAAATGGTAAAATGGGATGACTAAATTAGTAGATATTATCGACTTGGATAAACTTCAACATAATTCTTTTGAAGCAGCAGATTTTCTTAAAACATTAGCAAATTCGAACCGACTGGTGATCTTGAGCCGACTTCTTGGTAAAGAGACATGTGTTGGTGACTTGGAAAAAAATCTTAATATTTCCCAGTCCGCTTTATCACAGCACCTAAGCCGTATGCGGGCAGAGGGCCTTGTGTCAACACGTCGGGAAAGTCAGCAGATTTTTTATCGCATTAAAGACCCACGTGTGGCTGAGATGCTGAAATTAACTTATGATTTATTTTGTCATGAGGAATTGGCGCAAGCTGTATAGTTTTATTTCCGGTTAAACGGTAAAACAGACAAGTACTAATATAACGGTGCTTGGGTTTAGATAACTATATTCAAAATTATTAAAACCAGCCGTTATCGGCTGGTTTTTCTTTTGACATAATACTATTCCTGATAATAAACTCTCAAGTATAAATTATAATGTTGATTTGGGGGTGTTATGTTACGTCATTTTTTCCTTTTTATATTATCCTTCCAACTTATTCTGGCCAATGCGTATGGCGAAGACCTGAAGCTGTCTATTTCTGCGGAGGCTTTCGGTCAACGTGAAAATTTTTTGAAGATAAAACTTTCACCCAACGGCAACCGTATGGCATCTTTAAGAAGTTACAAAGGTAAAATAAGCCTTGTAACCCAAAGCCTTGATCCGTCGGTGAATGGCCAGAGTTATGTAACCACCTTTAAAGAGGGCGAGTTTAAATGGTTCCGTTGGCTTAATAACGACCGTCTTGCTGTAAGTATTCGTTTTCCGTCAAGGCGGTATGGAAGTGATTCTATAGAAACCCGACTTTTTGCGCAGGACTGGGACAGGAAAAATCCGATTAATCTGATAAAACGTCAAAAACGTATGCGATCGCGTGAACTTACACGTTGGGTGTCCCAGCTACAGGATGATGTGGTTAGTTTTCTACCGGATGATCCTGATCATATCTTACTTGCCCTTGATGGTGACAGGGTGAATTACCCAGATGTTTATAAAATTAATGTCCATACAGGTGACCGGGCAAGGGTCGTGAAAAGCCGGGCCAGTGTCATGGACTGGATGGCTGATAAAAAAGGCGTCGTGAGGCTTGGCATCAGCCAGTATAAAAGTAAAAACCGATTGATTTACCGGGAAGATGAAGGTGAATCGTGGAAGACGATTGCTAAATATGATGTCATTGATGATGATATTCCGTTTCATCCGGTGGGTTTTAGTCCTGATCCAAAAGTAATCTATGTGTCTAAATTGAACGAAAAAGGTTTTCAGGCCTATTATAAGTATAATCTGGAGCGGGGCGAGTTTGGGGAAAAGATAGCTGGTAAAGATGATGCAAATGTTACCTCTATCGATATTGATGAAGCGGGTAATATTCGAAGTTATACATATCTTGACCAAGTCTATCATAGGGTAAATAAAGATAAACTATGGCAAAGCATGGCAAAGATGCTAGACAAGAATTTTCCTGATCAGGATGCCTATGTTACATCTTATAGCAAAGATAAAAAAAAATTCGTCATCCATGTTTCCTCTCCGACCAATCCGGGCGATTATTATTTTCTGGATCTGAATACGGTCAGTTTGGGTTGGTATGCGGAAACTTATTATAAATTGGATGTTAGCAAGTTAAGCCCTATGAAACCGGTGACATATCAGGCGCGGGATGGTCTTGATATTCCGGCCTATCTGTCTTTGCCTATTGGTGTTAAAGACCCTAAAAACTTACCGACAATCATCATGCCTCACGGAGGGCCTTTTGCTAGGGATTCTTATGGTTTTGACTATTGGGTGCAGTTTCTGACCACGCGGGGTTATGCGGTACTGCAAATGAATTATCGGGGATCAACCGGATATGGGGCATATTATGAGGAATTGGGCCGTAATGAATGGGGAGGAAAGATGTTGGATGACATCAATGATGGTGCCCGTTGGATGATTGAGCAGGGGTATAGTGACCCAGGTCGAATGTGCATAGTGGGCGGTAGTTATGGTGGATATGCCGCATTACAAACTTTGATAAAGGAGCCGGACCTTTATAAATGTTCTGTCGCTTTTGCACCAGTAACAAGCATGGCTATATTATTTAGAAATGCTAAAAAATATATAGGCTTAAAAGATAGGTATTTACCCTATATCCGTAATGAGGAAGGCTCGCTTTCCGATATTTCCCCCTATAGTAATATTGATAAAATCAATGTGCCGGTGCTTCTCGTACATGAAACAGAAGACCGGAGCGTGGATTATAAACATGGGGAAATGTTCGCAAAACGTATGAAGAAGAAAAAGAAAGACATACGCTTTATCACTCTGGAAGAGGGTGATCATCACCTAAGCCAGCAAAAACACCGGATAAAATTCTTGCAGGAAATGGAAAAATTTCTTGAGAAAAACCTTTGACTTAAACCATCAACAGCAGCCGCACCCACATGGCAAGGACGGTGACCATGCCGCAGAAAAAGATCAGCAGTCGATGATATATATGATTATAGGTGGTGTGGATGAAGGCCTGCACCAGCCGTAATGAAAAGAAAATATACCCCATATAAACGAATATCATATCGTCTAGTTTTAGGGCCAGTATGGTGATACAGACGGCATAAAACAATACGGGGACTTCATAAAGATTGGCCCATTGTCGGGTGGCTTTCTGCATATAAGAGGGCGGCGTACCGTTATTATGTTCCTTGAAATAACTGGCTTTGACATCACCTTCTTGTACGGCTTTTTTTCTTCCGGTAATCAAAATACTGGAATAAAGTAATGTGAAGATGGCCAAAAGACCCATGGGATAAATGATACTCATATTTTCAGTCCTTATTGTAATTTGCACCTGACCTTAACAAAATAATCAAATAAAAGTAAATTAATTTGGCTTTCAGGCCATTGATAGCTACTGTTGCAGAAAATGCTGCTTTGAAGGGGATATATTTATATGAGTTCTATTCCTGAATTCACCTGCCAAAAACATCTTTTTGATATTCCGGAGGGCGTTACCTATCTTAATGCCGCCTATATGTCGCCGATATTTAAACAGGCCGCCTTGCTGGGACAACAGTCGGTAGCGAAAAAAATGCATCCCTGGAAAATTGGTATAGCGGATTTTTTTACTCCGCCAAACCGCGCCTGTCAGCTCATGGCAGAAATGATCGGTGCCAATGGGGGCGATGTGGCTGTGATCCCCTCGGTTTCCTACGGTATTGCACTCGCGGCTAAAAATTTACCCCTGTTAAAGGGTCAGAAAATTCTGGTACTGGCGGATCAGTTTCCGTCCAATATCTATCCGTGGCAGGAAATGGCCAAGGCCCATCAGGCAGAGGTGGTTACAATTGCCCGGCCCGCAGATGGCAACTGGACCGGACCATTATGTGATGCCATTGATCAGGATACGGCTATCGTCGCCTGCCCACATGCTCATTGGACAGATGGCAGCCTTGTTGATCTGGTCAGGGTGGGGACCGTTGCCCGTGCAAATGGGGCGGCACTTGTGCTGGATTTGACCCAGTCCTTGGGCATGATGCCTTTTTCAGTGCGGGATGTTGATCCGGATTTTATGATTGTCGCCACCTATAAATGGCTGCTTGGTCCCTATAGCTACGGATTTGTTTATGTGGCACCCCGTCATCACGGCGGATTGCCGCTGGAGGAAGGCTGGATTGCCCGCAAGGGATCAGAGGATTTCGCAAGGCTAGTGGATTATCAGCCGGAATATCAACCGGATGCCGGGCGTTTTAACATGGGCGAACGCAGTAATTTTATGCTCACCCCCATTGCTATTCATGCATTAGAGAAGCTCAATGAATGGGGTACGGAGGCCATATCAGGCTACCTGTCCGGGCTGACAGATATGATAGCAGAACGCGCACTGGCTATTGGTCTGAAAGTTGCCGACAAAGCCCATCGCTCCCCCCATTTAATCGGTCTTGATTTTGCTGGTGGTGTCCCAGAAGCTCTAACGGCTTACCTTGCGGAACGAAAAATATTTGTCAGCGTGCGTGGCGACAGCATCCGGGTAGCACCCCATGTTTATAACGATGAGAAAGACGTGGAAAATCTGTTTTCCGCTTTGGAGGATTTCTTGTGATCAAGGGTTTGTTTGGCAAACAGCAGAAGGTCAATGTGGAAATTGAACGCAAGTTTTTGCTGATAGACAAGCCTGAGACGAAGCCCACACACCGCCATAAAATACGTCAGGGCTATATCGCCCGTGAAGGTGGTAATGTGGTTCGCATCCGCCAAAAGGATGATCATTATATCCTATCGATAAAGACCCCGGCCAAAGGCATTGGCCGCCATGAAATAGAAATATCCGTTGAAGCTCATGAAGCGGAGGTTTTATTCGCTGCCTGCGCTCAGCCTTTAATTATAAAGACGCGTGAAATTTACCCTATGGGCGATCATATATGGGAAATAGATATTTTCGCTGGTGCTAATAAAGGCTTAATCGTCGCTGAAGTGGAACTTGCGTCCGAAGATGAAAAGATCACCCTGCCTGACTGGATCGGGCCGGAGGTAACAGGATTTCAAAAATATTATAACGCTAATCTGTCGGTGAACCCTTTCAAGAACTGGGGTGTGAAATATACGGATTTGGTGGCGCGGATGGCGTGCGTATAATTGTTAGTTATTAAGAACGGAAAGTGTGAAAATGAAAATATTATTTATCTTTATTCTTACTTTATTTGTTATGAGCGGTGCTAACGCCGACGGTGTTCAGGATACGGCCCATGCGAAAAAGACTTTGGAAATTTATTCTAAGGTGATCTCTATGCGCACAGCAGCCGGACGCGGGAAAGTACCGGAAATGGCAAATTATCTGGCATCCGAACTAAGGGCAGCAGGGTTTGAAGATAAGGATATTCATATTTTGCCAAAGGGGGAAACCGCTGCGCTGGTCGTTCGTTACGCCGGGGACGGCTCATCGGGCAAGAAGCCAATTTTATTGATCGGTCATATGGATGTGGTGGATGCCTTGCGGGAAGACTGGGAACGCCCACCGTTTGAATTAACCAAGGATGATGATTTTTTTTATGGTCGGGGTACAATTGATAACAAGCTTGGCGTTAGCAATGTTACGTCTACTTTTATCCGCCTGAAAAAGGAAGGGTTTGTTCCGACCCGCGATTTGGTCATAGCTTTTTCCGGTGATGAGGAAACCGCCATGGATTCGACCAGAATGCTGGCCCATGACCGCAAAGACCTTACCGATGCCGAGTTTGCACTTAATTCTGATGCCGGGGGTGGTGACTTGAGGACGGATGGCAAGGCATTAACCTATCGCGTGCAGGTGGCAGAAAAAACCTATGTTACATACGAGCTTACCGTACGTAATCCCGGTGGGCACAGCTCTCGCCCACGGCTTGATAATGCCATATATGACTTAATGGATGCGCTTAAGAAGATACAAAATTATCGCTTCCCGGTGATGTCTTCCAAAATGACACGGGATTATTTCCGCATTGTAGGTAAACAACGGGGTGGGGAGCTTGGTGATGTCATGATCCGTTTTGCCGATAATCCCGCTGATGAAAAAGCCGCTGACCGACTGTTTAGGGAATCCTCTTATGTGGGAACCACGCGCACCACATGCGTCACCACCAGACTGCGCGCGGGACATGCGGATAATGCCCTGCCGCAATCGGCGACAGCAACAGTGAATTGTCGCATCTTCCCCGGTGTGAGTGTCGCGGCGGTTAAGAAAACACTGCAAGACCTGGTAGCCAATGATGCGATGGAATTTACCGTTCTGGGCAGACCGACGGAAAGCCCCATATCGGAACTTCGTAATGATGTTATGGCGGCTCTGAGCAAATCGGTTCATGGCCGTTATCCCGGCGTGACCATCATGGGATATATGGAATCCGGTGGTACGGATGGCATGCATTTCCGCTCAGCAGGTATTCCGACCGTGGCCATTTCCAGCAGATTTATGAATCCCGATGATATGTTTGCCCATGGTCTTAACGAACGTCTTCCGATCAAGACATTTTACGGGGGGCTGGATCACTGGACAATCATCCTCAAGGCACTTGCCGGAAAATAAACGTTTGCTGGAAATATCATATTCTCACTGGGAAAATATTATACAGATATCAAAGAAAAATTACTTCACGGTCAGGACTTCATAAGCCGTAATGATCTGTTGGAATTTGATGGCGGCATCACTGTCCCCCAGATTGGTGTCGGGGTGATAGAGTTTGGCCATGCGGCGGTAGGCTGTTTTAATTTCGGCTGGCGTGGCATCATCGTCAAGGTCAAGGATGATCAGCGCATCTGTGCGGCGGCGGTCTTTGCCATAGGTTTCTTCGCCAATATCATAGGCGCCACTGGTTTTATATCCCTTAGCGGTGCGCATTTCTTCCTGTGCGCGTTTAAAGGCCTCGTCTTTGCTCAGGCCTTCGAAATAATTCCAGTTGCGGTTAAATTCCGCTATATGGGTTTCGCAGAATTGCCATTTATCCTGGCTGTCCGGCGATTTAGGAGCGGGAAATTCACCTTTGCTATCACAACCGTCATGGTCACACATGCGGACTTGTATGGGGTCCCGTTCAGTTTCATATCCGTTCCAGCGGGGGAAGGTTGATGCTTTAGATTTTCTCATATGTCGTGTCTTAATGTCTTAAATGATTCTGCACAAGTAACCAGTATATCCAAAAGATATTAATAAAAAAAGCCCCACCTTTCAGCAGAGCCTATTTTATCTGATACGGGCCTTAAAGCATGGGGCCGGCGTCCCTCACCTTATTATCCGTATTGACCTTGCCCCACGAGATATTATCTTTCGAATTTTCTTCTTTGGCCATAAAATTGTCATTGGCGGAACGGCGCGTATGAACCCCTGTTTTACAACAGGGGCACTGCCGTTTCCGACGATGCCCGAACCTTGTTTGATGCTATGTTCGTAAAGAACTTCCGCACCCATATTCCAATAAATATTTTATCATTGGATATAGTATGAAGGTCAAGCCCGATGGCGGTTTTATATTTACCGATATTATTTATTTTAGCCGTCGTCTTGAATTTTTTTTATTTCTCAATTTTGCCTTAGTTGAGACCTAAGTTCTGATGAGAATTTTTATGCCGTATTTTTACGGTCACATATTTTAATATCCTGAGGGAATCGCTCATATGAGATTTGAAATCAAGCATCAATCGTAATAAAAATGATACTTTTGTAAAGCTTTGAAAAATATATATAATATATTCAATCATAGGGTGACGTATCTTTCTGGATTTACTTACCATAGGAAATAAATCGTGCTAATCTTTGCAGGATTCGTTCCCAGAAGAGGAAAACAACTAAATGGCTCCGAAAATAATACTTGTAGATGATGATCAAAATATTCTCACCTCCGTCAGCATGGCCTTGGAAGCAGAAGGTTTTGAGGTGACGACCTATCCCGATGGATCGGCGGCACTGGACGGTTTCGATGTTAATCAACCGGATCTTGCGGTGCTGGATATTAAAATGCCGCGTATGGACGGAATGGAGCTGTTACGCAGGCTTAGGGCAAAATATGATTTTCCAGTTATATTCCTGACCTCCAAGGACGACGAAATTGATGAAATGCTGGGCCTGAAGATGGGTGCTGATGACTATATCACCAAGCCCTTTTCCCAACGGTTGTTGATTGAACGGATCAAGACTATCCTAAGGCGGGTAGATGCGGTACGAAAAATTGGTCAGAAATCAGGGTCAGAGAAGGAAGATGATGACGGTGTTCTCATTCGTGGGCGACTGAAACTTGACCCCATACGTCATATCTGTGAATGGGATGGCAATGATGTGCGGCTGACGGTAACGGAATTTTTGATACTGGAGGCTCTGGGCCATCGTCCGGGCCATGTGAAAAGCCGTGATCAACTGATGGATATTGCCTATAATGACGATGTTTATGTGGATGACCGCACCATTGACAGCCATATCAAACGGCTCCGTAAAAAATTCCGCAAAGTGGATGTGGAATTCGACGGCATAGAAACATTATATGGTGTCGGATACCGATATAGTGAAAGCTAAAGCAGAATCAGAAGATGAAAGTAGCGGGCTGAAACTATTGCGCCCTCAGCGGCGGGTATCGCCGCTAACTTTTCGGATTCTGGTGGTAAATTTGATTGCTCTTGGTTTTCTTGCTGTTGGCATTCTATATATTGATCAATATCAGGAAACCATGATCCAATCGCGCATAGATGCGCTGGTTAAAGATGCGGAAGTGATGGCCGGTGCCCTGGGTGAGGCGGCCACAGCAGCCACGGACAAAAGTGAATTGCGTATCAAGCCCGCAGAACAGATTATCGTCCGCGTGGTTGGCGTGACCCATAACCGCACCCGCCTGTTTGGTCTGGACGGTAATTTATGGATTGATAGCCGGGATCTGGCGGTTGACCAGTCGGTACTCATCGATGAACTGCCCCGGCATGAGGGCTGGAGTTCATTCTGGATCCGGTGGGCGAATGAACTGACACAACTGCTGGACCGTTTGCACAGTCGCTATAATATGGAGCTCTACCACGAGGTGAAGGACCAGATAGCCGCTCATTATCCTGAAGTGGAATTTGCCTTGGAAGGGTATAATGGATATCGGATCAGGCGGTTGTCTGATGGTTCGGAGGTCATAACGGTCGCTGTTCCGGTTCAGCGTTTCCGGCGGGTGCTGGGGGCTTTACTCCTGTCCCGGGATACGCGTGATATACGCGAAGCAGTCCAAAATACCAGAATGACCTTCCTCAAGTTCTTTGGCGTTGTGCTGTTGCTTACCCTGTTGCTGTCGTTATTTCTGGCCAGAACCATTGTTCAGCCCATATTACGACTCGCGCGATCTGCTGACCGGATCAGTGCCGGAACCCATACCGGTGCCGATATTCCCGATTATTCTTCCCGTAATGATGAGGTGGGTGACCTGTCCCGGTCCCTGAAGGATATGACATTGGTGCTGGCACAACAGATTGATGCGGTGGCAGCCTTTGCTGCCGACGTTTCCCATGAGCTGAAAAACCCCCTGACATCGCTCAGGAGTGCAGTGGAAACATTGTATCTTGCAAAAGATGATGCGGCCAAGGCCAAATTACTGGGCATTATCAAGGATGATGTGGGACGACTTGATCGGTTGATCACGGATATATCCAATGTGTCCCGGCTGGATGCTGAAATGTCGCGTAGCAAGATGAAAGAGGTCAACCTGAAAAGCATGTTGGAAACATTGGTTGATCTTTATGATCCCTCGCAAAGTGAATCCATACCGACTTTGCATCTGGAAATTATTGGACAAAAGGGTCGGAGAAATTCAAGCAAGGCCTTTAACGTGAGCGGTCTGGAAGGACAGCTTGGCCAGTTGTTCCGTAATTTGATAGATAATGCCATTTCTTTTTCGCAGGCGGATGGCAATATATGGATCAGACTTCGTCAGACTAAGGGCATGGTGCAAGTGGTGATCGAGGATGAAGGGCAGGGAATTCCTGAAGACAAGCTGGAAGATATTTTTGATCGTTTTTATACGGAACGTCCAAAGACAGAGGCCTTTGGCAAACATTCGGGGCTGGGACTGAGTATCTGTAAACAGATTGTGGAAGCCCACGGCGGTGCTATTATTGCCGAAAACCGTCGTCGAACCACGGGCGCCCGCTTTATCGTTCAGCTCCGTCATCTGGCGGGCAAGGGGGAGGCCACATCATGACGCTCATTCATGCGACGGGAATTTTTTTTGCGGGGAAGGGTGTTATGATCAAGGGGCCGTCCGGGGTCGGAAAGTCGGATCTTGCCTTGAGAATGATGGCATTGGGGGCGGAATTGGTCGGGGATGATTATGTTATGGTTACGGGCAATAATAAAGGCCGTCTTACCATGGAATCTGCGCCTAATATTGCGGGCAAAATAGAGGTGCGCAATGTGGGTATTCTGGAAGTTTCTTTTAGGCCAAAAGCAGAAATTGATCTGGTTTTATGCCTTGTCACGGCGGAAGAGGCACAGCATCTTGAACGGATGCCGGAACAGAAAAAAATGACAGTTGAAGGTATAGATATACCCTGTCTCGATTTTTACGGTTTAGAGGTCACCGCCCCGGAAAAACTTAAGGCAGCCATTAAAATATTATCGCAGAAATATTGACTCTGGCCACTTACTGGACTTTACTTTGATTTTGGGGGATCAGGACAAGAATATGAACAAGTCAGAAAAAAACAAGGCCATGAAATTATACCTGATAACCGGATTATCAGGGGCGGGTAAATCGTCAGCATTGAAAGTGCTTGAGGATCTGGATTATGAGGCCATTGACAATCTACCCGTATCGCTGTTGCACAATGTAGTGGATATGGTGCTTTCAGACAATGATAGCGGTCAGCATCCGGCACTTGCCATTGGTATTGATGCCCGCACACGGCATTTTCAGCCAGAAATAATTCTTGATAGTCTGACTGAACTCAGGGCGCGAAAGGATATAATTCTAAAAATTCTCTATTTTGACAGCAGTAATGAGGTTCTGGCTAAACGCTTCACCGAAACACGCCGCAAGCACCCCTTGGCTACAGGCCGTCAGGTCACGGATGGTATTATTCAGGAGCGCCGGATGATGGGTGTGCTGCGGGCGGAAGCAGATTTTGTTTTTGATACATCGGACCTTGGTTCTCAGGAATTGCGCCAGATATTGCGCCAACAGTTTGAGCGTCAGCATGGTAACGATTTGAGCATTATGATCTCCTCATTTGCCTTTCCAAGGGGGCTGCCCCGAGATGCGGACCTGGTGTTTGATGTGCGCTTTCTGCGTAACCCCCATTATGTGGAAGAGCTCAAGCCATTGACCGGACTGGACCAGGAAATACAGAATTATGTGGCTCAGGATGAGAGATTTGCCGAATTCTGTGACAAAATAAGTGACTTGATCTTTTTCACGTTGCCTGAGTATAAGAAGGAAGGGAAGTCATATTTAAAAATTGCCTTTGGCTGCACGGGAGGACGACACCGGTCCGTATTTATGGCCGAAAAAATGGCAATGTTATTAAATGACCACGGGTTTAAAGCAAACCTGTATCATAGGGAATTGAAGCTGGAAAAGCTTATAAACTGACATAACGGAGGATGAAATATAAATGATTGGAATGGTAGTTGTAACCCATGGGCGTTTGGCGGAAGAATTTGTTTCCGCTATGGAACATGTGGTCGGCCCTCAAAAAGCGGTCCGGGCCATATGTATTGGTCCCGACGATGATATGGAACAGCGACGGCAGGATATTCTCAATGCGGTTAAGGATGCGGATCAGGGCGACGGCGTGATCCTGCTCACTGATATGTTCGGGGGGACACCTTCCAATCTTGCCATTTCAATCATGGAAAATGCCAATGTGGAAGTTATTGCGGGCATAAATCTTCCCATGTTGATCAAGCTTGCCAGCGTCCGCATGGTTTGTTCAATGGATGAGGCCATCAATGCTGCACAGGATTCAGGGCGAAAATATATCAATATCGCCTCTCAGGTATTATCCGGGGATAATAGGTGAGTGAGAACGGAACAGCCCAGCCGCCCGACATTCGAAAACTTATAATTCAGAATGAACGTGGCCTACACGCCCGGGCCTCGGCAAAATTTGTCGGCGTTGCGGAGAAATTCGATACGGAAATTCTGGTCTCCAAGGATGGTACAGAAGTTGTTGGAACCTCCATCATGGGATTAATGATGCTGGCCGCGGCCAAAGGTGAAATAGTGACTTTGAAGGGCGCAGGAAGTCTGGCAACAGATGCGCTGGATGCGTTGGAGCAATTAATTATTAATAAGTTTGGTGAAGATTAGTAATTCCTTAAGTATTTTCCTATATGTAATATAACAATATAAACATTTCTTTATGCTTGTGATGGTGGTGATCTGCTGTTATAAGCATGCCTTAGGTTATATTTTGTCCATTAGAGGAAGAAACAAACGTCATGAGTGACTTTACCGATTATAAAATTGCAGATATTTCTCTGGCCGAATGGGGCCGCAAGGAAGTTAATATTGCTGAAACTGAAATGCCGGGCCTTATGGCGTTGCGGGAAGAATTTGGACCTAGCCAGCCATTGAAGGGTGCGCGCGTTGCCGGTTGTTTACATATGACTATTCAGACGGCGGTTTTGATGGAAACCCTGATAGCCCTTGGCGCGGAAATTCGCTGGTCAAGCTGTAATATTTTCTCAACTCAGGATCAGGCTGCGGCCGCCATGGCTGCGGCAGATATCCCTACCTTTGCCTGGAAAGGACTGACTGAGGAAGAATTTCTCTGGTGTATTCGGGAAACTATTGTTGGCCCCGATGGCTGGCGTCCTAATATCATTCTGGACGATGGTGGTGATCTGACGGCCATGATTTATGATGATTTCCCGGAACTGCTGGAAGATATTCGCGGCATTTCCGAAGAAACCACTACAGGTGTTTTGCGTTTGTATCAAATGGAACAGGAAGGCAAGCTGAACGTTCCGGCGATCAATGTCAATGACAGCGTCACCAAATCAAAATTTGATAATCTTTATGGTTGTCGGGAAAGTCTGGTGGACGGTATCAAGCGCGCTACGGATGTAATGGTTGCGGGCAAGATTGCTGTTATCGGCGGTTATGGTGATGTGGGTAAAGGGTCCGCTGCCAGCCTGCGTAATCAGGGGGCAAGGGTTCTGATCACTGAGATTGATCCCATCTGTGCCTTGCAGGCCGCCATGGAAGGCTATGAAGTTGTCACCATGGATGAGGCAGCAAAGCTCGGGGATATTTTTGTCACCTGTACCGGTAATAAGGACATTATCACCATTGATCATATGCGTGATATGAAAGACCGGGCAATCGTATGTAATATTGGTCATTTTGATTCAGAAATTCAGATTGCCGCACTGGAAAATTATCAGTGGGAAGAAGTTAAGCCACAGGTTGATGAAGTGATCTTCCCAGATGGTAAGCGGCTGATAGTACTGGCTAAGGGCCGTCTGGTTAATCTGGGCTGTGCCACAGGTCATCCCAGTTTTGTTATGAGCGCATCCTTTACCAATCAGGTTATGGCTCAGATGGAATTATGGACTAACTCAGCCAATTATGACAATAAGGTCTATGTGCTGCCGAAACATCTGGATGAGAAGGTTGCGGCATTGCATCTGGAAAAGCTTGGCGTGAATCTGACCACACTTTCCAAAGAACAGGCAGATTATATCAACGTGAGTGTTGATGGCCCGTTCAAACCGGAACATTACCGCTATTAAGTTTCTGTCATAATCAGATATTACGGGGTCTGGACTTGTCATCAAGTTCAGACCCCGAATGATTCCGGCTCAAAACAAGCTTCCCTTTTCACACTGATAGTTTATGATTACGTCATTAAAGCATGTGGAAGGGTTTATGGTCATCTGGCCGTTGAAATTATTAAGCAGGAAATTGATTCTCTTAACTGTCATATTATTTGGCGGGGCCATGCCGTCAATTGCGGCACCGGTTGCCCCCGAAAACCCTGACAGCACATATGTATTATATATAGCGCTATTTTGTTTTCTGACCCTATGTCTTATTTTCTGGATGATGTGGGACCGCAGAGCCGTGAAAAATAAATTAACACAGGCAATGCAGTCACTATATAGGCAATCCCTGTTGCTGAAATCCCAGAGTGGTGTTTCGTTGCTATGGGACGAGGATGGGAAATTATCTTCTGTTGATGAGGTTAAGCAATGGTTTGGTATTGAGGGAAAGGGTGATAATCTGCACTGTTTACGGCAACAGGAAATGGCTTTTTCAGATGAACAATTTGATGATCTAAATGAGAATATTGAAAAGCTTCTGTCTCATGGTGAACTATTTCGTAAACCGTATTTTCTGGAAGCTCCAAAAAGAAACATTATTGTCCGGGGTGAGCCGCTATTGGACGGTATTCTTACCATGGGGTCAATCGTCTGGTTTCGGGATACGACATTAGAAGAAAATATTGCAGCCTTTCAGGGGGAGGATGCCCGCGGCATCAGCAACCGGCTTAATTTCTTTGAAAATGCCGGTAACCTGATCCGTTTCCCCATGTGGGTGCGGGACGAGAATCTGAAATTAATTATGGTCAATAAAGCCTATGTGGATGCGGTGGAGGGGGAGAGTGCTGAACAGGTGCTTTCACAGGGGTTGGAATTGGTTGCTAACGCTATTGGTAAAACCGCTCAGGATATTGCTGATATTTCCGGAAAAATTAACGAGACCTATAGTGAAAAACATTTTGTTGTAATTCGGAGCGAACGCCGGGCCGTTGATATTCATAATACACCCGTTCAGATTGATAAAAACCGAACTGGATGCATGAGTTATGCGCTGGATATAACAGAGCTTGAAAAGGCACGGGGGGAGCTTATTCATCATACGGAATCCCATTCCGAAACGCTTAATAAATTATCGACGGCGGTGGCTATTTTTACCTCTGGCAAACGGCTCGAATATTATAACAGAGCCTTCAGTCGTCTGTGGCACTTGCCGGAAGGGCTGTTATTCAGTCACCCTCACCACGGTGAAGTATTGGAAGCAATGCGTGAAGCGCGCCGCTTGCCGGAGCAGGCGAATTTTCCGGAATGGAAGGCCGGACAGCTCGAAGCCTATACCCAACTTTTCGAACCCATAGAGGAAATGTGGCATCTGCCCGATAATACCTCTCTCAGGGTAGTCTCCCAACCCCACCCCCTTGGCGGACTGTTGATTTTTTATGAGGATGTTACCGATCATTTCGCTTTGGAGCGGGATTATAACACCCTGTTTGCGGTTCAACGGGAAACCCTGAACAACCTGCATGAAGGCATTGCAGTTTTTGGTATTGATGGCTGTCTGCAATTGTATAATGAGGCCTTTGCAGACATATGGAAGCTGGGTCGGGATATGCTGGATGCCAAACCCCATACCATGGAAGTGATGGATGCCTTTGCTGACAATTATGGCAGTAGTGATCAGATAACGGAACTGAAGGATCTGATCGTTGGTGGGGAAGTGAAGAAAGAAGTATCTTCGGGCCAGTTAAAAAGGCGGGATAACAGTGTGCTCAATTATTCTGCGGTTCCCCTGCCAGATGGCGCCATGCTGATCACCTTCATCGATGTGTCCGATAGTTTTGCCATCGAGAGGGTTTTGCGTCAGCGAAATCAGGCATTGGAGGAAGCGGATAAAATCAAAACAGATTTTCTTGCTCATATGTCCTATGAGCTACGCACGCCATTGAATAGTATTATTGGCTTTTCCGAATTGCTGGAAAAGGAATATCAGGGCCCGTTAAACGATGTTCAGCATGACTATATGCATAGTATTTTATCGGCCTCAGGCCAGTTGCTGGAGCTGTTTAACGATATCCTCGATCTATCGGTCATAGAGGCGGGGGGCCTGACCCTTGATGTTGACAATTTTGAGCTGCCCGAAGTGATGACACAGGTGATCGAACAGTTGCAGGAACGCATCAAAGTCAAAGATTTAGATATTATCCTGAATTGCCCGGATAAAATAAAACCGGTTTGGGGTGATGCCAAGCGTATTCAGCATACGATCTATAACCTGTTAAGTAATGCGGTGAAATTCACACCGGCTCTTGGTACGATAATATTGGCCGTTTCTCAGAATAATCTGAATTACACAATCAGCATTCAGGACAGCGGTGTCGGCATTAAGCCGGAAGAGCTTGATAGAATATTTGAGAAATTCTTTACCGGCAGTAACGCGCTGTCCGAACAGGGGGCGGGACTTGGACTGTCTCTGGTTGAGAGTTTTGTTGAATTGCATGGCGGTAAGGTTGATGTTCAGTCTAGCCTGAATGTGGGTACTAAAGTTTCTATAATTCTACCAATGCAGGTTGGCATGGAAGCCCAGGTCAGCATGGTGGGAGAGTAGGTCAAGTGCGGACTCCGGAATTAATAGCAGAGATAACACTGGCTGATGTTAGTGCCACGAGAGAATTTGCCACCCGTTTTGCGCCGCTATTGCAGAGGGGTGATATGGTGGCTTTTGATGGCTCACTCGGGGCGGGTAAAACCGAATTTTGCCGGGCAATCATTCATGCACTGGGGTTTGAGGATGATGTGCCTAGCCCCACATTCACCCTGGTACAGACCTATGAACCACCACCGGATGATCAGATAACTCCTACAATATGGCATATGGATATGTATCGCCTGGAAAGTCCGGAAGAAGCCATTGAGCTTGGCATAGAAGAGGCCTTCGATACTGCTGCGAGCTTGATAGAATGGCCGGCAAAGCTCGGGCATTATCTGCCTGAGGGCTTTCTTACTTTCCGCTTAGATATTGCCGCTGACGGCAAGACACGAAAACTGACAATCATTGGGGACGACGTATGGAAATCCAGATTAGGGAAACTATTGTCTCATGACTGACCGTATGTTAATTAGTGCTCAATTTCTGAAACGTTATGGTTGGGGGGATGCCAAGCGGTCACCATTGGCCGATGATGCCTCTTTCCGGCGGTATGAACGGTTGACACGGGGCGGTGACAGTGCCGTATTGATGGACGCACCACCAGAATTTGAGGATGTTCGACCCTTTATGGCCGTGACGCAATATCTGCAAAAGGCGGGACTTGCGGCACCAAAGGTGATGGCCAGTGACGAAGACAATGGATTTTTACTGCTGGAAGATATGGGTAATGATTTATTCGCCTGCGTGATGGTTGACGATCCGGCACAGGAAAAGCCGCTTTACCAACTGGCTGTCAATGGCCTTGTCCATCTGCATAGGGCAGCTCCACCAACAGATATTCCATCCTATGATGCGAATTTATTGCTGACAGAACTATCCCTGTTTACGGATTGGTATCTGCCGGCATTGAGGGGTCAGGCCCTGTCTGATCAGGAAAGATATGAGTTCTTACAGTTATGGCAGGATATTTTACCCCATGTAACCCAGAATCTTAATTGCCTTGCCTTAAGGGATTATCATGCAGAAAACCTCATGCTCAGATCAGGGCAGGCGGGTCTGGCAAAGCTTGGACTTCTGGATTTTCAGGATGCTACAATCGGACATAAAGCCTATGATCTGGTATCTCTGCTTCAGGATGCGCGGCGAGATGTATCCCCTGATCTGGAACAGGAAATACTTGATGACTATATAAAGGCCACCGGGACGGACGGACAAAAATTCCGCCTTGCTTATGCCATCCTTGGTGTGCAACGCAATGCCAAGATCATCGGTATTTTCACCCGGCTCTGTATGCGGGATGGCAAAGCAGCTTATCTTGATAAAATTCCACGGGTCTGGGCCTTGTTGGCGCGGAATTTTGTCCATCCTGTTCTGTCGCCTGTTAAGGTATGGATGGATGATCATATTCCATCGGAAATAAGGTCACAGAATTTCTCGCCAAAGCCCTTCATGCCCCAAAATGCCATGATCCTTGCTGCGGGTTTGGGCAAGCGTATGCGGCCTCTGTCTGATGATTGCCCCAAACCCTTGATCACTGTCGCGGGAAAGGAGCTATTGTCTTATTCACTGGATGGGCTATGTGCTGCCGGGGTAAGGGATGTGGTGATCAATATGCATTATCTGGCGGATCAGATGGAACAGTTTGTCAAACAGCATCATGATCATCGGATGATGCTTACTCTGTCCGATGAGCGGGAACAGCTCTTGAATAGTGGCGGCGGTGTGAAAAACGCCCTTGAAAAATTGGGAAATTCACCTTTTCTTATCCTGAATAGCGACATGATCTGGCGCGATGGGTCATGCCAGATGCTACATCGGATGGCGGCTTTCTGGCAAGACGACCGCATGGATATAATGATGCTGTTGGTGCCACGCCATAAAGCATTTGGTTATGATGCTGCCGGGGACTATCATCGGGATGATCAGGGCCGCCTGACCGCCCGGGGAAAAGATAGCACCGCCGATTATGTTTACAGTGGTATCATGATCATGAAACCGGAATGTTTTGAGGGGTCACAAGAAGGGGCTTTTTCCCTGCGCCAGCAATTTGATAATGCCGAAAAACAAGGTCGGTTATTTGGTATCATTCACGATGGGGAATGGTATCATGTGGGCACACCGGAATCCCGGGATAAATTGGAGGAAATATTTACCAGATGCCAAGGCGGCTAAAAAAAGCTCCGGAACTTTATACTCTAGCCCCCCATAGATCATTTGTGGATGGATTAGTTCAGGGTATCCGCGCCCGATTTGGTGATGACCCCATAAGCCTAAGTGACGTGTTGATTTTACTGCCTAACCGCCGGGCCGTACGCTCTTTGCGGGATGCCTTTCTCAGGGCCGCAGATGGTAAATCCCTGTTGCTGCCGCGTATTGAACCCATTGGCGACGTAGATGAGGATGATCTGTTTTTGTCGGGCAATCTGCCTCAGGCCACGTGGGATATGGATCTCGCGCCACCAATTCCAGCCCATATGCGCCAAATGCTATTGATGGATATCATCGAGCGCTGGTATCAAAGTCGGGGGGAGACTCCGCCGGAATCGGCCCAATGCGCCATCCTTGCTCAGGCACTGGCCCAATTTCTGGATCATGTGCAGACTGAACAATTGACCTTCAGGGATCTGGAAAATCTGGTGCCGTCGGAATATGCATCCCACTGGCAACAGACACTGGATTTTTTGAAAATACTGACTGAAAACTGGCCGGATATTTTGGGACTAACCGGATTTTCCGATGTGGCTGCGCGGCGGAATATCCTATTGGAGGGCTTACGGGAAAAATGGCTTGAAAACCCACCTAAACATCCGATCATAGCCGCCGGTTCAACGGGTTCTATTCCGGCCACGGCAAATTTGCTCGGGGTAATCGCCTGTCTGCCCAAAGGTATGGTCGTCCTACCCGGACTTGATCTTACTATGGACGGGGAAAGCTGGACGTTCCTGGATGATACCCACCCACAGGCGACCATGAAAAACCTGCTCTCTATTATTGGTGCCGGACGGGATGTGGTGGAAAATTGGCTTGATACAGATACAGAAGCATCAGCACGGGATCAGCTTCTACAGGAAGTGATGCGTCCGGCGGAAACCACCGATCAATGGCGGAGCCTTGATCTGAACCTTGAGAAGGCCAGTTGTGATTTTATCCGCCTTGATGCGCCCGGACCCCGGGAAGAGGCAGGTATGATCGCCCTCATGCTGCGCGAGGTGCTGGAGACGCAGGGCAGGACCGCCGCTTTGGTTACAACGGACCGCCAACTGGCGCGGCGTGTCGCGGGGGAGATGAAACGCTGGGGTCTGACCATTGATGACAGTGCCGGAATTCCGTTGCTCAATAGCCCCACAGGCGTCTATTTAAGATTAACCGCCCAGATGGTTGGCGAGGGCGTGGCTCCTGTGGCCCTCTTGTCCGTTTTGAAGCACCCTCTCACGGCCGGGGGACAGGATGTTGGAAGTTTCCGCAAAATGACCCGGTCTCTGGAAGAAAAAATTCTGCGTGGTCCGCGTCCTGCTGCAGGTTGTGGGGGGGTATCACATGCCATAAAGAAGGGCGACCTGAAAGATTGGTGGCAGGGTGTGAGCGATCTTATCACCCCCTTTGAGAAGGTCATGCAGCAGTCACAGGCATCCTTTGAAGAGATATTGATCAGCCATGTGGAAATGGTCGAGCGGCTCAGCGCATCCGATGACCGTAGCGGGCCGGAGCGATTATGGAAAGGTGATGCGGGTGATGCGGCGGCAAAGCTGATCGAGGATTTACAGCTAGCGGCCCTCTATCTTCCCGCCATAAAACCTGAAAATTATCCGGCCTTGCTTGAGGTTTTCATGGCCAGCATTACCGTTCGGCCCAAATACGGTCTGCACCCCCGGCTTAACATCCTTTCACCATTGGAGGCGCGACTGCAACAGGCTGACCTTGTAATATTGGCCGGACTGAATGAGGGAAGCTGGCCACCGGAATCGCCGTCCGACCCGTGGATGAGCCGTCCCATGCGCGAGGATTTCGGTCTGCCGTCACTGGAGCGGAAAATTGGCCTTAGCGCCCATGATTTTGTTCAGGCCGCATCCTCGGCCCAAGTGGTCATGACCCGTTCGATAAAGCTAGATAGCACCCCGACGGTAAAATCCCGATGGTTAAGCCGTATGGATGCCATTGCACCGGACATCGCCAAGGCCGCTGATATATCCCAATGGCTTGACTGGTATCATGCCCTTGACCAACCTGTGGAAGATAAGAAGATTTCGCCGCCGCGACCAACCCCGCCCGTGGCCGCCCGTCCCCGTAGTCTGTCGGTGACCCGTATCCAGAAATGGATGCAGGACCCCTATAGCATTTATGCGCGGTATATTCTGAAGCTAAAGACCCTTGATTCGCTGGACGCTGACCCGGGGGCCGCTGACAAAGGCACAATCATTCATGATGCGCTGGATGATTTTATGCAGAAATATTCAGATGAGCTTCCGCCCGATGCCGTCACCCGGCTTGTTAAATTTGGAGCGGTAAGATTTGAAGATTATCTTGATCGACCAACAGTGCGCGCCTTTTGGTGGCCCCGTTTCATTCATGTGGCGGAATGGTTCGTGGAAACAGAAAAGGTAAGGCGTTTAACCTCCAGGACTGTCGCAACAGAAGTAACAGCAAGACAGGATTTTGACCTGCCTGGCGGGCGGTTCACTCTGACCGCCAAGGCGGACCGTATTGATCAGATGAGTGACGGCAGCTATAGCATCATTGATTATAAAACCGGTAAAAATGCTACGGCACGTGAATTATATGCCGGATATGCGCCGCAATTACCGCTGGAAGGTCTCATGGCTCAAAACGGTAACTTTGATGGCCTTGTGGCGGGGACGGTTAGTGATCTGTCCTATTGGCAGTTGAAGGGCGGAGAAGAGGTGGCAAAAATTACCAACTTCAACTTGACGTCCCGTGCCAAGATGGATGTGGCAGCGGTGATCACGTCATCTTATGATGGTCTGGTGCGGCTGGTGACCACTTTTGATATGCCCGATACAGCCTATTTGAATAATCCCCGCCCCGATAATCTGGGCTACGGCGAATATGACCATCTTGCCCGCACCAAAGAATGGCAGGGCAATGACCTGGGCGATGTGGGTCAGGGGGAGGAGACGGAATGACGTCACCAACAGATGAACAGGCCCGCGCCTCTGATCCGGGCGCATCCGTATGGGTGGCGGCATCTGCCGGTACGGGCAAGACCTTTGTACTCACCAACCGGGTATTAAGAATATTGCTCAATGGCACCCGCCCGGAGAAAATCTTATGCCTGACCTTTACCAAGGCTGCCGCAGCAGAAATGGCTAACCGGATTAACAAGCGGCTAGGGCAATGGGTGGTTTGCACTGAAGAAATTCTGAGTCAGCAGATCACCGAGCTTACGGGGGAGAAGCCATCTTCTGAGCAATTGGAGCAGGCCCGGAAACTTTTCGCACAAGTGCTTGAGGTTCCCGGCGGACTGAAAATCCTCACCATTCATTCTTTCTGTCAGTCATTGCTGGGTCGCTTCCCGCTGGAAGCGGGTATCGCACCCCATTTTCAGGTTATGGACGACCGAACCACCTTGGAACATCTGACACGGGCCAAGGACATAGTTCTGACGGAGGCTCAACCAGACATCAGCCCCGCATTGGCAAAAGCTCTGACCCATATTTCCTGCAAGGTGACGGAAAATACCTTTGCCGATTTAATCAGGGAATTGATTGGTCAGAGAAGCGGTCTGGAGCGCATGATGACGCACTTTCAAATGGTGGATCGGGCTGTGCTTGCCATGGGTAAAATGCTGAACCTGAAACCTTCGGATAGTCGGGAAGCGTTCATAGAAGACGCTTGCCGTGAAGAGCAGTTTAATGGTATTGGCCTGCGCCGCGCTGTGGAAAGCCTTTTGAGTGGTAGTGCCACAAATCAAAAAATTGCGACAAAGATGGCAAATTGGTTATCTTCCCCCAATGACCGGGCGCAAAATTATGTTGAATATATTTCTGCCTTCCTGACCAAGGGCGGTGATATCCGTAAGAAACTGATGCCCGATAAGATGGTGGCGAGCAGTCCCGCAGAATTTGAGGCCATGGGCCATGAGGCGGAACGGCTTCTGGCCATAGAAGAAAAATTAAAGCTACTGACCCTGATGGAAAATAGTGCGGCTTTATTGACTATTGGTGCAGCCATGATGACGGCCTTTGGCGACAGCAAAAAACGTCATGCGGTGATGGATTATGATGATCTGATACTGAAGGTGACAGGCCTGATCGGACGCTCCGGCATTGCCGACTGGATTTTATACAAGCTGGACGGGGGTATTGATCACATTCTGATTGATGAGGCACAGGATACCAACCCGGAACAATGGCAAGTGGTCAAGTCCCTTGCCAATGAGTTCTTTGTCGGCGAAGGCAGTAGGCAGGAGAGGCGAACCATTTTTGCTGTTGGTGACGTCAAACAATCCATTTATTCCTTTCAACAGGCAGACCCAAAGGAATTCGTCGAAAACCGGAATATTTTTGCGCAAAAATCCTTGGATGCGAAACATCAATTTCACAATATCAGTCTGGCTTTGTCCTTCCGTTCAACATCAGCCGTGCTTGGTCTGGTGGACAGGGTATTTGAGACAGCGGAAAGCCGCATCGCCCTGTCTTTCAGTGATGAGGAGATTATCCATAGGCCGTCCCGAACCGGTGAGGCGGGTTTGGTGGAGCTATGGCCGACGGAAAAGACCGCGGACGTGCCGGAGCCCGATGACTGGCAGCCGCCCGTTATACAGCAGCCTGCAACATCACCCGAAATGAAGCTGGCTATCAGAATAGCGGACCGCATTGCAGGCTGGCTGAAAGATAAAGAAATTCTGACCTCACAAGCACGGCCCATCGCGCCGGGGGATATTATGATTTTGGTGCGGCGGCGCACAAAATTTGATGATTATATGATCCGGGCGTTAAAAGCGCGGGACATTCCCGTTGCCGGTCAGGATAAGATGGAACTGAGCAAGCAGATAGCGGTCATGGATTTGATTGCCATGGGAAATTTTGTCCTGCTGCCCAGTGATGACCTTACCTTGGCGGTGGTTCTGAAGAGTCCGTTTATCGGCTTTAACGAGCAGGATTTATATGACTTGGCTTATGGGCGGTCTGGCAGCTTATGGGCGGCATTATTATCCCGGAAATCGGAACGGGAAATTTTCGGTCGCGCCCATGATCTGTTGGTGGCTTGCTTGAATTTTGCCGATACCGCCCCGCCCTTTGAGTTTTATAATAATTTATTGACCACCCTTGGTGGGCGGAAACATTTGCTCAGCAGGCTAGGGGAAGAAGCCAATGACCCTATTGATGAATTTTTGCAGCTGGCCATGGGCTATGAGCAGAATAATATTTCCGCGCTTCAGGGCTTCTTAAGCTGGATTGAACGCGGCGATGTTCAGATCAAGCGCGATATGGAACAGGATCAGCCACAAGTCAGGATTATGACTATTCACGGGGCCAAGGGGCTTCAGGCCCCCATCGTAATTTTACCGGATACTTGTCAGATACCCACCAGAGGATCAAGTCTTTTATGGGCCGGGTCAGAGCCGGACAAACTTCTCTTCTGGCCCGGAAGAAAGGATTTTGAACTGGGGCCATGTAAAGAGGCGCGGGATATGATTAACCTGACCCGGGATCAGGAATATCAGCGGCTTTTATATGTGGCGATGACCCGGGCAGAAGACAGGCTTTATATCACCGGATGGGAAGGCAAGCGGGATCGTAGTGAGACTTGCTGGTATGACCAGATTTTTAACGCCCTTGAAAATATGGATGGGGTCATTAAAGGGGAAGAAGACTATCTCCTGCGCCTGACATGCCCACAGGAAAATAAGATCAAGACAAAAACTGCCCTGTTAAAGGAATATGACGCGGTAACCAGCCTTCCCCTATGGGCAAAGGCAATGCCCGTGGACGAGCCATCCCCCGTGCGTCCCCTAAGCCCTTCCCGCCCGGCAGAGGAAGAACCCGCTGTGTTAAGCCCGCTGCTATCGGGCCAGCAAAAAAATCAGGACCAGCGAAGGTTCCACCGGGGTCGCTTGATTCATCGCCTGTTGGAGATTTTGCCAGACCTGCCGGAGGACAAGCGCGAAAACGTGGCCCGAAATTTCTTGAACCAATCTGCCTATGCACTTGATACTGCGGATATTGATCAAATAATTATACAGCTGACGGATATTCTGACCGATAGGGAATTCGCCCAGCTCTTCTCACAGGACAGCCGTGCGGAAGTGTCTATTGTTGGGCTTGTGGGTACCGTTCCGGTGTCGGGACAGGTGGACCGGCTGGTGGTGACGGATGATCAAATTCTGATTGTTGATTATAAAACCAATCGCCCACCCCCAAAAGATGTGACCGATGTATCGCGGCTTTATATCCGACAGATGGCGGCTTACCGGGCTGTGCTTACGAATATATATCCAGATAAAGTCATACGTTGCATGCTGTTATGGACCGATGTAGCGTGCCTTATGGAATTACCGGATGATATCCTGACGTCGGTAAAATTCTGATCACATTTCTTTCTTTCTTTCTTTCTCTTGACGGACGACGGATGGCTTCTTACATTTGACCAGACGAGATATTTTATATAAGGATTTTAAGAAAATGAGCATAATTGCAGTTACAGATGGCGAGTTTCAGGACAAAGTCCTGAATGCTGATGAATTGGTACTGGTGGATTTCTGGGCAGAATGGTGTGGCCCCTGTAAACAACTTTCCCCGGTTCTGGAACAGATTTCCGGTGAAATGGGTGATAATCTTACCATTGCCAAAGTGAATATTGATGAAAACCCGGAATCACCAACCAGCTATGGTGTCCGCAGTATTCCGACCATGCTTCTGTTTAAAGGCGGCGAAGTGGCGGCCATAAAAGTGGGCAATTGTTCCAAGTCTGATCTGGAAGGCTGGATCAAGGAAAACAGCTAAATTTCAGATTAGCTTGAAAGATTAAGAACGCGGCTTTTCAGTCGCGTTTTTTTATGGTTATACTGTATGATTGATTTCTGAAAATTATAAGTAACTGTAATATAGGGGGGAATAATTATGAAAATGAACGTCGTACTGCCATTGATGCTGACCATGTTTCTCGGCGGATGCACCAGCAGCCAGACCACGCGGGAAACGTCCGTTTTCTGTCGGGGTGAGTATCTTATGGCCCTTGATGATGGTGCCACATTATCGAATTTAATCATGTCAACCGCCAACTCAAAAAGTGGAGAAGCCCGACTCTATGATTATCTTTATAAAAATCTGGACCGGAAGCTCTCCGTATCCAAATATGCGGATAAGAAAAAATACCGGGTTCTTATTATGTCCGGTGGCGGTCAGAATGGTGCCTTTGGCGCGGGTGTTCTGAACGGCTGGAGCGGGAGAAGCGAAGGCGTGCAGCGATCAGATATTGATATGGTCACCACTATCAGCACGGGGGCCATGGCCCTGACCTATACCCTGGTCGGAAATTATGGCCAGCCAGACCAGCGAGAAATTTCCGATACGGCATTACAGGTAGTTTTTACCAAAAAACCAGAGGATGACCTGATTGAGAAGAAAAGCCTTCTTGACATAATCCAGACCAACTCACTGGCCAATACAGAAGGGCTGGAGGAAACACTGGACGATGCGGTTGAGACGCTCATGCCGATGATAGCTGGTTGGCCTGATGATGGTATCTGGTATGGTAAATCGGCCTTTGCCGGTATGGTCAATATGGATGATGGCAGATTTTATATTGCCGACCTGTTACATGTTGCCCGTCAGACAAATACTGATCCGCTGGCGCAGGACTGTTATAAAGAAATTATACAGGCCTCATCGGCAGAACCGGTGAATTTTCCACCACGCTTTATCACCACCAATCCCACAAAACCTGAGACCGGAAATATGTATGTTGATGGGGGTTTGCGCTTTGGAATGTTTTGGGGTGTTAACCTCAGGGCTATCAGAAAACGCAATTTGGATATAGAGGTTTATGTCATCGTCAATGGCGACCTAGCAACGGATTCATTTGTCTGTCATGACATTGGTGGCTGTTACAGAGAGAAAAAAACCATAAAAAATAAAGTTTTTGATATCGCGCAAAGATCATCCGTCATAGCCACGGATCAGCTCTATAAGGGATCACTGGATAAAATATACTGGAATTTGGTGAAGGAATTTGGCGTGGGTAACTTCACCATGAATTACACCTATATCAAGCCGGAATATATCGAAAGAGAATATAATCGAAATAAGAATTGTCAGAAAAGTACAAGTTCCTTCGATCCTGCCTATATGACATGTTTATATAATATTGGTAAAGAGGTTGCTGATAAATGGGAATGGCAGGAATTTATACCCTAAATCATTTCGGTAATAATTCATTCTGGGCCAGAATATATCCCGCCAGATATAATGAGCCACAGATCAATACCCGAACCGCCTTGTCACCGGATAGGACGCGCAGGGCATTCTCCGCCGATGATGCCCTTTCAGATATTATTTGAACTTGCTTAGCCATATCCACAATCTTATCCGAGCTATGGCTGTCTTCTCCCACGACCTCGATAGCGTAGATTTTTTCCACATGGGAGCTAAGCGGTTTCAGGAAACCTCGGACATCCTTGCCCGCCATCATGCCACAGATCAGATAAAGTGGCCGTTTATCCTGCCCTGAGAAATAATCCGCTAATATTTTTCCCGCCGCAGGATTATGTCCACCATCAAGCCAAAGGCTGCTGCCCTTTGGCAATATTTCCCCGAAAGGGCTTTTAGTAATATTTTGCAGTCGCGCGGGCCAGTTGGTAGCAGTGATGCCCGTGGCGATATTTTCTGTCGTGATATTAAATCTGTCCTGCTGACGAAGGCAGGCAATGGCCAGCCCCGCATTGGCAATTTGATGGGGGCCATGTAAATTTGGCAGGGGCAGAGATAATGGACCTTTATCGTCCTGATAATTAAAGCCGCAACCTGTTGGTTCTACTGACCAGCTAAAGTGTATGGCCCCTACCTTTGCCGCATGGCCAAAGATGGCCGCTTTTGCTGCATCCGGCTGTTCTGCGATTATCAGTGGCACGCCAGATTTTGCAATGCCGACTTTCTCATGGGCGATGCCGCCAAGGTCTGATCCTAAAAATTGTTCATGGTCCAGCGACACCGGGGTGATCACAGTGCTAAGTGGCGTATCGATGACATTTGTAGCATCCAGTCGCCCGCCAAGACCCACCTCCAAAAGCACCACATCTGCGGCGCATTCGGCAAAAGCCTTAAAGGCAATGGCGGTTGTTATTTCAAAATAGGTAATCGGGGTATTGCCGTTTACTTTTTCGCAGTAGAGCAGACTGTCCAGAAGTTGGTCTTCATCAATCAGCTTGCCCGCTAGGCGGATACGTTCGGCAAAGCGCACCAGATGGGGTGAGCTATAGACATGAACTTTTAAGCCGGCGGCCTCAAGAATTGCCCTCAGGTAAGCCACGGTTGAGCCCTTGCCATTGGTTCCGGCCACATGAATGACCGGCGGCAATAGCTGTTCGGGATTACCAAGCTTTTTGAGCAATGTTGTCATGCGACCAAGGCTGAGGTCGATCTTTTTTGGATGGAGTCTTTGTAACCGCTCCAGAACTAGGTCAGATTTCAGAGGCATCAGGCCGCTTTGGACTGCTTGCACAACAGGCCCAACAGTTGTACCAGCTTGCCGCGCAAATCGTGGCGATGGATGATCATATCCACCATGCCATGCTCGAACAGATATTCGGAACGCTGAAAACCTTCAGGCAGTTCTTCACGGATAGTGTCCTTGATTACTCTCGGCCCGGCAAAGCAGATCAGCGCATTTGGTTCGGCAATCTGGATATCACCCAGCATGGCGTAAGAAGCCGTAACGCCGCCCGTTGTTGGATCGGTGAGAACCACCACATAGGGCAACCCCGCATCTTTGACCATTTCAACCGCAACTGTGGTGCGCGGCATTTGCATGAGGGAGAGGATACCTTCCTGCATACGCGCTCCACCTGCAGCGGTGAATAGCACCAACGGGGCTTTTTTCGCCACCGCATGTTCGGCGGCGGCAATTATGCCGTTACCCACAGCCATCCCCATGGAACCGCCCATGAACAGGAAATTCTGAACCGCAATCACAGCAGGCATATTACCCATCTGACCATAAGCCACAGAAATAGCGTCATCGAAGTCGCTTTTTGCGCGGGCCGCTTTCAGGCGGTCGGTATATTTCTTCTGATCCTTGAATTTCAGAGGGTCCTCTTTGGGTTTTGGCAAGTCGATGAGGGCATATTCACCGTCATTAAACAGATTCTTGAATCGGGTTGCGGGTTCAATGCGGCCATGGAAACCACAGTTGGGGCAAACGGACTGGACTTCCAGATAATCTTTCAGATAAAGCAATTGGCCGCAGCCGCTGCATTTATGCCACAGGTTATCCGGTGTATCTTTTTTAGTTTTTAATACTGCCTGTATTTTAGGACGGACGAAATTGGTAATCCAGTTCATATTTTACCCACTCTAAGACTAAGCGTTTTAACAAAGTCATGGACTCTACTCCCTAATTCGGGATTTGCAAGCCCTTCCTGATCTATATTATCCGTAATAATGTTAACAATTGCCGAACCGACAACGACCGCGTCAGCAATTTTGGCGAAAGCGCGCACATTTTCCGGGGTTTTTATGCCAAAACCAACCGCAACGGGCAGGTCGGCCCGGTTTTTGATCATATCAACAGCTGCCTTTACCGGGCCAAGGTCCGGCTCGCGCGTGCCTGTTATGCCAGCGATGGAAACATAATAGAGAAAACCTGTGGCATTTTTCAGAATTTGATCCAGTCGAGCTTCATCACTTGTCGGGGTCGCCAGATGAATGCATCCCATCCCGACTGCTTTGGCTGGGATTGCCAACTCAACATCTTCTTCCGGTGGCAGGTCAACGATGATCAGGCCGTCTACGCCAGTCGCCAGAGCATCTGCTAGAAACTTATCAACGCCGTAAATATAGATCGGATTATAATAGCCCATAAGGATGATCGGGGTTGTCTGGTCTTGGGCCCGGAAGTCCTGCACCATCTGTAAGGTTTTGATGACGGTCATGCCGCCGCTCAATGCGCGGATACTGGCCTCCTGAATCGCCGGGCCATCGGCCATGGGATCGGAAAAAGGCATGCCAAGTTCAATAATATCAGCCCCCGCCGCGGGCAGGCCATTCAGGATATTTAACGCTGTCTCATAATCCGGGTCTCCCGCTGTGGTGAAAGTGACAAGCGCGCTGCGGCCTTGTTTTTTCAGGTCAGCGAATTTTTGTTCTATTCTTTTGACACTCATATTAAATCTCCGCCCCGAGCGCCTTGGCGACAGTGAAAATATCCTTGTCGCCCCGCCCGCTTAAATTCATGACCATGATATGGTCTGTGGGCAGGGTTGGTGCGAGCTGCATCACATAGGCGATGGCATGGGCAGATTCCAGGGCGGGAATAATACCTTCCAGTTCCGTGCAAAGCTGAAAGGCTTTCAAAGCCTCCCCGTCAGTGACGGGTACATATTTGACCCGTCCCGCTTCATGGAGCCAGCTATGCTCCGGCCCGATACCCGGATAATCAAGGCCTGCGGAAATGGAATGGGCTTCCTCTATCTGGCCGTCATCATCCATGAGCAGGTAAGTTCGGTTGCCGTGCAATACGCCGGGCTTACCACCGGTGAGGGATGCGGCATGTTTGTCCGTATCAACACCATGTCCGGCGGCTTCCACACCATACATATCAATGTCATCATCCAGAAAGGGATGAAAAAGACCGATGGCATTTGACCCGCCGCCGACACAGGCCACAAGACTGTCGGGCAGACGGCCTTCCTTAGTCATTATTTGTTCGCGGGTTTCATTACCGATCACGCATTGAAAATCACGGACCAGTTCCGGGTAGGGGTGGGGTCCGGCTGCCGTGCCGATGATATAGAAAGTGTCATCCACATTGGCAACCCAGTCGCGCATGGCTTCATTCATGGCATCTTTCAGGCTTTGCGAGCCACAGGTAACAGGCACCACTTCCGCGCCCAGTAATTTCATACGGAACACATTGGGTTTTTGCCGTTCAATGTCTTTTTCACCCATATAAACCACGCATTTCATACCGAAACGCGCACAAACCGTTGCGGTAGCGACCCCATGCTGTCCGGCACCGGTTTCAGCGATAATGCGGTCCTTTCCCATACGACGGGCAAGTAGAATTTGCCCGATACAATTATTGATCTTATGGGCACCGGTATGGTTCAGCTCTTCGCGCTTGAAATAAATTTTTGCCCCACCCAGTTGTTCCGTAAGACGCTCGGCAAAATACAACGGGCTCGGCCGGCCGACAAATTCCGATAGCAGATCGTCAAATTCTCGGGTGAAGCTGGGGTCATTTTTGGACGCCTCATAAGCCTTTTCCAGATCAAGAATCAACGGCATCAGGGTTTCTGCCACAAAACGGCCCCCGAATTTACCGAAGCGGCCCTCAATATCCGGCCCTGATCGATATGTGTTTTTGGTCATATATTCTTCACTTCATTGATAAAGGCTTTAATCTTGGCGATGTTTTTTTCGCCTGGACGGCTTTCAACGCCACTGGAAACGTCAATAAACTCTGCGCCGCTTATGTCAATAGCTTGGCTAATATTATCCGCGCTCAACCCACCGGACAGCATCCAGGGGATTTGCCATTTTGTCCCGTGAATGAGTTGCCAGTCAAAGCTTAAACCATTGCCACCGGGCAAACCACCTTCAAGCGTATCGGGAGCCTTGGCATCAAATAATAGCATATCAGCTATATTTTCATATGTTTTAGCTTGTTCAATATGTTCAGAACAGTTAATGGCGACGGCTTTCATCACCGGAAGCGTGAAGCGGCTTTTGATCTCACTTATCCGTTCCGGTGTTTCTTCGCCGTGCAATTGGATCAGGTCCAGCGGGGCATGGGCCAATGTCGACTTAATCTGATCATTACCGGGATTAACAAAAACCCCTGTTTTAATGACAGATGCGGGAATCTTGGCACATAGGTCTGCCACCAGTTCCGCTGTGACATTGCGGGGGGATTTCTCATAAAAGACAAAACCAATATGGGATGCCCCGGCATCCACCGCCGCCTGTATAGTATTGGGTGTGCTTAATCCACATATTTTGACGTTAACGGCCATCAGTTCTCGTTCAATTCCTGCACTATATTCCGGGCGGCCTGTATGGGGTCATCGGCTTGTGTGATCGGGCGGCCAATGACAATATAATCCGCACCATTTGCCACGGCTTGCTGGGGGGTCATGACCCTTTTCTGATCACCGACGTCACTGCCCGCCGGTCTGATACCCGGAACCACCAGTTTAAAGTCAGGACCACAGGCCGCACGAATGGCGGCAATCTCGAACGGGGAACAGACCACACCGTCCAGTCCGCTTGATTGTGCGAGCTTTGCCATACGAACCACCTGGGATTCAATCGGTGTGGAAAGGCCAACGTCTTTCAGGTCACCCTCGTCCATGCTGGTCAGGATAGTAACCCCGACTATAATTGGTCTCTTGCAGCCCACATTCCGGGCGGCTTCCGTGGTGGCCTTTGCGGCGGCTTTCATCATGGCTGGCCCACCGCCGGTATGTATGGTCATGATAAGGGGGCATAAAGGCATTAGGGCATGAATGGCCTTGGCAACAGTATGGGGAATATCATGCAGCTTCAGATCAAGGAAGATAGGCATGCCGGATTTTGCCACATGGGCGAACCCGTTTGGGCCCTGCGCTCCGAAAAACTCCAGTCCCAGCTTAACCCCGCCCACCTGATTGCGAAGCTTGGACGCAAGGCCATAGGCACCGTGAGGGTCGGTTGTATCCAGCGCACATAAAATGCGTTCTGCGGGGGTTAGGTCATTCATCGTTTATTCTCACCGTTTGGCTGTTTTTTCTCATGAACCGCCCGTGATGACAAGTTTTTTATGAATTTTCAGGGGGTGTCAGGTCTTTAACGGATTCTCCCAAATCGTTAACCTGACTTTCAAGGGCCTGAATTTTTTTGCTCTGCCCACGATTATGGCGGGACTGTTTAATGGATTTTCCCATCACCACCAATGCGCCAGCACCAAGACCAATGAAAATACCCGCAAAAAGCAAAATATATAGCGGCATGTCCCACTGGAAAGGCAATGGATGCAGACTAAAGGAGACAATGCTTCTGTTGGAAACAGCGACAATAACACAGAACGCCGTAAAAAGAATAAAAGCGGCGAGAGAAAAAATTCGCATGATTTATTTGTCCTGCACCAGAAGGGGCTATTTTTTATTCAGCCGTTCCCGCAGGTCTTTACCGGTTTTGAAATAGGGAACATGTTTTTCCGGTACATTCACCGTTTCACCCGTACGCGGATTGCGTCCGATGCGTTTAGGGCGATGCTTCACGGAAAAAGCACCAAACCCTCGAAGTTCAACCCGGTTGCCTTCGGCCAGCGTATTGGTAATTTCTTCAAAGATAGTATTAACGATTCGTTCGACGTCACGTTGATAAAGATGGGGGTTGGCTTCGACTAGGCGTGCAATCAACTCTGACTTTATCATCACTTTTCCCTTTAATTGAATTTCCCGAGTGTTTTAATATTTTGCAGGGTGCCAGAGACTTTTTGTGCCGTCAAGCTTAAGTCCCTAAAAAAAAGGACTTTTTTACCTTTTTAGGCCATAAAATCATAAATATAACTAATTCTGACTAAAAAACCCGCCTGGAAAACCAGACGGGTTTGTAAAATAATCGAAACAAGTGAATCACATCAATAAGATATGAGTCTTATTTTTTGTCTTTACCAGCGGCCAGGGCAGCACCAAGAATATCTCCAAGGCTTGCCCCGCTGTCAGAAGAGCCATACTGGGCAACGGCTTCTTTTTCATCTGAGATTTCAAGAGCTTTAATACTTAGGCCAACCTTACGGCTTTTCTTGTCGAAACTTGTAACCAAGGCGTCTACCTTGTCACCTTTAGAGAAACGCTCAGGGCGTTGCTCTGAACGGTCACGGCTGAGATCAGCGCGACGGATGAAAGCTTCCATCGGTGCATCGTCATCACCAAGCGTTACCTCAAGACCATTTTCAGTAACATTGATAATTGAACAGGTTACTGTTCCGCCTTTTTTCAGGCCAGAGACAGCACTGATGGGATCAGATGTCAATTGCTTGATGCCAAGGGAGATACGCTCTTTGGAAACATCAATATCAAGAATTACAGCTTTAGTCATGTCGCCTTTTTTATATTCAGCAAGTGCCACGTCACCGGATTTGTTCCAGTCCAGATCGGACAAATGAACCATGCCGTCAACTTCGCCTTCGGCCAGACCAATGAACATACCAAATTCGGTGATGTTTTTAATCTCGCCTTCAATTTCAGAACCCACTGGGTATTTATCAGCAAATGATTCCCAAGGATTATCAAGACATTGTTTCAGGCCAAGGCTGATGCGACGTTTTTCCGGATCAATCTCCAGAACCATAACTTCAACTTCCTGGCTGGTGGAAACGATCTTGCCCGGATGGATGTTTTTCTTAACCCAGCTCATTTCGGATACATGAACCAGACCTTCGATACCTTCTTCCAGCTCAACAAAAGCACCATAATCGGTGATATTTGTGATGCGTCCTTTAAGGCGGGTATCGATTGGGAATTTTTGATCAATAGAGGCCCAGGGATCTTCCAGCAATTGTTTCATACCAAGGGAGATACGCTGTGTTTCAGGATTTAGGCGAATGATCTGTACATTGATGGTATCACCAATGTTGAGCACTTCGGACGGGTGGTTGATGCGTTTCCAAGAAATATCGGTCACATGCAACAGGCCGTCAATACCGCCCAGATCCACAAAGGCACCGTAATCAGTGATATTTTTAACAATACCTTCAACGACTTGACCATCGGCCAGTGATGTGATCAGTTCAGCACGCTGCTCCGCACGGCTTTCTTCCAGAATGGCGCGGCGGGAAACAACTATATTACCCCGTTTGCGATCCATTTTCAAAATCTGGAAAGGCTGGGAAATATTCATCAGCGGTGTTACGTCACGGATGGGACGCACGTCAACTTGTGAACCGGGCAGGAAGGCAATTGCGCCGTCCAGATCAACTGTGAAGCCGCCTTTAACCCGGCCAAAGATAACGCCGTTAACGCGTTCTTCGGATTCGTAGGATTTTTCAAGGACAGTCCATGATTCTTCCCGACGGGCTTTTTCACGGGACAGGATGGCTTCGCCAGTGGCGTTTTCGATGCGTTCGACAAAAATGTCTACCTTGTCACCGATGGCAAGCTCGGCGTCCTGGCCGGGGCTTGCAAATTCTTTTAACATGACGCGGCCTTCAGCTTTAAGGCCAATGTCTATGGTTGCCGATTCTTTATCAAGGGCTATGATGGTTCCGGTAACTACTTTACCGTCAAATCTTTCGTCTGTGCCAAAGACTTCGTCCAGCATCGCGGCGAAATCTTCGGTGCTTGGTGCTAATTGTTCAGCAGTCATTTAATGGTTTCTCTCTTCATTCTAATATCGTTTTATCAGGCCAGCCGGTTGTTTCCGGCGGTCTTGCAATGGGCAAAACGGGTTAATCTGAATGCACAAAAATACCTTGGCTCGCCCATAATAGGTTAGTCAGGTAATTGTCATTCTGTCCGATATCAGCTTTAACACTGTCACGAACACGGCTTCTATATCTGAATTTGTTGTATCAAGCAAGTACGCGTTTTCGGCAGCTTTCAAGGGGGATGCGGTACGGTTTGTGTCCCGTTCGTCCCTTTGACTCAGGTCACTGAGAATGGCTTGATATTCTTCATCGCTACCCGTAGGGCCGTACTGCTCCAGAAACCGCCGTTTTGCGCGGGTTTTAACATGTGCGGTGATGAATAATTTAATGTCTGCATCAGGACAGACAACCGTACCGATGTCCCGGCCATCCAACACGGCTCCGGCTTTACCTTCCGGTGGCTTTTCGGCAAATTGATGCTGAAAGTCCAGAAGAAGCGCGCGAACCGCCGGGATGGCCGCTACCTTAGAGGCCAGTCCCCCAGTCGATTCGCTTTTTATTTCCGGATCATTAAGATCGAGCGTTCCCAGTTTCCGGGCGGCCTTCAGGGCGGCCTGTTCATTATTCGCATTGCCACCAGCCCGGGATACCTGTAGCCCTACGGCCCGATATAACGCGCCCGTATCAAGATAGGCAAAGCCCAAATGTTTAGCCAATTTGCGGGCCAGCGTTCCTTTGCCCGATGCGGCGGGTCCATCAATTGCGATTACGGGCATTAAGCATTACTCCCAATATTGGCTCCAAGTTCGTTCATCAGATGACGAAAGCCGGGAAAGCTGGTTTCAATTACGGTACCATCATCCACGGTAACGGGGCTGTCAGCCCTTAGCCCCAGAATCAGAAATGACATGGCGATTCTGTGATCCAGATGGGTTTTAATTAGCGCGCCGCCGGGTATATTTGCTGCCCCCGTGACGGTCATGCCTTTGTCATGTTCAACCACGGTGACACCAGAAGCCTTCAGTCCTGTCACCATAGCGGCAATACGGTCACTTTCCTTTACCCGAAGTTCGCCCAGGCCCCGCATGACGGTTTGACCTTCTGCAACGCTTGCTGCAATGCACAGAACTGGATATTCATCAATCATGGAGGGCGCGCGTTTTTCAGGTACAATAGTGCCTTTAAGCGGGCTGTATTTGACATGTATATCGGCGACAGATTCGCCGCATTCCAGCCGTTGGTTAATAAAGCTGATATCCCCACCCATTTCTATTAACGTTGTATAGATTCCCGTGCGTGATGGGTTCATACCAACATTTTCAATAGTAATATCAGAGCCGGGCGTAATCAGGGCGGCAACTGTGGGAAAAGCTGCCGAAGACGGGTCGGTGGGGACAAACATATCCCGTGCTGTCAGTTCCGGCTGCCCTGTTACCGTAATGGCAGACCCTGTGATCTCTATGGGGACGCCGAAATGCTCAAACATACGTTCCGTATGGTCACGGGTGGCGACCGGTTCAATCACGGTGGTTTTACCGGGCGTATTGAGGGCCGCCAAAAGGACAGCCGATTTTACCTGTGCCGAGGCCACGGGGACTTCATATTCTATGGGCAGGGGATCACCGATTCCCTTAACCGTTATTGGCAGGGTCATGTCCATGGCCCCCTGAAATTCAGCACCAAACTTCTCTAGCGGGTCCGTCACCCGCCTCATGGGCCGTGAAGACAGGGAAGCATCACCGATGAAGCTTGTATTATGGGGGTAGGTAGATACCAGTCCCATAATCAGACGGGCCCCGGTGCCGCTGTTGCCCATATCCAGTGGTTTTTCCGGCTGACATAAACCGCCAATGCCAACGCCATGAACAAGCCAGTCACCATTTGCATCACGGGAAATATCGGCACCCATTGCTTCCATGGCACGGGCCGTATCCTGCACATCTTCCCCTTCCAGAAGGCCGGATATGCGGCTTTGGCCAATGGCCATGGTACCCATAATCAGGGAACGGTGGGAAATAGATTTGTCACCGGGTACTTTAATATGTCCGGTGAGGGCGGCTACTTTTTTGGATATGAGTTGATTCATAAATGTAATCTTTAATACTGCTGTCTTTAAGAAATTTGGTTCCAGATAGCATGATTTTAGACAACTAGACCAGTGAATATGTGGAATTCACATCATTTAAGCGATAAAAAAAACCTCAACTGCGAATAAGCTTTGACAGACGATCTATTCCGTGGCAATTGATTGCCTTTCAAGAATGAGCTTATGAAGACGCTTTAAGGAGAATTACGTTGGCTAAACCTGAATGGGGAACCAAGCGCCAGTGCCCGAAATGTGGCACAAGATTTTATGATCTGGGAAATGACAGCCCGATTAAATGTATTGACTGTGAACATAAGTTCAAACCAGAGATCATCTTGAAAAGCAAGATGCACCCACTTGAATTAATACCTGAAGAAAAAGCAGACGATACAGAAGAAGATCTGTTGGATGAAAAAGAACTATTAGAAGATGATTCTGATGATGTTGCAATCGAAGCTGATGACAATACAGTTGTTCTGAGTGATGATGACGATACAAATGTTGCTGATGTTGTTATAAAACCAACCACCGGCAATTCAGAAGAATAAAATTTATATTTCTACTTGATAAATCAGGCTAGGGTGAATAAGTTCAGCCTGAAAATTTGAGAAGGGGCTATAGCTCAGTTGGGAGAGCGCTTCGCTGGCAGCGAAGAGGTCAACGGTTCGAACCCGTTTAGCTCCACCACCCTACACTCTTCGAGTTTCGGGTGTCGTCCCAAACCTTGGTGTAGAGGGCAGGTGACAGAATGTTTTACGTATATCTCCTTCAAAGTATGTTCCATCTAGGTCAAAATATATCGGTTATACCGAAAATTTGAAGCAGCATTTAGCCGCCAATAATTCAGAAAATTTTCCCCATACTTCAAAATATATTCCGTGGGAAATAATCAGTGATTACGCCTTTTCCGAGAAAAGCACGGCACTCACCTTTGAACGTTACCTGAAAACAGGTCCGGTCAGGTTTTCGCCAATAATCGGCTCAGGTAGTTCATATCTTCGGATGATGGCGGCGGGCGGAATCGATCAGATCATATTCTTTATCCAGTGTCTTGGCCCAAGCATCTATTTTGATGGATAGCTGTTCGTGTTCGCCATTTATCTTACGTTCAAAATGTTCATCAAAGTCTTTACCCGTATCGGCAAATTTGCCCACAAGGTCTGAAAAGGCTTTTAATTCAGCTACAAGAATATCATATTCACGTTTGAAATCACTGCCTTCTTCACTTTCAAAGACGGGATGTGCGGAATGATCCTCAAGATACTGTTCGCGTGTGCGCAGAGCTTCCACAAGTTTATGCATGAATTTGCTCATCATTTAATCCTTCTTTTTTAAGGTACAGGAATGTTACCATTGCGGGGTCTAGCTAACCTTGATGTTTATCAAGAAGTGTAATGTATGGTTGTTGGACTGCCCTGTAAGCAAACACGGTTTAGGTGGTTGGTATTATACTAAAGTTGCAGGTGAAATTGCCTGTATCACTTAAGCCTTTGTCTTATAGTCTTATGGCCCCTTTGGGCGTAATATTCTAAATAGCGTGGAGGATGAATATGGATTCGCAACAAATTAGCTATGTTAAAGGGGAGACAGGCAGCACCCTGTTCGATCAGACGATCGGTGATATGTTTGATCAGGCCGTGGTCAAATATTCTGATCGTGAGCTGCTGGTGGTTTGTGATCAGGGCGTGCGATGGACATATGGCGAATTTTCTGAAAGGGTGACGACTTTCGCGGCGGGTCTGTTGACTTTGGGGCTTGAGCCGGGAGACCGGGTTGGCATTTGGGCGCCCAATCGGGCCGAATGGGTGATTACCCAATATGCCACAGCAAAGGCTGGCCTGATACAGGTGAATATTAACCCGGCCTACCGCCTGTCCGAACTGGAATATGCGCTTAATAAAGTCAAAGCCAAGGCCTTGATCACCTCAGAGAATTTTAAATCTAGTACCTATATTGCCATGTTGCAGGAATTAGCCCCCGAGCTTGACAGTTGTCAACCGGGTGCGCTCAGGTCGGCAAAGCTGCCCCACCTCAAGACTCTCATTCGGCTGGGCGAGGATAAAACAGCGGGCTTTTATAATTTTGATGATGTGACGGCGCGGGCGGATGCGACCTCTATTGCCAAGCTGAAATCTGTGCAGGATTCACTTGATCCCTATGACGCGATTAATATTCAGTTTACCAGCGGCACCACCGGCGCACCAAAAGGGGCGACCCTGACTCACCATAATATTTTGAATAATGGATATTTTAACGGGCAGGTTATGAAATTTACCGAACAGGACCGATTATGTATTCCGGTACCACTTTATCATTGTTTCGGCATGGTGATGGGCAGCCTGACCTGTGTCACCCACGGGGCGTGCATGGTATTTCCGGGTGAAGGGTTTGATCCGGCCCAGACTTTGAAAGCGGTATCAGATGAAAAATGTACAGCCCTTCACGGGGTGCCGACAATGTTCATTGCCGAGCTGGATTTGCCGGACCTGAAATCCTATGATCTCAGCTCTCTCAGAACGGGTATTATGGCCGGGGCGTCCTGTCCCATAGAGGTTATGAAACGGGTTTTTTCTGAAATGAACATGACCGAGGTTACGATCGGATACGGCATGACAGAAACAAGTCCGGTAAGCTTTCAAAGCCGTGTTGATGATCCCATAGATAAACGGGTATCAACGGTTGGCCTCATCCATCCTCATGTGGAAGCCAAAATCATTGATGAAAATGGAAATACTACGGAACGCGGTGTGAAGGGGGAATTCTGTACCCGTGGTTATTCAGTGATGAAGGGCTATTGGGCTGATCCGGAACGCACCATGGAGGCCATTGACGAAGACGGCTGGATGCATACGGGTGATCTGGCGATTATTGATGATGAAGGATATTGCAATATCGTAGGTCGCCTGAAGGATATGGTGATCCGGGGCGGTGAGAATGTCTATCCCCGTGAGGTGGAGGAATATTTCTATCGCCATCCAAAAATTCAGGACGCACAGGTGTTCGGTGTTCCTGATGACAAATATGGTGAAGAACTTTGTATCTGGATATGTCTGAAGCCCGGTGAGCAGGCGACGGAAACGGAAATGCAGGAATTCTGCAAGGGGCAGATCGCCCATTATAAAATCCCCCGCTACGTGCAATTTGTGGCGGAATTTCCCATGACCGTTACCGGCAAAATACAAAAATTTAAAATGCGTGAGCAGATGATCAGAAAATTGGGTTTAAGGGAAGCCGAGACCGCATAAATTAAGGAGCGAGAATATAATGACAATACCGGGATTGATGCAAGAAAGTGATCTGATGATTTCCTCTCTGATCCGCTATGCTGCGGAATATCATGGCACTATGGAAATCGTAACCCGCACCGTGGAAGGCCCGGTTCATCGCTATACCTATGCTGAGGCCGAGCGGCGGTCCAAACGGCTGGCCAATGCCCTTATTAATCAGTTTGGCATCAAACAGGGTGACCGGGTTGGCACTTTGGCATGGACCACCTATCGTCATTATGAATTATTTTACGGCGTATCCGGCATGGGGGCTGTGCTCCATACCACCAACCCCCGGCTGTTTGATGATCAAATCACTTATATTATCAACCATGCAGAAGACAGAATATTATTCATTGATCTGGATTTTGTACCACTGGTGGAAAAACTACTGCCGGAACTTGGGGCTATTGAACAATTCATCATTCTGACCGACCGGGAACATATGCCGGATACAAGTCTGCCGGATATTTTATGTTATGAGGAATTGCTGGCGGCAAAAAGTGAGCATTATGACTGGCCTACATTTGATGAACGCGCGGCGTCGTCACTATGCTATACCAGCGGCACCACCGGCAACCCAAAGGGCGTACTTTACAGCCACCGGTCCACCATCATTCATGCGCTGGCCGCTGCTCAAAACAGTGCATTTGGGTTATCGGTCTATGATACCATTATGCCGATCGCGCCCATGTATCATGCCAATGCTTGGGGCTTGCCTTATGTGGCATCTATGCTGGGGGCCAAGCTGGTTCTACCCGGCCCCAAAATGGATGGTGAAAATATTCATGACCTGATTGAGACTGAAGGGGTGACCTTCTCTTGTGCAGTACCGACAGTTTTTTCCATGCTGTTCCAGTATCTAGAAGAAACAGGAAAAAAAGTTGATTCTTTAAAAAAGACCATGATTGGTGGTTCGGCTGTACCCAAGGCCATGACGGAGAAATTTCTCAATACATATGGGGTAACCGTATTACAGATTTGGGGTATGACCGAAACCAGCCCATTGGGCGTGATCGCTTGTTCGACGCCGCAGGTGGATGCATTACCGCCAGAGACACGGGAAGAGGTCATGGATAAACAGGGTCGAGTGCAATTCGGTCTTGAGATCAAGGTGCTTGATGAGGAAGGAAAATCAGTACCCCGTGACGGCATTGCCTTTGGCGATCTGTGGGTGCGCGGTCCCTGGGTTACCTCTGTTTATTATAAAAATGAAGGCGGCAAAATACTGGATGAGGATGGCTGGTTTCCCACCGGTGATGTAGTGACCATTGATCAATATGGTTATATGAAGATCACTGACCGGTCTAAGGATGTGATCAAATCGGGCGGCGAATGGATAAGTTCCATCGATATTGAAAATCTGGCTGTGGGTCACCCTAAAGTATTGCAGGCCGGAGTGGTTGGTATATTTCACCCCAAATGGGAAGAACGGCCCATTCTGGTGATTAAACCGGCCCCGGATCAGACCTTGGACCCCGATGAGATTTTGGATTTTCTACGGGGTAAGATAGCCAAATGGTGGATGCCCGATGCGGTATTCATTGTGGATGAAATGCCCCTAACGGCCACCGGTAAAATCAAAAAAATCACCCTGCGCGCACAATATAAAGATTGTTTAAGTAGCTAGTTTTGCAGTAGTATTCCGTCATGGATAGGAAGCGAATATTAATAGCGGATGACCACCCCCTTTTTCAGGAAGCCCTGAAGGGTGTGGCATTGGAAGTATTCTCAGGGGACGCGGAATGTGTCTGCACGGTCAATGTCAGGGAAACCTTGCAGGCATTGGACAACGGCCGGGCTTTTGATCTTATTCTACTTGACCTTAAATTACCGGGAGCCGATGGGTTTTCCTGCCTGATTTCGGTCCGCAGCAAGGTACCGTCGGTGCCGGTGGTGATGGTTTCTTCGACGGATCATGTTGATATCGTACGGGAGAGCTTTTCATATGGTGCCATGGGTTATCTGCCTAAATCCTCGTCTCAGGATGTCATGAAAAATGCCATCCGGCTTGTCATGTCCGGCAGCACTTATATTCCAACGGAAGCATTAGGCTCTTTTGGCGTATCACATTTTGTGGAAAAAGAAGTGATCCCGGATGGGACTAGTGGTGCCATGTCAGCCCTGACCCCAAGACAGCTTGCGGTATTGGATCTTCTGGCTGAGGGAAAAGCCAATAAAATTATCGCTTACGAACTTGATATTAGTGAGATTACCGTGAAGGCCCATGTCTCGGCGATCTTGCGCAAGCTCGGTGTCAGCAACCGCCTGCAGGCTGTGATAGCGGCTAAAAATATGAAGGTTTAAACCAGATGCCGGATCAGGGCATGGAGGTTTGCCGCGACCACAGGTTTATGTATCAGGGGCAGTTTTCTATCCTTTAGCATATTTTCCAGATCTGAATCCCTGTCACTGGTGATGATGATGGCCGGGATTGGGGTCGTATATTCTGCACGGATTTCCTTAATGGCGCCTATGCCGGTGTCTTCACCGTTTAAATGATAGTCGGCTATGATGATATCCGGTGTTTTATCCTGCTCGATAAGTTGTGCCAAGGCAATATCGGCGGAGATGCCCGGAATGGTATCACAGCCCCATTTACCCAGCAGGGCTTTCATGCCTTCCAGAACATTTTCATCATTGTCAATAACGGCAATTGTGCGTCCTGTGAGGCTGTTTGGCAGGGTAATACCAGTTTCCTGGCTGGCATAGGG
>JAJFIQ010000027.1 GCA_021774785.1 Emcibacter sp.
GCCCCATACAGGCACTGGAAAATAAAAACCAAAAATCATTATATGGGCATGCCCATATAATGATTGCAAATGACCAAACATTAACCCATAAATTAGCAAAGGACTCTACGAAGAAATGGTAGAAACTTGGGGCGCAGGTCATGACCACAAGGTATGCTCTATAAACTATGTTGCTGTTTTTTTGGAGTGTTAGGTTTCCCGAATATTTTTAATTACTGCATTTGGTAAATCGAAAGGACTTAACCACTCCCTTAAAACACTTTTTATTGAGGAATCTAATCGAGGTATTGCCAATAATTCAGCAATTTTTAATCGTCTCCATGGCTGCTTCGCTCCATTATTTACAGCATCTCCAGTAATACCCTTTGAACCAAGCCAATTAATCAAGTCCTCTTTATTGTTACCATAAAAGTCATTAAAATTTTCTTTTATTAGGTTATAAGTATGTGCAGTTATATTATTTAATGCGGCATACTCTAGGTCCCCTGATAACAAACGAATAGGGTTTTTATGGCTTTTAGCTAAATTATTTAAATTATAAATATTTGTATGCCAATTTTCTATTTCCTTTTCCACGTAAGCTCGATGAGTCGCATTCGAGATATCTAAGAAATCTTGTTTTAATTCATAACCTGCATTTTCAAGTGCTTGTTTCATATCTGTTGAGGCATCCCCATCACCCACGGCTACCCAATGGAAATGTTTATTACCCCCTTGATCTGTATAACTATTTAACAACCGCATCCAAGGAGCGAAGGAGGTCTTACCCCCAACAGCTACAACATATGCCTTGTCTAACTGACCAGTGTCATCTTTTAAAGCCAACCTTCTTCGTAGCATTTCGAAAAATAGTCTGTCTGACTCCCCTTCAACAAAAAGGATTGAGGAAGCAAACATCATTTCTGCACCTTGTCCACACAAGAAAAGTGTATTTATATCGTTTCGAGGCAAGGCCTCTGTATTCGGAGAATAAAATTTTTGATCCGCAGCGACGACTATATCCTTATATTCGGCTTCCTCTACAATAATAGGGCTATGAGTAGTAATAATTTTCTTGTGTCTGGCCGGAGAGGTTTTTGTTAATATTTCTCTTGCAAATGACCTTTGTGCTGATGGATGCAAAAATGCTTCCGGCTCATCAATAGCTACAATAATCTTTTTACCCTCATCAATAAGACTATTTCTTAAAGCCAAATCCAAAGATGACTGAAGGCCCGATCCTACTTCTTTTGCATCGACCATATCCTCATCGTGCAGCCCTGTTACCAATTTTAAACTTGTATTTGAAGCCAGCCATTTTGCTAATTTACCCTTGTCCACATCAATTTTTGGGGCGGCTTTATGGACCAATCCATCTGTAATTGAATTTGCCATTTCATCCAGCAATGGCTGTAAATGCTTTGTCGTTTCTGATACAAGATTATCTGCTGCAATGGAAAATTTTCTATAAGGCAATGGTGCGCCAGCTTGGGTGTCATGAATGGCTAGCTCTGTTAATTTAGTGTCAATAACTTGTTTCAAACTTTCACTAAATATGTTTGAACCAACCTCCCTATAAGCTGTAATATGCTCAAAATGAAAAGTTTTCTGTAGAAGTTTAAGCAAATCAATTGCTCTAGGGTCACTCTCTAAGGTTTCTGACCGCTTAGGGTCACCTAACTTAGCGACTATAAGCTCCCTGCTTTTTTTCATATCAAATCTAAGGATAACTTCTTTCTTATTATCTGAACCATATTTTCTACCAGTCCGTCCATCCTTGAACCGAATTCCTAAAGCTATGCGTCGAGCCTTCTTGCCGACCTGCCTTGCCGGGCTAAGAATTTCCCAGTCATTTGATCTTTGTTTAAGCTCAGGTTTTGTAGATAATACTTCAGCTCTATTAAATATCCAGTCCAGAATAATAAGTGCAGCAGATTTTCCTGCATTATTTTCCCCAACAAGAACTAGACTATTTTTTTGTAGATCAAGTGAGGCATCACTAAAACCTCGAATATGAGAAAGGTATATAGAAAGTATTTGAACCGGCATATTTTACCCCACAATCTTCACAATTATCATCCTTAAACACTCCCCAATAAATTGCAATGCCTATAACGGTCAATGGAATAAGAGTAAATTGATTTACTAACACCGGCCAAGAAATATTATCCCTGATTGAATATATGAGACTAATGCAATAATTTCGTTAATTCAAGTCTTTGCCTTGCACACACAGGTAACAGCCTATGATTTAAAATGAAACCGTAGAAATGTTAGATTTGGGGTAGAATATCACGCAGGATAATCAGATTTCTCGCGTTTCACGAGGAAGCTGATTATTTTCTTGAGTGTCCCTATGAGTATCCTCATAGGCGGATAACGGATCATAGGTACCGGCTAGGACGTAACCTGGGTTAAAATTCTTGAAACTATTTACATTCGCGGACGCAATTCTATGTTCAATGCTCATCAGATTTAAATCTATGACTTGGTGAACTTTTCCATCGTGCAAGAGACGTAATATTTCCGACAACGCCAGAGATGCAGCTACAGCACCAACGAATGGGGCGCCAACAGCCTTTCCAGCCAACAACGTCAGCCCACACTGGTCCAGATCTCCGTCAGCCAGGAGTTTGGAATACGCTGCGCGATCTTCGTTAGAGTGGTTCTGCGCCTCTTTTGTCCAGATAGATGATGCGGGTCGCATTCCCGGTAGGACATGCAGTCGCATACTGCGGAAATTTTGATGGCCCTTTCCAAGGCCAGCTTCCACGATTAGATCAAAACTAACTTGGTCTAGCGCTTGGCGTCCTAATGCGTTATCAATTCCACATAACGCAATTGTAGGTTCCAAATCCTGACGTTTAAAATCTGCACTGAATATGCGTTCATGTATGATTGTCGTAAATCCACGACGCTCAGCCCAAGTGGCCATCGCTCTTGTCTTCTTCTCACCAATCATATTCGTATGTGTCAAAATTGATGTGCTTTCTGTTGACGGAGTTATTTCGTCTATATCCTGTAAAACGAGGAGCAATTTATTAGGATTGGTATATGGAAGTAACCCTAAACCCCATAGATAAGCTTGACCCAAATGGCCCAATCCGATCAGCCAAAGTTTAGAAGGTAAGTAGGTGAGTTTTGGTTCATTTTCATCATGTTCAAGCCAGTCGGCTTTAGAACTAGGATTCCATAAGGATAATCCTACTTTCCGGCGTCCAGCAGCGGGCATTTCACCATTTGTGAACAGAAATGCTTCATTAATTGCTAGGCCTGCTGCCAGCATGGATGCGAGTGGTATTGGCTCTTCACCTTTGGCACCTATGTCGTAATGAGCAGGCACAATGCCTCCTCGCCATCCTGACATCTCGGTCCGAATATGGAAACCTGTTTGATGATCTATCGGACCACCTCCGATAAAAATAACAGGAGCTTGATCAAACGGCTGATTAACATATGCACCGAGTAAGTTTATCGCGTCACGAAGTGTGGTACCTAGGGGTAACGGGACTTTCAATGGAACGTCTAAATTACCCTCAACAGATACACCTCCAAGAAAGACCCTTCGGCCTAATGCGACCGCTGTCAGCAGTGCCGCTTGCTGAGATGGTATCGTAACTTCAGTCGCTCCAATTTTTAGAATGAGTTTATATTGTTTAAATTGTTTTTTAGCTTCTTCAAGTGAGGAGGCTGTCCCATTATCAAGTGATTGTTTCACAAGGCGATGGAGTTGGTCAGCTGGGCCATAATTAATCATGTGAGTATCTCCTACAATCCAATATGAAAGAATGCAGCGCGCTGATGTCCTGGAACTATCCGCCATTTCTTTGCACCTAAATATTTATAGATACCTATGTCGGCACGCGGAACCCGGGGAACGGCAAACCTTGGGAGTATCAGCGCAAGATGACCCGCGCGAGAAATCATGGGGTTAGTCTGGTCAGACAAACTCTGACCGGACCCACCAGGATGTACGTGAATGTCGGCGACAACAGATATATTTCGTGTCTTGCAAAGTGCCCATAGGTCACCGAAATATCGTCCGTCAAATCGAACAATGCCTGTGTTCAAACAATTTGGATCAAGGTCATCGTACAATACAAAGTCAACTATCCGTGCTCTGCTATTTTCGACATACCCGAGCAAAAAGGCACCGCTTTCACGAGTGCGGTTCAATCCTCGCTGTCGCAATTTTGAATTTAGTCTTAACCATAATAGCCATGAACATGACAGCCTATGTTGCGGTGCTAAGAGGCGGCGAATAGTCGCTAGAATTGAGTAGTTCATGTATAAGCTCCAAATATTGAATAATTCCGTCGGTGGGGCGCCAAATTTTGGATGGCATTTCTTGGCACCAATTTGAGTGACCGGCAATGCTTTCACGGTCACAAGGCAGATACAGGGCAGTGCCATTCTTCCAGTCTGGCCGGAATACGGCGGACACCCGTCCACCATGTCCTTGTGGCCAGAGGTCGAAAGACAGGACAGCATTGCGCGAAGGATCCCAAGGTCCACCTGTCGGTGGAGACTGGGGGTATCCGATACAATTAAAGCGAATTGTAAAAGCTTGGTCATCTTTCGCGCAAACTGAAATCAGTACGAAGGGCCACAGTGTATCAATTAGTTGCCACCGGTCCTCCGCTTGACCTAATCGGAACGAGGCCTTTTTCACGTCAGCACTGAATGCGCGTTCATCTGGTGCTTTCATGATTATTCTTCCAAGGCACCATTGATGCGTTCATCCGGAACGAGATCAAAAGAGAGGGAAGAATGATTACATTCTACTAACGAGCCAATATGTACGGCCGGTGAAGGTCTCTCGTGTGTGCCGGAAATCTGAAGAACATGTTCGCTGGCTTCCTCCTCGGTCATTGCGAATTTACGTTCGGCGGCCCAGTGTTTCAAGCGTGCGATGGTTGTGCTTGGTGGGAAATGTCGCTCGATTGTTTCACTATTAAAATTTATAGCCACCTTTATTTTACTTTGGCGGTGAAAATGGAATTTTAGAGTCCCCGAACGAGAGCAGCTGTTAATGCAAACTGAATCATCAATGGGCTCATCCTGATCTTCGAGAAATAATAAGGTATCGTCAGAAATATTGTGTTTTTCTTTAAGCTGTTCCCTGACAATCGAAAAGGTCGCATCTTCGCAAATTTCGAGATGCTCGATTTCTTGTACGCCTTCACCTTGGTAAAATAAATCAATAGTTTTCATAGTTCTTACTCCTAGGATCAGAAATATGAGGCTTGATTGCCTTTTTCTGCCCTTTACCTTATTAATCGGGTGAGGGACTAAGAATCGGAAAATGTTTATTGAAAAAAATTAGGTAAGGGTCAAGTCGCCGCCTGGCACGGCTGTGCAAATGAAAAAATGCGGGCAACGAGGACAGATCACACTGTCGATTTTGGTTGGAAACCACCCGGAATTCATGTCAGAGAGAAAGCTCTCACATTTCGCAACACGATGATCAATTTTTCTTTGGGTTATGCTCACAAAGTCTTCTGTTTCGTCAGTGAGATGTACAGCTTGTACAACGGCGCCAGAGTGATTCTTATGGGCTGCTAGGAGATACAATGTGTATTCTAGACGATCATATTCATCGCTTCTACAATAACCGGTGCGTACGCGGCGCATGATAACAGTTCCATCAGAACGCTCTGCTAACTCTGTTGGTTCAACAAAAATCTCGCCATTACTCAACTGAACTGAAAGGGGTTCGGTTTCTTTGAAGTTAAAACCGGCACCCGAACGGACGGCGGCCTTTATTAGCCTTAAGGCAAGATGCCGATAATCTTCTGCGAACCCATGATCATGGGGGCCTCGTTCCAACCAAATTTTATCGAAGGCAGTAATTGTGTCTTGTTGTGTCGGGTTTGAAATCAGGCGTTCATTTTTGAGCCAGCGAAGCAGATCGTAAAGGCAGTCATGCGTTTGTGAAAATGCCGTCACCTTTCGTGCACTACCCAGCCCTAGAAAGTGTGTATAAAAAAATCTCAGGGGACATTTTTCATATGATGTTAGGCGACTATCTGAAAGCTTCCAATTGCCGCCTGTTGAGACATTGATTGGGGCGAGTGCTTGTATGCCTTCTGGTAAAGGCATGCGATCAGGGGCTATATTTTCCTGCACAAGGTGGGACGGTATCCAGTCGAGGAAATGGGACGGATTTCGATTACCCCCATTGGGCTGTTTTCTAGCAAGATGCAGACGCAGATGAATTTTAGCTCGTGAAATTGCGACAAAGAACAGGCATTCTTCTTCAACTCTGTGCTCCTGCTTAGCTGAATCAGACACTGACAAAGCTCCGTCACCGTCAATCATGCCGGCAGGTGGCGCACAACGCTGACCGCGATTTGACGACGGAAAACTCGCAACTGTGAGGCCCGGCACATGAACGGCTTCAAACTCCAGACCTTTACTGCCGTGAACTGTCATTAGCCGAACCGCATCCATATTGAGTGCTGCTGCTGGAACTTGCCTTAGGTCACGTTCTTCTGCTAACAGTACAAGTTGTCTCACCCGATCTAATGTACGCTGTATTGGCGTGCCGGAACCGACAAGACTTTGTTCACGAATAAAATTAAGGAATTGCCAAATTGCAACAGCACGCATGCGATCTGTAACTGTTGTTGCTAGCGCCAACTGCCGCGCTAAGTCTGTCCGGTCAAGCAAATAGATGGAAACTAAATCCCATGCAGAAATATTTGCTGATATACCCTGAAAATCTTTGGCTAGCAGGTTGAGTGAGTTTGCACTCTCCTTAGACACTCCCTCAATCGTCGATAGTGCACCCAAACAGGAAAGTGCTGGCTGGTCTTGAGTCCTGATATGTCTTGATACGTTGAAAACATCCTGTAATGATAGGTTATAGCGAGGCATGGCACCGATCCGAATGAGTGCATCTCCGAACGGATCTACCGCAAGGCTAAGTAGTGCCAATAAATCTCGGACTTCGTTCCGCTCAAACAAACTACCAAGATGCAGGACTGGGATACCACGCGTCTCGAGCGCGCTTGCAATTTCGTTAAGTCGCCGATTGGAACGACATAGAACCGCTTGGTCACGAAACTTAACGCCTTCGTTCTTTAGGTTAAGTACACTGGCAGCAACACCTGCCTCTTCATCTTCAAGTGTGTCGTATCGAGAAATTTGAGGTTTCCCCCCCCCAGCGCCTTGATTGGCGTTAAGGGATAAAGGCAGCATACTGTTAGAAGCACCCATTTGGAGAGCAACGGATACGAATGATTTTACGATCTCGCTTTTTGATCGGTAATTTATATCAAGTTTGTCAATGATGGCCCCAGTATAGTCATCCGAAAACTTTACCATATTTGCTGACGATGCACCTCGAAATCGGTAAATAGATTGGCGGGCGTCTCCAACCACCCACAGGTTTGTTCCTGCTCCGGCAACGGCTTTGAGCAATCGAGCACTAGCACGATTAATGTCCTGATATTCATCAACTAGAATATGCCGATGACGAAGTTGAGTGGCGGTGCGCACAGCGTCATCATTTTCCAGGAGCAACGCTGGACGCATTATTAGATCGCCGAAATCAACTGCCCCGCGCTCGCGGATTGCCCGTTCATAGAGGGTATAAATTTGCGCGATTTCGAGGCATTTCTCAGCCGCAATACGATCTTTTTCTTCGGAGCTAGAGGTCGCCAGCATGGCTTCAGCTAACTTACGGTATTGAATGGGGTCAATCAATTCGTCTTTCGCCCGTGAGAAAGCCCCGATGATATCGCGTAACACCATGGCGGGATCCCATAAATTTCGGTAGTGAATGAGTGGGAGCGTGGGTAAAATTTCTTCCAACACACTGATCGCATCACTGCGGTCAAAAAGTTGTGGGTTCGACGATAAATCCAATCGGTCATAATGGCGACGCACGAGATCAAGACCGAAGGCATGAAAAGTTCCAACCCATATACGTGCAGCTTGATCTGGAACAGAAGCGATCAATCGTTCCGATAACTCACCTGCTGCGCGATTGGAAAAAGTCATTATGAGAATTGATGAAGGGTCAACACCGTCTTTAATAAGAGCTTTGATCCGTTTGATGAGTGTTCTAGTTTTCCCCGTACCTGGACCGGCCTGGAGTTGAAATGGCGTGCCTCGGTGTGCAACGGCACGATCCTGAGACGCATCAGGGATAGGGGTATATTCTGTTCTTTCTGGTGATTGTTCCTTTTCATCAGGCAACAAAAGGGCGTCGAATAACTGTTGACGTACGACAGGCGCAGGTAACCCGGTTTGACTTATGATTTCTACACTTGCTAGGCCATCGTCGATATGGAGTTTTTTTACCATTGTTCGAGGTAATAAGACTTCGCGAGCAAATACATTTGCCTGTAGTTCTTGCCGTTCCTTGGCACCATAATCTTCAACTCGTTGGAGGCCTATTGGAGCAGCTTCCAAAGCACTGGAAGGGTTTATGTCATCGATGTCACAGATTGATGATCCGGCATGGAGTATTACATGGCCGATCTCATGTGCAACGAGTAAAGCACGGCTCGCGGCATCACCGATGTTTTCGCAACAAATCATTCCGCTTTGGTCATCATATAAGGCCCGCGAATTTTTTAAAGCTGAATTTCCGGGGGGCAGCCAAATGAGTTCGAGGTCAAGCTCTATAACTGCGGCTTCAACAAGTGCCATTGGATCGAGCGGGTTTACCCCATTGCTCACCAATTTTTCGTTTAAAGCTGAAGCACTAAGTCTTATGTTATAGAAACTGTCCATATTTTCTATAGCCTCAGTAGTTGTTTCTGTTGTTCATCTGATAAACCAGAATTTTTCACAGCCTTAGTGAAACTCTCCTGTTGCGAATTGCTGGGCTTCTCATCTGATTTGTGAAATTGTCGGGCGATTGGAGCAGCAGATTGTGCTCCTACTAAGTGCGCGACAAGAACATCTTTATGGATAGGTAAATCGTTAGCTATTAGTTCAATAAAGCCATTCGACATTGAAGATGGATCAATTTGCCTGTCACGAAGTTTAGTCACAAACACTAAATTAACATTGAGACGTTTTGCAAATTCTCTGAACTCTTGCCTATTTAAATTCTTAAATGGGTTGGTAGGTTCCTTATCCGCATTTTGGACTGATTTTACTTCTGGAGCGGGCTCGCTTTTTTCTTGCTGGAAGGTATGTAATAGATTGTGAAAATGGCTCATGGCGCGTGAAACAGCTGGTGTAACCTTTTTTGAATCTTTGATAGATTCTTCAACATCACCCATTGGGTCTAATGCATCTAGTGCCAGCGAGATGGCGAAATCGGTCAGCTCAGTGCTGAATTGTGGATAATGTTTTACAAACTCATCTAACAGATCAGCATCCGGGATTCGTTTTCTAAGCGAGAGTTCATAGCACGCATCTTGCAGAGTTGTGTTATTAGTTGTGAATGTCATGGTCATACGTCCTCCATCAAATGTGCTAGTAGTGTTTTGGCCGTTTTGAGGCGATTTCGAATGGTACGGCTGCTGCATCCGCAAATTGTCGCTACTGTTGTTTCGTCTGGGTCATTGGACTCAATTTGGAACCCTATTACATACCTAAGTGTGACTGCTTTCATTACATCAGGAGGCAGACGTTTTATCTCATTTAGTAAATCCTTCATAAAAAGAACGGATTCTTGATTAGGCGGTACTTTCGCCGCCTGTGAAAGATGCTGTAGTATGTCGTCATCAAGCTCCTTATTATCATGGTTATATGATTGAGGTAAATCCATGAAATTATTAATCCGATTAAGTTCTTTTTCGACCTTGTCTAGTCTGAACGCTTTAAAAGCTTTGTTGAACCTACACTCGAAAATGTCTAGCTTGGATACCTTCTTATCATTCATGTCAGAGGCGAATAACCCACTAAATTCGCATAAAATGTCTTCGCGTAAGCTTGCCTTGTCAGTAATTCGTTGGTCTTGAATTTTCCGGATAAGAATTCTTTCGCAGCGAAGGAGCAAAACGGGCAATATTAAGTTTAGTTTAGTGTTGTCACCATTTCGTAGGGCATCTCTGATCAGATACACAAGACATTCTGAGGGTAAGAAGGCGGTGCTTTTCGGATCACCGATATCTAATTGGTTAGACAATTTCTTATCCGTCAACTTCAACATAGCATCAATTTTTAATTCTATTTGTCGAGGACGCGTGTAAAGATCGCCGTCTTCAGTTACTTTAGTCAGTATTCGAGCCATTACTTCCCCTCAATATTCCAGAACTACCTGTATTTATTTTTTACCTCTCTTACATTTCCTTTATCGGGCCTAGTTGGCAAAACCGGAAACAAAAAATGATATTTTTTTGAATGCCAGAGAAAATGGCCATGATTTGAGGCTTCTTGAAGGTTTTTTTCCAATTCAATAGATCGCACGTTTCATTAATTTTGTATTTTTACTAATGATAGAGAAAAAGGGACGTGGGTTTTTCGAGGTGGTTTGAAAGGGGAGAGAGAGACTTTTCCCGGCCATCGCGGAGACATCCCAATGTTTAAAACCGTTGCCCTTAATAAATTGACTAAATCGCCCAAAAACGTCCGCAAAGTTGCCCCCTCTAAAAGTGCCTTTGTTGAGCTGAAAGCAAGTATCGAAGATCAGGGTTTATTACAGAATCTTGTTGCTGAAGCCTCTACAACAGATGAAGACCATTTTGAAGTGATCGCTGGTGGTCGGCGCCTTGAAGCTCTTCAGGCATTGTGTGCGGAAGGTAAGTTGCCGGAAGACTATGGCGTAGCCTGCAGGATATCAAATGATAATCAGACGGCCATTTCACTTGCTGAAAATATCGTTCGGGAGGCGATGTCGCCCGCCGATCAATTCCAGGCCTGGAGCAAACTAGCCGATGAGGGCGAAACAACCCCCTCTATTGCCCGACGTTTTGGCATTGAGGAATCCCTGATCCGCCGCCGTCTCAAGCTGGGCAGGCTAGCCCCGGAAATCCTTGACGGGTTTCGGGAGGATAAAATAAATCTTGAACGCCTGATGGCCCTGACCCTGAGTGATGACCACACACAGCAATTGGTCATATATGAACGTATTCTGGAACAGCCCTATAGTTACCACCCTCATGATATCCGCAAGATTATTACAGAAGATCGTCTTTCCACCAAAACCCGCGTCGGGGCTTTTGTCGGTGTTGACGCCTATGAGGCTGCAGGTGGTAGTGTGCTGCGGGATCTGTTTGAAGAAGAAACAGCTTATTTTGAAGACCCGGATCTGCTGACAAAACTTGCAGAGGAAAAGCTTGTAGAGCATGCGGCAAAGCTTCTGACAGAAGGCTGGAAATGGACAGATGTGATACAGGAAACAAGCTACGGTTTCTGCAATGATTTTGACCGTATTTATCCACATCCCATCGGCGTGCCTGCTGAGACCACTGAAGAACTGGCCAAGTTAGAGGAACGGGAAGAGCAACTGAATGATCTGGATCATGAAGACTGGACTGAAGAACTGGAGGCCGAAGCCGAAGCTTTGCAGAAGCGCAGTCAGCAACTGAATGAAATACTAGAATCTCATATGGGCTTTACTGACGAAGAAAAAGCCCAGTCCGGCTGTATCGTCTCTATTGATTACCATGGGGACTTGGATATTACGGGTGGCCTTATCCTGCCGAAAGATCAAGATATCGCCCCTTCTGTGGCCACGAATGCTGAGAGTGACGGGGAGGCGGCAACGTCTGAAGAAGAGCCCTGCTTCAAACTGGGCAAGCAGTTGGTTGTAGATCTGACAGCCCACCGTCTTCAAATCACAAAGTCCTATCTGGTGAATGATTTTGACCTGACGTTTGATCTCGCAGTTTTCAGCATGTGCCTCAAAATATTCCGGATAAATTACTATGCCGTGTCAAAACCCCTTGCTCTCAACCTGACAATGACGGAGGAAACCAGCAGTCGGGATGACCTTGAAGATACTTCCGCCAATGAACGACGGGCGGCGACCTATAAAACATTTGATCTTTCATGGTTAAATGACGATACGGCGTTTGAGACATTCTGTGCTTTACCGCTTAAAGAGAAACAGCGGATTTTTGCCTATTGTATTGCACAGGGACTACACGGCCAGCTTGCCTTCACCAAACATGCCGACCCGGTCCTTGAAGCTATTGGTGTCCGTCTTGGTATTGACCTGGCCGATGATTGGCGGCCGACCGCAGATAATTTCTGGGGCAGGATCACCAAAGCCCAGGCCTTGTCACTCTCAAGCGAGGTGCTTGGCGCACAATGGGCATTATCCCATAGCAAAGACAAGAAATCGGTTCTATCGCTAAAACTGGAACAGATTTTCTCTGGTGAAACATCCGCAGGCCTTCCCGCCCAGGTTCAGGAGGCCGCCCGTCGTTGGGTGCCGGACTTTATGGCCTATACAGCTGTTGAAAGTACAGAGAGCGATAATGACGTCATGACATCAGATTTAGAAATGGTTACTGAAAATATGGTTGAAGGTGATCCTGTTGACGAAGACATTCCATCCCCCACGTCAGCAGAAGAGGCACCATCCGAAGAGAATGCGTCGGAGGGATTTCTGATTGATCATATTCAGATTATCCATGTGAGCGATTAGCTATCAGACAATGCTGATACAGCCCTTATAAACGATCAGGATGTTTCTGCGGATGCCATTGACGAAACTTTACCGGCATTTCTGCAGCAGGAGAATAACTGATTCATACCTGGTGGCGGGGAACTTCCTCGCCACTCAGCCATTCGGATAACAGGAGGCAAAGGTGTTATTAGCTTGCGGTAAAACTAGAGCCTCTGAAAACGCGTCCTTTCGCCTATGATGGCCGACTTTTCTCTTTCGGCGGATAAGTCCTGCGAGTTATTCCCATCGCAAAGTGAAAGAGGGGTGGATGAAGGGTGAGGTGATTACTCAAAAGAGAGGATTATCTCACCCTTTTCATCCAAACAGGAGATCCCTCATGGGCAAAATCATTGAATATAATGTCACGCTGTATCCGGCGAAATGTGAACGTGGTTATGTTGTCACAAGCTTTGAAATCGGATCAGATATTAAATATCCCAGATTACGTTTTGAAGCCGACAGTGTAAAAGCCATGATAGTGCGGGTGACAGCCTTTGCCACCACACATGGCAAGCCCTGTAAGGCATTCATCCGTTGTTTGGCTTCCCGCAAACCAGCTGGTTTTGATAAGGCTACCAAAGGCCTTTATTTCAATCTTGTTGAGGTTGAGGCGGCATAGGCTTTTCTTTCAATCATATCAGTAATAGCCGCCGGACGAAGAGGATACAGATTTTTTCCGTGTCTCACGGCGGCTGTACAGACTGACCAACTTTCCAACATTTTAATCAATAGGAGGACGATTATGTCCACTCAAATGCTGCGGGCTCTGGGTCCACTTGAACTTGCCCATCTTTCCGGTGATTGGGAAAATACCAGAGTTGATACAGGTAAATATTCTGAGATGGTTCTGAGTGCCTGTGAATGCGATCAGGCCACTTATGACGATTGGAACGGCCCTAAACAAATATGGGATAACCGTTATTTCATTGGTGGCGGGAAGGAAGTGTCATGAAACTCCTGACCAAAGCCATAGAGCGGCAATTGCTCAAAAACTCGCCGGATGAAGAAGGCCTCTGTCAACCAGCCCTTAAACTTTTCAACCCCTGCGGCGCGGCCACATGGCTGATCACTTGTAGGAACCCGGATTATCCTGATCATTTATTTGGACTCTGTGATTTGGGATTTGGGTTTCCTGAGATGGGTCTGGTTTCTTTGAGTGAAATTCAAGCTGTCCGAGGGCCGTTGGGTCTTGGTATCGAGCGAGATATGTATTTTACGGCTGATTTCTCCATTAAGGTTTATGCGGAAGCCGCCAGGCTTCACGGCGAAATTACTTTTACACGAGAACATCTTGAAGCGGCGGCGGATGAATTGGGTCTTAGTTAATCCAGTATTTCCATATCACATTTATATGTGATGGAGGATAATGATGTCTTATTCCGTAAGTTAGGTGGTAATGAGATTTCTTGTTTATCATGTTTGCCGTAGCAGATAGTGACCATTCCTCATATTTTTGAATCCGCAAAATCTCAGAAGATAGAAGAGTAAAGAGCCGTGATTTCTTCGTGATGGTTTAACAGGGAAGAGAGAGACTTTTCCCGGCCATCGCGGAGAATTCCAATGGCGAATAACAATCAACATAAAGATCTGTATCAGGAGATTACGGATAAAATCATTGCAGAAATGGAACAGGGACGATTGCCTTGGGTACAGCCTTGGAATTCCAGTCACGCGGCTTGCGCTGTTGGCCTCCCGGTTAATGCGTCCACACAGAGATCTTATTCGGGCATCAATATTCTGATCCTATGGGGGGCAGTCTTTGACAGAAGCTTTGTCTCGCAAAGCTGGTTGACGTTCAAGCAGGCAAAAGTCCTGGGCGGAACTGTTCGCAAGGGGGAGCATGGACAGGTAGTCTGCTATGCCGATCGTTTCACCCCTCAATCAGAACGTGAGCAGGCAAGAGTGGACGGCAGAGAAGCACAAGCCATCCCGTTTTTGAAACGGTACCGCGTATTTAATATAGATCAATGCGATGGCTTGCCGGATGATCTTATGGCCAGTCCGCAGCCATTGCCAGAACGGGAAATCATACCCCGTGCGGAAAAACTGGCCACAGCAAGCGACGCTGATATTCGTCATGGGGGTGACAGGGCATTTTATTCTCCTCTATTGGATTATATACAATTACCACCCCAACCGGCCTTCACGGATCAGATAAATTATTACCGTACCCTGTTTCATGAACTTTCTCATCAAACAGGTCATCCCTTGCGGTTGGACCGGGATCAGACGGGGTCTTTTGGCAGCAAAGCTTATGCTCGCGAGGAACTGGTTGCGGAAATGGGATCCGCTTTTATTTGTGCGGCCCTAAACATTATCCCCACTGTTCGCCATGCAGATTACCTTGCGGGATGGCTGGACGTTCTGAGAGAAGACAAGAGGGCAATATTCCGTGCGGCAAGTCAGGCCGGTAAAATCGCCGAATATCTGTTTGCCCTTGAGCAGGGTGCAACAAAGGAAACGGCTGAGCAGGAAGTGGCGGCATAATATGGTCTGTCAAATCGGCCGATGAAACCAAATTTCTAGAAACAAAAGGAGAGTGAAAGGGAAGTTTATTTGGGTGACTTTAACCCAAATAGAGAAAGGAATTCATCATGGGAAGTCTAAACAAAGCAACCATCCTCGGCCATCTGGGCAGTGACCCGGACGTCAGGACAACAAGTACCGGTGCTCTCGTTGTAACTTTGAGCGTTGCCACTTCAGAAAACTGGACCGATAAACAAACCGGTGAGAAACGCCAGCGTACCGAATGGCACCGGGTTGTGATCTTCAACCAGGGTCTCGCTAAAATCGCCAGAGATTATCTCAGGAAAGGCGCGCAGGTCTATCTTGAAGGTCAGTTACAGACCCGCAAGTGGACCACAGATGACGGGACAGACCGTTACACCACAGAAGTGACCCTTCAGGCCTATCGCGGGGTTCTGACAATGCTCGGAGCTGCGGCCAACAAAGACGATGTGGATGATGCCAATGAGGATGAATCCACACCTGAAACTCCCACAGGCACCACAGCCGGGGCTTATGTAAACGGCAGTGGTGCAGGAACTGATCTCGATGACGAGATCCCCTTCTGAAACTTTATTCTCCCCCAACCTCGCCAGGCCTTCGGGTCTGGCATTTTTTTATTGGAGACGACACATGACACCGACAATTACGATTACCTTTGATGAGTGGGTTGAACAGTTCAAGCCCCTGAAGAACCATCTTGATGACAATGCCTCAATGGACGGCTTGATGTTTGAAACATACGGCGTGGAATTGGCGTTTGTCCGCGCGCAGGATATCAACCGCATCTGGACCTTTACCGAAGACAACGGCGTTATTTATGTGGGAGAGGGCATGCATATTGTGAACCGGATGGGTTACGCCGTGACAGAGAAACCCTATGCGGAAAACACCTTTTACTGCATCGAGGATGAGGATTGACGGAACTTCTTATCTCGGGGCTGCCCTCAGATAATTATCATTAACAACCATGCAATAATCCGGGCCTTGTGTCCGGTATTTTTACAGGAGAAGGCCCATGTCCAAGAATATTAAAACGGCTTCCGAGACAGCAACATTGCTCGGTCAACAGGCTGAGGCGGTATGTCAGCATTATCTTTCCAATGGCCACCGTGCAGGAAACTACTGGATCATAGGGAATATCCAGAATGAAAAGGGCCGTAGCATGTATGTGCGCCTCAGAGGGGCGCCGTCAGGATCTCAGGCGGCAGGTAAGTGGGCGGATGCGGCAACAGGGCAGCATGGCGACCTGCTGGACCTCATTCATCTTCAGGGAAACTACCATATACTGAGAGAGGCTATTGAGGAAGCCCACCGGTTTTTGGCTCTACCGCGACCAGAATATTTTAGGCCCGTTCCCAAAAAATCTGCTGCCGTTCGGACGGACCGTGAAGTAGTCTCCGCTGCCCTTCGCCTGTTCAATTCAGCACGGCCCATAGGCGGAACTGTAGCAGAAAAATATCTCTTAGGGAGAGGCATTGTTGTCCCGCCCCAAACGGCATTACGGTTCCATCCCAACGTTTATTACCGGGATGATGACGGTAATAGGTCAGCCCATCCTGCACTGCTGGCAGCAGTCCATTGTAATGATGGAAAGTTCAGGGCAGTTAACCGGATATGGATTGACCGGCTGGGCGATGGTCTGGCTCCAATAGCAACACCTAAAAAAGCTCTTGGCCATCTGCTCGGGCATGCCGTTCGCTTCGGTGACACACGTGATATATTAATCGTCGGTGAGGGGGTTGAAACCATCCTGTCCCTCAAGTGCGTGTGCCCTGAACTTGCCATGGCTGCGGCATTAAGTGCTAATCATCTCGCGGCTTTTATTCCACCATCACATATCAAACTTCTGATCACCGCACGGGACAATGACAAGGCCGGAGAAAAAGCTGCCGTGACACTGGCGGAGCGGGTCTGCACTAGCGGTATTACAAGTTATGATTTTGTCTCATATGGCAAAGATTTTAATGATGACCTGAAGCAGTTTGGCAAGCCATATCTTGCGGACCGTTTGACAGCGTTCTTGACAGGAATTGAGGGGATTATTCTACCAGAAGCAGGGAGTAAGTCAGTTGGTTGAAATCAGGTTTCCGGTCCGGCGGGGCAGGGACGAATGCCCGACCCGGAGGGCCGGTCACCGGGCTCTACTCTGCTAAGGTCGGCTCTGCCAACCTAAGCTCCACCGAACCTCGCAAACGAGTTTCGTCCCTCGCGGGTGACGATCCCTTTCGCAGGGGTTCTCTCACGAACGGTGGGAGGGCAGAAACACTCACTTGTACCCCAGCGGTCGCAGTCCGCAACCGGGCATGCGCCCGGTCCTTCACTACGTTGCGGCCCCCAAAAGATAGAGGGGATGCAGACCGCTTTTCCCGCCAGGGTAACGATCGCTTATTCCGCCCTCCCACCTTCCGGGGAATGTGTGTGGGGAAGGGACTGCGGCTTTGGAAGCAAGGCCAATAATTAAATGATCAAATGGTAACAGACCGCCATAACAGGAGAATAGATTATGTTACAGAATGGAATAGAAACACAGACTGCCCATACGCTTTTTGAACAGACAATTTATGCAAAAAGACCCTTTTCCGATGAACTGGATTATAGACCCTTGCCCGATGCTGACACACTCAAAAATGGCCTGTCAGATGTCTTTGACGTATTGCTTGGTATGTTCGCCGACACCCGCCTTGAAGACGACACGCAGGGCATATTATGGGGATTTGTAAATGGCTTTCACAGGAAGGTCGAACGCATCCAGAAAGATCTTGACCAGAATGAAAATACACAGCAGAGAAGCCAGCGCGAACAGGACGGCTCAGAAGTAAAATCCGTGGAATTGGAAGACCTCATAACAGAAGGGCAAACCCTGCTTGAACAACGGGCAAGTTTTGAACTGATGCGCGATTATGGCGGGGAGCTTTTTGAAGCAAAAACAGGCAGCCTGTGGCGCCCCTTGTCCGGCTCAAAAATCAATCATAAAACCATGACTGCCTCAATGATTGATAGCCGCGATTATATCAAAGCAAAGCAGAGAGCCGAGACACGCGCCTTCATTCCAGAAGGAACTTTAATAGCTTTCACGGGTGGCGTTGATTATCAGGATTATCAAAAAATATGGGACGTTCTGGACCAGACAAAAGCCAAACATAACGACATGGTTTTAGTCCACGGCGGCGGCACAAAGGGTGCTGAACTTATCGCCGCTAAATGGGCAAAGGCGCGGAGCATTGCGACCGTGGTTTTCCGGCCCGACTGGAAGAAACATAACCGTGCCGCACCGTTCAAACGCAACGACCAAATGCTGGCTGAAACCCCCGCAGGTGTTATTGTCTTTCCCGGTTCCGGTATCACAGAAAACCTTGCCGATAAAGCAAAACAAATGGGCATAAAAACCTATCGCCCTATCCCGAAAACCTGACCTTAAAAATCATTTCTCAACAGAAAAGGGACGGCTTACGCCGTCCCTTTTTTTATGGTTGAGACTGAAAAGAAAGTCTAATTATTTTGATCCCGCCGCCGTCAGTTCGCGGTAACGGTCGGACCCCTTCGGAAGCTTTGCCGCATCCAACAAAACGCCTTTCAAAAATGCGCTGTCATGGTCTTCAAGACCTGCCTTTCGGATGATCAAACCGAGCGCATGTACATGCTTGCGATCTGCTTCTGCAATGCGCTCGTCCAGGCTCTTGCGTTGGGCTTTCAGTTTGGCCAAAAGTGAGCTTGGCTCTTGGGTATTTTGTGACATATCTGTCTCCGTCTTTATGGGCGCGCGGACGGCTCGCAGATCGTACCAGATGATCAAATAAAAGTCACATATTGCCCGCCAGTCGGCGAAAAAAGATGTCACACCATATGCACCTCTGGTGTTTCCTGAAAAGGCATCAATATCAGATGATTAGGAAAAAGAGGAGAGGCACCAAATATTCGCGCTCAGACACCAAAGCGGCTCAATCCATATTTAACTATCTGTAACTACATTATATTTTACTCAGGCACCAAAGAGGTACCCATAGTGGGGCCATATTGGTGAAACGCGGAAATTTGAGGAAAAGGTTAAATACACGGTTTCAGGGGCAACTTACTAACAATGTGCTTTAAATGAAGCCTCACATACGGAAAATATCAGTAGCTCTCATAGGCGCGATGCGGTCGCTCAGGTCACAGATCGGGGCTATTCCGTCAGGGAGGTTGCCGCCAGATTAGGCATCAGCAGCAAGTCGTTATATGACTGGAAGAAGCAATATCACAAGCCAGAGCCGGAGCGCGCCAAAGAAGCTGTTCAAGCTTCTGAAGTACGTCGTCTGAAGGCAGAGTTAGCGCGCGTCACAGAGGAGCGTGACATT
>JAJFIQ010000028.1 GCA_021774785.1 Emcibacter sp.
AATGTCACGCTCCTCTGTGACGCGCGCTAACTCTGCCTTCAGACGACGTACTTCAGAAGCTTGAACAGCTTCTTTGGCGCGCTCCGGCTCTGGCTTGTGATATTGCTTCTTCCAGTCATATAACGACTTGCTGCTGATGCCCAGTCGCCGAGAAACTTCAAGGACTGAATAGCCCCGTTCTGTGACCTGAGCGACCGCATCGCGTCTGAATTCTTCCGTGTAACGTAGTCCTGACATAATCTAAATCTCCTTGCTTCATTTTTACACTGCAAGGTGTCTACAAATCTAGGGGCATCTCAGATATTTATTTCCCCCCCCAGAGCCTGCTTTGGGTGGAAGCGGACGCTCACATTAAAAGAGATTCCGGTCTCCCATGAACAAGGGGATGCCTGCCGCGCAGGCATGACGATATGGGTAAAAGTTATTTCTTCAGTCTAACTCCTACCCCACCAACCGCAGTTTCACCTTCAGCAAGAAAAATAACGTCTGCAGCTTCAAACACATTTTTGATCGCAGCAAGATTTTCTGCGAGGGGAATACGCGAACCTTTTTCAAAATCGGAAATGGTCTTCCTAGTAATTTGAGTCGGTGTAGCAAGATCACCTTGTGACCAGTTGAGCAAGGAACGTGCTGCACGACATTGAGCTGGTGTAATATCTGTCATAAAATCAATTTATACTTTCGCTCTTGATCTCTCAGTTAAATCATGTTACCCATAATGGGTAATTATAGTGACCCAGCAAAGTGGTATGAACACTTTGCCGAGTCTAACCACACCAACCTAACCAGGAGGCTGACATGGCTACCCCACGTCTTAGCACAGATAACCTGTGCTTGTTAACTAACAACTTATCCACCCTCATAAATTTTATATTCCCGTCCTTTGGCAGAACAGTTTTTAGGGGGAACACCTCATGAGGTTTACATTCACTCACCTGCCAGCACAGGTCCAAAGTGACCTGACGCATATCGCCAAGTTTCTGGTCGAAGAAACCAAGGTAACCGATAAATCCCCCTATGACCGTTATACCCCCAGTCGTATCCGCCATATCATGCTGCACGGTTGCTTTACTGAGGATCATTGGACAGCAGAAACTGTTCTGCGTCCCGATGAAGTGTCTTATCGCTATAACATCATGGTGATCGTCTCGGCACATCTCTGCGATATTCTTCCTATTCTGGAAAGGGCCATAGCGCAGTTGAACCAGTCCGGCGAGCTGAGCTTTCCTGTGGTGGCAGAGATCATAGATACCAAAGGCCGGATCGACAAGAAACTCCGAAACGGCTATCTGGCTTATGACCAGATTCAAACGCGGGGTGTTCTGATCTATAGCAGGGGGGACATCACCCGTGATCTGTTTACCCCTCTGGATCAGCCCGATGCGGAAAAACATTATCTTCAGGCGAAAGATTATTTTGATCAGTCCTATCCCCTCGCCCAGCTGTTTCTATCAGGTGCACGATCCTTTAAAGGCAAAGACCATTGTGCAACTGCCTTTATGCTTACGCTTTCGGCGGAGCAGACTTACACAACCTTCATGGTGGTCCATATCCTGAAATACCCCTCTGGTCGTCCCTTGTGGGAGCTGCGTGAACTGGCGGAGAGTATTCATCCAGAGCTTTCTATGGTCTGGAGCGGATTACGGGAGGAACAGAATTTTTATCTATTGGCAAGGGCTTTCCGCGATGTGCGTTTCAGTGCAAATTACAGCATTACCGATAGTGACCTAAACCTCATGTTTGGTTATGTGGAGGATTTACATAAACTGGTTCGTCACATCTGCCAGATAAAGTTTGACGCCTTAAAAGCAGGAAGTCTCGCCAAGCCTAATAAAGACTGGCTGGAGATTGTCGCACAGGCTTTAAGGCCCGATGCTGACGATGAGCCTGAGGTTCCGCAAACCACAATTCCCTTTCCGTCTCCAAATTCCCGGACTGCAGAACAGGAAGAGGCTTTGGAGAAATTATCTACCGCTATATCAGGTATTGAGGGGCCTTGCTCGGAACTGCATACCATTGCCGATATTCTGAGATCCCTGTCCGAACTTAACTCCAACATGGCATGCAGTTGCGAATTTTACCTCATGGCGCAATTTCTTCAGGAACGCATAAAGGTGATCGAAGGGCTCTATGGACAGATGATCCATATCTTCGAGGAACTCCAGCCACGTGACGATATGCCCGCCAAGAGAGACGCCGTCACTAGCTAGGAGCTAAAAGGACTCGAGACGAGAATGTATAGTTTTCCAGGATGTCTGCATAAACCTGTGATCTTTTTGTCCTCAATAGTATGGATTATGGGCACAAAGGTCACTTTTTTGACTATAAATACCCGGCCTTTCAGGATGGATCATTATACCTCTGGTTCTCTCACCCTTCCTGTAGCTTTCTACAACACGCCCTACATGCCTTTAAGACCGTGTTTTACATACGTAATTTCTCTTGACGCGCTCCTGAATCCATATTCTACTGATGGCATTATCCCTTCACCCTCAGGAGATATTATGCCCAAAGACAAGTTCCGCATCACTCTCGACCCTGACACAGCTGCCAATGACAACGGCGCAGTATCACAGCGTAAAATACCTGCTGATCCCCGCCTTCTCACCTTATCCCGCATTATCGCCCTGGGAGCCGCGAAGGAGTTTCTGGATAAACCCGCCAATGATAATGCCATGATGTCAAAGACGAATATAGCCGAAGACAAAGACATAAATACGGACAATACAAGCAGATAAAAAATGTCAAAAATGCATAAATTAACGGAAAAAATCAGACGCGCTGCTCAAAACTCTACTGGCACCCATTTAACAAAAAAAGATGTTCAAACTCTGGTTCTTCAAGGAATTCTTCACAGCCTGCAAGACCTTGATGCTAATGAAATACAAGGAGTCATCAAGTGTCTCAGAGAGAAAAAAGAAAATATCAAGTTGATAGATTCTGGCTTGATCAAGAAGAATACAGCACAAAATGGTACATCTACTGGTATGACGAACGAAAAAGAAAAACGCGCCGCAAGACGACACATAAGACAGACTATGAATGTGCCAAGGAAGTAATTGACGAACATTATTACGCATCACGAAGTCAAACAAAAGCCCAATCAAATGAGGCAGACATTCGGAAAATTCTTTCGAACTATTGGCTGGAGCATGGTCGTAGTTTAGTTGCTGCCCCTGTCATCAACACAACAATTATTTCATTTACAAAATTTATTGACCTTGAAGAAGATGCTGGCCGAATTTCCGGATTAACCATGCTGTCTGATATCACCCCTCGATTTATTAAAAGATTTATAACATGGCGGCTTTCGCATTCTATCAATGTAATAAAAGACGATGCCGGAGATATCTCTAAAATTCAGGTCTTGAAAAGAGAGGTATCCCCCAATTCCGTACAGACCTATATTAAATATATTCGTGCGGCGATTAATTGGGCTTACAAAAATGGCGATATTTTATTTTCCCCTCATATACCCGGCATTTCAAAATATGAATTGAATGGCCCAAGAACCGCTTTTCTAACAATAAACATGATGGCGGATGCGTTAAACTATGCCCACCAAAAAAAGATGGACCACCTCTTTAAATTCCTGATTGGGTGCATCGGGACAATTGCCCGTCCAGAAACAGTGCTAGATATTCACGTAGGCCTTCAAATGGACTGGATACAAGACTTCCTTGACCTTAATCCCCCAGGTCGGCGTTTAACCTCAAAAAGGCGGCCTATTGTGGCTGTTCCCGATTTGTTAAAAGAGTGGCTTTCGGAAGAATCCGGTTACTTTGTCCAGCGTCAAGGCAAACAAATCAAAAGTATTAAAAAAGCATGGCGGACTATGAGAGAAGAACTTCTATGGCCAAAGAATATAGTTTCAAAAACAATCCGCCATAGCATGGCCAGAACTCTACGCACAAATTCCGAATTCAAAAAGAAATATAACATCTTCATTGACCCTTGGGAGCTGTCTGGACATATGGGTCACCAAGCCTCTGGAAGCCTCGAAATTACCGAAGGATACGCCCAATACATCCCAAACGGAGAAAGCACTGTAATTCAAGGGCTTAACGCTTATTTTCTTGAATTGGAAGAAAATGTCGATTTTGATTTGCACCCAAGTTGCACCCAAGAAACGTAAAAGCGCCTAAATCTCGAATAAAAAAATCCCGTTAACTCATTGAATTAACGGGATTTTATTTGGTCGGAATGACAGGATTCGAACCTGCGACCCCTTCACCCCCAGCGAAGTGCGCTACCAGGCTGCGCCACATTCCGGCAAGGCGCGATTATCATATCTGAAAACCGCTGCCGAAGCTATAAGGCTTGGACGTTGTTAAATCAATGTGAAAATTTAAAATTTTCGGGAAACTGCTTTATTACTCTTACGACGGTATTGGCGGGTACCGGGTCGGCCCGCAGTTGATCGTCCGGACGACAGATGTTTGCTCACGGGATGCTCTGCTGTAATGCCCAGTTCATGATCTTCCAACCGTTTAACCTCGTCACGAAGACGGGCGGCTTCTTCGAATTCCAGATTTCCCGCAGCCTCCAGCATTTGTTTCTCAAGATCGACGATATAGGCCTTCAGGTTGTGACCTACCATATGGTTGCCGTCCACATCCAGCGGGACCAGCACATGATCACCCTCTGCCACACTTTCAATAATATCACCAATGGATTTCTTGATGCTTTCAGGGGTAATATCATGCTCTTTGTTATAGGCTGTCTGTTTTTCGCGCCGACGGTCGGTTTCATCCAATGCTGCTTTCATACTGCGGGTAATTTTATCAGCATAGAGGATCACCTTGCCATCCACATTCCGGGCGGCGCGCCCTATGGTCTGGATCAATGAAGTTTCGGACCGCAGGAAGCCTTCCTTATCCGCATCCAATATGGTCACAAGGCCGCATTCGGGGATGTCCAACCCTTCCCGCAGCAAGTTAATACCCACCAGAATATCAAAGGTACCAAGACGCAGATCCCGAATGATCTCGATCCGTTCCAGCGTTTCAATATCCGAATGCATATAACGCACCTTCAGACCGTTTTCATGAAGATATTCCGTTAAATCCTCTGCCATACGCTTGGTTAATGTGGTGACCAAAACCCGATAGCCTTTACCAATCGTCACCTGTGCCTCATGAAGCAGGTCATCAATCTGACTTTCCACAGGTTTGATCTCGCAGGGCGGGTCGATCAGCCCCGTCGGCCGGATTACCTGTTCGATAAATTCACCGCCGGTCTGTTCCATCTCCCATTTACCGGGAGTAGCCGAGACATATACGCTCTGCGGGCGCAGGGTATTCCATTCCTCAAATTTCAGCGGCCGATTATCAATACAGGATGGTAGGCGAAAGCCAAAATCGGACAGAGTGCTTTTCCGGGCATAATCACCACGGCTCATGCCACCAATCTGGGGTACGCTCACATGGCTTTCATCAACAAACAACAACATATTGTTAGGCAGATATTCAAATAAGGTAGGCGGATTGCTACCCGGCTCGCGGCCCGTCAAATGCCGTGAATAATTCTCAATCCCGGCACAGCTTCCCGTGGCAGCCATCATTTCAAGGTCGAGCTTGGTACGTTGCTCCAGCCGCGCTGCCTCCAGTATCTTGCCCTGCTCTCCTAAGTCTTTTAAGCGCCAGTCAAGTTCCGTCTTGATGGTTTTCTGAGCCTGCTGCAAGGTTGGGCCGGGGGTAACATAATGGCTATTGGCATAGAGCTTCGTCTGGTTCACATTTTCAATTCTCTCCCCCGTCAAAGGGTCAAACATGATGATCGCCTCCAACTCATCACCAAAGAAATCAAGGCGGACGGCCTGATCCTCGAAACTGGCGGGGAAGACTTCGATCACATCACCACGCACGCGAAATGTACCGCGCTGAAAGAAATTATCATTACGCTTATATTGCAGTTCCACCATGCGCCGGAGAAGACCGCGCTGATCTATCATCATACCAACTTCAAAAGGGATAGTCATTTCAAGATAGGTTTCCGGTGAACCCATGCCATATATGCAGGACACACTGGCAACGATAATCACATCATCCCTCTCAAAAACAGACCGGGTAGCCGCATGGCGCATCCGGTCAATCTGCTCATTAATGCTGGCATCTTTTTCAATATAGGTGTCCGAACGCGGCACATAAGCCTCCGGCTGATAATAATCATAATATGAGACAAAATATTCCACTGCATTGTCGGGGAAAAATGATTTCATTTCACCGTAAAGCTGGGCGGCGAGGGTTTTATTATGAGCCATGATGATGGCAGGTCGCTGAGTTCTCTCAATCACCTGTGCCATGGTATAGGTCTTACCCGACCCGGTAACCCCGAGCAACACCTGATCAATCAATCCGTCATTAATGCCGTCGACCAATTTTTCTATGGCCTGTGGCTGATCCCCGGATGGGGTAAAATCCGACTGCAGTTTAAATGCAATGCCGCCTTCAGTTTTTTCCGGTCGGGCTGTAGTATTTTTCATAAAGCAAATTCCGGCAAAAGTTTCCCTTTTGTTCTTATCAGCTTTCGATCAATCATGCTTGTCTTTTTTTTGTAATTAATTCTTAATAGAAAATAAGCTGTTTAAGATGTTTTTCTATGTTATGTTAATAAAAACAGCGAGAATATTATGGGTATAGTAATAAATTTCAAGAAGGCCAGTAAGAAAGTCGCCAAGACTAAAAAAGAAAAACTGGCCAGTGAAAAACGCGCCAAACATGGCCAGAAAAAATTAACCCGTACGCTAATCAAAAAAAAGAAAAAGACGCTCAAAATCCATCTGGACGACCATAAAATGGACGATACGGACAACAAGGGTTAAAATTAGTCCCCCGTATAAAATTCCGGAGCATATTCCTTTACATTGGGGCCATCTGATGCCCAGCTATGGCAACTGTCTAACATTGGTGGCCGTGTTTTCTTGATGTCTGCACCTTCTGCTTCGGCAGCTTCCCGGCGACGTTTCATGATGACCGGGATCATGGTTTGAATAGATACCGTTGCCATTACCGGTAATAACTCCGTCAAATGCGTACAGCCCAGTTTGCCGCCCAAGCGTTCCTTGATCGCCCGCCGCCATCCAAGGCCAATTTTAACCCCGGCAAGCTTCTTATATTCCACCGTAATATTTGGACAGCCCGTGAAGGGGAAGTGATCGATATGGGCCTCAACATCCTGTACCACCAGATCTTCATCTAATGTAAGCCGGAGATACATTTCATGGAGTGGCTCGCCTGCCTCTACCTTGCCACGGAATTTATTCTCAAAACTGTAATGTTTGATGTCTTCCATACGGGCTTCAATATCCCACAGACCGTCTTCACGCTCATAACCATCACATTTGATGGTACGTGTATGAATAGGTTTGCGCGGCGCAGGTTTTGACAAGGGCATATCTTTCTCCTAATAACTGGCACTATATGTAATTTTAGGTTATGTGAATTACAAGATGCAGATAAAGAAGAATACACTAAAATGACAAAGAATAAAAAAGCAGTGGTTTTATTAAGTGGCGGGTTGGATTCCACAACCTGTGTTGCCATTGCCCAAGAGGCCGGCTTTGATGTGGTGGGACTGAGCTTTGATTACGGTCAGCGGCACACGCTGGAGCTTGAATCGGCTGCGCGCGTTGCCAAAAAAATGGGCCTTAAGAATCATGTGACCGCAAAAATTGACCTTCGGGTCTTTGGCGGCTCGGCACTGACCGATGATATTGAGGTGCCAAAAGGTCGCAGCAGTGATGAAATTGCCAAAAAAATAGATGGTGACATTCCGGTGACATATGTTCCGGCACGAAATACTATCTTCCTGTCCTTTGCTTTGGCTTTCGCAGAAACCCAGGGGGCGAGTGATATTTTTATCGGGGTCAATGCCCTAGATTTCAGCGGCTATCCCGATTGCCGCCCGGAATATATCGCGGCCTATGAGGTTATGGCCAATCTGGCCACTAAAAGCGGTATAGAAGGGCAAGAGGGTATTAAAATCCACACGCCCCTCATTGATATGACCAAGGCCGGCATTGTCCGTACAGGGTTAGGACTCGGCGTGGATTACGGCCTGACCACAAGCTGCTATGATCCGGCCCCTGACGGCACATCCTGCGGTGAGTGTGATGCCTGCCACCTGCGGCTGAAGGGCTTTCGGGAAGCGGGAGAGACAGACCCCGTGGCTTACTTACCGAAAAAAAATAATGACCTATAGCGTCAAGGAAATATTTTATACCCTGCAGGGTGAAGGGCGGCATACGGGTCGTGCGGCGGTCTTTTGCCGTTTCGCCGGATGTAATTTCTGGTCAGGGCGCGAACAGGACCGGGCCGACGCCGACTGTAATTTCTGTGACACTGACTTTGTAGGTACGAACGGCAAAGGCGGTGGAAAATTCAAGACAGCCGATGCCCTTGCCAATGCCGCCAGATCGCGTTGGAAAGGCCAGGGTTCACCCTTCATCGTCTGCACCGGCGGCGAGCCGTTGATGCAACTGGACAGCCCCCTGATCAAAGCCTTTCAGGCACAGGGTTTTGAAGTCGCGGTTGAAACCAATGGCAGCCTGCCCTGCCCACCTGAGCTTGACTGGATATGCGTCAGCCCGAAACGACTGGACAAGCTCGTCCAGACGTCCGGTGATGAATTAAAACTGGTCTATCCACAGGACGCGGTGAAGCCCGAAGATGTGAGCAAGCTGAATTTTAGACATTTATACTTGCAGCCGCTTGACGAGGCCGAAGTGGATCACAAACAAGCCACCGTTGATTATTGCCTAAAACATCCAAAATGGAAACTCAGTCTGCAAACCCATAAAATACTTAGTATTGACTAATCATTTTGATGGAGAACGGCACCTCGTAAAAAGACAAATATTTAAGAAATCCGTTCAGAAACTTTGACTGAATGGCGCTCTCTCACGGCATAAATAAATTGTAACTAAATGCCTCTTTGTCCGACTTCAGTTTACTTTGACACAGCCAATCGAACAGCTTCTTCTCTAAATTCTTCGGTAAAATTACGTTTCTTAATGGGCATCTGTTAACTCCTAATTCTAGGTTTGTAATAACAGATTACCCTCCATTTTTACGAAGCTAGTCCAAAGCCATCCTCGCCCATAATCAGGATGAGGAAAAGAACATGCCGCCATGGTTCTCGAATGGGTGCGACGCAAAGACCCTGCCTTTGATAAAGAGCTCAAAGATTATCTTTTCACCGAAAAAACCATCGCTCACGAATAGGTGAAGTTGTTATTGCAATAATTCATTGAAACTGGGCTATAAGTCCCTCCCCTAACAGCTTTATACCCACCAGAAACAACAGCCCGTAACAGATGATATAAAACAGCTTGTTGGAGACGCGGTTATGCATCCCGATGCCAAGCCACACCCCAATCGGTGCAAAGGGCATCAGGTAGAGTGACATCCTCAGATTATCCGCCGACAATTGCCCAAGCCATGCATAGGGAATCAACTTAACGTAATTCATGATAATGAAAAACATCACCGAGGTTCCCACCAGCACCGTCTTATCCAGCCGGAGCGGGAAAAGATATTGCGATACTGGTGGCCCACCGGCATGGGCGATGAAGCTGGTAAAACCGCTCGCCATTCCCATGATGCCACCTTTCAGTCTGTTGTGACCATGAGGTTCCACATGACGGTTTCTGCGCTGGATAAACCAGTAGTTACCAACAAAATAAATTGCCATCATCCCCACGATGATACGAATTATATCAGCATTCATCATGCTAAATGTCAGCCCGCCCACAACAATACCCACAAGGGCGCCAGGGATCAGAATTTTTAGAGTATGACCATCCCAGTTCCTGCGGTACTGCCATGCGGTGAATATATCCATGACACAAAGGATCGGCAGCATAATCGCCGCCGCCATACGCGGGTCAACCATCAGGGTCAAAATGGGTACCGCCAAGGTGCCAAGCCCCCCCGCAAAGCCGCCCTTGGATATGCCCGTGAGCAGCACCACCGGAATAGCCAGAAAAAAGAACCATAAGGGGTCCACCATGGGCGGCTATCCCATCATCCTGTGAAATTCAAGGGTTTTATGGTCAGATAATGTTGGTTGAAACTTATAACCCCCCAGATCGAAACCTTTAAGGTCTTCGGCATTTTTTAGTCGGTTCTGAATGATAAATCTGGTCATCATGCCCCGGGCTTTTTTGGCAAACATTCCCAGCACACGAGCATGTCCCTCTTTCACTTCCTTGAAGACCGGGGTGATGATCTGTCCTGCCAGCTTATCACCCTTTATCGCCTTGAAATATTCCAGGGACGCGCAGTTAACCAGAATATCCGTATTCTGTGCTTTCATTATGGCGTTAATTTCATCGGTCAGATCACCCCCCCAGAATTCATAGAGCGTGCGACCCCGCTTGGTGGAAATCTTTTTACCCATTTCCAACCGGTAAGGCTGCATCAGATCCAATGGTCTGAGCAGGCCATAAAGCCCCGATAAAATCCGGTAATGATCCTGCGCGTAATTCAGGTCATCTTCACTTAATGTTCCCGCCTGCAAGCCCACATATGTATCCCCGGTGAAGGCAAATACAGCCTGTCTGGAATTGGCCGGCGTGAAGGGCGTTTTAAATGACCGAAAGCGATTATAGTTCAGGTCCGCCAGCTTATCACTTAGTTTCATGAGCTTTGCCAGCTCTTGCCGGGTAAGTTTTTTCGCTGCTTCTATCAGCAGCAGACTATCATCAATAAAATGCGGAATAGACCAGTCAGACCGTGTTACGTCTTCTGAAAAATCGAGTTTCTTAGCAGGTGATGTTACGATCAACATTTATTTTTCCTGTTTATTTTTTACCCAGTATTTTACGCACAATAGCAAGCCTTCCCCTCTAAAAACAACCACAGATTTGACTTTGCCAATATTCACGAAAAAGTATCAGTCTTCTATTGACAGACCCTCGAAAAGGCCCCATCTATTCACCTTGATATTCTCAGGAAGGAAATATACGCCAATTGTCACGGCCCCCTAACAAAAAATCACACCATGTTGATCTGACGGAAGGTACGGTTCATAAACATTTGATCCGCATGGCCTTGCCCATGATGATTGGCATTACGGCGTCTATGGGGTTTATTTTGGCGGACACTTATTTTATCGGCAAACTCGGTCCCGACGAATTGGCCGCCATGGGTTTTATCGGTCCTATCGTCATGATAATGGTTTCAGCCTCCATCGGGCTGAGTGCTGGAACATCATCCGTGATGGCCCGGGCATCTGGTCGCGGCGACCATAATGAATTGGTCAAGCTGGCCACCAACAGCTTCCTTATATCCGTACTGATATCATTAACATTTACCCTTGTTGGATTGCTGACCATTGATCCACTTTTTACCATGATGGGCGCGGATGAGAAAACCCTGCCAATGATCCGGGAATATATGCTGGTTTGGTATTGGTCACCGCTGTTTATCATTGTACCCATGGTCGCCATGGGCATTATGCGCGCCCTTGGCGATACATCACTACAGGGCAAGCTGATGATAATCGCTGCCCTTGCCAATGTAGTCCTTGACCCTATTATGATTTTTGGACTCTTGGGCTTTCCTCGTCTGGAAATGACCGGGGCTGCTCTTGCCACACTAATTACCAGAGCAGGTACTTTTTTAGCCGTATTATATTATCTGACCTATCGCTTCCATGTCATCAAATTTTCCAATGAAGTTTTGGGCAGTTTCAGGACGTCTGCCCGTAAAATAATGCACGTGGGTATCCCGGCCATGGGAACCAATATGATCATCCCTCTGGCGGGCGGGGTTGTCATTGCGATCATCGCCCTGTTTGGTAATGATGCCGTTGCCGGAACCAATGTTGCCATGCGGATTGAGGCCGTGACCATTATCGTATTTTATGCCCTGTCCGCCGTGATCGGTCCTTTTTCGGGTCAAAATATGGGCGCTCATAAATATGACAGGATTGAGAAAGCCTTGAAGCAATGTACCATATTTGCCTTGATATGGGGTAGTGTTCTGGCTGTGGTTATCGGCCTTCTAGCCCCCGCTATCACAGTGCATTTTAGTAACGAGGCCTCTATTCAGGAATATTCCAATTATTATTTATATATTATGCCCATATCTTACGGTGCCTATGGCATAGTCATGATCGCCAATGCCGCCTTTAACGGTCTGGGAAAACCCATGCCCGGCGTCGTTATTTCAACCCTAAGGGTCGCCGTATTCCAGTTTCCACTAGTGATGATCGCAGCCTTCTATTTCGCTGATATGCATTATGTTTTTGCCGCATCCAGCCTGTCGAATATATTAGCCGGTATCATTGCCTATATCTGGGTGATGAAGCAAGTCAGGCACATGGCCCCAAACCCGCTCACAGAACGACATCAGCCCGCTGAATAACAATATTTATGACTTCATGGGCGACTGATGGGGGTTTCTCAAAGCGAAAACTGATACTGCCCCATTCATCAAACGTGACGCTTAAGTGTTTTTCATACCATGCCCGTAATGCTGCGGTGTCTTTTGACTTGAAAAAAATGCCCCGAATCCTGTTACTTTGATCATAATAGACCGCCTGTTATTTATTTAAATGTTGTTGCCAATATACTGTGGCAAGCCTTTCTGCCTGTTCTGGCGTTTCCGTCCGCCCGGTCAGATATAGGGCCTGCGCCGCTGTTCCTACGATCATATTCGTTGCGTAATCATTTTGGGTTTTTCCCTGCCATATATCCTTGAGGTATGACACGGTCACCGGGTAATCAGGCTTATCTTTGCTTAATGCCGGCCAACGGGTCGTCTTTTGCTGGTCCTTTATAATTTGAAAGAGTTTTATGGGCTTCAGGATATTGCGTTCAGCCTCTCCACCGCCGCCTTTAATCACCCCCAGAGATGGCTTCTCAAGCAAAATAGCTGCCCCCACATTCAGCTTAATATAAGCCGGATGGTAGATGCCCAGAAATGTTAAATTTGCCCCGATTGGATTAATCAGTTTCACTGCTGTATTAACAATGGAACGCACGCCCAGAACAGACCTGATCTGCAATAATTCTTTCAGCTTTGGGCAAAAATTCCTCAGGGGTAAGTAGACAAAATTTTCTATCTCCAGTGTCTCATTCGCGTCTTCCAATGACGCGGCGGGCATCTCGCCCACAGCCTCAAGACAATCTTCCGTCAAAAGGCCGTTATCCAGATGACTGTTAAAGCCATGCATGAAAACTTTAATGCCGGTTTCCGCTAACAGCTTAGCAGACAACAGAAACCACGGCAGCCGCCTGCTCTTGCCCGATGAATAGCTGGGCCAGTCAATGAGATCATTGCATTCACGCCCCAAACTAATATGGTCTCGAATGGCTTCCACAATTCCTGCAAGTTCCTCAGGGCTTTCACTGCGGTATCTGAGCAATAGCAACAGTGCCCCCACCTGCATATCCGACATTTGCCCAGACAGGACGCCGCTAAAGGCGAAATGGGCCTCCTCACGGGTTAGATGGCGGGAATTTGTAGGGCCCCGACCAAGTATCCTGATATAGGCGGCATAGGGATCAGTCATCTATAATCCCATCGCAAATAATCCAATGGCCAATACTGCCCCTATAAACGGAATAACAACGGTGAGTGCCGCCACGGGCAGATAGGCCGTCCGGTGAGTCTCGCCGCATATGGCCCGGATTGTGGTTACCACATAACCATTATGGGGCAAGCTGTCCAGTCCGCCGGACGTGATGGCAATCACCCGGTGCAGAGCATCCGGATCAACCCCCGCATCCGTATAATGAGGAGCAATAAGTGGTAGCGCTATAGCCTGTCCCCCCGATGCGGAACCGGTGAGTGCCACAATAACGCTGATCGCAACCGCCGCCCCGATCAGCCCGTTGCCGGGAATAGACGTCATTACGGTCAGTGCCTCATGAAAAGCCGGAGTCAATTTGGCAATACTGCCAAAGCCCACCACGGCACAGGTATTAGAAATTGCAATTAAAGCCCCGAAGGTAGCCGATGAAAGGGCCACACCAAGATTATTAAATTCCTTCCAATAAATAATAATGGCAAGCAAAAGTCCCACCAGCAATGCAACAATAAGCGAGGATTTACCGTAATTTAAAATCACACTAAAATAAAAAGATGTGCCAAGAACACTCACCAAAGGGATCAGCCCCAGAAGGGGGTTGGGCAAATTGTCATATGATTTATGATCCGGGTCACCGTCCCTATCATCGTAACATTCCCCGGCCGCCACCGCACGCTTCATCATTTTCTCAAACCACCAGATTCCGGTAAGGGCCATAAAAAGAGCAACAAATATACTGACTCGCCACCCGGCAAATTGCGTCGTACCCAGATACTCCATAGGTAGGAAATTCTGGATTTCCACTGATCCTGCCGAAGTCATGGTGAAGGTGACCGAGCCAAAGGCCAGAGCCGCCGGAATAAACCGTCGTGGCAGGTTGGCTTCCTTAAACAGACTTAGGGCCATGGGAAAGACTGAAAAGGCCACCACAAAGACACTCACACCGCCATAAGTCAATATACCACAAGCCATAATCACCGCAAGAGCCGCGTGTTTCATGCCAAGCTTTTGTACAACCCAGTGAGCGACACTGTCCGCCGCCCCGCTGTCTTCCATGACCTTGCCAAACATGGCTCCCAACAAAAAGACAATAAACCAGTCCTTTAGAAAGGCTGCAAATCCGGTCATATAGCTGACTGTAAAACTTGGGCCGCCGTCGGCCATGGGGGGCATCAGGGGAATACCACTACACAGGGCAACCAACAAAGCACAAAGGGGGGCCGCTATCAAAATATTCATACCCCTGATGGTCAGAATAATGAGGAGTAATAACCCCCCGATCAACCCTGTAATACTTAGCATAAATTACCTCCACTTTTCCCATAGGCATGAATATGATACATTGTATATTCATATAATATATGTTACCATACAGGCCTGCAACTTCACTTAAAAGTGATTTGTTCGTGCCATAAATTAACCATATTCTTAATCAATTAATAACTATTACATCTTACTCTATAAGCTTACACTTAAATGATGTCCAATGATTGCATATAATGCATGTTATGGGGAGGGAAGTCGCGTAAATGGCTGATTTTCCTTTGATAAATACGGACACAGCAAATTTACAAAGCTTCCCTTCTGACAAAGTCAGAACAGAGTTCGAGCATCCGTCTTTGCCGCTCACAATAGTACTTTCTGATCTGACATGACCTTCAAAACCTTTAACAAGGAGTTGCCTGATGTCCGCCGCAGAAAATATTTTCGATCTTTATTCAAATCAGTATGACGAACAGAGAGAATCTGAACTATCCTTAAGAGAATATCTTAAAGGATGTCGCGAAGATCCCATGATGTATGCCACCGCAGCCGAACGCATGATCCATGCTATCGGCGAACCGGAAATGGTTGATACTTCGCGGGAAGACAGGTTCGGGCGCATCTTCATGAACCGAACCATAAAAGTATATAAAGGCTTCGAAGAATTCTTTGGCATGGAAGAAACTATCGAACGCATGGTGGGCTTCTTCAAACATGCCTCGCAAGGGTTAGAAGAAAGAAAGCAGGTTCTTTATCTGCTTGGACCAGTGGGCGGCGGAAAGTCTTCATTGGCGGAACGGCTTAAAGAGATCATGGAAAAAGAACCTATTTATGTTCTGAAAGCAGGTGATGAGATCAGCCCCATTTATGAATCTCCGCTCGGGCTGTTTAACCCGGAAACCATGGGGGAAGTATTGCAGGAAAAATATGGTATAGCCAAACACCGCCTAACCGGCTTGATGTCACCCTGGGCCTTAAAAAGGCTGGACGAATTTAGCGGCGATATTTCCAAATTTACTGTGGTAAAACTACATCCTTCAAAATTACGCCAGATATGCATAGCAAAGACAGAACCGGGCGATGAAAACAATCAGGATATTTCAACACTTGTCGGCAAGGTGGACATTCGCAAGCTGGAATATTTTTCACAAAATGACACCGATGCCTATTCCTATAGCGGCGGCTTGAATACGGCAACACAGGGCATTCTGGAATTTGTCGAAATGTTCAAAGCCCCTATCAAAATGCTGCACCCCCTGCTGACCGCTACACAGGAAGGTAATTATATAGGCACTGAGAATATGGGGGCCATCCCTTTTCAGGGCATTATCCTTGCCCATTCCAATGAGTCCGAATGGCAGACATTTAAAAATAACAAAAATAATGAAGCCTTCATTGACCGGGTATATGTGATCAAAGTTCCCTATTGCCTGCGGTCCAATGAAGAAAGCCTGATTTACCAGAAACTGCTTAACACATCGGAATTGGATAAGACACATTGTGCCCCCGGTACGTTGGATATGATGGCCCGTTTCAGTATCCTGACACGGCTGAAAGACCATGAAAATTCAAACCTCTATTCCAAAATGCGGGTCTATAACGGGGAAAATTTGCGCGATGTGGACCCCAAAGCCAAACCCATGCAGGAATATAAGGATGCCGCAGGAGTCAATGAAGGTATGGACGGAATCTCAACCCGTTTTGCCTTTAAGGTATTGGCAGAGACCTTCAATTATGACACTTTTGAAGTCGCTGCTGATCCGGTGCATCTGATGTATGTGCTGGAACAAACCCTGCTTCGGGAACAATTACCGGAAGAGGTGGAAAAGAAATACCTGAATTTCATCAAGGGTGAACTAGCCCCCCGATATGCCGAATTTATCGGCAATGAAATACAGAAAGCTTATCTGGAATCCTACGGTGATTTCGGTCAAAACCTGTTTGACCGCTATATCTCCTATGCGGATTCATGGATTGAAGGTCACGATTTTAAGGACCCCGATACCGGACAATTGCTGGATGCCAAAATACTGGATCAGGAATTATCCCAGATTGAAAAACCAGCAGGTATTTCAAATCCCAAGGATTTCCGAAATGAGGTCGTGAAATTCGCCCTTCGGGCGCGGGCCAATAATGCGGGTAAAAATCCTAAATGGACGTCCTACGAAAAACTGCGGCAGGTGATCGAAAAACGCATGTTCAGCAGTGTCGAAGACTTGCTGCCCGTGATTAGTTTTGGTTCCAAAAAAGATAAGGATACTGAAAGTAAACATCATGAGTTTGTATCCCGCCTGACCGAACGCGGTTACAGCGAAAGACAAGTTCATAGACTGGTCGAATGGTATATGCGCGTTAACAAAGCGGGTTAGTTAGTAATCGGAGTAGCGTATTATGATGCATATAATAGACAGAAGGTTAAATCCAAAAGGAAAGAGCCTGTCTAATCGTCAACGTTTCATTGATCGCGCAAAGAAGCAGATCAAGCGGGCCGTGGATGATGCTATAAAAAATCGAAAAATCAGTAATACTGACGGCGGCGAGAGAATAAAAATTCCGTCCGATGGCCTTAATGAACCACGCTTCATGGGCGACAATAAAAAGGGCACCCGCGATCGGGTCATGCCCGGTAATAAAGATTTTATGCCCGGCGACAAAATCAAACGCCCCCCTTCACAAGGACAAGGACAGGGCGGACGCGAAGCCAGTGAGGATGGTGAGGGGGAAGACAGCTTCCAGTTCACCCTGACCCGGGATGAATTTCTGGACATTTTCTTTGAAGACATGGCCCTGCCCGACTTTGTCAAGAAATCCATCAAGGAAGAGGTTGTCCATGAGTTCCAACGGGCCGGTTATAAAAGACAAGGCTCGCCCAGCAATCTCAACCTGAAACTTACCATGAAGAATAGTCTAGCGCGCCGCCTGTGCCTGCACCGCCCACGTGATAAGGAAATAGAATTACTGGAAAATAAGATCACCGCTTTACGCAAGAAGAAAAAACCGACCATAAAACAGCAAAAAAATCTGGTGACCCTTTTGGAAGAACTGGAACAGAAAAAAAGAAAACGCAAAGTGGTGCCTTATATTGACCCGTTGGATGTGCGTTTCACCAGCTTTACCGAGGTGGAAAAACCAAATACTCATGCGGTCATGTTTTGTCTTATGGATGTGTCCGGTTCCATGGGGGAAATTCACAAGGAATTGGCAAAACGCTTCTTCATGCTGTTGCATCTATTCCTGACCCGACAATATAGCAAGGTTGATGTGGTCTTTATTCGTCATACTCATCTGGCCAGCGAAGTTGATGAAGAGACCTTTTTCCATTCACGCGAAACTGGTGGCACCATAGTTTCAACGGCCCTAGAAATAATGCAAAAGGTCATCAAAGACCGCTATCCGCCGGAGGACTGGAATATTTATGCCGCGCAAGCTTCTGACGGTGACAATTTAAATAGCGATAATGCCAATTGTCAGCAAATCCTGACTCAGGAATTATTACCCATATGTCAATATTTCGCCTATGTGGAGGTATGGGACAGCCATGAAGCAGAGATGTTTCCCGACGACAGTAATGTCACCCGCCTATGGCAAACTTATGATGAAATAAGACAGACCCATCAAAATTTTGCGGTCAAGAAAGTTACCAAGGCTGAAGATATATTTCCGGTTCTGCATGATCTTTTTGCCAAAGATAAAAAAAGCGAGGTTGCTTAAATGGCTGCCGGTAAGAAAAAAACCGAAATGAAACCCCTGTATGAAGGGGCAAAATGGGATTATGGTTTAGTGGATGATAGCTTTCAAGCCATCCAGAAAATCGCCATTGAAGAAATGGGGCTGGATGTTTACCCAACACAGATTGAGGTTATCACTTCGGAACAAATGCTGGACGCCTATTCCTCTGTTGGCATGCCTTTAATGTATAATCACTGGTCTTTTGGTAAAAGCTTTGTCCGTGATGAAGCCCGTTACCGTAAAGGATACAGCGGCCTAGCATATGAAATAGTTATAAATTCAAACCCCTGTATCTGTTACATTATGGAAGAAAACTCCATGACCATGCAGACGCTTGTCATGGCCCATGCAGCCTTTGGTCATAACCATTTTTTCAAGAACAACCATCTGTTCAAACAATGGACCGATGCCAATGCCATCCTGGACTATCTGCAATTTGCCAAAAATTATATTGCCAAATGCGAAGAGAGATATGGCCAGAAAGAAGTGGAGAAGATATTGGATTCTGCCCATGCCCTGCGCGATCAGGGTGTGGATAAATTTACCCGCCGGCAAAAGCTGGATGTGGCCGCACTGCGCCAAAGAGAATTAGAACGGGAAGAATATGAACGGTCCCAATATAGCGAACTATGGCGAACTCTGCCGGAAACCAAATCCAAAGATTCACAGGAAATTGATCTAATCGAAAGAGATCTGGCACAGAAACTTGGCCTGCCTGAATCCAACCTGCTTTATTTTCTGGAAAAACACAGTCCGGTGCTGGATAACTGGCAACGTGAAATTCTGCGTATCGTGCGCTCCGTAGCACAATATTTCTATCCACAGCGGCAAACCAAACTTATGAATGAAGGCTGCGCCTGTTTTGTTCATTATCATATTATGAACCGTTTGTATGATACCGGGCAAATCACCGAAGGTGCCATGTTAGAATTCATTGATTTCCATACCCGTGTTGTCGCCCAACCCGATTTCGACAGTCCGCATTTTTCAGGCATTAATCCCTATGCATTGGGTTTTGCCATGATGAAGGATATTGAACGGATTTGCGAAAATCCAACTGACGAGGACCGGGAATGGTTTCCCGATATAGCCGGTAACAATCGCGCCATCGACACCCTAAAAGAGGCCTGGAAAAATTTTCGGGATGAAAGTTTTATCCTACAATATCTCAGCCCCCATCTTATGCGGGAATTCCGGCTTTTTAATCTGACTGACGACACCACGAAACCCCATTTTATTGTCGATTCCATTCATAATAATCGGGGATATAAAGCCGTGCGTGCCGCCCTAGCCGCCCAATATTCTGTGGCTAATCTGGATCTGGACATTCAGGTAAGCAAGGTAGATCTTCATGGTAATCGCTCAATGGTTCTGATCCATAATATGACCAACGGTATGACCTTGGAAGAAAAGCAAGCAGACATGGTTGTCGCCCATATCAAACGGTTGTGGGGTTATGACGTGACCCTTAACAGCGTCGACCCCAAAAGTGACAAGATCACAAAAACTTATTCTGAATGACTTTTAGTTGCCCGATGCTGGAAACGCAGATAGCAAATCCCAATTAGCATAACCACAATCACAATAGCCCTAAGTGACAATGTAAAATTATCATGAAACAGGTGAAGTGTCGCACTGGTCAGCATTATCAACACCAACAGTAATCCCCCAGCAACCGCCAGCCGCGGTATAGTCAACATAAGACCACCAAGACATTCCGCAAAACCCACGCCAATCAAAAAATTTGCAGAAATACCTAAAGTCTCGAATTGGGCCACCTGATGTGGTGTACCCAGAATTTTACTGACACCATTATAGAAAAATACTATCGCCAGAACGAGGCTCAATACCCACAAAACAACTTCAACGAATTTATCCCCGTCCATAGCATCCTACCTTTACTGGCCAAATATCCTGAACCCCAAATCGGAACCACTTTAGAAAAAAACATACCAAAGATCAAATTTAACCTTTTGTAGCCATAAAAATCATCTTTTCACAACCTTGACAACAACGTCCAGAAAAACCTGTCCGCCAACACTGGATACATCGCGCCATCCGCCCTGCCCAACACCATATTCCAGACGGTTAATTTCCATTCGCCCCTTGATAGCCGCCCGACGCCCGCCAAATTCCGTTAAGGTGAAATAGAGTATCTCGGGCCTTGTAACATCGCGTAATGTAAGATCACCCGTCGCCTGATAATCATTGCCACCAAGATGTTTAAACTTTTGGCTGATAAATCGGGCAATTGGGTATTGTTCAACATCAAACCATTCTTTTTTTTTCAGGTTTTCTGCCACATCACTGTAAAAAGCATCAATATGTTTTAAATCTACCAATACCTTAATCTGGGCTTGATCCAGTATTTTGGGATCAAAAACTATATCAGCGGAAAATTTTGTGAATTCACCACCTGAGGGGTTGTCTTCTACGATCACTGAAAAATTGATAGAGCTTTCCCCATCCATGATTTGCCATTCAGTATCTTGTGCAATGGCAGAAGTGGGCAACATCATCCAGATAATAAGGAAATAACCTTTCATAGCGGGTTATTCAGATTTCTTGGGCCGTAAAGACATTCTTTCCATAACATCATCCTTGCGAACATAATGATGAAATAACGCCGCCCCCGCATGAATAACAAAAGCCACAATCAACAGCATAGCAGTGACCTCGTGGGCCTCGTGAAAAAAACCGCCCATTGCTTTATCCTTATCCGCCAGTGCTGGGAGCTCCAGCCCAAAGAATTTTACTGTATGCCCGCCGTATGAACTCATCAACCATCCGAACAGGGGCTGGGCAAACATAATTACATACAGCAGCACATGCATGGCATGCGCGCTAAGGTTTTCAAGGTTGCTCATGGTATCCGGCATTTTCGGAACCGCATTGACCATCCGCCAACCCAACCGCAAAACGACCAGAATCAGAATTAATATACCAAATGATTTATGATCATTGTACAATCCCATTTTATATTGCATCTGTTCCGGCGTATCAGATGGAAGCTTATGCATATAAATGCCCACAATAACCATGCCCACAAGCAGAAGAAACATACCCCAATGAAAAACTTTGGCAACATTGCCATATGATGTATCTGTATTTTTTGCAGTCATTTTAATCCCTTTATCATTATTGTTTACTGATCAATCAAGGCCTCTGCCTCTATTCTGATGATGACGTCATCTCCCACAAATGGCAGATAATGTGTCATACCCCAATCTGACCGTTTTATAGTTGTTTTAACAGAAAACCCGGTTCGCATTTTATTTTTCAGAATATCCATAGCCCGTTTGTTCAGGCGTATTATTAATGTCAGGGGTTTGGTGATACCAAGCAGGGTAAAATCCCCATAAACCGTAGCTCTGTCATCCTCCTGAAGCGTTACTTTTGTGCTGTTAAAGGTTGCCGTAGGGTATTTCTCCACATTGAAATAATCTCCACTTTTCAAATGGGCATCAAATTTTTCCTGCCCTGTCATAATGCTTGCTGTATTGATAGTAATCTTAACTGAACTCAGTTGCGGATTATCATGGTTCAGTATTATTTTCCCGTCATAATCCATGAATTGACCCATGGAATTTGAAAAACCAATATGGCTGACAAACCACATAATATTAGTATGGGGCTTGTCAAAATGATAGGTTTCAATGCCTGTTGCTGCCTGAACCGTCAAAGGACTTAGCATGATGAAAACCGCCGTAGCCACTTTCATAAAAAATTTGTTCATTATTATCCCCTAACCATACTAGTTTTTTCGCTTAAATTTATCTTTAATGGTGGTCAGATTCATCAAAACCCAAATCGGCACCACTATAATCGCACCCAGAAGAACATATTTCCCACCCCACTCGAATACACTTGCAACGGCATCATAAACCCGACCCACAGTCGCCGGAATATCATGAATAAGATCAGCCGGACTTATATCAAAATAATCCAGAGCCAGCCCCACAAGAAGCGATGCTATCAACAACTTCCAGATAATTTGCATTGTGGATTTATTCATCCTTCTCTCCTGTTGATCCCTGCTCTGTAAATATTTTCTCTTCCAGGTCATAGCGCAATTGTCTTGTCAAAGATTCCACTGCATATTTCTGCTCGCTGTTCAAGTTTCTGGTCGCAGACAAGAGTGCCAATTTATTCATAGCATCCTGATATTTTAACGCCTTGGCTTCTTCAACTATTTCCGCAACATGTTTTTTTAGCGCTATAGTTTCATTTCTGAAACTATAGGTCAAACGGTCTTGTTCTTTTGTTTCCTGTGAATTTCCGCAAGCCGTTACGGTGGCAATTAGTATTATACTTAACGACCATTTTGCAATTTTTTTATACATCATCGCCCTATCTTTATTTTTCACTATACAGGTTAATCTGTATGACACAAAAAAACAATCCCCGGCAGCATCACACCACCGGGGATTGTAGAATTAAAACTGAATTATGTTAGATGTGTTTTCTGCTCTGTACAACACGGTAACGGTTTGAAACATAAGCCGTATCAGACAAGGCTGCATTTGCAGCCGGATTGCATCCCGTGGCATGAAAATCACTGAAAGCCGCCGTCTGGTTTACATATACACCGCCCGTAAGGTTGAATGAAACCGCAACCCCGGCACGACAAGCGACATCCTCTGCCTGATCCAGAATATCTTCTGAAGAAGAATAGATTCCAAAGCTGATCGCACCGTGATTTTTCACACTATTCTCAACTATGCTCAGACTGTCCGTCGTATTTTTGCTCGGCACCACATAAGATATCGGGCCGAATAATTCTGCTGTATAAGAGCTTTCATCGGTGGCCTTCAAAATCAGTGGAGTCTGAATTGTTGCGCCCTCAAACCCTTCCATAGGAACGGAACGAGAGGCCAGCACCACATTATCACCACCCCCGTATTCCGCGATCCTATTGCGTGTAGCTTCACTCTGAATAGCACCCAAAATAGCACAGGCCCGACCGTCGTCACCGTTCAGTTTTTCAACGCCGGTGGCAAGGGCCGCAACGACATCATCAAAGCTTTTATGGCCATCTTCGGTCTCTATACCACCTTCTGGAATGAAAATATTCTGCGGTGTTGTACACATCTGGCCTGAATACAGACTGAGCGTGAAGGAAAGATTACCAATCATGCCACGGAAATTATCGGTACTGTCAATAATGACGCAGTTAACACCAGCCTTTTCCGTATAGACCTGTGCCTGTCGGGCGTTATTCTCAAGCCAATCGCCAAAGCCCGTACTACCGGTAAAGTCAATCAATTTGACTTCCTGTGCCAAGGCCAGATCTTTCGCCAATGGTGCGTCGGCACTGTCAGCTGCCAAAGTTACAATATTGGGGTTAAAGCCTTCTTCTTTCAGCACATCACGGCAAATCTCTACCGTAATAGCCAGTGGCAATATGCCGCCGGGATGTGGTTTAACAATAACCGCATTGCCCGTGACTAAACTGGCAAATAATCCGGGATAGCTGTTCCATGTGGGGAAGGTTGAGCAACCGACAACCAGACCAATTCCACGTGGCACAACGGTAAAATGTTTTTCCATAACAATGGGGTCACGCTTACCTTGAGGTTTTTCCCAACGAGCCACCGCAGGGGTACGGACCATATCTTCATAAGCATAAACAACCGCTTCCAACCCCCGGTCCTGAGCATGCGGGCCACCGGCCTGAAAGGCCATCATAAAGGCCTGCCCTGTGGTATGCATGACCGCAAAACCCATTTCAAAACTACGTTTGTTAATACGGTCCAGAATTTCAAGACATACTCCGGTGCGTGCTTCAATGGATGCCTTTGCCCAGTCCTGACGAATATCTTCCACTTCCGCAATCAGGGCCGCCGCATCTACTTTTGGATAGGTCACACCTAAATCGAATCCGTAAGGGGATTTTTCAGAGCCAACAGATCCAACCGTGCCCGGCTGATCAATGGTAAAATTTTTATTGAGATATGATTTAAAGGCCGCCTCACCATCTTTACTGGCATCTTCGCCATATACACGGGGGCTGGGGCTTTCCGGATAAGCCGTCCAATACTCCCTTGTTCTACTTGCATTTATGCCCTTTTCAAGGGTATCCTTGTGGCGTTCAAATAACAAAGACTGTGACATGGTTTCTTTCTCCTGATAAAATTTTTACCTCATAAGCTTTGATAATAATTATGCACTGTATTTAACATATTTATTGACTAAACCCTATGTATTTGTAATTAATAGACCGAACGGTTGGACAATTCAAGTTAAATAGCTTAAATATTTTTTCCGGTGCTATGATATAGTAACGTGATCATATCAAATTCAAATAGGGAATGGATTTACAATATGTCTTACAACAACATTGAATTTAATATTATTGATGGATTGGCAACATTGGCTCTAAACCGTCCGGACAGCCTGAACAGCTTCACGACCGAGATGCACGAAGAAGTACGTGACGCCATGACGCAAGTTGAAAATGACCCTGGTATCCGCTGCTTGCTCCTCACGGGTAATGGTCGGGGTTTTTGCGCAGGACAGGATTTAAATGACCGCGCCGTTAAGCCGGGGTCAGAGCGACGCGACCTATCTGAATCTGTTGAGGAAAACTATAACCCTCTGATTAAACGTATCGCCAACCTTCCCATGCCGGTTGTCTGTGCTGTTAATGGTGTTGCCGCCGGTGCGGGCGCCAATCTCGCCCTTGCCTGTGACATGGTATTTGCTGCAAAATCTGCTAAATTCATTCAGGTTTTCTGCAAGATTGGCCTGATCCCCGATAGTGGTGGCACCTATAACCTGCCACGCGCCGTGGGTACGGCACGGGCCATGGGTCTTGCCCTGACAGGGGACGCTGTGACGGCGGAACAGGCCGAACAATGGGGCATGATCTGGAAAGCCGTGGATAACGAAGAACTGATGGCTGTTGCGGTGAAACAGGCACAATATTTCACGAAACAACCAACCCTTGGGCTGTCTCTGATCAAAAAAGCTATCCGCGCCAGTTTTGATAATGACCTGAACGCACAGTTACAGGTAGAAAGCGACAGTCAGAAGGAGGCCGGATTCTCCGATGATTATCAGGAAGGCGTCGCCGCATTTCTTGAAAAACGCAAACCGAATTTTACAGGTAAATAAAGGATATAACTGATGACTGCACTCCCCCCTTCCAATGCGGTTGCCGTAATCGGTGCCGGAACCATGGGCGCCGGAATTGTTCAGGTCGCCGCCACTGCCGGACATGTAGTTTATATCTTCGATGCCTCTGAAGAAGCCATCGACAGAGGCATTGTCCAAATCGAAAAATTCCTTGAACGGTCCGTAAGCAAAGGTCGTCTGGATGATGAAGAACGCATCGCCATACTGGGCCGCATCAAACGTTGCAGTAAACTGGAAGATCTGGCCCCGGCCAAACTGGTCATTGAAGCGATAGTGGAAAATATTGATATCAAGCGGTCAGTATTTGGTCAGCTGGAAAATATCCTTGATGATGACGCCATTCTGGCCTCTAACACGTCATCCATCTCTATTACGGAAATCGCCGCCAAACTGAAGCGGCCTGAGCGTATGGTGGGTATGCATTTTTTCAACCCGGCCCCGATCATGAAACTGGTAGAAATAATTCACGGATTGGTAACAGATAAAAAAGTGGCTGATATTACGTTCGCCACGGCGGAAGCATGGGGCAAGAAAGTGGTTCATGCCAAATCCACCCCTGGCTTTATCGCCAATCGGGTAGCCCGTCCTTTTTATTCCGAAGCCTTACGTATCTTACAAGAAGGCGGTGCTGATATCCCTACTATCGACTGCTGTATCAGGGAATCTGGTGGATTCCGCATGGGACCGTTTGAACTTATGGACCTGATCGGAAATGATATAAATTTCTCCGTGACCAAATCCGTTTATAACGCCTATTATCAGGAACCGCGATACCGCCCAAATTTGATTCAACAGGAACAGGTCGCCGCTGGCCGCTACGGTCGGAAATCCGGTCAAGGCTATTATGATTATAGTGAGGGTGCGGAAATACCCGAAGTCCATACCGCTGAGGCTGCCATAGCACCCACAGAAATCACCCTGCTGGGAGGAAACCCCCTTCTGACCCCACTGGTTACGTTAGCTAAGGGTGCAGGGTTCACTGTAAATAAGGGCGTATCAGACGAGTTATCAGGCTTTATGATTGATGATACGTTGCTCTTGCTGTCTGACGGCACACCGGCCTCAGAATTGACGACAGTACTAGAAAAACCAACCATCGTCTTTGATCTTGCCCTTGATTACAAGGCCGCATCCCGCATTGCCATTGCCAAGGGGGATCAGGTTTCAGACGAAGATCTGTCAAAAGCCGCTGGCTTCTTTCAGGCACTTGGCAAGAAGGTATCCGTTATTGACGACTGCCCCGGCCTGATCGTAATGCGTATTGTTGCCATGCTGGCCAATGAAGGCAGTGATGCTGTTTACCAAGGTGTTACAAGTCCTGAAGGTGTCGATATTGCTATGGAAAATGGTGTCAATTACCCCAAAGGCCCCATGCGCTGGGCGCAGGATATAGGACTTAGCCATATCTTTGCCGTTCTGGATGCCTTGTCGTGTTTTTATGGTGAAGACCGTTACCGCACATCACCCCTGCTCCGTCGAGCTGTAATTGCTGGAAAGGCCCTCGTGTGAAAGAAAAAAAAGCTCAGGAAATAGCGAAATCCTTCAATAGCCGCCGCACGCTGGACAAGTTGCTGAATATTGAGTTCGTCAATATCGGTATTGGCTCCGCCATCATGAGAATGAAACTTACCGAAGATATGGTCAATGTTTATGGCAGCGCCCACGGCGGGGTGGTCTTTGCTCTTGCCGATGCGGTCTTTGCCTATGCCTGTAACAGCCAGGATATCGTATCCGTGGCTTCGGGCTGTTCCATTGAATATCTTGCCCCATCTTTCCCCGGTGATGTCCTTACCGCGTCCGGCGAATTTCAGGGTGGACGAGGCAAGCAGGGCATATATGACGTGATGGTCACCAATCAAAATGACCAATTAATTGCCACTTTCCGTGGCAAATCCCATTCCACCAAAGAAAAAGTCTTAGGAGACTAACCATGAGAGACGCTTTTATCTGTGATGCCATCCGCACACCCATTGGCCGTTACGGCGGCGCCTTGTCCTCTGTTCGCCCCGACGATCTGGGTGCTATTCCCCTCAAGGCATTGATGGAACGCAATCCAGATATGGACTGGTCCCAGATTGACGATATTATTTTTGGCTGTGCCAATCAGGCAGGAGAAGATAACCGCAATGTGGCCCGTATGAGCGGCCTGCTGTCCGGCCTGCCAGCAAATATATCCGGTACGACGGTAAACCGCCTTTGTGGGTCCGGTATGGACGCCACGGGAATGGCAGCCCGCGCCATTAAATCAGGTGAAGCGGAACTGATGATCTCCGGCGGCGTGGAAAGCATGTCACGCGCCCCCTTTGTCATGGGCAAGGCCGATGCAGCTTTCTCGCGCAAGGTGGAAACCTATGACACCACCATCGGCTGGCGTTTCGTCAACCGGATGATGAAAAAACAATTTGGCATCGACAGCATGCCAGAAACCGCTGAAAATGTTGCAGAAGACTTCATTATATCCCGCGCGGATCAGGATTTATTTGCTTTCCGTTCCCAGCAGAAAACCGCTGTCGCACAGGAAACCGGACGCTTCGATGATGAGATCGTCCCTGTCACTATTCCCAAAAGAAAGGGTGATCCTGTCATTTTCACCAAGGATGAACACCCCCGCGCCAGCACCACATTAGAAGCCCTGAACAAACTACGTGCTCCATTCCGTGAGGGCGGCAGCGTAACCGCGGGCAATGCTTCGGGCGTTAATGACGGTGCCTGTGCCATACTGTTGGCATCCGGTGATGCGGCTTCGAAGTATGGTCTGACCCCGAAGGCCCGCGTGGTGGGTATGGCTACAGTGGGGTTAGAGCCACGGATCATGGGATTTGGACCGGCACCCGCAACAAAGAAAGTTCTGGCGCAAACCGGTCTCACACTGGACCAGATGGATGTCATCGAATTAAATGAGGCTTTTGCCTCACAAGGGCTAGCTGTCATGCGTGATCTTGGCCTGCCCGATGATGCGGAACATGTAAACCCCAACGGTGGGGCTATTTCCCTTGGTCATCCGTTGGGTATGAGCGGGGCGCGTCTGGTGACCACAGCCATGTATGAACTACATCGCAGAGGTGGACGCTATGCCCTGTGTACCATGTGTATTGGTGTGGGACAGGGCATCGCCATGATCATCGAAAAGGTCTAATATCTGGCTGTCGGCAGTTCATCCATATTGACCACTATCTTACCAATGGGGGCAAGGGCGAGTCCCGCCAGTTTCACATGCTGAAAAGCAAAGGGTATACCGATAATGGTAACGGCCAGAACAACAGCCCAAAAAGCATGACCAAGGGCCAGCCATATACCGCCGAATAGAAACCAGATGATATTACCAATCACACCCAAGGGTCCTGTGCCAATATCTTCCTGTCCGGACAATACTTCGCGATTGACCGCTTCCCGGCCAAAGGGCAGAAGGCTAAGATGCGCCATATTCATTGCCGCAACAAACCATGGCAGGCCAATAATGGTAACAGCCATCAAAAGGGCTATCATAACCCAGCCAACGGCCATGAAAAAACCGCCAAATATCAGCCACAAAATATTCAATAGTAAAGACATATTAATATCCTAAAGTTACGCAATTATCCCTGTCGTCCTCTATAGTCATATGGGAAATATACCATAAACTACAAGCCATATTCATCTGGACTAGGCCCATAGCAATCCAGTTCCGCTATAGTTTTACTTTTTATGACCTTCAATAATCTTATCCATGAAGGTCACAAGTTTTTCAAACTGTCGGACGCGGGTGAAATTTTCTCTGTTGGGGTTTTCCACGGCTTCCGGCGTACCCTGTCTTTTCTTTTCCAATAAATCAGACAGATAAGCCGCAACCTCGTCCACATCATTACTGACCAGTCCAAAGGCATTATCCCGGACAATATCCGCTGCCTCCCCCGTGGTGCTGCCCAGAGATAAAATAGGTTTGTTAGCGCCGATATATTCAAAAAGCTTGCCTGCAATCACCCCATTTTCGCTGGGATGATCCCACCTGAGTTGCATGAGAACATCAACTTTCTGTTGAATCTCAAGCAAATCCTTTTGGGGAATATATTTATTACAGATCACAACCTGTTCCAGTTTATTTTTTTTGATCAGGGTCTTTTGCTGCTCATTCAGATCGGCTTCCCCTTCCGGCGTATAGAGGAGAATGGTAAAATTCTGTGCCGCTGAGCCAAGCTTGCCCAATGCCTCGAAAACGACAGAGGGATCACGTTTGTCACCATAAAGATAGCCCGCATACAACAGGGTTATCTTGTTATCGTCATAACTTTTCACAAGATCATGTGTAAAATCATCCGGATCAAAGCCATTCATTACGAATTCTACGGGAATATTACGCATCGCCGTTAAATGATCTGCCCATGTCTTGGTAACGGTCACCAGACCCGCACAATGTTTCAAGGCATGATTTTCCAGAAACCGATCTATATATTTGCGAAGGCCCGTACGGTCATAATAGGGATGGTCGGTCCATAAATCGCGGTAGTCATATATGACGGGCACATCTATCATTCGGCCCAGCCTGTTTGCCACCATCATGGTTGTGAAGGGCGGCAAAGTGGCAAAGATGATATCCGGGCTCCAGTCCTGAAACATTTTCCGGCCCGCGCGGATGGCATGACTATACCAACCCACAAGATCATCAGGAATATTCGTTAGCCGCCGGTATAGAATGCTGATCATTGATTCATGTCCTGCCTGATCATCCACATGATCAGAAGTACCTTCTGCCGTGGCGACCTGTTTTTTTCTGTTCCCGAAAATAGCCTTGATGCAATCCTTCACCTTGGTGGGAAAATCATTCACCCTTGAATATGCCGTATAATATATTCTGTTCCGTGATATTTCTGGTGATAATGTCGGCTCAAACGCATCATTTTCCGGGCACAACACGCGCACATCATGTCCCTGACCCTCCATATACCGAGCCAGCTTGTTAACCCGGCTTGCCGATGCCGGACAGTAGGGAGCAAAATAACCGGCGACAATTAATATTTTCAAGGTGATGTACTTTCTTTATCCCTGTCATCGCTTTCTAGCTATAACTATTTGATACAGACCAAGCCTAAAATAATTTCGAAGCCCATCATAAAATTCCATTAATCCTAGCATATCCAACACTTTCAATAATTTGGGGGCGCTAAGTATGCGGTAAATGCGGTTATATGAAAAATCGTTATAGAATGTGTGCAGATATATTATTTCGAAATTATCACGAATTAATTTTTTTAGCTCTGTTGGTGTGATCCATTCTTCAATTATTTGTGCACCTTGATCTCCATCATCCCAAGCTTTTTTAGTTTTTCCATTCGGTGTCGTCAGAATTAGATAACCATCTTTTTTTACTATATGATTAACAGTTGCCATGAATTTTTGTTTATCAACAATATGCTCAATAACTTCTGATGAAACAACAATATCAAATTGGGTATCAGGTCGCCATTCAAGAATATTTTGTGCTTCAAACGATTTTACAGACTTCCAGTTTTCCGAAGCTATTTGAACACCCTCTGGTGACAAATCAACCCCCGTTACTTCACCAAATTTTACCAGTTCGTTTGATAACCAACCTCTGCCACAGCCTAGGTCACAAATAGTAAATTTATTATTTGTATTAATATCTTCTATTTTTGATACTGCTTTCAGAATTTCGGCCAACCGTATTATTTCTGCCTGATTTAAATGAAATGCATGCGTGCTCCAAAAATCATTATAATATTCAACCTGGTTTTCAATGTTTTTATTTGTATCCATTATGAATAATCTCTCCAATCTTTTAATAAATTATCAATATTCAATCATACAATCTTTAGCCAAGAAATCATATAGTATACAACTTTCCCAAATTTGGTTACATATATAAATTTTTCCCTGACTGTATCTATCGTCTTATGGGAATAGTGTATTTCGACATAAGTGATAGCTATAGGAAAAGTGTTTAATGCCGTGAATATTTACCAGACATTTCAAATGATGTTTCCATGCCTTTAATATTTCCCTGTTATTAAGATAACCTTCCGATGCCATATGATGGGCATTATATTTTTGAATTAAAAACTTTTCTTTTAATTCCTTAGAAATCTGACTTTGTGAAATTTCATCCATAAGCCGAGCCCTGGCCACCTCTTGAACAGGTGAGGCAGATAATGAATTTTCGGAGTAATTGTACAAAAATGTAGGTTTGTTAACAAAAGCTATTTTTGTAATTTTAGAAATTTCAAATGCTAAATATGTCCATTCTACGTAATAGTAACTGTGATCAAAAAGTGATGGGTCAATTAATGACTTTCTATATAATCCCGAGCATGAAGATAACCATGGAGATTTGAGAATAGCGGCTACCGGATCTAATTCATATTCCTCTGCATTAAAAGGCAGACGATATTCTTCCCCGATACCATGTTTATAACCATTTGTAACCGCAAGGCCCACAGCCTCATTCTCGAGCATTGGTCGCAACCTAATAATCAAGGCATTTTCTAGATATATGTCATCATCATCCAAAAATGAAAAATAAGGTGTATCTACATTCTTAACCCCATAATATATGGCTTTAACGAGGTTGCCCTCTTTCAAATAAACATATTTGATATCCGTACGATTTTTAAGTTCCTCATTTAATTCTTTATCAAACCTGTCACCATTTACGACAACAAATGGCAAGGCATTCACTTCTGATTGACTAAGAATACAATCTATAGCCTCTAATAAGCTTGAGCGGCGATTCTTTTCTGCGGTCGTAGGAATTATTACTGTAATATTATGCAAAGTATTATTTTTGATATCAAAACCCCTTTCATCCCCTAACGCGGAAGATATTTTTTTTCAAAAGCACCATCATTTCCTGTTCAGCAGTATCCGGTTTGCCAGACAATAGCCATAAGATAATCGTAAAGAAAATATACAGGGAGACGCCAAGTATAATCTTGATTATTAATAATTTCCATTCTTCAATATTCCACAGACTTGAAAGATTTATCAAAATAACAAACATCCCAATTCCCGCCAATATAGGCCGCCAGACAGCTATAATTATTTGACTAAAGACAACCTGACATCTTTGAACCACAAGAGAGCTTACCACGACAAACATTATAACCCCTATGAGCGCCCGTGAAAATGCTACCCCCTGAAGGCCGGCAATTTGAAAGGCCGGATATAATGCAATTATTGTGACTATTGCCTGTATCCAATATATGTAGGCGACATATTTTATATTTCCGGTTATGGCAAGCAAGCTACCTGATATGCCATACATTGATGTGCACATAGCATAGAAAACCATGGCTTCTATAAGCGGGACAACGGGCAACCATTTATCGCCGCCGCCCAAAAATAATGGAATTAATTCATGTGCCACAGCACCAAACCCCAAGGCAACAGGAACCGCAACCAGCGTCATCATAGAGAGGGCTTTTAAAAAGGCAGCTATCAGCCTGTCATTATCATGTTTGATTTTAACCAAGCCAGGAACTAATGCCCTAGTAAACGGCTGCTGAATTTCGGTTATGGTCATGAAAGAAAGTTCAGTACCCCATTTGTAAAATCCAATTTTTGTAGGCGTCGTTAAAATTGAGAGTAGTATTAAGTCACCCTCCTTGCTAATATATTCCGCAATATTGCTCACCAGAATCCATTGTGAAACGCCCCATATATCCTTTATTTTTGCAAAAGAAAATTTTGGTCTGAAATTTACGACCAGATAACTTGCCATTACCATAATAAGGTTATTTAGAACTGTTCCCACAACCAAAGCCATATATGACTTGTAATAAAAGGCCAGGCCGATTGTTATGAATGTAGAAATAATTTTTGGCACAACATTATATAAAAAATCTTGCGCAAACAGCATCTCTTTTTGAAGTTTAACAGTTCCTATATTTTCAAATCCCCTGATCAAAGTACCAAAGGCCAGGATTTGACAAATACGTTCCAGTCTAATGTCACCATAAATATCGGCAATAAAGGGAGAAGCGGCGGCTAGAAATACTGCGACAACAAAAGATTGTAAAAGACGAACAGTCCAGGCCGTATGAAAATGGTCATCCGTTGCTTTATTGTTTTGAATAAGGGCAAAATTAACACCAAATTCAAATAACAATGAAACAAGACCAAATATTACCAGAACCGTAGCCACCAGTCCAAAATCTTCCGGCATCAATAATCTTGCCAGAACTGCCGAACTGATAAACCCAAGCCCCCTGATACCCCACCGCATGGCAACATACCATTTGGTTCCCTGTAATACTACATCAGAGAGTGGCGTTTGGGCTGAAGACATTGCTGAATAATACTTTGCTTTTAATTAATTATATTATTGAGATTACCAAATTTCATGCGGTCAAGAAACAAAAATAAATAACAGGGGTCAGGAATACAGATACAAAATGTCTGTTACAGCGGGGCATATATTCACCCCTATTCATCAGGCAAGCCGTTTCAACAGTTCTTCAAACTCTGTATCATAGCCCCTCAGTGCGCAATACCATTTTGAATATGCTTTCATACTCTCTTCAAAGGTATTTTCAGGTGTGTAGCCAAGGTCTTTTTGTAATCGATCACAGGAATGAAAAACGCCCCGCATTTGCGCCGAACAAAACTGCCAGTTAATCGGTGGGCCACAGCTCACTTTGGATATCTTTGTTGGACCTTCCACACCCAATCTGACTCGGTCTTCCATTTTCCCCGGCAGTTTTGCCACAAGCCCCCTAAAGAACATGTCGACTCTGCATAACAGGGGATCTTTTCTTAATGCTTCCCGCACATCGCTGGAAACCAAATGTATTAATGACTTAAGTGGATTAAGGGAAATCTTAGGTGCTTTAATATTTCTTTCTATATCCTGCTTCTCAATGGTGATCAATTCGGCCTTACTGGTAAGATTTAACATATATTCCGTCACCTCCGCCCATGTCACATCTTGATTATCGGTCACTATATATCGTGACCCTGTACCATCGGCATTAAAAAGTGCCCGTTCAATTGCTATTGCCAGATTTCCGACATCTACTGTGGCACAAGCATTATTTCCATTATCCAATAAACCAAATTGATCATTTTTAATCATATTGATCAAGCCGTTTAAAAATAGAGAATATGGGCCAATGATGTTTGGCGGGCAAATAATTGTCGTCGGTAATCCATTTTTAGCCGCATTCTGTACCATGTCATCCTGTTTCAGTTTAAGAATACCATAGGCGTTGGTCTGAGGGTCAGGTTGTGCTGTATCATGAACAGATTCAGGTGAGGGTTTATCACCATATATCAAGATGCTACTAATATGAACAAAGTGTTTTACGCCTGCCTGCTTGGCTTCCTCTAAAAGTATCTCTAGCCCTTTCAGCATGACCTCATCGGACCCACGCGTACAATTCACAACATGCGTTGCATCAGCAATGGCTTCTTTTACCTGCTGGCGCGACATAATATCTACCTGACGAAGGGTCAAATCTTTACGTCTTGATAAACGCCAAGCATTGCCATCAGAATGAATTATAGCTATGACTTCAATATCCTTCTTGGATAACAAACATTCTATGACGGCCGTTCCAGCAAATCCAGAGGCCCCAAATACAGCAACTCGTGTCATTTTATTTCCCATCCAATTCAAACCAGTCATCAGAGATCTTCTCTCGATTTTGATATGCTTCTTCTATTAATTTTAAAGATACAAGCCCCTCTTCCGCAGAGACCATAGGCTTACAGTCTTTCTGACAACTACGAACAAAATCCTCTATTTGCAACTGAAATTGAGACGCCTCCGAGACACTGGCGTCTGGATTACTTAAATTTAAAATGAGATTTGATTGATCATTTGGGTGCAAGACAAGGTCTGTTTGATTATCTGACAAAATCACATGTCCCTTTTCCGTATCCACAACTAGCCCTGAAGGCAAAGCTGCTGTCTTTGAAAAATATACATAGCCTGATATCTTGTCTTCACCCTGACCAAACGACATCAACAACCGTGCATTTGCTTCGGGGCCGCCTAATGAATCATCCTGAAGTTTCACTTCATCGGGGTATCCGAACAAATTGAGCATGCGGTCAAGAAAATGCGTACCCGTAACAACCAGCACACCACCACCAACATTCTCACGGTCCATAATATAGTTAGAAAAAGTCGACCAGCCCCCCGGCGTGCCAAATTGATAGGCAAACTTACGTATTTTACCAAAATAATTCTGATCCATAAGTTTCTTGAAAAGTTGAAAATTAGGATAATATCTCGTGCAATATCCGACAGAAACCTTCTTGCCTGACTTCTTCTCTGCTTCAATAACCGCGAGACCATCCTCAACGCTTGAAGCTAAGGGTTTTTCAATAAGGACACTAATACCCATATTCAAACATTCAATTGCCAATGGAGCATGCAAATGATTAGGTGTGGCTATCACAGCACCATCAATTTCACTCTTTAAATTTTCCACAGATGATGAAATTTCTACATCAAGACCGAATTCATTAGCAATTTCTCTTGCTCTTTCTGTTTCCGGATCTATGAAAGCAACAATCTTTACGAGTGGCGATGCCAAAGCAGCTGGAATATGAGAGCCTAACGAAATTTTACCAATTCCAATTATTGCAAGTTTATAGGGTGTTAATGAAACCATTATTTCCTCTAGGTTATTTTTCTTTTTATATTACATCCACTTTATGTTTGTTTCGTTAAATTTATGTGAATTGCAAATAAAAGATTCTTATATAAAATGATTTTATAAAAAATCACTTGAATGACATTAATTTATCTTTTTACATAAAGTTTAGTTTGACAGATTTTCACTATCCAACGCCATAAAGCCATTCAGAAATATTTCAACGGCGAGGTCCGCAAATTGTTCCTGATTGACCGATCCGTCTTTTCTAAACCAGATATAAGTCCAGTTTATCATACCAAGAAACGCCATTGTGACAGGTTTTTGATAGTTTTTTGCTTTATCGAGAGATGGATTTAATTCCAGAACGAGACTAACCACACTTTTAACCACCTGATCCTGCAAATTCATGATTTCCTTACGCAAATCTTTCGGTAAACACCCCCGATCATTAAGCAGAATAATATGCTTTGATCCGGCATTGACATAAATTTCCATAAAATTCCGCGCCAGCGTGCGAAATTTCTCTTTTGGGCTACCACCACTCGCCAAAGCCTCTTCAGCCATCGTTACCAATTCTGTCACATGCAACCGCATGATGTCATATAGAATGGCTTCCTTGGACGGATAATAGTGATACAGCCATGACTTCGAAGCATTGCATGCGGTGGCCAGTTCCGAAATGGACGAACGGGCATAACCCTTTTCTGCAAATAATTCCGCGGCTTTATTCAGGATATTCAGACGCCGTTCGCCGTAATCTTCTGCTTGTTTTCGAGCCATAATAGAGTTAATTCTTTTTTATAGATTAAATAATGGACACATCTTATATATTATTGGACAAAAGGTCAAAACATTGACCGGACATCCGGTTTATAGTTCTATATTTTAAAATTACAGGAATGAATAATGACGATAGGTGTTGGTGGATCAACGACGGATATAGAACTGAAACAACTTTCCGATATGACCGCGGATATTCCCCCTATAGGGCAGACTGAATATACCGCTCGCATAAAACACGCACAACAGCTGATGCAAGATCAGGGCATCGCCGCCATGTATGTTCATGCGGGAACCAGCCTGAGCTATTTCACCGGTACTGACTGGCACCCAAGTGAACGCATGGTTGGTGCCATCATTCCAGCCCGAGGCACAGTCGAATATATATCACCCGTATTTGAGGTCGGCACACTGGAACAATATATGGGGGTTACAGGAAAGGTGCATGGCTGGCAGGAACATGAAAGGCCCTATGATTTATTTCGTAAAATGCTCAACGCCCAAGGACTGACATCGGGGAAAATTGCATTGGATGAATCCTGCCCCTTTTTCATCAGCAACGGTATCGCCCTTGCTGCGCCGCTCTTTGAGTTTGTTAATGCTGATCAGATCACCGTCCCCTGCCGCCAGATAAAATCCAGCCATGAGATAGCCATCATGCAGCGGGTCAAGGACATGACTTTGGAAGTGCATAAAGCAGCCGCCCGTATCCTGCGCCCCGGCATCACGGTGGCGGAAGTAGAAAAATTTATCCACGCCGCACACATCAAGGTCGGAGCGCCTGCCGGTTCCTATTTTGTCATCGTACTTTTCGGCGAGGATACTGCCTATCCCCACGGAGTAAAAACACCAAAAACTTTGGAAGAAAATGACATGGTACTCATTGACACCGGCTGTCAATTCCACGGATATATTTCGGATATAACGCGCACTTATGTATACGGCGAACCTTCTTCCCGCCAGCGGCACATCTGGGATATTGAAAAAGAAGCTCAGGCAGCAGCATTCAATCAAGCTCAGGTGGGATCAAGATGTGGCGATGTGGACCTTGCCGCGCGGGCCTGTCTGGAGAAATATCAACTGGGGCCGGATTATAAGCTGCCCGGCCTGCCCCACCGAACTGGCCATGGTATCGGCATGGATATACACGAATGGCCCTATCTTAACTCAGGAGACAACAGCTCCCTCGCCCCCGGCATGTGTTTCTCCAACGAGCCGATGATATGCATCCCCGGTGAATTTGGTATCCGTCTGGAAGATCATTTTTACATGACCGAAGATGGCCCCAAATGGTTCACCGAACCCAGCCACAGCATTGACGATCCATTTGGGTACGAAAAATAAGAAAACCGTTATTTACTATTATTTTTCTTCTGGCTCTTTCGGTTTATATTTATCAAACCAGGCAAGAATATTACCAATTTTCTGAACAAGATTGCTGGGCCGTGATGCAATGCCGTGGTTTGCTTTCTGAATACGCACCATGGCCGTATCAATTTTTTGCAGCTTCAATGCCTGATAAAATTGTTCCGTCTCACTCATGGGAGTGCGATAATCAACCTCTCCCGTAAGCAGCATAGTCGGCGTATTGACATTACCCACCAATGATAATGGTGAATGCTTCCACAGGTGCTCTACATTATCCCAAGGCATGCCCGGCATCCAGTAATTGGTAAAATAAACTGACGCATCAGCCGTCAGGCTAAAGCTTAACCAGTTGATCACTGGTTTTGCAACCACGGCAGCCTTAAAACGATCTGTTTTTCCGACAATCCATGCCGTCAGCACGCCGCCCCCTGAACCACCGGTTACATATAACTGTTCCGGGTCCACATAGCCTTTGGCAATCACACCATCAACCACATCCATCAGGTCATTGTAATCCAGCGAGGGGTAATTATGATGAATAAGATTGGCATAGTCTTCGCCATATGATGTACTGCCACGTGGGTTTGCCCAGACAACCACATAACCTTTGGCGGCATATAGCTGAATTTCGGTACTGTAGGCCGCACTGTAAGACGTATGCGGCCCGCCATGAATTTCCAATATCATGGGATATTTTTTTGAAGGATCAAAATCTGGCGGTGTCGCTATCCATGACTGTATTGTAAGACCATCCTCAGATGATTTGACCATCATTTCGGAAACTGCCGCCATGTTTTTGTGGCCCATGAGGTCTTCATTCAGATGGGTAAGCTGTATAACTTTGCCCTTCCCGTCAACCATAGCCAAATCAGCCGGACGATCTGTTTTATTGAGGGTAAAGACAATGCGGCCCTTGCCTGCGACCACATAATCGCCGGATGTATAAGGACGCCCAAGGGATTGCCCCCCTACAGCATTGGTAAGGCTTTTGCGGTTACCATTCAGGTCCACATAACCCACATTGGTACGGCTTTGATCGTCATAGAGGAAATAAATACCCTTACCATTCTTGGCCCATTGAATATTATCTATAGGTCGGTCAAGGTCAGGGGTGAGGTCCTTGGGGTTTTTACCATCTGCATCCATGATAAATAAATGTGCATTTTGACTGGAAAGTTTCCGGTCATTAAAGCGGGAATAGGCTATTTTTCTACCATTGGGGCTGATCACTGGCTGCCGGTCAGGGCCCGCACGATTGGTCAGGTTTTTCAGGGAGCCATCGGCTACCGTAATTTCATAAATATCTGATTCCAGTGGCCGATATTCCCAGTCCTTATCACGGTCTGCATTTATAAAAATTCGCTTACTGTCACTGGACCAGCTAATCAGGCCGCCGTGATTAAAATCACCCGTAGTAATTTGACGGGCTGTTCCCCCGTCTGTGGGTATGACAAAAATATGCCTATAACCCCTTGGTAAATAACCCGCGCCATTGGAGCGATATTGTACGCGATCAATATATTTTGCCGTCTCCGCCCATTTTGCACCTTTCGGCTTTGCTGGCATTTCCTTAAAAATGGATTTTGCTTTTGCTTTGACAAACATGGAAAAGGCAATCCACTTGCCGTCCGGCGACCAGGCAATCCCGTTTGGTGAGCCCTGCAGGTCTGTCAATCTTGCCGTTTGTCCGGTATCCATCCATCGTAAATATAACTGGTTGTTTCCTTCCACCGACGACACATAAGCCAGTCGCTTACCATCTTTTGAAAAACGCGGCATCCAAAAACTGGCTTTTCCCGATAAAAGCGGGCGATGGTTATTACCGTCAAGCCCCACCTGCCAGATATTTGATCGTGTGCTGTCTTTCATAACATCAGCAGAACGGCGTACATAGATAACTGATTTCCCGTCAGGTGCTATCTGCGGTGAGGCCGCATATTCTATTTCAAAAATATCCTTATAAGCTAGCCTGGTCGTCTCCTCTTCTGCGAAGACACTATTTGGAAAAATTGTCGCGTTACACAACATAACAATGGCTGAAATAAATGTGATTTTAATATCTTTATACATGGGAAATCCCCTTCCTTTTTCTTACAGGCTAGCAGACATAAAGAAAAATGAACAGGCATAATCAGTCAGTAATATTCATCCGCACTTGATCAGCAGAAGAAACTACGACAGTGATTGGGGAAAAATAAAATTTTTGGCTTTTCGGAATTATTTGGTGTTATCCAACCCAATTATATCGGCATAATCCTTTAATTTCAGATCATCGCCTACCATTAAAATCAAGCCATAAAATGGGCGATTGCACCAGGCAACCTCAACAGCAAATTCATTAAGGCTTTCTACATTTAATAAAAACTCATGATTTTTATTAATATCCATATCCAGCTTCATCAAAACGCCGGCCGTGGATATATTGGCCACTTCACAAGGATATTCTTTTTCATCTATGGTCGCCACCGCATCCCATAACACATCAACGCGTTCATCAGCACGTTTCTGGCTTTCTTCCGATTTTTCAAACATTCAATTTCCCTGTATTTCTGCTACGATACTGAACGTATATTATGATCAATATATTACCAAAAGAAAAATTTTTAGCCTAAGGCTTATTTTTAACACCCTCGGTCACGATTAATAGTACTTGGGCGACAAGTTCTTCATGATTAACGTCACCTTCGTCACGATACCATGCGGAAATACCGTTCAGGGCATCAAATAACAATATGGCAATGATGGTTGAGTTACAGTCTCGAATTGAGCCATCTTTAACGCCACGCCCAAGAATTTCACGCACACGATGTTCTATTTCACGGTGCATTTTAAGACTTGCTTCACGGGCAGCAGGGTCTTCGCGTTGTCCACGGTGGCGGATATGGCACCGAATAATATCATCGGTTACAATCTCCACATACCCCTCAATAAAATTCTGCAACTGAACAAAACCACTTTCATCTGTTGCCGTCACAGCATCCAATAGACCCTTGATTCGTGTACTAGCCACTTTTTCGCATTTGATCAGGATGTCTTCTTTGTTTTTAATATAATAATAAAGCGTCGGTTTGGTCACCTTATGTCGACGCGCAATATCATCGAGGGAGGTCTTGTAATAGCCCTTATCCATGAATGCCGCTGCCGCATGACGCAATATGGCATCCAGTTTAAGCTGTCTTTTTTCATCACGGTTAAGGACAGGCTTTGAGAGTTTTACTTTTTTAATCATTTTTACAATCTTGCCAATTCAATTTATCAAGCCTATATTGTTACCCATGAGTAACTTAAACTCAACATATTTTTAGGAGAAAAGCAAAATGGCCCAAACTTTAGCATCAGACCCCATTGTCATTGTTGGCATGTCCCGAACCCCTATGGGCGGATTTCAGGGCGATTTTACCTCACTTGCTGCCCCTGAGCTTGGGGCTGTTGCAGTAAAAGGTGCGCTGGATAGTTCCGGACTGAAACCTGATGACATTGATGAGGCCTTCATGGGCTGTGTATTACCCGGTGGTCAGGGACAGGCACCTGCCCGACAAGCTATTCTGGGGGCGGGACTGCCACAGGATGTGGGATGCAGTACCATCAATAAAATGTGTGGCTCCGGCATGCAGGCCACCATGATGGCCCATGATGCCATTCTTGCGGGTTCTGCTGATATTATGATCGCGGGTGGCATGGAAAGCATGACCAACGCCCCTTATTTACTGCCCAAAATGCGGGGCGGGGCTCGTCTTGGTCACGGTGAAGTCAAAGACAGTATGTTCCACGACGGTCTGGAAGATGCCTATGATAAGGGCAAGTTGATGGGTGTTTTTGCGGAACAGACGGCTCAACATTATCAATTCACCCGCGAGTCACAGGATAATTATGCTATAACATCCCTGAACCGGGCCAATGCCGCCATTGAAAAGGGCTATTTCACGCAGGAAATCTCCCCGGTAACCGTAAAATCACGCAAAGGCGAGAGCGTTTACGACACGGACGAACAACCAGGAAAGGCCCGTATAGAAAAAATCCCCACCCTGCGTCCGGCCTTCGCCAAGGATGGAACCGTCACGGCAGCAAATTCAAGTTCTATATCAGACGGCGCCGCAGCAATGGTTTTGATGAAGCAATCGGATGCTGAAAAGCGGGGCCTGATCCCCATTGCAAAGATCGTCGGACATAGCACCCACGCACAGGCACCGGAGTGGTTTTCCACCGCGCCCATTGGAGCCATAAACAAGCTCTATCAAAAGGTGGGCTGGAAGGACGCGGATGTGGATCTCTATGAAATAAACGAGGCTTTTGCCGTTGTCACCATGGCCGCCATGCGTGATCTTGACCTTGATCATGACAAGGTGAATATTCATGGCGGGGCCTGTGCCATGGGGCATCCCATCGGCGCATCCGGTGCACGGATTCTGGTTACCCTTATCTCAGCCCTGAAAACCCACGGTAAAAACCGTGGCATAGCGGCCCTTTGTATCGGCGGCGGTGAGGCAACCGCAATGGCTGTGGAGTTAATTTAAGATGATTTTATCTGAAGAACAGGAAATGATTCGGGATATGGCCCACACCTTCGCCGCCAATGAACTGGCGCCCCATGCCGCGCAATGGGACAAAACGGGTGATCTGCCCATAGATGTCCTGAACCGCATGGGAGAGCTGGGTCTGATGGGCATGACAGTACCCGAACAATGGGGCGGCGCGGAAACCGATTATATCTCCTATGCCCTTGCCCTGATGGAAATAGCCGGCGGCGATGGCGGGGTCAGCACCATTATGAGTGTCAATAACGCGCCTGTTTGTGCCGCGATCATGAAAGATGGAACAGATGAACAGAAAGAAAAATTCTTAAAGCCACTGGCACAGGGAAAAATTATCGGTGCTTTTTGCCTGACCGAACCACAAGCTGGATCAGATGCCAGCATGTTAAAAACCCGTGCAATGAAAACCAACAGCGGCTGGGTCATTAATGGCACCAAGCAATTCATCACATCGGGAAAAATTGGCGGGGCGGCAATCATATTTGCAGTCACGGACCCTGATCTGGGCAAAAAAGGTATTTCCGCCTTTCTGGTACCCACCGACCTGCCCGGTTATACAGTCGCGGGGGTGGAAGAAAAGCTCGGACAGAAATCATCGGATACCTGCACCCTAATTTTTGAAGATATGGCAGTGACCCAAGATATGCTTCTTGGCAAGGAGAATGACGGCTACCGCGTGGCCCTGTCCAATCTTGAGACCGGACGAATCGGCATTGCGGCTCAAAGCGTCGGCATGGCCAAAGCCGCCCTTGATCAGGCGGTTGCCTATGCCAACGAACGCACATCTTTTGGAAAAGCCATCATCCAGCATCAGGCGGTGGGTTTCCGCCTCGCCGACATGGCCACCAAACTGGAAGCGGCGCGTCTCATGGTATTGAATGCGGCATCGCTCAAAGACCGAGAAATTCCATGTCTGACAGAAGCCTGCATGGCAAAACTAATGGCTTCCGAAGTTGCCGAAGAGGTTTGCTCTGCGGCAATTCAGACATTGGGTGGCTATGGTTATTTGAAAGATTTTCCCTTGGAACGGATATATCGTGATGTTCGTGTTTGCCAGATTTATGAGGGCACGTCCGATATTCAACGCATGATCATCAACAGGTCCATGATTGAACGACCATAAAAATGCTTTATTTTTTATTGGACCTTTAAATTTTGTCTTATTTGTTCATATAATAAGGTTCAAACAGACAAAATTGTAAGAAAGCATATATGCCGCCAGATATTTCTCTATCACCGGAAAAGGTCAGAGCACAGCTTGGAACTATTCTGGCCAGCGAAACATTTAAAAACAAGAATCGCATCATACGGTTCCTTGAATTCGTAGTGGAAGAATATCTCGGTGACCGCGCCCAGCTGATCAAGGGCTATACACTGGGGCTGGAAGTCTTTGACAAGGATGAAACATTTGATCCGCAAACAGACGCTATCGTCCGTGTGGAAGCCGGACGCTTGCGGCGGTTGCTTGAACATTATTATCTAGAAGAAGGCTTGGGCGACAAGGTAAATATCTCCCTGCCCAAAGGCTCCTACGCCCCGAGCATTAAATTATCCGAGCCGGCAACCCCTGCGACTAAGAAAGACCCGTTTTTCTCTGCTGCTGCTGCACCGCCTACAGGTCCAGCAATTGCTGTTCTGCCATTTGAAAATTTAAGTGGTGAAGCTTCCCAAGAACTTTTCTGCGACGGCATCACCGAAGAAATCATCAACCACCTGTCCCTTAGCCCATCCCTTTATGTCATATCACGACGAACCACATCGGGATATAAGGGCAAGGCCATAGACATCCGCACTATAAGTGCGGAACTGGAAGCTCATTATATTCTGGAAGGTAGTATCCGGCACGCCGGTGAGCAAATCAGGGTTTCGGCCCAGTTGCTGAACGCAACCAATGGGGCGGTGGTCTGGTCGGAAAATTATGACCGCAAACTGACACCAGAAAACCTGATTGATGTACAGGATGAGATTGCCACCCATGTGGCGGCCACGATTGGTGATACTTACGGTGCCATCATGCGAACCAGTGCCATTGATATGAAACGCAGTACAACCGAATATATGGAAGCCTATGAGAGCATGCTGCTGCTCCATGATTATCTGTTTGAACTTTCACCGGAAACACACCTAAAGGCCCGAAACAGCCTTGAAAAGGCGATCAAGATTGACCCCAACTATCCTGATGCCTGGGCGGGCCTTGCCTTTCTCGCCCTTGACGAATATCGCTTTAGTTTTAACGTCCGTAGCGATGATCCTCTGGATCAAGCACAGAAATATGCTGAGAAATCTATTGGCCTCAGTTCAAAATATTCCATTGCATGGTATGCCATGACGATCATTAATTTCCATAAGGGGGATATTGATAAATTTGAGGATAACATCCGGCTGGGTCTGAGCATTGCACCAAACAGTCCGGCAATTTTGGCCGACAGTGGCGTTTATCTATGTTTGCTCGGCAAGCTGGACGAAGGTCTGTCACTGGTAAAAAAGGCTATGTCTCTGAACCCGCAGCACCCCGGATGGTGTCACTTTGCCCTGTGCCATGATCATTATATTCACGGCGACTATAGCGCGGCAATTGAAGAAGTACGTTTCATCGAAACCCCAGACTGGTTCTGGCCCCACGCTATACAGGCAATTGTTTATGCGAAACTGGGCAATGATAAGGGGGCAGCGGAGTCACGGGCCAATGTGCTCAGGTTATATCCAGACTTCCCAAAAAATGCAGAAAAAGAATGTCGCAAATGGTTTCGTCGTGGAAAAGACCTGGAAAAATACCTTGATGGCCTGAAACAGGCCAACCTTGCCTGAGGGCAAGCTTCCTGATAACCTCGTCTCTTACAAAATGAAATTTGTTTGAGGATTTATTTTGCGACGGACAGTTTTTAATACCCCTGTAATCAGGCACTTTTTTGTTAGCATCTCATGGATTGCCTTCAAAGTTACCGGCTGGAAGCTGGAAGGAAGCCTGCCGAAAGACCCCAAATATGTCTTGATTGGCGCACCCCATACCAGCAACTGGGACTTTCCCTTGGCCTTGGCAACGGCTTTTTTGATCCGGCTTGATTTCTTCTGGTTGGGAAAACATACCATATTTAAAGGGCCGTTAAACCCACTTATGCGATGGCTTGGCGGCACGCCAATTGATCGCAGCAAATCCAATAATGTGGTGCAATCCACCATTGATATTTTTAACAGCCACGACCATCTCATCATAACTATTGCGCCGGAAGGTACCCGCTCAAAGGTCAAAGAGTGGAAAAGAGGGTTTTATCATATCGCTCATGGCGCTAATATCCCCATTTGTATGGCTTACCTAGATTATGAACATGGCATTGTCGGTTTTGGCCCTATCTTTCACCCCACAGGCGATGTGGAAAAGGACATCAAAGAAATTCAGAATTTTTATAAAGATATCAAAGGCAAAAAAGTTGATAGATAAAAAAGGCGACCGAAGCCGCCTTTTCAATATTATTGTGCTAGAAACCTGGTCAACTTAGGACCGTGGAATTCTACCTTGGCAACACAGAGCTCAATGGTCTCCAATGTTTGCGCTAATGACCGCGCGCCACCAGCTATGGTCTTGATCCGTGGTTCAAAGAATGTCTTGATCTCATCCCGTTTCGCGAGTGTGCAATAATCACCGGCAAAACTGGTGATCTGGGACTGACTGAATCCGGGAATTCTGGCTTTCACCCCTTCAAAGTTTTCCTGAAACCAGACCCAGGCATCATCACGAAGTTCATCAGTATACATCTGGTAAAAGAGGGCGGTACCCACCTCATTGGCACGCATATTTTCGGTCAAAATTAATTCCCGCACCTCTGAAGCAAAGCCTGCATCTTGTGTAGATGCCATCGCCTGTAGCAGTCGGCCCCGGACAGTTCCGTCCGTAGATTTCAGATAGAGATCGAACAGGTGACGACCAAAGCCCACACCAATATCTTCAGCCCCTACGATCAAGGCCCGCGATACCAGACTGTTATCCACCTGATCGGCGTGGATCTGATTATCGGAACCAAAACCCACATAACGCTTTGCCATTTCAGTCAATTTGGTCCGGACCGCTTTATCCTTGCCCCTGAATGCCAGGTGACCCACCAGAGCCTGTCGCAGGCTGGTGACTTCTCCGCTGTCATCAGCCTTGGCCTCAAACCCGATACCAGCCAGCTTATCAGAATATAGTTTAACCGACAGAGCCGATAATTTAGTCCTGTCCGTTTTGTTACCCGCCACTTTTTCAAACATGAAACGCAGCGATGACATGGGCGATGTTGATACCCTATAAGAATCCGATTTGATCACCGCAGGGGCAACGGCCACCAAGGCGGAAAAATCCATCTTACCCGCATCCACAGCGGCGGCAAAACTGTTGGTCAGGGACAACATACTTTCTGCGGAAAGATTGTTCTGATTACTAAATAGGTCTGACCATGCTTTGGCATCCAGTGAATAACGGTAATATCCGGCCCCATTCAAGTTCGGCATCAGATAATCCAGATTGCCCGACTCAGGCAGGGCGAAAATCATTTCCTTTTGGTCAAGCAGGGTACAGTATTTATGCGCCTTACCCGCAATTGCATAGCCAAAGCAGGCCGGAACCTTCCATGACTTATCCGTATCCCCTTTTGAGCCAAGCGGCAGGTAGCGGGACTGGTTAACCGTGACCATCGTTTTGCCGTCTTCACGTGACGTTTTCACATCAAGATAGGGAATGCCCGGTTGCTCCAGAAAGCTGTCAAAGGCAGCCCTGATATCTTCCATAGGTACCGTATCCGATTTTTCACCGATGGCAGTGATAAAATCGTTTGAAGATGCATTTTTAAATGTAAAACGGGTCATATAATTATTTATCCCCGCGCGGAATTGCTCCGGCCCCATGAAAGCCTCAATCATAGCCAATACGCCGCCACCCTTTCTATATGTAATACCATCAAAGGCGGTTACTATGTCATCATTACTTAAAATAGGCTGGCGGATTTGGCGGGAACTGACCAGACTATCACCCCGCATAGCACCCAAGGCACCACGCAATAAATTCTGTCTGAATTTATGTTCCGGCAGGACATTATCCAAAGCGGTATTACCCATCCATGTGGCGAAGGCTTCGTTAAGCCAAATATCATTCCACCAAACGGGGGTCACCAGGTTGCCGAACCATTGATGGGCCAGTTCATGAGCATGAACCCCCATATAAGCCTTTTTCTGGCCCAAAGAAGAGTTTTCGTCCAACAACAACAGTTGTTCACGGTAGGTAATAGCTCCGGCGTTTTCCATGGCACCATAGGCAAAATCCGGCACCGCCAGAATATCTAGCTTCTGATATGGGTATGGAATCTGAAAGTAATCTTCCAGAGATTCTAATACCATCGCCGTATTTTCCAACGCATAGGCCAGCTTTTTCCCCTTGCCTTTACTGGCGATACCCCGCAGCTTGACTGTCCGGTCACGAACTGCCGTTTTAGGCAGATCTTCCCATTCCACAATATCAAAGGGACCAACTGCAAAAGCCACCAGATAAGATGGCAACGGCTTGGTCGTGTCAAAAGTCATCCTGGTAAAACCATTGCCTAGGTCGGTACGGCCTGTTTCCGGCGTATTGGCCAAAGCTTCAAACCCCGTGGGGACCGTCAGGATAATGTCATAGGGAACTTTGAAGCCCGGCTCATCAAATCCGGGATAAGCCCGTCTGGCATCAATGGCCTCAAACTGGGTGTAGGTATAGCTGTGCTCGCCGTCCTTGACACGGTAGATACCCTGAAGCGCATCACTTACCTTGCCTTTATATGCAATTCTTAATTTCGCGTTCCCGGGGCCTACCTGCTCCGGAAAAGATAACTTCACAATTCCCGTGGGATCAACCTGTTCATATGTAACCGGAATTACCTTGCCGTTGGCTAAAGTCAATTCTGAAGAACTTACCGTCATATCCTGCCCATGCAGCCACATGTAATCCGTAGTAACGTCAAAGGTCAGATCAATGGTAACTTCCCCATCAAATTCACCCTCAACGGGGATAATTTTCAAATCAAGCTGATAATGACTTGGCCGAATACTGTCCGGCATTTGCCCTTTAGGTATTTCAGCAGGATAGCTAGACAATTGTTTATTCTCTTCTGAACCACATCCTGTTAGAAATATGGCTATGAAAATTGCAACGATTATGGAATGAATTTTAAACACGTTTTATCCCTATATTAAATATATTTTAAACGGTTCTTGAAAGTGCCCTACCACTTACCCGTAATTTACAGAAATTATAATATTTATCAAATTTTTTTATCTTATGGAAATATCCGTGAGCAATTCGTCAAGAAATAAAGACAGTAATTCGTGACAGCCCTTTACGCCTGCTTTTCGGTAAAGCGCATTACTTTGCGCCTTTACAGTACCTTCTTTGGCATTTCTAATTGTGGCTATTTCGGCAAAACTCATACCTTTAATCAAGTATATTGCGACGTCTTTCTCCGCTGGCGTTAATTCCCATTCTATGAACAACCCATCAATAACCTGAGAAAATTCGCCTGATGCGACGCGTACTTGATCTTTTATTTTATGATGTTGTTTGAAAAATCGCTTTAGTTCACGAAAATGAAAAACAAACGATACAAGTGACAAAATCACCACAAGAAGTTCTAAAATATGATGGGTGTTTTTGGTGGGAAATTCACGCCCTAAAACCATGTCACCAAAAACATCCATGGCAAAAAACAGCGTGCAAACTGTTGATAATACCATACCAATCCATAATATAGTTATCCTTTGAGATTTCTTGGCAGATTGACGCATTCTCAAAGAAGATAGAAAATTAAACATGATTGTCCGCTTACCATTAAGTAATTTTCTTTATGCCAGTAAACATGGCAGAAATCAAATTCACACCGGACCGAAAAGTTTCCCAAACGACACCCAATACATGAAGGGCCACACTAAATAATAGGTAATTGGCAAAAAACTCATGAGTTTCCTCAACCCACTCTATGCCCCAGAACATATCGGTAATGGCAAGATAACCTGTAAAACACAGGAGTATCAGCGTTAAATACAGATTAAATACCATCAGAGCACCGAGGGGATTATGCCCTAGATATGGCGTTATTTTATCCCCACCCACCTCATTCAAATGGTGCTTGATTTCTTTAGTATTCGGAATAAAATTTTTGAACCGCGCATATGATGGGCCAATGAATCCCCAAATGAACCGTAAGGTCAATAAACCCATCAATATATACCCTAAAAACTCATGCACGGAGCCTTCATCAAAGACAGTGAAATTGATAAGGATAATGGCAACCACTGACCAATGAAATACCCGTATAAAAAGATCCCAAACCTTAACTTCCTGCATTATTTTTCCTTTGTCTTTTCAATAGCACCCGTTTTGGGGTTTACAAATACTTCATATTTTTTCCCGTTTTTCATGGCGTAAACTTCATAACAACCATCTTCCACTTCAACTTTTCTGACCTTATAGCCTTGTGCGGTAAGGGACTGAAGAATAGTATCTTTAGCCATCCATCCTGACTTCGGACCAGAATCACACTCAAAATCAGATGCCTGCGCAGATATAGATAAAGTACTTACGATAAAAATAATTGTGGTAAACTTAGTTAAAATATTCATTTTAAAACCTCTATTATTTGTTAAATTCACGACATATTCGCTATACTGAAAATAATAGTTAAATGAAGAATTTCTATAAACTTCAAACATAAAACAGGTATATATACTAATAGTTTATCACCATGATCAGACCCGAAAGACGAAAGGGAGCCTATGGATTCGCAGGATTTCAGGAAAAACGCCCATAAATTTGTCGACTGGATGGCGGATTATATGGAAAACATAGAAAGCTATCCGGTGAAGCCCCCGACCAAGCCGGGTGAAATACTGGCCCAGCTTCCGGAATATGCCCCAAAAAATCCAGAGCATATGGATGATATTTTCCAGGACTTTCAAGATATAATCATGCCGGGCATGACCCATTGGCAACACCCAGGTTTCATGGCTTACTTTCCAGCGAATGCCAGCCCGCCTTCTATCCTCGCCGAGATGCTCACCTCAACGCTCGCCGCCCAATGTATGAGCTGGCAGACATCACCGGCAGCGACAGAGCTGGAAGAAAGAGTTCTGGACTGGTTGCGGGAAATGATCGGCCTGCCCACTGGCTTTCACGGCGTGATACAGGATACAGCATCAACGGCTATGTTTGTCGCCTTCCTCACCGCGCGCGAGCGGCTCAATGATCATCAAACCAATCATGCCGGTTTAAATTCCGCAGGACGGCATTGCTGTTATGCCTCAGGTGAGGTTCATTCCTCAACCGACAAAGGCATCCGCATGGCAGGGCTTGGCTCAGACAACCTGAGAAAGATTCCTGTAGATGAAAATTTTGCCATGGTTCCTGAAGAACTGGATAAAGCCATAGCGTCAGATATTGAAGCCGGCCATAAGCCGACCTGCGTAATTGCAACATTGGGCAGCACCAGCCTGTCCGCCATTGACCCGCTTCAGGCCATCAGCGTTATCTGCAAGAAATATGGCATCTGGCTCCATGTGGATGCGGCCTGGGCGGGCAGTGCATTGGTGCTACCGGAATATCAGTATATGATCAGGGGGATCGAGAATGCCGACAGTTTTGTCTTTAACCCCCATAAATGGCTGTTAACCCAATTCGACTGTTCGGCTTTTTATGTGAAGGATAAAACCGCCCTGATCCGGACTTTTGAAATATTACCGGAATATCTTAAGACCCGCGAGGGGACACAAGTTAATAATTACCGGGACTGGGGGCCACAGTTGGGCCGTCGCTTTCGGGCCTTGAAGCTGTGGTTTGTCATAAGGTCATATGGCATTACCGGACTTCAGGATCATATCAGGCGACATATTGATATGACCCATGCATTAGCAGCACAAGTGGCTGAAGAGCCTGATTTTGAGCTGCTAGCACCCAATCCGCTAGCGTTATTCTGTTTCCGTTATCATCCAAAAGATATTCCCGAAGATCAGCTTGATGCTTTGAATGAGAGAATTTTTGAAACCATAAACGACACAGGCGAAATATATCTGACCCAAACCCGCATTAACGGAAAATATGCCATACGTCTGGTCAGTGGCGCTCCGGCAACCGAGAATAAGCATCTAGACAAGGCATGGCGAATAATTAAAGATATTAGCCGAACAACAAAATAAAAAACCTTTGCCAGATTATTGCCTCATATGACTGTCATATTATGTTATATCAATATCTGTAATAATTTGGGGCTGTAACCAATGACGAAAAAAGCTCTCCTGATAACCGGTCAGGAATCTGAAAATATCAGCACACTCGCGCGGAATCTAATTCATGCGGGGGGCTTAAGTATTTTTGCCCGGCAAATGAAACAGATGAAGGCCATCGGCGTCGAAGAAATGCATGTGGTAAGCGATTGGTTCGTACAGGATTTTGAAAAAGAAATTCTAAGCTGCCGAGAGCGTCCCGGGAAAATTTTCATCCATTCGACTAAAGACGCCCCGTTGCGGTTACTAGAACATAATAACGAAGGTAATAGTTGGTTTCTTATCGAAGAAGGCGTGATCATTGATGATAGAATTATTAATCAGGTGGTAAGCCATCCTTCCCCAACGGTAATCAATCTTATCGGTCATCTTGAATTTCTGGAAGAACGCACTGCAAAAGGTATCTTGCTCCAACTTGAAACCATTGAAGGCTATTTTGGGTCGGTTGCTAAACTATCCAGCGCCACACTTGCCGCCAATATACGCAAACTCAACAGTTTGGAAGGGCTGCCCGTTGCCCTGAAGGCTATCTCTCGGGCAAATGACTGTGAAATCATCAAAGTCATAGATATTCCCTCTCATATCGCAGACCGCCACCGGGATGTTGATCTGGTATGGTTCCCCATAACCCGGCGCGAGGACGGGGATAAGGGTACAGATGTTCTGCTTGAATATAGCCAAAAAAATGCCCGCGACTGGGTGGCGCGCTTTATTCATCGGCATGTTGAAAATCTCATTGTAAAATATCTGTGCAAATGTCCGGTTACGCCAAACCAGACCACCATTGTGGCGGGACTGTTCGGCTTTTACATCATGTATCTGTTTTGGAATGGTTTTCTGTTACCTGCTCTGTTTGGCTGCTATGCGGTGGGAGTTTTTTATGGCGTGGACGGGAAGCTCGCCCGTATAAAAATGCTATCTTCCAGAGTTGGCGAGCGTATACATCTGTTGGTAAAAGTGATAGAATATGGATGGTATTTCGCCCTTGCCGGCTATTTATCCAACACCTACGGCGTGGCCCCCATTATAATGGGGGCGGCACTTGTATTGTTCCACCTAGCCGATGGAATCCAATGTGAATTCTTTCACCGTATGACAAACCGGTATATTTATAATGTTGACGTCTTTGACCGTAAGTTCCAGTTAATCAGAGGCGGGCGCAATACACAACTGTGGGCACTGCTTCCATTTGCCCTGTTTGATCAATGGTATATGGGATTTGGATTTATTTGTGCTTACGGCATAATAACTTTCTTTGTACATCAGGCACGTCTTGTGTATCATCTCAAAAATTTTATGGTAGCCGACAGCGATACTTTTGCCAAAAACTTCAGAAAAACAAAGACCTTATAGAAACAACAAACTATGACAGATACTGTAAAGCGTACCGGTGAAATTGAAGAATTCACTAATCTTCACTTCATTCACCCCATCAGCGGTTGGCTTGTTCCCAAACTAGCCGCAAAAAAGATTACGCCTAATATGGTATCCATAATGGGTATGGTCTTTGGCATATTGGGGGGCGTTGCCTATTTCCATTACCAGAACCCCTATATGGCCGTCGCCGGGTTTTTATGCATGATCATGTGGCACATCATGGACGGAGCCGACGGGCAACTGGCCCGGTTGACCAAAAGCTATTCGGAAATTGGCAAAGTGCTTGACGGGGTTTGTGATTATGTAACCTTTATCAGCGTCTATGTGGGCATTGGCCTGATACTATCCCAACAAGGTAACTCTGAAGTCTGGACTATTATACTATCGGCGGGGCTTCTGCACGCCATACAATCCAGTGCTTATGAGTTGCAGCGCGGTGAGTATGATTATTGGGGCCATGGTAAAGAGTCCGCCGCCCTGCCGGAAATCAAACAGATGATTGCTGACCTTAAGGGCAAATCCATACCAGCCTTTATGATGAGCCAGCTTCACATCGGATATGTCAGAATGCAACGGCGATCAAGTGGCATCAGCGCCAAACATCGTGAGCATTTAAAAAATATATTGCAGGAGAACCCGGATAAAACAGATGAAATCAGAGACTTATACCGTGAAGTCTTTGCGCCTGCTGTTAATACATGGTCCATTATGTGCGCCAATTATAGAACCATAGCCATCTTCATAGCCTGTATTGCGGGACAGCCAATTTATTTTTTCTGGTTCGAGATTGCATTTCTGACCCCGGTTCTGATACTTTTGGTGCAAAAGCAGCGCCTGGTAAACCAGTTATTTTCATTACGACTGAAAGAAATTCTCTGACCCATGAACATAAAATCAGAAAAAATATCGACCGAACAGCAACGGGATACCTTGGCATCATATCGGGATAGTATCGATAATATTGATGCGGCACTTATTCATATGCTGGCGGAACGCTTTAAAATAACTAAGAATGTAGGCGAGTTTAAAGCAAAATACGACATTCCACCCGCTGATAAAGATCGGGAGCAAAGACAGATCGACCGGCTACGAAATCTAGCCAAAAATGCTAAACTGGACCCGGATTTTTCCGAGAAGTTCCTCCACTTCATCATTACCGAAGTTATCCGCCACCACGAACAATTCCGTGAAAGCGAAAGCTAGAGAGCTTATTCTTTATATATTCCGATCACTGGTTTCTCGTGTCCCTTGATATAGCCCCGATACATGCCTTCGGTGTTAAAGGTCATGGAGACATTCCCTTTGCCGTCAACGGCAATGATGCCCCCTTCACCACCCATTTTAACCAGCTTGTTCATGATTATCTCATCGGCTGCCTGCTGTAATGTCAACCCCTTATATTCCATCAGGGCACAGACACTATGGGCCACAGCAGCACGAATGAAAAACTCCCCGTGACCCGTGGCAGACAAGGCACAACTGTTATTATCCGCATAGGTCCCAGCCCCGATTACCGGTGAATCCCCAATCCGGTTCCAGCGTTTGTTGGTCATGCCACCCGTAGAGGTTCCCGCTGCAAGATTACCATGGCTGTCCAGTGCTGCCGCCCCCACCGTACCAAATTTCTGTTCCTGATCATGGTCAAGCAACACAGTATCTTTCTTAAGAGCCTTTTGTAACTGGTTCCATCTTTTCTCTGTTCTGAAATAGGCAGGATCAACCATTTCGATATCACGGGTATGGGCAAACTCTTCAGCCCCCTTGCCGCTGAGCATGACATGTTTGGAATTTGTCATTACTTCACGGGCAAGGGTGATCGGGTTTTTAACATGGGTCACCCCGGCAACGGCTCCCGCATTCAAATCGCGACCATCCATAAGGGATGCATCCATTTCATTCTGGCCCTCATGATTAAAAACCGCCCCCTTCCCGGCATTAAAAAGGGGTGAATTTTCCATGACCTTTATGGTGGCGACTACCGCTTCCACGGCCTCCCCGCCACGATCAAGGATTGCCTGTCCGGTGCGGAGGGCTTCTTCAAGCTTGGCCCGGATTGCCGCTTCCTTCTCAGCTGACATATTTTTCTTCAAAATTGTGCCCGCGCCACCGTGAATGACCAGAACATATCCCTTATTGTCTGTTTCATGGGCCTGTGCCATTGCGCAAACCCCCGCCATAACCAATGCCAATAAAAAATGTTTCATTATTTTATCCCTCATTTTTTCCAAATATCAGTTTACTCTATTTTTGAATAAATTGAAGCTGTAAATATAGCATAGTAAATCAATTTGACTTTTTATTCTAGAATGATTATTTTAATTCATGGTTAGAAAAGCACAATTTGACGATAATGACTTCATTCTGGCGGCCATTGAACTTATTTCACTGGGTGGTCCGGCAGCAGCGACAATGGCGGCAATCGCAAAATGCGCCGGTGCGCCGACTGGCTCCATCTATCACCGTTTCTCGTCACGGTCTGCCCTTTTGGGCTCAGCGTGGTTTCATTGCATAGCCGCCATGACAGGTGACATACTGCCCCATCTTTCTCTTGGCCATAATGACGATGCCATTATAGCCCTGCTCCAATGGACAGAAGCTAACCCCGCAAAAGCACGATTGATTATGCTATATGGGGAGAATGATTTCATAGACGGCGAGATACCAACCGATCTTCACAAAAAGCTGAATGGGATAAATAAAAAGCTTGGAACGGGATTATCCGCACTGCTTCAGAAGAAGAACAAAGCCCTGAGTGCCGCTAACATTGCATTGGCGAATTTTGCCATTTTTGATGGCCCTATTGCTGCCATGAAACCCTATTTGCGGGCAAGAAAACCATCACCCCCTTTGAAATGTCATGAAGCCGCCCTTGCCTGTGGGCGCGCCAGCCTTGAATTACTGGAGTAAGTTATGTTAATTAGAATGATGCAATTTCCGACAAAACGCATCCGAAAACGCCTTGAAGGCTATCCATTTGGCCCGATCACCCTTCATACGGCCGATGATTTCAAATCTATGGCTAAAATAGGCCGGATCGCGGCAGATACGCTGAATTTCATTAAACCCTATGTGGTAGCCGGCATTTCCACCGCAGAACTGGACAGATTGATACATAGCTACATGACGGCTCAAGGGACCATACCCGCCACCGTTGGTTATAACGGGTATCAGCATGCCAGTTGCATCTCCGTTAATCATGTAGCGGTACATGGCATCCCGAGCGAGACAAAAAATTTGAAAAATGGCGACATAGTCAATATCGATGTAACCCCGCGCCTTGACGGACCAACCACCAACCATTGGCACGGCGATACCAGCCGCATGTATATGGTGGGCGATAAAATCCCCGTTAAAGCCAAACGATTGATTGAAGCCACCGAAAAATCTCTGGCCGCCGGAATAGCCGCCGCACAACCAGGTAACAGGCTTGGTGACATTGGCATAGCCTGCGGGCAGGTTGCCAAGGATTATGGCTATAGCATCGCCACCGACTTCTGCGGCCACGGTATCGGTCTGACCTTTCATGACAACCCGGAGGTCATCCATGTGGAACCGGACGACATGGGCCCGCTACTCCTCCCCGGTATGATATTCACTATTGAACCCATATTGAACATGGGCAAGCCAGAGGTAAAAACCTTGCATGATGGCTGGACTGTGGTCACCCGTGACCGGAAACTAAGCGCACAGGCCGAGCATACAGTTGGGATAACAGAGGATGGATTGGTTATTTTTACGGAATCGATAGATACTTAATCGCGATAGATACTTAATCGCGGTAGATATCAAATATATAGGCCGACCCTGAATTATCTCCATTATCGTCATCACGCGTGGCACCAATCACGGCAGTATGGCCGGAAAGCCCTATACTCCAACCAAAGGCGTCACCTGCCGCACCGTCTTTTGCAAGAAGTTTGGCCTTCTCATGCCACATATTGCCAGAACGGGAAAAGATATAGGCTGAACCCGATTTTTCCCCATTGTCACCCTGAAACATGGCTCCAATCACAGCATGATCACCAACAAGAGCAACGCTGCGTCCAAATCTGTCATCTGCGGCACCATCTGAGGCGGCAAGCTTTGCCTTCTGTTGCCATGTTGTTCCCGTCCGGGTGAAGATATAGGCAGAGCCAGAATCAACACCCATAACATCATCGTCATCTCTTCGGGCCGATATCAGGGCCGTATCACCGGAAAGGGCTACTCTGACGCCGAAAATGTCTGTGTCAGCACCATCTGCTGCCATTAGTTTGGCCTGCTGGAGCCATATATTTCCAGAACGAGTGAAGACATAGACCGCACCCGCATTGAGGGCTTTTTCATCATTCAGATCAGCACCAACGATAATAGTGTCACCGGACAGGGCAATGCTAATACCGAATACGTCTCCTGCGGCTCCGTCTGATGCGGTAAGTTTGGCCTTCTGAATCCAGTTAGTTCCAGACTTAGTGAACACATATACCGCGCCTGAATCATTGCCCTTATCGTCATCACGCGGTGCCCCAATAACAATAATGTCATCGGACAAGGCAATACTCTGACCAAAGGCATCACCCGCTGTAGTATCATCGGCTACAAGCTTAACCTTCTGGTGCCAATCAGTTCCAGTGCGATTAAACACATAGGCCGAACCCGAATTAACACCCTTTGCGTCCTCAAAGGCGGCACCAATAACAGCAGTATCACCAAAAAGCGCGACTTTACCACCAAACGTATCATTCGCCGCACCATCGGTGGCAGTAAGTTTAGCCTGTTGGTGCCAGATTTTTCCAGAACGGACAAATACATAAGCCGACCCTAGATCAACACCCTTAACGGTATCATCATCTTTGAAAGCGCCTATGACAGCAGTATCGCCTGAGACCGCCACATCAAAGCCAAAAGAATCGCCTGATGCGCCATCGGCGGCAACAAGCTTTGCTTCCTCACCCGACTTCGCAGCCCAAGCTGTCATAACACTCATTAGCAATGCGCTAAGCAAAGCAATAACATAACGATTTTTATTTAAACGCTCATTAATCAAAATTTTCATTTTCCAGTTCTTATAAAATAATTTATATTTACCCTTAATCTGTCCCGCTAAAATTAACCTTCTGTTGCTCATTGTCTTTTACAAAAATACGGGTGCGGATTTGTTCGTTCCATTCCACATTAACGGTATTCTTCTGATCGTCAAATAAGGCCATGAACAGACGGTTGATAATATTCAGTTCGGACGGCTCACTCGGCAGAGGGGCTTCCTGATAGATATGGACGTTATCTGTTTCATATTCCATACCAACCCAGGTAAGCGGCAAACGATTGCCCTGCCTGTCAAACAACGCGAAGCTGCCTTCGACAAACGCCTTCACTATCGGTTCGATTTCTTCGTCAGAAAGGCTTGAGCTGTTGCCAAGTTTTGATCGTAAAAAATCCTCCACATCATGAGTGAACAGGCGGTGGACAATCTCAATAGTCTGCTTGCCGTCCCGCAGATCAATCTGAGTGAAAGAGGCATAAAAACGATGTGCATGGCTCATCTGAACCACGCACATAGAAATTAGAATGACCGTTAAAGATTTAAGAAGAAGCCTCATTTCTTAGGCTCTTTATCCTTTTCCTCTTCTTTCTTGCCTTCCTTCTTTTCGTCTTCATCACTTTTCAGCTTGGTTTCGAACTCTTTCATCATATCGCGAGCCTTTTTGCGCTTGATCAGTTCAAACCGAGATTTCTCAATACGACGAGGGAAATGGTTATTATCCATATTGGTATCTGCCGTTTCCCAATGGGGATCAACCATGACAGACTTGACTGTCTTTTCCGTGATCAGCATGCGGGTGACTTTTCTAGCATTTTTGCGCCAGATTTCAGCATTGAGGCGAATTTCTTGCGCACTCCCATCCTCATAAGTCACATCAAGGAATATGGGCATTACCAAGCCGCCCTTGTTCGAGAAATCCATCAGATAAATATTGGATTTTTCCTTAAGTAATTCTACCTGCCAGTCTTTCAGACCCTTGATCAGGCTAGCATAGTCATTGCGTTGTTTATTGGTAACAGTGAACTTGTCATTCTCATTATAAAAATCGAGAAGCTCTGGAAAACGATCTGTCCTTTTCTTAAGGTCTTTATCGGCAACACGCGCGGGGGTCAGACCCTTTTCCTTGTCTTTGATCCGTTTGAAGGCTTCCTCAATTTCGGGATCCTTTGTATTGACATTAAAATGGCGCACATTGTCCAATGAAACATCAACATGCTGGGTGGTATAGAACCAGCCACGCCAGAACCAGTCAAGGTCGACCCCGCTGGCATCTTCCATGGTACGGAAAAAATCAGACGGTGTTGGACGTTTAAATTTCCAACGGCGCGAATATTCCTTGAAAGCAAAATCAAACAATTCACGGCCCATAACAGACTCGCGCAATATCCTGAGCGCAATGGCCGGTTTACCATAGGCATTATTACCAAATTGCAGGATAGATTCACTATTGGTCATAATCGGCACCTGTTTGGTGCTCTTCATATAGTTGACTATCTGATAAGGCTCCGCACGGCGAGTAGGATAATCTTTCTCCCACTCTTCTTCAGCCAGATTTTGTAGGAAGGTGTTCAAGCCTTCATCCATCCAGGTCCACTGACGCTCATCGGAATTAACAATCATGGGGAAATAATTATGGCCAACTTCGTGAATAATAACCGAGATCAGACCATATTTTGTCCTTTGACTATAGGTTTTTTTGCCGGTCTTCTCATCTTTGGTAGGACGTGGGCCATTAAAGCAGATCATGGGATATTCCATACCACCCACGGGACCATTAACCGATATGGCCACAGGATACGGATAAACCAGAGAATATCTGTTATAGACTTCCAAGGTATGAATAATGGCTTGTGTCGAATATTTTTCCCATATGGGATTACCTTCTTCCGGATAGAAAGACATGGCCATCACGGTCTTGCCATTTTCCGGCTGATAATATCCTTGGGCATCCCACAGGAATTTACGGGAAGAAGCAAAAGCAAAGTCACGGACATTATCCGCTTTAAAGCGCCATGTGTTGGTGGTTTTTGCCCTTTTGTCCAACTTTACAGCCGCTTCTTCGGATGTGACAATCATCACAGGCGTTTTAGCGGTTTTGGCTTTCTTCAGGCGATCCTGCTGAACCAAGGTTAATACATCTTTCGGGTTTTGCAAAACACCGGTCGCGGAAACTACATGATCAGCGGGCACCGTGATTGAAACATCATAATCGCCAAATTCAAGGGTAAATTCCCCGTTCCCCAGAAACTGTTTATTGGTCCAGCCATCATAGTCGGAATAGGACGCCATGCGAGGGAACCACTGGGCTATTTCATAAATATAATTATCATCTTCCTTGAAATATTCCTTGCCGCCACGGGCACGAATGATTTTAGCATCCAGAATATTATATGACCAATCAATGGCAAAATTAAGCTTCTCGCCCGGACGTAATGGTGTCGAAAGATCAATACGCATCATTGTATCACTGATGACATATTTAAGATCTGCCCCGCCGCTGTCGGTCACCGCAGAAATTTTATAGCCACCATCGTAGGTTTTTTCATATATTTTCTGACGCAGTGTACTAAAGCCGGCTTTTGGTTTGCTGCTGGAAAATTTTACTTTTTGCCCGCCGGAATCATGGGCAAAACGGTTCTGGTCCAGCTGTATCCACAGATAGCGCAAACTGTCCGGTGAATTATTGTAATATTTAATTTTTGCCGAACCAATGATGCGTTGCTTTTCGTCATCCAATGTCACATCAATGACATAGTCCGCCTGCTGCTGCCAGTATTTATGACCCGGCGCACCGGATGCGGTGCGGTAAACATTCGCTGTTGGTAAAATCTCATCACTTAACTGACGGAATTTGTCATTCAGTTGTTCAACAGTTTGTGCATTTGCAGCGTTAATAAAAAGTGAAGTAAAAAATGCGATTACCCCAATCAGTATATACTTTTTCATTATATAATATCCCGGAAACTTATTATTTTATTGATCAAATTATGGGCCATATTATAGATTATAATTGTATTAATCAAGGACAACAAAATGATTAAGCGGCCCCTTGCCATGGCCTATTTCGGGGGCCTGCAAGATAGCATTATGGACATATTTATGGGCACGACCCACAGCATCCTTCAAGGCTATCCCCTGCCCTATACCCGTTGCAATTGCTGATGCCAGTGTGCAGCCAGTACCATGAGTATTTTTTGTAGCAATCAACGGGCTAGAGAATTTATAGATATCATCCTTACAAACCAGAACATCGGTCAGGATATCGCCTGACAGATGGCCACCCTTGACCAGAACGGCCGCAGCGCCCATAGCAATCAATTTTTCCCCCGCCCGCATCATATCCTTTATGGAATTAATATGCTCCATATTGGCTAGTTGAGCTGCTTCTGCCAAGTTAGGGGTGAGCAGGTCAGTCAAGGGAAGAATATCTGATATCAAAACCTCTATCCCACTTTTTTCCAACAGGCTATGGCCGCTGGTGGATTTGATGACAGGGTCAACAATCAGGGGTATGTCACTGTTATCAACAAATATCTGTGAAAGCTGTTTCAGCGTTTCTGCGGAAGCCATCATGCCAAGCTTTATAGCGTCAGGCGTGATGTCCTTCAGCACAGCCGTTACCTGATCTGCAACAATATTCGCTGCTATTGGATGCACGTCATAGACCTGGCGCGTATTCTGCACGGTAAGGGTGGTTATCGCCGCCATGGCATAACCACCAAGAGCAGATATCGTCTTTATATCGGCCTGAATACCAGCACCACCACTGGGGTCAGACCCGGCGATGGCAAGTATTTTTCCATTCATATGTGAATATATGGCCTAGGCTGATAATTCTTCGACAGTGGCCACAATATCATCCACAACTGCGGTTATCAACTTGTCATCTTGACCTTCTGCCATCACCCTGATCAAGGGTTCAGTGCCCGATTTACGAATTACCACACGGCCGTTGCCATTCAGTCGGTTCTCGCCCTCCAGAATAGCTGCCTTAACACAATCCTTTTGCATAGGGTCAGTACCCTGTTCGTAGCGGACATTCTTCAGAAGTTGGGGGTATGGGGTAAACAAATTGCAAATTTCGCTAACCGGTTTTCCGCTTGTCACCAACACAGATAATATCTGCAATGCCGCAATCAGTCCGTCTCCCGTTGTGGCAAAATCGCTCAACACAATATGGCCGGATTGCTCGCCACCCAAATTCAGACCCTTTTCCCGCATGGCTTCAACCACATACCGGTCACCTACCTGTGTGCGGATCAGATCAAGCCCGATGGACTCCAGATATTTTTCAAGCCCAATATTGGACATGATCGTGGTAACCACGGCATTGCCGCTCAACATATCCTCTGACTTCATATATTTTGCCACGGTCGCCATGAGCTGATCACCATCAATGATCTTGCCTTTTTCATCACATACAATCAGCCGGTCTGCATCGCCATCCAGAGCGATACCGATGTCCGCATTATGAAGCACCACATTCTCACAAATCAATTCCGGATAGGTTGAGCCACAGTTGTCATTAATATTGGTGCCGTTTGGACTGACACCAATAGCAACAACTTCAGCCCCCAGTTCCCACAGTACACTTGGCGCTGAACGATAGGATGCACCATTGGCACAATCCACCACAATTTTCAATCCATCCAGACGTTGGTTTTTCGGAAAAGTATTCTTGGCAAATTCCATATATCGACCTACAGCATTCTTAAGCCGCTGCGCCCGACCCAGCTTTGCAGATGGAACCAGATGGTCGGCATAACCATTATCCATGCGCCGCTCAATTTCCATTTCAATATCATCGGACAGTTTATAACCGTCCGGGCCAAATAATTTCAGACCATTATCATGAAAAGGATTATGCGATGCCGTAATCATAACCCCAAGGTCCGCCCGAAGCGAACGGGTCAGCATGGCCACCGCCGGTGTTGGCATAGGACCAACCATAATCACATCCATACCCATGGAAATAAAACCGCTTGCCAGTGCCGGCTCCAGCATATAACCGGAAAGTCTTGTATCCTTTCCTATTACAACGCGGTGCTGATGATCGCCGCGTGTAAAATGCTTTGCTGCCGCCATACCCACACGCATGGCGACCTCTGCTGTCATGTTTCCCTCATTCGCAGTTCCACGAATGCCGTCCGTCCCAAAATATTTCCGTGTCATGAGTTTTGCTTTTATTATAATTTCAATTATTTATATTATTATCATTTAGTTCTTAATACATACTGAACAGAATTATAAAACACGTGAACTATGTTTGTAATATGACAAAAAGACTATATTTTAAAAACATATTACTTAACCCAAGGAAATCCATACATCCCTTGCCTGTCGGCTTTCCACCACATCATGAACCCGTAATATCTGAATCCCCTGATCATACCCCATTTGCCCAAAGGCCAGTGATCCGGCCAGCCGCGCAGCGGCGTTTTTCTCTGCCGTAATATAGCCAATGAAGCTCTTTCTTGATACGCCCAAAAGCACTGGCACACCCAGCCCATGAAACAGCGACAGGCTGGCCATCAATTCCACATTATGATCAACGGATTTACCAAATCCAATCCCCGGATCAATGATTAATCGGTCACTGTCTATGCCTGCATTCTGACATATTTCCAGCCGTTTTTCCAGATAATCATATACATCAAGTGAAACATCATCATATTGCGGATTATTTTGCATGTTATCAGGGTCATTCTGAGCATGCATGAGAATAACAGGACAATCTTCACCCGCAATAAATTCCAGTGAGCGCTCATCATGGGAAAGGGCACTCACATCATTAATGATACTGGCCCCGGCTTTTAAGGCATGTTCCATGACTATCCGATTGCGCGTATCAACGGATATGGGAACAGAAATATCCGACAGCCCTTCGATGACTGCAATGACCCGGTCAAGCTCTTCATTCAATATGACCTTGGATGCGCCCGGTCTGGTTGATTCGCCACCAATATCAATAATATCCGCACCAGCCTTTACCAAATCACGGGCATGGGCTATGGCCATATCCTGTTTGTTATAACGGCCCCCATCTGAAAAACTATCCGGTGTCACATTGACAATCCCCTGTATCAATGGCCGTTGCCATTCAAGCGGGCCGACCCGGGGACGGGCATCACAAATATTTTTAAGCAGGGCTGTGACTTCATCTTGCTGAAAAGACGACAGATCGCTCACAAACTCATCAAGTCTGAATATGGGGACCAGTGTTTCTTCATGCCGGGAACCGGTTTGACGGAATATCACCTTGACCATGTTAAATGCCATGGGTCCACCGGTCAACCAGCGAGCATGGCCCGCTTTTACTGCCCCCGATGCAATACAGCCCCTGAGTATACCCAGAGGCTGTATATAAATTTTATTGTCGACAGGTCCGTGCATTAATTTTCAGGAACGGGGTCAGAACCGAAATTCCCCCCTTTATCATCATCAGGCTTGCTGCCTGCACTGGGCACGGAACCTGTATGCGGGTTGTCGTCAGAACTATCATCACCAAATAAGTCCTTGTGAATATCCTTTCCCGCCAATATACCATCGATATCATCACCGGTCAGTGTTTCATATTCCAATAACGCACTACCGATCTTATCCAGCATATCCCTATTATCAGTACATATTTTCTGGGCGCGAGCATAGCTTTCATCTACGATCCGACGGACTTCTTCATCAATAAGTTTTGCCGTTTCATCAGAAATATCATGGCTCCGTGATACAGAATGTCCCAAAAAGACTTCTTCCTGATTATCACCATACTGTAACATGCCCAGCTTATCGCTCATGCCCCATTTCGTGACCATAGACCGCGCCAGACGCGTTGCCATAGCAATATCACCCGATGCCCCGGATGATACTTTATCATAACCGAAACATATTTCTTCTGCCACACGGCCACCCATGGCAACGGCCAGATCATCATGCATTTTATCACGGGCATAGGAATAATTGTCCTTTTCCGGCAAACGCATCACCATGCCCAGCGCACGACCACGCGGAATGATGGTTGCCTTGTGAATGGGGTCTGATGCCGGACATTTCGCTGCGACCAATGCATGGCCCGCTTCATGGAAGGCTGTCATGCGTTTTTCTTCTTCACTCATCACCATGGAACGGCGCTCTGCCCCCATCATGACTTTGTCCTTGGCTTCTTCAAAGTCTTCCATGCTGATCACCCGTTTGGCCTTGCGGGCCGCCAGCAAAGCGGCCTCATTAACCAGATTGGCAAGATCCGCCCCGGAAAAACCCGGTGTGCCACGGGCAAGAACCCGAACATCCACGTCGGCCGCCAGTTTTGGTGTCTTTTTGATATGTACTTTCAGGATTTTCTCCCGCCCGGTAATATCAGGAATCGGCACCACTACCTGACGGTCAAAACGACCGGGACGCAACAGCGCCGGGTCCAAAACGTCAGGACGGTTAGTAGCTGCAACAAGGATCACGCCTTCATTGGATTCAAAGCCGTCCATTTCAACAAGAAGCTGATTGAGGGTCTGTTCCCGCTCATCATTTCCGCCACCCAAGCCCGCACCACGATGCCGACCAACAGCGTCAATTTCATCAATGAAGATAATGCAGGGTGCATTTCTTTTGGCCTGTTCAAACATATCGCGTACACGACTGGCACCGACACCGACAAACATTTCAACAAAATCGGAACCTGAAATTGTGAAGAAAGGTACATTGGCTTCCCCCGCAATGGCACGAGCCAAAAGCGTTTTACCGGTTCCGGGCGGCCCCACGAGCAAGGCACCCTTAGGAATTTTGCCGCCCAAACGTTCGAATTTCATGGGATCTTGCAGGAACTCAACAATTTCTTCCAGTTCTTCCTTGGCTTCTTCAATGCCTGCCACATCTTCAAAAGTGACCCGGCCATGGCTCTCACTGAGCAGCTTCGCCTTGGATTTTCCAAAACCCATGGCCTTATTGCCGCCACCCTGCATCTGACGCATGAAGAAAATCCACACGCCGATCAAGACGATCATCGGCAACCAACCTAGGAAAACATTCAGAAAGGAACCTTGTTCCTCTGGTGTTGAAGTAATGACGACACCCTTGGCGCGCAAATCAGATACAAGATTCGGATAATCCGGGGCATAGGTATGGAAATTACCACTGGCACCTGAGCCAAATTCACCGACAATATCGCGGCCCTGAATAGTAACTTTGACGACCTGACCGGTTTCAACCCTGTCGAGGAAAGTGGAAAAATCGATTTCCGCCTGTGCATTCTGACGCGCTCCACCATTAAGGGCGGAATAAAGGGTCAACAGCAGGATTATGATAATCGCCCATAAAGCAATATTACGTCCCATGTTTCACATATCTTTCAATTATTAGTCTGTTATCAGATGTTTTTATATTCTCTATTATCAACCATAAATAAGACTTTTTAAACGTCAAACAAGCCGGGTCGGGTGTTTTTATCGTTTTATTTTTAGTTTTTATCCCGTTTTCAGCATATTACCGCTAAATCGTTACTTAAATGTGGCTAAAAAACCTTTTTTTTCAAAACCGAAAATAAATGTCGGCAATATCACCTCGCCACCTTCTGATACAATGCACGGCAGACTATCTCTAATTACCTTCGGTAGTTTCAATTTTTTAAGGTTGGGGTTTTCTTGACACGCCGTCTGCCACTGTGGTGTTTCCAGTTTTTTCAAAACACCGCCTGCCTTCCGGTTTTCGATAAAAAACCGGCCATCCCATAACAGCTTCATCTGCGATTCAATATCAATGGCATCAGCAATAGATGCCACTTCACGACTGATCATTATACGCCTTTGAGGCAAAGGTGTAACCAGACACCCCCCCAATGTCTGACCAGAAAATTCTGATCCTTTCAGCCTGTCATATAAGGCTTCCAGCCGTGCAAGGCGGGGGGCATATTGACCACCACTAATCCGGCGCGTAAGCGATGCCAGACAGCGCAAGGCAATCTCATCATGGGCTGATAACAGGGGGGGCAACAATATCTCAACAAAACCTTCCGGGGAAAAAGTTACGGATTTTTCAATTAATTCTTCGGTCAGAGAATGCAACAGGGATTGTACCCGACCCATTCTTGCGGCTGTCTGTGCCAGCCTTTCCGTATCTAGTCCCTCGATGTCATTTTCCAACAGCAGGTTACGGACTTTAATCCGCATATAGGCATCATTCTGATTACTGGGGTCTTCTATCCATGGCTGTCCTCTTTGGGTCAAGGTCGCTTCAAGACGTACCTTAGCCACCCCCAACAAAGGACGACATAGCGTAATGTCCCCGTCTATTGCAAAAGGATGCGGAAAGGCTGACTGTTGTTTCATGGCTGACAGACCATCAACACCACTGCCCCGAAATAACCGTATCAGGAATGTTTCCGCCTGATCCCCTTGATGGTGGGCAAGAAAAAGCTTGGCAATATTATTTTCCTGCGCCCATTCCCCCATCAGGCGATAACGGGCCAGCCGGGCCTGATCTTGTATATTACTGTGCGGCTTGTCCCCCTGCCAATTGAGTATCACATGAGAAATGCCAAGTATTTTAAGCCACTCACCAACTTGTCTGGCTTCTTCCGCCGCTTCCGAGCGAAGACCGTGATCAACGGTTACAGCAGTTAAAGAAATACCATTAGTGCGGCAGTAATCCCCTAGCATCAATGTCAGGGCAAGACTATCCGCGCCCCCTGACACCGCGACGGCTACGGCCTCCCCTCGTACCAGTTTCATGGGAAGAAGCAGGTCGGAGAATTCCGATTGTGTGAGGGGTGTTGCCGTATCCATTTTCCGTGGGCTTAATTACATCCGGCCCGTTTTTCTTCGGGCGGGCGTTTGTTCTTACTTTCCATACTATCAGGAAAACGGGACGCGAGTTCACGGTAAGCATCACAGGCATCTGCCTTTTCCCCCATGGCATTCAATGACATACCAATTTTCAACAGAAAGGCCGGAGATTTAGTACTCTTGGGATAGTTATTATAGCCTTCCAGAAATGACCGGGTCGCTTTGGTATACATCTTGCGCACATAATAGGTCTGCCCCAGCCAATATTGGGCATTTCCGGCCAGTTTTGCCTCAGGATAACGTTTGAGAAACTCACTTAACGCGGCTTCCGCTTTCGCATATTGTCCTTTAGTAACCAGTTTCTGAGCATAGCTATATTGTTGTTGCTCTGATCCGGCAGGAAGAATATCTTCCGGTTTATTTTGAGCGGTGGTCACAGTAGGGGTCGCTGGTTCCTCTACGCTCGAGATAGCTGACCCTGACTTTTCCAGTTCTGCAAGGCGGAATTCATAATCACGGGCCATAGTTTCCATCTGCTGTTTCAGCTTAGACACCTGATAGTTTCCCTCTTCAATACGCCCTGTAAGCTGGCGAAGCTGGGTTTCCATCTGAGAGAGACGAGCTTCAATATCCGCAAGCCGTATATTGCCACCTGCGGCCACCGGTTCAGATGTTGGCTCGCCTTTGGCAAATCCACTTCCAGGCTTGAAAACCTTTCTTTGAACAGCCTTCAATTGCTTTTCAAGTATATCCAACCGTTTTTTAGTTGACTGGGCTTGAGATGAAATGGGCAGCATAATTCCCATTGCCACAATCAGACATAAAACAAGGCTATAGATATTTTTTCTTCTCATAAGATGCTCCAGATCATTAACTCAAAAAAATACCCGCGCAGCCATTAAAGACGCGCGGGTATTCTTAAAATTAGGTAAGAATATTAATTTACGCGGGTGTAACCACGGCGATTCTGTGACCATGTAGATTCACCAGTACCCGTTACCGCAGGACGTTCCTTGCCATAACTTACTGTGTGAATACGTGACGGGTCAACGCCAAGTGCCACCAAATAATTTTTCACTGAATTTGCGCGTCTGTCACCAAGTGCCAGGTTGTATTCCCGTGTTCCGCGCTCATCACAATGTCCTTCAACGGTCACTTTGACAGAAGAATGTTCCTGCAACCAGACTGCCTGAGCCTGTAATCCGGAACGAGCATCAGAGGAGAGATCATAACGGTCATACCCAAAATAGACCAGAGCAGCACTAGACGCCGCATCAAGGGATTCCTGCGTATCAGGGTCCATCATGGGTTCAGTCGTAACATCTTCTGTTGGTTCAGCAACAACAGGTTCTTGTGTCTCAACAACAGGTTCTACAGGGGCATCTTGAACAGCACCCGTATTCGCACAGGCGCTTAAAAGCAGGGCAGCGCCGATGAGTGCCCAGTATTTTGCGCCGTTAATTTTTTCAAGCATTTAGTGGTCCTTCCAGGTAACTTGTCTTAATTTATCCAACCGATGAAATACCATTCCCCTTAAGAATTGGCGGATGCTTATGTTCAACTTAATATTGAAATCATCTGCAAACCGATGAAACTATAACAGAATCATTTATCTAATCAAGGGGGACCATGCAGGATCTGACGCATCAAGTGGCGTTATCATCTGTCTTTCATTATATCCGGTCAAATCAACCGTCCATAATTGGGTGTCCCCACCGCGCCCTTGTTTATCATATGGCTGCTGACGGAAATACATAATCACCCGTCCATTGGGTGACCATGTTGGCCCTTCATCAAGGTAGCTCTCGGATAGAAGCCTCTCTCCACTGCCATCCGGCTTCATCACGCCGATATAAAATTTCCCCCGATACTGCCTTGTAAAGGCTATCAGATCCCCTCTGGGCGACCAGACAGGCGTGCTGTAGCGGCCTTTGCCAAAGCTGATACGCTTGATATTTTTTCCATTAGAATCCATGACATAGATCTGCTGACTGCCGCCACGGTCCGAATTAAAGGTAACGTAGCGCGAATCAGGGGAATAGCTGGGTGACGTATCAATAGCGGTATGCTTTGTCAGGCGTTGAATCTTCCGTGTGGTCAGTTCCATGACATAAATATCGGAATTTCCCTTATAGGCTTGTGACATCACAACTTTGTTACCATCAGGCGAAAAACGCGGCGCAAAGGTCATACCGGGGAAATCGCCAAGAATTTCCTGCTTGCCGCTGTCAATATTATAAAGATACACACGCGGGTTATCATTAAAGTAGGACAGATAGGTAATTTCCTGAGCCGTTGGTGAAAAACGCGGGGTCAATACAAGGTTTTTGCCATTGGTAAGGAAAACATGATTATGACCATCCTGATCCATAATCGCCAAACGTTTTACCCGTGCCGTCGCCGGGCCGCTTTCTGAGATATAAACCACACGGGTGTCAAAATACCCGCTCTCCCCCGTTAGGCGCTTATAGATGGCATCAGAAATAAGATGAGCTATACGGCGCCAGTTTTTTGGTGATGTGAAATAACGCAGACCCGTCATCTGGTTAGTACCCAGAACGTCCCAGAGCCGGAATTCCACTTTCAACCGCCCATCTTCCTGTAATGAAATAGAGCCATTCATAAGAGCCTGCGCCCCAATGGCCTTCCAATTATTAAAATTGGGATTTCTGAGCGTTGTCAGCGCATTGCCAGACTTGATAAAGGCCCCGCTATCCACAACTCGGAACAGGCCGGAACGGGTTAGGTCGGCCTTAACCACAAGCGCGATCCGCTGGCCGTAACTTTTTACCGACCCACCGGAAACAATATCATTCTCATTACCAACCAGATCAGTAATCGCAATGGGCAGAGGATCCGCATGGCCCCGATTAACATCAACAACAATCCTTGCATTGGCTGCGGTCAGGGTCAAAGACAGACCGGAAACCGCCAATATTAATAATTTAATCAACCTCACTTGCAACTCCATATATTTTATTGTTACCCGTTTAACATATATTCGGGGTTAAAATTAATTTCCATATCCCGCCATAAATTATATTGGTCCTTGGGTAGAAAATCATAAGGGGCGCATTTCCTCACTGCCCTGAGCACACTTTCCGCCGCCGTTCTGTAATATTCCTGCCCTGGTAAATTCATCCGGCCACCATCAGCAATTTTTGGCACCCCTATCAATTCACCATCTGGACTCAGTCGAATGTGGACTGTAACTAATAGCCCCTCTGCTCCCTTGGCCCCTGCTGGAATATTCCAGCAATTATTGTCATAAATATGTTTATTCACCGCATCGATAATACTCAGTGTCTGCTGCTGAATATCAATGGTACTGATCACTTTTTCTTTGCCATAATTCTTATCTTTGAGCTTTTCAAACGCATTGGGTTCTGTCTCTTCCCGTTTATCCAAAAGTGCTGACAGTTTGCCCGTATTAAAACGACGGGGCTTAGTTTTTGGCGTAATTCTCGGGGCACGCTTTGCCGTTATTTTTGCCGGCTTTTTATTGATGGATTTCTTTTTGGGTTTTGGTTTTGCCTTCATATCCGGCAGCGGCATGCTGGAGGCCAGCTTCGGCGGTTCCGGCGGCATTTCCACCTTACGTTCCGGTGTTTTTTTCTGTGTCTTCTTTTTAACCGGGTCGGGCTTTTTTTCCTGGGCGCGTAATTTTGTCACCTCGCCAATCTTGACCATCTCTACGGGAATGACCCGCATTTCAGTGGGCTTGTCCCGGATAAATATGGGCAATCCAATCATACCCGTTGCCATAACCACAACGTGAAAAATCAAGGATATGATGACCGCATCACGCAACTTTATTAATTCTCCGTATCTGTCACAAGGGCAACACGGGAAAAGCCTGCCCCGTTCATGCGCCCCATAACCTTCATCACAACACCATAATCAACAGTACTGTCACCGTGAATATAAATTCTCCCATCCTTGCGCCCATCAAAAATTACTTTCAGTCGTGGCACCAGTTCGACCAGTTCTATGGCTTCATCCTGAAGGTAAAGCTGACCGTCTTTGGCTATGGTAATAGATAATGGTTTGGTATTTTCCGGCAGTGCCTTGGCCGCAGAATTTGGCAAATCAATGGGAATACCCACCGTCAGTAACGGAGCCGCAACCATAAAAACCACCAGCAATACCAGCATGACATCCACAAAAGGAGTTACATTAATCTCGCTCATGGGCTTATGCCTGCGCTTGAAGCCCGTGGAATTATGTCCGCCGTGCATTTGCATTAATGATGCTCCTCATCCAGTTGACGGGACAGGATAGTTCCGAATTCATCGGCAAAACCCTCCAGACGGTTGGCATAACGGCCAAGCTCGTTGCTGATCTTGTTATAAGCCACCACGGCAGGTACCGCCGCCACCAGCCCCATGGCCGTGGCGAAAAGGGCTTCGGCAATACCAGGGGCCACAACCGCAAGCGATGAATTATGGGTGAGAGCTATCTGTTCAAAGGCATTCATGATACCCCAAACCGTACCAAACAGGCCGACAAAGGGGGCCGTTGACCCCACGGTTGCAAGGAAGCTCAGATAACTTTCCAATCGCTCCATTTCCCGGCTGACCGTCACCCGCATGACCCGATAGATTCTATCCTGCAATCCCATACCGAGCTTGCCGGCCCCACGGCCAGTGACGGACCGCTGCCATTCCCGCATGGCAGCAACAAACAGGGCCGCCATGGGGTGGTCCGGGTTTTTCTTGACCCGTTCATAAAGGTCTTCCAAAGAATTGCCCGACCAGAATTCCGCATCAAATTTATCTGCCTGAGAGAGTATCCGCCGTATACGCTTGCTTTTATCAAATATAATAGCCCAGCACCATAGGGAAGACCCCAGCAATACCAGCATCACAAGCTGAACAATCCAATCTGCCTGCGCAAACATCCCCCACAAGGAAAAATCCGGTATATCACTGCCAAGGTCAATTATATCAACCGCATTTCCCGCTGCTTCTTCCGCCATTGAAATCCCTATCCCTTAAGTTAAACCGTTTAATTTTTCTAAAAATATTTTCGGCAATCGCATCGGTCTGTTTTTTTTATTCAAAACCGCCGCCCTTACCCGTCCTTTTGCTAAAACATCACCCGCCCTGCGAATCACCTGTTCCATAATGACACTGGCCCCGCCAAATTTTGACAATCGTGTATGAACTGTTATTTCATCATTCAATACAGCCGACTTTAAATAATCAACTTCGGTCCTGACCATGAAGAACTTAAAGTCATCCGGTTCCTGAAATAGCAGCATTTTAACCTGATCTATGCCCACAAGTCTCAACATATCGGACCGCCCACGTTCCATAAATTTCAAATAATTAGCATGATACACAACACCGCCCGCATCCGTATCCTCGTAATATATACGCAGGGGCAGAATATGCTCCCCATCCTTGATAATACCAGAATGTGGCAAAAATTCAGCCATTTCACTCATCCAGAAGATTCATTTGCGTTTTATTCTGTTCAGAAGACATATCGACCCCGATATGATCATAACCCTGGGGCGATAACATGCGTCCACGCGGGGTTCTTTGCACCAGCCCGGTCTGCAGCAGGTAAGGTTCAATAATCTCCTCAATAGCGTCCCGTGGTTCGGATAATGCCGCCGCCAGTGTTTCAATTCCCACCGGCCCACCGTTATAATTGACGCCAATGCATTTAAGGTATTTGTGATCCATGGCATCAAGACCGCGTGCATCCACTTCCAGCCGATTAAGGGCCAAATCCGCAACCTCCCGATTGACGCCGCCATCTGATCGCACCAGCGCGTAATCCGCAACCCGCCGCAACAGCCTCCCAGCAATGCGTGGTGTACCCCTTGCGCGCCGAGCAATCTCTCTGGCCCCGTCACTTGTCATTTCCACACCCAGCACTCGCGCCGCGCGGCGGACAATGGTTTCCAGATCATCGGCAGAATAAAATTCAAGTCGGATGGGAATACCAAAGCGATCCCTAAGCGGGGTGGTCAGCAAGCCCGACCTTGTGGTTGCTCCAATGAGCGTGAAGGGCGGCAGATCAATACGTACGGACCGCGCCGCCGGGCCTTCGCCGATGATTAGGTCCAGATGATAATCCTCCATCGCCGGATAGAGAATTTCCTCCACCGCCGGATTTAGCCTGTGGATTTCATCAATGAACAGAATATCATTTTCTTCCAGATTGGTCAGAAGTGCTGCAAGGTCACCGGCTTTGGAAATGACCGGCCCCGCCGTTGCCCGAAAATTAACCCCAAGTTCCCGCGCCATAATCTGTGCCAATGTGGTCTTGCCCAGACCCGGCGGACCATAAAATAAGACGTGATCCAGCGCATTATTGCGCATACGCGCGGCCTCAATGAAAATTTGCAAGTTATCGCAGATTTTTCGCTGACCGATAAAATCATCCAGCCGTGTGGGCCGGATTGAGGTTTCCACCTCATCGCCCGTTTTTTGACCACCGCCAATCTCACGTTCGTCATTCCCGGAATCTATCATTGACCAAGCTCCTTGAGACCAAGGCGGATAAGATCAGACACACTGGCCTCACCATCAAAAGACCGCGCCACGCCCGCTACCGCCATATAGGCTTCTGTCTGGCGATAGCCCAGATTGACCAAGGCCGATACGGCGTCCTGTATGACTGTATTATCGGTAGCTGGTGATACGGCCCCACCCTTCGCTGTCGCCATTGACGGGGTGATGGCAAAGCCTGCTACCTTGTCTTTTAGTTCCGTAATAATACGAGTGGCCAGCTTTGGCCCAACCCCTGTGGCCCGCCCGACAACGGTTTTATCCTGTGCCGCGATGGAATTTGACAGCTCGTCCGTTCCGACAGTAGAAAGAATAGCAAGGGTCACCTTGGCGCCAACGCCCTGCACTGTCTGTAATAATGTAAACCAGCTTTTTTCCAGTTCACTGGTAAAGCCGAACAGATGGATGTGATCTTCCCGCACATGGGTTTCAATCATAAGGGTCACGGCCTCACCCACAGATGGCAAGTTACCTAAAGTACGCCCGGAACAGAAAACCAGATAACCGACCCCATTCACATCAATCACACAACAGTCTTCACTGATACTATCCACGAGCCCCTTCAATTTTGCGATCATCAGCGCGTTCCCCGAAATAATATCTGTGCACCACCCTTGGATGCGTTTGATCGGTCTTTCTTCACAGTTTCATACAACGTCCCGTGAACACCGTCGTTATGGGCATGACATATGGCCACGGCCAAGGCATCTCCGGCATCTTCACCATTGATGACCGCCTGGGGCAGAAGTATTTTCAGCATGGCTGATACCTGTGTCTTACCCGCATGACCGGAACCGACAACAGTTTTTTTGATATGATTGGGGGAATATTCCGCAACGACTATCCCCGCCATGGCGGGGACCAGAAGGGCAATGCCCCTAGCCTGCCCAAGCTTCAGGGTCGAAGTGGGGTTTTTATTGACAAAAGTTTCTTCCACCGCCGCCGAATGCGGCTCCCAATCAGTTATTACCTCCTGCAAGCCGTCAAAAAGCTGGACAAGTCTTTCTGCCAGACTGGATTTATCATCAGAATGAACAACGCCATTGGCAACATGGATCAGACGGGAGCCCTCCACATCAATGATGCCCCATCCGGTTTTCCTAAGCCCCGGGTCCAACCCAATCAATCGCTGTCGTATTTGGGGGCGTTTCACTGTCACTCGCTAAGCTGCTCCATAATTTCGTCAGAAATTTCATAGTTACCGTAAATATTCTGCACATCATCAAGGTCATCCAGAACATCAATCATTTTCAGCAGCTTACGGGCGGCTTCAAGATCCACCGCAATCGTATTTTGTGGCTTCCAGATCAGTTTGGCCGACTTTGGTTCACTGCCCACAGCCTCCGTCAGAGTGGCTGTCACATCCTGCAGGTCTTCCATCGCACAATATATCTCATGGGTTTCATCATCGGAAATCACATCTTCGGCACCTGCCTCCAGCGCAATTTCAAACATATCATCGGCTGATTTTGCTGCCGCCTCAAAAATAATTTCTCCCACTTTATCAAACTGAAACGCCACACTACCGGTTTCCCCCAGATTACCACCGTTCTTGGCAAAGCCCGTGCGAATATCCGATGCCGCCCGATTGCGGTTATCTGTCAGGCTTTCAACGATAAGCGCCGTACCGCCGGGACCATATCCCTCATAGCGGATTTCATCATAATTTTCCGCATCACCGCTCTGTGATTTGTTAATAGCACGCTGGATATTATCCTTGGGCATGGATTGTCCGCGTGCGGTTTGTACCGCCAGACGCAGACGGGGGTTGCTGTCCATGTCCGGTCCGCCCATCTTGGCGGCAACGGTAATTTCCTTGGATAATTTACTGAAAAGAGAGGATCGCTTTTTATCCTGCGCGCCCTTGCGGTACATAATATTTTTAAACTTTGAATGGCCTGCCATGTATCTGTTCCTGAAAAGCCCGCTAACGGGCCTTTATACTTATATTTTAAAGGTTCCCAACTTTGATAATACACTGACCGCGTTTTGTGAACAGCGAATTGCGTTTTTTCAGAAAAAATCTGAGAATAAGATACCCGTAATGAATATATGATGATTAATAGTATATTATGACGAGGAGGCTTTCTATTAGAAAAGTATTCTTGGAAATTTAGACTATTTTTCCAATAATGGTATACTTTCTACAAGATATAATTGAGAGAACATTCTATGCAGGAAATCATAACATATATTTTGGGGTCATTTACATTATTAGGTGCATTAGCTTGGCTTCTAAAAATTTGGGTAGCGTCTAGTATAAAGAGTATTATAAGTCATGAATTTGACAAAAGGAAAATCGACTATAAGAATCAAATTGAAATAAGAACACGGGCAAAACTTATAGCCGAGTTATTAGCAGAATGGCTTAGCAGTCCCATTGATAGCAGTCCCATGCTACCCGAGCAACGAAAAAGATTAAACCAGCTTTCTTTTGAAGCTAGCTTATGGCTACCCGAAGAAATAGCATTACAATTAAGTCTGGTTTTACAAAAAAGTCCTAATGCTCCAAATGCATTTAATCTTCTTCTCAAAGTCAGAGAATATCTGTCCGGAAAACACAACCTAACATTGGACAACATCACCCAATGGACTAGAGAACACGAAATTCCAAATAAAGGTCTGCCAGAAGAATAAGTACATGGAGAAGTTTGCATAAATCAATAGATCAGAGCCACAAATTGATTTTTTAATTACAATGGCAGCCGTCAAATTAAAGGTAATTTCCCGTCGAGTTTTCTATACCAGAAAAATCCATCCCCTTACAAATATTGCGAAAGTAGAAAACCCCTACACCACTGGCATAGCCCCGTGCAGTCTTGCCCCAAGACGTAAAGGCTCTATGCGTTTGGATTACTATGACATTGCGTAATACACCGTAATCCATCCAAGAAGTTGAAATGAATAACCGTAATCCACGGATTGGGAAAATAAATGGTAAGCCCCCTGCCCTAATTGATGTGTTTTTTATAATCCATTGAGCTATGTAATATCCGATAGATGGATACACCGTCTTTTGTAGGCTGATAAAAAATTACATGAGACACAACGTCCCATGCATATAAATTAGGTCTTACGTGGCTGCAGTCCCTGCCCTGCTTATAATTTTCTGCTAAATTCTGAAAGGCGGTTACTATGTCGTTGATATATTGTTCAGCACGTTTCATACCGAAATTTTCAACACTATAGACAAAGATTTTATCTAAATCTTTGTCAGCCGTTTTACGGACATAAAATCTTTTATTGTGAGGCATTCACCTTGCTTTTCATCCGCGTTAAAAATTCTTCTTTAGACCAGTTTTCCATTGTGGGGCTATTTTCTGCTTCATCTATTAAATTTCTTAGTTGTTGTAGTTTGGATTCTGCGTTCTGCTCCTGGAGCAATCGCAACCCTGCCCTTACAACTTCACTTTGATTTTGAAAATTTCCTATTTCTACTTGCCCCTCGATGAAGATGCCAAGTTCTTCATTAGGTTGGAATGTAATTGTTCTGGACATAGCTTTACCTCATTATTGTAATACATATACTTACATAATAGTGTTTTCCACTGGTTTTTACAAGATAAATAGATTTACTTAGGTGCGTTAAATATTACGAAAGTAGAAATCCCCTACACCTCTGGCATAGCCCCGTGCAGTCTTGGCCCAAGACGCAATGGCTCGATGCGTTTGGCAAGGCCGGTTTTATCATCTGTTTCCACATAAACTCCACACAGGGTTGCATCACCCAAAGCCGGTGTAAAGCGGCCCGAGGAAATCTTGCGGGTGAAACGTTGCAGCGGCTCCGCCTTATCCATACCGATCACACTGTTATAATCGCCGCACATGCCCGCATCAGTCTGATATGCTGTACCACCATCCAAAATCTGGGCATCGGCGGTGGGAATATGGCTGTGGGTGCCAACAACCAGTGACGCCCGACCATCACAGAAATGCCCCATGGCCATCTTTTCCGAGGTGGCTTCGCCGTGAATATCCACCAGAATAAACTTCGCCACACTGCCGAGCGGATATTTCTTAAGCTCCGCCTCCACCGCTGCGAAGGGATCATCCAGCGCATTCATGAAAACCTGGCCCATAACATTCAGGACCAGCATATTGCGGCCCCGTGCGTCCTGTACCATGACACTGCCCCGGCCCGGTGTGCCCGCCGGAAAGTTAATTGGTCTAATCAAACGCGGTTCACCTGCGATATGGGTTTTGGTTTCTTTCTGGTCCCAAACATGATTGCCGGTACTGATAACATCGACACCGGCCTCAAACAGTTCAGCGCATATTTTAGAGGTGATGCCAAAACCTGCTGCGGCATTCTCTCCGTTGATAACCACAAAATCCAGTTTCAGTTCTTTACGAAGTTCAGGGATTTTCTCTACAGCAAGCTTGCGTCCGGCACGCCCGACAATGTCACCAAGGTATAATAATTTCACGGCCTGTAAACTTTCTTTTCTGTGACAATAATATCAAGGGGTTGATCATATTTGGCTACGGGCACATGTTCGCTTTTTTGTCCGTCAAAAGCAACACCGATTGCACTAAAGGAATGGCCTTTTTCACGGTAAATCTCCAGAGTGCGGTCATAATAGCCACCGCCGTACCCTAACCGATAGCCATTTTCATCAAAGGCAAGGCAAGGCACCAGAATAATATCCGGCATAACATAGATTAAATCCGAGTTTGGTTCTTTGGTGCCAAAGGTCCCGTCCTTCAGCTCCTCTACCATATCCCATTCCTTAAAGGCCAGATGCTGATCTTTATTGACAATGACCGGCAACGCGCAGCGACATTGGATGGCATTCAGGGCTTTCAGAACATAAAGACAATCAATTTCCGACTGGATCGGCATGAAGCCAGCGACAATATGCGGCTCATTGCTACTGGCCCTGATACCGCGCTGAACTTCACCGGCAATTTCTGGCAGCATTAATATCTGGGATGCAATCAGCCGGGCCGTCATGCCATCATCCTGTGCGTGAAGGTTTTTGCGGATAGCCTTCATTTCCTTTCGGAGTGCGGATTTTTTCTGTTTCATTAAATTCCATTACTATAGTCTGGTGGCGGAACCGTCTCTGCCGTACTTTATGTGTTATCCTCCGGAACCTGTTAAAACAGGTGGGCGCCATATAACCGGACCACGGCCCGGACAGGGACAGCTCCCTTCGGAAAGATTATCGCCCCGGGGAGTAAGATAAACCACGCACAGGACAGAACCACCATCCCTTATGTAGGACGACTGGCAGCTTTCAGCAATAGCAGAATTAGTTTTTCTGATCAGGTTTGATGAATTTTGGTAATATTCAGTTCATTACCTGAAGGCCTTTCGAATAGCCCTTCACAGAAATCGAACATACCCCGGTCCACATCCATGGTATAGGTATCGCCCTTATTATCGTTGCGACCCTGTACACGGCTCCAGCGCACTTCCCTGTCCGCGTCGATGAAATGCAGACATATATCAAAAGCATCTTTGTCAGCAAGACCATAGAATTTCGCCCGGTGGTCGTATTGCAACAGCCCCAAATCCAAAACCGCATCCACATCAAGCTTCATAAGCTGCCTCACATGGGACCAGATCAGGCTTTCCATACGTCCAATCCGTTCCATGGCCCATTCATATTCAATGTCACCCTGCAAGTCCGGCGTGAAAAGGCTGGTCATCCATTCATCAATAGAAAATAAAACCGCCCCTGTCTCACGGGATAACTCAGCTGAAAAAGTGGTTTTTCCGGCCCCGACCGCCCCACAAACCAGATGTACTTTCGGCATATCCATCTCCGATCCTTAAACAAAAAAACCGACAGGAACAATCCAGCCGGTTTTCATGTAATTTATTTTACCGAGGTATTAGTAATTATCGTTTGGCTCCAGAATCTGGCGACCACGATATTTACCTGTGCTCAGGTCAATATGATGACGACGGCGCAATTCGCCACTTTCGTTATCTTCTACATATGTGTCGACGCTCAAGCTATCGTGTGAACGACGATTACCACGACGGTGTGGTGATATTTTCCTTTTAGGAACTGCCATATTCTTATCCTACTATACGTTAATCTGGATGTATGCCTCTTATCCTGACATCATCTCTGCCTTGAATATATAATACCCAAAGGCCCTGAATCTCAAAAACAGTGTCTTATCGTTAAATGAAGGGTCATTGTCAAGCATTTCTTGACTCTTAATAATCCACTTCACTATGGCGCGCTAGAAAGATAAAAAATACGCCCGTCAGAACCACTACAGAAAGCAGAGGCATGTTAATCAGCACCGAGATCACCTCGCCCAGAAAGCCTGAAAAATGGCTTTCACCGGCTGATCCATCCAAATTACCTGCATGCCTACGGTTCCATGCCTGCTTTACCGTAACAAGGCTGAAAATATGAGTTTCGACATATCTTAAAATCTCATAGATCAATATCAATATGGAAAAACAACATAATCCATAGCCAATATATCTAAAAATAATCATGATTCACCTGTATGTTTGGCCAGTAAATAATAGCGCAACCGGCAATTTTTGGCAAATCCGGCAAAAAATGCAGAATTTTAAGGCATTAAAATGGATGATGGCTTGCATCCTCTTTCAGGATAGTTATATTGCGCCATCAATTCTATGAATATGGAGAGGTGGCCGAGTGGTTTAAGGCGCACGCTTGGAAAGCGTGTATACTAGCAATAGTATCGAGGGTTCGAATCCCTTCCTCTCCTCCATTCTCATATCTAATCCATTATCACATAACGTTTTACCTTCTTATGGGATAGTGCATGTGTTAGTTGACACACTGGGACCTCTTTCGTGAAGGGTAATTTTACCACACGAGCACCCCAATCTGTATTCTAAAAGGGAATATACTTATACAGAACGCAGGTGAAATACTGTGAGGGTCTATATCTTTAACTCTACAATTACGGGTAATGGCGATAAAAAAGTCTATATTGGCCTCTTTTACCCATTTACCCAAAATAATAAAATTTTATCAACTATAAAAAAACAGGGATACTACAAACTATCGTAGCCTACAGCATCCCCGAAGTTGGACTAAAATTTAATCTGCCGCTACCACCATGTGGCATAAAGAGCCGTCAGAATTAAGATCACGCCAAGGGCAGAGATATTAAAATTCCGACTTGAGGTGAAATTAATATCATCAAGATCAACGGCATTTTTCTGAACACCGCTATTCTCAAACAGCGTCACAATGATAGCCAGTCCAAGGCAGGACAGGAATACCACACCAACCCGGTCAATGAACGGTAAAGACGGCCACATTACCTTAAGGCCGAAAGACAAAACCGCAGAGCCAATGGCCGCTGTGAGTGCCCCGTGGGCTGTCGCCCGTTTCCAGAACATTCCCAACAGAAAAATCACCACAATTCCCGGTGTAAAAAATCCGGTAAACTCCTGAATATACTGGAAAGCCTGATCAAAATTACCCAGTAACGGTTCGGCACAGATCATGGCGATAACCAGTGAAGAGAAACTCACCACGCGGCCAACAAAGACATAATGTTTCTGGCTGCGGTCTTTTTTATAGAAACTGTAAATATCCATGGTGAAAATGGTGGCGATACTGTTGGTCATGGAACCGAGTGAGGATACAATCGCCGCAACAAGGGCAGCAAAGACCAGCCCCATCATGCCAACGGGCATCATTTTCATCAACACTGGGTATGCCTGATCCGGGGAACTGAGGTCCGGGGCCAAAACCACTGCCGCAATGCCCGGCAACACTACGATCACCGGCATCAGAATCTTCAGAAAAGCTGCAAAGGCTATCCCCTTCTGGGCCTCATTAAGGTTTTTTGCAGCCAGTGCCCGCTGAATGATATATTGATTGAAACCCCAATAAGACAGATTCATAATCCACATGCCGCCGATCAGAACACTGATCCCCGGCAGATCCGCATAATGAGAATTATCCGAACTAAGGATCATATCAAATTTTTCCGGCGCACGGGCGGTCAGTTCAGCAAAACCCACCAATACCCCCTGCCCATCCCCTATTGTCTCCAGCGAGACATAAGACAGAAACAGACCGCCAAAGACCAGTAGAACCACCTGAATAATATCGGTAAATGCCACAGCTTTTAGACCACCATATAATGAATAGGCTGCTGCAAAAGCCCCAAGGAACAGCAGACCATATACAAGCTCAACCCCGGCCACTGTATTAATGGCTAACGCGCCCAGCCACAAGATCGCTGTCAGATTGACAAAAACATAAACCCCAAGCCAGAAGACGGCCAGAATGGTCCGCACCCGATGATCATATCGCTGCTCAAGAAATTGGGGCATGGTATAGATGCCGCGATTAAGATAAATGGGTAGAAAATATTTGCCAACGATGATCAAGGTAATCGCCGCCATCCATTCGTAAGAAGCAATGGCAAGACCAATGACATAACCAGACCCGGACATACCGATGATCTGCTCGGCAGAGATATTGGCTGCTATCAACGACGCGCCAATGGCCCACCAGGGCAGAGATTTACCCGCAAGGAAATAATCCTCCGTATTCTTATCATAGCCCGCCTTCTCCCGGCTGACCCAGTAAGCAAGTGCTATAATCCCCACCACATAGGCTAAAAATACCCCAATATCAATCGTTGCTAGTGACATTACAAATCCCTGAATTTAATTTATTTTGAAATAATGCTATTTTTTTAAAGAGAAAATCATGATGAATATCCTCCAAAAAACTCTTCGTATGTAGTGATTTATGCAGAATATGACAGCGACATATATTCCAAAAAAATATTTTCTTGAAAAATATATGGAGGATTATTTAATCTCATATACTCTTAATAGTGTGTAGTAATGTATCATTTAATGGTGAATAATGAGTATGTTGAATTAAATTGCCAATCGCAGACAAAAAAAATAACCTTGTCCTTAGTGCCTTTATGGAAATAAAATCAGCGCTTGCAGCTTCTGTTGCCCGTGTGATTGTGAGACCGGAAGATATTGAGGACATCCTGCAACAAACCTATATGTTGGTTTGTGCACAGTCTTATAAGACGGAGATAAAATCTATTAAAGGTTATTTCTTCAGGGTGGCGAGGAATGTAGCACTTGGTGACGTCGCAAAACGCACCAAGGCTAAATTTAAAAGCCTTGAGGAAATTGCACCCTTCGAGCCATCCTCAGATGAGGTTGGTGCGGATGATAAACTGCATTACTCAATGAAACTGGAAACCCTCATACAGGTCACGCAGTCCTTGCCAAAGAAATGCCGACAGGCCTTTCTGTTAAAAAAGATAATGGGGTTATCGCAAAAGGAGATTGCGCGAAAAATGAATATTGCTGAAAGCACTGTTGAAAAACACTTGATAACAGCAATGAGGCGCACCGTAAGTGAAATGAAAACAAAAGGTTATCAGGTTGGAATTGACCGCAAGCTAGTAGAACTGAAAACCCACGTGAAAAATACAAATGAAAGACAGACCGTTGTATCGAAAAAACTTTGATTCAGAAGCTATCGCCATAGAGGCTGCTTCCTGGGTGTTGCAGCTTGATAATGGTCCTTTAAGTACTGCAGATATGGATGAACTACGTGAATGGGCCGGGCGTAGCCCCGCGCATACCCAGATACTGCGGGAATATGCGTCAGCATGGATCTCCATTGATGACGTCTTACATGAAGCAAACGAGGCAGAGAATGCCGCCTATAAATATTCATGGTGGTCTACGTTAGTTACTATATTCAATAAGCGGTTCTTCCATGTATGGGCCCCCATTTCGGCTGTACTTATTATCGTCCTCTATATGACACCGAGCTTTTATCTGGCACCGCCTGCCTCGCATATAGAGGCCACGGCGATTACCTATTCTACACAGATTGGCGAGCAGGCTCAGTTTAAACTTTCCGATGGATCAACAGTGCATCTGAACACCAGCAGCATTGTGGAAGTAGAATACCAACGGTCAAAGCGGGTCATTCGCCTATTAAAGGGTGAAGCACATTTCGATGTCGCCCACGATCCTGCACGTCCCTTCGACGTTATCGCAAGTGAAAAGCAGATCACAGCCGTCGGAACAGCATTTGATATCAGGTTAACCGACTTAGGGGTGAATATAACCGTCACGGAAGGCACCGTAATTGTTGCTCCGGCGCAACCCTCTACCATTCAGCCAAATGACCTGAAGAAGGGGGACGCCAAGATTCTAGCCATACTTGAGCCCAACGATAAAATGGTGGTTGAAAGTGGGGATGTGACAATAGCAAAAGTAACTGAAAATATTATCGGCCGTCAGTTGTCATGGCGTGAAGGCGTTCTGATCTTTGAGGACGATTCACTTTCTTATGTCATTAAGGAGGTTTCCCGTTACACAGATATTAAAATCATCCTGACGGATAACGATCTTGAAAATTTGCGTATTGGTGGATTATTTAAGATGGGTGAAATTCAGTCTCTCTTGCATGCGCTGGAACTATCGTTTGACCTGCAGGCTCATAATATAGATGAAAAGACTATCCAATTGTCTCATCGAAACAATCCGACGGAAGGTAGTTAGGCTATCCTCACAATCAAGCGTTTCATTAAGATATAGCTATTTAAACAATATTTTCGTGGAGTATATCGATTTGCCTGACCTAAGTTATACCTAGGATAAAAGTCATTAATATTAGTTGTAAGGAAATTGCTCTTCTATAAAAATAAAGGAAAATCACTTTTTTAATTAACAAACAAAGAAAAACAATAAAAACTAAAGAACTTAAATAAATTAAATTTCTTTTGGAGGAAATCCACCCCAGTGAGCTCTTTATATTCAAGGTTACTGCAAAATGACTCACCTTCAGTGAAGTCTAAAATGAAGAGATTCAGCAGGCCCTGTTCTGTATGCCGAGTGGCCGTGTTTGCCATGATGGTTACAGCGAATACATATGTCTATGCTTCACCTGGGGAGGAGAGGTCAGTCAGAATTAACCGCACAACTGCGGATAAGGCTTTGATTGATTTAAGCAGCCAATTTAATACATTGGTCCTATTTCCCGCAGATGTCGCAAAATATGTAAAGGTCAACAGCCTTGCTGGAGACCTGACGCTGCAGGCAGCTCTTGATGCGCTGCTATCTGGAACTGGCTTGATTGCACTTGTAACTGAAGACGGTGTTATTGCTATTAAAGCGATGCCCGAATTAATGAAACAAGTCAGGGAAAAGAAATTGAGATATTTTGGAGATTTAAAAAATTCTAAATTAAAGCGTAATATGCTTGCTACCGCATCTGCGACAGTGCTTGCCACATCAGCCGGCGTTCATGCAAATGCTCAAACGGCAGAACAGGGTGCAGAAGAAAATGTAGCCTTCGAAGAAATTGTAGTTACAGGTATCAGGAAAAGTCTACGTGATGCCTCTAATGTAAAATCAGGGTCGCTTGGTGTTGTAGATGCTATTTCTGCTGAAGAAATGGGTAAATTCCCGGATACCAACCTCGCTGAATCACTTCAGCGTATTTCTGGTGTATCTATTGACCGATCCGGCGGAGAAGGCCAATTAATCACCGTCAGGGGTTTTGGGCCTCAATTTAATACTGTGCTTTTTAACGGACGGCAAATTGCCAGTGAAAATCTATCACGCGCTTTCAGTTTTGATACCATCGCTTCAGAACTGGTCAGTGGTATCAGTGTCCATAAAACTTCGATGGCCGGACTTCAGTCAGGGGGGGTTGGCTCAACAGTGAACATTACGACGGCCCGCCCATTCGATATTGATGGTTTCAAAGTGGTGTTATCAGGTGCCGGTGCATACGAACAAAATGATGACAGTGTGCAGCCTCGCGTATCAGGCCTAATCAGTAATACATTTAATGATGGCAAGCTTGGGGTTCTTTTAGCGGCCTCTTATCAGAGGCGTGACACACGCCTAGATCAGGCACAGACTGATGGCTGGCTTGAAAATGTTGGTATCCCACAGTCTGAGTTAAATGGTGGTGCCGGTTTCGATGGCAATATTTTCTCGCCCAGAAACTTTGACAACAAAGTAACCTTTGAAGAAAGAACACGCACCAACGCCAGTCTGGTATTGCAATATGCCGCAACAGATAATCTTGAAATCACCGTTGATGGCCTCTATTCCGATTTTGATATTAAAACGGATACCACATCTTTTGGACATTGGTTTACAGCACCTAATATTGAAAATGCCGTGACAGACCAGAATGGTACTGTCATTGATCTTTTTCAGGAAAGAGGGCTTTCAACCGATTTCCACTCAAAGAAATTTGATCGCTTAACGGAAACATATGCGATTGGCTTTCGCGCCGATTGGGATGCGAGTGATTCACTTAATGTGGTATTTGATGCCAATTACTCATCCGCAGAAAGAGACGCAAATAACGGCGGTGGTGATCAATTGTCTTTGATTGGTTTTGCCAACCGTGTCAGATTCCAGAGTGATGATGCTATTTTGCCATATGTAAGTGGATTTGATACGGCTGATGCGGGCATTTTTAGTGGACAACAAGAAATAGATGGCGTCGCCTATCAGCCCGGTGTTACTCCTGATGGGGTGTCTGATTTTCTTGATCCTGCCAATAGTCGTGCTCATGTGATGTTGCGCCGTGGTTGGGCCGTCAAGGATGAAATTAAACAGTTCAAAATTGATAATACATGGGATGAAGGCAAGACATCTGGGCTAATAGGTGTACGTTTTGGGGCAATGTTCAGTGAAGAAGAAAAAGCCCTGACACGTTTTGACAATGAAGGCGTTGGTATTCATTGTACATTCTGTGGCTTTCCTGACTTTCCAACGATTGATCCTAATTCCCAATTTATATTTGATGCCGGGGATGACTTTCTAGACGGTGTCAGCGGAAATGAACGGCTGTTCACGCAATGGCTTGCCCATAACGGTGAAGATCAATTTGCTTTTGTTGAACAGGTTAGTGGCCTGAGTTTTGATGCCGTTAGAAGGGACAATTCCTTTGAAGTGACAGAAAAAACCTATGCGGCCTATGTTGATTTTGATTTTGCTGGTGCAATTGGTGATATGCCGATTACCGTGAATGCTGGTGTACGCTTTGAAAAAACAGATGTATCCGTTGTTGGAACTCAGGCTCCTGTTCAAAGCCTGACCATTCTTGATGCCACTGAAATGTTAGCAGTCTTTGGGTCTGCTATACCTGCAAATGCTCAATCGTCTTATGATTCACTATTGCCCAGCCTGAATGCAAAATTGAATATTACAGACAATCTGATTGCACGTTTTGCGGCTTCTCAAACACAAACCCGTCCAACGCTTACGAGTATGGCGCCAGTAACTGTCATTGGCACCACACGCCAAGGCGGCGACTTAACAGCCACAAGCGGAAGCCCAGACCTGGAGCCATTTACATCAGATAACCTGGATTTCTCTCTGGAATATTATTATGGATTTAATAATTATCTTTCTGTGGGTGTTTTTAGAAAAAATGTGAACAATTTTATCGTAAATGGTACAGAGGAACAATCATTTGAACTTGCTGGTGGTGGGTTATTAACCGACCCGTCTACTGGTACGGATGTTAATGCTGCGGATGCTGCGGATGAAGTTGCCATCTTTAGTGTAACGCGGCCATTCAATGGTGAAAGTGCTGTTGTACGCGGCATTGAATTGGCGGCTCAGCATACATTTGGTGAAACTGGTTTCGGTGTAATCGCCAATGCGACGATTGTTGATAGTGATACTGAGCTTGACCCTGGTGATATCACGCAGATATTTGCCGTGACTGGCCTGAGTAATTCATGGAATGTTATTGGTTTCTATGAAAAGGGACCTTATCAATTCCGTGTAGCCTATAACTGGCGCGATTCATTCCTGCAATCGTTAACGCAGCTTAACGGGGATGGTGTGACATTTGTTGATTCATTCTATCAGATTGATCTTAGTGCAAGTTATGATGTATCAGAGAATATTACTATTTTCTTTGAAGGTATTAATGTTACTGGTGAAATTGTGACTAAGCATGGGAGGTTCGAGAACCAGTTTTTGAATGCTGAAGACAGTGGAGCCAGATACTCATTAGGAGCGCGCGTTTCTTTCTAGCTCTCTTAATTTTCTAATCAGCGCCGTCAGTTATTTCTGACGGCGCTTTTTGGGCTCTTGATGGGTGTTTGTGCGTGCCCTCAGAGCGTGATACAAAGCTAAGAAATTAAAGTTAAATAGGTGTACGTTATGTCAGATGCCAATAACAGCTCAAAAAACTCTGCAACCCGGTCAATTGTTATCGTTGGTGGTGGTGCCGCGGGCTGGATAACGGCAGGTATTTTAGCCGCTAAACTTCGCTCTGATACCGAGGGCAGCATACAGGTGACATTAGTCGAATCACCAGATATAAAAATTATTGGGGTTGGTGAAGGCACATGGCCAACAATGCGCAGTACATTGCAAAAAATGGGTATTTCAGAAACAGAATTTATGAAATACTGCGATGCTACTTTCAAACAGGGTGCTAAATTCGCCAAATGGGTGGATGGCTCTGAAGAAGATTATTATTATCACCCCCTGATGTTGCCACAGGGTTTTCTAAAAATGGATCTTGCTCCCTACTGGCATAAGTATGCTGACAAAATTTCTTTTTCAGAAGCGGTTTGCTTTCAGGAACATATTTGTGAGCAGGGTCTTGCGCCTAAATTAATCACAACATCCGAATATGATTCCGTAGCCAACTATGCTTACCACCTGAATGCGGGAAAATTAGCTGATTTTTTACAGAAGCACTGTAAGGAAAAACTGGGCGTTCATCATATTCTTGACAATGTTACGGAGGTTCGCCCAGCCCCCAATGGCGATATTACTGCCGTCGCCACCAAAAATAATGGCGATATAACCGGAGATCTTTTTATAGACTGTACCGGGTTTAAATCATTGCTTCTCGGGGAACATTATAGCGTCCCCTTTCTTGATAAAAGTGATATTTTATTCATTGATAATGCGCTGGCGGTACAGGTACCATATGACGATGAAGATAGTAAGATAGCTTCACATACTATTTCAACGGCCCAACAGGCCGGTTGGATATGGGATATTGGCCTAGGCACTCGCCGTGGTGTTGGTCATGTCTATTCCAGCCAACATACCAGCGAAGATGAGGCAGAACACGACTTGCGCAGTTATATCGGGGTAAAAAACAAAGATCTGATGATACGCAAGATACCAATTCGATCAGGCCACCGGAAAATATTTTGGAAAAACAACTGTGTCGCGGTCGGCCTGTCTGCTGGATTTCTTGAACCACTGGAAGCTTCCGCACTAGTTTTGATCGAACTGTCCGCCACTATGATCAGTGAGCAGTTACCCGCTGACCGTAATGTGATGGATATTGTCGCGAAACGCTATAATGAAATTTTTCTATACCGTTGGGACCGGATTATAGACTTTCTCAAGCTGCATTATATACTCAGCAAGCGTACCGATAATAAATTCTGGAGCGATAACCGAGATCCCGACACCATACCAGAAAGCCTTAAAGATCTTATGAAATTATGGCAATATCGCGCACCCGGCGACATGGACTTCACCAGCAACAATGAAGTATTTCCTGCGGCCAGCTATCAATATGTCTTATATGGTATGGGCTTCAGAACAGACTTCTCACTCAGTCAGACACAATTGACAGAGCAGGCTCAGGCAGATGATCTGTTTGGACGAAATATGCAGGCAGTCAAGCGGGCACTTGCAACTTTACCCAAGAACCGCGATCTGATCAAAAAACTACACGAACACGGATTCCAATCAATATAATAAACTTTTCATAGGGAAAATTAGACATTATGGCGCAACTAGAGGCCCTCAGCAAAATTCACCATCGGAATATCAAAATTGATATGGCTGCCACAAAGAAGCAATGCGCGTATCAGAGAATGATGCCCGTTGTTATGAGTGAATTTCTTAAATTATCCATTCAGTATCCGATCCTTTTTACCAAAGACAGCGAAACCGGCCAATTTGTATGCGTGGTGCTTTTTGGATTTGAAGATGGTGAAAATTTATTTTGGCAAGATGGGGAATGGAGCGCCGTATATACCCCCCTCAACGTGAGACGGCAGCCATTTTTTATTGGCGAAAACGATCAAAAACAAAATGAAAAGGATCATGATTATATCATCTGCATCAATATAGATGATGAAAGCGTGGATGAGAATACAGGGGAAGCAATATTTGATGCAACAGGCAAGGAAACAGAGTTTTTGACAACCATGCAATCTATTCTGGGCAGTTTGATAGATGGTGAAGCCCAGACCCGCAAATTCATTGATACACTATTGGACCTTAAACTTGTGACACCCATATCACTGGACATCACCTTTGCAGACCAGCAGGAAATTCGGGCTGAGGGCATGTATTCCATTGATGAAGAAAAGTTAGAAACCCTTGACAAAGATACGTTATTTTCGCTTCATTCCAGCGACTACCTTAACCCCATCTATACTATGATTGCCTCTCTGGGGCAGATTTATGCTCTTATTCAGAAAAAAAATTCCCGGCTTGAACAGCCAAGTGCATGGCTTCAAAAAACAGAAGACTGACCGATGCTGAATTTTCTCATAAACCCACAAATGCAAACCAAAGTGCATTATATCGGTCACGAACGGAATATGGTTATTCAAATTGATAATTTATTTGAACAGCCTGACGATCTTGTCACCTATGCCTGTGCCTCTCCTGAATTTAAACCAGTTTCTGACTATTATCCGGGTGTGCGGAAACCCCTGCCGGAATCTTATGGTGAAACCCTCATGCTCGCCATAGCTAACCCGATCCGGACCATATTTAATCTGGAACAAGACAGTATCCTAAAGGCTATTTTTTGCGAGTTACGTCTCACTACCTGTGAACCAAAAGAGCTGTTACCTATCCAGCGTATTCCCCATTTTGATACCAGCAATTCAAATCAATTTGCCGCTGTGCTATATCTATGCGCCCCTCATTTTGGCGGGACATCACTGTACCGGCATCGCAGCACGGGCTTTGAAACAATTTCTGAAAAACGTTCTATAACCTATGCTAAAACCCTTGAAAGAGAGGCACATGCGGTTGGACTTCCCAATCCTGAGTATATCAATGGCCACACCGCGCTATTTGAGCGAACTGCCAGTATTGACGCTCTGTATAATCGCATTGTAATTTACCGTAGCAATCTCCTGCATTCGGGCAACATACAACCCCAGCACGGCTTGAGTGCCACGCCTGACAGAGGCCGTTTGACGGCAAACTGCTTCATCACTTTCTAACGGTAAGGGCTTAAATTTTATGATAAAAATAGGTGTAATAGGTTATGGCTTCTCCGCAAATACATTCCACCTGCCCTTTATAAAACACGAAGAAAACCTCCAATTAGTATCCATAAGCACAAGTAAAGAGGATATGGTCAGGGAGAAATACCCCGATGTTCTCATCTATGATAACGCTATGGATTTAATCCAGAAATCAGACGCCGAACTTGTGGTTATTACGGCCCCAAATGATGTTCATTACGACCTCGCCAAGATATGTCTAAACAATGGAAAACATGTTATTTTGGAAAAGCCTATGGTGACATCAAGTAAACAAGGAGAAGAACTCTGCGCACTCGCAAAAGCTAATGGGTTAATCCTGTCAGTTTTCCATAACAGAAGATGGGATGGTGACTTTCTTACAGTTAAAAAATTAATTGAAGATGGTTCTTTGGGCAAAATTCACTTTTTTGAATCTCATATCGACCGCTTTCGGCCAATTGCCCGGGACCGTTGGCGGGAACGAGCCGGACCCGGGAGTGGTATTTGGGTTGATTTAGGTGCACATCTATTGGATCAGACCTTAAGTCTTTTTGGATCACCCGATGCAATTACGGCACGATGTCTGATATCACGGGATAATTCAGAAACAACTGATTATTTCCATGTGCTACTCCATTACTCAAATTGTGAAGTTATCCTTCATGGCAGCTCTTTTTCCGCAGGCCCAAATCTACGGTTTCATCTACAAGGCACAAAAGGAAGTTTTATTAAATACGGACTTGATCCACAGGAGGAACAGCTCATAAAGGGATCATTACCTAATATGCCTGCATTTGGCCGGGAAGATGCTAATTGTTTTGGTGTGCTTTATACTGAAAAAGATAATATCATAGTCCCAACGGAAACGGGGTGTTATCAATCTTATTATACCGGAATTGCCAATGCAATTATGGGGAATTCAATAGTACCGGTTAGGGCTGAAGAAGCTGTTCAGGTCGTAAAGCTATTGGAGATTGCTGAACTAAGTAATCGTCTGGGAAAAACCATTCAAATATAGAACTCTTAGTACAATTTTTTAAAGCCATCTCACATATCCGAAGTTTCGCTCCATGCAAAGAAGCTCTGCGGGATAAAACACCTGTTGCATTACGTCACTTAGCCAATCAAAATTTTGACCTAAATGATGTGCTATGAAGGTTGATGGATATATTAATTTTTGTATTTTACTTCCGCGTGATGAAGGCACAGGTAATTATGATTTTAAGAATTCTATAAATTCTTAAACGTACCCACGAGCTCTGTTCGGATTATTAATATATGTACATTCAATACACTGGACTATACACTGGGCGAACGTTTCCCGACTGTGGATTCAAATGATAGCTCTATATAAAACAATAGCTTGTAATAACAATGGCGGAGAAGGTCATAATCCCTTTCTCACCTCCAGAACTCCAAATCAATAAATGCCTTTATCATTTAATCTCCCATATGGGGGGATAATGTCATATGATATATAATATTATTGGGCAGTGCGGCAAAATAGGAACAGCAATTGTATGGATGACAGTTTGACAATCTCAGATGCCTTTCCGCCGTGGCTGACTGTTACAAAGACCCTGCCGTTAAGACACCATATTTCTCTTATTGATCGCGACGAACTGACCCGAAGGTTAAATTCCGGCTTAAACCAGAAATTATCTGTGCTTGTTGCATCGGCAGGCTTTGGCAAAACAACTTTACTGGGGTCTTGGCGCAAAGAGCTTCTGGAAAAAGATATTCCCGTTGCCTGGCTGAATATTGATGTGGATGATAATGACCCTGCCCTGTTTGCTATTTATCTTGCCTATTCTCTAGCCATAGCAGGCTTGGCTGAAGACATCTTCGAATTAAACCCTACCGGTTTCAGTCCGGATACTTCCTATCGGACCATCATAGGCGTTCTGGTATCAGCCATTGCCAAACAGGAAACAAAAGTTGTGCTGATACTGGATGATGTGGAAAAACTTGATCATTTAGCGGTGAAAACTATTCTTGAACCGCTTCTGCGATATTCACCAGATAACCTGCATGTGGTTCTGGCCACAAGAACGGCGGACCTCTTACAGTTATCAACCCTTAAATTACAGGGACAGGTCAATAATATCACCACAACTGATTTGAAATTCACCCCCTTTGAGATTGAAGAATTCCTTGGTGGCACGCTGGATAAAAAAACCCTGCAGACAGTCAATAAAAAAACCGAGGGCTGGCCCGTAGCTCTGCAACTAATCAGAAACTCGCTTGTCGGTCATAACGATTACAAGAGAATAGTCGATAAATTTAAAGGAACCGAACAGGACACCCGTGAATATATTTTTGAGCAGATTTTAAATAATTTACCTGATCCACAACAGAACCTACTGTTGGATGTCAGTATTCTGGAGCAATTTGACTCGGATACCGCAGACCTGATCCGGGAAGATGGAAACAGCCGTATTCTCTTAAAAGAACTAGAGCAATTAAACAGACTGATTACCCCGTTGGAGAATAGCGAAACCCTTTACCGTCTCCACCCCCTGTTCCGGGAAGCCCTGATGTATTATCTGGAACAGACAAACCCCGGGCGAATGAAATATCTCCATTTAAAAGCAGCAAATATGTTTCTGGATCAAGGACATATCATACAATCCATCCGCCACGCCCTGAAAGCCGACGAGCCGGAAACTGCCGCAACAATGCTCGAAAAATCCGGTGGTATTCTACTATGGAACAAAGAAGGCATGTCCCGTATTCGTAAGGCCCACGCCCTTCTGCCGGAGCATATCATCAAAGCACGGCCCCGATTGAGCTTATTGCGAGCTCTGGTATTATTGAAAGACGGCCTGCTGAATGATGCCCGCTATATCTATAATAAGGTACGGCAGGATTTAGAGAATAATAAACAGCCCCATTCTGCGGAACTGGACTATGACCTTGCCGTTATTACTTCTACACTCGCTGTCTATGAAGGAACGCCCCTCACCAAAGAGATGAGCGATAACCTTGTCCATTCCATTGAGAGGTTTGAGTATATTGACAACATCCAGATTGGTTTTGTCTATACAATCCTTTGTGTCTTTCATCTTCAAAAGGGGGACTTCCGCGAAGCGGTGAACGTTGGCGAGAAAGCTATTACCCATTTCCAGAAGCATCATTCTGTATTTGGTGAAACCTATATATATATTCACTTGGGGGTCGTGGCGACAGCCGAAGGCAAACTGGACAAGGCACAAGAGCATTACAAGAAGGTACAGGATAACCTGAGACGTTATTTCATTGACGATAAGGATTTAAAGCTGGTCCTTAATATTCTCATGGCGGAATGGCATTACGAAAAAAATGAATTGAATACCGCCGCACGTTTGTTGGGAGATATCAATCATCGGCTGGAAACCGGCGAGGCATGGTATGAGATTTATGCTGTAGGCTATAGCACATCCACTGCATTAACTTACTTACAAAAGGGTCTGGGTGCCTGCTTGAATTTAAGTGATGATGCTATTTCCTACATCAAGCGGGAGGAATTAAAACGACTAAACCGATTGGTGATCGCCAATAAAGTTGGCCACTTGTGCCGAGCAGGACAAATAGCCAAAGCCCGTAAAATAGTACAGGAAAACAACCTGACATTTCAGGATTATAAAAGAGACAGCAGCATCATTTTTTCGGTCCGTGAATGTTATGGTGTTGTCCAGGCTTTGGTGAGGCTATTGATCGCTGAAAAGCGATATGAAGAAGCCATCAGGGAGCTTCGGGCGCAAATAGAAGGGCATCAACCTGAACAAGAAACCCGTGCTATCCAAAAATATTGTCTGTTACTGTCGGTCGCCTTATATGAAAATAGTGATAAAGATACTGCTTTTCAGGAACTTGAAAAAGTGTTGGTTTTTGTTCGGTCCAGTGGCTTTCTGCGTTTTATTCTTGACGAAGAACCATTCATCATCGCACCCCTTGAGGCCTATATTCAAGACAATGCATCATCAGAAAAGGATCATGCGCAATATCTATTGAATCAACTAAACGAAGCTAAATCGCCGAAAATCAATATTACCCTGAGCCGCAGAGAAAAGCAGGTTCTGGGTCAACTGGCCGAAGGGTTTTCCGATAAGGTCATCGCCCGTAATCTGGATGTTTCAGAAAATACGGTCCGATTCCACCTCAAAAACCTATTCAGCAAACTGGACGTTAATAGCCGTCTGATGGCTGTGAGCGAAGCAAATAAACATAAGCTTTTGCAATAACCGCATATAAAATTATGGCCATGAGCAGTGAATCCATTGCGGGAATGCTCGTCAGGGCAAACAAGTCTCTTGATGTTGCAAATGCCGTACCCGAGGCCAAAACCCAGGACACAATCGCTGATAATGAAACAGCATTTCTGCTCTCCGCGCAGGAGAAGAAAAAATGAGAGATATAAATACCGGCCACAGGCGGAATAAAAATACCCAACAGAACAAGAAATTCTATTAAATGCGCCATGATACCGGACAGGGCAAACACGCCGCCCACAATCCCGGATAATATCGTTATTTGCCACCGCTTCACTTTGGGGGCGACCTGTGCCATCCCTAAACTACAAGAATAAAGATTGCTAACATTCGTGGTCCAACTGGCAAATATCATCATGATCAATGCCGGAATACCAAGACCAGATTGATACATGCTAACGACCAGATCTTTCTCCCCCGTCATAAGGCCCGGAAGACCGGCCATGATCAAAATCAGAGTAAAGAAAGTTCCGAAACTTCCCAACGATGCCACATAAATCTGTCGTTTACGGTTAATGAACCGGGAAATGTCCGGCAAGATTGTAACACCGACCATAAAGGAGCCAACAACGATAGAAACCGCCCCACCAAATCCGGTGACAACCCCTTCTGTATTTGCTGGCATATTCCAAATTTGCTGCCATGAGAAATTTGACGATACAAAATATACGCCCACGATCAGGATCACCAACATCAGAGGAACCGTGAATTTGCTTAAAATATCCATAGCCCGAAAGCCATATATAGTGGTTATAGTCATTACCAGACAGCCAATTATTATATAAAAGCCAATTGGAAGATGAAGCGCAAAAATTTCCTCAAATGATTTGGCTGCGGCTTGTCCAAAAAGCGAAACAGTAACCCCGAACCAACCCAAAAGGGTCAGAGAAATTAGAAAGCTGACCATACGACTACCCATTTTGCCAAATGACGCATCCAGCAACTGATAGGTTGTTCGCCGTTCTGATACCGCAATATACATGCAGGCACTGGCTATGGCCGCTAAAATTCCTCCGCCAATAATGATGGCTAATGTTCCCTGTTTGGTACCCAGCGTTCCCATAATTTCCGCACCGACCAAAAAAGCAGGTAGAGTGATAGCAATGCCAATAACGATCATCGCTACATGCCAGCCGCTGACGGTTTGATCTTCTGATACCAGTGGTTCTGTGCTTTGGGCCGTCATTATTAATTCTCTTTCCAGACAGTTTTTGCCAACCTCATATGATTTTCACCAGCTATCAAGCGGAGGTCACTATCTGAGTAGCCTAACTTCCGCAAGCCTCTCATAATATCGATCAATTGTTCAGGCGGCACCATTTTTAGCCCTGTGGAATAGCCTTCTTCCGGCGGAAAAACATCCGGGTTTTGGTCAATAAAATCAGCAAGCTCTTCCTGATCAAAAACATAATCAAGAGCAATACCCACATGATCTGGGCCTACTAACTGCACGATATGATCAGCATGCCGGATAAAATTCTCTGTGCTGATGTCATTATTGCCCAGAAAGGGCCCAAGGCCATTGATACCAATCACCCCGCCCGTTTCAGCGCAGACGCGGATCAAATCATCACCAATATTACGGGGGTGACTCCATACCGCTGCGGCGTTTGAGTGGGAGAATATGACAGGTTTTTGTGAATGTTCCATAATATCCATGGCGCTACGGTATCCCGTATGGCTACAACAGACCACCATGCCAATGCGGTTCATTTCATCAATAACCTGTCGGCCAAATTCAGTTAACCCCGTATCTTCATCCTGACAGCCACCAGCAAGGATATTATTTTTATTATAGGCCATCAGCATCCACCGGACGCCGAGATCATAATACAACTGTACCAGATTAATATCGCCGTTGAGGGCGCTGCCGCCTTCGATGTCGAAGCAAATGGCCAAACGTCCTGTTTTCTTGGCCAGTCTTATCTCTGAAACCGAATTAACCTGCAAATATTTATCACTATTTAGCCCTATCCAGCGGCGAAACAGCGATACCATGGGGAATGTATTTTGCCAGCCAACCGGATCAAAACCGATATTCAGGCAAACCACGTCAAACCCGGCTTTATAATAGCGTTCCAACTGTGGCAAAAAATGGTCATCCTCTGGCCTGAGCGGCATGCAGGCATGGTTGTCCCAAACAATAGAATCGCCTAAAATCTGCTCAACAGAAATCCGGTCCATAACTTATTCCATCCTTTACACAAAAAAACACCGGGGCCGCTTTAACATTTAAAGAATGACCCCGGAGAAAATTTATATGTCTACATTAAAAATTAACGCTGGTCTCTATGCCGTATGACCGCGGCAGGCTGTTTGCCCGCACAAAACCGGTTCCCAAGAAACCAAAGCTATTGGCCTGTCTTTCATCAAACAGGTTATCAACATAGGCTCCGATAGACCAATTGTCGTTGCGGAACTTAAGGCGCGCATTAACATAATCTTTCGGCGTAATTTCATAGCGAGAGGCATCGGCATCTATCAATATGAAAGAACCCTGATGGCGATAATCTACGCGGGCAAATACGTCCCATTCGTCTGTAATCTGGGTGTTATAGCTGACCGAAAGATTTAGCGTATAATCCGGTGTGGACGGTGACCGTCCCTGACCCACGATTTTGGCATCAATAACACCAAGGCCGCCACTCAGTTCCAAACCTTCCGCCAGCAGGGCAACAATCTCCAGTTCCCCACCATTGATATTGGATTCAGGCACATTGCTCGTCAAGCGGAAAGGGGCATCCGGAACGACGGTTGTAAATTGCTGATCTGAAAAATCAATATGGAATATGGCACCATTCAACCGCACCCGGCCATCAGCCAGCATGGATTTAAAGCCAAATTCAAAGTTTTTGGTATTTTCCGGCTTGGTCACATTCCCTGTGTTAAAGAAACCATAACGGAAACCTTCAGCATAAGTAATATAGGTCATGACATCATCCGTCCATTGATAGGCCAGTTGAACTTTAGGTTGCCATTTACTATTGGTTGATGTCTGGGTATCAACCAGACCAGAACCATCCGCAGTTGGTACTGGAATTGGCGTTGATAACGTCATATCTGTAAAGTTGGTCGTATCAAAATCATAGGTGTCATAACGCAGAGCCGCAGTCAGTTCCAGCTTGTCCGTGATGTCATAGTTCGCCTGACCATAAAAACCCCAGGCCTGACCATTACGGACATCAGGGCGGTTTAGAAAGCGGAGCATATTGGCTTCAATACGTTCATCACCCACAAGCATGGCGCCAACACTCAATAAATTCACAACTTCACGGTCCATATAAGAGGCCCCGACCATCCAGCGAAATGGCTGATCTGCGTTGGATGTAAAACGAACATCCTGTGTGAAGCTCTTAAAATTATCCTGCAAGTCCTGAAAAACGTCGGGAAAGGGGTCACTTGGCCCGCCAACCGTAAACCCAAATAGGGTAGCAGTCGGTGGTTTTGCCCAAGAGGCTGAACCAAATAAATCCTGATCAATATCGCTATAACCACTTACGGCTGTTAAGGTTCCCGCATCAGTTTCCCAATCGATTTTAGCAGAAAGTTCGGCAAATGCACGATTTTCAAAACCAATTATACCGCGCGCGGGTCCGGGGGCAGCGGGTGTATCAAATTCATTAAGCAGATCAACACTACTGACAAGTTCCTGATCGGCGGCGCCGCCTTCACTATCGGTATAAGAGGCCCGAAGATCAATGGTGAGATCATCCAATGTGAAGATCAGCCGTCCTTTGACGGTTATATGTTCTTCAAAATCAAGATCAACACCATCGGTGCTATCAATCAGACCATCAGTATTGCGGTAATAGGCTCCGATCCTGAACAGAACTTTGTCTTCCACCAGTGGCCCTGAGATGGCACCGGAGAGTTTTATGTCATTACCATTACCAAATGAAGCTTTCACGCTTCCTTCCAACTCGTTTGTCGGTTTCTTGGTGACCACATTGATAGCACCGGCTATGGCACCAGCACCATATAAGGCGCCTTGCGGGCCTTTAAGAACTTCGATCCGCTCAATATCTGTCAGGGCACCCTGATTAATGGCATCAAGGGAACTGGCCTGAACACCATCAACCGTATAGGTCACGGGCGCCCAGCCTTGTTGGCCTGTTGTTATGCCGCGAATAGTAATGAATGTCACACCGGCGCGAAAGGTTTCCCGCATGGAAATATTCGGTGTCAGGTCGATAAAGTCCTGAACATCATCAATACCGGCATTTTCAATGGCAACCGCATCAAATGCCGTAACAGAATCCGGCACGGACTGAAGATTTTCTTCCCGTTTCCGTGATGTGACAACAATTTCTTCCAGTGCTAATATGCCATCGCCCTCATCTGCCGCTGAAGCTATAGGGGCAGATAGAATCATGGATAATGCCGTTGAGGCTAGCACCCCTTTTAAAATCATATTTTTCATTGTGTAGTCTCCCTTTATGGTTAGTTTATCAAAATTAAATTACAATTGCTCAATCGGAATGAAATCTTCATCCAGCCCAAATTTTCTGGGGCCGAAAACTTCCATTGCCTCTGGTGTTCTCATGATGGGGGCCGCGGACGTACCGATAACTTTTAGTCGTTGACCATAGCGCAGATGCTCTACTGGAATGGGTTCTGCCGTTTCCCTGTCCACCATGCATATGAGGTCAGGGACAATGGTTTTGATCACTCCATTTTCCCGGGCTATGAGATGCTCGTTCTGAAATATAATCTCCATTTTCCGCCCGGATCCGTCCAGGGCATCCATAAGGCAATGCCCTATGGCGAAGCCTTTTGTTGTCTCCCGCCGGAGGTCTGTGACCTTGCCATCAAATAAAATCTTCGCATGATTATAATAGGGTGTGGTCTTCAGGTAGCCGATAAGCTCCTCAACCGGATTTCCCGTCGTCCGGCCTTCCCGGATGGCGGTCCCAATGCCCAAAGCCAGTGAAAGGGTGCCGTGAACCGCATAATCCTTCACCTGTTTGCCCACAAGTGGATAAGCCGACAACATAACACTCAGACCCATCTGGATCGCTATGGCCCGCACGATACCTTCGGCCCTTGCGGGTGTATCTGCCTCAACCAGAACAGAATTCAAATGTTCATCGGTGACCACAAGCGGCGTTGCAGAACAGCCATAGACACTAAAGGTAACCATCTGAATTTCAGGAAAGGCCCGCCCCATGCCATCGGCATCAATGATCGGCAGGCCCAGCCGGGCTGCTGCCATAATGGGTAATGTGGAATTCATGCCGCCAATTTCAATGGGCAGAATGGCCTCCGCCTTACGGCCCAGTCTTTCCTCAAGCTTGTGAATGGCCAGGTCTATATCTTCGCCACGGCAACCTTTTTCCATCAATACCGGTGGGGAACCAAGCATTGCCGCAGTAAAAACTGCAGCATCATCGTCCAATTCGTCGGCAGTAATAACTTTGGGTGCGCCAAATTCCTTGATAGCATTTTGGGCCAATAGCCGACCAATATAGGGGTCACCGCCACCACCAGTGCCAAGGAACGCAGCCCCGCGGGCAAAGTCTTCCATATTTTCAAATGTAATTTCCATATTGCCTGCTAACCCTTTACTGACAGCCTGTCTTGGTTCTTCTTCCGTTCAAAATTCAATTGACCGGCCGCCTTGATCCGAAGGCGTACCGTGCCGCCCGGTACATAGGCCAGTGGCACTTCCTCAATATCTATGATTTCGATGGTCCCGCGTTCGGCGCCAGCCGCAACGGCCTTTTCAGTAACATCCTGTTTTGCCAGCGCCATGGCCTCTTCCCGGCCAATATCGTCATAGGAATAAACCTTGTCTATTTCAGCACCAATATGGGCAATGGCGGCCCCAATAGCATTGGCGACCGAGGCATAACCCGGAATGATCGTATCACTGGTGCCGGGAATATCACGGTTTATCAATACCGAACCCCCTCCCACCAAAATCAGCGGCACCGGATCACTACTGGTTTTCATGCGATCAACAACATCTGCCATGATGTTATGAATGACATCAACAGCTTTTTCGATCATACCAGTGGGCAGAGAAGCAACTTTCTCAGGATCGCCCATATCAACGTAACCCGCCGCCACGGCAATATCACTGCTGGTCAGTGTATATCCACCAAAGACCAGCCCCTCTTCCAGCAGTTTAAAACCAACAGATTGCGGTCCAACGGTAACTTTTAAGCCTTCTTCCTTGATAAGACTGCCGCCACCCAGTCCGATGGCCATAATATCCGGCATGCGAAAATTGGTGCGAACGCCACCAATATCCACCGTCACTGAGGACTCTCTCGGATAGCCATTGACCAACATCCCTACGTCCGTTGTCGTGCCACCGATATCCGCAACAATGGCATCCTTCATGCCGGAAAGATAAGCCGCGCCACGCATACTGTTGGTCGGACCGGAAGCAAATGTTAAAACCGGATATTTCCCGACAAATTCCGCATTCATCAGCGTACCGTCATTCTGGCTAACATAAAAAGGGGCCGTGATATTTAGATCCTTCAAGGCTTGGTGAAATGACTTCACAACCTCTTTTGCCATCTCCGCCAGCGAGGCATTCATGATTGTGGCATTTTCCCTCTCGAGAATACCAATACGACCAATGGTATGGGACAGGGAAATACTGATATCGCCCATATGCTTTTTCAGGATTTCAGCGGCCCGTAGTTCCATATCGCCATTAACTGATGAGAAAAGTCCGGCCACTGCCACCGTGCGCAGTCCTTTTTCTTTAAAATCAAGTGCCGCCGCGATTATCGCCGCTTCGTCCAATTCTTCATTTATCCGGCCGTCATACTGATAACCGCCTTTTATCAGATGAATGGTACCACCAACTTTTTCAGCCACCGCCTCTGGCCAGTCCATCAAGGGTGGCAAGGCCTGTGCAGCGGGAAGAGCTATTCTGATGATACCAACAGGCAAAAGCTTTTTCCGTTCCACAAAAGCATTGGTAAAGTGAGTTGTGCCGATCATCACACACTGAATTTCATCAGCCGAAATATCGGCATCTGCCAGTATCTTTGATATGGCATCGGTTATGCCACCGCCCACATTTGGGGTTGTCGGCATCTTGCACCATGACAATACCTTATCGCCATCGAGCAATACAGCATCGGTATTCGTACCACCAACATCTACACCAATTCGCATTTTTGTTCTTTTCCTACCAGTATATTTTATAATTTGTCCGCTAACTCTTATCCATATTACAAATTACAACAAGGGTTTTGCCCGGTAGGTTTCTGCATATATTCGATAGGGTGCTGGATAATATATAAATTTTATATAGCTACTGAAATTGGTAGGTAATGCTAACGACAACCGATATTTACCTTGACTATTTGATCGGTACTATCAATGGCCTGGTCTTGAGTTTCTGGAAAATCCATACATAATGGAGGGTGAAAATCAGCCTGCTTTTGCCTTTACTGCAATACGGTGGGCATGAAGCAGGGGTTCGGTATAGCCATTAGGTTGCGCACATCCCCTGAACACCAGGTCACAAGCCGCTTCAAAGGCGATACTATTTTCAAAATCCGGGGCCATACTGTCATAGTCCGGGTCGGACTCATTTTGCTGGTCAACAACGGCGGCCATACGTTTCATGGTCCTCATAACCTGGGTTTTATCGCATATGCCATGACGCAGCCAATTAGCAATATGCTGGCTTGATATGCGTAGTGTTGCGCGATCTTCCATCAGACCTACATTATTAATATCTGGTACCTTTGAGCAACCCACACCCTGATTAATCCAGCGTACAACATAGCCCAAAATGCCTTGGGCATTATTATCAAGTTCAGCCTGTATCTCGCCGGTCCCAAGCTTTCTGTCTCCCAACAGAGGAACGGTAAGTATGTCATCAAGACTGGCCCGCGCTCGTTTAGACAATTTCACCTGCTCAGAAGAAACCCTGACCAAATGATAATGCATGACATGAAGCGTAGCTGCTGTCGGTGACGGCACCCACGCGCAATTGGCCCCGGCCTGTGGGTGAGCAATCTTTGCCGCCATCATCTGTGCCATTTCATCAGGCTTTGGCCACATGCCCTTGCCGATCTGGGCGCGACCTTTAAGACCACATTCAAGTCCGATATCCACATTCCAGTCTTCATAGGCACTGATCCATGCCTGTGCCTTGATTTCTTCCTTGGGCAGGAAGGGCCCTGCTTCCATGCCGGTATGGATTTCATCGCCGGTCCGGTCCAGAAAGCCAGTATTGATAAAGACCAAACGATCAGATACCGCCCTGATGCATTCTTTCAGATTAGCCGTGGTGCGGCGTTCTTCGTCCATTACCCCGACCTTCATAGTATGGCGCGGTAAAACCAATGCGTCTTCCACACGTTCAAATAATAGGTTGGTGAAAGCCGCTTCTTCGGGGCCGTGCATCTTGGGTTTTACGATATAGATATTGCCTTTGCGGCTGTTGGCACCCTGACCTTTTTTATTAAAGTCATGAATGGCGCAGGCCGTTGTTACCATAGCATCCAATATGCCTTCTGGAATTTCATTGCCTTGCTTGTCCAGAACCGCATTATTGGTCATCAGGTGGCCGACATTTCGGATCAGCAACAGGCTACGGCCCTGCAATGTCATTGTGCCGCCCTTTTCATCAGTATAGGTACGGTCCCCATTCAGGGAACGACTTACGGTCTTGCCGCCCTTCTCAAAGCTATCCGCAAGATCGCCCTTCATAAGACCCAGCCAGTTGCTATAAGCAATAACTTTGTCTTCAGCATCAACGGCGGCGACGGAATCTTCACAGTCCTGAATTGTGGTCAAAGCCGATTCAAGAATGATATCTTTAACCCCTGCGGATGACTGGGCACCGATGTGATGATCAGTATCTATCTGTATGTCCATATGCAGACCATTATTGCATAGCAACAGGGAGGTCGTTCCACGGTAGCCCACAAACTGGGACGGGTCGGCCAGTGTGGTAACGCTACTATCTTTTAAGGTTATTTTCAAAGTGCCATCCGTTATCACATAGGCGGTGACATCCCCATGACAGCCCTGCGCAAGCGGTGCAGCCTGATCGAGGAATTCTGCTGCCTGTTTGATAACCTCAGCCCCTCGGCGGGGATTATAACCGGCCCCCTTTTCCAAACCATTTTCCTCACCGATAACGTCTGTACCATATAGCGCGTCATAAAGACTGCCCCAGCGAGCATTGGCCGCATTAAGGGCAAAACGGGCATTCATGACCGGCACCACCAGTTGCGGCCCTGCTACTGTCGCAATTTCCGGATCAACATTATCCGTCGTTATCATGAAGTCATCACCTTCAGGAACCAGATATCCAATTTCAAATAAGAAATTTTTATAGGTTTCCATGTCCCCGTCCTGACCATTCTGTGCCTGATACCACGCATCAAGTCTGGCTTGTATCGCATCACGTTTTTCCAGAAGGGCTTTATTCTTTGGTGCTAGGTCATTAACGATGTCTTCCATGCCGGACCAGAATTGTGCCGGGGAAATATGGGTTCCGGGCAGAACATCATGGGAGACGAAGTCTTGCAAAACAGACGATACCTTTAAATTTCCTATGGAAATATATTCAGACATAAGTTTTTAAACCTTTAAAAGAATTGAGCAGCCTTATTTGCATACGGCTTAGCAAATTTTTATATACTAACGCTATGCAAATATGAAATTATGCAAAATCATCCCCGATACAGGGGGCACGGGTTCCGGCATTATTTAAACAATTGTCAGACCATGTTTTGAGAACGGCAGTGACCGAATACGTTTGCCCGTTGCGGCAAAAATAGCATTAGCCACAGCGGGAGCAGCAGGCGGTAGACCCGGCTCTCCAATCCCTGTCGGTGGTTCGGCGCTTTTTAATATATGAACTTCAATATCAGGTAGTTCACCAAACTTAAGGGCGGGGTAGTCATGGAAATTACTTTGCTCAACGGCACCATTTTGAATGGTTATTTCACCATCTACCGCCGCCGTCAGGCCATAGATAACCGCACTGATTACCTGAGCTTCAACAATGCCGGGGTTAACCACCGTACCGCAATCAACCGCACAGGTGATCTTGTGAATTTTTACAGAACCATCTTCCTGTACAGATATTTCGGCAACTTCGGCCACATAACTTCTGAAACTCATTACCACAGCTATACCGCGATAATGCCCTTTGGCCAGCGGGTCATTCCATCCGGCCTTTTCCGCAACAAGATCCAGCACACCAAGGTGACGTTTTTCAGCTACAAGAAGCCTGCGTCGAAATTGATACGGGTCTTCGCTGCGCATATGGGCCAGTTCATCAATGAAGCTTTCCCGGATAAAACCATTCTGTGAATTGCCCACCGAACGCCACCAACCAACGGGAACCCCAAGGTCTTTACGAATAAAGTCAACCCGCGCATTGGAAAACCCATAAGGCTGATCGCTTAATCCTTCCACCATGACCCTGTCAACTTTATCCATGGGCAGCTTTTCCACACGAGCCAAAATTGATGGCGACGCGAGCCGACATTCTAACGCCAGGGCTTGCCCCGTTTTTCCGTCAAATGCGGCACGATAACGAATCCTGGAAATGGGGCGGTAAAAATCATGAGCCATATCTTCTTCCCGTGACCAGATAAGTTTAATCGGTCGGGATGCCGCCTTTGAAGCCAGAATAGCCTGCTCAATAAAATCCATCTCGAAACGGCGACCAAACCCCCCGCCAAGGAATGTCACATCAACCTTGACCTTTTCCAGAGGCAGGCCGGTTATTTCCGCACCAACGCGCTGTACATTAGTGGGGAACTGTGTCGGGGCCAGGATATGACAGAAATCATCACGTACATCAGCGGTACAGGTCATGGGCTCCATACAGGCATGGGCCAGATAAGGTGTATCATAGACCGCTGTCAGTATTTCATTATTTGTATCTTTTAAAGCGTCATGAACCTTGCCTTTTTCATGGGCAACCAGCCCTTTCTCATCAAGGCCCATTTGTAGAGTCTCGGAAATTTTATCACTACTCAATTCAGCATGCGGGCCCGGATCAAAGATAATATTCAGGGCATCTATGGCCTTGTGAGCCTGCCAAAAGCTATCGGCAATGACAACAACACCAGCCGGAACCGGGACAACCATTCTAACCCCCGGCATGGCGAGAGCGGCATCTGCATTATAGTCTTTGACCGACCCGCCAAATGTGGGACTTGTCTTTACGGTGGCAATCAACATATCCGGCAATTTTACGTCAATACCAAAGATCGCCGACCCGTCAACCTTGGCCGCCGTATCTTTCCGTGGTTTGGGTTGCCCTATGATCTGAAAATCATCGACAGACTTTAATATTGGGTTCTCCGGTATCGGCCTTTTGCTGGCATCACCCACAAGTGCGCCGTAACCAAGGGAGCGTCCACTGGCAGGATGACTAACAACGGCCTTATTGGTTTTGCATTCTGCAACGGGCACACCCCATTTTTCTGCGGCGGCTTCGGTTAACATTTCACGGGCAGCGGCGCCTATTTGACGAAGGGCGGCATACCATCCGGCGATGGCATAGCTGCCGCCAGTGGCTTGATCATCCCAACCCACTCTATAATGGTAGGCCTTATCCGCTGAAGCGGTTTCGGCGGTTACTTTTTCCCAATCAGCATCCAGTTCTTCGGCCAATATCATCGGCAGGGCGGTAAACACACCCTGCCCCATTTCAGAACAGGGCACCTGTATGATGACTGTATCGTCACTGGCAATACTGATAAAAGCGTTAAAGGTTTGAGTCTCACTATTTTTCCCTGGACGGACGCTATCTTGCGAACATCCTGTTAAGCTTATGCCTAATGTCAATGCCCCTGTTGTAGCCACGGCAGATAAAAGAAAATTACGCCTGTTCAATTGTGATATCGCCATTTTATATCTCCCCTTTATTGCCGGCAGCAAGGTGGATAGCCTTGCGAATACGGGGATAGGTTCCGCAGCGGCATATATTTGTGATGCTATCATCAATTTCCGCGTCAGTTGGGTGGGGGTTCTCTGCAAGCAGGGCTGCCGTTGCCATAATCATCCCCGACTGACAATATCCACACTGGGGAACATCTTCGGCCACCCATGCCTTTTGCACCGGATGAGAGGCATCAGGTGACAGGCCCTCGATGGTTGTGATCGCGCCTTTTTGGGCATCACTGACCTGAAGCGAACATGACCGCACAGGTGCCCCGTCAAGATGAACAGTGCACGCCCCGCATTCACCGACCCCACAGCCAAATTTTGTGCCCGTAAAACCAATGTGATCCCTTATGACCCAAAGTAACGGCGTTTCCGGATCAACATCCACCTCATAGCTCTTGTCATTAATTGTCAAAGAAATCATTTTCAGCCTCTCAATTTTATATTCTACCCATGTGGTTATAGAAACGATGAAACATGCCCCGGTCACCGTTCCGAACAATTTTGTGGTCTTTAAAGGGGGACACCATAAAGTAACATAGTTTTTCCCAATCAAACCAATAAGCCCAGATAACTTTCTTATCAAAAATACTCTTATAAATAAAGACAATGCAATTATTTTTTAATTTCCAAAAATCAAAGAAACTCACATTCCCATAACGATAAAATAACAGGAAATACCGCCCGACGTTTATGCGCCAGATATAATACCAAAATTTATGGGTAGGCTGTATAATCGGTGGGTCATTCTGTATCCCAGAAAGAAGCCATGAATATTGGCGTCAAGACAATCTTTTGGTGGGCATAAGACATCCTCGTTTCTGCATTTCTGACTTATTTTCTACGCCTTCATAGTTCTGCCATTATTACTGGCAATATTTTCTTTGGCGTTTACGGAATTTAGTTTTACTCGTTGATCAAATTTAAATTTAGACATGCTAATATATTGGACATTCTAATATATATGAGTTATAAAAAAACAAAAAAAGTCTTGTCAGAATATAGTTCTAAAGCGTCTTAACCTATTATAATAAAAACAACTATAAAGCCTACCAATTTCAACTATTGAGGAAAACACCCATGAAAATATCAAGAAAACTCAATGCGCTTGCCGGAACAGCAATTGCAACCAGCATGATCATAACCGGCAACGCCAATGCCCAAGAAAATGCTGATGAAAAATTCGTCTTTGAAGAAATACTGGTGACAGCGACCAAACGCTCATCCTTAATTAAAGATGTTCCCTTTTCCATCAATGCCCAATCGCAGGCAGATATCCAGCGCACCGGGGCTACAAGCCTTGAAGACCTCGCGCGGAATGTTGCGGGTCTAATGATTCAAAATCTGGGTCCTGGGCAAAGTCAGGTGGCCATTCGCGGTGTTTCTGCGGGTCAGATTATTCGTGACCAGCCTGGTGTTAAGGAACAGGTTGGTGTGTATCTTGATGAATCTGTTATTTCCCTGTCACTCTTTACGCCGGATATTGATCTGTATGACCTGAACCGTGTGGAAGTTCTTCGTGGGCCGCAGGGTACATTGTTTGGTTCTGGTTCCATTGGCGGCACCATCCGTTACATCACCAATCAGCCAAACACAGAAGGCTTTGAAGGTAGTGTGGAAGGTAGCCTTAATGTCATTGATGGTGGCGGCACAGGCGGTCATATCAAAGGCATGGTTAATCTGCCTATTTCTGAAGATAAAGCAGCCGTCCGCGTTGTTGGCTATCATACTGAATATGCAGGATTTATTGATGCCCTCCGTGAAGGCGGCAGCATTGACGAAAATGTCAACAGCGGATCCCGTTCCGGTGGTCGTATTACGGTTTTATTCAAACCGACTGAGAATATAACAATTACACCACGGCTGATTTATCAAGAAATCGACATGGACGGCAACAACCGTCAGGAAGTCTTTAACCTGTTTGCCAATACAAACACGACCACACGCCCCCCTGTACAGCTAGGGGAACGACAACAGTTCCTTCTGCTCCGCGAAGGTTTCAAAGACGAAACCCTGATTGCAGATTTGAATGTAGCGGTTAACTTCGACGGTTTTGATCTAACATCCGTTACCAGTTATACTGACCGTGATATTCTGGTGAGCCGCGATGCCAGCGCTTTGACCGGTAGTGTTTCTGTCGATTTGGCTCTTGGCGATGCCGCGACATTACTACCATCCAATTTGCTAGATACAACAAAAGTAGAATCCTTCACTCAAGAAATGCGGGTAAGCTCCAACGATGATGGCCCCCTGCAATGGGTTGCTGGCGTGTTCTATTCAGATACGGACCGTTTTTATAAACAGTTCTTGCCAACACCGGGTTATGATGCTGCTGTTGATGCCGTATTAGGTGCGGGAACTGCGGCGGCTACAGGTGCGGGAATTGCACCTGTTGATTCACCGTTCTTCTCTCTCCTGCCTTATCAACTGGAACAAATTGCCGCATTTGCCGAAGCAACTTATGATGTTACCGATGATTTGCATTTCACCGCAGGTGGTCGTTATTACGACTATGAAGAAGTCCGTAGCGTAACGCAGGTTGGCCTATTCGGAAATGGTGTTGTTGATCAGGTTGATAAAACAACATCCAATGGTTTCACACCACGGATTCTGGCCAGTTATGATTTCAATGATGAAGTTACAATAAATGCGCAGATTTCAAAAGGTTTCCGACTTGGCGGGGTGAATGATCCCTTGAACACGGCGCTTTGTGATGCGGCTGATCTGGCTATCTTCGGTGGCTTTCAAGACTATGAAGACGAAACATTGTGGAACTATGAAGTCGGCGCAAAGGTCAACACGGGCAACGTAACGCTGAATGTTGCCGCTTTCTATACCAAAATCTCAAATCTTCAAGTAACCCTTGATGCAGGATCATGTTCTTCTCGGGTTTCCTTTAATGTTGAGGATGCCCATTCACAGGGTGTTGAGTTTGAATTAAAAGCTCATCCGGTAGAAGGTCTTGATCTTTCAATAGCCGGTAGTGTGCTTGATTCTGAATTTGATTCAACAGTATTGAACAGTTTCGGCGATGTTCTCGGCGGCGTACGTGATGGAAACCGTTTGCCATCCGTTCCCAAATTTAACCTTGCGGCAACAGCAACCTATAGCTTCCCACTTGATTCCTTTGGCGATAATACGGAAGGTTATGTTTCTGCTACCTTCCAGCATCGTAGTAGCATCTTCACCCAGCCTTCAGATCAGGAGCCTGGCGCGGGGACCTTTGTATCCGGGCTGCCTTTCGGTGGCGCATCTGGTAACGATGCCACAACAGTTGATCTTGAACTGGACGCCTATCAAACGCTGAACCTCAGTGCCGGGATTGCTATGGAAACATGGGAAGTTGTGGCTTCTGTCACCAATGTAACCGATGAGAATGCCAATCTGTCTTTTGACCGCGAACGTGGTGGACGGGCCCGTCTTGGCTTCCGTACCAATCAACCACGGACATTTGGTTTGACTGTGCGTTCATACTTCTAAACAACAACTATCATACAGGAGGTGCAAAATTGCATCTCCTGTTACCCTACCCTCATCACATCACGGCATCGCAGAAAATTTTACACGCAACTACTAAAGCCCTGCTTGAAAAAGGATCACTCAACCAGTATAAAAGAATAGGGCAAAAGTTCATCCATGGTGAATGTGCGGTTGCCATCAACATAAACCGGCGTTTCGGGATCAAGGAATTCTGACATAACCTGCCGACAGGCTCCGCAGGGTACCAGTGATTCTTTAGGAAGCGCACTCCCCTCACGACCAATAGAAATAGCAAGAGCACTGACCTTAGCGTCGGTTGCAGTACGGGCAGAAAAAAGGGCCACCCGTTCCGCACAACATGTCAAACCATAGCTTGCATTTTCAATATTGGTACCTTTGAATATCTGTCCGTCATCAAGCAATACTGCGGCACCAACCGGAAAATCTGAATAGGGAGAATATGTATTTTCCTTTGCCGCCCTTGCGGCCTCAACCAATATTTCTTCTTGTGATTTGCTTTCTGTGGTCATAATATTTCTAGCCTATTTATGAGTTTACGCCCTAATATATATACCGTATGGTAAATTTTTTACACTGTTAAGTTAGGGCCTTTTTCAAGAAATTTCAGGCTCAGGGAATTTTATGGCAAAGTTATATTTCTATTATTCGTCCATGAATGCCGGAAAATCAACAACCCTGTTGCAATCCAGCTTCAACTATCAGGAGCGGGGCATGGAAACCATGCTCTATACGGCGGAACTTGATGACCGCTACGGTACGGGGAAGGTCGCTTCTCGCATCGGATTGGAGGCTACGGCCCATACCTTTGATGATAAAACCGATATATACAGTCAGGTCACCCAAGAACTTAAAAAGCGCAAACTCAGTTGCGTACTGATAGATGAAGCCCAGTTCCTGACCCGGGATCAAGTATTTCAACTGGCGGCTATTTGTGACCGAATCGGAATTCCGGTGCTGACCTATGGAATTCGTACAGACTTTCAGGCCAACTTGTTTGAGGGCAGCATGCATCTTCTGGCTTTGGCTGATGAGCTGAGAGAACTAAAGACCATCTGCAAATGCGGACGCAAAGCGACCATGAACCTGCGTACCGATAAGTATGGCAAGGTGATCAGGGAAGGCGAGCAAACGGACATCGGCGGCAATGACCGTTATGAAGTTCTATGCCGGAAACACTTTATGGAACAGGCTTTTTCTGAAGTATAAAAACAACTGATACGATAATTAAAGACAAGAATTTAACCACGGCATTATACATATAATGAACCGCTCATTTATGTGAGCTATCAAGACTTGTCGACTTATCTGCCTTTACAGGGTACCAAAAATACGATCGCCTGCATCGCCCAGACCAGGGACAATATAGCTTTTTTCATTAAGCTTTTCATCAATGGCGGCGGTAAAAATATGCACATCCGGATGCGCCGCTCTGAGGGCCTTTATCCCTTCTGGTGCCGCCAGAAGACACAGGAAAGTTATTTCCTTGGCACCGGCACTTTTAATTCTGTTTAGAGCCGTTATGGCTGAATTTCCAGTGGCCAACATGGGATCCACGGTAAGACAAAACCGCTCCCCCAGATAGGGCGGTGCCTTAAAGTAATATTCCACAGCATGAAGATCTTTTGGGTCCCGATACAAGCCCACATGCCCAACCCGGGCAGAGGGTATCAGGTCAAGTAGCCCCTGTGCCAAACCCTCACCGGCCCGAAGGATAGAAAATATGCACATGCGTCGACCCGCCAATTTGGGCGATGACATGGCTTGTATGGGCGTTTCAATATCCATATTCACCAGTGGTAAGTGGCGCGTAACCTCATAGCCCATCAATAGACTAATTTCCCGAAGCAGAGCGCGAAAATGCGCGGGCGGCGTTTGTTTTTTGCGCATAATTGTCAATTTATGCTTGATCAATGGGTGATCAATGAGTGTTACACCATCCATTTTATTTTAATACTCCATTCAAGATTATCTGGGTGACAGTTTTTTTGGCCTGTTTGTAGAATTTTTCGTCATCCAATGTTTTTCCCGTCAGCGTTTCTATTTGTGCTGAAAAGTCAGCATAATGCTGTGTCACGGCCCAGATCATAAATATAAGATGTATTGGCTCAATAGGGCGAATGAGATCGTCCTTAATCCACCCCTTTATAACACGGGTATCTTCCCCAACAAGCCTCATCAACTCTTCCCCCAAAAGACTTTTTAAAATTGGGGCACCTTCGAGAATTTCATTGGCAAACACCCGTGAACCGGCGGCATGATCCCGGGAAAATTCAAATTTCTTGTTTATATAATTGGTAATCGTTTCTTCCGGACTTCCCGTTACCTGCCATTCCATAAGACATTGCAACCATTTATTCAGCGTTTGCTCCAGAACCGCCAAGTAAATTTCTTTTTTGCTCTTAAAATAATAGAGCAGATTGGGTTTGGACATTCCGGCCATTTCCGCTATCTGATCTATTGTTGCCCCTCGCGAACCATATTTTGCGAATACTTCCGTTCCGGCATCAAGAACCTTTTGCTGGTTGATGATTTGAATACGGGATCTCTTTTTTTGCATGAGTTCTCTTTTATTTTATTCGTTACTTTTTCTCTATTCTTTGGCGACTCTGATATAAGTTACGCTATCTTTTTTTAAATCTACCCCAGATTTGGCGAAAATCAAATTAAAATTGGTAAAAAATTTTACCGTGTGGTAAAAATATTTCCAAATTAAATATCAACCCACCAAAGGAATATGGAATGCTTGTTAAAGAGATCATCCGTAAAAAGAGGGATGGCAAGGAATTATCAGAACAGGAAATCAAAAGCCTGATTGGTGGCCTGTCTGACAATACGGTGAGCCGGGAGCAGATTTCAGCTTTTACCATGGCCGTATATTTCAAATCCATGACGACGCAGGAAATCAGCGCACTGACCAGAGCCATGATCAATAGTGGTCATAAAATTGACTGGCAGCCACAAGATCTCGGCGGCCCTGTGGTTGATAAACATTCCACCGGCGGCGTCGGTGACAAGGTCAGCATGATGCTGGCACCAATGATTGCGGCATGTGGTGGCTTTGTGCCCATGATCTCGGGCAGAGGATTGGGTCATTCCGGTGGCACATTGGACAAGATGGAATCAATTCCCGGATATAATGCAACCCCGGACCTTGGCACCTTTGCCAAGGTTGTTAAAAAAATCGGCTGTGCCATCATTGGACAAACCGCAGAGCTCGCGCCAGCAGACCGTGTAATCTATAGCGTACGGGACGTGACAGCAACCGTGGAGTCGGTACCACTTATAACGGCATCCATCCTGTCCAAGAAAATATCAGCCGGTCTGGATGCTCTGGTAATGGATATTAAATTTGGCAATGGCGCCTTCATGGCTACCCAGGAAAGGGCCGAGAAACTGGCGAATTCCATCATTCATACGGCTAGGGAAAATGGCATGCCCACCCATGCGATCCTCACATCTATGGATGAGGTATTGGGGCGCACAGCAGGCAATGCATTAGAAGTTATGGAAACACTTGATTACCTGAGTGGACGGCTGCGGGACGCTAAACTTCATGAAGTAGTCATGGCACTGACATCGGAAATGTTGTTAATGACAAAAATAGCAAAAGACCGCACAGAAGCCGAGAAGAAATTACAGGCCGTCCTGGATAATGGCAAAGCCATGGAAATCTTTGCGGAAATGATTTCAGCCCTTGGTGGACCGAAAGACTTTACAGAAAGGCCGGAACAATATCTGGCGAAGGCCCCTGTGATCAAACCTGTTTTTGCGCAAGACTCAGGATATATTTCCACCATTGATGTACGCGGAATCGGCAATCTTATCATAACGCTGGGTGGCGGGCGTTCAATACCCGGTCAGAAGCTCGATATGGCTGTTGGATTAGAAGATGTTGCCCGAATCGGGGAGTATTTGGATGAAAAAACCCCAATAGCCATGATTCACGCCCGCACTGAAGAAGATGCAAATAAGGTCATATCCCACATGCAGGGTTGCTATACGCTATCCGATGAACCACAAATGGCCCCTAAACTCATACGAAAGCTAATGAATTAACCATATTTAATTCACCGTGCATCTGGTTTCCTGAACATTTTTGCAACATTGAATAAAAAATAACTTTTTTACACAATTATTTATATATAAATTTGACTTTTTGATCAAATTATTTAAGCTTCCCAATAAGTAGCATTAAAAGACACTAAAAGTATCTTTTGCGAGATATAAATGGTCCGCACTTTAAACAATACCAAATTCCTATAAACCCTAAAGGGAGAAGAAAATGAAAAGTTTGAAACCCAATATGAAAGGTCTGATGATGAGCTCTGCGCTCAGAACTGCCTTTGTAACGACGTCAACAGCTATGGCGATTGCGCTTACCTCTGCAATCCCTGTACAGGCTCAGGAAATTACATCATCCATCCGTGGATCCGTGCGTGATGCCGACGGCACAGCCGTAGCAGGTGCCACTGTTGTTGTTATCCATACACCATCCGGATCACGTTCAACACATACCACAAACTCCAAAGGAGCATTCTTTTCCCGCGGCCTTCGTCCCGGTGGACCATATTCTGTTGAAGTAAGATATGCCGATGGTACTGGCGGTCAAAAAATTGAAGGTGTCAGTCTTCAAGTTAGCGAACCCTATCCTCTTAGTTTTACGCTTAAAGATGTGGATACCAGTGCTTTAGAAGAAGTCGTGGTAACTGGACAGGCAATATCATCACCTGTTCAGGGTGGTGGCTCATCCACTTATGGGGCGGATGAAATTGCAGGTGCTCCATCGGCCAGTCGTGACTTTAAAGATATTATCCGATTTAATCCCTTTGTTGAACTAGATAGTACCAATAGCGATGCCATCACCATTGGTGGTTCAAACAACAGGTTTAATAACCTAACCGTTGATGGTCTTCGTCAATCTGATGATTTTGGTCTTAACGCCAGTGGAGTTCCTACACAAAGAACGCCAGTTTCCATTGATGCAATTGAGCAGGTAAGTGTTAGCCCCGCACCCTTTGGTGTGGAGAATGGCCGCTTTACTGGTGGTTCCATCAATGTGGTTACCAAATCTGGAACCAATGAATATCATGGGTCCATTTTCTATGAATATTCGGATGATGGATTGATTGGTGACAAGAGCAAAGACATTGATGTTCCTTTAGGAGATTTTTCGGAAAAATTTTACGGCGCAACAATAGGTGGCCCGATCATTAAAGATAAACTTTTCTTCTTTGCATCTTATGAAAAATTTGAAGGCAGTTCACCCATAACAAGGGGCACCGCTGATTCAGGAGCGCCAAATAATACCTCCAGAGTGACTGATGCAGATATAGCAGCCGTTACAGAAATAGCACAGCGTGTATATGGTTTTGATACTTTAGGGGCAGCCTTTGGTCAGACGTTTAATGAGGAAGATGAAAAATACCTTATTAAAATTGACTGGAATATAAATGAAGATCACCGGGCCTTCTTCTCTTATCAGAAAACGACCGGGAACCAGCTTCAGGATGCTGATAATAGTTTCAGCAGTATTGCATTACTGTCACACTTTTATAACCGTAGCGAAGATTTAGAAGCTTATAACTTTCAGGTCTTTTCTGATTGGAGTGATAACCTTTCCACAGAAGTTAAAATTGGTCGTAAGAAAAATATTACCGGTCAGGTATCGCTGAGTGAACCGGGTGTGGCCGATATGGAAATTCGGACAGCAGGCGGTGGCTCGGTATTTATCGGAATTGATGACAGTCGCCATGCAAACCAGTTAAACAACACAACTTGGCAGGCCAAATTTAAGGCTGATTATCTGGCTGGTGATCACACCATTACAGCGGGCTATGAATTAGACAGTCTAGATATTTTCAACCTGTTCCTGCAGGATTCACTGGGCGATGTTCGCTTCGGCAGCATTGCAGATTTTGAAGCTGGTACGCCAAACAGCTATGTTTATCAGAATGCCATTAGCAATAATGCGGAGGATGCAGCAGCTCAGTTTAACATCACTGTTCATACCTTCTATTTGCAGGATGTTTGGGATGTTAATGAAGATTTGGTTATTACCGGCGGTGTACGCTTTGACTTATATCAACAAAATGAGAGACCTCTGGAAAATCAAAATTTCTTTGATCGCAATGGCTTCTCGAATGCGGAGACCCTAGACGGCATTAGCATTATACAACCCCGTTTTGCCTTTACTTATGATGTTACTGAAACCACAAAAATCCGTGGTGGTATTGGCCTCTTTGGTGGTGGCAACCCTAATGTCTGGGTTTCTAATTCATTCTCGAATGATGGACAGAATATTTCACGCTTTACCGATAGAGATGATGCATCACTGCTCGCTAATTTTGACCCGCGCAATGTGCCGCAGGTTGCTAAGGACGGATTAATTGCTGGTAATGGTAATGTAAACGCACTGGATCCAGATTTCGATCTCCCTTCTTCATGGAAGTTTAATCTTGCGGTTGAACATTATGCTAATCTTGGCCCTCTTGGTGATAATTGGCACTTTACAGCCGAAGCAATCTTGAGCCGGATTAAAAACGGTGCAAATTGGACCGAACTTCGCCGGACACAGATTGGAACCGCTGCAGATGGTAGTGCTATTTATGACAATCCTAATGGATTTGATCTGTTGCTAACCAATACGACCGAAGGTAAAGAAGATACCTATATCTTTTCCTTTGATAAGGCATGGGATAATGGCTTTTCGGTCTTTGGTTCATATGCCTATCAGGATGCAGATACAGTTAATGAAGGTACTAGTTCCACGGCAACATCAAACTTTAACTTTGCTGCTCATCTAGACCGGAATAATCGTGTCTTGGGAACGTCTGTCTTTGAAGTTGAACATTCTGTTAAGTTTGGCGCAACCTATAGAAAGGCTATCTGGGATGATAACTATACCACAATCAGCCTTTTCTATAGCGGCAAGAGTGGTCGTCCTTACAGCTTGGCATTTGATGAATTCTTGCAATTTGGTGGTAATCGCAGCATCGATTCCGGCGACGGACATCTATTGTTCATTCCAGAAATTGGCGATCCAAGAGTTTCCTTCGAAACACCAGAAGATGAAGTAGATTTTAATGCTCTGGTTGATGAGCTAGGCCTGAAAAGAGGTGAAAGTCTTAGAGCTCAAAGTCAGCGCGCACCTTGGGTGACCAATATGGATTTGCGAATTTCTCAAGAAATTCCTTTCGTCTATGGTAAATTTGAAGTCTTTGCCGCCTTTGAAAACTTCCTCAATCTGATCAATAGTGATTCGGGCCGAAATATTCGGGCTAATTTTGCCCAGATCCCGGTTGTTGACCTTGAAGTTTTAGCTAATGGCGACTTTGTCTTTGGTCAGGTAGAAGATCCAATAGAACAGTTGACCCTTCAAGCTGAGCAATCCGTATGGAAAATTCAGTTGGGTGTTAAATATAAATTCTAAACTTAGACTAAATTCAAATGAAAAAGGGCAGCCTCAAGGCCGCCCTTTTTTATGCGAAACAACTTTTAATCTCACTCAGCGAAAACTGCGTTCAATACACCGGCAAGCCTCATGCCGCCTTTTAGCAATTGCTGCCGGATAACCGGGCGGTATTTATAAACATAGCCCCATGAAAAATTACGGTCCCCCACCGCATAAACCATATCCCGCATGACAAGCCCCTCATGGATCCAGTCAATGGGGGTGGCTTTCTGATATTCTATGATCTGCTCCGGCGTTGCTTTATCAAGAAAATTGGACCATTCGGTGAAGGACAGCTTTTCCTTATCAATCAGGAAAATATCCCAGACAGAATGAAGATCGGTGACCTCCTCAAACCACATAACTTTGACCCTGTTGCCCCCATGATCGCTGGCATGGCCAAAATGCATGGGCTGATGCATATCACCCACAATATGCACCAGAAATTTCAACGCATGTTCTTTTTCCGCCCTTGTTGCCTCTGCGGATTTAAGGGTAGCCATAAATTCCTCATAAGCGCTTAAAACATCCCCTGCTGGATTTCTCGGTGTATTTTCAAACGTTTCCCCCGCAGGCACATTGAGATAATGATATACATTGGCCTGACGCCAATAGTCATCAGGATTGGATTTCATTTCATCGGCCCAGTTGGCTACCTCTGCTAATGATACATTGCCCAAAATTTCCCGGATATTATTCCGGGCGACCTCACTCAAATACCGCTCGGCCAGCTCCGCTACTACCCGATGCCCCGTCTTCTCATAGGCCACTGCAGATTGCACCCAAACCAGATTAACGGTTACCAATAAACATAAAAAAACACGCATAAACTTCTCCTGAATTTTCTCTTTCTACACTATAAATTTATCAATATATCCGGTATATTCTCACATATTGATGCTTACAACCAGCCAATAACGGCTTACCAAAGTGATCCCTATTCATTGGACAGCCCAGTGGATTTGTCAAGCTAGGTTGTGTTAAAAACAGTAAAGAATGTGGGAGTTGTATGACAGAAAAAAATTTGACTTTACGGTAAAAAAAAATTATTATTCGCCTAATTTACTATAAAAAAACACCAAAACTCAATATTTTATAGAATTTAAGTAATTTGTTTAAGGTGTAACTCTGGAAAATAACAAATCCGAAAGGGAAGAAATGAAAAGTATTAAATCCAACATGAAAGGTCTGATCGTAAGCTCCGCGCTTAGAAAGTCCTTTCTGCATACATCAACGGCTGTGGCTATCGCCCTTGCCTCTGCCACGACCTTTGCTATCCAGGCAGAAGCCCAATCAACAACATCCGTGTTGCGCGTTCGTGTCATTGATGCGACAGGTGCGAATATGGCCGACATGTCCGTCACAATCACGCATGTGCCTACTGGTCGTACTTTTGACCGCACAACCAACAGTGCCGGCGTTCTGGTCGCAAAGGGTCTACCTATTGGCGGCCCATATATTGTCAAGCTGACCGATGAAAGCCGCGTCATGAAAGATGCGCCAGCTTCTATCGATAATATTCAACTGAAACTTGGTGAAGCCGGGTCCGTGACCCTTCTGGCCAATCGTGGCGGCTCAGGTGAAGTAACCCTCGAAGAAATCGTTGTGACAAGTCAACGGGTGCTAACTGCTTTGCGTACTGGTGCTGGTCGTGATTTCAATCAGGATACCATCGAAGGCATCGCCTCAATCTCCCGCGATTTCACCAGTGTTTTGGAAACTGATTCAAAAATTCTGGTAGATGACAGCGTCCCTCGCGGCCCTGCTGTATCAATCGCCGGTGCAAACTTCCGCTTTAACAGTGTAACCATCGACGGCGTTGCGCAGAATGACAACTTTGGTCTTTCCCTGAATGCTTCCGCAACACAACGCGCCCCCATTTCAATGGATGCTATCGGAGCTATCAATGTGAATATCGCGCCATTTGATGTCACCTACGGTAATTTTCTTGGCGGTAATATCAATATTGTCACCAAGTCCGGTACCAACGAATTTCATGGTAGTGCTTATGGTTTTTATACTGACCAAGGTCTGACGGGGAATACAAGCCAAGGTGAAGACCTCGCCATTGGTGACTTTGATGAGAAAACTTTTGGTGCCACCCTTGGCGGCCCTATCATCGAAGACAAGCTGTTTTTCTTTGCCGCCTATGAAAACTTCACCACGACACGGCCTGCCAATTCACAGACTATTGAAAATATCCCTGGTGTGACACAGGATGACGTTGACCGCGCCATTCAGATTTTCAATGATGTCTATGGTTTTGATCCGGGGGCATTCGCTGCCACTGATGACGATAAGGATGAGAAAATTCTCGCCAAACTGGACTGGAATATTAATGATGACCACCGGGCATCACTGACTTACCAGCGCGCTGATGGCGATACTATTTTTGATGACTTTCCCGAACTGGCCATTCTGAACTCTGGTCGCTACAATGTTAATGAGCGTCTGAATAGCTACAGTTTCCAGCTTTTCTCCGACTGGACTGACAATTTATCAACCGAAGTAAAGGTTGGTTACAAAGACGTGAAAAACCGGCAGGTCAGTATTGACTCCAGTACGCCGGACTTTCTTATTACAGCACCAGGTGGTGGTACAATCGCAGCCGGTGGTGACCGTTTCCGTCAAAGAAACACACTGGATAACAGCTCTCGTATTTTCCGCCTGAAAGCCGACTATACTATTGCTGACCACACAATCACGGGTGGTTTTGAGCAAGAGCGCAATTCTGTAACGAACTTCTTCCTGCCTTTCTCACGCGGCCAGATCGCCTTTAGTAGTCTTGATAACCTTGAAAGCCGGACTGCCGATTTCCTGTTGTTTGGTGGCTCTAACTCCGGTGTTGCGGATGATGCAAAGGGTGAATTCGATCTGACAACCAATTCCGTATACCTTCAGGATGAATGGTTAGTAACGGACACTCTTACGCTTAAATTTGGTGTTCGCTATGATTGGATGACCAATGACGATGAAGTACCATTCAACCAAAATTTCCTTGACCGTAATGGCTTTGACAATACAGAGAACCTAGATGGGAAAGACCTGTTCTTGCCCCGCTTCGGCTTTAACTGGCAAGCGGATGACCGTCTGACCATTCGTGGTGGTGTCGGCCTGTTCGGTGGTGGTACACCATTGATCATGCTGTCTAACAGTTATTCTGGCAACGGTATTACGCGTACATTCGCGGGCTTCTTCGCCCCATTCTTTGGTGAGCCTTTTACAACGCTCTTCAACGATTCTGTAGCGAATTTGCCTAATCCGGATTCAATCTCCAATAACTTCCAACAGTTCCTCAGTGCTAACGCGGAAGCCGATGTCGATGCGCTGTCACCTGATATTGAATTGCTATCAAGCTGGAAATATAATCTGGCCGTGGACTATGTCGCTGACCTTTCCAGCATTGGCCTTGGCGATGACTGGGATTTCACAGCTGAAGTGATTTATACCGACGTGAAAAATGGCTATGACATTACAGAAGGTCGCCGTGTCCAGACAGGTACGGCACCGGATGGTCGCCCAATCTATGATAACACTGACTTTACATGTGGCCCTGGCTTCAACTGTGCCGACTATATTGTAGGGAATACCAGTGAAGGCAGTAGCACCATCATCTCTATTGATGCTGCTAAATCATTCGACACTGATTTTGGTTATATCACTACCACATTGGGCTACACCCATCAGGATGTTAAAGATGTGCGTTCCTATAACCGCTTTGTTGGTTTTGAAACATTCGCCTTTGATCCACAACGTGATCTGAATGATGCAGATCTCTCAACATCACGGTTTGAAATTCCGAACAGAATTACAGCGACCTTGAATTGGGAAAAAGAAATCTGGGGTGAAAATAAAACCAAATTAGGCTTTGTTTACACTGGCCGCTCTGGTCGTAACTTCAGTTACATCTTTAACGGAACTGGTGCGTTTGGCGGTAACTTCCTTGCTGACTTCGCAAGCCCCGATAACCCTGGACCAAACCTTTTCTATGTCCCATCTGGACTTAGTGATCCACTCATCACTGGTGACGCGGCCTTCCTATCCAGCCTTGATGCGACCATTAATGGTGATGACTGTCTTTCCAAGCATCGCGGTGGAATCATTCCCCGGAATGCCTGTAACACAGGTTGGGTTAATCAGATCAACATGCATTTCTCCCAAGAAGTTGAAGTTGCGCCAGGACATAAAGTCGAGTTCATCCTCGACATTGAGAACCTTGGTAATCTGATCAACAGTGACTGGGGTCGTCTTGATGCCATCTTCCAGCCATCAAATGTACCACTGGCTGATGTGGCCATTAGCGGAGACGGTTCACAGTTTGTATTGAGCCCATCCGGTTCTGTTACGGCAACTGCTGCTAATCCAAATGTTGCCCGGATACCATCCGCATACCGGATTCAGTTTGGTATTCGCTATCGTTTCTAATACGGGGATATAAAAAAGAAAAGGGCGGCTTCAAAGCCGCCCTTTTTTTATCAATATTTTTAAATGTTACCGTTTTACAGCTGTAGGTTTTTTCGCCTTAGCGACCTTTTCAAGAGCTTTAAACATGGGCTGAAAGGCCGGGCGTTTAACATAGGAGCCTGTTCCCTTTTCTACCCTCAGTTCGCCGTCCCTATAACGCAAAACGCCACCACTAATGGTGTGAGAAGCCAAACCCGTCACCGTCATTCCTTCAAAGATATTAAAGTCAATATTCTGTTTATGGGTTTTTGCCGAGATGGTCTTACTGGCCGCCGGGTCCCAAATCACGATATCGGCGTCAGCACCAACACGGATCACACCCTTACGGGGATAGATATTGAAAATTTTCGCCGTATTGGCACTTGTAACGGCTACAAATTCTTCCATGGTCAGCTTGCCCGTACCGACACCATGAGTCCATAAAATCGAAAGACGGTCTTCGACCCCTGCGGTACCGTTAGGGATCAGGGTAAAATCATCCCTGCCCGCCGCTTTCTGATCTGCACAGAAGCAACAATGGTCAGTGGCCGTGGTTTGCAGACTGCCCGATTGCAGACCTTGCCATAATGCGGCCTGATGTTCTTTGGAACGAAATGGCGGTGACATGACATGGGCAGCCGCTGTCTCAAAATCCGCATGGCGGTATACACTATCATCAATTAAAAGATGACCCGCAAGAGCTTCGCCAAATACGCGTTGCCCATTACCCCTTGCGCGTATGATCTCATCCAGCGCGGCTTTTGTCGAGACATGAACCAGATAAAGCGGCACGCCGATCACTTCAGCCAGACGAATGGCGCGATTGGCTGCTTCGCCTTCTGCCGCAGGGGGCCGTGACAGGGGATGGGCTTCCGGACCCGTCATACCCTGCTCAAGCAATTTCTTCTGTAATTGAAAGACCATTTCGCCATTTTCCGCATGGACCGTCGCCATGGCACCCAGCTCAAGAGCCCGGGTGAAGCTGTTATACAGCACCTCATCATCGGCCATGATGGCATTCTTGTAAGCCATGAAATGTTTAAAGCTATTTACACCTTCTTCTCTGACCAGACGGCCCATATCCTCATTCACACTGTCGTCCCACCAGGTGACGGCAACATGGAAGCTATAATCGGCACAGGCTTTTTCTGCCCATCCCCGCCATGTCTGATAGGCCTCCATCAGGGATTGCTGCGGATTTGGTATTACAAAATCAATAATCATCGTCGTCCCGCCCGCAAGACCCGCAGCGGTACCCGTATAGAAATCCTCTGACGCCACAGTACCCATGAAGGGCAGTTGCATATGGGTATGGGGATCGATACCGCCGGGCATGACATATTGCCCACCCGCATCAATAATCTCCGCATCGGAGGGCACATCAAAATCCAGACCCACTTCTACGATCAATCCATCTTCTATATAGACATCAGCACGCTCGCTGGCATCGGCATTGACAACGGTACCACCACGAATGAAAAGGGACATAGGATTCTCCTTTGATTATTTTTTTGCCAAAGCGAGATAAAAACCGCCCGCTACAAAGACTCCGACAAACCAAGCGTAATTATACACCATATCAAAGATTTCCGGAACAGTTTCCACAAAACCCGCAGCATGGAGAAAACCCGGCAGGTTGGGCAAAATACCAATAACAAGGGCCCATAGCCCCGCCCTATTCCATCCATTGCCGCTCCCGTACTCGCCGTCGTGACGGAACAGGTCATCCACCTTCAGATTACATTTTCTAAGCAGAAAATAATCAGCAATCAGAATTCCCGCAATGGGGCCAAGCAATGCCGAATAACCCAGCAGCCAGACAAAGAGATAGCCGCCAGAACTTTCCAGAAGTTTCCACGGAAAAATAGCAATCCCAATACTGGCAGTGATATATCCGCCCATGGTAAAGCTTATTTTCTGAGGATTGAGATTTGAAAAACCGTAAGAGGGTGCCACCACATTGGCCGCCAGATTAGTGGTAAGGGTCGCGACAATAAGTGCCGCCAAAGCCACAACAACACCAAAACCACCCATACGCCCGGCAAGAGCCACAGGATCCCAGATCGCTTCCCCAAAAATTGTTACCGTTGCCGAAGTCACCGCAACCCCGATAAAGGCAAATAGTGCCATGGGTAACGGCAGCCCTATCATTTGACCAACGATCTGGTCTTTCTGGCTTTTGGCAAAGCGGGTGAAGTCGGGAATATTAAGAGCCATAGTAGCCCAAAAGCCTACCATGGCCGTCAATCCCGCAATGAAGGCACCAAGAAACTGGCCATCCTTAGCACCGCCGGGGGAAAACTGTGACGGAGTTGATAGCATCGCACCAAATCCTCCCGCTTTTATATAGGCCCATGCCAATAGAGCAAGGCCCATGAAAATCAGAAAAGGGGCCGCTATGGTTTCCAGCCACCGAATTGATTCCGTACCATTTTTGATGAAAAACAAATGTATTGACCAAAAGCCTAAAAAGCTAAAAAACTGGGCAATATCAATACCAAGAAAAGGCAGAGGCGTACCCTGAAAAGCATTACCCGACAGACTATTGATGATAACATAAATGGCAGAGCCACCGACCCATGTCTGAATTCCAAACCAGCCGCAAGCGACCAGTCCACGGGCCATGGCCGGAATGCGCGCACCTTTGGTACCAAAAGCGGAACGAAGAAGGACAGGAAAGGGAACCCCATATTTAGCGCCTGCATGACCGATCAGGATCATGGGGGCGAGGACGATGATGTTGCCCAGCATAACCGTGATCACCGCCTGATCCCAAGACATCCCCTCTGCGATCAAACCCGCGGCGAGCATATATGTGGGGACACAGACTACCATGGCTATCCAAAGGGCAGCATAGGCCTTCCAGTCCCAGGTTCTGGTGACTTCTGTGGTCGGTTCTAGGTCGGCATTCCAAAGGTCAGAATCATAATCCGTCATTATACTCTCACTTTTTTAAAATCACTCTCCGCGTGTTAGGGGACCGTATGTTTCCGGCCTACGATCACGGAAGAACTGCCATTTATTGCGCACTTCCTGTACCATGTTCATATCCATGTCATGAATGATCAATTCATCCTGGTCGCGGCTGGCTTCTTTTTCGATCTGACCACGCGGATTGACGAAATAAGTCTGGCCGTAAAATTCGCCGATATTCCATGGCTCCTCGGTACCGACCCTGTTGATAGCCCCGATCCAGCAGCCATTGGCCGCAGCAGAAGCGGGCTGTTCAAGCTTCCATAAATATTCAGATAGTCCAGCAACAGTCGCCGATGGATTGACAATATATTCCGCTCCATTAAGAGCCAAAGCCCGCCAGCCTTCCGGGAAATGGCGGTCATAACAGATATAAACGCCCAGTTTGCAATATTGGGTATCAAATACCGGCCAGTCTGATGCCCCGGGTTTAAAGAAGAACTTCTCCCAAAAGCCCGAAACCTGTGGAATATGAGTTTTCCGGTATTTACCAAGATATGAACCATCCGCATCAATCACCGCTGCGGTATTATAATAAACGCCCGTCACATCATCACGCTCATAAATGGGGACGACAATGACCATTTGGTATTTGGCGGCATATTCCTGCATCAATTTGGTGGTTGGGCCTCCTGGAATGGGTTCCGCACTCTCATACCATTTTTCATCCTGACTGGGACAGAAATAAGGCTGGGTGAATACCTCCTGAAAGCACAAAACCTGGACGCCTTCCTGCCCGGCTTTTTCAATCAGCGGAATATGCGCTTCGATCATTGCCTGACGGATGGTTTCCGGATCATTATCCGTTGATGCTTTGAGGGCCATCTGGATCAGGCCGCCTCTGAGCGTTGCTGTTTTTGGTTGTGTCATATTTTTCTCCCTTTATCCCATACTTGGAAATGTAAATTCCGCACCGGAACGGATACCCGTCGGCCAACGTGATGTCACGGTTTTCAATCGTGTATAAAAATGAATAGCTTCCGGCCCGTAAATGCCATGTGCGCCAAAGATGGATTGCTTCCAGCCGCCAAAGCTATGATAGCCGACCGGAACGGGAATGGGCACATTAATACCGACCATGCCCACCTGAATACGATTGGCAAAATCCCGCGCCGCGTCCCCATCACGGGTAAAAATCGCCGTGCCATTGCCATATTGATGCTTGTTGATCAAATCAACCGCATAATCATAACTGTCTGAGCGCAACACTGAAAGGACAGGGCCGAATATTTCCTGTTGGTAAACGGTCATATTCTCAGTGACCCGATCAAGCAAAGTACCACCGACCCAGAAGCCGCCTTCATAACCCTGCAAAGAAAAACCACGGCCATCCACAAGCACTTCCGCGCCTTCCGTTTCTCCGGCACTAATCATGCCTTCAATCCGGTCTTTGGCATCCTTGGTAATTACCGGCCCCATTTCGGCGTCGGGGTCATCCGAAGGTCCAATTTTGAGGGCTTCTACTCTTGGGACCAACTTCTCTATCAGGCGGTCTGCGGTCTCATTACCCACAGGCACCGCAACACTGATTGCCATACAACGTTCACCTGCCGAGCCAAATCCGGCCCCCATCAGCGCATCTGCAGCCTGATCAATATCGGCATCGGGCAGAATGATCATATGGTTCTTGGCCCCGCCAAGGGCTTGCACACGTTTGCCTGCTGCGCAGCCATTGCTGTAAATATAATGGGCGATCGGGGTGGAGCCTACAAAGCTTATCGCCTGAATGTCTTTATGGGCGATGATGGCATCAACGGCATCCTTGCCGCCGTGAACCACATTCAGAACACCATCCGGCAGACCAGCTTCCCGGAACATATCAAAAATCAAATTAGCACTAGAGGGGTCACGTTCAGACGGCTTCAGGACAAATGTATTGCCGCAGGCCAGCGCCATGGGGATCATCCATAATGGCACCATTGACGGAAAATTAAACGGCGTGATGCCCGCTACAACGCCCAAGGGCTGTCGTTCGGCACAGGTATCAATACCGGGGCCAACATCACGGCTGAAATCGCCTTTTAATTTATCGGGAATACCACAGGCATATTCGACCACTTCCAAGGCTCTGGCGACCTCGCCAAGCGCATCATCATGGGTTTTGCCATGCTCGGCACTGATCGTGCGGGCAATTTCATCGGCACGACGGGTCATGACGCCTCTCATGGCAAACATTACAGCCGCCCTTTTTGCAGGTGATGTGTTGGACCATAGGGGCAGCACATTTTTCGCGGCCTGAACGGCGGCATCAATTTCTGCGGTGGCACCCAATATCACTTGGCCCACGGCTTCCCCTGTTGCCGGGTTAAAGATATCCTGTGTCTTGCCACTGGAACCTGATGTACTCTCGCCACCGATGATATGTTCAATTAAGGCCATGCGTTATTCCAAATTCTTAATGATGGTTGCCAATGTTTCAAAAGCGAAATCAATCTGGCTTTTTTCGATAATTAAGGGGGGTGACAATGCAATGGTATCACCCGTAGTACGGATAAGAAGCCCGGCTTCATAAGCTTTTAAGAAAGCCTCGAAAGCGCGTTTTGTCGGCTTTCCGGGGAATGGCTCAAGCTCAATTCCGGCAATGAAACCAAGGTTTCGCAAATCTATGACATGGGGCAGCCCCTTCAGGGAATGCACAGCCTGCTCCCAATAGTCCGAAAGCTCCGCAGCCCGTGTCAAGAGGCCGTCTTCCTCATAAGTATCGATCGTCCCAAGGGCCGCGGCACAAGCCATAGGGTTGCCGGAAAAAGTATAGCCGTGGAAGAATTCAACCATATTTTCCGGCCCCTGCATAAAGGCCTCATAAATTTTATCCTGAACGAAGACAGCCCCCATGGGAATGACCCCGTTGGTCAGACCTTTGGCCGTGGTTACAAGATCAGGCTCCACCCCAAATTTATTAACGGCAAACGGAGTTCCTAAACGGCCAAAGCCAGTGATAACTTCGTCAAAAATCAGCAAAATACCGTGTTTGTCACATATTTTTCGCAGACGTTCGAGATAACCCTTAGGCGGCAGGATGACCCCTGCTGATCCGGCCAATGGCTCAACAATGACCGCCGCAATGGTGGAGGGATCATGCAATTCACACAATCGTTCCAGATCATCTGCCCGTTCAGCCCCATACTCAGGAAGGCATCTTGAAAACCGGTTTTCTTCAATACCATGGGTATGTCGTATATGGTCAACACCGGACACCAAAGTGCCAAACATTTTACGGTTCGGGGACATGCCACCGACCGACATGCCGCCGAAATTGACCCCGTGATAACCCTTTTCCCGACCGATCAGGCGGGTACGATGTCCCTCACCGCGCACCCGGTGATAGGCAAGGGCCATCTTGAGCGCTGTTTCAACTGATTCTGATCCGCTGTTGGTGAAAAATATCCGATTAAGGTCGCCCGGCATCATGCCTGCCAAACGGTTTGCCAATTCAAACTGTTTGGGGTGGCCCATCTGGAAAGCGGGCGCATAGTCAAGCTCTGCTGCCTGTTTCTGTATGGACTCCACAATACGCGAACGGTTATGGCCCGCATTGCAACACCAAAGCCCGGCGATACCATCAAGCAGGTCACGACCATCTGAGGTTTTATAATACATACCGTCAGCCCCGACCAACATACGCGGATGTTCTTTAAACTGCCTATTCGCCGTGAACGGCATCCAGTAGGCGTCAAGGTCGTTGGCTTTTTGCCCGGCGGAAATACTATTCATCACATTTCTCCTAATGGGTTTTTGGGATGCTCCGGCCATGTAAGATACGGCAGGTCATTCTTTACCGGACGCATTTCAATACAATCGGGAACCGGACAGATAAGTGCGCAAAGATTGCATCCCACACAATCTTCATCGACAACCGTGAAACTTCGCTGGCCATCCTTGGCCACATCAAATGTAATGGCCTGATGAGACGTATCTTCGCAGGCAATATGGCAACGGCCACATTCGATACAGGCTTCCTGATCAATGAATGCCTTGGTATCGAAGTTCATATTAAGTTCGTTCCAGTCAACGGTATTTTTCACAGCCAGACCACGGAAATCGTCAATGGTTTTATAGCCCTTTTCATCCATAAAGTTGGAAAGACCCGCGATCATGTCATCCACAATGCGAAATCCATAGAGCATAGCGGCTGTGCAAACCTGCAATGCATCGGCACCAAGGGATATAAATTCAGCCGCATCACGCCAATTTTCTATGCCGCCGATGGCAGAAATATCAATGCCTTGCGTTTCGGGGCTACGGGCAATTTCCGCAACCATATGCAGTGCAATGGGTTTTACCGCAGAACCGCAATAACCACCGTGACTGCCCTTACCATCCACTGTTGGAGTTGGGGCCATGGCGTCAAGATCGACAGAAATAACCGAATTGACCGTATTGATCAATGATACCGCCTGTGCACCACCGGCCTTCGCCGCCTCTGCCCCCCATAGAATATTGGTGATATTGGGGGTAAGCTTGGTGAATACAGGAATATCCACCGCTTCACAAACCCAGCGGGTGGTCTGCTCAATCATTTCCGGAACCTGTCCGATGGAAGAACCCATGCCGCGTTCGCACATACCATGGGGACAGCCAAGATTAAGCTCAATACCATGAACACCGGAAGCTGCTATCTTGATGGCAAGTTCTTTCCATGCCCTTTCATCAATCTGTGCCATCATGGACCCGATGATCACGCGGTCCGGCCATTCCTGACGAACCTGTTCAATTTCCCGTAAATTTACATCAAGAGGCCTATCGGAAATCAGTTCAATATTGTTAATACCGATCACACTGCGGTTGCTGCCCAGATGGGCACCGTAGCGGCTGGACATATTGATAACCGGCGGGTCTTCGCCTAGCGTCTTCCATACCACACCACCCCATCCTGCCTCAAAGGCACGAACCACATTGGAATATTTATCCGTCGGCGGTGCTGAAGCAAGCCAAAAGGGATTGATGCTTTCTATCCCCGCGATGGTACATCTTAAATCTGCCATATCTGTTCCTTAGTTATTCTGTAGCCAGACATCCACCGCAATAGCGGCTTGCTTACCATCCTGCACAGCCTGCACCGTCAGGTCTTCACCGCTACGCACGCAGTCGCCCCCGGCAAATATACCGTTAAGGCTTGTCTCATAATTTTCTGATACCTTGAGCTTGCCATCTTCTGTGACCAGTCCCCTCAGGTCGGCCCCTTCGATCTTTTGGCCTATGGCCTTTAGGACCATATCGCAGGTGATGTCATATGTCTCACCAGTACCGATAAGTTTGCCACCCTTTAGCATGGTCTGCTCAAAGGTCATAGCTCTCACGGTCCCTTCGCCCTGCACCGCCACAGGTTTTGACCAGAGATGAACCATCACCCCATTCTGACGCGCCAAATCCACCTCGAACGCGGTTGCGCCCATTTGTTCTTCACCCCGACGATAGGCGAGTGTGACATTTTGCCCGCCAAGTTTTTTCGCCTGTACAGCCGCATCTATGGCCGTATTGCCGCCGCCGATAACGATGATGTCTTGACCAAGCTTAATAGCCAACAAATCACTGGTCTGGCGAATATCTTCAATAAAATCAATGGCGTCCGTGATACCCGCCATATCTTCGCCATTCAAGCCCAGGTCGTTGGTATCACCAAGCCCTACGCCCACAAACACCGCATCATGTTTTGTCCGCAAATTCTCAAGCGTAACTGTTGAGCCAAGAGCCTTGTCATAAAATATTTCAATACCGCCAATACCCATCAGAAAAGTGACCTCCTCAGCGGCAAAATCCCTGACCATTTTATAGGCAGCAAGGCCATATTCATTTAGCCCGCCCGGTTTTGATTTTGCTTCATATACACTCACCTTATGACCGAGCATTGAAGCACGATGGGCAAAAGACAATCCCGCTGGGCCGGCCCCGATTACGGCAATATGGCGTCCGCTATCAGGGGCGCGCATGAACGGATGAGGACCATCCTTAATAGATATCTGGTCCATGAGATGATCTGTTGCATAGCGTTGCAATAGACCAATTTCAACCGCTTTATTTTCCCCGCCATTATGAACACAGGCTTGCTCACATAACACTTCCGTCGGGCAGGCACGGGCGCAGGTGCCACCCATAATATTTTCACTCAGGATAGTATGAGCCGCACCAGAGACATTACCCGTCCTGATCTGATGAATGAATGTTGGAATATCTATGGATGTTGGGCAGGCCTGAATACAGGGGGCGTCATAACAATAAAGGCAATGATCAGCCTCTTTCACTGCCATCAATCCGCCAAGCGGCATATGCAAATCATCAAAAAATTGTGCGGCAGATACATTTGCACAAACTGCCTTACTGGCATGGTGGGTCATAGAGGCCTCCTATCTGCCATAATAGTATAAAAATTTGACCATTTAGTCAAATATTATTTTTCTATTCTGTAATCAGTTAATTGATTTATCATTTACCTGAGAGTAGACTGAAAAGATGCCAATAAAACAAAATGCGAAAACCAAATTTATTCCAAATCCGGAACAAATGGCTTTGATGCCGGATATTTCTGGAAATGAAATCAATGGCTTGGGGGAGACAGAGGCTCGCCGGTCAAAACCCATCTACTGGCAAAGCCCGGAATTAACGCCCTTTGGCCCGCTCATGGAATGGTTTTATGCCCAGACCCCCGATGATGAACGCATGAAAGCCGTGCAAAGACACCGGGCTGAGACAATGGCTGTGAAAATCCCCCCTGTCGCCAACATACAACAGGAAAAAAACACGGCGGAATGGACCGATCTCGTCACCGAAATTGGCAAACAGAACGGAGCCGATATTATCGGTATTGCCAAAATGCGGCCCGAATGGGTTATAGAAACCTTTGACGTACCGCACCCGACCGTTATCATTATCGGCGTTGCCATGGACTTCGAAGAATTGAAAACAGCACCGGATATACCGGCGGCGGCAGAAGTGATCCGGCAGTATGATCGCGGCCACAGGGTTTCAAGGGCCCTGACCACTTGGATTCACGCCCAGGGCTGGGAAGCTCTTTCCTTTGGTGGCAGTGGCAATGTACCTATACTCCTGATACCACCGGCCCTAGAATGTGGGTTTGGTGAATTAGGCAAACATGGTTCAATCATCAATCGTGAATTTGGTTCGACCCTGCGTCTGGCCGCCGTTGTCACAGATATGCCGCTGAATACAGGCAATAGGGACGTATTTGATGTTGATGATTTCTGCACCAATTGCAGGGCTTGTGAAAAAGCCTGTCCGCCAGAGGCCATTAGCCCGGCCAAACAAATGGTGCGCGGGGTGAATAAATGGTATGTGGATTTTGATAAATGCCTGCCTTTTTTTAACGAAAATATGGGTTGCGCTATCTGCCTTGCCGTCTGCCCATGGAGCCGTCCCGGCGTACCAGAGAATCTGATCCGGAAAATTGCCAAAAAGAAAATTCGTTAGCTTTACTGGCCTGTAAATTGCTCAGAATTCATGGTCATGCAGGTATCATCAAGTGATGCGACCAAGGCAAAGCTGGTATAAACACTGGGCAATTCATAACGAAAGAAGAACCGACAGGCCGCCAGTTTTCCCTCATAAAAATCCGCCTCGCCTGAATCTTCTTCCAATCCTTTATTGGCGGCAAACCCCTGTTTAAGCCATAACCAGGCCACAACAACATGACCGAAAGCATCCAGATACGCCGTCGCATTAGCCAGCATCAAATTGATATTATCCGTCCCGGCGACTATTATTGCCGTATTTTTCAATTCTTCAAACGCGGCTCCAAGCTCATTTGCGTAGCCGGACAGGCGATCGACCTCACGCGCCTCATTCATAGTTTGTTGAATGACCTGTTCCAAAGCGTGAAGCGCGGCCCCACCCTTCATGCGGACTTTGCGGCCCAAAAGGTCAATACCGTGTATGGCGTAAGTTCCCTCATGGATATGATTAAGCCGGTTATCCCGGTAAAAACGCTCCACCGGATATTCCCGTGTATAGCCATAGCCCCCCAATATCTGAATGGCATGTTTATTGGCCTCAAGGCAAAATTCCGACGGCCATGATTTGGCGATCGGGGTCAGGATATCCAGAAGCAAGCCAAGGCGTGCCTTATCCGTATCATCATCAGCCACCGCCTGTTTATCAATCAGTCCCGCACAATATGTTACCAGTGACAGGCCACCTTCCACGTAAGCCTTCTGTGCCATAAGCATACGTTTCACATCGGCATGCTCTATTATCATAACCTGCGGAGATTCGGGGTCTTTCTCATGGGGGTGACGTCCCTGTGGCCGGTTGCGTGCATAATCCAGTGAATAGAGATAACCCGCCAGACCCGACATTACAGCACCGGACCCCACAGCGGTTCGCGCTTCATTCATCATATGAAACATATAAGACAACCCCTTGTGTGGCTCCCCTATGAGCGTGCCATGACAAGCACCATTTTCGCCAAAATTAAGCAGGGCATTAGTCGTTCCCCGATGGCCCATTTTATGATTTAAACCGGCTAGGGCAATATTGTTATTCTCGCCAAGTGATCCATCAGTGTTAACCCGGATTTTAGGCACAATGAACAAAGAAAGTCCCTTAACCCCAGCCGGACCGCCGGGAATCCGTGCCAGAACCATATGGACAATATTCTCTGAAATATTCTGATCACCACCCGAAATCCACATTTTAGTTCCTGTGATGAGATAGCGTCCCTCGCCATCCTCCACGGCTTTGGTGCGAATATCCGACAAAGACGACCCTGCCTGTGGTTCGGACAGACACATAGTACCATACCAACGCCCCTCCAGCATGGGCGGCAGATACAGGTTCTTTTGTTCTTCATTGCCATAGGCCTCAAGCATATTGGCATTGGCCTGTGTCAGGAACGGATAGCCCGCAATACCAATATTGGCACAGGTGAAAATACCGCCCAGAGCAGAACTGACCATGAATGGCATCTGCATGCCCCCCAATTTCTCGTCAAAGGGAGCCGAAAAAAAACCTGCTTCACGGTAAGCGTCGAGCGCCTCTTTAACTTCGGGGATGATATGCACTTGTTCACCATCAAAGGTCGGCTCATTTGCATCAAGCTTTGCAGCACAGGGCAGAAATTTATCTTCAGCAATGGTTTGAGCCGTATCAAGCACAGCCGTCACCACTTCCCGGTCATAATCACCATAACGTGTTGTCGCCAGAAGCCGGTCAAGGTCAAAGACCTCATACATCAGGAAATCCAAATCCCGACGGTTCACAATCATGGACATTATTTTACCCTTTTATCTTTATGGAGATGCTGAAAAAATTTTCTGAAAAGTCATAATTCTACTGGCATTTACCCCAAGGTCGCTCATGCCCACGCGGGAAACACTGCGCATATCTATCTGACTGCCGTTTTCGGTGGCTTTTACAATCACAACCACATCATCTGCAAAGGCAAACCATAAGCTATGATCCGTGGCCTCAAAACGCATGGCAGAAGCGTCGACGCCGGTAATGTCCCAACCCATTTTACCGGCAACATCCAATGCCTTGGTAAAGGCCTGCTCCTGCTGATCTGAGATCATAAGCGGTGCTATGTCAGGATAAAACTCTTTCTGTATGGCAGCCAATTTATCTCCTTCATATACCAGACTATTGGCACCCTCGCCCCGTTTACCCACAAGCGCAATAAAAAGCGGTGGGTTTGTCATATCTGTTGTGATGTCATGGATAGAGGGAACGCCGCCGCCCCCTGACAGGCGCAAATAACCAACGGGTGAGGCAAGCAATAAGCCAATGAGCAATGACAATACTCCCTTACCCATACCGCCTCTTTTTTTGTTCATGGCAATCATTATGATAACGATCAATGATAGCCCCGCCAAAGCCAGACCGCCCATAAAACCGGCCTTCATGGATAATATAAACCCATCAAGCGGCGACCATAACCCCATATGAACCCCCGGCCCTCCGGCCAGTACTACCAGCATCAGCAATAGAGCCAGAATCCATAAAATACGTGCACCAAGAAATATCTTTTTTTGACCCAAAATCATTATAAATTCCCATTTCTATTTTTACATATCAGGCGATAAGCGTATAATCAATGAAGGGCTGTTGGCAAGGACATATATGGCACCATCCGGGCCAACCGTGATGCCGCGCAACCTAGCCACCCCCTTCAGTATTATTTCCTCTTTAACAACTTTGTCACCGTCAAGCACCAGACGTCTTAAATCTTTATATTTAAGGGAAGTGACGAATAAGTTATTTTTCCATTTTGGAAACAAATTACCATTATAAAAATCAATGTCGCTTACGGCTATTGAAGGCGTCCAGTAATGAGCCGGTTGTTCCATGCCATCCTTCGCTGTAAATTCCGTGATTATTGATCCATCATAATTTACACCATAGGTAATTTCAGGCCAGCCGAAATTTTTAGCCCGCCGGATATGGTTTAATTCATCGCCGCCCATGGGGCCATGCTCCGTTGCCCAGATTTCTTTAGTGATGGGATGCACTGACATACCCTGCTGATTTCTATGGCCGTAGCTGAATATGGACGGGATCGCCCCTTTACGGTTTACAAAAGGGTTATCTTTTGGAATTGTCCCATCTTTATGAATTCGATGAAGTTTTCCATTGGGCCATGTGACATCCTGTGCCTGTTCTTTGGCACCGCGATCACCAACAGTAAAATACAGATAGCCATCTTTGTCGAAAACAATCCGGGAACCATAATGATGGCGCGTGGCAGAATAGCGCTCCTCCGGTGCCTGAAATAAAACCTGTTGGTCGACCCATTTACCATCCTTTATGTGTCCACGAATGATACGGGTCATGGCACCGGCTGTTTTCTCGCCCTTCTTCTTTTTCAGTTCATGGCTATAGGAAAGATACACCCACCCATTTTTTGCATAATCCGGGTCAAGCATTACATCAAGCAAGCCGGACTGACCTATATTTGTAATGTTGTCGGGAATGCCTTTAATTGCTTCTTCATTGATTTTGCCATTCTGCATTTGATAAAGCTTGCCAACCTTATCGGTAACCAATGCACTATTTTCATTAATGAAGGCTATGGACCATGGCTCAACAAGGCTGTCATCGAGTATTTCCAGTTTGAAACCGTGTAATTCACTATTCACATGCGTTGGAATTTCTGGGTATTTTATGGACGAACTTTTATCGACATCCATAATATAGGTGACGACTGATTTAATTTCATCATCATTCAGGACATCTTTCCACGCAGGCATTTCCAGATTAGCTATACCAAATTTTACATTAGAACCGATGGCCCAGTCTTCGTCGCCGTAATTCCACACATGATCAATAAAACTGCTTCCTATGGCCCCTTGCAATTCCGCGCCATGACATTCTACACAATGTTGCTGATAGATTTTTTTACCTTGTGGGGCATCAGCCTTCGTTGCGATGGACGTTGCAACCATGATGGTAAGAAATGTTATATTCAACCGCGAAAGAAATTTCATATTACCCACCTATTTATCATTTTTCCGTACAATAACAGCACCGGTGAGCACAGGCAAATTTATATTTTTTACGTTGTCTATTTTTGCCTTATTTATGATATATTATTATGGAAAAATGGCTCGGAAGAAGAATAAACAGAGGATTCAATATGCGTTTTACATCACTTAAAGCAGTTTTCATTCCACTGGCATTATTGCTATTTTCACAACAGGGTTTTTCCCAAACTGAAGAAGAAAACGATGCAAAATTTGCCTCGACAGAACTTCTGGTTGAGACTTTCATTGCCAGCGAAAGCCAGGCGGTAAAAGATGCAGAAGCAGCCGTTGAAGATGCTGAAGTCGCCGTTGCAGATGCTACAGCAGGCAGCCCTGAACTTATCGAAGCAGAAAACGCGCTGGAAGCGGCAAAAATCAGCCTAGAACAAGCCACGCTGGCTAATAGCGAAGAAACTGACCTGATAACAGATCTGGTCGGTAAATTATCTGAAGAGCAGATTCTGGCCTTTAACCGTTCTTTGAACAATAGTTTACATAATCAATTCCCGGTTGATCTGAACGCCGATATTCTTCAAGCCGCCCTTGATGGCGAATATGACAAAAAGCAAATTATTTTCCTGACCAAGGCCTATGAAGAGGAGGCCAAATTCCTCAGCCTCGCCGAGAAATTTGAAGCAAAAGCTGAAGAAACCGGTGATGATAAATTTCTTAGACAAGCTGACCGCATGACAGCAAAAGCGGAAACTAGCAAAGAAAAATTTCTCTCCAGAATTGATCGTGATAACAGCGATATCAGCGAGGGTGAAAATCTTTCCCGTCAGGAAAGCAGGGAGGCTTCCCGTGAGGCCCGCGCCGCGGCCAAAGAAACAGCACAGGAAGCACGTATAGCTGCCAAAGAAACGGCGCGTGAAGCCCGGGACTTAGCAAAAGATGTTGCCAGAGAAGCCCGTGACGCTGCGAAAGAAGCCGCTAAGGAAGCCCGTGAGGCAGCAAGAGAAAATGCCCGGGAAAATGCTAAAGAAAATTCACGCGGTAGCAATGATGGTTAATCGCCATAATAAAATATTAGTATTAGATTAACCAATCATATGTTAGCTTGAATTGAACATAATTATTATTGAACCAAAACAGTAGAATATAATATCTAGTTAGTGAGTATCCTGTGGCATATAATGATGGCAATCTTGTAGAAAGTTTCTCTATTGATGACCTTCCTAGTGATATTTTGAAGGACATCTATCAATATTGGCTTGTCATGAAGGGAGACCGCGACATGCCAAGCCGCGAAGATTTACACCCTTCCGATATCGTCAGCCTCCTGCCCTATGTGAGTCTTATTGATGTGGAACATGATACACAAAGATATAAAATGCGGCTGGTTGGTACCGAAACGGTAAACGCCTTAGGAAAAGATATAACTGGAAAATATCTGGATGAACTTCCCGAAATTGAAAGACACCTTAAGGGAAGATATGAGTGGATATTAAAAAATAAACGCCCCTATATTATTACTGATAAATTACGCTGGTCCAGCAAATCATTCTTGCGCTTTTGTTCACTTGGATTACCCCTTTCCAATGATGATCAGAATGTGGATATCATTATGTATGGGTCCTATTTTAAAATCCCCAATGAAGAACGGGCAGAATATCCCGCAGGATACGACTGGAAAGCATAAATCACAGAAATGCTACGTTTTAACCAGTGAAATAATTTCACCGCAATTTTCAACCTGCCCGTTACAACAATCCTGTAACATAAAGCGAATTAAAACCCCCATATGATCTAGATTGGCAGTATAGTGAATTTCCCTTTGCTGCCGTGTCGATTTTAACAGTCCCGCGCGCTTTAATATCCCTAAGTGCCCTGATAACGTTGACGGTACAATATCCAGCATGCGAGATATTTCCCCAACGGGAAGCCCGTGTGGTTCCTTGCTAACCAGCAAACGAAATATCGCCAGTCGACTGTCCTGCGCCAGTGCAGAAAAATTTTCTATGGCAAGATCCTGATTCATAGATCGATAATATCCGAATAATCGAAATTTCCAAGGCAAATATATTGACATTTCGATATGTGCCGTAGTATCAAATAACTAGATAAGGATAATTGGTATAAGCATATGGGTGTTTTTGAACGATATTTATCACTTTGGGTCGGGCTATGTATTATCGTAGGGGTCATTTTCGGTAATCTGATACCAGATGCCTTTCTCAAAATTGCTGATCTGGAATTTGCCCATGTGAATATGGTGGTCGCGGTTCTGATCTGGGTCATGATCTATCCCATGATGGTTCAGATCGATTTTTCTGCGGTAAAAGACGTTGGTAAACGCCCCAAGGGACTGATATTGACACTGGTCATCAACTGGTTGATCAAACCCTTTTCCATGGCTGCTTTAGGCTGGTTGTTTTTCAAGGTTATTTTTGTTGACCTTGTGGACCCCCAGACGGCCAGTGAATATATCGCAGGCATGATATTACTGGGGGTTGCCCCCTGTACAGCCATGGTATTTGTCTGGAGCCAATTGGTCAAAGGTGACCCCAACTACACCCTCGTACAAGTATCTGTCAATGACCTTATAATGATATTTGCCTTTGCCCCCATTGCCGCATTCCTCTTGGGGGTTAGCGATATTGCAGTACCGTGGGAAACTCTTCTGTTATCGGTTGTTTTATATGTGCTGCTGCCATTGGTTGCCGGATATTTCACCCGCAAAAAACTGGACCGCAAGAATGATCACAATCACCTGAACCATTTTATTCAGCGGCTTAAACCCTGGTCTATGGTGGGATTACTGGCAACAGTGGTTCTTTTGTTTGGCTTTCAAGCCCAAACCATCATCAGTCAACCCTTAGCTATAATACTCATTGCCATACCCCTGCTTCTACAGACATACGGCATATTCGTGATCGCTTACGGCAGCGCCAAATTTATGAAGCTGTCCCATGATATTGCCGCACCAGCCTGCCTTATCGGCACATCCAATTTCTTTGAATTAGCCGTTGCGGTTGCTATATCACTATTTGGACTGCATTCAGGAGCGGCCCTTGCCACCGTTGTCGGTGTATTGGTTGAGGTTCCCGTTATGTTGTCACTGGTTGCTATCGCCAACCGTACCCGCCATTGGTTTACTCCACAGCAATAACGCCGCGAACCATAACAAAACTAGGGTCTAGCAATGTGGCAATATCATTAAGAGGATTACCAGAGGATGCTATAATATCCGCAGATTTTCCAGCCGCCAAAGTGCCAATGCTATCCGGCATGCCCATGAGGTCGGCGGCACTAACGGTTGCTGAAATCAACACGTCTTTTTCGCTCATTCCGGCCTTGACCATCAACAGCAGTTCACGGCCATTGATGCCATGGTCACTGACACCACTATCGGTGCCAAAAGCAATTTTAACACCGCCTTTATAGGCCATATATAAAGCGTTAGCCATAACCGGACCAACACGCTTGGCTTTTGCCGCCACTTCGGGAATGAATGCCCCCGGTTTATTCACTGCGATATAAGCCACGGTCTCCCCAGCAAGCAAAGTTGGTACCAGATAAGCACCTGTTTTCTTAAATAACTTAATACTTCCCTTGTCCATATATGACCCATGTTCAATGGAATCCACCCCCGCCCTGAGTGCCGCATCGATGCCGCCCTTGCCGTGGGCATGAGCCGCCACTTTGCGTCCCATGGCATGGGCGCTCTGCACTATCGCTTTCTGTTCCGCATCGGTGAATTGCTGGCCAGTGCCAGTGGCAATCTTGCTCAACACACCGCCGGTCGCCACGTATTTTATCATATCAGCACCGTATTTTATCTGGTTCCTGACAGCGCGGCGGCAATCGTCGGCCCCGTTACAAATCCCACTGTGCGGCGTGGCAAAAACATCCGGACGGAACCCGTTATCATCCCCATGACCACCAAGCGGGGATATTGTCTTGCCGCCAGCAATAATGCGCGGCCCTTGAATTATGCCCTTGCGGATACTGTTCCGCAGTGCAAAGACCGCTTCCCGTGGCCCGCCCACATTTCGGATAGTTGTAAAACCGGCATTGAGTATCCGTCTGGCATAAACCGCACCCAAAAGGGCATATTCAGATTCGGTGGTGGTTACCGCAGCCTTGCGTGTATGGGCATCCAACTTATTCGTCACATGTGTGTGACTGTCGATCATCCCCGCCATGACAAACTGATCTGTTAAATTAATAATGCGCGCATCTTCGGCACCAGCCACATCGGAAGGAGATATATAGCCGTCGCGAATTTCGACTATCTTGCCATTTTTTATTATAATAGTTTGCTGGGCTTTAACAGCTTTCCTAGCATCCGCCAGCAACGTCCCCGCATGTATGACCATCCATCGGTCGGCTTGTTCTGCCGCACTGACTAAGGAAATTGTCCCCAGTGAAACCCCAATAGCAACCGCCATAAGAAACAGTTTTTTAAACATACTCATTATCCCTATATATTACTTTAAAGGGATAGTATCTGTTTACGAAAAATGCACAAGAAAAAAAGCAACCCATTGATATTGCTTATATCAGAGTGAAGATACCGACGCCGATTAAAACCAAACCACCGCCGTATCCAATCCAGTGGCCGTTAGGAACAAGCTTTTCAAACAGTACAAATAATGGCATGAGTTAAAACTTATAGTATTGACTCTTTATCTATCAATTTATACGATAAGATAGAATTCAATAATATTTATACGGAATCATACAAAGGAGCTATTCATGGATCCGACTGATGGAAAAGTTATCAAGCCAATGCCCAAATCCGGCATGAGTTTTGAAGCAATCAAGGAACATTTAGGCAAATTGGAGATGCCGGACCCCTATGCCCATTTCGCCAGAGCCTTTCGCGGCCCTAAGGATGTACAGGAGGTGGGAAAATATGCTTATGAACGCTTCATGGCCGATAATGGTTTTTTCTCTCTGTACCTGCCCTATATGCAGACCATTGAGCAGGAAGTTATCGCCATGGGGGTGAGCTTGCTGCATCCCACCGAAAATTCCACAGGAAATTTTACCAGTGGCGGCACGGAGAGCAATTTTTCCGCCATGCATGCGGCAAAGGAATGGGCCAGAATTTATAAGCCAAATGTGAAAAAGCCAAATGTAGTTGCGCCCTATACTATTCACCCATCCTTTCAGAAAGGAGCGGAATATCTTGATATGGAAGTTATTACCACTGATCTGGATGAGAATGGTCGTGGGGTTGCCGCTAATATCGCTGCCGCTATCAATGATAATACGGTCATGATTGCGGCCTCTGCCCCGTCATGGCATTACGCCAATATAGACCCAATCCCGGACATTGCCGACGTTGCGCAGGACGCGGATTTATGGATGCATGTGGATGGTTGTATTGGCGGCTATATTTCACCGTTCCTTGAAAAGCTGGGCGTGGAACTCACCCCGTGGGATTTCCGGGTGCCCGGTGTCATGTCCATTTCAGCCGATCTTCATAAATTCGGCTATGGTCAGAAGCCTGCATCGACCATTTACTGGCGCGATACTAAGCTACAAGATTACCATTATGTCTCCATAGACGACCCCTTCCTTGGCCCTTACAAGATGGCCGGTTTTTCCGGTTCCCGTTCTGCGGGCCCCATTTTTGCGGCTTGGGCTGTTTTCAATTATCTGGGGGAAGAAGGCTATTTGCGACTGACCCGAAGGCTGCTGGAGCTAAAGGAAAAATTCAATGACGGCGTGGGAAGTATTGAGGGGCTACGCATGTGGGACGTCGATGTTTTCCCCCTTCATTTTCATTCTGAAAAAGCACCAACATCCGCTGTTTACCAAGGTCTGCTGGATAAAGGCTGGCTTATGCTGGGACTATTGGAACCCGAAGCCATTACCATTCCCATAGACCCCGCCCTGTCAGATGAAGCGGCCGATATGCTTCTTGCCGACCTGCGCGAGGTTACCGAGGCTATTCTGGCCGGTGGCAATGCGAAGAAGGGTGACATACGATATGGCTAACCCCTTAAGCCAAGTAGCCGATATGGGAACAGGATTACGGCAAAGGCAAAAAATTCGCCGCCGTTCGCGCATCATCGCAGCCGGCAAAACGTTGTTTCTCAATCAGGGTTATTCCGCCACTAGCATGGAAGCTATTGCCGAACTGGCGGAGGTGGGTGTTGCCACCGTCTATAACTATTTTGGCAGCAAGGGGCAGTTACTTGCGGACATTCATAAGCCGGATTTTGAAGAACTTTTTACACGTGGCAGCATACTACTGGCCAATCCACCCGAAGATCCGGTCACCGGGGTATTATCACTCATTGATATTTATCGTCATTTCCAGAATGACTGGGAAAAGAAAGATGCCCTATTGGCCGTGATCGGCCCCGGCCTTTCTGCGGAACCCGTGCTGGATGAACTTGCTGCCTATACAGAACGTCAGGTCAAGCAGCAGATTGAAGATATAATATCCTTATATCAGGAACAAAATCTGGTGAGATCATCCATAGATGTCACTGATGCAGCAACCATCATTTTCTTCATTTTTAACCAGCATTTCATTGAATATGTCACTCAGGCTGATGCTGAATACGAACAAATGAAACAAGAAATGGACCGCCAAATTAGCTTTATTGTATCTGCCTTGCTATATTAACATTATTATTAAGGCAGAAAGAGGGTTTATGTTCAAATTATTAGCAGTATTCTGGATTTATATTCACACGGTAATATTCTTTTCCAATATAGTACAAGCACAGCAATTTGAACATTTTCAAGGGTTAAATAATACAAGTTACCATAATGTAGAATCAAAGGCGTTGGGCCGGAACTTTCATATCTATATTCGGACACCTGCAAATTACGCCGGATCAACCAAAGAATATCCTGTTATTTACCTGTTAGATGGCGGTCATACATTTCCAATGCTGGCTAGTTATTATAATTTGCTCACAATTGGTGAAGAGGTTCCCGATGCAATCCTTATTGGGATATCTTATGGTACGGATGACTATAGAAAAGGAAATTTCCGGAGCACCGATTTCACAGCTAAGGCAATATCCCGCGCGCATTATGGTGGTGCTTCCAATTTTCAAATTTTTTTGAAGAAAGAGTTAATGCCATATGTTGAGTCTAATTTTAGGACAGACACAAATCGCAGAATTATTTTTGGCCAGTCCTTAGGTGGCCAATTTGTATTATACACGGCCCTTACCGACCCAAATCTTTTTTGGGGTCATATAGCCAGCAATCCAGCTTTACACAGGAATTTACCTTTTTTCATAAAACCACTTGAGGGGGTAGAGACATCGAAATCAAAAGTTTATGTAGCAAGTGGGTCGGAAGATGACCCTAGATTTCGTCAGCCTGCTAAAGCATGGATCAAACATTGGTCAAATATACCGGAATTACCGTGGGATTTGAAAACCGTTACTTTAGAAGGTGAAAGCCACCTTTCAGCGACCCCTGTTGCCTTTAGAAAAGGATTGCGTTGGTTGTTTGGTTCCTGACAAATAAAAATATCATTTCTGAAGTTTTGCCCTATAGCCTACAAAGCGCTTTCCTTCCGGTTCTGATGCTTCAACCATCCAGCCCGTCATTATGTCATCTGTTGAACGCTCAATTGTTAGTAGCATTAGTGGCCCTTCACCGCCAAACTTCCCTTCAAATCGGGCATGAGTGCCAGAATTTTCAATCATTTTAAATTGTGTCGTGGTTGGTTGCTGAAAATCCGCGCCCTTGCGATAAAGATCAAACCGATATGTTATGTCATCGTCACTGGCGACCATGGTCAGCATCTCATACATGCGCAATTCGCCTTTTTTAATCACACGGTAAGTGCCAACCATTGAATTACCATCGACCTCGCTCCACTGAATTTCAACTGTGGTTTCTTCAGACGGCTTCTCAAGCCATATCCCGGTGAGCCATGACAAATCTTTCAGGTCAGCCGCAACCGCCTGGTTTCCTGCCATATAGAAAGCTAATATAATAATATATTTAATAAGACGCATTACATTCTCCTTTTCGTAACAGCATAATAGAAACCCTAGGTCCGGCAATAAAATTTTAATTTATTAAAGCAATAGGGCGGCTCACTTAAGGAACCGCCCCATAAATTTAGATCAATATTGTGCCAGTTTGCTTACAGTTTAAAGGCAATCCGACCATAGAAGAACCGACCCGGTATCTGATGAATAGTGCCATCAAAGTTATTCAGATCACAAGTCGTACAAAGTGGTGTATCTTCATCCAAGAAATTCTGCACACCAAATGTGAAAGACACATTCTCTTCCAGAAATTCCGGCGTAAAGGTGAATTGGGCATCCGCATAGAAGACACTGTCAAGCCGGTTTCCGGCTTCGCCGCTAGAGCAATTCTCGAAGAAACCAAAGTCACCGGTGGTTCCACCACAATCTTCATCAACGCCGCTAATATAACGTCCTGTAAAACCAACAGTCCATTCATTCCGGGTCCAGTCTAAAAAGAGAGAAGACTTGAATTTAACAAATGCTCTTTCCGGGGAACCCAGTTCAGTACCTGACCGTTCCGTGATAATAGGAACACCATCAATACCAAGCACTGATTCCGTATAGTTGAACAGATGCGTGTTCACCCACTTGAAACGTATCTGACCCCATTCAGCTTCCTGTGTCTCGGCAGTAATAGACCAGTCCAGTCCGTTAGTGTCAATTCCGGCTATGTTGGTTAAAATTCCATCGATCCGTGTTACGGTACCTGTAGCTGTACGGGTAACATTATCACAGAAAAGCGGATTTAACGTTGCCACACATCCCTCAAGAACATCGGAGGCATTTGGTGCCTGTATGGTGTCATCTACTGATATATCATAATAATTAACTTCAAATGTGATACCGGCAAGTCCCATTGATTCCGCAAAAGCTGCTGGGCTATAGGTCGCTCCAAAAGTAAAGGTTTTTGACGTTTCCGGTGTAAGGTTGGGATTTCCGCCTGTTGTTACACTGATCTGCGGGTTAGGCTGCTGATGATCATCCGGCACTCCAAGAGTGGCGCAATTTGCAGGAACCGAAGTATTGGCCACGGTATCGCACGGGTCAGTAATCGTACTGTCGAAACGTGATCCGGTGTTGAATAATTCACCAATATTTGGCGCCCGGAATCCCTCTGACCAATTGCCTCGGAAGGTGAACTCATCATTGACCTGCCATACGGCACCGGCCTTGAAGACGGTTGAACTGCCCGATGTATTATAATCCGAATATCGAACAGCCGCATTTACATCAAAGCTTTTCACAAAGTCCATATCGCCGATAACTGGAATATTAATTTCACCATAAAGCTCTGTTGCTTCGATCCGGCCTGCAGTCGGGCTTGCCGGAACCCCGGCGGTTTCCCCGCTTGATACAACTGAATCAGGTGTGAACGAACCTATTTCCTCCCGGTATTCAATGCCAAAGGCAACGCCAATCGGGCCTGCGGGCAGTTCAACCACCTCACCGGAAACATTGGCCAGTAAATTAAATAATTCCTGACGACTTTCGTCTTTCTGGGTGAAAGTTATAAAATCCAACATTTCCGGAGTGATGGTTCCGGCGCCGCCAAAGAAGTTAAGCGGTACGCAGCCTGGTATTGCTGCACAAGCATCGGGATCACCAAGGGCATCGCTGATCCGGCGGGCATTAAATGCACCGTGCTTTATCTGTGAGGCCTGATTTTGAGAAAATGTTGCCGTCACATCCCAGAAGAAGCTCTTGTCATCAAATTTTATTGTACCATCAAGGCTGTTGGAGACATACCATGTATCAACATTTTGCTCAAAGATACGGGGACCGGCCTCAATAGGTCTACGACCAAAGAAGACAATGTTGCTGCTGTCCAGCTGTACCCCGAACGGGTTGAAAGGCTGATTGGCCGGAACGACAATATTATCCAGCCAGAAACCAGCCCCTGCGTCCGGCCCAAGGAAAAGAGGCTCCGGAGCCGCCTGACTGACTGACTGACGGTTGTTAAAGGAAGCAATGGCCCGGTAAGTGATATCTTCGGTAAGATCATATTCCCCTTTGATGAAAACATTCACCCGTTCACTTGGGGTTAACAGCTTATTGAACGGCTGCCAGTTAAAGCGGTCGTTAATGGTGAAATCATGAAAGTCCGAAGTTGGACCAGTTGGATCAAGAGGGTCAAAGGTTGGAATGGGACCTGTGCCATCATTGGGTGTGATATTCAAACCATCCAGATTGGACCCATCCTGAAACAGGAAACGACCTTGCGGTGTACCGGAAGATGCCCCGAGATTTTCAATGGGAATGGCAAAAGCGGAAATTTCCCGGTCTTTGGCTTCAACGGCTCCCTGAGAGGTATAACTCAAGTCAATGATTATACGGCCCTTGTCACTCTGGGCACCAAAACTTAAATCATATTCCTGAGTATCCCCATCGCCGTCTTCATAAAGGCCGTAATAAGCACTGCCTCTGAAGCCATCATAATCGTCTCTGGTTTTAATATTCACCACGCCTGCGATGGCATCTGAACCATAAATCACCGATGCGCCGTCTTGAAGCACTTCAATGGACTTGATAATGCCAACCGGAATCGTATTTAGATCCACAGCCCCTGATACTCCAGATGCCGAAGATCCCCGAATCCACCGCTTACCATCAACCAATACAAGAACACGTTTCGCTGAGAGGTTACGCAAATCGATTTGGGACGATCCCGCACCAATTCCTGAACCATCCGGTGGAAAACCAAGGTTGCCGGAGGAGTTATTAGATCGGTTATTAGCCGACCCGGATATGGGCAAACGTTGCAGAAAATCCGCGACCGATACTTGTCCGGATTCAGTAATATCATCCGAAGTTAAAATCTGTACTGGTGATTTCGCTTTGAGTGGGTCTTGACGGATACGCGATCCTGTTACAATTACTTCTTCAAGCGTTGCTTCTTCATCCGCCGCGAAAACCCCTTGGGCTGGCGTCAGGAGCATCAATCCAAATACTATGGCAGACGCACTGCCAAGATATCTTTGCTTAAGTCGATTTCTTTTCGTTATAGTAAACATTGGTGTTTCCTCTGGTTAAAATTCGCTAATAATAATTATTATTAGTAGATTAATCATATGATTAATAATAAGAATTTACAACCTAATTATGGTTAACACAATTATTACACAACCACTTTTTCGTGATCAAGAAATCCCACATAACCAATTATACGTTTATTACAAATGGTTAAGCGTTCCGTATACGAATCAGCCGATCATTAACTGAAATATTATAGCAAAAAAATGCCGGGTTAAAAAACCCGGCAAGTTGCAAAATATAGGGAGGTTCCATGTCTTAGGGAGAACATGAAACAGCCATACCCCTCAATGGGAGGAAATAGGAATATGGCAAATTGAATAATTCGGGGAGAATTTTTCAATCAAAGATGTTTCAAACATCTGAGACATATATAGCCATAAGGATAAGCTTCAACCAACGGTAAATGGGCAATGCAGCTATGCATTGCCTGCATGGGTAGACAGCATTGTTATGTCAACTCCTAGCTTCGCCATAGCACGAGCCCATTTCAATTCCAGATCAGTGCGGAATAGCAATTCTTCATCTGCTTCTATATTGAGCCAGCTGTTACGACTAATCTCCTCCTCAAGCTGACCCTTCCCCCATCCGGTATAACCTAGGGCCACAATATAGTTCTTCGGCCCGGTTCCCTGTGCGATAGCAGCTAAAATATCAATCGTGGCAGTCAAGGCAATGGTTTCCGAGATAATCATAGTCGATTCCTGAACATAATCGGCGGTATGAAGAATGAACCCTCGGCCAATTTCAACCGGGCCACCTGCATGAAGGATAACTTCCTCACCTTCTTCCTCTTTGTAAGTAGACAGAGGCTCGTCAGAGAAATCTTCTTGATTATAAGCCACATCCAGTTGCTCAAGCAAACCGGGAAAATCAATATTGACCGCAGAAGAATTTATCACCAGTCCCATGGCCCCTTCTTCGCTATGGCTACAGATATAAATAACGCTGCGATCAAACCGTGGGTCGGTCATACTCGGCATGGCAAGCAACAATTGACCATCAAGGTAGGTTGCTTTAATCATATGAATCTACGGTCTGAACAGGTTATTGACATAATTTTCACATAATATTGATTATGATAATTGAACATAGACTATATTATAATAGTTATGGAATATACAGAAACAAAATGAATATGATGAGAAAAACCACTTTTACAATAGCAGTTTGCACCCTGATTCTGCCCTCGCTTTTATCTGAAAAAGCGTTAGCAGAGAATTTGTCATCGCAGTGGATTCTTGATCAATATACCAAATCGCGCTTGTTTGTCGGGGGATATGACAAGGAAAACAAGACGCTCCATCTGGGCTGGCAAGTATCACTGAAAGACGGTTGGAAAACATATTGGCGAACCCCCGGAGAGGCCGGGTTGCCACCACGCTGGACCTGGAAAGACACAGACAACGTTCACGCCATTACCGTCAACTGGCCTAAGCCTGAGCTGCTTCATATATTCGGCATGGACACCTATACCTATCATAATGAAGTAATCCTGCCTATTGATGTGGAGGTTGCCGATATTGAAAAAGCATTTACCATAGGCTTGGACCTGCAATATCTAATCTGTTCGGATATTTGCATTCCACAAGAAGGTAAATATCATCTGGACGTTTCCCAGCTAGAGAATATTAAAATTTCCCGCTTTCAAAAGGCGCAGCTTGACCGCTACCGTGACCTTGTCCCCGTCAAAATATCGGGAAAGGACTTCGTCATAAAACCTGACCGGGATCAAGAGAATATGCTCACAATCCACTTGCCGGAATATATTGGTGATGTTGAAAACATCATTGTTGAAGGGTCTGATGAAATATTATTTGGCCGTGCAACATCAAATAGGGATGGACTATTTAGTCTTCATCACAACGGAAAACAGTCACTGGAAGGTCAAGAACTTACCCTTACCCTATTGTTAAAAGATGGCAGAGCCAAAGAAACAAAGATAATTGTCAGGCCATAAAAAAATAATCAAAGAAAAAGGGAAGCGCATAGGCTTCCCTTTTTAATATCTATATGATTATCATCCCTAGAAGTTAAATACACCTTCAATACCATATGTCCGTGGCAGGTTAGGGAAACGGGCAATAGTTCCAAAGAAGTCCCGCAGATCATCAACATATTTGCGTTGATCGGTGAGGTTTCTGCCCCAAAGATAAACTTCCCAACCAGCACTATTGGATATTAACCCTATCCGTGCATTAATCATGGTCAAGGACTCAATATAATCAAACGGCACCGTAGCGCCGGGGATTGCTCTAAGTGGTGATGATGTATCATTATTCACTGTTGTGAAATAACCACTTCTGTGCGTTAAGTCCGCACGCAACAATAGAGTTGAATCGATATCTTCCAGTTCATGATAATATTGTGCGCTGAAGGCCGCATTAAATGTTGTGGCATTGGGCAGACGGTTACCAGAAACATCGGAGCCTCCGGCACCACCTTCAAGAAACTCGTCAAATGTTGCATCAAGCACACCCAAAGATCCGTTAAAGGTCAAACCATCAGTGGCATGCCATGTGGCTTCCGCTTCAATACCTTTTGTCTGGACTTTCGCCGCATTTGTAATACGGATAGATGTCCGGCCACCCCCAAGGTCAACAAACTGGTTTACCTGATAATCATCATAATTGGAAATAAACCCGGCCATATTCAGCTTAATGCGATTATCCATGAAGCTGCCTTTAAAGCCGACCTCAAAGCTATCCACAGTTTCCTTATCGAATTCAAGACCCGCATTGGCCTTCAATTCATCCGCATTGATGAAATCCAGATTGAAGCCACCACTCTTATAACCAGATGAATATTTAGCATAAATATTCACATCTTCGGTCACCGCATACATAAGGTTGATTGACGGTGCAAAGAATTTATCCTGTCTGTCATTAATCAATGGTTGCGGATTATTTGGGTCATCCCCTGTAGTACCTGTGTTAAAGGCAAGGCCATTTAATTGAATGAATGGCGCGAGTTGAGCAGCTGCTAAGGGTGAAAAGAAATTAACCGCTGCAATTGATTCAGAGGTAATGTCTGTGCCAATCAGATTGCCTGCATTGTCAGGATTTACCAAATCAGGCAGACCGGCTAATGAATCTGGAATAAGCAATGGACGCCCTGAGAAGCGACCATCCGCTGTCCAGTTTACATCTTTGTCTTCGACTGAATAACGCATGCCGAAACCGATTTTGAATTTATCAGTAACTTCATACACTCCGTTAAAATAGGCCGCATAACTTTTTGTATTTACGATACCGAAGTTAGTTGTTTTATCAACGCCCGGCACACCAAACCCTAAGGTCTGGCGAACTGTTTCCTGAAATGGTCCGGGTACGCCAAACACATCGAAGAAACCCTCGAAGAAATCCGCTCCAATATTGGCGTCACGTTGCGTTTGGGCTTCCTGATCATAATAATAAAGGCCAACCATATAGGTAAATTTTTCATCATCCGGGGAAATAAATTGGATTTCCTCAGTAAGCTGTTTATATCTATCTGCAAACTTAATGGTCACAATATCCAGTGGCGAATAATCCGTCTGGTTGGTGTAAACCGCATCGGTATCTCGGTATCCCGTAATGGACTTGATGGTGAATCCGTTATCAAATTCATAGTTGATGTCCACATGACCGCCATAAACATCCCTTTTATCATCAGGATCTTTATCGAAAAATACTTCCCTTTCTTCTGGGGCGAAAGGGACTGGTACAAGAGCGAATGTATCAGTTAGTGGCTCACCTACCAAGATTAAAGCATCACTGTTCAGGCCATCAAAAGAGGCATTAACTTCCAACTTGTCGTTGACCTGAAACCGAATTTGCGCACGGTAGGACAAAGTATCAACCTGCATAAGGTCGTTACCTGTAAAGCTATTCAAGACATAACCGTCCCGATCAGCCTTGGCGATTGTGAATTTGGTGAAGACCTTATCGGAAAGCGGAATATTCACCATACCCTTAAATTCTGTATAACCCAGATTCCCCGCATCAGCAGTAACCTGACCGGCAAATTCTTCATCTGGTTTTTTGCTCACCAGATTAATCGCGCCAGCCACCGTGTTCTTACCGAACAGGGTTCCCTGCGGACCACGGAGAACCTCAACCCGTTCCAGATCAAGCAGTTCTTGGTTTAGGGACGGTGATTGCCCCATATAAACGCCATCCACATAAACACCCACGCGAGCATCAAAGCCAATATTCCGGCTCTGGGCACCAACACCACGAATGGTCACGGTTGAGCGGAAGTCGTTGGACTGGCTGATTTGCAGGTTTGGAATATATTCGGCGATGGATTTCAAATCACGAACGCCTGTCTGGTCAATCTGTTCTGAGCCCATGGCTGACATTGAGATCGGAACATCTTTCATACGTTCGGATCTTTTTGTTGCCGTCACAACAATGTCTTCAATAATAAAATCTTCGTCAGCGGCTGATGCTGTGAAGCTGGTCGCAGATAATGCTGTGGATAGAGCAATTATCGACGAGAATGTGGTGTATTTTTTCATGATCTCTCCCTAAAGGTTCTTATTGTAATAAAACTAACGTTTATATTATTCCTATTAAAGCAAGTATTTCAAGCATTTCATTCAAAATCAGCCATATTTTTTCTTAAAGGTCACTTTATATGTTTGTCACTGGCGAAAAAAAATGCTTTCCGATATGGTGATGAAACAATGGGCTAAAACGATAAAAGCGATAAATATAGGGAAAAATGTCAAAAGAAATAACAGTATTGATCGTTCTGGTCATTTATAAGGTTATCCTGATTCTAATCGGCCTATGGGCGCAAAGACGGACCCATAACAACGCGGATTTTTTTATCGGCGGGCGGACACTTGGGCCAATTGTGGCCTCCATCAGTTATGCGGCAAGCTCTGCCTCCGCATGGACAATACTTAGCCTGAGCGCGGCGGCCTTTACTATGGGCATTTCAGCATTCTGGATATTTCTTGGTTTATTATGGGGGCATGGTGCATCATGGATATGGCTGGCCCCGCGCCTGCAAAAAGTTGCTGCTGAGAAAAATCTGGTGACTGTAACTGACTTGCTGGCACTGGAAGGTTCGGAAAAAACCAGACGAAACATTCGCCTGCTTGCCGCCGCCGTTGTGACTTTCTGCTTTACTTTTTATGTGGCAACCCAGTTTATGGGCGCGGGGAAAGCCTTTGCCGCTACCTTTGATATGTCCATTTCCAGCAGTATTATGCTCGGCGGCGGAATTGTCTTGATTTATACACTGCTCGGCGGTTTCTGGGCGGTGAGTCTTACCGATACACTGCAAGGTTTGTTAATGCTACTGGCGGCAATTGTCCTGCCCGGTCTGGCCTTGATTGAGGTTGGTGGTTTTTCGGGTCTTTGGGCTGGCCTTAAAGCTGTATCAACACCAGAACAGTTATCTATTACCGGCCCCAATGTGGGCCTGATGGCGGCTGGCTTTATCATGGGTATTCTGGCCATGGGTCTGGGCACTTTTGGCCAGCCCCATCTGTTAACTCGATTCATGTCAATTCGGGATGCGGCGGCAGTTAAGACGGCGCAGAAGCTGGCCATTTTCTGGTTTTTCATGGTACTGGGTAATATGGTAATTCTTGGTCTGTGCGGCAAAGTCCTGATCTCAGCACCCCTTGCCGACCCGGAACAATTATTCTTTGTCATGACAGAAAGCCTATTGCCAACCGTACTCGGGGCCATTTTGCTGGCGGCCGTGCTCAGTGCCATCATGTCAACAGCCGATAGTCAACTTCTGGTCAGTGCCTCTGCCGTTGCCCATGATATTATGGGCGAACCGGATGAAGGGGAAAGTCGGCTGTGGGTGTCCCGTCTGGTAATCAGCCTGCTCTGTGCGCTTTCCGTGTCCGTGGCAATCCTTCTGCCATCCGATATCTTTTCACGAGTCTTATTTGCCTGGGGGGCTTTGGGTTCGGCCTTTGGTCCGGTCGTGGTTTTAAGACTTGCCGGGGTAAATCTAAATCCAAAAGCTATCCTGCCTGCCATGGTGACGGGACTCACCCTGACCATTTTCTTTTATCTTCAGCCTAATACTGTGGGCGATATACTTGAAAGGCTTGTGCCGTTTCTACTTTCTTTTATATTGCTCTATATAACCAAACAACAACCAGAGAAAGTAACATTATGACCATAGCCGTTGGCGACAAATTACCGGAAGCCACCCTCGTAGAAATGATCGGGGAAGGACCAGCTCCCAGAACAACAGCAGAAATATTTAATGGCCGAAAAATCGCCCTATTTTCTGTGCCTGGTGCTTTTACCCCAACCTGCTCTGCAAAACATCTGCCGGGGTTCGTGGACCAGTCGAAAGATTTTAAGGCAAAGGGTATTGATGAAATCATCTGTATAGCGGTCAATGATGCTTTCGTCATGGGGGCTTGGGGCAAGTCACAAAATGCGGATAGCAAAGTCAGTATGCTGGCCGATGGCAACGGAGATTTCTCAAAATCCCTTGGGTTAGAGATGGACGGAAGAGCATACGGCATGGGTATGCGGGGGCAACGTTTTTCCATGATCGTTGAGGATGGCGTTGTGACCACCTTAAATGTGGAAGGTCCGGGCGAGTTCCATATTTCCAGCGCAGATCATATGCTGACCCAACTGTAATAAAAACTCTTAAAATTAAGAAACCGGCCCGCTTGATATATCTGGGGCCGGTTTTTTATGGGATTTAATTTACCCGGATCAGTTCAACGGTGAAAATCAACGCCGCATTAGGGGGAATGGCACCCGGTGACCCCTGTGCGCCATAAGCCAACTCTGATGGGATGAAGAATTTGTATTTTGACCCTTCCTTCATTAGCTGCACGCCTTCTGTCCAGCCGCGAATAACCTGATTCAGACCAAAATCTATTGGCTCACCACGATCGTAAGAGCTATCAAATTTAGTGCCGTCAATGAGCGTACCTTCATAATGTACGGTCACGCGGTCGGTAGCATTCGGGCTTTTGCCGGTTCCTTCCAACAGGACTTTATATTGCAGCCCGCTATCGGTGATCTTGATACCCGTTTTATTTTTGTTTTCCTCAAGGAATTCCTTGCCTTCATCCACAACGACCTTGAATAGTTCAACAATAAAAATCAGATCGGAATTTGGCGGGATAGGGCCACCGCCCTGTTCGCCGTAAGCAAGCTCTGAGGGAATGGTAAATTTATATTTTGCGCCTTCTTTCATCAACTGAACACCCTCGGTCCAGCCTTTGATCACCCGGTTTAGGGGAAAGGTGATGGTTTCACCACGGTCGTATGAACTGTCGAATTTTGTGCCGTCCATGAGCGTGCCTTCATAATGTACGGTAACACTATCGTCGGCTGTGGGGCTTGCGCCTGTTCCTTCGGTCAGAATTTCATACTTGAGACCAGATTCTGTCGTATACACTTTTTGTTCCTTTTCCTTGTCTGAACATGCGGTAATTAATAGGGCCAGCGCCGTCGATAACAACACTGACAATATGGGTTTTGCAACTTTATTGAATAGGGCAACCATGCCGAAACTCTCTAGTTATTACGGTTTATGGCCATGAGCTATAAAGCAAAGCCTCTATTTTTCCAAGGTAAATATTTGGACAGAATCTTGCCACATTTGTCAAAGATAACCCCGGCCGTAATGTCAGGCCCGCGTTTACATGTAACTGTTAAATGCTTGTCCTGCCAAATTTTTATGATATATGTTTGTCATAAATTTGAAATATTTGCAGGGAAGCACTGTTTCCCCTCTTTTAGCGTGCTTAATATTCTTCACAATGAAGAACAAAAAATAAGGTTTAAGATATGTCAAAAATCAAAATAGCAATCGCTGGTATTGGTAACTGTGCCAGCTCCCTTATCCAGGGTCTGTATTTTTATACACCTGAGCGGGTTGGTGAAGCCAAACGGGTTCCTGGCCTGATGCATTGGGATGTGGGTGGCTACCGCCCCTGTGATATCGAAGTGGTTGCCGCTTTTGATGTTGATAAACGCAAGATTGGTAAAGACGTCAACGAAGCTATCTTTGAAAAGCCCAATAATACAACTGTATTTCATGGCGATCTGCCGAAAAGCGGTACTATTGTTAAGATGGGTAACATTCTTGATGGTGTTTCACCGCATATGGCTGATTACGATGATGACCGTACTTTCCTGCTGGGTGATACGCCTTCTGCCACCAAGGAAGATGTTGTACGCGAACTGAAAGAAAGCGGCGCGGAAATCCTCACCAACTATATGCCAGTGGGATCAGAAGAAGCCGCAAAATTTTATGCGGAATGTGCCTTGGAAGCGGGTGTAGCTTACATTAACAATATGCCGGTCTTCATTGCCTCCAATCCGGAATGGGCCGAAAAATTCAAGGCCGCAAAACTTCCCCTTATCGGTGACGACATTAAAGCACAATTGGGCGCGACCATCACTCACCGCACACTAACCGACCTGTTCGCAAAACGCGGTGTTGTTCTGGAGCGCACCTATCAGCTGAATACGGGCGGCAACACAGACTTCCTGAACATGAAAAATCAGGATCGTCTGGAATCCAAGAAAATTTCCAAAACCGAAGCTGTACAGTCCGTAGCCGGTGAGCGTCTGGACCCTGAAAACATCCATATCGGCCCATCAGATTATATTCCATGGCAGAATGACAACAAACTTTGTTTCCTGCGTATGGAAGGCGACCTTTTCGGTGGTGTGCCCATGAATATCGAACTGCGTCTGAGTGTGGAAGATTCACCAAACTCTGCCGGTGTTGCCATTGACATGATCCGCTGTTGTAAGCTGGCTCTGCTTAATGGTGAAGGCGGCATCATTCACGGTGCTTCTGCTTATTTCTGCAAGCATCCCCCCAAGCAATTCACTGATGATCAGGCTTACGAGATGACTGAAGAGTTTATCGCCAGTCGCATCAGCGCCTTGAATGCCGCTGAATAAAAGCAATAAAAGCAATAAAAAGGTAATATCATGAAGTGTTTGATTGCCGCAGCCGGTCAAGGAACCAGAATGCGCGAAAAAGGGGATATCAAACCCCTGCTCGAGCTTAACGGTGTGCCGATTATTGAACGGGTGATTAGGAACCTCCGGAACGGTGGTGTTGACGAATTTTTTGTTATCACCGGTTATCGTGGGACAAAAGTCAGATCATTTCTGGATGTTTTGGCCGAACGGGAAAATATCTCAATCACACATGTTATCAATGAGGATTGGGAACGTTCAAACGGTATTTCAGTATTGAAAGCCAAGGAGGTCATAGAAGGCCCGTTTATCCTGACCATGAGCGACCATCTGTTCGACCCGGAGATTATTAAATCGCTTCTGGCCCATAACCATGAAGCAGATACTGTGACCCTTTGCGTTGATTATAACATTGAAAATCCGGTGGTTGACCTTGAAGATGTAACGCGCGTCAATTGCACACGCACCCATATTGAAAATATTGGTAAAGTAATCAAAGACTATAACGCTTTTGATACCGGGATATTCTATTGTCATGATGTTATGTTTGAAGCGTTAGAACTGAGTGCGCGTGAAGGCGATGACAGCATCAGCGGTGCCATGAATATTCTGGGCAGCCAGGATAAGGCACGGACTTTTGATATTGAGGGACGCCTGTGGCTTGATGTGGATGATCCCACAGCCTACGGCAAAGCCATCGTCTATGTGGACGAAGGTCGCCTGTAAAAATTTTGATATAAATACAAAAAAGCCGGGTGGTCATTCACCCGGCTTTTTTACATCACAATGTCTCATTAGAAAAATACCCAGAACAAAACCCATAGTGCCGTTTCACAAAATTTCCCCATGATGCCGAATGTGACCTTCCATAAAGGTCTGAATGAAGAAATACCCATGATCATATCCCGCATGGCGGCGAAGGTTCAGTTTCTGTCCCACAGACGCACAAGCCTCTTCAAATAAATGCGGTTTAAGCTGTTCCTCCAGAAACGGATCATCCAGCCCCTGATCAATCAGTATCAAAGGTCGGGACGCAGCATTGTCTGATTTTTTCATGAGTTCTGTTGCATCATGCGCCGCCCAAAATTCGGGGTTATCCCCCAGATAGTTACCCAATGCCTTATGCCCCCACGGACATTGGCTTGGTGCCACAATCGGGGAGAATGCGGAAACAGATTTATAAATATCCTGATTTTTCAGATATAGCGTCAACGCTCCATGCCCGCCCATGGAATGTCCGAAAATACCTTGCCGCGACCCATCAACCGGGAAATTTTCAACGATCAGTTGGTTCAGCTCACGGGTGATATAGCTATACATCTTATAATTCTTGTCCCACGGGCTTTGGGTGGCATCAACATAAAATCCGGCACCCTTGGCAAAATCCCATGCATCTTCATCAGGCACATGGTCGCCCCGTGGCGACGTATCCGGGGCGATAAGAACAAGACCACATTCCGCAGCTGTCTTATAGGCTCCGGCCTTGGTGGTAAAATTATCCTCTGTACAGGTCAGCCCCGCAAGATAAGTCACAACGGGTAGTTTCTTACCCGCCGCATCCTGCGGGGTAAAAACTGTAAAACGCATTTCACAATCCAGCGTTTCAGCTCTATGTTTGAAATAAGCCAGCCGTCCGCCGTAACAGCCGTGTTCTGATAATTTTTCCATAATCAGTATAGCACCACGCTGCGTATGCTTTCCCCCGCATGCATCAGGTCAAAAGCTTTGTTGATATCATCAAGTGGCATGGTGTGCGTGATCAGGTCATCAATATTGATTTTGCCGTCCATATACCAATCAACAATTTTCGGCACGTCCGTGCGCCCGCGTGCCCCGCCAAAAGCCGTACCGCGCCAAACCCGACCTGTAACCAACTGAAAAGGCCGCGTTGATATTTCCTGGCCAGCACCCGCTACCCCGATGATAATACTTTCACCCCAACCCTTGTGGCAGCATTCCAGGGCCTGTCGCATGGTATTCACATTACCTATGCATTCAAAACTATAATCCGCACCACCGCCCGTCAAATCAAGAATAGCTTCTATCAGATCCGGACATTTTGTGGGATTGATAAAGTCGGTCATACCAAATTTCTTAGCGAAACCCACTTTGCTTTCATTTATATCAACACCAATGATTTTATTGGCCCCAACCATACGAGCGCCTTGAATAACATTCAGACCAATACCACCAAGACCAAATACCACCACATTGCTACCCGGTTCCACCTTGGCATCAAAAGCCACAGCCCCAACGCCCGTAGTCACACCGCAACCGATATAACAAACCTTGTCAAAAGGGGCGTCTTTGCGAATTTTTGCCAAGGCTATTTCAGGCAGCACCGTATGATTGGAAAAGGTAGAGCAACCCATATAATGTAGTATCGGTTTCCCATTCAATGAAAAACGGCTGGTGCCATCGGGCATCAGTCCCGCCCCTTGGGTTTCACGGATAGACTGGCAGAGGTTGGTCTTGGGATGCAAACAATAATCACATTCCCGACACTCGGGCGTATAGAGTGGTATCACATGATCGCCCACTTGGAGCGATTTCACACCTTCGCCTACTTCAACCACAATACCAGCACCCTCATGACCCAATATGGCAGGAAAATCCCCCTCCGGATCATCACCCGACAGCGTGAAGGCATCGGTATGACAAATACCCGTAGCTTTCAGTTCTACCAAGACTTCTCCGGCACGGGGGCCTTCAAGGTTTACGGTTTCGATACTTAGGGGTTCCCCGGCCTTAAAAGCCACGGCTGCGCGTGTTTCCATGATAGATTTCCTGTTTCAGTATGATAAGTTTGATAAATTTTATATTGAATTTCAACAGGTGACAATATATTTATATATTCACAAAGTGTTTCTATATGGAAATAATAAATGCTCATCTGGGAAGGTATTGAAGAATTTGTCAGAGTTGTGGAAAAGGGTTCTTTTTCCAAGGCGGCACAGGCCATGGGTCTGTCCAAATCACATATGTCAAAACATGTGAAAAAACTGGAAAACCGCCTTGATGTGACCCTCATCCACCGCACCACCCGCAAGCTGAAACTAACCAATCAGGGTCAGGAGTTTTTCCTGAAATGTCAGACCATCCTCCATGACCTGGAAGAGGCCCGCGCCAGTCTGGTCAATGAAATCACTGATCCCAGGGGACATATCCGCCTTACCGTTGCCGGGGCATTTGGTGAAGACTTTCTCAGCCCCGTCATTGCTGAATTTTTGCAGGACTATCCAGATGTTAGTGTCGACATGACATTTACCAATCGGCGCGTTGACCTGCTTGAAGAACAATTTGATCTGGCCATCAGATCCGGAATGGATGCTAAAAGTACCGTACTGGATGAAAAACTCTTTTCCCACCCCCTGATCACAGCGGCAAGCCCCAAGTATCTGGCGAAATGCGGTGTACCCAAAAGCATCAGCGAACTAAAATCCCATAACTGCCTCTGTGGTACCCTGCCCCACTGGCGATTTCAGACAGGAGGGCATGTGAGGGAAATTAGCGTTAGTGGCAGTTGGCATTCCAACAACGGCCGCGCCCTTGTCCATGCGGCGAAGGCTGGACTTGGCATCATTCAAGTGCCGGATTTCTATGTAACCAAAACCCTGGCTAAAGGTCTACTCACAGAAATACTTACGCCTTATCGTGTTGAAAGCAACAGCTTTTGGGCCATTTATCCCAAAAGCCATCATGTACCGAGAAAATCCCAGATGCTGGTGGAATATATCCGCAGCAAACTAAACCAGCTTTCTTTTTAAACTGACGAATCAAGGATATAACTTCTTTGATTTTCATTTCTCCTGAAAAATGGGTCTGATAGAATTTTACATAATAGCTGGCAATAACCAACAATTTATCCATAGAAAAAGGCGGCAAAAGCCACCTTTATCAAAATTACAAAATGTGAAATAGCCTAGAATTTATACCCTGCCGTAAAGGTAAAAGTTCTTGGGGCACCAAAGAAGACTGTGATGTTATTTTCCAAGCCCAGTGTCGGGAAGTTATAACCCGCTGTTTTATAGCGTTCATCTGCCAGGTTTTTGCCATGAAGTCCCGCCGTCCAAGTACCATCTTCACTGGTCCAGACGATGCTGGCATCAAACAGGCTGTAGCCTTCCTGATCAATTTCCGGTACCGCTGTTTCAAACTGGACGATTGAGCCTTTGCGTGACCAGCTTCCGGTAACAGAAAGGTCACCCTCTGACAGGGGCACTGTATAGGTAGCTGCCAAAAAGGACATGAACTCCGGCGTATTCTGAACCGCACGATCAGCCGCCACATTCACACCATTTAACAGCCATTCATCAATCTTGGCATCCAGAATGCTCACATTTGCCCGTATCACAAGATTGTCAGTAACAAGAAAGGTGCCTTCAGCCTCAATGCCCTTGATGGTCGCTTTACCGGCATTGGTCACCGTACCGATGAAGTCATCATTTGTGCCATCACCATCCGTATCAACCGGGAGGGACCCCGGAACCTGCATATCCTCATAATCACTATAAAAAGCAGCAATATTCACCCGCGCCCTGCCATCGGCAAAGGTGGATTTGACCCCCACTTCATAGGTCGTGAGATTTTCCGGAGCAAACCCGTTTTCCACGTCCTGACCACCGGGTCCCAGATTGGCACCTCTGGGGTCAAAACTACCCGCTTTAAAGCCTTTGGAAAAAGACACATATGTGGTTACGTCATCATTGAATGTATAATCTAAAACAACGCGCGGCGTGAATTTCTTAAACGTGCGGCTATTTTCAAAATCACTGGTCGTTGCGATGGCAACAGCACTGGCATTACCAAAAAATGTAGACGGGGCGCCAAGAAATGTCTGGCGCAGTATATCGGCCGACCGTTTGTCATTGGTATAACGACCACCAAGCGTCAGGGATAATTCATTGGTCACATCATAACTGAATTCACCAAAAACAGACCAGGCCTTGGTTTCCACAACACCCCCGGTAAAGGCGGTAAGCTCCGTTCCAAAAGCCACCCGGCCAAGCTGACCCAGCACAACATCAAACTCATTTGACGCTGAGGCATCCAGATAATAAAAGCCGATCAGACCCTGAAGTTTTTCGCTGGCATAGGCAAGCTGGAATTCCTGACTGAACTGGTCATTATCGTAGATCACCGCCGCATCAAAATCATCGACGGCCAGACTGTCAAAATCAATAACGGATTCTGTAAAGTCCTCGCGATAAGCCGTAATGGATTTAAACGTAACATTTTCATTGATATTCCATTCCAACAAACCCTGTATGCCCTTGGCCTTCACTTCGTTATTACCATCAATGCCTGATGTTGAGGCATTGGTATCGGCACCGGCACGGGTATCAAACACATCATCCAGCACCGGCTGGCCGCCAACAGCCCCAGGATTAGCCCGGTGGCCGTAGCGGGGATTGGAATCATCGTCGGTATAATCACCGGATATGCGGATGAAGACATCCTCTGACGGTTCAAATTCAAGGCTGGCACGGAAGGCCAATATCTCTTTATTATAATTCTCGGCACCGGTATCAATATTTTCACCAAAACCATCTCGGTTCAAGGAGGCAATGGCCCCGCCGATGCGCACTTTATCGCTAAGTGGAACAGAGGCAGAGATCACGCCGTCAACCTGAGTGTAGCTGCCAAAAGAACCCCGAAGCGACAGGCTAGGCTCATCGGACAAACGTTTGGTTACATATTTTATGGCCCCCCCAACGGCATTCCGACCATATAATGTTCCTTGCGGCCCGCGTAGAATTTCAATTCGTTCCACATCATAAACCTCGAGCAAGGTTCCCTGCGGACGGGCCAGATAAACATCATCCAGATAAATAGCAACGCCCTGCTCAAACCCGGCTAAGGGGTCCTGCTGTCCCACGCCACGAATAAAAGCTGTCAGCGTTGAATTGGTTGCACGCGAAGCTTCCAGCGTTACACTAGGGGCACTTTGAGCAAGCTCGGTAATATCTGAAATACCGCGACGTTCAAGGTCAGCGGCTGTAAAAGCGGTAACGGCTATGGGCACGCTCTGCAAACTTTCATCCCGACGACGTGCGGTCACCGTGATTTCTTCCAGCGTGATACTTTCTTCTGCTCCATAGACCTTTTGACCGGCCCCCGCTGTCAGCAATATTGCGCCAAGTGAAATTGAGGATAGTAAATTATGTGATAGGTGCTTTTTCAACTGTTTTCTCCCAGATTTTCTAACAAAATACATATATTCACAAACATGCGAACCATTTATTTCTTACAAACTAGCATGATCAACCGATCATGTGACCATAGACCATGGTCCATATAGCCTAATCTCCTCAAAATCCGTCATTATGTCCTATGAATTACGGGAATTTTTGGATTATCCTGTTGAAATCTATGAATTATTTGGGAATATCATGATTGAAGCTTTAAGTATGGTTGGCCTGATTGGGGGGTTATCATTACTCGTATATTTAACCATTCGCGGTGTAAATATAATGATTGCAGGGCCATTATCGGCATTTTTTGTTGCGGTAATGGGCGGCCTTGCTCTGCTGCCCCAACTAGCCGACCCCGGACAGGCCAATTATATCGGTAGCTATATGGATGGCTTTTCCGGTTTTATCTTTTCATGGTTCCCTATTTTCATTCTGGGTGCCATTTTTGGCAAGGTCATGGAAGACTGTGGTGCAGCCGACAGTATTTCCCACTGGATCGTCGGAAAACTGGGCCTAAAGCATGCTGTCTTTGCCATTGTTGCCGCCTGTGCCGTGATGACATATGGCGGGGTTAGTCTGTTTGTGGTGGCTTTTTCCGTCTATCCCATGGCACTCAGCCTGTTTAAACAGGCTAATCTACCGCGCCGCTTCATTCCGGCGGCTATGGCTTTCGGATCCGTGACTTTCACCATGACATCCGCAGGATCACCAGAAATACAGAATGTCATTCCCATTAAATTCCTAGGCACAACACTATATTCCGGCTGGCAGGTCAGCATCGTAGTGGCCCTGTTCATGGCCAGCTTCGGCTTCTGGTGGTTACGGCGTATGATCACGAAAGCGATCACAGCGGGTGAATGTTATGATGAGCGCGCCAATGATCCGGTGATAGAGCAGAATGGCAACCTGCCCAATCCTTTCCTGAGCATGCTACCGCTTGTTATGGTTTTAGGTGTTTCCTTTGCTTTCCACGATACGTTAAAACAATCAGCACTTCTAATCGCGCTCACCTGCGGGGTGCTCAGTAGCATTATCATAAACTGGAAAGCCTTTAAAAATCTGGAAGGGGCATTATCTGCGGGAACAGCCGGCGCCTTGATTGCCATTGGCAATACCTCTGCCGTTGTTGGGTTTGGCACTGTTGCCAAAGCTTCCCCGGCTTTTGCGGTAGTGGTGGATGCCATGACCAGTCTTCCGGGTCATGAATTGATTGGTGCTGCCGTTGCCGTAAGCGTCATTGCCGGCCTGACCGGGTCAGCATCCGGCGGACAGTCTATCGCGCTGCCTGTGCTCGCACCACATTATCTGGATTTGGGGGTTGACCCGGATGCGCTTCACAGGGTTGTTGCCATTTCATCAGGGGCACTGGATAGTCTGCCCCATAACGGGTATGTTGTCACAACCATCAGAGCCATTTGCGGTGAAAAACACAAAGATGCCTACGGCCCCCTTGCGGCCCTGACAGTAGTTGTGCCAGTGTTGGGTGTAATATTAGCCATAGGATTATTTCTGATATGAAAAAAATTCCTCTTATAATTTCCATCAGCGTTATGGGGCCATCTCTGGCAGCTTGTGACATGAATGACAATGATGCCATACTAGCGCCGGATTTCCTCGTTGGCGAGATGGTACGCGTCCAGTATGATGGTATATCTAATGACCTGCTAACCGGCGGACTTGGGGTCAAGGGACTTCAATCTCCTACACCACCCGTTTTTCAAAATGCGGAAGAACCGACACCCGCAGAACTCCGAACCTATGCCATCCATACCAATTATCGGGCATTGAACGATACAACAACCGCAGGGGGGTTTGGCCGCCTGTATGGTCCAAATGTGAATAACAAAAACAGGCTAGGCAAAATTGCAGGGGTTGAATATCTTAGCTTCATGAAACTGGATGCCGATCATCAGAATGTTACGCTTATGGTTCAGATTCCCGATAATTTTGATACGGACCATCCCTGCCTGATCACGGGGCCATCCTCAGGGTCGCGAGGCATATATGGAGCCATCGGAACTGTCGGCGAATGGGCATTGAACAAAGGCTGTGCCGTCACCTATACAGATAAAGGCACCGGAACCGGATTTCATTATCTGACCAGTGGCAAGGTCTTTGATCTACAGGGACAATTAATTGATGCGGTCACGGCGGGTAACCGGTCTAGCTTCACCCTGCCCCTCACCCCTGAATTAAGGGAATATAACGAAAAATATCCCCATCGGGTCGCGACACAGCATGCCCATTCCGGATTGAATGATGAGCAGAACTGGGGGCAATATGTTCTCTCCTCCATTAAATTTGCCTTTTATGTGTTGAATAAAGAACTGGCTGCGACCAAAAATAAATTTACCCCTGAGAATACACTTGTTATCAGTTCCAGTATTTCACAGGGCGGTCACAGCTCTCTGTTAGCGGCTGAACAGGACAGGCAAGGATTGATTGACGCCGTAGCTGTGGCAGAACCCAATATCCCGTTACCCAGAAGTAACGAATTTGCCATTCAAATGGGAAATCAGGAGCCAATCACAAACCACAGCAGTCCCCTATATGACTACAGCACACTGTTAAATCTGTATCAACCCTGCGCGATTTTGAGTGATGATATTCTGAATGCCCCTTTTGGGGCGGGGTCTAATCCCGCAGCCAAGAAAGTTCTAACAGACCATTGCGGTCTTTTGCATACACGGGGACTATTAACTGCCGATACCGCCCCAGGACAAATTGAACAATCCGTTACAAAAATCCGTGAAATGGGCTTACTTGATGAAACGCTTGTCTTGGGACCAGTGAATGTCGCAATCAAATTATGGCCCGCCATTGCCGTAAATTATGCTAATGCTTATGGTCGTTTCTCCGTGACAGACAACCTGTGCGGTATGAGTTATGCCAAACTTGATGCATCGGGACAGGGGGTTGCTCAAAGTCAGGCGGAAATGACGTCCGTCTTTTCAAAATCCAGTGGCGTCGCCCCAGTTGCCGGACTGGCCTTTGCCCCGACAGAATTAAAACTGCCCATTGATTATGCCATTTGCTACCGAAATTTTATAACCGACACAACAAATCAGGCCAAGCGTGTGCAAAAGGGAATTGAAGAAACCAACCATACCGCTGATCTGCAGGGAAAACCAACAATCATTGTCCACGGCCAGTCTGATGCCCTTGTCCATGTGAACCATTCATCACGGGCATATCTAGGACTGAACCATCTGGTAGAAGGGGTAAATAGCAATCTGCATTATTATGAAATCAGCAATGCCCATCATTTTGATGCTTTCAATGCGCTGCCCGGATTTAACAGCCGCTTTATTCCATTACATCATTATTTAATGACCTCACTTGATCTGATGTATGATCATATGACCAAAGGTACGGCTTTACCCGATAGTCAGATAGTCTGGACCCTGCCCCGAAAACAACAAGAAAATGGCACGGTGGAAGATTTAAGTGAAAAACATATGCCCGGAATTTTGCAGACTCCCGAACTATCCCGTATTAAGATTGAACAAGGAATAATTAAAATTCCTGTAAAATAGGAATTATTATGCTCCAGAACTGGGTCATCATTACAGTTTCATTAGGTTACGTTGGTTTGTTATTTGCCATCGCCTATTATGGTGACAAACGCTCGGCAGAGCGGCCTCAGAATAAATATAGGGCAATAATATATAGCCTGACATTAGCAGTATATTGTACCTCATGGGCCTTTTACGGTACATCTGGGCAAACTGCCGCGACAGGCTGGATCATGGCACCCACCTATCTGGGCTCAATATTGGTTCTTGTATTGGGATGGCCGTTCCTGATAAAATTAATTACCGTCAGCAAGAAACAGAATATTACCTCTGTGGCCGACTTTCTTTCGTCCCGTTATGGCAAGTCACAACAGCTGGCTATTCTGGTGAGCTTTGTCGCGGCAATGGGGGTCGTGCCCTATATCGCGTTGCAGTTAAAGGCGGTTTCGACCAGTTACAATGTGCTGACAGGCAAAGTGGTTCAAGGGTTTGGCAGTATTTCCCTATGGGAAGATACAGCCATTTTTGTGGCGGCTCTGATGGCCCTTTTTACCATTTTATTCGGCACACGGAATATCAAATCCAACGAACATCACGAAGGCATGATGCTCGCCATTGCCTTTGAATCTATTGTCAAACTGGCGGCTTTTACCATTGTGGGCCTTTTTATCACTTATGGCTTGTTTAGTGGTTTTGGCGATATATCCACACGGGTAGCTGAAAATTCGGACATTCAGGAAATTTTCAAAACCGGAAACCAGAACAGCAGCTTCCTGACATCAATTGTTCTGGGTATGGCGGCCATATTCTGTTTGCCCCGGCAGTTTCATGTCCTTGTTGTTGAAAATTCTGAACCGGGGGATATTCGCCTTACCCGTTGGTTATTTCCCATCTATCTGTTGGGAATGAGCCTGTTTATTTTCCCGGTGGCTGCTGCGGGATTATTAACTCCCGCTGCCGGATCTAATCAGGATTTTTATATTCTGACCCTGCCTCTCACTGTTGGTCGCACGGACTTGGCACTACTTGCTTTCATCGGCGGCCTGTCAGCCGCCACCAGCATGGTCATCGTCGGGGCAGTGGCGCTGAGCACTATGGTTTCCAACGATGTGATCATGCCGATCATCCTGCGCATGAAGTGGTTGAAGCTAGATGAGCGAAAAGACATCAGTTGGATGCTTTTACTGATCAGGCGGATCACCATTATCGCTATTATGTTTCTGGCTTATTTCTATTACCGGATGGTGGTAAGTTTTGATGCGCTGGCTTCTATCGGTCTTCTGTCCATGGTGTTGGCGGCACAATTTGCACCATCCATTGTCGGTGGGCTTTATTGGAAAGATGCCACTCATAAAGGGGCCATAGCAGGGCTTTGCGCCGGTTTTCTGATCTGGTGCTATACACTTCTTATACCGCTTATCGTCCGGGCGGGCTGGATTCCTTCCAACATTTTAAATGACGGTTTGTTTGGCAGTAGCTTTCTTCTGCCGGAAAGCCTGTTCGGCATATCGGGTCTTAGTCATGTCACCCACGGATTGATTTGGAGTTTGGGATTTAATCTATTTTGTTTTATCCTCATATCACGGCTAAGCCGCCATAGCCTGATTGAGCATATTCAGGCGGCAACCTATGTGGATAGCGGGTTTGACAGCAAAAAAGAACAAAGCCTGTTGATCCGTTCATCTGCCAAAGCATCAGACCTGATGGCACTGGGCGAACGGTTTGTCGGGACAGTACATGCCCGTCAGGCTTTCTCAAATTTTGCCGCCGAACGAAACGAAACGCTGTCTCCAAACAGTCTGGCCCATGATGATTTAATCATATTTACCGAGCATCTTCTGGCCGGTGTCATTGGTTCCGCCACTGCGCGGGTGGTGATCAACACCAGCCTACAGGGACAGGACATGAAACTGGATGATTTTGTTTCCATCGTGGATGAAGCCTCCGAAGTCTTTCGGTCCAACCGGACCCTATTGCAAAAATCACTGGAGAATATCAATGTTGGCATCAGTGTGGTTGACAAGGACCTTCATCTGGTGGCCTGGAACAGACGATATCTGGAAATGTTCAATTACCCGGAGGGGCTGATTTACGCTGGACGCTTTGTGGGCGATGTATTGAGATATAATGCAGAGCAGGGTTATTTTGGTACTCATGACGTTGACCAGCAGGTCCAGAAACGGCTTGATCACCTATACAGAGGTACGGAATATGATTATGAACGTACACTCGCTAATGGTACCGTTATTGAATTCCACGGACATCCTCTGCCCGGCGGGGGGTTTGTCACCAGTTACAGCGATATTACCATTCATAAACAAGCCGCCGAAGCCCTGCTAAAGGCTAATGAGCTTCTGGAACAAAGGGTGACAGAGCGCACCCATGAGCTTGAAGCTGCCAAGGCTGAAGCTGAAGAAGCCAATATCAGCAAAACCCGCTTTCTCGCTGCCGCAAGTCACGACCTGTTGCAGCCCCTTAATGCCGCCCGGCTCTTTACCTCAGCCCTCTCAGAAAAAAACGCCGATGGTAATATCTCACCGCTGATAGCCCATCTGGGTAGTAGCCTGAATGCAGTTGAAGGACTGCTTGACGGTTTGCTGGAAATTTCAAGACTGGACGCTGGGGTATTGCAACCACAATTAATCAACTTCACCATTGATACCCTGTTACATGAACTTGGTCTTGAGTTTACCGCCATTGCCCGGGACCGGGGCATTGACTTTAAAATGATCCCGTCCAGCATAATTGTTCATAGCGACCCGAAACTTCTGAGAAGGGTTTTGCAGAATTTTATCAGCAACGCCATTCGCTATACCAGTAAGGGTCGCGTTCTACTGGGATGCCGCAGGCGAAAAAACAACCAATTAGAAATACAGGTTTGGGACACAGGTTACGGAATTTCTGGAAATAAACTTGATGAAATATTCATAGAATTCAAACAGTTAAAAAACAACCCAGAAAGCAAGGAACAAGGGTTGGGTCTGGGGCTTGCCATCGTGGAACGTATTTGCCGATTGCTTGGTCATACCCTGAATGTCAATTCCACATTGGGACAAGGGTCTATTTTTAGTGTCACTTTGCCCTTTGGTAAACAGAACCAAAAAGTCCCGCTTCATATTGTCACACCAAAAAAACGTCCAAATAGCAGTCTCGATTTTTCAAACCTCAGGGTTCTTTGTATCGATAATGATCCGGATATTCTAACCGGGATGGAGGTTTTATTGTCCAATTGGGGTTGTACGGTCGTTTGCTGTCATTCATTAACGGAGGTTAACAGCAAATCTAATGGTTTTATACCCGATATTATTCTGGCTGATTATCACCTTGATAACAGGGAAACAGGAATAAATACGATGGATACCCTTCGGTCCAGACTGGACCCGGCACCACCCGGCATTATCATTTCCGCTGACCATACAGAAGAAGTTAAAAATAATGCCGAAACCAGGGGTTATAAATTCCTGCACAAGCCTGTCAAATCAGCGGCCCTAAGGGCACTAATTAGCAGCCAGCTGCTCTACCGGAAATAAACTTTTCATTCTGGAAGTTCTTCAGCTTCCAGCCTTTGGGCAGCAATAATCAGGTGGCCGCGACTGTAGGTACCAAATTTCTTCAAAACACCCGTTACATGTGCCTTTACCGTTCCTTCTGCAACACCCATTTCATAAGCAATTTGTTTATTTAACATGCCTTCAGACAGATAACTGAATACCCTGAATTGTTGCGGCGTCAGGGAAGCCACGGTTTCAGCAATGGATATTTCTTCTTCTTGAATATTTTGCTGTCCTATGGAAAAACCCGGCGGCACCCAAAAAGCTCCGCCAATAATGGTTTTGATAGCCTCTGCCATATCCGGTAAGTCTGTTGATTTTGGAATAAACCCCGAAGCGCCATGGTTCATAGCCTTAGCCATGGTTTTATCCTGATCATTACCGGAAACCACTACCACTGGCACCTCGGGATGTAGCCCCCGCAAATAGATCAATCCTGAAAAACCCCTCGCCCCCGGCATTTGAAGATCAAGCAAAAGCAGGTCATAAGGGGCACCCTTACCCATAAGTTTCATCACTTCATCAATTGATCCGGCTTCATAGATATTGGCATTATCAAAGGCAAGTCTAGTCGCCTGTTGCAATGCAATCCGAAACAAAGGATGATCGTCTGCTATTAGGATATTGGGCCTTATTGTCATTTAATATTTTCTACATAATATTGAATGAGTTTATACCCTATTTAATCCCTCAACCAAACTTTTTTGCCTTGTTGTTATCTTTTAACGCCATTTACAATCATGGATATTCACAATTAGTCTATTCTATATCACCGGATTTAAAAATCCGAGTAAGTAACTATCAATAATTCAAACATAATTTCTATCTGTTGCCCGCTTAAAAAGATATAAAATAACCAAAATAAAGGTCAGGGGTACCAGTGAAAAATAAAACGCCGTCTGTCCATCAAATCTGCCAAAGACATAGCCCGTAATCATAGAGCCAGACGTGCCGCCTAAAGCGGAAAAAGCCACGATAAGGCCAGTCATGGCCGAATGTTTATGAACAGGCAATGCACTGAGCATTACAGAAATAATCACAGGATATATGGGAGCCATAAAAAGTCCTATCAAAGGAAACATTAAGGCAACCAAAGGTACCGTCTGCCAGTTAACATTCTCCTGCATGGGAATATCGTTCGTCATGGGCAGAATGATGATGATCAAAGCAATCATGGCAAGCGTGCAAATATTCACCAGAGGATACCAACTGATCTTTTTCAACAAGCCTCCCGCACTCAATCGCCCTATAGCAAGGCAAGCAGCAAAGATGCTCGTCGCCTGCACACTCATAGCCGTGGGTAATTTCATAATTTCATTATTAAAGGTCGGTAGCCAGGTCATGATACTCTGTTCTATCAACACATATAAAAAAGCAGAGATTACAAAAATATAAACCATCGGTTTGGCAACCAGTCTAAGCATATTTATAAAATCACTTGCCAGATTACTTTCTTCCGTCCGGGCCTTGGACTCATCAAGGGGAGTGGTAAACAGAACCAGTATATTAATGGCACATAGAACTGCCAGAAACCAATATATATTCAACCAACCCAGAGATTTAACATCGTTTGAATCAATAAAGCTGCTAAATAACCAATATCCGCTTAACACGCCGACCATAAACAACCCTTCGATCATACTCATGAAAGAAGCATGCTCTTTCTTGCTACCGGTAATCAGGCCGACCGTGGAATAAACCGAAACCTTAACCAGAGCAAAAGAAACCCCAATACATAAGAACAATATCTTGGTGGTCAAAAAGCTTGGCAGAAGGGGCATGCTAAGACAGGCGCATATCACGATAACGAGCCCGATCATCATAGCATTACGATATCCTACACGCGGCAGGAAAGATGCCACTATAAAAGAGACAATGGCAATGGGAATATCCTTAAATCCCTCAAGAATGGCGGCACTATGTTTTGCAACATCATAGGTATTTATTACCTGCATAATGACCGTTCCAACACTATTTAATAAAATAGCAAAAACAAAATAAGTCAAAATGAGTGAAAATTTAATACGCCAGTCATTCATGTTACCATCCCTTAAACAATAGATTTATGCTTATATCAATAACCACCATATTAACACTATTGCAATCGATTGCAATAGTGTTAATAATAAGTGCTATATAAATGATTCGGAAAGGTTGGTTTTACTGAACCAATACGAAAAAACATAAGTGGACTTATTATGAATGAATGGTGGAGGGGCAGTGTTATATATCAAATCTACCCGAGGAGTTTTTATGATTCCAACGGAGATGGCGTTGGAGATCTTGCAGGGGTTACGTCAAAAATTGATTATATAAAAACATTGGGCGTTGATGGAATATGGCTTTCCCCGTTTTTTCGGTCCCCCATGAAAGACTTCGGATATGATGTATCAGATTACCGGGATGTAGATCCTGTTTTCGGTACATTGGCAGATTTTGATAAGCTCTTGGATGGTGCACATACTGTGGGGCTTAAACTAATCATTGACCAAGTCTATTCGCACACTTCCGAAAAACATGAATGGTTTGCCGAAAGCCGGTCATCAAAAAATAATAGCAAAGCTGATTGGTATGTATGGGCTGATGCAAAAAGTGATGGCAGTATGCCAAACAACTGGCTCGCATTATTTGGTGGCCCTGCCTGGAGTTGGGATACACAAAGACAGCAATATTACATGCATAATTTCCTATCCGAACAGCCCGACTTAAATTTCCATAATCCGGAAGTGCAGTCAGAAATTTTAGATATTGCAAAATTCTGGCTCGACCGTGGCATTGATGGTTTTCGTCTTGATGTGGCAAATTTTTACTTCTGCGACCCTGAACTGAAAGATAACCCGCCAAAAAAATCTAATGGCGGCTTTGACCGACCTTATAAGCACCAGCTTCACTTGAATGACCGGTCTCAGCCAGAAAATATTATTTTTATGGAAGAAATCCGCAACCTGATGGATCAGTATGAAGATAAAATGGCTGTCGCTGAAATAGGGAGCGAATCCTATATCGCTCGCTCAATAGAATATACCACACCCAATAGGCTACATACGGCCTATAATTTTATGTTGCTTGAAAATGGACCGTTATCGGCAAAACTAATCCGAGATGCTTTGGAAAGCTGGACAAGTGATGAAGCATGGCCTAGCTGGTCCTTCTCAAATCATGATGTGGAGCGCTCTCGTTCGCGTTGGGGTGGCATCAACGCTTCCAATGAATTCACACGCATGCTTTTAAATATACTCATGTGTTTACGGGGAACCATTTTCCTTTATCAAGGCGAAGAACTTGGCTTGCCACAAGGCCAGGTGCCTTACGATAAACTTCAGGATCCCGAGGCCATTCGATTTTGGCCAAATAATCTGGGTCGTGACGGCTGCCGTACGCCTATGCCATGGGAAACGCACGAACCATATGCAGGCTTTTCCCAAGTGGAGCCGTGGTTGCCAATAGATACACAGCAGCAGGCCTTAGCCGTTGATGTTCAGGTACAAGACGAAAATTCCTGCCTGGCATGGACAAAAAAATGTATTCACCTTCGCAAAGAACAGACCGCTCTTCGTTTGGGATCTATTGACTTTATTGAAACGCCAGAACCTATTCTTGCCTTCCGCCGTACATACGAAGGCGAATCTCTTGTGTGCATTTTTAATATGAGTGAAAGTGAAATCTCCAGATCGCTCGCCATCACATTCAAAAAAATATTATTTGGCATCGGTGACTACAAGGATGGCAAAATATCGCTACCCGCTTTTGGCGGTATTGTTATCCAAGAAAACTAAGTCGCTCTAGCCACCGCTGGATTGGCGGACGATAAGTTCCGTATCCAATATAACGGATTCAGCTTCCTTGCCAGACAGCTGGTCCATTAAGCATTTCACAAGATGGTGTCCGGCCTCTTCAGTATTTTGCCTGACAGTGGTCAGGGCTGGTGTACAAAAAGCAGATATGGGGATATCATCATAACCACTAACCGCTACATCATCGGGTACCCGCAAATTCTTTTCCCCAAGCTGTTTGATAGCCCCCATGGCAATAGCATCACTGACCGTAAAAATAGCATCAAAGGATAGCTTCTTACCCAGTAAAGCATCACGAGTATTAGCATACCCATCCCGACTTGAAAAACCTGTGGTGATGATAAGGTCTTCGTCCAGAACAATGCCCGCTTCGCTCAGCGCCTGCTTGTAGCCTTCCAAACGTTGTTCAATTTCCGGGTATATACTATTCCCAAAAAAGGCGATACGACGGTGACCAGTATCAATGAGGTGTTTCACCGCCATATAGGCCCCATTTTTATTATCACTGCCAACCGTACAATATTTTTGCCCTGGCCGATGTGCCCCCCATACAACGAATGGCTTACGGCTCCCGGCTAATGTATTTATATTTTTGCCATATTCTCCCTCACCTATGAGAATCATACCATCAGCACGCTTTGACTCCAGATAGTTAGGAGTCAATTCTTCACCTTGAGTAAGGGGCGTAGACAAAAGCAGGTCATAACTAAATTTAGCAAGTTCATCTGCAACATTGCCTAATAATCCAAGTAGAAAGGGGTCGGAAATGGCTTGCCCTGATTCCGTATCCAGTAACATTATTACCGCAATAGTGTGAGATTTTCTAAGTCTTAAATTCCGGGCACTCTCATTAATTTGATAATTATGCTCGCGGGCAATTTTCTGAACTTTTAGACGGGTTTTTTCATTAACGAGCGGATCATTCCGAAGTCCGCGTGATACTGTGGATTCTGATACCTGTGCCAACTTGGCAATATCAGACATGGTCAATGATTTTTTATCGCTCATGGCTGCACTATACAAATATTAAAAATCAAAAGTCGAGTTATTTCTCAGTCTAATTAACAAGTTATTCTATCTTAAAAAAAAGATGAAAATCTTGTCATATCTAAAATCCTTTAATGAAGTTTATCTGGGGGCCGTATGGCTAAATAGACCGTACTCCATAATTGGGCAGCATTAGATTCCGTCATATGTCCCTGACCTTGACCAAATGGAGAAATAGTAAATTCATCATCCTCAATGGCCCACGACCATAATTCAGAATTTTGGATTTCCCGCCCCTTCTTTATCACCTGCCATAAATTATTTTGATATTGCATGATGAGCTTTCGGGTTGGCTCTGATAAATCATCGCGCATTAATTGATGCTCAAGACCGGCAGCTATTAGTGCCTGTTGCCAAGACCAAATAACACTGCCGTGATAATGGCCCTTGGTAAAAATTCGTTTCAAAGCATCCGAAGCAAAGACGGGATTGGCAACAACAAGCCCTACCGGTGTCATTAACCCCGCTGGAAAAGGCCGCATGATACCCTTAAGCACATATTCAATTTCTGCCTCTGCTGGTTCATCAAAAAGCAACATATATCCTATATCCGACTGAATAATAGGGATGTTATTCCCCCATTTGTCCAAAGATACTGCATAATAATCAACCCCTTCCCCTGAGAGGGCCAACCTTGCCTGCTCCATTGGTACATTGAGGTCTTTTGCATAATCTATCATTTTATTACTAGCCAATGATGCTGGGATAGAGACTTTAAAAAACGCAGGTGCTTTTTCCCGCCAGATTTTTTTCATTATACCCGCTTGCATCAAAAAACTTTTTTCCCCCAAATAATTATTAAACATCCTGCTTTGTTGTAAATTAATAATAGATTTCAATGCAACTGGCATAAAAACCGCATTCACATCATAAGCATATTTTCCACCACCAAGACCTTCATCACTGTCACGCCAGTTTCCTTTTTGAAGGTCTTGTTTGGTGGCTATGAGATTTTCCACCGTGGGAGACCTGGCAAAGGGAGCCGCCATATTCAGGATAAATTCCATGTTCTTTACCAAGGCTTCACCATATGTCTGACCAAGGCTTGTTTTTCGGCTTAGAAAAGCTTTTACCCTACCTTGGTCAGTTTGCTTATCGAGAATATATTCTGCGACTAAAATGGGCAGCATATAGTCATCATCTATCATTTTATAATCATAAATTGGTGAACTATCCGTCTGTCTGTCTTCCTGTAAATGTCTAAGAACCGCAAATTCACCAATATCTTCTTCATGGGCCACTTCGCCTTTAGCGTCCAGACGCTCAATAACTGATCCTAATCCGGCCTCTATGGCCTCTGGCTTCAAGACCGGCATTAACATGCGCAGCGATAACAGCGTATCCCGACCAAAATAGGTGAGAAAACGCCAAGAACCGGCAAGCATTTTTTCTTTATAACTCAAGAAGGATAATATATGTCGCGATTGAATGTCATGAGCAGCTTTATGATTTAACAGTTCAGCCTGCTCAAGGGGAATTAATGGTTTATCCCCGGTTAAGGCAACGACCCGCAAATGCAAGTTTTCTTGTGCTGCTGCTTTGAAGGAAATTACCTTGCCCCCAATATTTTTCACATGCCCATTAAGTATTTCCAGGGAAAGTTTATATCCACCCTTTTTATCCAAACGGCTGCGGGACCATGTCACCCTATTGCCAGACACAATGATATTATTTGAAATATTTTCAGGTGGCTGAACATTATGCATATAATTCCGGATTGTGCGAATGCTGCCCAACAGCGCCTTTTCCACTGTTATTTGCGATGCGCTGACGGTTAATTCTGTTTTTATGCCATAAAGCGGCTCACCATTTTCATTATAATGTCGAACACCTGACATATTTGTAACATTTTGCCATTCAACCTGTTCTAGCCCCTCTTTAAACCATAGGCTAACCCCACTATTACCAGCAGGAAAAGCAACAATTAATCTGGGCTTTAGGCCTGATGTTAGAACCGTATGGGCAGCCACAGGTCCCTGGCGGTAAAATTCATTATAAATTGCACCTTCCTGCACTGTGAAATGAAGTCGTTCACCCTTTTCTAACACCGTAACAGCCTGATCGTAGGAACAGGCTGTAAACAGGCTGATGAATACCACCAGAAATAACGCTTTCAGACATTTAATTGTTATTTTAATGGGAACTGTCATAATAGTGATCCAATTTACCTGAGAAAAAAAGGGCATTGTAAACCTAACGGATTCACAATGCCCAAATTCTATAAAATACAATTAGGTATGTAATGATACTGACATTTTAACACATTTCGGACTACTATTAAAAATCATACCCAATACTGAATTTAAACGAACGGCCCAATATTGGACGACCATTTGGCGCCGATGGATTACGGGGGTCGCCCTCAGTAATACCGTGACTATCGTTAAGGTTATCCGCACTGACCTGGAAGAACAGGTTTTCGCCAGTACGTACCAATATACCCGCATCCAGTTTGGTATAGCTGGCAAGTTCTACTGTATTGCCATTGTCGCCATACCGTTTGCCAACAAATTGAGCCGCGCCATAAAGGATTGCTGTCGCGTTATCACCAATCTCAATTTCATAACTTGGTGCAATACGCAGCAGAAATTTAGGCTGACGCAATACTTGGTTCCCAACATCAGACGCCGTCGTCGATTCTGTAATTTCAGCATCCTGCAATGTGGCAATGAGCGACAGGTTAAAGGCCTCGTAAGTAACACTGCCTTCAAGCTCAACACCAATGGAGCGCGTTTTAAAGGCTGCCGCCGCTGTAGCACTACCTACGACACTGGAGAAACTGTCATTTTTGTTATAAAAGGCCGTGGCAAACAAGTCAAAAAATTCGCCGGAATATTTAACGCCACCTTCAAGCTGTTGAATGCCGTTAACGTTCAGATTACCTTCGCGTACGTCATCAAAATGGGGGAATAAGAAACCATCTGAATAGCGTAAGTAAACGCCAAGATCTTCGGAAACGTCATAATTGGCCGCAACGGTATAGGCAAAATCATTCTCGTCAAGATTAACGGCCATGTCACGTACACCATCAGGATAACCAGGGCCAGCATCCAACACATAATTAAGCTCCAGCCATTCCTTGCGCAGACCCACATCAAACCGCAGTTCATCCGTTGCCTGCCAGCTATCCGCTATATACAATGCATCTGCTGTGGCATCACCTGCAGAATTGATACCAAATGCCCAACAACCTGATCCTGAACCAGCATCCTGCAAATCACTACAAGAAACACTATTGTCAAGAAAGTCACCGTTTGCCACATTATGAACTGGGGTAAAATTACCCAATGTCCAGAAATCATCCGCTGACCAAGATGCCCTGTAATAACCCACAGTAATACTATGATCACCGACCTCTTTGTTAATACTCAAATCATTAGTGAATGATTCAAGGTCCTTCTTAACCACCCAATGGCCATAGTTCTGTACATATTCCGCATCACCTAATGCTGTACCACCCAATGTACTAACTGTCGCGGCACCACTACTTGTCCGCAATGCGCCAACTGTAATGGGGCTTCCGTCAGGCACAAAGCCAAAGGTATCCGCATCACCTTTTGTAAAAGACATATTATCGCGCACTTCAAAACCATTACCCAGGTCAAAGTTGGCATTGACGCCAGAGACAGAGCCTTTCCAACCACGGCCATCGGCAAAATCAAAGTCTTCCGTATCACCCGCAGCATTAACCTGAAGAGTACGGAAACGGGTTGCATTTCCCAATTGCGAAAATGAGCCAAGGTCATTACCCGTATTAAGCGCCATGGGCAGATACCACTGACCATGATCATCCGTAACCCGGCTCCAGACATTAATTTCACCATTATCAAATTCTTTGGTCAGCTGTGCAGTGATCTGATAGCCTGTTTCCGAATTAAATTCGGCATCCCGAATACCTGATGAAGAACTGACATAACCGCCTATCATATAATAAAGACCCTCCCCAAGCGCTCCGGACAATACCGCATCAAAACGCTGCAAACCATAATCCGATCCGCTATATTTAACACGCCCTTCGGTTTCCTCGCCACCCTTCTTGAGATTAAAGTTTAGCGTCACGCCCGGCTCCCCATTGGAGAAAACGGCATTGGGGCCCCCGCGCAAGGCCTCCGCACTGGCAATTGTTTCATCAACCCTGAAAATTGAACTTTGCTCGAAAAAGGATAACATTTCAGTGCCATAAATCGGTGCGCCATTGATAGACATGGTGACAAAGGGAGCATCCCCACCACCGGGCAGACCACGTACATCAATATTTGCCCCAGCAACACCGCCTGAACTTTCCGCCCAAACACCTGGAACCAATGTAAAGACCTCTGCTGTGCTCTTAACGCCAGCCATATTCATTTCGTCTGAACTCATCGTGGTAATGGCAAAGCTGGCATCCTGCTTGGCAAGTCCAGCACCGCCGGGCGTACCCATTACAACGATTTCTTCAAATACTGCCGCTTCTTCTTCATCAGCCGCCAATGCCGCCTGAGCGGAAACGGCTATTACTATCGCCGTTGTGGATTTTAGAAAATTTTTTCTTAAGTTCATGGTTGTGGCCCTCCTACGCCATAATTATTTATTTCTAATTCTACACGCTAGAGATCTATGTGAATTCTACTTAGATCTATCTTACCAAATAATGCCTTCCATACGGTCAGGAAAATAATCGCTTTAGCGAATCATTTAATAAATTGGTGCCACTAACAATTACTTTATTTTGCAATCGATTGCAATCACTATTTACAATCGATTGCAAAATAAAGCGCCTCCATTATATTTACTGTCTTAGCCTATGGACTTATCACATTATTTTTTGTGAATACCACAATTCAAGAAAACCAGCTTAATTGGCTGAATATTCAAATTCTTTAAGAACTCAACAGTAATTTATAAGAACAAAGGGGATGTTTGTTAAATCAGGGTAAGTCCAACATTACAGCAATCAAATTTTCACATATTTTTAATGTAATTTTATATTGACCTAAATCAATGTTTCTTGGATAAGAATAAACTAACACCGTTGTTTAATATATCAAATAATGTGTGCGACAGCATAACCATGTAGCTAAAGAAAAATGTTTACCATTTATTATTCAGGTTAGAAAAATGACAAACCTCAGTTCCCCACCTACCGTTAGTGGCCTTGCAAAAGGTTTAACCTCCTTTTGTCTGGGCATAGGCATATTATTGGCTCTGTTTATTGTTGCCAAAACCACTTCCTCACCCATGGCATTTCATGGATACATATTGATCATTGCATTCACTCTTGGCATTGTCGCAATCTTAAATATGGGTTTTGGCAATGATGGTAAAATCAAGGCCGAAGCCTCACCCGCAGGCATTTTCTATAATGATGGTGTGGTCAAGGCTGGCGTGATCGCCGCAGCCTTCTGGGGTGTCGTAGGTTTTCTGGTCGGGGATATTATCGCCTGGCAGCTGGCCTTTCCAGCCCTGAATTTTGATCTGCCCTGGACTAATTTTGGCCGTATGAGGCCTCTGCATACCTCTGCGGTTATTTTTGCCTTTGGCGGTAATGTTCTCATCACCACCTCATTTTATGTGGTACAACGTACGGGCAAAACTCGGCTGTTCGGTGAAATCGCCCCATGGTTTGTTTTCTGGGGTTATCAGTTATTCATCGTCCTTGCCGCGACCGGTTATCTTCTGGGCATCACACAGAGCAAAGAATATGCCGAGCCGGAATGGTATGTGGATATTTGGCTGACCATCGTCTGGGTGACTTATCTGCTGGTGTTCCTCGGTACGCTTTGGAAGCGCAGAGAGCCCCATATCTATGTGGCCAACTGGTTCTATCTGGCCTTCATTGTGACCGTAGCCATGTTGCATCTGGTCAATAATATGGCCGTACCAATTTCTTTTGTTGAGCCTAAAAGCTATACCTTGTTTTCCGGTGTTCAGGATGCCCTGACCCAATGGTGGTATGGTCATAATGCCGTGGGCTTCTTCCTGACCGCTGGTTTCTTGGGGATCATGTATTATTTTGTGCCCAAACGGGCAGATCGTCCGGTTTATTCTTACCGCTTATCGATCGTTCATTTCTGGTCATTGATCTTTCTTTATATCTGGGCCGGACCCCACCATCTTCATTATACCGCCCTGCCCGACTGGACACAGACCTTGGGCATGACCTTCTCCATAATTCTATGGATGCCGTCATGGGGTGGAATGGTCAATGGCCTGATGACCCTTAGCGGGGCATGGGACAAGCTGCGCACTGACCCGGTTTTGAAAATGCTGGTGGTCTCGCTTGCTTTTTATGGCATGAGTACGTTCGAAGGGCCACTTATGGCGATAAAAGCGGTTAACAGTCTCAGCCATTATACGGACTGGACCGTTGGTCATGTGCATTCCGGTGCTCTTGGGTGGGTGGCTTATGTGAGCTTCGGCGCGCTTTATTGCCTATTCCCATGGCTTTGGAAACGCGAAGGACTTTATTCACTGAAACTGGTGAATATGCATTTCTGGATTTCCACAATTGGTATTGTACTTTACATCTGTGCCATGTGGGTATCGGGAATTATGCAGGGCCTAATGTGGCGTGCTTATGACAGTCTCGGCTTTCTGGAATATTCCTTTGTGGAAACTGTGGAAGCCATGCACCCCTATTATATTATCCGGGCAACGGGCGGGTTATTATTCGTCATCGGGTCACTGATCATGGTTTATAATTTATGGAAAACAGTACGCGGAAAAGGGGATGCCATTCCCCTGACCCAAGCTGTACCAGCAGAATAAGAGGGAGATAAAAAATGTCTTTCAAACATGCTATTTTTGAAAAAAATCCCCTCATCCTTCTGGTTGGTATCCTGATTATGGTTGCCATTGGTGGATTAGTGGAAATCGCACCGCTATTCTATCTGGAAAGCACCATTGAAAAAGTAAAGGGTATGCGGCCTTATACACCGCTGGAACTGGCGGGCCGGAATATCTATATCCGGGAAGGCTGCTATAACTGCCATTCTCAGATGATCCGGTCCACCCGTGATGAGGTGGAACGTTATGGTCATTACTCACTGGCGGCGGAAAGTATGTATGATCATCCTTTCCAATGGGGGTCAAAACGCACCGGCCCGGATCTTGCCCGTGTGGGTAATAAATATTCCGATGAATGGCACCGGGAACATATGACTACACCCCGTACTATAGTGCCGGAATCTGTCATGCCCGGCTACCCATTTCTAGCGGAAAATGATTTGAAATTCACCCATATTTCTGCTGAGCTTAAAGCCAACTTTATGGTAGGCGTACCTTACAGCGAAGATCAAATCAAATATGCCGAAACAGATTTAAAGGCCCAGCTTGATGAAGATAGCGATGACTTTGACGCTTTTGAGGAACGCTATCCAACGGCACAGGTTCGTGACTTTGATGGCAACCCGGATAAGATCAGTGAACTGGATGCCCTGATTGCTTATATGCAAATGCTCGGTACACTGGTTGATTTCTCCCTTTATAACGAAAAAGAAAACAACCGCTAGGAGCCGGACCATGACACATCAGGACGTAGCAAATTTTGCCGAAAGCTGGGGTCTTTTATTCCTCTTCAGCATGTTTGTCATAGCCATCGCTTATGCTTTTTGGCCAGCCAATAAAGAAAAATTCACCAGGGCGGCAAACCGCCCTCTGGATGAGGAGTAAGATTATGTCTACAGAACCAGAATATGATGAAGTTACCAAAACCTATACCACTGGCCATGAGTGGGACGGCATCAAAGAATTAAATACCCCATTGCCACGTTGGTGGTTATGGACACTCTATGCCACTATAATATGGTCCATTGGTTATTGGATAGTTATGCCTGCCTGGCCATTGATTAACGACCATACTAGGGGCGTACTGGGATATTCCCAACGTGATACGGTCAATGCCGAACTTGCAGCCGCGAAGAACGCGCGTTTGATCTTTTCCGAAAAGCTTCTTAATGCTGATCTGGAAACTATCGAAAATACACCGGAACTTCTTGAATTTGCCATGGCTGGTGGCAAAGCAGTTTTTGGCGATAATTGTGCTGGCTGCCATGGTACTGGGGCATCAGGGGCCAAAGGCTATCCAAATCTGAATGATGATGACTGGCTTTGGGGCGGCAGTCTGGATGAAATTCATGAAACCATCACGGTAGGCATTCGCGGCGTTCACGATGACACGCGCCTCAGTGATATGCCGGCCTTTCTCACCGATGACATGCTGGATAAGGACCAGATAAAAAATATGGCTGATTATGTGGTGTCCCTAAGTGACAATACCCATACCGTACCGGAAGGAACATATGAAGTATTTCAGGAAAATTGTGCCGCCTGTCATGGTGAAAACGCTAAAGGAAACAAAGATTTCGGCGCGCCTAATCTCACCGATGGCATCTGGCTTTACGGAGCGGATAAAGAGACCCTGATATCCACAATTTCATACAGCCGCAAGGGTGTTATGCCCGCATGGGCAGACCGCCTTGATCCCGCCACGATCAAAAGCTTGGCCGTATTCATTCACAGCTTGGGTGGGGGCAAATAAGGCATGACTTTCCGGCCTGATTCTGGGTCTGCCAAAACCCCCATTATACCCCACGAAAAGATTGACCGCGCCAAGGTAGAAGCGGTAAATAAAGCGGAACATCGTTCGCTATATGCCGCCCAAAAGAAAATCCACCCCAAACGGGCAAAAGGCACCTTCCGTACTATTAAATGGTGGGTGATGATAGTCACGCTAGGCATTTACTATTTTTCTCCCTGGATCAGGTGGGAGCGTGGCCCCGGCATACCGGATCAAGCCATTCTGGTTGATATAGCCAACAGCCGGTTTTATTTCTTCTTCATCGAAATCTGGCCGCAGGAAGTGTATTACATAACAGGTCTGTTAGTACTTGCGGCTATTGCCCTGTTCCTTGTAACCAGCACAGCGGGACGAATATGGTGCGGCTATACCTGTCCGCAAACGGTCTGGGTTGACTTGTTTCTGGTAGTAGAGCGATTCTTTGAGGGCGAGAGAAACGCACGGATTAAGCTGGACAAAGCCAGCTGGTCCAGCGCCAAGATTTTCAAAAAGATCGCAAAACATATCACATGGCTGGTCATCGCCGTCCTTACCGGCGGTGCATGGGTATTCTATATGAATGATGCGCCGACACTTATGCATCAGTTGATTGCTTTTGATGCCCCACTGACCACTTATTTCTGGATTTTACTCCTGACCTTTACGACCTATCTTCTGGGGGGATTCGCCCGGGAACAGGTCTGTACCTATATGTGCCCCTGGCCCCGTATTCAGGCGGTGATGATGGATGAAGATTCGTTAGCCGTTATGTATCGGTCTGACCGAGGGGAACCGCGCGCACCCCATAAGAAAAATGATACATGGGACGATCGTGGCGACTGCATTCAATGTCGGCAATGTGTCGTTGTCTGCCCCATGGGAATTGATATTCGCGACGGTATGCAGCTCGAATGCATACAATGTTCGCTATGTATTGATGCCTGTGACACTGTCATGGAACAAATTGGCCGTCCGAAAGGACTGATTACCTATGACAGTCTGGCAAATTTTGAACGTCGGGAAAAAGAGGAACCGGAAAAAATACATATCGTCCGACCACGTACCCTACTTTATACCATATTCATGATCGTTCTGGGGGGCAGCATTATATGGGGACTGACCCACCGCAGCAATCTGGAAGTAAATGTCCTTCGAGATCGAAACCCCTTGTTTGTTCAACTTTCATCGGGCGATATCCGCAATGGCTATACAGTCAAAATACTGAATAAAACTCACGACATTCGAAAATTCTCGCTCAGCATTACTGGCCTGAAAAATTACGATATGCGGGTTGTCGGCGTACAGGAAAAAACCCCTGAAGGGATGCCCATCATCGAAGTGGACCGGGATCGGCTAAGGTCAGTAAAAGTCTATCTGTCAGTCCATAGAGAAAACTTGCCAACCCCTAGCATAGATTTTTCCATCACTGCCACTGACCTTGACGGCACAAGCGTCAGCAATAATGCAACAACCTTCAAAGGGCCAAATAAATGACCCCATCACCTCATAAGCCGAATAAAGAATTTACCGGTAAAAAAGCCCTGATGTGGATCGTTGGATTTTTCCTGATTATCTTCATCGTAAATGCCATTATGGCTACCATTGCTGTTGGCACTTGGGGTGGACTTGAAACCAATGATTCTTACCGGAAGGGTCTTTATTATAATGATGAAATTGCTGCTGCTGAAATCCAAAAAAGCTCCGGATGGAAAATAGCCCTCAGCCATAGCCCCAGCGGCCTGCAAAATGACAGGCTGGATGTTGAAATCAGCTGGCCGGAAGGTGACTTGCCGCCTGCGAAAGTAACCGCCATTATCAGCCGCGCAGTAACTAATGCCTATGATCAGCAGATCATCCTTACCAAGTCCGGAAAGAATATATATACAGCCCCTCTAAACCTGCCGCAGGCCGGACAATGGAATATAAACATCCTTGTAAAAAGAGCCGATGGCCCCATATATCAACTCAGAGAAAAGATATTAGTAGAAGTTGAAAAATAGAGGATATTATGCCGGTTCATAAATCAGAAAATACTTTTGATCACAAAAGTCCTGAATTAGAACATTTTCTGGTAGAAGGCCTGCATTGTCCATCCTGTATTCGGGAAATCGAAGGGGCACTACAAAAGAACCCTATCATTAAAAATGCCCGCCTCAACCTGACGACCCAGAGACTTGCTGTTGAATGGTCCGGTGACAGTCCGGATGCCATTGCCAATAGTAATGAGGTTATCGGAACCCTGAAAGATTTGGGCTTCAAGGGCTATCTGTTTAAAGATGACCCTTCTGCTGCCGAAGATGACAAAGAAGGCCGCTGGCTATTAATCTGTATGGGCATCGCTGGCTTTGCCATGATGAATATCATGTTGTTATCTGTCTCTGACTGGGCCGGAACTGACATGGGCGACAATACCCGTAGCTTTTTCCACTGGATTTCCGCGCTGATAGCGCTGCCTGCCTCTGCTATCGCGGGATTGCCTTTTTATAAATCCGCATGGGGCGCACTTAAAGCCCGCAGTCTAAATATGGATGTACCTATCTCCCTCGCGGTCATCTTGTCTTTACTGATGAGCATCATGCAGTCCCTGAACCACGGCGCAGACACCTATTATGACGCCGCCGTAATGCTGTTGTTTTTTCTATTGATAGGCCGTTTCCTTGATCGGAAAATGCGTAACCATGCCCGTGCCACAGCCCATAATTTGATGAGCTATCGCCCAAGCACAGCAACTGTCGTCAATCAGGATGGTGAAACCGAAAGTCGCACCATAGAGCTTCTTAACACTGATATGGTGGTACGGGTGGCACCGGGCGAACGCATCCCTGTGGACGGGGTAATCATACTAGGCACTTCAGAAGTGGATAGCAGTCTGGTCACTGGCGAAACTATTCCCGTTAAGTCTACCATTGAAGACAAGGTTTTTGCGGGAACCATGAATGTCAGTGGTGCCCTTGATATCAAGGTTACAGCACTCAGTGGCAAGACCCTTCTTGATGAGATCATCGGCCTGATGGAAACCGCTGAACAGGGTCGGGCTAAATATGTCAGATTAGCCGATAAAGCAGCGCAAATTTATGCCCCTGCGGTACATCTTCTGGCATTGATAACTTTCTTGGGCTGGATGATATTCAGCACTGTTGGTTGGGAACAGTCCCTGATCACTGCCATAGCGGTATTGATCATTACCTGCCCCTGTGCCTTGGGGCTGGCGGTGCCGGTAGTGCAGATTGTAGCCTCAAGCCGCCTGTTTAAAAACGGCATTTTGGTTAAGGCACCGGACGGGCTGGAACGGTTGGCGGAGATAGATACCATAGCCTTTGACAAGACCGGAACCCTTACCCTCGGTCAGCCGGAAATCGCGAATGGTGATAATATAGAACCGGCTACTCTTGCGCTAGCAGCTAGCCTTGCAAAAACCTCTACCCACCCCTTGTGCCGGGCATTGATCGTTGCCTGTCATGAACGTGATATTCCAACCATAGCAACCACTAGTCCGCTTCATGAAGAACCGGGCATGGGACTGAAAGCCACCATAGACGACAAAGAAGTTCGATTGGGAAACCGTGACTGGTGCCATGTATCTATGGATATTCAGAAGAATACCCGCTATAGTGAACTCTGGTTAAAAGTCGAAGGTAAGGAAGCCGTCTTCCTTGCCTTTCAGGATCGCATGCGTAAGGATGCCGCTCAAGTGGTCGCATGGTTCCAAAACAAGGGATTTGACATCCTTCTGCTATCCGGTGACAGACCCGATGTGGTCGCGGACGTTGCGAACAAACTGGGTATTGCCGATTATCTGGGTGCTGCCAAGCCGCAGGATAAAATTGACCGGCTGGAAGAACTCAAAGCAGAAGGAAAGAAAATACTAATGGTGGGGGACGGGCTGAATGACGCTCCTGCGCTTAGCGCTTCCTACGTCTCTATCTCGCCCTCCACCGCTGCTGATGTCAGTCAGAATGCCGCCGACTTTATTTTTCAATCTCAGGATCTGGAATCGATAGTGCGCGCCTGGCAGGTATCACATATCAGCCGAAAACTAGTCTTTACCAACTTTGCCTTGGCGGCAATCTATAATGTCATCGCGGTACCATTTGCCGCCGCCGGTTTTTTGACTCCCCTTATTGCCGCCATAGCCATGTCATCATCATCCATTCTGGTCACAGGCAACGCTCTCAGGCTAAACCTGGTAAAATTATTTTCCAGTCAGGACGAAAAATAAATGGAAAATCTGGTTTTTCTGATCCCACTGGCGTTATTCCTTGGCCTTCTGGGTCTTGGAGCATTCCTATGGTCCATGAAATCTGGCCAGTATGATGATCTGGAAGGCGCCTCTTATCGTGCCCTTTTCGAAGAAGATGAAATGGATAAAAAGAATAATCATGATAGAGAAGAAGTATCCTCCTAATCAGAGAATATTTTAATGCTGCCTGCTAAAGAAGAATATTCACTCTTTTCTCGCCTTGTTTTTTTTGGCTCAGCATTTGCTCTATATTCAATAATTTTACAACAGCGGGAAAGTAAAGCTATAGTTTTTTGTTGTTTAAAATTTTACCTCTTTAGCCGTTTTCCGGACTTGTTAAATTAGTGCCGTTTCCAAGTGTATGCTAGAGCTTCTTATAACAGAATACTCTCCATTTTTACGAAGCAAGTCCACTCCTGCCATCACAAGTCTGGAAGAAAAATGGCTAGTATTCCCAATTTATGGGCCACATAGATAACGGCAAATACGGAGATATAGGCAAGACCCGCATAGCTCCATAACACCAGAATTCGACCGGGTTTATGACTATCCGGCATATCATCACTGGTCACAGCCCTGAAATTCAAATAAGCAATCAGGGGCGAAGTCAGGAAAGAGAAAATGGCACTAGCCCTAAGCAATGGCCCCATGCCCGGCCCGACAAATACCTTAATCAGAATGACTTCAATCACAATGAGCAACAGGATAACAGGATAATATTTCTGGGCGCTCGCAAAATGATCAGCTTTGCCATCACGGTCCCGCAAAATTACCACCGACTGGGTAATACAGCGTGAAAAAGCATCAAAGGCCGTAATAAATGTACCATAAATGGCAGAGAAGGCGGCAATCCCCACCAGACTATAGGACCAGGCACCTATATGTGAGGAAAAAATACTGATCACCTGCTGTGCGAATTTAAGATTATTGTCACTCAGTTCCTGCCCTGAGCCATAGAGGGTAAAAGTGCCTATGATCAGAAAAGCAAAAGCCATCGCAATGGTAAAGCCATAACCTATCCTGAAGTCCAGCATTTGTTCATTTAAGCTTGGGTGATAACCGGAATTTTTTATCTTGGCAACCGACCACACACTTTGAAAAATGGAGGCATACATAGGGATAGGCATATAGCCCATCAGTGAAATCATCATGGCAATGCCCGATGCCGTCCAGAGGGACTTGGGGGCAAAGTCAGGAAGAGCCTCTACCGGTCCCTTTAAAATTACCGCGACCAATGTCGCCACCACGGTTATGAACAACACAGATGCCAGAATTTTTATTCCTATATCCAGCAAGGTGAACCGTCCGATAACCAGCATCAGCCCCGTACCGATTAAAATATAATAGGCCAGCGATGTATCAAGCCCCAATACCGTCGTCAGCAATCCATCCGTCACCGCAAGCAGAGCCGCAATGCCAAAACTGTTGATACAAAGTAATATGATTATCAGGAGTAAAGAGACTTTGGAATGGGCTTTATACGCCTCCAGAAGATTGCGTCCGGTCCCGTTGGCGTAGCGTCCCCCGGCTTCAAAAAAAGGATAGTTAAAAAATAGCGCACCAGTGATGATCAAAGCATAAATCAGCCCATATTCAGCACCAACTTTGGTTGAAAATACCAAATGTGACGTGCCGATTGCGGCACTGGCAAACAACAGTCCCGGACCGAAAGTTTTAAAGAAATTCTTTTTCGGGACATGTGATTGCGTCATATTTCCTCTTCCTGCATTAACGCCAATCTCTCAATATTGCGCAATGCCGCTAGAAATGCCTCTTTCTCTGATTCTGAGAAATCCGCGGTCAGCCTATTCTCCGATTGTTTAAGTTTTGGTGCAATAACACCAAGGGCCTCCTGGCCTTTTCGGGTAATATAAACCGCATGGGCACGGGCATCTGTTTTGCTCTTCTGCCGCTCCACAAGGCCAATCTTTTCAAGGTGCGAGATTGTCGGCACAATCGTCGAACGGTCCAGACGGGCTAGTTCGGATATGGCCGTCTGTGTATGCCCCGGATTTGCGGCGATTAACATCAATATACTGAACTGACCCGGTGCCAGTCCCTCATCTCCGAATATTTTAATCAAATTTTTGCGTACCGCCCCATAGGTTCGGCGCAATTGGTAACCCACGTGCGTATCCATTTCGACTATTAATCGACCTGTTTTTTCATCTTCTTTTGATGGCAAATTTTTATCTGAATAACCCATTACATCTACCTTTCCAGTCACTTAGGTCATAACACCAACAACGTTTAACCGGCATTATCGCTATTATTTACATAGAAGCAACAAGTATTGTTGGAATACCAAACAATACTTGTTATAAAGACAATTAGCCTACAATAAATAAACTGGAAAATATAGATGACTGACGTTAGGTCTACTGATAACAAGACAATAACCGCTGGCGGTGCTATTTTCACAAGGTTAAAGGCGCTCGGTGTTGATTATGTTTTTGCCAATTCCGGTACTGATTTTCCACCAATTATAGAAGGGCTGGCAGAAGCCGCAGCAAAAAATATCCCCCTGCCACAGGCCCTAGTAATGCCACATGAGAATGCTGCCGTCGGCATGGCACATGGTTATTATCTGGCCACTGGACGGCCACAATGCGTCATGCTCCATACCAATGTGGGACTTTCCAATGGTGCAACGGCGGCGATAAATGCTGCCGGCGACCATGTGCCAATGATTTTAATGTCAGGCCGCACCCCCACCATGGAAGGAGACAGATTTGGTGCCCGTACAGTCCCCATCGGCTGGGGACAGGAGATGCGGGATCAGACAGCTCTGGTTCGGGAAGTGAGTAAATGGGACTATGAGCTTAGATTTCCAGAACAGATTACGGAAGTTCTGGACCGGGCGAACGCCATCGCCTGCTCGACACCCAAGGGACCGGTTTACATATGCCTGCCCAGAGAAGTTCTTTGTGAAACCATTGATGCCTCTGACCTTGATGCCCCAGTCACAATGAACCCGGTTATCGCAGCACCGGATGCGTCCGCGCTTGCCGATGCCGCCCGGCTTCTTGCTAATGCCAAACGTCCCCTTATTATTGCGCAAAAAGGGTCCGGCAACACGCAAGAGAGTTTTGATGAATTTAGTCAATTTGTCTCCCGCTGGGCCCTGCCGGTAAATCAATATTGGCCCATACAAATGGCCCTGCCGATTGGTCATGAAATGGCCGTGGGAACGGCCCCTTCTTCGCTGGTTGAGGAAGCTGATGTTATTCTGGTGATCGATAGCTTGGCCCCTTGGTGGCCGGACAAATATAAGCCCCAGCGGGGTGCCAAAGTCATCCAGCTAGGTCCAAATCCGCTGTTCAGCAGAACGCCCATACGCAACTTCCGGGCGGATATATCACTGGTCGGGGAAACCGGTTCTGCCCTCGCTGCCCTCATCCATGCCATGGAAAAATATGGCAAGCCCACCGAAACAGAGATTGACCAGAGACGGAAAAAAATACAAAGCCTGTCAAACAGTATTCGTGGCGAATTACGGGCAAAGATAGCACTACAGTCTGACTTGAAACCAACCACAAAAGACTGGGTCGCCCAATGCCTGACCACTGCCATAGAAAATCATGAAGCTACGATATTTTCCGAACTTGGCGTCCATCTGGGTGCCTTTGAAGGATCACAGGCCGGAGGCTGGTTTCAAGAGCCCCAGTCCGGCGGCCTCGGCTGGTCCTTTCCCGCCGCTCTCGGCTATAAGCTGGCCCGGCCAGAGAAACTCGTAATCGCCACCATGGGGGATGGCTCATATATGTTTGCCAATCCGACAGTTTGCCATCAGATAGCAGAATCCCTTGACCTGCCCATCATTGTAATCATCCTGAATAATCAGGAATGGGGCGCGGTACGAAATTCTGTGGAGGCCCTATACCCGAAAGGTTATGCGGCAAAAACAAATCGGATGCCCCTGACAGCACTCAAGCCGACACCAGATTTCACTAAAACCGCCGAAGCAAGCCGAGCTTATGTTGAGAACGTAGCCGATAGTGCTGCGGTCCCGGCAGCACTTGAAAGAGCCATTAAGGTAGCCATGAATGATAAAAGGCCCGTATTGCTGAATATCGCCATCAGCTAATCATATTATAAGCAGATAATGATCGGGCCGGTACAATTATGTACCGGCCCGAATTTACACATCTAAATCACTCCGAAACGTTGGAGACGTCGGTGTTCTCTTTATCAGAAATTGAATTCAGCCCGTACCGCAATGGAACGTGTCTCATCAATAAAGGCATAATGCGCGCCGCCTACAGCGTTGAAAGCAGTGGTCGGTTCACTCAATGACCGAACGATCTTATCCGTCAGATTTTTTCCCACCAAAGAAACTTTCCATTTTCCGTCAGGATCCATCAGGGTAATACTCGCATCTATTTTAGTATAACCATCCTCTTCTCCTATCGGATGATTGGTAACATCCAGGGACTGTTCATCCACGGTATAGACCTTGCCTTTAAGTGAGATATCCAGACTGTCAGAAATCGCTGTCCGATATTCGCCAGTAAAGACAATTGTGAAGTCCGGAGCAAAGGGTAATTGCTCACCAGCCAAATTCTGGAAATCGCCGCGGATATCACCATTGGAATCAAGGGCGGTATTTGGCGCCCCCACATCCACATTACAACCCTGTGCCGCCGTCTGGCTCGGAATCTGATAACAGGCACCGAAGAATTCATCATATCTGGCTTCACTATATGCGCCGGTTACGCCAAATGTAAGCTCATCAGTAGCAGCCCACAGCATGTCGAATTCCACACCGGTGGAATGCGCTTCGCCATTCACAACGGCCTGACTGATGTTTACAGGGTCATTTGATGACAATTGCAGACCATCAATTTCCGTACGGAAGACGGTCCAGTTAAACCGAACTGTATTATCAAGGAATTGATGCTTGCCACCAATTTCATAATTCATGGATTCTTCATTATCAAAGACAAAGTTTGCTCTGCCGGCATCATTGGCCACATTGCCGCGGATATTAAAACCACCACTTTTAAAACCTGTGGCCGCACTGATATAAAACATTGAATCATCACTAATATTATATTTTGCCGCAATGTTCCAGGACACGTTACTCTCATCCAATTTTCCGGCCAACGGCGTGACAAAACAGGATGTCAATCCACTTCCCCCACATTTTGCATCATTACGAACATCCGTACCAATATTATTCTGCCATTGGTCTTTCAGACCTTCCCGGTCTTCAGTCGTCCAGCGCAACCCCCCCGTTAAATCAAAGACTTCAGAAATATGCCAGTCAACCTGTCCGAATAATGAAAAGCTATCCGTTTGCACATTGGCAACCTCATGACGGCGGCGACTCCCTGCTGCATCCGCATCAAAATCCTGGGTAAAGTCAAGTTCACTGGTAAAATAATTTGCCCCAGCAATATAATCAAACGTCTCTCTACCACTGGACGCAATACGTAATTCTTGACTGAATTGTTCATATTCTTCGTTATTAAAAATAACCCGTGACCCTCCGGCGGTCAGGTCAGAATCAAACAGATCAAACATGGTGTAATCACTATAGCCTGTAACAGAAGTCACAACCGCATTGCCAATATCCCAATTCAACGTAAGTCCAACCAGATCTGACGTAAGGTCAAAGCCTTCTTCCAGAACACGGTCCTCACTGGAGCCCAGCAAGCTGCCATCTATGACGGCCAGACTGTTATTGCGTCCATTAATTTCACAATCTTCGCCGGCAAATCTAGCGTTAGCCGCGACGCGCGCCGGGTCTAAACAGAAAATTTCCCGTGGCTTACCAACCTGATGATAATCTGAATGCTGATAAAGAATTTCAGCGGTTACATTTTCTGTAACATCCCATTCCACCATCAAACGACCAGTAAAATCCTCTCGGCTACGTTGCGTTTGACCCGTTGGAGCATTCAGCATCCAGCCATCCATATCCTTATAATTGACGACGGCACGCGCCCGCACATTTTCAGACAGCTCCCCGGATAAAATACCCTGAACTTCATATCCCTCACTGGCTTCAAAATTATAGCCGCCGGACAGAATAATCTCCGTTTCCGCGCCCGGCTTGTTTGGGCTGACAACCAACGCCCCAAGGGATGTATTTTTACCAATAATAGCCCCCTGTGGACCTCTTAAAACCTCAACCTGTGCCACATCGATCAAGGCTGCCCTACCCAGACGACTTCTGGTGGTAAACAGACCATTAAAAACCTGGCCCACAGCCTGCTCCAGATGAGGGCCACTGCCCACGGAGCCTAGGCCACGCATGACTAGGACATCAGACGCACCAACAGATTGTGAATAAGAAAAATTGGGTACGGAAGTGGATAACGCCTGCAAATCAACAACGCCCTGTTCCTGAATGGACTCTCCGGCGTATGCCTGAACAGAAACAGGAACATCCTGAAGACTTTCCTGCCTTTTTCGGCCCATTATGATGATTTCTTCAATGGCAGCGGAAGCTTCCACTTCGCTCTCTGCGGCAACCACATAAGACGGTATAATTCCACCGCTGACAGCGATAACAGAAGCCGTCATTAATAACATTGTCTTTTTCATAATATCAACTTTCCCTGTATTTATAATTTTTTAACAAACAGACAGTTTTGTTAAATTTACCTGAGCTTATGCTCTTTTTATTTTACTTATTTCCCCTTTAATATACTAAATACGTTGGTAATACCAACTATTTTTGTTGGCTATGCCAACGTATTTTATAAAAATCAATAATGTTGCAAAATCGTCACATATTTTACGCCCTTATTTGGCCTGTTTATGAGTGTCAGGCACCTTGTATCTTTGTTATTTTTTATTGCTAAATAATGGCTGCAAAGGAAAAACAATTACTGCCCCCAAAAGCATTATCGCGCCATAAATTGTAAAATTAATAAGCTGGGGTAATTCCAGCGACATGAGTATACCGCCAAAATAGGGGCCCATGATGGCCCCAACCCGCCCGACACCAATGGTCCAGCCAATCCCTGTGGATTTCATTTGCACAGGATAGGCCCGTGCAGCGGCCCCATAAAATGCCCCCACAGCACCCTGCACCGTAAAGCCCATGATAAAGGCAATAAGCAAAACAATAATTAGGTCACCCCGATAAACAGAAAAAATTATCATCATCACAAAAGCCATAACACAATAGCTCATGATAGACTTGATATAGCCCAGACGATTGGCGAGAAAACCCACCACCAGCACACCTACGAAACCTCCGCCTGAGAACATTGCCCCGGCGATAATGGCCTTATCCGGTGCCAGACCTGAATCAATGGCAATCTTGGGTATCCAACTCAAAAGATAATACATGGTCATGAAAGTACAAATTAGCCCAGCCCACAAGCGCAGCGAAACAGTTCGGTACTGGGGGTTGAGCAAATCCGTGAAGCTGATCTTTCTATGTTGATCAAAGAAGGAATCAATACGGTCTGTAATGTGAGGATGCTTCATTCGTCCCATGACCTTGTTGATTCTTCGGGTCGCCGCCTCCCCACCATCACGGGCAAGGAAAAACAAGGATTCCGGTAGAAGAAAAAAACATATGGGCAACATCATAGCGGTCATACTACCAGCCACGATCATAGTGCCACGCCAGCCAAACTCCGGCACTGCCCAGGAACTGGCCAGACCGGTAAGTAATGCCCCAAGGGGGTATCCGGCAGTGATCAGCATGATAACAATATTTCTAATTCTCAAGGGTGTATATTCCGCCGTTATGGCGGTTACGCTGGCAAACATTCCGCCAATGCCAAACCCGGCAACGAGGCGTGTCAATATGAGCTGTAAGATCGATTGCGACATACTACCGGCAATTACGCCGACAGCAATCAAGGTAACACCAATGAGGATGATCCGGCGACGGCCAACCTTATCAGCATAAGACCCAAGAATAAGCCCCCCAAACGCCATACCAATTAAACCTGCACTGAAAACTCCACCCATCTGAATTGACGAGACGTCCAGATCAGCCATAATACCAGCGGCAGAGTATGATAGGATAACCACGTCCATGCCATCAAACATATTCAGAATAAAACACAGGGCGAAAATTACATACTGAAGACCGGAGAGCGGCATAAAATCCAACATTGTTGCAGGATTAATAGCCTGATTCCCTGTGGAAGCTTGGTCTTTATTCATTATTCGTTCCCGAATTTAATTGCTATTCTTTGTACTGAAAATTTTCCATATGGAAAATAAAAGGGGAGTGCTTGCCTTAAGCACTCCCTAAATTATTGTTATATCAAATTCTTAAAAACGCCTGGCGATCCTAAGACCCCACTGACGTGGAGGGTTATAGGTGATGAACTCTTGGCCCCCGCCGCCCGCCTCATCATTAAAGCCAATACCGCGCAGAATATTTCCTTCCTGAACTTCATCGGTCAGATTAGTGACGGAAGCTTCCACCGTCCATAAATCGTCCTCCGTAGTATAAAACAGACGGATATTAACGTTGCTATAGCTATCCGCATGATCAGAACCACCAAGGGCCAACGTATTATCCGCATTAAACGGCGTATAGAAAATATCATCGGTATAGGAATATTCAGCCCGCAAGCGGAAGGAACCAAGCCCATCAATGACCCAGTCTTTGTTAGCACCAATGTTGAATGTCCACTCCGGCGTACGGCTTAACTGATTACCGCCCAACTGCACACCTGACAATATCTGATCATCATATTCACTATCCATATAGCCTGCCGAACCATCAATACCAAAATCTTCCGTTACCGCCAACTGGAAGTCGGCATCAATTCCCTTAACCGTGGCCCCTTCGGCGTTAAAAGCAGCCGGTCCGCCAAATTCAAATATCTGGAATTGTAAATCATCATAATTATTTTGAAAGATCGACATGTTCAGGCGCAACCGACCATCCAGAAGAGTTGACTTCATACCCAATTCAAAGGCATCAACAAATTCAGGGTCATAGGTCGCATTACGTCCGGCACTGGTAATTGCCACCTGATTAATGCCACCCGACTTATAACCCGTAGAGACCGATGCATAGAACATAACGTCATCGGTTGCATGCCAGTTAAGGACGGCCTTCCAAGTAAATTGATTATCATCAATGCTGACCTCATCTTCCACACGCGGCGCGAACAGAATATTCGAATTAATGCCGTCTTTTTGGTCTTTAGTCCAGCGACCGCCCAATGTTATGTCGAATGTATCGGACATGGCATAAGTAATTTGACCAAAGGCAGCATAGGATTTAGCATTCACAGAGCCACCCAAGTCAGCACCGCAACAATCCTGAGCAACAAACTGAGCAAAAAAATCAAACCGATCTTCAAAAAACTGAGAAGCCCTGGTGGCATCTTCTTCAAAATAATAGAGGCCAAAAATCCATTGTAGTGGGCTTTGGTTATCGGACATGATTTGCAGTTCTTGGGAAAACTGGCTTGAATCCTCTAACAAAACCAGTTCCACCAGATTGGCGGATGAACTGTCTGAATCCTGATGGGATTCAAAGCTAGTTTCCGCATAGGCGGTGACGGATTTTACCGCATAACCATCCATGTCCCAAGAAAAAGTACCCGATAACAGCAACATATCATGGTTGGCACTTTCAGGTGTATTCTTCGATTCCTTGAAAGGCTCTAAATCATTGACCAAAGGATTGCCATTGCTATCCACAAACCAGTCACCGGGGCCGCGAAATCCCCCAGCAGGGCCTGCACCACCGAAGGGTGGTCCTGCCAATGTTGACGGGAAAGCTTCCCGCACTTCGGGTTGAGAACCAGCGCCACCAATTTTCACATATGATCCAGATAGCAATAGTGATGCATTTTCAGAAAGATTCATTTTTAAATGACCCCTGAAACCATAGTTATCCGCATCATTGGCTTCGGTACCACCTTCAAAAGTATTTTCAGTATAACCGTCACGGTCTTCGTTGAAGCCTGTAATACGCATACTCACCTTATCACTGATGGGCAGGTTGAGCATGGCTCTTACGCGAATCCAGTCATAGTTACCAACTGTAACATCTACCAGACCTTCAAATTCGTCCGTCGGTTTGGCACTGATGAAGTTAATTGATCCTCCGGTTGCATTCCGGCCATACAATGTCCCCTGAGGGCCGCGCAAGACTTCAACACGCTCAAGATCAAATGCACTAAATACCGTAGCGACGGGACGGCCCAGATAAACTCCATCAAGATGAAGGGCAACCCCGGGATCACCACCCGCCGTGGTATTTTCATGACCAATGCCTCGCATAGCGACAAAGGGCACCGGACCAAAGTTACCAAACTGCAAAGAAGGCGACATGAATGACAAATCAGAAACGCCGTCAAATCCAGAATCTTCCAAGCGGCGCTCCCCAAACGCACTAACAGCAATCGGTATATCCTGAAGACTTTCCGCCCTTTTTTGCGCCGTAACAACAATTTCTTCCAGGGCAAATGGTGTGTCCTCATCCGCCGCTGTTGCCTGACCAACTGTGAGACATTGCCCCAGCGCCAAAACGCTAGCTAATGCCTTATATTTAGATCCCAATAACATAATTTCCTCTCCTTTATTAGCCCTTTAAAGCCATAACATTCTCGTGCCTTGGCTACTGATAAAACTGATTAAACATAATTATTCCAGATTACCAGTAACGCCCGCAACCTACTCTGTGTCCAATTCTATTCACTATAATACTCATGAGAAAAATACTCGGACGCCCCCTTGAATATTTTTCTTGTTCACACTCACCCTCTGGCTTCGCTCATTGTTGTCTGCCATATTTCATCAATACGCGCCTCGACTTCCGGCTTTGGCAAAACCCGTTCCATAACCTTAAGGCCCAAAGGAATAGTACAATCCAGCCCCATGAAAGTACGGGTATTGATGGGCATTTCCGGCGTTCCATCATAAACACCCAGTTTTGCTGTTTTACCCATAATTCCCTGCGCCAGTGGATCAATGGCCATGCCAATCACATTTGGAATAATCAATAAATCACGATCAGCCATAAAACGGTGCGCCAAAGCCCAGTCACGCTCATGGGGGTTATGAATATCAATATCACTGTCATAGACATAAATATGCTTAGCAAAACCACCCAGCGCCGTATAGGCACGCATCATTGCCATCTTAGGCTCGCCAACGCGCCTTTTATCCATAGCAATATGAACCGTAAATCCGCAACCAGCGGCGGGGTCAACAAACACATCTGTGATATTCGGCAGAACCTGTGACAGGTCCTGATATACTTTTACCGAACGGAAAAAGGCGGCTATATTATTGGTTTCATTTAACGGACGACCAATGTGGACATGCTGATAAATCGGTTTTTTACGCATGGTAATGGCAGTGACATCAAAAACAGGCCGACGGCGGGATTCATCATAAAAACCATTAAAAGAGGCGAAACGCCCCTGTTTTACCCAGTTAAAGGGTTTGAATATTCCTTCAATAATTATCTCGGCATCGGCTGGAACATCCACATCAATGGTTTCACATTTGACCATCTTCACTGCTTCATCCCGCAAGCCGCCCACAAAGGCAAAATCAGCATTCTTATGAGGCAGGGCAGAATTCGCCCCTGCCAGAATAAACTCAGGCCCCACTCCCATTACAAAAGCCATGGGAAATGGCTCAGCAGATTCCCGGTCCCAGGTTGATGACGGGTCATCAATTTTAGCATTCCAGCATTCTTCCATAGTCTTGGCATCCCCGGTTTGGCGGAAAATCCACACGGAGCCTTGATTTTTTTCGGTGATTTCAAACCGGTGATAGGAAAGGTTTTGCGCTCCCTCCGCAGGCTTTGAACAAGCCGGCGCACACATAAAGCGGCCCTCCAGAAACGTCGATGTTTTGGTGCCGTCTTCAGGATTCATTCTTAAAATAGGCAATATAGACAGATCTACATCATCACCCGTCATGATCACTTGCTTGCAGGGGGCTTCTTCGTTATCAACTCGCACCGGTGGCAAGCCACCATTTTGCATGACCTCCTTCATACGCCGCACCGCGCCCGGTACCGCCCTCTTCACCGGCATATTAAACACATCTGCAATACGGCTGTAAGAGGCTCCTATGGTATTGGCAAAAACAGGAATGTCATAGCCTTTTGGATTCTCGAACAGAATGCTTTTTCCTGAGCCTTCATAATCACTCCTGGCGATAAAAGCCCCTATTTCATCAAGGGTATCAATTTCCGCACTTACCCTCAGTAACTTGCCTTCATCATCCAATTTTTGAATAAAGTTGCGAAAACTGGTTTCAGTCACTCTTGTTCTCCTTAAAGATATCATTCATTTATTTTAGACGGATAATTATTTTTATTTCTACTGTTGCCAAAACCAAATGAGTAATGCTAAACAGAGCTGTACTGTAACGTACGGTACAGCCTTAGGCAAGAAGCAGATGAACTGAGTTATTTTTTATAATAGCCAGACAAACTTTTCGAATAGCGAGCCCATGAACCAAAGACGGCAAAAAGACATATTGAGCCACAATATCAAAGATGGGAGCATGCCCTCTCCCAAGAAAGCAGCCATTCTAGAAGCCGCAACCAAAATGTTTCTGGATCTGGGTTATGGTGCCACCAGTATGAATGCCTTGGTTGCAAAAATTGGCGGATCGAAAGCGACAATTTATGCACATTTCGCCTCTAAACAAGCCCTGTTTGAAGCGGTCACTGAGCATGTTATGGAAAAAAACATGACGGCCATTCACAGCGACGAACTGAAAAACACGGACTTGAAAAAGGGATTAATGCTGATCGGACAGAAGCTACTGGAACTGGTATCTTCTGACCATCATATCCGGTTATCCCGTCTGGTGATTGCAGAAACCCCCAATTTTCCGGAAATCGGACGCGCTTATTATGACAGGGGACCCTCCATCGCAAATAAGGATATTTCCAATTTTTTGTATTCCGCCACACAGGGCGCAGAAAAGACCTTGCCGGACCCTGATAAAATGGCCAGCCATTTTTCCGCCATGCTGCTACATAAAATATTTCTGGAACGCCTTTGTGGTAATTGCAACGTTCCATCCGCCAAAAAAATTCGCGTCATTACAGAAGATGTTGTTCACGGCTTACTAAAAATATATAATCTGGAATAGGAGTGCGAAAAATGAAACTGATCATTGGAATAGCCGGTGCGAGCGGCGTAATCTATGGCATTCGTATGCTAGAAATTCTAAAGACCATCCCTGAAGTGAAAACCCATCTGATCATGAGCAAGACGGGGCGCATGAATATCTCTCTTGAAACAGACTATACACCGCAGGATGTGGAGAATATGGCGGATGAGGTTTATAAAAATTCGAATGTCGGTGCGTCAATCGCCAGCGGCTCCTTTAAAATAGACGGCATGATTGTTACCGCCTGTGCCATGAAAACACTGTCAACAATTGTTCATTCCCATGCTGATGACCTGCTGACACGGGCCGCTGATGTAACCCTCAAAGAACAACGCAGGTTAGTACTTATGCCCCGTGAAACCCCCCTGCATTTGGGCCACTGCAAATTGATGTATGAAGCGGCGCAGCTGGGGGCCATTATTGCCCCGCCAATGCCCGGATTTTATGGCCGGCCAAAAACAATTGATGATATTATAAACCATAATGTGGGCCGTGTTCTGGATCTGTTTGATATTGATGCCAATATAGTCAAACGGTGGCAGGGAGCATCTGTGAAACAAGAATAATTTTCTTAACCTTACACAGACGGCATAATAGTACAAATATTTTTCAGTTCAGTATGAAACTCCATTGAATGAATACCACCTTCACGCCCGATACCTGACATGCCAACACCACCAAATGCGGTTCGAAGATCACGCACCATCCAGCCATTGACCCAGCATACCCCCACATTAAGCGACTCTGCAATACGGTGGGCCTTGCCCTCGTCACCTGACCAGACACAAGCCGCCAGCCCATAAGAACTGTCATTGGCCATTATGATAGCTTCTTCCTCGCGCACAAAAGGCTGAATATGACAACAGGGGCCAAAAACCTCCTCATTCACCAGACGGGCGCTCTCAGGCAAACCAGTCCAGATGGTTGGCTGAACCCATGCTCCTCCAACAAATTCCTCATCCACTATGGGAATGCCGCCCCCGGTTACTACGGTGGCCCCTTCCTGTTCGGCCAGCCTGTAATAGGACAATATTTTTTTCTGGTGTGTTAACCCGACAGCGGGGCCAATGGTCATGGCCTCTGCAGCCTGCTTCAAGGCCGCAACAAATTTATCAAAAATTGACTGCTCCACATAAATCCGCTCTGTGCCCAGACATATCTGCCCGCAATTAAAGAAACAAGATTTTGCGATTCCCTCAATCGCCGTCTCGAAATTACAATCCGCAAAAACAATACTGGGGTTTTTTCCACCCAGTTCAAGCGACACATCGCGGACACCGACGGCGCTGCTTTTCATAATCGCTTCCCCGGTTCTGGTCTCACCAGTAAAATTGATGGCATCCACACCGGGATGGGCAACAAGAAATCCCCCGGCAGAATTTTCGCCAAAGCCATGAACCACGTTAAAAACACCCTTCGGGAGGCCCACTTCATTCATCACCATGCCAAGCAAAGCTGCGGTGGAGGGGGTTTCTTCTGATGGCTTTAAAACCATGCTATTGCCCCATGCTAATGCGGGTGCGGCCTTCCATGTGGCCATGATCAATGGTAGATTCCACGGACAGATCGCCGCGATAACACCCTTGGGTTTCCGAAATTCACGGTTATGAGCCACGCCGCCATCCGGCAGTGGCGTTTCGATAATCTCGCTTTCCGCCACATCAGCAGCAATCTTTGAAAAAACACGAAATTGATCCGCCCCACGCGGAATTTCCATATGAGCCACTTGGCCATAGGGCTTGCCGGTATCTGATATCTCGGCATCGATAAAATCCTGTTTATGGGCCATTATGCCATCTGCGATACCATCCAGCAGATCAAGCCGTGCCGTTAACGACATCTGTCCCCATTCCCCGTCAAGGGCGATTCTGGCAGAAGCCACGGCCCGGTCCACATCGGCCGTACTGGCTTCTGTTACGACCGCACTTATTGAACCGTCTGCCGGGTTAATCACATCAAAAAATTTGCCGGCTGTACCCTCGGTATATTCCCCGTTAATGAAATTCAGAATTTTACGATTAGACATCGTTTTCCCTTTGATTTTCTATGCCCGTTTTATCCGTACCTTGGCTTTCATATCTGTCCTGCAGAAAGCATGCAGGAAACAGGTTTGCTCACTCTGGTCCAGTACTTCACGGCCATAATCATCTCCCTCCTCTGTCTTCAGATAGACATGGGTTTCCACCGGGTCGGCTGTTCCGGCCTTGCCCGTACCGCCTGATGCCCCGCCAAGCGAGAAATGTATATCCTGAATGATACGGTAATCCTCAAGCGGCCGCTTGACCATTTTAGCATAACGTCCCAACTGTGTCATAAAACAAAACCCAATTCCCGCAGAGATATAACTTGCCGCATCGGGAGCCAGACCTTTACCGCCAAATTTAGGGTCTTCATCAGATAAAAACTGAAACACCGAACCCAGCGGCGCTAACACGGTCAGGGTTATTACTTTAACGCCATCAGGCCTTATGTCGCAATGCGCCTGTAGATGAAGACCACGGTCTTGATTATTTTCTAGGCTGGTTCCAACACCACCCGCGACACCGAATTCTATTTTACTCTCCACAAGCTTTTCAATAATATCAGTTCCTGAAATATTATGCGATCCCCGCTCCAGGTTGGAATAATTATCCCCCGGATCAGGTAAAATATCACCTTCAAGCGGGGCGGCTTTTTGCACGTCAATCTGCTTGCCGTTAACACTAAGACTGAAAAGGGATGTGAGGGAGCCGCGCATTAGGCCATTCAGGGGTGACGCGGCGATGGCATGCAAGGTTAAATCATTCAGTGTATCGTCATCCGCATCGGTTTCGGCCTGCAGACAAAGCTTAATCGGCAACGCCCCCGCAAACATGGTACCTTTACCCATCACTCCTCGCATGGTGTAATAATTATCCTGACTGAGCCGGACATTTTCAAGCGTGATCCCCCGCGCCTTCGCAAGTGACAACAGTTCATTCATATAGGACGCGATCATCCCTGCCGTTAAAAAACACAAGGGATAAGGTGCTACATCATGGGCATTGAGATAGGGGCCCTCATCGGATGACAAGCGCCAGGCCTTGCCTGTTGCCCCATTCACCACCACAGCTTCTTTTTGCATAACGGACAAGGAACGCACCCAGGTACGGACAGATTGACCATTACGGTTTTCGCCCACCTCAAAACCAAGCTCATCCGCGTTTAAAACCTCAAAAAAGAGTGGCAAACCACTATCAATTAATACATTTGGCCCGGATTGTTTTACAGAAACCTTCGACATTTTGCTTTCCTTCTCTGTCCCATTTATAAGGACGGTTATATTCTATAAACAAAGACAGGTGGCATGAGAAAAATGAACAATACATGAGAAATTTACCCCAGGCAGAGTCATTAAATCTAATTACTTTTTGATTTTTTTAGTGATGGTAAATTCACGTTCTACCTTTTATATATTATAAAATGATTTTAAATAGATATGCGCGCCATGCGATACACATCATGATGAGGAAGCATAATGATAACGATCAATGTAACCACAAGAGACGGTGACACCAGCATTATTGAAGCGGACACCGGCCAATCCCTGATGGAGGCGTTACGTAACGAAGACATTGAAGGTATCGATGCCTTTTGCGGGGGCAGTTGCGCCTGTGCCACCTGTCATGTTTATATGGACGATGGCTGGCTCTCCAAGCTCAAAGAACAAGAGGAAGATGAGTGTGACCTTCTGGATGATTCAGACGTTCAGCAGGGCAATTCGCGCCTGTCATGTCAAATACATCTCACCAATGCTCTCAACAACATCACAGTAACCATTCCCCCGGAAGAATAATTTATTTTGGCAGGAATGCCTTTAAGGGCATATCAACATCCTCGCATTGTGATGGGCTTATTTTCGCATGAGCCGCCAGCAGTTTTCTCGCTGCCAGATGATCTGCGGGACGATTAACTGAATCAACTGCAATCAAAACCCCTTCCCGGAAATAGCATAGGGAGAATTTGTTATCAGTCATATCGCCCCGAATGACGTAACTGTCATGCCCCCGGGACAGTCCGGCCATTTGTAATTTCAAATCATACTGATCCGACCAGAACCACGGCACACTGTCATAAGGTTTGTTTTCACCCATAATTGATTTGCCAACCGTTATCGCCTGATCAACAGCATTCTGAACTGATTCCAGATGAACCGGTCCACCAACCCACAAATTTACGCCATGGGCGCAATCTCCGGCAGCAAAGACCGCCGGGGTCGCCGTACAGCCATATTCATCAACAACAATGCCCCGGTCCACGTCCAAACCTATGCCCTGGGCTAACTCACTATTGGGAATGACCCCGATACCGACGACAACCGCATCTGTATTACATTTACTGCCATCACTCAGGCAAACGGAATAGCAACCATCCTGTTGACGTTCCATACGCTCAACGGCGGTATTTATTATAATTTTAGTCCCTGAGGCGCGATGATAATCTGTAAAATATTCTGCCAAAACCGAGCCGACAACATTGGGCATAATGGTTGGCATAGCTTCCACTACGGTTACAGTTTTTCCAAGACCCCGCAGGGTTGCCGCAACCTCAAGCCCGATAAAACCACCGCCAATCAACATGACATCATCTGAATCGCGAACCGCCTTTGAAATTGCAATCACATCGTCGCTGGTACGTAAATATAACAGCCCGCCGACATCACAATCCGGTAGCTTGCGGACGCGCGCTCCTGTGGCAAATACCAAATTCTCAAATTCATAATGACGGCCATCGGCACATTGCAACTGTTTGTCATTCAGCGTAATCGACGTAGCCTCACAACCCTCAACAACCGTAATATTCCGGTCATCGTAATATTTGGCCGGGCGAAGCAACAGGCGTTCCTGTGCCATATCTCCAGCCAAAAATTTCTTGGATAATGGTGGACGCTGATAGGGCAGGGATTTTTCCGCACACAGTATGGTCACCGGATCATCATAACCGCCTTTACGAAGGGTATCCGCCACCTGAAAGCCGGCATTTCCACCTCCGATAATAAGGGTTCCGCGTGAACTCATCCTATACACTCCCATTTTGGCTGCGTCCGGCCCACACAGAGGCGGGTATCATGACACTGCCCGTCATCAGGGTACGCGCAGTTCTCAGCAACCCTATTTTCTTTATCACTGGTATCTCACCTTCAGTATTCAACGCCATAGTTACATCAAAATGGCCCGAAGGATGTTCAACGCTGACCGTCGGAGCCGTCCCAGATATAGTGGACGTAAAATCTTCACAGATAGAACCCGGTATGATACAGCCCGCCGCAACCGAAGCCGCGCCCAGCACACCAATGGCTTCATGGCAAACATGTGGAATGAAGGTGCGCGTGGAAATATTGCCACCTTTTTCAGCAGCAGATAGCAAGCTCATCTTTGGCACGACCCAATCCGTGACATCGCCCAAATTCATCATTGGCCCCAGTTTTAACCGCAAGCCATTCAGACGTGACTTCAGGGCCTCATTTTGGTTCAACTCGGCTGGTGTTTCCTGTCCGCTCAGGCCAAAATCCGAAGCCCTTAGCAATACAACCGGCATGCCGCTGTCAATGCAGGTCACCTCAACACCGTCTACCCGGTCACGAACATTACCCGTCGGCAACAATGCCCCGCAGGAAGATCCAGCCGCATCTGGAAAATCACAAATAATCGGCGAGCCAGTTCCGGGAACGCCATCAATTACCGCATCCCCCTCATAGCTGACCTGTCCGCCCGGCGTGGCTATCAATAGTTCGCATATTTTGCCCGTATTGACCATATGGACACGAACAACAGTCATATCACCGTTGGCGGTCACCAGCCCTTTTTCAAGGGCAAAGGGTCCGACACCTGCTAATATATTGCCACAGGTGGGCGACAAGTCCACTCGGTCCTCGCCAACAACCGCCTGAACAAATAAATAATCTACATCCACTCCGGGCTGGTCTGACGAACTGATTATGGCGATTTTACTGGTCAGGGGATGTGCACCTCCCATCCCGTCTATCTGGCGCGGGTCGCCGCCACCCATAGCGGCCAGAAGAACCCGGCTTCGCAAGCCCTCCTCTGTCGGCAGGTCGCTCCCCAGAAAGTAAAGTCCCTTTGAGCTTCCTCCTCTCATGAGTACGCATGGAATTGCCGTTTGCATTATTTTATTCTGCCCTGTTATGTATGTAATATCATCCTAGATAAATTTTACGCATTTTCCCAGCCCGCACGCCAATTGCTTTTTTTTCCTAATCCATGATAAAATATTTAGCTCCGACTATTTCCTTGTTCCACCGTGCAATTGCATATATCTGAGAGAATGAACGGAGACAATTACGGAGACAATAATGGCGTACTCGAAGCTTATTCAAATCATGGCTCAGGACGGTTTTGAGTTTGACCTGATTTCTCAGACACCAAAAGTCCCAAAACCTGCTGCGGTAATTATACTTCAGGAAATATTTGGTCTGACCGACCATATTCACAGCCTAGTGTCCCAGTTTGCCGATGCCGGATACCATACTTTCGCCCCGGCCTTATTCGACCGGGTAAAAAAGGGAACCATTCTTCCTTATGACCAAATAGAAACTGGACGGGAAATAATGTTAAAATCAAGCCGTGAACATATGCTGCTTGATATTGCCGCCACCTGCCATATGGCAAGGGAATATGGCAAAGTTGCCGTTATCGGCTATTGTTGGGGCGGCTTGGTGGCCTATCAGGCTGCTGGGCATATGACAATGGATTGCATGGTAAGCTTTTACGGCGGGCGTATTTCACAACAGCTTCATCCCACCCCGCGATGCCCCTCACAATTTCATTTCGGGGATGCTGATTCAATGATCCCCCTACCAGAAGTGGAAAAAATCAAAACTACCAACCCCGGACAGGAGTTTTATATTTATCCGGCCGGACACGCATTTAACTGTAATGACCGCCCCAGTTACAATGCCGCCGCTGCAAATCTTTCCCATGACAGAACTTTGTCATTCCTCCAACAGCATCTAGCCAATTAATTCTAAAATTAATTGAATGATATAATTTTTCTCATGTTGAAATTCTTATTTCTTATTATAAATATTGCTTAGTATATAATATTTTTGTCTAAATTAAGGAATAAAATTCAAAATATCCGAAATAAAACTAAATTTTAATGTTATATTTTCTCATAATGATGTGCCTTAGAAGATTTTAAGCTCAACACCGGAATATAGTTACCTATGCAAAACTCGGCTAATTTTGATATCCGCATCATCAGTCTGCGACACCTTAAAGCGATTGTTCGTGTGGCCGAAGTTCAGAATATCACTCGGGCTGCGGCGACCCTGAGCCGTTCACAAACCGCCATAACCAAATCGATCAGTGAAATAGAGGCCCATGTGGGGGTAAAATTATTTGACCGTACCTCAAAGGGTGTTACACCGACTACTCAGGGGAATATTCTGGTACGGCGTACCAGATCTGCTATGGCGGCCCTTCAGGTGGCCGCCAATGTCTTTCTTCAGATAAAAGATGGCAATGCCAATGTTATCACTAATCCTGTTTTTTCTATGGACATCAGTAGCAAACGCCTAATGGCATTGGTTGCCCTGACAGAACACCGCGACGTCAATAAAGCATCCGCCGCCATTCAGGTAACGCGCGCCGCCATTTATAATTCCATAAGGGAAATTGAATCTCTTCTGGATATTAAACTGTTCCTGCGGCTTCCGGGAAATATGGTTCCTGAGAATTTTACGCTCATACTTGTCCGGCAGATTAAATTGGCTTTTTCTGAAATTCATCGGGGGCTGGAAGAGCTTGAAAACCTTAACGGTGGCCCAGTAAAGGGGAAAATAGTCATAGGGTCACTACCACTGGCGCGGACAATGCTGTTGCCCCGCGCCATCAATCACATACTCAAGGACCACCCGGGATTGAATATTCAGACCCGGGAAGGCCCCTATGATGTGCTGGAATCAGGTTTGCGCAGTGGCGACATTGATATGATCATCGGAGCCCTACGTCATTTTGACGATACATCAGATTTAAAAACAGAACCTCTTTTCGAGGAACGGCTAATAATTGTTGCCCGCAAAGATCACCCTTTAACAAAAAGAAAAACTCTTGCCATTAAGGATGTGCTGGATCACGAATGGGTACTGCCTCCCAAAAACACACCGGCACGCAAGGTTTTTGATAATACCATACATAAAAAATCACTAAAAAACCCCGACCTTTTCATTGAGACAAGTTCGCTGGCTACATTGCGCGGACTTCTGCTCGGTAGTGATCGGATCGCTCTTATTTCGGAACATCAGCTTTTTTATGAAATTCAATTTGGCATGCTTTCAGTACTGCCCATAGAACTAGCCGGCACCTATCGGCCAATTGGCATCACCATGCGAACCAACACAACACCCTCTCCGGGGGCCAGTTTGTTTTATGGTAGCCTGCGCAACGTTGCAGAAGATGTACAGCCCAAAGCCGCCACGATCGACACCGGTATATAATTCTTCACGGAATCAGAACAAAATCTTATTGGCGATGGTCGAATAATTGCCCGTAATATGACACAGATGAACATAGTTTGGAAATTTTTATGAACAGTGATTTTACCTTCGATCCCCATTCACAAGAGATCGATATAAACCCCTTCCCCTTATACAAACGGCTTCGGGACGACTTTCCCTGCTATTGGAGTGAGGCGGGCCAATGTTGGGTTTTGTCACGTTTTGACGATATTGTTGCCGCCGGACGGGACTGGCAGCATTTTTCGTCGGCCCATGGCAATATGCTTGATGACCTGAAGGGGCGTACTGGTGTTACCCTCGGCACAACGGACCCTCCCCGGCATGACCAGATGCGGGCGCTTGTTCAATTTGCTTTTTCCAAGAAAAACAATCAACCGCTTATCGAGTCCACCCGTGCCGGCGCGAACCAATTGATAGACCAGTTCTATGATACCGGGAAATTTGACTTTATCGCACAATATTCCAGCCCGCTGACCATTGCCATTCTATCCAATCTTCTGGGTATTCCCGCATCAGACAGCGATATGGTGCGAAAACGTGTCATCCTTATTTTACAGACCGATCCGCTAACCCGGAAAAAATCGCCCAAGTCCATAGAGGCCTTTGAATGGCTAAAGGAATATACAGCATCCCAACTCATGGACCGGATCAAAAACCCGGGCAATGACCTGTTCACGCTTATTCAAGAAGTGGAGATCGATGGCGACAAGTTGCGGCCTGAGGAAATGCTGATGACATCGCTGACCCTGATTATGGCCGGACTGGAGTCCGGATCAAGCTTTATGACAATGTTTGCCCTGAACCTGCATGATCACCCCGATGCCCGCAAAGCTCTGGTAAATGATGCCGCATTGATCCCCAAAGCCATGGAGGAAAGTCTACGCTTTAATACATCTGCCCAGCGGTTCCGGCGCACTATTGCCGAGGATATCGACTTGCATGGCCAAACCATGCGGACCGGTGATAAGGTTCTTCTATGCTATGGGTCCGGCAACCGCGATGAACGTCAATTTGATACAGCGGACAGTTATGATATTACCCGGAAAATTAAAATGCATCTGGGTTTTGGTCACGGCAAACATTTATGTATAGGCATTCCCGTTGCCCGTATCCTGATTGTCACGGCTATGGAAACTCTGCTCACCCGGATACCCGATTTTCATCAGCGCAGCCAGAAATTGGACTGGTTGCCATCAACAACATTTCGCAGCCCAATGATCTATGACCTTGAATTTTAAGTCTGCGGCCTTAATCAAAGAGAAACAACATGACCAAAGATTATGATGACATACCCGGCACTTATATTTTTGATGGTGCTCATTCCAGAAAGGGCTACTACCTCAATATGTTCTGTATGTCACTGAACAAGGCAGAAAACCGTGACCTTTTCAGGGTTGATCCTATGGGCTACCTGGACAGATTTCCTTTAACGCCTACGCAGCGTCAGGCCGTAATCGACCGCGACTGGCTTGCCATGTTACGTCTGGGGGGAAATATCTATTATACCTTCAAAATTGCCATCTTTGATGGCCTCAGCATGCAAAATGTCGGTGGCAAAATGTCCGGCATTACCGAAGAAGAATTCAAACAGATGATGATCAATGGCGGTCGCCCCATAGAAGGCAACCGTTACACTCAGGAGAAAAATTGATGGCTAAAATTATTGCGGGTGTCGGTACATCCCACGTCCCGGCGATAGGCGCGGCTGTGGATCACGATAAAACCGAAACCCCCTATTGGAAGCCCTTGTTCGATGGCTACAAGAAAGCTCGTGAGTGGATGACAGAAACAAAGCCTGATGTTGTCATTCTGGTTTATAATGACCATGCGTCAGCCTTTTCACTAGATTTAATACCCACATTCGCCATTGGCGTCGCACCAGAATTCCAACCGGCTGACGAAGGCTATGGCCCCAGAAAAGTCCCTGTCGTTGAAGGCCACCCAGAGCTTGCATGGCATATCACAGAAAACCTTATTCTGGATGAGTTTGACATCACCATTGCCAATAATATGCCCGTTGACCACGGCCTGAGCGTCCCGCTCTCAATCATGTGTGACAAACCTGCCAAATGGCCCTGCAAGGTCATTCCCCTTTGTGTCAATGTTATCCAGTATCCCCAACCCACGGGTAATCGGTGCTATAGTCTGGGCAAGGCAATTAAAAAGGCTGTTGAAAGTTTTGATGAAGACATCACAATTGCCATTTTTGGCACCGGCGGCATGTCACATCAGCTACAGGGGGAACGGGCCGGACTGATCAATGAAGATTTTGATAAAAAATTTCTGGATGACCTGACACAAGACCCTGTGGGCCTGACCAAAATATCCCATACCGAATATATTCGGGAATCCGGCTCTGAAGGCATCGAAATGGTTATGTGGCTGGTTATGCGCGGCGCTTTAGATGATAATGCCCATGAGGTTTACCGTCATTATCATGTGCCCGCTTCAAACTCGGGTGCCGGATTGATTATTTTGGAGAATGATTAAGGTCAGGATCTATTATTTCATGAAATTAATAGATCCTGATCCTAAGACTCAATATCATCATAGGGTAATCCGACATATTGTTCCGCAATTACCCTTTTGCCCACATCTGAGCTCAGGTAATATTCAATTTCCGAAGCATACATCTTTTCGTTAAATTCCGATGTATCCTCAAATTTATGCATCATATTGCTCATCCACCAGGAAAAACGTTCACCATTCCACACGCGACGAAGACAAATTTCAGAATATTTCTCAATCAATTCTGTCCTTCCCTCGCCAAAAACCTTGGTCAGGATATTATATAAAGTAAAGACATCACTAGCGGCTGTATTTAGCCCTTTAGCACCGGTTGGTGGTACAATATGTGCCGCATCCCCCAACAAAAACAGCCGTCCATATTGCATAGGTTCCACAACGAAGCTCCGCATGGGGGCAATGCTTTTTTCAATGGAAGGTCCGGTAACAAGCCTGTCCGCCAAATCTTTTGGCAAGCGGCGTTTCAGTTCCTGCCAGAACCTCTCATCGCTCCAATCCTCGACCTTTTCATCCTGTCCGACCTGAATATAATAGCGACTGCGGACCTGTGACCGAAGACTGCACAGGGCAAAACCACGTTCATGACGCACATAAACCAATTCGGGATTAACCGGCGGTGTATCAGAAAGCACCCCCAGCCATCCACCCGGATAAACCCTCTCATAGCTCTTGATACAATCTTCGGGAATACTCTTGCGGGAAACGCCGTGGAAACCATCACAACCGGCAATATAATCACATTCGAGCTTATATTCCCTGCCGTCCTTTTCATAGGTAACATAGGGGTTTTCTTCCAGCATATTATGGGGACGCACATTATCAACCTCATAGTGACTGGTCTGCTGGGTTGCTACCCGTGCCGCCATCAGATCCCGGGTAAGTTCTGTTTGCCCGTATACAATTACGGTATCACCCCCCGTCAGTCCTTTTAAGTCGATGCGAATGCGGCGGTCATTCAATACCATCTCAAAGCCGTCGTGAACCTCACCTTCCTGATCCATTCGCTTACTAACACCAGCTTCCCGCATCAAATCGGCAAAGCCCTGTTCCAGAACGCCAGCCCGAATACGGCTCAAAACATAATCTGAGCTCACCCGCTCCAGTATAACATTATCAATACCCTGCTTATGTAATAGCTGGCCCAGCAAAAGACCGGCTGGCCCCGCTCCTATGATAGCAACCTGTGTTTTCATTTAATTTATCCCAATACAAGTGGTAAAAAATTCTTCATATTTCATATTTTTCTTTAATATTTCACATTTTAAAGGCTGTTTTCCAACAACAATGTACCAGCTCCCGTATTTGAAATGGGAATGTGATAATTTCGGTGCAGTTGTTTTACCTGATCCACAAGTGTGCCGCGCATGCCGAGCCACATGTTAAATTCAACCCCCTGTGAGCCAGCTAACTCAGTCATATCCCTTATGGAATAGTTGAGCAGTTCTTCAGGCTGATTAACTATTTTATCCAAGCACATTAAATCAAATTCTTTATTAATATGGCCTGCCCTGCGTCCATCCAGCTGATGCGAAAGGCCGCCGGTACCAAAAACAACAACTTTTAAATCTTTCTGATAAGATTTGACCGCCTTGCCAATGGCACGTCCCAAATTAAAACAGCGCTTCGGGGATGGCATCGGATGTTGCTCACAATTGATCACAACGGGAATGACCTGCATATGACCATAACTATTTTCAGGCCACATCAACTGCAATGGCACTGTCAGCCCGTGGTCAATACCAAGTTCCTGACAGATCGTAATATCAAATTCATCCTCAACCAATTCATTGCAGATATGCCAGGACATATCTTCATTTCCTATCACAGGTGGTATCGTATCAATTCCCCATCCTTCGTCATAGCTGTTATATTGTGCCGCAGCCCCAATGGCAAAAGTCGGTTTCTTATCCAGAAAAAATTCTAGACCATGGTCGTTATAAAAAATAATTGCCACATCAGGTTTCTCCCGCGCCAGCCAGTCATGAATGGGGGCGTATCCATCAAAAAAGCTCTTCCAGTAAGGTGTCTGCTGTAATTTCCTGGCAATAGCCATTCCAATCGCGGGGATATGGGATGATCCAATACCGCCAATAATATTCGCCATTTTACTGTCCTGCCGTTACAAGTTTTTCTTTGAACTCTTCCAATGTTACCCCCGTTTGCAAGGCTCCTATGTCCTGCATATTCAATCCTAAGCAACCGGCGAATTTAGCCAGAAAGTAAATATTTCCGCCTTGTTCCAATAATCCGTTAATGTCGCGGTCTTCAATGGCTTTCTTCTGCCCTTTGGTGAGGCAGAATTTATCACAGTAAGCCATTTCATCTCGCGCAAACTCATCACGGGCAGATTGTGCATTAAGTGAATAACACATTTTATTCAGCCCATAACCCACTCGCGCCATGTGGCCATCAAACATAATAGTACCCGGAATGGGGGTTTTATTGTCAAGATATGACATCTTCATCTCCTTAAAATGGGAAGTGACCTCTGTCCGTCTGAACAGTGATCCATTTAAGTTCCGTCATTTCCTCGATGGAATAACGTCCGCCCTCCTTGCCCATGCCGCTGTTTTTAACACCGCCAAAGGGAATAATCGCTTCATCGCGTATGCTTGGGCCATTCACATGCACCATTCCGGCTTCAATGTTTTCGGTGAAGAAATTTGCCAGCTTCAGATCATTGGTAAATATAGCCGACGACAGTCCATATGGCGTATCATTGGCCAGATCAAGCGCATGATTTGCATCTTCTGCCTTGACGATAACCGCCACTGGGCCAAAGCATTCTTCATGGAATATTTTCATTTTTGCTGTGACATCCGCGATCACTGTCGGCTCAAAAACATGACCATCCCACTTGCCACCGGTCATAAGTCTCGCCCCTTGTGAGATCGCATCCTCTATCAGATCCCCGATCATGTCGCATTGCGAACGACGGATAAGCGGGCCAATCACGGTGTCTTTTCCTTCAAGGGAGCCCACTTTCAGGGTCGATGCTTTTGCCGTGAAGCTGTCACAAAATTCATCGTATAATTCTTTCTCAACAATGATACGCGAGCCGGCCATGCAAACCTGTCCCTGATGAATAAAAGCACTGAAAGCAGCGGCTTGTATAGCATGATCCAGATCAGCATCCTTCAGCACAATGAAAGGGTTCTTACCACCCAGTTCCAGCGTTATTTTTTTTAAGTTCGCCGCACATGTTTCGGCAATCTGCTTGCCAACACGTGTTGACCCGGTGAAACTCACCATTTTAACGGCAGGGTGACCGATCAAGGCGTCGCCCAATTCTGTCCCTTCCCCCGGAATAACACTGAGTACGCCAGCTGGCACGCCCGCCTCGTGAAATATTTCCGCCAATAGAAGGCCACTGAGCGGCGTTACCTCAGAAGGTTTCAATATGATGGCATTACCGGCGGCTAGGGAAAATGCCAGTTTTTTACCGCCCAGCAAAATAGGAAAGTTAAACGGTGAAATACCCACCACAACCCCCAAAGGGCGACGGATGCTATAAGAAAACACACCGGGAATATCTGAGGCATAAGTCGTTCCGCTGATCCGGCGGCATTCCCCGGCGGCGCCGCGTACTATATTTTCAAAAAAACCAACCTCAAACATCGCCTTGCCAAAGGTAGACCCCGCTTCATGTTGCAGGATATCTACGATATCATCCCGCCGCCGGAAAATGATATCCGCAGCCCTGAGAAGAATAGCCTCCCGTTCGGAAGGCGAGCTTTTCCCCCATGCCTTCGCCGCCGCTTGAGCCGCTTCCACAGCCTTTCGGGCATCTGCTTGCCCACCAAGGTCTACAGTACCATAGGGCTTGCCATTGACCAGACTGACGATTTCCATTTTTCTGCCCGATTCAGCTGCCAGCCACTCACCTGCTATAAAAAGTTTCTTATTCATATTTCCACCTTCAGGATTAAATATTCATTCTGCAAAACCATGTCGACCAGCAAGGGCTGCCGCCAATGCCCCGCCATCTGCCGGTATATTAGCCCCTGTAATCCAGCGACTATCCTCACTGCATAAAAAAGCCACCACCGGGGCAATTTCATCGACAAAACCCGCTCGGTTTTTCTTAAGGTCATCTTCGGCTCGGCTTCCCAGTGTTTCAAGGAAGTTTTTCAGGATAGGCGTCTCAACCGGCCCAGGGCTGATGCAGTTCACCCGGATACCCCTGGTTTTGAGCTTAATCGCACTTTGCATGGTCCAGACCCTTAACACTTCCTTCGAAAAGAAATATGCCCTTGGCCCCTCAATAGCGTTGCTGCGACAAAATAACGCTAAGTCATCTAAAAGTGTCATCGCCATAAAAGCCTTAATGGCAGGCATGCTGTTCTGCCAGTCAAAACCGGCTAAGGATGCCATATTCACGATTGAAGCATTATCAGAAAATTTTGGTAGCAGCCGGTCAGTTAATAATTTAAGGCCGAGAAAATTTATCTTCAGCGTCGTCACCTCACCTGCGGTAGGTGGCACACCGGCAATATTGCACAAAGCGTCAATGGGTTCGTCAATTTCCGATGCCGTTTGAATGATCGAGTCGACATCTGAAAGATCGACGGAAATATATTTGTAATATTCGGCATCAGGTTTCTTTACATCCAACGCGATAATTTTTGTCCCTTTTGCGGCAAGCAGACGGGCGGATGCGGCACCAATACCGGATGCCGCCCCGGTTACAACAATGGTTTTTTCTGAAAACATTTTTTCGCCTTTCAAGAAATTTCAATCAAGGAGCGACAGATGTCAGCGATTTTTTCTGTTTTCTTGCCACCATATGACTAATGATCAGGGTCACAGCTGCCGCCATCGACCCTATGGCCATAACCATAGCAACACCACCCCGGTCCAGTCCCGAGACCAGAAGATACCCTGCAATTATCGGCCCGATAGCGGCCCCCGCACGCCCCACACCAATGACAAATCCCGTGCCTGTGGCCCGCAAGCGGGTTGGGAAAGCTTTAGCCGTAAGGGCATAAAGACCCACCACACCACCAAACATGCAAAAACCCAACAGAAAAGCAACGGCTTTTAACATTTCGATCTCGGGCGTGACCTGACCAAACAATATGACAAAACTGCCGGTAGCAATCATCAGAATAACGGTAAGCCGGCGAAGGCCATAAACGATTGAGACCCAACCCAACAGGCTACCCCCGACAATACCGCCAATACTGACCCAGACCGAGACCGATGTCCCGACAGCCCTGTCAAAGCCCAGGGCGGTAACGATTGAGGGTACCCAGCCCATAACATAATAGAATGTCATAATATGCATAAAATAACTGGTAGTCAGGGTAAGGGTATGGCGCATAATATCTGCGTCAAACAAATCTCTTATCCTTGACCGCGACGTTGATATATTCGGGATAACTATATGTCTTGCCGTTGAATGACCCATGCGTTTTAAAATTTTATTTACTTTATCCAACCCGGCAGCCCCTTTGCTGTGGCACAGAAATTCAATAGATTCAGGCAGAAACAACAGAACCACCGGAAAAACCGCCAACGTCACTATTCCTCCGAAAATAAAGACCGATTGCCAGTCATAGGTCCCCAGTAGCAACACAGCCGCCGACCCTCCCAAGACGCCCCCAATAGGATAACCGATCGTCATCAGGCTGACGCAAAGATCCCGCCGCTTGTCATTGGAAAATTCCGCCGCCATGGCATTGATTGAGGCAAGCATAACCCCTATCCCCAATCCGGTAATAAACCTGTAAAAAGATAAGGCCTCTATTCCCGTCGCGGTGGCAGATAACAGCATACCGCTTCCCATGACCAACAGACAGCATAAAATAATCATTCTACGGCCAAATCTATCGGCCATTGGTGCCAGAAAGATAGAGCCAATACCCATGCCAATCAATCCGGATGAAATGATGATACCAATGACATCAGGCCCCAAGCTCCATGCGCGGGCAATACCCGGAGCAGCAAAGGTTACGGCCAACACATCAAAACCATCTAGAGCATTCAGAAAAATGCAGATCACAACCGCTAGAACCTGAAGTCTACTCATTGGTTCACGATTAATTATATCACGGGGATCATTCTGCATATTTCAGATTTCCTATTCTCATAATATGTTAGTTATATATAAAAGAGAGCAAGTGCTTTCCAAGTTACTACATTTATAGCACATGCTCTCTCCTGTAAGTTACATCAATTTCCTAAAAATCATATGAGAAAGAAGCAAACCATTCTCTTGTACGCGCAAATGCAATTTCGGCATAACCAGACCCCGTGCCGAGGGACGAATTACCGGCTATGGGGTAAATATTATCCGTCAGGTTATTGACACCAACAGTGAATTTCCATTGTTCGCTATCCGGCACAATAATAACTGATGCATTGATTACTGTGCGTCCACCTATTTGCGATACTTCTTCAGTATTAAGGGCATCAAAGAATGTCGTACTTTGATAATTCAGGTCAACGCGCGGGGTAAATGAAAGGTTGCTGCCCACTGGTGTCAACTCGTAACCAAAACCAATATTGCCTTGCCATTCCGGAGCAAAGGGAAGACTATTACCTGCTTCAACGCCAGTTACAGCCCCTAAGAAGGTAACAACTTCATCAATAGTCGCATCCAAGTAACCAATACCCGCATCAATAACCAAATTATCGGTTGGTACCCATGTCATCTCCAATTCAAACCCATCATTGGAAGCCTTACCCGCATTGAGAATAAAAGGGGCAACACCAAAGCGATAAACCAATTGGAGGTCATTATAATCGGTCGAGAATATAGCCCCATTTAAACGAAGCGTATTATCAGCCAGATCCATTTTAAAACCAATTTCATAGTTCTTAGCTGTTTCTTCCGCGAAAGAATGAATTTGATCCAGCTGCGCTAATTGTTCAGGGGTTTCATTAAAGTTCGCATTGAAATGGCTGTTCCAGCCGCCACTTTTGAAACCTTCCGAATAACTTGCATAGGTCATAATATCATCAGTCCACCGGTAACTGGCGTTAACTGATATATTAAAAGCCGTGAAATCGCGTTCATATTTTTTAAGATCAATATATTTATCATCAGGATTAGCAAAGGAAAATTGATCCGGTGTAGAGGCTTTTGTTTCTGAAGTATAACGCGCACCAGCGGTGATTGAGAAATCATTGGTGATATCATAAGTAAATTGACCGAATGCTGCCCAGTTATTATTTTCGGTGATATTATTATCACTATCCAATACGCCCGCAGGCGCAGGCGGTGGTGATAATAAAATAGTCACAATATCATCTATTTTCTCATCATAATAATAGAGGCCCGCTACTGCATTGAAATTATCATCTGTATATATTGCCTGAAATTCTTGGCTAAATTGCCTTCCATCACTGACATAATTAGTATGTAGAATTGGGAAAGGGGTATTATCCGCATCCCGCGCCCCCGACCAATCAATATTGCGGTAAGATGTAACAGATTTCAAACTCAGGTTTTCGCTAGCACTATAGTTGATATGCAATGACGTACCCCAGTTTTCAAGCAAGCTTTCCAACGGAGCCGTTCCATTATTCGCAAATGGCCCTTCGTTCCAAAAGTCATTGGCACAACGGTCATCATCAATCAAGGGGACATCCTGGCCTAAATTTGTCATACCGGGACAACCTGCGGCAAGGCTAACTGTTTTTTGAAATATGGCACTTTCATTGCTGGCTGCAAATACTAGAGGAGAACCATTTTCATCGGCATTGGTGTAATCAAACTGTATTTTGATTTCTAGGTCCTCAGAAGGGTTAAAAACAATTTTCCCTGTAGCGGTATAAGTATTGGTATCACCTAGATCAATGCCGTCAGATACGCGCGTGACATACCCATCTTGTACGCGGGAACCAAAAGTAAACCGCGTATTTACTTTTTCGGAAAGGGGAATGTCAACGGCGAGTGAGAATTCTCTGAGATTATCCGTTCCTGCACCGGCTTTAAATGTTCCGCCAAATTCCTCGCCGGGGTCTTGGGTATTAATTAAAATGGCGCCACCAATCGTGTTGCGGCCAAACAATGTACCTTGTGGCCCACGAAGAACCTGAATTCCCGCAATATCCCGAAAATCCATAGTACCGCCAACGGACTGCCCCATATAAACATCATCAATATAAATACCAACACCGGGGTCAACTGTTGATGTGGGATCAGTTTGGCCTATGCCACGGATAAAAACCTGTGATGAGGAATTATTACCTGCTAATGGAGCATTGTTGCTGAATTGCAGATTAGGAATAACGTTATCCAAATCATCTGTGCTGAAAATTTGGCGCCTTTCAAGCGTTTCTCCGCTGAATGCCGCCATTGAGATAGGGGTTTGCTGAAGGTTCTCTTCGACCTTACGTGCGGTAACCGTAACCTCCTCAATACAGAGCGCTGTACATCACTTTCTACTGCGTAAGATATCGCAGGAGATAAAGTCACAATACCACAAATTGCGGTTGAAACCGCTAAAGTTTTTAAAAGCTGTTTTTCTGTAATCATTTATTTTCCCTATAATTTTAATTTATAAATAAGAAATGTGCGATAGCACCCTATAGGGAGTTATCTCACCCTCGACTTTAATGGAAGTGTTATCACTTCTCTATATTTTTGCCTTTCAATGACGACTAAATTACACACGAAACTTGTCAACGAACTCAATAGAGTTTGCAAATGATGCAAAAGTAAAAAAATGCACACCCCAAATATTTAAAGAGGGCTCAGAGGCCTGAGCCATCGCAATCTCTGTTAGAATTCTCTCAGGGGTTTCCCCGGCTGCCAGATTTTTTGCCAATGTCTTGCGTTCCTTCAGAGCGCGCATCGATGCGCCAACACCACAAATCATCGCATATTTCAATAATGTAGTTTTTTTGGCGGGGCCAGCAACACCTACCCGAATTCGGTTTTTAACACCCCGCGCGCGTAATTTCCGAATATGATCAAGGACAGGCTTTGCTTCAAAACAAACCTGACTGATAAGAATAGTTTCCAAACCGGATTTTTCAGCAGCAGACCGTTTTTCGTTTAACGCCACATCGAGAATATCATCAGTAATTCGTGGATGACCTTCCGGATATGTTCCGACGGCAATTTTTGAAATACCATGCTTTTCAAGAAGACCCGTATTAATAATTTGAAGGCTGTCATGGAAATACCCCGCCGCATCCCCCCGATCCCCTGCAAGGATCAACGCCCGGTCAACGCCCGCTTCATGGGCCAGCCGGCCCAGTAAAGTATCTAGTGCAGCCTCATCTTCTATATTACGCGCAACAATATGCGGGACGGGAACCAGCCCCGCATCTTTTAGCTGCGCCGCCGCTGCAACAAGACGATCGGCCGTATCTGAAGGAAGCGATGCAATATAGACACGGGATCCGGGATCCATCATACGGGCCGCAGCATCAAGAGACTTTCTGTCCGGCGCAGTTACTTCAGCAGAGTAATCCTGAAGCAACCTAGACATTTCAGCATTATTATTTTGAGTAAAATTGTTCATTTTAAGCGGATCACTTATCACCAGTACGCCAACCTTGCGCATAAGTTTCCCGCGCAACTTTTGAATAAGGAACCGGGCTTACAATAGCTCTTAGTTTAAACTGTTTATGCTTCTCAACAGTTGATTTCCTAGTGCCGCCATCTGGTTCACCCCAGATAACAGTAACTTCTTGTCCAATTTCAACATCAGAATCCACTACAGCAAGAGATAACACGGCGCGTTCATTATTGCTGTATCCGGTAAACATCGAAAAGCCAATTACCTTGCCATCCACTATGACAGAATCGTAACTGGAGGACGCATAATTCGCCAACGGCAGGTCAAAATATTTATAATTCTCCTCACCAATGAAGTTAGCGGCAAAAAGCTTTGCAACGTCTTCTCCATTCCAGGCAAGTGTTACTTTCTTGCGATGCGCTTGCCCTTCCATTTTCTCTAACGCTTCACGACCAATGAAATCATGATCAAATTTCACAAACGGGCCATAGCCAAGCTCATAAGGCGTTAAATAATAATCTTCAATATTATCCGATACATAACTGCCACCGATTGAGCCTGTGGCCTCATAGCCGTTCGCCGGCAACCATTCACGGAATGCTTTCATTTTCTCACCCGTATAAACGGCGGGCAACGGGGATGGTATCCAGCCTGACTCCAGTGTATTTGTTGCATAGGTGCGGGAGCCAACCAAAGTCAGGTCGAATTCTGCACCTGCTTCAAGAATTTTAGCGCGAATATCAAGATATTCCTCATAAGGACCCCATATCTCCAGACCCGGCGCTCCTGCCATGCCATGGCGCAATGCCTGTACCTTTCGTCCGCCGATATTGATATGACCCAAATGGAAAAATTTAATGTCCGGGAAAGGCCCCCCATTCAATTTTTCGATAACCTGCTTGGCATTTGGCCCCTGAATCTGGAAACGGTAATGCTTGCGAGTTACCGCCTTGCCCATAGGCATGGAAGGTGAACGATCATCCTTGATAATTTCAACGTCATAGTCTCCGGCCTCGGCATGGAATTCAATCCAATTCGCAGTCGGGGCGCGGCCAACAAAAACAAGTTCATTTTCCGCCAGATGAAAAAGAATCCCATCCCCGATGACATAGCCGTCATAATTGCAGGGGATAAATTGTTTCGCACGCCCAACCGGAAAGTTTTTAAAAGTATTGATGGCCAACTTAGACACAAGCCTTATCGCATCAGGGCCATTAATAAAAATATCAACCATATGATGGGTCTGGTCAAACAGCACTGCTTTATCACGCCACGCGTTTTGCTCGTCCCTCCAGTTAGAAAATTCCGTTGGCACGACAGGATATACATATGCCCCAATCTGTGAATTGCGAAGCATCTCTACAGTGCTTGCGGCATTCTGTATGACCTGTTCAAAGTTTTTATGGTTCACGAAAAATTCTCCTTATTTGCTATATTGCATGCAATTATATTGATAATTAACGTATTTAATACCAAATCAGACTAAATAATGCAATATAAAGTTATATTGCATGCAATTATTTTTTTTGCTAATTAACTATCGGCCAATTAAAGAGTTTATCTCTTTCAAACCAGACAAGTCGAAATATGGGCGATCATGTAACCAGAACAAATAGGAATATAAAAATGAATACATCTTATATATTGACTCTATCATGCAATGACCAACCTGGCATAGTGGCCGATGTCTCGGGATTTTTATCCAAAAGCGGCGCAAATATTTTAGAAGCCCAACAGTTTAATGATATGGGTACCTGTCAGTTTTTCATGCGGGTTGTTTTTAATTTTCCACAAGAGACAATAAATATTACAAAATTACAGGACGGTTTCTACGTTCTTGAAAATAAATATAATATGAATTGCAATATCCGACCCTTAAAAGACAAAAAGCGTGTCATCATACTCGTTTCTAAATTTGATCATTGCCTTGGTGATTTGCTTTATAGAATGCGTATAGGTGAATTAAATATAGATGTCGTGGGCATAATCTCCAACCACCCCAAGGAAGTACTTAACCTTACAACGATTGGTGATATCCCTTACCATTATTTTCCAATCACCAAGGAAAGCAAAAAGCAGCAAGAATCATACATAAAGACTGTTATCGAAAATACAAAAGCTGACCTAGTTATTCTTGCCAGATATATGCAGATATTATCTAATGATCTATCAAGCTATCTGGAAGGGCGTTGCGTCAATATACATCATAGTTTTCTGCCTGGATTCAAGGGCGCAAAACCTTATCATCAAGCCCATGAACGCGGTGTAAAAATCATAGGTGCTACGGCTCATTATGTCACTATTGACCTTGATGAGGGGCCAATCATAGCACAAAATATAGAGCATATCAGCCACCAAGACACGCCGGAGGATCTCGTGCGAAAAGGGCGTGACGTGGAACGCCGAACACTATCTCGCGCTATTCATTACATTATAGAAGACAGGGTATTGCTTAATGGTTCAAAAACCATCGTATTTCACGATTAAACTTTAGCATCTTCATCGTGCCTAACCAATTCTGAACCCGGAAATTCCCTAAAATAAGAATCTTGCTCCATGGCAATTTTTAGGTTTGAAGCTGCCAGTCGAGCATGTTCCTGACCGAGTGAAAATGCCCTTGCATTGTCACGGCTTATAATTGCCTCAATAATGGCATTATGTTGATGCTGTGCATGAAAGAGAATATCATACATTAAATCATCCTGCCCCTGCATCGTAATAAAGGCATTAGGTGACGCGAAGGGTAGTGCGGTAATTTGAGATAAGTTTCTCTCCAGCAACGGGCATTTCGCCAGCCTTAGCAATTCATTATGAAATTGCTCATTCAGCTCAATATATTTCTCAAATAGCTCTCCTTCAATATTTCGCTGCCTAACCAACGTTTCAATTGCCTGATAAATTGCAATCAAAGGTGCCACTTCATCAGGATCATTCAGCCGTTCAGCAGCCATACGAGCGGCGGTTCCCTCCAACGTACCGCGTATATCTATTGCATCAAAAATATCTGAAACAGAAAAATCATTAACAACAAATCCGCCACTTGGTAATTGTTTGAGCAGGCCTTCATAAGCAAGCTGTCCCAGTGCCAGCCTAATTGGTGTTCGCGAAATTCCCATCATGTCCACCAAAGAAAGTTCGGAAATTCTTTGGCCTGGCTTGAAAAACCCGGAGATGACAAGTTCCCGCAACTGTAGTACTGCGCGCAATTGCTGTCGTGATCTTGGCATATCCATAAATTAAAGCCCTCCTATGTGAAACAACGATACAGATTATAGACAGATACACTCTGATTACAAAGGGATTCACTTTCCACATTCCGGAACTTTTAATATAATTACCTAACTATGACCTATATCAATGACCTTGCCGGACGAGCCAATACAGTTGATGAGAGGTACCATGGCTCAAATCCACGCTATGGTATTTGAGTATACTCAATTTGAGGGCGTCTCCATGGTTAAGTCTGATAGAAAATCAATCGACAGTTTCGTGCAAAATCATATGCCGGCCCCTCATATGTGGCCAAAATTTATCAATACAAACCTAGAGACAAAGAATAAGCCCTTTAACTGCGCCGCAGAACTTCTGGATAATGCGATCACCGAGGGGTACGGCGACAAGGTGGCCCTCTATTCTCCAAAGAGCAGTTGGACCTACCAAGAACTGCTCAACAAAGCCAATCAGATTGCCCATATCTTAAAGGACGATCTTGGATTGGTAGCGGGCAACCGGGTTCTTTTGCGCAGTACTAATAATCCCATGCTAATTGCCTGCTGGCTAGCCGTTATCAAAGCCGGTGGAATTGTCATTACCACTATCGCCATGTTACGGGCAAAAGAAATCATTACCTGTGCCAGCCAAAGCAGGGCAAGTCTGGCTTTATGTGATTATAGACTGAAAGACGACATGGAATCGGCCGCCAGTGAATTATCTAATATGTCACATATATTATATTTCAATGGGCCGGGGGAACTGGAAGCCCGAATGAAGACGAAACCCACCAGCTTTGATAATCATCCGGCCCACCAGTCCGATATTGCCATGATTGGGTTTACCTCTGGCACCACGGGGCTGCCCAAGGCAGCCCTGCATTCCCATCACGCCATTATCGCAGTCTGTCAGGCTTTCTCCCAACAGGTTCTTAAGCCGACACCGCAGGATATATTCTCAGGCACGCCGCCGCTGGGTTTTGTCTATGGGTTAGGCGGTTTATTACTTTTTCCGCTCTACGTCCGGGCGGCCACGGTTCTTCTGGAAGATGTGTCCACAGAAAGTTTGATCACCGCAATTGACAAATTCGGGGTCAGTATATTTTTTACGGCTCCTACGGCCTATAAAGCCCTGCTTCAAAATTTCGATGCCCAGAAATTATCGTCACTTAAAAAATGTATGTCTGCGGGGGAAGCCCTCCCCGATTATGTCACCCGCGCGTGGCTCGATAAGACAGGCATTCGCCTGATTGATGGCATTGGGTCAACGGAAATGTTAAATAATTTCATCTGCATACAGCACCCCGATGACCCTATCGGCTCTCTGGGCAAAGCCGTTCCGGGATATGAAGCGAGAATTGTTAACAAACAGGGTGATCCTGTTCCGGTCGGCGAAGTCGGCTTTCTTGCCGTACGCGGCCCCGTGGGCTGCCGCTATCTTGACGATGAAAGACAGACCAAATACGTCATAAACGGCTGGAATATTACCGGCGATACCGCCAGAATAGATAAGGATGGTTATTTCTGGTATCAGGCCCGTAATGACGGCATGATTATTTCATCCGGCTATAATATCGCCAGCCCCGAAGTGGAAAAAACAGTCAGTCAGCATCCTGCTGTGGCCGACTGTGCCGTGATTGGAATTCCAGACCCCGTCCGGGGAGAAATTGTCAGGGCATATATTGTGCTGAAGAAGGGATATAAACCCGACACAAGGCTAATTAAAAATATCCAGAATTTTACAAAGAAACATTCTGCACCCTATAAATACCCGCGCTCTATTGCCTTTATAGATGTTTTGCCGCGCACACCATCGGGGAAGATACAACATTTCATGCTAAGCAAAATAGCTGAAAAAGAAGCTGGTCAGGGCGGTCTAGGTATTTCTGTCAGTGGTAATTTATGAAGCCGGTTAAACATTTTCCTTGGCACTTTCCAGAACACTGCCCCGGGCAGAATAAGTGGAGACACAAAAGGGAACAATGAATGTCAATATTCCCTTTATCCACGCGACCGCACCCCCATAAAAAATTATTTCACCCTGGTTAATGACATTAAGAATACTGCCTACAACCAGCATCACGAATAGGGAACGCCGCAGGCGGCGACCCGTCAGAGCAAGCCGGAGCGCTTCTGTACCCGTCATAATAAACCACATTCAAGATCATGGAGTGTTTCATAACAGGCCAATACATTGCCAACACTGGAACGCGGTTCCCTGCCCTCGCGGATAGCCGCGATGAAATCACGGTCCTGCAGTTCGATACCGTTCATGGAAACATCCACTTGTGATACGTCAATAACCTCCTGCTTGCCGGTCACAAGATCATCATAGCTGACGATATAAGTGCCATTATCACAGATATAACGGAATGTGGTGCCAAGGGGGCCGTCATTATTGAACGACAGTGACAATGTGCATATTTTGCCCTGTTCGGTTTTGAGCTGAATCGACATATCCATGGCAATACCAAGCTCGCTGTGTTTTGGCCCTTGCAGAGCATTGGCAACAACCACCTTTTCCCCTGTTTGATATTGAAACAGATCAACAGTATGGGCCGCATGATGCCATAAAAGATGATCGGTCCATGACCGTGGCTCGCCCTTGGCATTGATATTCTTGCGGCGGAAGAAATATGTCTGCACATCCATTTGTTGTAATGATATTTCCCCCGCCCTAATTTTCTGGTGCAGCCACTGGTGCGAGGGATTAAACCGCCGGGTATGGCCCACCATACACACAAGGCCGGTTTGCTTTTGCAGGTCATTTACCGCCTGTGCGTCCGCCCAGGTATCCGCTAATGGGATTTCCACCTGAACATGTTTGCCAGCCGTCATGCATTGTATCGCCTGCGCCGCGTGCATATGAGTGGGCGTGCATAAAATTGCCGCCTCAACCCCCTCCATCCCAAGGGCCTCATCAAGGTCCGTTGTCGCATGTGGCACCCCATATTCATCGGCAACTATTCTGGCCTTAGACAGATCATCGCCGACAATGGCAACAACTTCGACACCATCTATTTTTTTTAATCCATCCAAGTGTTTCAGCCCAAAAGCTCCGGGACCGGCGAGTATAATTTTCATCATTTTTTCCAGTATAGTTTCATGGGGTTATCCACCAACAATTTTTGCCGCAACTCATTTGTTGGTGCAATATGTGGAATAATATCAACCAAATGTCCATCATCAGCCATATGGGATTTTAAATTCGGATGCGGCCAATCGGTTCCCCATAATACTCTGTCGGGGAAACTTTCAACCACTTTACGGGCAAAGGGTATCACATCGCTGTAATGGGGCGGACCTTCCCCGGATAGGCGCTCCGGGCAGGATACTTTGGACCAGAAATTCTCATTTTCTGCCATCAGCTTCAGAAAAAGTTCGAACTCTGGTCCATCCACGGGCGAAAACACATCAGGCCTGCCCATATGATCCACCACCACGATTGTAGGCAGGCTGGTAAAAAAATCATATAATTCCGGTAGATCCTGTGCCTCGAAATAAATTACAATATGCCAGCCAAGCTTTTTAATACGGTGGGCGATTTCCACCAGAGGTTCTTTGGGCAAGGCATCGACCAGACGCTTGACAAAATTAAACCGTACACCCCGAACCCCCGCATCATCCAAAGCCTGTAATTCCGCGTCCGTTACCTGCGGCTTAACCGTTGCGACGCCCCGTGCCATGCCCTCCGCTGACTTTAGTGCATCAACTAATGCGCTATTATCAGCCCCATGACAGGTGGCCTGAACCAGAACATTGCGGCTGAAACCCAAATGATCCCTGAGTGCCCAAAGCTGATCTTTTGAGGCATCACAGGGGGTATATTTCCGTTCTGGCGCAAAAGGGAAAATATCCCCCGGGCCAAATACATGACAATGGGCGTCCACCGCCCCTACAGGCGGAATATAGCCGGGTATTGACGGTGCCGGGTGCCAATCAAGCCAGCCTGGCGTTTTTTCAAAACGGCTCACTGACCTCTGGCTTTCAGTATTTTATCAAGGCGCGGATAGACCCGACGGGCATTACCTTCATAAACTTTATAAACATCCTCATCTGACAGATTCAGGTTATCCACATAGCGCTTTGTATCATCAAAATTCTGGCCGGTTTCCGGATCAATGCCGCGCACGGCCCCAACCATTTCAGAGCCGAACAGAATATTATCAATATCAATAACATCAAACAGCAGGTCAATACCCGGCTGATGATAAACACAGGTGTCAAAGAAAATATTTTTCATCACATGAGTATCCAGCAATGGCTTTTTCAGCATATCTGCAAGACCCCTGTATCTGCCCCAATGATAGGGCACCGCACCGCCACCATGGGGGATGATGAAACGCAAATCCGGGAAATCCTTGAATAAGTCCCCCTGCAAAAACTGCATAAAAGCATTGGTGTCGGCGGCTATATAATAAGAGCCTGTTGCATGAAATGCCGGATTACAGGAGCCAGAGACATGAATCATCGCCGGCACATCAAGTTCTACCATTTTTTCGTAAAAAGGGTACCAGTATTTATCGGTCAAAGGGGGAGAGTTCCAATGACCGCCAGAGGGATCAGGGTTCAGATTGCAGCCGACAAAACCCAGTTCATTGACACAACGACTTAACTCTTCAATGGAATTAGTCAGCGTGCCCCCCGGTGTTTGTGGCAGCTGGCAAACCCCGATGAAGGTATCCTGATAAAGATCGGTTACACGGCCAATGAGATTATTGCAGGCGACCGACCAAGCTTGTGAGGTTTCTGCATCCCCCACATGGGGTTCCATGCGCGAAGCTCGCGGTGAAAAAATGGTCATATCCGCCCCGCGCTCCCTGATTAACTTCAGCTGGTTAGCCTCAATACCCTCTCGGATTTCATCATCACTGATATGGGGCGCATCCGGTGCGGGCAGGCCAGGGTTGCCAAGGCGCGCAACCTGTGCATCACGGTAATCAAGATGCGCTTGTGGTACGATGGTTTGATGCCCATGACAGTCAATAATTTTCATAACCCAGTATCCTCTCCTCAGATGTTTTTTATCAACGCATTAAGCATTGCTCTCATATCCGTTGAAGCAATTTCATTGGCGCGTGTGCCCAGATAATCCTGACTCTTGGCGCAGGCAGCACTCATTAACGGGTCAAGGCCCACATCAGCAACCGTATTGGCCACTTCACGCATTTCTTCTGCCCGCCGTCCACCATGCTTTATACAGCGGGAAATCATATAGGGTGCAAGCGTTTCCCAGTCTAGGCCCGGAAATAGGTCATCAAGGGACATCAACACCATGTCATCCACGTCATATTGTCGTGCCGTAAGCAGAGATTCACTCAGCAAGGTCTCCATCCCCTTAACAATAATACTGCGGCACATTTTAGCAGCCGATGCCTTGCCATAATCACCTGAAAAAACCGATGATCCGACCAGGCCAATATCCTGAGCCAAAATGTAAAATTCCGAAGCATGCGGCCCACCCAGCAAAATTGGTGTCGCAAGACGTTTTGGGGCGATGGGCGACATAACCGCCCCTTCCACATAATAACCGCCCGCAGTATTTATAATTTCTGCGGCCTCTTTCTTCACATTGGGAGAGGCCGAATTTATATCCAGATAGAAAGTTCCTGGTTTAAGTCCTGCGACAACATTCTTCGCCGCTTCAACTGTCTGGGCGGCGGTTACCGCAGAAAATATGATATCAGCGCCCTTGGCCGCATCATGACCATTGTTACCAGCATCCACCGCACAACACGCCAGTGCCCGCGAAGGCAGACTATCCTTATCCGTGAATTTGGTATCCCATGCTGTGACCTTGGCAATATTAGCATTCAAAAGGTCAATAGAAAAACATTGGCCTACCTCGCCAAAACCAATAAGGCATATATGCTTTATACTCATATGCCACTCCATATTCTAATGGCCGTTCCCCTCACTCTAGTCCAAATCAGCCTGATCAATATATTTCAAACCGCGTTCCGCAAGCCGTGGACGCATATTATAAATATCAAGGCCAAGCTCCCCCGCAGCAAAACGGGCGCGGGTTTTGGCTTCTTTTTCCTCACGCTCAATGGATTTTTGCAGCACAGCCTCAGCATCATATCGAGCAACAACCACAACACCATCATCATCAGCAACAATAAGGTCACCCGGATTAACTTGTGCCCCTGCACATACGATGGGGATATTAACGCTACCCAGCGTCTCCTTAACCGTACCCTGAGCAAATACGCATTTCGACCAGACGGGAAAATTCATTTCTGTCAGATCCTTCACATCCCGCACACCAGCATCAATCACCAATCCTCTAACACCACGGGCCTGCAGGGATGTTGCCAGTAAATCACCAAAATAGCCCGCATCTGAATAAGAGGTTGGTGAAAGCACGAGTATGTCGCCTTCCTGACATTGTTCAACCGCTACATGAATCATCCAGTTATCGCAGGGTGCCGCGCTGACAGTTACGGCTGTACCCGCTATATATGCTCCCGAATAAATAGGGTTGATGTTCGCTGCCAGAAGACCTGTACGCCCCTGCGCCTCATGCACAGTAGCGACCCCGTACCGACCATCCGAATAGCTTTGCACAATTGACTTCTCTACACGTTTAATATTTTGCACAACAAGATTCATACCACTATTCCTTAACCGAAAAGTAACAACGCAACCAGCACCATCAACCAAAATTACGTTGTTATATGTTATGTATAGAAGGTGGCGTTTAAATATGCCATTAACAAAAAAGCCAAATGTAATTACATTTAATGACTCCCCCGAGCTTATCATATTTATTTTGTCATAGTCTATGTTGTCCCATGATGTTAACTTCGGTGATATTGGGCATATGGGTTATCTTACAGGCAAAATCTAAAAATATATTCATCGCTAGTCTTGGTAAAGAATTTCGGAGGGCCCAAACTAGAATTCTCAAAATATAACAAGAGGATTTACAGGCTTCATTTTCAGGAATGATAGTTTCTGGTTCACTGTTACGATCAAGAAGCCTACATAATTACTGATAAGGGCCGTTACCTTCAATGAAATTTAATTGGCAACGGCTTGAATTAAGCCATGACCGTAAGTGGTATCAAAGCCTTTTGCCCCAAGGTCTTTAGCAATTTTTTCTAAGATTTTAACAATATTATCATTATCATGAGAGTCATTCACAAAGGCCAAATCCGCTAATATGGCACTGACAAATGGGGCCGCTATGGAGGTTCCAGACCTTGCCTGATAACCTCCTCCCGCATGGGCCGCTGGAATATTCACACCGGGAGCCGAAAAGGCTACATGCCGTCCCCGGTTAGCGCGCCAATAAACATTATGCTCTTTATCAACAGCCGTTACTGCCACAACGCCAGAATATGCCGCCGGATAAAGTAATGATGCCGTAGGCCCCGCATTGCCAACAGCGGCCACAATCATGATCCCCTTGGCCAGTACTTTCTTGATAGCAATTTCAAGAAGGGGGTTCGACGGGCCACTTAAGCTCATATTTATGACCTGAACTTTTTGCTGCACCATCCAGTCCAAGGCATAAATCAGACTCTCGGTCGTGGCAGCAACTTTAGTCTCGCTCTGCATGAAAAATACACTCGCCGCATAAAGTTTGGCACCAATGGCTACCCCTTTATAAATATCCGGTTCATTACCCACCAAAATGGAGGCCACGGCTGTGCCATGTGCTTTGGGGCGCGTTTTATCATAGGGGACGAAATCTTCGATCAGGATCACTTCATTCTGTAAAGACGCATGAGATTGGTCAACCAAGGTATCAATTAAACCAAGACTTATTTCCCCTGAATGAGATGTGTTTATCTTCAGGTTTGCTGAAATATCCGCTATTGAATACGGAATATCCTCATTATCTATACTTCGGGATTCGGGCACAAAAAGATGATTTAAGCCAATACCGCCGTCCTCTACCATGCTCTCCATTTCGGAAGCCGATTCTGACAGTATTGTATCCTTGGAGGTGGCCACCCGAATTAAAACCATATCCAGACCCTTCAGATATTTTCGCTCTTTAATCTGGTATTTATTTTCTGCTATTTTCAAATCGGCATCCTTTGTTGCCAGTATAAGCAACTCGTCACCGATGGCTTCAAACCCATTATCATCATAAATATCCTGATGTTTTCGAAGCTGGCGACTGATTGCAATTTCCCTTGCTTGACGCGATTTTTTATTGACAATCTGGGATGCGTTTTCTTTTAATTTCTGCTCACGGCGTAAACTACGCTCTGCTGCCCTTTCTGCGGCCTTTTTTGTGGCTTTCATTTCTACTTTCATTTCTGCGCGTTTTGCCGCGCGCCTTAACGCACGTTCCGCCATACGCTCCGTCATATTATCTGAAATTCTGTCAATTTTTCGGACTTGGGTCTGTGAAACGAGTGATATGCCAAAGCTGCTATAGCTAATAGCGGGAAGTATCATTGAACCCTGCTGTGCCTGAGCATCATCCATTCGTATATTCACGGCAAGGACGAACAGGAGACAGAAGACAGCACCCCTCCTTAACAGAACTGAAAATGAAGTAATGAGGTTTTTCATTTATTTTTTCGCATGATTTGGCATAATGATTATTTCTTTTCACATATAAAAATTAAAAACGTCTAATCTATAGTAACGCTAGAAAATTGTTTTTTATTCCCAAAAATAAAAGAATTACTTATTTTAAGATAATACTGACCATTCATGAATGTCACATTAAGAAAAATATACCAGCTTTTCACACTTTATTTATTTATTTAATAAAATTGGGAATAAAGTCATACTGTGAAACGTTAAGGATACTGAATGAAGACTGAAGCCGAACAATGGCGTGACGACATAATAGCTTTACTGCCCCGACTTAGGCGGTTTTCTTTTTCACTCACAGGCTCTGCCGCTGATGCGGATGACCTGCTGCAGAATACCATTGAAAAAGCGTTGTCAAGATACGACCAGTTCGAGCAGGGTACAGACCTTGATAAATGGATGTTTAGAATGTGCAAAAACCTTTGGATAGACGAATGGCGGTCACGAAAAGTCCGTGGACATAGCGTAGACCCCATGGATTATCAAAATGAACAATGGATAGACGGTGAAGATATTGCCATTAACAAACTGGGCATGTCAGAAGTCAAAACCGCCATGAATAAATTGCAAGATGAGCAGCGCGTCATTATTTTCCTTATAACCGTCGAAGGCTATTCCTATAAAGAAGCCTCAATCTTTCTGGATATCCCCATTGGAACTGTTATGAGCCGCCTTGCACGGGCGCGTAAAGCTCTGGAACTAGTGCTTAGTCCACCCATCAGCCCGGATGACATTGCAAACGGGAATAGGCAAAGGAGTCCGCTATGATTATTACCGATGAAATACTGAATGCATATCTTGATGGTGAATTAACCGTTGAGGAAATAGCGGAAGTTGCCACGCAAATTGAAAAATCTCCTGAGTTGATCAAACGCGTCGAGACTATGCGCCAGTATGACAAAACAATTGTCAGAACTTATCACGCCATTGATACAAAACCTATGCCCGACAGCATCATGGCCATGCTTGAAAATTTTCCGGAAAACCAGAAAACCGTCCTGCCTTTCAAAAAGAAGCCAACCGCACCCATAAGGTCACCAAAATGGCAAATGGCTATGGCGGCTAGTATTGCACTATTCATCGGGTTTGGAGCCGGACAAACGCTTATGGCACCGTCTTCAGAGACAGCCACTTCTGCTGAGAATATTATGGTTCAGCAAAATTCCGGTATCATCGGGCCGGACAACATCCTTTTCTCCGCCCTTGAAAATCACCCAAGCGCAACCCCTTTTACCATACTTGCCGGCAATGATACCACGGTCATACCCGCTATGACCTTTCGTACAGCCGATAATGGTTATTGCCGTGAATATAGTGTCATAAGTCAGAAATCATCCACACAGAATGTGGCTTGCCGTGTTGAAAACACATGGCTCCTCAAACTATCTGTTGGAACAGCAGGCCAATCGCCATCAGAAAACGGACTGTACCAAACCGCAAGCCATCTGTACAATCCTGCCATCAATTCTATCATTCAGAATCTGATCGTTGGGGACGCCTTAAGCGCCGATGACGAAGCACAAGTCATGAAACAGAACTGGCATCAATAATAATTTTTCTTTTCTCGGGAATAAAATAAGCGGGTCATCCGTTAAGCATTAAAAGGACGAAAATAACATTTCTCCTTTTTTACAAACCGCTTCTAGTAACAGAGAAAAGAAAGATATAGTTATGAAAATATTATCCCACACAGCAATTTATGTTGCGAGCTTTTTATGCGCCGCAAATATCAGTACATATTCTATGGCCGATGACAACGTGTCATCTGCTCTCACTGATGAACAGATCGCCGCCCGCGATGCTGCCAGAGAAGAGCATAGAGAAGCCCATGAAACAGCCAGAGAAGATAATCAGGCTGCGCGTGAAGCTGCCAGAGAAGAATATCGCACCGCCCGTGAAGTGGCGAGAGAAGAACATCGTGCCGCCCATGAAGAAGCACGCGAAGCTGGTGAAGTTATAGATGAAGCGGCCCGTGAAGCACACCGGGAAGCTCATGAAGCGGCCCGCGAAGCAAATCAGGAAGCACGCGAGGCAGCCCGTGAAGCAAGCCAAGAAACCCGTGAAGCTGCCCGTGAAGCACACCGGGAAGCCCATGAAGTTGTTAGAGAAGCCCGCATAGAAGCGCGTGAAGCAGCCAGAGATGCCGTCAATGATGCGACTGATGACGGCGAATAAAATATAACCCCGCTCTGGGCAGCCCTAATATAGGGCTGTCTCGCTACGGGCGAAATATGACACTCCCCACATCAGCTTTAAATCGGATAGACGCTTCAACCTTTCCATTGAGATGACAAGCCACTGGATCTTTCTTTTGAATATAGTGCATTTATTTCAGGTGCTGATGGATCGCCATGGGAAAGACAAAATCAATGGGTTCTTGGGGCGGCATATTTTCTGAAAGATAGTGTAAAACTGTTTGCCGAAGGCATATTGGTTCAAGGCTACACACCCTTAAATTTCATCAGTGGCGGCAACTTGTTACCCGGCACAACTCACAGCGATCAAAATGTTCGCAATACAGGTGTTGTAATGGGTATAAATGTGGCATTCTAACTAGCCTGACTGGAAAATATAAAGGCTCTCTGTTCAAGGGGGCCTTTATTATTTTTAGGATTACGGCACGGGGTCCTCAGCAGCAGCATCTTCTGCAGCTTCCTGTGCGGCCCGTTCAGCTTCCTCCTGTGCTGCCTGCTCAGCTTCCTCCTGTGCGGCCCGTTCAGCTTCCTCCTGTGCGGCCCGTTCAGCTTCTTCCTGTGCGGCCCGTTCAGCTTCCTCCTGTGCGGCCCGTTCAGCTTCCTCCTGTGCTGCCTGCTCAGCTTCCTCCTGTGCTGCCTGCTCAGCTTCCTCCTGTGCTGCCTGCTCAGCTTCCTCCTGTGCGGCCCGTTCAGCTTCCTCCTGTGCTGCCTGCTCAGCTTCCTCCTGTGCGGCCCGTTCAGCTTCTTCCTGTGCTGTCTGCTCAGCTTCCTCCTGTGCTGCCTGCTCAGCTTCATCCTGTGCCGCATCCTCTGCTTCATCCTGTGCCGCGTCCTCTGCTTCTTCCTGTGCGGCCTGCTCAGCTTCCTCCTGTGCGGCCTGCTCAGCTTCCTCCTGTGCCGCATCCTCAGCTTCATCCTGTGCCGCATCCTCAGCTTCATCCTGTGCCGCATCCTCAGCTTCATCCTGTGCCGCATCTTCAGCTTCATCCTGGGCCGCATCCTCAGCTTCCTCCTGTGCCGCATCCTCAGCTTCATCCTGTGCCGCATCCTCAGCTTCATCCTGGGCCGCATCTTCAGCATCTTTTACGGCGTCTTGTGCCGCCCGCTCAGCTTCCTTAGTGGCTTCCTGCGCCGCTTTTTCGGCTTCTTCAACAGCGTCCTGTGCGGCTCTCTCTGCTTCGCGGGTGGTACCCTCTTCTGCTTCTTCAGCCGCCTTAGCCCCATCCTCTGCCGCATCCTCAGCTTCACGGGCCGCATTTCCTGCATTTTCAACCGTGTCTTCTGATTTATCTAACTCTTTTATAATGGTGCCAAGAGGCAATATATCCGTGATCAGATTATCCGATTGTAACGGTTCATTTTGGCCCGGTTTTTCAGAGGTGGTCATGCCGATAGTTTTCACATCTATCTTTGACATATCACCGGAACTATCGAGTAATCCGGTTACGATAACCCGATTTTTCTGAGGCTGGTCACTATCCCTACCGGAAACATCACCGGTCTCCTGCAAGGCTACACCACTGACATGTGACTTACCGTTTTCATCAGTTGTGTATATGCCCTGTACAGATATGGCAGCCACGGATTTTGGAAATGGTAGAGCGGGCTGAACTTCAATAGCGGCGACTTTAAAACTGCCGTCGACAAATTGACCATCCACAATGATAATATTGCCTTTTTCATAGGTCACATCTTTGGAATCTATACGTAATGCGCCGACGGAGAAACCACTATCATCAGGGTCTGAGACTATGCCACGTACATGCTGTGGAGAATCTTTGGCAACGGACACTAGGCGTGTCGCGAAAATAATGCCATTTTCATCCCGAAAACCACTAACTGCGAGAACCATATCGTTTTTCTGAAGATCGTCCATGGGTAATGCCATAACCGTATCCGGAGAAAGACGCACGCTTTGCCCTAAAACCGTCAACTCTACCTCACCGCTAGCATTTATTTTGGCCTGTACAGGGCCGACGACTTCTTCAATAATACGGATAGATCGGGCCTCTATCCGGCCAGAAATATCATCAGTAACCACAGCTACGACCTGACCAAGGGCAAGATCGCCTGTTGTCTTATCTCCGGCCCTTTTAGAGACGAGCATATCATCAGGGTAATGAATCTCCACATCATTCACCCAAATGCTACCGAACTTATCAATACGACCAAATATTCCCGTACCGCCTATACCGCCCGGTTGGACAGTGATACCGGTCCCGCCAATACCACCCGGCATCCGCCCAAGGGCAAACAGCAGGGCAGCTATAAAAAGTATAGTCCCCGCTATTATACGTAGGTCCATAGTCCAAATACGGTTCATGGCTTTCGCTCACTATCATCTTCAGCATAGAAATAAATACCAAAAGTTACACGCTTTGTACCTTCCAAAGGTTTATTTTCTGCTTCAAGTAATTGCTGGGCTTCCCGGTTAAGGTTAAGCAACACATCCATGCCTTCTTTTTCCGCCCGCTTTTCAAGAAGTTTCACAGCGTCAGCACTCAAGCCATAATGATATACAGACCGTTCCAGAAAAGGCTTGTTAACACCCGCTATATTATTCCCGGCAGCGGCAAGATGATCATGTATATTCCGACCAAAATGAACCAGAAGTTCTTCCATATCCTCTCTTGGGATGAAAGCAGATTGTTTCAATATTACTGTATCATAAGGACCAAGGCTCAAAACCTGTCGCTTAACAAGGTCGTCCAGGACAGCCCGTGGCCGGATGTCTTTACTAATTGAGCTGACCAAAGCTTCAAAGGATGGGGTTTTGTCTTTAGTTTTAAATCTGGCGAGGACGGCAGGATCACCATGCTCATCCAAATATTCAGATGAGCCGCGCCATTTCGCAATGATTTGTGCGCCTAGAGAATTCGCAGCATGGGGAAGGTCATCTTCGCCGGCCTGTTCACGGAATTTCTTGATATCCTTACGGTGTACGCCAGTGACGAGTGAAATTCGGCTGTCGGTTGGTCTTTTATCAGGAACCAAACGGAAGTCTTTGTCAACGGTATCAACAAAAGCATGTTTAAGCATTTCTGAAACCATGGGGAAGGTTACGCCGTGGGTAATGAGGGTTTTGACGATTGGCCTCAGGATACGGCGGATAGCCTTCAGAAAGAAATCTGAAGGCTGTCCTGAGTTTGTAGCTTTTTTTGCGTCATTTTTCATTACGTCTCAAGGTTTATATTAATGAACCTGAAATTCTCCGAACCTGTATCGTCAATTGTTATCTTAAAATTCAAAACCGATCTCAAATGATACGAGGCTTTCCTTATAATCAGCTGAGGGCAGATTAGATGAGGCATCGGTATAGCGATATTTAAGACTGGCCGTAAAACTATCCCAAAATGGAATTTCAATCATGCTCTCAATACTGACACGCTCATCATCCCGTGCTACGCCCAATGATGGTGTTATGCCGTCATAATTGCGTTTTACGTAACGGCCACCGATGCGAAAGCGGGCATCCCTGTCGCCCCAGGGGAATTTTACCTGATACCGTACCTTGGCATCATGACCATTATAATCGAAATGATCCGCGTTGGCATCAAGGCTATCATACCGATAGCTGAACATAAGATATGTTTTAGATTTATTCGTGAAGTAAAATGCAGTGCCCCCAAGACTATGGGTTTGGGCATCACGATCATTGCTCGTTTCCAGATTTTTATCCGTATAGGAATAATCGGCACGAATATAAAGGGCCGGCGTCGCAAAGAATGCCACGTAAGGTGCTGCTTTATGGATTTGCAGAAAGCTTTCACCGCCAAGACTTGTATTAATATATAAATAGCTCACACCAAGATCAAAACCATCAAATTTATGTTTAGCCAGGGCTGTCAGCACATGAGACTGAAGATCAAAATTAGTGGCATCTTCATGTAGACTCTGTGAAAAGCTGTAACCCACGTCAAAGGATGTCGCTTCATCGGCTTCAAATTCATAGTTGGCAGAAAAATCTATCAGGCCAGCGACATCGCCCTCACCCGTTTCAACGTCCACTTCCTGAACGGTGATATTACTGTCATATTCAATACCTGTACTCGCTTCGATGCTCCAGGGTTTGTTATCTGCTGCCAGTACTGACAGGGGATACATTGTTAGAAGAAATGCTATACTACTGCCCAGTGTTAAAGGCCGTGTAGATTGAAGAATAGTTTTTATGGTCATTGGTAGTAGTTCCCTCTGATGTTTTTATACGATGAGCTTGACGAGGTAATAATACTGATCCCGTCAAGCTTTTAAATCAAATTTATTGTCGTTACTTTCATTTATAGAAAACCATCCTGTAATTAAGGCTAGGTGGTATTCAATAGATCAAGTGTTATCATCTACTGAATCTGATGCTTCATCATTAGCCTCTTCCTCAGCAGCTTCACGGGCAGCATCTTCAGCTTCCTCAGCAGCTTCACGGGTGGCATCTTCAGCTTCCTCAGCAGCTTCACGGGCAACATGCTCAGCTTCGGTTTCCGTGCCACTGCGGTGAGTTTCTTCTTCTGCTTCATCTTCAGCAGCTTCACGGGCAGCATGCTCAGCTTCGGTTTCCGTGCCGTCTCTATGATTTTCCGTTTCATTCTCAACTTCATCAGATATCGTTTCTGGATCATCACTACTTATTACAAATCTATTATCTTGGGCGAAGTCGCTATCGGCAAAAACAATGGCACATGGATAGGTCAGTGCAATAGCCGTACTGAGTAACAGTGTTTTCAAAGTTGCTTTGGTCATCGTGGTCCCTTTCATTATAATTTTTACTCTGTGGCAGTCTTCATGAACACGCCGTTGAGTTCTCCGGTAGTCTAGTGACCAATCCCGAGCATTATGTAAACGGAAGTGGTAAATGAAAAATTAATATATGTGGGAAAATTTCCCACGTCAATCCAAAATCAAGAGAAACAAAGCTTTGTTAACCATATTTAAAAGGGCGTTACTTCGCCTGACCCGCAGAAAACATCAAAAAGGGGATAAAAAACAGTATATTTTTTATGCTTATGGTTAACGTAATGGAACCATATTCAGACGTTTTAGAACGACAATTTTTGCGAATCACCCATAAATAAGCCAAATCCAGTGCGGCCACTATGATTCGAACGAGATTTAATGTTTAAGAAATTATACCCGATCAAGAACAATCAGGCTGTAATCATGACTGTCATTTTCCCCTGCGGTAAATCTTTCCACAGATGCTTCAAGCCAGTCATCACTATTGAGTGAAGGGAAAATAGTATCGCCCGCAACATCCCCATGAACCCTCGTCAGATACAGGCGATCAGCCTCAGGCAGACAAAGATTATATATCTGGGCACCACCAATAACCATCACCTCATCCACTTTTTTGACCAAGGCCATATTCATGCCAACTTCCAGAGCCATCTCAAGGCTTAGGGCTGTAATAACCCCCTCGGATGCAAAAGTCGTATCACTGGTAATGACAATATTGACCCTTCCCGGCAAGGGGCGGCCTATGGATTGAAAGGTCTTGCGGCCCATGATGATGGGCTTACCCATAGTCTTTTCTTTAAAATATTTAAGGTCAGAGGATATTTTCCACGGCAAATCATTATCTTTGCCGATAACTCCATTTTCTGCTACCGCAACAATAAGGCTCAATTTGACCATCACACCGCGACCTTTCCGGCAATATGCGGATGACATTCATAACCGACCAATTCAAAATCTTCGAACGTGAAATCGAATATATCTTTGACTTTCGAGTTGAGCTTCATGGTCGGCAGGGCCATGGGCTCCCGGCCAAGCTGTAAATCCACCTGTTCCATATGATTGCTATAGAGGTGGGCATCACCAAAGGTATGGATAAACTCCCCGACCTCCAGCCCGCATACCTGCGCCAGCATCTGGGTAAGAAGCGCATAGGAGGTAATATTAAACGGCACGCCCAGAAAAATATCGGCACTGCGTTGATAAAGCTGACAACTGAGCTTGCCTTCGGCCACATAAAACTGAAACAGACAATGGCAGGGCGGCAGGGCCATATGATCCACATCGGCCACATTCCATGCGCTGACAATAAGCCGGCGGCTGTCAGGATTATTTTTAATCATATCAACCAGACCTGAAATCTGATCCACTATTTGCCCGTTAGGGGTGGGCCAGGACCGCCATTGATGACCATATACAGGACCCAGGTCACCCGCCTCATCGGCCCATTCATCCCAGATACGTACCCCATTATCCTGTAAATATTTAATGTTGGTGTCTCCGGCAAGAAACCATAGTAATTCATGAACAATGGATCTTAAGTGAAGTTTCTTCGTGGTTACCATGGGAAAACCCTGCGCCAGATCAAAGCGCATCTGATAGCCAAAAATACTTGCCGTGCCCGTACCGGTTCGGTCGCCCTTTATCGTACCATGACCCTTAACGTACCTCATTAAATCCAGATATTGCTTCATAATGTCCCATTGTGTTAATTTTTGATATTTATCTCACCTTATATAATTATTTTACCTAAGCTATTCAATTATTAATCTGACTGCACTATATATAGGGTGTCGGGCAACCGACTACGGCAATAAACTGATGTATGGAATAGACGTTGCGGACCCGGGGGCGGTACCCGGCGCCTCCACCAATCACCTTTAAGAATTGGTGTAAGGGGGCGAAATAGGATCGACGTGCGTAATAAAGATATAACTTTTGCTCAGCATGATTCCGCTGTAAAGGGTCAAATTTTGTAAATGCAAACGATAATAACGAAGCATTTGCTGTAGCAGCCTAACAGCTAGTTACGCGGGGTCCGAAGGGCACCTAGCAACAGAAGCCCTTCACTTTTCATGATGATCAAAAAACCACTTTTTATCCTAGATCAAGAATTACCTCTCTGATATAGGGTAGGTTCGTTCAGTAGCAATAATAATTCTAGTTAATTTCATGTACGGCAAACAAAATTTAAACTTTCTGTCATTAATTGTGTCCCGTCTTGGTCACAGATTAGGCCAGTTTGTATTATTTGTTTTACTCATGAACTTCATGTCCACGGCGGCTCTGTCTGCGAGCAGTATGGGTATGAAAGATGATTTTCAGGCAGATACTGGTAGTTTTGTAATCTGCACGCCTCAGGGACTGAAACGAATTTCCCTTGATGAGAATGGCAATCCCGTCGATGACGATAAAGGCCGGTTGGAACATTGTGTCTATTGCCTTCCCTTTCAAAAGGTCGCTTTAGGGTCATCAAATTTTGAGTATAACTTTGCTGTCGCCAATCTTATTTCCTTAAAACCCAGATACAGGCACTCTATTTCCGTTACCCCTGATGTGCCACTGAATACCGCCTGCCCACCCCGTGCTCCCCCCTATATATAATCGCAAACACTTTTGATAAGAAATAATACGACCCATCCGGGTTCGTAAGCTTTTATATATTTAGATTATTTAGGGAAGAGAAATGTCCAAGCGGAATTTACTCAAGAAGCACCTCTTTTTAGGTGTCAGTACTTCTATTATCGGCATGAACCAACATGTCATGGCCCAAACCGTAATTATCAAACCACAGAATAATATGGATGAAATTGTCGTTACAGGTACTCTGGTACAAAAGCCGGCATTATCCACAAGTGTCCCAAAGGATGCCGATGGAAAACCTACTGCCGATGCGGGAGATTACCTGCGCAATATTCCCGGTGTCACCAGTGGCCGCATGAGCGGACATGCGCTTGAGCCTGTTATTCGCGGCCAAAGCAGAAGCCAGCTTAATATCATCAATGATGGTGCTTTCCTCGAAGGGGCTGGCCCAAACCGAATGGATACACCTGCGGCTTTTGCTGATATTGATACGGCTGATGTAGTGATTGTGCATCGCGGCTATCAATCAGTACAACATGGTCCCGGCGGCACGGGAGGAACGGTCATTGTTGAGCATAATGCCCCATCCTTTGAAAAGGGTCAGAATATCAAAGGTCGCCTTGACGGTGCTTACGAGAGCAATGGTAATATTTGGAGCATGGCTGGCAATGTCTCAGCCCGTTCTGATAAATTTTACATACGGTTAAATGGTCATTTCAAGGATGCCGGAAATTATGAGGACGGCCATGGTAATGAAGTCCTTACTTCTTTTAAAGTTTTTGGCGGCAGTGCAGAGGTTGGCTATAGCTATGACAATACTTTAGTCAATTTTGGCATAGCCCATGAAGAAACTCGTGACACATTTTTCCCCGGTAGTGCTATGGATTCCCCTGACGGTAACGCCACAATTATTCGTGGAAACTTACGCCATAACTTTAATAATAATTCCGTTTTAAAGACTTTGGATGTTAATATTTACCGGTCACATGCCTTTCACCTAATGGATAATTTCTCCCTTAGGGAACGCATGATGATGTTCCGGCAGGCCGAATTAGAAGCCACGACAACGGGCGGAAAAATTTCCGCCGGCCTTGAAGTGGAGAACGTAAACATTAGCATCGGCATAGACATTAAAAATATCAACCATGATGGTCTGCGCCATGGCCATGATATGGACCGTACCAACATGGAGCCCATACAGTCCACTCTGATCCCGGATGCAACCATCAATAATATCGGCTTCTTTGCCGAGGCGACAATGCCCCTTTCAGATAATATACAGATTAAAACTGGTTTTCGTTATGACAATGCAAAATCGTCTGCTGACAATGGGGATATGCAAAATAACCTTCTTATGATGGATATGATGCCCATGTCGCCCAATATGCTTTATAATATGTATTACGGGGTTATGGCCACCGAACAGACGGACAATAATCTGGGTGGGCTACTTCGTGCTGAATATGACATCAGTGATGATGCCGCCTTTTATATCGGTATCAGCCGCAGCAACAGAAGTGCCAATTCCGTTGAAAGATATATGGCAAGCTTAATGGGTGATATGGTCATGCCGTCCGGCATGATTATGAATATGAGCTGGGTTGGTAATCCCACCTTAAGCGCTGAAAAACACACACAAATTGATATGGGGGTCGGGGTCAGAAAAACTGACTGGAATATATTATTTTCTGCATATTATGATGACATTAATGAATATATATTCCGTGACCGGGCCCATGGACAAGACACTATACTGCTGACCAATAATGCCCTTATATTCCGAAATATTGATGCCCGGATTTGGGGCTTCGAAGTTGAAGCCAGCGCCAATATCACCCGTGAATTAAATATTTTTGGTAATATTTCCTATACCAATGGTCAGAATCAGGACTTGGATATTCCACTCTATCAAATACCGCCATTAAGTTATGACCTGACCGTCACTTATGAGAAAGATTACTGGTCCGTGGGGGGGCACCTGCGCGGTGCCTTCAATCAAAATCGCATTGATGATAACCCCATGACAGGCAGTGGCCGGGATGCAGGCGAAACCTCTGGATACGACATAATCGATATATTTACATCCGCAAAAATTATGGAAAACACCAAGATTCGATTTGGGGTCTCTAACTTATTTGATACATTTTATGCTAACCACTTAAATCGGGAAAGCCTTAATGATGCAACGACCGTAAGGGTAAATGAACCGGGTAGATCTTTCTATTTCCGTATTCAGTCAGAACTCTAACCTTTGAAAAGGGGGCGCTAGTGCCAATATAAAAATAGTCTAGCCCCCCCTGATGTTACCCGCTATACTTTATTCACCATAGATTCGATGTATATAGTAGCTTAAATAGATAATGGAACAATGACAGATACCGTAATTCAATATGACACCATGGTCCAAATGGCTCTTCTTTCAGTCGTTAGAGACGTATTGCAAAATACCGCTGATGAGGGGCTACCGGGCGACCATCATTTTTACATTACCTTTAGCACTAACCATCCAAAGACCAGCATTCCCAGTTACCTGAAAGAACGCTATCCGGAAGAAATGACCATTGTCGTTCAAAATCAATTCTCAAACCTTGTGGTGGATGAATCTCATTTTGAAATTTCTCTGAGCTTTAACAGCAAGCTGGAACATCTATATATTCCCTTTCTGTCGCTGGAGGGGTTTTTTGATCCAAGCGTTGATTTTGGCCTTCATTTTCACGCTACAGAGGTTGATAATGATAATCTGGAAGAACTTCCCGCCATTGTCGAAGCCGCTGATGATCAACAAGATGATGAAAATGTGGATAATGTGGTAACGCTGGATACTTTCAGAAAAAAATAAGCTTAATATTATCTTTTCTCTATTGCTAGAATAAAAACAGGACCTGCTTTCGCAAGTCCTGCTTATATATATTATATTTTGTTGCATATCATCAGATGAAATTACAACTTATTATATCCTAATTGTTATTTTTATAACAATCTGCCTAACTGCCTTAGCGTGCCGCCTTAGTTAATAATAGTTATTAAACTCAATAAAAACAACAGCCTTGTAAGATTATTATAGTATAATTGAACCAATATGTACATATGAGATTGCAACCACAAGCATATTGCTGCCCTAAGACACTGTTATAAAATACAACTTTTCAAATAGTAATTTTTTAAACTGCAATAACGAACAAAAAAACATGATAAATCATAGGTGAACGAAAATACCTTGGCCTTTACGGTCAAAACCGTTACTAACTAAAATATGGATATAACCAATTCGGATGAATAAAATGACCGAGATTAATTACACTGACATGTTCCCTTTGGCAGGAGAAGAAACCCCCTACCGGAAAATTACGTCAAATTATGTTTCCACCATGGAAGTGGATGGTAAAACTATCCTGAAAGTGGACCCCGAAGGGCTACGTTTGCTGGCAAAAGAGGCCATGCGTGATATTGCCCATCTTCTGCGTCCTGCTCACCTGCAACAGCTGTCAAATATCCTGAAAGACAAGCAAGCCTCGGACAATGACAGGTTTGTTGCCACCGAACTTTTGAAGAATGCCAACATTGCTGCGGGTATGGTGCTGCCCGGTTGTCAGGATACCGGAACTGCCATTGTGGTAGCCAAGAAAGGCCAGTACGTATGGACAGAGGGCGATGATGGCAAATCCCTTTCTCAAGGCGTTGTCGATACCTATACCGGCACAAACCTACGCTATTCACAGCTCGCCCCCATAAGCATGTTTGAGGAGGTCAATACCAAAAACAATGCTCCTGCACAGATAGAATTATATGCCACAGAAGGCAATGAATATCATTTCCTCTTTATGGCCAAAGGCGGCGGCAGCGCCAATAAAACTTTCCTGTTCCAGCAAACCCCCGCGATTATGCGCGAAGACAAGCTACTTGAATTTCTGGATGACAGTTTGAAGACATTGGGAACCTCTGCCTGTCCACCCTACCATCTTGCTGTGGTTATCGGTGGCCTCAGCGCCGAAATGAACCTTAAAACCGTCAAGCTGGCCAGCGCCCATTATCTAGACAGCCTACCCACAGAAGGCAATGATTATGGTCATGCCATCCGCGTACCGGATTTAGAAGAAAAAATACACAAAATGACCCAGAATTTTGGCATCGGTGCACAATTTGGCGGGAAATATTTCTGTCATGATGTGCGGGTCGTCCGCCTGCCCCGTCATGGAGCCTCTGTCCCCGTCGGTTTTGGGGTATCCTGTTCCGCAGACCGTCAGGCAAAGGCCAAGATAACCGCAGATGGCATATTCATTGAGGAACTTGAACGCAATCCGGCAAAATATCTACCCGACATTAACGATGATGATCTCCATGAGGCTGTGGTAGAAATTGACTTGAACCGACCAATGGATCAGGTTCGTGCCGAACTGAGCCAATATCCCATCAAAACACGCCTGTCCCTCACAGGAACCATCATTGTCGCCCGCGACCTCGCCCATGCCGCTATCCTGAAAAACATGGAAGATGGCAAACCCATACCTGATTATATGAAAGACCATATTGTTTATTATGCTGGTCCGGCAAAGACACCGGATGGTTATGCCTCCGGTTCCTTCGGGCCGACAACGGCCGGACGTATGGATAGCTATGTTGAGACATTCCAGGCCCACGGCGGTAGCCTGATCATGTTAGCCAAAGGCAACCGCAGCAAACAGGTATCCAGTTCCTGTCATCAACATCGTGGCTTCTACCTGGGTTCCATTGGCGGTCCAGCGGCAATCCTTGCCCAGAATAACATCACAAAGGTTGAAGTGCTTGATTTCGAAGATTTCGGAATGGAAGCTGTCTGGAAAATAGACGTCAAAGACTTCCCGGCCTTTATTGTAGTGGATGACAAGGGTAACGACTTTTTCCAGAATCTATAGGAAAGTACAATATGTCCGGTAATGAAAATGCTTTGAAAAAACATTCAGTTGTCATTGCCGGACATCAAACCAGCATCACGTTGGAAAATATATTCTGGTGCCACTTAAAGAAAATAGCACAGGCTCAGGGCGTTAGCCTAAGTATGTTAATCGCAGAAATTGATGCTCAGCGAGAGGCAAATCTTAGCAGCGCCATTCGGGTCTTTGTGCTGAAGAACCACATTAACCATCAGGGTTAATATCCTCTTTCTTTTCGGGTTTTTTCTCAAACAGTTTTTGTAACAGGCGTTTGCCAAAGTCTTCTTCTGGCTGCTGTTGTTCCACAGGAGTTGGCTGTTGTTGTTCCGTAGGGGGCGGCGGGGGCTGGTTTTCACTTTCCGCTGGCGCGGCAACTGCAGCCGGGTCTTTTTCATTTGGTTGCTGCCCGAAAATTCCTTCAAGTCCCCCTTCACCACCAACTAGCTTCTGCAACATATTGGAGGCTATTTTTGCCCCGACATATTTTTTCAAGCGGTCAGTTTTATAAACAACGTCGGGCTTACTGACATCACCTGTGATGACAACCCCTATTGGTGGGGCATCTTGATGTTCGTTTAAAGACAGGCTGCCGTTGGAACGCATATCCCATTTCACCAGATCAATATCCATCTTAACATTTGACTTAGCCCCATCCAGCTCAATATCAAATGGGCTGAATTGTAACTTGCCATCTTTGGCGACAATGTTGCTGACCCCGCCTTTATAAGATGTTTCACCACCGGAAAGTGTCGTTGCAAGCAAATCAAGAAAGGCCCCGTTGGTGTTCATATCAGACAGCTTGCTGCTGAGGGCGGGAATGTCAATGCCAGTGATCAGACCGGGGCTGGCCGTAATCATGCCATCACCAAACAAGGAAGAAATCATATCATACTGGCTGAGGCCTTCACCGGTAAATTTACCGGACATATCAAAAAAGCCCGTGACCGGTTTAATGCCAGCCGAAGATATAGTCGCTTGGGAAAGAGAAGCCTTTTTCATAGCAATCGTCATTTCCATCTTGGGCTTACCCACACCGCCAAAAATACCCGCCATCGCAACGTCGCCACCAAACAGGCGGCCGTTAAAATCATTAACTGAAATAACCCCATCTTTCAGGATCATTCCAAAAGTCGGATTTTCAAAAACATATGCATTATAGCGTAAGCTGGCGGCCGATACCTGTGCCTGCCCGTCATATGCAGACAACAATGACAGGTCCATAGCCGACCGCGCCCATTGACCATAGGCATCATTGGTCTTTTTAACATTTTGTTTGAGGAAATCATGTAATGGAATTTCGCCTGCCTTCAGGTTAATATCAAAATAGGGCTTCTTCAGCGCCATATTCAACTTGCCCGAGCCGCTAAGTTTTACAGGTCCTACAACGCCCACAATATTATTAAAGGCATATTGGTCAGCACTCCCGGTCACCTTCACTTTAAGGTCAATAGGCCCTAGCTTCGAAGCTGACGGTTTAAAATCAATGCCGAGACCACGGATAAATTCACGGGTCTCTGATCCTTTGATAGCCAAAGCCATATCAAGAGAAGCCCCCTTGCCCTTACCCTTGTTCCGGCCTTTAATGGCGACTTCACCAGCAGCGATATTGATAGTGCCATCCAGATCCACAAAATCAGAGCTAGCCTTAATGCGGCCTTTCAGAGCTACGGGTCGGTCATCCTTGGCCCGTGGGCGGGTCATGGTAATATCCAATTGATCGATCAATGCTGCCAGGCTTGTCGACCTACCATCAACGGCAAGGTCAGCACTTCCAATGTCAGGGAATTGTTTCAGGGTTGCACTGCGAATAGTTCCCTTCGCATCAAATTTGCTCGCACCGAGAGAGGATTTAATATCCAGGTCCATTTTCTCCAACGTAGACGTCAGGGTGCCATCCAACTTCATCTTACCCAACCTGCGCAGATCAAACTGATCATCCAGCTTCAATGTTCTTTGCAGGGTTGCCAATGAATCGGCGTGAGCGGATATTTTTAATGTAATCTCCGGATTGGTACTAAAGTCTTTCGCTGTTACAGAGCCCGTAAAATTTATTTCAGCCGCATCATCCAGTTTAATAACTTTCGCATCCAGTTTTCCGCCAAGTAACAAACCATCAAGCTGCCCGGCTTTTATTTTCATTCCGCTTACCGTGACATTGGACAGGGCAATATTATAGTTGGCATCAAATTCATCTAAAACAGCAAGCGCCTTTTTCACATCACTTTTCTGTTTCGACTTCCGGCTGGGCAGATAGGAATCAAAATTGAGGTTTCGCATATCAAGACTGATGCCGTAAGATGGCCTTCCCGTCAGGGCATAAGACACACCCCCTTTAAAACTTAAAGCATCCAATTTCCCATCAATGGCGTATAACTGTAATAAGTCAGACGTTACATTAAGTCCGCTTTTATAAGAAAATTGCGCCAGTTGACCTGAAGGAATATCGTTCACATCTACTTTAAGCCAACTGAGCAAACCCCTCAAATTGCTGGCATTAAGGGAAATATCACCGGACAATACTGGTTTGCTGGCTTCGGGCTCAGTGGGATAAGCTATCTGTCCCTTGAAAGTAAGGCCTGAACCCCCGGGCATACGGGCCTGTATCGCCGAAATATCTATGGTAGCCTCTTTTGCCAGAAGCTTAACCGCAATCTGGCTGGCAATCTTACCATTGTATTTTAACGCCCCAAGTTTTAGATCCACCTTGCCTGAAAGACGCTTAAGTATATCACTTTCGGTCTCTGTCGCGACCTCATCCCCATTATCATTTTCAGCTTCTTGAGGAGCCTGTTTTTTTTGCTCGGCAAATGCCGTGAGCAAGGGGTCCAGATCAAGCTTGTTAACAGACATATCTGCCAGAATATTTATCTTTTCCCCAAAAGAAAATTCGGCCATGCCCTGACCCCGGCTCTGCCCCATTCTGATATTCAAATCCTTGACCGTGGTATAATCAGCCGCCACAATAACCGCCGTATCAACAGCAAAATCCTGACCGATATTGATCTCAGACAATGTCTTTCTACCTTTAAATCGATCGACAACATTAAACAGATCACCGCCATCACTGGCCTTCATGTCAAGCTTACCGGAAAAAGAACTGTCCTTACCACTAAAAATCACCCCGCCGAGCACATTAACCGTTACCCGTTCATCCAGCATGGCCATGATCAGATTTACCGGCACTTTCTTGCCCGGCCTGATCTTGCCAAGATTAAAGGATAGATCAGTCTCAAGCCCTTTGTATTTAGCACTGCCTGTCACGTCAAAGGGGCCGTTAATGCTATTTATTTTCACATTGGCATTTATTTTTCTGACCAACTCCATTTGCTCAGAGGCCATATCCTCAAAACTGATCTGCCCACCCTTAATCTGGAATTTATCAAGGCTGATGTCAGCGGAAAAAGCCTGTTCCTGCTCCTCCGCAGGCTCGCCGCCCAGTTCCCAGTTTACCTGCCCATTCGGCAGCACTTCCAGAGCCACGACCGGGTCAACAAGGATAAATTTTTCAACCTTTACCTTGCCGCCAAAAAGGGATGAAATTACGGAAGGGAAACTAACCTTAATATCCAAAGACTTGAGGGACAGCATATATTCCGCCCGACCACCTTCCAAATTAGTGACCGAAACATCTTTTACCGAAAGGGCGGACGTGGGTAGCAGGGACAGGGAAATGTCACCTTTAATCATCACATCCCGACCAGTATATTCGGATGCGGTTATTTCTATTTGGTCTTTATACTCATTCCAATTTAAAAAACTGGGGACAATCAATATTGCCCCAACCAATATTACAATCAGAATACCAAGGACTAGCCCAAGTTTTTTCAAGTTTCTCTCCGCAGGCGTTGTATTATTTCAGGTCTATGCGACCTTATTTTCCCCTGTGTCATTATGGGACTATATATGACATATAAACCATGGCAAGAATATGTCTTATTTTCAATAAATTTTGCCATAGTATCCCTATTAAGTGTTAACAGTTTTCTTATATTTCTCTAAAATTTTCAATATTTTAATGACAATATATGGTGATTGATGGATAAAGTTACTTATGTGGATAGATATTCCCTCGAATTACCAGAATATCTGGGAAATAAAATATGTCTAAAGAAGTTAAATACGGACCAGTTTTTCTCGAGGCTACCATCAAACGAGAATGGATAGATTATAACGGCCATATGAATATGGCCTATTATGTTATCCTGTTTGATCAGGCCCTGACTAATTTTCTGGAAAGTCTTGATCTTGGCCTGCATTATGTCAGTGAAAATGAAAAATCCCTGTTTGCGCTGGAAAATCATGTCACCTACCAACATGAATTAAAGCAGGGTGATCCAGTCTGCGTTCACTTTCAGTTGCTGGATGTTGATAGTAAATTCATGCATTATTTCATGCGGCTTTTTCATAAAGATACGCCCATAATATCCGCAACAATGGAACAGATTTCCCTTCATGTGAATATGAAAACTAGAATGCCGGCTCGCTTTCAAAAAGAAAAACTGGATGAGCTTCTGGCCATACTTGAAGATCATGATAAATATGAAAAACCCCGCGAAATAGGGCGTTCCATTGCCATTCGCAGGCACCGTAAAAAACCATTATGACGCCATTCAAGAAAATTTTATATCCCTTTTTATGGGAAAACCTAAAGCACCGGGACAAATTACTCAGCAGTATCCTCGCCGTTTTCTCTGGCATTACTGTGGCCTATGCCGCCATTGGTTTTCGAAAATTTATTCATATTGTACAGGGCTTTATGTTGGGTAGCTCTGATGAAAACATCCTTGAGTATGTCGGCACGTTATCCGCAGAAAGGATATTATTTTCAACCATTACCGGCGGTCTGATCATAAGCTTTATTTATCGTTATCTGATGAAAGGCAACCGGGCCGACAGTATTGCTGAGGTTATGGCAGCCAATGCCATCAACCATACGGTCATACCGACAAGGAACGGGCTGTTAAGTGCCGTAACATCGGCCATCGCCCTTGGTGCGGGTTCCGCTGCTGGACGTGAAGGGCCGGTTGTCCATCTAGGGGCTGCCGTTTCGTCCTGGATTTCACAAAAGTTGCATTTATCCCCCAATATGTCACGCACGGTTCTTGGCTGTGGTGTCGCTGCGGCGGTATCAGCTTCCTTCAATGCCCCCATAGCTGGTGTGTTTTTCGCACTGGAAGTGATATTGGGTCATTATGCACTCAGCGCTTTTGCCCCCATTGTCATTGCCTCCGTCTCCGCCGCCGTCGTATCCCGCATCCATTTAGGTGATTTTCCGGCCTTTATTATTCCCGACTATCATATCACCACATTCTGGGAGTTTCCCGCATTCATGATGTTGGGCGTAGTGAGTGCCATGGCCGCCGTTATTTTCATAAAAAGCCTTTTCTTTACGGAAAGGATTGCCAACAAAATCCCTGTCCCCGAATGGGCACGCCCGCCCCTTGGCGGTCTGGCGATCGGCTTGCTGGCCTTGATAAGCCCTTATATTCTGGGCCATGGATATGGTTCCACGGATGGGGCATTGAAAGAGCTGTTTTCCTTTGAAATACTGCTGCTGCTGATCGTCCTGAAGATCGCCGCATCGTCCATTGCCCTTGCTTTTCGTTATGGCACTGGCATATTCAGCCCTTCCCTTTTTCTAGGGGCCATGGTCGGGGGAGCCTTTGGCTTTGTCGCCAGCTGGATTGCGGGCCTGACTGGTGATTTCACTTTCAGCTACGGTCTTTATGCTATTGTCGGCATGGGGGCCGTTGCTTCTGCCGTACTTGGTGCGCCAATATCAACTATCCTGATTATTTTTGAGCTGACCGGCGATTATCAAATCACAGTAGTGCTCATGGTATCAGTGGTTATTTCCAACCTGATCACCCAGCATTTTCTGAAAGCGACATCGGTTTTCCACATGCAACTGAAAAACAGTGGACTTGATCTGGAAGGCGGCAGAGCCCGCCATGTGATGCGGTCAACCCTTGTCCGATCCCTAATGACCGACAAATATGCCACCGCAAGCACACATGCCACAGTGGATCAAGTGCGGGAAATGCTGTTAACCCAAAGTCATGATCATATTTATATACTTGATGAAAGTCGTAAAATTGAAGGTGTGGTAACGGTCGCAACATTGCAAAAAACGCATGATGAGAAGGAAGCTGAAGGCCCCAGGGCTGTTGATTTCTGTCGCCCTCAACCCATCATTCTCACGGCTTCAGACAGTCTGGAAGACGCATTCCAGAAATTTGATATGAGTGGAGAAGAGACCCTACCCGTTGTAACGGATGATACACAGTCAGAAATTATTGGCATATTGCGTCAGAAATATGTTTTGCAAGCCTACAACAAAGCCCTTCTGGATGAAAAAGAATAAACCAGAAAAATCTGTTATTTTTCAGAATTTCAAGTATATAGAAAGCATGTCTGACCCATTCGATATTGATAATTTTTCTGCTGATGATATTCCTTTTGAAACCTCAAAAGAAAACATAACCCCACCCTATATGGAAGGTTTAAATCCACCGCAAAAGCAAGCGGTAGAAACCATCAACGGGCCGCTTCTGGTACTGGCGGGGGCTGGAACGGGCAAAACCCGCGTCCTGATCACGCGCCTTGCCCATATCCTGACCACAGGAAATGGTTTTCCCGGACAGATTTTGGCGGTAACCTTTACCAATAAAGCCGCGTTAGAGATGAAAGAACGGGTTGGTGCCATCATTGGCGATGCGGTCGAAAGCATGTATTGGCTTGGTACTTTCCATGCTATTGGCGTTAAAATCCTGCGTAATCACTGCGATCTGGTGGGCCTGACAAGCAATTTTACTATTCTGGACAGCGATGATCAGCTACGCTTGGTTAAACAAATTGTCCGCTCCCATGATATTGATGAAAAAAGATGGAACCCGCGTATTCTTGCCGGACTGATTGATGGCTGGAAAAACCGGGGCCTTTTGCCGGGTCAAGTGCCAAGCGGCGAAGCTCATCATTATGCAGACGGCAAAGCCATAGCACTCTACACAGAATATCAGGGTCGGCTTAAAGCCCTGAACGCTACTGATTTTGGTGATCTGATTCTGCTCTGCCTCGTCCTGTTTCAGAATAATTCAGCGGTACTGGCCGATTACCAAAGACGGTTTCGCTATATTCTTGTGGACGAATATCAAGACACCAATGTGGCCCAGTATCTATTGCTGAGGCTGCTGGCTCAGGGCCATAAGAATATCTGCTGTGTGGGTGATGATGACCAGTCCATATATGGCTGGCGTGGTGCGGAAGTAGGCAATATCCTGCGCTTTGAAAAAGACTTCGACGGTGCAAAAATTATCAAACTGGAGCAGAATTACCGCTCCACCAAACATATTCTTGGCGCATCCGGTGGCCTGATAGAATCCAATGTTGGGCGACTGGGAAAAACACTATGGACTGATGCTGAGGGCGGCGATAAAATTACCGTTAATCCAGTATGGGATGGTCGCGAGGAAGCCCGCAACATTGGCGAGATGATCGAAGATCGTCAGCGCAAGAAGCAAAAACTAAGCGATATGGCTATCCTTGTTCGGGCCGGATTTCAGACCCGTGAATTTGAAGAACGCTTCCTGACGCTTGGGGTTCCTTACCGTATTATCGGCGGCTTTCGATTTTACGAACGGGCCGAAATTCGCGATGTTATTGCCTATCTCCGCCATGTTCATAACCCCGATGACAGCCTGGCCTTTGAGCGCATTATCAACGTACCCAAGCGCGGCATAGGGGCGGCGACAGTAAATAAACTGCATGATATTTCACGGCAGGAAAGCTGTTCACTAGCCAAAGCGGCGGCAACGACCCTTGAAACCGATGGCCTGCGTGGTAAGGCCAAAAACACACTAGGCTCACTACTTAATGATTTCGAACGATGGCGGGATCTGGCGCGGGATAATGATCATATTGCCCTGACCGAAACCATCTTGGATGAAAGCGGTTATAGCGAGATGTGGCGATTGGACAAGTCGCCCGATGCGCAAGGCAAACTGGAGAATTTGGGCGAGCTGATCCGGGCCATGGAACCCTTTGAAGGTTTGGAAGAATTTCTGGAGCATATTGCACTGGTGATGGAAAATTCCAGAAATGTCAGTCAGGACAAGATCAGTATCATGACACTGCATGGCTCCAAGGGGCTTGAATTTGGAACCGTCTTCCTACCCGGTTGGGAAGAAGAGTTATTCCCCAGCAAAAAATCGCTTGAAGAACATGGAGAAAAGGGCCTTGAGGAAGAACGGCGGCTGGCCTATGTGGGACTGACCCGGGCCAAAAAAGAAGCCCATATTTTCCATGTGGCGTCGCGCTATCTTTACGGTAATTACACCAGCCCGATACCATCGCGATTCATCAATGAACTGCCCACGGACCATGTTGAATTTAAACAGTCTCAGGGCATGTATGGACAAGCAACCCACAGTGGCTTTTCCGATTCACCACCAAACTGGTCACAAGGCTATGCCACAACCCAACTGGACCGCAGTAAAGCCAAAACCAAAACGTCTCACACCAAGAAAAAGGCCGCCACGACCTCAGAATTCAAGATCGGCGATCGGGTATTTCATGATAAATTTGGCTACGGCATCATAATGACTTGTGAGGGCAACAAGCTGGAGGTGGACTTTGAAAAAGGCTCTGTCCGAAAACTTATGGACAGTTTCGTCAGTGCGGCCTGATTATTTTCGTATTGTCACATGGCTTTTCTTACGGGAGAAGTCCATAACTTTTTTTGGTTTGCCATAAACATTCACATCACCGGACCCCATCACATCCACTTCAATCGATTCACTGGCATAAACTTCAGGGTCGCCGGAGCCAATAATACTCACTTCAACCTCTTCGCACCTGTAATCTTTACCACTAAAACCACCTGTACCGTTAATTTCGAGATCCAATGTTTTACATTTCCCCTCAAGTTTAATAGAACCCGTACCATTGATCTCAACCTTACTTTCTCTGACACCATATGAACTACTACTCATGCTGCCACTGCCATTGATCACGGCCATTAACTCTTCAGTGGAGCCTTCAAAATTTATCGTGCCGCTACCATTCATGACAACCACGAAATAACTGCCGTGAATATCTTCTATTTCCACATCTGACGTACCATTGAGGGTAAACTTCTTTAAGGTCGGCAAGGTAATGGTGATTTCCGGGCGATCACCATACCATAAACTATTATAGTCCTTCTTTTTAATAACCAGCGTATGGCCCTTGACATATATCTTGATATTTTTCAGATCTTTTTCGTCGGCTTTGACATTAAGGCTATAGCCTTTTCCAACCCGAACTTTCATATCCGTTGAGATATTTACGCTGATCTTAAGATATTTATCCAAATCGTAATCCTGGTCACCAACGACGACAACATAATCATCGCTGGAAGCCAAGTATAAGATTGCCCCTATGGCAAAGGCTGCTATCCCAAAAAGTTTTAAATAATTCATCGTGGCTACTCCTGCCGACTTAACTTAACACATATATAACATAGTGTTACTGATAAGTCATTTTTCCTCATGTACTATAAAATCAGAGCTCCCACTGGACCTATTTTGTATGGATTTTGGATTGCCGTAAACTTCTACATCCGAGCTTCCGCTGGTGCGGACATGGACGGATGAACTAGCATAAACGGTTGCATCACCGGAACCACTTATACTGGTTTTTACTGTGGCACAGGTTAGTTTACGACCTGAAAAATTACCGGAACCGCTAATGGATACGTTAAGGTCTTTGCATTTACCGGCAAGACCGATATCACCGGAACCATTAATTTCTGCGGATATCTTTTTCGTATTGAATTTTTTGCTAACCACATCACCGGAACCATTAATTTGCACAGCCAATTCATCGCTTTTGCCATCAAAAATCACATCGCCCGATCCGTTTATGCCCAGCTCAAACGATTTACTATCAACATTGTTGATTTTTGCGTCTGACGAGCCATTGATGATAAATTGGGTCAGGTCCTTCATGGCAACAGTGATTTTGACATTTTTCATTCTGCCGGACCGTTTTTCTTTTTTAATGATCAGGGTATCGCCTTTAACCGCAACAATAATCTTGGCTAGATCTTCGTCCCGGCCTTCCATGGTGAAAGACTGTTTCTTACCCACGAAGACATCAAGATCAACCGGTGCATATACCTTTACCTTTGAAAATTTATCGAGTTTCATGCTCTTACTCTCTGCATAGCTGAGCGTTGTAAGCGCGGTTGTGGCCATGATGGCCATCATTGGTATAAGTATTTTTTTCATTTTTTATTCCTTTTTGCTAAATCCAAAATAAAATTAATCGTCATGTATAGTTATATTACTAAACCAGCTTTTATTTTTGCTGACATCTTCCGGATTGCCGTAAAGATCAATATTGCCCATACCGTTGATTTCCAGGTTGGCAGATTTTGATCCATAAGCTTCCACATTTCCGGCACCGTTAATCTCTACTGTGATGTTTTTACATCTCAGTTTTTCACCTTCAAAGTTACCGGCCCCATTCAAACTCACATTGAGCATGCCGCATTTACCTTTAATTTCGATATTTCCGGCACCATTAACTCTAAAATCAAGCTTTTCGCTGTCAACACCTTCTATCTTGGCATCGACGGCGCCATTGACTTCCAGGGCTGTAAATTTTGGCATGGTAATAATGACACGGTTATCTGAGTCAATATTTATGGTTTTTTTCTTTTTATTTGTCCGGCTGAAAATGATCGCATTATCTTCAACATGTGCTGTAATGCGTTTGACCCATTTTTCCGGCCCCTCTAAGGTTACAGAGAAATCCTCACCCACCATGACATCAATGCCAACGGCCGTGTCATCAATTATTATTTTCTCAAATGAGGAAAGATCACGTTTTTCTGTGATATCTCCGGCTTGTGCAATGGCCACACCCATCAGGCTAAATCCAGTAGCAATTGCAATAGTTGAAACTGTTTTTTTCATATGTTCGCTCCTTTATTGCTGATGCCCATTATACATAATAGTTATTAAGGCTTTCAAGGTTGCTTATCTCAGATTCACCATGCTTGATCGCATTTCACAGTGATTTTATGGACAATATTCCTCAAATTTCGGTTTTTCCCCTTTCCCAATAGTTTTACTATATAACCACATAGAATCGGAACAGAAGGATAAAAAACGGCAGATGACGAGCTGGAAAATTGAATTAAAAATTGCTCATGACCTGATCCCCATGGTGCAGGAAATTATATATAGTCTTGATGAGGATAATTTCCCTACCCTGTCCGACTTTGAAATCATAGAAGGCAATGATATTCGCCTTTTAGAAGCTTTTTTCGTCCAGAAACCAAACCTTATCCTGTTAAAAGACAGGCTGGCAAACATACTCCCATCCCTGAATTTATCCATATGTGATCTTACTTTGGTGGAAATAAAGGAAAAAGACTGGGTATCGGAATCACAGAAATTATTACAACCCGTAGAGGCTGGACCATTCTTTATATATGGCAAACATGATGCCCATAGGGTTCCTGAAAATTGCATTAGCCTGCTGGTTGAAGCAGGTCAGGCTTTTGGTACAGGCCAGCATGAAACCACCCACGGTTGCCTCTTGGCCATTGGGGGATTAACCAGTGAAGAAAATATTAGCAATGCCCCAGAAACGGCTCTTGACCTTGGCTGTGGCTCGGGCCTGCTCGCCCTTGCCATGAGCCGGGTCTGGCCCATTACGATTGTCGCCAGTGACATCGACCCCATTGCCACCGACACCACAATCCTGAATGCAGAAGCCAACCAAGTCCCCGTTGTAGCCCTTAATTCCGGCAAACCGGGCATAGCTGTCCTAACCAGCGATGGTTTTGAGGGTAACGACCTTGCGACTGCCGGACCCTATGATGTCATTGTTGCCAATATACTTGCCAAACCTCTACAGGACATGGCAGCTGATATTGTTGGGAATTTAGCCAATAACGGTACTTTGGTTCTTTCAGGATTGCTCGGCACACAGGAAGAGGCGATTTGTACGGCCTATGCAAAAGAAGGGATGATACTGGTCAAGCGTTATGTGTGCGGGGAATGGCACAGCCTGATGCTAAAGAATAAAAAACCCGTGACAGCCATATAGGCGATCACGGGCATAAAATACTGACTTTGAGCTATTTTAGGCTACTTGTGCATTAGCGGCATTGTCATTGCTGTAAGGTGGGACGAAACCCTTGTCATGCAATAGATCCATAAAGTCATGATGCTCTACTGTATGCTCAATTTTCCATACCATTTTGCCAACCAAATCATTAATGCTCGCGGCAACATTGATGGAAATTTCTTCGTTATCATTTACGGGTACTGGTACATAACCATTATCACGCATGAGATCCATAAAATCATACTGGTCGGCTGACCGCTCAATCTTCAAAGACAGCGCGCTTACCATACCATTAAGAATGGAAACTACTTTATTGATTTTCACGTCTGTCTGAGGAGCAATACCCTTGTCCTTCAACAGATCCATGAAATTGTATCCTGATACAATATTTGTCATTGATCTTAACCTTTATAAAAAAAATCTGCTGAATATTAAATTCTATATTTCTTCGTAGTGACGTTCATTCGCCTCACGATGATGTATATTTAGGATATTGAACTATACATGAGTAGAGGGTGTTTTTGCATTACGGCCATGCGTTTAATGCATACCTTGGTTAATAGACATTAATTATTTGCATGCCAATGAGCTTACTTAATCAAATCAAGCCATTGATCTTCACTCAAGACTTTAACATTAAGAGCGGCAGCTTTTTTGAGTTTTGAGCCCGCCCCGGGGCCAGCAATCAACAGATCAGTTTTCTTGGAAATAGAGCTTGATACTTTAGCACCGAGTTTTTCAGCGACAACTTTTGCTTCCTGTCGGGTCATCTTTTCCAAACTTCCCGTAAAGACAATAATTTTTCCGGCAACCGGGGACGCACCCATATCTGGGGCTTCGAAATCCTCAACCGTTACCTGCGCAAGCAAATTCTTTAGCACCTGCATATTATGAGGCTCGGCAAAGAAACTGATCAAAGTATCGGCCACCTTGGGTCCAATGCCGTCAATATTCAATAATTCCCCGTATGCTTCACTATTCGGATCCTGCGCTGCTTCAATGGCGGCAGTGAATTTTGCTATCGTCAAATAATTAAGGCACAGAAGTCGCGCATTCTGCTGTCCAATATGGTGGATACCAAGGGCGAAAAGAAAACGGTCCATAGCCATCGTGCGGTTGGCATTAATAGCTTGCCACAGATTTGTCGTTGATAATTCCCCCCACCCATCGCGATTTTTTAACCGGGGAAGCCCTTCGGCATCTTTATCTTCAAGCGTAAAAATATCCGCCGGACTTTCGATCATACCTTCCTTAAAGAAAAATGCGATCTGCTTTTTGCCCAACCCATCAATATCAAAAGCATTGCGGGATACAAAATGCCTGAGCCTTTCCACCCGTTGTGCCGGACAGATCAATCCGCCGGAACATCGCCAGGCCACTTCATCTTCTTCCCGTTCCAGATGGCTTTCACAAGACGGGCAGTTTTTGGGGAAAATTATAGGTTTGCTGTCTGGAGCGGTCTTTGCCACCTCAACCACCTGTGGGATAACATCACCGGCACGTTGAATGATCACCTCATCACCAATTTTAATATCAAGACGAGCAATTTCATCCGCATTATGAAGCGTAGCATTGGAAACCACAACCCCACCAACGGTCACAGGATCCAGGCGCGCAACGGGTGTGATAACTCCGGTACGCCCTACCTGATAATCCACCGACCGTAAAGTGGTGCGCGCCTTTTCCGCCGGAAATTTATGCGCGATTGCCCAGCGTGGCGCCCGGGCCACCATGCCCAGCCGATCCTGAAAATCCAGGCGATTAACTTTATAGACAACCCCGTCAATATCATATTGTAAGCTAGCGCGAATGTTACCTATTCTGTCATACAGCGTAATGGCGGTTTCCCCGTCATCACACCTCTTGGCAAGATCATTGATAACAAATCCCCAATCCTGCATTTTCTGCAAACAATCCCACTGCATCTTGCCAAACGGTTCCGAAACCTCCCCCCATGCATAAGCAAAAAAATGTAATTTGCGTGCTGCCGTAACATCACTATCCAATTGCCGTAGTGATCCGGCCGCCGCATTACGGGGGTTGGCAAAGAGTGGTTTCCCTGCCTGTTCCTGATGGCTGTTCAAGGCAAAGAAATCTTCTTTCGCCATATAGACCTCGCCACGAATTTCCACAACATCGGGCCAGTCACCGCCCTGTAGCTGTTTTGGTATATCATCAATGGTTTTCAGATTATTGGTGATATTCTCACCAACCTTGCCATCACCCCGGGTTAATCCCTGAACCAGCCTTCCTTTTTCATACCGTAGCGAAGCGGAAAGGCCATCAATTTTCGGCTCTGCCATTAAGACTATATTGTCTTCATCTGACAGGTTTAAAAAACGTTTCACTTTCGAAATGAATTCAAATACATCATTTTTATCGAAAGCATTATCCAAAGACAGCATTGGTCTGGCATGGGCCACTTTGGCAAAACCACTGGTAACAGATGGGGTGCTACCAACTTTTGTTTCGGGTCCGTTATGATATTTTAAGTGAGGGAAACGGGCTTCTATTTTTTTGTTACGTAACCGTAATTCATCATATTCTGCATCGCTTATAGCGGGATTATCTTTGCCATGATAAAGTTCATCATGGTGAGAAATCTCACTGGCCAGCCGCTCAAGTTCTTGCTCGGCCTGCTTCTCATTTAATTTTGTTACGGGCATGAAACGAATATCATTCATGGCTAACCCTGCATCAAACGCACAGCAGCGGCGCGTGCTTCATCGGTAATCTTTGCCCCTGCCAACATGCGGGCTATCTCTTCCTGTCGGTCTTCGTTATCAAGAGAAATAATATTAGTAAAGACGTCGCCACCATCCTGTTTCTCCGATTTTTCTATGAGCCAGTGATTGGCCGCTCTTGCCGCCACCTGCGGCGAATGGGTGACCACCAGAATCTGCGCTTCAGTCGCCAGACGCTTCAGTCTTTCACCCACCGCGTCAGCTACTGCCCCCCCTACGCCACGATCAATCTCATCAAAAACCAATGTGGGAACCGTTGTTTTCCGGGCCAGAACGACTTTTAAAGCCAGAATATAGCGGGAAAGCTCCCCGCCAGACGCTACTTTGATCAATCCGCCATAGGGCGCGCCCGGATTGGTGGAAATCTGGAATTCTACGCGCTCTGCGCCCTCTGCGCCCCAATCTACCGGGTCGAGCAGCATCAAATCGGTCTTAAAACTGGCTTTTTCCATTTTCAGGGGTGGCAACTCGTCTTTTACCAAATCATCCAGCTCCTTTGCGGCTTTCTTGCGAGCAGAGGTTAGTTTACCCACAGCACAATGGAATGCGGCGCGGGCCTCACTGACTTCCTGTTTTAATCGCTGAACTTCTTCATCACCAAATTCTAGAGCACGGAGTTTTTGCTCAAAATCCACCATTATTTTCGGCAAATCGTCAGCCAGGCACTTGTGCTTTCGCGCTGCAGCACGGATGGCGAAAAGCCGTTCTTCTGTATTTTCCAGGTCATGGGGATTGAATTCCATATTCCGCAGAATTTCTTCCAAGGCAGCAATAGCACCCGAGGCTTCATCGGCCGCCCGGTCAAGGTTGCCCACAACCGGATCAAGAATTCCCCCGTCCTGCCCTGCCATTCGGCTTAATCTGCGGGTTATGGAACGCAGAGCGGCATCAACCCCATTTTTATTGAGCAGACTTGATAATATGTCATTCAGGCCCTCTGACATCTGCTCGCCCTGCATCATACGGCTGCGCTCATCGGCAAGCTGGTTTTCTTCGCCCTCTGCCGGTGATAATTGTGTTAATTCCTGCAAATTATGACGGATATAGTCTTCATCTTGCATGGCAGAGGACAGTTTTTCCTCTTCTGCCTGAAGCTGCACCAAAAGGCAGGTTAAATTTCCATAGCAGTCGCGAACACGCCCTAACAAATCGCTATATTGGCCATAATCATCAAGGATTTTTCGATGTCCAGCAGAATTCAGCAAGCCTCTCTCGTCATGTTGCCCATGAATTTCAACCAGCATATCCCCGACTTGCCTTAGAAGACCAATACTTACCGGTTGATCATTGATATAGGCTCGGCTACGGCCGTCCGCTGTTAACGTACGGCGCAGAATGAGCTGACCTGCCTCATGGGTAAGTCCTTGCTCCTTTAGGAACGGCCATATTACATGTTGTTCCGGCAGAAAAAAATCAGCAATCACACGGGCTTGCTCGGTGCCGTGACGTACAAGCTCGCGCCCGCTACGGCCACCCATGGCAAGCCCCAGACTATCCATTAATATTGATTTACCGGCACCTGTCTCCCCACTCAACACACACAGACCATCTTCAAAATCTATATGAAGACGGTCGATAAGAACAATATTGTTTATTGTCAGACTGTTGAGCATCTGGGACCAGAAAATCCCCCGTTAAGGTTTTTGCACGTTATATTTCTGCATCAGATCGTAACTAAATTGATACCATTCCGTTTCAGGATAATTAGCCCCCAGCACAGCTGCGGTCTTATAAGCCTCTGGCAAGATTCCAAGTTCCAGATAAACTTCCGTTAAACGATGCAGGGCTTCAGGAACGTGGCTTGTGGTTTGATATTTCTTAATCACATTTTTAAAACGACCAATTGCCGCAAAAAATTCATCTTTTCTCTGATAAAAACGACCAATTTTCATTTCCTTACCCGCCAGATGATCCCTTGTCAGGTCAATTTTCAACTTGGCATCAGTAGCATATTTTGAGAAAGGATAGCGGCGAACAACTTCACTGAGTGCGTTCATTGCCAATTCCGTTTCTTTTTGATCGCGGCGCACATCAGCGATCTGCAAATAATGACATATTCCGATCAGATAATAAGCATAGGCCGCATCTTTATTACCCGGATGCAATGACACAAAACGTTCTGCAGACAGAATAGCTTCTTCCAGTTTATTGGCCTTATAATAAGAATATGCCGACATCAATTGTGATCGTCTGGCCCAGGATGAGTATGGGTGTTGGCGTTCCACCTCGTCAAAGGCAACAGCAGAAAATTTAAACTGCCCTTTGTTAAGATAACCCAGCGCATTGTCATAAAGCTCGGTAACGCTTCTTTCCTGATATTTCAAACGGTCTGTACCTGAACATGCGCTTAGCAGCCCAATCGCAAGCAAGGAAAGCAACAACGGTTTTATTGTTTTTGTTGCCCTTAATAAACTATGTCTCAAAACCATACCTGTCCCATATAACTTCATTTCTAGCGGGTCCCCACGCCCCGAATCTCGCGGACTATAGCACGCCAAACCAACAAAGAGCCAACCCATTTATTTAAATTAGACACTCTCTTTATCAGATAGATAACAAATAGGGAATGAATAAGGCGAAAAAATAGCGGGAGCGATATTTCTTGACTTGAGGGATACAATCCCCACATATGTTATATCATTACGATAACATACGGTGAGATAAGCTAAAAATGATACATAAAGCTCTTGTTTTTATTTTTTGTCTTGGTGCTTTCTATACGCCAAGCCATGCTGCTCATGCAAAATCGTTAAAGGTTATCACCACAATTAAACCATTATATTCCCTTGTTGCTAGTGTAATGGGAGACAAGGGCAGTCCTGAATTGATGGTAAAAGGCGGACTTGACCCCCATATTTACCGGCTCAAGCCATCAAATATCAGACAAATTCATGATTCCGACGTTATTTTCTATATTGATCCGAATCTGGAAGTTTTCCTGAAAAGAATTTTCAAACGTAAATTCAAAAATTTCAGGGCAGTAGCCTTAGCCCAGCAAAAAGATATTCGTCTTATCCCTTACCGCACCAGTAAAATCTGGTATCGGGATGAAACTGTGAAACAAAATCATAGCAAGAAAGGTGAACAGGATTTGCATATCTGGTTGGACCCTGCCAATGCGCGTCGCATGGTAACATCCATCGAAGAAACCCTGTCCGACCTGGACCCGGAAAATAGTTTGACCTATATCCAGAACGCCCAGAAAACCATTGCGAGGCTCTATAGAATGGAAGAAGACATTCGCGAGAAATTACGCCCGCTCCGCCAGAAACCAATGATCGTCTATCACGACGCCTTTCAGTATTTTGAAAAATCATTCAGTTTGAAAAGTGTCGGTGCCATTGTTCTTAAATCCGACCAGATGCCAAGTGTGAAACATATCAAGACCCTGAAAAATATTGCCCGGAAGAAAAAAGTGACTTGTGTACTTGGCACGCCGGGAGCCCACCCACGAATTGCAACTGTGGTGATGAGTGGAACCAATGCCGGATTTGACGTTGTGGACCCTCTTGGCCTTTATCTTGATATAGGGCCGGACTTATATTTCGAAATAATGGACGAAATGGCCCGCAGTATCATCAACTGCCAGGAAAAATATGACATGCTTGAGGGTATAAACAGCCTTAAATAGTGCCTAAATTTTTAGTGCCCTATACGGTGTCCTGTTCTGACATTTTCTGTTCAATCTGTAATTTTGTTCTCTCAAAATTATCTTCGGAAAAGGCATCAAGTAAAAACCGCTTATTTTCGTATATCCCCACTATTGCTTCCTGTAATTCATTCTGGTGCCAGACCTGATCATTAGCTGTCGGCACTAAAGCCATCATCACATTCTCCAACTCAAAATAATCGCCTGTAACTGCATCAAAACTGGTAATCTCTATGCGCTTTTTATTACCATCGGGAATGGTAATTCTAATCTTCATGGTGTCAAAATGAACCAACACTTCCGAGCGGCTTATATTCTGCGGATCATATCGGTCCCGCATAACTCTGAAATAACGGAGTTTCGGATTTTCAAGAACGGCCACCACCATATTTCTTAAGTCATTCCCATCACCACTGAATAAGGAACGACCCGTCTTCTGGTCATATCCGGCCACTTTCGATTTTTGATCGTCAATTAATGGTAGATGATTCAATAATTTATTAATGATTTCCTTAGGCTTCTTATCAACACGCCAAAGTATAATAATGGCTTCATTAAGTTTATCAAAAGAACTCTTCATATACTCTTTATTATTGGATAGTTTGAAACGAATATGACGCAAAGAAGAAACATCAGATATATTATCATTTCTGTTTACCCCACCAACAGAAAAACCTTGAATTTCCGACCAAGGTATTTTCTTTTTCATGGTACGACGGATATATAAACCCTCCTCATTGATCATTATATCGGGACCAATATGAAAAATTTCACAAATCCAGTCATAAAGCTGCCATATGGAGCAGGCCACCAAAGATAAGAGAGCAAAGGCTGCCTTCTGCTCTCGATAGGTCATATCTTCTCTGGAAAAATAATATAGTAACAAAATGCCAGTTATGAGGGCCAACAACCAAATTATACACATGATCAAAGAAGCACGTCTTGGATAATAAAGCTCCATTTCCATTTTTCCTGCATTTGCATACCCATGGAAAATCGAAATTTTAGGCGATTATACTATCACCTTCATTCACCCCCCCAAAGAAAGTTTCCAAATAGCGTAGAACAACATATAAAATCTGTCAACGCTACAAAGTGCTACATGCGATGGAATTATCCGGAATTAAAGCAACTCATCCCTAAAAAGCATAATCCTCGAAAATACGGTCAATATTCTGACCCCAACCACCTTCACTGACCGGCTTATTGTATTTTTCCAGCATCTCTTCTGCTACCGTTTGGCCTCTTTCCAGAATGGTTCTCAGTGGTCCAAGGAAAATTCTCTCGTCCTCGCCAGTACTATTAACTCTTGCCCTGCGTTTAAGTCCATCCGACGAAAGGGCGACCATCTGTTTTGCAATATCCAGAACCGTGCCATCCCTGAACGGCGTGCCCAACGCTCTTGCCGGTACATTTTCCCGCAGATATTCATGATCTTCATGCGTCCAGTCTTTGACCATATCCCATGCCGCATCAAGGCTGGTCTGATCATAAAATAACCCGGTCCAGAGGGCCGGCAGGGCACAGATTTTGTTCCATGTCCCCCCATCCGCACCGCGCACTTCGAGGAATTTTTTCAGGCGCACTTCGGGGAACAGTGTGCTCATGTGATCTTCCCAATCCTGCATGATCGGTTTATGGCCCGGATAGCCCGGTAATTCACCGCGCAGAAAATCCCGGAAAGATTGTCCGGCCACATCAATATATTTGCCATCACGGTAAATAAAATACATGGGAACATCCAGCACGTGATCCACATAAGCCTCAAACCCCATACCTTCTTCAAAGACAAAGGGCAGAATACCGCAACGGTCCGGATCGGTATCAGTCCATATGTGACTGCGGTAGCTCAGATAACCATTAGGTTTGCCCTCCGTGAAGGGGGATGCGGCAAAAAGGGCTGTAGCGATGGGTTGCAAGGCCAGAGACACCCGGAATTTCTTGACCATATCCGCTTCATCGGAATAATCCAGATTGACCTGAATTGTCGATGTGCGCAGCATCATATCGAGGCCAAGGTTGCCTACTTTTGGCATATAGTTCAGCATAATGCCGTAACGGCCCTTGGGCATGATCGGAACGTCCGCACGCGTCGTATTGGGGTTAAATCCGGTACCCAGAAAACCAATCCCCAGCTTCTCACTAACCGCTTTGGCAAGCTTCAAATGGCTCGCCACTTCGCCACAGGTTTCATGTAGTGTTTTGCGCATGGCACCGGAAAGCTCCAGTTGTCCACCCGGCTCAAGCGTCACTGACTGTCCATCTTTCAACAGGCCAATGGTCGTATCCCCTTCCATCATCGGCGACCAGCCATAGTCCTGCATAGCGACAAGAATGGCTTGGATACTGCGCGAACCTTCGTAAGGAACAGGCTGCAGACTTTCGACACAAAAGCCAAATTTTTCATGTTCTGTCCCGATAGACCATGCACTCTCCGGCTTGGAGCCGGACGCGATATAGTCAATCAGTTGCTGTTTGCTTTCGATGGGGCGTAGGTTATTTTTTGGCATATTATTCTTCGCTATATTATTTTTTACTGCAAGCAAATCATGTGGGGGGTCAGGGGTATAATGTCAATACACCGCTGGCCACTTTATATCCGGTAAGTTTATCCAAAAAGCTCATACCGAGCAAGGAATAGTCCAACCCTTCTGTTAACACAGAACCCGCAATATTAGTTTCACTGATAGGTCCGAGCTTTATGGAGTCTAATTTAACCCGCGCACCATAAGCCACACCATTAGCCGTCTTATAGGGCATTTCATAGCTCAAACGGTCTACGGGAAGACCGATGGCCACGGCATCTTTTCGGGTCAGCGCAACATCGCTCGCCCCGGTATCGACCAAAAAAAGGATATCTACCCCATTGACCTCGGCCTGTACAAAATAATGTCCACTGATATCCGCACGAAAACTAATGCTGTTGCCTTCATCAATTCCTTTTACCACATCAAATTCGCCGCCCAGACGACCTCCCCCGGTCCAAAGACTATAGCCGAATGCCAATACGCCGAATATGATTACCCAAGTGGCCAGGTGTCTAAGGGCGACCCCCGGCGAACTGCTCACATGGGCCCATAATCCTGCCCCGACAAAAGCCAACAACAAACCATCATAAAATAAGCCCCCCATGTTACTTCCTATGACACCGTCGTCAGGCATCAACAAGGCAGCGATGACCAGAATAAACAGAAAACCAATCACCCCAACCAAAAAAATCGGGAAACCGGACCGGCGGTTAATATCGTTTGGGTGACGGGGCCGCCTGTTAGGCTTTTGCTCATCATCAGAATTATTGTCACGTCGGGGTCCCCATGGGGAAGGTGTGTCAGGATCAGTCATAGTTATAGTATAGGGTTAAAAATGGCCGATAAAAGACTTTGATCATCTTTTTATTGGCATATCCCGCTAAATATGATGATATATGTCTTTTTCGGATAGAAATAACAGGGAAACACCATGAGGGAGATTGGCAAATTTTTTGTCATTTTTTGGGCTGCGTTTAATATATTATTATCATCGGCATGGGCAGAAGACTGCCCAAACCCGCCGGGGTGGGCCCCTGAAAATCTGGCTGAATTGCTGTTTGAGCATCGCGCATGGGCAACAGAGATACTGCCCCCCGACCCAAATGACCCCAGACGACTCAACCTGTGCCACGCCGACCTTTCGGGCATGGACTTGTCGCATGTTAATCTGTCCCACGCCAATCTTAGTGTCACCCGCATGGTCGGCACGACCTTCACAGAGGCCGTACTTGACGGCGCAAGGCTAGACGGTTCTTATATTAATGGCAGTAATTTTGAAAGCAGCCACCTCAGTCGGATCTCATTCCACAACGTGGAAATAATATCCAGCCGCTTTGCCCATGCTACCATTGATCATGGGCTGTTTCAGAATGTGATGATTAACGCCAGCGATTTCACAGGCACCCGCCTTGATATGGTCAGGTTTCATAGCGCACAATTAACAGACCTGATTATGCATAATGTTACCCTGAACCGGGCAGGCTTTATTGACAGTCAGCTGGAAAATATAGATTTCACCGGTGCTGACCTGAGCCAGACATTTTATGCCCGTACCACACTCACACAGGTGAATTTCACTTTCGCCAATCTGTCCATGGCTGATTTGGGAAAGACCGCGATACGGGATGTGGTTTTCAAGGATGCACTACTTTACCTGAGCAACCTGAGGCGGGTAAATATCGGAGAAGAAAAACGGGATCATATAGCCAGTTTCTGCAATAACCTTACCAGTGCCCGTGACTGGCAATTCAGCTACCGGAAACAAAAATTCCTCTGTGGCGCCAAAAAACTACCCGGAAAATATCTGCTGAAATAAATAAAACTACTGCCAATCCCCTGCAAATGACTGCCATAGGGTAATAGCGGCAACGGCGGCGGTATCAGCCCGCAAAATACGGGGTCCTAGCGTCACGGGTACTACAGCCGGATGCCGACGGATCATGCTGCGCTCATCGGGACTGAAGCCGCCCTCCGGCCCGATTAAAATGGCCCATTTCGTAGGGCGATTCTGCCATGCGTTAACCTCGTCAATGGCTTTGCCGACCGGAAAAGTATTTTGATCCCCCTCACCTTCTTCGTCACAGAACATGATCAGGCGGTCTTCGGGCCATTCTGCCATCAATTTTTCCAACTTAATCATTGGTTCCACGATAGGCACCGTAAATCGCTCACATTGTTCTGCGGCTTCTATGGCATTCAATCTGATTTTATCTTCTTTCAGGCGATCAAGGTTGGTGCGTGCCGTCAATACCGGACGTAGGAGCGACACCCCCAACTCCGTCGCTTTCTGCACCATATAGTCTAGGCGCGCCTTCTTGATCGGGGCAAATAGATACCAGAGGTCAGGTTCCGGCCTTTGCGCCGTTATATTCTCCCGCACAATTACAGTCGCCTTGCCTTTTCCGACTTTAACTATCTCCGCCATCCATTCCCCGTGCCGGCCATTAAACAGCAGGATAAACACACCAGCCTTGAGCCGCATCACATTAACCAAATAATGACCCTGATTACCGTCAAGCAATATTTTATGCCCCGCCGATAGGCCATTTTCCACATAAAGGCGGGCTTTTATACTATTAAACATGACATCCTTCTTCATAGCGTTTAAGGCTATGATAAATATTTAACTTGCGATTACAAATGACAAAAACCGAAAACAGAATAAAACAAGCACCCAAGGATACGGTGAAACAGGGGTGGGTCAACCGCCTGTCGCCGGATTTTGCCTGGCCTTACCTGCAATTAATGCGGGCGGACCGTCCCATAGGGACATGGTTATTGCTCTGGCCCTGCCTATGGTCCATTGCACTGGCCAGTCATCGCCAAAATACAGAAATACCGACCAGCATCACAATTATGGTGCTATTTGCCGTAGGGGCCTTTGTTATGCGAGGTGCGGGCTGTGTGGTCAATGATCTTGCCGACCGGAATTATGATGCCATGGTAGACCGCACCAAGGGTCGCCCCCTACCCAGTGGGCGGGTAAAAATATGGCAGGCTTTTATCTTTCTGGGGTCTTTATGCCTGATCGGATTATTGATCCTGTTGCAGTTGAATGAATTTACGATCTGGCTTGGTATTGCCTCTCTGGGGCTTGTTCTACTCTACCCTTTTATGAAGCGGTTCACCTATTGGCCGCAAATTGTTCTGGGCATGACCTTTAACTGGGGAGCCTTGATGGGCTGGGCGGCGATCACGAACGGATTGGCGGAACCCGCGCTACTGCTTTATGGCGGCGGCATCTTCTGGACATTGGGCTATGACACCATCTATGCCCACCAGGACAAGGAAGATGACGCCCTTATCGGTGTGAAATCTACGGCTTTAAAGCTCATGGAAAACACGCCCCGCTGGCTTGTATTTTTTTACACATCTATGCTGACGCTTTTTGCCACTGCCGGACATATGGCGGGAATCGGAATAGCCTATTATTTGGGACTTTTTATCATAGCAGGCCATTGTTTATGGCAGATAAGGTCACTGCAGATGGATGACAGCAACAACTGTCTGATGCTGTTTAAGTCCAACCATCATTTAGGCTTTATTATGTTTATCAGTATAGTAGCCGGACAATATTAGCAGAAACCTCAATCTGCTCTTGCTTTCCTGATCATAATTGTGCAGGGTCAACCGTCAAATTTTAGGCATTTTAAAGAAAAATTTTGTAGCAAAAATAGAGGGAAGTATGACTAATATATATTTTATGATTGTGGGATGCGGTATCGTCGCACTCATTTACGGCATTTATGCCACCCGCAGAGTATTGGCATTTGGAACAGGTAATGAGCGTATGCAGGAAATTGCCGCCGCCATTCAGGAAGGTGCCGCCGCTTATCTGAACCGTCAGTATAAAGCCATCGGCATGGTCGGTATTGCAGTGGCTATCGCCTTGTATTTTCTGCTTGGTGGACATGTGGCCGTAGGTTTCGTCGCCGGTGCTGTTTTATCCGGTCTGGCTGGTTATGTGGGCATGAATGTGTCTGTTCGGGCAAATATCAGAACCTCACAAGCTGCTAGCGAAGACATTAACAAGGCACTTGATGTGTCATTCACATCCGGTGCTGTTACCGGCATGTTGGTGGTGGGTCTTGGTCTTTTGGGTGTTGCCCTCTATTATATCTATATGATCTCTGGCGGCATGGATGCTCGCTATACTTTGGAAGGCCTTATCGGTCTTGGGTTTGGGGCATCACTTATTTCAATCTTTGCCCGTCTAGGCGGTGGTATCTTTACTAAAGGTGCTGATGTTGGCGGTGATATGGTTGGTAAGGTCGAAGCCGGTATTCCCGAAGATGATCCCCGTAACCCTGCAACAATCGCCGATAATGTAGGCGACAATGTTGGTGACTGCGCTGGCATGGCCGCCGATCTGTTCGAAACATATGCGGTTACTATCGTGGCAACAATGTTAATTGCTTCCAGTGCGTTCGCGGGCGCCTCAATGGAAAAAATGATGCTTCTGCCGCTTATGATTGGCGCCTTGAGTATTCTGGGTTCTATTGGTGGTACCTTCTTCGTAAAGATGGGCAAATCAGAAAATATTATGGGAGCCTTGTATAAGGGTTTGATCTGGAGTGCAGTTATTTCAGCAGCTCTGGTTTATGGCATGCTAACGCAATATAATTTCTTCGATGGTATCCAGTTTGCAAATGGTGACGCCCTGACCACATCCGCTATCTTCTGGTGTGTTCTGACTGGTCTTGGTGTAACCGCCCTTGTGGTATGGATTACAGAATATTACACCAGTACAGAATATCGCCCGGTTCGCGTTATTGCTGAAGCATCAGAAACGGGTCACGGTACTAACGTTATTCAGGGTCTGGCCATTTCCATGGAATCAGCTGCTCTGCCGGTGATTGTGATTTGTGCTGGTATTTTCATTGCCTTTAGTCAGGCTGGCTTGTTTGGTATTGCTATCGCAGCAACAGCCATGTTGTCTCTGGCTGGTATGGTTGTGGCTCTGGACGCCTATGGTCCGGTGACGGATAATGCCGGTGGTATTGCCGAAATGGCGAGCCTACCCGAAGATGTTCGTAACACAACAGATAAACTGGATGCGGTTGGCAATACAACCAAAGCCGTAACCAAGGGCTATGCCATTGGTTCTGCTGGTCTGGCATCACTGGTGTTGTTCGCGGCATTTACCGAGGAAATCACTCACTATATGCCACAGTTTGCCAATATTACCTTCTCGTTGCAGGAGCCTTTCGTTGTGATCGGTCTGTTTATCGGGGGCATGTTGCCTTACCTGTTCGCATCCATGTCTATGATGGCTGTGGGCCGTGCAGCGGCCAGTGTGGTGGTTGAAGTTCGCCGCCAGTTCAAGGAAATTCCCGGCATTATGGAAGGCACCGGAAAACCAGAATATGGTAAAGCTGTTGACCTGTTGACCAAGTCGGCGATCAAGGAAATGATTGTACCATCATTGTTACCCATATTGGCCCCCATCGTTCTGTTCACTGTGGTATATATGGTGAGTGATATGGTTTCCGCATTTCAGTCTCTGGGCGCGATGTTGATGGGAACCATCATTACCGGTATTTTCATTGCTATTTCCATGACATCCGGTGGTGGAGCCTGGGATAATGCCAAGAAATATATCGAAGATGGTAACCACGGCGGTAAGGGTTCCGAAGCCCATAAAGCAGCGGTTACCGGAGATACTGTTGGTGACCCTTATAAGGATACAGCTGGCCCGGCGGTTAACCCGCTGATTAAGATTGTCAATATCGTGGCAATTCTTCTTGTGGCTGTTGTGGCAAAATCCATGTAAGCTGCCATCATCTAATTTTTAAAAAAAGCCTCGCACCATGCGGGGCTTTTTTTTTGACATGAGCTTGCATTTAGTTATATTGCACCGCAACAGAATCTAAACAGGTAAAGCCAAATGCCCCAAGTCAACAACATCAAAGCGGGTCTTAATCCGCCGGAAGATATTAACGTCATCATCGAAGTCCCCGCTGGCGGTGCTGCCGTAAAATATGAAATGCATAAACGTAGTGGTGCCATGCTGGTTGATCGGATACTCCATACCCCCATGCGCTATCCAACCAACTATGGTTATATGCCCCATACCCTGTCCGATGACGGTGACCCTTGCGATGTGATGGTTGTTGTGGGAGAACCTCTGATCCCCGGCTGCGTCATTCGTGCGCGGCCCATCGGCGTGCTACTGATGGAAGATGAAGCAGGCGGTGATGAAAAAATTCTCGCCGTGCCTGACCTAAAAACCGATCCGACTTATAAGGATGTAAATACCTATACTGATCTGCCGGAAATACTTTTGCTGCAAATTGAACATTTCTTTCAGCATTATAAAGATCTGGAAAAAAATAAATGGGTCAAGATCACCGGCTGGGAAGGCCCGGAAGTGGCAAAACAAAAAATCCGTGAAGGTATTGAGCGTGCAAAAAAAACACCAGATGAAACATAATATTTTCTTAAATCAGCTAAAAAGCCGCTCAGAAAAAGAGCGGCTTTTTTAATGACTATCTACAAGCCCAACCAAAAAATTCAGTCTTTTATTCCAGATTTGCGACCAACATATATATATTTGCGGTGAGTATCTTCCCACCATATTGCGCTCATTTTTAGTTCCTATATCCTGAAATTTATAAAATAACTGTGTGGATTGCCTCGGCTTTATACACTCATATTATATTGGAAAGGTAATCCGATGCGCTTATTACTCATAACTTTAATTTCCCTGTTTCCATTTGGTGCCATGGCCCAAACTTGGCAGGAACTCAATCAGCAGGCGGTCGACTCCTTCAAACAGGGTGATAACAAAATAGCATCCAAACTCGCAATTCGTGCCATTGATGTTTATCAACAATCTCCGGATTATAATACTAAATTTCATGCTAAAGTCGCCATCAATGCGGCCCGTATTATACATGCTGGCGGAAATTTTAACAAAGCGCTCAAGACCCTCAACAAAGCCGCCTCGGATATAAAGAAACGCCTTGGTAAAGATGATGTTGCAACAATTACCCTGTTAACAGAAATTCATGACATTTGCCTTAAAGACGGTCAGATCAAAAAAGCGGAACAGACTTATTATAAAAAAATAAGACTGGCCAAGGATATTTATGGTAGTGGCTCCCTCCACACCGCCAATATGTATGTTGATATGGCATCTAGACTTAAAGCTTACAAAAAATACAAATGGGTAAAAAGCCGCCTGAAAAATGCCCATACTATTGCACTGCAAAATTTAAGTGAACATGATGTGCGGGCCATGAGTTATGAATATGAACTGGCCCATGTTACCGCAGAAAATAAACATTATAATGAAGCCGAAAGCACTTTGATCAGCATCCTGACGCGGTTACGTGGTCAGGTCGAGACGGAAACATATTTCGACCTTACCCGCAAAACACATGGTGAACTTGTAAATCTATATTATCACGCTGGTAAAAATGAAGATCTGGAAGAATCGTGGCAAAATCTACTCGCCGTACCCAGAGTAAACGATCAGGCTCAGATTATTGTGCAAAAAGCCCCCAAATATACTAATAAATCGAAGACAGGCAAAAAAGGCTATGTTGATCTTGAATTTACCATCGCAAAGGATGGATTTCTCAAGGATATCAATGTGACCAATAATACGGCCCCCGGGCAATTTAAAACAGCTCTGTTAAGTGCCATGAAAGAATGGCGTTTCCTGCCAATGACAAAAAATGGTGTTGCCGTTGATCAAACGGGAGTCAAGCTTAAATATGCTTATGCTTCTGAAAAATCCACAAGTTTGGGATCACGTATCAACCGTTAAATGAAAAAATCCCCGGAAACATTATTTTAATGAAAATGTCTCCGGGGAAAATATCTTATTTTATGTTTATATGACGATTATCAAGCCGCCCGAACATCCGACAGGAATTGTTCAATATCCTTTTTCAGATTTTCAGAAATCTTACCAAGCTCATCAGCAACGGTCAGCACCTGATCCCCGGCGGAACCCGTTTCATCAGCGCCTTCAGCCACACGGGTGATATTACTGGATACCTCATTGGTTCCCGATGCAACCTGCTGAATATTTTGGGAGATTTCATTGGTGGCCGCAGACTGCTGCTCTACGGCAGCCTGTATGCTTACAGTCACCTCATTGGACTTGCTATTCACATCAACAATAGTCTGAATACTGCTTACCGCTTTCTGGGTCAGATTTTGCATTTCCTTAATCTGGCTTGCAATATCATCCGTGGCCGTACTCGTTTGACTGGCAAGAGCCTTAACTTCACTGGCAACAACGGCAAATCCTTTACCGGCTTCACCGGCGCGTGCAGATTCAATGGTCGCATTAAGGGCCAGAAGGTTGGTCTGTTCCGCAATATCACTAATAATGCCAATGACATTATTAATCTTATCAGCAGCATCGGCCAAAGCAGAAATTGACTTTTCACTATGTTTTGCTTCTGTGACGGCCTCTTTTGAAATATCACTGGCCTTTGTTACCTGCCGGCTGATTTCCAGAACAGAACTAGTGAGTTCCTCTGCTGCTGAGGCCACCATATTGACATTAGTAGCCGCCTCATCGGATGCTCCTGCAACCACAGAGGAGCGTTCCTTGGTATCTGATGATGTTGCCACCAGTTGTTTGGCTGTGGCACTCATCTCTGTTGATGACGCTGCCATGACTTCCATCATTTCAGTGACCTTTCTATCAAAAGATGCTATCATCTCATTAATCCGGCTGGCGCGAGCTTCACGCTCAGCCACTTCAGCGGCTTCTCGCTCAGCTTCGGCTTTTTCGCGGGCAGTAGCAGCTTCTCGCTCCTCTTCCTCCCGCTTCAATTGTTCCTGTTCCGCCTCTTTGCTTTCCTTTTCAAGACGGATGCGCTCAAGAGCGCCTTGTTTAAACCCTTCCACAGCATGCGCCATGATACCAATTTCATCACCCCGGTCAGAATGGGGAATATCAATATCATTATTTCCGTTCGCCAGATCACCCATACAACCCACCATATCGCTAATAGGATTCACCAGTGTTTTGGTAAAGACCAGTGCTATGGCTGATAAAACAACCATAATGACCAAGCCAATCATGATCATGCCATTACGCATGCTATCGATAGGTTGGTTAACCTCATCCGTATCAATTTCTGCGATAATCGCCCAGTTTCTGCCGTGAATATTAAAATCCGTATAAGCCGATACTACTGAGATATTCCGGTAGTCCTGAATGGTTTCAATACCACTGTTTCCTTTCAGGGCGGCGGTGGTTGTTTCACCAACTATCTTGGTCTTCAGAATGGTAGATTCTTCGGAAAAACGAGAATCTGATCGCATCAGATAATCTTCCCCCACAAGATAGGATTCACCACTTTCACCCATACCATCACTTTTCTGCATAATGGCATTGATCTTACCAATGGGCATCTGAAAAGCTAATACGCCTACAACACTACCATTTTCACCCATGATAGGTGTCGCCATAAAGCTGGCAGGTGCATCTGCGCTGGGTGCATAGGGCCTGAAATCATAAAAAGATACTGCGCCTGTTACGGATGAATTTACCGCATTCTTAAAGACATGAGCCAAATCAGTATCACGCCATTCCCCCACATTCACGTTTGTAGCATAATCATTTTCTTTGAAAACCGAATAGACCAGATTGCCATCAGTATCAAAAAGAAAAACATCATAATAGCCTCGCTTCTGCTGCAACTGATGGAACCACGGATGAAATTTTACATGGGCTTTGGTATAGTCGGAACCATCACGGGCATCATAATATTTGTCTTTCTCGCCTAAGGCTTGCGGGTTATCGGATATATATAAACGCTGAAGTGCCTGCGTTGGATTATCACCAATCTTGTCCCAGCCATTTTCTAAGGCTTTTAAAGCCTGTAATGTGGCTGGATTTCCCGCAGTGATCAACAGGTCTTCCTCAATAGAAGCCATATAACCACCAAGCTCCGACTTTCTTGCGGTCAGAATGGCGGTGAGTTTGCCTTCAACTTCGGTAAATACCGCATCCTTGGCATCCATATAGGCCGATATGCCAACAGCCATACAGGCTATCATTAAAAACAATACGATAAATGCTGGTAACTTTACGGCAATTTTAAAATTATTCAGATACTTCATGTCTAGATCCCTGCGCTTAATAGTTGTATTTTCTTAATTTAAATCCAATTTTCTTCACCCAGCCATATGCAATGTATTTATACCCATATTATTGAATGAGTATATGCAAGTAATTATTAATAAAAAGTTACATATTTAATATATTAAATGGTCTAGGCCTCAAGGCATAAGGGTTCTATGTTCCAACCTTCAGAAATTTCAGGAATAAAAACCCATAAAAAAAGCCGCCCTGATCATGAGCGGCTTTTCTTGACATTAAGTAATCTTAGAAGCTGGCACCAACACTAAAGACTATTCTGGCATCAGAACCGCCACCATCAATATTGGTGTCGATATAGGATACGCCGAAGTCCAGACCTGAATAGCTGACAGAAGCGCCCACAATCCAATCCCATTTTCCATCGGCAAATGCCCCGTCCTCATAACCAAGATGCAGGTTAAGGGAAACAGGCGTTTCCGGAATTACAACTGACCCGTCTGTGAAAATATAGATATTGTCTTCATTGCCCAGATTGTCATTG
>JAJFIQ010000004.1 GCA_021774785.1 Emcibacter sp.
TTCCTTCTTCAATATATTGAAGAAGGAAATAAAATGAACCGGTCACTTACACGGAATATCGGATACTACCCCGCGGCCGTTACCGCTTTCTACTTACTTCATTTTAATCTTGCAAGATGCCTACATAATTAGGAACTACTCACAGTCTATTCCATCTTGGCAGCTCGATTTTTTATCCCCTCACGAATGAACACAACAATAATAGATAGAAAACCAACAATAAAGCTCGTAAGTATTACGATCAATGCGCGTTTCGGTTTGGATTTTTTATCCGGCGCTACAGCTTGATCAATCACCCTAAATGCAAACTGCTTGCGTGTATTGGCTAACATTGCTTTTTTCTGTTCTTGGCTTATTAATTCAAATAATATCCTGCGTTGATCTTCAATTTGCGTATGCAGTAATTCTTTATTTAAATATTCCAATGTACTAAAACTATGTTTAATGGCTATTTGGCGTAAGTGATCATTCAACCTCTGCACCAATAAATTGCCCCATTGAGCGGCTAAATTTGCATCCGTCCATTCAACACTTAAAGTTACTAAACCTGAAGTCTTATCTATCGAAACAGAAAGCAAATCTTCCTTGGAAAAAAGCCTATACGCATCCCACAAACTGGGTTGGTTTTTATCATCACTTTCCAGCCATTTCTTTTTTACTGTATCCCATTGGTCAGGAAATAATACCGGCATCAATTTTTTATCTTTAATAAAAGACCAAATAAATTCACGTGAGCTAAGTACGGCTAGATTTTCTTGCACATTAGTGTCGTTATTAATGTTGACACTTGCCAGTGATGCAAGGCCGCCTAAACTGCCCAAAGTTGATGACAGGCCTCCAACCTTACCTTCCTCGGAAACAGGGGCAATAAGCAAATCAGCACGGTAAATATTAGGCATCGTTAGAGAAATAGTAGCAGCCAGAATCGCAGCTGCAAATGTTACTGAAAGGATGAACACCTTCATTGCCCAGATGATGTGCCAGTATTCAAGAAGATCAACCTCATCCTCTTTCTGCATGCCATACACTGTGGTAGGTATTTGAGGGTCAGTTGGAGATTGACTGGTAATCTGTGGCTGGTTTTTAGATTCACTCATCAGAAAATATCCACGGTATTCATAGAAGTAATTCCTATTACAAAACTAATAAGGTCCTTCTTATCCACTTTATTACGGGTTAATTCAACCTATTTCATATCTGTATTTGCTTCAAACCACCTACATATAAGTTCATATGAACAATCTCTTACAAAGTTAATAGGATAGGTTCATATAGATACCCACGGGTAAACCCGTGGTCCTATGGCTTTCGCCCGCTCCGCGCAACATTACAACTCCTGCCGGAGTTGTCCCTCATCCTGTTGTCCCTGGTGTTCCACATAATTTCGTATTGTATCTTCATCCAAACCGATACTACTCACGAAATATCCGGGTGACCATACAATATTCTCGTCCCAATAGACCTTTGCCAACCATGGAAAAAATTTACGCATCCTCGACGCCAATTGGCCTTTTAAACGTCCCATCACATTGGAGATACTGTATTTAGGTGGGATAGTAATGAGCATATGGATATGATCGTGATCAAAGCCAATTGCCTCTATGGTCACGCCGGGCATTGCGCGAAGTAGTCCCGGTAACGTTTTGCGTATATACGAACAGACACCAGGTTTCAGGATCTTTCGGCGGTATTTACAGACCCAGACCACATGATATTGTAAACTATACATGCTATGTGCGGTTTTTATGACTTCCATACTGCCAATATACCGCCTCAAGGCTCATTCAACCACGGCTAAAGCCGTGGTGTTCTGTCTACGACCGCATAAATTTATTTGATCCGGTTCTGTTCTAATTTTCTAATCTAATACAGAAACTCAAACACTCTGATTGTTTATGTATTCAGAGACAGTTCATAATAATTCAATGCCACCTTGAGCTCATCCGGAGGGGGTGGCAAACTTTTTAATGTTTTCCATACCAAGGTTGACTTTGAGAATATTACCACCCAAATTGTCACAGCAATTAACAAAAAATATATCCAAAGCGTATGGTGGTTGACATACCAAGCCTCGACACTTCCCTTATACGGTGCGATTACTTGGTCGTAGTAATCCAAAGAACCCGCATGACCAGCGAGAATATCTTCCTCTGCTCGAAATATAATAGAACCAATACCTGAAAGCCCAGGCTTCACTCTAATGATTATTTCCTGTAGATCTTTGGGAAATGCATCAAAACATCTTTGTGCTTGAGGGCGTGGGCCAATAACGCTCATATCGCCTAAAAATATATTCAGCAATTGTGGCAATTCATTAACTTTTGTTTTTCGTAGAAACATACCAACAGGTAAAATACGGGGGTCACCCTTCATAGTTACCGTTTGGCTGCCAATATTAGGACTATCCTTGAGCATAGTTGCTAGTTTAAAAAGTTTAAACTTTTTCCCATGCTGACCAATTCGATCCTGTAGAAAGAAAACCTCACCTTCTCCACTGAATTTTAGTATAATTACTATTGGCAATAGTACTGGAGTTAGCATTAAAAGGGTAAGACTTGAAAAAATAATATCGAACAGTCGCTGCATACTCACATCCTTTGATCTAGATATTTGCCTGTTTCCTTATGATCAAACTCAGACAGAATATCAAAGAATATCTGAACAAAATCTTTTTTAATCCATATAGATTTATCTCGAATAGACTTAATTCCTGATGCAAAAGCATTCAGTTTATCATCATCAAACTCAGGTTTATTGCGAATTACACCAAGGTTATTAAAGCGGCTCATATCTAGGTCTTCTTTATCAGTAAAAAACTCCTCAAAGTCCTTTTCACCTGTGGTATCGCTCTTAAAAAAGTAACAAGGCCATTGCTTTTTCGAAATCAACTCATCCGCCCTTTCTCGTGCCTCATTTTCACTGGCGCACTCAAAAGGCTCAAACCCAAGTTGCCTTAAATAAAGAACCGCAATATCCGAAAAAGAGATCAAGTGAAGTTTTTCACTTAATTTTGGAAAGAAAATATCACGATTATCCCCCAACAAACAGGACATTAGGCACAGCTCACCGGATTCTTGTGGCGTTACAAAATAACGGCGCACATCGTTGGGGGCCGCAATCGGCTGCCGCTTGGCAAAACGCTGGTTAAAACCATGCAGCAACGAGCCATCGGAAAATGCCACATTTGCAAAGCGTGCCATTGATACGGGTAGCGTCAGGCTCTCCCGCATCAGGAACATTTCCATAATGCGTTTGCTGGCCCCCATCATGTTGACGGGATTGGCGGCTTTATCGGTAGAGACACAGAAATATTTCTGGGCTCCGCCCGCGCGCGCTAGATTCATTGTTTTTATTGTATTAAATATATTAACATTCACCATACGCATCAAAGTAAAAGGGTCTTTTTCGCTGCGTACATGCTTAAGAGCCGAGAGGTTCAAAACATAGTCGTAAGGACCTTCAGTAGCCATTAAAATTTCAAACTCGCGTCCTCCACAGTCAAGGGCAAATGTGCGGAAATCTCCATCAATATAACCAAGAGTACTACGAAGATTACGTACTAACTCAACCATATTATTTTCACTGATATCTACAACATGAAGGGCTTTCGGCTTACGCTTGAATATTTCACCTGTAACCGCCTGACCAATAGACCCTGCCCCGCCGATTACCAGAAACCGTGCATTTTTTACCTGTTCAGATAGCTGGTCTTCAAGCTGATTAATATCTTCGTCAAATAGTGTGGAACTTCGTCCGATTAATTGTAACGTAGTCTTATCCATAGTCATGTAAGCGCCTCCTGTAGAGCCGTAGTAACGGAATCCACCTCATCAATAGTCAGGGTGGGGAACAACGGCAAAGTCAACTCTTGATCACAAATATCAGCAGCTATTGGAGTGTCTGAAGGGTCAAAACAGTCCTTGTAAGCAGTAAAACCCCAGAAGGGCGGATAATGAATACTCGATTGAATACCGTTATTTTTCAATGATTCGATAATTTTAAGCCTATCGACTTCCTTTGGTAATAAAACCGGCAAAATATGATATGCTGAAATACTATCATGTGACATTGCGTCAAAAGGAATTGTAACTGATGAACCTTTAAGGTTAGCTCTATATCGAGCAGTCAGATTTTCTCGTAGAGCATTGCCGGAGGGCAACTTATCTAATTGTACCAGACCTAACGCGGCACGAATCTCATCCATACGGTAATTTAGACCAATTTCAGCTATATCATAGGAAACTGCTCGTCCTTTGTGACGATCCAAAGTTAAAGAGGTCATACCATGCGAACGCAAATAACGCAGGCGTTGATACAAATCTTCATTTTGCGTTGACACCATTCCACCCTCACCAACAGAAAGATTCTTGTTACTGAAGAATGAGAAACAACCAATGTCTCCCCATGTACCACACCTCTTCCCTTCAATAGAGGCACCAGGTGCGTGAGCCGCATCCTCAATCAAATAAATACCATGTTTTTTACAAAGCGCTACTATTGCCGGCATGTCACAAGGGTAACCTGCATAATGAACAACAATCACTGCTTTAGTTTGGGGTGTTATACATTTTTCAATTGAATTGGCAGATACGTTCCAGTTAGCTAAAGATTCACAATCTGCTAAAACAGGACGTGCTCCCACCATACGTACAACATTGGCATCAGCCACAAAGGTTAAAGCAGGAATAATCACTTCATCTTCCGACCCTATATCCAGTGCCAATAGTGACATATGTAATGAAGCAGTGCCGCTGGAAGTCGCAACACACTGGACCTTGTTTCCGAGAAAATTAGAGAATGATGATTCAAAATCAAGGATACGCTCGCCCATTGCCAGCCACCCCCCCTCTACCACATCAGAAGCTGCATTTTTCTCACGCTCATCAAAATTAAGCTTAAAAAGTTGAATTTTCCACACGATTACTAATCCTCAATTTTATAAGTTGCTTTTTGTGATATAATATAAGTTGTGGGTGCGTAAGAAGGGAAAAAACTTTTCCAGCAAAAGAGCAAGAAATATTGACTTGTTGGCTACTCTTCTGGCAATGGGAGGTGCTAAGGTTACTGATTTTCTTCTTATGGAGCAGTTTGGAAATAACCTTGTTATATCATTATATGACAGCGCACGAACATCGGAATTATTCGGGTTATTATACTTAAAATCATAAATCAAGATACAGCCATCTTCCTTTAATGCATTTGACATTTCCTGTGCCAGTCCTACTCTCATTTCATTGCTCAGAATAGAGGTGAATACGGTCATAGCTGTAATGAGGTCAAAGCTCTTTTTTTCATAAGGTAAATCACCAGTTCCAATTTCAAAATTCATGCCAGAATTCCTGTTTTTAGCCTCAAGAACCCTATATTCTGATAGATCAATTCCGTATAAATTGTTTGTTTGAGCACCAATATTGTTCAAAAATTGTAACAAGTTACCAACACCACACCCCACATCCAATGCTTTTATATGCTCTACACCATCAGGAAAATGTTTTATTAAAAAGGAGCATAGTTTTAAATCCAACGTGTATCTTCCGAGATGTGTATTAGCCGAAAATAGAAGGTTATATTCTCTATTTAATCGAGCATTCCGTTCATTATAAACATGCTGAATTCGAGTAACTTCATTTTCATTCATAGTAATATCCCTACGTGTTCATCTATCATAGAAAAATAACTTAAAAATCTCAAGGGAGTTAATATGAATATTTCTTTTACTCTTTCTCAATTTTCTACTTATCTGTCCCAGATCTCGTGATTTTAGAAAATGATGATCGCCCGCCTTTGCGCAACAAAATAAAATCAATCAAGCCTTGTAAAAAACCAAAGCCATACCCAAAGTGATAGGCCGTAAAAATTAGGGGCATTATCACCAAAAACTTCCAATATTTTGGTTTAAAACACGTTATAAAGGATGCGCTAAAGTTAGCTACCATGTATAACCCTAGGAGGGTTGCCAGAAATAAAAACGCTATTTTTGAAAATGGAGACAACACGGTAAGCAGCATGATAAATGCCACAAAACTGCCTGGAATAAGATGCCGGATAGATGCTGGTATTCTATGTTTCTGAATTACTCTGACTTTCCAATAACCATACTGCATATATTGTTTAAAAAGGGCACTAATTGATGCCCTAGGATAATACCAAGATTTAATTTTAGGTGTTTGCCATATTTTCATTCCTGAACGCACCATTCTTAGATTTAATTCATCATCCTGATTACGTATAAGTTCCTCATCAAATAACCCCATGGCTTTAATAGTTTTTGTATACCAACACCCATAAGTTACTGTATCTACAAAACCTTCAAAATTTACATCATGAAATTTTGCTCCTCCCACCGAAAATGGAGAGTGATATGCAATACTCACTGCATTTTGTATATATGTTTTGGATCGTGTTCTGGCTGGCCCGCCAACGTTATCCGCTCCTGACGTCAATAAAGCTGTCACGCATTGAGAAATATAATCACTTTGATAATCTGTATGAACATCCATTCGTACGATTATTTCACCTGAGGCCTTCTGGATTGCCAAATTTAAACCAGGAGAAACAAATTTCTTCTTATTATTTAATACTATGATGTTCTTTCTTTTAGATTTTATATTATCCAATATTTCAATCGTTCCATCATCACTCACACCATCAACAATTAAAATTTCTAAAGAGTTTGATGGATAATCCTGTTGGATCAGGGAATCTATGAAATGTTCAATATAATTTTTTTCGTTTCGACAAGGAATAATTACTGAAACCGTCAACATCTTCTTATTTGTCACTATTAACCTCTCGCAGAATACCTAAAATATAAAGGCAATCAATTGTATCAAGTAAAAATAACACTGTAACATTAGTGTTATGCTTTTTTATTTTCATTTAAATTTTCTTATTTTAATTTTTTTAGTTCCCGGTGTGGTTTTGTTTGCTCAATGTGTCCGTCTTTTTTATCCACTATTTGATCAGTTATCAAATAATATTTCGGGACACTCATTGAAGCCAATACAGCTAACATTAATATGGTAGAGTCTGCATAAAGGGTAACATTTGCATTAGAAAATATAAAAAACCCCAATAAAGAACTAACAGCCCATAAGTTTAGATTTCTATCGTTTTTCAGTGACCCTGCCTTGGTAAATAAAATAGCAATTCCAACCAAATAAAGAGTAGCTCCGATTAAGCCGCCTTCCAATAAAATTTCAATAAAATTATTGTGTGTGCTTCTCACACCATGCCTCAAAGGATCCAAAACTTCACGTGCCTGATTAAGGCCATGTCCCAACAGGGGATTATCGGCAAAATTCTGAAGTGCAAATCCAAATATTTCCCACCGACCACTGCCCGTTAAAATACGGTGCATGATATCAGCATTATCTGTATATATATTTTCTATTAACCCACTATTTATAACAAAAATTACTAATGCTCCAATAGCAATCATTACAAAAAATAGTGTTACTTTGACACCATATCGTTTGATAAAAAAAACACTACACATTAAAATAAGTGCTAAATAGGTTGTATATGAAAGTGTTAAAACCATTAGCACAATAATGCTAGTGACGTAGAATTTACTAATTTTTTCCATTAAAAATAAAGATGCTAAAAAAAATACCCCATACATACCAAAGTTATTGGGGCTATCACAAATCCCCCGCAGGCGTGGCAGTATTCCTCCCTCGAAATAGACCCCATACATATAAGCTACCTGAGTGCCTTCCTTTATTTCAAGTGGTGCACCAAATATGTAATGCTGTATAAGTCCTACAATATAATAAGAAAAAGATAGTATTATAAATAATTTACTTGCTTGTATACAGGCCGACTTCAACTCGACGATTGATCGTTTTGATAAAATAGTTCGTAAAACAAAATATGTAAATAGTAGTAAAATAATTCCAATGGCCATTTGCATCGCGAGCAATACATTGACCGCCCACAGTGAGGAAAATAGCATATATAGAAATAGCATTCCAATGGCTATATCTATATTATCATACTTATAGTGTATTGATTTAGAGAACACCAAATTGTGAAGGGACAAGAACAACCCTAAAATAACGACAACAATCATATAGATTCTAATGGGGGTAAATGGCGTGGAAATCACAAGCTGTTGGGCAGGAAATATAAGTATGAAAATAGTGATGGGCCACACATTTTTGCTTTTTCCATATAACGAGGTCAGGGGTTGTTTCATAAGACTCATATTGTCATTCTACGCTCATAACCTAGTGCGTTCTTCCTTGTTCTTTTAATAAATAATAATGTTCTTTATTTCTGTAAGAAAAGACTCTAGCAGGATGCCCTCCCACAATTGCACAATCAGGGATATCAGATACAACAACACTTCCAGCTTGAATTATAACACCTTCCCCTATTTTAATTCCTGGAAGTAAAATGACCCGATGACCAAACCAAACATTATCACCAATTGATACGTTTTTAATGGAATAAGTATCATCATATGGAATAGTGCACCCTTCATAATTATGGTTCTCTGTTAAAATTTCACACCCAAACCCAGAATGAAAATTATCCCCTATAATGACTTGTCCTCTCCCATATATTCTCATGCCATTAAAATTTACATTATTCCCAACGTTAGTGTTTTTTGTTAATCGACAATAACTTCCAGTAAACAAATTTCCTTGGTGTGAACCAATTAATAATTTTGCAAAAAGTGTGCAACATAATGCTCTTAACAATCGTGCTATCTTAAATACTTTTCGCATTTACAGCCTCCTTGTCTGTGATTAGAGAATTTGATTTAAAATAAACTAATAAAAAGAAAATAACACTTGAAATGAATGTTGCCTTAGCGGCCCCGGGAGCGCCCATATTTTTAACAAAATAAAATGTTAGTAATATATTAATAGTGGCGCAAAAGGCGGTATATTTGGCAATCGTTAGCGTTTTTTCATTATAAAATAAGTGAACAACATAAACCTTATAAAAACCTAAAAATAGATAGCTAGCAACGATCCAATAAGCCACTTCTATCATGGCGTGGTATTGAATATCAATAAACCAAATAAAGACTGGCTGAACAATTGCAGCACATAAAGCGGATACAATAAACAATATTCCCATGCATCGATATGAGTATTTCTTAATTTCTTCTTTAGTAATTCTAGTTTCCATTTTTCTAAATAAATACGGCGTCCATATTTGGCTGAAGGTTGTTTGTACAATAGACATAATCATTCCAATTTGAGCGGCTACCGCATATTGCCCCAATTCTTCAGAACCGGCTACCGACCCAATAATTAAGCGGTCTGATGCATAAAAAATAATTCCGCTCCACGAATGTATCACCATGCCACGCCCAAACTTTAAAGCAGAATAGACATATTTTTTTTTGGGAATTACATCAAATATTTTTTCTTTTTTTAGTATCAATAGCCCAAATATAATCATAACCAGACCAGCAATATAAAATGAAGCATATCGACCAGTTGCGCCAGCATCAAAATAAATTATTAAAATACAGGCTGATATTACGCCAACTAATGTCCCAATAATTTTATAACTAGCATATAACAATGCCCGTTGTTGCATTTGAAGATACGAAAACGTAAAAGCAGCGATACTTTGTAATAAACCTAGAGTGCCTATGCCAAAAAGCCAGCCTATATGTAGAATGGGTATTTGGAAATCAAACTGAAATAGTAAAATAACAAGCACCGTAACAATAATACCGGTCCATAGCGGTATGACAATTACACTTCTGGATAAAACGCTTCGCTCATATTTGTCTAAAACAAAATATTTCACAGAAAGGAAGCCATCAATTCCAAAGGTAATTAATGGTGCTACAATCAGAATAATAGTCTCAAAATATGCGATACCCCCCATTTCTTTCGGAGAAATATAATGAGTTAATACTGGTAATAACAGAAAAAGGCTAAGCGCAGAGAATATATTACCCATGCCAAATATAAAGGTATTCTTATACAAAAAAGACTCCTGAAGATGGCATAATTAAAGCCACAGCTTTTTCTAAATTCATTCTATGTCCATTATAGAAATATTATTTATTCTTTCCAAATATTTAATGATGGTTCCATTGATTCCAGACGGGTCTAAAAATGCTTTTAGGTTAATTTTAGCATAATATACTTTAACTTCAGGGAATAATTCGGGGATTGTAAAAAGCACCGCAGACTGGAAGGAGACAATACTACCAGGACGCTTATTGGCTTCAGCAAGATACAATTCTATTGGTTTTGTCGGACGGAATATTTTGAAAGAAAAATACTTTTGAAGCATTAGAATTTTTTCATCCGATTCCCCTCTATGGGGGAGATATGTAATTTTCTTTTTCGAAAATTTTTCAAGAATTAATTTACATAGCTTAAGGTAAGATTCAAGATCACAATGATTATCCTCAACAAATTTCCCACCAAGAAAAAAAATTTCATCTTCTAGTGTATCGCATAAAGAAGGCTTTATTTTTTCCCTAAATTTATTAAAGTCATATTTTTTTACCACCCAATAATTTGAATTTGGTAATGTCAAAAAACTTTTTAATATGAGCTTATTCTGCATTGAAAGATTATAGTAAATCGGATTAATTTTATTTAAAAGTTCCCGTTTTTCTACTCCTTTTATCCCCTTCTCTTGGGGGGCATAAAAAGTCAATAAAGCCACCCCATCATCCAACAACCCCACCTTTTCCGCGTTAATAATTCTAATAGTCCATTGGCATAGCTTAGAGCGGAACTCACCTATATTTAAACTTACCACTTTAATGTTTTTTAAAATAAAAAATAATTTAAGCCATAAAAGACCTAACATTGCGAGGATATCTGAGTTTCCAGGTAAGTATATTATTTTATCCCAGTCTCTCTCATCTAGAATTGCTGATATTTGATCAATATTTCTTGAAGTTTTGGTGCCCCGTATTATTAACCAGGCTTCAGAACCTTCAGTCCTTTCAATATTTTCAACCGCGGACAGCAATTGAAAGGGAGCTAATATCAAATATAAATTTATTTTTTTCATTTTCTCTACTTAGGAAGTAATTTCTTTCAATATTATGGTGGGCTGGTTTTATATCGTTTGCAAGTAGCTTCGCAGAATAGTTCACGCGTGTATTTTAACGATAGAGGGGACACTAACGAGTTTATAGTACTGTTCGGCGACTGCCCCCTATCATAGGCATTGTAAGAATGAAAACATAAATCGACTTCTACAAAGGAAACCGTTTTATAGTTACTTATAATTTGCCATCTTGGCATAATATTGGCAATTTATTGCATGCTCTTGAATTGAACAGAGATAGCTTGTCTCTCCCTTCAAAAAACAATCTACTTGCTTAAATAGTCCCGGCTTAAATCTGACGTCTAACGCATCATCAATTTCAACTTCTTCAATTTTTACCGTAGCTATTTTCTGTATTTGTAATTTCTCGATAGGACGAAATATTAATCGATGTTTCCTGGTCAGCATCTCGACACTCCAACGTCCAGGGGCATTCCAGTTGCCATGATATGAAAATAATGCATTATTTTTTGTCACGCCTGCACCAGAGAAGTTGGCGCTTCTCTTATGCCAACTGGTTTTACTCGCAGTGAAACAACTTATTTCTTTTGGTGTTCCTCCAAGGAAAAAGGCGAGATCAACAACATGTGATGTATTTCCCAGAAACCAGTTTTCTTTAACATTTGGAGATTTTGAAATTTTTTCTATAGTATGAGCCCATTCAGTGATCTCAAAATTAAAGCTTTCAACGCCACCGTCTTCTTCAATAATTTTTTGAGCGGCGGTTACAGAACTATAAAACCTACGATTATATGCAATAAAGGCCTTTGCATTATAATGAGTGGCCGCTTCAGAAAATTCTTGGATTTCATCAAAAGTTACACCCGCTGGTTTTTCAATCAAAATATTTTTTACTTCATATGCTAATAGCTGATTACTTATTTTAGCGAGTTGTTCAACACTAACACTTACAATAGCTGTATTCGGTCGAACTTTAGCGGCTTCCATATACTGAGATAGTCCGCCAAGTATAACATTATGCCCCGTTTCTTTCTCAAACTTTTCAGCAGAGACTGCCCCTCTGCCTAGGACATCATATTCTACCCCAATTGCGTCTAAAACTTTGCTATACTCCTGTGCCATAGGGCCTGCACCGATTAACAATATCATTCTAGTTCTTCCTAATTACGTTATGGGAGAAATATCAATTTTCGTTTTACTGTGCAAGTTGAAAAAATCCAATAATCCATTCAAAAATGGTCGATGTTGATCTGCTGCTTCAGTAAACGGCGTTAAGTCACAATCCCCTGTAGTTAATATCATATCTGCGACAATATGGGTTAATTGGCTCTGGAAAAGTATCTTAAATTCTATGATTTCTTTATTTAAAGTCGTTAAATTCTCAATTTCACATTTACCTTTCAACTCATCAATGGAAACTCTATATTGCGGTGTCTGAAGTATTTGTTGTAGCATTACCCCTTCGTCATTCACATCGCATCTGAGTGTAATTTCACGATTGCCGGAATACCCCCTTAAAATCCCCCCCAACTCTTTATAACCCTTCCTTTTTCCTTCATATATCCGAGGTGATAAGTTTTCAATATCCAAACTATAGTTTTTATGATCATTAAGAAAGAACCATAAATCTATCATGTGAATTGCATTGCATGCCAAACCCCAGTTGCTTCCATTCACCGCCAAGCTGACTTCTGCTTCTGATAAGATTTCTTTTAATTGTCTATAGATAGGCTGCATTCGTCTAGGACAATTAACCCACGCTTTAACTTCATTGGTTTCAATTATAGTGCATGCTTCATCTAATTGTTCACTTGACTGAAATAGTACTTTCTCCAATAGAATATTTTTTACCTCTGTATGCGCTAATAAATCTTTTAAAATTTGCAAGCGGTATTCAGCGTTGGTGGCAATAATGCAAAAATCAACATTATTCTTAACAGCAGATATGGAGGTCAGAAAAATTATTTCTTTTTCAGTGGCGGTTTCATTCACTTCTAAAAACCGCTCTTTCGCAACGGAAAGTGATGTCTCAGATGGATCTACTACAGAAATAAAAATATCCAATTTGCTCTGCGATAAGGCTTGCAGATGACGACTTCCCAAGTGCCCTGCACCAATCAAGAGAATGTGGTATTCGCGCATTAAATTATCCTACTTTTATAAAGAAATTCATCATCAAAATGATATTTTGACGGATCGATTCTTGAGTATTATGAGCTGTCCATAACAATGATCTATACTATAATTCATTAACCCTTATTTCGACCATGGCTCTAGCAATTTTAAGGTCAAATTTTGTATCAATATCTAATGATCTCTCTACAGGCATAACATGTGCTATGGTTTCTGAAGTAATTAAAGAAACATTTTCTTTAATATCATCACTTTTTAAGACGTATACGGCACCATTCAACGCATATGATTTAGGAATATCCTGTCTTCTAGTAAAAGTTATATCACCCATCAATGAAGACATTCTTTCGTCTTTATCCAATGTATACATCCAATAAGGACTTTTCTCGGCAACCGTCACAGATACACAGGAATACACATTACCGGAAATACATTTTTCTATACATTCGTCAATGTCGTTGACAGACCGAAAAGGCGAGGTTGTTTGTAATATGACAACATAATCAAATTCTGGCAGGGCTTCTATAGCATGCAGCACGACATCTATCGTAGAAGCTTTATCTGTCGCTAAATCACTCGGACGAATGAAGGGGACTTCGCAACCCGCTTCTTGGGCAACTTTGATAATGTCTTCATCATCTGAAGATAATATTAATCTATTAATATATTTAGATCTCTTTGCCTGTTCTATCGTATGGACTATTAGAGGCTTCCCCCCTAACTCAACCAAGTTCTTTCGGGGTATGCCCTTACTCCCCCCCCTGGCAGGAATAATGGCCAGTATTTTTTTATTAATTATCATTAAAATCCTTTAAATAGTCATTTTGCGCCTGTTCAAAATCATTCATTTTACCAACATCAATCCAATATTCATGTATTGGGAACATCGATATATTTTTTTGATTTGACATATGACTTTCCAATAATGTCGGCATATCAATTTTTTTACCTTTAGGTACTGACTTTATTATCCGTTTATCAATCACATAAATTCCCGCATTGATGAAAAAAGCCTGTTTGGGTTTTTCAACCATACTTATAATTCGATGCCCATCTCCCTGTACAACGCCGTAAGGAACCTGATATTCAAATTTTCTAACACACATTGTCGCAACTGATTCTTGCTCACCGTGGTATTTTAACAAATGCTCAAAATCAACTTTGCTTAACACATCGCCATTCATCATAATTAAAGGTAAATCTGGCAAATTATCTGGCAACAGCCCCAATGCTCCCCCTGTGCCTAATGGGTTTTCTTCATGCACATATTGGATAGAACAACCATATTGTGACCCATCACAAAAATAATCCCGAATAACTTCTGGCAGGTAATGTGTAGAAAAGTAGAAGTTTCTGAATCCAGCTTCCAGAAACCTCTCTAAAATAATTTCTAAAATAGGTTTCCCGCCCACTTTCAGCATAGGTTTGGGACAGTTGTCAGTCAAAGGTTTCAACCTGGTACCAAATCCACCAGCCATTATAAAGACAGAATTTTCGTGAATTTTTCCACTCTGCAAACTTTGTAAAGTATGAAGACCAAGCAAGATATTATTTTCATCTACTATCGGAATAGCTAAAATATTTTTACTCTGAATAAAGGTATCTAATTCTATAGATGACATGGTTTGCAGCGCTGTTATTGGGTGTTTATTCATCACCTCTATTACTGGAATTTGCAGATTTCCATGTTCAAGAAGTGCGCGACGTACATCACCATCGGTTAAGGTTCCGATCAATCCGCCTTGTGCATCCACTACCAGTGCAATTCGCAAAGCTTCTTTATCAATGATGGCCAATACATCCATAAGAGACATGTCAGCAGTAACGACGGTTTTTTTCCAGTTATACACTTTTCTCTCTTTTCGTATAAACTTGACCCGGTAATATATCATTATACACCGTGGCGCCCGCGGCGATTACCACATTATCACCTACATCAATTCCATGTATAATGGTTGCGCCAGCGCCGACAAAGCAATTTTTGCCGATGGTAACTCCCCCACAGACCGTTACGCCCGGTGCGATGTGGCTATGGTCACCAATAATTGAATCATGATCAATTCTAGCACCAGTATTCACAATAACGTTGACCCCTATGACGGCCCTAGGCTGCAAGATGGCCCCTGCCATGATCTGAGCCCCTTCCTGTATAGTAACCTGACTTCCAATAACTGAGGAGGGGTGTATAACGGATTTAATAAAAAAACCCTCTTTTTTTAAACGGTGAAATATTTCAAAACGGGTATTATTACCTGGCATAAACCCCACACCTATTGCCACATTTAAAGAATCTGCTTTATAGTCTGATAAAATATTATCATTTCCCAAAACGGATAATCCAACGAGAATATTTGTACCAACAGCTATTTGACTATCAGTAAAGCCGACTATGCTACATCCTGAAACATTTAATGCATCGGCCACAACACAAGCATGCCCACCAGAACCAATAATCATTACAGGCAAATCATCTTGTTTTCCTAGGTTACTCAATCAAGTCACCTTCCTCATAATTTTTGATTGCCAAAGTTCCGAGGATCGCCCACCATTCCATTGGGCTTCTTCCTGCACCGGGTCGTATTATGGTCAAGTTATCAGATGTCAAAATATCCCCTGCTTTGATTTTTTGTCGCGCAACTATGCTTTTCCTTGCTACCAGTTTGGCGCTGATTTCAACAGGATGAGGTAATTTAACCCCATTTCCCAACATCTGGGATGTAAGACGAATATCTTCCACCATTTTTTTTAATTCATTTGGCTCCAGGGATGCCTTATGATCTGGCCCTTCCATGTTTTTATCAAGAGTAAAATGTTTTTCTATTACGGATGCTCCGCGCGCAACTGCTGCAATTGATGCCACCAAACCTGAGGTATGATCCGAATATCCAACAGGTAAGCCGAAAGCATCCTGCATGACACCCATTGCTCTTAAGTTCACACTTTCAACGGGGGCTGGATATGAAGTAGTGCAATGCAAAAGAGTAACTTTGTTTCTTAAAGATTTCTGCCCATCCTCTGTAGCCAAAAGGGAAAAACAATCATCAAGGGAGTTAATATGCTCTTTTGGCTTGCAGTAGCCGTGGGAAAGGACGGCAAGGGCTTTTTCAATCTCACCCAATGTCGCCATGCCGGTGGATAATATAATATGTGCCCCTGTTTTTGCATGATCATGAATAAAGGGGCCATTGGTAATTTCGCCCGAAGGTATTTTCAATAAATCTAATTTGGCAACCCTAGCCAAAAAATCCAGACTACTATTATCAAACGCTGTGGAAAGGAATTGTATATTGTTATTTTTACAGCACTCTATGAGCTCAAAGTGCTTATCCTCATTCAGTTCAAGCTTCTTAAGCATTTCAAACTGGGTTTCGTCCGCGCCACAATTGTCTTTTTGATATTGTGCTTTCTCAGCCGTTTTTGTGACTAGTTTTTCCGCCTTAAAGGTTTGAAATTTCACAATATCAGCGCCTGCCTCTGCAGCAGCTGCGATCAACTCTTTTGCCAGACCAATATCACCATTATGGTTTACACCCGCTTCAGCAATGATCAATACATCATCAATCACACCAAATCTCCTTTAACGACATGAATGCTTCAGCATTAAGCGAGCCAGCAACTTGTCCGCGTAATAATGCCAAGGCCCTTACTGATTCTTCACTTCGAGGAAAAGGAGGCGCTTTCATTTCACTTGTAAAGACATTCAATATTTCAATTTTCTTATCCAAATATTCATTGATAGTAACAAAATAATTTGGTCTAAAGCCATTATTATCGGGGTTGAAACCAAAATCTGTTTCAGAAAGAGTTTCATACACTCTAACAGATTTGATGAACGGGTTTCTAAATGATTTTGTGCAAGAAATACAGGTATCGAATACAACGGCATGATCAGAATGCGCATCCCCCCGATAGGGAAGATAGACAATATTTGGCTGTATATTTTGTATTATGGCATTGACCTCACCAATCATATCACTCATCGGAACTTGATCCAAGGTTGCAGGATAAAAGTTCAAGATATGAACAGAATTAAATCCGTATAGATCAGCAACCTTTTGAATTTCCTGCTGACGCGCCTGAGAAAACTCCTCACTGTATCTGTTATCTCCGGTAGTGGTGGTCATAATCAGCCAATGAATTTCATCACCTGACTTTTGATGTTTTAAAATTGTTCCACCACAACCAAGTGATTCATCATCTGGATGCGGAGCTACAAAAATTACTTTCATAGATATTTCCCTTTTTGTGGAAAATTTTTTATGGAATGTTCTAATATTTCAATAGAATCCTCACCACATTTGACAATTACTTTGCCATCAGAGTTCTTCAATACCTTCCCAGGCTCAAGATTTTCTGGCCAAGTAGTATTGACTTTTACAGACCATATTTTTGCCAAAGTACCATTGATTGATGCTTCTGCCCCTGGATAGGGAGGTCTTAATGCTCTCACCAAATTATAAATAGATCTTGCTGACATTCGCCAATCAATCATACCATCCTTTGCACTTCTTTTACGCCAAACATTGGCCTTTAAATGATCTTGTTCTACTAAAATTTGAGTATTTGTTAAAAATCCCTTGGTAAACGCGACTATTTGGTCCATAGAAATTTTTATTAGGGAATCATACAAAGATTGTGCATCATCTGTATCAAGAATTGGGACTGTAACTTGGCTTACAATCGGCCCGCTATCCGCAGTTGCGTCCATTTTAAAGAAAGTGGAAGCCGTTTCATTTAACCCTCTCACCAAGGCCCAGATAATAGGATGACGCCCGCGGTTTAAGGGTAATAAAGCAGGGTGATATCCAATTACACCAAGTAAAGGAATATCAAGCAGTTCTTGTGGCAAGAGATAGCTCCAACCAAAACAATAAATAATATCTGGCTTGACCATTTGAAAAAATCTTGTTTGCTCTTCCTTTGGGCATTCATCAGCATAAAAAGTATCAATTTCTAAAGATTCTGAAATTGCTCCCAAACAGAAAAAATCGGCATTAAAAGGTGATTTTCTTCTTGTCATTACACCACATATAGAAATGCCATCAATAGAGCATAATAATTCTAATGCCGCTTTGCTAAAGTCTACACACCCTATGAATGCCACCCTCATGTTAAGAACTCAAGGTCATTAAATTTTTTAATCAGAATATTGCTCAGGCTTACCGTTTTTAAAATTTGCACAAATTTCTCAGCAACATGGCCATCTCCATACGGGTTTTGTACCGTTTTGACGAAATCTTTAAATCCTGGTGACAATGTTTTACCCATTGCTTTAACAATTGCTTTGCAATTTTCATCACAATGAAGAACAGAATCTGGGGCTATACGCCCCTGTTGACGAATACCAATATTAATTGAGGGAGTATTTAGTGAAGGTACCTCGATAAGTGCGCTAGATGAATTACCTAATACAGCATCAACAAACTGAATAGCACTTAGGTATCGAAGTTGCCCCAATGACTGTGTTAAGTAAACTCTGTCAGGATATTTTTTAGCAAATGATTGCTGCATTTCAATTATTTTACGACCAGATGTATCTGCATTAGGATATGTTATAATATATTTAGCATTTGGAAATTTTTCAAAGGCCATCAACAGTTCCCCAAAGGCCTCTTCTTCAGAGCGGCTCAAAAGCGTTACGGGGTGATAAGTCACTAAAAAATTTTGTTCTCCAAATTCGAATCCTAAGTTTTCTTCCAGAGAACTTTTACTCATCAAGGTTAATTTGTTAAGGGCCTCTAGGCCAGTCGCACCAACATTAAAAACTCTGTCAGGGTGTTCTCCTAATTGAATAATTCTATTTCTATATACCTCTGTAGATGCAAAATGAAGATGTGACATTTTAGTAATGCTATGCCGTATAGGTTCATCTATAAGCCCCTCAGTCGTCTCCCCTCCGTGAAGATGGGCAATAGGTATTTGAGCAATAGTGGCGGCAATCGCAGCTGCAAGTATCTCAAACCTATCTCCCAGCAAAACTATAATGTCCGGTTGTAATCGTGCAAAATCTTCTGCAAAACTTATGACACCTAAACCGATAGATTTAGAAATTCCAATTGGGG
>JAJFIQ010000005.1 GCA_021774785.1 Emcibacter sp.
CACATACCGGAAAGGTGCCGCTTCCGATGGGGCCAGACCATATTCTGATGATAGATATTTGATGATAGCAAAACGTTCTTCATCCTCAAGCTCAAGCCCGTGGAGATGCTGCATACGGAATATGGTCATGTCCCAGCCTTCGGGCGTCTTGCGAACCTCAGAAATGCGAGCCAGTCCCCCATCATCCGTTTGTTGGTGGCAGGCAGTACAAGTGTCATTGACCAATGTCTTGCCCTCTGAACCATTCGCCAACGATGACGTTGAAAATGCAGATAATGCCAGAAGCATTAACCCTGATGCAAACAGACGCGCTTTCCCGGACATGGATTTTCCCATATTTTGATTTTGGTGATGTCGTAGTATTGAAGAAGGCAGCCTTTCTGTCAAAACAAAAAGACTGCCTTACTAAGATTGATTAGAATTCGAAGGAGATATTAGCCCCCCATGTGCGGGGCGGAGCAAAATACTGTTCCGTTAATCCAAAAATGCCGCCGTTTTCCAAGGTTCCAGACAAATCAAATGTCTGGAGCAAATATTCCTCATCAGTGAAGTTTTTCACGAAAAAGCGCAGGCTCCAGTTTTGATCTTCCGGTAAATAGCTGATTGAGGCATTTCCTACAAAATAACCATCCTCGGTCAGGGCTTCTGTTTCCAGCAGACCAAAAGTATGCTCATCCCGATACTGGCCATCAACCTGTATAGCTATGGCCCCAGTGGCAACGGGGAATTCGTGGCGGATTAGTCCGTTAAGATTCCATTTTGGCGTCTGAACCGGACTGACCGTGGCCCCCGGACGAATGGCATTCACGGTTCCAAGTGGGGTTTCCACATCAATGGTAATGCCGGGAACGTTGGTGACATCGGCATCTATGTAAGCAATGCCAAATTGTACATCCATGCCTTCAACCGGATTAAGTTGCAATTCAAGCTCAAAGCCTTTGTTCTCCGCATCCGCATTCAGAGTAAAGGTGTCCAGCCCGATGATGGCAAAGGCCTGATAATTATTATAGTCATAATAATAGACCGACCCATTCAGACGTGCCTTGCCATCGGCAAAGTCCCACTTGAAACCCACTTCGAAGGCATCCAGTTCTTCTGGGTCATATGTAATAAACTCATCGGTTACAAAAACATCCGTCGGCAAAAGCGGTGCATTAAAGCCGCCGGATTTCACACCGCGGTTCCAGCTGGCATATATCAATAGATCCTCATTTGCCTGATAATTTGCCTGCACGCGTGCAGACCAGTTAGTATCTTTACGTTCTCCTGTGAATGGTGTCAGAGCATCACCAATCTCAATGGCGTTGGGGTCCAGACCATTCACAGACGTATCAGGGAACAGGAACAAAACATCACGATAAAAGAAATCTTTATCCTCATCAATATAGCGAAAGCCACCAATCAATGTCATCTGGTCGGTCACTTCATATTCAACCTGACCAAACAGGGACCATGTTTCTGTATTGGCCACATAGGGATTTCTGATACCGTTAAAACCAATCACGTCGATAGGGCCAAAAAATGCCTCCATCAAACCCGGCGCGATGGCTCCGTTGGTATCACTAACCTCCAGATCCATATAAAAGAAACCACCCACCCATTTAAAATTATCCTGTTCTCCGCCCAGACGGATTTCCTGCGAATATTGTTCGGCATCGGTGGTTAGGAAGAAATTAAAGAACTTTACCGGCGAGGCATCGGAATCCTCAATATAGTTCCGTTCCACAGACTGAAAATCGGTGATACTGGTCAATTCGGCCCAGCCAAAATCCCAATTCAGCGTTCCGCTGAAGCCGTAAGTATCCAACTTATTCCTACCCGGTGAATCAAATTCACCGGAGAAAGGATCCCCATCGTTATCCAAAAAACCATTCAAGGTGGTATTGGGTATGGTCGGGGTGAGAACACCATCAGGATTTTCGGAAGATACATTTTCAAAAAAACCGGTCCGAATATCCTGTTCTCCAAAACGAGCATTCAAAAGAAGATCCACTTCTTCATTAGGGCTAAATAAAAGCTGCACCCGACCCGCTGATTCATTAGCATTATTCAAATCCCGATCTGGCTGCAAGCGGTTGGTAACATAACCTCCGCCCTGGTGGGTAGAGAATGAAGTGCGCACCGCCAGTTTGTCATTAATGGGCGTGTTAACCGCCCCTTGAACCTTGATCCGGTCAAAGCTTCCGTAGGTTACGCTGCCGTAACCGCCAAATTCCGGACCCGGTTTTGTGGTCACATAATGAACCAAACCCCCGGTCGCATTACGGCCAAACAATGTTCCCTGCGGACCACGCAAAATTTCAACCCGTTCCACATCAAATAGCATAAATCCGGCACCGGACATCTGTGAGATATAAACTTCATCCACATAGATTGCCACCGGACTTTCCACATTGGTGGTGAAATCATTATTGGCAACGCCGCGAATACCGATGGAATAATTGGCCTCGCCGTTAGGTTGCAGGGTGCTGACACCCGCTGCCATGGCGGTAACTTCCTGGGCATTGGTATAGCCCATGGCTTCCAACTGTGAGCGGGAGAATGCGGTAATGGATATGCCCACATCCTGTGCAGACTGTGCGCGTTTTTGCGCGGTAACAATAACTTCATCCATCAGCATTTGGGCCATTGTCGGCTGAGCGGCGGTCACAGTGGCCAATAATGCAGCCCCAGCCAATAGATAAGATTTACGTGATGAAATAGTATTTTTAATATGCATAGTCATGTGTTTCTCCCTAAAGATTTAGACTTGTTCTATTATGTGTAGAATAACTTTTCACAGGCCACAGGCCAACCTAGACAAAGGGATGTATCAGATCAGACGACTAATACTATAGTATCATAATAGCCAATTTCTCATGCCAAGGTCTAATTTTTTATTGTCCCAAGCCGTGCGATAATTCATCACGTGGAAAATCATGGAAAAAAGACAATGACAACAGCAGAAAATTTAAGCGAAAAGGTGCGGGACTTTATCGCCTCCCCCCGAAAGATGCTCATTAATGGTAAGTGGACAGATGCTGCCAGTGGCAAAACCTTTGAAACATTGGACCCGTCCACAGGTGAGTCCATCGTTCAGGTTGCCGAAGGCGACAGGGAAGATGTCAACCGGGCGGTCGCTGCGGCCCGTACCGCTTTTGAAGACAGCCCCTGGTCACGTATGGCCCCCAGCGCACGGGAAAAGATCATGCACCGCCTGGCCGACCTGATGGAGGAAAATGCCGATGTTCTGGCAGAACTGGAAGCATTGGATAACGGCAAGAATGTCGCCGTTGCCCGTGCCGTCGATGTTCAGCTCGCCATTGATTACATGCGTTATATGGCCGGATGGCCCACCAAAATTGGTGGTGATATTCTGCCCATGTCGGTTCCCTATGCACCCGATGCAAAATTTATGGGCTATACCCTTAAAGAGCCCGTGGGCGTGGTCGGCCAGATAATACCGTGGAATTTTCCGGCATTAATGGCTTCGTGGAAATTGTCACCGGCGCTGGCCTCTGGCTGTACCGTGGTTCTGAAACCAGCGGAAGAAACACCGCTAACCGCTCTTTATATTGGTGAATTAATATGTCAGGCCGGCTTTCCCGAAGGTGTGGTTAATATTATTCCGGGCTATGGTCATACCGCAGGGGCCGCCCTAACCGAACATGAGGATGTGGATAAAATTGCCTTTACCGGCTCCACTACTGTAGGTAAAATTATCGTCAAGGCCGCCGCAGACACCATGAAAAATGTATCCATGGAGCTGGGTGGTAAATCTCCCGCTATTATATTGCCGGACGCAGATCTTGATATTGCTATTCCCGGTGCGGCCAGCGCGATCTTCTTTAATATGGGACAGGTTTGCTGTGCGGGTTCGCGGCTTTTTGTACCCGACAATCTATATGACAAAGTGATTGACGGGTTGGCTAATGAAGCTAACAACATGAAAATTGGACCTGGTCTTAATCCTGAAAATATGATCAACCCTCTGGTCTCTCAAATACAGTTTGACCGGGTAATGAGCTATATTGACAGTGGTCGTGGTGAAGGGGCCGAGGTAATAGCCGGAGGCGGCAGAAGTGGCGATACCGGTTATTTCGTTGAACCCACCGTACTCGCCAAAACGACCCGGGATATGAAGGTGGTTCAGGAAGAAATCTTCGGACCCGTGGTTTGTGTACAGCGTTATGGTGATGTCAGCGAAATTCCGGCTCTGGCCAATGACACCGTCTATGGATTAGGGGCCAGCATTTGGACCCGGGATGTGGGCAACATCATAAATATCGTGCCAAAAATCAAGTCAGGGTCTGTATGGGTCAATTGTCACAGCATTCTGGATGCCGTCATGCCATTTGGCGGTTATAAACAATCCGGTTATGGCAAAGACATGGGTAAAGAAGCCCTTGATTCTTATCTGGAAACAAAAGCTGTATGCATAATGGCTTAGAGTGGTCCTCGCTGCCTGATACTAAATTTGTTTTCCACCAACCGGGCGAGGGTGATCCTTGTCCGGTTTTTTTCTTTCATCTGATGATTACCTTCCTTACAATAGGGTCAGGAGAATGATATATGACCGCCATTAAAAGGGCCGTTTCCTTATCCCCGGATGAAAGGCAGGCTGTTAAAGAGCTTTATCAACAGCTTTGTGGTGAAAATGATAACCCGGCCCTTTGTCTGTTTTTCTGTTCCCCAAAATATAATCTTGACCTGTTGGAGACGGAACTCTTGCATCATTTCGGTGATATTCCGCTGGTAGGCTGCACTACCGCAGGTGAAATAACCCCGCAGGGTTATCAAAAAGATAGTATTACGGGGGTGGCTTTTCCAAAAGACCATTTCAGAATAGTCACCCGCGCCTTAAATCAAATCAGCAATTTTAAAATTCAGGATGGTATTAATGCCGGGGCAGAATTGGTGGCGGACCTGAAAAAAAGCATCCCCCATGCCACAGGACATAATACCTTTGCTTTCATGCTGATCGACGGCCTAAGCAATGCCGAGGAGCGGGTCACCGCATCCATCGGCAGTCAGTTGGGCGATATACCTCTGGTTGGCGGCTCGACCGCAGATAATTGGGATTTGGAAAAAACCAGCCTGTTTTTTCAGGATGGCTTTTCACGGGATATGGCGGTGGTTATCCTGATCCATACCGAATTACCCTTTCAGGTTCATTATACTCATCATTATGTTGCTGGTGATGCCAAGGCCGTGATTACTGAAGCCGACCCAATATCGCGCATTGTCCATGAAATTAACGGCCTGCCCGCGACACAGGAATATGCACGGCTTTGCGGTGTCGATGAAGATGACCTGTCTATTTCCGTATGCAGCAATCACCCTATCCTCATGAAAATAGGTGGTAAATATTATTCCCGTGGTGTGGTGGAAGTGAACCATGCCCAACAATATATCCGTTTTGCCTGCGCCATTGGCAAGGGGGTTGTCTGCGCCATTGCACGACCTTCTGACCCCATAGCCAATGCAACCCAACTGTTTCAGGAAATCCGTGCTGAGATCGGCCCACTGGACCTGGTACTGGGCTGTGATTGTGCCGCCCGTAAAATGATCTGTGAAGAACAGGGCCTGATGTCGGAAATTTCCCGCATTTATACTGAAAATAATGTGATTGGTTTTGCCACTTTTGGCGAACAATATAATACCATCCATATGAATAATTCTTTCTGCTGCATCGCTATAGGCAAGGGGGATGATCATGACCGATAACAAACGCCGCCTGAGTGATGATGAGGTGAAACGGCTGATCATGGAAAATGCTCGGCTCAATAAAACGGTTCAGGTCTTAATGGACCGCGTTGAGCAGGAAATGGATCAGCAACAGGACAGCTTCACCATCTTCCAGACCGCTATCAAGCTGGAGGAAACCGTAAACCAGCGCACCAATGAATTGAGCGACCTGAACCGGCGGCTGATGAAAGAATTAAACGAGCGCGAAAAGATTGAAAAAAAACTGCATGTCGCCAAGAAACAGGCGGAAGAAGCCAACAAAAGCAAGACAAAGTTTCTGGCTACCGCCAGCCATGACCTGCGTCAGCCCCTGAACGCGGCACGGCTATTCACAGGTTCACTTGCGGGTAGCGATATGGAGGCAGAAAATGCCCATTATGTGGCCCGTATCGGCAGTTCCCTTGACGCATTGGATGATCTGTTGAGTATTTTGCTTAATATTTCCCAACTTGATTCTGGCGGCATCATTCCTAATTTCTGTCATTTCAAGCTACAGGATTTGCTGGACAGGGTAGTGCCCGATTATATTCTTACCGGCAAGGAAAAAGGCCTGAATGTCCGCATGGTACCCACCAGCAGCATCGTTTACAGCGACCCGAGATTGCTTGAAACCATATTGCGAAATTTCCTCAGCAATGCCATCCGATATACCAAAGAAGGTGGTGTTCTGGTCGGATGCCGTATAAGGCATGGCGAAATCCTCATTCAGGTGATCGACAGCGGGATTGGTATCAAGGAAAGCCAACTCGAAGGCATTTTCGAGGAATTCATTCAGGTTCACGAAGACAACGCTATAGGTGGACGCGGAATCGGACTTGGCCTGTCAATCGTTCAGCGAATTTCCGCCCTTCTTGATGCCCGTATTCAGGTTAGCTCAGACTTTGGCAAAGGTTCCACATTCAATATCATGCTGCCCGAGGGTGAGGCCGGCAAAGCCAGTCGACCCTATGCCAGCCAGGAAACTGGTATTACCCTGCCAAACAGCCTCACAGGACGCACAATTGCCGTTATTGACAATGATGAAAATGTTCTGGAAGGCATGAAAGCCCTGCTGGGTAAATGGGGCTGTGATACCATTCCGGGC
>JAJFIQ010000006.1 GCA_021774785.1 Emcibacter sp.
TGGTAATGGTTTCTGCAACCACAGACAGCGCATCACCGTCAACGTCACTGTCATTACTGAGAACATTACCCGCCAGCACCGTATCTTCCGTACCAGTGAAGCTGTCCGCCACAGCAACAGGACCGTCATTACTGCCGGTCACGGTAACCGTCGCTGTCGCCGTATCATTGCCGCCCTGACCATCAGAGATATCATAGCTGATCTCAACCGTCGCTGTCTCCCCGTCATCAAGACTGTCATAAGCCGTGCCCGGGTCATAGTTCAACGTGCCATCAGGCTTGATGGTAACATTGCCCGCACCAGTACTGACCGAAGCGTTCGTCACACTTAAAGTATCCCCGTCAACGTCACTGTCATTGGCCAGCACATCAATGGTCACAGAGCTATCTTCATTGCTCGTCGCCGTATCAGAGGTCGCAACAGGACCGTCATTGCTGCCGGAATCTACCGGATTTTCGTCTACTGGTGTCACATCGATAGTAGCCGTCGCAGAAACACTTGTAGTACCGTCAGATACTGTGAAGTTGAATGGCACATCGTCACCGTTAAAATCGAGTTTTGGATTAAAGGTATAAGTTCCATTACCATTGTCGGTAACCGTTCCAAATGTGTCATCAACACCTACACTAGTCACGTTAAGACTATCACCGTCCACATCGGATGAATTGACCAAAAGGTCTTCCGCCGAAAAAGTAACGGATGTATCCTCCAAAACAAACCCAAGATCTATAGCACCAACAATAGGGCCATCATTACTACCGGTTACGGTAAGGTTAGCTGTTGCCGTGTCTGTTCCACCCTGTCCATCGGAAATAGAATATGTGATTGTAACAGTATCTGTTTCACCATCAGCCAAATGATCAAAAGCACTGCCTGGGTTAAAGGTGATATTTGAGCCATCATGTGAAACGGCACCAAGACCATTATCTACGATGGCATCCGTAATGAAAACACTATCATTATTTGCATCGGTATCATTGGCAAGAACATTGATAGTGAAAGTCTCATTTTCGTCCAAAGCACTGGTGTCATCATTCGCTATCGGTGCAATATTATTGTCCGTATCGCCTCCGTCATCTACTGAAGGAGTATCATCTACTGGCGGAGTCACATCTACCGGTGTATCGTCTATTGGAAGTGTATCATCTACTGGTGTATTGTCTGCCGCTTCCTGAGGTTCTGCAAACTGCTGATCCGCTGTATCTTGTACAGAAGCAACATTCTCTGCTGGATCAGGCACTTCGATTTGCGGGGTTACATCCGTTTGTGGTATTGATCCAAATTCGAGTTCAGAAGTAGCCGTCCCTGAAGTCGTCGTAGGCGTTCCAAAACCACCCACATCCTCTGATAGCTCATTGTTTTTTTGAAATTCGGATAATTTGGCTTCTGCTTGTTCTATGTTTGTCAGAACCGGTGAGCCATCAACGAAAGTATTCTCAACTGAAGCTGAAGGAAATACAGAGTTATCCTCCTCCGGAAATCCGGCACCCTTATCATTTCTTCCACCCATATGGATGTTGGCCCTGGTTTGCGTATCCTGCGTGTTATCCTCAATACCGGCATCAAGACGATCATCAGCCTCCTGATCACGCTTAACACGATCAGCACCCTGTACGATGGGATCCAACTCAATATCAGAATCGTTTGCTTTCGATTTATCCTGATTATTGTCCGCCATGATTATATTCTCCAGTCACATACAAAAAACACATTGAGGTACCCTACAAAAAAATATTGCAGAAATAGTCCATCTGGAAATTTTAACAGCTAATGATAAACAAAATGTTTCCACTTATGGTTAATGAATATTAACCTTCCAATTAAAAACAATATAAATTTCAGATAGTTATATATTAAAAGTCACAAATAATTTTCATAAAATTTGAACTATTAATGTACTCTAAGTTCAAAAATTAACCATTATTCAACTCAATAATCGTAATGAAGGAATTTAAGCATTAGATTTGTAACAATAAATTAAGTATTACGTAAGTAAGAAGTAATCATAAACCTTATAGTGTTACCTATTTGATTAATTAAAAGGTTTGAAGATAAAATATGACTGCATCCAGCGTAGATTTACCAAGGAATTTGGATCTGACCAATCACCAGAAATCCCAACCGGGATTCACACCAATAATGAGGCCCGATATTCTGGTGGCTTCTTTATTTCTAAATGTGCTGTCGCTGGCATTACCAATAGTCCTACTACAGGTATATGATAGAATTATTCCCAATGTGGCACTGCAAACCCTGACCTTACTTATATTTGGTTTGATCATCGTTTTGATCATTGACGTTTTATTACGAACTGCACGCTCATACCTGTCGGGATGGATCGGTGCTAAGTATGAACATGAGGTGGGTTGCCTAGCTGTTGAAAAAATATTGAGAGCAGACCTGCAGGAATTGGAGAAAGTCTCCCCCGGCGTTCATTTGGACCGTCTGTCATCAATTGATTCAGTACGGGATTTTTACGCAAGCCAGGCGGGACTTGCTCTGGTCGACCTGCCCTTTATCTTCTTGTTTTTAGGCCTTTTAGGATATATTGGCGGTGCTCTGCTAATTGTTCCGGTTATTTTGCTCCTTATATTAAGCTGCGTTGCCTTTGCCATTGGAGTGCGCCTGAAAGAAGCCCTTAAAAATGACACTCTGTGGGAAGACCGCAGATACAGTTTCATCATTGAAGTGCTCGGTGGAATACATTCTATAAAAAGCATGGCCATGGAAAACCTCATGGGCCGCCGATATGAAAAACTCATGGAAAATTGTTCCAAAGCCTCATATGAGGTGATTTTCCTTAGTGGTTCGTCTCAGGGAATTGGTAGCATTTTCTCGCAAATTACCATGGTGGCGGTTGCCAGCATTGGAAGTATTCTTGTCATAAACGGGGATATCACCATGGGAGCATTAGCGGCCAGTACGCTACTCGCAGGCCGTACAGTTCAGCCTTTGTTGAGGGCCCTTGGAATTTGGACACGGTTTCAACATATCCAGATCGCCAACGAAAAATTAGAACATATCAACAATATAGCCAACGAGCGTCCAACGGAAACCACCGACATTGAAACTGTCAATACTATTGAAATGAAAGATTTCAGTTTCGGTTATGAAGAAAATAGCAAGAAAATACTGAACAACATCAACTTGAAATTCAAGCATGGTGACATCATCGGCATTCGGGGCGGTAACGGGTCAGGAAAATCAACTTTACTCTGGTCACTTATGGGGGGATTGAAACCAACATCTGGGGAAATATTAATCAATGGTCAAAATCCGCAATGTTTCTCCACCGACAGTTTACGTAAACGAATAGCCTACCTCCCCCAAAAACCCATCATGTTCCGGGGTACTATTTTGGATAACCTGACCATGTTCCGAGGGGATGAATATATTGATGATACTGTCAAAATAGGAGAAATGCTGGAACTGAACAAAATTCTGGCCCGCATGCCTGATGGTTATGAAACCGTAATTGGTGATGGTGCACAAAGCGAAATACCAACCGGAATAGCCCAACGAATTACTATCGCAAGATCATTGGCCGCCAAGCCGGACGTGATCTTATTTGATGAAGCTAACTCTGGCTTGGATACAAAATCCGATAATAATCTGCAAAAATTAATTGAACAACTTAAAGGCAGCTGTACCATCATACTGGTCAGCTATCGCCCCTCCCTCCTGAGATTGGCAGATAGACTATATGACTTGAAAGATGGTCATTTAACCGAACTGAAAGATAAGAATAAGCAATCCCCGTCCTCTCCACAAAATAAAGGGGGACAAAAATGACTGGTGAGGACGTTATAGCAGATCAGAACAGAAAAAAATCAAACGGCCCTGCGCGGGAATTGATGGATAATCTGGAAAATAGTATGCAGGAAGGCGTTACGCTTTCTGTGTCCGATGCGGCCCAGATGGCCAAGGCTTTCAATACCGGAAAAATTGGCTCTTTCAGTGCCAAGTCCCCCTTTGCATCATGCCTTCTTCCGCTTCTTACCGCATTGGGATGGCGCGGGAATATCAGGGGGCTATTCGAAGCCCTGCCCCATTTTGCTGATAGCCTTGATTTAACAGAATTCCGCAATACGCTGGCACATTTACATTTTAAAACGGTACAGTCCTCGGCCTGTATATCACAAATAGACGAAAGACTGTTTCCCTGTATTTTTGCTGAGCGGGAAGACCACCCAATCGTAATTCTATCAAAAGAAGATGACGGCATAAGAATATTTGATAGCGCGGACCGAAAAGAGAAAATCCTTGAGGATACCTCAATAACCGGCAGGGCCTATTTTATATCCTCTGAATTTACAACACAAACCAACAAGAAAAAGCAGGTAAAACCTGAGGAAAACTGGGTTGGGAATTTGGCCCGGCGTTTTAAGTCCACTATAAAACAACTTTTTGCCATGACCTTGGTACTAAATATATTCGCACTTCTTGTACCGTTGTTTATCATGGCTATTTATGATCAGGTAATTCCCTCAAAATCCGGGGAAACCTTGGCCTATCTGGCAGGCGGGGTCGCTTTTGCCATTCTTTGCGAAATTTTTCTACGAATTATCCGTTCAAGATTTGTCGCCTACCTGGGGGCACGAGTGGAAAATATCGTCACCAACGCCACTTTCCAGAAACTATTATCCCTGCCCCCGTCCATGACGGAGTCATCCCCGATCGGGGCACAGGTTTCCAGACTGAGGGAGTTTGATGCCATCAAAGGATTATTTTCGGGCACGCTGGTAAATGTGGTTCTTGAACTGCCCTTCGTGGTAATATTCATTGCGATTATTGCTATTTTAGGCGGCTCACTCGCCTATATTCCCATAGCAATGATGGGGGTATTTGGCCTTGTTGCTTTTATCATGATGCCCTCCATGAAACATAATGTGGTGTTATCAAGCCGTCATAAAGCCGAAAAACATGGTTTTCTAGTGGAAAGTATGTCCAACCTTCGTACCATTAAGCAAACCGCATCTGAACAATCCTGGCATGATCGCTTCCGGCATTTATCGGCTGATGCGGCTTATTCACATTTCCGCACATCCTATGTTTCCCTGTTAATGCAAAGTCTGGCACAGGCAATCATGATGGGTGCTGGGGTAGCAACAGTAGGATTTGGCGTATTAAAAATTCTGGATGGTGATATGACGGTTGGTGCGCTGATCGCCTGTATGGCTCTGGTCTGGAGGGTTCTGTCCCCCTTGCAGAGCCTGTTTTTGACCCTGACCAGACTGGAACAGACAATCAATAGTGTAAAGCAGATTAACCTTTTGATGAAAATCAATTCGGAAAATGATCCAGATCCGTCTAACCTTTCCCAAAGGGAATTTTCCGGCCATATCATCATGGATCGCGTCAGCTTTCGCTATCGACCAAATGCGGAACCAGCCCTGTTGGGGGTGACATTTGAAGTAAAGCCCGGGGAAATGATGTCTATCATTGGCCCCAATGCTTCCGGTAAATCCACGGCCCTTAAATTGCTGTTGGCCATGAGCCGTCCACAAGCGGGGCAGGTAATATTGGACGGGATGGATATCCGTCAAATCAATCCTATTGCCCTGCGGCGTTCTATTGCCTATGTGCCACAGGAATCCCATTTCTTTCATGGAACAATTGCCCAGAACCTCAGGCTCGCCCAACCAATGGCTACAAATGAGGAACTGACCGAAGCCTGTACAAAAGCCAATGTTATGGATGATGTTAACGCGCTGGCATACGGCTTTGAAACCCGCATAGGTGATCAATCTATTCAAAGTCTACCGACAAGTTTTAAACAAAGAATCTCACTGGCACGGGCCTATTTGAAAAAAGCCCCGATCCTGCTTCTTGATGAACCGGCCAAAACTTTGGATTTTGAAGGAGATTCTGCTTTTATGAAATCCCTTGATTCCATGAGAGGCAAGATGACAATCCTGATGATTTCACACCGCCCAAGTCACATTAAAATGGCGGATAAAGTACTTGTATTAGAAGATGGCATGGTACATAAGTTTGGCACACCAGCAGACGTTTTTCCAGATCTGTAGGGATGAATATGAGCGAAGAAAAAGAAAAGAAACAAGAAAATGATGCCCGGATGTCGCTGGATGATGTCCGCAATCTGGTTTCGACCGGTGCCAATAAACTTGACCAGTTGACGGAGAAGGCAACGGAACTTGTTCGCCAGAAAAAGACGAAACCCGTCGGCTATTACACCCGTTTCCTATCCCGAGCTATTCTTCTTGAAGAATCCGGCCCACCCCATGCCATCATTACAACGGTGGGCATTATCTCCCTGTTTCTGTTTGGTGTGATTACATGGGCTGCCGTAACGACATTAAATGAAACCAGTGTTGCCATCGGACAAATTCGGCCCGCATCCAGCGTTCAGCCTGTTCAGCATTTGGAAGGTGGCATTGTGTCACAAGTCCTTGTTGATGAAGGTGATACCGTTGAAAAAGGCCAGCGTATCCTGACATTAGCCCCGACGGCCGCCATGTCCAACCTTGACCGTATTAAGGCACGTCATATAGCCCTCACGCTACAGATTATCCGCCTGAAGGCCTTTGCTGCAGATGAAAAAGGTGATTTTTCAGAATATGAAAAAACCTATCCTATATTGGTTCAGGATCAACGGGATGTACTCGTGCAACAGAATAAATCCCGAACGGCACAACAAAAGGTGATCCGTTCGCAAGTGGATGAACGACAGAATGAACTGGTTCTTCTTAATCGTCAGGAGAAAACCGAAGAGAAAAACCTGGAAATTATCGCCGAAGAATTAAAAATGCGTCAGGAACTGACCGAAAAAGGGTTGGGATCAAAAATAATACTTCTGGAAGTCCAGAGGGCCCATAACAAGGCAGAAGGCGACCTGATACAAACCCAATCAAAAAAAGCCAGCATCAGGGCAACCATTGCACAGGTTAAGGGAAACCTTGTGGCCCTGAATGAAAAAATGCGCAATGAATCGCTCATTCAGGTGGATGCCTTGAGCAGTGAAAGAGCAGAGGTATCAGCCGAGCTCACCCAACTGAATGATAGAGTGAGGAGACTTGCCATACTCTCCCCCTCACTAGGGATCGTCAAGGGGCTAAAATATCGCACCATCGGTAGTGTCATTCCCCCCGGTGATGTGGTAGCAGAAATTGTGCCAATATCTGACAGTCTGGTGGCAGAGGTCAGAATATCACCGCGCGATATTGGTCATGTTGAGGTTGGCACCAAGGTTCTGTTAAAGATCGATACCTATAATTATGCCCGATATGGCAGCATTACCAGCAACCTTGCCCGGGTATCGGCATCATCATTTATCGACGAAGAAGGCAATACATATTTCAAAGGGCTAGTGGAACTGCCCCAAAATTACATCGGAACGGACCCAAAATCCAACCGCATAACATCCGGCATGACCGTGGTAGCAGATATTCAAACAGGCAAAAAAACCCTGCTGCAATATTTGGCCAAACCAATAAATAATGCGCTCGATACCTCATTCAGAGAGAGATAAATTCACGTCTTTGATAGAACGCCACCATGCCACAAGTCCTATAGTTGCCAGCACCAGAAAGAAGCCATAAAGAGCGCTGAAGATATAAAGCCCCTTGGCTGAATAGATGCCAATGGCCAAAACATCAACGGTAATCCATAGCATCCAGTTTTCCAGAAATTTTCGGGCCAGAAAATACTGGGCAATCACGCTCAAGACGGTTGTAGTGGCATCCCAGTAGGGCAAAGCCGCATCCGTATTCCGGTCCATCAAAAGCCCCAGAACAAGCACCCCGGAGGCCGCGAAACCGGCCCATTTAATGCGCTGAAAATTATTTAATGTGGCAACTCGTAGCTCATCATGCTGAGCATTACGCCCCTGCGCCCAATTATACCAGCCGTATAATTGCAACATCAGAAAAAATATCTGTAGGCCAAAATCGGAATAGAGTTTGGCATCCCATACAACCCAGCCAAACAGGCTGACCATGACGATCCCCACCGGAAAATTCCAGATATTCTGACGGATCAACAGAATAATATTAGTAACCCCCAGTACTGTGGTAATCGCCTCTATCCGGTTGTTCATCAGATAGGCCGTAACATCCGTAAAACTCAAGCCACCCTCTCCCTGTTATATTTCAGCCCGTCACATCCTAAAGTCTTTTTTCTATGGCATCCCACAAGAGTGCTGAAATATCCGTGCCGTCAAAGCGTTGGATTTCCTGTATGCCCGTCGGTGACGTGACATTTATTTCTGTCAGATAATCACCGATCACATCAATGCCGACGAATAACATGCCCTGCTCACGCAATGTGGGGCCAATGGCGTCACATATCTGGATTTCACGATCGGTGAGTTTAGTTTTACGGGCTTCGCCGCCCACATGCATGTTGGAACGAACCTCGCCCTCCTGCGGCACACGGTTTATGGCACCAACGGCCTCGCCGTCAATCAGGATGATCCGTTTATCGCCCTTTACCACGTCCGACAAATATTGCTGGACAATAAAGGGTTCGGGATAGAACTCCTGAAACATTTCGATCAGACTGTTTAAGTTCTGATCGTCTTCGCGAATTCTAAAAACACCCGCTCCACCGTTGCCATACAATGGCTTGACGATGATATCTTTATGTTCCGCGCGGAACTGTTCCACATCACGCCGATTACTGGTGATCAGGGTCGGCGGCATGAGGTCGGGAAAACGGGTCAGAAATATCTTCTCCGGTGCGTTGCGTACTGATGCCGGATCATTAACCACCAAAGTTTTCGGGTGAATATGCTCCAGAATATGTGTGGCGGTAATATAGCCCATATGAAAGGGCGGATCCTGCCGCATCAGAATTACATCCACATCCTCTGCCAGATCAATTGTATCCATTGCCCCAAATGAAAAATGGTTACCCAGCTCACGACGTAGTGTCAGGGCGCGGGCGTATGCCGTCACCTTGCCGTCCTGAAATGAAAGGTCATTCACATCATAATGATAGAGCTTATGGCCCCGCTTTTCCGCTTCTAGCCCCAAGGCAAAGGTGCTGTCACCATTAATATCAACTGATTCAATGGGGTCCATTTGTAACGCAACGGTTAGGCTCATTTTTGAGTGTTCCTATTCATGTAGTTTTTGGTCATTCTTTTTCAGGTATTTTCAGGATATTACCACCCTTTATTTCCAGGGCGCGCTTCTCCAAGTCCTGCAACATAGTCATAATCTGTTGTTCGATCAGATCATTTTGTTCAAATTTTTTAATATTTTCCAGACAATAACGTAGCCGTTTGCTGGCTTGTTCAAATTTTTCCACATGAGCCTGCAACATACCCAATTCATAATGATGTTGTATATTCTGTGGATCAATCATCACCAGCCGTGACAGGATATTTATCGCCTGTCCAAGGTCACTGACCTTTAGGCAGCGCACCTTGATATTACTCAGCAAACGCACCAAAATATCACGGTCCGTAATGGCTTGGTAATATTCCGGCTGTAATTCCGTATCGGCATCAGAGAATTTCTGGAGCATATCACGCAAATCCTTTGCCTCCAACATTTTGCCCCCATTAAACGGATCAATGATCACCTGTCCATCCTTTGCGGGGTCTTTGCCGTGAAGCCGTATCAGGAAATGTCGTGGGAATTTCAGGCCTTCAATATGCCAGCCCTGCGCCCGCGCCGTATGTATATACAAGATACCTAATGACACCGGCAACCCCTTCCGGTTATCAATTACCGACATAAGGTTGGCATTTTGCAGGTCATCATAATATTCAGTATTTCCAGTATATTCATGACGCTCATGCAGAACCGTAATCAAGGCCTTGGCGCGATCCAAAGCCGAATCTGACTGAACATTTTCCCCTTTGAGGTCAAGGTCGAGAATTTCCAAATGATGTTCATATTTCTGGAATGAAACACCGGGCCGGTCCATCGATGCCAATATCAAGGCGATATGGGCAATATTATCAAGCGATCCATCACCGTCTCCTACCGCCTTTAACTGTGCCAAATATTCTTTATTCTCTTCGTTCAATTGTTCTCGTTCCTCTGCCATGCGTCCTTTACATGGGTTGGCAGGCCCCAGGGTTCAACCGCCATCAGATCAAAACGACAGGCAACGCCTTGTGAATTATCACTTTTACCATAAATATTTTTCACAAGATACCATTCTGCGGCCTTAATAATACGTTGTTGCTGATGCCATGACAGCGCATTCATGGCATCCTCGCTACTTTGTCGTGCCTTGACCTCAACAAAACAAATCAGGTTGCCTTTTTGAGCAATAAGGTCAATTTCACCCGATTTGCATTTAAATCGCCGCGCCAGAATCCGGTAACCTTTCACAGTCAACAATAAAACGGACAGCCATTCCGCCCCCTGCCCCCACAGATAAGCTTTTCGTTTTTTGCGGTACCCCCGATCACTCATTTGCTACCCGATAGTTCCAAGGCCCGCGCATAAACCTGCTTGCGCTTTAGCCCTGTGGTATAGGTTACAGATGCCACTGCCTCTTTCACTGACAGGTTTTCCAATGCCTTGGTTAGGGCCATATCAAGCTGATCTTCACTAACCTCTGTTTCCAATGGCGGGCCAACGATAATCACAATTTCACCCTTTGGCCTGTCGGCTTGTCTGTAATGTTCGGTGAGATCTGAAAGATTGCCATTTCTGACTTCCTCGAATAATTTGGTTAGCTCCCGACAAATGGCCGCTTCTCGGTCGCCCAGAATTTCAAAAATATCCCTAAGGCTGTCTTTTAATCGTTTTGGTGATTCGTAAAATACCAAAGTTGCTTTCAAGGCCGAAAGATCCGTAAGTGTTTTCCGTCGGGCCTGCGTCTTATTAGGCAGAAATCCCGCAAACATAAAACGGTCTGTGGGCAATCCGGCACTGGTTAAAGCAGCCAGAATGGCACTGGCTCCGGGGATACTGCTGACCGAATAGCCAGCATTTCTGGCTTCTTTCACCAAACGGTATCCCGGATCAGAGATAAGCGGCGTTCCCGCATCACTGACCAGAGCCACAATCTGTCCGGCTTCTAGCCTTTCCAGTAATAGCGGCAATATTTTTTGTTCATTATGATCATGGTAAGATACCGCCGGAGTCTTGATGTCAAAATAAGCGAGAAGCTTTCCGGTCACGCGCGTATCCTCACAGGCGATAATATCCGCCTGCTCTAAAACCTTTCTGGCCCGAAAGCTCATATCACCCAGATTGCCAATGGGCGTAGAGGTGACATAAAGCCCCGGCATAATTTTTTTGTTTTTTTCGGATTTTTTATTCAATTCACCTTACCCTTGCCATATTTTTTAGTCATATTTCTATTTTAAGTGTATTACAAAGACTATGTAAGGAAAACTGGAAACTATTTTAGATGGTGTCATTGGTTAAAAATATCGGATTGTTCATTTTTACCGTCCTCGGCCTGTCTGGCTGTGGCGTTGAAACGAGCTATATGATTCGGGATATGGCCGCAATTCCCCCATCCCCCACAGAAAAAGTTTTTCAGGAAGATGACGATGACGGTCTTGCCCGGCAAGAAATTCGTCTCGGGATTTTATTACCACTCAGCGGGCCAGATGGTGCCATCGGCAATGCCCTCCTCAATGCAGCCACATTGGCCATGTTTGATGCAAAAGACCAAAGACTGGCCCTTCTGCCCTATGATACCATGGGAACCGAAGAGGGTGCCGTAACAGCCATGACAGCAGTTTTACTCCAGAAGCCTGACCTGATAATCGGACCGCTATTTTCCCATGCCATCACAGCTATCAAGCCCATGGCTATGGAAGCAGAGATTAATGTCATTGGATTTTCCAGCGATTATACGGTTGCGGGGAACGGTGTATTCCTGCTGAATTTTCCCCTTGAGGAACAGATTGAACGGGTTATCCGCTATACATCTGATCAGGGATACGCCCGTTTCGCGGCACTGGTTCCTGAAACAACATATGGCACGCGCGCATTGAAAATCTTTGGCAATAACGTCGTGCAACAACAACGTGACCTCGCCGCCGTTGAATATTATCCCGCAGACAGCACAAAGCTTGTGAATCCTGTTAAGAGCATAGCCAAATATAAGGAACGACGCAGGAGATATACCCGCGAGATTGATTTTCTGGAAAAGCTGGGCGAGGATGATGACCTTGCACAGGAAATGCTGGAAGAATTAAAAAATTCAGAAACCATAGGCGACGTTGCATTTGATGCCATCCTACTGCCGGAGGGTGGGGCCATGCTAACCACTCTGGCCGCTTGGGTGTCCTATTATGAGATTGACCCCACCAAAGTTAAGCTGCTGGGCACCGGACTTTGGGATGATGAAATGCTGTATCTGGAACCACAACTTCATGGTGGATGGTTTGCGGCACCGGATCATGAATATTCAACCATATTTCTGCAACGTTACCGGCAGATATATGGCGAGCAAAGTCCACGCCTGACAACCCTTGCCTATGATGCCGTTGCCTTGGCTGCAACGCTTGTCCGTCAATCAAAATTTCCCGATTTTTCAGCGAGACAAATCACAAATGAAAATGGTTTTTCCGGTATTGAGGGAATTTTCAGATTTTCTGAGGAAGGATTAATAGAACGGGGGCTTGCGGTATATGAAGTGGGGTCCAATGAATTCACTATCATTGACCCGGCACCAAAGAATTTCATTAAGCGGGATGTGCCCGAGCCTTTGATGACTTTTGATGAAGAATTTAACTTAGAATCCGGCCCAGAAGACCATTCAGAAGCGGCAGCCCTTGCGCCGTTGCCCGCAAATGATGGTCGCCCCTTTCCATATAACCCAGTTCAAAAAGATTCTGTAAATACTTATGATCAATGAAATTTTCTATCCCTTGACCAACCCTGCCTTCAAAATTCGTCAGATCAAGACCGCGCCTTAGTCTTAGCCCCATCATAATCATTTCTTCAGCCATTGATTGACTGGTCAGGCAATTTTGGCTGTCTGTAGCATGGCCTTTGCTCTGTACATTCTTCAGCCATTTTTCCGGGCTTCTATCTTGACTGAGCGCATAAAGCTCGCCGTTTATACTCATGCGTCCATGAGCCCCCGGCCCAACACCAATATAATCGCCGTATGTCCAATAGGTCAGGTTATGACGGCTTTCCTCTGCTCTACCCGCATGGTTGGAAATCTCATAGGCGGGAAGACCATGATCTTCACAGATAGCCTGAGTCAGATCATACATATCTGCCGAAAGGTCTTCACCCGGCAAAATAATCCGGCCTTTTTCACGGGCCTGATAAAATGCCGTACCGCGCTCTATGGTCAGCTGATACAGGGACAGGTGCCCCACGGACATATCCAAGGCCCTTATCAATTCCTGCTCCCACGCCTTAAGCGTCTGCCCCATGCGAGCATAAATCAGGTCAAAACTTGACCGGGAGAAATATTTCTGAGACAGGTCAATGGCCTGCTGCGCCTCTATCACACTATGTTCGCGACCCAGTGCATCTAGGTCAGGGTCATTCAGGGCTTGTATACCGAGGGACAGGCGGTTAATACCCGCCGCCGCAAAATCCTTGAATTTATCCGCCTCCACACTGGTTGGATTAGCTTCCAGCGTTATTTCCATACTATCTGAAGGTGACCAGATATGGACTATCCGGCTGAGCAATATCTCTACCGTAACCGCCGACATCAATGACGGTGTGCCGCCACCGAAAAAGACGCTGGTTATGGTTCGTGGGCCGGAAAGTTTCCGGTAATAGTCAAGTTCCCGCACCAGGGCGCCCGCCCATGCTGCCTCATCAATTTCATCCCGTACATGGCTGTTAAAGTCACAATAAGGGCATTTGGACAGGCAGAAAGGCCAGTGGATATAAATGGCTAGATTTTTATTTGAAACAGGCATTGATCAATTTGTTGAAAGCATTTGCCCGGTGGCTGATGTCATGCTTTCTGGCGGCTTCCATTTCACCAAATGTAATGTCATATCCGTCGGCCTGAAACATAGGGTCATAACCAAAGCCATTGCCCCCCCTTATTGGCCAGACAAGTGTACCATAGACACGCCCTTCAAAAGATTCAACGTGACCATCGGGCCAGGCCAGAGACAGTGCACAGGCGAAATAGGCCGCCCGGCTATCGGATACTCTGGAACCATCTATTTTGTTGAGTTCTTCCTCAAGTTTGCCCATGCCATAGATAAAATCGCGCTCACCCGTTTCAGGGTTTACCGCCCATCGTGCTGAATAGATACCCGGCCTGCCGCCAAGTGCCGGCACCACAAGACCGCTATCATCGGCTAAGGCCACAAATCCGGATTTATCCGCCGCACTATGTGCTTTAAGTTCCGCATTGGCAATGAACGTCTGGCCGTCCTCTATGGGTTCGGGAAGATTAAGATCAGCCGCAGAAACCGTATCGACGCCAAAAGGTGACATGAGTGCGGATATTTCCCGCACTTTGCCCTCATTATGGCTGGCGACCACAAGTTTATCTGCGGAAAATTTGCGCATTATTGTCCCTCCGAAATCCCAAGAGCTTTATTCTGCAATTTAACCAATTGATCCACCCCAATCCGTGCGAGCCGCATTAGGCGCAAGAATTCTTCCTCGGTAAAGGGGTGCTCTTCAGCCGTTCCCTGAATCTCGACAATTCTTTTATCACCGGTCAGGATAAAATTAGCGTCCGTCTCGGCCGCACTATCCTCATCATAATCAAGATCAAGAACTGGTGTTCCCTTATATATACCACAAGATACCGCCGCCACAGGCGTCTTAACTGGAAGGCTTTCCAGTTTGCCATCGACTATCATTTTCTGAAAGCATTGAACCATCGCAACATAGGCACCCGTGATAGACGCTGTGCGGGTGCCGCCATCGGCCTGTATCACGTCACAGTCAAGTTTAATCTGACATTCACCCAAGGCTTCCAGATCAACCACGGCCCGAAGAGAACGTCCGATCAGCCTTTGAATTTCCTGCGTACGACCCGATTGTTTACCCCGCGCTGCCTCACGGCCCATACGGCTGTGGGTAGAGCGTGGCAGCATGCCATATTCAGCCGTCACCCATCCCTTGCCCGTATCGCGCAAGAAAGACGGTGCTTTGCTTTCCAGGCTGGCGGTGCATAACACGTGGGTATCACCGAATTTGATCAGGCATGATCCCTCGGCATGTTTTGAAAAACCCATCTCCAGTGTTACTTCACGAAGTTGGTCAGCGGTACGGCCTGATGGGCGCATTATAGAGTCTCCTGAAAAAAAGAATTACATTAATGCTTTCTTCTACAGACTAGGATGCTTTAAGGAAAGAAAATTTCCTCAATCTTTTGATCAAATAGCTTTGCCAGTCCAAAGGCAAGCGGTAAACTGGGGTCATATTTGCCGTTTTCGATAGTATTTATCGTCTGGCGGGATACCCCTAGCTGTTCAGCAAGGTCGGCCTGTGACATTTTCCGTTCTGCGCGCAATACACGTAATCTATTTTCCATCGTAATGCCTCCTGTTAAGTGTAGTCTTTAATGCCGTATTTACGGAAAAGAAATGCCAAGACAATAAAATACAATGGACATATCAGTGATGCCGCCCAGAATATATCCGGTTGCGGAATTCCGACTTTGACCAGAAGCCCATAAGTAAGGCCTGAAAAAACAACGATCAACAGTGTAATTATCGCACAATCACCATGTAATTTATGGATCAATTCATCAGCCCTCTTAACGAAATTTACAAGGAAGTGCATGAGAAAATAAGCTGGAATTAATGGACTAAGAGCTATGGGATAAATCCAGATCGTATCTTCCATTTCTTTCAGAAAATACTTTGATCCCGCGATCATTAACAAATATGCCACAGTTGCCGGTATAATCTCTCTAAAATATCGGTTAATGCTCTGTTTTTCTTTTTCAGTTAAATCACCCATGATCAGTCTCCTTGTTATTATGGTAAAAATATCAATCCCATTTACAAAATAGAATGTCTTACAAGATTTATTTTATGGGACATAGAGTAACCGGATAATTCTAATTCATCCGTCTCAACCCGTTCCGCAATTATTGTTTTAAATGCGAATATCATAACCGCACAAATTAACATCGTAGGGATTACCTTCTTCACAAACTGCTTACCGTTTCTAATTTCACACGCGATAAATTTATTCATCGTATTTTCCTTTTCCAATTTATTTCGAATCAGTCTTTGTCAATCTTCCTTGACATTAAGGAAACTTGTCTAAATGTCAAGAACCTTTTACCTTATGGGTATATAGCTTGACAATATATATTTACAGCCCCTCATTGAAATTATTCATGTGAAAGCTTACATTTGTGTTTGAGAAAATGTTGATCCAAGATTTAAACCAGCGGTCCCGGACCATATTCCGGCAGATTGTGGACACCTATATCCTGACGGGTGAGCCTGTTGGCTCGCGCACGCTCAGCCATAAACTGAATAACCCCCTATCCCCGGCAAGCATCCGAAATGTCATGGCCGACCTAGAAGACAGCGGTCTGATCTTCTCTCCCCATAAATCCGCCGGTAGGGTTCCGACAGATATTGGGCTCAGACTTTTTGTTGATGGAATGCTGGAAATGGGCAACCTGTCACAGGAGGAGCGGACCACAATCCGCGTTCAATGTCAGGAAAGAGGTCACAATGCGGAAGATATATTAACCCGCGCCACATCCATGCTATCGGGCCTGTCCAGCTGTGCCAGTCTGGTTATTGCCCCAAAAAATGACCAGCCCCTAAAACACATAGAATTTGTTTATCTTAGCCCCGGCCAGGCCCTTGTGGTGATGGTCAGTGAGGGGGATGATGTGGAAAACAGGATCATCAATATTCCTATTGGTCTGACGCCTGCCGCCCTGACACAGGCAGGGAATTATCTGAATGCACAACTGGTAGGGCGCACATTTGCAGAAGCCAAACAGCAAATTGAACAGGAACTGAAAAACCAGCAGGCCGAACTGGATAACCTGACCCGATCCGTCGTGGAACAGGGGCTGGCTGTTTGGGCTGGGAATCAGTCAACTGACGTCGTTCATGATAATCTGATAATCCGGGGGCAGGCAAAAATTCTGGATAATATGGACGCGATTCATGATCTGGAGCGCATCCGCCGCCTGTTCAGTGACCTTGAAAGCAAAAAAGACCTCATAGACCTTCTGGAGAGTGCCCGTGAGGCCGATGGAGTACGAATTTTTATCGGTTCTGAAAATAATCTCTTTTCCCTGTCCGATTCTTCTGTTATCGCTTCCCCCTATATGGATGGGAAAAATAATATCCTTGGTGTAATCGGTGTTATTGGCCCGACAAGGCTTGATTATGCCCGCATTATACCGCTCGTAGATTATACCGCTAAGGTAATTGGTAAAATACTTTAAAAGTCTGAGAAATAAAATATGACTGACGATAGTGAAAACACAGAAAACGAAAATATGGAAAACGAAACCCCAGAGGTGGAAACAACAGAAGAGACAACAGCCGAACCCCAAGTAGAGGAAGTTCAGGATGAAAAGCTTGTCGTTGCTGTTGCTGAAATAGCTGATCTGAAAGACAGGCTATTGCGCGCTGTGGCGGAAACAGAGAATTTGCGCCGACGTTCTGACCGGGAAAAAGCAGATGCTGCCAATTATGCCATGACCGCCTTTGCCCGCGATCTTTTGAGCGTTGGTGATAACCTGCGCCGGGCACTGGATAGTATTCCGGCAGATACTGATCTTGGTGACAATGCCAAAACGCTGGTGGAAGGCATTGAAATGACCGAGCGGGAATTGCTCAATATGCTTGAACGGCATAACATCAAGAAAATTGATCCTTTAGGGGATAAGTTCAGCCACGACCTGCATCAAGCCCTGTTTGAAGTACCTGACACAGGCAAAGAAGACGGTACCATTGTTCAGGTAATGCAAGTAGGTTTTGTCATCAAAGACCGCCTTCTGCGCCCCGCTATGGTCGGCGTTGCCAAAGGTGGAGGTGGAGACACCCCTGCTCCTCATGTGGATACCAAGGTCTAAACCTTCAGAAAAAACCAATCAAAAAGCCGGAGCAAAAAGCATTGGCTTTTTGATTGATTGCAGGTCAGAATATTCGATCCATTATTCAAGGTCATCTATCAAACATAAGTCTAATAATTCAGTAATGATAATATCTATATTTTTATCATTATTTGATAATGACATATAACGTAGTTTGGGTATTAAACAACGTTGGCAACAATCTGAAATACTCTCACATCCATCGAATAAATCGCATGCTGTTTTGAAAGATTGTATTGCCTCTATATATCTTCCTTTTAATAAGAACTCTAATGTTTTACTATCTATGTCAGTTATACGCATATTCTTTCCAAATACTTAAATAACGACGCCCACAAAATCAACTAAATGCACCTTTCATTGTACCGTAAAAAAGCACAATTGTCACGTGCATATAATTTTATTGCCATAGTTAAAGTGGTTAAATATTTTTCCTTTTCCCCTTCGAACATCCTCTCAATAATAATGATCAGGAGCAGTCTGAAATCCAGAACACTCTTAATTTCATATTAAGTGACAGCTACTCTATGCGTTAAACGGTCTTTTTTTTGCGGCAAGCTGATTGGACACGTCATAAAAGCTGAGTTATCCTAAAATTTGGAAAAAAAGAGGGAGCGCCCCATGATAACTTTTTCGGTAAATGGTAAACAAGTTAACTTTGATGGGGACACGACAATGCCCCTCCTCTGGTACTTGCGTGAAGAACTCAAATTCATTGGTACAAAATTCGGATGTGGTATCGGATCATGCGGTGCCTGCACGGTACATATAGGTCAACAGGCTATCCGGTCATGTTCTCTGACCATGGCCGAGCTAGACGGGCAAAATATTACCACCATTGAAGGACTGGCAAAGGAAGACGAAGAACTGCATCCGGTTCAGCAAGCCTGGATTGACTTTGATGTTCCCCAATGCGGTTACTGTCAAGCAGGACAAATCATGGCGATTACAAATTTCCTGAAAGATAACCCGGCCCCAACAGATGAAGACATTGATGAAGGCATCACCAACTTATGCCGGTGCGGCACCTATACACGCATGCGAAAGGCCATCCACCATGCGGCGGCCCTCATGGCAAAGAAAGGCGCATAAGATGACTGCAGTTCAATTAAACAGACGCTCTTTCCTGTCTTACAGCTTTATGTCCGGCGCCCTGATTGTCAGTGCTCCTTCCCTTATCTTTAGCAACCCGCTTAATGCCGCTGAGGCAGAGGATGATAAAACCATCTCGCCACTCATTCAGATTAATGAAGATAATAGTCTGGTTTTCTTTAACCCCTCCCCGGATATGGGACAGGGGGTTCATACATCACTCGCCATGCTATTCATTGAAGAAATGGATGCTGATTTTGATCTGGTATCTGTGAAATCCCTCTCCTACGGCCTTAGGCGCAATGAAGATGGCAAGATAACCTGGAAAGCCGTGCCCCAATTTTCCGGTGGTTCCACAAGTGTCCCCAGAAACTGGCCCCTGTTACGTCAAGCTGGGGCTGTTGCACGGCAATTGCTGCTACAAGCCGGTGCCAAACATTTTGATACGGATATATCCAAACTCAAAACAGAAAAATCCTATGTCATAAACAATAACGGCAAGCGTATTTCTTACGGTGAACTTGCCCGCGCTGCCGGGGCGGAATATTTAAAGAAAGACTTTATGCCTGAGTTGAAAAACCGCAAAGACTGGTCTGTTATTGGTAAAGCACAAAAACAGAAGGATACAAGGGACATTGTGACGGGCAAGCCACTTTATGGCATGGACATGGACTATCCCGGTGCCAAGGTGGCGGTCATGGCACGGTCACCCTATCTGGATGGATATGTGGAATCCGTCGATGATACGGCGGCCCGCGCCCTAGATGGTGTGGTTGATATTGTGGTTCTGGACAGACCGGACACAGATAAATTTTATACATATCTAGCCGCAGGCATTGCTGTCATTGCGGACAGCTTCTGGATCGCACTCAAGGCACGTGATCTATTGAAAATTACATGGAATAAAGGCCCCCATTCAGAAGAAAGTTCTGCCAGTCTGCGGCAGCAATGTGACGATCTTCTCAAAACCAACGGCCAGATTGTCCGCAGTGATGGCAATTTTGATATGGCCATTGCTAAAGCCGACAAGATCATCACCCGCACCTATAAGTTACCGCTGGTATCCCATGCCCAGTTAGAACCACAGAATTGCATCGCCCATGTACGCAAAGACAATGTGACAATCATTGGCCCCATGCAAAGTCCCGGCAGCGCCTCTCGCCTTGCGGCGGGTATCACGGGCCTTGACCGTTTAAATTTTGATATTCGCTATACCCGGCTTGGTGGTGGTTTTGGCCGACGCCTAACCAGCGACCATGCGGCAGAGGCGGTTACAATTTCAAAACTGTCTGGACTTCCCATAAAACTTATCTGGACCCGTGAAGATGACCTTTCCCATGATTTTTACCGGCCCATGGGTCATCATGAAATGACTGCGGCCTTTGACAAACATGGCAAGATGACAGCCTGGGCGCACCGTCTGGCCGGAACGCCGAAACATCATCGCCGCAACGGCGAAACGCCGGAAGAATATTTTAGCTCAGATCTCTATATTGATGATTTCCCCGCAGGGTTGGTCGATAACCTGAAAGTTGAATATTTCATTGCCAAATCGGGAACCCCGCAAGGAAGCTGGCGTGCCCCCGCCCATACGGCAAATGCCTTTGTGGTACAAAGCTTCATGGATGAGATCGCCGATGAACTTGATGAGGACCCTTTGACCCTTAGACTGAGGTTGCTCGGGCCGGCCAGAGAAATGAAATACGATCAGCATGGCGGACCAATCTATGATACCGGGCGTATGACCAATGTTTTACAGCAAGCGGCCAAGCTCGCCGGATGGGGCAAAGAAATACCAGAAGGCCGCGCACAGGGCATTGCCGGACATTTTACTTTCGGCGGCTACTGTGCCCTTGTGGCTGAGGTGGAATTAATGCCGGACAACCAGTTTAAAGTCCATAAAGTTAGTGGTGCTATTGATGTGGGGATAGTTGTTAATCCGGCGGGCGTTCTTGCCCAAATGGAAGGTGGCATTAATGACGGCCTGAGTGCCGCACTGGGACAGGAGGTTCAAATAGAAGGGGGACAAATGATCAATGATAACTTTGACCGCTATCATATGATGCGCTTGGCACAGTCGGTGCCGGTGATCGATGTCCATATTGTCGACAGCGAAGCCAATCCATCCGGCATGGGTGAAATGTCACTGCCGCCACTTGCCCCTGCTGTAACCAATGCTATCGTGCGCGCGGGTGGAAAAAGGCACCGCTCCCACCCCTTGCAGCCCGTAAAACTATAAAAGCATCATGATTTAACATACGGTTGAGTTGTTTTGAATGAGACAGTTGATGGTACGGCTCTCTCACTTTATCAATTTACATTTTACTATGATCCATATGGTTACTATGATCCATTTGGGTTGGTGCTTTTTTCATTACCTTGGCAACAACAGGAACCCTTCCGGCATTCGCAAACTTCAGGACTAAGGGGAATTCATCTCCCTGAGAAAATTTCATACTTAAGCCGAATACCATAAGATGGTAGCCCCCTGGCTCCACCTTTAATTTACTATTTGCCGCAACAGGAATATCTTTCACCTGTATCATTTTCATAACACCATCCTGATTTTTATGTGTATGCATCTCAATACGCTTTGCGAGAGCTGATACCACTTTGATGAGCTTATCCGGCTCGTTGGCTTCATTATTAATGGTGAAATACACGGCGGAGGGGCGATTTTCCAATACAACAGGTCGCGTCCAAGCGTCTTCTATGGTTAGTTTCTTTTCGCCAGCAAAAGAAAAATGAACGGTGCTAATAATAATCATAATAGAAAGAAAAAATTTCACTATGTCATTCCTTAAAAATTAAAATATTACCCAGAGTAATTTTTTTTACAGCCCGATGACAAGGCAAAAAATAAGAAAACTTAATATATACCCTTGCAGTGCTTGAAAATGGCCTTATATAAGCTCCATGAACTTATGAACGTAATTTACGGACAAATGTGTCCGGTAGAAAATAGAGGATAGTATGGGTAAAGTAATCGGAATTGACTTGGGTACCACAAATTCGTGTATCTCAATCATGGATGGCTCGAAGCCAAAAGTTATCGAAAATGCAGAAGGCGGAAGAACAACCCCTTCTATGGTCGCTTTCACTTCAGATGGTGAAAGACTGGTAGGACAGCCTGCAAAACGTCAGGCCGTCACTAATGCAGAGAATACGCTTTTTGCCATCAAGCGGCTCATAGGCCGGACCTTTGATGACAAAGCCACACAAAAAGACATCGAAATGGTGCCTTACAAAATTATCAAATCAGACAGTGGCGATGCTTGGGTTGAAGCCCAAGGCGAAGATTACAGCCCCAGTCAGGTTTCTGCCTTTATCTTGCAGAAAATGAAGGAAACTGCCGAAGAATATCTTGGCGAAGGTGTGACACAGGCTGTCATCACGGTTCCTGCTTATTTCAACGATGCCCAGCGTCAGGCCACCAAAGATGCCGGTAAAATCGCCGGACTGGAAGTCCTTCGTATCATCAATGAACCAACTGCCGCTGCTCTCGCTTACGGCATGGAAAAGGAAGACGGCAAAACTATCGCTGTGTTTGACCTTGGTGGTGGAACTTTCGACGTATCCATCCTTGAAATTGGTGACGGTGTGTTTGAGGTCAAATCCACAAACGGCGATACATTCCTTGGCGGTGAAGATTTTGACATGCGTCTTGTGGAATATCTTGCCACTGAATTCAAGAAAGAACAGGGCATCGACCTGAAGGCCGATAATATGGCACTACAACGGTTGAAAGAAGCCGCTGAAAAAGCCAAAATTGAACTTTCCAGTGCCCAGCAGACCGAGATCAACCTGCCGTTCATAACAGCAGATGCCTCTGGTCCGAAACATTTGACGCTGAAACTGACCCGCGCCAAATTTGAAGAACTGGTAAAAGACTTTATTCAACGGACAATCGCCCCTTGCAAAGCAGCCCTGAAAGACGCTGGCCTTACCGCTGGTGAAATTGACGAAGTTGTTATGGTCGGCGGTATGACCCGTATGCCAAAAATTACCGAAGTGGTAAAAGATTTCTTTGGTCGCGAACCTCATAAGGGTGTGAACCCGGACGAAGTTGTTGCTATGGGTGCTGCTATTCAGGCGGGCGTACTGCAAGGTGATGTGAAAGATGTACTACTTCTTGATGTGACACCATTGTCATTGGGCATTGAAACATTGGGCGGTGTGTTTACGCGCCTTATTGACCGCAATACAACGATTCCCACCAAGAAGTCCCAGACTTTCTCCACCGCAGAGGACAATCAGTCCGCAGTGACCATCCGGGTTTTCCAGGGTGAACGCGAAATGGCCGCTGACAATAAAATGCTTGGTCAGTTTGATCTGGTTGGCATTCCGGCGGCACCACGTGGTATTCCGCAAGTGGAAGTAACATTCGACATTGATGCCAACGGTATCGTCAATGTTTCCGCCAAGGATAAAGGCACAGGCAAGGAACAGCAGATTCGTATTCAGGCCTCTGGTGGTTTAAGTGATGACGACATCGAAAAAATGGTTAAGGAAGCCGAAGCCAATGCCGAAGACGACAAAAAACGTCGTGCTTTAGTCGAGGCCCGTAATCAGGCCGAAGGGACCGCTCATTCAGCAGAAACTCAGCTGAAAGAACATGGCGACAAAATTGATGCTGCCGATAAAACAGCCATCGAAGATGCCATCAAGGCCGTGAAAGAGGTTGCTGAAAAAGACGATGTGGAAGCCATCAATGCCGCTTTGGAAACATTGCAACAGGCATCCATGAAGCTTGGTGAAGCCATTTACAAGGATCAGGCTGATGCAGCGGGCGACGCCCCACAGGGGGAAGACGAAGCTCCGTCCGGCGCGACAGATGATGATGTGGTTGATGCTGACTTTGAAGAAGTTGATGACGACAAAAAATAATTTGATCTTAATGATTGGATTATATATTCATCACATATAAAAGTGACTTGTTGCCGTTCTGCCCTTCGCAGAACGGCATACACATATTAGGTAGAATACCGGAATTATCATGGCGAAGACCTGTTTTTATGACATACTTGAAGTAGAACGCGGCGTATCGACGACCGACCTCAAGAAATCCTATCGCAAGAAAGCCATGCGGTATCACCCTGACCGTAACCATGATGATGCGGAAGCTGAAGCTAAATTCAAGGAAGTTAGCGAAGCTTACGAAATCCTGAAAGATAACCAGAAACGGGCCGCCTATGATCAGTATGGTCATGCTGCCTTTGAAAATGGCGGGATGGGTCAAGGTGGCATGGGTGGTGGCGGCTTTGACAGCGCTTTCTCCGATATTTTTGAAGACCTATTTGGTATGGGTGGCGGTGGTAGAGGAAGACGAAGCAGTCAACCCAGTCGTGGTGCTGACCTGCGGTATAACCTGACTATCACGTTGGAAGATGCTTTCTCGGGCAAGGAAGAGAAAATTACTATTCCGACCACGGTGTCATGCGGTGATTGTGATGGCACCGGTGCCGAGGAAGGATCCAAGCCGGAAACCTGTACCAGTTGCGGTGGTGTTGGCAAAGTCAGAACCCAACAGGGCTTCTTTACGGTTGAACGCACCTGTCCCACATGTCAGGGTCAGGGCCAGGTCATTTCCAAACCTTGCGGTGGATGTCACGGCGTAGGCAATAAACAGAAAAAAAAATCCCTGTCCGTTAAAATACCTGCGGGTGTTGAGGATGGTACAAGAATTCGCCTCCAGGGTGAAGGTGAATGCGGACCACACAACGGTCCCTGCGGCGATCTGTATATTTTCATTTCTATTGAATATCATCCCATATTTCAACGGGACGGCTCGACCATATTCTGTAATGTTCCCATTGCACTGACAACGGCAGCACTGGGCGGGGAAATCAATGTTCCCACCGTTAACGGCAAAAAGGCCAAGGTGAAGATCAATGCCGGCAACCAAACCGGCAAACAATACCGTCTGCGCGGCAAAGGTATGCCGGTGCTTCATTCACAGCAATTTGGTGATATGGTCATTCAAACAGCCGTAGAAACGCCTGTTGATATGACCAAGAAGCAGAAAGAACTACTGCGGGCCTTCGCCGATGAATGCGGTGACAATGTCAGCCCGGAATCTTCAGGCTTCTTTGATAAAGTCAAAGAACTGTGGGACGATCTAACCTGATTTTAGGGTCCAGATTTTACTTATATAATCATGTAAGCTTCATAACCACCCCTATCAACGCCCCTATTGCCAGTATATAGCTCGGCCATGTTGTTAATACTGCCCCAACAATACGTTTTTCCCCGTCCTTTTTGTAGCCAAAGAAATAAACAATCCGGCCAATCAAAAAGACACTTCCAATGACCGCCGCCCATGATTCGCTCATATAATAGGCAAAGCCATAGATTGCAGGAATGAACAACACAAGCTGCTCGGTGGTATTAACCTGAATACGATGAAGTCTCTCCCATTTTGCATTTCCCGTGGTAGCCGGTGCGTTAACAGCATATTTATTTCTTGTTGCCCCAACAATAAGGATGAAGATCATATATTCCAGCAATGCAGTAACGATGACTAAATATACGTAATCCATTGATTTTCCTTTTATTAGTTCGATTTTTCTAAAAGAGGTTTCAGGCAATTACAGACCGTAGACTTACCAGATGCTTGTCCCAGCCTTCGTCTAGGGCCATAAGTAGACCCATTGCTGCATCTCCTGCCGCTGCACTGATACCCTCATGGGTCAATGACAGTTTGGTCCCACCGCAACATTCTTCCAATGTCCAGGTAACCGTTGTCATCGCTCCCGCCAATGGTTTGATTGTGAAGCTGTATACAAGACATGAAGGTTTTTCCATCTTAAGAACAGAACCCCAGCAGATTTTTGTCACAGAACCATCGTCTGCTTCTTGAATCAGGGCATATTCCTGATTTTCAGCCAAATCTGATTCAGCGGGATGAAACCAAAGAGCCAGTTTCTCTTTTTCAGTAAGAAATGCCCAAACTATTTCCCGTGATACGGCAAAAAAGACTGATTTGGTCAGTGTCATATTAGTCATTCATATTTTCCTTTTTATTTAATATCATCATTTTCAATGGCTGTTCTCAACGCAACGAGTTTATCGTCCCAGAATTGATTAAAGTAATTGAGCCATTCGGTCGCAGATTTTAGTCCCAAAGGCTCAAGACGGTTAATACGCTCACGTCCGCTGGACCGTACCGATATCAATCTGCCTTCTTCCAAAATGGTGAGATGTTTCTTAATCGCCCCTCTGGTCATATCGAAGCGATCAGAAACTTCCCCGATAGTCATGTCTGCCCTGCTCAAATGCATGAGAATTTGACGCCGGGTAGGGTCGGCGAGCGCTCTGAACGCCCCCTGCTCTGCCGCAATCATTGTCCTATGGGCAAAAAGTCAAACTTGCCATCCTGATAAAGAAATGTGACACAATCCACATCGGAAACACATTTGCTGATGTGAGCCAGACCCGCCGGAATTTTATAATAGGAACCAATTGGCAGCTCGACCTCCGTAGAGGGGTTGGCCCCAACGGCAATGTTGGCAATGGTGCCTTTGATAACCATCCCATACATATTTGCCTCTTTCACATGAGCGGGACTGATGAGACCAGCAGGCAACCTGACCATAGCCATATAAGCTTCATTAAAACGATCCCCTTGTAATGGAGCGAAGCTAACACCTTCATTGGTTATCTCCCAATGCAGCTGTTTGGACGGCATATTGACAATTTGATCAGTAGCCACTGCATACGTACCTATGTCTAATGCACATAATGAAACGGTGAATATTAAACCAGTCATAAATTTTAGTGATAGCATATCATTTTCCTTGACGTAATACCTTTTGGTATCACTATACATAACACCAAAAGGTATTACGTCAAGGGGTTTTATAATTTTTCTCTATCATTAGCGAAAAGCGACTTCACTGCAGAAGGAAAAATTTTCTATTGGGGAACTCTATTGACAAAAGCAACGGATGGTACTTATGACGAAAACACACATTCACTAACCCCCCAGCTTTTTGAAATCAAGGGCAATTTCAATAGATAACTTAATATCCATCTTATATTGAGAAATATTGACAGTATGACTTAGGCTTCAATATCCGTAAGACCTTTTTTAAAATCACTAAAGGTATCAATCAGACCGTCAAGCTTATCTTTATCTATGCCACCCAGAAGCTCATCGACCCATTCTTTGTGAATTACTATGGCATGTTTTAAGGTCTTGCGCCCCTCACTGGTCATGGCAACACTATATACGCGCCTGTCTGTGGGTAATGCCCATTTTTCCACCAGTCCGTCCTTCATAAGGCGACTGACCATGCCCGTAGTATTGGCATTTGACACCAGCAGCATACGTGACAGTTCACTCATAGTGATGACACCGCCCGGTGTACGGTCAATGGCTACCAATACGTCAAATTTTGCTAAAGTCAGTGGCGTATGTTGCTTCATACGTTTATTCAAAACCTGTACTACACGCGTCGAACTTGCCAGAACCCTAACCCAGAGCTGCAACATTTTTTGGTCTTCATTATCTATATTTTCTTTACTCATTTCCTGATTCACCCACTTTCAAAATCATTCAAAATACAATATTCAGAAAAGAATATTAGCCTTTTAGATATAAAATAAATTGTTTTATATCAAGTTCCTGAATAAATTTCTAATTAGCTCCCATTCAGCACTCTATAATAACAGTTTTTTTATTTAACGTGTTAAGTATTCTCTTTTAAGCTTAAAATAACTATGTTACAGTAAAATTTAACACTGGGAAAAAGTATGCATGAACATATTCTAAAACCTATTACCATTAACGGGGTTAACATTATTAACCGGACTGTTGTCCCGGCGATGGTTACCCGTCTTTCCGGCGAAGATGGATATATAAATCAAGATATCATAGACCGTTATCTGGGATACGCAAAAGGAAATGTAGGCTTGATTATTGTGGAGGCGATGGCAATTCACCAGTCAAAGTCTGGCCCCCTGCTACGCATTTCCGATGATAAATTTATCGAAGGCCACAAAAAACTCACTAAAGCCATACATGATTGCAGCAATTCCAAATTATTCCCCCAGCTAATCCATTTTATGAAGGTGGCCCGTTCCGGTTGGCGTCAGACCATTGATATGTTGTCCGAGAACGAAATCAAAAATATTATTGGTGATTTTGGCAATGCCGCATTGCGAGCAAAGCAAGCAGGCTATGACGGAATTGAGCTTCATTCAGCCCATGCCTATACTCTGTCCTCTTTCCTGTCGCGCCTGAACAAACGTCGGGACCGTTACGATGGCCGCTCCCTAGAGGGACGCTTGCGAATGTTTGGCGATGTGATGGCCGAGGTTCGCTCTAAAGTAGGGGATGATTTTCCCGTTGGTGTCCGTTTCCTCGCCGATGAGATGATTAAGGATGGTTATACCATTGAGGACAGCCGCCTTATTGCCCTGCGTATGGCACAGCTTGGAGTGGATTATATTTCTCTATCTGTTGGCGGCAAGTTTGAAGATGCCATAATACAGGAAGGCTTGCCCCCCTACCCCTATACCGGATATTCCGGAGAACGCTGTATGCCGGGGGCATCCTTTCCCAAACTGCCCCATGTCCATTATGCGGCTTCCATAAAGAAAATAATCAATGAAAAGGGATATAACATTCCCGTTATTTCCGCAGGAAAAATTAATAACCCTGATGACGCCGAACAACTTCTGCGTGATGGAAAAGCGGATATGATTGGCATGGCGCGTCAATTGCTTGTGGACCCGAACTGGCCCAGAAAAGTCGCCATGGGCTGTGAACATGATATTGTGCGCTGCGTTTACTGTAATGTCTGCAAGCAACTTGATGAAAAATTCAAGAAAGTCACCTGTTTTCTATGGCCCAAGGACTATATTCAGGCACCGGAATATGATCCTAACGCCACCCCACCTGTATGGGAAAATGAGAAGCCATTAACAGCGAAATATGTTGACGGGGCCGTAAAGTTAAAATGGCAAAGAGCCACAGGCGATGTATCCGGCTATGACCTCTATCGTTCAGAAGATGGTGGAAAAGCCACAGTGATAGAGGCTAAAAAAGGCGGTAAATTCAATGACAAGTCTGTGCTTGGTGGTCTGAAATACAGCTATTATATCCGGGCATATTCAAAATCCGGACAAGCAAGTGCCCTGTCAAATGTGGTGGATCTGGATCTGCCCATTGAGGAATTTTTACCGCAGAATACCTTGGGCTAAGGCACAATTACTGATATAAGTGTCCCATGAAAGACACTGAAAATTTCCTGACAGATACAGAAATCGTCAGCAACGCCCTTAATGACTATATGGAACAGTCAAGGTCAAAAATGGCCCCTGTCATCCATCAGAAACCCTGTGAACATATAGCCGAACTGTTGAAGTTGGATGAACTGGTCACAGATGGTGGTCTAACCGGGGACAGGCTCAAAAACTTTCTGTCTAATTATCTTGCCAATACCACACGGTTGCACCATCCGGGCTATCTAGCCCATCAGGTAGCCACATCGCATCCTACAGGTGCTCTGGCGGCCTTCATTGATGCCACAACCAATAACCCCATGGCTATTAACGAGATGGGGCCAGCCGCAACCAGTATAGAATACTTCATGATCAACTGGATGCTGACAAAGGTCGGCTGGAAAACGGTCCCAAGTCATGAACAACTTGATCTTGCCTCGGATCATGGGGCAGGCGTTTTAACCCACGGCGGCTCGCTCGCCAATCTTACGGCCCTGCTTGCCGCGCGTAGTGCTATGGTTCCAGATTTCTGGGTTAATGGCAACCCGGGAAACCTCGTCGTTTTGGTACCGGAACAATCCCATTACTCCATGAAACGGTCTGTCGCTATTTTAGGTTTAGGCGAGAAAAACTGTATCACCCTCCCCGCAGACAAGGACGGAAGAGTCCTGCCCGCACAAATCCCAGCATTGATTAACCAGTTAGCACAGGAAGGCAAAATGGTCATCGCCCTTGTGGCCAATGCTTGTGGCACGGCGGCTGGCCTGTATGATCCCTTAACCGAAATTGCCCATATATGCCGAAATTATAATATCTGGCTACATGTTGACGCGGCACATGGTGGCGGGGCGCTGGTTTCTGACAAATACCGCTATCTTGTGGAAGGAATTGAGCTTGCGGATTCTATAATCTGGGATGCCCATAAAATGCTCAGAACTCCTAATGTCTGCGCAGCGGTTCTGGTACGGCAACATCAACATCTCGACCATGCCTTCGCTCAGGAAGCCAGCTATCTGTTCCACAAAAAAGATCAGCCCGGTTTTGATTTCATGCCGCGTACTGTGGAATGTACGAAAGCAGGGCTGGGTCTGCGCCTGTTTATGACACTGGCAGCCATGGGTGAAAAGGGGCTTGAAGATCATGTGAATTTCATTGTAGATATGGCAAAAAAGGCCGCTGATTATATTGACACACAGGAAGACTTTGAGATCGCCATAACGCCCGAAACCAATATTCTCTGTTTCCGAACAGATACGGATAATGACCTGCAACTGGAAATTCGCCGCCGTCTGCTGGGAAAAGAAAATTTCTTCATTTCCACAACTCTATACCGGGGTTCTCGTTGGCTCCGGCTGGTATTCATGAATCCGGTAATTACAATGGATGATGTTAAAGACCTGATCACGGAAATCCGTGAAATCAAGACAAGTCTGTAGAAAAATACCATATTTATTACTTTTATTTTAAGAAAAAATAATATAAACTGTAAAGTACAATGTATTTTACAGTTTAATTCATCTTATAATATTTAATTCATCGGCATGTTTTTTTATATAATGTGCAATTAACTATTGAAATTCATCTTGAGCCTATTAACCTGTTTCCTGAAAGTAACCCACAGTGAGACAAAGTATGTCAGATGATTCAAAAATGAATAAGAAAAACACCACAAAAAACGGAGCTCTGGAATTGGACCGCCATTGGCATCTTGCCACCAATGATCATGAAATTGCCCTGACTGAGCTGGAATATTCACTTTTTCGCTCCTATGAGAGCTTTTCCAGATGGATGAAAGAATGTGTTGTAGCAGCATCTGGTTTTAATATGAGCGCCAATGACTGTGCTATCCTTAATCTCATCGCCATGCGTGACCGGCCTAAGGGCATTACGGAAATCGCGCGCCTTCTAAACCGTGATGATAATACAAATATCCAATATACTATCCGTAAATTAACAAGCGACAAACTTGTTGAAAAAACATCCACTGATAACCGTCGCAAAGGCGTTCGCTACCGGGCAACCCCCGCCGGGAATGAGGTCGTGAAACGGTTTGTTGCCCTTCGCAAGGGACTGCTCATAGAAATGACCGAAGCCATTCGGGCCATGGACGACCAATTGGCCGGCGGCAGTAAGATTCTTGACATTATGACGGGTATGTATGAACAGGCCGCAAGGGTAGCCGCCACCCACAGACCCACTTTCGATGAAGAATAATCACCATTAAGGGAGAATATTTCCATTAAGATCAATCGGAGAATTTTTTCCCTATCCAGCGGTGCCTTTACTTTAGCCTTCTTGTTTGAAGGGGCGGTGGTCAATCTTACCCCGGCACAGGCAAAAGAACGAAAAATACCTTTTCAAGCTTTAAACAAAGACCAGGCCGCCCTCATTGACCATTTGGGGGATGCTATCGTTCCAGGGGCAAAAAAAGTCGGTCTGTCCCACTATATTGATCACCAATTGTCTGCCAAGCACGCGGACAATCTTCTTATCCTGAGATACCTAAGGGTAAATCCGCCTTTTGATGGTTTTTATGCCTCTTCCCTAACGGCATTTGAGCGCGCTGTAACGCGAAAATATAACAAAAACCCCTCAGAACTCACCGAAAGTGAAATGACAGATTTTATCACTATTATGATGCAAAAAAATCCTGAAGGCTGGAATGATGCGCCGCCAGCTCCCTTCTTCTATTTTGTCTTGCGTAGCGACGCCATTGACGTAACTTACGGTACGATGGCCGCCTTTGATAGTCTGGATATTCCCTATATGGCCCATATAGACCCCACCCAAACTTGGGAAAATATACCATGAGCGCATTTGCAGAAAAAACTGATGTTGTAATCGTTGGTTCCGGTGCAGCAGGCAGTTTAATGGCGGCAAAACTATCCAAAGCCGGAAAAAAAGTTATCATCCTTGAGGCTGGCCCCGAAAGAACACTGAACGATCTGATCAGTTCGCAGATAAATGCCCGCCGTCTGAAGTGGTCCGGCGAACCTGTGCAGGAAAAAGGCGCACAACCCATCGGCAATGTGTTTAATTCGGGCTATGGCACGGGTGGTTCTGCTCTCCATCATTATGGGGTCTGGCCCCGTCTCCATACCGAAGATTTTAATGTTAAAAGCCTGCATGGGCGGTCGCTGGACTGGCCGATCACCTATGATGACCTGCGGCCCTATTACGATAAAATTCAGCAGGAGGTTGGTATTTCCGGCGACAAAGCCAGTGAAATCTGGCGTCCAGAGGGGGACGACTATCCCCTGCCCCCGGTACCCATTTTTCAGCAAAGTGAAATTATTGCCAAGGGATTCAAGAATTTAGGCAAAAGAACTTCACCCCTGCCACTGGCCCTCAACAGCCGGGATTATAAAGGCCGACCCGGATGTCTATGGGATGGGTGGTGTGATGCGGGTTGTCCAACCAAGGCTCTGGTCAATCCCCTTGCACTCTATTTACCGGAAGCAAAAAAAATGGGTGCCAGGGTTATTCATGATGCCACGGCCACCCGTATTCTAACCGATAACAGCGGCAAAAAAGCCGTTGGGGTAAAATATCATACCAAAGAGGGGATAGAGGTCACTCAAATGGCTGATCTTGTCATTCTCGCGGCTTTTGCCGTACAAAATCCGCGATTATTATTGAACTCTGCGGATGGCGGCCTTGCCAATCGTAGCGGGCTGGTCGGTTCTTATATCATGAGCCATGCGGCCGCGACGGTATTTGGCCTGTTCGATCAAGAGACCGAACCCTATATGGGGGCCACAGGCGGTCAATTGCTTAATCAGGATTCCTATGACCATAAAGACCAACGTGACAGCGGGTTTGGCAGTTATCAATGGATGATAGCCCAAGCCGTAAAACCCAACGATCTTCTGGGGTTCGGCGGCAGTAATCCAGCATTATTTGGCAAAAAACTTACTGAATTCATGAAGCGTGCCGCCCAACATTTTGGCGGCATGACTGGTTGTGTCGAAGATTTGCCCCTGCGGGAAAACCGTGTAACTCTATCAGCAGACAAAGATAAATTTGGTATGGCTTTAGCATCCGTGGCACATACGGCACACGCAGATTCACTGGCCCTGTGGCAAGCCGCCAAGGCTGAGGGTGTGGAAATTTTCAAAGCCGCCGATGCGGTTCAGGTCTGGAACGGCCCTTTGGGTCCCATGCATATTATGGGGGGAACAATTATGGGCGATGACGGGGAAAAATCTGTAACTAATTCATACGGCCAATGCCATGACATTGACAATCTCTTTATCGCTGGTTCTGGGTTATTTCCCACCAGCGGCGGTGTCAATCCCACATTCACCGTCCATGCCCTATCGCTCAGATCATCAGAATATATTGTGAAAAACTGGTCATCCCTCACCTGAATGAGAGGCTCTCTACAACACTAAAGCTCCTGAATATGAAGAATAATTTTACCTTTTGTTTGCCAGCTTTCTGAGCGCCGGTGCGCTTGTGCTGCCTCTTCCAATTGCATGATTTCAATGTGGGGTATAAGCAATTTTTTTTCGGCATATAATTGCATTATTCCAGACAGCATATGACCGTCCGGACGATTATGTAAAAAATCGGTTTTGATATTCTTTTCTTTTATTTCTCTCATTTCAGGGGGTGGATTGTTCATATAAGGAACTGCACCGCCGACTTTTACGAGATGTATAGCATCAGCAATAGCCTTTTCACTTGTTAAAGATTCCAAAACAACATCAACGCCATCCGCTTCCCTTTCCTTGATGACTTCACTATAATCAGACGTTGTGTAATCAATAACAAAATCGGCTCCCTGCGATTTCACATAATCAAAATTATGCTCACGGGCCGTTGTGTAAACATAGGCGCCTCTATGTTTAGCAATAGAAATAGCCACACTGCCAAGGCCCCCGGCTCCGGCCTGAATCAGCACAGATTGACTGGATTTCAATTCTGAAAACTCTACTAAAGCCTGCCATGCCGTTAAACTGACCAGAGGCAAGGCTGCCCCTTGCTGAAAGGAAATATTTGCAGGCTTTATAGCAACGGCAGAGGCATCTACAGCGATATACTCTGCATACGCCCCCCCATGAAGATACCAACTAAAGGCAAGACCTACGACGTCCTGCCCAATCTCCCAATCTGTGCCATTGCTTTCAACGATACGACCGGAGAAGTCCCATCCGGGGATAATAGGCCATTCCCTTTGAAAGAAATCCTGTAACTCGCCGGCACGAAGCCGACGGTCTATGGGATTAACGGCGGCAGCGGCAACTTGAACCAGCACCTGCCCCGGTTTTAATTCCGGCTGGGGCAGGTTGCCCATTTTTAAAACATCCGCAGAGCCAAACTCTTCATAAAAAATTGCGCGCATTTCAGATCATCAGTTGAAGTTATATTTCACATTGAACCCAAACCAGCGTGGTGGACGGAATGCTATTTCGTTACAACCACATAATGTTGCAAGGTCAAATCCCTGTGTTCCCGCGCGGGAATCTGTAAAGTTCCGCGCCTGTAATGCCACCTCAAAGCTATCATCGGCACTGCTCCATGCCAAACGGGCATTTGCAAGGAAGTAGCTGTCAAACTGATCGGCATCAAAATTTCTCAAATTATAGAAGAATGAATCAGACCAAGAAGCATCAGCCAGAATGGACATCATTCCGCCAAAAGCATCCCATTCATAACGCACTAACCCTGAAAACTGATATTCGGGGGTGTAGGTCGGCTTAACGTCACGGACAATCGGGCCATTGATACGTAATGGGACATCTTTAACTGTGGCATCAATCCATGAGGCGGAAACCTGAGTTAATAAACCGGGAAGTGGTGTAAATTGTACTTCGAAATCAGCACCGTAATTTTCCGCATCGGCATTGACAACAATGCCTGAAACACCCGTAAACAGGAACGCCTGATAGTCATTATAATCATAATAGAAAAAGTTGCCGTTAAAGCGGCCACGGCCATCCGCAAATGACTTTTTAAATCCGAATTCATAACTATAAAGAATTTCTTCCTTATAGGGGATAGCTTCCTCAATACCTGGAATAGGCAACCCCCCGGCCAGCTGCGCATTAAAACTCCCCGCCTTCACTCCGCGCTTTATGGAAGCGAAAAGCAGCAGATCATCATTTGGACGATAATCAAGTTGAAGATTACCGGCCCAAAGCGTATCGCTGGTATCGTCAGTGAATGTAGTAGGGACACCACCCGGAAATATTGGGCCAATTTGAAAAGGGTCTCCCTGATCAATTTCCAGAGAACTCTGGGTGAAAAAGATTCCCTGAAGAAATTCGTAATTTTTTTCTTCCTGTATGACGCGGATACCAGCGGTAAAGGCAAGTTTATCTGTAATATCATATTCTATCTGACCGAATGCAGAATAAGAATTGGTCTCCAGATTTGCAACAGAAGAAAGATCAAATGGTGCGCCGGGAACGACACCATTCACGGGGAATTTCAGTCCATTATGTGATTCATTGTCTATATTCAGGTAATATAATCCCACAACCCAACGGGAATTTTCACTTTCCCCATTGATCCGTATTTCCTGCGTAAAACTGGTCGCATCAACGGAAGCAAAGTTGGCGGCCTGGTTAACCGGCGCGGCATCCACATCGATGAATAGCAGCTTTTCATAATCCTTGAAGTCCGTAATAGCCGTTAATGTCATATTTTCATCAATATCCCAGCTGATATTCAGGTTAACACCATAAGTATCGATGCTGCCCTGATCTTCAAAAGCAAAATCACTGGAGGTGGTAAAGTCAGCACCATCAGGATCAACATAACCAAAAAAATCAGTTCCCACCCCAAAACGGGATGTCAGAAAAGCATCATCGGGATCATTCAAGCCAAAGACACCATCATTATCCAGGTCAGAGCCTAAATCAATTCCACCGGGGCCAATGGAAGCCCGCGTTTCATTGGGTGCCACATCAAGAACATTAACCAATTCAAATGTGCCGTTAACATCTTCAAAAACGCCAATAGTCGGTTTGGACTGATATGGTCCTGTTGCAAGATTGCTTGTGGAGTAATTTCCGGAAATACGAATAGCCAGATCTTCATTAGGCTGAAACAGGAAAGTACTTCGTGCCGAGAAAGTATCATCATCCCCTAAATCGGCTCCTGCACCATCACCGGGTGAGCCGCCAAATTGTCCATCAGGGTAATTATTTTTTAGAAATCCGTCATGGGTCCGGTATTTAACGGCAAACCTGCCTGCAGCCTTATCTGAAAGCGGAAGATTCACAGCCCCCGTAATCTCGTAGCTTTCCGCATTAGCCGCGGTGTCGAAAATGCCGATCGTTGCATCAATATATCCCTCAACACCTTCAAACGTTGGCTGACGGCTAATATAATGCACCAAACCTCCCGTGGCATTCCGGCCAAAGAGTGTGCCCTGCGGACCTTTAAGAATTTCGACGCGATCTATGTCAAATGTTGCAAAGGATTGCGCCTGTGCGATAGCAATATATCCTTCATCCAGATAGACCGCATTAGGCGATTCCACAATATCATTAAAGTCATTCTGGGTGACGCCACGGATTGTAAACTGGGTATTCTGTCCAGCCAGATTTCCACTGATGTGAACGCCGGGAACAAGGTCAGCAACTTCTGAACTTTGCGTAACGCCCATTTTGTCCAGCATGTTGCCGGAAAAGGCAGCGAGAGCTATACCTACATCCTGTAAATTCTGTTGTCGCTTTTGAGCGGTAACAGTAATTTCTTCCAATATTGAATTGTCCGTTTTTGCTTCATCTTCGGCATAGGATGGTATGGCGGCACCCAACATAATACCGGCAAGGGCCGTATTTCCGAGAAGATGCTTAAACAATATATTGATTTCTTTAGAGGAATTTTGAGGCACAGATTTTCTCCCTGTTCTATGAAAGTGTTTCTTCTAATCAACCAAAGACTGCAAGTGCAGCATTGGATCTTTTCCTTTGAATTTTACGTATTTTTTTATAAGTATTTTTATTATTAATTTAAGCCTAAAATAAATTCATACTGTTTGTCAACTACAATTTCCGTTGCAACATAAGCAAAAAAAATGCCCGATAGATGTAATATCATCCATCAGGCACCAAACATTTCTATAATTGTTTTAGATATTAAACGACTGCGGTCGCTTCAATTTCCACCTTTGCACCATCTTCAATAAGGCCGCAAATATGGATGAGGGACATGACCGGAAATACTTTTCCCATAACCTCCTGATATACAGCACCAATTTCTTTCTGCTTATCCAGATATTCCTGTTTATGGGTCACAAACCAAGTCATCCGCACCACATGCTCCGGTCCGGCATCGCATTCTTTCAGTATGGCAAGGATATTTAGTAATGCCTGCCTGATTTGGTCTTCCAAAGCGTCAGACACAACGATTTCATTCTCATCCCAGCCCACTTGACCTGCAACAAAGACGACATCGCCCTTTGCCTTGATTCCATTAGAATAGCCCTTGGGGCGTGGCCAGCCTGGTGGTTGTAAAATTTCCATTTTTCCTATACCTCAAATTGTTTTTGAATTTCTTCCATGTCGCCTTTTTCATCACCGCATGAGAAACGGTAAGCTTCCCGACTGCCCCGGTAAAGAACACCTGTGTTAAAACCATCATCCGACATAAGTCGCCGTGCTGCCCGTGCAGGGTCATCCGTTTCACTAACCATCGCTTCATGCACCTGTTCTTTCCAGATCTTTTGATCCGGTCTGAACGTAACGCAGGGGCTTAATATCTGTACAAAGGAAAAACCCGGATGTTCTATGGCGTCGGCAATGACTTTTGCAGTACCTTTCACATCGCCAGAAAATGTCCGGGCAATGAAGTTTGCACCGGAAGCCAACGCAATCACAAGCGGGTGGAACGGTGACAGGCCTGTACCTCCCGGTGACAAAGCACTATCCCAGCTGGGGTCCGTAGTCGGTGAAGGCTGACCTTTGGTCATGCCATAAACTTCGTTATCCATGACAATATAAGTCATATCCGTATTACGCCGACAGGCATGAAGGAAATGATTGCCACCAATGGAAAAACCGTCCCCATCGCCACCAGCCGCAATGACCGTAAGCTCTGGTCGGGCAACCTTAACACCCGTTGCCACGGCAAGGCCGCGACCATGTATGGTATGAAAACCATAGCTATTGGTATAGGCCGGAATCCGTGACGAACATCCAATGCCAGAAATAACGGCCGTATTTTCCGGCTTCAACTGCAATTTCGTCAAAGCCTGTGTGATGGACAATAGAACATGATAATCACCGCAACCCGGACACCATACTGGTTTAAGTTTTGATTTATAATCACTTGCTTTAAATTTTTTCTGAATTATCTCGTTCATTGGACGCTCCAATTCTTAATGGTGTCGACAATTTCGCCTGGCCGGACAATCAAGGGTCCGGGCCTCCGATAAGATTTTACCTCACCCGGCATATTATAATTTGCTCTGAGTAGTTTGAGGAACTGTCCAGAATGGCTCTGTTCCACGACAAGTACTCGTTTTGCACCCATGAGTGTCTGATCAAATTGCTCTGGCACAGCCGGTGACAACAGACGCATGGCGACAAGCTTGCATGAAACTCCTTCGCCGTTCAGACGCTCAATAGCTTCCCGTACAGCATTTGTCGTTGACCCCCATGTGAGTATTACAAGTTCACAACCGTCATCACCCTCCACATCGGCCCAATGATCGCCGTAATTAAACTCGGCAACTTTTCGGTCCCGCTTATCCATCTGATCACGATGATCTTCCATCAATGTTGATGGCAGCCCCTTGGGATTATGCTCAAGCCCATCGGCGGTATATTGCCCGCCCGGCGTGCCCGGCAGGGTCATGGGCGATACACCATCTGCTGTTACCGCATAACGCAGATAACTTTCATCCGGCTCACTTTCCACAAGACGCTGTGCCATGAAAGATATATTGGCCGGAGGATCAATGATACTACTTGCCTGCCCCATAAACTGATCGGACAGGACGATAGCCGCCGTCTGCATGGCTTCCGCTAAATAAACACTCCACTGAGTCGTAAAAATACAATCCTCAACCGAGGTGGCCGCCGTCACGATATGGGGCGCATCACCATGCAATCCGTATACCGCAATATTCAGATCAGTCTGTTCCGACTTGGTGGGAACCCCCGTTGACGGCCCGCCACGCATCACATTGACGATAACAACCGGCGTTTCCGACGAAACCGCAAGACCAATACCTTCCATCATTAGGGATAACCCCGGACCGGACGTTGCGGTCAAAGATGGCCGACCACCGAATGAAGCGCCGATAGCCATATTGATGGACGCCAGTTCGTCCTCTGCCTGTACCAACGTGCCACCAACTTTCGGCAGGTTCGGTGACATCCATTCCAATACTTCCGTCGCGGGAGTAATGGGATAGGCCGCTACAAAGCGGATACCGCCACGCAATGCACCAAATCCGGCTGCCTGATTACCACTAATCAGCCAACGGTCTTTTTTATCATCTGAAGGAGAAACAGTAACCGGAGACGTTATGCCCCCCGCCGCATCATATCCGGCACTCACCGCTTCACGGCTTGCTTTCACTGCTGCATCGCCTTTTTTACCAAGTTTCTTGGCTATGATTTTATTTATAGGCTCTTCGTCAAGACCAATCAAGGACGCGACAAGACCCAGAATAACCATATTGGCCCGACCGCCCTCAACAGATGCAGCGAGTTCACCGATGGGAACCTCAACTATTCGTGCGCCTGAATCGGTAAGAATTTCAGGAATATCACCCGTTGCCGGATCGGTAATAATAAGGCTGTCAGCCCCTAACGGAACTTCCCCGGCAAAGCGCTCTGCCCCCTTCCAGTCCACCGCGACAAGAATATCAAATGTATCATCCACACAATGAACCGGTTTGCCTGACAGACGAAGTAAGGCTGCCGCCTCACCGCCACGTATTTGCGGACCAACGGTCCGGGTCATCAGACCATACAAGCCCGCCTTGGTCGCGGCTTCCAGCATCATATTTCCAGACGTCATCACGCCGGCGCCACCACTTCCGACCATTGCCACTGATACAGAAGTATTTTGATCTCCATCGGTCATATAAATATTCCTTTTCTTCGCTTCATCCGTAAATCAGGTCAAATATTATTTTTAGCTTAAAATATTTTTTAACATTTGTTATATCAGCACTTGACCTTTAATTCGGTATTGTGGTACTTAATTACTACTTTAATGAGTCTTTGCCTCTTCGTCAACTTGAAAAACAGATAAAAAGAGGTAAGACCTAAAACAAAGAATAAAGGAGCCTTTAGGTATGTCACCCACTGATCTGGTTAATCATAATCTGGTAAGCGAAATTACCGCAGAGGGGATTAACATTGAAAAACGCCCTGCCAAAACATCTGATGGTCAAGTGGTCGATGGCCTCTATAACTATTGGATCATTCTGGATAATCCCGCCCAATATAACTCCTACACTACTGAAATGGTAAAAGCTGTGATCCTCGCCTTCCGTGAAGCCAGCGCATCACGCGACGTGGTGGCGGTCGTTTTCACAGGATCTGGTGACAAGGCTTTCTGTACGGGTGGTAATACAAAGGAATATGCTGAATATTATGCCGGCAACCCACAGGAATACCGCCAGTATATGCGCCTTTTTAATGATATGGTTTCAGCCATTCTGGGCTGTGACAAACCGGTTATATGTCGTGTGAATGGCATGCGTATAGGTGGCGGTCAGGAAATTGGCATGGCATGCGATTTCTCCATCACCCATGATTTGGCAAAATTTGGTCAAGCCGGACCAAAACATGGTTCAGCCCCTATCGGTGGTGCCACAGACTTTCTGCCCATCATGATTGGCTGCGAGCAAGCCATGGTTTCCGGCACCCTGTGCGAGCCTTGGTCTGCTCATAAGGCCTACCGTATGGGTATTGTGGCTGACATTGTCCCTGCCCTGAAGATAGACGGTGAATTTGTTGCCAACCCACTGGTCATTACGGATCAATATCTGGATGGCTACGGCAAGATCGTTTTGGGTGAATCAAAATCAGGCGACGCGCTGGCCGACGGCAAGACAGCCCTTAAATCAGGTGAAGTTGACCTGAGTCTGCTGGATGCCAAGGTCGAAGAATTTTGCGCAAAATTCGTTACCACCTTCCCCGACTGCATGACCAAAACACTGGAAGAATTACGCAAGCCGAAAATTGACGCATGGAACGCCAATAAGGAAAATTCCCGTGCTTGGCTAGCCCTTAACATGATGACGGAAGCCAGAGCTGGATTCCGTGCTTTTAATGAACCCGTTGGGCGAGATCGCGAGATTGATTTCGTCGCACTGCGTCAAGCATTGGCTAATGGACAGCCTTGGACTTCTGAATTCACGGAAAGCCTGATGCCCGCATCCAGAGCAAATAAGGAGACATAAGATATGGCAACCAGAGTAGATATTATAGACCACTGTCAGGCGCTTTACGATGACATGAATTTCACCGCCGCACGCGAGTGGAAAGATGCCAAAGAAGGCCGCCATGTCATTGGCTTCATGCCCATGTATGTACCGCGCGAGATCATTCATGCCGCTGGTATGATGCCGCTTGGTATTCTGGGTGGTGGCGACCAGTTGGAAGTTATTCAGGGCGATGCCTATTACCAAAGCTATATCTGCCGTATTCCACGCTCCACAATTGAGCTGCTGCTTACTGACCGTCTGGATTTTGTCGATGGTATGCTTTTCCCCAGCATTTGCGATGTGATCCGCAACCTCTCTGGCATGTGGAAGCTGCTCCGGCCCGATGTTTATTCCCATTATTTCGATGTGCCGCAAAACTATATGAAAGAGGTTGGCGGTGAATTCTATATGCATGAGCTTAATGTACTCCGGCATGATCTGGAAAAGATTGGCGGTGTCACGGTCACTGATGAAGATCTGAGGAATTCCATCGCGGTTTATAATGAAAACCGTCGGCTTACCCGCGAACTTTATAAATTCCGCTCAGACAAGCCCTGGCTTGCCCCGTCTTCTGAAGTCTACCTTATCAACCGTGCTGGCATGTTAATCCCGGTAGAAGACCATAATCAGTTGATCATAGACTATATCGAAGCCGTTTCAGCAGAAGATCGTCCGAAACGTGATAACAGCCGTGTCGTTATCTCCGGCTCCTTCTGTGAGCAACCCCCCCTTAACCTGATCAAATCCATCGAGATGTCAGGCTGTTATGTGGTGGATGATGATTATATGCTGGTTAACCGCTGGTTTACTAAACCCGTGCCCACAGATGGCGATCCTATTCAGGCTCTGTCCTATACCTTCCTTGAAGCATCAGTCAAAATGCCGTCCTGCTTTGAGCCGGATGAGGACATTAAAGGTCTGTTCCTGGTGGATACCGTCAAAGAAAATAATGCCGAAGGCGTTATCTTTGCCGCGACCAGCTTCTGCGATCCGGCCCTGCTGGAACGGCCCATCCTTCAGGATGTTCTGAATGATGCAGATATTCCTCACATCAGCTTCAAATATGCTGAAAACACCGGGCAGATGCAGCCCATCCGTGAACAGGCAGGAACATTTGCCGATTCGATCAAACTTTGGAGTTAATGACATGAACGCACCACAAAGAAAACCATCTACCGACGTTCAAAAAGATGCCTCTATGGCCAAACAAAAGGCCATGATCGACGGCAACTTTGACCGCCTTGGTAATGTTAAAAATTCCGGTGAAAAAGTATCCTATACCTTTGTCCCGGGCAACCTGAATGAATTGATCATGTGTTTCGACATGGTCGGTAACTATCCTGAGATTAACGCCATTCAGAACGGTCTTCGCAAGAAGTCCGGCGGCATGATAATGGAAGCTGAAAAATGGGGCCATTCCGAAGATGTCTGTACCTATGTTAAAGCAGACGTAGGCATGATGCGCAAAGGCAATGTTGGCCCCACAGGACAACCGATCCCAGAACCGGATATTCTAATGCTCAGCTATACGGGTTGTTATACTTTCCTGAAGTGGTTTGAACTTCTGCGTCATGACTATAAATGTGAAACCGCTATGCTCCATGTGCCTTACACTGGCGACGGTGAAATCACCCAAAGCATGATTCAATATGTAGTCAAACAGTTGAAAGAGGAAGTTATCCCAAAATATGAGAAAGTCAGTGGTGTTAAATTTGACATTGACCTGCTTCGGGAAAATCTGGCCCATTCCGCCAAAGCTGAAGATGATTTTGTCTGGGTCCTGGAATCAGCCAAGAATAAACCCTCCCCCATTGATGCCTATTTTGGCGGCATCTATTACATCGGCCCCATCTTCACCGCCTTCCGCGGCACGGATCTGGCGGTGGATTATTACAAGACCCTGCGGGCGGAAATTGAAGAACGTATCCGCAAAGGTCAGGGGCCGATCACACCCGAAGGGGAAATGAAGAACGAAAAATACCGTATCGTAACCGAAGGCCCGCCTAACTACACCAGCATGCGCGAATTCTGGAAAATGTTCTACGATGAAGGCGCGGTTGTTGTGGCAAGTACCTATACCAAGGTGGGTGGGACATATGATTTTGGCTTCCGCCATGATCCGTCACGGCCGCTGGAAAGCCTGGCTGAATATTGCATGCATTGTTACACAAACCGTAACTTACCAGAGCGGACACGGATGCTGGAAAGCTATATCAATGACTATGAAGCTGACGGATTACTGATCAATTCCATCAAAAGCTGTAACAGCTTTGCCGCCGGTGAATTAATGATGATGCGCGAAGTTGAAAAACGCACTGGCAAGCCAGCCGCTTTTGTTGAAACCGACCTTGTTGATCCGCGCTATTTCTCCGCTGCGAACGTCAAGAACCGACTGGAAAGCTATTTCCAGATGATCGATCAAAAACGTCGTGCGGGCGTATAGGAAAAGGATAGATAAATGAAATGTTTTATTGGAATTGACCTCGGCTCGACAACCACCAAAGCGGTTATCATGACTGAGGATAAAAAAATCATCGGACGTGGCATCACTAACTCCCGCTCGAACTATGATACGGCGAGCCGCGTGGCTAAACAGGAAGCCATGATTGACGCCCGATTTACGCTATTACGTCAAAATCTGGACGGCAATGAGAAGCTGGGTGACAAGCAGGATGAATTTCTGGATGATCTAGAACGCAATTTTCGCCGTGAGCAGTTCGTAGAACAGCTGGACGACCTGAAGGCCACCTGCATTCGTAGTTCCGAAGGGGAAAGATTTGACGAAGTCCGTGAAAAACTGAATGAAGTATTGGATAAAGTATTCATCCAGTTGCGCGAAGAATCTCTGGCCCTTTATGCCAAGGGTGCGACACGCAAATCTGATTTCTTCCGCGATATTGCGGGCGGTCGTTTCCTGACATTGTCTGAGGAAATTTCCAAGGAAGTTGGTATCAAATATGATTTTGCTCTCAATGTTTATGACAAATCCATCATTGAGGTGGAAAACCGACCACCTGCGGGTAATCTGGAGGGTAAGTTCCTTGATGGTTTACGGAACCTGACCATCGAATCTCCTGAACTTGGCATTACCTTTGAAGATGTGCAGGGCCCTGTGAAAGATGCCCTTGCCATTGATCTGGAAGAAACATTTGTCGTCGGCACCGGTTACGGGCGTGTTCGTCTTCCCTTCCCGAAAGAACATATCCGTTCTGAAATTCTCTGTCATGGGTTGGGCGCACATATGATGTATCCTGGCACCCGTACAGTGCTTGATATCGGCGGGCAGGATACCAAATCCATTCAGGTTGACCCCAAAGGTGTTGTGGATAATTTTCAGATGAATGACCGCTGTGCGGCAGGCTGTGGCCGGTATCTTGGTTATATCGCCGATGAAATGAACATGGGTCTGCATGAACTTGGCCCCATCGCCATGAAATCGACCAAGGCGGTTAAGATTAACTCGACCTGTACCGTATTTGCCGGTGCTGAGCTACGCGACAGACTGGCACTGGGTGAAAAGCGCGAAGATATTCTGGCCGGACTTCATCGGTCTATCATCCTGCGCGCCATGTCAATCATTGCGCGTTCCGGCGGCATTCGTGATCAGTTCACCTTTACCGGGGGCGTTGCCAAAAATGAAGCGGCTGTGAAAGCCCTTCGTGAATTGGTGAAAGAAAATTACGGCGACGTAGTCATCAATATTGACCCTGATTCAATTTACACTGGTGCGCTGGGTGGTTCTGAATTCGCCCGCCGGGCCGTAATGGAGGCTTAAAATGGCATTAACAATTGGAATTGACGTTGGAACGGGGGCTGTAAAAACAGCTTTATTCGAAATCAACGGTGATAAGATCAACTGGATTGATAAGCAAACCGACAGGATCAGAAACCGCGAGCCTTTTATGCTTGCCGAAGCTGCTTTTGACTATCTGCTGGAACAAAACGGTTATACTCGTGACGATATTGATTATGTGGCGACAACCGGCGATGCGGAAAATATTCCCTATTCCACGGGCCATTTCTATTCCATGACCACCCATGCCCGTGGGGCACTCTACCTTAACCCCGACGCGCGTTCCCTAATGGATATTGGCGCCCTGAACGGTAAAGCCATAAGCATGGATGAAAAGGGCAAGGTACTGAAATATAAAATGACCAGTCAATGTGCTTCCGGTTCCGGACAGTTCCTTGAAAATATCGCGCGATATCTTGGCATTGGTCAGGATGAGATTGGTGAGCTGAGCCAAAAAGCGGATGACCCAGAGGTCGTATCCGGCATTTGTGCCGTGCTGGCCGAAACCGATGTGATCAATATGGTTTCCCGTAGTATTTCAGCGGAAAATATCCTTAAAGGTATCCATATCTCCATGGCGGCGCGCCTTATCAAACTGCTAAAATCCCTGAAAGTAAGGGATGGTGTTGTGATGTGTACAGGTGGCCTTGCTCTTGACAGTGGGCTGGTTCTGGCTCTAAATGAAGCCATGGCAAAAAACAAGATGGATATGCCTGTAGTGTCCCATGAGGATTCCATATATGCGGGTGCCATTGGTGCCGCCATTTGGGGTGCTTTCAGACATGAAAAACTGGCACAGCTAGATAAAATGGCAGAAGCATCCTAAATTGAATTAAACGAGAGTGAAGTATAAAGAAAAGGAACAATATCATGGCTTTAATGATCATAGATGCCTGTACAGCTTGCGATGCTTGCGAACCGGTATGCCCCAACGAGGCTATTAAAGAGGGTGATCCAATGTATGTTATCGATCCCTTCAAATGTACCGAATGTGTCGGTGCGGATGATGAACCGCAATGCAAGCTTGTTTGCCCGGAAGAATGTATCGTCCCCAACCCCGATTTCGTGGAAAGCGAAGACGAACTTCAAGCAAAATATGATGCGTTGGATTAACAGATAATCCCTCTGGAAAGTTACTAATTATAAAGGTTTTTTATCTATATCTAATATATGCAGTTGAAAATCAGGAGTATGATTAATGAACTATGTGATATTAGATGACTTTGAGATCAAAAACCTTCAGGAAAAAGTAAACGCCTATATTAAAAAGGGCTACCGACCCACTGGGGGCGTATCGGCCGTAAATCAAAAAGACGGTTTCATCGAATATCTGCAAAGCATGGTTAAAGAAGACCAATAAAATAAAGGGCCGGTGTCAAAAACACTGGCCCTTTAATACTTACGCTACTAAAGCTAAATACTGATACTTTATACTGCTTTCGTAAAAGACAGACTTTGTGCAGGTTCAAAGCCGTTATTTTGTAAAAATCCGGCTAACGCCAATTGTTTAGCACCAACCTCTGTACGAACTGTATCCGCCCTCAGTACCGTGAGGTTAGCCATAAGTTGCGACAATAAAGCACTACCCACATTTTTGCTGGAATAGCCCGGATCAACGCCCAATGTATCAATGATGGCAGAGGGTTCTGTTTTACCAAATTCCCCAAAATCCACACGCGCCATGACAAAGCCGACCACATGCTCATCAAGCTCGGCCACCAGTGATACACGAATACCGGATTCGTTCAAAATCTCATCCATCTTGCGCTCAAAATATGATGAACGGCTGTAACCCATAATTTTACCATCAATCTTCATGATTGCCGCCAAGTCGCCTTCGCTTAGACTGCGACAGGGCACCTGATCACGGGATAAGGCGGCTATATCATCACTTGAGGGATCACTATAATCAATTTCAAAGGGTTCATCTTCATCTTCGGCAACTTCTGTATCCAGGTAACTGGTTTCACGCTCATAAATAATGCGCGGAGCCAAAAGAAACCCGGTTGCCGCAAAGAAATGCAGCATACTCTGATCATCCCAATCTGCCTGACTGCGAATTTCGTGAATATTCTTGTTTTTGATGATTGTCGACAGCTCTTCCATCAGATGATAACCGATGCCCTTTCCCTGCGCGTCACTACTAACACCTATGCCATCAACCACGGCAACTGTCTTGTCCCCACCAAAAGCCCCCTGCTGAAGCCGGACAAGAAGATAACCCTGCAAGTCACCATTATTCTCGTAAGCAATATAGATAAACTGCTTTGGCTCATTCAGAGCCGCCGTAACACGCCGTTCAAAGAAACCCTTACGGGAGCGGCCTGTGTTATTCTCATCTATTTCAATGACCTGTGGCAAATCATTCGCCGTAAGTGGTCTCATCTTTCCTTCAAATTCAGTCACTTAAAATCTCCGTCATTAGAATTTTGTCACCGCATCTCTGAATATGCCATCATCAGTTCCGCGTCCTCATCTTCTTCAATAATATCTTCCAGCATAGGTAACAGGGCCATTTCCTCTTTCTGAATATGTGAAATCATCCGTTCAATCAACTCAACGCCACTGATACGAAACTGAACCCATGATGCATCAACAAAGCCGTCTGAGCGCGCCGCTTTTGCCAATTCAGATAACAAATTACCCAAGGGCAAAATCACATTATGCTCACCCGTCAAAATAGAACTTATGGGGCTATCGCCCATGGCGGCAAGTAAGGGGAAAAGCTTCTCTTCCTCAAAAGAGAAATGATTTTTCACATCACATTCCACAAGATTGATAATATCCCCCAGAAGCGACGTTATTTCCGCATTGTCGCCCACGGGGGTTTTCTTAGGCCCATATTTTTGAAATACCCCTTCAAGCCTTTCCAGAACACTGATGGTCACTAGATGCTCATCGTGAAGTGTCCTGGTAATGTGATGGTCAAACGAAAACATAGGGCTTTTATCCTTTAATATGGTATTTTGGTACTGTAATACTTATTTAAAAAGAAATCAACCAATATCTATATATTTAGCACATCATGTTTTTAAGGAGTTTTCGGCTGGTTCCTGGTCATATGGCACACCACGGTAATCAGATAACAAAGCAGCCCGGACGCACCAATAAATCCAAGCACAGCCCCGATCTTTATGATCACAAAAATATCAAGAATTACCCCAAAAGACACCACCGCCAGACCGGACAAATGTCCCACGGCATTGACCATTAAGAGCCTCTCATCCGCCATAGATGACGCCAGCATGGGTATTCCCCCACTGCCAGAGGTATGCATACTGCTCAGAAAGGGAATGATCCTTTGTAGAATTCCCGTAAGAAAGGTCAATAACCACCCGACGACAGCCAGAACACCAAAAAGCGTATGTCCCGTCTCCGACCAATATCCCATAAGACCCGCCGCACCCCATATGATGGTAAGGCCCAACATAGCCCAGCCAACCCGAATGAGCAGAAACGGTGTCCCAAGACGCTTTCTCATACGTGCGCCATAAACCCGCATCATGCCATAGAGATAAACCCCAACACCGACCATTGCCAAGAAAATACCAATCAATGAAACCCAATTAAGGTAAATATTGACCCCTACCAAAATTGCAATTATTGCAAGAGTATTGCTGGCAACAGACAGGCGACCAATCTTTTCCGACGGTGCTGGGGCCAAAGCAAACATGGGCACCAGAATATAAGAAAACCCCATTGCAAGAAGGCTCATAAAACCAAATATCGCCAAAATAAAATGACTTAACACCATAGCCAGATGATCAGACATAAACCCATGTTCCATATCAATAATTAACATGATACCCAGTATAAGCAACCCAATCAGAGACAGCATAGCTGTCCAGCAATGCGCCATTATGGCTGCCATGCCCTGAACCCCGCGAATGTTATTTATTATCAGATAAAAGAATATCAGAAGACCAATAGCAGTTAATATTGCCCCCCCCATCATCCCAAGATGCTCACCCTGAAACATACCATAGGCCAACAGCATAAATCCCGGAATATAAACCCATGATAACAGACGGCAAATCCAGAACCCTCTAAAAGCTTTCCGCGTTGCCACCGAAAGTAGCTGTAATGACGCCCCGATCACTGTCATGGTCAATATACCCAATGTGGCAATATGAATCATGCTCAATAATGGTCCGCTTCCGATCATATAACCGGTCAAGTCAGCCGCATTGAAGAAAAGCGTCACCCAGAACAACATATAACAAATCATTGCCACCATAAAAAACCGAAAAGGAATAGACGGCGGCAAAAGCCGGCTATTGGCTCCCGATAAAAAATTTGTCCCGATCATGATTTATTTCCTTGGTAAATCCGAACCTTCAACCCATCTTCATTTTCTTCAAGCGTCTCTGCATACCAATTTTGCTCGCTAAGTTCCGGATAAAGATAGATGGGATCGCGTATAAGACGCACCATGAAGTTATCCCCCCCTTCTCCGCCCTTAATCACTTTCAGAATAGCAATCATGGGGTTTGGCGGCTCTAGCTTACGCAAATCCATTTCCAGCATCCCCTCATGCCAATATAAGGGAAAAGGCGGCAAGTCAGAAATATCCGGCAGGGCAGGAAGATCTACCGTATCCTGTTTTTTAAAAAATACCCGCCAATGCTTGTCAGATATTGGAACGGCATTACTTTCATAACCCCTTGCCCCCAACATACGTCGCAATGGCACCGGATCAAACGGGGCGTCAATCAATAAAATGTCATCTGATGATAGCAAATCCACCTTCACCAGTATCTGTTGCAGGGGGTCAACACCCCCCGTCAATATGGGGCGCACATCCATATGCACGCATTCATCTACATTAAGGTTAGCAAACCATACCGGTTGTATTCTGCCTGTCATATTTTTCATCCACAACAATGTCTTGAAGGTAGCACAGTAAATTGGTATTGTAATGCGCAAATTATAGTTAAAAACAAAAAAACTGTCAGGGAATGTATAGCTTAAATGGCTAATATTAATGAGTTTCACGAGGAAAGCGGCATAACTGTCCGTAATGCCTGTGATGGCGATCTGCTCCGCATTATCGCACTGGACGGACAGATAAGTGGTATAAACAAGCAGGAATACTGGCAGGAATCCTTTCGCCGTTTCAGTGGTACAAAAGACGGACGCCATTTCCTTGTTGCGGAAAAGGACGGCCATATAGCCGGTTTCATCGTTGGGGAAATTCGGGCATGGGAATTTGGCTCACCGCCCGGTGGCTGGGTCTTCTCGCTGACCGTTGATCCGGATACGCGCCTTGGCGGTGTGGCGACCATAATGTTCGACACCATCTGCCGTTGCTTCAAACAAGCCGGGGTCGACAAGGTTCATACCATGATCGACCGCAGCAACATCACCGTCATGTCTTTCTTCCGAAGTCAGGGCATGATGGCGGGTAGCAGCATTCCATTAGAGATAGATTTATCCGAGAGGGAGGAGTCGTCATGAAATTGCAAAGATCAAGCCGACTGGCCCTTTATTCCGTCCTAGAACTGGCTTCACGTCCTGACGAGCAATTATCCGCATCGGATATTGCGGCGAAATTTGATGTCTCGCTCAACCATCTGGCCAAGGTATTACGTGACCTTGGCCGGGCCAGAATGGTTGAAGCCGTACGCGGCGCGGGGGGCGGTTACCGTTTTTGCGGCAATGCCAGACGTACAACCCTGAAAGATGTGGTGGAAGTATTTGAACCGATCACCCTCCATGATGCTGGTGGATATGAACCAGGTGACAAAACCGATTTCGGTGCCTCCCTCGCGGTGGTCCTCGGCGAAATAGACGACATCGCCGTGGCCACGCTGGATTCCATCACCATCGAAACCATGCTGAAGCTCACCAACAGGGTTCAGAAGCAGACCGCCTTAGAAACTGCCTGATATTTAAAAGTCAAACCGCCAGATTGCACGCATGAACATCATGGACCTTATGATGGGACAAAACCTCTGTTACACGATTCTCATGCTCTCTATCTCGAATATTTATCTTGATTACTTCTTTTTACCTAAAGCACTATTAGCCTTCCGGCTATATTGACAAGAGAAGTAAAAATAAATCTATCTGCCGAATATATCCGCTGGTGTCAGAATGGGGTCCAGAACGCCAGCCTTGAATATCAACACACGAAACAGGCAAAATCCAAACATGATTGATCCCGCAGCGGCAAGGGTCGTAATGAAATTAACCGGTGCAAACATAAGGATCACTAAAGGCAGAACGGTCCCAATGCCAATAACGCCGTATAAGAATGGTCGTGATAGAAAATCCTTTGTCAAAAGCTCGTAAGACTGTTGCGCACCTTTGGAACCATGTTTCGCCCCATGCAGCAGGCTCAATATGGTCAACAGCACCGCCGCCACCAGAATGGTCTGGACCGTACCAACCATGGTCAATTGGCTTTCACCAGCGACAGGGAACCCAAAGGCATTCAGCGCCAGAACCAGCGATGTTCCCGCCAACAAGCCATATAACATACTCGATACCGGCATTAATCCGGTACTCCATAATGCTATTGCCGTGGAATGTGACATGGCGAAACCCTGATAGACCACAACCATCATCGCGCCTGCCATGGCAAGCCAATAGACAGGCATCACAAAAGCGTCCGGCACCATACCAAACAGTTGTCCAAAGACATGCACCACCCCAAAACCAACAAAGAAAATAATACCCCATAGGCCCCGGCTGATCCACGACCGATCAGGGCGTAACATGGCCCGCCATGATTTTCTTGGCACCCCCATATGGGTCAAATGAAAGAATGTTTTACCCACGCCGGTTATCAACAAGCCCAGAATAATACCCGGCATGAAATTCAACAGCATGGACGTGAGGAACAGCCCAGCACCCGTTTCCCCGCAAAAGAATGCGGTTGCCATTGGTGTATCCCAGTAGCGTTGGAACCGATAGCCGGATTTAAAGGTGCGCCCGACAAACCCGGGGCGAAGTACATTTTTTAAACTCATATTAGCCATTGTAATTCTCCTCAGATTAATCGATGTAATATACTTTAGGACGGGTATTTTTTTCCGCTAGCGGCTGTTGGCCCTTTCGATCCCGGATCAGCTTACTAACCTTGCTGTCCGGGTTATCAAGATCACCAAATATACGCGCATCCGTCGGGCATGTAGCGACACAGGCCGGGTCTTTGCCCGCATCAACGCGCTCTGAGCAGAAATCACATTTGGTGAAGGTTCCGCATTCAAAGCGGGAATAGCCCTGCTCCTCAAAGGGGGTCAGATTGCCATCACCGAAAAGTCCACCCTTTATCTGGGTTTCCTCAATCTGGGTTCGCATATCATAGGGGCAGGCCACCGCACAGGAACCGCAGCCAATGCATTTGGCCCCGTCCACCATGACAATACCGTCATCGCGGGTATAGGTTGCCCCGCTTGGGCAGACTTTCTCGCACGGGGCATCTTCACAATGATTGCAGATGGTCGGCAGATAGGTACGCGACACATTAGGATATTCGCCCGTTTCCGCACTTAGAGTACGGGTGAAGAACACACCATCCGGCAGTGAGTTCTCTTGCTTACAGGCCACCGTACAGGCATTGCAGCCGATACAGCGTTTGACATCAAATACCATTCCATAACTGGTCATTGCACGGCCTTTCCGTCGCTATAGCTATAAAGGCTGCCTTCTCCCTTTAATTCATCGGGGATTTCGTCAAGCTTGGTCAGCTTCACCCGACAAACGGACTCACATTGTGCACTACAGGCATCGGTATTTTCTAAATCCGCCGGAAGCATGTCATTGAAATGACCGCCGCCGTATGGCACACCCGCATTCTGTGACATCATCCGCGACAGGGAATTGGACACGCCGATAGTTTCAGGATGTATGCCCTCTGTCAGGCCAAGCCTGCCATAAATCTTGCCATATTGGGATTCCACAAGAACAAGGTCACCATGTTCCAATCCTTTAGCTGCGGCTGTTTTGGTATTCAATTGTAGCGCGGTATGCACCGGATCGCGGTAAACAATATCCTTGATCCACGGATTGCTCAGGCTTTCACCGAAATTGAGCTGGATATCCTTAAACGTGATGGCATAAAGATCATATTCGCCGTTATCCTTAAGCACAGGTTCCAGAACAGGTGTTGGCAGGGGTTGATAATCACCCCAATGCCATTCATCACGGATAGGAACCTCAGCATTATCCATGGCTTTTCTGAGGCCATCGCGCTCGCGGATAATATCCTCAATATAGAAATGCAGACGCATTCCGTCCCACGGTTTATACCATTTGTCGGTCCGACGCGGGGTTACCGCATGACCATGTTCAATATACCAGTCAAGATCTTTACCGTTCCAGTTCAGACCCTTGCGCCGGGCCAGTTCCTTGTCACTATGTTTCTGGTCCAGCTCCAATTTCAGATTGGGGCTTTCCTCGAAACCATTTACGATATTCAATACACTGTTCCAAACCTCCAGCAAACCAAGCCCTTCTGAAAGATCATTGAAGATGTCTTCCTCGCTGCGGGTATCATAAAGCGGGTCGGTCATTGGCTGACGCAGACACATGCCTTCGGTATGGGGTGGCTCGATCATGGTCATGTTCCAGCTTTCCAGTGAATCATGGCCCGGCAGAATAATATCGGCAAAATTATTGGTATCATTAGGCACAATATCAATGGCCACAATGAACCGCATGTCACGCATGATATTGAACCAGTCTTCCCGCTTTCCGGGCAGGCTCCAGATCGGATTGGAGTGACAGATCAGCATAACATCTGGCTTGAAATCCATACTGAATTTTTCAGGATTATTCCAGACTTCCACATTCAGGTGGCCCGGATGAACGCCAAGCGGGAAATAGCTCATCAGATCCATATTATCCGGCGGAAAAGAAAAGCCAGGATGGGGGCCTAATTGATGAGGGGTTCCCAGCAATTGACCGCTGTCGCCCTCTGCCACATGGCCGTTATCCACCTTCTGGTCATCTAGCGTTGCACCCACATGACCACCCGGTACATCTATACTGCCCACCAGCATATTCACCAGCTTGAAAGCATGGTTGGACTGGGTTGAATATTTATGGGCATGAGCGCCCCGGTAATAGTTATATCCGGCGGGGCGCAGCGGAAGGGTACGGCCATCAATATTAATAGTATTGCCAATATCTGCGGCCTCGGAAAATTCGCGGGCAATACGGCGGATAGTATCCGCGGGGACGGTCGTAATTTCTGACATCTGTTCTGGCGTGCATTCTGCCAGAATATCCTTGAAACGCTGGAAAGATGGCCTGCAGGGCTTGCCACCCACTTCGTAATTTCCTTCCAAGGCATATTCACCTACTGATTTATCATCATAGGTTTTGGCTTTATTGTCTTTACTATCCCAGACATATATTTTGCCATCACTATCACGCACGAAATAACCATCATCACCCACCAGATATGGCGCGTTAGTATCATTTTTCAGGGCTTCATAATCACAAAGTCCCTCTTCTATCAGCACATGACAAAGCCCCAAGGCAAAATGGCGATCTGAGGCGGGCTTAATGGGTACCCATTCTTCCGCCTTGGCCCCACCAATGGAAAGCCGTGGCTCCACACAGACCACCCGCATGTTGCGTTCAACACGGGCATTAGCCACATGGAAGGCCTGAGCTGCGGTATGAAGGTGAGAGGAAAAACCATCTCCACTACCGTTGTTAATCCAGTAATTACAGTAATTTACATCATTTGCAGCCGCAAAAGTGGAATGGATGAAGCCGTTCATGGGGTGATAGCCACCGCCACAGAAACTACCGGCTGTCGAAAAATAATTACTGTTTCCCACCACCAGTGGCCAGGCCCATAAATAAAGTTTCTGGAAATCAGCAATAGACGGTAATAACTTGCGAGGATCTTCATCAATGGAAGTTTTTAGCTCACGGATGGTCGTTTCCATGGCTTCTTCCCAACTGATCGGAACCCACATGGGGTCAATACCCGGCCCCTTTTCGGGATTAGTGCGTTTCAGGGGCGTTTTAAAGCGTGTCGGGTCATAATGGCGCATGATAGCCGCATTACCCTTGGGACAAAGACGGCCCATATTAGCCGGACTGTCGGGATCACCTTCAATCTTGTTAATAACACCATCGTCTGTCACATGAACAATCGTGTTGCAGGAATGTATGCACATTTTGCAAGAGGACTTTTTCCAGGTTCCAGACTTCATGGAATTTTGAACGGGGGTTTGGTCGGTCATTTATGGCTCCCTATATTTTAACCGTTTTCCCTGAAACGATGACACCATTTCTTAATAATGGTTTTTAAATGTAATTTAATCATTAAATTCAATAATAGAACTAACATAAAATTAATCTATGTGAAAGACGTTTTTTCAAAAATTCGCATCTAAACATAAATGTCGATGTTGACCTAACCGCCCATAGGCTCCATTATTCTTATGAAAGTATAAATTTACGAGGATCAAAATGCCTGATAGTGATGGAGCCTGGGGCCATTCTTTTAAAATAGGCACCTATAAGACATTTAAAAACCCCATGACTTATGTGGGTGCCGCAATTGTGGGCGGCGTGTCACTCATGACAAAAGACTTTGCCTGGGGCATCCTTACACCCTTCATTATACCACTTCTGGTACAAGCCTCCATCCGAATTCTGGCCGAATATGAATACCGGGAAATGCTTGCAGGCAATGGTGATATTTCGGCGGACGACAGCCCCGAACTGGCCACTATTTCAGATATATCGTCCTATTCAGCACTTTTCCGGTCCATGCAAAAAACCGGCAAGCCTCATCTTTTGATTAAAATCCAGATTAACCCCGCATCAGAAGTCATCCGACTAAACGAAATCAATGGTCTTTCGGCTGAGAACACCATGATAAGAATGATCGGAAAGCTTATTCAGAAAAGCTTTGAAGATGGGATAACTTTCAAAGTTTCCTTCAATGCCTTTATGGTCATCCTGACAGGCGACTATGAAAGCCATGAAAGGCGACTCTATGACTTCATTGACGCACATACCCCCTGCAGAACAGAAATAAATGGCACCGTTTATTTTCCAAATCTTTTGGTAGGGATCACACCGATGGGAAGTCATCTGGGTGAAAGCTTCTCTCGGCTCGAATTTGCGCTTCAGAAAGCTTTCCGCACATCAGGCAGACCCTATTGGCATGTGGCTAAGGATAGTGAGGAATTTAATGAATATCGCAAAAACAGAATTGGATTACGCCACGTACGAGAGGCACTGGATCATTCGGAATTAGGTCTATTTTCCCAACCCATCGTGAAGCTATCTGATGGCCCAAAACCCAATAAATACGAAATTCTATTGCGCCATTATCAATCGGATACGGATATTCACTCTCCTGCTAAAATACAACAATATGCTGATTTTAATAGAATTTCGCAGGATGTAGATATTTATATCATCACGCTTTTATGTCAGAATTTCCACAAGCTTAAGAGAGAAGTCGACAGCTTATCCATAAATTTGACGGGATCATCATTTACAAGCCCGCGCTTTGTCGGACTAATAAATGATATTGTATCACAGGAAAATGTGCCTAAAGCCAAGATCATACTGGAAGTAACAGAGACTATAGCCAATCAAAATATTGCACAGGCTATCAAAACCATGAAAGAATTACGGGCCAGCGGTTTTAGGCTGGCGCTTGATGACATTGGAATCGGGTCCAGCAATTTTCATAACTTGAGCCTCTTTCCCGTTGATTATTACAAGATTGATCGTCTTTATTGCGAGGATATCCGCCAGCATGAGGATACTCGCCGGTTCGTACAGCTGATCATTGATATCGGCAAATCGAAAGGCATAGAAATCATAGCAGAAGGCATCCCAGATACGGAAACACTCAAACTCATGACCGACATGGGTGTGGATTTTTCACAGAGCTTCCTAACCGGGGAACCAAGCGAACTGATCAAGGCCCCAAAATTTGTTTCCCCATCTAAATGATCATACATCGCGACAGGCAACAGTCTTTCCCATCTCTCCTTCAAGTCTGGCTTTGATATCCGGAATGTGACGAATGATGAATTGCCGGAACGCCCGCATACGCGCTGCCGCCCGCAAATCGCGATGAGACAGCAGCCATACTTCCAGTGACGGTACCGGGTCACTCAATCGAACCAGTTCAGGCGCAGAGTCACCAAGAAAACAGGGGAAATATCCAATACCAGCATCCTGTTTCGTGGCCTCTAACTGAATAAGAATATTATTAAAATGCCCCCTCATCCGAAGATACGGAAAAGGTGACTTATCCACCCAGTTCGGGCGTTGTTCCGGCGTGCCCCACCCGATCCATCGGGCCGGAGATTTTTTCAAATCCGGGCGGTATTTCTTCACATAAGCCTGTGTAGCGTATACGGCCTGATGCATTTGGCCCAGACAACGCCCTATCAAATGCTCCGGTGGCTCATAAGTCAGCCGGATTGCAACATCTGCTTCCCTTCGGGACAAGTCAAATACTTCAGTTGAATCACTAACTTTTATCTGAATTTCGGGGTTTTCCTCCATGAAATTGAGAAAATACGGCATGAAAAGATTGATCACAACTACATCAGGGATGGTGACACAGACCTGACCCTCAAGGGTACTGTCCCGCCCGGTCACACTGCGACCAAAAGCATGTAGGTTATCATCAGTCTGCAAAGCTACGGGCAAAAGCTCCTGTCCAGCTTCCGTCAGTTGATAGCCATCCGGTAGCCGATCAAATAATTTTACGCCCATACTGCTTTCAAGAGATTCAACACGTCGGGAGACTTTAGAGTGGCTCACCTTTAACTGTTTTGCCGCCGCCCGCATGGATGGGGCTTCCGCTACTGCCAGAAAAATCTTCAAGTCATCCCAATTCATTACAACTTTATCTCTTCGTGGTTCATTAATGCACCAGACTGTCAGCTTTTCAGTGACTAGTCAATGATAGTGATCATGTTTATTAACAGTGCAAATCATATACCATCACGCATAAAAGGATCGATTATGGAACAGACATTAACTTTACCATTTATCAGCGGCTATACGGCTGCATTTCTCGGAACAATGCAGGTTGCCCTGATGATGACAGTAGGTTTTGCCCGCAGAAGCACAAACGTACCTCTTGGGGATGGGGCTAATGAAATTTTGACCCATAAAATACGCCGCCATGGTAACTTAGCAGAGAATGCCTCTATTTTTCTTATTCTGCTTGGCTTGCTGGAAATCACGGGTGGAGCGCAAAATATTATTCTAGGCCTTGCCGTCATATTTGTCGCCGCCCGTCTATCACACGCCTATGCACTTTCCGGCCCGGGCAAGCCGGTTATGGCACGGGCGATGGGTGCTATGGGGACCTTTGTTGGTATTATTGGTACCGCCGGCGCATTAGTATGACACCTCTCAACGGTGCAATAAAGAGACATACGAAATTAAATTCATGAAAATAAAAACTGAAACTTCGCTGCTCCACGGCGAAAAACCTATTGAAAACGCCCCATTCATACAACTGGGCAATGGCGGGCTATGCATCCCTCAACATTATTTGTTGTATCAGCATACCCGCCTGTCTGTAGAAAAAATAATTCTGGATATTGACTATAATGTCCGCTACCTGATCTTTGTTAGCGAAGACAAAAGCGGTATTTACATCCAAATTGGCGTGGTGGGGTTTGACAATTACATTTCTGCCAAATCCCAAAAGGAACAAAAGGTCGTTTATGGCAGAAAGTGGCGTGTTGAGGCTGAATTGCCCACATCGGAGATAATTCAAACAGTTTTTCTTGCCCTTAAAAAGGCCCGGGAACATGAGATCAGAGAATTATTTCGCTTTACTCACGGCAAGACTTATACGACACCGTTTAATAACCATCACGATTTGCCGTTGATTTCACAAAATGCCGAATTAGTACGTTTACATGATCTTAACCCCTATGAGGACTTAGGGTTTCAGAACTATAAGGAAAAGCTTGCGAGCATCCGGTATGATGGGGCAAGATTACAGTTAAAATCCATAAAAGAGCTAGTCAATGGAAAATGGCTGGTTGATATAAAAATCAAATCTGGGCCGAATGGTCAATTGCCTGAAATCAAAGATATGGAAATTTCATTCCTATTGACGTCATTGACGATGAATGAAATTTATTATCAGATCATGGATGAATTTCTGTCATTAAGTGACCGGCATGTGGAAGAGAATTTTCTCTATAAAGGGTTTGCCCGGTTCAGTCGGAAAAATAGCATCATTGCCATATCTGACCTCTCGTCCGTATTACGGCAGAGGATAAAGAATGGTGAACATCATGCCTTTGCTTTAGCCTATGAATCTGCGAATTATCAAACTGATAAAACTCGGGTGCCGAAACTTTATGAGGGGGCATTATCTAACAAAATAAAGTCATGCCTGACACGTTTTGGTCAGTTGGAGGGGTTTCTGCCGGAATAAGGGCAGGCATGATTTCGCCTGCCCTCTATAGGTATTAGGCGTTACTCGGTGCCCAGGCAAATTTCTGGAACGGTGCATCAATCGGCGTATGGGCAACATGATTTACATAGTTACTCATCACTTTTTGTGACAGACCCAAGATAACTTCCATTATATTCTGCTGTGTGTAGCCAGCGGTTAGAAAGTCTTCCACATCTGCACTACTAACCTGTCCACGTTCGCGCAGCATTTTTAAGGTAAAGCTTCTCAGGGCTTCAAGTTTTTCCGGCAATGGCGTATTGTTGCGCAGTGCTTCAGAAATCTCATTATCTACGCCCATCATATTAGAAATCATACTATGCGCCGGAACACAGTAATGGCACCCATGCTCAACATTAATGGTTTGCCAGATAACCGTCTGTTCATCCGCTGATAGAGATGTCTGCATGAAAAGTGCATGCACATCCTGATAGGCTTGCAAAAGGCTGGGTGAAGAACCCATAACCGCATGCAGATTTGGAATCATGCCGAAACCCTTCATGGATTTTTCAAAGAGGGGTACCGTACCTTCGGGAGCGGTATCGAATGTATGGAGTGGGAAATTAGTCATTTCAATGTCCTTGGTTTATAAAAAATAGCTTTTTGAGTGATCGTTCAAAAAAAGTACTTTATTTTGAGCGAGTGTTCAAGTATAATTTTTAAATAAATTTAAGAAAGTTAATTGCCATGGGCAGACAACAACGTTACGACAGGACCGAAACCGTTGAAAAGGCTATGAACTTATTCTGGCGCGGTGGGTATTCCGGCACCTCAATGCGCGACCTAGAAGAAGGTCTGGACATGCGTCCGGGCAGTATTTATGCCAATTTTGGCAATAAAGAACAGCTTTATAAGGAATCGATGGACCTTTATGCCGATAAATCCTTCACAGCTTTTCAGTCTCACATTGAAAAGGCTGATAGCTTTATGGAGGGGCTTGAACTTTTCATAAAGCAGCTTCTGTTCACCTATGAGACCCCCTGCTCCTGCATGTTGGCAAAGACCCTTGCAGATATCAATCCTGACAGTGCGGCATTAAGAGAAAAAGCGAGCCAAATGATTGGTGATTTTGAAGATACTCTGGTTAGTGAACTGGAAAAAGCGAAAGCCTCAGAAGAAATTAACAGGAATTGTGATGTCCGGTCACTGGCCCGTTATATTCAGGTGCAAATCATTGGTCTCAGATCCTATGCAGAAATGCAGAAATCTGTGATTACGGTTAATGAATTATTAGATGATGCGCTACAGGCCATAAGAAAAAAAGCAGGCAGCAAGAATTAATCTCACGGCCCGCTTTAAATAATAATTAGAATTTATAATTATAACCTAAACGGAAACGGGCTTTCAGAGAAAACTGGTATTGGCTAGCTTCCGATAGGATAAAAGTAAAGCTATGGCAGTAGAAAGGGCTCTTGATAGCCCTTGCAGGAAGCGAATAGAATATCGCTAATACTCACAATATATTAATGTGATTGGCTATACTTACGGCCTGTGTTCTGTTGGTTGCTTTCAGTGCCTTTAATATCCCTGCGATATGCACTTTAACTGTCCCCGTGGCGATGTCCAATTCACGGGCAATTATCTTGTTGGGTTTGCCCTCTGCCAAAAGCTTTAGCACATCAAACTGCCGTTTGGATAATACTGGACGGCTTTCTTCAGTGACCAAAAATCTGCTAGTAGAGTCCTGAACATTATAATTTGATCTACCCCCGATTACTTCAGGTGAGAAATATCTGCCGCCTGCAAGTACGATCTGAAAAACAGATATGGTAATCTCTTTTTTTGTCTGCTCTCCTATAAATGCGCTGGCACCTATTTCATAGGCCTTACGCATTACTGCGTAATCTTCCGTCGTGGAGAAAAGCACAATATTACTACCCAAACTGCTTTTCTCAATCTTATCCAGCATGCCCATACTACCAACTTCCGGCACGTCCAAATCAACGATAACCATATCCAGCTCAAGGCCAGCCGCTACAGTGGCACCTTCTTCAATGGAATCAGCCTCCAGAAAGTTGCATTCTTTGTCAATTTGCAGAAAAACAGCCTTCATGCCCTCTCGACAAATGTCAAATTGATCTACAATTAATACGCGCATTCTGCCTTGCCTTTATTTTTCTTTCTAACGTAGAGTCCACATTAATAATGGTCAATATACAATATGGCCTAGACTTTGGTCCTAATTCATCTGGCTTATTTCGCTGCCGAAATGACACTTGTTTCTGCATTTAGAAAATAAACTGAGAAACAGCTTCCTATGCCAGCATTACTCTCAACATGAACTCTGCCACCCTGGAGCTCTGCTAGATTTTTTACTATTGTTAACCCCAGCCCAACGCCGCCGTGAACTCTATTAAGATTCATATTTTTTTGAACAAAAAGATCAAAAATTGATTTAACATCAGATTTATCAAGACCAATACCCTGATCAATCACTTCGATAACAAATTCTTCATTTTGTCGATAAAGATTGACCTTGACCGTATCATTCTCCTGGGAGAATTTAATGGCATTATCTATAAGATGTATCAATATCTGCCGGGTATGTTCTGGATCAAGATGTACGTCGGGCATGCCATCACTTATATTAGTCTCTATATTAATATTTTTCTTAGCAGCTCTTTCAAGCAAGTGAGACAGGCTATTATCCAGCAGTGTATTAGGTGAAATATAACTAGGCTGAAATTTAATGGAGCCTAATTCATAGCTAGTTACATTCAATATATTCTCAATAAGTTTCAAAAGCTCCTTACCACTGCTATTTATATCTTCGGCATAATCCCGATAGGTTGGGATATTAAGCTCTCCCAACTGTTCTTCAGCTATCATAGACCCAAAACCAATAATGGCGTTCAGGGGTGTTCTGAGCTCGTGACTGACGGTTGATAAAAATTGTACTTTGGCAATATTAGCTTCTTCCGCCTGACATTTGGCGGAAAGCAGTTCCTGCTCCCTATTCCACCTTACGGTAACATCCTGCATGGTTCCTTCCATCCGGGTCGGCGTACCATCTTTCAGCCTGAAAATTTCCCCCCGTGCCTCGATCATTTTTTCCGATCCATCAGGCATCATTATACGATGGATAAGCTCATAATTACTGTCATTTTTAAGAGCAGACATAACAGATTTATCAACAATATCACGATCATCAGGATGAACTTTTTCCAGAAAAGTTTCATAATCAGGTTCAAAAATATCTGATGTCAGGCCAAAAATATTGTAAACTTCATCGGACCAAATGACTTCATTGGAAGCCATAGCCCATTCGAAGTTTCCAAGATTGGTCATTTTTTGTGCCCTTGCCAATCGGGCTTCACTTTCCACTAATGCCCTGTTAGACCTGCGGATTTCTGTAATATCTTTACCCTCAAGTATAATCAGTGAAGAGTTTTTATATTCTGGCCAGATCACTTTAATCGAAACTTCAAGAATTATTTTCCGGTTTTTTTCTCCTACCGCATTAACGATAAGCGAGATATCTTCACCCGGTTTGATCTTCGATACGGCCACCTCTATTAAAGAGAAATCCATTTCACTGGCCCAGAATTCACAATCCCATACTTTTTTACCAATATTTTTCTCTGGTTCCGCCTGTAACAAGCGCCTTACCGTATCGTTGAATTCCACCACTTCCCCATTACCATTCATCAGTATGGTAATATTATGAGAAGAATCAAAAAGCATTCTGAATTTTGCTTCATTTTCCCTCACAAGACTTTCCTGTTCCAGCCGATAACTGATATCACGACATATAGCCGTATAGCGACAGAAGCTTCCCTCAGGATGTTTTTGTATAGCGATATCAAGCGGGATTTCTTTGCCTGATTTTGATATGCCAAAAAGCTCCGCCCGTTGCCCCATGTGACGGGAGGCTTCGCCAGACTTGTCATAAGAATTGATAAGCCCCTTATGAGTTTTATGCATGGGTTTAGGTAATAATAGATTCAAAGATTGCCCTAGAATCTCTTCTTCCCTGTAACCGAATATTTTTTCAAATGCGGCATTCACCAACATCACATTATGATTTCCATCAAGCGAGATTACAGCATCGGCTGAAAGATTGATAATTTCAGCCAAAATATCTTTGTTCTTAACATTCTCTTTAATTCGATTACTCATAGTTTATACCCTGAATAACTTACACAACTCTTGGCAAATGCCATTTTACTTCCCCAGAGTAACAACATTAATGCAATGATTACTTGCATATCAAAAAATTAAATAGCGGGCATAAAACCACAATACTCGTATTTTTCCGACTTTACCAAGCCTTTGTTTTTGCTTCATTTATTCCCTGTATTAGATTTGCTGCAAATATTTTTTTATTTAATACCTACAACATATTTGCAGCGATACCTGCCCATAACATAATATATAAAATGTTACAGAATAGTTAAAGAAAACTGGTAATAGGCCATTAAAAACAAATGATTAGTAAAATCACTATAATTATAGGCCAAATGATATAGTAAAGTTACGAAAGAATTAAATCCCTTTCGAATGCCATTTTCCTAAATACGTTAAATAATTACTTCCCACTAATTCACTTAGAAGTAGTAGCCGTTGCCATAGATTTAAAATCTCTGCCAGACATAATTTTAGCTAAATTAGAGACTCATAATCCTTGCCAGACTTAATTATTTCTATCAATGAAGCGTTAAAAAGCCAAAAATGGTTTTATTATATTTAACAATTTACCGAAATTTCATACAATATGTAGGCTTCTATCCGGCGAATTTAAAGGCTAGAATTGAGTATATTTAAAGCAAAATAGTTTCTGGAACAGAATGATGAAAAACACAATCTGGCTACGTAATGAGTATCGCGCGACAGAACGCCGCAGCCCCCTTCTCCCCAAAGGAGCAGCAACCCTCATTGATGAAGGCTTTGAAGTTGTTGTCGAAAGATCCAGAAAGCGTATCATTGAAGATACGGCTTTTGAGGCAGTGGGCTGTCGTATGGTCAACGGGGGGGCATGGCGTAATGCTCCGGAGAATGCTGTCATTCTGGGGTTAAAGGAATTACCAGGCAAACCTGCAAGATTGAAAAACACCCATATTTATTTTGCCCATGCCTATAAAGAGCAAAACGGGTGGCAAGACCTTCTGTCTCGTTTCACAGCGGGCTCGGGTAACCTGCTTGACATTGAATATATGGTCAGGAATGATAAAAGAGTTGTCGCCTTTGGTTACTGGGCGGGATATATGGGCGCGGCCCTATCCCTTATTCACTGGAATAACCAGAAAGAGGGCAATGTTCGTTACCTTGATAACAGCTTGTTACCTTTTAATAACGCCACCCTGTTAAATGAAACCATTAAAAATACTGGCTATTCAGGGAAAAAACCAAAAGTTTTGATCATTGGAGCAGGCGGCCGCTGTGGCAAAGGCGCGCTTGAAATTTTGAAACAGCATGGAGCCATTGTTACCTGCTGGGGACGTGACAAGACCGAGAATATTGACCGGGCAGCTTTGCTTGATCACGATATCCTGATCAATTGCGCTTTTATCATGAGCGACGTTCCGGCTTTCCTGCGTAAAGAAGACATGACAAACAAAGCCCGCCTGTCTGTGATCGCTGACGTATCCTGTGACCCCTTCAGTGCCTTTAACCCAATCCCGCTGTATAACGATACAACCACCTGGGATAAACCATATCTGACCGTTGAAGGCATGGGTGAAAAAACAGTCGATATTATCGCTATAGATAATCTGCCCTCCCTACTGCCCCGTGAAGCCAGTGAAGAATTTGCTGAATTATTATTACCTCATCTCCTGACATTAAGCGAAAGGGAGAGTAATCCCGTATGGTCCTCAGCCCGGGAAAGTTTTGACAAAGCCGTCGCCCTGATGGAAAATGATCAACAAGAATTATTTAAAACGCACGTCGCCTAATTGTAAGAGGAATTTATATGCCATCACTGCCTTCACATGCTGGACCAACCATCCATTGGATAGGTGCGGGACTGGCTTCAGGCCCGGGCATTGTCGCCCTTGCAAATAAATGGGGACAGTTCACCGTCTGGGACATGACACTGGACCGGGCAATAGCACTGAAAGAGTATGTTGCAGAAGACGCCGTTCTAAACATCCGCCAATTGAACCTTAATGAAAATACTTCACGGGCGGGATTCTGTGCATCCCTAAATCCAGGTGATGTCATTGTCTCCATGCTGCCCGCAGCTTTTCATGTACAGATGGCGAAGCTAGCTCTTTCTGAGAAATGCCACATGGTGACATCCAGCTATCTAACCGATGAAATGAAGGCACTGAATGATGAGGCAATCGCAAAGGGACTGTCCCTTGTCAATGAAGTCGGGCTTGATCCCGGCATTGATCACCTTCTGACACATATTCTGGTGGATGCCGCGAATAAGGCCGGTGTGCTAGGCAAAGGCCATGCCATCGACTTTATTTCCTATTGTGGCGGTTTTCCGGTCGAACAAACGCCCTTCACCTATAAATTCAGCTGGACCCCGCTTGGCGTGTTAACAGCCCTGACAAATCCGGCTACAATGATCAAGGGTGGTAAAGAAAATACCATAATAAAAGCTTGGCAGGATGTTACTGAACTCACATTGGAGGATGAGACTTTTGAGGTCTATGCCAACCGCAACAGCCTGCCTTATATTGCGGAATATGGCCTAAGCGAAGAAAGCAATCTTCAAACCTTCATACGCGGAACCCTGCGTCTTTCCGGCTGGAAACATGCCTGGAGGGACATCTTCACAATCCTTGAAGATTCCAGCCCCAAAGACCTAAAAATACTGTCCGATCAATTATGGCAGGACCATCAATATAAAGATGGAGAACAAGACAGGGTCGTGCTCCATGTGGCCCTGACGGCAACATCAAAAGAGGCCGAGGTATGGAAAGGCTCCCTTTCCCTAGATGCTATAGGCAGTGGCTGGCAATCCGCCATGGCGAATTGTGTCTCCTTCACGGTAGCTGAAGCAGCCATTGCGCTCACGGAGTCTCGCCTGTCCCCCGGTGTCCAATCTGCCCCCCATGACATTACCGAAGCGCGGACATGGCTTAAAGGACTGAAGCAGAACGGGATTGAGGTCAGGGCTGATAATGTTAATGTTTATTCAACTTGAACAGAAACTATTTTAGATCAAAACTAGTCGAAATTTTTGAGCGGCCTATAACATACTAAAATATATAAGGAAAATGGTAGAGAGGAAGGGATTCGAACCCTCGATACCCGTGAAGGTATACTCCCTTAGCAGGGGAGCGCTTTCGACCACTCAGCCACCTCTCCGCCGCCGTTTTTAGTGGAAAGCCATACCCGCGTCAACTGTTGTTTGGTAAAAGAAACATTTTATTTATCATAATAAATACGGTAGCTTGCCCTAACAGGATAATCATTAATAGAAAAACCAGACTGAGTGGAAAAATGCGTGCCAAAAACCTATAAAACCGATCGGCTTTATTATGCCATGATTACGGAAAGTGACGGCGATCTAATGCTGGATCTGGATAGTGATCCAGAAGTTATGCGTTACATAACCAATGGCAAAACAACCACACCGGATGAAATGCGCGATATCTATATTCCTCGCATGCAGCGCTATACCAATCCTGATAAGGGATGGGGCATATGGAAAACTTTTCGCAAAGAGGATGATGCCTTTATCGGATGGTTTTTACTGCGTCCCCTTAAGGAAAACCCGCAGGATGTAGAAATTGGCTGGCGGTTTAAGCGTAAATACTGGGGTAAAGGCTATGGCACCGAAGGTGCCGGTTTATTTCGTGATCATTCATTTCGCCAAGATAACATTTCTAAGCTGGTAGCCATGGCCAAGCCTGATAATATAGGGTCCCTGAAAATTATGGAAAAAATTGGTATGCGCTATATCAAAACCTATTTTCATGAAGAGCTGCCTTTTTTCTCAGGCGAGTTTATACTCTATGAACTGGATAACCCCGAAGCTACCCAAAGCAATGATAATTAATGTGTCGCCAGCCATTCGCGGGCCATTCGCTGTGCGATGGAGATTTCGTTCATTGACATATCCCCGGCAACCTCTGCCCGGTCTATAGTTGCGGATTTCATGCCACGAATTGCCGCAAGATTAAACCACTTATGAGCTTCAACAAAATTCTGATCAACCCCCTGCCCAATAGAATAAAGCAGTCCTAAATCATAGAGTGCTTCTTTCGTACCTGATTCTGCTTGCTCAATACGATCTGCCACATATGAATAATCTATCTGTCCCATTATATTAACTCCACTTTCCCTTTTATCATTTTAAACTGTAGCCATAAAGTAGCTTTTCCAGTTCTTTGTGATTAATAGGTTGCCACCATTTAGGTAAACATAAAGTTAACTATACTTAAAATATTATAAGCATTTGATTTTATTGAATTTTTAAATTAAAAAAAGCGAACCTTAACAAGGCTCGCTTTTTAGCATTAACTATTTTAACATGCTTATTCAGGCATATGTTTCTTTAATTCTTCTTCAGCCTTCTTTTTGGCTTCATCCATGGCATCGCCTTTGGCTTCATCCACGGCTTCTTCTGCTTTTTCTGTTACTTCCTCAACCACTTCTTCAACCACTTCACCGGCAGCTTCCATCGCAGAAGGCTCGGCAACAGCAGCGTCATCGGCGGCTTCTTCCACTGCAACTGGCGCAGCGGCCTTATCATCATCACCACATGCCGAAAGCCCAAAAGCCGCGACTATTGATACAGATGATACAAGTATTATTTTTTTAAGTTCTGTATATGACATGGTTTTTTCCCTACCATTTGTGTTGTACAAAAAAGATACCACCGGTATCTTTCCATGATGACACTACAGTATATGCATAATTATGGCAAATATATGAAAAAAAAACGTAAAAACAGATCTTTTCCCATATAATATTAGCCATCAAGTTTCGGCCTGAGCAGTTGGTTAACCACCTGCGGATTGGCCTTACCCTGAGTCTTTTTCATCACCTGCCCGACAAAGAAGCCAAACAGCTTGTCCTTACCGGCACGATATTGTTCTACCTTACCCTGATTACTATCGAGGATTTCATCAATCATGGCTTCAATAGCGCCGGTATCAGATACCTGTTTCAGGCCCTTTTCCTCAACAATCTGTTCAGGGCTGCTTCCAGTTTTCAACATGATTTCGAACACATCCTTGGCTATACGGCCTGAAATTGTACCATCGACCTGAAGGGATAGTAATTCAGCAGCATGCTGGATTGATACCGGACTTTCCGTTATAGATTTTCCTGCCTTCTTCAAGGCACCAAACAAATCAACAATGACCCAGTTGGCAGCCTGTGTCGCCAGTTTGTCTTTATCCTTGCCCGTCTTTTGGGTCAATTCCCCCAAAAGGTCTTCAAAATAATCAGCATTTTCCTTTTCTGCCACCAAAACCCCGGCGTTATATTCAGACACACCCAAGTCATTTATAAGACGGCTTTTTTTGGCATCCGGCAGTTCCGGTAACCCTTTTGCCAGTTCATCAACAAATGCCTGACTGAATTCCAATGGCAAAAGATCTGGATCCGGGAAATAGCGGTAATCATGGGCCTCTTCCTTTGAGCGCAGAGAACTTGTGGTTCCCGTTGCCGGATCAAACTGACGTGTTTCCTGATCAACCTCACCACCGTCTTCCAGAATATCAATCTGACGGCGGGTTTCAAATTCGATTACTTGCATCATGAAACGGATGGAATTTACATTCTTTGTTTCGCTACGAATACCAAGCTCTGCACCCGGGCGACGGACAGAGACATTAACATCGGCACGCATGGAGCCCTGATCCATATTACCATCACATGTGCCCGCATAACGCACCAGCGTCCTGATCTTGCGAAAGTACGCCCCGGCTTCCTCGGCACTGCGCATGTCAGGCATGGATACAATTTCCATCAATGCCACACCAGACCGGTTCAGATCCACATAGGTCTGACTAGGATGCTGGTCATGCATTGATTTGCCCGCATCCTGTTCCAGATGCAGCCGCTCCACACCGATGTCCTTGGTTGACCCATCTTCCAATTCCACTGTTATGACACCTTCACCAACGATGGGGTCTTTAAACTGGGAAATCTGATAGCCCTGGGGCAGATCAGCATAAAAATAATTCTTCCGGTCGAAAACAGACCGCAAATTAATTTTGCAACCCATGGCGAGGCCGGTACGCACGGCCTGACGTATGCATTCTTCGTTGATGACCGGTAACATACCGGGCATAGCACTACAGACAAAGCTCACCTGTGTATTGGGTTCCGAGCCGAATTTTGTTGATGAACCGGAAAAAAGTTTTGCTTCGGAGGAAACCTGAGCATGAATTTCAAGCCCGATAACAACTTCCCAATCACCAGTGGCACCCTGAATATATTTAGCCATTATTTGTCTCCCCACCATACTTTGGGTTTAGCCGTGAAGCCTGCTGCATGTTCAAGAACCTGCGCCGCTCTCAATATTGTTTCTTCGTCAAAGGCGCGACCGATAAGATGCAGGCCCAACGGCATGGCATCCTGACTAAGTCCAGCGGGAACAGAAATCGCCGGTAATCCGGCAAGGCTCGCCGGAACCGTAAAGATATCATTGAGATACATGGCAATGGGGTCGTCGCTTTTTTCACCCATGGCAAAAGCCGCACTTGGGGCGGTCGGGGTCAATATCACATCCACTTTTTCATAAGCCTTGGCAAAATCCTGGGCAATCAGGGTACGTATCTTCTGCGCTTTCAGATAATAGGCATCATAATATCCCGCAGACAATACATATGTCCCGATCAGAATACGGCGTTTAACCTCATGACCAAAGCCCTCCGCACGGGTATTTTTATACATCCCGTCAAGGCTATCGCCTTCAACCCGAAGACCATATTTCACCCCATCATAACGGGCGAGATTTGAGGATGCCTCTGCTGGTGCCACAATATAATATGTGGGCAGGGCATATTTTGTGTGTGGCAAGCTGATGTCGATAATTTCGGCACCGGCAGCCTTCATCCAGGCGATACCCTGTTGCCAGAGCTTCTCAATTGCTGAAGGCATCCCGTCCATGCGATATTCTTTGGGAATGCCGATCTTCATACCACGAATATCACCCGTCAGGGCATGTTCGTAATTGGGTACGGTGCGTTCGACAGATGTGCTATCCTTAACGTCATAGCTCGCCATGCTTTCCATCATGATCGCCGCATCGCGAACCGTTTTTGTGATCGGTCCTGCCTGATCCAGTGATGAAGCAAAGGCTATCATACCCCAGCGCGAACAACGGCCATAGGTGGGCTTCATACCAACAAGTCCGGTAAAGGCTGCGGGCTGACGTATGGAACCGCCGGTATCTGTTCCGGTAGCCGCAACGGCCAAATCACCTGCCACGGCAGCCACGGAGCCACCGGACGAGCCACCCGGCACATAGTCCTTTGTTTCTAACGTGCCATTTTCCTTAGTGGCGCGCCACGGGTTTTTTACCGGGCCGTAATAACTGGTTTCATTGGAAGACCCCATGGCGAATTCGTCCATATTGGTCTTGCCCAGCATTACCGCACCGTCCTGCCACAGGTTTGCGGTCACGGTGGATTCATATTTCGGTTTGAAACCATTCAGAATATGACTGGCCGAGGCACTATGGACGTCTTTGGTGCAATAGAGGTCTTTCACCGCAATGGGTATCCCGGTCATGCCCGTAGCATTTCCGCCCCGGATCATCTGGTCGGCTTTGTCCGCCATATTCAGCGCAATATCAGCCGTTTCCACGATATAGCTATTCAGCTCCCGCCCCTGTTCCATATTAGACAGATATTGTTCTGTCAATTCGCGGGAAGTAAAGTCACCCTTAACCATTCCGTCACGGGCTTCAGCAAGAGTGAGTTCAGTTAATTTTGTCATGCTCTCTCTCCTACTCGATTACTTTTGGCACGGTGAAAAATCCATGCTCCGAACCCGGTGCATTTGCCAGCACCTCATCACGGTATCCGCCGTCCGTCACCTTGTCCGCACGCCACGGCAGGTCAACCTCCACAACGCTGGTCATGGGGGCAACACCATCCGTGTCCACTTCTGACAATTGTTCAATCCAGTTGAGGATATTGTTCAATTCCCCAACCAAAGGCTCTAGCTCATCTGGGCCAACCGCAATACGGGCCAAATCCGCTATTTTCGTGACGGTTCTTTTATCTACAGACATTTTTTATCCGGTCTTTCTAGCTCTTCTAATATTTCTGTGACGATTTCGGGGAAATTAACACCCGCAACAGGCTTCTGCAAGAAGAATGAACAAGCTATTTCTATTAGTCCAAAAACTCAGACCGTTTTATGGAAAAATTGCTTGCCATGAGAGTTCAGTAATCAGCCTAAGCCCACGTAGAAACCGGCATATGTTTTATCGTTGCTTCCAAAAAAATTTTATGGTTAGATGATTTCCGAGGTATGCTTTTTAAGTCGTGTGGGAATGGGGAATGAAAAATATATTTATAGCTGTCATTTTGACGATTAGCTCAACATTGACTCAAGCGCAAGATAATGCACCGATTTCAGCCGAAACGATAGGACAATTACCCAACATTAGTAATATTTCTCTGTCCCCTGACGGGACTAAATTTGCTTCTTTCAGAAATTTTAATGGCCGAAAAGTTTTGGTTGTTCAAAAAATATTGGTAGAAGGCGAGATAACCCCTCATGTGCTGCAATTTGGCAAGGGTGAGCTTAATTGGTTCCATTGGCTGAATAATGAACGGTTGGCAATTAGTGTCCGTTTTGCATCCCAGCGGCGCGCTACAAAAACCATCGAAACACGTCTGCTTGCCATGAACTGGGACAAGACAAATCTGGTTAATCTGACCGAGAGGCTTAGCAACAATTCCCAGTTACAAGATAATGTCATCAGCTATCTGCCCGATGACCCGGACCATGTCCTGATTGCCCTTGATAACAAGTATTTTTATTTCCCCGATATTTTTAAAATGAATATCCACACCGGAAAAAGAAAAAGAATCCAAAAAGAAAGACGTTATGTTACGGGCTGGCGGGCCGACAGACATGGTATTATTCGCCTGGGGTTTTATCGACCGGTCAGTGGTTACAACAAGCTACTATACCGAAAAAACAAAGATGTTAAATGGCAAAAAATTGCCACTAAAAAAGCTGATAACAAAGAAAGAACATTTTATTTTGAAGCTTTTAGCGATGATGAAAACATCCTTTATGTCACAGCCAAAGATGAGGGCGGACGAAAGGGTATTTATAAATATAATGTGGAAAAAAGAACTATCATAGAAGACGTGGCCGTCAGTGATAAAGTTGACATCACCGACCTTCTCATAAACAGAGATGGTAAAGTTGTGGGTCATACATATTCCGATGAGAGACCACATTCGGTTTATTACACCAAATTTTTGAAATCTTTCCAAAAAATGCTAACTAGAAATTTTCCGGGCGAGCATATCAGCGTAGAAACCACCTCCAAGGACATGAAAAAATACATAATCAAGACTAGCTCCCCGACAAATCCGGGAACATATTATTTCTTTGATCTGGAAGAAAAAAAACTGAGCTATCTGATCGATAGTTATCCCTCAGTGGATAATGAACAACTTTCCCCCATGCATATCGTCTCTTATAAGGCGCGGGATGAGCTTGAAATTCCGGCTTATCTGTCTCTGCCCAAAGGGGTAGCCGTAAAAAAAGCCAAAAAACTGCCAACAATTATTTTACCACACGGCGGTCCACGGTCTCGGGACTATTATGGCTATGATCATTGGGTTCAATTTCTGACCGCCAGAGGTTACGCTGTCTTGCAGATGAATTACCGCGGCTCGACCGGATACGGTGATGATTTCAAGAATCTTGGTAAACAGCAATGGGGCAAGGCCATGATTGATGATATAAATGACGGCACGCAATGGATGATCCAAGAGGGCATAGCAGACCCGGACCGCATCTGCATTTTAGGATGGAGTTATGGGGGTTATGCCGCCCTTCAGGCACCTGTAAAAAGCCCAGGAATGTATAAATGTTCTATCTCCGGAGCCACAGTGACAAATATGAAATGGTTATGGCGTGACAGTGCAAAATATAACGGATACAGCCGATACCGAAAATATATCAAGGATGATGATACTTCGCTGAAGGAAATATCTCCCTATCATCATATGAAGGCGTTGAAAGTTCCCATTCTAATGGTGCATGGAACCAAAGATCGGATCGTGCCTTACTTACATTCAAAATATTTTGTCAAAGAAATGAAGCAAAAAAAGAAAAATATCCATTTCGTCACCTTAAAAGATGGTGACCACCATCTCAGCCGTGAAGAACATCGAATATTATTTCTGAAAGAAGTGGAAAAATTTCTAAAAAAATATCTATGAAGATATTTTAAATGGATTAAAATCTAACTATTCTGCGAGCAAATAGTCCTTGGGCAATATCCAGAAATTTCCCCGATCCAATATGAGCGGACGGCTCTCCGTGCCCGGTTGGGTATTTTGCCTTATGGTAACAGCAATATCTGAAAGAACCCCCGCATGGGTACGGTAATAATCATGGCCAAAGAAACTGCTGACACCCTTTACATTGATAAAACTAACATTCTTCACGCGGGTGAAAATTTCACGTTCCTGTGTGGTAAGTGCATCACTGTTCAAACGTCCAAATCGAAGGCCGGACATTAAAAACTGGGAAAAGCTGAGCGCACTGTCCCCCCCATTCATATAGACCGTAATCTGTCCTATGGCTGGCCCGAATTTCTCTGCGATCAAACGTTGTCCGACAACGCTAAAATCCATATCGGGGGCGGCCAGAAAAAGATTTTTGATTTTATATTTTTTGCGTGGGCTCATGCCTGCGGCACGGGCCTCGATCACAAGTTCACGCAAAGCCGTGGTGACAATGTCTGTACCCCTGCTGTGGGCAATGATATGAATATTTTCCAGCCCCTCAGCCCGGCTTAACATACGCAATAGTTCTTTAAGGTGAAAAATTGTAAACTCACCGGATTCGCGGTCTTTAAAATACCCAAAAAAACCACCACTTGCCGCAGGCCATGTATAGAAAATAGGTACTCCAATGCGGCCAGAAAAATGCCAGATGTCCGCTAACGCCAAGCCCGCCTCATCAAATCGGTTGTTAAAGCCATGAACGAAAAGGACAACGTCTTTTCGGCTTGCCCCCTCAAGGCGGTCTTTCAAAAGGGTCTGAAATTCTGTTTCCGCATCGGCATATTCCGTTGCATCAGGCTCAAGAACAACAATTTTTCCGTCCATCATGCCAAATCGCAGAGGGGTGCTTGGAAATTTTACCAGTTCCGTGGTTCTTGAAATTTCCAATAAGATTTTCTTCTTTCTTTTTTGAGACTGACTGGCATCCATCAATTCTGTCCATGAAATATCTTTTCCGTAATCAACAGAAATTTCACCAACAGCCATGGCTTCTGACCGCTTGGCCTTATATAAAAGATTTCCTTTGTCATCCTGTTCAGCCATACGGTCCGTGACATAGAGAAAATCAAGGGACGTCGTACGAAGGTCATGTGGTATTTCCTCCGCAGGGTACGCTCCCTCCCCGGTATAAATATTTGGTGTTGGAACAAGGGGGTGACTGGTGCTACAGGCAGAAACCCAAAAAACTAAAAGCAATAGAAAGGGAATTCTTAAATGTGCCATAAAGGATAATTGAACTAAGTAAGTCATTACAGTTTATACCTTATTTATTATTGTCCGGTCTGTTCAAGAAGCCATTTCCTGAGCGCAATAATCGGCGCGTAGGACATACGGTGCGTAGGTGTCATCAGATAATAACCTTCGGGACTGCTGATAGGCAGGTCCAAAAGCGGGACAAGCTCGCCTCTCTCAAGCTCGGTCCTGATCAAAAATCTGGGCAGTATTGCTGCACCTAATCCAGCAATAGCTGCCTGTGTCACAAGGGCAAATTGTTCGAATATCATACCCCTGCCTGCTGATGGTTCCACATCATGCTGTTCGAACCATTTTGTCCAGGCCTGAGGGCGCGTTTCCAGACTGAGAAGCGGTAGCAATGTTATATCCTGCGGTTTTTTCGGCGGATATTTAGCAACAAGTGATGGAGCGGATACGGGTATAGCCTCCTCCTTCATCAAAAATGTACTTTCAGCGCCAGCCCAATCGGGTAAACCAAAATGTATCGCGGCATGAAGATTTTCATTATTGAAATCAAAAGGTGACAGTTTACTGGTGAAATTCACCGTGATTTGAGGATTGCGCTTCAGAAAGTCCGGAAATCTGGGCATTAACCACCGCATGCCAAAAGTAGGTAGGATGGCAAGATTCAGGATACCCCCTTGTTGGTTCCTCATGGCATTTAGGGACGCATTACGAATAGACTTCAAAGCGGCCCCAATTTCCTGCGAATATACCTTTCCCGCCTCGGTTAACTGAATAGATTTTTTCACCCGATGAAAAAGAACAACATTGAGTTGGGATTCCAGTGCACTCACCTGACGGCTGATCGCGCCCTGTGTGAGACTCAGCTCTTGTGCGGCTAGCGTAAAGCTGCCGCATCTGGCCGCAGCCTCAAAAGCCATTAACATGCTTGTACTCGGTATAAGGCGCCTAGAATCCGACATTTCACATTACTAAAGCTCATGTTTTAATGATTAAAAGTCGTTTGTAACAACCCCCATAATCGGTCATCTTATGATAAATATTAGCTTCGTGCAATGGTCTGTAAAAAATTATGCATGAGGTTAGGGCATGTAGATAGAAAGCAAACAAGGGTCCATCATGACTATTCATACCGCCATTAAAAAGAACAGATACACCCCCTCAGACAAAGAACAATCCTTTCTGGATACGGTTGAAAATGCCAAATATGACCGCCAGATTATTGCGGGTATCAAGAAATTCACAACCGGCAAAGTGCCGGAAGATATGCAGGATTTTTATTCACCGGAGGAATTGCAGGCTCTCGAAAAAATAAAGGATACTGGTCTTGATGTGGAAGCCCGTATGCCTGTAAAAATCACCCGCCATTATTTTGAGCAGGCAAAAAACAGCATTCCCATGCAGGTTCTGGTTAAGGCCAGCCCTAAAGAAACATATGATCTGGATGGTGCGGCAGACCCCGGCAAACAGATGACCTATAGTCCGGTTGAGGGGCTAATTCATAAATATGAACTTGGGCTGATTTATGTGGTTGGAACCTGCTCTGCCCATTGCCGGTTTTGTTACCGGGAAGAATTGATTGCCAAAAAAGAGATTGAGCGGGAGGATGGCACCATCGCTGCCAAAGGCATGGCACAAATCGGTGACATTGTAGCCTATGTGAAGGATCATAACCGCATCGTAGCTGACAATGGGGGTACACATCCAAAAACAGGCCGTAAAAGACTCCGCGAAATACTCATGTCCGGGGGTGACCCCATGGTACTTGCCAATAAACAAATTGCCGCATGGCTCGCCGCACTGTCTGAGGCGGGCATAGAATCAATTCGTTTAGGCACCAAAGAATTGGCCTTTTATCCAGACCGTTTTGACGAAACTTTCTTTGATATGCTGGATAAATTCCACATTGCCTATCCTGAGACTAAACTGCGGATCATGATCCATTTCAATCATCCTGATGAGTTCCTGAAGAAAGACGAAAACGGTGACTATATAGAAGTTTCGGGCGGTGGCCTTGAATGGCTTGAAAACACCAAACATGCCGTCACCCAATTGGGCAAACGGGAATGGCTGACGGTGGATAATCAGGCACCGATCATCAAGGGGATTAACAATGACCCGGACGCCCTGCGCACCATGCAGCGGGAAATGAAGCGCAATAAAGTTGAAAACCATTATTTCTTCTGTGGGCGAGACATCATCGGCCATAAAGCCTTTAACGTGCCAATCGAAGAAGCTTGGGCGATACTGAACGAGTCACAAAAGGGGCTTTCCGGTGTTGAAACCCATGCTCGCCTGTCCATCACCCATTATAAAGGGAAAACCGAAGTAGTCGCGGTCAGTAACGAACCGGCAGCGGGCATACCGGGCGGTGAGAACGGCGTTGTTGTAATGAAGCTATTGCGCGGGGCTGCCGATGCCCCTGACCGTGGAAAAATTACCATACTTGGCCGCAATCCAGAGGCTATCTGGTTCAGCGGCTATAATGACCGCGTGCTTTATGATGAAGCCGGCCTTTTTGAGGGTGTCGACAGTTAGTTCTTGAAAATCAAGCGAAAAGAGATGCCACCATCATCATTATTGTGACAATTTATGCTGCCATGATGGGCCAGCATAATCTGACGGGCGAGGCTCAGACCAATACCTGACCCTTCCTGTTTGGTGGTATAAAAAGGCACAAATATCTTTTGTAGCATATCATCATCAATACCGGAGCCGTTGTCCCTGATTTCAATGATGATATTGCCGCCACGGTCAAGATAACCTTTGAGTGTAATTTTACCCTCTCCCTGATCGCTAACCACTTCCACGGCATTCTTGATCAGATTTATCACGGCCTGATCAATGAGTTCCGGGTCGGCATTAATGGCAAGTGATTTTGGCAACACATCGGCCATCAACGCAATATTTTTCTCTTTGCACTGCTCCGCGAATAATTGTGTCATATTATCAAAAATGGCCGCTATCGGCATGCGTTGATATTCAGGCGGTGGCACCTTGGTCATTTTCCGGTAATTTACCACAAAGGAATCCAGGCGACCACTGCGTCTTGATATAGCGCCAATCCCGTCTCGCAAGTCATTTAACATATCGGCAAATTCAGTCGAGTGCTTTTCCTCTGCCACCTTTTGGCTAATATCCTGCATTAATAAATTCATGCTATTCGACAAGGAAGCTACGGGGGTCAGGCTATTCATTAATTCGTGGGTCAGGACATGAACCAGATCCTGCCATGCTTCGATCTGGGTCGTGTCCAACTCGCTCTGAATATTATGGAGTGAAATCAAATAACTGGAAACGCCATCCATAACAATTTTGGTAGTGGCGAGGGAAAGTTTTATTTCCTCATTATCATGAATAATACGAATAAGCCTTTTCTTACCCGTCCGTAAATGCTGTAGCTCGTATATCAGGCTGGGGCCAAATGATTTAAGGTCTGATACCTTATGAATATGGCTAAGTCCGAACAGCCGCTTTGCGGCATTGTTAAGAAATGCCGCTTCTTGATTTTCCTTGATAGACAGGAGAGCCACGGGAATATGATCAATTTGGGCGTGAAAATATCGGGCATGCTTCTCATTCTTGGTGCGGTCATGTTTGAATTTTTGCATCACCGTGTCATAGGCATCTGCGAGTTCCGCTTTATTGCCGCCAAACCCCTTACGCCCCAGTTTCTGAGAAAAATCGGAAAACCGTACCGCATCAAGAAAATAGATCATTTCCCGCTCAGAAATAGTGAGTTTATTCAACAAGGACCAGAATTGCATAGCAACCGCACTCATTAATATGAGGGCAATCGCATATTTCTCACTACTGTAAAGGACCCATATCAGGCCGAGAATAGTTAAGCACAGACACAAAAGGCGGAAAGCAATATTCAAGGCTGGACGGCTGATATTAAAGCTCATGTTTTTCCATCCTGCGATAAAGGGAAGCTCTGGTAATACCCAATTCCTTGGCCGCACGGGAGATATTCCCCTGATGCCGCCTCAAAGCATTTTCAAGGGCATTTTTTTCCAGCTCTTCCAAGGTTATCTTTTCATCCCCGATAGCCTCTGAAGGCGAAAATATTGCATCGTTGCTGTCAGTTCGGATCGGAAAGTCTGTCGCTTCAAGCTGATCCGCTTTCCCAAGGATTATAGCCCGCTCCACACCATGACGTAGCTCACGGATATTGCCGGGCCAATGATAATCCGCCAGCATTTTATGAGCATTCTTAGAGATAGGGCGAACAAGCTGGTTATATTTCTTTGCATAATGACGGACGAAATGATCAAGCAGCAAGGGAATATCACTACGCCTGTCCCGCAAGGGCGGAACATGAATTTCCACAGTATTCAGACGATAGCGCAAATCCTGCCGAAAAATATTATCCTGACCCAATGCCTCGGGGCTAATGTTGGTGGCACTGATAAGACGAATATCGATCTCCACCGACTTGTTTGAGCCAACAGGTGTCACCTGTCTGCGCTCAAGGGCGGTAAGTAGTTTGGTTTGCAGGGCCATTGGCAGATTGCCAATTTCATCAAGAAATAATGTACCCCCTTCTGCCGCCTGCATAAGGCCCGTCCGGTCTTCACGGGCATCGGTGAAAGCGCCTTTTTTATGGCCGAATAGCTCACTCTCGAACAAATTTTCACTGATTGCACCAAGATCGACGGTAATGATACCGTTATCCTTGCGCAACGACTGGCGGTGAATTTCCCGGGCTATCAATTCTTTTCCTGTACCATTCTCGCCTAAAATCATGATGTTGGCATCTGTGGGGGCGGCTTGCAGGATGATATCCATCACCTGCTTTATTGCATCGCTATCACCGATCATGCGATCCTGATGGTTAAGGCTATGTTGTATTTCCCGACTACGGTTTTTCAGCTTTTCGGTTTCCCGGCCATAGCGGGCAAGACGAACCGCTGTGCGCAGAGTGGATACCAGTTTTTCATTCTCCCAGGGTTTGGTGATGAAATCTGTAGCCCCCCTTTTCATGGCCTCTACAGCCAGTTCAACGCCCCCGTGGGCGGTGATCACAATGATGATCATGTCCGGTTTTTCTGATAAAATCTCATTAAGCCAATGCAACCCTTCGGTACCAGTATCCTCACCTAGCGCGAAATTCATATCTAGAAGAACCGCATCAATATCCCGATCATTAAGGATCTCTTTGACCTGATCAGGGCGGTTGGTGGTACTAACGGACGAGAAATGCCTTTTCAGTAAAAGACGAGCAGCAATAAGAATATCCTGATCGTCATCAACCACAAGAATATTGCCGGTTTTTCCCATTTTTCCACCTTAAATTGTCCAATATCGAACAGTTACTGTACGAAAACGAACATATTTCGTCAATCTTGAAAGAGATAAAATTCTAACGCTTTGATTTCAAAAGAAAAATAACTGGCACAATATTTGCTAGTATTTAAACGACATTAAACTGGATTTACCATGGAACAGAAACAAAATAATACGAGCGATAAGGTTGTAGATATGACACCTAAAGATGCATCTCATAAATCCGGCACAGGTATGGACCGTAAGATAGAAAAGAAGAAAACTTTGTTTTCTACCAGAAACATGATGATTGTTGCGGCTCTGGCAACGGCCATCCTGATCTATGTGTTTTTTGTGCCGGCAAGTGGCCGAGTATACAAAATAGATGGCGACCGGGTTATTGTGGCCACGGTTGAGGTTGGTCAGTTTGAGGACTTCATCCCGGTTCGGGGCCGTGTGACCCCCGCGCGGACAGTTTTTCTAGATACCGTCGAAGGCGGCAGGGTGGAAAAAATATACGTGGAAGATGGTGCCAACGTCACAGAGGGGCAAATTCTGGTCGACCTTGCCAATACCGCGTTGCAGCTTGATGTTATATCCCGCGAAGCACAGGTTACTGAGCAACTGAATAACCTCAAGACCATTGAACTGTCATTGGAACAGAACAGGCTCAACCATAAACGTAATCTCATTGAAATCGAATATCAGATCATACGCCTTTCCCGTCTGGTGAAACGGCGCAAGGAATTGGCTATTCGCGGTAATGTGTCCATAGCTGAACTTGAAAATTCGCAGGATGAACTGGGATATTATAAAAAACGCAGAGCCATTACCATTGAAAGTCAGGCATCCGATGAAAAGATGCAGAAACAACAGATGAAACAGTTAATGAGTTCGACGGAACAGCTGGAAAGAAACCTGATCTTTGCCCGCAAAAATCTTGATAACCTTGCCGTACGGGCACCGGTCAGTGGCAAGTTGACAGCCTTTGACGCAGAAATCGGCCAGAGCATGAACCGGGGGCAGCGACTTGGTCAGATTGATGACCCTGATCACTTCAAGATCAACGCCCAGATTGATGAGTTTTATCTTGGTCGTGTGGATGTGGGACAGCGGGCACTGGTAAAGGTTGGCAATCAAGAGCTGACCCTTAAAGTGAAGAAAACCTACCCACAGGTCCGAAATGGCCAGTTTGAAATTGATATGATTTTCAAAGGGGAAGCACCAGCAGGTATCCGCCGGGGACAGACCGTGCAAAGCAAATTGTTTCTGGGTGATACGGGCAGTGCCATTGTCATTCCAAACGGTAATTTTTACGCTGATACCGGCGGCACCTGGATTTTTGTCGTCAGCACCGATGGCAGCAAAGCCGTCCGAAGGGATGTGCGCCTCGGTCGTCGGAACAGCAAGGTCATTGAGGTGATAGATGGTCTTCAGGCGGGCGAAAAAGTTATTGTCTCACCCTATACCAATTATATCGATATGGACCGGCTTGAATTAACCGGTGTCAATTAACAGCATTTAAAACAGAAGGAATATACTATGTTAAAACTTAATAATCTCTGCAAAGTTTATCAAACTGAAGAAGTGGAAACCACGGCTCTGGACAATATCAATATCGATATTGAAAAGGGCGAATTCGTTGCCATCATGGGGCCATCCGGTTGTGGCAAATCCACCCTGCTTAATATTATTGGCATGCTGGACAGCCCAACCAGTGGTGAATATCATTTTCTGGGTGATGAAATTGCCCATGCCAATGAAAAACAGCTTGCCAATATTCGTAAAAAAAATATCGGCTTCATCTTTCAGAGTTTTAACCTGATTGAAGAATTAACCGTATTTGAAAATGTGGAGCTTGCCCTGTTGTATAATGATGTTCCGTCCAAAGAACGTAAAGAGAGGGTTACACGGGTTCTTGACAAGGTTGGCATCGCTCACCGCGCCAAACATATGCCAAGCCAGCTTTCCGGTGGCCAACAACAGAGGGTAGCTGTAGCACGCGCCCTGGTGGCGGAACCTGCCATGATCCTTGCCGATGAGCCAACCGGTAATCTGGACAGAGCCCAAGGTGAAGAAGTTATGGATATGCTGAAAAAACTGAACGAAGAAGGGTCCACCATCATAATGGTCACCCATTCCCCATCCCATGCCGACTATGCCCGCAGAACCATCAATCTGTTTGATGGTCAAGTGGTAACAGAAATGTACCGCGCCGCCGAGTAACCCTCAGTAACGCAAAAAAAGAGACTTTGAGAATGTTTAAAAATTATCTTCTGATTGCCTTGCGGAATTTGAAACGAAACAGAATTTACAGCCTGATTAATATCTGTGGGCTGGCTATTGGATTAGCGGTATTTATTTTTGCCGCTATCCTCACGCAATATGAAAAATCGCATGATATATTCTTTGAAAATGCCGCCAGAATTTATACACTGGGATCAGTCCTTTCCCCACAAGCAAATTACAGTGTAAAGGAATTCGATGGCGTCTATACAGCCATTGCACCACTTTTGGAAGCAGAAGCGACCGATATTGAGGCTACCGCGCGCATTGTACAGGATGAGTATCTTCTAACGCTTGGAGAGCGCGGGTTTTATCAGAAAATAAAATTCGCCGATAAAGCACTTCTTAAAATATTTGATTTTGAATATCTGGCCGGGGATACCAGCGCACTGGATGACCCCTTAGGCATCGCCTTGACCGAAACCATCGCCAAGAAATATTTTCCCGCTGGCAATGCAATGGGCAAGGTGATCTCACTTAATTTCCATAGTAAAATAGACCTCCGGGTAACGGCTGTGATCCGGGATATCCCGCGCAATAGTCATTTCATTTCTTCACTCATAAAAGACAATCCTCTTGAGGTTATAGCTTCCCTTAACGCCCTCAAACAGATGGATGAATTTAAACTAGAGGGTAACTGGGATAATATAACAACTGGTGATTTAACCTATGTTTTACTGCCATCCCATCTTGACGGCCAATGGTTGGAACAACAGGCCAATGATGTTTTCCAACGTCATGCCTCAGACGACGTGAAAAAATTTATCTCTGGCGTTAAAAGTCGTCGGCTTCAGGATATGAATCTGGTTTTATGGGATGCTGTTGGTCTACCGATAATTACTGTCGTTATGGGGCTTGGTTTAATGGTATTGATCATAGCTGGTTTGAATTATACCAACCTTGCCACAGCTCAAGCCATGGACCGGGCCAAAGAGGTTGGCCTGCGCAAGACTTTGGGTGCCAAAATTGGTCAGCTTTTGATACAATTTCTGGTGGAAAGCGTCATGATAACCTTCATTGCCTTGCTGGTGGCCTTGGCAATGTTAGAGATTATCATTCCGGTTTTTAATGATCGGTTTGGCAAAATATTATCGTTGGATTATTTTTCCTTACTGCCCCCCCTGGTGATCATAACATTTTTGATTGGATTGATAGCAGGCGCTTATCCGGCCTATGTTATTACCCGCGTCAAACCCGTTGATGCCCTTAAAGAAAGCCTTAGCAAGGGATTAAAAAGATCACTGGTCCGAAGTGCAATGATTGGTGCACAATTTGTATTTTCTGTTTTCCTGCTGGCCATGGTTGCTGTGGTGACTATCCAGAATGAGAAGATCATGAAAAGTAGTGAAATTTTTCCAAAATCACAAATCGTGACCTTACAAAAAACCTGGGTTGGTGACATTCCGACACGGCATGATACCCTTAAACGGGAAATTACGGCACTGTCCGGTGTTGAGAATATGACTTTTTCCAGTCAAGTGCCTTTTATTCAACAAAACTGGACATTTGATGCCTCAAAAAATTCCGGCGATATCGCTGGAAAGGTCAATCTTAATAGGATCATGGTGGAATATGACTTTCTGAAAACCTATGATATTCCCCTTATCGCAGGTCGTGATTTCTCCCAAGAATTTGCCAATGATATGGAGAAAAAAGAATCGACTGTTTTGAATGTAATCATCAATGAAACGGCTCTAAAAAAGCTTGGCTTTAAATCACTCCATGATGCCTTAAACAAGAGCTTCTATCAAATTTTCAGAGATAATGAGGATGGTAAAAAATCACGGGCATATGTGATTGTCGGTGTAATGAAGGACCAAAATTTTTTAGGTTTACACAATAGCATCAAACCAATCGTCCTCAGAGTACACTCACAATATTATGAAACAGCTTCAATACGCATCAAGGGAAAAGAATTTTCTGCGACAATGAGAGAAATAGAAAGGATTTGGAAAAAAATTAATCCAGATTACCCTATTCAGGTTGAATATCTGGATGATATTTTTAACCATATGTTCAAAATATACAAAAGCATTAACATCGCCCTCGCCGGCTTTACGGTTATGGCCCTGACCTTGGCCTTCATAGGGTTGTTTGGGCTTGCGGCATTTATGGCAGCAGGACGAACCAAGGAAATTGGCATTCGCAAAGTCATGGGTGCTAAAACCCATCAGATAGTCACCCTGTTGATCTGGCAATTCTCCCTTCCGGTATTATTGGCTTTACAGGTGGCCCTACCCTTGTCTTATTTTGCTTCTGACGCCTATCTCAATTTTTTTGCAGACCGCATTGAATCACCGATTGTTATGATCACAGGATCAGGCCTAGTGGCCGTGATATTGTCATGGCTTATCGTATTAACCCATGCCATTCGTGTTTCCAGCCGAAAACCTATCCATGCCCTTAGATATGAATGAGATCAATTATGTTTAACAATTATATACTCACAGCACTACGGAACTTGCATAGACATCGGCTATTTTCAGCAATCAATATCGTTGGTCTGGCCATTGGTCTAGCCAGCGTGATCCTGATCATTCTGTTTATCCGGGATGAAGTGGGCCATGACCAATGGATTGCGGATTCAGATCGCATAGTTCGGGTTCATATGTCATACGTCCCCCGTGATGGACAACCATTTGAAACCGTAAGATCTGCGGGCAGGATCAGTGAAGCCATCAGCAACGATGCCCCGGAATATGTAGAGGACGCTGTACGGCTAATCATTGGTAGATCCAATTTGATCCGCAATGGCCAGTCCTTTTCAGAGTTGGTTTTTTACGGCGACAATAGTTTTTTTAACGTATTTGATTTTCCCTTTCTTCATGGTGATAAAAAAACAGCCATGGCTGATGTGGATAATGTAGTTATCAGTGAAAAGATTGCCCGGAAATATTTTGGGCGCACGGATGTAATCGGTGAAACACTAACCTTCTGCTGTCTTGACGACAAGGAAGCTACTGTAAAAATATCGGCGGTATTGAAAGATACGCCCAAGAACACCCACTTTAATGTTGATATCATGCTGGTCATCGAACCAAACCGCTTTGCCTTTGCCCCGAACATGCTGGACACATGGACCAGTGTGAATGTTTATACTTATTTCAAACTTAAAGATGCCAGTGATATTGCCCCTTTTCAGGCCAAAATTTATGACTGGCTGAATGAGCGCAGCATGTTCAAGGAAAGAATGACTGAGGGCAAAGTAACTGACGCCTTTAAATATAAGGTCATGTCCATAGAAGATATACATTTGAAAGCCATTGCCCATTCAGGAAATATGGGTGGTATCAAAGCTCTTGGTGATATAAAATTAATTTATTCCTATTCCAGCATAGCCCTTTTAGTGCTTGTCATTGCCTGTATAAATTTCATGAATCTGTCCACTGCCCGATCCAATACCCGGGCGCGAGAGGTGGCCCTTCGTAAGGTCGTTGGTGCCAGCCGTTCCCAATTGGCGACCCAGTTCATCAGTGAATCAATCTTTATATGTCTGACATCATTTGTTCTGGCTCTGGCTTTCGTAGAATTGGCTCTGCCCTTCTATAACGATATGCTGGGCAAGCAGTTGGGGCTGGATTATGGTAATATGGGATTTCTGTCCATGCTGGTCGGTCTATCCGTTTTTGTCGGTCTTATTGGCGGTGCTTATCCCGCATTTATATTGTCAAATTTCCGTCCAGCTCTAATTCTGAAAGCCAATCAATCATCGCAGCAGGGCGGTAGCAATCGTATCAGAGCCTATCTTGTGGTGTTTCAATTTGCCGCTAGTATCTGCCTCGTTATCTGCACAGCCATTGTCTATAGCCAGACAAATTTTGCCCGTAATATTGATCTTGGCTACAACGTCACAGGAAAAATGATATTGCGGAATATAGGCGCGGGTGGCGGCAATATGGATTCACAGGCCCTAAAAAACAGACTGCTGTCATTGCCGGCAGTAACCAATGTAACCTATTCTTCGGAAGTACCATCTGACGATAATAACAATAATACTGGCTTCAAACGCCTATCCGCCGGTGGTGTTGACGGAGCCATGAATGAACAGTCAATTTTAAACTATCATTCAGTGGATTTTGACTTTATGGAAACTTATAATATCAAGACCCTGAAAGGCCGGGCTTTCTCCGAAGAATTCCCATCTGATACGGCTAATCCTCCAGAAAATGAGGATGAAATCGGCACAGGTGCCATCATGCTGAATGAATCAGCTACAAAAAAAATGGGGTTTGGTTCCCCGGAAGAGGCCATAGGTCAGATGGTCCGCGCCTCTATATTCCGGGCTGGGGATGCGGATATGACCATTATCGGCGTAATACCGGATATCTATTTCCGCTCAATCAAATTTGGTATTCGTCCCAGCGTCTATTTCCGCCGAACCGACAGATTTCGTAATGCGACGATCAAATTCACGACAAATGATACGGCCGCATTAATCGAACAGGTGGAACAGGTCTGGAATGAAGTGGCTCCAATGGTGCCCTATCGCTACGAATTTGTGAATGAGCTTATTGATGCGCAATATGCCAGTGAAGAAGCCAGGTTTAATTTATTTATAGTATTTTCAATTCTAGCCGTCATTGTCGCCTGTCTCGGACTATATGGTCTGGCCTCCTTCACCGCAGAACAACGTACAAAGGAAATCGGCATCCGAAAAGTGCTCGGCGCCTCTGTGTCTGACATTATAAAACTGCTCATATGGCAATTCTCCAAACCGGTATTATTTTCCAACATCATCGCCTGGCCAGCGGCCTATTTCCTGATGAAGGATTATCTGAATACATTTCAATATCGCATTGACCTTAGCCTCGCATATTTCATTCTAGCCAGTATTCTGGCCCTGATTATCGCCTGGATTACCGTCACATGGCACGCCGCCAAAGTTGCCCGCGCAAAACCCATTAACGCCTTAAGGTACGAATAAAGGCATAAAATGTTTAAAAATTATATCGTAACAGCCTATAGAAATATTCTGAGACACAAACTTTATTCTATGATCAATATTTTTGGTCTGGCTATTGGAATGGCAAGCTGTCTGTTGATCCTGTTATTTGTTCAAGATGAATTGAGTTATGATAATTGGATACCTGAAGCAGAAAGGATTTATCGTGTTCAGACCCATTCCCAGCTTCCCGGCAGAGCGCCGCTTGTAGTTGTTCGTGCACCGGGTCCGGCCCGTGAAACATTCTTACAGGAATTCCCCCAGATCGAATATGCCACCCGCATATTTCGTAGCCACCCGATCATTCGACAGGGAGAGAAAAGTTTTTTTGAAACTGTCACCTTTGCCGATGAAAGCTTTTTCAAGGTTTTTGACCTGCCCTTTACCATAGGAGAAAAGACCAATGCCTTAACCGAAAATAACACCATTTATTTATCGGAAAATATGGCAAAGAAATATTTTGGAAATGCATCTCCCTTGGGCAAAATACTCAGTTTGAATAACAAAAGAGACTATAAAATAGTTGGCGTTTTCAAGGACCTGCCACGAAATAGTCATCTGGAGCTGGACTTTCTGGCACGGTTTGAACTGAATGACTACAAAGACAGAACGTGGGTTGCAGAATATTGGACATCTCTAAACACATTTCTGTATCTAAAGCTTAGAAAAAATATTTCTCCAAACGTAGTTAGTGACAGGTTCAAAAATATTGTCGCAACCAAAGTCCCCCCTTTAAAGGTCGGAGAAGCCGAATTTATAGCTGCAGATGTGATGACCCTGTCCCTGCACAATGTTCGGGATATTCATTTGAAAAGTGAAGGACTGGGTGGAATCAAACCGGGTGGTGATATCATTATCGTATATATTTTCTCCACCGTGGCCGTCTTAATTTTGATTATTGCCTGTATTAATTTTATGAATTTATCCACCGCACGGTCCCTTCAACGCGCCAGAGAAATAGGATTGCGCAAAATGGCTGGAGCCACACGACCACAGCTTATCACACAGTTTCTTGGCGAAACAATTTTCTTGTCATTTATGGCCCTGATCCTCGCTTTGGGTATCGTTGAAATAATTTTGCCATGGTATAATGAATTTATTGGCAAACAATTGAGATTAGACTATTTCAGCAGTTCTTTTTTGACCTTGTCGTTAATTGGTTTGATCGCCACTGTAGGAATTCTTGGCGGTCTGTATCCGGCCTTATATTTATCCTCATTCCAGCCATCTAGGGCTCTGAAAGCAAGCCAGTCAAACTTAGGTGGCGAGTCCGGCCAATTTAGATTTTCATTGGTAGTTTTCCAATTTTCAATTTCCACTACACTAATGATTTGTACAGCCATCGTATATGACCAAACAAATTATATCCAGAATTTGGATGTTGGTTTTTCTAAGGGAAATAAGCTGATACTCAGGGGAATAGGCCGTGATGCAGTAAAAAATGTCCATGAAACTTTGGCAAGGGAAATTGGTAATCTGGAGATGGTTGAAGATTTTTCTTTTTCATTAGTGGTCCCCTCTGATGTTCGCGAAAATGATGCCGATGTTATCATTCCGGGGGAAACTTCGACAGAATCCGTCATTCTTTCCCGCACAGATGTGGATGATAATTATTTTAAAACCTATAATATTCCAATCATTGCGGGACGGGATTTCTCTAATTCCCGCGGTCAAGATGAATTACATTACACGAACAGCATCACAACACCACCTTTACGGGCATCCGTTATTATCAATGAATCCGGTTACCGTCAGATCGGCTTTAACAGCGCAGAAGAGTCCATTGGTAAAATTATCACAATCGGGACACAAGATTCCAAAACCGGCCTGCGCAATGAATTGGAAATAATTGGCATTGTACCGGATGTTCATTTCATGTCCCTGAAAAGAAACATTAGGCCGTTCATTTATGTTTTTTCGGACAAACGATATAATAATCTGACGATTAAATATCGGCAAAATACAAATATTCCGGAACTGGTGACACAACTGGAAGAAATCTGGCAGAAAATCATTCCCGGCCTTCCGATTAAATATGACTTCCTCGACGATTATATTGCCCGTCAATATGATACGGACCGGAATAAAGGCCAATTATTTGCCACTTTCGCTGGATTGGCAATCATAATCGCCTGTATGGGCTTATACGGCCTTGCTGCCTTCACTGCCGAACAAAGAACACGTGAAATTGGAATCCGTAAGATCCTTGGAGCTTCTATGGTAGATATTATTAGTCTTCTGGTCTGGCAAATTACGAAACCTGTTGTGGTGGCCAATATCATTGCCTGGCCATTGGCTTTTTATTTCGCCCGAGATTATCTGAATGCATTTCAATATCGCATTGACATCAGTGCCATGCTTTTTATCGCTGCCAGTTTAGTAACATTAATCATCGCATGGATTACCGTCACATGGCACGCCGCCAAGGTTGCCCGCGCCAAACCCATTAACGCCTTAAGGTACGAATAGGAGACTGAAATGTTTAAAAATTATATCCTGATAGCATTGCGGAATTTAATGCGAAACAAAACATACAGCCTGATAAATATCGGTGGTTTGGCGCTTGGGATGGCGGTTTTTGTTTTCGCCAATGTTCTGGCACAATATGAAAGAAATCATGATATATTTTTTGAAAAATCTGACAGAATATATACCTTAGGGTCCGTTTTCTCCCCAACGGCGAATATTGGTGTAAAAGGAACCGATGGCATATATACAACTATGGCGCCCCTGCTGAAAGCAGATTTGCCTGATATAGAAGCCATAGCCCGTACCGTACAGCGGGAGTATCTGTTGACAATGGGGGATCGTAATTTCTATCAGGGAATAAAATTTGTTGATAAATCCCTGTTGAAAATTTTCGATTTTGACTATCTGGCAGGGAATAACACAGCCCTTGATGACCCTTCGGGCATCATCCTGACTGAATCACTAGCCAAGAAATTTTTTCCCGGTCAGAATGCCATTGGCCAAGTACTTTCACTTGATCATAAAAATGATTTACGGGTTACGGCTGTAATACGGGATATACCAAAAAATTCCCATTTCATCTCTTCTCTGATAATAAATGAACCGCTTGAGGCTATAGCCCCTCTCAAGGCCCTAAACAAGATTGCGGACTATGATTTGGCCGGAAACTGGAATAATCTATCCATGGGGAATTCTACCTATGTTCTACTGCCTGCCCATCTTGATCGACAGTGGCTTGAGCAACAGGCAAATGATGTTTTTGAACGTCATGCCTCGGAGAGTATAAAAAAATTCACAACCCATCTCGTAAGCCGAAAAATAGAGGGTATGAACCTGGTATTATGGGAAGTGACCGGTATGCCGGTGCTTGAAAGTATGGTTGTTTTGGGTTTTTTGGTGCTGATTATTGCCGGCCTTAATTATACCAACCTTGCCACGGCACAGGCCTTGGGCCGAGCAAAAGAAGTTGGACTACGCAAGACCATGGGGGCCAATATGGGGCAGCTATTGACGCAATTTCTGGTGGAAAGTGTGGCGACAGCGTTCCTTGCCATGTTGGTTGCTCTGGCAATACTGGAAATACTCATTCCGATCTTTAACGATAGTCTTGGGAAAATTTTGACACTGGATTATCTTACTTTACTGCCGTCGCTCTTTGGATTGACGCTGCTGGTTGGTCTAATAGCCGGTAGTTATCCGGCCTATATCATAACCCGTGTTAGACCCGTGGATGCCCTGAAAGAAAGTCTAAGTAGGGGGTCAAAAGGTTCCATGGTAAGAAGCATTATGATCGGCGCACAGTTTGTATTCTCTGTCTTTATGATGGCAATGGTTGCTGTGGTATTTTTCCAGAACGAAAAAGTCAAGGAAAGCAGTGAAATTTTCCCCAAATCACAGATTGTGACTTTGGAAAGACTGGGGGTGGAAGACCTTCTGGCGCGCAATGAAACCTTAAAACAGGAAATTAGTGCCATTTCAGGGATAGAATGGGTAACATTCTCCAGTCAGGTACCTTTCGACCAGTCGAATTCCGCCTTTGCTGCATCAAAAAATTCTGGAGATTTTGCAGGAAAGATTATTATCAACCAGATCATTGTCGAATATGATTTTTTAAAAACCTATAATATTCCCCTTCTATCAGGTCGTGATTTCTCTCGGGATATAGCCAATGATCTGCAAAAGGAAGACTCAGAAGTCCTCAATGTCATTGTCAATGAACTGGCCTTAAAGAAACTTGGGTTGCCAACATATAAAGACGCTATCAACAAGGTTTTCCACGAGGTTGCTGAAAACCCCAAGGAAGGCAGAATACTAAAGTCATTCGTCATTGTTGGTGTAATGGCGGATCAAAATTTCTTAGGATTGCATAATAGTGTCAAGCCACTCATCTTTCAGGTAAACCCTAAATATTATCAAACTGCGTCCATCCGAATAATGGGCCTTAATTTCACTCAGACAATGGCAAAAATAGAAGCTGTTTGGAAAAAAGTTAACCCAGATTATCCCATTCAGGTTCAATTTCTGGACGCCCTTTTTGAAGATGTCTTCAAAATATATAAAAGTATGAATATAGCTCTCGCAGGCTTTGCAGTAATGGCATTGACATTGGCCTTTATTGGTTTGTTCGGACTGGCGGCCTTTATGGCAGCAGGGCGGACAAAGGAAATTGGTATTCGCAAGGTGATGGGTGCAGAAACCTATCAGATTGTAACTTTACTGATCTGGCAATTCTCCCGCCCGGTATTATGGGCGTTAGTGGTGGCATTACCCATGTCTTACTTTGCCTCGGATGCCTATCTCAATTTCTTTGCCGAACGGATTAAATTGCCGATTATATTGATCGCAGGGTCCGGGCTTATTGCCGTGATGTTATCATGGGTGATCGTGTCGGCACATGCTTACCGCGTATCAAGCCGGAAACCTATCCATGCCCTGCGGTATGAATAACATGGTAAAAATTATGTGCAATCTGAACTGACGAATATTGGATGATCCCGGGAAATAGTCAATCATATCCTGCGTGATCGTTCTATATTCTGCAAGCCTCTGTACATTGTGTTTTTTTGGTCACCCAATGTTATACTGTCAGCCAAGACTAGCCCCTTGGCCAAACGCGAGGGAACAATTCCCCTGAAAATGTTTCACCGTCTTTCAATGTTATTGCGGGAACCGTATCCATTACTTTCTTGTTTTCCAGAAAGGTGCCAGCGCGGTTGTCAAATGTCACATCATCTCCCAGATAGCGCAGGGCAAGTCCCCGACGACGACCTGTGGTGGATTTATTGCCGGACGCATAATGCAGTGTAAGCGGATGATGAATTAACACATCCCCCGGCTCCATTTCCCAGCACAGGATGTCATGCCTATCTCTTTCCGCCTCTATATCGGGCAGTGGCTCCAGTCCGGCCTTGGCATAAATATCGGCGAAGCCGGTTTTATCGCCAAAAGTACTGGGGCCAAATAGCTTGCCCCACTTATGGGAGCCCTTCACATAGACCACAACGCCGCTTTCCTCATTGGCAGGGTCGAAAGGCACCCAGACGGATATGACCTGATTACCACGGACCGGCCAATAGGATAAATCCTGATGCCATGGTGTAGGTTCATCCGTATTGGGTTCTTTGACCAGCAATTGATCATAAAAGAAGTTCAGACAATGACTGTCCATTACCTGTGCTGCGATTTCAGGCATGGGGGAGGCCATCATAAAGGCTTTAAAGGCGGGGTCTCTGCGCCAGATGAAAAAATCACCATAATAACGCCCTTGTTTACCCTTTGGCGTATATTCCAATGACGCACTGCCCGGATTATTAAGTATGCGTTCAACGGCATCTTGCATCACTTCTATCCATTCCAATGGCATCACGCCACGCAGCACATGGGCGCCGTTCTCTTCATAAGCAGCAATTTCTTCTGACGTGATATCGCGACATAACCGGCTTGGTAGAGATGCATACATTTTCTTGTCTCCTATTTTTAAAGATATTATTTAAGCAGTTAAGCAATATGCCGTCTATCATCCCATTGGATTACAACCAATAGTCAGACCTGCTTGCTTAATTCCGCAAGGCAAAGGGGAAATAATTCATTCAGGCTCGATATATCCAACTTGGTATAAGCACGGCGCATGAAAGTTGCCACGGTGGGTTGTTTTATACCGAGATCAAGTGATACCCCTTCCCTCGTCAGCCCCTGCATAACACGGGCACAGACTTCAATTTCCCGTTTACTCAAATCACCCCCGAGCTTTGATACCAGCCCTTCCAGCTTTTCAATGGGGGGGATCGTTTTTGCATCCCATTCAGTGGGTACAGAGAAAGAAAGATGCCGTTTAACCAGGGCAGAAATCAAACATGCTTCCACGCTGATAACTTCCCTGTCTTGCTCGGTGAAATAACCGCTTTCCACATCACGGTAAAAATTCAACGTAAACCATTTCTGTTTTTCATGATCAATAAGAGACAGGCGGTCAAGCAAACCATTATCCTCATATATATTCTTCCGATAGCCTTCGTCTTTAATATCCTCAGCATGCATTTGAAGCAAAAGCGGGATCGCTTCATCTTCATCGCTTTTTTGCCCCACCCATTTCAAACTCGGATCATGATAATAATATGAGGACTTCTCGTATAATTGACTTAAACGGGATGTGATCGAGCCTTCACCCCTGCTGGTGCCCGCAATAAAATGAGGGACAAAAGCATGATCAAAGACAAATAATGTCACATGATCAACAGGTAATAACCTGTCCAATGCGCCACTAAAATGTTGAAAAAAATCGTCCCTGCCAAGGGCCATGACCAATTCTGGTGCAATGCGGATCACCCCGTGATCTTTCTGAGAAGGGCGCGACCTATGAAGCGCATTTTTGTAGCAAAATCAAACCGGTCCAGATTGGCTTTTAAGGCCCCCTTGGTAAAACGGGTTTTCTTGTCATAATCAATATTGACCTCTACCACCACCGGCTGCCCCTTACTGGCCAGATTAATGGCCTGTATTATGCCCAGTTCCGCATAATTATTGGTTGCAATATTAACATAAGCCGCCCCTACAGATTCCGCAAAAGGTGCATATTTCAAAGTCGGCAACACCGTGCATATCTTGCGGCTATAGGGTACATCCTGTGCCTGTGCTATCTGACTCAGTTCACCATCAGAAAAGACAAAATAAACGACACCCAAGCTATCGGATGTGGCCGTTAATATTTCCATGGCAGTCATCAAAAAGGCCCCGTCACCCACAATGCCAACCACTTGTTTTTCACGGTTTTCAAGTTTTGCCGCAATAGCTGCGGGCACGCAATAGCCCATACAGTTAAAATCTGTCGGTGATATGAAATGACGTTTGCCACGGATCGGCATTAATTCCGCCGCAAGAAATGTATGATTGCCATCATCGGTCAAAACAATAGCATCATCATTAAGTGCCTTGTCCAGGCTAGAGAAAAAGACCCCCGGATTTACCTTATTACCGGAATCATGGTCCAGCCATTCTGTAAGATAGTCTGTCTTATTCTGCACGATCAAATTCGCAACATTATTCGTGTCTTCCCGTCCCTTTGACTTTGACAGGACATCAGCCAAGGCATCCAACGCGGGTTTTGCATCGGCTTCTATGGCTATTTCTGCCGTATAATTAGCCCCCAGGGCTTCCGGGTTTATATCCACATGAATTATCTTTTCCGGCACAGGTAAAGAGAAGCTACCGGTGGCAATTTCACCGAAACGCACACCAACAGCAAGCAATACATCACAATCGGCAAAAGCGGCTTCAGCAGCGGGAACGGCGGCGGGACCGTATCCCATCCCAACATGCATGGGATGATCATGAGGGAAAGCCGCCAGCCCCTGAAGGCTTGTCGCCACGGGTGCATTTATACTGTCGGCAATGGCGACCGCACTGTCCCGGGCCGCCATGGCACCCCAACCCAGAAACAGTCCAGGTTGCCGGGCATTAAGCAAAAGCTCTGCCGCATCCTTAATAGCCCCATCGGGCAATGCTTTTTTGCATAATGTTAAGGGCTTTGGTTCCGGTATTTCCGAAATTTTCCCCTTGGTAAATTGAATATTGACCGGAAGCTCCACATAAACCGGGCCTGGTTCCCCGGTCATGGCCGTTTCGTAAGCCTCAAATATGATCGGCATCACTTGATCATGGCTTTCCACTTTGAAAGTTTTTTTGGTTAAAGGCGCCATCAGAGCCTGCATATCCATATCATGAAGTTGATATTTATGACCCGTATCCGTGCGCACACCGCCCGATACCACCAACATGGGGATACCATCAAGGAAAGCTTCACCAATACCGCTCATGGCATGGGTTAAACCCGCTGCAGGCACGACCACAAGCACACCAATCTGTTCAGATGTGCGACTGACCGCATCGGCCATGAAAGAGGCACCGCCTTCGTGGGTGACAAGCATGGGCCGAATTTGATTTGACATATTCAATTCGTCATAGATTTCTGTGGTATGAACACCCGGAATACCAAATGTATGACGAACCCCTAATGCCTCCAAGGCATTCCTGAATAACCACGCCCCTGTTTTTTGCATATTTTATCCCACTTCTTGATCTAACGTTGTTCGCATAGTAAACAATTTTATTATGGTAACATCACTAAATTTCAAAAAAAGGAAATTCCGGGCAGAAATGAAAAAAGGCTGCAGGCGAACCTGCAGCCAATTATCTACGGAGGATAGATATCTCTGTGTGGGAAAATAACTATCACAATCCTATGACGCTTAGAATATGATAACCCACTAGTTAAAAATAAAAAAAACGACGCCCCTGAGAACACCGTTTCACAATAGCCATATATTACTTTTATTTTTGGAAATAAGCTGGTTACAGCTCACCCTTTAGAATATTATATATCTTATATCAGTTTAGAAAATAGGGATTATCAGTATGAAGAAATACCAAATGGGAAGTGCCGTTATTTTATCATGTATCTTTCAGGTTAATATCGCTCAGGCAGATATGGGACAGGAAATGCTTGAGTGCAGAAAAGTGCCGTCTATTCCTGATCGGGTTATTTGTTATGACAAAATTGCTGATCAATTAAATCAAATAGTTCAAGACGGGCAAAAAAATAATGTAGAAATCATAGTTCAGCCTCAGCCCAGTGCCAAAACGCGGGAAAGATCAGTAGGTCAAAAGTTTATGGAAAGATTTGGACTGAAAGAACCAGAGGGCGATCTGATTATTCTTGAAGTCAAAAGGATAAAATTTGGCCCACGCAAACAATTTATGATCTTCACGACCAATGGACAGGCCTGGGTGCAGATTGATAATCAAAGAGTAAATTTACCAAAGCGGCTCCCTTATGAAATAACCATTAAACGTGGCTCCATGGAAAGCTTCTTTCTTTATGCTAAGGGTCAAAAAACCCATTACCGGGTAAAAAGAGTAAAATAACCTCTCGATTTTAATGTAATAAAAAAGCGGCCCCCTCAGAGGCCGCTTTAAAAATATTTATATTCTAATTATATATTGAAATTAGAATCTTGTGGTAACTTTTGCCCAGAAACGACGACCAATCACATCAAATACGCCTGGCTCAGTGTTCGCATTGAACGCACTGTGGAACCGTGGAGCTTGAATATCGGTAAGGTTATTCACACCAACAGTCAATGTAGTTCCCTTATGTGTGTAGGATGCGATCAAGTCATGATACCAGACAGATTCAGCAACAGAATCATCCGTTAGGAATGCAGGACGTAATCTGTCCTGAGTTTCCCCAATGAATCTGGTATCCCAAGTCAGATCCCAATTTTCACCATTAACACCAACAGATGTGTTCCAGCGCCATTCAGGGAAGATACCAAAGCCGTCGGCAGTACCAACGAATTCAGAAGTACCACTGAGTGGGAAGGATTGTGTCCGGCTGTTCATCCATGTCGCTGCGAAAGTAGCATGATATCCGGTTACAGTTTCATTGTCGATTGACCCTTGGTAGGAAGCATTAATGTCAATACCATCAGTTTTAATGGTGCCCAAGTTACCAAATTCCGTAACCGTATCACCAGGAAAGATAAAGGTAAGAATTGGACCAGTACCAGAATCGTTAAAGCCCTGACAAGCAGGAGCCGTTAGGCCAACTGAATCCATACAAGCCCGGAACAGATCATTAATATCATCGGTGCCAATGACATTATTGATTTCGATGTTCCAATAATCAACACTGATGGCTAATCCAGGAATCGCTGTCGGGGTAATGACTGTACCAAGAGTAAAGGTTTTTGATGTTTCAGGCTCCAAGGGCTTCTCAGGTGCCAAAGTCGTCTGCAGAGACTGCCATGCAAAACCAAATTCCGTGCTATCATCTGTACCGAAACCTAGAGCGTTACAATTGTCCCAGATGGTCTGGGTGATTGTGCCGCCTTCAAGACGTCTGTCAGCAAATTCGCAGAGCGGTTCAACGATTGGGAAACTGCCGGATTGTCTCTGATTGATTTCCGTAATATTAGGAGCACGGAAACCCGTAGAATATACCGCCCGGAATCGAACATCATCGATTGGCGCATAGTTCAGGCCAACACGGTAAGTCGTTGTTTTTCCAGCAGATGTATTATAATTGGAGTGACGAACAGATGCTTCAGCTGAAAGCTCTTTGGCCCATGATGTATCATTGGCAAGGGGTAGGAATATTTCACCAAAATATTCTTTAACGCCGAAATCACCTGATGATGGCTGAGATGCCCCACCAGTAGTCAGGCCTTCACCGATGAATTCATCAGGTAAGAACTGACCTTCTTCATTGCGATTCTCAAAGCCGATAGCCCATCCAACAGGTCCGCCGGGCAATTCTATCATGCCTTCGGTATCACCGGTCAGGTTGAAGGACCATAACGTCATGCGAGACTTTCTCAAATCCTTAAGTGACTTGGCCATAAGAAAGGTTAACTGATCCTCAGTTATCCCGCCGATAGGTGAGAATGGATCAATTACACCGGCTGCATCGCAGGCAGGATCAAGAGCACATTGCGCTGGGTCCACTGCAATGGCAAATTTGTCAAAACGATGAAGATTCTTGGTTTCATCAATCTGCTCATTTTCAGCATAAGTATATGAGAAATCCCATGACAGGTTATCACTCACATCGCCCTTCAAACCACCAACCATACGGAAAGTATCTGAGGATTGAGCAAAGTTACGACCACCAGTTTCAGCAAAACGACGGTTAACGCGAACACCGGAACCTGTAATGCCATAAGGGTTCAAGTCATCGGCGTTGCCCAAAATTCCGTCAGGTCCTGCGGCATTATCACCAAAAGGGTTAAATGGGTTTGAGGCTGGAACCCAGTCATTGGGAAGGCCGGACCCAAACGCATCATTGGTCGTACCGAACGAAGCATCCGGCGCCAATGTCTGTGAAGACGTACGACGGGTGTATAAGACTTCCATATAACCTTCAACGGTACCGAAATTAGCACTGTCGATAAGGTCGTAATGACCATTTGCGCCAAACTGCCAACGCTCATTTGGGGTAATCAAAGCATTGTCTGGTGCAAAGTTAAAAGTATCAGTCGCGCCGTTAAAGGCACGAACTTCGCCGGTTACTTCATCCGTAATCAAACTACCAGCTGGGCCGCCAGCGGCAGCAAGCTGTGAAGCCAAAGTCGTGGTTGCGGAACCAAATACGGCGTCCTGAGGACGCATAGTACGGTGATTGGAAGACCCACTACCCTGAGCCAGGAATGTGCCATCAGCCTGAAGAAACGGGAATAATGTTTCTTGTGCGAACTCACGTTCGGACTGTTTAATTTCATTCTGTTTGCTATACTGCATGGACATGGTGAAGTTACCACGTTCATTTGATACGCCACCCAAGGCTGAAATACCCCAGTTCTCGGCATCCCACTTTTCTGTCGCCGCACCATAGTCCGCAGAAATTTCGAAACCTTCGAAATCATCATGCAGAATGATGTTAACAACACCGGCAAGGGCATCTGAACCATAAATCGTTGAAGCGCCATCTTTAAGAACTTCAATGTTTTTGATCATGGCACTTGGTACAGAATTCAAATCAACCGCACCATCACCGTTGGCATCACCAACCTGACGACGGCCATTGATCAGAATCAATGTCCGGTTAAAGCCCAAACCGCGCATGTCAACTTTTCTGGCACCATCATTACCATTGTTGGTTGATGCACCCAGTTGGAAACCGGTAAATGCCGGAATGTCTTTCAAGAACTCATCAACCCCGGTTACCCCAGAGTTTTTAAAGTCTTCTGAGCTAAAGGATGAGATGGGGCTGGCTGAACTGTAAGTATCACGTTTAATACGTGAACCGGTAACAATAACCTCTTCAAATGATACTTCTTCATCTGCTGCGGCGTCATCGTCAGCTGCATATGAAGCCTGAATTGAGAATGGCAAAATAGCGGCAACAGCAATTGCTGAAATGCCACTTTTCAGCGAAAATTTACGTTTAATTGATGTATGGATATTCAAGATATTCCTCCTAAATCATTTTTAAAAAAAGAAGGGTAATGATATTTTATTGTGAGAAAAAACTCATTCGTAGGGAAAGCTACTCTGTCCCTCACAGCATAAATTTATCATTGCCCTTCAAGACCAAGACCCTTGGGGGAATGAAAGCCGCTATGAAAAAAACGATCTTAATGTGGAAAAAACCCAATCAAATCAATAGCTAAAAATTATTTTGCCAAATGGTAAAAAAACAGAATAATATTCTGTTCGTGGCGCCATAATTGATTGAATTATCAATAAAAGATATTGATCCCAAAATGGAAATAAGGACCAAGAACATCATAAATAGTGGGAAAAGTATTCGCCTGCTCCTGATCGGTACCAATAAAATTAGGTTTGACATTAAAAATATTATCAACCCCACTTCGAATTATTACATTTTCTGACATATGATACTGTGCATAAAGGTCAAAGTAATTCTCCGCCGGCAATCTCGGTACTGCCACATCACGAATTTCTGCATTTCTATTTTTGATACTGCCAAAATGTCGCCATCTGACGGAAAGCTCCAGCTTGTCACTGCTCCATGTTGCAAGTTGGGTAAAACGGAATTTGGGTAAGGGGGTACCGCAACCGCCGGAAAATTTCCCCGCGCAATCTATTAGAGTCCTGCCATTGGCCAGCTCCAATTTATTATTGATCAGATAAGAGCCTTGAAAGATAAGTTCAAACTTTTCATTATCACCAAGCAGGTTCCAATCAAGTTGCTTCTGATAGAACAGCTGACCATCAATACCTGATGTCGTTGTCTGGCTTATATTTTCCAGACTGGCATTAATAAAATCCAACTGCCCATCCGGTCTTCGGGATATCATGTCACAGGACTGGGGATTAGAATTATCTTCCCTGAAACAATTGCTGATAATTTCCGATGCTCCCCCTGAGAACAGGGCTATTTGATCATGAAGTGCAATATGATAATAATCCACAGTCAATTGAACTTCAGGCAGGAATGACGGCTGATATATTAACCCCAAGGTGAAAGTATCAGATTTTTCCACTTCCAAATTCATATTGCCACTAATAATTTGCCTTACCCGTATAGTCTCTTGATCAAAATTACCAACAAGATTGGCCGGAACGCCAGTGGCAATACAAATATCATTAATATCCCCATAAATATCTATATTTCCCTCGACACAAGGGTCATCAATGTCAATAAGACTGTTATTTCCTTCAGAAAAAAGTTCTGAAATATTGGGTTCCCGAATGGCTCTTTGGTACTGTCCCCTAATTCTAAGATCAGAAAAAGGCTGCCAGTTGAACCCTGCTGCCGCAGACCAGGCTGATCCGGATATGCTGTAATCGGAATAACGCAGGGCACCAGATAACTCTAATGTCTCAAAACCAGTCATACCTTCTACAAGGGGCAGTTTAAACTCACTAAAAAGACTCAGGACACTATATTTACCAATAGCAGCAAAAGTATCTGAAAATCCACTTCCCGGATCGGAAAGGGCTGCATCATCCCCGACAAATGAACTATCTTCCTTGCGCCAGTCTGTACCAATCAACAATGTCAGTCCGTCACCCACACCATAATCTATGGTGCCATTGAGATAGGCCGTTATATCCTGCCGTGTATATTGGGTGCTTTCTGCACGGTTAACAGTAATATATTCAATAGCTTCCGGCGACAGATTGCCTTCGCCATAAATATTGGCTGGCACACAACCATCCTGTCGAGCCACAGGGTCACTACAAATATAGTCACCACCAGACTGGATAACATTCGCTGCTGCCCGAAAATTATTTATTGAAACAGCATTGATATTTCTTTTGGTATTTTTGTAACGGTTATAATTATAGTGAACCAGAAAATTCCAATCTGGCGCAAATTCCCCCTGCAAACCCAATACAACATTTAGGGAATGACGTTTGTTTTTGATCTGTCGTGGCCCTATTTCCGTCATACGACGTAGAAAAACGGGTATTTCCGCCTGACCATCGGCGATAAAAAGTAGTTCACCCTTATTCCCGGCACTTCCCCCCACCGCCGCAATGGGCGAGCCATCCGCCGCCCAAAGAGGGTTAAGGGTGGAACTCAAGGCTTGTCTGGCCTGAATGGGATTTCCGTTATCAAACATAGGATTCCCCCCAGCATCACGCGCCTGCAAAATTTTTCCCGTGCCATACCAGTCAATGCCCCGCAGAGCTGCTCTGGCATTTTCCTGAAGAAATGGATTTTCCACAGGCACCACAAAATTTTCTAAAATGACCGGCGTCGGAGCAAGTTCCAGATCAACCTTATTTTGTGAGAATAGTATCTGATTGAAAAATTCTACATTATCCGTCAAACGGTATTTGGCGCCAAAGGTAGCCGAAATGCGGTTTTGCGGCAGTTGAAGAAAATTAAACGGTGCAAAATTGAAGCGATCTGTAAGACTGTCAAAGGCTAACGCCTCTCCATTCATACCAAATCGTTCCAGCCCGGGATGAGGGCCACTAGGCGGAATACCCATGACCAGACCACCGGGGATAAAGATGCTTCCTATCGGGATAAAACCGGGGACACCACCGTCTTCTGGCGATAAGAATTCACCAAACCCAAAACGCGGGTCAGTTGAACCAGGCCGAATGAAGCTGTCACTAAGTGCAAAAAAGGAAAAATCCCGATCTCTCTGCATAACGGCTTGTCGTTCCAAGGCTTCAAAATGAAGAAAGGCACTGCCCTTGTCATCATTGAATGACTGTCCATAAACCAGATTAACGTCATATTTATCGCCATCGCCATCTTTGGATACACGGTAACGGGTCAAGCCTTCGAACCCGTCAAAATCGTCCCTCAGTTTAAAGTTAACCACGCCGGCAATAGCATCCGATCCATAAACCGCCGACGTACCACCGGTGGCTACCTCTATTTTATCCAGAAGAAATGTTGGAATAGTATTTAGATCAACAATACCTGTCTGATTACCTGGTACATAACGTCTGCCGTTGATAAGAACCAAAGTTCTTATGGCACCAAGTCCTCTTAAATCAACATTGGCTATCCCCTCACCGGGGTTATTTGAATTGCCCGTAAGAGAGGACACAATCTGTGGTAATTTATTTAACAATTCTTCAATATTAGCCGTACCGGTTCGCATTATGGTTTCGGATTCTATGATGGAAACAAGATTTGGTGCTGATAGTTCTGCACGTTTAATACGTGATCCGGTTATGACAAGCTCTTCTGGTAGCCTGCCAGCAGTCTCTGATTCACTCGCCCCAGTAAATATATTCTTGGGTTTTTCTTTTTTAAAAGAAGGCTTGTTTTTTGCAGTTGATATTACCGGTTTGAAATCAGGGTCTTTGCGAACCACGATGGTTCCTTCCGGGTTACGAAAAGCTATTAATCCGGTATCTTTCAGTATCTCCGCCAAAGCCGCAATGGGTCTGTAACGGCCTGATAATCTACGGGCAGAAATATTTCTGGCTTCATCATAACGAAATATGATTTGTTCCCCCGATTGCTCACCAAACAGGATCAAAGCATCCGCCACAGAATGTTGGGGTATTTTAAACTCTATAGGAACAGGGGATGAATCAGTTTGGGCGAAAGAAACACTATGCGTCATCAATATGGTACCCAAACATATCGTTACACTAAAAATCAATGAGATATATTTTTTTCTCATTCTACGCAGCATATCAAATACTCATTTCCTACCCTGATTTTCACCAGGCTCTATCCGATTTTTCTAGCCCAACTCTATTAACAGGCAATGATCATAAAACTCAGGCTTCGACTATGACAGCTATATAAGGCGTAAAACGTATTACCCTGACTGGAAAAGCATCCTCGATAGCATGAACTAAGGCGTCAAAATCTTCTATGTCAATAACGCCGCCCAACTTCATATCATTTAGCGTATCATCCGCAATAACTATTTTTTTATTAGAATATCGGGATATTTCCTTAATAACTTCGGATAGCTTTTGTCCTCTGAAGATTAGCTTACCATCTCGCCAGGCATTCTTTTGTGATAATTCGAACTCATTTGCAGCCCGGACAATGCTAAGGTTTTTATCAAAAAAAACTATTCTTTCCCCGTAAGTGACCAATACAGATGTTTGGCTTGGTTTTGAAAAATCGATTACTTTCTCTTTCCTGTATTTTTTATGGTCTACTGCTACGGTACCTTCAAAGACAAGGACTTCAATCATCTCATCATTATCATAGATATTGAAAGACGTGCCAACAGCCCGCACATCACCCCAAGATGTTTTGACAATGAAAGGCCGCTCTTGATCTTTTGCCACATCAAATCGCGCTTCCCCTTCGAGCAGATGTATTCTCCTGATATTATCATTAAAATCTACTCTGAAGGTTGAATCAGTATTCAAATAAACGGTTGACCCATCGGCCAGTTGAATGGTTTGCTGCTCCCCTGTTGCCGTTCGATATGTCCCCTCCGGCAAATAATTGTTATAAAGACTGATAACAAACGAGCAGATAATAAGAACCGTTGCGGCAACAGCCCATTTTTGCCATTTTGTCCCAACCAAGGCCTTTATCTCTACTGGTTTCTTCTGCACAAAGTTAACAATTGTATTCTCTTCTGAATCTTGGGCTGAACTCAGGATAGGTGAACCTGTTTCTCGTATTTCCTGAATTTCCGGCAGGTTGTCTATGCTGGCCCAAAAATCAACAACAGCGTTGAAAGCTTGCCTGTGGGATGGCTCCGCCGTAACCCACTCTTCAAACTGATCCAACACATGTTCATTGCCGGCCTCATCCTCAAGTTTCAGATACCATCTTCTGGCGACATCCATATGGTCGTCGCTATCTGATATTTCAATAATCTTATTCATCAGACTTCCCTCTGATTTAACATTACATTATCCCCTAGACAATTTTTTGTTTGAATCTCTAGCCTCAAACGCTGATTGACTAGTTTCGTTCCTCTGTTGATTTTTGGCTTTCTCCATATATTGCTGACATTCACGCATTCCTCGTAACACGTGTTTTTCTGCCGTACTAATGGCGATATTCAGTTCTTGTGATACTTCTTTGAAAGATTTCTTGTGGATAACCCGCAAGGTAAAGGCCTGCCTGCATTTGGGTGGCAATTTTGCTACGGCATCACAAAAGGTTTTAAATTCCTGTTTGGAACTTAATTGTTGGTCGGCAAGTGGCTCGTTGCTTTCCACCTCAATTTCTTCCATGTCAATACCCGTATCAAATCTTACGATCTTTCTCCGGCGAAGTGTATTCATCGCCAGATTATGTGCTATCCGATAAAGGAAAGCTTTATGAGAGATTATTTCCTCGGGTTTTTTTGCACTGTGAAGTTTTAGAAATGCTTCTTGCGCTACTTCCTCCGCCTCATTCTCAGAACGTAGAAAATTATATACATAACCGACTAACCGTTTGCTATGATCCCGATATAACTCTTCCAGATTACTCTGCTGCTTATCAATCACTCGGACATCCATTTAGATAAACCCGAATGGAAAATAATTTCCAGAATTCTCTGTATTTAGCCCTTCTCCGTAGACAGGCATTATTTAATCCTCTTTGACAATGATTGGTGGGCAACATAACATCACACAGAATCAACCGACCAATACTATTAAATGTAAGAAAAATAAAATTAAAAGTCTATTGGCGGGTTTTAAATCTTCAGGTGTCTTTAGTTTAATAGGCTTTTTTTGCTATTCAATACACGACCTGATAAATAGATAGAAACCCGCTTGAAAAGCTTGTCAGATAAAGCTTTAAATAAAATGACCATTGCCCATCTGTTTCAAGAAAATTGACAATATTAATCGCCACCGCCTGAATCTTACCCTTTCAAGTAAGACAGGGTGCCAAAAAAGATAATTCTAATCAGAAACCATCCGTATTCAGAATCGTTGAGGCTGGCTCAAGGGGATCGGATCCAGCATCTACCTCGGCCTTATCACTATCACCGTCACCATCCGTATCCGTGACGAAAGGGTCAGTTCCGGCCAGTTGCTCATCAAAGTTATTCAGACCATCCCCATCAGGATCACCGTCTGGACCATTTTCCGCCAGTCCCGTACCATCATCGGTTGGGTTAAGACCACTTAGAACTTCAAATCCATCCCACAGGCTGTCAATATCCGTATCCCGAATATCAGGGTCTACGCGCCCATCCGTTACCTCGACCGTATTGGAAAGCCCGTCACCGTCCGCATCAAGAGGAAGACGTTTCAGGTATATTCTTGAATTTCCTTCACGTGAATCGGTATAGATTGCAACTTTGGTACCAGCGGCCGCTCCCGCGCCACCTGTGCCAATATGGGCGGCAGAACGTCTTACACCACCACCATTAATCGCCGTAGGCATATCAGGAATAGAGATAATATCAGAGACTGGCGCACCCGCACCGGAGAAGGACCGCATTAACAAATCAACACCTGTACTACCGCAACAGGACTGATTGTCATAATAGATCACATGGACGTTGCCATTGCTTTCCACTCTGGAATATGGATGGTTGCTCTTGACACCGTTACGGGAAGAAACAGCCCTATCAGGTAAGGTGATAGAAATGCTGTCTGTCCCCACATCTGGAACAAAGCCGATCATAAAGACTTCTTCATTACCATCCGAGCCAAAGCGATTATCCTGATAAGTCACCCGCACCTCACCCTCAGGTGTGATACCTATGCCCGGATGACGTTGTCTGCCACCACTATCAAATACAATGACAGGTGTAATGAGGACCGTGCCATCGCCACCATCCAGCATACTGTAGAAAAGCTGATCATCATCACGGAAAGCCACATGTACATTGCCAGCGGCACCCAGGGCAATTTCCGGCAAACTTTCATCATCAGTATTGGTGCTGAAATTCACAAATGACGTTGAAAAAATAATTGTGCCTGCACTATCAACCTTCTGAACTTCAAATCCAACACCTCTGCTGAAAATCAGCGCCGCAACATCTGAACCCGTACTTGCATCACCAACAACTGCCGGATGATGTACTTCCCGTGTTAATCCCGCTGGACATATGCCATCCACTTCATTTGGACAAATATTCTCTTCTGCGACAATAGTATTACCGGCCGAAAGGTCAACTGTACCAGCGACAAGATCAGGTGCAAGATAAGCATGATAAATATCACTGCCAAAACTGCCCTGCCATATCACGTGGAAATTGCCGGTACCATCCATTGAAATACGGGGCCGTTTGGCATCAAGTCCAGTTTGCAACGTGGTTTCACTAATCAAGGTTGCAAGACCATTGGTCACAGCTTTATAGACGACGCTTTCTGAACTATTTATCCATACCATATGAATATTTCCTGCATCATCAATGGCAACATCCGGCATGAAGGCCGACGTTTCAGTGGAAGATACCCCGATTGCTACAATATCATCCGTCGGATCATTGGGGTCTGTACCATCAACCAGAATTTCTTCTCCATCATTGCGCCCACCACCATCAGAATCCGCAGTCAGTGGATCGGTAGAGAAGACATCTAGTTCATCACCATCCGACAATCCGTCACGATCCGTATCAGACAGTGTGGGATTAGTGCCATGAGTATTCACCTCATCACCATCGGAAAGGCCATCACCATCCGTATCACTCACGGTCGGGTCTGTTCCGTTGACATCCTCTTCGGCAGCGGTAAGGCCATCCCCATCGCTGTCAGAGGCTCCATCGGAAGCATCCAGAGGATTAAGTCCAAAGGCAACCTCAAATCCATCCGTGGCCCCATCATTATCACTGTCAGGGTCAAGAATATTAATGAGGCCATCTGTATCGGTATCCAGGAATGGGTCCAATTCAGCCCCATCAGCAAGACCGTCACCATCTGTATCACTGTCAAGTGGATCACTACCAGCTGTAATTTCTACACTATCAGAATGACCATCTCCGTCAGTATCGGCAAGGGTAGGGTCTGTTCCAGCCGCTTGTTCCTCAAGATTGGTTAATCCATCGCCATCACCATCTTCTGCATCATCATTGGTGCCGTCACCGTCGCTATCCTGCTCCAGAGGGTTCAAACCAGCATCTACTTCAAATCCATCCAACAGACCGTCACCATCCGTATCCGGCGTAGTATGAATAGTACCAAGAGCAAATTCTTCAGCATTGGACAGGCCATCCTGATCAAAATCCGGATTAAGTGCCCGCATCACGACCTCAAGCCTATTAGTGGGGGTCCGCCTTGTATAGGTTACATATACAGTTGGCAAATCTACCGTCAGATAAGTTCTACTCATGGCTCTGAAGCCTCTGATATCTGCTTTCTGGTCAAGTGTAACTAATCTTTCGGCATCTATAATCGCACCCGCCTGATCCACCAGATTATGCATAACGCCACTATTGCCACTGTTTAATCTTCCCGGAATATAAATACTGTGAATATTACCATCTTCATCCACAACACCAACCGGGTGACGTGATCTAATGCCGTCTTCAGGAGATATCTGGAAAGCACCAGTAACGATGACCGAGGCATCGGCAACCACACCATTCTGAGCATCCAGTGTTGGATCAATGATCAGAGCGCCGGTTTCTGTTGTGAAGAAGTCAGCCGTGAAACCATTTCTTTCACTGTAAACAATCACAACCTTACCCTCTGGTGTCACACTGATTTCGGGCCATTTGGAATGCTGACTATTACTTGGCGTAACCTGCGTAGGGGCAATAAGGATATCACCGAAAATTCCATCTAGCATACTATAGTGAACCTCAGAGGCAAAAGATGATGTTGCCCTGCTGAAGGCAATATGAGCATTGTCATCTTCATCAACTGCGATTGTTGGCCAGCCCCCTCTTATAGATGAACTATTACCACTGCCCACATCCACCGTTTTTGGTGCGACTACCGCAATACCAAGGGCGTCAAGTTGAGCATATTTAATGGGTGTACTGGTACTTCTGCTGCCTTCGCGCCAGACAATATGAACATATCCTCGGCTATCGACCACAAGACGGGGGTGAGACGCGCGTATTTCGTCAATTGGAGAAATAATTTTCGTAGCCACAACCCGGAGCAATTCAAGATTACCCGCACTACCATCCCTGAGTACATCAGTATCATATGGGTCAATCTGGGTATATGATACATCATTATTCCGACGATACCAAACCACATGCACCTTATCATCTGGCCCCACTGCTATGGCAGGCTGACGCAACAGGAAGCTACCGTCCGTGGTCAGCACCGTATCATTAATCAACGTCGTACCATCGGGGCTGAGCATGGTGTACATGATATTGTTGCCACTGTTATTGAGCCATACTATATGAATATTACCCTGACTGTCGACAGCAGGCATTACCTGATCCGTATTTACATTCGGATTGTTGACAAAATGGTATATTTTAAAGTCATCCAGGGCAAACAATGGGTCAGTGCCATCAGCGTTTACTTCACCACCATCCGACCGGCCACCATTATCGGTATCGGCATCAAGGGGGTCGGTACCATGGGTGTTAATTTCATCACCATCGCCAAGACCATCGTTATCAGTGTCAAACACGGTTGGGCTGGTAAAGTGTATATTCACTTCATCACCATCATTTAAACCATCCGCATCAGTATCAGCAACCGTTGGCGATGTTCCCAGGTTAAATTCTTCCAGATTAGTCAATCCATCCGTATCTAAATCAACAGAAGCATCATTTACCAACGGATCAAGGTTATTATTAATCTCATAGAGATCCGGCAAACCATCACCGTCCGTATCGTTACTGTTTGGGTTAGTACCATGGGTATTAACCTCATCACCATCACTCAGGCCATCATTGTCACTATCCGTATCGAACGGATCAGTGCCATTGGTAATTTCATCACCATCGTTCAGGCCATCGTCATCCGTATCGGGATCACGAATATCCGTTCCCAGTGCGATTTCTTCACTATTGGTGAGGCCATCACTATCAGCATCCGCCGCCGCATCATCGGGGTCGGTCGGATTAAGTCCCAAGTTCAATTCTATATCATCGTTTATACCGTCACCATCCGTATCCTGATTCAACGGATTTGTCACAACAGCAGCACCTCGTCTCATAACAACAGCCCTGCTTGACCCATCTTGTACAGACGACTGCCAGACACCAACCATCGAACCATCACTTAGAACCGCCACACCCGGTTCAGCTTGGTTCTGATCCGTCGTAAGGTTGATTAATCTTTCAGAAAAATGTGGAACTCCTCTTGGGCTAAAGTTCCGGAAGACAACCCCTTCACCAGACCCATCCTGTTGCAATGATTCCCAGACAACGGTAAAACCACCATCTTTCCCTCCGGTAATAAAGACATCATCCTGTTGATCAAAAGTAGTTTGATTAAGTTGTATTTCGTCAGTCACAGCCACGCCATCCTGATTAAATACCCGGGCATACATTCCGTCTGTACTACCGTCCTGACGATCAGAAGTCCAGGCAACCACAAATCCACCCTCAACCTCAGTCGAGTATGGATCAAACTGGTCATCAAATGTTGTTTTATTGAGAATAAACTCACCACCAACCTTGACACCACTTGCATCAAACATCTGAGCAAAAACGGCCCAACCACTGCCGTCCTGACCAAACGTTGCCCAGCTGATGACAAAACCATCACCCACAGAGGTAACTGTTGGATCGGATTGACTGCTATTGGTGGTCGTATTTACTGGAATTTCACCACCAACAGACAACCCGTCACTGCCATAGCGTTGAGCAAATACGCCAGAGCCATTGGCATCAACCCCAGCCCAGGTAATGACAAACCCACCATCGGCTAATGCTGATATTTCTGCATCATTTTGATTCCCACTTGTAGAAGTATTAACACTGATTTCACCACCAATCTTAATACCCGTATCACTGAATATCTGCGCGACTACGCTATCACCATTTCCATCCTGCAGACTTGAACTCCAGACCACAACAAAGCGACCATCCAACAAGGTTTTCACCGCCGGATCGAACTGATTGGATGCCAAGGTACTGTTAACAGGGAATTCGTCCGTAACAGGAGCCATATTCGCATCAAACAGGCGCCCGACAATTTCGTCAGTTGAATTTGCCGCCTGATTAAAACTTTCCCACACAGTAATAAAATTGCCATTATCCAAAGCAGCAATCACTGGACTATCCTGATTATTCAATGTAGTAGAGTTCGCGATTATCTCATCAAAAGGTAATGGTGCAATATTTAGCCCTAGGATTTCAGACCCGTCGTTTAGACCATCACCGTCTGAATCTACATTCAATGGGTTTGTTCCGGCATCCACCTCGGCACCGTCATCAAGGCTATCACCATCAGAATCCGGATCATTGGCCTTGGTACCTAGGGCGAATTCTGCGCCATTAGTCAGACCATCGCCATCAACATCACCATCCGTATCATCAGCAAGCGGGTCAAGACCATTGCGGACTTCATAACCGTCCGGCATACCATCACCATCAGTATCCGGATTAAACGGATCTGTACCGAAAGTTAGCTCATCATCATTACTGAGACCATCTTCATCTTCATCCCCGACCACAAAAGCAAGACCAGACATGCGACGGTTACCCATACTGCCAAGGTCAGTAATCGCGCCCGTTGCACGATCCACCCGTGCCAGACGGGCATCATTTGCGGCACTAACTATGATACTGACAAATATATTGCCTTCATCATCAATGGCGAGACCAGGAATTGCGCGCCTAGACGGGCCACCGGTTAAGGTTAAAGTGCTGTTAGTTGCTAAAGTGACAGGATCAATGAAGAACAGTATGCCAGTTCTGCTAACAGCGACAACTTGATTTGTTGTTTTATCAAACGCCAGATCACCAACAACACCCGAAACAGAAATGGCTTGATCTTTTGAGGCTACTCCGGTTGCCGGATCAACAATTAATATGCGTGCACTGGACCAGATGGACAAATACATTGTACCGTCAATGCCGTGCGCCATACCTTCAACGCCGTTCACCGATCTGCCAGGACTTGTCACATTAATTGGTACAGCAAGAGGCAGTCCGGTATTTATATCAAGCTCAACAATCTGACGGTTTCTTACGGCACCGCCGTGGGTTGCCCACAATCTGTTTGTTGTTCTATCAAAGCTGAGATCACTAAATCCAAAAGCAACTGTGCTTGATGGTGCCGCTCCAATGAGTGTCGTTTGCACGACACCACTGACGATAATATCGGGGTCAATTTCAAACAAACTGCGTGGGTCTAGCACCGCTCTATGTGTTGTTGTACCCAACAGACGTGTACCAACCGGAATATCATCCGTTGGATCAAGCGGATCGAAACCAAAGGCAACCTCATCACCATCATTACGGCCACCGCCGTCCGTATCCGGCTCAAGCGGATTGGTCCCATGTGTGTTAACCTCATCACCGTCCGACAGATCATCATTGTCAGTATCAGCATCGGTTGGGTCCGTAAGATGTGTATTGACCTCTGCCCCGTCTTGCAGGCCATCACCGTCACTATCCACATTATTAATATCGGTACCTTGGGCGAATTCTTCCGCATTGGTCAGACCGTCGCCATCGCTATCACCCGCACCATCAGCCGGGTCAAGCGGGTTAAGACCACTGGATACCTCAAGACCATCTGGAATTGTATCACCGTCACTATCCGCATTTGTTGGATCGGTGCCGTGGGTATCAACCTCAGCGCCATCTAGCAGCCCATCATCATCGCTGTCACTATCAAGGAAGTCCGTGCCATTCTCAAACTCGCGGGTATTGCTGAGGCCATCACCATCGGTATCCGTGCTTCCGTCTGTAGCATCAAGTGGATTAAGGCCATTATTCACCTCAGCCCCATCGGGAACAAGATCACCGTCAGTATCGGTCAAGGTTGGGTTTGTACCATGTGTATTAACTTCTGCACCGTCACCAAGACCATCGCCATCACTATCGGCATTGGCCGGATCGGTACCCAGAGCGGCTTCTTCAACATCCGTCAAGCCATCAACGTCACCATCATAAGTATAGGCAATAGCATTGGATGTGGCATTGGTCGTCAAGACTTCAACTGTAATATCACCACTTGTAGCATTGAAAGGTACTAGTACCCTGACCTGCGTTTTGGTTGTGGAGAAAGGCACGACACTGATATCATTAAACAATACCCTGTTATTAAACCTGTTCGTAGCATCAAAGAACCGACCCGTGATGGTGAGCTGTTGGTTGGGCACCAGCACAGTTGTGTCATTGATTGATAATATTTCAGGCGCATTTACTGCCGGTAGCAACGTGACATTCACGGGATCAGATGTGGTTTCATTGTTGCCAAAATCACGTGCCGTGGCCGTAATCGTTACCGGTTTGCTCTGGATAAGATTCACCAGATTAAAGAGTGCACTGAACGGGTCCGTTGTATCGGTGACGGTTTCATCAATGAGACCATCATCAGACAATATTCTGAAATCAACTTCCTTGACCCCCTGATTATCCGTCACATCAGCCGTAACAATAAGCGCATCAGCACCAAACTGTATAACAGAAGGCAGAATTTCAACCAGTTGGGCCACATCATCCACATCGGTAAAGACACCCCCTGTGGCATCTGACAGCGCCTGCAGGGCCGCATTTTCTGCATCAACACCAACAGCAAAACTGTTAATAATAACACCACTTTCCACCGCACGGTCCGTTTCAAACGTCGGCGTCGCATCCGGCGTGCCGTCAGACATAAAGATCATCACCGGCGTTGCCCCAGCCCGTGAGCGGGAACTGATCAATTCATCTGTCGCCCGGTCCATGGCATCATCAAAGTTTGTGGTGCCTGATGGACCAGTGTTCAGAATATCCACAAGGCCGGTTTCAATGCTGGCAAAGTTAGTGGTCAGTCCCCGACGCAAGCTTCCAAAGTTAGAGAAACTAACCAGTCCAACCTTGGTATCGTCGGAATTCAGCAGAGCCATAAGGGCACGGGCGGCGGCCACCTCGGCCTCAAGAATAGTGTCCTGTTGTCCATCAGCATTACCATCACCGTCAACATCAACACCCTCACCCAGCAATGCCGCGGTACTTCCGGATGTATCAATGACAATCATCACATCGCTGATACCCACTGAAATAGCCGTATTATTCTCCGGTGTAGTCAAGGCCACAGTCGGTGGTATATCATCATTTCGACGAATAATGGAACGCGTATCCAATGCCCCGGCCTGTCCCAGTGAATCAATTGCACGGGCACCAAGAATAATCGTGCTGCCATCATCACCATTTTCAATAGTAATTCCAAAACTATAGGGGGCCGTATCGTCGCTTCCCACAACGGCACCATCGACGAGGAATTCCACTGAAGCCACACCAATATCGTCGACGGCGGTTGCCTCAATCGTTACAGCTGTACCTTCCTGAATTTCAACACCCGTGGCAGGTGCCGTCAGTGTAGCCGTAGGGGGCAGATCATCAATAACATCAATAATAACGGGGATTGATTCCGTACGTTGACCCTGATTATCAATGGCCACCAGTTTATAGTCAACCGTTGGGCCTGGTAGTGAGTCAAGCAATGGAATATCTGTATTAAAGCTAAAGGGTGCCCCAAAATCCGTCGCGAGAACGCTATTGCCACGCACCAGTTGTACCCGTACCCCAGATTTGTCATCGGTGGCGGTTGCGGCAAAGCTTACACTGGTTCCCTCAAACACACTGGCACTGGGTTGTGTCGTAATGACAAGCACCGGTGGCAAATCGGGATTAACCGTGATGGTCATGGTTGCCGTCGTGCGGTTACCCGCCGGATCAAAGGCCGTGGCGATCAGCTCAAGCGGTGTCGGCGCATTTGTCGCATCGGTATAATCCAATGGAATGAAGAAGTTGCCGTTATACGACGCAACAGTATCAGACCTAAAGACCGTTCCATTGGCAGCAAAGTCAACTCTGGTCACTTTAAGGTCATCGCTTGCGGTGGCCGCAATAAAGATATTGCTACCTTCAAAAACCTCAGTTCCGGCTGTTGGCTGTATAATATTAACTACGGGTGGTGCGCTATCATTCTTTACGGTCAGTAATATGGGATCTGTTGACGTTGTTTGACCGATACCGTCCTTGGCCACAAGACGCACCTCGACCACTGTATCCGTATCAACCAATGGCATTGTAACAAAGAAGCTTGAGACACCAGAACCACCACGGGTTTGAATAAGTTCTCCATTCAACAAGACATCTGTCTGAACAGAAACATCATCCGCTACAGAAGTAACAAATGTTTGAACCGATCCCTCTATAACGTCCGTGCCAGTTGGTGGTGAAGATAACAGACTTATCGTTGGTGGCAGATCAGGAATAACATTAAGTATCTTCTCATCTTCTGTCGTATTACCCTTGGCATCAAAAGCCCGTGCTGTAATTGTCAGTGGTGAAGGTCCGGCGTCTGCAAAATTAACCGGTATGGTAAATGTGGCATTAAATGGTGCTGTGCTGTCTTCTGAGACAGCTTGTCCACCCACAAGAAATTCTACTCTGCTAAGAAGCAGGTCATCAGCTGCCGTTGCCGTAATAAGAACCGGGCGACCTTCTATGAAAGTCTGTCCATTTACCGGTGAAATAATATTAACGGTAGGTGGCACATTATCCACGCCTACATTCAGTACAATGGGGGCTGATAAGGTCGTATTTCCGGCAATATCAAAGGCCCGGGCCGTGACCGTGAAAGTAGGAGAAACGATAGCATCATTCGGTGCCGTCACATTCCTGCTAAAGGGTAATGAGGTATCTGTTGCAACAACAATACCATCACGCAGGAATTCAACCTTTGTCACGCCAAAGTCATCGGTAACTGCTGTTGTAACATTTACGCTATGGCCTTCGAACACGCTGCTTCCCGATGATGGCGAAGTTATGCTTACCGTTGGTGGAATATCAATCGGTACACTAACAGGTATGACAAGTGTCTGGAATTCCGTATCTATACTGCCTGTAACCTGACCAAAAACACCACTATTCAAGGGATTACGTACAATGACTGTGAAAGTTCCGCCAGGCACCGCATTAACGGTGAACCGCCCGAGACTATCAGTGAGACCTAAATTAACAAAATTTGAATTTAGCAGAGGCCGAAGCATTTGAACCCGCGCTCCAGCAACAGGCGTACCTGTCCCATCAACCATTGCTTCAACCATCACAGTGCCCACAATAGTCAGGTTAACATCCTGCGCCGTAATGATGTCCGGATTCACGATGACCTCTGATATTGTCGGGATACCTGTACGGGGTTCTGGAACCCGAATGGAATGCGTTCCGGCAGGGACATCTAGGAAACTATATTGTCCCCCAGTATCCGTTCTTGTATTACGATTAAATCCGTCACCGTCAAGGAAGACACGCGTATTGACCACCGGACCACCTAGTCCGTTGCGAACTGTACCTTGGATACCCCCCGTAGAAACTATTATAATATCAATATTTACCGCATTGGAATCCGGGTCGCTTTCATCAATGACAAGATTGACGGTAGCATCACCGCTTAATCCTGAAATGCCGCCTGGTACAGCATGTAAGCTATAGGTAGCAGGCCTGAGCCCTTGAAATAGGAATCTGCCATCAGATTCAATATTTTCCCTCAAGGTTGCGCCCAAACTGCCCCCAGACAGGCTAACCGTGCCGGAACTGACCACCGAAGCATCATGACGGCGTACGAAACCTGTAATCACACCGAGTTGGTTGAAATTAATATCACCAATAGCTACCAATGGGTCATCATCCCGATTGTCATCGGGTACATCGACATCAAAACTACCCGGAAGCGGACCTGAACTAATACCCGTTACAGGATGATTTGCTGCCGCTGTGAAATCTTCCAAGGGAATAGCGATGCTAGAGGCATTATTCCTCAAAGAAGTAGAAATTGTGTAACTATTATCACTGATTTGTCCACGAGAGAAAGCAGAATAGACACGATTATGGAAAAGGCTATTGCTTTGAAGCCGCACCGCTGCACCATCAATAGAATCCACTTCGCCTGTTATTGTACCTGCAATAACAGGAAGTGGTGCCAATGAACTAGCCGCCGGAACATCAAAATTAATGATCTGAGCCTTTTCGTCATCACTCAAGCCTTCCAACGCTTCAGGGGGCAATTGCACCAACCGGGTTGCGGTAGCCTGTGCAGAATCCCTTGACGTTTGCTGGCTGACAAAATGCATCACAATTACCGTCTCACCGGGCTTAATTTCGACCACCTGCCAGAGTTGTGTTAAATTGCCGATATTATCAAAGAAAAATTCAGCATCCTCTGGCATATCCAAGCCACCGGTGCCGTTAAATATATGCGCCACTGCGGGTAAATTATTATCAAGGAAAGGGTCAATATCTGTTGTGTCATCCAATATAACCCAATTATCTGATTCCGTGAGAAGAGCATCCCCACTTGATGTGGAAACCACACTGGGTATTTCCGTAACAGTAAATCCATTACGTGTCAGATTTAGCGTACGGACGAATGTATTCAATCGCAGATCCACCGCGATGAGATCCGGTCCGTTATTTGTCAATACTTCCAGATAACGGGTAAAATAACCATCCTGAGGTACAAAAACTTTTCTGGTCGTTGTCAGGTTTCCGCTTTCATTCTGAACCAAATTGATTTCGCGGCCTGCCTGTTCACTGAAGAAGCTTTCTCCCTCAAAGGCAATTTCTCCGGCCCCTTCATCTATCAGCAGGTTAGCCGCACCTACACGTCCGCCACCATCACCGGAAAACACTGACCGCTGGCCTTGTATTTGTGTACCGTTAGCATATACAGAACTATTGAAACCATTCGCATCATATAACCCAGCAATACGCGATAATCCCGAGCCGGCAGAAGAGGAAGAAGATGCTGGCGGCGCAATGAAGTTATTTTTCAAAACCAGATCACCGACATCTTTTACAACATCATTTCCACTAAATGCATCATCCTTTGAAAGGGCTGAATTTCCCTTGACAGCAATTAACCTGAAATTACCCTCAATCACGTTTCTTACAAGAAAAGTACCATCAGCCCCTGTCTTGGCAAAAAGATTTGGAAATCCTGATCTTGAGGGATTAAGGGTGATGGTTACACCTGTGTCAACCGGGGTAACACCATCCACATCCAGAATTCGCCCAATAATATCGCCACGGCCCTTCAGTGTAATATTCCGCACGACTTCTTCATCATGACTTGAGATCATAATACCACCAATCGAACCATGTACGCCACCAGTCGATTCTTTTGCGGTTAGCGTATATGGGCTGCGACCAACGGGCAGCATATCAAATCGGAAACGCCCATCTGCCGATGTCGTCATTGTCAGGTTAAAGGGGGCAAGGGATACTTTGATATTTGCCGCCGGTGTTATACCATCAAACAGGAATACAGTACCGGTAATATCACCCGCTGGCTCCAGCGCAACGGTCACATCAACAGTCTCATCAACAGCTACATTCGATCCTATTTGTCCCCCAAGCCGATCTATAGGGTCCATAGCCGTAACACTAAATGAACCGGCAAGAATATTTACGAATGTGGCTATTCCGTCATCACCCGTCACACCTGCTTTTACGCTATTAAATCCGGATAAACTGGTCACATTGACCTGTGCATTTGGAACAATGGCACTATTAGCATCTACAACCGTAACATTAACTGTTCCAAGGCCATTAAGGACAACATCCTGAGTGACGACAGAATCTGCAACGTCAATTACAAAACTTTCAAGTCCCCGGTCACCATTGGAGGGTCTCGTAACATTTGCCTGATAATTACCAAGGGGAAGATTTTCCGCATTAAAATTACCCAGAGAATCCGTCGTTATATTGGCCAGAAGACTTCCGCCTCTAAATACCCTGACTTCTGCACCCTCAACTGTCGTCGAACCATCATTTTCAAAGACTGTACCCACAATATCCCCGGCCGGATTTAGGATCAGATTGCTGGTCTTAACATCACCGTCAAAATTAATATTCCCAATATTGGTAGCAGCAAGGCCACTGCCGGGAACTGTGGCCCGTAAACTGTAAGGACCTATAAAGACCCCTTCAAAACGGTAAAATCCGTTGGCCCCACTCACTGTTGTTTGGCTTCCCCCAAATATACTCTGTCCAAATAATTTTATTTCTGCCCCTTCTTTTTCTGCTCCTGCTGATGTTAATACCTGACCTTCCACTACCCCGCGTCCAAGAAAGATAATGTTAGCCGTAACGACCCGTCCCGTGGCAGTGATAGTTTCCATGTTCCGGCCGCGATTTCCATCACTATCACTGGCATCGACAGTATGTTTTCCTAGCCGTCTGAAATTAAAGCTGTATTTCCCCCGCACATCCGTTAGTACAGACTTGGGCCCTCCCGGACCATTAACGGTAACATTTACGCCGGATCCGACCGGGGTAACGCCGTCCTGGTCAATTACCGTACCAATAATTTTGCCTAACGGTTCAAGCGTTACATTTAGAAGAAGGGAGCCATCAACAGGCATCGTCCCCCGTGATACACCCCTAAGGTTTGTATCCGGGTCACGAACCTGTACTTCAACAATACCTGCCTGAAGCTGGTTAGCTGAATATTGGCCTAGGCCATCTGTAACCACCATTCTTTCTTCACCGGGAGATATTATCGTCACTTGTACATTTTGTTTCGTCATGCCATCCTGAAGTTTCACAATACCTGTGATGACACCTGTAACCTTTTTCACATTGATTACGCCCACATCAGTAATACCCAATGTTTCTTCCGTGGAAGATACCGGAGGAAATATTCCCGAGCGACCATCAAAAACCACATCCTCAACGATAACCCTAACATCAACAGCAATATCACCCCTATCCACCGGTACATTCCGGATGATAAAGTCACCATTGATATCAGTGGTACCCGTGAAACGCTTCAATACGGTTGCCGCAGCGCCCTCAACGACCGTATTTGTGCTGTCTAATACTTTACCAACGACTACTGTTGTTACATCAAAAGTCAGGGGATCCAATCCCAAATCAAGTTCCGTCTGATCTGGAATACCATCCCCATCACTGTCTTCCAGAAGCGGGTTGGTCCCTAAAAGCAATTCGTCACCATCTGTAAGACGGTCACCGTCCGTATCAGGGTCAAGGAAATCTGTACCCCCATTAAGTTCATCAAGGTCATTTATGCCATCACCGTCTGTATCAGCATCCTGCACATTGGAACCAAGGTTGAATTCCTCTATATTAGTCAGGCCATCGCCATCGGCATCTTCGTCTGCATCTGACGGATCGTTGAGGTTAAGCCCATTGGCCAGCTCAAATTCATCGGTCATACCATCCCCATCTGTATCGTTAGGGATCAAAACCTCTATCATAATAGTGGAAACAATAGCATTATTCACGGCTGAGATAATAACCATACCGCTATCGATAGCCGTAACGAGTCCATCCGGACTAACAGTCGCTATATTTCTATTACTGGTCACATATACAGTGTCCGTACTCGCATTCGTTAGATCAAGCAAAGAGCCGTTAGGGGCAATACCCCGTACCGAAAGCTGTGTCGTTTCACCTGATGTCGTCATCAAGATCGTATCGGACAATATTTCAAGCGAAAGGGGAAGAGGTATAAGATTATCAAAATTAATTTTGACAATGGCACTGCCACCATCAACAGACATTGAAACGGCGTCGGAATAAAATACCTGCGGATCACCACTGGGAACTTTACAAATGATACGAACCCGTTGAAACCCTGTTGAAGAAGGAACATTTGACAAAGCAAACGTTCCGTCAGGATTAATTTGGACAGTCTGATTGCCTAAAGATGCCGTGCAATTTTCATTAAGTTGCTGAGCTTGGGAAGTCATAGCAAAAGAAGCCCAGATAAAACCGGACAATATACCTATCATGATTTTCGAAAACAGAGAATATTTTCTGTTTTCAATTTTCGAAATCATTTCCTGCTTATATTTCCAATTCATGACATTTCAACCATTAGTGCTGTGAGTATTAGCTATTTTATTGTGCGCTTAATAACCACTTCTCCTTTTTCTTTAAAATCCGGATGATTAAAGTTTTGATATACCGGATCATCTGTTCTTAATTTTGATGTAATAAGCCAGGTACCTTCGCGAACGTCTAAAACCAATGGAATTTCAATCCCTTCGCTTGGAATATTCTTATTATTAGTTGAATGTAGGCGTACAGTGATAATCAGATACCGCCCTGTTTCAATCCAGCGTTCCATGGTCGCGACGGAACCTTCCATAATAGCCGTCCATTGCTCTTTTCGTTTTTCCACAAAATTGTTTTTTTCATCTGCCGCTTGTACTGCCTCTCTAGCAATTTTATCCATGCTAGAAAGCCACCAGTCATAATCCCCTGCCCGCATAGCGGAAATATGATTTCTAATGGTTTGTTCAGGATATAAAACCTTGTCTAGAATAATAGGGGTTGTGAGCTGCTCTATGACCACTGGTGGGCTAAATTCACGAATGACAAGGTTATAATGCTTGACGACAGTAAATTCCCTTTTCAAGGGTGCCGAACGATCAAAATCAGGCCAGTTAAAGTTTTTATCCTCAGCCAGGGTATCTGCCCATGCCATAGCAACATTCTGAAATGTAAAAAACAACAAGAAAACCGCACAAGCTGTAACGGTAGTTTTCAACTGTATATTTCGGTAAATATTAATGTTCATGCCCTTCATCATCGTATGGTCACTTCCACATTACTTTTCCCCGAAACCCATGGGGGTTCGACTAATAATCCGCTTGCCCGTAGTGCCTGCGTCGCCGTCCACGCCTCAGATTCTTTCTGGAAAACCACATGCATTTCCACGTCATTTCTTTCCAAATTTCCGGTTTTCTTTTGCATGTCATAAACAAGGACCACATATTCCGCGAAATCTATCCGGCGCAACATCACCATATCGACCTGACGCAGGGTACCTACCCAATTTCCGACCATCCTTTCCGGTGTAATTCCATTCATAGTGAAATACTGTTCCGTGAAAGCTTGACTTTTTTTATCCCAAAAAGACGAATAAAGGTCATAATCGCCATTAATCATTGCCGTAGTTCTGGAAAACATGGTCTTTTCCGGCGTACTGCTATCGCTTATTCCATCCGGCAGGCGGGAGAGGATAACAGCCGGTTTATATTGCGATTCAGAATATAAAAATTTTTCCACTGTAGTAATGACTTTGGAAACAGGATCAGACATAGGATAGACAGGAACCGTTATAATTGCGGAATCCAAATTCTTGGGCACATAATCCGTTTCTTGATGAGCAGTGGCTTCTTCTTTCCCTTTAGGGGTCTGTTGTTCTGCATTTTCCTGAGAAATTTCATCATAGGCAATGACATGTTGGGGTAATATTCCCAATATCAGTCCCATCATGACCCTGTTTATATATTTATTGCTCATCAAAATTAGTTCCTCAATTCACATTTGGGTTTTTGTCAAAGGGTAAGAATGTCTCAAAGATGGTTTGTGGTGGCAGTGGGTTCCATTCCGTACCCCATCCCATTTCACCAAAAGTGCCTTCAAAAAGAATTACTTTTAATTCAACTTTAAATCCCTGATGTTTCACGGCTAAACTTATCTTGGCACAATCAACCGTACCGATACCAACAATGCCCGTCACGCCCGCACCAGAAATCAGAATTAATGCACAATCAACATCCTCCTTTTCGTTAATAGCGTCAATTTTTGCACGCTCACAAGATAATGGCTCTGTAATGGGATTTTTGATATCCGCTTTAGCTTCAAGTATTACAGACATCGGAATTTTTACTTCACCCGATGCACAAAATTGGTCCTGACAATTATTCTTCGTAAGACTTAGAGCAACTTTAATGCCAGCACTAAATGTTAAAAAGACACCAACTCTTGCTTCCAGTCTTCCAAATTTAAAATCATATGCCCAAGGTGGTGTCCCCAGAAGAATTGGCCCTATTCTCCATGTTCTTAATGTTATTTCGCCTTGAATTTTCCACTCAGAAGTCGTTGCACCATCTTTTTTCTCACAACATTCGTTGCTGGCTTCATATTCAAACTCAACTTCCGGCGTAGGGGGCAATATGCTTAAATTAAAAAGTTTCTTTGCTTTCGCTATGCCCTCAAGGAAGGTATTCACGAAACCTAGTTCAAGCTTAACTTTATTAGGGAAAGGCTGTTCAACTTCTTTCGCGGTACCCTTACATTCACCAAAATCATCACATTTGTCATTCACAAAACATTTAAGACCATCATCACAAGTTGTGCCTTCCGGCTTGTCATCACCAAGACACCTGCCATCAAAACAAAATCCATTGTCTGTGCAACTGTTAAGACCGGGTGACCCGCCACAAGCTATTTCTGAATTCGGGTCAGTGCCGCCAAGTTTCTTAACTACACAGTCACAAAATGGATTACCCCGTCTTGTTTCCGTCGTACATTCATTCTTGTCGTCACAAAATACTTTACAGATTGGTGGTGGTGGTGGTGGTGCCAAACCATGCCAGCCTGATTTTACAATTCCGAAGCCGGGGTCTGACACCACAAACGCACCGTCTGCTGTAACTGTACCCGGCCCAACGGAAACAAATTCTTCCAGGTCATGATCAAAACTGAATATTTCAGCCACCTGTCCTAGTGACAGGCCTTCAACATTGGGTAATTTCATTTTTACCGGAGGGTCAAAATGAATATTCGCCGGTTGCAGTGTAGAAAAAAGTGTCGGCGAGGTTCCGTCAGGTGGTGGCATGGGCACACGGTCTGCCGGAATCTGGGTTAACATTAGTGGCCCGATATATTTATCACCATTTGGCAGGGTCGCCGAATTGGCAAATACCGTATATTCAACGCCGGGGAGGCCCTTCATGGTTAGCACCACATCCTCATCACCCCCGACAATCTTGACACTTTCCTGATCAAGGGCCGGAATTTGAATAGGCATACCAATGGTATTATTCTGACCTGAAATGGTTGTGGCTTGGAAGGCAAGGAATGTAAAAAGAATATCTTCAGCTTCCTGTCGTGGGCTTGTACTGCCATCTACCAATAGGTGAACCACGCCCACCGGCACACCGGAAATAATGAACCGACCATCTTCATCGGTCGTGGTAACAAGGCCGACCTCTCCTATAATCTGAACAGTAGTGCCAGGAATTGGTACTTCGCCCATATCCAGAACCACACCACTAAAGCTGGTATTTTCCGCCGCAGCCAAATCTGCAGAAACAGAAGACGTCCTGAAATTCACCACTGGCTCAATCAGTCCTCCAATGTTGGCCACAACGAGGTTATTATTCACCCCGCTCTGCTCTCCTGGCGTGAAGACAACAGAAGCCTTACCGTCAAGGTCTGTAGGCAAGCTGACGGCCACATCCCCGCTAAAGTTTCCTGACCCCTCTATTACGGAAAATTCAACATCAGCCTCTGGTACCGGATTACCGAATACATCGGTGACTAAAACCTGGAAGGGAACCGGGAGCGGCTGGCCCCCTATGCCACGCTGGTTATTGCCCTTTGTCCCGATAATATTTACCGGATCATTTGGCAAAGAAGATTCACAGAAGATAACATCACCAACGAAGCCCTGTGATGAAACCGCCACCTGATTATTGCCTGCTCCAGTGCGTGTTCCCAGCGTGAATAAAGCACTGGCCTGACCAAACTCATCGGTTATGACCTGAACAAGCTGCTCCCCTTCCTGCGGCAGTGCACTCAGAACGCCATCACTTTTAACCACACTAAATGTTACCGTTCGGTCCGCCAGAACCCGCCCATCAGCATCCTGTAATTCTACAACCAATGGTTCGGGCAATTCGTTATTGCTCAAACCCGTTTGGTTATTGCCGGAAACCAAAACTATACGTTGTTGACCCGTAGCATCCAAAACTTCAACCTGAATTTCATGGGAACTCTCATTACCAGCTATATCACGGGCAACAGCACGAATAGTATTCATACCCCGCACCAGAAGAAGGTCACGTACTTCAAAACTACCGTTTAGAACAGTTGCACTACGTCCATTTACAACAACAGTCATTTTTTCTTCATTAACCGGCCCGCCGACAAGATCATTTACAATACCAACCACTGTTGCCTGAGTACTTGTCAGTTTTGAGCCTTGAGCCGGGGCATTAATCCTGACTATTGGTGGTGTGGTATCTAACGTTAACAGAATTGTATTGGTGCCTTGCCTGTTCTCGACCTCAGAAGTGGCTACTGCGGCAATCAGGTTTTGCCCTTCCCGCAACGGTACATCAGCCGCGACAAATGTCGTACCATTTATCAGCGCCAAAACACCATTGACCACGACTTTTTCTGCTGCCGCATCAACTGTGCCTTCTATATTTACAGTCGGCACCCTAACCAGTGCCAAAGTTCCCGGTGACGTGATGGCTATGGCAAGCGGGTCACCCGCGATGCTGCTGGCACCGCCAATCAAATTAACAGAAATACTATCACGCCCTTCATTTCCTGCCACATCGGTCGCCTTGGCATTAAGGAAATTTTCGCCGGGTGAAAGATTTACATTTTCGGCACTAAAGTTACCGGCTGTTACTACTGCCGTTACCCCGTTTATTACAACAACCGCATTATCATCATCAACTGTACCGCTGACTGTAATGCTTCCCAAATCGGTTTCACTTCCGGTTGTGGGGCTTAAGATGTTAATAATAGGCGCAATAGTATCCAAGGTGACAGAAATATCATCGGTGCTCGTATTACCAACCGTGTCCGTTGCCACAGCTGTGACCAGATTAACACCTTCACTCAAAGTAACATTAGACGCCCAGCTGTCACCCACACCATTTAACGCTGCTGTGCCATTGACCACAACCGAGGCCGTATCATCATTGATCGTACCCAATACCGGTAATGATGGTGACTGTACAATTGCATTATCAAGCGGGTCTGTAATGTTAACCACAGGGGGAATATCATCCACACCGGACGTATTCAATGTAACGATGATACCGGTATTTGTGCTGTTGCCTGCAGGATCAGTTGCTATCAAAGTTAATGAATTTGTTCCTTCCACTAGGGGTACCGTTACCTCAAAGCCGCCGAGGGGTAGAGAAAACCCATTAAGGGTAGAAACAGCAAGACTGTCATTGACAAAACCGGTAACGGTAATGGGCGAGCTTGTCACCACAGCATTATTTCTTGGGCTGTCAATGGTTGCTACGGGTGGTTCGGTATCTTCGACACCTTCTGTATTAAGATTAACCGAAATTGTATTTGTACCCACATTATCCGCCGGATCGATGGCCGTAGCAACAATTGGGTTTGCTCCGGGTACCAAAGGAACTGTTGCAGAAAATGTCCCGTTCACAACAAGAGCAGTAACGCCATTCACAGTAACTTCAGCCGTATCATCATCCACTGTCCCTGATACCGGGATTGGGGAAAAAGTGAAATCGGCCCCCGTTAATGGATCTGTGATAAGCACCGACGGAGACGTCACATCACCGGATGGTAACAAAGTGACATTTACAGTATCAGATGCCGGATCTGATCCCGCACGGCTAGCAACAGCCGTAATAGTATTGCTTCCCACAGTCAGTGGCACCCCAACCGAGAAACTACCGTCACTGGCAACAGGAGCACTCAGGCCATTCACCTTGACTGCAACAGATGCCGGACTGGCCGTCCCCGTAACCGTAACGGGGCTGTCACTTACTTCCGCAGCATCCACAGGACTTGTGATGTTAACGGCCAATATCACAGCACCTGCAAGCTCAACCGTAACATCTATGCTGCTGGAAGCACTATTGCCAGCCGCATCAACCGCTGTTGCCGTAATGGTATTGGAACCCTCGACCAATATCAGGTCGACTGTGTATGCGCCGTTCACAATAGTGGCTGGGACACCATTGACCACAACCGAAGTTGCACCAGACACGGGTCCCGTCACCGTTACGGCGGCAGCCGCCAGAACAGCCGCATTAATAGGACTGTCAATGCCGATGTTTGGCGGGGTTGTATCCAGCAAGACATTAACACTATCTTGTCCCTGACCACCGGTATTCGTCGCTATAGCGGTTAGAGCATTTCCCCCTTCAACAAGGGGTACAGATGCAGAAAAAGCGAGGCCAACGACCGTCGCTTCAACACCATTCACATTAACTGTAGCCTCTATATCCAGTGACCCTGTAACCGTAACCGGACCTGAGCCAAACAACGCCCCCTCCAGAGGAGACTGGATAGTAACGACAGGGGCCGGCGGCGCCTGAGCCGGCGGCTGGATATAAACCTGCGCTCCTATAACGAGGCGGTTACGTCCAATATTGGCGAACTCCATATTTACTGTCGCCGTTGCCCCAGCAGCTAGCGTCGTAGAGGGTATAGTATATATGGATTTTCCGGTGGTGGATACATCCTCGGCACCGATAATTGTCGCAAATATTGGGGAAATTGAATCAATCACCACATGCAGAGGGCCACTAATATCTGCACCTGAAATATTCGTCAGGGTTGCGCGAACTTTTGAATTACGTGTTACTCTGTCTGATACAGGGCTTGATAGTACAATAGATATTTTAGTGCCATCAGCGCGTTCAACATTACTAAGATCAATCGTAGCCGCCGCAGCCGGCGTCACCATCCCAACAAGCCAAAGCACAATACTGCAAAGTGTTGCACTTAGATTCAGCTTGAATATCTGCATCAGGTCATTCCCCTTCTCATCATACGCCTAAACATACAATTAGCAGTGCGGCTTATCCGCACTACTGAGAGGATCAAGAATATTAAAGCCCTAAGCTACTATCCAGAATCTACAACTACTAATGGTGACCTTATGTTATTAATAAAGAGTAATCTGCCTCTTCTTTCTCCTCTTCCCCCTAAACTATTTACACGTATTTAATTCATTAATTATTTAATTAACCATACGCCTTCTTCTAATAATATTCAACCAAATGAATCCCAAGAACATCAATCCAGTTACCGGTGGCAATGGAACATCTATCGTTTCAATTCTTAAATTGCTAACTGACACCGATGAAGTTAAAGATTGATCGAATGAGAAAAGTTCAAACTGCATTCCCATAAAAGGGAAGTTTCCAAAAAATTGGCCTATATCAAAACTGACAGTACCGCTACTAGTGGTGCCGATAGTAAAATTTAATACAGAAAAGCCAAAATCATCAAGAACATTTGCAATAAATTCATCGTCATTAGCGGCCCCTTCTGTGAAATTATATTCAAATTTCAGTAACGCACTATTAGAGGGATCAATAATGTCAGGGTCCCCAAAAAAAGGATCATTCCCAAGACGTGCAGATGGAAAAAAACCATCTTCTAGTAATGTGGCGGACGCACCATCAGCGGCAACTGTTACCGTGGGGTCAACTAATAAAAAATCATTAAGGTCTAAGAAAACTACCGCTGCTCTTGCTGATGTTGAAAATATAGCAAAGCATGTAACCAGAAAAATGGATAAAAGCGTTTTAATATTTATCATATTCTAAACTCCTTTAGCCCTCAGCTTGAAAAATTACCGTCTGAGCGACTTTAACCGAACCCAAAATATATGCAGGTTCTAACAAACATGTCCTCATTCAAGCAATATGCGTGCCAAAATAATAAAGCTGTTAAGTATCAACTGCTTGGCGATATGGTAATATGGGATAATCCTAAAGGTGTAAAGAAACCCGACAGTTTAACTGCTTAAAGTATCACTTTTAGGAAGAATCATAATATATAATTTAAAAAAACTGTAACACTACAAAGTGTTATCACAAATATAATAACAATTCAAAACTGTAAGATATTCCGACTCATATGTCCCTATTTGTCAGAATCACGTTCATTATTGCGTCGCATTGTTCTGTCGTCAAGATCCCTAAGCCCTTGAAGTCTATCACGAAGTTCTTGAGTAACACGCCGGGCTTCAGACGCATTGCGAACCACCTTTGGTGTAATTAAAACCAGAAGTTCCTTTCGCACAGCAGATTTTTCTGAACGGCGAAAGGCATTTCCCAATAGAGGAATGCGTGACAAAAAAGGAACCCCGCTTCTGGTCACCGTTTCCTCATCGGAAATCAGACCACCCAAAACAATAGTTTCACCCGTTTGCGCAACAATAGAACTTTTCACCTTTCGCTGGGAAATAGTGGGCGTCAACTGACCGCTGTCGATGGACTGGACCACGCTACTGACTTCCTGCTCAATTTCCATGTTGATGGAGCCGCTGGCACTGACGCGGGGGGTGACCCGTAATATTACACCCGTATCGCGAAACTGCACGGTATTAACCAGATTTGAGCTGTTGTTAATGGTGCTCTGTTGTTGCTGTGTTACCACGGGAACCTCGTCGCCCACATTTAATTCTGCTGTGCGGTTATCCAGCACCATCAGGTGAGGAGACGAAATTACATTAACCGTTGTCACGCCTTCCAGAGCATCAAGAACACCGCGAATACCACCAGCGCTGTTGGTGATAATGGTCGAGAAACCCGGGAAAGTAGCTGAAAGTGAACCATTACTACCGTTGGACAATCTAACATCACCGCTCAAGCCATCACCCAGACTTCCGGTGTTAAACAACCACTGTAATCCGAACCGCAATTCATCGGTCAGGGTAACTTCCGCAATAGTTGCTTCGATCAATACTTGAAGCGGTACGATGTCCAGCTTCCTCAGGGCAGCCTTGACCATGCGGTAATCCTGTTCGCTCGACAGAATAAGCAAGGCATTATTAACCTCATCAGCAATAATTTTGATATTGGCATCTGGTGAAAAAGCCAACCCGTCACCCTTCGCTTCTGCCGTCCCTGTGGTCCTGCGGTTAACCGGACGATTGGTTGTATTTGGTTTTGTCTGATTATTTCTAGCGGCGGTCGTGGATGGTGTATTGGTTTTATTCGCAGAACTCAATGTTACAGGCTGGCGTCCCGGCGCAACTTTGCCTGTTGTGCTGTCACGGCTTGACCGCCTATCGGAAAACAGGTCCGTAAGAATTCCGGCAAGGTCGGCAGCTTTGCCGTGTTGCAGAGAATAAACATAGAGATTTTGCCCTGTCCCGTTGCCTTTATCCAACCGGTTAATCCAGATTTCTGCCCGTTCCAGATAACCGGGGCGCGTGGTCATCACCAGCACGCCATTAAGACGGCTGATGGGTACAAACCGAATAACACCTTCCAAGGGGCCTTCTGCACCTGTGCCAAATATAGTTGTCAATTCTTCAACCACCGTTTCCACATTTACCGTTGCCAGACGAAAAATACCAACCGATTTGCCTTTGAGCCAATCCACATCAAACAGCTCAACCGTCTCCAGAAGTTTTGTCATTTCATGACCTGCTGCAGCCAGAACAAGAATATTGCGGTCCACGTCTACTCTGACAACGGAGTCCTGTGGCAGGAAGGGTTCAAGCAGCTTGTCCATCTGTAACACAGAAATATATTCAAGTGGTATCAGGCGCACGGAAAATCCCGCAGGAATAACTTCCCCGCCCTCAGCTATTTCCGGCACAAGATTTCCCTTAATGACCTCACCGACCGGAACGACCTTGTATAAATTATCATCGACCACCAGTGCGGCATTATTCATGCGCAACATGGTTTCCAGTATCTCCAGTATGATATTTGCTGGCAGCGGGCCGGTGGTTTTCAGGCTGACACTTCCTTCAACACGGGGGTCATATAAATAATTTACTTTCAGGGTCTGTCCCAGAATCACCTCAACCACATCACGCAGTTCGGCATTCTCGAAATTCAGAACAATATTGTTCCCAATTTTTCCGACATGTCTGGTGGATTTTTTTGATGATCCGAGAAATTTTCCCGTGCCTGGAAATAGGTTTTTTTGCCCCTCAGCATCAATATCATCATTGGACGTTGCACTTTTCCCCTGCTGGGTTGGAGATGCATTGTCCGCATTACCAGATTTTTGCACACTGGGGGAAGACGCATAGTTCTGGTTCAGGGGGCGGCCCGCTTCATCAATCGGTGTCGTACAAGACAACAACAAAAAAGGCACAAAAAATTTCATGACATTGTTGAGATAAACCCAGGTTTTTCTCATATTCCGACCCCTTATTATTTAGACCTAAATCTTATTATGATTCTATACTGCACCTGTTTTGCCAACATATCAATATATGCTTATAAAATATTTTCTACGCTACTGACCTGAAAATTAAAAAGCTTTTATTACCTCTCTTTGTTGGCTAATCGGCGAGCCGCTTTTTTCTTATTTCGCAACAAACGGGCTTTTCTGAGTTTTTCCAGTCTGATTTTCGAGGCACGCTGGGCTCTTTTTTTATCGTCAACCACCGGCTTATTATCCCGTAGACGAACCGTTGTAAAATTTGCCCCTTTATTGAGGGTTATCTCCTCAGGTTTGATCTCGAGCAGCCTCCAGCCATCAATCATTTTATTTTTTTTAAGCTGAACCATTTCGCCTTTTTTCCCTTTGCGCACAAGGGCTATATATTCCTCTCCGTCATGGATAACCCCGGAAAGCAATAGGTTGATTGTTTTTACCTCCACTTTGCGTTTAGGTATTATCCGGCGTGTTGGTGGCGGTTTTATCACACTGGCAGGGCGACGGGTGGAGAGAAACAGAGGGCGTTGTATCATTGCCGAAAAATCTTCAAAGGGCGGTGCGGAATATTCAGGAAATGCCCCCTCGGATTCTCCTGCATCCTGCTCCTCTGCCCACAAGACCGGAGAGATACAGCAAATTTGCATAATAAGACAATAATAGAGTATCTGGTTTTTCATGATGAGGCCCCCGCTTTACGGTAGCCGAAAAAATCTATTGTTACTTTCAATTTTTCTGTCTGGTCATTATCCCCGGACCGTCTTTTTGAAAGTGCCTTTATGTCTATCTCCTCAATAAAAAGATAAGGGCTTTGCGTTTCAATCACATATAATATTTTCTGCAGGTTATTGGTGGTCACCGTCATACTGGCCCGCACGGTTATTTTCTCAAGCGCCTGTTCCTGAGCGGATGGCAACATTTGTGTGGTTTCCAGGCTTCCCCCCGCATTACCCACAATCTGTTTCATTCGTTTCTGGAGTTGAGCCCCCACAAGCGCATCACTCTCCCCCGACAAAAGCGCAACGGACTCGACGCTGGCACCCTGAAGCTCTTCAAGACGTTGCCGCAATGCCCCCTCACTGCCAATGGCCTTTGTATAGCGTGCATGAATATTTTCAAGATAATCTAACCGCTCACTGCTGCTGAAATAAAATGCCAGATAAACCCATAAAATAACCCCCAATACGATAGATAAAAGTCCGACCGCCATGATACGCCGGAAAAGACTGTTCTCAAGTAAATCTTGCTCGAATATATTGGTCATTCTCCGCCCTCCCCTCGCTCAGTTTGCTTTACATTCTGAGCAGGCATAGTCACATCTGCGGCCACCTGAAATCTTTCCACATTTTTATCTTTCTGCTGCACCACAGCGGATAAAAAGTGAGCATTCCTGAAAAGGGGGGATATCTCAAGGTCTTCTAATACGCCAGACGCCGTTCCCGAATATCCAAAAATCTGTATATTGTCTTTTCTGACGGTGAGCTGTTCAAGCCAGGTATCATCCCCAAGAAGAACCGAAATCTCACTTACGACCTGTATCGCCAGCGGTCTGTTATTTTTTTTGTCCACCAGATAATGAACATCTTTTTTAAGACTTTCATAATCCTGTTTCAACTGCGCAGAAGACCGGGCTTGAAACCTGCTGTCACCAATATTTCTTTCCAGCACAGAAATCTGATAATTATTATATGCCGTAGGTACAACAGCCAAAAGGCAAGCGGCACCAGCCATCAACCAACCGCGTACGGGCCAACGCATCTCCCGCCTGCGCGCGACTTCGCTGCGATGCAGGTTTATTTCTTCAGATGGCTGCGTGGATTTATCTTTAATTTCAAGACAGTCTACCTCTACCCCATTTCGCCGCAAAAATGCCAAAAGCGCATCACATTTGATTTTGGGTATAATGACAATATCCAGTTTGATTTTTTCTGGCGTATATTCTTCCGGTTTCAACCGATAATCAAAATAGACCTGATCGGCTGAATATGGGGTCAGCCTGTCAATCTGGTTAACCAGAATATCCCGAATATCACCAAGCGCCGCACGGGGCAGCATCATAGGTTTGGCAAGACAATATTCCCGGGGAAGACCCAGTATGGTTTGCCATCTGCCATTAGGGGTGACCGATGTCAAAAAATCTTTAATCTCATCAGACGAAATATTTTCATCGGTTAGCAATATCTTTTTCTGTTTCTGCCACTCTTGTCCAAGTCGGGTTGAAAGATGCAACATATCGCCATCAAGCCGGAAATGTAAAATATCGGTTTCTCCCCGATTTCCACCTGTCATCAGCTCCTGGCGCATGTCTTCCAGTTCGTCCAGCCACCAGAACCAAAATTGGATCAATGGGGCCAATGCCCTTTTTATCAGAATACTATATCTGTCTTTCATTAATTCTCATCCGACTATGATGCCTTTATTGCATCGCGGTTTATATTATACATGATAGATAATATTACCGATATTAATAATTACTGTCTATTCCCCGGCTTCCAAAATCCAATAAGGTAACTTATCTGAAGCTGACGTTGCCCGGTCATCACCTTCCACCCAAACCACAAGTCTGCGCTCATGGCTTTGTCCCGATGACATCACCGCACGCCCCGTCAGGGTATAAACCGATACAATTTCGTCGTCTAAATATTCCGGCTCCCCGACAAAGATCGGCTGCTCTTCTTCTCTATCAATTAGTGCGCGTTGTTGTCTGGTTATAAGAAAATCATCCACATCGCCTTCATGCACACCTGGTAGAGCCTTTAATACTCCTTCTCCGGCAAAGGCCGGATTGATGGTCGCCTTATAGGCATAAACCGTCACAAATGGCAGTATGAGCCTGGCAATTTCCTGATCAACAGATTTAAGCTGCTGAAATTCCAAATTTGACCTCAGTGGCAGATTAGACGGCCCGTACCCCAATCCATCCAGTTCATAATCATTAAATTCCGCCCCCTGCAACCGTGACAAATCATCTTCATCCTGCCAATCACGCAACTGATCAAGCAATTCATCGGCCGTGATGTCTTCCCGGTCCTGAAGAATATACTGAAACAGTCCGTATAGAAGGTCATCGGACGCGCTGTTTAAATCAACCTTTCCGCCTTCGGACTGGATGGAGAAAAAAAGCTGCGCGCCTGCATAAGAAAATTCATATTCCTGACCGTCAAGTTTCCAGCTCATTGTCTGGCCCGGATTAAACAGGGCATGAATACCCCGCTGAAGTGCTGCTTCGGACAGGGCCTTGACCTGATATTGCCCGGACGCCGTGGATAATACCCCGCTGCCGGTACGCACATGACCCGTGAAACCAACCGCCATCAGGGATAGCAGGGCTAAAACCCAAACCACCAGTAGCAGCGCAAATCCCTGTTTCTTTAATTCTGGCATTTGAATGGTCTAATTAGAAATATCGCTATTTTCATCTTCTCCACCTTCCGCCCCGTCTGCACCAAGGGAATAGAGATCAAAGGGTTTTGCATCACCCGGCATATCATAGCCATATTCATTGCCCCAGGGGTCGAGAGGAACAACATCACTGCTCAGATAAGGCCCGTTCCAGTTATCCGCCCCCGATGGTTCCACCACCAGCGCCTCCAGACCTTCACTGGAACCCGGGTAACGGCCCATATCAATCATATAAAGATCAAGGGCCGCGCCCATTTGGGAAATTTGCAGTCTGGCTGTATCTGTTTTGGCACTGGACAAATAATTAATCACCCGCGGTCCCACAATGCCCACCAACAATCCCAGAATAACCATCACCACAAGAAGCTCGACCAGCGTAAACCCGTCTTCCTTACTCTTCCGCTTTGAATATTTCATGCGTTCCTCTTTTTTATAAAGCTAGTTCGTTAACGCTCATTATCCCGACAAGAATCGATATAATAATTCCTCCAATGAGTATTCCAAAGATAAAAATTAGCAGTGGCTCAAGAATAGCCAGCAGGCGTTTGATACTCCGTTCAACCTCTTCATCATAAATAACCGCCACATCAGAGAGTATCTGATTTAGGCGGCCTGATTCCTCCCCCACCCGGATCATATGAACCGCAAGACGTGGAAAATGACCATCCTCGATCAGGGGTGAAGATAGGCTTTCACCAGACTTGAGACTTTCCGGGATACGGGAGACTACATGCGCCATAACCCGATTTCCCATGATGCCCTGAATATTATTCAACGCTGATAACATGGGCACGCCATTATGCAACAGAATCGATAATGTGCGACAAAAACGCGCCGCCTCCATCTTGCGTATCAAATCACCAAAAAGGGGACTCGCCAAAAGAAACTGATCAACCCGAAAGGCTATTTTGTTTATATTCAACAGTCGCGGCAAGAAAACCACTGCCGCCATCAAAAGCAGCACCGTCATCGCCCAATTACTGCTGACCCATTGTGAAACCTCAATCACCATGCGTGTTGCGGTCGGAATAGTATCCATTTCCCCCCGGAAAAGATTTTCAAATTGCGGAATAACAAACAAAAGCAGCATAAAAAGAGAGACAAAAGAAACCAGCAGCAATATGGCCGGATAAGTCAGAGCAGAAATAATGTTGGCGCGCATGGCCTGCATCCTCATCATATATCCCGCCAGATGATCAAGTACATCCTCCAAAGCCCCCCCCACTTCCCCGGCACGTACCAGACTTATATAAAGCGGTGAAAATGGCGCACCCTGAGCTGACAATGCTTCGGAAAATAACTTGCCCGACCGTATGGATTTCAGAAGACGAGCCACCAGTTTTGTCATTTCCGGCATTTCGGAAATGTCGGTTAATATCTCCAACGAACGTTCCAGGGAAACCCCAGCCCCGATCATATTGGCAAGCTCGCGGGTCATATCTGTTACTTCGCTTGTGCCGGGTTTTTTATTAAAAAAGGTAAGGTTAGAAAATACGCTGCCCTTATGCCCAACCTGATTTTTTTGATCTGCTTGTTCTGCAGAAACCGGAAGCCATCCGTTGTCCTGAAGCTTGCCAATCACTTCATCACGGGTATTTCCGGCCATTTTCCCCGTCAGGACTTCGCCTGATGCGCTAATGGCCTTGTATGAATATTCCTTCATATCAATACTCACGCGTAATACGGCGCACTTCTTCGATGGTGGTTAGCCCCCGAAGTGACTTATCTATACCGTCTTCAAACATGGTGAGCATACCCGTCTCAAGAGCTGCCGCCTGAATATCAACGGTCGAAGCCTTTTGCAGAATAAGCTGACGGATATTTTCATCCACCACCAGAATTTCATAGATTCCCAACCGACCCACATACCCCTGCCCACCGCAAGCCTTGCAGCCAACAGGTCGGTAAAGACGGATATTCTGACAATCTTCAATATGTTTATCGAGCCCCATCCGTTTGATGAAAGCCATAGGTGGGCTATATTCTTCGCGACATTCGGCGCATAATGTTCGAACAAGCCGTTGCCCAACAACGCCATTAACAGTGGAGGTCAGCAGATAATCCTCAACGCCCATATCCAACAGACGGGTGATGGCTCCGGCGGCATCATTGGTGTGAAGTGTCGACAGCACCACATGACCGGTCAGTGAGGATTGTACGGCAATTTCCGCTGTTTCCAGATCACGCATTTCCCCGATCATAATAACGTCTGGGTCCTGCCGTACGATAGAGCGCAATACATTGGAAAAAGACAATCCTATATTGGCATTAACCTGCACCTGTGTAATTCCGTTCAATTGATATTCAATTGGGTCTTCCACAGTAATAATCTTGCGTTCCGTCTTATTAAGGAGCTTAAGGGCCGTATAGAGTGTCGTGGTTTTTCCGCTGCCTGTGGGTCCAGTTACCAGTAATATGCCGTGACGTTGGTTCAAAACATTCATAAAACGATCATGAAGTGCCTTGCCCATGCCAAGGCTTTCAAATTCAAGCCTGACGGCACTGTCTTCCAATATACGAATAACCGCACTTTCACCATAAAGGCTTGGCAGTATGGAAACCCGCAAATCAATAGGTTTCCCCTGAATTTGAAGACTAACGCGGCCATCCTGAGTTAAGCGACGTTCTGCAATATTCAGATTTGCCATAATCTTGATACGGGAAATAATAGCCGGTGTCAGTTCCACGGGCGGCGAATCAACTTCCCGCAATACCCCATCAACACGGTAGCGGATGATCAACTGATTTTCATAGGGCTCTATGTGAATATCCGATGCCCGTTCTTCCAAGGCGGTACCGATGATCCGGTTAACCAGACGGATCACGGGGGCCTCGCTGGCCATATCCTTGAGTTTTTTAATATCATCATCACTCACATCGCCAAAATCGTCGGCAATATCTTTTAAAATACTACTCAGTGAGCCTTCATTTTCCTCATAAGCCCGTTCAAATGCGCGCTCAATATCGCGGGGCAAACCAATTTTTACCCGAACGCTTTTTCCCAGCGCATGTTCCAATGCCTCAACAGTAAAACTATCGGATGGGTCAGCCATGGCAACCACCACATGATCTTCTTCATCGGAAAGCGGCATTACCCGCGAAGATTTCAGAAAATTCCCTGACAGAGTGCCATTAAATAAAGGATGGTCCGGATATTCATCGCTTTCGGCTTCGGGCAGATTAAATACCTTGGAAAGCACTTTGGCCAAGTCCTGTTCTGTTACCAGTTCCAGCTTAACAAGTATCTCGCCAAGGGGTTGATCAAGCTCTTCCGTCGCAGCCTGCGCACGCTCACAACCTTCCTGATCAAGAAGGCCCATTTCCATTAGGGTTTCGCTGATTAAATTTGTCAATATTCTACTTTTTGCCTCATTGATACTGATAGTGCATCATATATCAATGGTATTATATTTAAGAAATCTTCACAACTATCTATAAAATATTATTCACAAAGGTATATATGACCATTTCCGTGTACACTTGACCAAATAGACCTATATCCTGCATAATGCGACTTGGGAAACATGCTTTAAGAGGAGATTATATCATGGGTTTTCTACGATTACCCGGCATTTGTGCGGCTGTGATATGCACAACCTTCTTGCTACATGGCTGCCAAACTACCGGCGGGGGAAAGGTCACCACACCGTCAGCCCAAAACCCTTCAGCGGATGCCTCAGAAAAGGCATCCTCTCTGACGGAACTAACAAATACAGACACGGAACAATTGCATAAAATCATCAAAGATTACATTCTTGCCAATCCAAATATTATAAACCAAGCCCTTCAAATTTCCCGCATTCGTCAACAGGCACGCTCCCTGCAATCCACGGCAGAATTAATAAAAACCCGACATAAAGATCTCTATAATGATGAAATCTCCCTGTCTAATGATGTTGAAGATGCTGATGTGACGATTGTCGAATTTTTCGACTATCGCTGCGGATTTTGCAAAAAAGCGCATCCTGTCATTAAAGCCCTGCTCGCGTCAGATCCGAAAATCAAATTTATTTATAAAGAATATCCCATCCTCGGCCCGGTATCCAAAATGGCAACACGGGTTGCCATCGCGGCCCACAAACAGGGAAAATATCTAGAATTTCATAATAAAGTTTTCACTACAGCCGGAAGTTTGACCGAAAAACGTATGATGCAGGATGCAGAATCCGTAGGGCTTGATATTAATCTGCTAAAACAAGATATGTTAAATAAAGAAATAGAAGACCTTGTCCGTCGAAATAAGGCCCTTGCCAAAGGGCTTAATATATCCGGCACGCCAACTTTCATTGTTGGAACGCAGGTCATTCAGGGATTTGTCAATCTTGACAAAATGAAACAGGCCGTTGCAACGGCAAGAGAAATAGAAAAAAATGTCGCGAAAAAGAACTGACTGCCTGAATGGTTTTTTTAGGAGGATGATTTTACTTGTCATTGCCTTCCCCGCACTACTGTTTGCCGATGACAGGCCCGTCCCGGAAACGCTTCACGTGGCCGTTGCCAGTAATTTCACTTTTCCCCTGAAACAAATCGCCAAACGCTTTCAGAAAGAAACCGGTATAGCGGTAATTACCAGCAGCGGCTCCACGGGCACATTATATGCACAGATTTCGAACGGCGCCCCCTTTGATGTATTTCTTTCGGCAGATTCAAAACGGCCCATGCTTTTGGTTGAGAATGGATTCGCTGTTAAAAGCAGCCTTACAACCTATGCCTATGGCCAGATTATTCTCTGGGGAAATGATCACCAGCTGGTGCCTGAAAATAATTCCGATGAATGTCTGACCAAACTAAAACAGGCCGGTCGTTTGGCTATCGCAAATCCACTGACAGCCCCGTATGGCACGGCTGCTAAGGAAAGCCTTCAAAAAATGGGCCTATGGAAAAAAATAAAACCCCGTATCGTCTATGGCAATAACATTGTCCATACATTTCAATTTGTCGACACAGGAAATGTTGATTTTGGTATTGTCGCCTTATCGGAATATCTTCGATTAGGCAAACAGCGTGCAGGCTGCATATGGAAAATTCCCGATGAATATCATAGCCCCCTTGAACAACAGGCCGTCATTCTCAAAAGAGCAGAAAAAAATGCCAATACGGTTAAATTTATGGCTTTTCTGACTGATCGGATGACTCGCAAATCCCTTGAATATCTTGGATATGGAAACCATTAATGCATGACTTCTCCATACCGGGACTGACGCCCCTTATCCTGAGCTTCAAGCTGGCAGGCGTAACAACTTTACTTCTGATCATTTTAGCCACACCACTGGCCTGGTGGTTGTCTCAGACCAAAAACAGTTTCAAACCTGTATTTGAAGCCGTCGTGGCCCTACCACTGGTACTGCCGCCAACAGTGATCGGTTTTTATATGCTGATCCTGCTTGGCCCGGAAGGATTCATCGGCAGAAGCTGGATCGGAATGGGGGGGGATACATTAACTTTTTCCTTCACCGGCCTTGTTATCGCGTCCATGGTCTATTCGTTACCCTTCGTGGTGCAACCCATACAAAATTCCTTTGAGGGATTAGGCCGACATACTCTGGAATCCGCATGGACACTTGGCTCACGCCCGTTAGATGCTTTTTTCAGTGTGGTTCTACCCCTATCGGCCAAAGGGTATTTGACGGCTCTTGTCTTAGGCTTTGCCCATACTTTGGGAGAATTCGGAATTGTCCTCATGGTGGGCGGTAATATTCCGGGAAAAACCAGGGTTATCTCCATTGCCATATACGACCATGTGGAAATGCTCGATTACAGCTACGCCCACAAATTATCCGCCGGCTTACTGATTTTTTCACTGGTATTACTGATTGGCGTATATCTGATTAACCATCGATGGCGGATCAGAACATGAGCACATTAGACGTCACCATAAAATTTAATTATCCCGGCTTTGACCTTGATGTCTGTTTTCCCTTGCCAACAAGGGGTATATCAGGACTTTTCGGCCCATCTGGATCGGGAAAAACCACACTTATTCGTTGTCTGGCCGGACTGGAAAGACCAACCCATGCACATATACGGGTGGGTAACAGCGTGTGGCAATCGGAAGAAGTTTTCCTGCCCCCTCATAAAAGGCGACTGGGAATGGTTTTTCAGGATGTGCGGCTGTTTAATCATCTAAACGTAGAGGGGAACCTGCTGTTTGGTTATAAACGAACAGCACCGGAAGATCGTAAAATAAAAATTGATGATGTGATTGCGGTTTTAGAATTAAAAACGCTACTGAATAAACGCCCTGAAAAACTTTCCGGCGGAGAGGCCCAGAGGGTCGCCATTGGTCGCGCATTGCTGACAAGTCCTTCTCTGTTGCTGATGGATGAGCCGCTCGCCGCACTGGGGGAACAACATAAAAAGGATATTCTGCCCTATCTAAAGAAACTGCCGCAGAAATTTGGCATCCCCGTTCTGTATGTGAGCCATGATTTTGAAGAAATGGCCTCCCTTACCCAATATATGATTTGCATGGATCAGGGTAAAATACGGGCTAAAGGAAATTTGCTGGATGTGGCCTCTGAACTGCCCCATGTCATGAACCGATGGGCCCCGGATAATTATATCGACGGCGAAATAATCAGTTCGGATCAATTCAAACTACCCGATGGGCAGATAATACAGATACCCCCCTCGTCCTCACCCGTAAGACTTGTTATCAATGCCCGCGATATAAGCCTGTTACACAGCCCTCCAGAGCATTATGCGGGGGATGCTCTCCTTAAGGGGCGGATCACAGAAATTGTCAAAATCAGCGACAGAAAGAATATTGTCAGCCTTTCCCTTGCAGAGCAGGAAATTCACGCAATCCTTGGGGACCGTGGGGGTAATGAACCCTGGATAAGTCCAGGTAATGATGTTTTTATGGTGGTCAACAGAATAAAACTGGAAACAGGTTAAAGGAGCCGCAGATCATGTTTCGTATTTTTTCACGATTTATCATTTTCATGGTCGTGCTTGCCCTCTCCTCTTTCTCTGCCTATGCTCAGGAAAGAGGCCATGGGAAAGGAAAAGGGATAGGAAAGGGGAAAAATCGTTCCGGCAAAGCCTGTATTAATAAATTCGATCCCAGACTGACTTTCATATTTAATGAACAGGAACACTGGACTCTCACCCCCGATGAGGTGCTGGAACTTCCCGGTAATTTTGAGATTGCCAAAGGGTCTGATAATAAGCGTAAAGCCATAAAATTAATGGCCCTACTGCCCGCTGAATGGTCCGGGGGCCGAGTGAGTTTCTATAGTTGTAATGGCCAGCGCATCAATGTTCCCGGCCCTCATCTGGAAACACAAAAAGGCCGCTATATTATTAGTAAAAACCGAAAAGGTTTTTTGAAACTTTCCATCAAAAAAGAAGATGCCGAGAGGGTTATTATGCGCGATATACGCCGAATCGATGTCAGGTAGCAGATCTTTCACCAATACGACACAAGCTGGCCGGCGGTATTTCCGGCGCAAGACAAGTTCCGTCCATATTAACCCTGACCGGGACAATTAAATCAGGCCAGTTTTTCTTTTCGTCCCCTGAAAATCTAAATTTGATCAGCGTTGGAAAACTCTCCACCGTCTGCCAACTTGATGACCAGACATTTTCCTGCCCACTGTTTGCCGCACCGTAATATTCAAATGCCGCCCCCGGCATGAGTTGATCAATCAGCAAGGTTCTGCTTTCTGGTTTGAAATTATCCTTGAAATCTTCCTGACCATTATAAGGCTGCCGGTACAGCACGAGTTGATTTCTGCTTTCACCATCTTCTGTACGGATATTTTCAATGGCAAACTCCACCAGATACAAACCGCCGCGCGTGGGATAGGGCGGCATGAAAGCCGCAAATCTGACCCGTGAACTGCTACCGGAAAAAACATATTCATTTTCACCCGTAATATCACTTACCATGGGGTACATACGGCTCATCCAGTCACCGGAGATCCGATAGAATGCCTGCATGTCGGAAAGGCTGTCCGTTTCTTCTATACTACGCTCCCAGGCACGATTACCAAAACGTAGACCACTGAATAATACGACCATAAGGACGCCCATAATGCTTAAAACCACCAATAATTCAATGAGTGTAAATCCAGACTGTTTTTGCGGCAATAAAACTGAATTCATTGCGGTTCTCCCGTACTATAGCGAAGGCTATTGAGCATCACATCACGTGTCCGAAGGCCCGACTGCCAACTGACCCTGACCGATATATCAAATAACTCGCCCAGTGGGACAACCACATCCACATCCACATCCCCCATTTCCGGTTCATAGAGTTTAATTTCAATTTTCCATTCATAACCCTGATCTGTCCTGCCCTGTTGAATTCCTTCCCGTAAAGGAAGGTTGACGTCCAGATCATTCATCAGTGCCTCAGCCTGTAGCATGGCCCTGAAGTTGTCTCCCCCACTATTGACCTTGCGCAAGCCACCAGAAAAAATTTCCAAAATCAGGCCGAGTGAAATTGCCATGATTGTCAAGGCGACAAGCACCTCAATCAGGGAAAAACCTCTTGCTTGCTTAATTCTGTGTTTTTTCATGATCCATCACTATTTTGCCCGTAAGCCAGTTCACATCAATGCGGTAATTGTTCTGTCCCCGGCTTATCCGAACATATCCGCCGGTGGAAGAGCCGTCGGGGAAAAAACGAATGGCGGCGGTGTTATTTTCACCCTGTTCCGCTTTTGCCGTATAAATTTCCACTTCTACCCCCTCGGGAAGTGTCCGCGCGTTACCGAAATTTTCTGTCCAGAATTCGCCATTTGTCATATTTAGAAAGAACCGCACATCTCGTCCCGTCCTGATTGCCTGTGTACGGCTTTCAATTACCTGAATCATCACATCGCGGGCGGAAACCTTAAGGTCAAGGGTGTCCTTGCTACCGGGTAATGACACCAAGACTACCGTGCTCATCAGTCCGATTATGGCCAGCACTATCAGAAGTTCCAACAGCGTAAAACCATCCGCAGACCGACTTTTTTGGCTGTAGTTCCTAAAACCCACCTATTTTATTCCTTTATTCCAGTCCAGAAAACCACCATAGCAAATTTTCCTCAATTATACAGAAAACTATTAGAAATTTGGCAAAGATATACACGTCATGTTACTCTATGGTTAGAGGAGCAAATATTGGCAGAATATTTTATAAAACCGGCTACCCGGTCTATATTAAAACTGGTTTATTTGATTTTAGCCCTGCAGCTGCTGGTTTTTCTGTCTGCGCCTTATGTCCTTATATCCATTGCTGTCCTTCAGGCAGGGCTATGGATGAATTCAAACCTGTCACTATCCGTCCTTCTGTCATCTTTCAAACGTCTATCTGTTTTTTTCGTAGTGATTTTCCTGTCCTATACGGTGTTTAACGTTGGCGAAAACCCACATATTCTTGATCTGAGGTTTATAGAACTTAAGATCAATGAGGATGGCGCAGAAAAGGCTTTACTGATGTGTCTGCGGGTATTCCTCATGGTTTGGGCCAGTGTCTGGGTCCAAAAAAGTGAAAAGACCGGTGAAATGGCCACGGCCTTGCGAAAGATTGGCCTGTCCGAACTTCTCGCCACCGCCATTGACAGCACGCTATATCTCCTTACTGGCGATAACGGGAGAAAAAAAAATGGCTCCGGTAAAGGCAAGAAAAACAAGGTAAAAATTTCCTTCCGACAGATAATGCAGGGAGATTTTTCTTATGTGACAGACCGTTTCCTGGCCTCCCTTGAAAAGGCTACAAAATATCTGGGAGAGCGCTATCCCACTCTGGCCAAAGAACGTCTCAATGACCTAACTGTAGTGGTGGGCGTTTCTGCGGCCATTATGGGTCTCAAGCTAATCCAGTTAATGCCCGGCCTGCCGGTGGCACCGGGACATAAAAATATCATCATCATTCCCTTCTTTCTGGCGGCCGCAGCCATGACGCATTCCCGGTTTGGTGGCCTGATGACCGGCCTGACCGTTGGCATAGTCTCAGTCATGATGGGGTTTGGCAAATTCGGTATTTTTGAAATCAGCCATTTTGCCATTCCCGGCCTGCTCGCTGACCTTTTATTTCCTTTTATCGCGTTGAATGCTGCCCTATGGATCAGGTTTTTGCAGCTCAGCCTGATTGGTATGATTATGGGTTTTGGGCGCTTTAGTGCAAATTTCCTGGTGATCCTGCTCGCCGGTGCGCCGGAGGGGGCATTCATCCTTTATTTGCCCATGCTGTTTAGCCAAATAATATTTGGTGGCTTGAGTGTTTTTGTAAGTTTGGTTATTCTGAAAATAATAATTATAAAAAATAATAGTGAGAAGGATCAAATATGAGCACGAGTGATACAAAGGGGCGTATTCACGTAAAAAGTGACCTTATGCGTGAATCTCTTGTCAGCAGTGCCTTTAATGCCTCCACAGAAAAAGGCAAAATCCGCCGCATGGCTCCGGATGTGCATTTTATTGCCGTTGGTGGACAAAGCATTATGGACCGTGGGTCAGAAGCCCTGTTCCCGCTTGTTGATGAGATTGTTCGCTTAAAAGAGAAATACAAGATTGTACTAGGTGTCGGGGGCGGTGCCAGAGTTCGCCATACCTATGCCATAGGTCGTGATCTGGGCCTGCCGGTTGGTGGCCTTGCACGTATTATGGGGGGGGTTGAGGAACAGAACCGCGACATGCTTCAATTTCTGCTCGCCCCCCATGGCGGCATAACTTTTGTCAAAGATCATTTTCAGGATTTGCCCATGTTTCTGAATGGTGGACTAATTCCGGTCTGTATCGGACAACCGCCCTACCATATTTGGGAACCACCCCCCGAAAAAGGGTTCCTGCCGGAGAATGGATCGGATGTGGGACTGTTCCTAATGGCGGAACTGATGGGAGCCGCAAGCATGACTTATATAAAGGATGTGGACGGCATTTTTACCGATGATCCCTATAAAAATTCTGATGCTGAATTCATCCCCGAATTGACGGTGGAAGACATGAAGGCACGCAATCTTCCCGACAGCCCCTTTGAAGCGGAATTGCTGAACTGCCTTGAAACATCCCGTCTGGTAAGGGAAGTGCGACTGATCAACGGTTTAGAACCCGGACAACTGGCAAAGGCACTTGCCGGGGAAGATGTTGGTAGCCGGCTGAAGGGCAGCCGATCAAGAGAACTTGGGGAAGAAAATAATGAGTAAGAAAAAAATAGAAAAAATTTCAACCTCTGGTCTGGAAAACCCCTTTTCCGGCATGACAAATAATTCCATGCTGTCCGGCGAAGAACAGTATGACCAGACGACGGTAAAAATTCTGCCGGATGTATGGATTCTGAAAATTGGCGGCCAAAGTATCATGGATCGGGGCCGTAAAGCAGTCTATCCGATTATTGAGGAATTATTGCAGGCGAAAAAGCAAGGCATAAAATTCATTCTGGGTGTTGGTGGTGGGACACGGGCGCGCCATGCCTATGCCATGGGGCTTGATATCGGATTGCCTACTGGCGCACTGGCAAAAATTGGTGCCTCTATCCCGATCCAGAATGGTCGCATGCTGCAAATGCTCATGGCCCATGAGGGAGCGATCATGGCCTATCATGATGATTTTGAAAAACTGCCCCTGTATCTGAATACCGGCTGCCTGCCGATCATGTCAGGTATGCCGCCCTTTGAATTTTGGGAGAAGTCGCCCATGGTGGGGCGTATGCCACAAAACCGTACCGATGCCGGGGTTTATCTGCTGTCTGAATTTTTTGGTGCCAAAGGCATGATTTACATTAAGGATGAAGATGGCCTTTATACAGCTGACCCGAAAAAAGACCCCACCGCCACGCTGCTCGAAAATGCCAATGCCAAGGACCTTCTGGCAAGTGGGCAGGATGACTTCATTGTCGAACGTGTGGTACTGGAATATATGCAGCGCGCTCACCATACCCATGAAATCAAGATTGTTAATGGTATGAAAAAAGGCCAACTGCTCTCAGCCCTGCAAGGGAAAGACGTGGGCACCGTAATCCGGGCGAAATAGATAACCGTCAGAACAAGGAAAGTGGCCCGTATAGCCATGTCAGCCACAGCCCTATCGACAGATAACTGCCGAAGGGGACTTTCTGGAATCGATCCGGTTTTTTGTTCTGAAAGACGGCAAGTATAAAAGTTACCAATAGGGCAAGCAAGGTGGATGCGAGCAATAGTGTGCCAAGCCCCTCAAGACCGACCCACGCCCCTGCAGCGGCGAACAGTTTCACATCACCCTGCCCCAACCCTTCAATATGACGGACACGCTTATAGATATAGATCAGGGCACTAAACAGGGCCAAAGCCACCACGATTCCCGTCATATGTATAACCAGTTTATCTGGGTTTAAAAAGGCTATAACCCCCATACCACTGACCATCAAAGGCAGTGTTATGATGTCAGGCAAAATAAAATTCCTCCAGTCAATAACGGCAAGCACAAGCAACACCCATCCCAACAGACAGCTAATCACAAAAACCACACCCGTTGTCACAAGGGAAGCCCATAAAACAACAATCAGGGCCGCGATTTCCATCAGGGGATAAAACGCTGGAATTTTTTTAGTACAATAAGCACATTTACCCCGGAATAGGACATAAGAAATCAGTGGTATCATATGCCAGAATGCGAGAACATGCCCACATTCAGGACATTTTGAACGCCCGAACATGAAGCTCTCGCCTTTTGGTAATCTTAAGACTACCACGCCCAGAAAACTGCCGACAAAGGGTGAGGTCAGAATTAATAGTAACAAATCATCCATTATTTTACCCGTTTTCCTTACTTAACAAAGCCCTTTGCCGAAGGCGGAATTCTTTCGGTGGAATTCCCGCTAACCGTTTGAAGAAACGGGTAAAGTAAGCGGGTTCTGAAAAACCCAGACCATAGGATATTTCGCTTATGGTCATGGCTGTATATATGAGATTGCGTTTAGCCTCCAGAAGTAGGCGTTGGTGGATGATATGCAAAGATGATTTCTGGGTAAGCTGCTGGCAGATAGCATTCAAATGCTTTGCGGTAATATTTAATTCCCGAGCATAATTATCTATGGGCTGGTGGGTCTTATAATGCATCTCCACAAGTTGAGAAAAAGCCGTGAGATGCCGGTTGCTTCTATCCAGATGGCTTTCCAGCTCTGCGCGCGTGACACCCAGCCGGCCAATCCATATCATCAACGTTTTCAGAAGAGATTCCAATGACTGTTCCCGCCCCATTTGCAGGGTTTGATATTCTTCCATTATCGCTTCAAACAACATCTCAACTTTGTGGTGATCTTCCGCCACAGGATAGATAGCGGTATTTTTCAATTGCTGATTCAGGAATTCAAGTTCTCTACCCAGCTTCTCCGTCAATGGAGAGGTCAGTGAAAGCACATGACCGTTCACATCAGATGTCACGCGAAAATCATGGACACACATTGCCGCTACTACCAATAAACAGGGTGCTTTCAGGGCATGTCTTTTGCCATCTAAATGTGCGTCAATTTCTCCTTTTTGCAAATAAAATATCTGCACCAAATCGTTGTGCCTATGAGGCCGAATTTTAAAATGATGCAACTGACAGCGGTCTTCCAATGGTTCCCAATGGAGAAGATCAGGCGTAGACCACTCAAGGGTTTCCTCGTATATCTTGAAGACCGGAATTTGACTGGATTCATGCATCATTATCATTATTTCAATGAATGGAACGAGAATATCAATAAATTAACACAAATCGGTAAAAAGTCCAAGTAAATCTCCAGATCATGCCTTAAATTAGCGTTCTATACGCGTAAAAATATAACTTATCAGTTCTAGTACTTTATCATAAATGACAAGAATTGAGAGGAATATTTATATGGCCAATAATTCAAAAACAATTCTTAAGCTAACCGTCAATGGTGAGGCCCGCGAAGATCTTGTACCACCGAATATATTGTTGATCGATTATTTGCGTGAAGTGGTAACGATCACGGGCACCAAATCCGGTTGTGATGGTGGCGAATGCGGGGCCTGCACCATATTGATCAATGGCAATCCTACACTCTCCTGCATCTCTCTGGCCGTGAGTCAGTCCGGCAAAAATATTGAAACCATTGAATCCCTCGCCACCAATGGGCGCCTGTCTATATTACAGCAGATGTTCCACGAAAAGCTCGGTACACAATGCGGTTTTTGCACACCGGGCATGATTATGGCATCTGAGGCCCTGTTGAGAAAAAACGACAATCCTACTGATGATGAAATTACCAAAGCATTGGAAGGTAACCTCTGCCGCTGTACCGGCTACGTCAAAATTCTTGAATCCGTAAAAGCCGTGATCGGTGATAATGCGAGGGTCAGGGTATGACCAAACTGAATTCAGAATTAAAACCCAATAAAGCTGTCGGTGACCGGCTTCCCTTAATTGATGGTATCGAAAAAGTATCCGGCAAAGCAGACTATACCGCCGACCTTGATCCCAGAGGAGCATTGGTTGGCCTGATCCTGCGCAGCCCCTATGCCCATGCAGACATCACCAAACTAGATATTTCAGAGGCTTTGGCCCTGCCGGGTGTGGCTGCTGTCATTACCGGTGACGACTGCTGTGCGCCATTCGGGATTTTGCCTATTTCCGAGAATGAATTCCCACTTGTTAAGGACAAGGTACGATACAGAGGCGACGCTGTTGCCGCCGTGGCCGCCGTAGACATGCGGACCGCCAAAAAAGCCCTTGACCTAATCAAACTGGAGGTAAATGAATTACCCGCCTATTTCACCGCAGAAGAGGCCATGGCGGCGAACGCCACCTTAATTCATGATGATCGCACAGGAAATTTTGAGCGCAAAATATCCGATGAGTTCGGCAATGCAGAAAAAGGGTTCGCACAGGCCGATCTGGTGCGCGAAGAAAGCTATCACTGTAACGAGGTCACCCACGCCCATATGGAGCCTCATGCAGCACTGGCTGAATATGATGTGGAGCGTGACCGCCTTACCCTTCAATCCGTAACACAGGTTCCCTATTATGTGCATTTGATGCTGACCCAATGCATGAGCATGGATTCATCAAAAATTCGCGTGATCAAGCCTTTTGTCGGCGGTGGTTTTGGCGCACGGACAGAAACCCTGAACTTTGAGATCATTGCCTGCCTTCTGGCGCGGGCAGCGGGGGCCAAGGTACGGATGAAACTGACAAGGGAAGAAACATTTCTTACCCATAGAGGAAGACAGGAGACGACCATCAAACTGAAGATGGGTCTGAGCAAAGCGGGTAAAATTCTTGCCTGTCACGCTACCGTCATACAGCGCGGTGGTGCGTACGGTGGCTATGGCACCATCACCTCTCTCTATTCGGGCGCGTTGCTCCATGCCATTTATGATATTCCCAACATCAAATATGATGGTTTTCGGGTTTACAGCAATACCCCCGCCTGTGGGGCCATGCGCGGTCACGGGACGGTTAATATCCGCTTTGCCTTTGAAAGCCTGCTGAATAGCATGGCAGAGGATATCGGTCTTGATGCTTTTGAAGTGCGGCGTGAAAATCTTCTACCCGACAAATTTGAAACTCTGAATGGCCTTAAGGCACTGTCTTACGGGCTGCCTGAATGTCTGGACTGGGTTGAAAAGGCAAGTGGCTGGAACAAGAAATACAAAAAACTACCTAAAAATAAAGGCATAGGTATCGGCTGTTCACATTTTGTCAGCGGGGCCGGGAAAACCGTACATTGGACCGGTGAACCTGCGGCAACTATCATCATAAAGCTGGACTTTGATGGTGGTATTACCGTCTTTACCGGAGCTGCTGATATTGGGCAGGGATCATCCACTATCGTCACCCAACTGGTGGCAGAAGTGCTGGGCTGTGATTACGGACGCATTCGGGTGATTGCCAACGACAGCGCCATCACGCCAAAAGATAATGGCTCCTATTCATCACGGGTCACCGTCATGGTCGGCAATGCGACCGTGGATGCTGCAAATAAATTAAAAGACATCCTGCTGGAAGCTGCCGCTGGTAAATTTCAATGCGCCGTGGCAGATGTGGAATGTCTGGGTGAGGCGTACCAGATGAAAGACCGGCCGGATACGGCACTGCCATTCCAGAATATTCTGGATGTGGCCCTGATTGGTTCTGGCACAATAAGCGTCAAAGGAACATATTTTGTACCGCGTGAGTATCAGGGTACGGGCAAACACCGGGGGGCGGCCGTGGGCTCATCCCCCGGATATTCATACGGTGTCAGTGCAGCAGAAGTCACTGTGGACGAAGATACCGGCATGATCACTGTGGATAATATCTGGGTTGCCCATGATTGTGGCCGGGCCATTAACCCGCTCTCCGTTGAGGGACAGATACAGGGTGGAGTCTGGATGGGCATGGCACAGGCCCTAAGCGAAGAAACTCGCTATCATGATGGTTTACATCTGAACCCTAACTTCATTGATTACCGTTTTCCGACCATCGTGGAATCACCCCATATTGAGATTAAAATCATAGAACCGGGGGATGCCAATGGTCCTTACGGCGCCAAGGAGGCCAGTGAGGGTGCATTATCGAGTATAGTTGCGGCCATCGCATCGGCAGTGAAAGATGCCACGGGAGTTGAAATAACCGAAACCCCTATCACCCCCGACCGGCTTTTGGATGCCATGGACAAGCAAGCCCGCAAATTACACAAGCAGGGGAAAAGATAATGGAATTTCTCCCGGATTTTGACGTAAAACGCCCCTTGACCATTGTTGAAGCCGTTGCCATGGCAGCAATGAAAAATACTTGCTTTCTGGCGGGTGGCACCGACCTGATGCCAAACCTTCGGCGCGGCGTCGGTAACCCAAAAACCCTCGTTGACCTGTCTGCTATCGCTGAAATGACAGAAATCAACGAAACGGATTCTGGCCTGTGCATTGGCGGCGGCGTTACCCTTCAACAACTCATCGCAAATCCCCAGATACAGCGTGACTTTAATGTGGTGATGGAGGCAGCGGAAACCATTGCCGGAACCACGCACCGCTATACGGCGACGGTCGGGGGTAATTTATGCCTTGATACCCGTTGCCAATATTACAATCAAAGCGAATGGTGGCGCAGTGCCAATGATTACTGCCTGAAACACAAAGGTAATATTTGCCATGTGGCCCCAAAAGGCAATATCTGTCGCGCGGCATTCAGTGGTGATCTGGCTCCGGCAATGCTGATTCACGAGGCTCAGGTGGAATTAATCAGTACGGAAGGGCGCCGTGTCGTCAATCTGGATGATATGTATCAGGAAGATGGTGCCAACAGTCTGACCCTGAAACAGGGGGAACTTCTGGCATCCGTAACTCTTTCGAAACTGGATGGCTATCAAACGGCCTATAAGAAAATGCGGGTGCGCGGTGGTGTTGACTTTCCTCTGGCGGGCGTCGCCATGGCTGTGCGGGGCAGTGAAGATAATCTTGAAGATATGCGCATCGCCTTAACCGGAACCAATTCCCGCCCCATCAGGCTGGAGGGAACGGATGCGTTAAAGGGAAAACCCTTAGATGAAGCAGGATTGAAAGCCTTGGGGAAACTCGTGTTCGCACAGGTCATGCCCATGCGCAGCACCTTTACACCCGCCGCATATCGCCGGAAGGTGGCAATTAATATGGTCCGGAGGCTGGCTCTGAACTTATTATGCCAAGCCTATTCCAAGCGTTAAAATAATTTAACATGCATAATAATTCATATTACGGATTATTTTAAAGCCTATTTCCATTGACATAGATCAATTATGCATTATTATGCATGTTAAATACCCCCGCATGTTCTAACTAAAGGCGATCATGGATATGATTGATTTTCAGACCAAACCGGATAAATACAAACATTGGAAACTTGCCTTTGATGGCCCGGTGGCAACGCTGAGCATGGATGTTGATCCTGACATTACTTTACAAGATGGCTACGCGTTAAAACTGAATTCCTACGATCTGGGTGTTGATATTGAGCTTTATGATGCGGTCCAACGCTTGCGGTTTGAACATCCCGAGATTAAGACAGTGATCATGACATCAGCCAAGGAAAAAGTATTTTGTGCCGGGGCCAATATTAAAATGCTCGGTGGGGCAACACATACCCACAAGGTAAATTTTTGTAAATTTACCAATGAAACCCGTAACGCCATAGAAGATGCCAGCGAATTTTCCGCGCAGCGTTATCTATGTGCCATCCGTGGCACAGCAGCAGGTGGTGGTTATGAACTGGCTTTAGCGGCGGATTATATCATGATGGCTGACGATGGCAATTCTGCCGTATCTCTGCCCGAAGTTCCTTTGCTGGCGGTATTGCCCGGCACGGGGGGTCTGACACGTATTGTTGATAAGCGTAAAGTACGCCGTGACCTGGCTGATGTATTCTGCACAATAGAAGAAGGTGTGCGCGGGAAACGGGCCGTTGACTGGCGTCTGGTAGATGAAGTCGTGCCGGGATCAAAATTTGATAGTGCCGTGCGGGAAAAGGCACTCGAAATGACCGAAACATCCGACCGTCCTTCTGATGCACAGGGTATCGCGTTGCCGCCGCTTATGAAAAACATACAGCAAAACAACATCACCTACCAATGTGTCAGCGTAGATATTGACCGTGCCAGCCGCGTTGTCACCGTAACAATACGTGCGCCAGAAATAGACATCCCTGCCGGGATCACGGTTGAAGAAGCCGTAACCAAAGGTGCCGAATTCTGGCCCCTTGCCGTTTGCCGCGAGCTTGATGATGCCATATTGCATTTGCGGCTGAACGAATTGGAAACAGGAATCCTGATTTTTAAAACCGAAGGCGACAGTGATGTTGTTGAGGCCTATGACGGCTTTATCAGCAGGAATCAAAACAACTGGCTGATGCGTGAAATTGCCCTCTATTGGCGACGCACATTGAAACGTATTGACCTGACATCCCGCACCACCCTTGCCCTTATTGAGCCGGGAAGCTGTTTTGTCGGAGTGCTGGCGGAATTGCTGTTTTCAGTGGACCGCAGCTATATGCTGGAGGGGCAGTTTGAAAATGATGACCGTACGGCACCAACAATACAATTGACCGCCGTAAATTTTGGTTCTTACCTTATGTCCAACGGGATCACGCGTCTGGAAACCCGTTTTCTGGGTGAGCCGGAAACCGTCGATGACTGCAAGAAAGTTATGGGACAGAGCATTGATGCGGCGGCATGTGATAAATTGGGACTGGTGACTTATATCCTTGATGATATTGACTGGGATGATGAAATCCGAATGGTAATCGAAGAACGGGCCAGTTTCTCACCAGATTGTCTGACCGGCATGGAAGCAAACCTCCGTTTTGCCGGTCCCGAAACCATGGAAACAAAAATTTTTGGTCGCCTAACCGCTTGGCAAAACTGGATATTTCAGCGGCCTAATGCTGTTGGTGAGAAAGGTGCGTTGTCCCTGTATGGCACAGGTGCGCGTCCTGAATATGACTTGAAACGTGTCTGATGAAATAGGAAATATAATGCTTAAAGATGATGTGCTTGGCGAAGCGGTGGTTGAAATTAACTATGATGAGTTGATTCCCAATAATGTTGACCTTGCCAATGATGCCCGCCTGAAAAAGGCACTGGAAAGATGGCAGCCTAAATATCTTGACTGGTGGAATGAAGCCGGACCCGAAGAAACCCGCGATATGGATGTTTATCTGCGCACCGCTGTTGGTGTCGACCCCAAGGGCTGGGCCAGATTCGGCCATGTGAAAATGCCTGATTATCGCTGGGGTATTCTTCTGGCACCAAAAGAAGAAGGGCGGGTCATTCCCTTTGGCAAACACAAAGGCGAACCTGTCTGGCAAGAAGTCCCGGGGGAATACCGTGCTTTGTTGCGCCGCCTGATTGTGGTGCAGGGTGATACGGAGCCTGCCTCTGTCGAACAACAACGTTATCTAAGCAAAACCGCACCGTCACTCTATGACATGCGCAATCTGTTTCAGGTGAATGTGGAAGAAGGTCGCCACTTGTGGGCTATGGTTTATCTGCTGGTGAAATATTTTGGCCGTGATGGCCGTGAAGAGGCCGAAGAACTGCTGGAACGCCGTTCGGCCCATGAAGATAAACCCCGTATTCTGGGGGCTTTTAACGAAGAAACACCGGACTGGCTGGCTTTCTTTATGTTCACCTTTTTTACAGATAGAGACGGCAAGATGCAGTTGGCATCCCTCGCCCAATCCGGCTTTGATCCCCTCTCCCGCTCCTGTCGTTTTATGCTCACGGAGGAGGCACATCATATGTTTGTTGGTGAAACCGGGGTCGGCCGGGTTATTCTTCGCACCTGTGAGGCCATGAAAAACGCGGGCATTACCGATGCCAATGATATTGAGGCGGTTCGTGCGTTGGATGTGATTGATTTGCCCACATTGCAGAAAAGGGTGAATTTCCACTATGGGGTAACGCTAGACCTGTTCGGGTCTGAAGTTTCCACGAACGGGGCCACCGCCTTTAATGCTGGCATCAAGGGCCGCTATAGAGAAAACAAACTGGAAGATGATCATGTACTGACCAATGATACTTATAAAGTCAGTCGCGTCGTGAATAGCAAAATAGTTGAAGAAGAAGAACCCGCGTTAAATGCCATTAATGGACGTCTTCTGGATGATTATATTAAAGATGCAGGTGCCGGCGTTGGGCGATGGAATACGCTTATCAAAAAGATAGGTATCAATTTTGAAATAACCCTTCCAAACAAAGGATTCAATCGAAAGATCGGCGAATTTTCCGATGATTTCATAACACCCGAAGGCGACGTTATCAATGAAGAACTATGGACAGCCAGACAGGATGAATGGTTATGTACTGAGAATGACGCCCGTTATATTCAATCCCTTATGAAGCCCTGTCTTGAAAAGGGAAAATATGCGGGTTGGATCGCAGCACCACGTGTGGGCATCAACAAACAGCATAGTGATTTCGAATATGTCAAAATCGACTGATAATTCAGACACCAATGGCTATTTCCTGCAACAGATAGGTAACCGTGTCCGCGGTCTGCGGGCCAGCCGGGGTATGACCCGGAAAATGCTTGCCAAAGACTCTTCTGTTTCCGAACGCTACCTTGCCGATTTTGAGCAGGGAAAAGGCAACATTTCCATTAATTTACTGCGTCAGGTGGCCGACGCCCTGAGAACTAACCCAAGTGACCTTCTCCCCTCAACCGCCAAACAAACACCAGAATTGTCACTGGTCACCGAATTCATCGGCCGCCTGTCGCGCGAAGAGCAACAGGAAGCCTTGCAGATATTATATCAGAAATTTTCCGTATTGGATGGTGGACAAACACGTATCGCATTTATTGGTCTACGTGGGGCGGGCAAGACAACACTTGGCAGGTTACTGCAAGAACGACAGAAGTTGCCCTTCATCAGACTGGCCAATGAGATTGAATCCATTGGCGGCATGGCGGTTCCCGAGATTCTGGAGCTATCAGGCCAGACGGGCTACCGGCGGTTGGAAGAAAAGGCTCTGATAAAGACCCTGAATGATTATGAATCATGCTGCATTGAAACAGGTGGTAGTATTGTGGCCGAGGTCAAAAAACTTAACATCCTGTTATCTACGTGCCTCGTAATCTGGATTCGTACAACACCCCAGAAACATATGGAACGTGTCATCGCACAGGGTGACTTGCGCCCCATGGCCAATAATGACGATGCCATGGCGGATCTACAAAGAATTCTGGAAGAACGCACACCATATTATAAAAAAGCCCATGCCACGCTCGACACCACAGGCAGGACAATCGAACAATCATACGATGCGTTAATAAAAATAATGCAGGAGCATGGAATATAGAAAATCATATCTTGAAAATACCGAAAGGTAATTTAAGGATGCTTAATTCCGACATATTCAAACACCCGCTTTAAAAATTCAGTATTTAAAGCCAATGACGAGGCATCGGGTAGTTTCTGTCCGATATGCATACTGCCCACATTGGATAAAACCACAATCGCAACATCATCTGTCTGTGACCAATACATGGCGCCCGTATAGCCTAAAACACTGCCTGAATGACCATAGAGGAAATATGCCTCCGTCATCTCTCTGCAAAACAGGCCATGACCGACTTTAACCGTATCATTAACCGGAAACCATTCCTGTATAAAGGCCATGCTCTCCGGCTTAAGAAGTTTCCCTGCCCTAAAAGCAGTAGCATATATAGCAAGATCACGCGCCGTCGCCACCATGCCACCTGCGGTCCATTCTGCTGAAAGGTTCGATGTACTCACATCAATCACAGCCGCATTTATTTGCTTAAAACTTTTCTCAATCCCCGCATCACGAATAAATTCACGTGTCGTATAATGATAACGTCTGGCAAGCCTGTGTTCTGGCACCTGCTGAAAGCCTTCCAGATATATATCAGAAATGCCCAAGGGACTTAAAATGCGTTTCCTGATTTCATCAATCACATCGTTATCGGTGATTTTTTCTATGATTAGGCCAATAAGAGTATGGTTGGTATTAGCATAAGAATATTCTTCACCCGGCTCATTGGTTAAGGGGGTTTGCTCAATATATCGCAGGGTATCCCGGCGTTTCCATATCCTTTTCACATCAAGTGCTTCACCACGACCTTCTCTGACCCACAGCGGGTCATCTTCCCAACTGGGGATGCCACTGGTATGATTGAGTAGTTGGGCGATTGTTGCCCGGTCAGCACCGGGAACCCTGCCGACCACATCTGCGCCCAGGATTTCCAATGCGGTCTGGTCAAGGGACAATCGGCCTTCTTCAACCAACTGTAACGTCACGACGGCAACAAAGGTCTTGGTAATGCTTCCCATTCCAAAAAGATGGTTTTCATTGACTGGAATGCCCGCTGTCATATCAGCATAACCCGCAACACCGGTCCAGATAAGGCCATCTTTATCGGCAATCGCTACGGACAGCCCCGGGACACCATCCTGAATAGCTTTATTCATTAGATTTTTCATTGCCGTATCATCCGCTTGTATGTCACAATTATTGATCACATTGTATGTCACAATTATTGATCACAGTTTAACTACGTGAGAAAAAAAATTTTATACGGAAAAAGATGCTCAATATCATGAGCATTATCTTTGGTATTGAAATCTCTTTCGTCTCCACAAGCCTTGAATCTTCAAGGGCAGCATTACGGTGAACGCCAATAGCCTTATAGGCGGGTATCACGAGCATTTTTTTCAACGCTTCCCGGGACGGGTAATAGACCAGAAAAACCCGGTCCCAATGCTCATCAGCTGGGCCAATAAGTGACGTGACTGCCCTTCCTATCCACAAGGGTTTACCCCCCACTGAAAATAAAAATGGCATCGTCTGCTTCGAATAAACCTCATAAGCCTCCTGCCCCGTCCGATTGGCATCTTCGGGGTTCTCTGCAAGATGGTCTGCTGGATAGTCAGCCATCGCGCGAAACTTCAGCATATTGAGCATGACAACGGGTTTGCCATCATGCTCGTCACTGAAAAAATTACTAAGTTGTTCATCTGACGGTTTGACTGTCTTAATCATCTTCACTCCAAAGTTATTCATTTGTATTGATTGTAACCGGGACTCCATTTACGGCCGCATTGCCACAGACGGGGTCTATCAATAGTTCGTCTGTAATATCATTAATACTGACCCCCGCATGGGCACTGGCAATCTTCATTGTTGTTCCAGGTCGGTGATGTCCCCAACCGTGGGGCAGGCTTACAACACCCCTGTTTATATCATCTGTTATTTCGGCGATGGCCCTTATAGAACCAGACCGTGATGAGACCGATATGGATTGACCCGTTATGATATTTCGTTTCCCCGCATCATAAGGATTTATCATTAAGGTACAGCGGTTTTTGCCTTTCACAAGGCGTTGTGAGTTATGCATCCAGGAATTATTGGTTCTGATATGGCGGCGGCCAATCAGCAGCAGTGATTGCTCATGTTCATGTGTGGGCCCGGAATTCATGTATCTTTCTTTTAGCCGGGCAATGTCATTCCTTAATATTTCGGGGGCCATATTGATTTTCTTGTCTTTGGTAAATAACCGTCCGGGAAGTGAAGGTTCCAGAGCACCAAGATCAAGCCCGTGAGGGTGACGCCTTAGCCGCCGCAAACTGAGACCCTTTGCAAAAGGCAAGAAACCTTTGCCATATGGACCCATACGCAGGCCAAGGTCGAGCAGAAATTCTGCTGATGATAAATAAGGAATAATTTTCCCTAAACCTGACCATAAACGGGCCGTAAATTTCTTTTTTTTGCCATTCAGACGGTTGATGCGTTCAATTAATCCTCTAAAAATCTGCCCGTCACTTTTTGTTCCCGGCGCGGGTTTAAGCATGGCTCCCGAATATTTAGCCACATTACGAACCGCGAACAGATTAAATATCAGATCATAATGTCCATGTTCCAACGGCCCGGTAGGTGGCAAAATAATATCAGCATGGCAAGTTGTTTCATTTATATAAAAATCTATAGCGACCATAAAATCAAGACCATCTAATGCTCCCTCCAGTCGCTTGCCATTAGGTGTTGATAATACCGGGTTACCAGCGGTTGAAATGAAGGCTTTAATCTGTCCCTCTCCCGGCGTTGTCATTTCCTCAGCCAACGCAGCACTTGGCAGTTCGCGATCAAACTCCGGTAATCTGCGAACCCTACTCTGATAGCTGTTATGGCTGCCCCGCGAACCTGCCTTAAGCAAGTCAACGGCTGGCTTAACAAACATCATGCCCCCTGTACGGTCAAAGTTTCCGGTTGCTATATTGATCACCTGAATCAACCATTGGCAAAGCGTGCCAAATTCCTGTGTTGAAACACCCATACGGCCATAGCATACACCCGCATTGGCCGATGCCAGTTCCACGGCAATATTTTCTATCACTGCGGCTGATATGCCTGTAACATTTGCCGCATCCTCAAGGGAAAATATTTTAGACAGGGGTTCAATCTCATCCCATCCCTTCAATAGGGGCTCAAGATGTGCGGGGTTAGCCAAATTCTTTTCAAAAATCACCCTCAATATAGCCAGTAACAATACCGCATCGGTAGCGGGTTTGATGAAATGATGTTTGGTAACAAATTTTGCCGTTTCAGTGCGACGTGGATCAATCAGGATAATTTTTCCACCGCGCTTTGTGACTTCCGTCATTCTTTTTTTGACATCACCAGACGACCACAGGCTACCGTTGGAAGCCGCAGGATTAGCACCAAGCATGAGCATGTAATCTGTTCTGTCAATGTCAGGGATCGTGAATAGTAGGCTATTGCCGTACATTAAATATTGAACAAATTGATGGGGCATTTGGTCAACGGATGTGGCCGTATAGTTATTCTTTGTTTTCAATGCCCTGTTAAAGGGACTGATCATAAATGCAGTACCCATATTATGGACGCTGGGGTTCCCCCAATAAGTCGCAACCGCATCCCGGCCATGTTTTTTCTGAACATCCACAAGCCGCTGTGCTGTCTCATCCAGTGCTTTTTGCCAACTGATTTTGATCCACCGCTCTCCATCCCGTTTCATGGGGTGTTTCAGACGGTCTGGATCGTTATGAAGGTCTTGAATAGCTACACCCTTTGGACAGATATGACCGCGACTATGCGGATCGTCCACATCCCCTTTGACTGACTTTATGATATTGCCTTCATGCTCTATTTGCAGTCCACACATGGCCTCGCAAAGACTGCACGTCCGAAAATGAGTATCAATCAAAAACTTTCCCTTTTATTCTATGGTCTGATGTTATTCATAAGATTACGCAGCCATCGTTTTTTGTGCAACTATTTTCGCATTTCTGGCATTTGATTATGGTCAATATCACGACCAAAGACAGGGGCAGTCAATCCTTTATTTTCCATTTTATAAACAAACAAATTACCCGCTTCGGGTTGCTTTTTCAGGTCAGCCTCACACAGACTTTCCCTTGCCGTAGTAATGAATAGGAGGTTCATTTCCGACCCCCCAAATGCCACACATGTAGGCTGGCTTACCGGCAATTCCAAAATCCCAAGCCGGATGCCGGCAGGACTATATTTGGTTACACGCCCACCCGCCCATTCTGCGTTCCAGAGATTACCCTGCCCATCCACATCCGACCCATCCGGGAAAGCGGAGGCTTCTGTTTTCGAAAAAATCTGAGGGTCAGATGCAATTCCCAAGTCGGGATCAAAATTATAGATAAAAATTGTCTGGGTTGGCGAATCTGCAAAATACATATATTTGGAATCAGGTGACCAACATAGGCTATTAGCAATCAATATATTGGATATATGAACACCAACATTGCCCGCCACGTCACAGGAATATAACTTTCCCCTTGCGGATAGCTGATCAAATTCCGCTTCCACCATGGAACCAGCCCAGAAGCGGCCCTGCCGGTCCATGCGCCCGTCATTGAGCCGGATATGGGCATTATTCTGTAAAAATCTTTTCATCCATTTGATCTGACCAATATTTTGTTCTGGCTGGTAAAATCCAAAACCACTTTCAAAGGCAACGATCAAAACGCCAGCCTGCTCTGTTAAACCAAAAGAACATACCCGTTCCGGTGTGGTATAGGTTTGAATAGCCCGACTGAGCCAATCCATATGATAGATCTTGCTTGCCAGAATATCTGTCCACCATAAAGACTGATCACGGGCATCCCAGACAACCCCTTCCCCAAGGGTATTATGCACAGCAATGACATCTACCAATTCTGCTTTTATTTTTGTGTCCATTCACTTGCTCTGATAATGGCATCTTTTCGCCTGTAAACTTCTGGCTTTAAATCTGTACCCAATCCGGCACCTTCGGGTGGGGCGATCATGCCATCCTTTACATTCGGGAGCACCGTCATGACCTGTGCATACCAGCCGGTATATAGCGCACGAACAGATTCTTGTATCACCGCATTGGGAGCGTTTAAGGACAGATGACACGATGCCGTAAAGACTACTGGTCCCGTGCAATCATGGGGGGCAAGGGGAAGGTGGTAGGCTTCTGCCATAGTTGCCACTTTTTTGGCCTCTGAAATGCCGCCGACCCAGCCAAGGTCAGGCATGATGAAATCTGCCGCATTCCTTTCCATCAGATCCTTATAGCCCCATCGTGTGGCAATAGTTTCACTGGCCGTTACCGGAATGTTGGTTCGGGCGCGGAATTCTTCAACAGCAGAAAAGCTATCCATTTTAACCGGGTCTTCTATCCAGAAAGGACTATAAGGTTCCAGTGCCTTTGAGATTTTAATGGCGGTCGGTAAGTTCCACAAGGAATGACATTCCACCATGATGTCCATCTTATCACCCACGGCCTTGCGAATTTTTTCGAAAGGCTCCAGTGCCTGTTTCAAATGTTCCGTGGAAATGGATTGGCCATTATTGTCTTCCGCTGCGAAATCAAACGGTCAGATTTTCATGGCATTTATCCCTTGATCCAACAAGCTCAGGGCCAATTCATCGGCGCGATATAAAAAAGCCTCCAGATCTTCATAGGGGCCTTGGGCCTCCCCCGCCGGTAGGCCAAAATTATGGGTACTCTGCCCCTCAGCCGAACGAATATATTCATAGCCCGCGCAGGTGTTATAGGTACGGATAGCATCACGACTCTTGCCGCCCAAAAGCTGATAAACCGGTTGATTGGTTGCCTTGCCCCATAAATCCCACAGCGCAATATCAACAGCAGAATTACCGCGCATTTCCACACCGCTGCTTCTAAAGCCCAGATAGCCGTATAATTCCCGCCAGTGTTTATCAATCTGCAATGGGTCTTTACCCAACAGATAAGGGGCTATTGTTTCATGAATATAGGCTTCCACCGCCTGTGGCCCCATGAAGGTTTCCCCAAGGCCCACGAACCCCTCGTCCGTGTGCAACCGCACCCAGCAGAGATTACCATATTCAGTAAGGCGTAATGTTTCAATTTTGATGATTTTCATCAGTTTGCACTGCCCCCAATATTCACACCAAGGCCGCCATCGACCCGTATTTCCTGCCCATTGATAAAGCGGCACTTATCCCCGCAAAGAAAGACAATAAGCTCCCCCACTTCCTGAGGGCGACCAATTCGGCCCGTCAGATGGCTCTCATTAAGTTCTGTCATCATCGCATCCGGGTCAGAGGCTTCTGTCAACGCTTTATGTAACATGGGGGTATCAATGGTACCCGGACATACCGTAACGCACCTGATATGGGGTGAAAAATCAATTGCTATGGAACGGGTCAGCCCCAAAAGGGCAGATTTACTAGTGGCGTAAGCGGCCACATTGGGCTGGGCAACAAAGGACTGAACACTGGCAACATTGATAACAATACCGCCGTCTGGCATGAGTGGAATAGCATATTTGGCACAAAGGAAGGGGGCCTTGACATTAACGTCCATAACCATGTCCCATTGCTCTTCAGAAAGCGTCACCGCAGAGCCATATGAAAGAACACCCGCATTATTTATCAAACAATGAATTGTCCCGTATTTCTTCTCTATTGCCTGAAAAATATATTCAATTTCAGCGGTATTTCTAAGGTCACATTGGAAAAACGCGGCTTTTGTTTCTTCCTGTTCCTCAAAGGGTGTCAGGCCAATAACAACGACTTGAAATTTCTCTTTTTCCAGTATTTTTACGGTCGCCAGACCAATGCCCGTCGTGCCCCCGGTAACCACGGCAACTTTTCCAGTCATGTTAAAACCTCCTTATGTTATGGTTCCAAAAAACACCCCGTAACTCTGTAGCAGAATATGCTGCCCCTCAAGCTTTGCTCCTGAATGTCCGAACCCATCCAATGAGGACACGCTATATTTTTCAGGGATATTTCCCTGTGCTATTTCCGGCGATAAATTGAAACAGGCAAAAATCTTTTCATTTTCATGGCATCGGACAATAGCTAATATATTTTCACCTACATCCTCAAAATCAATGGTTCCATAGAGCAAAGCCGAATGCTGTTTGCGCCACTTCAGGAATAGCTTAAAGTTATTCAGGATAGATTGGGGGTCATCCGCCTGAAACGCCACCGACTTGGCATGATGTTCATCCGGCACAGGCAGCCATGGTGTGGTTTCAGTAAAGCCCGCCTTATCGCCATTAGTCCATGGCATAGGGGTCCGACAGCCATCACGGCCCTTAAATGTGGGCCAAAAGGTAATGCCATATGGGTCCTGTATCTGTTCGGGTAAAATATCCGCTTCAGTCAGGCCCAATTCATCGCCCTGATACCAACAGACACTGCCGCGCAATGAACATAACAACGCCGCCAGCATTTTAGCCAGATGATCCGGTGGATTATCCCCACCCCAGCGGCTAAGAACACGCACCACATCATGATTGCCAATTGACCAGCAGGGCAAGCCACCATCCAGTTCACTTTCCAAGGCCTCAACCGTTTGACGGATATAATCCACGGTGAAGGTATCCACCAGTAATTCAAAACTATAGGTCATATGAAGGCGGTTATTACCCGCAGTATAATCAGTCATGGTTTTGATGGATTCTTCCGAAGATACCTCGCCCAGAGCAAGGCGACCGGGATAGCGGTTCATCAGGGCGCGGATGGATTCAAGAAATTTGAAATTCTCCGGCTGTGTGTTATCATACTTATGATATTGAAAGGCATAGGGATTATCGACACTGAAGCCCAGACCCTTTCGGGTTTCCTCCGGTTTGACAGGATTATTTTTCAGGCAGGTACTATGATAACAGAAATTAATGGCATCCAGTCGAAAGCCATCAACTTTCCTTTTCAGCCAGAACTCAACTTCCGCCAACATCTGCTTCGGGACGTCTGGATTATGGAAATTCAGGTCAGGCTGACTGGTCAGGAAATTATGCATATAATATTGTTTTCGACGTGGTTCCCACTCCCATGCGCTGCCGCCAAAAATAGCCAACCAGTTATTGGGGGGCGTGCCGTCGGCACTGGGGTCGGCCCAGACGTACCAGTCGGCTTTCGGGTTCGTCCGGTCCATACGGCTTTCCTGAAACCAGGCATGTTGATCGGAGGTATGACTAAGCACCTGATCAATGATCACTTTCAATCCCAAAGCGTGGGCGCGGTCAACCAGTAGATCAAAATCGGCCAGTGTTCCAAACATATCATCAACCTTGCGGTGATCACTGACGTCATAGCCAAAATCCTTCATGGGGGATTTAAAGAAAGGCGAAATCCAGATGGCATCGATCCCTAATTCCGCAAAATAATCCAGCTTACTGATGATACCTTGCAGATCACCAATGCCATCATTGTTACTGTCCATTATACTTCGTGGGTATATCTGATATATAACCGCACCAGACCACCATTCGTCTTTATTCATTACTATATTCTCATTTTTTTGAAGATTGGATAAGCTTGCGAAACCGGGCTTGGCCGATCTCGTTATCCGTTACATTGTTAAGGCGCAGGATAGTAATTCCGTTAAGGGAATGATTGGTATAAGCCTGATTAATATTATCCCAGCCATGATGTGTAGCAATCCCATGGGCCATTGCATTCTCACCCTTGATAGTAATGCCAACATCATTGGCTGCCGTCGCCACATATTTAAGCAGGGTTCTGGCTTGAGAATATATCACCCGGCCATTTTCTTCCTCCTGATCGTCACTTTCCAGATTTGTGAAATGCAGGGCAATCTTTCGCTTGCCCTTATATTCATTGACCAAATTAATAATTTTTCCATAACCGTAGCCGCTTATCCTATGCGTATAATCGCTACTGGTTGGAATGAGACCTACGGCCATCTCTGTTATTCGGGGATGCGGGGCATTAGGTGACATTTGCCAATGAATTCCTGCTATCTTCATACCCAGTTCAACTTCGGCGAATGCCCCGTCAAATGCCACTATGGCCGCATCAAGCATTCTTCTACCGTGGTTAATGAGGGATTCATGATACCAATCCATAAAGTCACGCCCATATTGGGTTTCTACATATTCTTTTGCCTGAACGAAATCATTAGCAACACCATCTTCAGGCGTTCCATCGTTGGGTGGGATAATTTCAGATATATTCCGATGCTCGGTTCCCCAGGCCGCATTAACTTTTTCCAATGAGTCATATTTTTTCAGAATGTAATTCTGAAAGTCCTTCATTGCCGATGGGCTATAGGCCTGAAAGCATCCCCTAGTGGGAAAATCACAGAGAGCATCATTGGGGGTATAGGCCGGATAACGCAATTCCCCGGACGCGCCCATGCTAATATTTATTTCGTCCATGATCGAGGCCTTTGCGGCATATCTTTCCTCAAAAGCATTCATGAATTCAATATACTGCGGGATAACATAATCATCCTGCCACAAGGATACGGCTTCAATATTCTGGGCTCCATTTTCACCCTGATAATGCATATCCAAACGGGTAATGCCTTTGTTTTCAAAGTGACCCCATATCCACTCTGGCACCGGCACATTGCATGTGCCGCCGGGATAGCCACCACAACCATGAAATGACATGATCGGCACAATGCGCAGGTCAGCGGCTTCTATCTCGTCAAATATTCTGTCATAATATGCCCATTCGAATTTATTGTCCCCTGTCCGCTCAAGACCCCACCAGACATCAACGGATACGGCACCAACACCCATTTCCTTTGCCATTCTGATCTGCCGCTTAAAGTCATCCCACTGTTTTTCATCCTCTTTCATATCCAGCGGTGCCATAACATTAGCCGTAAAACGTTGCTTCTTCTTCAGAAGGAACAATAGGGGGATATCAATTCTTTCTTCCCAATCATATTCATTATGCGCTTTGCCCTCAAATTTTCTGGTAATCCAGTTTTTTGAGCTATAACCCAAAGCTTCAAGCACTGTATCCACCCTGTTCTGATGAGGCTCATAATGGGCATCCAGCGTTTCTGTGCCAAAGTCAAAATAGATTTTATGGCTTCCGGGTTTAGGGAGTTCTTTCTCCAAATATTTGACAAAATTGGCCGATGTAGCCGGAATATCAAATGACAGACTAATGGGCCAATGGGTTGACATAGCAGCGATGCCTCCAAAGACATCTGGATATTTGGCTAAAGCATAAATAGAAATCAATCCGCCCATACTAGAACCCATCATAAAGGTCTCTTGTTTTCCGGTACGGGTACGGTAATTACTATCAATGAAGGGCTTCAATTCCTCGACAATAAACTTTAGGTAATCATTAGATAAAGGCGTTTCTCCATATTCCTTGATGAGATCGTCTTTTACCTTCTCATCTAGGCTATCGAAAGAATCCTGAGGTTGATATTCCATAAAGCGTTTAGCAGTATTCCAAATACCAACAACGATAGTTTTCCTGATTTCTCCACTATCCATTAGCTTTTGAATATGCTCATCAACCTTCCATTCACCAGCATAGGCAAGGCTTTTATCAAACATATTCTGTCCATCATGCATATAGAGTACAGAATATTTTTCGGGATCATCATGATAACCAACGGGCAACCATACATGGATATTTCGACTTGCCACATATTGGGACGGAAAATCATCATGTTTGACAAGGGTGCCAATGACGGTTGACGGTTTTTCTTGTTTGTTTTCCGTACATCCCACCGTCAATAGCACAGCCAATAACAGATATAAGTATCTCATAAATTTCATCCTATTTCGTTATCCGTATGGGGGTCATATCATCAAGAATATGAGGGTCATCCGTATGACCCCCGCCGAACTCCCATATTCCACCAGTCGGTGTCATCTGTCGGTAATGACCATCACCGCCACTACTGTCCCATGTGGAGATATAAATCTTCGCATCTTCCCAACTGGAAATTCCCAATGTGGTCCCTTTATAATTTATGGTGATGGTACGGGCGGCCTGATCCACGGTAAATTCTGGTGCGATGGGCAGATTATGGCCCAATTTCAACGACCCCGCTCCTTCGGTAGTATATAACTGATTGCCCCATCCAAATAACATATGGCCCAAATCCCATGAAAAACCTTCGGGTGCTTTGGCATATAGTAGCGGTAAATCCGTCATGCCCTGATGTTCCGGCAAATCAATATAGATACTAAAAACCACATGATCAAAACCGTTAGGGGCGAGCCAATGGGACTTTATTTCTTTCATTTTTATAGTTAGACCCAAATTCTTACCGCCAGCCTTTATACTGACCTGCTCAATGTCCATCTGACTTTGAAAACTGGACTCACTTGGTTTTGTGTAATTCCCATTTGGCCCCAGGTCATCGCCCAACGCATCACTAACCGTAATATCTATCTGGGGAGTAAGAACATTGGTCTGGTAATATTGTTGGTCGCTCACCACACCTAAGGACGATGCATATAACTGAAATATATGCTTCTCCTGTCCCAAATCTTCTACAATAATATCCGTTTTCCAACGGCCTTCATGATCAGCCTGTATGGCCGTTGCACGATCAAGGTTACCATCTATGACCAACTGCAATGCCGTATCAGCTTGTGACACCGAACCGGAAATAGACGTGGTTTCCAGCAAAATATGCCCGTCAATATCCTGATCAATCTGGATTTGATTATTTTCTTGGACAACCAAATCCATTGGCTTCCCCGCCAGAAGAATTAAAATGGCTCTGGGGGGCAGTTCCAAAGTTAGCACGCCTGTCTCATCGACCTGAAGGTCATTGTCAAAATCCTCACCCGAAAGCAGTGATAATTTCTGGCCCGGTTGCAATCCCGTAGCAAGATTACTGAGTAGGGTTTTATGGTCCGCACTGTTAAATATAACCAGGGCTGTCGCCCCCTCATATTCCCGCTTATAGGCCAGTGCCCCCGGACCAGTTCCGTTATCACCGAGTATTTCCAACGACCCCCGGCTGAAGACTTTATTGTTGGTACGAAGAGCGGTCAGTTTCTTGATATAGAGATACATTTCAGACGTCGTATCAAAATGGTCCTGTTTGCTTGCATATCCGCCCGCAAACATAGTTTGCCGGGTCTCCAGCAAGGCCTGTTCATCCCCTTGATAGATGACAGGAATGCCCGGCACTGTCATGATCATAGCCAATGCTTGCTTGAAAGCTGCCAGACTGCCTTTTTTCAGGAAACGCTGAACATCATGATTATCGACAAAATTAAGCATGATATAAGGATCGCTATAGGCTTCCATCTGCTTATTCAGACGATACGTCAGATTGCTGGTAGGGCGTCCCTGTGCAAAAACCCGTGTCATTTCCTCATAAAGGGGGAAAGCGATAGCAGATGGCAGTTGCGGCTCATCATCCGTTCCCTGAAATGAAGCTATCTTAAGTTCCCCCTGATCATGCATTGGGGGTGAGGTTTCAAATATTTCACCAAAGACCGGGAAAGCCATACGGCCCGTTTTTGCAGCAGAATTCTTGATCCCGTCCTCAGCATGTATGAAATCTTGTAAAAAATCATGCTCAAGATATTTTGCACTATCAAGACGGTAAGCATCCACGCCTACTTCTTTAATCCAATAGTGATAGGTATCTTTCATCGTTCTGCGCACAACAGGGTTTCCTGTATTCACGTCATTCAACCCCGATAACTGATAGGTAAATTCTTGATTTGGGTCAGAATAGTCAATAACTTCCGGCGTCCAGTGATAAATATCCGCTACCACATGATCAGGATTATTGCGGTCAATCAGATTAAAGGGCTCCTGCGTCGGTGCAGCTGAAGGCTGGCTACCGGAAATCAGGGAGAAATTTTCCGCCGTATTTTTTGGGTTATATTGCCCTTCATACTGAAAAAAACGTCCCGTATGATTAATGACAATATCCTGTATCAGATACATGTCTTTTTCATGGATATTATGGGAAAGCGTCTTGTAGGTTTCAAGGTTACCGTAATGTTCATCTACGGCCTTAAAGTTCCTGGCCCAATATCCGTGATAACCGCTATGGCCAATAGCAGGGTTATACCAGAGATTAGCCACCGGCGGCGTAATCCATACAGCAGTAGCACCCAGTTCCTTGATATAGTCCAGTTTATCAATGACCCCCTGAAGATCACCGCCGTTATAATAACTTTCCTTACTAGGGTCATAGACATTGGCCCCCTGATCATTATTGTTTTTATCACCGTCATTAAAACGGTCTGTCATCAGAAAATAAATTATTTGATCCCGCCATTCCGGTGAGGCCACATGAAGATTTTGTCCCTTATTGCATGAGCCAAGCAGCCCCAGAAATATAATGACCCAAAATAGTCTCATGCTTTAGCCTTTCTGTCAGCAACATCGTCAACCCGCAACATCATAAGTCCAGACGTAAACATACAAAGCCCACCAAATGCCACTGCATAGATAGGCTCACCGTCAAATACAGTGCGCAGCAAAACGCCTAAGATACTGGCAGCCAGAATTTGGGGAATGACGATGAAGAAATTAAAAATTCCCATATAAACGCCGATTTTACTGGATGGTACCGCCGCGATAAGAATGGCATAGGGGATAGATAAAACCGATGCCCATGCAAAACCTACACACGCCATAGACAACACAAGCCATACAGGATCTTTCAGAACGAGAAACGACATTAAACCAAGTCCGCCAATGAACATGTTAATCATATGGGCAAATTTGCGGTTGGTTTTCCTGACAAATACAGGAATGGTAAAAGCTGCCAGTGCGGCAAAGCCACTATATGACGCAAACAGGATACCGACCCAGTCTGCGGCTTCATTATAAAGGGCCGATGTGGCATCCGTAGAGCCATAATGAAAATCAGCAACCGCAGGGGTTGTATATATCCACATGGTGAATAATGAGAACCATGTAAGGAACTGAGCAAAGCCAAGCTGTTTCATGGTTTTGGGCATATGGAACATATCGTCCACGACCGCGTAAAATCCATTGTTCGTACGACCACGGTCCTTCAGGAATGCAGTGATTATCTGAATGAAGCCAAAAGCAATACTACCCATGGTCAGGATGTAAAGCTGCTTGTCAAAAGACTGGCTATATATAATTCCTGTGGTAATTAAGCCCAATAGTATCCAGACAGCACCGCCTTTTCTGTAATCGGAACCGGATTTTACAATCTGGTCTTCAGTAAAATCATGACCGAGATCTTCATCAGCGGTTTTGTTGAATTCTTTTAACTGTTCCGGTGAATATTCCTTGGTGGAAATTACCGTCCACATCACCGCCAGAAATAATGCCGCCCCGCCAAAGTAAAAAGCATATAGCACCGAATCCGGCACGACTCCTTCGGGGGCCACATTGCTTATCCCCATCCAGTTAGTCATGAGCCATGGTAAAGAGGAGGCGATGACACCCGCAACACCAATGAAAAAGCTTTGCATGGCAAAGGCTGTCGTACTTTGTTCATCATCCAGCATATCGCCGACAAAGGCTCTGAACGGTTCCATGGAAACATTGATTGAGGCATCAATAACCCAGAGCATCCCGGCAGCGATCCATAGCGTTGGTGAATTGGGCATAATAAAAATACCAAGGGTGGTAAAAATAGCGCCATAAGTAAAATACGGCCGCCGTCTTCCCCCCCGCTTAGTCCATGTATTGTCGCTCATATACCCGATGATAGGCTGAACAATTAATCCTGTTAGGGGGGCCGCGATCCAGAGTATTGCGATCTCATCTATATCCGCGCCAAGTGTTTGAAAAATACGGCTGACATTTGAATTCTGCAAAGAAAAACCAAACTGAATTCCAAGGAACCCAAAAGACATATTCCATATTTGCCAAAAACTTAAACGAGGTTTAGTTGTCATATTATTTACTCCCAAAATTTTCCCTAACTATTTAATAAATATAATAAGTACCGGTAACATATGAACGCAAGTCACCACATACGTATTCATTTCACTAATACACCTGCATTTGGTTATTTCACTAGATATAGAGGGGTTTAAGAGCCATTTTCATTCGATAAAAAGTTATGTTCTCACGTTGTGTCATTTTGACGTGAGAGCAATTTGGACGTGTCGCAGATTTATTCCGTACCTATACTTGGATATCATGCCTCATAGGTGAAAACATCATGGAATCAAAAGTGACAATAGAATTTAAATATGGGGTTATGCAGATTACGTTAACAAGTAGGCTATGAATATCAGCTATATCTGAACTCTTGAAGACTGGTTATCTTTGGCTGTGGTTCTTGACTTGCATTCACGCAGAAAACATTCAGGATTAGGATGGAAAGGTCCATTGGCTTTCGAAAGAAAACTAGCTTAAATAAGAACATAATCCAGAACTAAAACGTGACAGGTCCAAATTTAAATTTCAGTTTCTGATGGCTCATAAATTTCTCACATCCTAATAAAACTGACCGTGTATACGGGCTGCGGCACCAACAAGAGCTGGTTGCTTTTCCATAATCTGCAAGGTCGGAATATCCATCACATACGATAAACGCCCTTTATTTTCAAAACGTTCGCGGAAACGGCTGCCCAGAAAAAAATCCTGTATCTTAGGTAAGATGCCACCCGCCAAATATACACCGCCCGTTGCGTTGAATGTTACGGCCATATCACCAGCAAAGGTGCCAAGTATACTACAGAATATATCAACAACCTGACCGCAATGGCTATTGGGATCCTTAATCGCACGCATGGTAATTTCCTTGGGGCTAAGTATTTCCACTTCCTCCCCACGCAAGGTTGCCAATGCCTGATGCAGGGTCGTGAACCCCTGCCCGCTAATCACGCGCTCTACCGAAACACGGGGATATTTATATTTAACCGTCTTGAGTATCTGACGTTCCAGATCATCGGCTGGAGCAAAACCCACATGCCCCCCCTCACTAGTCAGAACTTTCCAGCCTTCGCCAATGGGGGTGATCGCCGCGACCCCGATGCCAGTACCGGGGCCAATTACAATCTTATTGCCGCCTTCCTGCATTTCAGCAAGGCTTGCACTTGGGCCAATTTTCAACAGGTTAGCGTTATCAATATAGGGCAAGGCACTGGCAATGGCTTCAAAGTCATTAAGGATAGAAACCTGATCCATAGCAAGCTCATCAGCCAGAGAGGAACGCCTGAAAGTCCACGGACAATTTGTCATCTTAACATGATCACATACCACCGGTCCGGCAATAGCTATGGAAGCAACAGAAGGGCGCGGACCTGATATTTCCGACAGATACGCCTTAACCGCAGACTGTAAACTGTCATAATCCCCTGTGGATAAAATTTTTATCTGCTCTAAAGCAATACCTTGGGCAATGGCAAAGCGGGCATTGGTACCGCCAATATCCGCTACTAATATAAGCGTATCATGATTCATTGTTCAACATCCCAATTGAAAACACTTGCCCCGGTTTCTGCAGCACCCACAACTTGACGGAAAGAACTAAATAATTCCCGGCCCATACCTGTGTTATTTGCGGTAAGGTCTGCCGTTGCTATTGCGCGGCTTTGCAATTCATCCACCGGCACATGAAGACTTAATGACCCGGACATAGCATCCAGTTCGATCAAATCACCATCCTGTATCCGTGCGATAATTCCCCCCTCCAAGGCTTCCGGCGTCACGTGAATGGCGGCAGGCACTTTACCTGATGCGCCCGACATGCGTCCATCGGTGACCAAGGCCACATGAAACCCCTTATCCTGAAGTACGCCGAGAGAGGGGGTCAGTTTATGCAATTCGGGCATGCCGTTGGCTTTTGGCCCCTGAAAGCGGATCACAGCAACAAAGTCTTTCTCCAGATCACCTTTATTATAAGCCGCCAGCATTTCATCCTGAGAAGAAAATACAATTGCCGGTGCTTTGATATGCCGGTGTTTCTCTTTGACCGCTGAAGTCTTGATCACAGCACGGCCCATATTGCCTGCCAAAAGCTTCATTCCACCATCGTAACTAAAGGGTGCCGATACCGGACGCAGAATATTTTTGTCATGACTGATGCCTGTGCTTTCTTTCCACGTCACCTGATCTTCTTCCAGATAAGCTTCTTTAGTATAGGCATCCAGCCCCTGCCCCATGACGGTCTTTACATTATCATGGATAAGACCCCCGTCCCTAAGTTCTTTCATAAGGTAAGCCATGCCACCCGCCGATTGAAAGTGATTAACATCCGCCAGACCATTGGGATAAATCCGACATAACAGCGGCACCGCATCGGAAATATCCGCCAGATCCTGCCATGTCAACTTCACACCCGCCGCATGCCCAATGGCCATGAGATGCAAAGTATGATTGGTTGAACCACCAGTGGCCAGCAATCCCACCATACCGTTAACGAGTGTTTTTTCATCTATGATTTCACCCAGTGCCGGTGCATCCTGCATCTGTGCCACCGCCGCGCGGGTCATGGCATCACGCATAAGGGTTCCGGGATTGATAAAACTGCTGCCCGGCAAATGAAGTCCCATAATTTCCATGAGCATCTGGTTTGAATTGGCCGTACCATAAAAGGTACAGGTGCCGGGGCTGTGATAGGACTTGCTTTCAGCTTCGAGTAACTCTTCCCGTCCTACCTTACCCTGCGCATAAAGCTGACGGATACGGGCTTTTTCTGCATTGGGAAGACCCGATGCCATTGGCCCCGCCGGCACAAAAATACCCGGCAGATGACCAAAGGACAGGGCACCGACCAACAAACCCGGTACGATCTTATCACAAACCCCAAGATAAAAGGCACCGTCAAACATATCATGGCTGAGCGCAATAGCCGTCGCCATGGCAATCACATCCCGGCTGAACAAACTCAGTTCCATGCCTGCGCGCCCCTGCGTTACCCCGTCACACATGGCCGGGACTCCGCCTGCAAACTGGGCAATGGCCCCTTGTCTGCGGGCTTCTGTCTTAATCAGGTCAGGAAAATACTGGAATGGCTGGTGGGCTGACACCATGTCATTATAAGAAGAAACAATAGCATAATTGGCCTTAACATCCGAACTCAGGCCTTCCTTGTCCTCAACACCACAGGCCGCAAAACCATGAGCCAGATTACCACAAGCCAAGGCACCCCGATGACGACCCTGAATTTGGGCTCCATTGATTTTAGTGAGGTAAGCAGCACGACTATGGCGACTGCGCGCTATAATGCGGTCTGTTATATCCTTGATAACAGAATTCATAGTATTTTCCTTATGCTGTCCAATAAATGGATACCGGGCATTGTGACTGATTGAGGATATAGCTCACCGGCTGGTGTTCAGATTTTTGGACCTTGGCCTGTTCATAAACCTGCCATTTTTCTTCACCAAAGATCAGCAGTTTAATTTCATGGGAACCGAGTAACGCATTCAAGGTCATTGTCATACGCGGAGTTTCACCCGCGCCGCGCCGAATGGGATGACAAAGCATCTTGTTAACGGCATCCAAAGCCACCGGTGTATCCGCAGAATCCGGAAATAATGATGCCGTATGACCATCAAGCCCCATACCTAACAAGGTAATATCAAACGGTCGTGGTAAAGCCAGAAGTTTTTGATGGGAAGCTTCCTGCCCCTGGGCAATATCGTCACCTGCTGACTTTAGCCCGATAAAATTGGCCGTGGCCGCCTTATGGGTCAAAAGGGTATCCCGTACCAGTTTTTCATTGCTGTCCGTATGGTCAGGCGCAACCCACCGTTCATCACTGAGCCCAAACCAGACATTCCGCCAATCCAAAGTCTGTTGTGACATCATTTCATATAATGTGCTGGGGGACGTGCCGCCGGATAATAGCATGGAGGCTTGTGATTTGCTGTTCAAAGACAATGATAACGTCGCCATAACATCATCTAAAAGCTGCCCGAACAGATCGTCCCGGCTGTCAAATTTATATTCTTTAATTTCACTCATATCTTAATTCTCAACCCATTTATGGCCGGATTTGGCTAATATTTTATCGCTGGCTTCCGGACCCATAGACCCGGAAGTATAATCATGTATTTCAAGCTTTGTTTCATCCCAGGCTTTTCGGATGCCATCAATCCACTGCCATGAGGCAACAATTTCGTCGTGGCGAACAAAATAGGACTGATCACCCGTCATCACATCTCCCAAAAGCTTTTCATAAGCATCGGGAATGCGTCGGTCTTCAGCCACTACCGCCTCATGCACCACAGGGGGGTCAAATTGGATGGTCATATCCGGCTGGATATTAAGAATGACCTGCTTAATATCCGCATCCCTGAATTCTATAACGATACGGGCATATCGCGCGGACAGTCTTTTACCCGTCCGAAGATAAAATGGCACATCACGCCAGCGGTCATTGTCCACACAAACCTTGAGTGCGATAAAAGTTTCCCCTGTACCGGCAATGTTCTTGCCCTTTATTTCCTGCGCATAACCGGACACGGATTGCCCCGCCATATCCCCGGGGCCATATTGCGCCCGCACCACTAAATCGGCCACATTTTTCGCCGTCACCGAACGAAGTGACTGCACCACGGCAACCTTCTGATCACGAACGTCATCGGCTGACAATTCTTTTGGGGTATCCATAGCGAGAAAACACAAAACCTGCATCAGGTGGTTCTGGATCATGTCACGCAATATTCCGGCCCGATCAAGAAATTCTGCCCGGCCCTCTACACCCACAGTTTCCGCCACCGTAATCTGGATGTTTTCAATATGGTCTCGGTTCCAGAATGGTTCAAGCGTGCCATCTTCAAATCGAAAGGCCAATATATTCTGCACCGCTTCTTTCCCCAAGTAATGATCAATGCGGTAAATCTGCTCTTCCCTGAAACTGGTCGATAGAATTTCATTAACCGCTTCGGCTGTTTCCATGTCTTCGCCCAAGGGTTTTTCCACCACAAGGCGGCTGTTACTAGGGTTTAGTCCTGTCCGGTTGAGTTGCTCACAAACGGTGCCAAATAATGTTGGGGGTACTGCCATATAATATATGACCTCCCGTGCCCCAACCGGGCTTAAATATGTGGCAAGCTTATCCCAGGACTCAATCTTCGAAATATCCAGATCCATATAATCCAGCAGTTCGACAAAGGCCAGAGCCTGACTTTTCTCATAATCCGGGCCGAGATATAATTTGAGTTTCTCCAGAACCAGTATCCGAAAATCATCCCGGGGAATCTTGCCACGGGACAGGCCAACTATACGACTGCCATGGGCTAGCCTTCCTTGACCATAAAGAAAATATAACGCGGGCATCAATTTGCGTAAAGACAAGTCCCCTGACCCGCCAAAAATTACAATGTCCAATGCCTTCATACCTGCTTGCCTTCACTATAGCCTCAGGAAATAGTCCTGATAAAATAATTTCACTTGCTCGGATAGCCGCGCTTCTGTTATAGTGTTAACGTTAACATTTTTAATATTATGAGTCAATCTCATACTTTTACCCAGACGAAAAAATTTGACCGGAAAAGTCCTATAGTGATATCAAACACTCTTGAAGCAGCCTTTGATAAATAAGGTGGAGATAAAGCTAAATATGAAAAAAGATAAAATTACAATCTGGGATGTTGCCAAATTAGCAAACGTATCCATCATGACCGTATCCAGAGTCATTAGCAAAAAAGGTAAAGTTAAAGAATCCACCCGGATAAAAATTCAGGACGCTATTAAGGAATTACACTATCAGCCCAATGTGGCGGCAAGGAGCCTGTCGGGATCAGTCTCCTATTTTCTTGGACTTATTTACGACAATCCTAATGAGGCTTATCTTAATCAGGTACTCATGGGGGCATTACATAAATGCAATGATTACGGTTACAATCTGATTATCAGTTCTTTTGAGAGCGACACTGATGGTAACTATAAAATAGATAAAGCCCTGATTGACCGAGCAAAAGTAGATGGCATTATAATCCCGCCTCCCCTTTGTGATTCACTGGAAATACTTTCCACCCTGACAGAAGCCAATATCCCCATCGTGCGGATTGCCCCTCAAACCATGTTGGATTATTCGCCTTTCGTCTGTATGGATGATCGCGCAGCGGCCTATGAGATTACTGAATATCTCATAAATCAGGGTCATAAAAAGATTGGATTTATCGTTGGTCACCCTGATCACGGAGCTAGCAAACTTCGTTTTGACGGCATGAAAGAAGCCTTAACAGACAATGGCCTTGCTCTGAATGAAGACTATGTTCAACAGGGTTATTTTTCCTATAAATCTGGCTCAAACTGTGCAGAGACCCTGTTGGGTCTAGAAGACAGGCCCACGGCTATTTTTGCGAGCAATGATGATATGGCGGCGGCGGCAATTTCAACAGCCCATAAATATGGCCTTTCGGTCCCGGGTGACATCTCCGTTGTTGGTTTTGATGATGTGCCACTTGCATCAGCCATCTGGCCAAAACTAACCACAATTCAACAGCCCATTATGGCTATGGCTGAAAAAGCAGCAGAGTTTCTGATGTACCCGGACCCTGAAAAAGAAAAAGACAATATACTGGATTATAAATTGATTATCCGTGATTCTGTAGCACCATTAGCCCGGACATACTAAAAAAAGGGACACTGCAAATCATGTAATTCACAGTATCCCGTAGTCGACTAAAATACATTTAACCCAAAATCACCACCAAGTAGCATAAAGTGCAACGAGAATAAGGCTCACGGCAACGGCAGAAATATTAAACCCACTGCTGGTGGAGAAATCAATATCGCCAAGGTCTACGGCCTTCTCTTGCGGTTTCCTTTCCAGCAAACTGATAACAATGGACAGACCAACACAAAGCAGGAACACCACTCCGACCCGGTCCATGAACGGATACTCCGGCAGTACCAGATAAAAGATCAACGAAAATACAGCAGACCCTATGGCAGCGGCCAGTGCCGCATTGGTGGTCATCTTATTCCAAAACATACCCATGAAGAAAAGCACCACAATGCCCGGTGTGAAGAAGCCAGTAAAATCCTGAATATACTGAAAAGCCTCCTTGAACTGACCCAACAAAGGCCGTGCGCAGATCATGGCTATGATCATAGCGGAGAAACTTACAATACGACCGATCTTCACATAATGATGCTGCGATTTATCCTTTTTGTAATAGGAATAAATATCCATGGTAAATATGGTGGCAATACTGTTGGTCATGGAACCTAGGGATGAAACGATCGCCGCAACCAATGCCGCAAAGATCAACCCCTTAAGACCCACCGGCATCATATTCATCAGCGTGGGATAGGCCTGATCAGGGCGTTCCAGATCAGGAGCCAGAATGAATGCTGCTATACCCGGAAGCACAACAATTAGGGGCATCAGAAGTTTAAGGAAGGCAGCAAAGGCAATACCCTTCTGCGCTTCTCTGATATTCTTGGCCGCCAGCGCGCGCTGAATAATATATTGGTTGAAACCCCAATAGGACAGATTCATTATCCACATACCGCCCAGTAGTACCGACAGTCCGGGCAGGCTGATATAATGGGGGCTGGACGGATCAAAGATCATATCGAACTTTTCAGGTGCCTTATCTGTCATAATACCAAAACCTTTTAATATACCCTGTCCGTCAGAAATTTGGTTAAGGGCGACATAAGAAAGAAACAACCCGCCAAAAACCAGCAATACAACTTGAATTATATCCGTGAAGGCCACCGCTTTCAGCCCACCATAAAGGCTATAAGCCATGGCGAAAGAGCCAAGAAAAATCATACCATAAAGCACGTCAACACCAGCGATGGTTTCAATGGCCAATGCGCCTAGCCAAAGAATGGCCGTCAGATTTACGAAAATATATATACCCAGCCAGAAAATTGCCATGATGGTACGGACTTTATGGTCATAGCGGTCTTCCAGATATTGCGGCATGGTATAAATGCCTTTTTTAAGGAAGATGGGCAGGAAATATTTACCAACAATAATCAGGGTAATAGCCGCCATCCACTCATAGGATGCAATACCAAGGCCCAGAACATAACCAGACCCAGACATACCAATGATCTGTTCTGCCGAAATATTGGCTGCAATTAATGAAGCGCCAATAGCCCACCAGGGTAAAGCCTTGCCCGCAAGGAAATAATCCTCAGTATTCTTGTCATGGCCCGCCTTTTCGCGGCTGACCCAATAAGCCAGACCAATAATCCCCAACACATAGGCGGTAAAAACCCCGATATCTATAGTCGCTAATGTCATCCTGATCCCTATATGTTATTTTAATTTAATTAGAAATTACGCCATCAACATTATCGTCACAAGCATTGACATACGTATACATGCTTGAATTATGCATGAATACGTATGTATTATGCATAAAGCGTGTTTGTGATTCATGAGAGTATTAGTTAATGAAAGACGAAAAACCGACCTCATTTGATATTGCTCATTTGGCTGGCGTATCCCAGCCAACAGTATCCCGCGCGCTCAGAAATAGCCCGCTGGTTAGTGAGGAAACACGGGAAAGAGTTCAGGCAATTGCCAAAAAACTTAATTATCAGGTGGATATCAATGCCCGTAACCTGCGCTCGAAGGAGACCAAGACATTAGCGCTTCTGCTATGTGAGGACCCCGGCACCGATGACAGCCTGATCAATCCTTTCTTTCTCAGCATGCTTGGTAGCATCACACGGGCATCAGCCAAAATGGGATATGACCTTCTCATCTCATTTCAGCAGCAAAGCCTGAACTGGAACGCGGAATATGAACATGCCAATCGAGCTGACGGAATCATCTTCCTTGGATATGGTGATTATATCACATATGCTGAGAAAATAGCCAATCTGGACAAAATTGGTGCCCGTTTTATAACATGGGGCCCCGTTTTACCCGACCAGCCGGGACATTTTATAGGCTGTGACAATCTCAACAGTGCGTATATCGCCACTAAACATCTCACTGATATGGGACATAAAAAAATTGCGTTCCTAGGCATTGCCACCGAACATAGACCGGAGTTCAACCAACGGTATCAGGGTTATGTGAAAGCATTGCTTGATGCCAAACTGATGGTTAACCCAAAGCTTCAGATTGACGCGGACACTTCCGAGGAAATGGGCTATGAGGCCACCATGGAATTGTTAAAGAGCAAGCTTCAGTTTGATGCCATCTTCTGTGCCAGCGACCTGATAGCCATTGGCGTTATCAATGCCCTAAAAGAAAATAACATCAGAGTACCGGCAGAAGTGGCCGTGGTTGGTTTTGATAATATCCCCACTGCCTCTTATACCAATCCGCCGCTGACCACGGTACAGCAGGATACCTTGCTTGCCGGCAAGCTTCTGGTGGAAAACCTTCTAAAACTGATCAAGGGTGAAGAGGTGGATTCCCTCCTAATGCCCGCAAAATTAATCGTGCGTGATTCCTGCGGCGCCCATCTGAAATAATCATTTTGTGTAACGGTCTCCCACAACCCGGTAATGATCCCATACTCTGCCATCTGTTAGGGAACGGACCAGCTTGATATATTCCGCATGGGTCCAGGCCAGTGGTGTCGCAGAATTAGTACCTTCACCCATGGTATAAACATTGGGACTGTTGACGCCAACCCCGTCCCAAACCTGCTCCGATAACATCATACCTTCATTGGCAAATAATTCCATGGCCCGGACATAGGTGTTTTTCAAATTGCCTATCTTTTCATTGGTGACATTGCCATTTTTGTCTTTGGCCAGAGCCAGTTCAAAATGACCGCGTTCTCCCGTGAAGAAAGGCCATACCCTACCCCGTTGTCCCGGCGTCATCTTGCCATAATTACTGCCATCATCAGCATCTTCGCCGTAACCGTCATTGCCGTAACGACGCCATCCGGGAAAACGGCCTGCAACCCCATTAAAGGTAAAGTCATATTTAACCCTGAGCGCATCGTCCCGGTCCTGATCATCCAGTTCGGGCAATGAAGCCAAAATGGCGGCATCATCCGCAGGACGTACACCGTATCGCACCAGCTCCAAAAAGCCCGCATCCAGAATATTCTGTTCCTTCATCGGTGCACGACCATTATTTTTGGTCACCACACCATCATCATTGGGATCTTCATTTTGGGTGATGCGTAAAAAATATTTACCGTCACCGTGAATACCAGCGGTGGTAAACATGCGGGTTTCAATTTTTGCATTATAATCATCCGCCGCTTTAAGATAAGTGGCTGCCCCTGCCGCATCGCCGGCAAGTTTGGCAATATCGGCAGCGGTCACCAATCCGGCGATGATAGCTGCGGTACTGGACGGGCTATATCCTGTCTGTTCTTCCCAGCGTTCCTGCTGAGTTAGGGGTGGTGTTATCATTCGCACATTCCCGGCCAGATTAACCTCTCCCCCGGAAACAAGAAAATTGGCCGCCGGTTTCAGCATAATATCATACCAATGGATCAATTTTTCGTCTGATAATATGCCTGCCTGATGAAGTTTCCAGCCCAGCATAATAGGCATGGCTGTCTGGTCAAGCTGAACCCCGACCCACTCCAGAACACCATCCACATGGGTTTTTTGTAGAAACCATCCTGTAGCACCCTTGTTACCCTGTGTTTTGGCTGTTACCTGTACCTGCTCAAGATATTCAAAAGCCTTGAGCGGTGTCTCATGATCACCCAACGCCAGAAATGCCATTGCGCATTGGTAAAAATCCCGTGGCCAGACGGCTTTATATCCGGTGGCTGCTGTGGCCGCAGTCACTGTCTCCCCCCAAGGATTAGACAGTGATGCTATCAAGGCACCGGGGTAAGTTTTATCTTCTTGTGCCTTTAATACCAAAGCACTGGTATAAAGCAGTTTTCCACCATCGGTCGTTGTTGCAATCATGTCCGGCAACGCATCAAGACCATCCAGATAATCCTGCCAGCCCATATAGTCTCCACGGCCATTATAATGGTCAAGCGTACGAACATATCCGGCGGTTAAAGATGCCTCTGCCGCCTGTGTGCTGGTTTCGGTACTGGGGCCAAAACCGATAGTAAAATCATAGGTGATCTCACCGGATTTAATCGGTGCAAGCTCGGCTGTCAGAGCCACATTTCCAGCGGGCTTTCCGGTGGAGGCATAGGCCCAATCCATCTGGCCATTATCCAGTAAGTCAGTCAAACCATCGGATGTTCCCACAAAACCCGCTGATGTTCTGATAAAGTCACTGTCTGATTTCAGAGATAGATATGTTTCGCCATCATGGGCATAAAGACCCATCTTGCCAGCCATAGCCTTATCACCGCTACCGGTATTGGCCATATGAGGGTTTAGATAGAGATAGGGTGTTATCTCCCCGTCCAAAGCACGAAAAGTAACCCGCATATAAAGCACATCCCGGTCCGGGTCTGTGAAAATATGTTTTTCGATCTCATATTTGCCTTGTTTATCACGGTTTATAATCCGGTAAGCCAGTGATAAAGGACGACCTGCCGCATCTTTAAAAAGATAATCTATGGTGGTGATGGTATCGTCTTTTTCCGTATCGACAAAGCCTTCCCCTTTGATCAGAAATTGCATTTCCTTGATCTGCGCCTCATGGATCAGACCGTACATGGTTTCGGTCAGAATACCCTGTGCCACCGAAAACCATACTTTTGACTGCTTACCTGCCTGTTCTCCGTAGGCTTCATAGGATGTGCCAATACCCGTCTTTCCCGAATAGGCCCAGACCGATGGTTTGCCCGGCGCGCCCGGTGCTACATCATTAGCAATTTTCTCACTACAGCCCAATAAAGAACCCACCACCAGTAATACATATAATTTTTTAGATAAAATCATTGAAACTATTTTCCTATTATAAAATTTATGTATCATCCGGCTAATTTACTATTGCGTCTTTAGCTACATAAATTATGAAACTTAATGGGGGGACTTTAATCGTGATATTATGGTCATCGTCTGCCAAGACCTCCCCTTTCCCTAGCAAAGAATTATATTGATCAAATAATACGTTAATTTTAGCCGTTTTCACCTCAGGCGATGTATTAAACAATACTAGGTACTCTTGTCTTTCATCTGGAATTTTACGAGAGAAAGCATATATCCCAGCCTCATCAGTGGCATATAAGGTTTTATGATTTCCCCGGCGTAAAGCAGTATGCTTGTGATAAAGCCCAGCATATTCCCTGAATGCCTGATACAGGGGATGGGTCGGATCAAAATTATCATCTGCGGTTGTTTTCTCGGTTCCCATCAAATCAAAAGCATTATACCGCTCCACTAGTGACGGCATCATATCTTCACGGGAACCTTCATAAAGGCCGGCCCCTGTAAAACCCTGTTCTGCACCGTAATAAAAGATGGGTATTCCACGGGCAAACAACATAAAAGCGTGAGCCAGCTTAACCCGTTTAAGTTTCTCATCTGTTGAAGCCTTCGGCAGGTCACGATTGATAAAATAAGAAAAACGCCCATCATCATGATTGCCAATATATGTCATTAGCTGAAGAGAATTGCTATCCCCATCGGTATAAAAATGATCCTGATCGAAAAGGGATTTCAGAATGTTGGTACCACCCGTTCCAGCAAATACTTTTTTCATGGCATCCAAAAACGGGAAATCCAGTACAGAGGGTAGAGTTCCCACCGTGGTATATTGGCTCAGGGCTTCAGGCTGATGAATCTGTACTTCACCAAAGATATGGAAATTAGGTATCCCCTGCTCTCGCGCATGTTTCAATATTATCGGCGTAAAATTCTGCCAGTAATCAAGTTTTACATATTTTGCCGTATCAATACGAAAACCATCCGGTTTATATTCACTGATCAGATACTTAAAAATATCAATCATGCCCGCCCTGACAACAGGAGAAGCTGTTTTAATGTCATCCAGCCCCGCAAAGTCACCATGCAGGACGCTTTCCCCGGCAAAATTGCTATCCCCCTGATTAGAATAATTTGCCAGATCATTAAGCCAAACTGGAAACTTTACATTTTCTTCCCCTGCGGGCAGGAAGGGCGTATATTTATCCCCTTTCTCTATTTGGGATAACGTTTTATAAGGACAGTTATCACATTCCTGATATTTGATCACATCTGCCGAATGGTTGACTACAATATCAAAAAATACCTTTATCCCCTGCGCATGAGCGGCCTTTATCAAGAGTTTCAGTTCCTGAGTGGTTCCCAAATGAGGATCAACACCCATAAAATCAACAATCCAATATCCATGATAACCAGCGACATCCTCTTGCAGAACCTTGTTACCCATAACAGGGGTCATCCACAGAGCTGTCACGCCCAATCCTTTGATATAACCAAGTTTATTAATTAACCCCGAAAGATCGCCACCATGAAATTTACGGTCACTTGTCTTGTCAAAACCACCTGAAAAAATGGGCTGTGTCGCAGAACCCCGGTCATTGGAAGTATCACCATTACTAAAACGATCGATCATTACAAAATAAAACAGATCATCTTCTATCGGACGATTAATGTAATCTTCATTATAGAGTGTATTTGTTTTATCTTCAGTCGTCCCCTCACAGCCCACCAAAAAAAAGACTGAAATGAGGCTGACAACAAAAGACATCGTTACTTTCATACTGAATTGATACATTTTACTATTTTATCTCAAGAACCATTACTGAACGGGAGGAAAGTGTAATCTTGTTTAAAATTTTAAACTTTCTCTCAGTGATGACATCTCTAGCGGACTTGGTGCCGTTCATTATCTCGGCAAACCTGTCAAGGGGCAGGTCAGTTTCTTTATCATTTTTGTTAAAAATGACCATGACCTTGTCTGTCTCATCATAACGAAAATAGACATAGACACCGTCCTCAGGCACATAATGCATGAGTTTTCCGTTATGGATTACGTCCTTATCTTTACGCCAGTTAAGCAGTTTCCGCATAAAATCCTGCGCTTGCTGCTGGGATAGCTTAAGCCCCTTGCCAGTGAAGGCATTGACAGTATCACCCGCCCAGCCACCGGGGAAATCGCTTCTGATTATGCCGTGATCATCGGTACCGGGGTTACTCATGAGAATTTCAGTACCGTAATATATCTGGGGAATGCCCCGCATGGTCAGATTAAAAGCAATAGCCATTTTATAAAGATCTTCATCTTCATTCAACTGGGTGAAAATCCGGCTCATATCGTGATTGTCGGGGAATATCACCAGATTTGACGGATCAGGGTAATCGGCGTCATTGGCCAGCAATTTATATATATCGATCAGTCCCTTAGACCACTCTTCCTTATCCATCAAGCCCTTGGCGAGAATATGGTTCAGCGGAAAATCCATCAGACTTGGCAGGTACGAGACATAACCATTCTTATTGATCTTACCGCGCTGCCAATAAGAGATAACCGAAGGGTTAATGCTCCATTCTTCCCCGACGATATTAAAGTTTGGATATTCCTCCATGATACGCCGGGTCCATTCGGACATAAACGTCATGTCAGAATAGGGATAGGTGTCCATCCTGATCCCGGTCAGGCCGGAATATTCAATCCACCAGACAGCATTTTGAATAAGATATTCCGCCATCAAAGGGTTTTTCTGATTAAGGTCCGGCATGGTTTCCACAAACCAGCCATTGGAAAAACGCTTTTTATCACTGGCCGAAGAATAGGGGTCCCGCAGGAGTGTACGCCGATGGGTGGTATTGACGTATTTGCCCACAAGATATTCATCAGCATAATTGATCCAGTCATCACTGGGCAGGTCTTTCATCCACCAATGTTCAGAACCGGAATGGTTAGCTATCATGTCCATAATAAAGCCAATGCCCTGGTCACGAGCCTTTTCCACCATAAGACGGAATTCTTCATTGGATCCGAAGCGGGGATCAACCTTATAAAAGTCTGTGGTGGCATAACCATGATAACTATAGGTTGGCTGAGCATTTTCCAATACGGGGTTAAGCCAGATTGACGTAAAACCCATGTCTGAAATATAATCCAGGTGATCACTGATACCCTGAATGTCACCACCATGACGGCCACCCTTAAAATCCCTGTTGTGCTTATCCTCAAGCCCCGCAACAGTATCATTCTGCATCTTACCATTGGCAAAACGATCCGGTGTTATCAGATATATAGCATCAGAAGAATTGAACCCCTGGCGGGCCGCAGAATTTTCACTCCGGGCCTTTAATTCATAACCATACGAGATTTTCTCGCCAGTGGTATTTTTGAATGAAATATTAAACTGCCCCGCTTTTGCATCGGGAGCAACCATCACATCAATGAACAGATAATTTGGATTTTTAACCCGGATGACCTTTGTGATACTGACACCGGGAAACGTTATGTTTGGGGTATACTGGGAAATCTCTGCCCCGTGGACAAGAAGCTGCAATTTGGTTTCTTTAAACCCTACCCACCAAAAAGGCGGCTCTACACGATCAATAGAATTTTGCGCTTGAAGCACACTCGATAAACAACAAATGCCAAGAAAAACAATCAAAAATATTTTAACCGGTTTCATGTCATATTTCCTTATTTCAGCGGGGTGAACCGAATGGCCTGCCCGCCACTTGTGGCAAGGTCAATGACAAGTTTTGTCTTAGCTGTAACTTGTTTTTCTTCAATAACCATATCATAGGGATTATTTTCAAAATCAGCCTTTGGCCCATCACCGTAAATTTGCGCCATATAGGTCGTATCTGCGCTGAGAAAATCCAGTGAAATTTCAAACTTGCGCGCTTTTTCATTGGTCAGACTACCAAGGAACCAATCATCACTATGGCGGTCTTTTCGTACGATGGTAACGAAGTCGCCGACCTCACCGTTCAAAACAAGGGTATTCTCCCAGTCGGTGGGGACATCCTTGATAAATTGAAATGTCTTTGGTCGTACCTGATAATTTTCCGGCAAATCTGCCGCCATTTGAATTGGACTATAGAGAACCACATAAAGTGCCAGTTGTTTTGCCAATGTGGTTGGAATACGGTTGTTGGGCTTCTCTTTCTCGAACAAAAGATCAAAGATACCGGGTGTGAAATCCATCGGTCCCGCCAACATACGAGTAAAGGGCAAAATAGCTGTATGTTCCGGTGAGTTCCCCGGTTCTCCCCAGGCATTATATTCCTGACCTCTTGCCCCCTCACGGGAAACCCAATTGGGATAGGTACGGCGCAAGCCGGTATCTTTGATTGGTTCATGGGTGTTGATAGCAATCTTCCGTTTTGCAGCTTCATCAATCACCTTTTGATAATGACGCACCATAAACTGGCTGTCATGCCATTCATAATGTGTCTTGCCATTTTCATCAGTAAAAGTTATGCCCCCGCCGTCCGCGACATATCCGGTCTTAATAGATGTTATGCCAAGCTTCTGATAATAATCCAGCGCATCACTCAACTGTTGCTCATAATTGGAAATACCGCCAGATGTCTCATGATGCCCGATCAGGCGCACGCCTTTCGATTGGGCATAATCGGACAAAACTTTTATATCAAAATCGGGATAAGCTTCAGTGAAACGGAAAAAATCGCCATTGCTGAACCAGTCACCGTCCCAGCCAATATTCCATCCCTCAACCAGAACTCCATTAAAACCATGATCGGCAGCAAAATCAATATAGGTTTTGGTGCGTTCGGTCGTTGCCCCATGTTTTACCCCTGACCCCCAAGAGGCAACACCAAGATGCATTTCCCACCAGATTCCGACATATTTTCCCGGTGTTACCCATGACACATCACCCTGCTTATTTGGCTCATTAAGGTTAAGGATCAGATAGGAGGTGATCAAACCGCCTGCGGTATCAGAAATCTGGAGCGTACGCCAGGGTGTATGAAAAGGTGCTGTAGCCTTTACCTTAATACCATCGGAAAGTGGTGTAAGGTCTGCTTTGAGCGACTGCCCGCGCCCCCGCTTCAGAGTCATGCCTGCGTAATCCACCAATGCTGCCTCATGAATACTGATATGAAGCCCTGCTTCCGTTCTTAACGTTAAGGGGGTATGGACATGGCTGACTTCTGTCAACGGTGTCTTGTCGTAGAGATATTCATAGCGGTTCCATTCACGTGCCGGTATCCACCATGCGGTTGCTGGGTCATTGATTTGAAACTCCGTCAGTTCATCAATGATCTGCACATCACCCAGACTTTCCTGTTTGGGCAGTTCATAACGGAAGCCGATACCATCATCGTAAACACGAAACACCACAACCATACTGCGTTTCAGGCCGTCTGTTTCGGTCAGTATAGCCCGCAATTCGTTATAATGATTGCGGATATCCTTTTTCTCGCCCCATGGCTGGGTCCATATATTATCAAATGAACTTGTCTCGGATGACGAAATGGCAAAACCGCCATCAAGATGGGGGACGTCCTTAAAACGCAACCCCAATCTGGATTTCCCGATAATATTTTTACCGCGATGATCTACCTGATAATAGGGCGTTTTATTTTCAAGACCCAATGTAACCGTTATCATATTGTCGGGCGAGTTTACTTTAAGGGTCGCGGCCCCCGTTACATTCGAATAACATAAAAATCCAATGATAAGAATAAGGGCCGATAAAGCCGTTCTTGAAATAACCCTAATGATAATTGTTCTCCCTGTTTTTTTCTATCCTAAAGGGTGGAACCCATGCTGAACAAGGGATAACATACGTATTCATGAATTCTTATTCTGTTGAATACGTATGTTATCCCTTGCTGCCAGAAAGCAGGCGGGTTTATTCTTTAGTCTGTGCTTAAATACAGTGTAATGATTGGAAAAATAAAATGAATGACCGTAAAATTCGTCATATTGCCATTATCGGCGGCGGTACCGCCGGATGGATGACTGCTGCTGCTTTGGCAAATGCTTTACGGGGAAACTGTAAGATTACCTTGGTTGAATCAGAAGACATCGGCGTTGTCGGTGTTGGTGAAGCCACTATCCCGCCCATTAAAATCTTCAACCATTCCTTAGGTATTGATGAAAATGATTTCCTTAAAAATACCCAAGGTACCTTTAAGCTCGGTATAGAATTTGAAAACTGGACCCGTGACGGGCACCGCTATTTTCATCCCTTCGGTGAATTTGGTGCCGATTTTGATGCTGTCCCTCTCTATCATTATTGGCTGCAATCTCGTGAAAATGGCAACGAAACCAGTCTTGATGATTATTCAATGGCTTGGGTTGCGGCAAAAAATGGCAAATTCAACAAACCGACCCAAGACCCAAAACTGGTGCAGTCAACCTATGACTATGCCTATCATTTTGATGCCATAATGTATGCTAGATATTTACGTGGCTATGCCCAGAAAAAGGGTGTTACACGGCTGGAAGGCAAAGTTGTTGATGTTAAATTACGGGGTGAAGACGGCTTCATAGACCATGTGGTCATGGAAAATGACACAAAGGTTGAAGCAGACCTTTTTGTTGATTGCACAGGCTTCCGGGGGCTGTTGATCGAAGAAGCCATGAATACAGGTTATGAGAATTGGAGCCACTGGCTGCCCTGTGACCGCGCCATAGCGGTTCCCTGTTCCTCCGAAGGAGAGTTTACCCCCTATACCCGGTCAACAGCACGGAAAGCCGGTTGGCAATGGCGTATTCCCCTGCAACATCGTATTGGCAATGGTTACGTCTATTCAAGTGAACATATCAGTCAGGACGAAGCCACACACACCCTTCTCGATAATCTCGATGGCGAACCATTAGCTGGGGCAAGGGTGCTGGGCTTTACCACAGGACACCGCAAAAAATTCTGGAACAAGAACTGTGTGGCCATTGGGCTTTCCAGTGGGTTTTTAGAACCGCTGGAATCCACAAGTATTCACCTTATACAGTCAACCATTACCCGCCTTCTTGCCCTGTTTCCCGATCGGGATTTTGATCCATTGGCCGAACAGGAATATAACCGTATTACCCAAGCTGAGTATGAAGCCACCCGCGACTTTATCATTTTACATTATAAGGAAACCGAACGGCGGGATACGGAATTATGGCGATATTGCGCGAATATGGAAGTTCCCGGAAACCTGCAATATAAAATCGATCATTTCCGAAGCGGCGGACGCATTGTGGCAAACGAAATTGAACTTTTCCGGAACCCAAGCTGGCTCGCGGTTCTGATTGGCCAGAATGTTATGCCAAAGCGTCATGCCCCGCTGGCAGACTTGCGCGGCGTGGACGGTGAGAAGTTATTAAGTGGCCTTCGACGTGTCATGGAACAAGCGGCAAGCGTTATGCCCACCCATAAAGATTATATCGATCATTACTGCAGGGCCTCAGCGGAGCAGTGACGGGCAATAAAATCCCGTTGGGACGGTAATTTTGTCACATTACTATCAATAATAGTCTTCATATCTGTAAGAAAGCCCTTAAGTTTGGCCACCTCCATGGTATCTGCCATAGGGTGATAGCTTTTGGGTCTTAGGCCCTGACCATACATAACCTGCAACCATGCGGCTTCTGCAAATAATTCATTATTTTCGCGAAATATACGGCCTGTTGTTTCAAATAAATCCATCCGGTGCTGTAGGGATTCCGGAATTTCCATTTCCTGATAGTGACGCCAGAATGGGCTGTCTGTACGCTCGCTTACTTTATAATGCATGATAATAAAATCACGGATACGTTCAAATTCAAAGGCAATCTGTTTGTTATATTCATTTTCATTGGCCGCAGAAAAACCCATGGTCGGGAACATCTGCGCTAGGCGGACAACGGAATTCTGAATAAGATGAATGGCGGTGGATTCAAGCGGCTCCAAGAATCCGCTACTCAAGCCCACAGCTACACAATTCTTATGCCAGAATTTTTCCCGTCGCCCGACTGTGAAGCTAAAGCTTCGCGGGTCAGCCAAGGGCTTCCCTTCCAGATTGTTCATCAATGTATCTGTCGCCTCATCTTCGCTGATAAAATCACTGCAGAATACATGACCATTACCCGCCCGGTTCTGCAACGGTATACGCCATTGCCATCCTGATTCATGGGCAATTGACTGGGTATAGGGTCGCATGCGTTCACCATTTTCCGTTGGCACCGCGATGGCACGATTGACTTTGCACCAATCAGCCCAACTGGTATAACCAATACCAAGCGCACTGCCCATCAACACAGACCGGAAACCCGTGCAATCCACAAAGAAGTCACCAGATATTTTTGTGCCGTCTTTTAAGGCTATCGCCTCTATAAAACCTGTTTCAGCATTAAGAATAGTGTCGATCACAAGACCTTCAATGCGCTTTACCCCCAATTGTTCGCTGCCCTGACGAAGATATTTTGCATAAAGCAGGGCATCAAAATGAAAAGCATGGCTTATCCCCGCAAGAGGAGAATTGGGTATATTGTCAAGGCGCGAGAATTTATCAGCTTTAGCCACCTGATAATTGAAGGAATAATCCCATAAATCGCTGGTATCACCCTCGGCCTGTGTCCGCAGCCAATAATGATGAAACGGCAGGAAGCCGATGTCATGACCCATGGTACCGAAGGCATGCATGTATTTATTGCCAACCGAGCCCCAATTTTCAAATTGGATGCCGAGCTTGAATGTTCCCTGAGTTTTACGGATAAAATCATTCTCATCCAGCCCTAGTACATTATTGAAAACCTGTATTGGCGGGATAGTGGCTTCCCCGACACCAATGATACCAATATCATCAGATTCCACCAAGATAATATCAATCTGGGAACCAAGAAGCTTTGCCATCAGGCTCGCTGTCATCCAGCCTGACGTCCCACCACCAACAATAACAACCTTCTGTACGCGATTTCCCTGTGCCATAATATTCACCTTTAAATAAAAAAGCCCCTGCCAACAGTTATATCGGCAGGGGCGATGTTTTCAAGTCTTCTTCCGACTACATTTTGTAATTCAGACCAAAGAGATAAGTACGGCCATATCTCTGGAAATCACGGATCTGACGTGCATCATCACCTTGGAAAGATGTAAATGTCTGATCTGTAATATTACTCACCTGGAACAATGCCGTCAGGCCGGGAAAGCCAATATCATCAAAGTCATATGATACCTGAGCATCAAAGATAGTTTCCGCCTTAATAATCTTTTTCTCACGAACAAGACTTAGGCCGGATACTTCACCAAGGAAGTTTGACCGATGACGAACACTACCACGTACCTGAAAACCATGTTTCTCATAATAAAGCGTACCATTGAGTACGGTTTTAGAAAGACCCGGCATATTAATGGAGTCACTGGTTTCATTCTCCTTAACTTCACTTTCTGTAAAGGAACCACTGAAAGTTGCACCAAATCCATCCAATGTCTCATCAATCATAGAGAAAGGAACAGAACCAGAAACCTCAAGACCATAAATCTTGCCGCCATGCACATTTTGCGGCTGCGTGATAAGGCCCTGTGTGAATGCAATACCGGTTTCACCTGAGATATCTAGAATGTCAGAAAAATCAAACGGCGTAGACTGATCAAACGGGAAGCTAGTGATTTTCTTATAAAATCCAGCAATAGCCAAATAACCACCTTCACCAAAATAAGTTTCAAACGAAAGGTCATACTGCCATGTCATGAAAGGCCGCAGTTTCGGATTGCCACCACCACCACTCCACGGTGAATTGTTGATATCCGTTGAGTCTCTCAAAGTACTATTAAACCCAAAACTGAAGCCTGAGTTCATTTGGTCCATGCGAGGGCGCGCAAGAACACGAGCTATACCTACACGAATTTTCTGATTCTCTGCCACTTCAAGGTTCAGGTTTAGACTTGGCAAAAATTCCCAATATTTGTCACCATCAACAACAGGCTCTCTGATTACTGTGTTAACGCCATCAATATTGGCTACCCGTGCAGCAAATCCTTCTGACGTCTGATCAGTATGCACGGCCTGCAGACCAACATTACCCAATACTGGCATATCACCTATCACAGTATCAATATTGGCTTGTGCATAAAGGTTAATTACCTTCTCTGTTACTGTCCAGCTATTGGTTGAACGGCCTATGCCACTAGCAGTATCATTGGTTTCAATGTAAGCCCCGGAATTAAATAGGGCCAGAGCATCATAGCTTAACACATTACCCAACCCAAGGAACTCAAGAGATGTTGGCTCCAACAAGAACTCACTTGGAACCGGTAACGTATTAAAGTTATCCGGATCAGCCGCAAAGCCTTTAAGTGTCAGGAATGCTCCCTCATCCAACAGTGATTTTGAGCGATCCGCATAACGTGCCCCTACATCTATTGTGCTGATAAAGCCGTTATCCATAACATGTTCTGCACTCAGGCGGAAAGCCTTGAGTTCATCGTCTGTGCTCGGTCTGTTGATAAAGCCATCCTGACCTCTGTCATTGTCAAACACGCCGGCAGCAATAAGGCCCCCACCCCAACTGAGCGGACCGCCTAATTGAATAAGGTTTGGATCAGAATAATCAAGGCCCGGGTTAAATACAGCACCTGCATTCGCATCAAGTGTAAAACCGAGTGTATCGGTTGCGCCGACACCCGAACCACGGCCAGTTCCGCTATATGTTTCCATATTGGCTTCAATACGATCCACTTTGGAATAGCTCAGATCAGCTTCTACCGACCAGCTTTCATTGATTTCGTAGCGTGAATTCCAACCGACGGCGAATGTTTCGGCTTCGCGGGTTACAACATCATTACGAACCACGGCTTCTACCCCGTCCCATGTTCCCGCTGTAATAAGACCGTCCACAGCTGTAAAGTCATCTCTAAGCGACGCGCCAGACCATGCCAGAGGAATTTCAATACCACGCAAGATTTGGACATCATTAAATTTGGAATAATACATATCAATTGTAGTATTGAATTGATCGTTTGGTTCATATTCCAACACACCCATCAAACCGTCACGTGTCAATTCATTAGACTTTACAAAAGGTTTGGCCCCACCAATAATAGCATTGCCTGATGAATGATCAGGGAAACCCCATGAATTCCACCGTTCTTCTTGTGTCGGTGACACCATACGCGCGTAACCGATCGCGATACCGATAGTGTCATCTGCGAATTGATCAATATAAGAAACAGTACCACGATAACCCAAAGCCGTTGTACCAGCATTCAAAGCACCAAGGTCATTATACTCACCGCGCAAGTTCAACACGATCGTACGTTCACCATGGGCCAGCGGACGGATAGTTTGCAGGTCAATCGTACCACCAACAGCCTGAGAGGTCAGTTTGGCGTCTGTTGTTTTATGAACAACTACAGAGTTTATCAACTCTGAAGGAAACTGATCAAATTCCACAGAACGGTTATTGTTGGCAGAAACCATCTCACGCCCGTTAAGGGTGGTTGTGGTAAAGTCAGGTGCCAGACCACGAATGGAAATCACGTTGGCGCGACCATCAAGACGCTGGGCCGCAAGACCGGGCAAACGGGCAAGTGATTCAGCGATAGAGGCATCTGGCAGTTTGCCGATATCTTCAGCAGAAAGTGCTTCAACGATAGATGAGTTATTACGTTTCTTGGCAATAGAGTTAATGATACTGCCGCGAATACCCGTAACAACCACTTCTTCCAGAATATTTTCTTCATCGGCTTCATCTTCTGCCGCATAAAGCATGGTAGGATTTACTGTGGCCATCATGGCTGCAGAAATTAACGATGTATATAGAATTCTATTGGTATGCCTGCTTGTGATATGCGCAGAATTTTGTGTAGGTAACTTCATGTTCACTCCCTATTTCCCTTGTAACGAAGTTTATAATAAACGGTTTGATTAATAATTCCACGGACATCCTATTCATGGATTATAGAGCAAGGCAAACGCCTACATACGTATTCATCAGTAAAGACCTTAAGCATACGTATTCAAAGATTTCTCAAAGCATGTTTTCAGGAGGGGTTTATATTTTGGGATCGAAAATTTGTCATAAAATTCAACAACTTAAATTTTATTTTCTTTAAACATCATAAAATATATGCGGATGCAGGTCATATTAAACGTCAATTTGAATACGTATGTATTGATTTGCAACTGTTCCGCAGTGCCGCGTAGCTTCACTTAAAGCGTCACAAAAATTTATATATAAATTAACGCACAAACAGGGAAGTCAAAAGATAGTTAAGTGGTTGAACATATGGTTCTATTTAATAATCTTTGGCTAACAAAAATAAAGAAGTTAACTACGCATGAATCAAACATCTTGGTGGGACGGCGCCGTAATTTATCAGGTTTACCCCCGCAGTCTTATGGACAGCAACGGGGACGGAATTGGTGATTTGCCAGGCATCATAAGTAAACTTGACTATATTAAAAGTCTTGGCGTAGACGCCATCTGGATATCCCCCTTCTTTAAGTCCCCCATGAAGGACTTCGGATATGACATTGCCGACTATCGGGATATTGATCCCCTGTTCGGGACACTTAATGACTTTGATAATCTTATAAAGCAGGCTCATAAAAGAGGGCTTAAAGTAATCATTGACCAGGTCTTGAACCATACATCCGATCAACACGCATGGTTTCAAGAAAGTCGCAAGAGCCGTGATAACGAAAAAGCCGATTGGTACGTCTGGGCCGATGCCAAGGAAAATAAGGATAATAATGACCTGCCGAATAACTGGTTATCCATATTTGGTGGATCCGCGTGGCAATGGGACGAAAGTCGGAGACAGTATTTTCTGCATAATTTCCTGACTAATCAGCCAGACCTGAATTATCATTGTGCCGAATTGCGGAATCAAATTCTCGAAGAAGTTAAATTCTGGCTGGATCGCGGTGTTGATGGCTTCCGTCTTGATGCCGTTAATTACAGCTATCATGACAAGGAATTACGCGACAACCCCATCAAACCTTTACACGAACGTCGGGGTCGCGGGTTCAGTTCCGACAACCCTTATGCGGCACAATATCATATCTATGATAGTGACCGGCCAGAGACATTGGATTTTCTGGAAGACCTCAGATCATTAATTAATCGCTACCCGGGTGTGATGACGATGGGTGAGATCAATACCGAGGACTCCCTTAAATCCATATCCCAATATACTGCGGGGAATATACGTCTTCACATGGGCTATAGTTTTGAGCTGCTGGCAGATGAATTTTCCGGGTCCCACATAAGGGAAACCGTCAAAAATCAAGTGGCTCAAATGAATGGCGGTGGGCCATGTTGGGCCATCAGCAATCATGATGTCGTCCGTGTCTTAAGCCGTTGGGGCGGAGATAATCCTGATCCTCAGATGGCCAAGATGCTAACCGCAATGTTATGTTCACTACCCGGCACCATATGCAGCTATCAGGGTGAAGAACTGGGGCTGACCCAAGCTGAAATCAACCAAAGCCAATTAAGAGACCCCTTTGGAATAGAATTTTGGCCCAGCTTTAAGGGTCGCGATGGTTGCCGAACACCTATGCCTTGGGACTCGAAAATATCCGGCGTTGGCTTTTCAGAAGGGTCTTCCTGGTTGCCAATCCCCGAAGAGCATCTTGCGAAGGCAGTTGATATACAGGAAACAGATTCTAATTCCACCTTAAATAGTTTCAGAGTTTTTCTGAAATGGCGCAAGCAGCATGATGTGCTTCTGCATGGTGATATCCGTTTCATTGATACGGTGGCTGATACGCTGGCCTTCACCCGTAATGATCAAGAAAGCACGCTCTATGCCTGCTTTAATCTGTCAGCGGAGACCAAATCCATAATATTACCTGAGGGCATTTCATTATGCGCCCAGCCTGATCATAACTCTTGCCCGGAAGCGGATGACAAAAGACAGATCAGTCTGCCCCCGTATGGCATGTTATTCGGAACAGCAAGCCACTAAAAGAATAAAATATTTCCTGATATCCATTCATGAGACAATAAAAAAGCCCGCATATTTATGCGGGCTTTTTCTATGGCTTACCAGCAATAATGTTATTGCGTATCAACGCTGATAATAGTTCTGGCAACCTCACCACTATCGTCCTGATGGCTTACAATGCCAAGATGACGGTTACCGGCACTTAATGGGCCATAATCAACCGTAACCGTATCCGTCGCACCCAAAGTAGCTGAGGCTGGAGCAGTTACAGATGTGTTACCATCATCACCCAATACGAAGTGAATAAAGGCTTTATAATCAATGTTATCACCCACGGCTGCGGCAAAATAATCGATAACAAAGAAATAACCACCTGCGGGTGCATTTGCTACATCAATTGTTTCAACTGATGTTGCTCCACCACTGCCTGCAATTTGTGCGATGTTATTTCCGCCACAGTCATCAGCAAGGAACACACGAATATCAATATCGTCTGCACCCGGTGTGGTGGTGTCTTCATCAAATGTTGCCATACGAATATGGTCCATCGCAGGAAGATTTACACAAAAAGCTTCAAGTCCTTCTGCTGCACTAACATTACTAGAGATAACACTGGCCGGTGATATACCACTTACAACAGCGGAATAGTTACCTTCAAAACCAAATTCAACATTAATGTCAACTGATCCGCTGGTACCACTGGCTGAAACCTCACCATCGACACTCATATTCAGTGGACGAATAGCAATAGGGCTACGGGCCGGACTGGCATTCGCATCATCATTGGCCCAAGTCAGCGACCCAAAGGTCCACTCACCCGCAACAACATTTGCATTGGCGCTAAAGGTAATGCTTACTTCTTGACTGTCACCCTTTGCAAGACCGAACGCATCCGGTGTAACCACAACATCAACACCAGAAGGTGCCTCAACAACAGCACTAAAGTTAGTCGTACCATCTGTAACGCTGGTCACGGTACGGGTTACTGTCTGTGAACCGACAAAGTCAGCAATACCAATGGATGCAAGGTTCAAGTCACTACCGTCGGTGGGGAAGCCAAGTCCTTCCAGAAACGCACAGCTTCCATCACTGACCAGTTGGACATTATTGTCACAGCTAAAGGCCAGATAATCAAAGAAACCGGCATTATAAACCAGACCCGGTGAGAAGGCATCGGATGGAACAATATGTCCAGCACCAATGTCAAACGGATCAGCAGCAGCATCACCAAAGGTCTTTTTAAGATCTTGGCGTCCTGACGTCATCAGGGCAGATTTAGCCATAGCCGCTGACCAATTCGGATGAGCCCCTTTCAGCAGGGCAAAAGCACCCGCTACATGGGGGCTGGCCATTGAGGTTCCACTGATACGAATGAAAGAATTCGCACCGGCACCCGCCGCAATGATATTCACACCCGGTGCAGAAACATCGGGCTTGATAACATCAAGTGCCCCACCATTAGGTCCCCGTGAGGAGAAACCAGCAATGCGGTTATTCTGCGATATTTGTGTCCCCGGCCCGACCAATCCGGCAGCACCAGCCGTGGCATCAATCAGGGCCCCGTCTGGATGGCTGATCATAATTCCTGGAATAGTGGTTCCAGGCGCACTCATGACGATAGGATCAATTCGGCTGGAATCCGCACCATCATTATAGACCACAATAGCAGTGGCGCCAGCAGCGGCTGCATTGTTATATTTGTCCGTAAAGGCACAGGCCCCACGAATAATCAATGCTATATTTCCCGCAATGTCACTCCCATTGGTAAGGGGAGCACAGCCATTATGGGGGGCAGCAGAAACAATTGGTCCGGCTATATCACCTGTATTGGTAAATGATACATCACCGCCACCTTCAAGGCCAAGATAGTCACCAGCTATACCGACAGGATCGGTAACCTCAAGTGACAGAGCGACAACCTCGTTATCCTGTGTTGCACCAACAGATGTAATCCACGGAACGCCAGCCGGTGTTCCCGTGGTCTGCGCGTCTGGTCCTGAGTTACCGTTGGATGTTGCCACAAATACACCCGCATCGGCGGCAAACAGGAAGGCAATATCATCAGGGCCGGCGAAAACCGTGCTACCACCACCGATGGAGAAGTTGATCACATCAACACCATCAGCAACGGCCTGATCGATGGCGGCGGCGGAATCAGCCCCGGCACATCCACCTTCCCAACATACTTTATAGGCCGCGACCCGTGCTCTTGGAGCAATACCGCTAATTGGTTGACCCGTTAGCGTGTTAATGGGGCCTTCGTTACCGGCGGCAGTACTGGCTGTATGACTGCCGTGTCCGTCAGTATCACGGGCAGAGTACATTTCTGATGGTAAAATACCGGAAGCGCCATGAGCACTAAATCCGCTTACATACCAGCGGGCACCGATCAATTTATTATTACAATCATCCTGAGACCATTGTTCCCCGGATATACAATCACCATGCCAACCGGCTGGAGCAGAACCGTAAGATAAAGTACGTTTGCCGCTGGAGCCAGTTGCGTTTGATAAATCTATCTGATCAGAGAAACTGGGATGCTCAGGCGTGATACCGGTATCAATAACACCAACAATAACATCTTCACCTTTGCCATGCAGGTCCCAGACGCCACCTTCACCCGTCAGATCAAGATAATCTGGCGTGCTATTAGTGGTCAGTTGGCGAATCTCATCAAGCCATACCTGTTGGACATCATCACGGGTTTTCAGAGCGGCAGCCTGAACAGGTGTGAGCAGAGCGGCAAAACCGTTTAGGGCATAACGATAATCATAAATCTTTTCGGTTACACCCACAGAACTTAAAGCCCTGCTGTGATTTGCATCCAAAAAATTAGCATATTTTTTAACATGGGCGCTATTCGGATTTATTTTATTGCCTTTAGCCGCTTTGGTGGCGCGGTACCCACTGATATCACCTTCATAAGCGACAATTGGGGAACTTTTCATCTGGACAATATAAACCTTGGCCTCATTAGCGGCAGGCTTTGCAGTTGCCGCCGGAATAGGCACACTATCAATCTTTGTAAGAGTGATTTCGGCTTGGGCAGTGCCGAGAGTTGCTATACCGGTAATACCAGCAAGCAATAAATATTTTAATCCCCGCATTTTCTATCTCCATAAGAATTTTATTATTAATATCATTAAGAAAAAGCACAACCACCGTTACCCTAAACAGATTTCGGCATAAATTACTTTTTCAACACAACGCATAAGGCAACTATAGGTAAACTACTGAAAATAAATGCATAAAACACTTTAGGCAGAAAAAACCACACATTTTTGTCTACCTTAAGATGAATATAGTGTTTTATATATGCAATAAATACGCCAATGAATAAAGTTGTTGATTTTCAATAACTTAAAATAAGTAGGCTATATTTATGCTTCGTAAACTGTAAAGAATCTTGACACTTTATTAGTGATTTTTTATGCTTTTTTACACTTTTATACTGTAAATTTTTTTTATCCATCCAATTTATTGGTACTTGGTTGTGCATGGCCTGTCAAGGCAACTATGTTCAGCTGAAAAGTATCCCCAAATTTTTCTTTTCGTCGCCAAATACTGGTTTTTCCTCATATCTTCAGAAAAGCTATATCATTGCAAAAGATTCTTTTATTTTGCATGATAAAGACTGCACTATCGGCGTATGAATAGCCTCTGGGCGCATGATAATATAAGCCTCCCACAGGGGAAGTTTTTTCAACGGAATAATCCTAAGCTGCCCACATTTGAGATCTTCGGAAAATAAAATATCAGGTCCGGCAATCACATGATTGGTAGATTTGGCCACGGTGATAAGCAACCTGTAATTTTCAGATAAAAAATACGTGCCTTTGTTTAAGGGCGCCTGTCTCTGTGACACGAACCATTCCTCAATGGCAGGAGGAATATCGGGAATTGCCAAGGGATATTCAAACACTTCCGAAAGATTAAAGCTCGATTCACTATGAGCAAAAAGGGGGTGTTCCGGTCTAACAACAAATATTACTTTTTGCCGCCCAAGCCGCTCTACGTGATAATCTGTATAGTGCTGAATATTTGAAAATGCCCCAACAGCGATATCAATCTCGCCCGCCTCCAGAAATCTCATCAGATTATTGGCATTATCAACTTTAATATCAAAACCAATATGGGGGTATGCCTTTAAAAAATCACCAAGAATTTTTGGCAATATCTCTTCCTCTATAACGGGTCCTACACCAAGTCTGAGCATGCCTAGCTCCTTACCCGCCATTAAAGTAAGTTCCCGTTCCAGAATATCCATCTGTTGCGATATTATGGTGCCATCAGCAACTATTTTCTTACCAAAGGCCGTTGGAATGATACCCTTGTTAGACCGATGAAACAATTTCATACCGAGAATATCTTCAAGGCGTGCAATCCTTTTGGTCAGTGCAGGCTGAGACATAAACAACTTCGGAGCAGCTTTATTAAAACTTCCTTCCTCCGTCACTATTCTGATCCGGTTGATGTCTGATATATCAAGCATTGTTATTCCTAAAAGCTATAACAATTAACTATAACTAGAACTACAGAGAATTACAACATTTTGGTATAAGGCATTATGGCAAATTTTTGAAAAGGACACTCTCATGTTGTTTCGGTTAATATCCCTCTTGATGTTTCTAATATTAGGAACCCCAACCACATTCGCAAGAATGCAGGCTGCACCCATTCATCTCGAATTGAAAAAACATACCGAACATTTCCAGAAGAAGGTCTATAAAATCGGTGACCGGGTCTATTCGGCAGTGGGTTATAGTCTGGGCAACATCATTATGGTCGTCGGCCATGACGGTGTTATTGTGGTTGATACAGGTACCCATCCCACAGAAGCTGCAGAAGCATGGGCCGAATTAAGAAAAAAGACTGACAAGCCCGTTAAAGCTGTTGTCTATACCCATTTCCACCCGGACCATTGGGGTGGGGTAAAGGCCATTATCAGTCAAGCGCAGGTTGACAGCGGAACCGTCAAGATAATTGCCCACAGAACCATGCTTGATAACGTCATTCATCAGGGGGGTGCGGTCGGCCCTATTCTTGCCATGCGCACGGCATATTCCTTTGGCCTGTTTTTATCACCGGAGGATCACGAAGGGATGAACCATGGAATCGGACCGGAAATCACCCCCGGAATCTCAAGTTTCATTCGTCCCAATACATTTGTCGATAATGCGCTAAAGCTTGAAATCGCCGGTGTTAAGATGTTGATCAAGCATGTGCCGAGCGAGGCACCAGATGAAATTGCAGTTTATCTAGAGGACGATAATATCCTGCTGTCTGGAGAAGCCATTCAAGGCCCTACCCTGCCCAATATCCATACGCTCAGGGGCACTAAATTCCGTGACCCTTATCTCTGGTATAAAAGTCTGGATAAATTACGAATATTTAAAGCCGAACATCTCGTGCCTTCTCATGGGCAACCGATCTACGGCAAGGAAAAAGTCGAAGAAGTAATCCGCATGACCCGCGATGGTATCCAATTTATTCACGACCAGACTTTGCGCCATATGAACAAAGGAGCGACCCCAGATGAACTGGTTAATCTGGTTAAAATGCCACCCTATCTCAGTAGCTACACCCCATTCCTGCGCGAATATTACGGTACTGTAAAACATTCCGTACGTCAGATATATAATGGTTATCTGGGCTGGTTTGCCGGTGATCCGGTTGATCTGAACCCGCTACCCGCACCATATGCCTCACGGCGGTATATCGCCCTCATGGGTGGGCGGGGCAATGTTCTAAACCATGCTGAGAAAGCCATGAAAGAACTAGAATATCAATGGGCAGCGGAACTGATGACACATCTTATCCGTATCGATAAAACAGATCAGGATGCCAGAAACATAAAGGCTCATGCCTTGCGTGAACTGGGGCTAGCCTCCATGAATATCAATTGGCGAAACTGGTATCTTACCGCATCATATGAACTAGAAGGAAAAATTGATCCCGCAAAAGGTCTGGTCAATGCGGTTGGCTTCTTTTCTTCCCCTGATATCATTGCACAATGGCCATTATCTAAAATTCTGGAAGGACTTTCTGTGAGGCTTAAAACGGAAATATCTCAAGATAAAAATCTGAAGATAAATTTTACAGCCATCGACACAAATGAACATCATGGGCTTGAGGTTCGCAAGTCAATCATGCAATTCCATGGCCAAGCCACAACGGATGCAACGGTAACTATTCAGGCACCCCGTCAGGCCATCATTGGTCTGCTCATGGGAAAATTATCTATTGCACAGTTCACGGCCTTGCCTGTAGTCTCCATCACTGGCAACACACAAGATTTGACTGCCTTTATGGCGATGTTGGATCCGTTTTTATCACCAATCAAACTTACAGTTCACTAGGGGATACCGACCATGGAAGAATATGATTATATCGTTATCGGTGGCGGTTCTGCCGGATGCGTTCTGGTTCGCCGTTTGATAGATGCCGGGCATAGCGTCTGTCTTTTGGAAGCGGGAAAAACGGACAAGAGTCCCTTGATACATATCCCCCTTGGTCTAGCGGTCATTCTGCCCACTAAGCATGTTAACTGGGCCTTTGATACAGAACCTCAAGCGGGACTGAATGGCAGGCGCGGCTATCAGCCACGGGGCAAGACACTGGGCGGCAGCAGTAGCATCAATGCCATGCTTTATGTACGGGGTCACCGAAGTGACTATGATGACTGGGCAAATGCGGGCAATGCGGGCTGGGGGTATGATGATATCCTGCCCTATTTTATAAAATCAGAAAATAATGAACGTGGGCAAGACGAATACCACGGCACCGGTGGTCCGCTGAATGTGGCTGACCTAAGAAGCCGCAACCCTTTCAATGATAATTTTATTGCTGATGCCAAGGAACTTCAACACCAGTATAACCCGGATTTTAACGGCGCACGACAGGAAGGGATTGGCGATTTTCAGGTTACTCAGATAAAGGGACAGAGATGCAGTGCTGCAGTCGCCTTCCTGAAACCCATCCGAAACCATCCAAAACTTAATATCATAACTCAGGCGCAATCATCACAACTGCTCTTTGACGGTCACCGCTGCATCGGTGTGGAATATATTTCCAAAGGCCAGAAAAAATCGGTCAAGGCTCGGGCAGAAGTAATTTTATCAGCCGGGGCCTTTGGATCGCCTCAGTTGCTTATGTTATCGGGTATTGGTCCTGCGGCAAAGTTACAGAAACACGGCATTGATATTCGCCATGATTTACCGGGTGTGGGAGAAAATCTTCAGGATCATATCGATTATGTGGCGGCATATAAATCCAGATCCCTGGAACTAATGGGTTTTTCTCTACCCGGTTTTGTTAAAATGACCGGAGAAGCCATTCGTTATGCTTTCACAAGGCGGGGTGTCTTTTCTTCCAGTGCGGCTGAATCCTGCGGCTTTCTGAAAACTGACCCCGCTCTCAGTCGACCTGATATTCAACTACATTTCATCAATGGCATCGTTGATGACCATAATCGGAGCCTGCATTGGGGACATGGTTTCAGCTGCCATGTCTGCGTATTACGGCCCAAAAGCATTGGCTCGGTTGAACTCCATAATTCTAACCCGTTGGCACCCCCGAAAATTGATCCGGCATTCTTTAAGGAACAAGCGGATATGGATGTCATGATGAAGGGTTTTAAAATCATGCGCAAAATAATGAATAGCCCGCGCCTGAGTTCGCACGCAACTGAAGAATTATATACCGCCAACATTCACAGTGACGCCGATATTGAACAGATATTACGCAACAGGTCCGACAGCGTATATCACCCGGTAGGGACCGCCAGGATGGGCTATGACCATATGGCCGTGGTATCCCCTGACAGCCTGAAAGTTCATGGACTTGAAGGATTGCGAGTTGTTGATGCGTCAATTATGCCGACACTGATCGGTGGCAATACAAATGCTCCAACCATTATGATTGCAGAAAAAGCCTCAGATATGATTATTAATTCTCCATGATATTTCTATCAAAAGGCTACAAATTATAACGGGTATTACTGATTAGCCTCTTATGTTATGGTCTGCTCGGTCGCTTTATGTATTGGCCCCTTTTAAAAGTATGTCGTGAACAATAATAAGGGAATTTGATCATGAAATTCAATGGTCTTGGCATTATTATCGCGGCCTGTCTGTTACCCATGGCAGTATCAGCAGGTGACACGGTTGTTACCATAAAACGCGATGACTTTGGCACTCCGCATATCTATGCCAAGGATGATCATGACCTTTTTTATGGCTATGGCTACGTTCTGGCCGAAGACCGCCTTTATCAGCTGGAAATGCTCAAAAGATCAACGCAAGGCAAGGTAGCAGAGGTTCTGGGCAAGGGTTTTATTGCCTTTGACAAAAAACAAAGAACCCTATTCTGGCCCGACGATATTCGGGCGGAAATATCTTTTCTTGATGATAATATGAGTGGATTATTCAAGGGCTTCGCCGCAGGTATCAATGATCGTATCGCCACCGTACTCGCCGATCCGGACCAACTGATGCCTTACGAGTTCACCGCCAATGATTTCCGGCCACAGCTTTGGACGGATTATGATGTGGTGATGATGTTTGTTGGCTCCATGCTGCTCAGGTTTGGTGATTTTAATACGGAACTTGAAAATCAGGCCTTTCTTTCCGACCTCATCAAAACCCACGGCAAGGTGGACGCATGGAAAATATTCAATGCCGTGATACCGATAAATAATGGTTATGCCCCGACATCAATTCCCAAAGGCGACTGGCAGAAATCCGCGCACGCCCCCCAGCCCTTTCAACGTCATGAGGTGATTAATGCGAAAATCTCACCCCCCCATAACCCAAATGCGAGGGGACATGCGTTCAGCAATGCCCTTGTTCTTGGGCCGGAGCGGCTAAAGGGTGCCAAGGCTGTTTTGATCAATGGCCCGCAGTTTGGCTGGTACGTACCCGCCTATACCTATTCGGTTGGTTTTCATTCCCCGGGCTGGGATGCGGTCGGCAATGCACCGCTTGGCTATCCGCTGCCCATGTTCGGCTATAACAAACATATAACATGGGGCAGCACATGGGGTGTTATGGATAATGTGGATATATTCCGCGAGACATTAAACCCTGATCGTCCCCTGCATTATAAACATAAAGGCCTATGGAAGGCTCTGCGTTCCCGAGAAGAAATTATTAAGGTCAAAGACAGTGAAGACATTACCTTTAATGCCCTGAACAGCATTCATGGCCCCATTATCCACCGGGACGGGCAATATGCCTATGCCAAGCGGCGGGGGTGGGCCGGACGCGAACTTGAAACCCTCACCGGATGGATAGAAGCCACAAGGGCTAAAAACCACGCTGAATGGCTAAATGCCGTGGGTAAATCTGCCCTGAATGTAAACTGGTATTTCGCCGATCAAAAAGGCAATATTGGCTATGGTTCCATGGGGGCGTACCCTGTCAGGGCCAAGGATCATGATAATCGCCTTCCCGTCAGCGGCGAAGGTGATATGGATTGGGTCACCATTCAATCACCCGCTATGAACCCTCAAAAACTCAATCCTTCGAGCCATTATGTTGCCAACTGGAATAACAAGCCCGGCGCGGGTGTTGATAACCCCGATGAATGGTGGGCTTCATGGTCAGAAGCAGACCGGGTTAAGATACTGGATGATGCCGTAAGGAAAGCAGGCAGAATGACCCCTGATCAGGCGTGGCATTTAATGATGCAGGCCTCATTCACCGACCCCAATGCCACCTATTTCCGGCCCCTTATGTTATCTGCTTTGACAACATACGGAGAAAATCCGCGTTATGCCGCCATAAGGGACGCGCTGCTCAGCTGGGATGGTACATTTTCAAAGATGACGGGAAAAGGCACAGCCAATTCAAGTGGCAATGGCTACGAGCATCCCGGCAATGCCATTTTCCGCTTTTGGCTGAGGGAAATGATGGTGTCTGTGTTATCTGATGACCTGTCTGGTAATATTGGGGGCATCATCGCCCACAGCACCGGCTACGGCACGCCGGAAAAGCCGACAGCCAGCGGTATTAATATTTCCGTTGGGCTTAAACTGCTTTTTGAAACATTGCAGGGACGCGGCAGATTTGACTTTCTTAATGGTGAAAAGGCTGATGATATATGGATCGCGGCACTTGATAAGGCGCTTGAGAGTTTAACTACCAAATTCGGCAAGGATATATCCCGGTGGCATTTGCCAGTGCCCGCCACGCGGTTTCGGCATGTTAATTTTCTGGGTATCCCGCAGGCATTGGCCCAATCCGTACGTGATGATATACCCGCCATGAACCGGGGTACTGAAAATAATATGACTGTCTTTACACAGGATGGGCCAAAGGGCTATGAGGTTGTCCCGCCCGGGCAAAGTGGCTTCATAAAACCAGACGGTGAAAAAGCAAAACATTATGATGACCAGTATTTAATGTATCAAAATTTGCGAAATAAGCCCACATGGTTATATCGGAAAGATATTGATAGCCATACGGAACGCACATATAGCCTGACCATCAAGCGGCCTTAAGCGGTTATGGATGCCAGGTTTCCTTTATCATTGACACAGCCCGTTAAGCAGACTTTATGCCAAAGCTACTTAATTATTTTCAAGGTTGTTCAGGGCCTGACGGATTTCCTGTGTCTTCCCCGTCGCAAACTGCGCTATTTCAACATCAACATTCAGGATATGACCAATCCACCAGTCGCGTAAGAAACGGCAGAGTCTATACCGCATTTCAGGGTCTTTGTTTTCACGCCAATCACGGGCCAGTTCATGCACCTGTGCAACAAGTTTCTGATGGTATTCCTGATGTTCTATCAGTTTGGGGAAGTCACAGACTTCCATGATCGTCTCCTCTCGCCTGAAGTGATATTCGGTATATTCAATCAACTCTATAATGACGTTATTCAATTCTGCTTCTTGGCAAAAACCACTGGAAATTTTATTAATAAGAAAAATAATTACCTGGTGGTCTTTGTCGATGGGGTCAACGCCAACACGCAAGTTATCACTCCAGATTAGTATCATGTCATTTGATGCCAGCGGCAACTCGATCCAGAATGTTGTGCCTACACCTTCCTCACTTTCAAAATCAATCCGCCCGCCCATTTGCTCTGTAAGCAGTTTACATATGGCGAGGCCGATACCATTGCCTTCTCTGGTTATCGCAGAATGAGAACCGAGACGTTGAAACATATTAAAAACATTTACATAATCTTGTTCAGCAATGCCAATACCAGTATCCGCAATCAGTATCCGCAAAAATCCTTCCTTGGTTTCCTGATAACTCACTATAATCGTACCACCATCGTTATTATATTTTACCGCATTGGATAGAAGATTTATTATGATCTGTTCGAAGCGCAACTGGTCTGTGCGAAGAAGAGCCTTCGCTCCAGCCTTAATCTGGTTAATAACTTTTATTCCCCGCTCTTCCCCAAGAGGCTGTACCTGTGTAATACAATTTTGAATGGTTTCTACGGCATCGACTTCTTCCAAAAATATGGCCGCTTGGTCGGCCTCGATTTGAGATAGGTCGAGAATCTCGTTAATAAGTTTAAGAAGATAATTGCCACCAGTCAGAATATTCTCCACATACTCGCTCTGGGTTTTCGAAAGAGTTTCTTCTGAATTTAATAGCAACATCTGTCCAAACCCCAAAACGGCATTTAGCGGAGTTCGAAGTTCATGGCTCATGCTGGCAAGGAATTCCGATTTTGCCTTGCTAGCCTGATTCGCTTCTTTTTTGGCTACCCGTAAATTATCTTCATATAACCTACGGTCCGTTATGTCTATTATGGAACCCGCCATATAAGTGGGCTGGCCAAATTCATCGCGGCTTGCTCTGCCTCTGGATTGCACCCAAATATATTCACCATCTTTTTTACGCATTCGAAATTCCATGTCAAATGGTGTCTTAAATTCCAAATGGGTATTAACATGGTGCCATACCAGATCTCTATCATCAGGATGAATAATATTTGTAAACGTTGCCACAACCGGTTTAAGGTCGCTAAAGTCATACCCCAGAATCTCTGCCCAACGTGGCGAGAAGTAATCATCACCCGTTTTAATATTCCAATCCCATATGCCATCATTTGTCCCGTCAACAGCACGATGATACCGTTGCTCACTTTCCTTTATCCGGCGGATCATGGGATTGTTCACACGCAGAAATAGTGCTGCACCTAACCCCGTCAGGAGCATTGAAAAGAATATAAGAAAACCTCCCATTTCCAGGAACGGCGCACGGACCTCGGCAATATCAATTTTGACAACAATCCCAAAATTCAGTGTTTTTACCGGCTGATAGGCTGCTAAAACTTCAACACCATCATAATCTTTTCCGATCATGACGCCGCCGTACCCGTTAAGTGCTCGCCGCATGGGTTCGGCCAAGACAGATCCGGAGGGTACCCCACGGGGCACCAATTCACCGCCACCAGGTGAAATCAACAAGAAATTAATATTTTCACCCTGCTTCTGAGCAAGAAGGAATTCCCCTGTTTCCCCTATCTTTTCCAGTGAGTTAAAGGCCTCATTTATTTGGCTGAATGTCGCTGATAACGATCCATCCGGATAATCAGCACTATATTCCTGATCGAAAAGAGCCACAGATTCCAGTAGCCGCGTCTGACTAAGGGCCGTTCTTGTCAAATTTTCACGAGATTGATCCAAAGCCACCTGATATAAGGCCGTTAATGTACTGGCCAGAATAACCATGGCGATTATCACCATTATCCCGATCAACGTTATATTTACCTTGCGAAAACTCATGATATTCACCTCTCGGAAAATCATGTCCGAGTATACTACACAAAAACGGAAGTCATATTAACATATATCAATCTATGGTAGATTGATCATTTCTCAAGTTCTGTCAAAGCCTTACGAATTTCCTTCTTCTTACCTTTGGTATATTCCTCTATTTCAGTATCAACTTTCATAATATGTCCAACCCACCAGTCTCGCAAAAAGTAGCTGAGTCGTTGGTGTAATTCCGGACTTTTATTTTTTCGCCAATCACGGGCTAAATCATTCACTTCGGCAACAAATTTTTGATGATAGGCACGATGTTCTTTCAATTTCGGATAACCACATACTTCCATAATGACTTCCTCTCGTCTGAAGTGATATTGAGTATATTCAATTAACTCCTTAATGATATCATTCAAATCAGTTCCATCGCAATTGCCACTGGAAATTTTATTAGTAAGAGAAATAAGGGTTTGATGGTCTTTGTCTATGGCATCAACACCAACACGCAGGCTGTCACTCCAGATGAGCACCCCTTTATTTGATGCCAGCGGCAACTCAATCCAGAATGTTGTGCCCTTGCCAATCTCGCTCTCAAAATCTATTCGTCCAGCCAGTTGTTCCGTAAGCAACTTACATATGGCAAGCCCGATACCATTGCCTTCTCTTGCTACCCCTGAATGAGACCCCAGACGTTGAAACATATTAAAAATATTTGCATGGTTTCTTTCGGCGATACCAACACCAGTATCCGCTATGGATATATGCAGAAATCCTTCCTTGGTTTTTTGGTAATCCACCGTTATTGTACCACTATCTTTATTATATTTTACAGCATTGGACAGGAGATTAATTATTATCTGCTTAAACCGCATCTGATCTGTACGAAGGAAATCATCGGAACTAGCCTTAATCCGGTTAATAATCTTTATGCCTCTCGCCTCACACGAGGGTAAAATCTGAACTATACAGCTTTTAATAATTTCCTCTGCATCTATCTCTGTCAGATAAATAGATGCCTGATCAGCCTCAATCTGTGACAAATCAAGAATTTCATTGATGAGTTTCAGAAGGTGATTACCACCTGTTAGAATATTTTCCACATACTCATTCTGAGTTGTAGAGAGGTCATCTTTAGGGTTGAGCTGAAGCATCTGACCAAACCCTAAAACAGCATTAAGGGGTGTTCTGAGCTCGTGACTCATGCTGGCTAGAAATTCAGATTTAGCCCTATTCGCTGTCTCTGCTTTTTCCTTGGCCTTTTCCAATTCTCGTTTGTTGTTAATTCTTTCCGTGATATTCTTGGCGCTTCCCCGGTATCCGACAAATTGTCCATCATTATCATACACTGGAACACCGCTGACACTGACTTGCAGTTTCTCATTATTGCCAAAGACAACGGTATATTCAAAATCTTTAAAAGGGCGTCGGGCAATGAGGTCAGCCTTATGTTTTTCCCATTTCTCGGGTGTATCCTGAGCATTTGAAAAATTCCACCGTTTAGTGCCAATCACCTCATCAACTTCGTAACCTGTAATTTTTTCAAAATTACCAGTGATTGACGTATATCTCAAATCGGCATCCATTTCCCAAAACCAATCGGAAGATACATTGGCAAAATCGCTGGCCCTGCGTTCACTGGTTAAAAGCTCCTGACGGGCCTTATACACTGAATCAAGCATATCATTAAATCCATGAGCCAGTTTTCCCAGCTCATCTACGCGAACCACATCTGCCCGCGTATCATGCAACCCTTTTGATACTGAATCGGCAGCACCGATCAGCCGGTATATACCCCGCGACAACCCCAGCCCCATATAATATGCAAATATGGTTCCGACAATTATCGCCACAAATGTGTAAAGAACGCCATCTCTGGTAATGATATCCAAATTAACTGTCGTATTATTACGATCAATGCCGACACGCGCCCAGCCTATTTGACGGCCCTTTACCACAACAGGTGCCGCAACATCGATTATTTCGTCACTATTGACCATAACAACGGTTGCCAATATATGATCAAGTAAAGCAAGGCTGATGGGATCGTCAATATATTTACCAACCATTTTACGGTCCGTATAACCCAATATTTTGCCCTTTAAATCGTGGATCATGGCATATTGCAAAGAGGGGTAGTTGCTTTGAGAGTTAATCACTTCTTCCAGACCCACAACATCACTGGATAATATCCATGACGTGCTATTGGCCGCCAGTGTCTTGGCGAGGCTTCCGGCATGTTCGATAGTCTGTTCACGAAGAAAATTGCTTTGGCGGGTCACAAGATCAAAAACAAATATGGTCATCAATACTGCATGCACAAGGGCGATCCCGATGATCAACTGCCGCCGAATTGACCCCTTCCAAAAATATTCTATTTTTTTGATAATAGTCATTAATCAAATACTCAAATACTCAAATACGGTTACGATAACTCTATTACCCCAAAAGCCTTAACATACTAATCCAATGGTCTTACTTTTTCGTGAAATTTTTCCAAAAATACAGTTATCGGCTTATATGTTGCGTTCGTTGCTGTTTCAAAACGGGAAAGATCCATAGCTGATAATAGTTTTTTACCCGTTGGATGTTCATGAAGTGAAAACAATATATTAGAGACTTTTGCTAACAGTTCGGGCGGGACATCATCCCGCACCACCAAACCATTATTCACCAGCGGCTCTGTCTGCCAGATCGGATAGACTTCTGCCGCCAGTTCAGGTCTTTCTGCCGACAATAAATTCCACGGTGGAGGCCAGGTGGCCGCCGCCACAACATTCCCAAGATATACATTCATCACCGAGGATTCCTGTGATCCCACATAATGAATATCCAGATCCTTCATCACATCAATACCATGGGTTTGGAGGTAATATTGCGGCATCATTGTTGCTGCGAGTGCTGTCGGTGCGGGAAAACTAACCGACTTACCTTTCAAATCTGCAACTTTTTTAATGCCACTGTCCTTGCGAACAAGGATAATTCCACGGAATTTGTGATCATCGGCCATTTTACCAAATACACGATAACCATGCTGTAAAGAATTAATCGTCTGATAGGGGTTTGGCAGCGCAAATTCAAATTTGCCGGCATAGAGTTTTTCATCATAGGCCGCATAATTTCGTGACGCCTCAATTTTAAAGGAAGCCTCTGGAATTTTCTCATTCAGATAATCGGCCAAAGGGCCAAATATTTCATAGAGACGTTCAGGATTATGAAGCGGATGGACACCCAGAATATATTCATGTTTTACATCGGAACTATGGTCAGAAAATGATGGCTTATAGCCCTCAGTCTCCTTTTGGTCACATGCCAACAGGGCCAACAGAATGTAGAATCCTGTTAGTATTTTCCCCAACAGGTTAGACATGTTAAATAAGTCACTCATAACGATTAAACCCTAGACCCAGAAGTCCAGACTGTCAAATAGTTTACGAGTAGTTTAAGGCCTGATTGATATCGGCCAATATATCGTCTGCTGTCTCCAGACCAGCGGAAATCCTCACCAGCCCTTCAGTGATGCCAAAGCGCGCACGTTCTTCCGGCTCGTATGTGGAATGGGTCATGGAAGCAGGATGTTCAACCAATGTTTCCGCGTCCCCGAGGCTAACGGCAATCTTGCAGAGTTCCAGCGAATTGAGGAATTTCAGACCCGCATCATGGCCCCCATTCAGTTCGAAAGCAATCATGCCGCCGAAACGCCGCATCTGTGTTTTTGCCAGCTCATATTGATCAAAAGACGGCAGACCGGGAAAGAAAACTTTCTCCACCTTATTATTGCCCTCCAGAAAGCTTGCGATTTTTTCCGCATTATCACAATGCCGCTCCATACGAAGCTCCAGTGTTTTCAAGCCACGCGTAATCAGAAAAGCATTCATGGGCGAGAGGACGGCCCCGGTCATATCCTTCAGGCCTACATAGCGGATCTGTTCCATATCTTCGGTACTGGACAGGATAACACCCGCCATCAGATCACCATGACCACCTAAATATTTGGTGGCACTATGGACCACAATATCCGCCCCCAGCGCAATGGGGTTTTGCAGATACGGTGTGCAGTAAGTGCTATCCACCACCACCTTGGCCCCTTTAGTATGGGCAATTTCTGAAATGGCTTTGATATCCACAATGCGCATATTAGGATTGGCCGGCGTTTCAAAATATACAACCCGTGTTTTATCGGAAATCTCACGGGTGAGGTTTTCAGGATCGCGCATATCAACATGACGTACCGTAATACCGAACCGCTCCATACCATGACGGAAGAAAGCGAATGTGCAGCCGTATAAAGTCTCATCCACCAGAATTTCATCCCCCGGCGAGACAAAGGACCAGAAAACGCTAGATATAGCCCCCATGCCGGACGCTACCGTGAGGCAGGCTTCGGCCCCTTCCAGTTCCGCAAGCTTTTGTTCCAGTTCATTCAATGTGGGATTGCCAAGGCGGGTATAGATATAACCACCTTCTTCACCGGCAAAACGCGCCCCGCCCTGCTCCGCCGTATCAAACTCAAAGGTGGATGTCATATAGATCGGTGAGGTCAGAGAGCCATGGGGGTCGCTCTTATCGCGCCCGGAATGAATGGCGCGCGTGGCAAAACCCTGTGGTTTGGTAGGAGATGACATGACATGCCTCATAAAATACTGTTACAATCAATAGAAGTCATTGTAACACATTACGCAATTAATTGCTCTATATCATGATAAATCAAAATTAATTGTCGAATATATTTAAAAAATAGAAACAGTTTTCAGAAATATGCTTAAATTTAATAAAAATTTTTCGCCCGACTATGGGAAAGTCACACAAGTCACACCCTTGATCCGTCGACTCGTCGCCCATAACCCCTCACCCTTCACCTTTCATGGTACGGGCACTTATATTGTGGGAACCAATAAAGTTGCGGTCATTGATCCGGGGCCGGCTATTGCCTCCCATATTCATGCCTTGGAAAAATTTCTGGAAACTGTGGAAGTCAGCCACATTCTGGTCACCCATAATCATGTGGATCATTCCCCAGCAGCACATCCCCTGAAGCTGGTCACGGGGGCAGATATATACGCCTTTGATATGGGAAGCCAAGCCGATGTGGACAATCATGCCGAAGAAGGTCGAGACCAACATTTCAGGTCCGACCATATCTTAAAGGATGGCGATATGATAGAGGGAGATGGCTGGACATTGGACGTTGTCCACACGCCCGGTCATCTGTCCAACCATTTATGCTTTGGTCTGCGGGAAGAAAAGGCCTTTTTCACCGGCGATCATGTGATGGGATGGTCCACATCCGTTGTTTCCCAACCGGACGGGGATATGAAAGATTATCTCTCTAGCCTTGAGAAGCTTCTGCACAGAGATGATGATATCTACTATCCGACCCACGGTGCCCCAATAGAGAATCCACAGCCCTATGTCAAAGCCCTGATCGCCCATCGTCATGATCGGGAGAAGCAGATTCTGGCCGCCATTTCCGAAGGCGCCCATAATATCCCCGAAATGGTGGGTGCCATCTATAGCGACATTCCCACCTATCTCCACCCCGCCGCCGCAAGCTCGGTCCTGTCCCACCTGATCCATATGGCCGACAACGGTCAGATAACCTGTGACGGAGACATAACGAAAGACGGGGTTTTTACTGTAATCTAATATTTGTTCTTGTTTTGTTCTATATTTTGAGTCTATAATACTGCCCCCTCCCATTATGAGAGACTCAAGAGAATATGTTGGAAATTCCCACTGCCCTTCGGTGGATGTATATTGATCTGAACAGCTATTTTGCCAGTGTTGAGCAGCAGCTACAGCCACACCTGCGCAACAGGCCGGTTGCGGTTGTGCCCACATCGGGTACCGACAGCACCTGCGCCATTGCCGCCAGCTATGAGGCCAAGGCATTCGGCGTTAAAACCGGCACCATGATCTATGAAGCCCGCCGCCTGTGTCCCGGCCTGCTGATCGTACCCGCCCGTCATGACAAATATGTAGATTTCCACCACCGGATTATGACGGAAATTGACCGTCATATTCCGCTGGAAAAAGTCTGTTCCATTGATGAGGTCGCCTGTCGCCTGATCGGACCGGAGCAAGACAAGGGCAATGCCATCGCCCTAGCCCAGCGCATCAAACAGAGCATTGCCGATAATGTGGGGCTTTACCTGAAAAGCTCCATCGGGATTGCACCCAACCGTTTTTTGGCCAAAGTGGCGGGTAACCTGCAAAAACCCAATGGCCTGACCGTGTTGGAAGCCCATGAACTGCCCGACCGACTACTTCATTTATCTCTGCGCGACCTGCCCGGTATTGGTCGCCGAATGGAACAGCGGCTTCGCGATGTGGGCATCACGAGCCTACAAAATTTCTGGAACCTTGATCCGAAACATGTGCGAAGAATCTGGCATAGTGTGGAGGGGGAGCGTTTCTGGTACGCCCTGCGCGGGGTTGAGGTTGCCGAGCCGTCGGAAACACAACGTCATACCGTGGGCCATAGCCATGTCCTGTCGCCGCGCATGCGCCCCCGACACAAGGCCCGCATGGTCGCCCGCAGATTAACCGTCAAGGCCGTGACCCGTATGCGTCGGCTGGGCTTTTACGCCAGTTTCTATAACCTTTATGTGCGTTTTGAATGCCGGGAGGAACCATCCCGATGGCAAAAGCATATTAAACTGCCCTACGCACAGAATAACTACTGCTTTCTGAAGGCCCTGAACGGCTTATGGGATGATATGTCGCAAGTAGAAAATTCAACCCATATAAAACAGATTTCCGTCGCCCTTTACGGGCTGGTTCATGAGGATGACAGGATGCCGGATATGTTCGCGGCCCTGGGTGACCCCGTCGCCCGTGAGCAGAAAAAGCATAATCGCCTGTCAATTGCCATGGATCTGATCAATAAAAAATATGGTCTGGATACCATTGTCACCGGGGCCCTGCCCTGCCCCATGTCGCGCTATACCGGCAGCAAGATCGCATTCACCCGCATCCCCGAAAAGGCAGAATTCCATGAATGACCTTGCCAAGCTTGACAGCAGAAGTTAAACCTCCATCTATAGGATATAATTTAATCTGGTCAGGAATGAGTATGTCTATACCCTTGATGGGAAAGCACGGCCCCACTGACGCCGAGCTACTGGAAGAAATCAACCAACTACGCATCGAAAAAAATGCCGTCATTCTCGCCCATTATTATCAGGATGGCAGGATACAGGATCTGGCGGATTTTGTCGGTGACAGCCTCGACCTGTCGCGCAAGGCCGCATCGACGGATGCGGATGTCATTGTATTCTGCGGGGTACGTTTCATGGCGGAAGTTGCCAAAATCCTCAGCCCCGGCAAGACCGTTGTCCTGCCCGATATGGAAGCAGGCTGTTCATTGGAAGACAGTTGCCCGCCGGATGAGTTTGCCGCCTTTCGCGCCAAATATCCCGACCATATCAGTCTGACCTATATCAACTGCTCTGCGGCCGTTAAAACTCATTCCGATATTATTATCACCTCCAGCAATGCCAAACATATCATTGACCAGATACCAGAGGATAAACCGATCCTGTTGGCCCCGGATCAACATCTTGGCGGGTACCTCGCCAAGGAATCTGGTCGCGAAATGGTGTTATGGCCCGGCTCCTGCATTGTGCATGAGCAATTTTCCGAAAAAGAGCTAATCAAGCTCAAAACCGAACATCCCGATGCCCCCGTTGCCGCCCACCCGGAATGTCCGGCCCATATCCTGAACCATGCCGATCATGTGGGATCCACGTCATCCATCCTGAAATTTGTTCTGGAAAATGACGCCAACACCTTCATCATCGCCACGGAACCCGGCATCATTCATCAGATGGAAAAATCATCCCCTGAAAAAACTTTCATCGGAGCGCCCGGTATGGACGGGGAATGTAATTGCAACCAATGCCCGTTCATGGCGCTGAACACGCTGGAGAAGCTGCGCGACTGCCTGCGTGATCTGACCCCGACCATAGAGATCAGCGAGCAGGAACGGCTGGCGGCCAAAGCCCCGTTGGACCGGATGCTGGAAATGTCACCGCCAATGGCTCAGAACAGACCGCCGAAATCTGGACGAGCTTATTAAATGGTGGAATCTCCGCTTTATAAGGAAGAACTACGCCAATTCATCAAATCCGCACTGGATGAGGATGTGGGTCATGGCGACCTGACCAGCCTTGCCACCATTCCGGCGGATCAAAACCTGTCGGCAGCTATGGTTGCCCGGGAAAATATCGTGGTGGCAGGCATGTTCATCGCCGTGGAAGTGATCCGAACCTGTGACCCGCTGGCAAAGATCGAGATTATCACGGCGGACGGAGCCGAGGTCGTGGCGGGCAGTATCATGTTGAAAGTGGAAGGCAATGCCAGAAAGCTGCTGACCGCAGAACGTACGGCCCTCAATATCCTGCAACATCTGTCGGGGATAGCGACCCTCACCCGCATTTATGTGCGCGAAATAGAGCATACGGACTGCCGCCTGCTGGATACCCGCAAGACCATTCCCGGCTACCGTAAACTGGCCAAATATGCCGCCGCTCTTGGCGGAGCCATGAACCACCGTATGCGCCTAGATGATGGCCTTCTGATCAAGGACAATCATATCGCACAGGTGGGTAGCATCAGCCAAGCCATTGAGGCCGCGAAAGCCCATGATACTAGTGCCAGTACCATCGGCATCACGGTCGAATGCGATACACTGGATCAAGCCGCCGATGCGGTAGAGGCTGGCGCAGACCGATTGCTACTGGATAATATGCGTAACGACCAATTGACCTCTGCTGTGGCGAAGTACAAAGGTCAGGTCAAGCTGGAAGCATCCGGTGGCGTGACACTAAGTACCATAAAAGAGATTGCCGAGACGGGCGTGGATTACATCTCCGTAGGCCGCATCACCCAATCCGCCCCGGCGGTTGATATCGGACTGGATTATCTGGATTAGGAATTAATTCAGAAATATCTCACTTTTTTATTTGAAAAGTAATTTTATGCAAGACACCTTCTGTCTTAACGCGCTCACCATCCTTGATGGATGGCGCATAGCGGAATTGTGCCAGAGCATCCATCAAAGTTCACTCATTTGAGCCAGATTGAAGGCTGCCGTAGCATGGGGATTTGATATTTTACCATAAACCTTCGGCGTCAATTCATACATCTGCTTGGAAAATTTCAGAGCCATGTCATAATCACCTGCCCCTAGGCTGTCCATATAGCTCTCATATAGGGTAATAACTACCATTTTTTGATCGGCCTTTTCATCGGCCAGCAACGATATTGGCGTCAAGAAAATTAACGCTCCAAAAACAACAACAAACAGACGTGACATGATTTCCCCTTATATTTCCCAACAATATTGGAAAAGACTATAAGAAAGCAAACTGATTGCCAAGGGTGTTTTTCAGTTTTGCTTTAAGGCCCGCTGTTACATTAAGGGTCAGTTTTTCATGACAAAGCTCATCTTATGCAAAACGTCAAATGCCTTGACGGGTTTGCCATCCTTGATTGAAGGGGCATATCTGAATTTTGATAACGCGCTTACCGCCTCATCATTAAAGACTTTATCCGTTGTCTCAATAATTTTTATATCTTTAACCCGGCCTTCCTCATCAACCGTAAACTTGCCAATAACATAACCGCCTTTTTCATGGCGGCGGGCCGTAACAGGATAATTTGGTGCTATTTTATATAATAGATACACATATCCACGTTTGTTTTCTGGACGCGCCATTGCATAGGCAATACAATGTATTGTTGCCTTATCACCCTCATTCATATTTTCATAGGTATCCACCAAATAAGAATATATATTCGTTATTCGCCTGTCATCATATTCAAGGATATTTTTATAGGCTGCCAATGCGTTCTCAAACATGATCGCCGCTTTACGGTTTTGTCCATAATTAAGCAGATTTCTACCCTGCCAGAAAACTGCAGAGACAGTTTTATTATGGTTTTCGCCGTAACTTTTATAAAACAGATCATAGGCTATTTTTAAATGTGTTTTAGCCTCAGCGCGTTTGCCGTAGATATGGGTATAATATAAACCCAGTGCCAATTCATAATCCCCGATTTCCCCTTTAGGCAACTTCAATTTTTTTGCAAGTTTCAAGGTTTTCCATGCGTAAATTATAGTCCTCTTATCATCCCCGCTAATATGATAAACTAAGGTCAAACCTTCCAATACGGATAAGTAGAGTTTATCCTTTGGCACCTTCATCTTCTTGGTAATATATAGATATTCCTGATAGAATTGGATAGCTTCATAATATAAATTTTGATATCCCCTCATTTCTGCCAGATGCAAAGCTGCTGCTGCATGGGCGTCTGATATTTTACCGTATACTTTAGGGGTCAGCGCATACATCTGCTCGGCAAACTTCAAGGCAGCGTCAGTATCCCCCTCTTTGAAGCTGGCATTATAGCCTTCATGTAATCTGAGAATTTCAGCCTCTTGATCAACGTCATCACCGGCTAGGGCGGGTGGTGGAAGTAAACAGATAAGCGCACTAAGAATAGTAATGAATAAATGTGACATAATTTCCTCTCATATTTTCCCGCAATATCAAGAAAATTCTTAAAATTACCGCCGTTCCATTTTAAAAGTCACTTTATGCAAGACACCTTCTGTCTTAACGCGCTCACCATCCTTGATGGATGGCGCATAGCGGAACTTTGACAAAGCCTCATGGGCCGCTTTTTCAAAAGTTTTTACATTCTCGCCTTCCAGCGTTTTTATGTCTTTGACCTGACCAAACTCATCAACAATAAATTCTGCAATGATATAGCCTTCGCTTTGGCTACGTTCCGCACTGTGGGGATAGACGGGTATTACCTTATATAGCGGTTCAATTTCCCGTTCAAAACCTACTGGGCGCTCCTTTGCTACCGCAATGCAATGCTCCGTAGATTTTTCCTTTTCCCCTAATTTTTCATAAGTATTCACCAGAAAGGCGTGGGTTTGTAGAATAGAGCCATGCCCCGGATCTAGATTTTCGTTATAAATTTCCAGAACATTCTCAAATTCTTCGGCGGCCTTACGGTTTTTATTAAGGCCCATGCTCAACTTTGCCCTCCAGAACAAAGCCTTTGCCGTCTTTATATGATGTTCCCCATATGAGGCCGAAAATAGTTTTATGGCTTTGTTTACACGCTTCTTAGCCTTGCCAGCCTTACCATAAATTCGGTAGTTATATATGCCCAAAGCAAGTTCATATTCAGCCAATATCTCATCCTGTATATTCAATGCCTTGGCAAGTTTCAATTCCTTGCGGCCATTTTTTGCCGCCTTCTTATAATAATCACCCCGCATATATGCCTTGGTCAATAATCTCAATTTCCCCAAATATTTTTCATCTTTCGGTACATTTAAGGCATCCAGAATATCAATATGTTCCCGATAAAGTGCTGCGGCATCTTCTCTGATATATAAAAGTTCACTCATTTGAGCCAGATTGAAGGCTGCCGTAGCATGGGGATTTGATATTTTACCATAAACCTTCGGCGTCAATTCATACATCTGCTTTGCATACTTCAGGGCCGCCTGATTATCTTCTTCCTTCAGGCTGGCTCTATAGCTCTTATACAGGCTAATAACTTGCGCCTTTTTACCAGCGTCTTCATTCGCGAACACGGATGATGGCATCAGAATGATAAACATTCCTAAAATAATAATGAATAGACGTAACATGATTTCCCCTTATAGTTTCCCATAATATTTGAAAGAGATTATAAGAAACCAAGCTGATTGCCAAGGGTATTTTCTAATCAGGGTATTGGGACAGTCGCGCCACTGTTCTGGTCAAAATCCGTTGTTTTCGAAACCCGGCCCACCATCCAGCCGCTGAACCGCCATAACATCCATGTCAGCAGGATGGAAACATAACCATCCACCGCATAATGCCAGCCCAGATGCACAGCCCCCACCTGAATGAAGATCAGATACAAAAGGGCCGCATAGCCCATTTTTCGGTTGATTTCCCGTACCGCCAGAAAGACCAGCATGGCGAAAGATACATGCATACTGGGCATGGCCGTAATACCGCTGCCCAAACCAATATAATCATCCGTATAAAAGGACCATAACAATTCCTGATTCAATATGGCATAGAGACCCACTTGACCATTATCACCCTGTATAACCCCAGAAATCTCATGGAGCCGACCCATAAGAGGACTATAGACATTAACCCCATCGACAAAATTACCGTAAAAGCACGGACCTGCGGCTGGTAAAATCACCGCCAGAAAAGTCCCCAATACGCCCCATATCAGAATATAGGATAATAAAAATTTTGTCCGAACCCGCCCTAACCCGTGGTTGGCAATCATCCATGCGGTGAACAGCATTAACAGGACAAACCATGTCTGATAAATAAAATCCACCACCTCAGTCACTAGTCCGGCCCCAAAGACCGCATGGGTCAATTCCCAGGGGTGAAAACCAAAATGCAGAGCTCGGTCTATCTCCATCAAGGGCACATCCAGATAAAACGGGTTTACCATGGGAAAGAGCGTCTTTACCGACCCAAAGAGTGACATCATGAGCGAAATACCAAGCAGAGGCATGAGAATAGTGAAAACCACACGCCTGTTGAGCCAGTTTTCTTTTAAATCCGGAATGAAATTTTTCTTGTCCAGATAATAGCCGTGCCTCACCCTGTTTGATAAAAGGTGATAGAATGACTTTAAGATAAGGAGAAGAGTAAATACGCTGAAAAAAAGTGCCTTATAAATTCTGAGGCTGGCATATTGATAAAGATCATTATACAAAAAGAAAATAACCGCACATAAGGTATAGACAAAAAAAGTCCCAAGAATTAACCCATTCTCACGGGAAAAATTGTCCCCCAGCGCAGAAATATATTCATTTTTCTTATTCAAGGCCACTCTCCGACTGTTCTTTATAGATGCGCCCTGCCAGCCAGCCACAGCACTTCCATAGCATCCAGATCAAAAGGATCGACACATAGCCATCAATGGCATAATGCCAGCCAAGATGTACCGATCCAATCTGGATAAGGGTTAGAAAGACAAGCATGCCATGGCCGATATATCTATTGGTTTCGCGGGCGGAAAAATAAAGCAGGGCCGCAATGGCAACATGCATACTGGGCATGGCGGAAATGCCGCTGCCTATGTCCGTATCATTTTTCAGATAATCTGCCCACAGCATATCCTGCGTGCCCAGAGCATAGATGCCAAAGAAACTATCCTCATACTCCTTATCGAAAGTGGCAAGAGCATCCATCATCGGACCAAAGATTGTGGCATCACCAACAATATCACCGTAATATACCGGACCCGCAGAAGACAAAAGAACCGCAAGGAGCGATCCGATCAGGGGCCATGATATGACAAAGGCAATAAGAAACTGCAAACGCGACCGCCCCAGATGTACGTTGATGATCTGCCACAATACATAGGAAAACATGATAAAAAACCACAGATTATAGAAAAAATTCAACATAACCGACAGGCTGGCCGTGCCAAATATACTGTGTGTGATACGCCATGGATCAACCCCGAAATGAAGAAAACGGTCAATTTTCATAAAGACTTCATCCAGATAAAAGGGCTGCACCAGATGAATGATCGACTTCATGGAAGAAAACAATGATATGAAGGTTGGTAAAAACAAGACGGGTACCAAAAAGGCGATCATATAGTTGGCATTCATCCATCCGCCTAAAAAGTCATCTTTCACCCGTGCAAGGCCCCGTTTATCTCTATCATAATTTACATAGCGCAACAGATAGGATATGCCCTTGACGAATAATACGACCCCCAGACTGACCAGCAGAATATTTTCATAAAGTGTCGGTTTGAAATGGCTAAGGAGGTTCTGGCTCCACATGGTGAAATAAACCGCACCTGCCTGTGTGGCAAAAAGAAGCAGTAAAATAATATTTCCCTGCAAAGTAGATCGCTCCACTTCCAATCTTCCCTTAAAGATTGCTACATTATCCATTCAATTACCCGACATATGGTTTTCATTTACTTTATCTGCTTTAATCAATAGCTGTCAGCTATTAACATATTACAAAAATATAGTTAAAAAATAGATTGTTTTCCGACCCTATTCCATGTTTCATTGGCTAAAATGTGAAGAGAAATTTAATCAATGTCCGTAACCCGTGCCAACCTCATTCTCCTGTTAGCCGCCCTTATCTGGGGCGCATCCTTCATTTTTCAAAAGGATGCCATGAAATATATGGGGCCGTTTAGTTTCAATGCTTTTCGTTTTCTTTTGGGTGGATTGGTGCTTCTACCACTTATAGGCTGGCGAAATAAAGGAAAGAGCAGGACTGAAAAGTCATATTCCCCGGCTTTGATAAAAGGTGCTTTACTGGCGGGGGCATTGATCTTTTTCGGAGCCGGATTTCAGCAAACTGGGATTCAATATACCACCATTGGAAATACCGGCTTCATTACAGGTCTTTATATTGTCATTGTCCCGATCATAAGTTTATTTATGGGTAACAGATATAATCATGGCATCTGGTTTGCTGTGGCAATGGCGTGTCTGGGCCTTTATCTGCTCTCGGGCATGACTGGCTTCACCATGGCGCGGGGGGATTTTCTGGTCCTGCTGGGGGCTGTTTTCTGGGCCTTTCATGTGATTGTCATTGATCATATGACCAATGATCATGATCAGATTAAATTTGCCGCCCTACAGTTTTTTGCCTGTGCCGCCCTCAGTTATCTTGCCGCCCTTTATATGGGTGACAAAGCCATGCTGCTTAGTTTTAATGAGTGGAAATGGGTTATTGTCAGCGGCATTGTGGCAGTTAGTATTGGATATACCCTGCAAGTGATCGGACAAACCACATCACCCCCAGCACAGGCAGCGGTTATCATGAGCCTTGAAGCTGTATTCGCCGCCATTGCTGGTTATTTCTATTATGGTGAAATTCTAAGCACACAGGCTTTGATTGGCTGTGGTTTAATGTTTGCCGGATGTCTTCTTACGCAACGCTATCACCCGCTACCTAAAAAGATTAACCAATAACAAATACATTAGCAATGCCTTAACTATTGAGGTAGTATGTTATGGTCGGGTAATAATGAGAAGTTAAAATAAATATGCCGAACAAATTAAATATATTAGTTGTGGATGATATTTTTATTAATCATGTGATCCTTGAAAGCATTTTGCTTGAAAATGGACATAACGTGAAAAGTGTGAAAACAGGATTAGCCGCAGTGGAGACGCTGAAGGAGGAGAATTTTGACCTCATTCTCATGGATATTAATATGCCGGAAATGGATGGTAAATCGGCAACCCGCATGATCAGAAACTTACCATCCCCAAAATCCGAAACCCCTATTATTGCCTGTACCGCTGATGATACAGAAAAGCATAGAAATGAATATCGGGATATTGGCATGAATGGAGTGATTAGCAAACCCATATCCAAAGATAACTTGATCAATGCCCTGAATAATTACTGCAACGGCAGTTTTTATTTTCACAATGGAACCCAAAACAAAGGTGATAAAAACGCCACAAAGACCACAAAAGCACTAGGTGATCTTCTTAAGAAAATCAGCGACTGAGATTTATCCTTCCTGTTGCACAAAATAACGTGCCTGCTTTGCCGTCCTCAACCCATGCTTTCTCTTTAACGGTGAATTCAAAAAACGATTTACGCTGGCTAGTAAAATATCTCTGGCGACCCCAGAAGACATCAACTCTGCATCCTCCCTCACCGCAGTCAAGACTTTCAACCTGTGACAAGAAACAACGGGCTCCGGCAGGCCATGGTCCACAAGTTTAATGAACTCTCTCTCAAAAAATGCCTGCTGATTTGCAACATTAAATGACGACACATCCTGTTCCCGGTCAATGAAACCAACATTACGGCCGGAAAAGCAGGCCAGTTGTAACAACGCCTGCGGCCATAAATCCGGGTAACGTCCGCATAAATCTCTTCCCGCATTAGCAAATGTCAGAGCATGTGTGAAATTTAGCCAACCCACATTCTGGGCGATAGGATGATCCGTAGATTGGTCCAGCGCCATATCAAAATATAGCATATTTCGCGCCAATGTTTCGTGAATTGCCGCATATATATCTTCAATTTTTGCCGATGATTGCAACATCCTATCCATAGTTTTATTGACAGACAGCCCCGTAAGGTCATGAGACGAAATAGCCTTTTCTCCCTTTCCGTCCCACTTGGCCAATGCCCCTGCGTAATGACGGAACTCAGGGATAAGATCTTCCCGGCTGGTATAAATCAAATGTCTGATCAATGACAAGACAACTGGTTCCAACACATCCGACCCCAATTGATCAATTAATTGACCCGCTTTCTGGACATATATGGCTGAATGACCAAAGTCATTATAATGGGCCAATGCTGCTGCGGCCAGCGCAGGTTCCAGTTCCTCATATGTCAGACCTTCCAATATGGCACCTCGTGCCAGAGCGACGGCTGTATTCTCATCTTCCTGCTCAATGGCGTTGATCAAGGAATTTTGGTCATAGGGCTGAGTATCAGCCGTGAAAGGAAAGGTTTTTTCTCTCAGGGTATCCCATGCCACATGACTGATAATTTCCAGAATGGCCGCCAGAGCCTCATCATCCTTGCCTTGGCTTTCCTGTGTCCTTGCATAAGCAAGCCAGTCTGCGGCAGCGGCAAAGGCATGGCCCGAACCATATTCAAATCGGTCATAATTTTTTCTTATACAATGGGATACGGCAAAAGCATATTCGCCACCCGCCTGTTTTAAGCGCGCCAGTTCACGGGCCATCCGGTCAAATTCGTATCTTTGAAAACTATCCTGAATATTATCCAGTGCTTTTTGCCGGATATCTTCTTGTGGCGCATCCTGAACATCGATCCAAAGACCATCCTCATCATTACGAACAGGATAATGGCGAAGGACATCACCGCCCACCACCGTATCACCGCTCCGCAGGTCAAATTTCCAGTTATGCCAATTACAGGTCAGCTTGCAATCCTTTGACAGGCTACCCTCACTTAACGGATAACCTTCATGGGGACAGCGATTATTTACTGCAAAAATTTTGTCTTCTTGCTGGATAATTAAAATTTGCTTGCCCTCATGGCGAAACAACATCCGGCCTTTTTCGGCCAGCTTTGCCTTATTCTCCACTTTGACCCATATTGAAACTGTCATTTTCACATCCAATCCGGGTTTATTTATACATCCAGGGGCCAATATTTGCCGGTGCCAGAAATTTCAAGGCTCTGGAGATTTTTTCAACAAACTTTGAGAATGCAAAAGTACTTCCGGATGTTGTTATAAATGTCGTAATCATGATAAATTCCTTTTCTAAAGTTTTTTCTATATAAATAGATATACAGTATTATCTTTACTTGTCAAACATTTTTCTTTAGAAAATAAAAATGATCAAAAAAAATACCAAAGAAAAGACCCGTGCTGGCATTTTAATGTTACTGAAACGTGATGGCCCACAGGAAGCGACACAGCTTGCCAAACAGTTTGGCGTAACCGATATGGCCGTCCGACAGCATCTTTATGCCTTGGAGGAACAGGGAGATATTTGTTACTGTGACGTTCCCCGGCCCAAGGGAAGACCCGCTAAATTATGGCAGCTCACCGAACAGGCCAATGATCACTTCCCCAACGCTCATGCGGAATTCTCCACTGGGCTAATTTCATCAATTCAGGAAGTTTTTGGTGAACAAGGCATGGAAAAGCTGCTGGATGTGCGCTTTCGGGATCAACTTGCGGACTATGGCGGGCAAATCCCCCGGTCAAGCCCCCTGAAGGACAAGCTGGAAACGCTGGCCGCCATCCGGTCGCGTGAAGGCTATATGGCCGATATAATTAAAAGCAGTGACCGGGAAGGCTTTCTATTCGTGGAAAATAACTGCCCGGTATGTGAGGCGGCAAAATCCTGTTCCGGTATCTGTTCACGGGAATTAAATTTATTCAAAGAGGTTCTGGGCCGGGACGTCACCGTAAAACGTTCTGAACATATCATTCAAGGTGCGCGACGTTGTGCCTATGAAATATCACAGGATTAGATTAATCTCTTCCTGATCCTTCTTTGAAAAACCGACCCGTCGCAGATTACCAAAATCAAAAACGGGTCTTTTGATCATGGCCGGATATTCCAGAAGCAAGTTGATGATGTCTTCATCGTTTATATTATTTTTCTGATCTTCGGGTAATTTACGCCAAGTCGTTCCCCGCTTATTCAGCAACAGTTCAACCCCTAATTCCTGTATCCAACCTTCCAGAAGCGTCCGATCAAGACCATCTTTACGAAAATCATGAAACTGATAATCTAGCCCCTTATCAGAAAACCACTTGAGGGACTTCTTAACGGTGTCGCATCCTTTAATGCCATAGATGATGATCATTTTATCCTCACAAAAAAATTGATTTTTTACTATAAAGTAAGCCATAAATTTTTCTATCAAAAACAGGTAGAATTTCTAATTTTACACTATAAAGTCACTTCGCTAAGTCTACATAAGCCATTTTTGGCAATTTAGCTAAAAATGGTAAGCTTTATTTATATACTTAATGGAGACTAAAATGACTTTATATATATCAAAAAATCAAAGACCTTGTTTACGTCATATATTCTTAATGGCCAGTATTGCTGTGAGTGGTCTTTCCTTCGGCGGGTATGCCCAAGCAGACATGAATGCCCCTCACGCCACCAATGCGGACGCTAAAATATCCCTTCCCGCCCAGAAATTTAAAACTATAAATTTCAAAAAAGACAAAATTTACGAATTTTCCTATTTCACCGTGAAGCCCGGTAAGCAAAAACAGCTTGATGAAAAATATTTTCCCGTATCCATGCCCATCGTTGCCGAATACGGCGGCAAGATGCACGCCATGTTTATGGTCACCGATAACATAAAGGGTGACCTTGAGGGGCAGATGCTTGGTATATTTGAATGGCCGAGCCTTGACGTTAAAAACAAGATGCATGAAGACCCTCGCTTTAAAAAAGTTGCCCCTGTCATGATGGACGCGTTGAGTTATTTCAAAACAGGTTTTTATGAAATTGAGAATGATGCTAACGTTACTTTTTCAAACCAAAAATCATATGAATTTTTTGGCGCGTGGATAAATTCAGACGAAACATTGAAGGAGTATTTCAAAGTTTCCGGCCCGATCAAGAAAAGTTACGGTCATCCCGAACCAAAATTCAAACTCGCTTTAAAACCTGCTAAAGGTCAAGGTCTTTTTGCTTATACACCGGATATGTCGGGCATAGTAGAATGGGACAAGGGTGAAGATTATCACGCACTGACCAACAGCAAAGAATTCAAAGCACAAGCTGAAGGTCTTCTGGATGATGCCGTTAAGGAAATGAATTTGGTTCAAACCCGGATTCTTATCCAGTAAATAGTATTTTCAAGATAAAAATAGCGGTACTTTCTACATAATATTATGTACCGAAAATACCGCTATTTTTTTATTTCCATAGGATGGTTAACGTGCAAAAAATGTTTGATTAACTTGCCTGCCACTCTCAGCATAGGCCGCATTGCTGTCCAACAAGCTTTGCAACATGGGTCTGAACTTGCTTTTCATCAAAGGAGTCATAAGTTTACCAATTAATCCCATTTTTGGCGTGAACTCCATAATCATAGTAACTTCTGTTTTCTGATTGTTGATTTTTGTGAAATTAAAAGTTCCCACAGCTGATTTCAACGGCATGGTTCCTTCATAAATATCAAGAACAATTTGTTTGTTTTCTACTACACGGATAACTTTTTCACGTATCCAGTTTTTTCCGTCATTCATTACGCAATGACGCATAGCACCCAAACCGGCAAAAGCTGGGGATTGATCCAGTAAATATGATCTGCTCAAACCGGGGTGATATTTATAAATATCTGCAAATTCATCATTCCAAGTTGAAAAAACTTTCTCGATGGGGGCGTTGATGATTTTTTTAACAGTTACTTCAGCCATAATATTTCCTTCGTTTATAGGTAAATTATAATAAGATAAACTATTTGATTTTTATTATATTAGTTAATATTATCTATATATAACAGCAAAAGCCTTAATTAAAATTAGTTATTCTTTCTCCTTTGAATAGAAAAATTAATACATATACAAGAGAGATGCACATGCTTGATTTGAATAAACTGAGAACCTTCACGGTTGTTGCAGAAGCTGGAACGATTACCAAGGCTGCCGACCTGCTATTTCGCACCCAGCCTGCAATCACGGCTCAGATCAAAGACCTTGAGGAAGAAACAAAACTGATCCTTTTTGAACGTAAAAATTCAAGAATTTACCCCACCAAAGAAGGTCAGGAATTATATGACTATGCTATGGTACGGATTGCCGAGATGGATGACATCATCCTTCGTCTTCGTCATCAAAATGAAAATTTGGAAGGTAAAATCCGCTTAGGGGTGCAATGGGAACTTACCGAGCATCTGGTCCCTGATATCGTGCATGACTTCAGGAAACTCAATCCAAAAGTATATTTTGAGATAAAACAATATGATCATGAAAATCTGGAAGTGGCCCTGTTAGAAAACAAGGTGGATGTGGGGCTGAGTATCTTATACAAGCAGAAGCATTTTTTTGAAACTCATGCCTTTTTCAAATTCGAGCGATCACTGGTGGCGTCCAAAGCTTATCTGGAGAGGGTACCACCCATCAAAAAATATAAAGATCTTTTGGAGCTTGATATCATAAGTTTCAGCGAACGTCTTGAGGATTTCAGATTCTGGCTGGAAAAGAACGGCCAAAAACATCTTGTTAAATTCGCCGATAAATTTTCTAATCCCGTGACGGTAAAAGAAACAAATACCCTGCATAGCCTAATTAAGAAAGGCGTTGGTTTTGGCTTTGGTGACAGTTTTATTTTACAAAAAGAATTAAATGGCAACGAAATCGTCAAATTACTCCCAAAATCAAAACCTATTTATGTAACTATAGATATTGCCAGACGGAAAGTAAGGACACCGAACCTGCTGCTTGACAATTTTTTTGATTTCATGCTGATGAGATCCAATTGTTAAGCCTGTCCCCCGCTCTAAAATTGCTTTCCCTATTCGGCAAAGGACACATCTTCAATATAGCCTTCAGGATCAGCATGGATCAGGACTTCAGCCGCTGGATATTCGGCCATAACCGCATCTTCTACATCATCTGAAATATGATGGGCGTCACTAAGGGTAATATCACCATCCAGTTCCAGATGAAACTGGATGAATATATTCAGGCCAGATTTTCGGGTTTTCATGTCATGAACACCGCGCACTTTGGAATTTTCCTTGATAATCGCTAGAATTTTTACCTTGTCGGCATCTTCCATTTCCCGATCCATGAGCATATCAATAGAATTCTGCCCGATTTGTCTCACATTATACAGCAGATACCCGGCAACCAGAATTCCAATAATTGGATCTGCAAAATAATATTGCATATAACCACTAAGAAATAACGCCAGTATCACACCAAAATTCATCAAGATATCGCCAGTATAATGCAGATGGTCGGCTTCTATGGCTACGGAACCTGTTTTTCGGATCACATAGCGCTGGTAAGCAACCAGCAAAACCGTAAGGACAATAGCAATAACCAAAACGACAATGCTTTTATCCGCTTCCATTACGGGTGTGGGATTTATCAGCTTCTTTCCGGCCTCGACCAAAAGAAACAATGCTGACAGAAAAATAACCATTGCCTGAACCAAACCCGCTATGGCCTCTGCCTTGCCATGGCCGAAACGGTGATCATCATCCGCAGGCGTCACCGCAAAACGAATGGCCACCAGATTGATTAAAGACGCCAGAATATCCATCAGGGAATCCATCAGGGATCCCAACATGGACACTGACCCGCTGATACTATAGGCCCAGGCTTTTATCACAATCAGCGTGAAGGCAACCGTTACAGCCGCATTAGCCGCCCGAACCATAAGACGCGAAGAATTTTCATTCCCCGTTTTCTCTTTAATCATGGATAAAGTTCCTTTTTCACCCAGTTATTCTTGTTATTTTTTTCATAAACATGCCTCATATGCAGGCGAAATTTACGATCTTCCCAAAACTCAATACTTGTTGGTTCGATACGAAAGCCGGACCAATAGGGCGGGCGTGGAACCTCACCAAAGGTATATTTAGCGGCATATTTGGCTATGGCCGCTTCAAATTCAAATAAACCTTTCATGGTTTGGCTTTGTTTCGATGCCCAGGCTCCGATTTGACTATCCTTGGCACGTCCGGAAAAATAAGCATCCGCCTCGGCATCCCTAACTGGCACGACCGGTCCTTCAATCCTGATTTGTCGTTTTTGTGATTTCCAGTGAAAACACAGCGAAGCATATGGATTTTCAGCGAGTTCCCTGCCCTTTCGGCTTTCCATATTGGTGTAAAATGTAAAACCTCTCTCATCCGCCGCTTTCAGCAGAACCATCCTGACCGATGGCCGCCCTTCCCCGTCAGCCGTAGCAAGGGCCACGGCCTCTGCAAGATCTTCCCCCTCATGGGCCGCCTCAAACCACTTGTTAAATAATTTGATCGGATCCAACACTCTACACCCCTTGAATTTGTCACAAAAATACCAAACTTATCATTACAATATGTAATTTCAATTTATATGTTATATAGTCGTAATATGATTAGAATACAATTATTGAATCGAAAGGAATATATATGTCGATTTCCACAAAACTTATGCCGAAGACACTTATTACAGCATCCTTGATTATTGCTTTTTCCATGCCACTTGCCTCCTGCACAAAAGAAGAAAGCGGCACCCTGCTCGGCGCAATTGGTGGCGCGGCAATTGGCTCTGCTATCGGCGGTAAGGGCGGGGGAACGGGTAAGGTTGTTGCCGTTGCTGCTGGCACATTGGCGGGGGCCTATATCGGCAGGGAAATTGGCCGGTCTCTCGACAAGGCTGACCGTCAAGCCATGCAGGACCGTACCCAATATTCACTGGAAAGCACCCAATCCGGCACCACGTCAAACTGGCATAACCCTGATAGCGGAAATTCCGGAACCGTCACGCCGCAACCTGCTTACACCAACAAAAAAGAAGAATATTGCCGCGAGTATCAGCAAACGGTAACCGTTGGTGGAAAAACCGAAACCGCATATGGTACAGCCTGTCGCCAGCCGGACGGTACATGGAAAATCACCAATTAATTACGAGTTGAATTAGCATATGAAAGACCCGTACAGCGTATTAGGTGTTTCCAATACATCCACCGATGCGGAACTGAAAAAAACTTATCGCACTCTGGCCAAAAAGCTGCACCCTGACAGCAATGCCGGAGACGAAAAAATCGCCGAACGCTTCAAAGAAGTGTCGGCGGCTTATGCTTTATTGCGCGATAAGGACCTTCGTGCCCGCTATGACCGGGGCGAAATCAATCCCGATGGTTCAGAAAAAGGCTTCGCTGGCGGCGGCTTCCACCCCCAAGGAGGCGGCATGGGCCGGGGCGGTATGGGTGGCGGTCGTTTTGGCGAAGGATTTGATCCGGAAGAAATTTTTGCCTCCATCTTTGGCGGCGGTCGGCGACAAAGGCAGCCACGTCGCCAAAAAGGGCAAAATAAAAACTACCGGCTATCGGTTGATTTTCTTGATGCGGTCAAAGGGGGTAAAAAACCTCTGACTCTGGGAAATGGCAAGACGCTGAATGTCACCATCCCGGAAAATGTCAAGGAGGGGCAGAAAATACGTCTCAAAGGACAGGGAGATGAAGGCATCGGCGGTGGCCCTGCCGGAGATGCCATTATCGAAATTATAATCAAAAAACATGCCTTTTTCAGTTGCGACGACAATGATATTCATCTTGACTTACCCATCACACTGGAAGAAGCGGTCTTGGGCAAAAAGGTTAATATTCCGACCATAGACGGAAAAGTTGCCATGACGATTCCCAAAGGATCAAGCTCTGGCCGCATGATGCGTCTGAAAGGAAAAGGGGCCCCTGACCCAAAATCAAAAACAAGGGGTGATCAATTTGTTAAACTTCAGATCATGTTACCCGCAGAACCAGACGAGGATTTGGAAAAAGCCATCAAGAAATGGACTAAAGAAAAAACTCAGGACGTCAGATCACATATGAAATAAAAGAAAAACTGCGTATGAAATGAAAGAAAAGCTGCGTAAATTCAAATTTTTAATAGAAGCCCTGCAAAATTTTGCCAAACATGATGGCATGGTCATGGCGGGCTACCTTGCTTTTCTGACCATGTTGGCGCTATTTCCTTTTATCATTTTTCTCGTCTCCCTTGCGGGCTTCTTTGGTCAATCTGAAGCCGGACCACAGGCACTTGATAATTTATTTGAATTTATGCCACCCGACGTCAGCAAGGTGCTGCAAGGCCCCATTGAGAAAATGGTCCAAACCACCGACAAAAGCATTATGACCTTCAGTATTCTGGGTGCCATATGGGTGTCATCATCTGCCATTGATGCGGCACGGCTAGCCATCGTCCGCGCATTTGGCACCGTCAGCCGCCGACCCTTCTTGCGCCGCCGCACAGAAGGATTATTACTGGTCATACTGTCCGCCAGCAGTATTATCATCGGCATGTCTATCATGGTATTTGGCCCGGTGGCCTGGAAAATTCTCATCAGTTTTATTCCCCTTGAGGCCGACTGGAAACTTGTGTGGAACCTGATACGTCAGTCAACCAGCATCAGCCTTATTTTCGGGGCATTATGCCTGTCTTATTTTGTGCTGAAACCACGAAAATTAGATGCGCGCACCCCTGTTATGGCGGGGGCCTTTACGTCTCTTCTGCTGTGGGTGGTAATTGGAAACGGTTTTTCCATTTATCTGAAACATTTTGGGAATTATGACGTAACTTACGGCAGTCTTGCCGGAGCCATTATCACGCTAATGTTATTTTATTTAATTGGCGCATCCTATATTTTAGGCGCAGAAGTGAATGCTGCGCTCTATCATCAACGGCTTAAAAATATCACAAAAAGCAACGCAACCGATTGAATAGCCTGTAAAAATGTGTAGGATTAGCGTTTATGCTAGAATTGCCTATGCCAAAGAATGAGAAATAATCTCAGAGGAATAATAATGACAGATAATAATGGACTTCTCGCCGGAAAACGCGGCATCATCATGGGAGTTGCCAATAACCGCTCTATCGCATGGGGCATCGCCCGAAAAGCTGCCGAACAGGGTGCGGAAATAGCCTTTACCTTTCAGGGAGAGGCATTAGAAAAACGCGTGCGGCCCCTCGCGGAATCTGTAGGCTCCGATATTATTCTGCCCTGCGATGTCACGGACGGCGCATCCATTGATGCGGTATTTGAAGAATTGGAAAAACGCTGGGGGAAAATTGATTTTCTGGTTCATGCTATTGCATTTTCAGACAAGACAGGTTTGACCGGACGTTATGTGGACACGACGCCGGAAAATTTCGCCATGAGCCTGAATATATCATGCTATTCCTTTACTGCCGTGGCCCAAAGAGCCGAAAAACTGATGGCCAATGGGGGAAGCATGATCACGCTGAGTTATTATGGTGCCGAGAAAGTCATCCCGCATTATAATATCATGGGTGTGGCCAAAGCAGCGCTGGAAGCCAGCGTTAAATATCTGGCCCGTGATCTTGGCCCCAATGGAATTCGCGTTAACAGCCTGTCTGCCGGCCCCATTAAAACGCTGGCGGCGGCGGGCATCGGTGATTTCCGCTATATTCTGAAATGGAATGAGCTGAATTCGCCCCTTGGCCGCAATGTGACCACCGATGAGGTGGGCAATAGCGGTGTTTATCTGCTCAGCGATTTATCTAGCGGCGTCACCGGTGAAAATCATCATGTGGATAGTGGCTATAATATTATGGGGATGAAACGGGAAGATGCGCCCGACCTTAGCCTTGTCTAACAAATAGTATTTAGAAAGCAGGAATATGTCTTATAACAGCTTCGGCCATATCTTCCGGGTCACGACCTGGGGGGAAAGCCACGGGCCAGCCATCGGCTGCATCGTTGATGGCGTGCCTTCAATGCTGACCATTAGCGAAGCTGAAATTCAGACATTTCTGGATAAGAGAAAGCCCGGGCAAAACCGTTTCATGACCCAGCGTCAGGAAGCGGATTTGGTAAAGATTCTTTCTGGCACCTTTGAGGGAATGACAACGGGTACGCCTGTCAGTCTGATGATTGAAAATACCGACCAGCGGTCCAAGGATTATGGGGATATCAAAGATAAATACCGGCCCGGTCATGCGGACTATACCTATATTGAGAAATATGGCATCCGCGATCATCGCGGTGGTGGACGGTCATCGGCCCGTGAAACCGCCTGTCGGGTTGCAGCAGGTGCCATTGCGCGCAAAATTCTGGGTGACGGCATACAGGTCAAGGCGGCCTTGGTCCAGATCGGGGATCACGAAATCAACCGTGATAACTGGAACTGGGACGAAGTCAACAACAACCCTTTCTGGTGCCCGGATAAGGAAATAGTCCCCGTGTGGGAGAAATATCTGGATGGCATCCGCAAAAAAGGCAGCTCCATCGGCGCCATCATCGAAGTGCATGGCATCGGCGTTCCTGCCGGAATTGGCGCCCCCGTTTATGCCAAACTCGACAGTGATCTGGCGGCGGCCATGATGACCATCAATGCGGTCAAGGGCGTTGAAATTGGTGAAGGCTTTAACGCGGCCCGCCTGACCGGTGAAGAAAATGCCGATGAAATGTATATTGATGATGATGACTTACCGGCGATCAAAACAAATCACGCCGGCGGTATTTTGGGCGGTATCAGCTCGGGCAAAGAAATCGTTTGCCGTTTTGTGGTAAAGCCCACATCCTCGATCCTGACCCCGCGAAAAACAGTTGATAAGCAGGGAAATGAAACCGAGATCGTGACCAAGGGCCGCCACGACCCCTGTGTCGGCATCCGCGCCGTCCCCATCGGCGAAGCCATGATGGCTTGCGTCATCGCCGACCACATTCTGCTGCATCGGGCGCAGCAGGGGTAGGTCACGACTTCAAACTATCCACATAAGTCAAAATCGCCTGAATGCGGTGGGTGTCTTCGATCTGATGGCGGTCGCCGCCGAAGCGGATGACATTTTCCTGTTTGCTTTGCCACAGTGCGATATAGTTTTTCCGTTCATGACTGAAAGGCTTGCTCTCCGTCGGGGTATCCAGATTAACTTCTGGCTGGAAACTTAAATTGATATGATCATCATAACTGATAACACCGGCTTTATAGAGCTGGTTGCTCAGGGCGATAATTTCTCTGGGGTTCGCATCCGTAACATCAATATCACGGGCAACCTTTTGCCAGACATCAGATATTGAGATATTATCCGCATGGGATACATCTGGAGACGTTAAGGGTTGCTCTTCTACTGGTCTTGACCTCTGGGTACGCATACTATCCTGTTCTGTCCGATTCAGGTTGTTTTGACGTAATAGTCCACCTGTTCCGATCTGTAATTCACTAATATTCATTACTCAACTTTCACTATAATTATATCTTGCTTCATTGCCTTTAATATCTAGCAATTAGCGTGCCAAATCAGCTCCTTTCAAAAATTGGCGGAAAACGGTACTCAAATCCTAACATATTGTTAATAAACGAATATTAATACTTTATTAACCATTAACTTACGGCATTATTTGCCTTGAACAAGACTATATTGCCTAGTGCCTTAAGGTAGCGTGAATAAATATAGTAAATTTTATGTTTTCCATAATTTTTTAAGTTCTCAGGGAAGATAAATTTTTACACGCTATAAATATATATTGACTTCATGCTATCGTTTATGTAGCTATTATGCTACATAAACGATAGCAAGTAGCGAGAAGATTACGATGATCCCCTTTCCTGGAAAACCTGTAAGAGGGTCAAAATCCGGTGCGCCTATTATGGCTTTATTTGATCTGCTTGGGCGACGGTGGGCGATGGGCATTATCTGGAATTTAGAGGGCAGCCCAAGCACATTCAGAGACTTGCAGGCAAGATGTGAAAGTATATCACCCACTATTTTAAACAGTCGCCTTAAAGAATTACGCGAAGCTGAAATCATTGAACATAACGGGAAAGGTTATTGTTTAACCGAACACGGTATGACGTTGCTCAAGCAATTAAAGCCACTAGGCAAATGGGCAAAAGACTGGGGAAACAGGGTCAAACAGGAATGAAGGATTAAAAAATGGCCAAAAGTGATTATGAATTTATGGACAAATCCTTCGGGTATCTTGTGAGTTCCAGCGCCAATGTGGAGAAAATTTGGTCAAAAGGTATATGGACTGAGGGACCGGCATATTTTCCGGCTCAAAAGTCCCTGATCTGGAGCGATATTCCCAATGAACGCATGATGCGCTATGACGAGACAACGGGGAATGTTGGTGTCTTTCGGCACCACTCCAATTTTGCCAACGGTAATGCCATTGATAGGCAGGGCAGAATGATAAGCTGTGAGCAGGGAACCCGACGTCTGACACGGACGGAACATAATGGTAACATCACCATATTGGTGGATAAGTTTCAGGGGAAAAAATTTAACAGCCCCAATGATGTTGTGATTAAATCTGATGATACGATCTGGTTTACCGATCCCGCCTATGGCATTGAAACCGATTTTGAAGGCTATAAAGCAGAAAGCGAGATCGGCAGCGACAATGTCTATCGGTTTGACCCCAATTCAGGGGATTGCCAAATTGTTACGGATGATTTTAAACGCCCTAATGGTCTGGCTTTCTCACCAGATGAAAACAAGATTTATATTGTCGATTCAGGCGGTTGGCGTTACCCGGAAAACCCCCATCATATTCGTGTCTTTGATGTTTCTGGAGAAAATACGTTATCTGGTGGCGAGATTTTTGCCGAATGCACCAAAGGGGTCTTTGATGGCTTCCGTCTGGATGAACAGGGCCATATATGGACAAGTGCCGAAGACGGCGTCCATTGTTATCATCCTGATGGCCGGCTGTTGGGTAAAATCCTCGTCCCGGAAGAAGTGGCAAATCTGACCTTTGGCGGCGAACGTAATAATCGCTTATTCATTACCGCCACATCCTCCGTTTATACGGTGATGATCAGAGTGAAAGGGTTAGTATTATTCTAATACTGCCCGCCGAAAACCGGCGATGACCTCTAGGTGAGGAGAATAGAGAAACTGATCCACGGGCAGAATATCGCCCATGATAAATCCCCCGTCAACGAGCGTCCTTGCATCGCGGGCAAATGTCGCCGGATTACAGGAAATCATCACTATATTTTTAATATCTGATTTGGCGATTTCCTCTATCTGATCCCGCGCCCCGGCCCGTGGCGGGTCAATGACCACCGCATCGTAATTCTTCAATTCATGGGGCAAGAGCGGTCGCAGAAATAAATCCCTGACCTCCGTGGTCAGAGCACGAATTATTCCCATCTGATGAGCGCTATTCTTCAGGGCATCCACCATATCCTGATCGCCCTCAACCGCATGAACAGCATGGTTGCCGATCAGCGCCACGGTAAAAGTACCGCAACCGGCAAAAATATCAACGATCTTATCCGCATCCCCCAAAGCATGTTTCATAAAGCAGGTAAGCGCCGCCTCTCCGCTCTTGGTGGCCTGTAGAAAAGACCCCGGCGGAATAAACACCTGTCGCCGATCAAAGGTGACATAAGGTTTCCGTCGTTCGCACAGAATTTCATGATAGGGATTTTTTAACTTGCTATCCTGCCAGCAGATACGCGCCACATCCTGCGCTTCTGCAAAAGCGGCAATATCCATGCGCAGGTCAAGATTTGGCTCCCCCGGGCCTTCCAGAATAATATCCAGCCCATTCTCCGCCAGATTTATCTGAACCGCCATTTTCTTGCGCAATTCCATCTGCCGTCCGAGAAATTCCCTCAAGGGTGCAATGAAGGCTGTTATTTCAGGGGCCAAAACAGGACATTCGGTAATATCGATAATATTATGGCTCGCCCTTTCCGTAAATCCAACCACTGCAATGCCTTTGCCACGGCCCAGAACCGAGAGCCGCGCCCGTCTGCGGCTGCCCAGTGTGCTAACTTTTGGGTCGAGAATGGTCACATCCTCAAACCCCCGATGGCTGAGAGCTAATCGGATCTGTTTCTGTTTCCATTGCCCGTAATAATCTTCTGAAACATGTTGCAAGGAACAGCCGCCACAACGGCCAAAATGTTTGCATTTAGGCGCGATACGGTCAGGGGATGGCTTATGTATATGCTTGATACGACCTTTCTGTCCCTGAACTTTAATATCAATATCATCCCCGTCCACAGAGAAGGGAACATAAATAGGCCCATTTGCAACACCGTCACCACGTGCGCCAATATGATCAATCTTTACCCGAATAGTCATTTTTTATATTCCGCTACTATGAGAAATTCCACATTGCCTTCCGGCCCTTTAATGGGGCTTGTGGTCAGGCCGAGCACCGACCACCCAGCCATATCATCCGTAATCCAGTTTTCAATTTTTTCACAAACCTGAACATGGAGTTCAGGATCACGTACCACGCCGCCCTTGCCCACATTACCCCTGCCGACCTCAAACTGTGGTTTGATCAGGGCTACAAGAATACAGCCATCCGCCGCAAGTGACATGGGGGCGGGCAACACGGTCTGCAAACCAATAAAGCTGGCATCACAGACAATCATATTCACGCGGTCCGGAATTTGTTCGGCGGTCAGATAGCGGGCGTTGGTTTTTTCCAACACAACGACCCGTTCGTCACCGCGTAATTTCCACGCAAGCTGTCCGTGTCCCACATCCACCGCATAAACCTTTGCCGCCCCATGATGCAAACAAACATCAGTGAAGCCACCCGTGGATGCCCCCACATCAATCACGCATTTGTCCGTAACATCAAGAGAGAATTCTTCGATGGCCTGAATGAGCTTCAGTCCGCCACGGCTGACCCAGGGATGTTCTTTTGAACGTACTTCCAAGGGTGCATCTTCGGCTAATTGTGTACCGGCCTTGTCAATTTTCTTTTCCCCGCTAAAGACGACGCCCGCCATAATATAGGCCTGTGCCTTATTACGGCTTTCCGCTAGCCCGCGCTCTACCACAAGCTGGTCTACACGTTTTTTCTTAGCCATTATTTATCCAATTGAGGATGAGTTGGTATCATTATGCCTCAGGGCTTTCAGGGACACTTCCATGATATCGCTGGCGCATAGCCTAGCCTCCTGATACATGACATCGGGATTATTCTGATCCTGGAAAATATCAGGCAGTTTCAATGTCCTTACCTTCAGACCGCTTTCCAGCAGGCCTTCATTGCTAAGGTAATCCAGCACATGACTGCCAAAGCCGCCGATGGCGCCTTCCTCTATGGTCACCAGAACCTCATGGTTCAGGGCCAAATCACGGATCATATCCAGATCAAGCGGTTTGGCAAAACGAGCATCAGCCACCGTGGTGGTCAGACCATGCGCCTTTAAAGATTCCGCAGCCGCCAAGGCTTCCTGTAACCTGGTTCCAAGGGACAATATGGCAATATGGGCGCCTTCTTGCATGATGCGGCCCTTGCCAATTTCCAGAATTTTACCGTTATTCGGCAAATCCAGTCCAACCCCTTCACCACGCGGATAACGCACCGCAGAGGGTCGGTCATCAATATCGGCGGCCGTGGCCACCATATTAACCAGTTCCACCTCATCCGCCGCCGCCATAACCACAAAGTTCGGCAGACTGGCAAGATAGGTAATATCAAAAGATCCCGCATGGGTCGGCCCATCTGCGCCCACTAAGCCAGCCCGGTCAATGGCAAAACGTACGGGCAAATTCTGTACCGCCACATCATGGACAACCTGATCATAGGCACGCTGTAGAAAAGTAGAATAGATGGTGACAAACGGCTTGTAGCCTTCTGTTGCCATACCGGCCGCAAAAGTTACCGCATGCTGTTCGGCTATCCCAACATCAAAACAGCGATCAGGAAAGGCCTCACCAAATTTATCCAGTCCTGTGCCCGAGGGCATGGCTGCGGTAATGGCTACGATCTTGTCGTCTTTAGTGGCCTGTGCAATCAAAGCTTTAGCATAAATATTAGTATAACTCGGTGCTTTCGGCGTGGATTTACTCATGGCCCCGGTAACCACATTAAACTTGGATACGCCGTGGTATTTATCCTTGGCTTCTTCTGCGTGGCGATAGCCTTTACCCTTTTGGGTTACCACATGGATCAGCATCGGCCCCTGACCCGCATCACGAACATTTTCCAACACCGGTAGCAGATGTGCCATATTATGACCATCAACCGGACCCACATAATAAAAGCCCATTTCCTCAAACAAGGTGCCACCCGTCGCCATACCACGGGCATATTCATCCGCGCGTTTAGCTCTTTCGCTAATCGTCCGCGGGAAATGTTTGACAATATTCTTGGCAAAGTCTCGAAGGTTAAGGAACGACCGGGATGACAATAAACGGGCAAGATACGCGCTCATGGCACCCACAGGGGGGGCGATAGACATATCATTATCATTAAGAATTACAATCAGGCGGGACTTCAATGCCCCCGCGTTATTCATGGCCTCATACGCCATACCCGCGCTCATGGACCCATCCCCGATAACGGCGATAATATTCTCATCACTGCCGCGAAGGTCACGGCTTACCGCCATGCCTAGTCCTGCGGAAATAGAGGTTGAACTATGGCCCGCGCCAAAGGGGTCATATTCACTTTCCTTACGCTTGGTAAAACCCGCAAGACCGCCACCTTGACGTATGGTGCGCATACGGTCGCGTCTGCCGGTCAGTATTTTATGGGGATAACATTGATGGCCAACATCCCAGATCAACTTGTCTATGGGCATATTAAAAACATGATGGAGGGCTACAGTTAGTTCCACAACGCCTAATCCCGCACCCAGATGTCCGCCGGTCTGGGAGACCGTATCAATCATATCAACCCGAACCTCATCGGCCAGTTGTTGAAGCTGGTCTGGTTTCAGATTTGTTACATCATCAGATGATTTAATCTGATCAAGTAATGTTGTTATCGGTTTGCCACTCAATCGACCATACCCTAAAATTTAACTTGCCCGATTAATAATGAATTTCGCAAGGTTACGCAAGTTTTCTGCCTTGCTACCAAATATCTCAAGATGCTTTACGGACTGATCGATCAACATATCAGCCTTTGTGCGGGCCTGATCTATACCCACCAGTGAAACAAATGTCGCTTTACCGGCAGCGGCATCTTTCCCAGCAGTTTTGCCAATTTCTTCTGAGCTGCCCTCTTCATCCAGCAAATCATCGGCGATCTGAAAAGCCAGTCCCACATCATGAGCATAGCCTCTGATGGCATGACGTCGTCTGGATTCAGCCTTGCCAAGTATAGCGCCTGCCTCACCGGAAAATACAATCAAGGCGCCGGTTTTCATTCTTTGCAGACGGGTAATCCGGATTTTGTCCAATTCCTGATTTTCGGCAAGAAGATCAAACATCTGTCCACCGACCATTCCATTGACACCCAGTGCCTTAGCCATAAGGCTGATCAATTCACAACGCACCCGTGCGTCCGCATGGGTCTGTTCATCGGACAATATTTCAAAAGCCAGCGTTAACAAGGCATCCCCGGCAAGAACCGCCGTTGCTTCATCAAATTTTTTGTGAACCGAAGGCTGTCCCCGGCGCATGTCATCATCATCCATGCAGGGCAGATCATCATGAATCAGAGAATAGGTATGAACACATTCCACTGCCGCCGCAACCCGCACGGCAGCACTTTCACCCACGCCAAAAATTTTAGCACTTTCCATCACCAGAAAAGGCCTGATCCGTTTGCCCCCCGCCATCAGCGCATATTCCATAGCATTAATGACCTGCTGCTCCAGGTCAACGGCCTTGGGCAGGAGTTTGAGCAATTTCTCTTCAACCTGTTCAACAGCTTGCCCTAATGCAGTCTGTGCCAGATCATTATCAGTATTTATCATAAACGCTTTATCCCGCATCCAGATCAGTTGTGGCAAGGGTACCATCCTGAGCTTTGGTAATTTTTTCAATCCGCGCACTGGCGTCTTTTAATTTATTGTCGCAATGCGCCCGAAGCTGGGTACCACGGGTGTAAATATCAATGGACTCTTCCAATGAGACTTGCCCGCTTTCCAGATTTTTGACGATTTCCTCCAACGCACTGAGCGCATCTTCAAAATTCATACCGGCAATGTCTTCCGGAATGATGTTAGTTTCGTCTGACACTATATGCTCCTAAAATATGAATCGATAATAACCCTTTATAACGCAAAGCCGCTTAACTCATCAATGCCGAAACATGGCTAGCGACACTTTCCCCTAAAACATTAAGGTTATAGCCGCCCTCAAGGCAAGATACCAGCCTGCCTTTGCAATGTTCTTCAGCAATTTTCATGATCTCAGCCGTCACCCAGAAAAAATCATCTTCCATCAGTTTTAAATCCGCCAGCGGATCCATGGCATGAGCATCAAATCCAGCAGAAATCAGAATAAAATCCGGATCAAACCTCTCCAGAGCAGGAAAGATGCGCTCCTCATATGACTTGCGAAACGGCCTACTGCCACTGCCTGCAGCCAAAGGTACATTGACGATCACGCCTTCCCCATGGTCATGCAAATGGCCTGTACCGGGAAAGAGCGGGGACTGATGGGTTGAGCCATAAAACAGGCCCTTGTTTCCCGCCACCACCGTTTGGGTACCATTGCCGTGATGGACATCAAAATCAATTATCGCCACCCGATGTTGGAAATATTTTTGCCGGGCATAAAGGGCCCCGATAGCCACATTATTGAACAGACAAAAACCCATAGCCTGATCCGGTTCTGCGTGATGTCCCGGCGGCCTTGTGGCACAAAATGCATTGACCAGCTTCCCCGCCATCACATGATCAATGGCCTCACAGACGGCCCCTGCTGCTCTCAAGGCCGCATCAACCGACCCCGGTGAAAGATAGGTATCAGCATCCAGACTGTAATGACCACCCTCTGGCACATTTTCCATCACGGACTGAATATACGCCTTACTGTGAACCGGTGCGAGCTTGTCCAGCGATGCGGCCTCTGCCTGATGCTTGTGTAATTTTTTGAAATCAGGTTGTTCCAGACGGTCCAGAATTACCGAAAGCCGTGCTCGCGCCTCCGGATGACCATCCGGTGTGATATGATCGTTACAGTCTGGATGATAAAATAAGCCAGTGGCCAAAAATGTCTCCCTCAATATCTCCAGAGTATTTTACCATAAATTTTGTCAAAGATGAGCTATTATTTTACACTTGCTTCTGGCGCATTTCATATTTGGCTTTTTCTTCTGCCACCAATTCCTTTTTCGACAATTTTCCGATCATGGTTTTTGGCAGTTCGTCCCTGAATTCAATCTCTTTGGGCCGCTCATGCTTTCCCAGTTTGCTCCGGATAAAAGTCATTAACGCCTCTTCACCAAGATCCTCATCGGGGTCTTTCAGGGTGACGAATGCTTTAGGCCTTTCGCCCAGATAATCATCCGGTATGCCAATAACCGTTGCTTCGTGTACGGAAGGATGCTCATAAATTGCTTCCTCAACCACACGCGGATAAACATTAAAGCCCCCGACCAGTATCAAATCCTTGTCCCGGTCAATAATATAGGTAAAACCTTCTTCATCCATATAACCCACATCACCAGTCCTTAACACACCGTCAATGATGACTTCATTGGTGGCATCCGGTCGGTTCCAGTATCCTTTCATCACTTGAGGCCCTCGGACACAGATTTCCCCATTTTCACCCAAAGGCATTATCTTTGTGGGGTCTTCACGGTCAGCTATGATGATTTCCGTCGCGGGCATGGGTAGCCCTATGGACCCTTTACGGCTTTCCCGGTCATAAGGATTGGACGCGCAAACCGGTGATGTCTCAGTCAGGCCATAGCCTTCTGAAATAGAAATATTTATTTTATTTTTAAAAGCCACCCCCAGTTCCACAGGTAGCGGGGCGCCGCCAGACATACACATCTTCACATTGTCCATGCCAATATTAGGGGCAGATTTATGATTCAGCAAAGCGGTATACATGGTTGGCACACCCGCAAATAGGGTCGGTTTTTCCCTTTTCATCATTTTGATGGCAGCATTAAGCTCAAACTTTGGCTGAATAACCACTTTGGCACCCACATAGATACTTAAATCCATAACCACCGTCATGGCAAAAACATGAAAAAACGGCAGCGAACCAATAATAACCTCTTTACCCGGCTCAAGATCGATGGCCCATGCATCAAGCTGAAGCACATTGATATAAATATTAGCATGGGTCAGCATAGCCCCTTTGGGAATACCCGTGGTGCCGCCGGTAAATTGAATGACCGCCACATCAACATTCACATCTATATGAACAGGATTAGGTTGGCCATTATTATCCAGAAGTTTGCTATAATCCACATAGTATCTGTCTTCTACTACCGCAGCAATTTTACTGCTTTTATATAATAGATTAAACAGGAGGTTTTTGGGGAATGGAAGGGTATGGCTATATTTTTCAACCACCAGATGCTTCAGACGGCTTTTTTTGGCAACCTCATGAATTGTATTGTAAAGTTCGTTTAAATCCATCGTAATCATCACGTCGGTTTCAGAATCTTCCACCTGTGCGATAAGTTCATTTTCAGAATAAAGCGGGCTATAATTCACGACAGTCGCACCGGCCTTTAAAATGCCGAAATAGGAAATCGCAAATTGGGGACAGTTGGGCAGAAAAATGCCCACATGGCTACCCTTACCAACACCAAGTTCCTGTAAACCCTGTGCCATGCGATTAACCAGATCCAGAAAATCGCTATAATTTAGCTCTTTACCCATAAAATCATAAGCTATGGAATCCGGAAAATTTCGCGCTGAATCCTCAACCAAAGCATAAAGCGGTTTGGGAATGAACTTCTGGTCCCATTCCACATGTTTCGGATAGTTGGTTAGCCAAGGATGTTCTATCATTCGTTACCCCATATTCTCAGTTGGTATGGCAAAAAACAAATCATCCCCGGCCATAATCGTTTCTTTCAATCCTATTGTTTGTGGCACAATCTGCTCAGCATAAAAACGGGCAGTAATTATTTTTGCCTCTAAGAAATCCTTATCCTGATCGCCATTATCCAATCTACGCCGCGCAGCCAAAGCCCCTTTAGACAATAGATAACAGCCCACAGTCACACTGAAAAGCCGCAAAAATGGCGACGAGCCAGCAAGGGCTGAACGCATATTATCCACATGCTGCGCCAATATCCATTCTGCACAACCCCTTGTCGTAACGACAGAATCTAGCAGGTTTTTGGCAAGAGTTGAAAATTCATCTGTTCCGGGCAAATCATTGCCAAATGCGGAAATTTCATTCAAAAAGTCGCGCCAGTGTTTGCCGCCCATCATGGATAATTTACGACCGACAAGATCCATTGCCTGCACACCGTTAGTACCCTCATATATGGGGTTAATGCGTGAATCCCTGAATATCTGAGCAATTCCGGTTTCCTCAATAAAACCCATGCCACCATGCACCTGAAGCGCAAGAGAAGAATTTTCAACGCCCAAATCGGAACCATAGGCCTTCGATAAGGGGGTAAGCAGGTCAGCCAACCCCTTATATCTTTCCCGCACCTGTGTTTCAGGATGATGGTCACCCAGATCAAGCGCCTTAGCATTCAACATGGTGATGGCACGAGCGGCTTCGGTAGTGGATTTGATCGTCATTAGCATTCGGCGTACATTAGCATGTTCGATGATGGCACTAGGGCCAGGCTTGGTGGCACCAATAGCAATGCCCTGCAATCTTTCTTTGGCATATTCTACCGCCATCTGCCATGCTCGCTCCGCACAGGCAACACCCTGTATTCCTACATTAAGGCGTGCATTATTCATCATGGTGAACATGGCCGCCATGCCTTTATTCTCTGCCCCAAGCATATAGCCGACACAATTGTCTTCTTCACCAAAAGCCATGACGCAGGTCGGGCTGCCGTGAATACCGAGCTTATGTTCCAAAGATACACATTTCGCATCATTACGCGCCCCAAGGGTGCCATCGTCATTAATCAGAAATTTTGGCACAATAAACAGGGAAATTCCTCTGGAGCCTTCCGGGCTTCCCGGTGTTCTGGCAAGAACCAGATGAATGATATTTTCAGCCATATCATGATCACCCCAGGTAATGAAAATCTTTTGACCACTGATGCGGTAGCTTCCATCTCCCACTGGTTCCGCCTTGGTCCGAAGCGCCCCAACATCCGTTCCTGCATGGGGTTCCGTTAAGTTCATGGATCCGGTCCACTCACCGGAAATCATTTTTTCAAGATAGGTTTTTTTCTGTTCTTCCGAGCCATGAGCCACGATTGATTCAATGGCACCAGTGGTCAACATGGAGCACAGGCTGAAAGCCATATTGGAGGCATCAACAAATTCATATACCGCCGAGGCGAGCGTAATTGGCAAGCCCTGCCCACCGTAATCCACATCACCCGATACACTGGTCCAGCCATTTTCAGCATAAGAGATGTAAGCTTCCTTAAAACCCGGTGAGGATTTTACGCCACCCTCTGTGAGACATGCACCCTGTCTGTCGCCAACCACATTCAGCGGCGATAATATTTCACCGCAAAATTTTCCGGCTTCTTCCAATACCGCATCAATAATGTCATCACTGGCATCCTGAAATTTCTCCAGCTCTGATATCTCTGCAATTTCAATCACATCCTTCAGAACAAATTTCATTTCACGGGTCGGGGCGATATATTCAGCCACGGAAAAGCTCCTGTATTATTTCCATTATTTAAGTCGTAAACTCATGAATATTATATTATTAATATAATCGCACAGTAAAAAATAAAATAACATGAATTAAAACAGTCGTTTGAAATTAGAATTTACATGAATTACCGGATTAAAACAAGCGTATAATCACCCTAAAGGATCAAAAGCAAATAATGCCGCCCAGTGACACAAATAAAAACATAATGCCGCCAACACTGGCCAATTTTCATCTGGCGGTAAAATTCCTGTTGCAGGGCAAGCTTGTCTCATTTCCCACTGAAACCGTATATGGTCTGGGAGCAGATGCAACAAGTGACATTGCCGTCGCCCATATTTTTGAAGCTAAACAAAGGCCTGCTTTTAATCCGCTGATCATTCATCTTTCATCGATTACGGAAGCGGAAAAATATGTAGAATTTGACATGGTTTCCCGAAAACTGGCCGAAAAATTTTGGCCGGGTCCTTTCACACTTGTCTTGAAAAAGAAACCGGGCAGCATGCTGTCAGATTTAGTTTCTGCGGGTCTGGACACGGTAGCTGTTCGCGTGCCGGAGCATCCCGTGGTTAGGGAATTATTACAGCATTTCAATTATCCCATTGCCGCCCCAAGCGCAAATATTTCCGGAAAACTCAGCCCCACCCGCCCGGAACATGTCGCCGCCAGTTTATCGCCCGAGGTTGCCATGATACTCGACGGACCACCGTGTCGGGAAGGCATTGAATCGACCATCGCCCAAGTGGTGGGGGGTGAGATCAGGCTGTTACGCCCGGGTAGCATTACCAAAGATGAAATAGAGGAGCTTACCGGTCTTCGGGTCACCTATTATGAAGACGGCCAAAATCCAACGGCACCCGGTCAGCTTAAAAGCCACTATGCGCCTAATGCCCGTATCAGACTTAACGCTGAAACCATCTATCCGGGGGAAGCCCTGCTGGCTTTTGGTAGCCTTTATCCAAAAGATGCTCAAATTATTCGAAACATCAGCCCCAAAGGTAATTTACGGGAAGCGGCAGCAAATTTATTTTCCATGTTGCATGAATTGGACCAGACGGGATGCAAGACCATTGCCGTAAGCCCGATACCGGATAAAGGTTTAGGCGTCGCTATAAATGACCGGCTGGCTAGAGCTGCCGCAATGAATGATGAGTGAATACATATGAGTATTGCATCCCGACATCTTGATGAGTTAAAAAAAATTTCCGGCATCAAAGGCTGGATTGATGATCAGAACAGCATGCAGCCTTTCCTCATTGAGCCCCGTGATAAATATCAGGGCAGGACATCTTTGGTTTTACTGCCGGATACCGTGGAAAAAATCGCTGAAATAGTCACCTATTGTGCCCAGAAAAAAATATCCATTATCCCTCAAGGAGGTAATACAGGCCTTGTTGGGGGGAGTATCCCGTCCACTTCCGGCCAAGAAATTCTGGTTAGCCTGAAACGACTTAATCGCATCAGGGAAAAAGACACCTACAATCAAACCCTGACAGTAGAGGCCGGATGCATCCTGTTAGATATTCAGGATCTGGCAAAGGATATGGGTTTCCTGTTTCCTTTAAGCCTCGCCGCAGAAGGGTCTTGCATGATTGGCGGCAATCTGTCCACCAATGCAGGCGGGGTAAATGTACTCCATTACGGTAATATGCGCAGCCTTGTACTGGGATTGGAAGTCGTGCTTGCCACCGGTGAAATATGGCGTGGTCTTGGCGGATTGCAAAAAGATAATACCGGATATGACCTGAAGCAGCTTTTCATCGGTGCAGAGGGAACATTAGGGATCATAACGGCCGCCACTTTGAAATTATATCCCTATCCCCATGAGAAGCAAACCGCCTTCGTCGCCGTTCCAAATCCGCAAGCGGCGGTGGACTTGCTTGAACTGACCCGCAGCGTCAGTGGTGATTGCATTACTGCTTTTGAAATCATGCCCCGACGGGGAATAGAGATCGTAACCCGCCATATTTCAGGAGCCAGAGATCCCATGGCATCTGCATATGACTGGTATGTTTTGCTGGAATGCACATCATCCCTTAGCCGCACATTGCTTGATCTTGAACAGGTCATGGAACATATCCTGTCACAAGCCATGGAAAAGGAACTGGTTCTGGACGGCGTAATTGCAAAAAATGAATCAGAAAGTAGCAACCTGTGGCAGTTACGGGAAAATCTGTCCGAAGCGCAAAAACATGAAGGCGGCAGCATCAAACATGATATTTCCATACCCATTTCAGCCATTCCTAAATTTCTGACCGAAGCGGGCGCACTTGTGGAAAGCTTGATCCCCGACGCCCGTCCGGTGCCCTTCGGCCATCTGGGCGACGGCAACATCCATTATAATATCAGCCAGCCTCTGAATATGGACAAACAGGTCTTTCTGGATAAATGGGAAGACTTAAATCGCCAAGTTCATGACATGGTAAAAAAATACAATGGCAGCTTTAGCGCCGAACATGGTATTGGTCGTATGAAAGTGGCAGAAATGCTACATTATAAGTCCAAAACAGAGCTGAGCATGATGCGACAGATCAAGAAAAGCCTTGATCCCGATAACATCATGAATCCGGGTGTAATCCTGAATTAAAGGGGGAAAAATGCTTCAAAACAACCCATATGTGGAAAAATACTATAGCAGCCATGACGGCCTGAAATTATACTACCGTGATTATAATCAGGGAAACTCGGACAAGCTCCCTTTATTATGTCTTCATGGGTTAACGCGAAATGCCAAGGATTTTGACAAATTTGCCCGGCATTTCTCACAGCACCGACGGGTGATTGCTCTGGATATGCGTGGTCGGGGCCAATCGGAATATGATCCCAATTACAAAAATTACCAAATCCCTGTATACGCGCAGGATGTTCAGACTTTCCTTAAACATGAAAATCTTGAGCAGATCATCGCTGTCGGCACCTCAATGGGGGGGCTCATATCCATGGCAATTGGCGCTAGCATGCCGGATATATTTAAAGCCATTATTTTAAATGACATCGGCCCTGAAATTGATCCCGTAGGCATTGAACGAATTTCCGGCTTCGTCGGCAACGGTGTTGTCCTTCAGGACTGGCAACAGGCCATCAATGGCATGAAGGTACTCTGTGGCAATTTATTCCCTGATTACGGGCTAGACGACTGGGAAACTTTCACCCAAAACACTTTCCGTGAGCGAAAGGATGGCACCGTTGTTGCCGATTATGACCAGACTATCGGAAACGCCATGCGGGAAGTTGATGATTCTGTCGTTCCCGTTGATTTATGGGCCATATTCTCAAGCCTCAGCCCAATATCTGTCATGACGTTGCGCGGGGAGAATAGTGATATTCTTTCCAACGAAACATTGGAGAAAATGGCAGAAATACACCCAAAACTTACCAAACTTACCATAAAGGACCGCGCCCATACGCCCGATCTTACTGAAGATATCAGCCTGAGTGAAATCAGTAAATTTATTAATCAATTATAGGGCTAGAACATACTATACTGATTGCCTTTTGTGGGGTTGATACATTCCGCGCTGTCATGGCGTACGTTGTTTACGTAACCACTCACTTCATGGATTTTTAGCGCGGCATCGGTCTTTGTGGCAAGCATTCTGAAAAATTCCGGGTCCGGCGGGTCCATGGGCCTAAGCCATAAATCATAATCGTCTTCATCCACAATGACCGGGCTGCGGTAATGTATGGGTTTCATGGTCGGGGTTGCGGCTTTGGTAACCAATGATACGGTTTCCAGCCAGTCTTCCCCATGCGGCCCCATCCATATTTCCCATATACCAGCAAGGGCAAAAGGGGTCCTTTCCGGCAAACTACAATGAAAAGGCACCGGCGATGCACCCCTATTATTTCCGTCCCGTTTCCATTCATAAAAGCCATCCGCCGGCACTAGGCATTTACGCCGCCGAAAAGGTCCGCGAAAAGACGGCTTGCCCGCAATGGTCTCACTGCGGGCATTAATCAGGGGGCGGCCTTTGGGCATTTCTTTTGCCCAATGGGGCACCAGTCCCCATTGCATCAGGGCAACTTCTTTTTCGGGCATATCCTGATCCGGCATGATGATCTGGTCCTGATCCGACCCCTTTAGGCGGATCACCGCTATGGGTTGCATGGGGGCGATATTAAACCGGCTGGGAACCCTTCCTGAACTAATACCGGTAAGAAGTTCCAGAAATTTTTCATAGGCTTCTGATGAAAGGGAGTATCTTCCGCACATATATTGCTCTACAGTTCACAGTCTAATATCAATTGTCTGAAATATTGTCAGAGTAATAAAGATTTTTTGAAATGAAAAGGGATTATCCAAAACGCCCCATCATAGCCGTCGGCGTGGTCGTTGTAAAAGACAATAAGATTCTACTGATCAGGCGGACAAAACCGCCAAAATCGGATAGCTGGAGCATTCCGGGCGGCGCACAGGAGCTTGGCGAAACCACGGTACAGGCCGCTATTCGCGAAGTATTGGAAGAAACCGCCATTACCATAGACAACCCACAATTTCTGGACGTTGTGGACTATATTGAGCGGGATGAAACTAGCAACATTAAACATCATTATACCCTTGTTGATTATGCAGCGAATTACGGCTCCGGCGATTTGGCTGCGGGGGATGATGCCGAGCAAGCAATATGGGTTCCCATTGATCAGCTTTCAGAATATAATCTTTGGCAAGAGACAGAAAGAATAATTATAGCCGCTATGAAAAAGTTAAAGAATGACAGATAAAAACGCGCCCCTGTCAAGCCGGATAAACCGGTCCGTTAAGGGGCACCTGCGGGTAGCCTTGATCGCATTGGTTTTTGGCATGACCGCATACGGTTTTATTCATATACTGATCTGGGCCGTGAAAACTGTTGAAAATATGTAGAGAGTATATGTGATGCGAAAATTATTTGGATATATGCTGGGACTGATCGTATTGATCATATATATCATTGTTATTTCCCGCCTTGGTGATGCCTTGTTTCCCATGCATATTGTTCTGGAGTTTGCCTATTATGCCATTGCGGGTATTGGCTGGATATTCCCGGCCATGTGGTTTATCCGCTGGTGGTATAGACCAAAAAATAACCAAACTGATTAGAGGAAATCATGAAAATATTCTTCCAAAGCGTGATCATTACATTGGGACTAGTACTTGCAGGATGTAGCGGCAACGACACCGTTCCCCCCACAGAATCCGCACAGCACAGACAAAATCTGGATGAAACCAACTATGCCAATACCTATGATGAGAAAAGCATCGTCAATGCGGCCTCTGATTTTCTGGGTGGCGGGTCAGAAGCCATAGCCAAAGTGGTTGAAAAAGCCTTCAAGGATCACGGGCGGCCCAATGGCTATATCATCGGCACGGAAATCAGCGGGGCATTGGTCGTCGGCGTCCGTTACGGCGATGGTACCTTAACCCATAAAATCGAAGGCGACAGCCGCGTATACTGGAAAGGCCCAAGCATTGGGTTTGATGTTGGCGCCAATGGCTCCCGCCTTTTTGCCCTTGTCTATAATCTGCATGATGGTGAGGAACTCTACCAACGTTTCCCTGCGGTTGAAGGCAGTGCCTATTTTATCGGCGGTGTTGGCATGAATTATCAACAGCGCGGCGATATTATCATAGCCCCTATCCGGGTCGGCGTCGGCCTGAGATTAGGCGTAAATCTAGGCTATATGCATCTCACCAAGAAAAGAGACTGGATACCTTTTTAGGGGGATATCCATCGGTCAGGGATCGACCTGACCTGAAACTTCATATAAGTGATTAAGACTATCCAACAGTCCATGATTGCCGGTAATCTCAAGTGATCAACGCAACATTTTACTCTAATATAGAAATAGAGGGAGTGTTTGATATGACTTACAGAAATAGAATAAAATATACGGCTGAACAGAAAAAAGTAATGTGGGACCGTTGGCAAAAGGGCAATCGCCTTCTGTCGGCTATCTCCTGAGCCAGCTTGATAATCATGTCTTTATTACCACCATCGACGTCTAATTCGCCCACGACAAGCGTGTCTTTTCTGTCCGCTGGCGCTTGCCACGGTAAAGCTGCTAAGACCGCTTCATAAAGCGACTGCAAGTAAACTTTTAAATTTTAAATTGATGGTCATGTAAATTCTCTAAATTGTAACTAGACCTACGCAAGGTAAGATCAGCGCTTGTAGTGAGCTGCTCTTTATTTATGTTATAAGGTTATGGTTTGGGCCTAAGCGTCTCAATAAACCCAGCGTCCACCCAGAATATATCCATATTTTCGTACTTGTCTGAGCCCATATTCCTACCAAAGAAAAAGTATTTACCATCTGGTGTGATATAAGCTCCCCCTTCCTCCGCATCTGTATTTATCTTGTCACCCAAGTTAATAGCGGCACCCCATGAGCCATCTTGCTGTCGAAAACTGATATAGAGGTCATTATCACCAAACCCGTTGTCTCTTTCGCCGTCCCACATAATATAGGACTCGTCTGGTGCAATTAAGGGGTGGGCATTCCATTTGCCAGTGTTAATCACTTTGCTGAGCGGTCGCGGGGCTTCACGCTTGCCGTCTACTATCCGCGAATAACGAAGAACGCCCTTGCCACCTCTAACTGCCTCGTCAAAAACATAGGTTCCCTGGGATGAAGCCGTAAGGCCCATGATCCGTATCTCCTCATAAGGGGTGCCAAGGCTTTTTATCTCTGACCAGCCAGCGTCGGTGCGCTCCTTATATCGCTTACCTAAATGTATAGTCTTACCATCTGGCGAGAAAAAAGGCAGGTGCACTCTTCCCGGTATAACTGTCTCAAACCATCGATTGTTTTTTTGTTTATATATGACAGACTCTATTTTTTTATTGTCCTGACGTTTTCTAAGAAAATAAAACTCATCCATATCGGGTGAGAAAACGTGACCAACCTCCCAACCCTTTGTCGTAACAATACCGGGTGCAAAAGCTTCAGGAATTAAGCCGGGTGGCTTTTCCCCGAGATAGGGGCCTTCGAGGATGGGAACAGCATCTTGAGCTTGGCTGGGGCTACTGATCATTAATACAGAAAGCAGCAGCATTATAGGCAAATTAGATTTCATGATTTCTTCCCTTATTTGAGATAAACAAACTACTTAACTTACCCAATACAATAGATTTCTAACGTCTTGCATTTGTCTCGCTTCTTTATTTTATCTGCAACCATAGAAATTCACGCTAAACCGCGCATCCCGGAATGGTAAATTTATCCAGAGCGACATCACAGTGTTTTAGGTAACATACTCTTACCCCTCCCATTCGGCATTAAGAATGACCGGTGCAATGCGCAATGAAATTGCGGTGAACCGTCATTATTATACGACAAAACGTCAGTTTATATAACGAAATGGTCTATAGCCGATGGGGTAAATCGGTATAAATCGTCCAATTCGATGCTGAATAGAATAACTAAAATTGGATTTATATAAACCATTCATTGTCTACTTTAAATCGGCGTCGCCTGAGACTAGGCGTAAATCTGGACTATATGCATCTCACCAAGAAAAGAGACTGGATTCCCTTTTAGGGGGATATCCATCGGTCAGGGATCGACCTGACCTGAAACTTCATATAAGTGATTAAGACCACCCAAAGCAGACAAATAAATTTTGCGTTTTACCAATATTTTTTTAAATCCTACCCCCGCCCGCGATAAGTAGGTACGCCCTGTTCCGGTATCCAGATACCTTCCGGTGCATCGCCCGTCTGGTAAAATACATCAATCGGTATCCCGCCGCGCGGGTACCAGTAGCCGCCGATGCGGAGCCATTTTGGGGCGAGTTCTGCGACCAGACGTTCTGCAATACCCACCGTACAATCCTCATGAAAGGCGGCGTGGTTGCGGAAGGAATGCATGTAGAGTTTCAGGGACTTGCTTTCCACAAGGAACTCACCGGGGATATAATCAATCACCATATGGGCAAAATCGGGCTGCCCTGTCACGGGGCAGAGCGATGTGAATTCCGGACAAGTGAAGCGGATGAAATAATCCACATTGGGGCGTGGGTTCGGAACGCGGTCCAGAATGGCTTCTTCCGGTGATGTGGGCGCCTTGATGTCTTTACCGAGTTGTGACAAGCCGTCATATATATCTTTGGTCATATCAATCCTGTATCTTTTCCCCTTCACTATAACATTTTTTGGCTAATGTCATTAATGTTCCATCCTAAACTTGCTTCCTGACCATGGCGTCCCTATATTCAGAGCTATAAATTTACAGGGATAATTTCATGGATATAAAAGACGGTTTTGTCGGTTCCATTGGCAATACGCCGATGATCAAGCTCGCGAAAGCATCAGAAGAAACAGGCTGCACTATTCTGGGCAAGGCAGAATTCCTTAACCCCGGCGGGTCGGTTAAGGACCGGGCCGCGCTCTATATTATTCAGGATGCCGTGGAAAAAGGTCTGCTCAGACCCGGCGGCGTCATTGTCGAGGGTACGGCAGGAAATACGGGCATTGGCCTTGGGCTGGTGGCGAATGCGCTGGGCTATAAAACCGTGATCGTTATGCCCGAAACCCAGTCACAGGAAAAAAAGGATATGCTGAACCTGTGCGGGTGTGATCTGCGTCTGGTGCCGGCATTGCCCTATAAAAACCCCGATAATTATGTTCGTTATTCTGGCAGGCTGGCCGATGAACTCAGCCAGACAGAACCCAATGGTGCGATCTGGGCCAATCAGTTTGACAATATCGCCAACCGCCGCGCCCATGTGGAAACCACTGGCCCCGAAATCTGGGATCAGACAGACGGAACAGTAGATGCCTTCACCTGTGCGGTGGGTACCGGCGGCTCATTGGGCGGGGTGTCCATGGCTCTGAAAGCCCGCAACAAAGATGTGAAAATCGTCCTTGCCGACCCCATGGGGGCCGCACTTTTTAACTATTACAAGCATGGCGAATTAAAGGCCGAGGGCACGTCCATCACAGAGGGCATTGGACAGGGCCGCGTGACCGCTAATCTGGAAGATGTGATCATCGATGATGCTTATCAAATCCATGACGCGGATGCATTGAGGGTTATTTTCGACCTGCTGAAATATGAAGGCCTGTGCCTTGGCGGGTCATCCGGGATCAATGTAGCTGCCGCCATTCGGCTGGCAAAGGAGATGGGGCCGGGTCATACCATTGTCACCCTGCTATGTGATTTTGGCACCCGTTACCAGAGCAAGATTTTCAATCCGGAATTTTTAAAACAACAAGGACTACCCTATCCCGACTGGTTGTAATATAATGGCTTTGTAAGCTATAAAATCATCAAAAGGAACGCGCATGGCTGATACCACTCCCCCTCTTGTTTCCACCGAATGGCTGAATGAACATCTTAGCGCCCCTGATATCAGGATCGTGGACGCCACTTGGCATATGCCGGGGGATGAACGCAATGCAAATAGTGAATATAGAGAGGCCCATATTCCCGGCGCGGTATTTTTCGATATTGATGAAATATGCGATCTGGATAACCCCTTGCCCCATATGCTGCCCAGTCCCGAGAAAATGTCGTCTCGTATGCGAAAACTTGGTATTGGCGACGGTAACAGGGTGATTATCTATGACAATAGCGACGTGCGTAGCGCGGCCCGGGTCTGGTTCATGCTGAAAGTATTTGGACTATGGGATGTGGCCATACTGGATGGGGGTTTTCAAAAATGGAAGAATGAACGCTTTGAAATAGAAGATATACCCCCCATCCCCCGTTTGCGGCATTTTACCGCCCGCTTTAACACAACAAGGGTTCGTGACCTTGAACATATGCTGGAAAATCTGGACCATGGTAGAGAACAGGTGGTCGATGCCCGCCCGCCGGGACGCTTTCAGGGCAAAGACCCCGAACCGCGTGCTGATTTGAAATGCGGTGCTATTCCGGGAAGCTGTAATGTGTTTTTTAAATCCTTGCTCAATGGGGAAGACGGCACCTTTAAATCACCCGATGAAATACGCAAAATTTTTGAAGCGGCCGGACTGAATCTTAAAAAACCCATCATCACCAGTTGCGGATCAGGGATCACGGCGTCGGTACTTTTACTGGGGCTTTATCTTATCGGTCAAAGGGAAATTGCCCTTTATGACGGATCATGGAGCGAATGGGGCAGCCATCCCAATACACCTGTGAGTTAAGTCTATGAAAGAAGATACCATCATCGCCTCCACCGGGCGCAATAAGAAATACACCCATGGGGCGGTGAATACACCGGTTTATCATGCCTCAACTCTGACCTTCGATACGGTCAAGCAGATGAAGGACGCATATATCAACCGCCATAAGGGGGCGTTGTCTTACGGTCGGCGGGGCAATCCCACCACCTATGCCCTATCCGATGCCATGTGCGAGCTGGAAGGGGCGGATGGTTGCTTCCTCTATCCGTCGGGTCTGGCGGCGATTACCGGTGCCATATTATCCTTTGCCAATTCCGGTGATCATATATTAATGGCGGACGGTGTGTATGAGCCAACCCGCGCCCTGTGCCATAAAACCTTGAAAAGAATGAACATTGCAGTCACTTTCTATGACCCTATGATCGGGGCTGATATTGCAGAATTGATACAGGACAACACAAAAATTATTTTTGTTGAATCTCCCTGCTCCGTCACCATGGAAGTACAAGATATTCCCGCCATCACACAAGCCGCCCACGCGCGGAACCTACTCGTGATGATGGATAATACTTGGGGCACGCCGCTTCATTTCAAACCATTTGACTTTGGTGTTGATTTTTCCATCCATGCGGGAACCAAATATATTGTCGGACATTCAGACGCCATGCTCGGAACCGTATCCACAAGAGCTGCCCATATGGAACAGCTCAGTGATATGTCCTATCAGATGGGATATTGCGTATCCCCCGATGATGCTTACCTTGCGCTGCGCGGAATCCGCACCCTTAAAGTGCGTCTGAGGCAGCATGAACAGAACGCCTTGAAAGTTGCGAAATGGCTCGAAGGACGTCCCGATGTAGATCATATTCGACATCCGGCTTTCGCAAGCTGCCCCGGACATGAATATTGGAAACGGGATTTTACCGGTGCCAATGGCTTATTTTCATTTGTGATGAAAACTGGCAATGAGGCCGCCACCACCGCCATGATGGAAGGTATGAAGCATTTTAAAATGGGCTATAGTTGGGGCGGATATGAAAGCCTGATCCTAACCTATTACGGCATCAAGAACTATCGCACCGCCACCGGATGGGATGCCCCCGGCCCGCTGGTTCGCCTTCATATTGGACTGGAAGATGTGGATGACCTGATCGCTGATCTGGAACAGGGGTTTATGCGGTTCAACGCAAAACTTTAAATTCTGAAACGATTGGGCAGCCCCCTGCCAACCAAAAACAAGATTAGTGCCGACAGGACAATGGATGGTCCGGCGGGTATATCCCACTGATTGGACATCATAATTCCCATGACCACAGACAGGCTGCCGATAATCATGGAATATAGTGCCATATGAAACGGAGACCGGGCAATATTGCGCGCCGCCGCCGCCGGAATGATCATCAGTGACGTAATCAGCAACGCCCCGATCACCTTCATAGCAAAAGCCACAAGTAGGGCAATCAGCAGCATATAGATAACCTTGGTCGCCAGCACATTAACGCCCTCAACCTGTGCCAGATCCTCATGCACCGTGACCGACAGCAATGATTTCCAGATATAAGCCAGACCACCAAGGGCGACCACTGTCATAATGCCAATACCCATGACACTTTGTATATCAATGGCCAAAATATCCCCGATCAGAAAAAACATCATATCCTGACGCAGGCTTTCCTGTAACGCGATAATGATCAGACCGATGGACAGGGCACTATGGGCCAGAATGCCCAGCAGGGTATCGGTTGAGAATTTACCGCCCCGCTGCAACAATAACAGCAAGCCCGACACCAAAGCACATGTCACCATGATAACCCACGGGCTCGCCGTACCAAACGCAATGCCTAACCCAACCCCCATAAGGGCGGAATGGGAAATGGTATCACCGAAATAGGCCATTCTGCGCCAGACCAGAAAGCAACCCAATGGTCCCGCTGCCAAGGCTACAAAAATACCGGCTAGGGTGGCATTAAGAATAAATCCATCAATCATGATCGCACCCCGCGCCATGCTTGTCCCCAGAATCATCTAAGACTACATCTCCGTGACTGTCATGATGATGGTCGTGGTGATGGGTATAGAGTGCGACCGCCTCCGACTGCTGGCCAAACAGGGCGTGATATTCCGGATGATCCTGTATATTTCCCGGCTCTCCACTGCAACAGATATGCCGGTTGAGACAGATGACCTTATCCGTCCCCGCCATCACCATATGAAGGTCATGGGAAATCATCAGCACGCCACAGTTTTTCTCATCACGGACTTTACCGATAAGGTGGTAAAGTTCTTCTTGTCCACCAATATTCACCCCCTGTACCGGCTCATCCAGAACGATCAGGTCCGGATTTCCCAGCAAAGCCCGCGCCATAAGAACCCGCTGCATCTCTCCGCCTGAAATCCGTTGCACAGGGCTTGCGGCCACATGGGTAATACGCACAAGTTCCATTACCTCATCTACTTGAGGCTGATCCGTTCCGGGTCTGAGCATTAGAAAATCCCTGACCGAAAGCGGTAGAATATCTTCAATGGTTATTCTTTGGGGCATATAGCCAATGGATATTTCAGACGCCCGGCGTACTTGCCCCTTGTCCGGCTCCAAAAGCCCCAAAGCTATTTTCATAACGGTGCTTTTACCCGCCCCGTTGGGCCCGATCAAGGTGACGATTTCGCCACGGCTCACGGAAAAGCTGACTTCCTCCAGAACCTCACGTCCCGAAAAGGCCAAACAGACTTTTTCCAGTTCAATAAGAAAAGAATTCATCAGTTTCGACAATTCTTACACAGTCCCATGATTTCCAACATACTATTTTCGCAGGTATAGCCATGATCCACTGCCGTCTTGGATATATGTGTCATCAGCTTTGTATCGCTCATCTCTGTCACTGTTCGGCATTCCCGACAGATCAAAAAATGCCCCTGATGTTTATGGGCCGGGTCCGGACAGCCAATGAAAGCATTTAAAGATTCCAACCGATGAACAAAACCTTCTTCGATCAAGAAATCAAGTGCCCGATATACGGTTGGTGGAGCCACTCTTTTTTTACCGGCATTACTCAACATATCAAGAAGCTCATATGCCGTCACTGGTGCATGGCCACCCCATACAAGTTCCAGCACCTGCTGGCGCAGTGGTGTGAAGCGCGCATCCCTTGCCTCACAAATCTCACGTGCAGCCACTAACGCATCTTCAATACATTTATCATGATCATGACTATGTGTAGACATTAGCATTTTTTCTTTTTCGTGATATGTTATAACTTCCCTACAGGCCCAATAGTGGCCTTATTTGAAAAATTTTACAAGCCCATAAGCGAGGAGCCTATGAAAAACCAGACTTTCATCCCTATTCCGGAAGAAATAATTCTTAAATCCCTAAATGAAATTAAATTTTCTGAGAAGGGGCTGATCCCCGCTATCGCCCAACAGCATGACTCAGGCGAGATTCTTATGATGGCCTGGATGAATGCGGATGCCGTACGGGAGACACTGTCCACGGGTAGGGTATGTTATTGGTCCCGCTCCCGCCAGTCTCTGTGGCGTAAGGGCGAAACATCCGGCCAGATTCAAATACTGATGAATTTTCGTTATGATTGTGATCGGGATACAATTTTATTATTAGTGGATCAAAAGGGTGTAGCCTGTCATACGGGCCGTCGCAATTGTTTCTTCAATGAAATTACCCCGGACGGTATCAAATGCATAAGCGATGTGGAAACTGATCCAGGCAGACTTTATTCAAAATCGTAAATATATTAAATAATCCGTTAAATAGCCGTTATCATCGCCCACTTTTTGACCTAGATCATGTCTTCTCTTCATGTAAAATCATAAGGTTGACTTTAATATAAAGCTCAGGGGAGTAATACGTGCATAAGGATATAACAAGACAATTTTCGGATATTGCCGTCAATAAGGTCAACTATTTCAAAAATAATCCATTAGGATTTTTCATATCAACCATGATGGCAGGTGCCTATGTAGGCATTGGCCTTATTCTTATTATGACCCTTGGTAATGAAGCAGAAGCCGCATCACGGAAACTGATTATGGGTTGTTTTTTCGGCATCACTCTGACACTGATCATATTTGCTGGCGCAGAGCTTTTTTCCGGTCACACCATGTATATGACCTTTGGTTTTTTCTACCGGAAAGTTGGGGCATTCGCTGTGATTAAAGACTGGATTATCTGTTGGTACGGTAACCTGTTTGGCGCCATGATGCTGTCTATTCTATTTATAATGGGCGGTGGTGGTGGCTGGCTTGATGACCCGTCAAGTCTGGTTCATATGACAGCCAGCGCCAAGATGAACAGCAGCATCACAGAGCTTCTGGCGCGGGCTATTATATGTAACTGGCTCATATGTCTCGCGATCTGGATGTGCGCCAAAACTAGAAATGACACAGCAAAATGCATCCTTATTTTCTGGTGTCTGTTTGCTTTTGTCGCCGCCGGTTTTGAACATGGGATCGCCAATATGACCGTTTTCACCATATCCATATTGGGCAATCATCCAGACAGTGTAACCCTCATGGGCGGTGTCTATAATCTGGCATGGGTTTCGGTGGGTAATATTATCGGCGGTGCCGGATTTATCGGCGTTGCTTATTACCTGACATCCAACCCCCTCTTTAACAACAAGTGACTTAATCGAATAATAAATTTGCATGATTATGCATAGGCTATGACCATAAATGTAATAATAAATTTTGAATAATGCTAAAGAAATTATCCATAAAGGGTCGGTTACTACTTCTCATATTTGTTCCTATGATGGGTGCTCTCATCATGGGTTTTATCTATATTCACAAAATTTATAATGAATATTCAGATGCCACTTCTCTGGAAAAATATATTTCTTATTTGCCAGCTATTAGCAATGTTATCCATTCTCTGCAAAAAGAGAGGGGTGCCTCTGTCGGTTATCTTAAATCCAGAAATAAAAATAAGTTTGAAGAAATTTTTGATGCAGAAATATCAAATACTAATGAACATCTCTTAGTGATACAGAAAATCCGTCAGACAATAAAAATGAATGAGTTATCCCCAAAAACCATTACAATCATAACAGAATCCCCCTCTAATATTGATAAACTAGTGAGCATAAGAAGGGAAATACATGCTGGAACAACTGATATTGATATAGTTACAGAATTTTATTCCACTCTCATAATGAACTATATTACCATAATTGAGGAGCTTAACTGGTTCAATATTTCTCCTGAAACCAATAATGCATTGATGGCTTATAAATATTTCATGCTATGGAAAGAAAGTGCTGGACAAGAAAGAGCTTTTGGCTCCGGTGGTTTCAACATATATGAAATCGATGAAATCTTGCATCACCATTATCTACTCATTTTGTCCAAAATAAAAATGTTTAAGGGTCTTTTTATGGAAAAAAGCACCCCAAAGGAACAATCTTTTATTTATGACATTCTTAACAGCCCAAATAGTATAAAAATAGTAGAAATGGAAGAATTTATCATTCACAACAAAATTCAAAAAGTTCGATTAATATTATCGGGTTTGCAATGGTATAACCTGTTATCTGAAAAAATTAATTTGATGAATGAATCTGAACATAAATTAATTGCCCAACTACTCCAGCAAACAAAACAAGTCGAATCTAGCAAAAAATCATTGCTCATAGCCTCTGCCGCATTGACAGCAATACTGTTCTTAACGGCAATATTGTTCTCCATCAGAATTGCCATCAGCATTTCCCGCCCCATACATAATATAGGGGAGGTCATGAACAGTTTGATAACAGGGCGGGCAATGTTATCAACCGCACAAGATATTCCCCATATTAACGAGAAAAATGAAATTGGCCGCCTCAGTCGACAATTCAGTGATATGTTGCATACAATTCATAATCAAAATAAAAATCTAAAGATAGAACGGGACAATGCTCAAGCCGCAAATCTTGCAAAAAGTGATTTTCTGGCAAATATGAGCCATGAACTTCGCACACCTCTAAATGCCATCATCGGATTTTCAGAACTCTTATCCTTAAATAAAAAACAAACAATCGAAGAAAATATAAATTATCTAGATTACATCCTTAGTTCTGGAGAAGAGCTTCTACTACTTGTAGATAATCTTCTCAATATTTCCAGTGTTTCATCCGGTAATTTAAAATTAAGTGAAGAAACATTCTCATTAAAAACACTCATTAATAATTGCTATGCTGTGTTTAATGAAAAAGCTGAGCTAGCCAAAATTTCTTTGAGTAGCAACACGACAGATACCGACCTGACACTCCGTACGGATCGTAATAGAATGGAACAAGTTCTTCATCTTCTGCTTTCAAACGCTATAAAATTCTCATCAGAGAATGATAAAGTTTCCATTGATGCCCATATCACAACAAAAGGTGATTTGAGCATTGCGGTAAAAGATACGGGCATTGGCATGGATGATGCCCAACAAGAAAATGCCTTTCTAATATTTGGGCAAAATGAATATGGATATTCCAGAAGCTATTCTGGAATAGGCCTAGGTCTGCCTCTGGCGCGTGACATAGTCGAGAAACTCGGAGGAACTCTTACGCTTGAAAGCACCCCTGCAATAGGCACAATAGTTTTTATCATTTTACCTAAGAAATGCCTCGTCCTATAATGCATACGCGTTACCAGATTAGCATTATCAAGCTTCTTTTATCAAATGAACATCCTGTTGCGGATAAGGGAAGCTGATGCCTTTTTCATCAAATTTATGTTTGATATTTTTGGTCAAAGCAGCTTTCAAAGGCCAGTAATTCCCGCTTTCTGTCCAGACACGAACCACTATATTAACGGAACTATCCGCCAGTTCACTTACAAAAATGGCCGCTTCGGGCGTTTTCATGGTCCGCTCGTCCGCCGCTATCACATTTCCAATTTCGGTGATGGCATCATCAATATTATCATCATATCCGATGCCGATCACCATATCGACCCGGCGGGTAGCATGGGCAGAAAAATTCTGAATTGATGCCCCCCATATCTGGCTATTGGGAACGATAATCTGAATGTTATCGCCAGTGGCCATTTCAGTGACAAACAGGCCCAAATCCTTCACAGATCCTGAATGTCCGGCAGCATTGATAAAATCGCCTATCTTAAAGGGACGGAAAATCAGCAACATCACACCCGCCGCCACATTGCTGAGGGTACCCTGCAATGCCAAACCGATTGCCAGAGATGCCGCACCAAGTATAGTGATCAGGCTCGCCGTCTCAACCCCAAATTTTCCAAGAACGGCAATGATGGTAAATATGATAATAATATAGCGGACGGCACTGGAAAGAAATGATGTCAACGTGACATCAATCTTCTTACTTTTGCTAAGCATTCTAGTAATAAAACGTTTTGCCCAACCGGCAACCGTCCAACCAATGATCAGGATAAGTATGGCACCAAGGATATTTAACCCGTGTGTCATGGCAAAACCAATGGCCAAATCTGTATATTCTTGTGCTGTATCTTCCATGGCAAACCCCTTTAGATTTTTAATATTCCGATCGTTAACTATATGCTGAGACCGTGGGGCTGTCCATTATAACATTACGGCGGCACCCTGAATTCAGGATGCCGCCGCTTTAAATATAACTGATGTAAGTTAGAAAAGTCTTATTTTCTATCTTCTTCCGGCAGGAAGAACATATAGTCCTGATCTTCCGCAGCATTATGACAATCGGAACAGAAGTTTACATTCTGCGCCCCTTTGCCTTGTGATGTGCCGACAACCATACCATTTGGCATAATTAGTGTGTATGCCCAATCGCCGTTTTCTTTATTGTAACCAGCTTTCATTTTTTCCATGAGGAACAAAGGTCCTGGGTTCACTTTACCAGATGGGCTCACCATGAAACTGTCTTTGGCGAGAATAGTGCCGACTGACATTGTTCCGGCCTCTTCATATTTACCGTAGCTTTTCCGGTTTGAATAATTGTTAACTTCACGGCTTCCATGGGTATCAGAAACATAGGGTGTTTTGTTAAAACGTGACCATTTAGAATATTCCTTCGCTGCCGGAATACCGGATTTTGCATAACCTGCAAAAAGTGACTTGGAAAGTTTTTTATAAATTTTTGCCGCTTCCTTACCGCTAATATCAGCGGCTTCTGCCGGGCTGCAGGGGTTACCACAAGGATTGCCGCCGCATGGATTACCACCACATGGGTTTGCACCGCACGGGTTCATAGCACATGGGTTTGCACCGCACGGGTTCATAGCACATGGATTCGCACCGCAAGGATTGTGTTTGGCGCAAGGATTAGCCATGCCACAGGGGTTATGTTTGGCGCAAGGGTTAGCCATGCCACAAGGGTTATGCTTGGCACAAGGATTAGCTTTTGCACAGGGGTTATGCTTAGCGCAAGGATTAGCCTTGGCACAGGGGTTCATAGCATCGCTACTGGCAGCAAAACTAGTGGCCGCTGATATTGTCATCGACAATGTAAATAGCAGGGCAACAGTTGCCTGTATTATGTTTGTAGTCGTCTTCGTCATTGATTTAACCTTCTCGTATTTGCCCACATTATGGCCATTATATAAGTAATCTTTTTATTAATTCAGGCAAACTTTAGCTGCCCCCAAATAAAATACAATTATTTCCTCTTCACATGTACGTGATCAAAATGTTACCTCAAGGCTACTCTGTGCCTAGAAAATTGACATGACTTTCAATCATGAAGGCGGTTTATACGCTTTTACAAATCCAGCCGCCGCCCAAAATCTGATCTGCCATATAGAATACAGCCGCCTGACCAGGTGAGATTCCCATCTCCGGCACAGCCAGCCTAATATGCGCCATGCCCTTGTCCAGCATAGGAAACAGGGTTGCCGCCACGGGTGGCCTTGTGGATCGTACCTTGACTTCTATTTCAAGCCCGGCTTCGGGAATATGCTTGCTCCCCAACCAGTTTACTTCTGTTATAGTAATATCCGAAACCCCTAACGCTTCTTTCGGGCCAACGATAACCTGCTTCAATTCCGGCAGCAGCCTGATCACATAAAGCGGGTCACGGCCCCCAATGCCCAGCCCCTTGCGCTGTCCAATGGTGAAATGGATGATGCCCTTATGATGGCCAAGCACTTCGCCGTCCATATGAACAATTTCACCCGGTTCAGAAGCACCGGGTCTCAGGCGTTCAATGACACTGGCATAATTTCCGTTAGGCACAAAACAGATGTCCTGACTATCCGGTTTATCCGCAACCTGAAGACCGTATTTTTCGGCTAATTTCCGCACATCATCTTTTTCCATGCCACCCAGCGGAAAACGCAGATAATCAAGCTGTTCCTGAGTGGTGGCAAACAAGAAGTAACTTTGGTCACGATTATCATCAACCGCGCGATACATTTCTGTATGATGGTCAAATATTTTCTGCTGCACATAATGACCGGTCGCCATAACATCAGCATCCAGGTCACGGGCGGTTTCCAGCAAGTCCTTGAATTTAACTTCCTGATTACAGCGCACGCAGGGAATGGGCGTTTCGCCCCGGATATAGCTGTCGGCGAAATTTTCCATGACGGAATCCTGAAACCGGGTTTCATAATCCAGAACATAATGAGGAATACCGATCGCTTCTGACACACGTCTCGCATCATGAATATCCTGTCCCGCACAACAGGCCCCTTTTTTCTGAACTGCTATGCCGTGATCATAAAGCTGCAACGTGATACCGACCACATCGTAACCTTCATCTTTCAGCATGGCCGCTACGACTGAGCTGTCCACACCACCGGACATAGCCACCACCACCCGCGTATCCGCAGGGGATTTTGCAATGCCCAGTGAATTAATTGTCATTTCATTATTAAGTGCAGTATTTTCGGTCATGGGGCCAAATATAACATATATTGACCAACTTCAAGAGAAGATTAATTCTAAAGGTCTGACTCTAGAGGAACTCAAGAAGTGAAAGGTTGGTCAGTTCGCTGGTAATTTTGAACGATGCCTCCAGCGCCACCTGATCATTATTCAGACGGGTAATGGCTTCTGCCACATCAACATCTTCTATATCGGAGATAAATACCTGCAAGAAAACTTCCTGATTTTCATGTTCTTTAATAAAGCTATCCACACTATTCTGCCGCGTGCCATTTCGTGCCACCAACACCCGCAGGTTATCAAGGGCGGTGTCAAGATTTCCCATTTCACTCTGTAGAAAGGCCAGTTGTGTGGTATTCAACTGCCCTGACAATGGTCCGGATGGGCCGGCACTAAAGGTGGCAATATCCTTGAATATCTGAAAAACCTCCTGCCCCACTTCATCCGCCAAAAGACCATATTCCATGACCGTATTCTGCCCAATCTTAGCCAAAGGGCGAAGTTGATCATTCTGAAACATATCAGATACACTAGCCGCAGCAACAAGGTCAGATATTTGAGACCCAACAACGGGCTCTACATCTGAACGGCCACCGCTAAAAACATGGACCCCGCCAATATTTGTATTGAGGGCGCTAACCATGGCCGTAAAAGATTCTTCCAACAGTTCATCCAAAGCGAATGTTTGGCCCTGAGCAATAGATTCCAGTAAAGTATCCCGTACATTTTGCGTGTTTCTTACCATACTCTCAAGCTGGATATCATTCGTTCGCAGAAATCGGTCCACGTGATTTGTTGCCTGTATATAGCCCTGTGTCTGGTTAAATACAGTTTTCGCACCCAGAAGCGTTGAAACTTCACTGGCAAGACCACTGTAATTTTCTTCTTTTTTACCGGTTGTGATCTGCACCTGATCTTTGAACACCTTGGATTGGCCATTCATAAGGCTCGTAAGCATGACTTGCTGATTTCCGAAACTTGATACCCGTGTCATATCACTATCCTATCTTTATTTTTAATCATTCTTTCGTCCAAAATCTGGCCATTACACTATTTGTAAAATGGTATCAAACATTTCTTTTGCCGTATTCAGCAATCTGGCTGATGCGGAATAGGCATTTTGAAAAATAACCATGTTACCAAGCTCTTCATCCAGATTAACACCTGAAATATCGGATGATTTCCGGTTTAGCTCTTCACTCAGTGCCTGATTATCCACCATGTTATTTTCGGCCAGTGCGGCCCTTAATCCCAAGTTGGCCAAAAGATTTGCACTATATTGTGCTAACGTCACCGTTGCAGCTCCCAAGCCACCGGCTTTGGAAAATTTATGTGTAGCCGTTTCCAGATCCCTCAGAGCCAAGGCACCTGTCTGATCACCGACACTTAAAGCATTACCGCCAACAAGTGCTGTCTGATCAAGCCGGGCCAGTGCCATCAGATTTGGGTCGGCATTAATCGCCTGACTTACTTTAAGATCAACGGCGGAATCCATACGAAACACCTCACTGATACCGAAAAATGTGGAAATTGGCACATTTGATGCCCCGCGTGATGTACTATCCGATTTGACATGCAGACTTATGTCCTCCACCCCTGCTTTTGGTGTGGTAATCAATTCTCCGGTTGGTGAATAGGAGAATGTTGCAAATGTACTCAGTGGGCTGGCATTTAAACTAGTTAGAATATCATCAAAACTTGCCCCACCGATGGTCAGGCTGAATTCGCTCATCTTTACCCCATCGGCATCATTCAGTTCCAGTAACATGACACCACCCGCCGTAAAGCCGTGATTATCCGTACCAACTATCCCGGTTTCAAAATGAGAAGGTGATTTAGCTTCCACCAGATTATTCATGCCAAAGAAATGTGAGAAGCCGCGTCCTGCCCGGCTGCTTTCATTTCCGGCCACCTGTGAAATAGATACGCCATTTCCACTAGTGGCCGTTGATGCCAAGGTCATCACACCATTGGTTAAGCTTAAAGCCCCCGTGACCCCCAGGCCTGCATTCACGGCGGTAATCACATCACCAAGGGTCGGACCTGTTACCGCAAAATCAATATTCACTTTTGAAACAAGGGCACCACTGGCATCAGTGACAGCAAATACCGCTTCCCCAGTGAAATTGTGATTATCGGTTGAAAGCAACCCAGAATTAATTCCGGTCAGTGTATTAGGGGCCGGAACAGCTGTATTCATGTTATGAACCCGATTTAACTCATCGGCAAAACCGGATGCCAAACTTCCCAATTGTAATGAAATTTCCGGAAGGTCTTTATCTCTCAGGGTAAGAAGCCCCTTCAGTTCACCAGAAGTCAACTGCCCGTCAAGATGAATATTGCTTGGACGGATAGCGCCTGTCGCAGGGTCCATAAGATGAGCAGTGATTGGCGAAAATGGCGTTGATGACGTTACAACGCCCGGTGGCGAATATTGAAGAATACTACGGGTTACTCCCACAAGGGCTATGCCTGATGACGTGGAAATCTGAACACCATTATTTCCCGTGTCAATGACATTCAAATCAATGAGTTTGGATAGTTCGGTTATACTTTCCTCTCTCTTTCCAATCAATGCTCCCGGCTCCCCCCCGGTAAGCGTTTCTTTGGTGATGAGAGGGTTCAGGCTCTCTATGCGCGCCGTTAATGCATTTATCCGACCTACATTCTCTGCGATCTGATTACTGGCATCCATACGCATATCCTGAATTTGACTACCCAACGCCCCTATTTCTTCACCAAACTGATTAATGGTCGATAATGTACTTTCCTTAAGAATAGTAGAAAGGGGGTTAAGTGCCATTTCCGATAAGGCGTTGGATACCTGATCAATACGTCCAGAGAGTGAGTTATTCTCATCCGGCCGCCCCAATAGAGCCTGAATCCGGGCATGGAAAGTATTCTCTATTTCAAAGCGGGCAAAATCTGCGTTGGCATCCTGAACTGCTTTGACCAGAAATTTATCCACAACCCGCACAATTTCGGAAATTTTAACGCCCCCAACAGACGTGCCATTGACGATAGCTTCCTGTTGAATAACCTCTCTGGCATAGCCGGGCGTATTGATATTGGCAATATTGCTGGATGTTGTACGCAGTGCGGCCTGATTGGTAAAAAGTCCGGTAAGAGAATTACTGATAATGGCATTAATAGACATGCGCTTCCTTTCTGCTAATCTGGCAACAACTCTGGACGGCTTCTATACTCATCTGGATAGGCAACGCTTGCCCCAAAGGGAAAATTTTCCCCATTCCGGCAAAAAAATATGTTTTCATTTTATCCAATTTTATCATTTTTGTATCCTTTTAAGGCATTGAAAAGATACATGAATATTTCAATTAGCCTTATAATGACAAAGGTCGCAGATCTATCCGCCCCTAAAGGTATGGTTAGTTAGATGCAAGGTTGGGGCCAACTATTTCATATCCTTATCAGGTCTATTCTGCCTATCAGCAATATTTACCCTAAAAAAACTGGAAATAATTACCTAAATTCTCACAAGCAGATTCTTTACCAAACAAAATACCTATATTTTACAACAACTTATGAAAACACCAGAAAAGTGGCCCGGTAATTGCTTAGATATTCACTAGATTATTGCGTTTATTAAAAATATGGAAAATTATGACTGTAAGTTCTGAACTATTTTTACCCACTGCTAATACTGCCCCAACGGGCAGTGGTAAGAATAGTGCGTCCACAGACAAGACCCGCATACAAAACACCGATGATAATTCATCAGAAAATAATACTAACGGTTTCAAACATCTTCTGGCACAGGAAACAGAAAAAACATCGTCACGCACACCGCCCACAGCTAACAAAGTAGAAAATTCCATTGAAAATAATATCCAGAAAAATAATATCCCTAATGTAATTCAGGAAGCTATTAACGAAGTCCTTGCCGATAATATCCCAACAGAAGCTAGTCAGGAAAATCTACCTGAACAGCCCCAAAAAGATGAGCATACATCCGGGTCAGATTCCAAAATTATCGATGTGAACCAAATTCCATTGGTTAATAACACGCAGCCCGTAGTGGACGTTCCCATTACTAATAGTGTCGCAGCCCAACAAGGCACACCAAAGGGGAATAATTCCGAAAAACCGGATAATGATAACCCACAGGCCAAAGGTGACCGTACCCAACAAATGGCCGGTCCCGGGGAAAAAATATCTGAGCAAACGAAAACAGCCCGGAATCATCCAGATAAAACACCGGCATCCACAAAGCCTGATAATGTTAACCCTGTTGTCTCCCCACGCCAGACAGCAGACGCCCCTGCTGTCGAAAATATTATGTCGGCAAATACAGTGAATACCAAGGTTTCAGAAAATAGTCAGGTTCAAGAGAAACCCCACCCATTAGAGGTTTCAGCAAAAGCAGAAATGGCTAACGCATTACCTGAATTAGAAGAGTCTGCTACGAATTTTTCTCAGACACCTAAAGACCAAGGTATTCAGACACCTAAAGACCAAAATATTACGGAGACTGAAAGGTCCGCCCCTCAAAATACAGTGCCTCAAACCGAAGGTACTAAAGCAACTGTTGATGAAAAAACCACCACACAAAATACAGTGGTTCAAGCTGATGTGAATAAAAACCCTGTTCCACTTGTCACGTCGGACATAGAGCAAGCACCGATACAGCAAGCTATCGCTGGTACCGAAACAATTGAACGTCAGTCTACGACACCACAGCAACAGATGGCCGCCGCCACAGCAATGCCCGCCCCTCAAATAGCGGCTGAAAACAACCGAAGTGAAAAAGATACTAATCCAAAGGATTCTACTAAGGGGGCTGAAACTGCCGCTGCCAGTGCAAAAAATCGGGCAAATTCTTCTTACAACATTAAAAACACGCCCCAGAATTCCAGCGAAGAAAAAAATTCTGCCGCCGCAACACAAAATAAAAATTCTGCCACTGGCCCTCAACAACTGCTTACGCCCAAAGTTCCTTTTCTGACAGAATTAAGTCAGACCATGACCGGCACTGAAGGCAAGACCACGGGCCTTGGCTCCTTACCGCCCCCTACCGGGTTGTTGGTGGCTCAGGAAGTAGGCCAGAATGGTCTTCAGGCAAACGGACTTTCTGCTGCGGTTCACGGAAAAACACACCTGCCTCCTGCCAACCCACAAATGATAACCAAACAAATCAGCATGGCCATTATGAAACAAGCCGATAACGGTCATGAAAGCTTTAAAATAAGTCTGAAACCTGCCCATCTTGGACAAGTGGATATCAAGATGGACTTTCAGGCAGATGGAAAAATGATCGCAACCGTATCCGTGGACAATGAACGAACATTGGCACTGTTGCAGAAGGATCAGGGGTCACTGGAAAAAGCATTGGAAAATGCAGGTTTTGATGCCAACGGAAACAACCTGAATTTCAGCTTGAAAGAACAACAACAAAATCAAGGTAAATCTGATTTTGCTGATAATGATACCGAAGACGGTGAAAATAACGATATATCCTTCCAACCGGACAGTATTATCAGTCACCAACAAATGAAAATGGCCTATTCAGATAATATGCTGGATATAAATATTTAACCAAGGACCAAGTAAAATGGAAGTCAACAGCGCAGCAGCAAATACCACCAGTGCCGCCAGTCAAAGCCAGACAAAACTGGCTCAGGATTTTGACCAGTTTCTCACATTGCTGACAACCCAGTTGCAGTTTCAGGACCCTTTGGATCCGCTGGATTCAAATCAATTCACTGAACAGCTGGTATCTTTCACACAAGTGGAGCAGACCATCACCACCAATAAGAATCTGGAGCGGATGATTAGTCAGACAAAAACCGCGGCCATGTCCAATGCGGTCGGTTATCTGGGAACGGAAGTGACTATTGAAACGGACCGGGCCGGATTACGGAATGGTACGGCAAAATGGGAATATGGTCTGGAAACAAATGCCGAAGAAGTGAAACTGACTGTCCAAGATGCCTCTGGGAAAGTTATTGATGAAGTCTTCGGCCCTAATAAGGCCGGATTGCATGATTTCATCTGGGATGCCCCGGCTGATACACCTGACGGAATTTATCAATTGACTATTTCCGCTGAAACAATTGACGGGACCGAGATACAGGCCGCAATATTCTCAAAAGGAACTGTCGAAGCCATTGAGATACTGGATGGGGACGCACATTTATCCGTCAACGGAATTTTAACAGCAGCCGGTAACATTCAGGCTGTCAAACCAAACAAACCTGTCGCAGAAGTCGCCAGTTAAGTCGCGTAAAACGCTCTCAAAATATGGATTTTAACATACAGGCATTAACGCTATGCCGGTAAACAATAAGGAGTAACGACATGAGTCTTTTTGCATCACTAGCTTCCGGTGTATCCGGGTTGGGAGCCTATAGTTCCGCCCTCGGCATGATTTCGGACAATATCGCCAATCTGAATACGACAGGTTATAAAGAAACCCGAGCTAAATTTTCCACATTGGTGACAGAAACCAGCTCATCAAGTTCTTTTTCTCCGGGCGGCGTTCAGGCATTGCCTCAATCGCTGATCAGTCGACAGGGTTTGCTGCAATCTTCCACATCCGCAACGGACCTCAGTATTGACGGGGCAGGATTTTTTGTCGTATCAACCCGCGGGGAACCTGTTGATGCGGATTCAGAAATCAGTTTCACAAGAGCGGGATCTTTCACGCCAAATGCGGATGGTTTCCTCAGGAACACAGCCGGATTTTTCCTCATGGGTGTCCCTCTTGACACATCCGGTAACCCGCCGACAAATCTGGTATTGACGGAATTACAGCCCATTAATGTCTCGAACCTGACCAGTACCGCTGAAGCATCCACCAGCGTATCTATTCGTGCCAACCTGCAATCTTCACAGCCCCTGAGTGCGGCAGTAACAGGCGCAACATATAACGCGGCAACAGTAGCAGACTCCATGGCTGGTTATGCCGCTGATGTTGCCGCCGGTATCATTCCGCCTGTGAATGGCGTACAGCCAGACTTCCAGACAAATATACAGGTTTTTGATGCCTTGGGTGGTGTTCATACGGTAACACTTGCAGCTCTGAGACAGACCGACAATCTTTGGAATGTTGAAATGTATGTTGACCCGCCGTCTGATATTACTTCAGCTCTGGTGGGAACCGGACAGATTGCCAGTGGACAGCTTGCCTTTAACGGCGATGGTACTGTTGATATTGCAACAACCAGTGCGGCTCTTCTTAACCCACTCAATGTTAGCTGGACGGGTGGCGCAGTTGCCAGCACTCTTACTTTTGATCTGGGGTCTGACGGACTGAGCGATGGGATGACCCAGTTCTCTGGTAAATCGACCATCATTTCATCTTCGGTCGATGGCGCAACATTTGGTAACGTGGTCGGCGTTGCCATTGATAAAGACGGCGTTGTCAGCGCTCTCTTTAGTAATGGATTAGCCAAAAGAGTGTCACAAATACCATTATCCACTTTCCAGAACCCGGATGGGCTGACCAGGCGGCAGGGTAATACCTATACGGTATCCGATCAATCAGGCACCCTGAACCTGAAACTTGCCGGATTCGGTGGTGCCGGATTTGTTGCACCACAGACACTTGAAGCCTCAACTGTTGACCTGGCTGCTGAATTTACCAGCCTGATTACAGTGCAGCGAGCTTTTTCTGCCAACACCAAAGTCATTATAACGGTTGATGAGATGCTGAACGAACTGAACAGCGTAAAACGCTAATAAATCAATAACTTAAACTATAAGCCGCTTGTGTAACGCAAGCGGCTTATTCTGTTTTTCACGTCGAAAAAACGATTAGATAAAATTGTTATCAATATTTTATTCCTCATTAACCGCGTTCATTAGGCTTTTTTTAAAGGCTTGTGATTACTCTGGTCAACATAAGTAAATGTTACCGGAGATTAGTATATAATGAGTAGATTTCAAAATATGTCTGCTGCACCAGTTTTAGGGCCGACAGGAGAGCCTCTTACGTTAGATGACCTCCCCCCGCCAAATACAAAACGTTGGGTCATTCGACGCAAGGCTGAGGTTGTGGCTGCCGTTAGGGGCGGGTTGCTGTCGTTGGAAGATGCCTGTAAGAAATATACACTATCCGTTGAAGAATTCCTGTCCTGGCAGCGTGCCATTGATAAAGACGGACTTCTGGGATTAAGGGTAACGCGGATTCAGGATTATCGGGAAATTTCATCCCAAAGATTTGATAATTAATTCAATTCTTAGATAAAAAAATTTTAAATATTAGTGATTAACCATAAGGAAAGTGATTCTTATGGTTAATTTTTTTTATAGCCCAAAAATCGGTAATTTTAACCAATACCTACTATATATAGTATATTTTTTTAACGTGGCCACTATTACGGACACCTTGCAAACCCTCATCTTTTTAAATGTCAATATAAATATCAGCCTCGCTAGGCAAAAATTGCCTACCATTAACGTCTTGTTTACTTAATAATTGGTAAACTTAATATCACGTTGAATCAATCACCACTTTACTGGAAATTCAGCGCATATAAATATTAAGCTGTATTATGATAAAAGTATAATAGGAAACCGCACCGTGAATGGTTTAGCAGAATTTTTCAGAACATTGGGTCCCGCAAGACTGGCGGCAATGGCAACAGTGGCTGCAATTACAATTGGCTTCTTTATTTTCCTGTCGATCCGCCTATCCACACCAAATATGTCATTATTATTTAGCGGACTCGATTTATCGGATTCATCCAAAATTGTCCAGAGTCTGGAAGCACAGACAATTCCCTATAAGCTGGTTGGCGATGGCAGTACAATTTTGGTTCCCGACAATCAGGTTAACCGAATCCGTATTTCTGTTGCTGAACAAGGGCTGGCTAGGGGCGGGTCACTGGGGTATGAAATTTTTGACCGGGGCGATTCTCTTGGTGCCACCAGTTTTGTACAAAATATCAATCACCTGCGCGCATTAGAAGGGGAACTGGCCCGGACAATTCAATCCATTGAAAATGTGACCAGTGCCCGTATTCATCTTGTACTACCCGAACGGCGACTGTTCAGCAATGAAACGAGACAAACTACCGCCAGTATTTTTATAAAGACATCAACAGGCCGTCTGTCACGTAATCAGGTCATGGCCGTTCAAAATCTTGTATCGGCTGCGGTGCCGGACCTGCAGCCCGAGCGCATTTCAATTGTTGATCAGAAAGGCTCCCTGCTGGCCCGTGGCTCATCAGAAGATGTCACATCCCTGCTCGCGCTTTCTCTGGAAGAGAAAAAGATATCCATGGAGAATCGGCTGCGCGGTCAAATAGAAACTTTATTAGAAAAAACCATTGGCCTTGGAAAAGTAAGGGCAGAGGTCAGTGCCGAACTTGACTTGAACCGGATCACCAGTAATTCAGAAACATATGATCCCGATACCCAAGTAATTCTATCGGAATCCAGCAAGGAAATAATTAAAAACAGCCGTGAGAATGCAGAAGAAAAAACCGTGTCGGTAAATAACAATCTGCCGGACCAAGACCCTGATGCGAATGAAGATCCCGCTATCAAAAATCAATCAAACGACAGTACGACAGAAACCACAACAAATTATCTGAACTCTAAAACCATCAGAACCCAAATACATGAAGCGGGAACCGTCAAGAAAATTACTGTTGCCGTGTTGGTTGATGGCACTTATCAGGATGCTGGCGATGGAAGTCAGGCTGTTTATCAGCCGCGTACTGCGGATGACCTGACAAAGTTGGAAGATCTGGTTAAATCCACCATAGGATATGATGAAGACCGTGGTGATACAGTACAGATCATCAATATGCAGTTTGCCACAATTGATTATGGTGAAGAAGCAGCAGAAGCAGGCTTGTTCGATTTCAATAAGGCCGACATCATGCGCTTCATCGAACTGGGTGGCCTGATGCTAATCGGCATATTGGTTATCTTCTTCGCCTTACGGCCTTTGATCAAATTGCTCACATCGCCGCCAACCACCTATGTACCGCAAACAGCGGTCTTGGAGGGGGCAGCACAGGGACAATTACCGCCGGGGGAGCAGCAAGCCCTGGCAGCACCAGCGAATGAGCCTCAAGTCGCTCTGGTTGATGATCAGGGAAGAACTCTTTCTTCACGACAAATTGCCCAACAACCCGGTGCCATTGATTCTGCAATTGATGTGGCTGCCGTAGAAGGAAAAATACAAGCCACCGCCCTGAAGAAAGTTGGGGAACTGGTTGAACGGCACCCGGAAGAATCCGCTGCGGTCGTTAGAGGTTGGTTATACGGATAATATGGAATGAATGCTAAAATATCTCGAACATCTGATCTCTCTAGCCCGGACAAGGCGGCAGCTCTCATGCTGGCATTGGGCGAAGAAAATGGATCGATAATCTGGAATCTTCTGGATGATGAGGAAGTCAAGGAACTGTCCCTTGCCATGTCATCTTTGGGTGCGGTTGATTCAAAAGTGATTGAGGATTTATTCCTTGATTTTGCCAATGGTGTATCCTCTGTTGGTTCCTTAACCGGAAATTTTGATAATACGGAACGCTTGCTGTCCAAAATGCTTAATGGTGACCGGGTCAGCCAGATCATGGAAGAAATTCGCGGCCCTGCGGGACGTACCATGTGGGACAAGCTGGGTAATGTGAATGAAGTGGTGCTTGCCACTTACCTTAAAAATGAATATCCCCAGACGGTTTCCGTGGTGTTGTCGAAAATCAAGCCCGAACATGCCGCCTCTGTACTGAGCGTTTTGCCTGATGAATTTTCCATGGAAGTCGTTCAGCGTATGCTGCGAATGGAGCCGGTTCAAAAAGATATTCTGGATAAAGTAGAACAAACCCTGCGAACTGAATTCATGAATAATCTGGCAAAAACCAGCCGCAAGGACAGCCATGAGACCATTGCTGAGATTTTCAACTATCTCGACCGGGCGGCTGAAACCCGCTTCCTGACCGCATTGGAAGACAGAAACCGGGAAAGTGCCGAAAAAGTACGCGCATTGATGTTTACCTTTGAAGACCTGCAAAATCTGGATGCCACCGGCGTGCAAACCCTGCTCAGAGGCATCGACAAGGATCGCCTTGGTCTTGCCATGAAGGGAGCTTCCGATAAAATCCGCGATATGTTCTTTAGCAACATGTCAGAGCGGGCAGCCAAAATCTTGAAAGAGGATATGGAAGCCATGGGTCCGGTACGCCTGAAGGATGTTGACGAAGCTCAGATGGAAATAGTCAATGTGGCTAAGGATCTGGCCGATAGTGGTGAAATTGTGCTCAATGATTCTAAGAGCGAAGACGAATTGATTTATTAGAAACGGGATTTGACCTTGCCATGAGCGCAATAAAATTTACATTTGATGATGACTTTGAAAGCAGTACTAACGGCAGTATCAGCAAAAATAAGCTACGCGAAACTGCTTTTGCAGAAGGGCATGAAGCGGGTCGGGCTGAAGCGTTAGGCGGCTTGGAACAAAGCAGCGATGCCCTGCTCCAGAATATCCTTACAGCCACACAAAATCTAGAGCAACGTCAGGATGAACAGGTTGCCCTGATGCATAAGGAAGCCGCGAAGCTTGCCTATGCCATCATTGAAAAACTAGCCCCTGCAGTGGTTGAGAAAACGCCCCTGGCGGAAATAGAACTTTTGGTCGATCAATGTCTAAAAAACAGCCCGCTGGAACCGCGACTCGTCATCCGTGTGGATGATACCATCCTGCCCAACCTGCAAGATAAATTAGAAGAAATGAAACGTGTCAGCGGTTATGCGGGACAGGTAATCCTGATCAGCGAGCCAATGCCACATGTCAGCGATTGCAGGGTAGAATGGGCCAACGGTGGTGCGGAGCGGGATTTCGATAGCCTGATGAACACGATTGAAACCACAGTTCAGCAGTTTATTGATGCGCCGGAAACAGTACTTACCTCTGCGACCAGTCAAATTGACCCAGCCGCAGGTACAATATCGGAGACCATCACCAACTGATAAATCCAGAAACAACATAATAGCCCCTATAGGCTTTTAGGATTTTGAATTTACGGGTAAGTATGGTTAATACATGATAAGCTATTGGAGAAATTTATTCATTATAATGGCTTATGACAATAATTTATTAAGGGCTTAAAGCTAATGTCTGATACAGAAAATATGGATTGGCAGGAATTGGATCAAGGTGATTCGGCGGTTGACACAAGCGGTCAGGACAGCGGCGGCGATGAAGCCGGAGGCGATCTTGAAGCTGTCTTTGACGTTCCGGTAAAAGTATCCGCCGTTCTAGGGATAACGAGCCTGTCGGTAAACCAGCTATTGAAACTTGGACCAGGTTCCGTCGTGGAACTGGACCGTAAGGTTGGCGAGGCCATTGATATTTATGTGAACAACAGATTGGTTGCCCGTGGTGAGGTCGTGTTGCTGGAAGAAAAACTTGGTATCACGATGACAGAAATTATTAAGGGCAGTGAATAAATAGGAATTTTGAAAGCGGGAACAAAAAAGTGATTACACTCCTTGGAATATTAGTTGGATTTGGGCTGATCATTACCGCCATGCTTTATGGCGGCTCACCCATGGATTTTGTGAACTTGCAATCGGTTTTAATTGTGTTGGGCGGAACAATGGCGATTACAGTTGTCAGCTTCTCCCTGAAGGATCTGGCACAGATTCCTGCTGCCCTATGGCGTTTAATGGCCTATACTCCCCATGACCCACAGGAAATAGGGGTAACGATGATCCAGATCGCAGAAAAGGCCCGTACAGGCGACTTAATAGCACTGGAAAAAATTAGCAAATCCTTCAATGACGAGCCATTCCTGCAAAAGGGTCTGGATTTGACCATGGATGGCGCCAATGCAGAGGAAATCGAAAATATCCTGCAGCAGGAAATCTATTCAACCTCTTCTATACAATCTAAAAGCGTTGACCTATTGCGTCGTTCAGCAGAAGTCGCACCGGCCATGGGCCTGATCGGAACCTTGGTGGGGCTGGTTCAGATGCTCGGCAACCTCAGCGACCCCAGCACAATCGGCCCAGCCATGGCTGTAGCCCTGCTGACCACTTTTTACGGTGCTATTCTGGCCCATATGGTTTTGATACCCCTTTCCACAAAGGCGGAAAGAAATTCTCATAATGAATCTACCCTGAATTTGCTCTATCTGACGGGTGTTTTGTCCATTGGCCGAAAAGAAAACCCGCGTCGTCTGGAAATGCAGCTTAACGCCATGCTGCCGCAAACAAACCGGATCAATTATTATGACTAAACCTTCAGGAATTGATCAATGAGACTAATAATTGTAGGCTCACTTGAGGGACAGCTAGCCGCAGCGTCACAGATTGCAATGGGTAACGGCGCTAAAGTTATCCATGCTCCTGATGAAGCCACTGCCCTCAAACTGATCCGATCAAAAGGCGCTGACCTGTTGATGATAGATGTCAAATGCGACATCAAGGGACTGTTAGATCAATTAGCATCAGAACATATTTCAACGCCTGCCGTTGCTTGCGGCGTGGGGTCCAATTCCGATGAGGCTGTCGCCGCAATCCGCGCCGGTGCCAAAGAATATATCCCCCTGCCTCCGGACCCGGACCTTATCGCCGCTGTCCTGACCGCTATTTCCGTTGACGAACATGAATTTATCTATCGTGATCGCAACATGATGCAGGTGGTCAAACTAGCCGATCAGATCGCGGGCAGTGAGGCCAGCATCATGATCACAGGCGATAGTGGAACCGGTAAAGAGGTCATGGCCCGCCATGTCCATAGCAAAAGCCGCCGCAGATCAAAGCCTTTTATCGCCATCAACTGCGCTGCTATTCCTGAAAATCTTTTGGAAAGCGAACTTTTTGGCCATGAAAAAGGAGCCTTCACCGGGGCAGTCGCCCGCCGGGTAGGAAAATTTGAAGAAGCCAATGGCGGGACTTTACTGCTGGATGAAATCAGTGAAATGGATGTACGTCTGCAGGCCAAGTTATTACGCGTCATTCAGGAACGGGAAGTTGACCGTGTGGGCGGATCGAATGCCGTCAAAATTGACATCAGAATCATAGCTACCACCAACAGGAATTTGCAGGAAGAAGTAAAAAACGGCAATTTTCGCGAAGACCTCCTCTTCCGGTTAAATGTAGTTAACCTGAATATTCCACCCCTGAAAGACCGCCCGGAAGATATTCGCGCACTGTGCAAGCATTTTGCCATTCGGTATGCCGAATTTAACGGCATGCCCCATAAAAATATTACCGATAGCGCCATGAAGGTGCTGATCAACCACACATGGCCCGGCAATGTACGTGAGCTGGAAAACACTATTCACAGGGCAATTCTGTTGGTGGCGGGAACAGATATTAATGCCTCTGATATTGTATTGCCAGACGGCAAACCTCATATGGAAATTCAGTCCGGCGCATCACGGGAAGGTGCCATGACACCAGAGGGAACCGAACCACTGGCAGCCGCATCCCTGATCGGGCGAACTGTGGCTGATGTGGAAAAAGATCTGATTATTGATACCCTGAAACATTGTCTGGGCAATCGCACACATGCGGCCAATATTCTGGGTATTTCCATCAGAACATTGCGTAACAAACTTAACATTTATATGTCTGACGGCGTGAATGTTCCGGGACCCGGAACGCCACAAGTTCCAAATTTATGACATCTATTAAACCTAACGATATTAGAAACAGTCACAGCTCATGAGCGACACGGCCACCAGTAACCCTTCCGGAAATATAGGAATCATGGGTCAGTTATCCCAGCGTTCCGACGTCATCATGGCCATCGGCGTTGTTATGATCCTGATCATTCTTTTTCTGCCCATGCCGCCATGGTTGCTGGATATCGCACTGGCTATTTCCTTTACTTTCTCGGTAACGGTTCTGATGACGGTCCTGTTTATCCAGACACCCCTTGAATTCAATACTTTCCCAGCGGTACTGTTATTGACAACCATGCTGAGATTGGCCCTCAATGTGGCCTCAACCCGTCTGATCCTGTCCGATGGCCATACGGGTACAGCGGCAGCAGGTCATGTGATTGAAGCCTTTGGTAATTTTATCATGGGCGGTAATTTTATCATCGGTCTCATTGTGTTTTCCATATTGTTGATTGTGAATTTCATGGTGATTACCAAAGGCTCCGGCAGAATCGCCGAGGTCGCCGCCCGCTTTAGTCTGGATGCTATGCCCGGCAAGCAAATGGCCATTGATGCTGATCTTTCCTCTGGCCTGATTGATGAAGATGCAGCCCGTAGCCGTCGGAAAAATCTGGAAGATGAAAGCACCTTTTTTGGTTCCATGGACGGGGCCGCCAAATATGTTCGGGGCGATGCCATTGCCGGCTTGCTGATTACCTTCATCAATATCATTGCCGGTATGATCATCGGCGTTGCCCAGAAGGGCATGACCTTTGGCGAAGCGGCAAATACCTATACGTTGCTCACTGTTGGTGATGGCCTGGTTAGCCAGATCCCCGCCCTGATTGTCTCTACCGCAGCCGGTCTTCTGGTCACCAAGGCCGGTCTGTCCGGCCGTACGGATAAGGCCTTATTCACGCAATTCGGTAATTATCCCCGAGCCCTCGGTGTCAGTTCCGGCATGCTGGTCTGTCTGTCCCTCTTACCCGGCATTCCTTTCATGCCATTTGCCAGCCTTGCACTCCTGCTCGGCATTGCCACTGTTGCCCTTACCCGACAACAAGAAGAACGCGAAGAGGCCAAGCTGCAGGCCGTTGAAGAAGAAGAACAAAAGGTCGAGCATGTGGAAGAACCCATCACCACGGCCCTGACCATTGACCCTATTCGCCTGGAACTTGGCTACGGTTTGCTGCCCCTGATCAATGATGATACCGGCATACGCCTGACTGATCAGATCAGAGCCCTGCGGCGGCAAATGGCCACGGATATGGGCTTTGTCATGCCATCGGTGCGTATATTGGATAATATGCAACTGTCCGCCAATAATTATGTTATACGGCTAAAGGAAACCGATGCAGGACAAGGCGACATACAGCCTAACATGCTTCTGGTCATGGACCCGCGCGGCGAGCCGGTCGCCCTGCCCGGTGAAGATACACTGGAGCCTGCCTTCCAATTACCCGCCAAATGGGTTGATAAAAGCATGAAAGAAGAAGCCTCTTTCCGGGGCTATACCGTTGTTGACGCTGCAACCGTAATCACCACCCATATCACAGAGGTTATCAAGGATAATATGCCAGAGCTTTTATCCTATGCCGAAGTTAAAAAATTACTTGATGATCTGGCTACAGAACATCAGAAACTGATCGCGGACCTGGTTCCGACCCTGATCACTCAAAGCGGTGTCCAGAGGGTATTGCAAAATCTATTAAGCGAGAGAGTTTCCATCCGCGATTTGCCCACCATTCTTGAAGGGGTAGCCGAGGCCTGTGGCTATACCCAGAATATCGTTATGATAACCGAACATGCCAGAACCCGTCTGGCTCGGCAAATCAGTTACGAAAATGCCGACCAGGAAGGCATCATACCACTTATTAATCTGTCACCGGAATGGGAACAGGCCTTCATGGAGGCGCTTGTGGGCGGGGGAGAGGAAAAACAACTCGCCATGCCGCCAAGCCAGTTACAAGAATTCATTGGTCTTGTCCGTATGACTTTCGAGGATCAGGCCCATGCCGGTGAATTACCGGTTTTATTAACCAGCCCGATGACCCGTCCTTACGTTCGCTCAATCATTGAACGCTTTCGCCCCGCGACTGTGGTAATGTCCCAGAATGAAGTCCATCCAAAAGTCAAAATCAGAACATTAGGTATGATTTAGGTGTAAAGCGAGCTATGCGATTAAAAATATTCACAGCCGATAATATGAAAGCGGCCCTTACTTTAGTTCGGGAAGCCTTGGGCGATGACGCTATTATCATTAATAACGTGGAAGAAGACGGCAAGGTTAAGATCACTGCTGCCATAGAAATTCCGGCTCCAAAAGTTAACCCCCGCAAAGCACCAAAACCCAAGCCAAAACCATCGCCCGTACAACGGTCCTTGAGGGAACTGGAACAAGAGGATCATACTGATTCCATAAGCTTGTCTTATTTTTTGTCCCACCACGGTGTGGAAAAACCTATGATGCGGCGCATACTGGAAACAGCGGCCTCCTTCGATGAAGAACGAAATATTAATGCTTTGGCCAAAGCGCTTGATATTATGTTTCACTTCAGTCCCATCAATAATGACTTTCAAAATCGACCAATAATGCTGGTAGGACCACCCGGTGTCGGCAAAACCGTCACCACAGCCAAGCTTAGCAGTCAGGCCGTTTTGTCAGGAAGAACCGTGCGCCTGATCAATACGGACACTATCCGTACTGGCGGAACTGCTCAATTAGAAGGCTATGCAGAAGTTCTGAAAACCAGCGTAATAGAGGCCCCGGAACCGGACCTTCTGACAGCGGCCATTAAAACCAACAAGCAAAGTCACGAGTTAGTCATCATCGACACTATGGGCTATAACCCTTTTGATTGTGATGAAATGGCAGAGCTTCATCATTTTATTCAGGCCTATAATGTGGAACCAGTATTGGTCGTGGCGGCAGGTGCTGATCCCACAGAAGCTCAGGAAATTGCGGAAACCTATATGAACCTTGGGGTCAGACGGTTTATCGCAACCCGCCTTGATGTCGCCAGACGTTACGGTAGCCTACTGGCAACTGCCGCATCAATGGACCTTGCCTTTGCCGGGGTTGGCATCACCCCTTACCTTGCAAAAGGCATTGAACAAATTGATGCCATAAGCCTTGCCCGGCTCCTGACCCGTATTCCAGACCGTAAAATTTTTGTTCCTCAAGAAAATGATGACATCGTAGAAGGTGAAGACCATGACATCCCATGATACTACATCATCCAGAATTATCACTATTGCTTCAGGCAAAGGTGGTGTCGGCAAGACCTGGGTTTCAACCACGCTGTGTCATCTGTTTGCCAGTCAGGGTAAACGGGTATTGTTATTTGATGGGGACCTGGGGCTGGCCAATGTGGATATTCAACTGGGCCTTGTTCCTGAGGCTGATCTGGGACAGGTGTTGAATGGGTCCATAACACTTGATCAGGCCATCACTCGTTTTGAAGCGGGACATGGGGGGTTTGACATTATATCCGGTCAATCAGGCTCTGGAACGTTAGCTTCCCTGAGAAAAGATAAACTTACCGCCCTTAATCAGGAGCTGGAACTGCTATCACATAATTATGACCTTACCATTATGGACTTGGGGGCGGGCGTCGAAACATCCGTCATGACGCTATGCGATACAGCAGACCGTATTATAGTGGTGGTGACCGCTGATCCTACATCGCTGACCGATGCCTATGCTTTCATTAAAATGAATCATATGCGTAACCCTGACATTAATCTGGGCATTCTGGTTAATCTGGTTGAGGACCGGCATGAGGGCAAGCGCACTTATGATACCCTAAAAAAAGTCTGTTTGAACTTTTTAGGCTTCAAGCCGGATTTTCTGGGGTCAGTACGACGGGACAGGCATGTTGTCGATGCCATTCGTCACCAAAAACCACTTATGTTACGCCATCCTAAAGCCAAGGCAGGTGAAGATATGGTGGAAATTACCAAAAAGGTGTAACATGGGGTATGAGTGAAATTGATGCCCCATCAAATATCCCCCTCCTGACGGGCGAAGGTGCCACGCGGGTAACCCGTGCGTCTACCACGTCAGATGACAGTTCCGCACAACAACAGTCCACCGATCAAAAAGCCCAAACACCAGAAAAAACGCAGGAAAACAAAGAAAAACCCGCTACCCATGAGACGGCTGTCACCATTTCAACCAGCTTGTCCAACCTTGAAGCAGGCAGCCTTATTGTTGCAAATTATCAGGGTATCGATGGGCAGGACCGCCCTCTGATTGTTTCTGAAACCGGAACCTATGTGGTAAAATTTGACACAGCGCATCAACATGATATTGACAAAATCCAACAAGACACCAAGCTGGAAATTAAGATATTAAAGGTGGAGCGGGAAATTGAAGCCCGTCTTGTCTTCCGAGACCCCGCCGTGGCAAACCCCAATACGCCACCGCTTTTTATTCCGGTCACGCTGGAACTGACAGGGCTTGGCAATGCGCCGCCAAAGGTCAGGGCAACCGCAAATCAAAGTCAATCCGCCCTTGATAAACAGCAAATACCCTATCAGGCGGCTGACCTATACCGGGCGGAAAATATCGCTCGGGAAAGTGCCCACAAGCTGAAAGAGTTGCCGCTGCCCGCGACGACGACCAATTATACTCTCTATGAAAAGGCTGTCCCGCAACAAGATCGTCCGGCTATTATCCGCTCATCCATTGCCGGAAATGCCCTGATAGCCCAAGAGCAGATTATAAAAACTATCCCGCCCTCCGCACAAATACCCAAGGCCGAAGCTACAAAAATTAAAGCTGATCCTGTTGTGATTAATATTGAAAAACTGCTGCATAAAAATACATTGGCTACCGTGATCAAGAATATCCCCAAGGTGTCTATGGACCTTCCTGAAATAGTCAGAAAACAGCTCGGCACGACCACACCTCTGGATAACCTTAGGGCTGGTAGCAATTTTACATTACGTATTGACTCCATCGCCATTCCAGATAATAGGCCAAATAAAGCCAGCCCCTCACAAATAAAACAGACTATTGCCGCTAACGTTACAAAAAACCCTCCACCCGTGGAACATCCGATAACAGTGCGGAAGCCTGATAATTCGACATCCCCAATTCCACAAGAGAAAAATTCCCCTGCCAGCCAGCCGCCGGGGCTATCCGGGATTATTATCGCGCCCGGACAGCATATTTTGAAAAATACAGATAAATCGACTGCGTCAAAGCCGCTGTCACCGCCACCGGCCAACCGCCAATATCCAGACCGTTATAATCCAGCATCATTTGCGGCCCCCAAGCGGGGGAGTGCGTTTATGACACTTTATGTTGCAACCCCCGTGTCCGTAATTAAGTTCCAAAGTCCCATAGAACTTAAACCGGGAACGGTGGTTAGTTTTTCTGTAGCCCCACAACCCGGGGAGCAAATAAACAGACAATCAGATTTGACTCCGTCAGGGCAAAAAACCGATGTGAAACCGACGCAAAAAGAAACCATAACCAATCCCCTAACCCAGCCGACACCAGAAAATCAAATAGCAGGTTGGACCGCCACTTCACTAGCCACCAAGCCAGATATTCCCGTTGCATCGCCATTGGAGCGCGCGCCACAACCGTTGGAGAACTTTACCCAGAACTGGCAATCCCTGAGCCAGATTTTATCAGCAGTACCTGTGGTGGATAACAGCAACGTTACCCAAAATCTGAACAATAGAATTCCCGGCGTGCAGAATTCCAGTCAGATGACGTCCGCCATGCTATTTTTCCTTGCGGCTATGGGCGCAAAAAATCCGGCAAAAATTTGGCTAGGGCCGGAAATTACCCAACAACTGGAAAAGACTGGACAGGGAAAACTACTCAACATGCTGGATAATGATATGCAGCGCATTTTCAGATTGGGCGCGGATACCGCCCCAAATGAATGGCGTCCGGCTCTAATCCCGCTTCAGGTTGGTGGTGAGGTAAATGCTATTCCCATACTGACCCGGCAGGTTCCCCAAGAGGATGCGGACGGGAAAAATAATAGCGGCGAAGAAGATGAAAATGAAAAAAATGCCGCCACACGATTTATCGTGGAACTGAAGCTGACCCAGTTCGGGCAGATACAGGTTGACGGTTTGCTAAAAGAGAAAAAACTCAATATCATCATTCGGTCGAAAATCATTCTACCCTCTGAAATGAAACAAAGGATGACCGGAATGTTCACCACCGCCCTTGAGATCAGTGGCTATGCCGGTGACCTCCAATTCAGGGACAATATGTCCCCTGACATCTCGGTTCAGAATATCATCAATCAAAAAATTCACATGTTTAAGTCATAAAAAATGAGTATTGCCCTTTGACAAATTCCAAAAAAGATACGCTGTCCACATTCCCCAACCCCTATCGGAACAAGACCTATATTGTCTCAATAATTCAGGAAATCACACTGAACCGACAGACTTTTATGTTCGGAATGCGATTTGTGCCGGATAAGCTATTATTGGACCATGAAAGTCTGGCGTCTTATCTGGATCAGATGTTAGCCCAAAACCCCAAAAAGGCAGAAATTCTTGCTCATGATATATTGGAAGAAATTATGGATCAGATCATTCCAAAGTGGGTTGAAGTAAACCTGAAACATGAAGAAAATAAATTTGGCCAAAATGTCATGATCACCATAGAAGAAAGCCAACCTGGCTGGCAGAGTGATGCATTGTTAAAACGGCTACCCGCTGTATTTTAAGCATGAATAGCAGAATAAGTATGTTAGTATCTTGTCTGAATTTGATAATAAGTAAGTGTATATGGTAGATTTCAATTTTGTAATGCACTATATCGACGAGATTAGAAACATCACAGAAATTGATGTCCTCGCAGATCATTTTACGAAAACCATTAAAATTCTGGGCTTTAGTCAACATGTATCCTCTTCCGTCGTAGATCTTGCTGAAATGCCAGAGAATTCATTCCTCCTTTCCAGATACCCAGATGCGTGGTTAGAACGATATGTCGATCAAAATTATTATGATTTTGATGATGTGATCAAAACCGCTTTTAATCAAACGAGACCCTATATCTGGAAAGATGAGAACAGGGACCTGAAAAATCAACAGATTTTTTCCGAGTCAGGAGAGTTTGGCATTATTCACGGCATCACTATTCCCATTTTTGTTGAAGGATACTATCCAACAACTGTGAATATAGCCGGTGACATAGCCAAAATACCCGAAGAAAATTTTCACGCCCTTCATTTAATCAGCATCCACTATCATGACCTCATCTTAAAAATTCTGACCCGGAATAAAGAAGACCACAAAAAAGTGACCTTAACCAAGCGGCAAAGGGAATGCCTGCAATGGGCGGCGGCTGGAAAAAGCTATAACGATATTGGTGATATTTTATCTATCAGCACAAGAACCGTTCAATTCCATATTTCAAATACAATGAAAGTCTTTGGTGTTGCGACACATGAACAGGCCATCGCCAAGGCCACATCAATGGGTATCATATTACCATAAATATACTTTCGTATCCTGCTGAACTATTGCCGATTGTTTTTTCTTACCCTATATCTCACATCATACAATAACCTGTCGTAGTCGACAGTATTCATAATCATTCGTTCAAGTAATATGTTCTTTCTTTGGGGGGAAGATACTCCTTTTGGGGAAGGGGTATCTTCTTGGGGGCTTTCTATTTATCACTGCCTTATCCCAGCTTTTGACGTTGGCGATGCATATTTATCGCCAATTCATCTTGTTCTATCTGCTGGCGGCGGTTAAGGTCGGCCCGTTCACGTTCCCGTTCCCGTTGCTCGACAACTTCGTATTTTTTCAGTTCCTTAAAGGCTTCCGCCACCTGATCCTTCATATCCTCTATGGAAACATCAATTTCCAGCATGGAATTTACGATATTAACCCGGCGGACCATAACCTGTTGAGCATATGCGGCATAGCCGATATTAACAACGGGCGATTCCGAAACTTTTTTCTGTTCCGCGATCAGCTCATTCTGAAGATTGGTTAAATTTTGAAGAAGTCCCGCCTTCATCTCTTCCAACTCAACCATATTTCGACGTTTCTCATCCAGTTGCCACTTATGTAGCCGGATCATTCCTGTCATGCCTTTACGACTCATTACACAAATATTCCCATTATTATATTTTAGTTATTATTTATGTCCGGGTCTTCTGCCCCAGGTCCATTTTGCAGTATTTGCGCCAATTGCGCATAACCTTCTTCCAAGGTACTGCATTCAGACTTTTGCTGCGCCATGAATTCTTCCAACGCAGGATGAAAATGAATCGCATCGTCAACCTCCTGGTTTGCACCAGGCCGATAAGCACCAAGGCGAATCATTTCTTCCATATCATTATAGTCTGCTAAATATTTACGAGTGGTAACCAAAAGATCATTTTGTTCCTTATTGTTACATCCGGGCATGGTACGGGATATGGACCGCAAAACATTGATGGCCGGAAAACGGCCCCGCTCGGCAATGGCACGATCAAGAATGATATGGCCATCCAAGATGCCCCGCACTGCATCGGAGATAGGTTCATTATGATCATCGCCTTCCACCAGAACCGCAAATAATCCGGTGATGGAACCCTTATCAATGCCCGGCCCGGCCCGCTCCAGCAATCTGGGAAGCTCTGAAAATACGGTCGGGGTATAGCCTTTACTGGCCGGGGGTTCCCCACCTGCAAGACCAATTTCCCTTTGGGCCATAGCAAAACGAGTCACGCTGTCCATCAGGCATAGAACATCCTTTCCCTGATCACGAAAATATTCACTGACCGTTAAAGTAAGAAAAGCAGCCTGACGCCGCATGAGCGCTGTCTCATCTGAGGTTGCCACAACAACGACACTGCGGGCCAATCCCTCTTCCCCAAGATCATCCTCAATAAATTCCTGAACCTCGCGACCCCGTTCCCCGATCAGGCCAATGACCGAAACATCAGAGCGGGCATAACGGGCAAACATGGACAGAAGAATTGACTTGCCAACGCCGGAGCCAGAAAAAATCCCCATACGTTGCCCCTTGCAACATGTGACAAAAGTATTCAACGTACGAACTCCAAGGTCAATCTTGTCCCCGACCCGGTTACGTAAGTGAGCCGCCGGCGGTTGGGCACGAATAGGATAGGCTTCGGGTCCGGACTTGATAGGACCCTTGCCATCAATAGGCTCACCCATGGCATTAACCACCCGGCCCAGCCATTGACTTGAAGGATGAACAACTGGTGTTTCGCCCTCCACAAAAGCCTGACATCCAACCCCGACCCCTTCCAACATGGAATAGGGCATAAGCAGGGCACAATCCGACTTGAAGCCGACTACTTCACAGGGAATGATTTTTTCCTGACGCGACAAAAGATTAACGCGAGCACCAATACTCAGAGAATGCTGAGCCCCGGCAACTTCAACCAGAAGCCCCTGAACACCAACAACCCGGCCATAAAAACGCCAGGCATGCATTCTTTCAATTTCTGCCTTTAACGTATACACAGTGCCTCACTTCGACTCATATTAATATATTAACGCATAATACGCTAAAAATAGCCGTTATCACAGTGAAAATTGCAAAGAACAGTTATATTTTTTCTCAAATTTATTGTTAACTTAAATTTTAGGTAATAATCATTAATATCAAGATATATCAATATGTTATATGATATTTTAAAAGGGTTTTTACAACAATAACCTTAATTTTCAACCCCAAAACACCCTATATTTACTAGCTGGTTACCATTTGTTAACCAATTGTGTTAATAATAGTTAACTAAAAGTGGTTAATAACAAAAAATTATCGTTAAATAATTAAGAAAGGCAAGAGGTAAAAAATGCGTGTGTTACTCATAGAAGATGATCCCTCCACATCAAAAAGTATCGAACTGATGCTATCAGCAGAAGGCTTCAATATTTACTGTACGGATTTGGGAGAAGAAGGCATAGATTTGGGGAAATTATATGACTATGACATTATCCTGCTGGATCTGAATTTGCCAGATATGCATGGTTATGACGTATTGAAAAAATTACGCCTTTCAAAAGTCACCACCCCTATTCTAATTCTATCCGGCATGGGAGAATTGGAAAATAAAGTTAAGGGACTTGGATATGGTGCCGACGACTATCTGACCAAACCATTTTATAAAGAAGAATTGGTTGCCCGGATACAGGCCATCATCCGTCGCTCAAAAGGCCACGCAGAATCTATAATCCGTACCGGAAAGCTCGCGGTTAACCTTGATACGAAAACAGTGGATGTCAATAACCAACGCGTTCATTTAACCGGCAAGGAATATGCAATGCTGGAACTGCTATCCTTACGTAAAAGCACGACGCTGACCAAGGAAATGTTCCTCAATCACCTCTATGGCGGCATGGATGAACCTGAACTTAAGATCATTGATGTCTTTATCTGTAAATTGCGTAAGAAATTGATGGCAATATGTGGTGAAAATTACATTGAAACAGTATGGGGGCGCGGATATGTGCTGCGCGACCCGGAAACAAATGATGATAGTGCGGTTGCCTGACAAGCCCACATCCAACATCTCCGGTAAATTCTAAATTTACCAAAATAAAAAGGCCGCCCCAATATTCTGAGGTGGCCTTTTTAACATCTACAAAAATATACTAGTTATTACAACTTTGGCTTTACTATAAACTTATCCAGCCTTACGAATCTGAGCAACATGATCAGCCGTATTATACATACCGCGCTTTCCCGGTACTGGTTTGAATTTATCTGATAATCCCAAAACGGTTTCTGCGGCACCAAGAAACAGGGTACCATCCTCAGGCATTTGCACGCGTAGCCGGTCCAGAATATCGCTCTTTGTTTCCTGATGGAAATATATCAATACATTACGACAAAAAATCACATCGAATTTGCCAAGTGCTGCATAGTTATCCAGCAAATTATAAGGTTTGTAGGTCACCATTTTACGGATATCCTCCGAAATCTGCCACATCTCACCGGCCTGTGTGAAATATTTCATCAATAATTTGATGGGCAATCCTCTTTGGACCTCAAACTGTGAATAGATTCCGGCCTTCGCCTTATCCAGAACCTGCTGGGTCAGATCAGTCCCAAGTATCTCTATTTTCCATCCGCTTAGCTGAGCTTCCATCTCTTTCAGAATAATTGCCAGAGAATAAGGTTCCTGTCCTGTTGAGGCGGCGGCGCACCATATACGAATTCGTTTATTTGAAGCACGGGATTTCAAAAGACCGGGTAATACATGCTCCTTGAACAGGTCGAAGGGCGTATTGTCGCGGAAAAAGAAAGACTCATTGGTCGTCATAGCATCGGTAATTTCCCGAAGCAGATCTTCCTTACGCCGCAATCTAACCTCATTAATCAGATCATCCAGGGTTTCCATACCCTTTTTTCGTGCGATAGGGGTAAGACGGCTTTCCAGCAGATATACTTTATCTTCCGATAGGACGAGCCCGGACCTCTCTTTCAAGATAGTGCTGAGAAGTTCAAAATCCTCTTTTCTCATTATGCCAGTCCCATCATTTTCTCTTTAATTTTTGAACCAATTTCATTTAATGGATATACTCCACTGCAAAGGCCAGCGTTGCTGACCGCCCCCGGCATTCCCCATACTACACTCGTTTTTTCATCCTGCGCGATTAATTTACCGCCAACTTCCACCAATTTCCGACTAGCTTCAAGGCCATCATGCCCCATACCGGTTAATATAACGGCGAATACCTCAGGCCCATATAGGTCAATAAGACTTCTGAACATAGGTTCAACAGACGGACGACAAAAATTTTCTGGTTTCTCTTGATTGAGAGAAATAAACTTGATCCCAGATTTATCAACCACTGTCATGTGATAATCACCGGGAGCCAGATAAACTTTACCATTTTCAAGCCGGTCGCCATCTTCCGCTTCCTTACAATCAAAACCAGTCGATTGGGTAAGATGTTTTGCCAAAATATTAGTAAAAGTAGCCGGCATATGCTGCGTGATTAAAATAGGTACATTTACAGAACCCAGATCCTTGAGAACCGCCAGTAACGCCTGCGGGCCACCTGTGGAACTTCCAATGGCCAATACAGAAGATTTTCCCTTGGAAAACTTGCGTTTTTCAATGCCTTTTCTGGTTTGTACTACGGGCGTGAACTGTTTATCAATCAGACTGGTCTTGCCTTTGAAAACTTCACCACCATTTCTTAATCTACTGGCTGCGGCTATACTGATAACCTTACTGATAAGTTCTTCCTGAAAACTCTTCGAAGAAGAAATTTCACGGTTACTTGTCGGTTTGGACACATAATCCGTAGCCCCCAAAGATAGGGCCCGCATACTGATTTCTGCATTACGGCTCGTTAATGTGGATGCCATAATAACCTTAACTTTTGGATCTATATCGAAAAACTGCGGCAATGCGGTCAGACCATCCATTATCGGCATTTCTATATCAAGAATAATAACCTCTGGGTCATACCGTTGCATACTTGCCAGAGCCATTTTCCCATTGCCCGCTGTCCCAACGATTTTAATGGCCGGATCTTCCTCAAGCCATCTGGACATGAGCCCCCTGATTACGGCTGAATCATCGACAACCATCACTCTATATTGGCCACTTCTCGCCACTTGTCCTATACCCCTTTTATCTTTTACAAAATTTGAATTCATTTTTAAAGTAATCCCACCTGAGAAAACTTGGATTCAATAATTTCACGGTCGAATGGTTTCATGATATATTCATCCGCACCAGCAGAAATTGCAGCACTGATATGGCTCATATCATTTTCGGTAGTACAGAATACAACCACTGGCTTGTCACCGCCTTCTGAAGCTCTCAAAGCCTTCAGAAAATCCAGCCCGTTCATCACTGGCATATTCCAGTCCAGAAGCACAACATCTGGCAAAATTTCATGGCATGAATCTAAGGCATCTTGGCCGTCAACAGCCTCACGAATGTCAAAATCTAGTTCCTCCAGAATACGACGCGCGACTTTCCTGATCACTTTTGAATCATCTACGACTAAGCAGGATCTCATTTTATTTTTCTCCAGGCGAAATATTTATCTAACTTATTATAGTTTTACTTAAGCAGCCGTAGCTTGTCCAATATCAAAATTCAAAAGCTTTTCCACATCAAGAATAACCATCAGTTCGCCCTTTAGACGGAAGATACCGCCAGAGACATCTTGCCAACAGGATTCCAATGTTACGGGGTTGCGTTCAAATGAGTCTTCCGGAAAGGACATAACATCACCTACTGAATCAATCAAAAGGCTATATGGCTCACCTTGATATTCCACAACGATGCTCATGTTTTCACCATCAGCCTCCTGTTCAGCCAGCCCAAGTCTTTTTCTCAGGTTTATGGCCGTTACAATACGGCCCCGCAGGTTCAGAACACCCGCGACAGCCGGTGGCGCTAGGGGTACAGCTGTGATGCTCTGTTCTGATAATACATCATGTACTTCGAGAACCGGAATCCCACATAACTGACCTGCCAGTCTTATCGTTACGAAATCTCTATTTTCATTTTCCATTTTACTTCACCTTTATAATAAACTTACGCCGCATTTTGTTTTTTGCTGATCTGATCAACGATGGTCGTCATCAATGTATCCCGTTCAAGTTTAACCACATAATCGTCAAACCCAACTTCACGGCCTCGGGCAAAATCTTTCGGCGTATGATGAGAGGACAGGGCAATCATTGGTGTTTTCTGCCAAATGCCGCCTTCACGAACTTCTTCAGCAAAACTAAAGCCATCCATATCCGGCATCTCAATATCGCTGATAATAATGTCATAATCATTACCTTGCTCGCGAAGAGCCAGAGCCGATGCCCCACTATCCACGGCGGTAATTTTATAGCCCGCCGCTGATAGCAATGGTTTGATCATGTTAAGGAAGAATTTACTGTCATCTATAAGCAAAATATGTGGTTTAGCTTCTTCACCTGTATGGCCGGATGTACTAGAAGAACCTAACGTTCCGAAGGCCTTTTCAATGTAAAATGCCACATCAATCATTTCTGTCGCATGACCATTGATCACGGCTGTTCCAACCTGACCATCAATGGCTGATGAAAGTTCAATATTGATATCATCTTCAAGGATATCAATAATTTCATCCACAACAATGCCCATGGACTTATCGCCATCAGCAAATACTAAAATAGGTTGGCGGCCTTCTGTTTTTAATTGATATGTATTATCCAGACTCACCAACGGCATTAATTGACCGCGGTACTGTACTACTGGCTTACCATCTGATATTTCGATGGTTTCTACTTCAATTTCTTCCAAACGCGCAACCAACGACAGGGGAACAGCCCGACGATTATTCTCACCAGCTCTGAACAGAAGAATTGCTTCACGCTCATCAGCCGCTCTGGTCTGTTTCTCTTCCTCAGCACCGAATCCACCAGTGTCAGTTACGCTATCGCTGATTTGATTAGCAATACCATTGGGATCAAGAATCATAATAACCTTACCATCGCCAAGAATTGTATTCCCCGCAAAGGTCTGTAAATTTCTGAGGATTGGTGCCACTGGTTTGACCACGATTTCTTCAGTATCAAATACTTTATCTACCACAATACCAAATGTAAAAGAGCCCACCTGAGTAATTACGATATAATCATCTTTTTTCTTTTCAGATTCTTCAGTTGTTTCTTTATCCACCGCAGTCATGCCAAGGATTTCATCAAGCCGAATCAGTGGCAACAACCGATCCCTCAACCGCAATACCGGTGTGTCATTAATATGTTCAATACTATGTTCGGAATCTTTGGATGCCCGAACCAGTTCAAGAACGCTTATCTGCGGAATGGCAAATCTGTCATCCCGGCATTTCACGATCAAAGCTGAAACAATCGCCAATGTCAGAGGGATTTTAATACTGAAGCTGGTGCCTTTTCCTTCAACGGACTTAAGATCAACCGTACCGCCAATTTTTTCAATATTGGTACGTACGACATCCATGCCAACACCGCGACCCGATACTGCAGTTACTTTTTCTGCGGTAGAGAAACCAGCATGAAAGACAAACATCTGAATCTGATTGTCCGTCATTTCATCCAGTTCTTCTTCGGTCGCCAAGCCATTTTTTAAGGCCTTGGCTTTCAGTTTTTCAACGGGAATTCCCGCACCATCATCAGTAATTTCAATGATGATATGCCCGCCTTCATGGAACGCATTCAGGCGAATGACACCTGTTTCCTTCTTACCGGCGGCAAGACGGTCTGCTGGCATTTCCACGCCATGATCAGCGGAGTTTCGTACCATGTGCGTCAGGGGGTCTTTAATCATTTCAAGTACTTGACGGTCAAGTTCCGTATCAGCACCAAGCATCTGAAGGTCTATTTTCTTCCCCAGTTCCAGTTGCAAATCACGGATGATGCGTGGCAATTTGGCCCAGGCGTTGCCCACAGGCTGCATGCGGGTTTTCATAACCCCTTCCTGCAATTCCGTCGTGCATTGACTTAAATGCTGCAATGGAATTGAAAATGCACTGTCATTGCTATTACGCAGAAGCTGCATGAGCTGATTTCGTGTTAAAACCAGCTCACTAACCATTGTCATCAGGTCTTCAAGCACTTGCACATTCACCCGAATACTTTGATTGGCAAGGCTACTATCACCCGCCTTAGCATTAGCATTAGCATTAGCCGCCGCCGCTTTCTTGTCTGATTTTTTGTTTTTTGTGTTAGTTTTTTTGGCAGTTTCAGAAAAAATATTTATGGCTACATCATCATATTCCGCCAAAACGGCTTCTGCATCCAAAGAAGAAAGATCAACTTCTTCCAACACATCGCCTAATAATTTGCGAATTGTATCATTTTGCTTATCTGTAATTCCATTTGAAATGAAGGGTTCAAAAGTTGCGGAGACACTGGGTGCTTTCTCTGGTTTTCCAGCAAGATAAGCTGTGAAGAAATCGCCCATCTTTTCTTTGCTTTCTCTTGTATTAGCACCATCCAGCAAGGTTTTCACAGAAACATCGCCTAGAATACGGTTATGGAACAAATGAATAATAACTTTAATGGCATCAACGCCACCTATGCGCGTTAGAATATCTTCCTTATCATCTTCAGCTGTTACGTCTTCCTCCTCGTCATCATCAGGACCGGGGGCAGCTGCAAAAGCCGCTTCCAATTCCTCTAATGAAACCTGCCCAGGCAAAACATTTTCAGATTGTGTAATTTCAGGCATCTCTATGGCTTCTTCTACGGGAGCATCTTCCACAGGAGAAACTGCCGCAACAGCGTCACCATAAGCAACCTCATTCAGTAGATTGATTATTTCGGTGTCATCACCCTGTGGTTCTTCCTGTGTTTCTTCCAGTCCTGCGAGAATTTCCTTGATCCGGTCTAGGGCGGATAAAATCAATGTTACTGAATCTGACGTAACAACCAATTCCCCGTCGCGATATTTACCTAATACATTTTCACCGGCATGGGCTACTGATTCTAATCGGGGAAGTCCAAGAAAACCACAAGTCCCTTTTATGGTATGAACCAGACGAAATATATTATCCAAGATGGGTTTATTCGTCGGATCCTGTTCAAGGGTAACAAGTTCAACGTCTACAACGTCGATACTTTCATTGGTTTCTGTCAGAAATTCGTTTAGCAAATCATCCATAATTTTCAACCTTTTCTACGCAACATGAATAGTTACAATCCTTCACTCTTTAACAAGATCGGGCAAATTGGTTAAAAAGCTGTAAAAAACGGTAAAATGATTAGGGAATTATAATAAAAACTTTTAAATCCTTTATCTGAACCACGCTAAAGGTGGCCAGGCTTCACAATTTCATCTTTCCTGATAGGCCATATGAAGTGAAAAACTTTGTTCATTATGCTGTAAATATTCAATTTTGCTATCAAGTTTCCGGGCAACATGGGCCGCGAGAAACGCCGGAGCTGATTTAGCCTCTATATTTTCCACCGGCGCTTCGCCCAAAATTGCAAGTCGGATAGCGTCTTGAAAAATAACCTTATCCCCGTGGATGGTTACGGTAACATCTGTCACGGGTGATTGCTCATTGATCTCGATAAGTAGCTTACCCCCCCTGATCAGGGTTTCTCCGGCAACCAGAACCATATTCAGCATCAGCTTCAAGGCATCCTTATCCATGCCACCCACATTGGATTGCCACGACAGATTAATATTTCCAGAGCCATACAGGCCGCGAATGGCATTTTCTGCTTCGCTGAGGGGAACCTTTTCACCAAAACCACCCCCGGCCCCAAAAGACAGCCGGAAAAATTTAAGTTTGGCAGAAGTTACTTCGGCACTTTGGCCCAGAAGTTTCATCACCTCGACGCGCATCACTTCATCATCTTCATCGCCCAGAATTTCAAGTCCGTTGGCGATAGCTCCCACCGGACTGATCAAATCGTGGCAAAGACGTGAACACAACAAAGCCGAAAACTCAATATCATCCATGAAACAGGGTCTTTCTTTTATAAGGTGACAATTTCTTGTCTGAACATATAATACCAATCTGACAAAAACAATTAATACTTCACAGGAAAATATCCATGACAGAACAAACAGTCGATTACACCCAGCTAGCCGAAACTTTATATGAAACCACCCTAGAAGCTGGCCGGAAAATCATGGAAATTTTTGCTCAGGATTTTGATGTCAATTTCAAGGATGATAAATCGCCTGTTACTGAAGCCGACCAGGCAGCAGAAAAAATTATTCTCAGGGATTTGGCAACGGTTGCCCCGGATATCCCCGTCATTGCCGAGGAACAGGCAAGTGCCGGAAACATCCCCGATGTTGCCCGTAAATTCTGGTTAGTAGATCCATTGGACGGAACTAAGGAATTCGTGAGGAAAGGCACCGATTTTACGGTCAATATTGCCCTGATAGAGGATAATCAACCTACCTTTGGCATTGTCTATGCCCCGGCACTTGGCCGAATGTTCGTTGCCAAAGACCCGGAAACTGCTGTTCAGATGGATGTTCGGGAAGGCCGCTTTATGGGTAAAGAGACAATAATTACTGTCCGCGACGTGCCCGGTGACGGCATAACCGCAGTCGCCAGCAAATCCCACCGGGATGCCCAGACCAATGCTTTCCTTGAGAAGCTTGGCGTTTCGGATATTGTATCAACGGGCAGCTCATTGAAATTCTGTCTGGTAGCAGCGGGGGAAGCGGATATCTACCCGCGCTTTGGCCCCACAATGGAATGGGATACCGGGGCGGGCCATGCGGTCTTAAAAGCCGCAGGCGGCACCGTATCCAATCCGGACGGCTCCCCCTTTCGCTATAAAAAACCCGACTTCCGCAATGGCTACTTTATCGCAAATGGCAAAGTGGACTATTAGAAAAGGTTTTTACTTAAGGCCCAGACACCACATAATGCGACAATAATGGCTGACACCCGGTTGATCTTGAGCAGGTGATCATCGGACAGTCGATTGCGCATATATCCCGCACAGCCTGTAATGGTAAACCACCATAGGCTTGAGCCAAGGAAGATACCAATAATCAGGGCAATCGCCTCTAACAGCTCCTGCTCCATATTCCCAAGCCCGAATGCCCCAAAAAAGAAGACAAAGCCCAAAATAGTCATAGGGTTCATTATTGTTAACGTAAACGCCCCTACAGCCCCCTTCAGTCGATCCCTGATCGTATCTTCCACATCGGCAAGATGGGGATGCTTGGTCCAGAGGTTAATGCTGACAATGATCAGAATGACCCCACCAAAAATTTCAACCCAGCCGTTCACCTGATTGACCATTCCCATGACCGATGACAATCCAAAAGCAGCGATGGCCCCAAAAATAGTGTCCGCCACCGCGGCCCCCATACCGACCGTGAAGCCATTGCGTCTGCTATAGGCCAGCGTACGACGGATACAGATCAAATTCACTGGCCCCAGTGGTGCCGCCATGACAATACCTATCATCGCGCCCCAGAGAATATAGATTAACGGCATTATTCCTCCCGTATATTTTAATTAACCATCTTTATATAGGAAATTGGATCATGATTTAAAGAATTTATCTGGTGCCTGTGTCTTTTTCATGTTAGATGCCCCCTATGACACAAGATACAGAAGAGATAGAAAAAGAGGAAGATCCCATCATCCTCTATATTATGAACGCCGTGGAACGTGGCTCGCCCGTGGCACCACGCGACATCGCCATTGAAATCGCCGATGACAGAGCGCGTGAGAATAGCCCCAAAGACGCCTGGCGGAAATATCTGCTGGCGGTCAAACAACAGGCCAAAAATCTTGCCCGTCAGGGACGCATCAGTATCCTGCGGCGCGGTCAACCCATCGACCCCAATAAGATGAAGGGTCTGGTTAAGTTTTCTCTGCCTGTAAAGGAATAGCCGTCAATTGCTCCGTGTCCGGATCAGAGGCAAAGGCATTCATGGCCAAGGCAACACCACCCGTTACTTGAACAACCACCCAGATTAATTCATCATCATAATTTTTGGCCTGATCATCCACAGAGGGTTGGGCCTGCCCGTCCGGGTGGGAATGGTAATGTCCGAGGATCCTGTCATGTCCCAGCCGGCTGTTTTTTTGATGCTGGAGAATAAGCGCCGGATCAATTTCAAAATTTTTCGCGGGATGTTCTGCCATATTGGGTGAGGTCACAATATTTGTCGCCACATCATCGTCCCAGCCAATAATCAGCCCGCAAGCCTCAAGCGGATAGCTGCTCGCACAATGCTGGCGAATTTGATACTGAAGGTCAGTCGACAGGCACAGTTTCTTCATCATCCCTTTTTACCTCTATGCGGCCAATGGTATTACCTGTGAAATCTTTATATATGAGACGGTCTGTTTTACCGTCCCGCCCGATCCTGAACCACAGGCCATTAGCGGCTGCCGTTGTTTCAAGAATCACCTCCCCCGACTCTAAGTTCATATCAAAGGAAAAACCTGCATTGGACACTTGTTCAGGCTTTAATATCAGTTCTTGTTGCGCGGCTTCCATTTCTAACCTTGCGGCCCTCTGTTTAGCCAGATCTATGACTTTCCAGACCACCACGATGAGTCCCAGAACAATTAAAATTCCCATAAAGATCACAATAAACTTGAGAAACCCGCTGGTTTTTGGCACTTCTTCTGTCATGACGTTACAAAATTCCAATATAGATGACATAAACATCGATTTAACGGTAGAAGAAGAAGCCGAGGGTCTGCGCCTTGATAAGTATCTGTCCCAGTCCTTAAGTGACATTAGTCGTTCGCGGCTGAAGCAGTTGATCATCGACGGCGAGGTTAAAATCACCTGTGCTAAATCTTCCCAATTAACCGAGACCATAAACGACCCGTCTTATCGGGTCAAATGCCATGATCAGGTATTTTTCACTATCCCAGATATGACAGAGCCAGACCCCGTGGGACAAGATATCCCCCTTGATGTGGTCTATGAAGATGATCAACTGATCGTTATCAATAAACCAGCTGGTATGGTTGTCCATCCCGCCCCCGGCAATCCGGATGGCACTTTGGTCAATGCCCTGATCTATCATTGTGGAGACAGCCTGTCGGGTATCAACGGTGTTAAGCGGCCTGGCATTGTCCATCGTATCGACAAAGATACCAGCGGATTAATGGTCGCTGCCAAAACCGACCGCGCCCATAATAAGCTGGCCAAACAATTTGCCAAGCATAGCCTTGAGAGGGCATATCAGGCCGTGGTCTGGGGTGTACCCAATCCGGCAGCAGGCATTATCCATGAAAAAATTGGCCGCGATTCGCGTAATCGTCTAAAAATGGCCGTGGTTCCCTATGAAAGCAAACGGGGTCGTGATGCCATAACCCATTATCAAGTCATTAGAAGGCTGGAGCCAAAACGCAAAACATTTGAGCGTGGCAGTGCCCTCAAACGTCTGGCACCAAGTTTGAGCCTTGTGGAATGTCGCTTAGAGACCGGCCGCACCCATCAGGTACGTGTCCATATGTCCCACATAAGACATCCGCTTGTGGGCGACCCCTTCTACGGAAAATCCGGCCCTGTAAAATCAAAGAATTTTTCTGAGCTCGCGCAGCAGGCTATCGATGGATTTACCCGCCAAGCACTTCACGCCTTTGTGATCGGATTTAAGCATCCGACGACGGGGGAGGACTTGAAATTTGAAGCAGAGTTACCAAATGATATGAAACGCCTTATTTCTGCCCTCGAACATAATTAGGGTAAAGATGAATAAAACACAAAAATATGATATACTTAACTTCAAGTATATAAAGCCGAAAGGTGGAGAGAGTTCATGGCCAGACAATTAACACCGGCAATTACGCCGGAAGGCAGCCTTACCAGGTATCTTCAGGAAATTCGCAAATTTCCCATGTTGAAACCTGAGGAAGAATTTATGCTGGCTAAAGCATGGACCGAACATGAGGACAGTGAAGCCGCCCATAAACTGGTCACATCCCATCTGCGTCTGGTGGCGAAAATCGCCATGGGCTACAGAGGTTACGGCCTGCCCATTGGTGAACTGATTTCTGAAGGTAACGTGGGCATGATGCAGGCGGTAAAACGCTTTGACCCGGACCGGGGCTTTCGCCTCGCCACCTATGCCATGTGGTGGATCAAGGCCTCTATACAGGAATATATCCTGCGCTCTTGGTCTCTGGTGAAAATCGGCACGACCGCCGCCCAGAAAAAATTATTCTTTAATTTGCGCCGCATCAAGGGGCAGATTCAAGCCATTGATGAAGGTGACCTGCATCCGGATGATGTCGCGGAAATTGCCACCCGCCTGAATGTCAGCGAGAATGACGTGGTTCAAATGAACCGCCGTATGGCAGGCGCCGACCACTCCCTCAACGCCCCCATGCGGGCCGATGCCGAGGGTGAATGGATGGACTGGCTCGAGGATCAGGATGCCGTTGATCAGGAAACAGCCTATGCCAATGATGAAGAACTGACCAACCGCCGCGCCCTCATGGTAGATGCCATGAAGGATCTTAACGAGCGCGAGCAGCATATCCTGACCGAACGGCGGCTGAAAGATAAACCTTCCACATTGGAAGACCTGAGTAAGATATATAACATCAGCCGCGAGCGAGTGCGTCAGATCGAAGTCAGGGCCTTTGAAAAGCTACAAAAAGCCATGCAGGCCGCTGCCATTGAACAGGGCAGTATGACCATTGATCACAAGTAAACTTTAGCCTATACAGAGTGTTTGATATTCTGACCATGAGGCTATAGTAATGGCGACTGACCTTCAATTCCGCATTGCAAAAATTCGGAACTGTATTACCAGAAAAGAAGACTTTCAGGCCGTCTGTGATGTGCGGCAATTAATAATCGACAACCCGAACCTTGGAGCCCAATGGCAGACCGTAGCTGAGCTATGTCATTCCCTTGGAGATATGGATGCGGGGCTGACCGCAGTGCGGCGTTTTGTCGAAGATAACCCGGAAGACCCCGAACGACAGGGTATGCTTTCTGAGTTTCTGGTTGCAACAGGACGCATTCAGGAAGCTCTTGATCTGATGACACCCTTCGCAGAAAAATTCTCGGAACATGCTCCTGTCCATTACGGCATCGGTGTGATGCTGTCCCGCCTTGGCCGATTTGAAGAAGCCGAAAAACATTTTTCCCGTGTCCTTGACCTGCTGCCCAGCTTCACATTGGCATGGGAGCAATTAGCACAAGTTCATGAATTTACCTCTGGCGACCCATGGATTGCCCGCTACCAGCAAGTTGAAGGGCTTCAGCACCTGATACCAGTTGCGGATAAACCGGCATTCTTTTACGGGCTAGGCAAGCTTTATGATGATCTGGAACAGTATGACAAGGCCTTTGCCAGCTTTCAAAAAGGTGCCACCATAAAAAACAAGGCCGCCCCCTTTAACAGGGATAGCTTCACTGCCCATATAGACAGGCTGGAAAATCTCTATACTGCAGAATTATTTTCACAGGAAACGACAGAAGGTGACCCCTCTGCTCGGCCCATATTCATTGTTGGGATTCCCCGGTCTGGCACGACATTGGTCGAAAGGATCATAGCCGCCCATTCGGAAGTTTCTTCAGGGGGGGAAATGCCGCTGTTCAGGCTCGCATCCCTGCCATTGGACGCTCCAAAAAATAATGAAGCACTATCGCTGACCGACTATAAATTGGAAGACGATGCCACATGGTCCTCCATGGGGCGGGATTATCTGGCGCGGCTCACTGAGAGGTTTGGCAGCGAAGGGCGCGTCACTGATAAATCACTGGTAAATTATCTGTATATTCATGCCATTATGCGTGCTCTGCCAAATGCAAAGATCATTTATTGCCGACGCGACCCTGTTGATACGGCATGGTCAAATTTCCGCACCCTTTTTGGCACAGCAAACCTGATGAGCTATGATCTGGATGACATTGTGCTCTATCAAAATAATTATCACCGTCTCATGAAACATTGGCAGACATTACGGCCCGAAGCCATATTGGAAGTGCAGTATGAAGATCTAGTCTCAGAGCCGGAACAAAATATCAGACGTCTGCTTGATTACTGTGACCTTGATTTTGAGGAAGGATGCCTCACCTCACACACCAATAAAACTGCCGTTAATACAGCGAGCTTTAAACAGGTTAGGGAACCTATATATAAAACTGCAGTTGGTGGTGCTAAAAATTACGAGGGATATCTAGGCCCTTGGCTTCAAAAACTGCGGGAGAGTAATTGACCTTAAATTTTAAGCAGCTCCATAAAATAGAAACCCATCGTGAGGTTGTGGTTAAATTTTTGCTGCTTCTCGGTGTACTGATTCTGTATTTTGGCTATCTAAGTTATGAATATGGTTTGCTGACCGGAGGGATAGTGGCAGCACTCACATGGAGTTTCTTTGTTCTGTGTACACCAGTGGCTGATGCTGGCTTTCTGCTTGATTTCCCCATACGCCTGACCTTAGGTATTCGCATGCTCTATAGTGAAATTCTTGTTTGGGGGGTCGCCATTTTCATTAATCTATATGCCCTTTCCTATAATTCCAGCGCATATGATAAGACGGCCCTCACCGCAATGTTTAGAGAAATTATTACAACCCCATACCCCTGTTGGAGTATAATTTTTCTTAGCGGGACTGGAACATTTCTCTCGATATACTTTGGTGATGAAATGCTGGATGTTTTCAGACATAAGGACCGCGTTAAATATCACCAACATGCCTTCAAGTTAAAGGTTATTGGCATCCTCAGCCTGTTTATCTTAATTTTTTTCGCCTATTATTTTCTACTGAACTCCATGCACATCAATCTCAACGGCAAATAAAATCACTCATTTTTTCCGGATTCACCTCCCGGACATAACGCTCAAACGTTGGTATCCATATATCATCGAAGACTGATAGCGGACGATTGTCCCCGACCTTCTGTTTTCGTTCCACATAGCGCGCCTTTGCCAAGGCGGGGTCCACTGGCAAAAATACTTTAATTTCCAGAGCGGGAGCCAGATAATCCTTGAAAAGAAAGACCCCCTCAATAATCGTTACATCATATTGCTGGCGGGACTCAGTTATCGCTTTTACTACTTTATCGTAATGAATACTGTCTGTATAAAAAAGGGCCTGCAACTCCTCTGTAAAGGCCCCCTGTGCATGAGCTTGATAAATCACTTTCTGAACTTCAAAATTATTGTAATTGTCAATATGCAGTAAATTACATTTTATATTCCGGCTTTCCAATTTTTCATATAAGGCCTTGGCAAAGGTGGTTTTACCGGAACAATCCAAGCCATTAATACCAATGGCTATCGGTGCAGCCGATATCGAAGTTTCTATTTTTTCTATTATATTTTTTATTTCGGCACCTCTGTATTCAAAGATGTTAATACTGGACTAAAAACTGTGATCAGGCTATATTTTCCTTCAGGAAAATCACATATCTCATGAAATTTTAAAAGGAAAAACTGATGGATCAGAAATCACTCTATGAACGTCTGGGCGGGTATGATGGTATTACAGCTTTCGCCAACAATCTTTTGCCCCGCTTGCAAGAAGACCCTCAATTGGGCCGCTTCTGGCAAAATCGTGGTGCCGATGGCATTGCAAGAGAAAAGCAATTACTCATTGACTACCTATCCGCTAACGCCGGTGGACCGCTCTATTACACGGGTCGCGATATGCTGACAGCCCATAAGGGTATGAAAATCAGTGAAAGTGACTGGTCTGTATTCATCGGCCATGCAGGTGACACTTTCGTAGCCTTAGAAGTTCCGGCACAGGAATGTGATGATGTGGTTGCCTTTGTCCTCAGCCTGAAAGATGACATCGTCGAGGCATAGGTAAAAAAATGTATCAACTTCTGGGGCATGATATTTCCCTTTATTCCGGGAAAGCCCGCGCCTACCTGCGTTATAAGAAAATTCCTTTTGAGGAAAAGCTTTCTTCTGAAAATTACGCCGATATTTTAAAACATGTCGGGCGCAAAGTCATTCCCGTGCTGGTCACACAACAAGGCGAATATATTCAGGATACCACCATCATCATTGACCGGATGGAGGAAAGATTTCCAACCCCGCCCATCTATCCCTCAACGCCATTGCAAAAACTCGTCGCGCTTTTGATGGAAGTATACGGCGACGAATGGCTGCTTCTACCGGCCATGCATTACCGTTGGCAGTTCAAACGCCAGAACCTGTGGTTTGTCCTCAATCGTTTCGGTGATGTTATTAAACCCCATTGGCCGGCCTGGTCCAAACCCATCGTTGCTATTCCAGCGGCTATGTATTTTGGCCGCATGTACAGGCCACTGATGGGGCTGACGCCAGAAATTGAACGTGAGGTGGAAAAAAGCACAGAAGGTTTCCTACGCGATTTTGACCGCCATCTGGCTGATCACGACTTTCTGCTGGGCAGTCGCCCCTCCATCGGTGATTTTGGTCTTATTGCACCGCTCTACGCGCATCTGGGACAGGATCCTTATCCTAAGAAAATGATGCAGGATATCGCCCCAAGAGTTTTTGAATGGACCAAACGTATGCAGAACCCTTCAGGAGAAGAAGGGCAATTCTTGGCAGATGATGAGATACCGGAGACGCTCTATCCCATCCTGTCACGCATGTTCAGCGACCAGATGCCACTGCTTGTCGATACCCTGCAAAAGGTCGGGAAATGGGTCAATGAAAATCCAGACGCCAAAAGCTTCCCCCGGGCCATTGGCCGTCATGATTTCACCCTTGGCGGCGTGCAGGGTAACCGTGCCATTCTACCGTATCAACAATGGATGTTCCAAAGACCCCTGCGGTTTTATCAGGGATTGACAGAGGATGAAAAACTAGGCATCGACCCCCTATTGGAAAAACTGGGCGGGCTAATTGGCCTTCAGGTAGATATTCCCGTCGCCCTTGATTATATTGGTCATAAACTGGTCGTAGCTTGCACCCTCAAAGATACTCATCAAAATAGTTTTTGATCAGACTCAGGAAATGTCTTTTGCGGATTTTATCGCTGCCTATTCTATGGGTTTGTCCGGGATAGGCCATAAAATCGAACTGAACGGCGTTCTTCTGTAATTCATCCAGCAACATACTGCTGTTATTAAAGATTACATTATCGTCAGCCATGCCATGAACGAACATCAATTTTCCCTTCAGGTTTTTAACATAAGGGAAAACGCTGCTTTTATCATAACCAGCCTTGTTTTTATCGGGTTGTCCCAGATAACGTTCGGTATAGGCCGTATCATACAACCGCCATTCCGTCACCGGGGCGCCGGAAACACCAACCTTGAAAACATCCGGCGCCTGGAACATCGACATCAGGACCATATAACCACCATAACTATGCCCCTGCACACCAATTCTGGTCGGGTCAACAAAGTCCAGTTTCTTCAGAAAATCCGCACCCGCAACCTGATCTTCCACCTCAACCTTGCCCAGTTGACGGTACAGAGTTCCCTCAAATTCCACCCCACGTTTATTGCTACCCCTATTATCCAAAGTAAACACAATATAGCCACTTTGGGCCAGAATCTGATGAAACGGCTTATCCCAGCTTTTGCGAACCAACTGCACATGTGGCCCACCATACAGGGTAAAAATTACCGGATATTTCCGTCCCTTCTTCATGTTCTCGGGCTTATACATGCGGTAATAGAGATCATCGCCACTTGGGCCCTTGAATACGCCAAATTCAGGCGTAATATGACGCTGGACATAGGGGAAATAAGGGTGATTCTCGCTCAGGGCATTTTCGTCAATCCATGTGACAAGGCTGCCGTTGGCAGAACGGATTGACACCTGTCCCGGCGTATTCGGGTCTGAATAATAGTTAATATAATTCTTCTCTTTTTCTGGCCATACTTTCGGAAAAACAAATCTATGCCAGCCGCCGGCTTTTGAAATTCGTGCCGGTTTATTCTCATGCCTGTCTGATAATTTTACCCTATAGAGATGATGTTCAAGTGGCGTATCCGCATGACCCGAAAAATAAACGTCCCCTGTCACATCATCCACATGATGCAGTTTGCTGACCACCCAGTTACCATCAGTCAGTTGCCCGACCAGGGTGCCATCATTTTTATAATGATATAGATGATTAAAACCGCTGCGTTCCGAGGCCCAGAGGAACTCTTTACTATCATTAATGAACTTCAGGTTCTTCTGTAAATTGATCCAATATTTTGACTTTTCGGTTAATATGGGTCTTGTTTTGGCCGTTCCGGCATCGGCAAAAATCAGATCAAGACGCTTTTGTTCCCGGTCCAGACGTTGAAAAAATATGCCGCTGCTATCAGTCAACCATTTAACTCGCGCCAAATATATATCCTTACTTTCGCCAAGGTCGACCCATTTTACTTTGCCCGTCTTCACCGTCATGATGCCAAGTTTCACGGTCACATTATTGGTTCCGGTCCGGGGATATCGCTCCGTCAGAACCTTGAAATCATCACGGTTGACCTCATAACGCTGGCTGATTTCCACAGCTGCTTCATCAAACTGAATGAAGGCAATATATTTTTCATCTTCTGACCACCAATAACCTGTATCCCTATCCAGTTCTTCCATGGCAATAAACTCGGCACTACCGTTCTTAATGGTTGATGACTTGGATTTAGTCAGTTGACGGCTTTTACGTTTCTTCACATCCACAATATAAATATTATGATCCAGAATATAGGAAACATAATTACCCTGCGGGGAAAAACGGCTATCGGTTTCATAAACTGAGGAATGGGTTAGACGCTCTGTTTTACCGTTGCTTAATTCATATTGATACAAGTCTCCGCCAAGGGGAAAGAGCAGCTTCTGACCATCCTTTGACCAGCTATAGGATACGATACCTTTGCTGGTAATGCGCATCCTCTCTCGGCGGGCGCGTTCAACTTGTGACAGTATCTCAGCCCCTCCCGTAATGGTAGACGCCGCAACAAGTAATCTGGCCTGTTTATCCGCAAGATTATATTCCCACAGGTCAAGCACCTTATAATCGGCCTCGCTGGGCCGCAGGAATGTTACCCGCATGCCATCTGGCGAAAATTTAACCGCCCGTGGAGAACTGCCCGACAGCGCCGGACTGGAGGTGATGCGTTCAATGGTCAGTGTTGAGGTGGAATTCTGGCCCGCTAAAGCGGTAGAGACCAAAAGCAAAACGCCCGCACAAAAAAACATGAAAGACTTTAATATTGACATAAATTATCCCGTTTTTTATCAACTGATTTTCATTATGCTCACAGAGTACAAAATTTTTCTACATCTGTCAGCTTTTCAATCCCCGCCAGATGCCATATTATCCAGTGACATTTATAAAAAGGCATACTCATGGAGCTTTCCCCGCTTGATAAACTAAAGACCCAGATACTGGACATCATGCAACATCAACCCTTCTCAGCCTTGCTTAATGTTCAACTCACACGCCTTGAACAAGGCTATGCCCAGTTGGAAGTTCCCTTTTCCAAAGAACTCACCCAGCAACATGGTTTTGTTCATGGTGGTGTTATCGGATATCTGGCCGATAATGTCTGTGGCATTGCAGCCGCGACAGAGGTCGGCGAAGTCGTAACACAGGAATATAAGATTAATTTTATTGCGCCCGCTATTGGTAAGCATTTTATAGGCAAGGGATATGTCATCCGCGCAGGCAAACGTCAGGTGATATGCCGTTCCGATGTTTATGCCATCACGGAAGAGGGCGAGGAGAAGCATGTGGCCACAGCCCTTGCCACCATCCTTCCCGTAACCTACGACGTGAAAACCGCAAAGACATGAATTAATCTGGAAATATTTTATAAAATCTTCCCTATATTTTAATCATCTTTTATGGACTCTTAAACTCCCCTTAAACAAAATCCGATAGGGTGAAAATCCGTAATATTTTTTTTATAATCGCAGGAAAGTTTAGTACCCATGAGTAACGAATTAAAGCGCTACGAGGTCTCCCTCTATAATCAGCAGGTCCGGGATATGGACAAGGAAAATAAAGATCATCCGAATTTTGCCCGCGAATGGGCGCATCTGCATTTTCTCACCTACGAAGGGGAAACTGAAAATGACGTTATCCAGCAGGTTCAGAAACGACACCCGGAACGCAAAGGTTTCGTCATCGACAAGATCGTTGAAATAAAAGAGTATGAATTCATAAAACCCGTAGGTCGGAGATTTTAAGAATTAAATAGCTTTATTCCCGAAATATTTTCTAATGATAAAAATTCATGGAAGCTGTCGCTCAGTTTTTCTGTCTCGGACAAAACTGTTTTCCAGTATTTAATTCTTGCTCCGGCTTCCATGTCATTAAAATCCGACCGATCCGGAATTTTTTGATAGGGCAGAGAGTTGATAAAATTTTGTGACGGACAGATCATTACGATTTTATCATAATTTTCCGGCGATACTTTACGCGACAGGCGTTTATCAAACCAACCCGCCTTGGGGTCCGGATTAAAATGAGGATATAATGTCAAACCTTCACCTGTTATCATAAAATCAAAGTGGTAATCGATAAGACCGCCGTCACGGTACGTACCGCTGGGAGAATTCGGTATATCTTTAATTCCTTCCATAACCATTGGAATTGAGCCGGAAGCCAGCAAAGCCAGTTTAATATTTTCTTCATTAAAAAACACTTTTTGTGTTTTAAAATCGCATGGGTCAAGAATATTTAAGCTGCTGTCCCGAGGTTGATAAATAAAGCGGTCAAATTGTGATGTTAACAATTTTCTGTCTAAGCGATTTAATATATAGCTGGACAGCAGCCCCATACCCTGAATCAACTTATTTTCACTGGCCGCAAACCCATTTGATTTAGCCACGATAAAATGTGCTTTAAAGATCGGATTATCAATGATTTCCTGCACGCCTGTTGAGCCGAATAAAACATCCAAAAGCTCTCTGGCACTTTGGGTAATATCAGCTGGTCCAACCCTATCAGGATAAACCGTTTCAGCATAAGTTTTGGCCAATCTTTCAATAGCGGCAACAGGATCACTTTGGGCAAAGCAGGCGGCCCGAAAAGAGCCCGCACTTGACCCGATGATATTAAGGGGCTGTTTTTTATATTTGAAGAACTCACCAAACATATATTTATCCAGACCAAAAAGTGAAAACCATTTTGGACCACCACTTGCCCCCAGAAAATTTGTAAAAAGTTCTGGTTTGAACCCCCGTTCCTGAAGTGTCTTTAAGGCTTCTTTCCCCGCGTAGATATCGATCATTTACTTTAATTTCCCAAAAAATAAATTATCCAGATGGTCTGTAAGCCGGGTTCTGTCCCCTGAGCTGCCCGAGGACATTTCAGATGGATGACCATTCATCTAGGGATGCTGTTGCCAGCACCCTCCTGCAATCTACCCGAACGACACCCCGGAAGAAGGGCTGTCTCCGCAAGAAGACCGACGTTCCTATTCGATTTTGCACCCGGTGGGGTTTACCCTGCCCCCGCTGTTACCAACGGGGCGGTGCGCTCTTACCGCACCCTTTCACCCTTACCCATGTCGAAATCTCTTCCGTACCTGGGCGGTTTGCTTTCTGTGGCACTTTCCCTGAGGTCACCCTCGCCGGGAGTTACCCGGCACCGTGCTTCCGTGGAGCCCGGACTTTCCTCTGCAGCAAGCTACAGCGGTCATCCAGCCATCTGACCATCTGTAGGCATACGCCGGAAGACGAAACTTGTCGATAGGAAGGGCAGACCAGACTAGCGCGCATCTCGCAAAAGCCGGAGAGTGCCAACGGTTGACAGATCTGCCGCCCCCTCAACTTTCGCAGGTCGAAAATGCCGCTGAAAAGCGGTGACCACGTGCGCCGTCACCTCACCAAACCTGCCGTCAACGGCGATACCATAGCCATAATCCGCCAATTGAAACTGCAGTTCAGCGACAGCATCACCTCTATCCCCCAGACTAAGCACCGGCCCATCAAGGTGCTCTACCGGTGGCACCCAATGTCCAACACCTGCTTCTGCCAAAACCGCCCACGGGAATTTTTCTCCCGGGTCCGCCTTTCGACCTGGCGCCACATCTGAATGCGCAAGCACACGC
>JAJFIQ010000007.1 GCA_021774785.1 Emcibacter sp.
CCTGTGCCTTGGGATCAATCTGCGCCACAACCGGACCGGTTTGAACGCCCGGCGTGCCAGAAGGTGTTGGTGAAACCTGTGCCTTGGGATCAATCTGCGCCACAACCGGACCGGTTTGAACGCCCGGCGTGCCATTTGCTAAGACTAGTAATGATTTTTGTGGCGCGAAGTGCGTTGGTAATATGATGTTATTGACGCCTTCCTGAGGCGTATCAAGAAGGTGCAGAAAATCTGAAAACCGGGCTTCATCTGCCAGTTCTTGAGTTTTTGGCAAAACGAATTGAGCCGACGAAACAGCGCCAGCACCAGTTTTCACACCAGCGCTATTGGTTGCCGTCAGAAAATTCAAATTCAAATCCATACTACTCGCTCGTTTCACACGTGTCGCGCACGTCCTGCACAACAACGCAAAAGCCGGGCCAACTCATCAATTTAAAAAAATATCTATTAAAACAATAAGATAAAAGATTTTACATGCAGCCGGACATGGGCTTCACACGGATTTTTCTGCCCAGTTGTCTTTTTTTGCCGGGATCAATTGGGCCACAGAGCACATTGATTATTGGACGCTCATCTGACTTTGGCCCAACCTTTGCGTTGCATACTTTATGGTTAATACGCACGTGTGCCAAAATTTGAGTGTGAAAATGAAATATATGCAGAAAAAACAAATAGTTGTCGAGAAATCCAACAGCTATCCTGTCTCCAGGAAATTTTTGCTAACGAGGAAAAAAACAACCCAAAGGGCGGCAAGTCCTGCCGACAAGGTATAAATAGATGTCCATAAACTCAATCCTTGGCAATGCCCTCTCAGGACTGAATGCAGCCCAATTGGGCCTGCGCTCAGCCTCGACCAATATCAGCAATGTCAACACACCTGCCTATGCCCGCACACAAGCCAACATTGTCTCGCGTAATGTTGCGGGCGCTGGCCTTGGTGTTGATGCCGCAAGCCTGACACGCATTACCGACAGATTTTTGCTAGCCACATCTTTAAGTGCCAACGCTGATGCTGCCGCAGGTGGAGCAAAAGCTACGCTTCTGGACCGGGTACAGGCACAATTTGGTTCGCTGGACGATGCAGGTTCTCTTTTTGCCCGTCTCAACAGCGCTTTTGTAGAAATTGGATCTGCTGCACTGGACCCGGCTTCGGACGTTCGCCGCCTGACCGCTGTAACAGATGTACAATTTTTGTTTGATGAGTTTGCCCGCCTTGAAGGTGAATTGCTAACAGCACGAAGCGAAGCTCAGCGACAAATTAGTTTTAACATCGAACAGGCCAATTCATTAATCTTGCAAATCAGCGACATGAATAACGATATTACTCTGGGTAGTCTGCAAGGCGATTCAACGGGCGCAGAAAATCGGCAGGAGGCCCTGATAACAGAGCTTTCCGAGATACTGGATATTAAAGTTGACCGGACTGAAAATGGTGGCGCTGTTTTACGAACCTCGGACGGTGTTTTATTGCTGGGTCAGTTTCCTTTGACCATCGAAGGGCCTAACGCCGGCCCGGGCGACCTTGGTCAAAGCTTTGCCCCTATCCAAGGCCGTAGCCCATCGGGAAATGTGGTGGAATTACAATCGCACTTCAAAAGCGGAGCACTGCGCGGTTATCTGGATTTACGCGATCAGGAATTGCCTGCGCTGGCGCTGGAACTGGCTGAATTTGCCTCCGGAACCGCCGATGCGCTAAACGCTGCACACACCAACGCCACTGCCGTACCCGCACCCACCACACTACGGGGCCGCAATACCGGGCTTTTAAGTACTGATGCCCTCAATTTTACGGGGCAAACCAGTATAGCGCTGGTTGATACCGCCGGCGGATTGGTGCGCCGGGTTGATATAGATTTTGATGCGGGAACACTGAGCGTTGATGGTGGCGCCCCAACTGCATTTGGTGCAACAGTTGGTAACGTCACCACAGCGTTGGATACGGCACTGGGTGCGCTGGGTACTATCAGCTTCACCAATGGGGAATTGCGCATCAATGCCGCCGGGGCCAACGGTGTTTCGCTTATTCAAGACGCAACAACACCATCCGCGCGGGCCGGACGCAGTTTTGCCCATTTCTTCGGTCTCAATGAGTTAGTTACCAGCGCCCAGCCCACTCAGTTTGAAACCGGCATTGTCGGCACTGACGCCCACGGGCTTGGTGCAGGTGGTGCTCTGGATTTTACTATTACCGGCCCTGATGGCCGCACTGCAGCGCAAATCAGCGTTCCTGTCGCCGGGGTTAGTGTCGATGACTACCTTGCTGCACTCAATAACCCGGCAACCGGAATGGGCCGCTTCGTTACCTTCTCTCTTAATGGTAACGGGCAACTGATACAGACCCCCGTGGTTGGAGCCGAAAATTATACAACAGAAATGAGTGCCGATAGCACGACGCGGGGAACTACAGGGCTTTCTTTTTCCCACATTTTTGGTCTTGGTGAAGGCACACGCGGGACACGAAGTTCTGCCTTTGCCATCCGCAGTGATATTGCTGCCAATACCAATCTTTTATCCTTGGCGCAGCTAGAGCTTTCCCCGACAACCGTTGTCGGCGATGTGGTGCTTGGCAGCGGTGATGGACGCGGCGGCGAAGCTATCCAGCATGCCCTTGAACAAACGCGTAACTTTCAAAGCGCCGGATCTTTATCAGGTGTTGCCAGTTCCCTCAGTGATTTTGCCGGACGTTTTGCCACCGATGTCGGCAGCCGGGCTGCCCGCGCTTTGCGTCAGTCTGATGCGGCCGGTGCTTTAAAAATCGAGGCCGAACAAAGACTGGCCAATACTCAAGGGGTCAACATTGATGAAGAACTGGCCCTAATGACCCAATTCCAGCAATCCTATAATGCCTCGGCGCGTCTTATTCAGGCGGCCAAGGAATTAACTGACACCCTTCTCAATATCATTTAACCATCTGAAAGCCTGCCATGACCCGCATTGCCACCAACGTCTCCAACCAGGTTTCTCTATCGGAATTATTGCGTAATCAAAGTGATTTGCTGGAAGCACAAAAACAGGTTTCCAGTGGCAAAAAGGCCAGTGACCTTAAAGGCCTGGCGCCGCAATTAGGGGCATTAAATGCAGCCCATAGCCTAAGCGCCCGCACTGAAAGTTTTCTGCAAGCAGGAAAACAAGTCAGTGGTCGTCTGGCAACGCAAGACCTGGCCCTGAACGAAATTGCAGGTGCCGCTGATGAACTGCGACAAAATGTTATTGATGCGATTGGCCTGGATTCCGGAACCACCATAATGCAACAATTGGAGACTGTTTTTGATCGGGCACTTAACGGACTAAACCAGACATATTCAGGCCATCCCTTGTTTGGTGGCAGCAAAGTAGATGCCCCTCCGGTGAATATTCCCACATTAAATGACCTGGGTACTGCCGCCGCAGTTGCGGATGTTTTTGACAACACAAAAGTAAAAGTAACCGCACGCTTGGATGAAGGTAGGCCAGTAGAAATTGGATTTCTTGCAGACGATATTGGTACTGATATTTTGACAGCTATAAAATCCATCAAAGATTTTAACGATAGTGCCTCTGGTCCTTTCGGTGCACAGTTAACGGCCGCACAAAAAACTTTTTTGCAAACCACGTTGAGCAGCATTACAAGTGCCGCAGAGGGCTTAAATGCCGTGGTTGGCAAAAACGGGTTGCTGCAAAACCGCGTGGAAAACGCGCAAACCCGTGCCGAAGATCAACAACTTTTGTTACGGCAAGTTATAGGTGAAATTGAGGATGTGGATTTAGCCGAAGCTGCCACGCGCCTATCGCAAGCGCAAACCGCTGTTGAGGCTTCGGCGCGAACATTCTCGCTCTTAAGCAACCTCTCGCTGCTGAACTTCTTGCGTTAACTTAGTTCTGCGCACAAATTACCGCTTCTCGGTATTCCAGCCAAAGCACGCTGACGTGTGAAAAGCCGGCTTCACGAAAGAGCGCCAGATCTGCCTCAACATCCAAAGGTTGATCGCCTTCTGCACGCTCCATTTCGCCAAGGTAGGCATGTGTTTCGGCTTTGTTGGCAAAGCGCTCATCACCCGCACCGGCGCGTTCCAAAATGCCCTCAACACGTAAATCCTGAATGCGCGTCTCAAATTCGGGGGATTCATTTTTGACAAGATCAGCATTGAAAAGAAGGCCGCCCGGTACCAGAAGTTCCCGACATTCACGCAAAACGTCCACCTTCTCCGCAGCGTTTAAATGGTGCAAGGCATAGGATGACACCACCGCATCAAAAGAGGCCGGTTCCAGTTCTAACCCCGCCAGCTCACGAAAATCCGAACACTTGTAGACAATACGGTTATTGTGCTTTTCCAGTCTGGATTTTGCCAGATCAAGAATGTTTTGAGCCCCGTCAAGACAGGTAATATTCACACCTGAAAATCGCTGTGCCAGACGTTCTGCAACAAACCCGGTGCCGCAACCAAGGTCAAGCACACGAATAGGCGCAGCGTTCAGGCCAGCAAGAAAATCCAGTGCTATATCTGCCATCTTGCCCCTGTTCGGGTGCATAACATCCATATCGGCGTCATATTTTTCAATGCGCCCAATATCGTCATATCTGTCTATGCTGCTCATCTTTTCCTCTCATCCACCACTATCAATTGGGCATCATTGCTCACGCTACACAACCAACAGATCAGCGCAGATGGCTTCAAGCCCGCTCTGATCTTCTTTATCAAAGGCGCTCGCTTGCGTAGAATCCACATCCAGCACCGCGCAAAGCGTGCCTTGTGCGTCAAAAACCGGCACCACAATTTCTGAATTAGTGGCACTGTCACAAGCAATGTGGTCGGCAATGGCGTGAACATCAGCAATGAGTTGCGTTTTGCCCGTGCGAGCCGCTGCACCACATACCCCGCGAGAAAAAGCAATGCGTAAACAGCCCAGCGTACCCTGATACGGCCCGACCACAAGTTCGTTCTCTTTGTGTGGGTCCACTTCATAAAACCCGGTCCAGTAAAAGCGCGGAGAAAATGCCTGACTTAACAGGCAAACAGCAGTGGCAAAACGCGCCGTGCGGCTGTGTTCATTGGCAATAACCGCATTGATCTGCTGGTGAACCTCGGCATAAAGGGTAGATTTGGATGCAGACATTGCCTTACCTTTTTCCAGGGCTGAGCTTCTATTTAGGGGGCATGTCGGCCTGTGCCAAGACTTTGCGCATGAGGCTAGGCAGGGCTTCATCGTCCAGCGCATTCAGGGCTGCCCACCAGCCCTCATTAATTTGATAACTTTCGGGAGCCTCGGCTTCATAGACGTCAAGCATCAGGATGAAATGGGTAAACACATGCCGGACAGTACCACAAGCACACCATTTGGCCGTTACGGGTGCTTCTTCCAGCCATAGTTTAGATGTTCCTTTTTCCACGCCCCATACTGTTCCCGGCACTTCGCTCATCGCGCCCAAAAGCCCCTTGGCCGGACGCCGACGTAATAGCACACTATCATGCCGACGCAGGACAAAGGCCGCGCCAAAGCGTACCTGTTTTACTTTTTTTGGTGCCCGGCGGGGATAACTCGTCGCATCACCAGCCTTGGCGGCGGCGCAAAACTGGTTCAACGGGCAGGCATTGCAGTCGGGGTTTTTGGGGCGACACACAATCGCGCCCAAATCCATAAGTGCCTGTGGCCAGTCCTCTGCCCGTATTGGTGTCACGTAATGCGCTGCAATGGCTTTTAACTGCGCCTTGGCACGCGGCAAGGGGGTATTATGTCGGTGCAAGCGGGCCATCACCCGCTCTATATTGCCATCAATCACATTGGTGGGCGCACAGTGGATGATGGCCATCATCGCTGCTGCGGTATAATCGCCAATACCGGGCAAGGCACGCAGGCCCGCCTCGGTTTGCGGGAATATACCATCATGATGGTCCATCACCATTTGAGCGCAGGCGTGAAGATTTCGCGCTCGTGCATAATAGCCCAAACCGGCCCAGGCACTTAACACATCACTTAACGGCGCGGCGGCAAGGTGTTCCACCTTTGGCCAACGTGTCAAAAAAGCTGCGTAATAGCCCCGTACACTGGCAACGACGGTTTGTTGTAACATAATTTCACTAAGCCACACACGATAAGGGTCTGGCTGCATACCTCGTGCGCGAGCATCAGGGCGCACCCGCCAGGGTAGCTCGCGCCCTTGCGCGTCATACCAGGCCAGTACCGCCGCCCGGGATAAATTCACGGTTTGTAACAGTGGTTTTGTTGAATCAGTGCTCATAGAAGCGCATCATGGCCCGATGACAACGCACAATAAAGACAGCTCACCATCTGCGGCCCTGAAAGCACACGTGCGACAGCAGCGCGCACACACGCGCATTGACCCTGATCGTGCCGCACAATTGCTACGCTTGCCAACGCGCCCCGCCGCCCGGTCAGTGCCAAAAATTGGCCGCAGGGTATTGGGCATTGTGCGTCCGCTTTTGCGGGGTAATGGGGCCAGCCTGAATGAGCTTTCCATGCGCTGGTCCGAATTAGCTGGTCCGCGCCTTGTGCGCATTTGCCAGCCGGAAAAGCTTTCACGTAGCCGGGATGGTACTATCCTGACCATTGTGGCGCGCGGTGGTGCCGGGGCGGCGCTGGTTGAACTGGAGGGTAATGCGTTGATGGCGCGTATTAACACTGCTTTTGGCCGGAATTTTGTTAGCCGCCTGAGTGTTCGCCAAGGCCGCATCGGTGCGCCAATCGCCCATTCTGCCCAACAATCTCCCTTAATAGGGCCATCTCCAGTGGAGCTGTCTGCCTTAACGGCAAAACTTGACAGACTGCCCGCTGGTCCGCTGCGTGAAGCAGCACGAAAATTAGGCCTTGCCATACTGGCACGCAAGGTTCAGTCAGATTAGGGTAACAGGAGTGTAAACCACTACCTTACCAGGTGTTTAGAGGAAGTATTATGCTTATTTTACGTCGAATTATTGCTGTATTTATCCCGCTTGTTTTAAGTGCCGGGCTTGCAACTTGCTCTGGAAAGGGGGCGGATGAGATCACGCGCTCACCTGTCGAACGCGATGATGATATGGCACTGGGTAACCCCAAGGCACCTGTAGTCATGGTCGAATATGCGTCACTGACCTGCCCGCATTGCGCTGAATTTCACGAAAATATCTTTCCGGAATTAAAGGCAAAATACATCGATACCGGCAAGCTGCGGTTTATCTTTCGCCAACTCCCAACACCGCCGATACCTTATGCCGTTGGCGCCGAAGCTGTGGCGCGGTGCGCAGGACCAGATAAATACTTTGATCTTCTGGATGCGCTGTACCAGAAGCAGGCATATTGGGTAAGGGCTAGTAATCCACGTAATGCACTGATGGAAATAGCGGCAACAGCGGGGATCAATCAGGACGCTTTTGATATGTGTGTCAGTGATGAAAGCAACATCAAGCGCATACAGGAAGTCAGTAAGCTCGCGAGTGATGAGTTTGGCATCACAGGAACGCCATCTTTTGTTATCAATGGCGAGCGACGACCACATGTTACAAGTCGTCCCTATGTCCTTGAAGACTTTACAGTCATCATTGATCCAATGTTGGCACGCAAGGTTCAGTCAGATTAGTATCTTGCACAGACTCAAGAATCGTAAGTTTATAACCGTTCGGGAGAATTTTCATGTTTAATATACGTCGCCTCTTCGTTGTTCTGATGCCACTTGTCATAAGCGCCGGGCTTGCTGCCTGTTCTGGTGGTGGTTCCGGTGGAGACGGGCGTTCAGCAGGGGAGCGTGATGATGACATGGCCATGGGCGACCCAAATGCGCCGGTGGTGATGGTTGAATATGCTTCACTAACCTGCCCGCATTGCGCCGATTTTCACGAGGAAATTTTCCCGGAACTAAAAGAAAAATACATCGACACCGGCAAAATGCGGTTTGTCTTTCGCCAGTTCCCCACCTCACCTGTGCCTTATGCCGTAGGCGGCGAGGCTGTGGCGCGCTGCGCCGGGCCGGATAAATATTTTGACCTGCTGGATGTTCTTTATGAAAAGCAGCGTTACTGGGTGACCTCGAATAACCCGCGCCAGGCGCTTATGGAAATAGCGGCAACAGCGGGGATCAGTCAGGATGCTTTTGATGCGTGCGTCAGTGATGAAGCCAACATCAAACGCATTCAGGAAGTAAGCAAAATCGCTCAGGATGATTTTAAAATTACCGGCACGCCATCATTTGTCATTAATGGCAAACTGCGACCCCGGGTGCGCACATTGGAAAGTTTTGTGGAAATCATTGATCCTATTTTGGGGATCAAGCCTGAACCAAAACCTGAGCCAGCGCCTGAAACTGAGCCCGAAACTGAGCCCGAAACTGAGGCTGGTTCTAGCGAAAACGAGGAACACTAGGTACGTGCAATTCACTGCGCTCAAACTGGCGGGCTTCAAGTCCTTCATCGACCCGGCGGAGTTTCGTATCGAGCCGGGGCTGACCGGTGTGGTTGGCCCCAATGGTTGTGGTAAATCCAACATTTTGGAGGCCTTGCGCTGGGTGATGGGGGCCAATTCGGCCAAGGCCATGCGCGCCGGGGCTATGGACGAGGTGATCTTTTCCGGCTCAGCCAGCCGTCCGGCACGCAATCATGCCGAAGTTGTACTGATCGTTGATAATGCTGACCGCACCGCACCATCGCGCTTTAATGATAATGATATTCTGGAGGTTTCGCGCCGCATCTCCCGTGGTGCCGGTTCAACCTATCGCATTAATGGGGCCGAGGTACGGGCGCGTGATGTGCAATTATTATTTGCAGACGCTTCGACGGGTGCCAATTCTCCGGCGCTGGTGCGTCAGGGGCAAATTTCCGAACTGATCTCTGCCAAGCCGCAAAACCGCCGCCGGGTACTGGAAGAGGCTGCGGGCATTTCCGGCCTGCACAACCGCCGCCATGAAGCCGAGCTGCGCTTGCGGGCAGCAGAAAACAACCTTTCCCGGCTGGATGATGTCTTTGGCGAGATCGAAGCCCAGCACGCCCAGTTAAAACGTCAGGTACGAGCCGCCACGCGCTATCGCAATCTTTCGGCGCAAATCCGTGCCCTGGAAGCCTTTAGTGCACATTTGCGCTGGAGCGAAGCCAAGGCACAGGTTGAAACGCTAGAAGAAGAATTGCGCGCCACTACCAGCATGACAGGTAAGTTGACCGCTGCTGCTGCTGCTGCCCGCACAACCGCTGAGCAAAGCACCCAGGGGCTGGATGACCTGCGCCAGGAAGAAGCCGTTGCCGCCGCCTTGCTAGCCCGCACAACTGCCGCCGTAGAGGCCATTGAACGCGATGCCAGTGAAGCACAAACCCGAATAGAGCAATTGCAGACACGCCTAGAAGAACTGGGCCGTGATCGTGAACATGAGGAAACCGTGATTGAGGATGGCCAGACCGCCATCACCCGCCTTGAGGGCGAGGCGCGCTCCTTGCAAAGCGCGGGCATAGATGAAGATGCGGTTGAGAAGCTAACGGATCGGCGCGATGAAACGGCTAAGGCACGGGCCAAAGCCGAAACAGAATTGTCGCAAATTCAGGCACGCCATGCTGAACATATTGCTGATCGCCGCGCCGCAGAACAAAGTTGCGCCCATAGCGATGCCCAACTTGTTCGTGCAGAAGAAGAAGTATCGCGCGCGCAAACAACCCTTGAAAACATCAAACAGAACGACAGCGCTTTATCCCGCTATAAAGAAGCTAAAGAGGCCGTTCAGGCAGCTGAAGATGTATTGGTTGCAAAACGAAATGCTCTGGCTGGTTTTGAAACGAAACGTCATGATGCCGAAGAAGCCGAGCGTCATAGCCGCGAACGCTTTGATGATGCCCGCCGTGAGCAAGCCGCCTTGCAAGCCGAAGCCGATGGTCTGGCCAAGGCGTTATCCGGGCAGGAAGCGGGCGACTGGCCAGAAATCTCGGATCAGATTAATGTGCGCTCAGGCTATGAGCGCGCCGTTGCCGTCGCCTTTGGTGATGATTTGCAAGCCTCGGACGATAAGGGCGCACCAGTACACTGGCATGGTGCATCAGAAATTAATGCCGCTTTGCCAGATGGCACGAAACCACTTGCAGATTTTGTAAAAGCGCCTGATGTGCTGGCCGCCCGGCTTTCGCAAACTGGTTTGGTAGATGCCAGCAAAGGTGCTGGCTTGGCTAATGCACTAAAACCCGGTCAGCGCCTTGTCAGTCTGGAAGGTCATTTATGGCGCTGGGATGGATTACGTGTCAGTGCCGAAGCCCCGGCCCCGGCAGCGCAGCGCCTTGAACAACGAGGCCGCCTCGCCGCCCTCACACCGCTATGTGAAAGCGCACAGGAAGAGACACAAACCACCCGCGCCACATGGCTGCAAGCCAAAGAGAAGGTTAGTGAGACACGGGAGGCAGAAAAAACAGCACGTAAAAAACTGCCCGGGGCTGAAGCTGAATTAAGAAGAGTATCTGAGCAATTTGCTACGCTGGACCGTCAGCAAAGCGCCGAAGCGGCGCGTGCACAGGCGCAGGAAGAAGCACTGGTGCGCTGGCAGGGTGTGTTTGGCGAAGCTGAGGCCAGCGCCAAGGCAGCGCACGCAGCATTGGCGGCCTTGCCGGATATTGATAATGAAGCGGGCGAGCGGGCCATTGCCCGTGCCGAAGATAATGCGGTTGCTGCGCGTGCGGATGCCGCCGATGCGGATGGTGCCTTGCGGGCGCTGGTTCGTGAAGCCGAAGCACGGTCATTGCGACTAAACGCCATTGAGGCAGAACTGGATCAATGGCGAAACCGCACCAAAAATGCTGTAGCGCGCAGTGAAGCACTTGCTGTGCGAGAAACAACCAGTTCCGAAGACCTGACCCGTGCCCGTTCTGCACCTGATGAAATCAGTGCACGCCGGGAAGAAGCTTTTGCCGCTTCTGAAGCAACCGAGAAACGGCGCACAGCCGCAGCTGATGCGTTGGCCGAGGCAGAAAGCAAACGTCGCGCTGCCGAAACCCACGCCCGTGAGGCTGAGGCCGAGGCAGCTAAATTACGCGAATCCCGTGCTGGCGGTGAAGCCCGCCTTCAGGGTGCGCAGGAACGCCTTGGCGAAATTGTGGAGCGCATTGGCGAAACCTTGCATTGCGCACCCGAAGCTCTGGCGGCGCAGGGGGAGGCCTTGAACCAGACCCCGGATGATGCACATGGGGCTGAACAAAAGCTGGATACATTGCGCCGACATCGTGATGGTATAGGGCCTGTGAATTTACGCGCCGGCGAAGAAGCCGAAGAAGCCGAAGAACGTTTGCAGGCCATGGGGACTGACCGTGATGACCTAGTGGCGGCCATTAACAAGCTTAGACAGGGCATAGGCAGTTTAAACGCCGAAGGGCGTACACGTCTGCTGGCCGCCTTTGACGAAATCAATGCTCATTTTCAATCGCTGTTTCTGACGCTGTTTGGCGGGGGGCAGGCCGAACTGCGCCTGACCGAATCAGATGATCCGCTGGATGCCGGTCTTGAGATTTACGCCAGCCCGCCAGGTAAAAAGCTGGATACCATGTCGCTGCTTTCAGGTGGTGAACAATCCCTGACCGCCGTAGCGCTTATTTTTGCAGTATTTTTATCAAACCCTGCCCCGGTTTGTGTGCTTGATGAAGTTGAGGCACCACTGGATGATGCCAATGTGGACAGGTTTTGTATCATGCTGGACGAAATGCGCCGCCGTACCAACACCCGCTTTGTGGTCATAACCCATAATGCCGTCACCATGTCCCGTGTTGACCGTCTCTATGGCGTGACCATGGCTGAACGCGGTATTTCGCAACTGGTCTCGGTAGATTTACAGCGGGCTGAAACCCTGGCCGCTGCACAATAATATTTTTATAATTTATATGTTTAGTTTCAATAGATTAAGTGTAACGCTTTGCCTTGACTTGGGTTTGTCTCACAGATAGATTGCGCCGCGATCCCGGGCGATTTCCTCGCACTGAGAGGGCTTGAATTTAATGACCGATAAAGACCAACTACCCAAGGCCTCTGCCGAACTTGAAAGTCTTGGCAAACGGCTTGATGCTGAGCTTAGAGCGGCAAAAATTGAAGAAGAAATACGGCGCACGGCAACACAGGCGCTTGGCGGTGGGTTTAGAATTGCAGTTGAGATGCTCGCAGCACTGGTCGTCGGCACCGGTTTGGGTTATATGGCCGACCAAATGCTTGGTACCTTGCCGTGGTTTATGGTGGCAGGCATTTTTTTAGGCTTTGCAGCCGGGGTAAAAAACATGATCCGTTCCGCCGAGCGTATGCACGCAAAGCGGGATGGTGAGGATGAAAAAACGGGTTAATCGCGGCCACTTACGGTGGCGCGTTATGTGAGGGAAATGAGCTAGTGGATCCGCTTCACCAGTTTAATATTGAGCGTTATGGGGAGTTTCATCTTTTCGGGATGGATCTGTCTTTTACCAACTCTTCCTTTTTCGCGCTTTTGGCGGTGGCACTTGTTGTCGCATTTCTCGCCTTTGGATCGCGCAAACGTGCGCTTGTGCCGGGCCGTATGCAGTCACTGGCTGAACTTTTCTACGAGTTTGTCGCGCAAATGGTGCGCTCGACCATGGGGCAGGAAGGTTTTCGTTTTTTCCCGCTGATTTTCTCGCTTTTTGCTTTTGTGCTGACCACCAATCTTTTGGGCATGTTCCCTTACTTTTTTACGGTCACCAGCCATATTGCCGTGACCGGCGCGCTGGCACTAATGGTCATTAGCGTTGTTCTCATTTACGGGTTTTCCCGGCACGGGTTGAAATTTTTTAAATTGTTTGCCCCTTCCGGCCTGCCTTTACCGCTTTATTTTGTTATTGTGCCGATCGAGATTATCTCATTTTTGGCCCGCCCGTTCAGCCTCTCCATTCGACTTTTCGCCAACATGATGGCTGGTCACGCTTTGATGAAAGTGTTTGCCAGTTTCATTGTCATGCTCGGCGGTGCCGGTGCGTTCAGTGTTTTGGCTATCTTGCCTTTCCTGACCAATACTGCCGTGGTCGGGCTGGAGTTTCTCATTGCCTTTTTACAAGCCTATGTGTTTGCCTTGTTGTCGTGCATCTATCTTAGCGACGTATCGGGCGAACATATCGGTCACTAACTATTTGGATTAACTGGTTATTTTTGGAGAAAAATTATGGAACCAGAAGCAGCAAAACTTATCGGTGCCGGCCTTGCCTGTATCGCTTTAGCCGGGGCCGGTATTGGTATCGGCACCATTTTTGGCGCATATTTGCAAGGTGCCTTGCGTAACCCTTCGGCCGCAGCCGGACAGTTTACCAATCTGCTTATTGGCTTTGCCCTGGCAGAATTCACCGGCCTTCTGGGCTTTGTGATGGGTATGCTTCTTCTGTTCGTATTTTAGGGCTTTTCCCTATTAAACGCATCGGATGATGATGATGATTGTGTTTTTCGACACCAGCCAAGCGGCAGGTCACGCTACAGAAACTGTCGTTGAGGCTGCTGAACATACCAGTTCAGGTATGCCGCAACTTGATTTCTCCACATTCCCCAGTCAGATTTTCTGGCTGGCGATTGCCTTTGGGTTTTTGTATCTGGCGCTTGACCGATTTTTGATCCCGCGTATTGGCGGGGCCATTGAAGAGCGCAAGGATCGCATTGCCGATGATCTGGACATGGCTGCCCGTAAAAAGGCCGAGGCCGATGAGGCCGTCATCGCTTATGAGAAAAACCTTGCCGAGGCGCGTGCCAAAGCCAGTGTGATCGCGGCGGAAAATCGCGCAGTACTGGATGCACAACTGGCCGAGGAAAGTACCGCTCAGGAAGCTGAACTGGACAAGGCTGCTGCCAAGGCAGACGCAAAAATTGCCAAGGCCAGGTCAGAAGCTATGCACCATGTTGAAGAGATCGCCCTTGAGGTCGCTGGGGAACTTGTTGCCAAGCTGGGCAATATCACGCCAGATCCTAAAAAACTACAAAACGCACTTGAGCTGGCCCGCACACAAAGTGAGGCATCATGAGTTTGATTAGCATTATTTTGCTTGAAACTGCCGAGCACGGTGCCGCCGCGCCCGGTGTTTTTGACCTTTCCGATCCCCGCCTTTGGGTGTTTTTCTCACTGGCCGCTCTGGTGGCTGTTGTGGTGTGGAAAAAGGTTCCGGCGCTAGCAACCAAAGCTCTGGATGAACGGGCCGAGCTTATCCGTAAGGAACTGGATGATGCCCGCCGCTTGCGTGAGGAAGCCCAGGAATTGCTGGCCTCTTATGAACGTCGGCAGCGTGAAGCCGAAAAAGAAGCTGAAGAGATTATTGCCCAGGCCAAAAAAGAAGCCGAGCTGTTTGCCCGTGACGCTCGTGAAAACTTGCAGGACGTACTAACACGCCGGGCCGAAGCGGCGACCCGCAAAATTGCCCAGGCCGAAACCCGTGCCGCCGCTGATGTGCGCGAACATGCTGCCGCGCTTGCCAGCGCCACTGCCGAGATTGCTCTGGCGCAATCACTGACCAAAACTGCACAAGGCAAGCTGGTTAGCGACAGTATTGAGGAATTGGGTAAAAGTCTGCAATAGGCCTGATGGCTATTTAGGCTTTCTTGTTTTGGCAAAAAACCGTCTTATGTGCTTTCCCGTATTAGGGTAGCGAGCAAGAACGCTGCCCATGGTTTTTTGTGCCCGCTTTGAATTGCGCACCAGAACAACTACACCGCTGGCGGTAACGATGCCGCCAACAGGCAAGGGAAAGGGTATTAGGGGAATACCAACAGCAATAAGCGCCACACCGCCCGCAATCCGGGCTTTTCGCTTTAACGCTTCACTGCGCGTCTCATTCTCGGTATTGAGAGGTTCAAAATCCATTTTTTTATCCTCTCCCCAGCACGTACTATTTAGGAAACCTTTGCCGATAATGCAAGCTAGGGCCCTGCCCCTACCGCCAATAAGAAATCAGATGATCAACCGTGGGCCGTGGCCGTTCTTTTATCAGCTCGTTTGCAGTACCAAGGTGAACAAACCCGGCCACTCGTTCATCCTTATCCAGACCAAACCCGGCGGCAATACGTTCGTCAAATGCCATCCATCCGCTCAGCCAGTTTCCCGCCCAACCGGCAGCGTTAGCAGCCAGTAAAAGATTATAACACAAGGCCCCGGCGGACAATTCCTGTTCCCATACCGGGGTTTTATGCGCAAGTTCTGGACTGGAAATCACGGCTACAATAACAGGCGCACAACTAAACCTGCGGCGTTCACGGGCTAAATTATCTGCACTGGCGTCCGAATGCAGCTCATGATGTCGTTTTGCAAACAGCTGGCCAGCCCGCTCCCGGGCTGCGCCTGTAAAGACAACAAATCGCCATGGAGCAAGACGCCTATGGTCCGGTATCCGGGCAGCAATACGGAGCAGCTCGGCCAGTTCATCCTTGCTCGGACCAGGCTCATGCAATGCCGGTGCCGGACAGGACCGGCGGTTGCCAAGGAATGCCAAAACCTCATCACTGGATCTGGCTGCGGCCAGCATGGCACTGGATGAGGGGGCAGCAGGATATAAGGCCATGGGAATTCCTTCAGGCTAAACTTTGACGCCATAGGCATATAGGCCTTATAAGGTAAAGCAGAAGGGGCCGACTTTGCCAACAGGTGAGGCGTCGAGGGAAAATTGTTGATATGAGTAGTACTGACCTGGCACCAGAGTGTTGTTGTGCTACGCCGGCAGAGCGGCGGCGCGAAAAAATGCGCGACACCATTATTGCCGCAGCTCAGAATATCTTTACCAAAGATGGCGAAGCCGGACTTTCCATGCGGCGCCTGGCCGAGGCCATCGATTATTCTCCAGCGGCGCTCTACAAATATTTTTCCTCCAAGGACGACCTGTTTGAAGCTGTACGGGAACAGTTTTTTGAAAACCTTCTTAAGCGTATGAACGAGGCATTGCAGGGTTCTGGCACCACACGGGAGCTGTTTGAAGCCTGTGGGAAGTCCTATATTGAAACCGCACTGGAAGAACCCAGCACCTATGTCATGGCTTTTGCCGACATTGGGGCTGATACGCACCCCGCAGAGGGCACATTTGGCTATGCCGCCGCAGAACAACTGGAGCGCATGATAGAGCAAGGCATTGCCGAAGGCCTTATCCGCGAAGTTGATCTGGCGTTGGCGGGCAAGGCGGTCTGGGCCGCAGTACACGGGCTGGCTACACTTCTCATCCAGATCCCGAATATGCCCGGCGGCGTAACCCAGGAAAATGAGCATACCCGCGAAGATATGATCCGTTTTCATACGGATTTTATCTGGCGTGGCATGGCGGCTTAGAAAACTTTTAACCCACAAGCTAGGGATAGCTGCACCAGGCTACTAAATGGACATACGAAGTTCATCGTAATCAAGTTGAAACCCTATTATTGATGCAGTGGTCTACATTGTTGTTTCACTAGCCGGGTTTGTGCGTGCTCATCGAAGCCCCATCCACCTCAATAATCGGCACATCATAAATATCTACGTCGTTCAAGCAATAAACATTCACCCCAAAATAGTCAGGAGTGACCCGTTTGCGGTGGAATACATATATTCCACAATTTTCGCAGAAATGATGTTTGGCAGTGTGCGTGTTCCATTGATAGAGACCAAGTTGCCCCTCACCTTACAATAGCCTGAACTGGCTCTCATGTACCTTGGTCATAACTGCATTCTTCTTGCGACAAAGAGAGCAGTCACACTTTGTAAATTCCGTGAACTCTGTTTCAATCTCAAAGACTGCAGTTTCACAATGGCATGACCCTTGGTAGGTTTTCATCGTTTCGACACCTTACTGTAAGCCTACTTTCACCCATAATAGTTCCATAATAACAGTCCATATTTTTTTGTGAATACAGGGTTTAATGAGATTGAATTGTATTGCGGTACGGATGAGAGGACTGGCCTCGAACCGTACCAAAGGGCGCGACTGCGCCCCGGCGAGCGTTCGCCGCCCCGTCGGAGGCACTTCTTCGCACCGCGAGACAAGAAAATTAATGTCCTCAAGCAGCAAAGCGGTAGGACAGCTAAAATGGTGCCCCATAGGGGACATAGATGGGCACTGGTGTGAAACAGTTATGTTATAATAGCTGCGCATCAGCATTTTACGTAAAAACAATGGCCCTGTTTACAATTCAAGGGATCCCTTAATGGCACCCAAACAGATCGCACTATACGCTTTTTGATCGAAAATTATGGGATTGGTGCCCGCGCTTGGGTCTGCCACAGACATCTTACTTATATGCTCAACGCTATCCGGTGTAATCCCAATAGCGGCTAAACTATGTGGAATTTCAAGTTCTTCACGCAGACTGAGAATCCATTCAAGAAATGTCTCAAAACGCCCCTCCAGCCCGATCATTTGAGCCAACCAGGCAATGTCATCCTCGATCACAGATTGGTTGGCCTTTAAAACATAAGGCATCAGTATGGCGTTCAGCATTCCATGATGAGCCCCGAAAACAGCGCCCAGGGAATGCGCAAGGGCATGCATTGCGCCAAGGCCACGCTGAAATGCGGTTGCGCCCATAGTCGATGCAACCAGCATATGAGTGCGTGCTTCAATATTTTGTCCGTCTCGAACAGCCCGTGGCAACCACTCTTTGATCATACCAATGGCTTCGACAGCAATACCGCGTGCCATAGGATGATATCCCGGGGCGCAAAAGGCTTCCAGACTATGGGACAGAGCATCCATGCCTGTTGCTGCGGTCAAACCCGCAGGCAAACCAACGGTAAGTTCGGGGTCCAATATGACCTTTTTGGGCATCATAAGAGGATGAAAAATAATTTTCTTCTCATGGGTCTCTGTATCCAGAATAACAGATGCCCGCCCGACCTCTGATCCTGTGCCTGCGGTAGTTGGTATGGCAATAACAGGCGCTACACCAGATGTGATAACCCGTGCCCAGTTATCTCCCACATCTTCAAAATCCCATAGAGGGCGTGTCTGCCCCACCATCAGCGCCACAGCTTTTCCGGCATCAAGACTGCTGCCGCCACCAAGTGCGATCACGCCATCATGCCCGCCCTGCCGGTAAATATTCAGGCCAGCCTCTATGTCTTCACTGGTAGGGTTTGGATGCACTTTAGAAAACAAGCCAACACCAAGGCCAGATGCCGCGCAATCAGCTTGTAATTTATCGACGAACGGTAGATCGCACAGACCAGGATCTGTCACAATCAAAGGCCTTTTAATCCTCAGAACCCGACATTCATCGGCGACATCACCAATGCGGCCTGCCCCTAGCGCAATAGAGGTTGGGTAATTCCAATTTGCAAATAATGCCATTTATTAGTCTTTCTATTAAGTCAAAACCCGAAAATGATATGATTTGGGCCTGGTCAATGCCTCATAACCAACGCTGGACAAGGTGCAGCCGCGCCCCGAATTCTTAATGCCCGTCCAGGCAAGGGCAGGGTCCAGATAATCACAACGGTTTGAGAAAAAAGTCCCCGTTTGTACGCGATTACCTATGGCGGTTGCCGCAGACATATTGTCGGTCCATACCGAAGCGGTAAGGCCGAACTCGCTATCGTTCATGAGGTCTATGGCCTGATCATCGCTGTCAACAGCCATAATCCCGATAACGGGACCAAAACTTTCCTCTGTCATAACCCGCATGGAATGATCAACATCAATCAACACCTGTGGGGCGAGATAATTACTCCCCGGATGGTCCATGGGAAATAATGATGGATCAATCAGGGCTGTTGCGCCCAGGCTGATGGCTTCTGCGGTTTGGTTGCGGACAAATTCAGCGGCTTTCATATTAACCAGGGGACCAAGATTGGTCTCCTGTTCCAAAGGGCTACCCAATATATATTGCCTTGTCAGGTCCGAAAACCCCTCTACAAAATCCTTAAAAACTGACCGGTGAACATAGATGCGTTCTATGCCGCAACAGGATTGCCCGGAATTGAAAAATGAACCGTCAACCAGGCTTTCGATAGCATAGTGCACGTTCGCATCTTCACGAACGTATGCCGGGTCTTTTCCGCCAAGCTCCAGACCAGAGCCAATGAACTGGCCAGCGATGGTCTTTTCAATGCGTGCACCGGCGGCGACAGAGCCCGTAAAAGCCACATAGTTGATTTTTCCAGAGCGTATGGCCGTTGCCGTGTCCTCGTGGGTCATATGCAAGGACTGGAACACACCCACAGGCAATCCAGCTTCACGAAAAGCTTCCTCAAGACGTTCTGAACATAGTGGCGTTTGACTGGAATGCTTAAGAATAACGGCATTTCCCGCCATAATGGCAGGGACAACAGAATTGATTGCCGTAAGGTACGGATAATTCCAGGGGGCTATTGTAAGAACAACACCGATGGGTACCCTTTTGATAAAACGCTCCCCAGCAAGATTATCCTTTATGTGAATATCCGCCAAGGCGTTTGCGGCAATGTCTATCATATAACTTGATCGCTCAACCACGCCAGATACTTCACCGCCGCCAAAGCGGACAGGGCGCCCCATTTGCCAGGCTAGTTCTTCCCCATGCCGAGTGTTGTGTTGTTGGAAAATATCAATTGCGCGGGTGCAGATTTCTGCACGTTCCTCAATAGACCTGTCTTGCCATTTTTCCTGTGCGTTTGTTGCCCTTTCTATCGCCTGTTCTAATTGTGCCTTAGAGGCATATTCACGTTCAAGGTATATTGAACCATCCACAGGCGATATGACTTGAAATATATTGGTAGTCACTTTTTTTCCTTATTCATTATGGCCATAGTAAAAGCGGCATGAGGGTAGCTTGTTTTCCAGATGTAACTGTTGATTTGTAATAATATGAAATTGAACTTAACGCGCGATACTCTTTGTGCATTCGCAACTTCAAATCCCTGAAATCACAGGTTTTTATGTGTTGTTAATCAAGAGAAGCTTCCGCCTGTCTAATCGCTTCAAATTCTTCTTCCGGTGCTTGGGCCACAAGGTGATGCCGACTATACAACAGAAAATATGCCACCATCAGAGCGTAGAAAATCGCAGCATAAAAAATCACACTTGGTTCCACTAAAAAGCCCGCGATCAAGGCAATAATGGCAAGAAATAAAGCAATTCCCGAAGTGACAATACCGCCGGGCGTGCGGTATGGCCTATCCATTTCAGGTTCACTTATCCTGAGCTTTATATGGGCAGCCATCATTAAAACATAGGATATGGAAGCCCCAAATACCGCCACCAAAATCAATATATTACCATCTATAGCCAACGAAAGCAGAAAGCCCATTGCCCCGGGTACCAAAAGTGCAAGATAAGGTGTTTTGCGTTTTGACGTCAGAGACAGAACCCGCGGCAAATAACCCGCACGAGACAAGGCAAACACTTGGCGAGAGTACCCAAATATTATTGAGAAGAAACTGGCTATCAATCCCGCCAACCCCACTATGTTGATTATTTTTCCTGTTAATGTAGGCCCGCCATAAGCCGTTTCCGATCTCATCGCCGCAATCAAGGGATCCCCTGCATTGGCAAGGTTTGCCGCACCACCACCACCGGGTCCAACAAGCAGAACCAGCGCTGCCAAAAGCAATAAAATAGAAATCGCCGCGATCATTCCTTTTGGCATATTACGTTGCGGGTCTGCCGTTTCCTCAGCCGCTAGCGGCAATCCTTCAACGGCAAGAAAAAACCACATTCCATAGGGAATAGCTGCCCAGATGCCTAATATTCCATAAGGAAGGTATTTGCTAGCTCCAATGCCCCCTTCAACGGGAATATCAAAAAGATTGGCAACATCAAATTGGGGAACCATAGCGACAAGAAAAATCAGTAAAGCCATAACAGCCAAAATGGTCACGCCCAACATAAGCTTTAGAGCCTCACCAACACCATATAAATGTATGCCAATGAAAACCGCAAAGAAGGTCAGTGATACAGGCCAACCGGAAACACCTATCAGGCTATCAAGATAGGCGCTAATAAAAGTAGCAATCGCAGCAGGTGCTACGGAATATTCCAGAAGTATGGCTGTCCCCGTCAGGAAGCCCCCAAATGGCCCGAAGGCCCGTCGGGCAAATCCGTAACCGCCGCCAGCTGATGGAATTGTCGCAGAAAGTTCTGCAAGGGAAAAGATCATGGTGGTGTACATCACCGCCATTAAAAGCGTTGCAACGGCGAGACCGCCCCAACCGCCCTCTGCCAGACCAAAGTTCCAACCGGCAAAATCACCTGAAATTACATAAGCGACACCAAGCCCTGCCAGAAGTATCCAACCGGCAGCGCCTTTGCGCAGTTCGCGTTCAGAAAAATAACCATCTCCGACAGCTCCAGTTGTACCATCAGCCAGATTTTTATTGCTTTCTGTGTCCATGACCTACCCGATCCCGCTTTTTATTTTTCTACAAAAACCATGCATAATTATTGCTGAAATTTATATTACAAAAAAAACACACAAGCAATGTTAAGGCAATTATTATTACTTTTTTTCTTGATCTGCATCTTGAAGCAATTTTATATAACCCCAAGGGGTGGTAAAAAGTAGAGTATCCAGAAACAATGGCTGAAAATGACCGATAATAGCACTCAACCTGATAACATGGGCGTACTTATTCGTTCAAATTTTGACCAGCTTACGTCAAAAGAACGCATTGTTGCGCGCACGCTTCTTAATCAATATCCAACGGCTGGACTTTGCACAATTGCGGCCCTTGCCGAAATTGCCAACGTCAGTGGCCCGACTGTCCTGCGTACGATAAAAAAACTGGGCTTCAAAAGCTATGGTGATTTTCAGGCAAGGCTCCGTAAAGAACTTCAATTAGGATTTCAAGCGCCGCTGGACAGGGTAGATACATCAAAAGTTCCGTCCAGTACGGAAGCCACCTTTGCCCCCTTTGCCGAAGCCTGTATTCAAAATATCAGGCTGGCTCATATGTCAGTTAATAATAATGAGTTTAATGCGGTGATTTCTCTCCTCTCGGATGAGAGCAGGCCCGTTTTTCTGCTAGGCGGACGTTTCACGGATAGTCTGGCCCGATATTTTTATTTTCACCTGCATATTTTAAGGGCCCATGTGAATATCGTTCCTCAGCAACGCGAAACCTGGCCAGAAGTGATTTATGATTTCGGGGTTAAAGATATTATCATTGTCTTTGACGTGAGGCGGTATCAGAGAGATATTTTACTTTTCTGTGAGCAGGCAAAAAAGAGGGGGTCGCATATCGTTCTTTTCACCGATCAATGGCTATCGCCGATCTCAACAATTGCTGATCACATTTTTCCCATGCCAACTGCCGTCCCGTCTCAATGGGATTCGGCGGTCTCCACACTTGTCTTGTTAGAATGTATTGTTGCAAGGTTGAACGAACGCAATCATAAATCAATTAATGATCGCATTAAGAAACTTGAAGCATTACGCCAGCCATTACGTAGTGACCTTATCGGTAATGATACTCACTGATGGTAACGCTAAACTATCAAAGCTTTAAATAATCTCGAAGTAACGCTGGAGCTGCCAATCCGTAACCGCTTTACGGGATTCAAGCTCCTCCCAGTCACGGGTGCGGGCGTAATGGTCCACGAACATATCACCAAATAATTCCTTGGCCGCCGCTGAGCCGCGTAAACGGTCCGCCGCAGAACCCAATGTAGATGGTAAAGTAAACTCGGCCGGCATAGGGTGATCATAGGCATTTCCAGTGATCGGCGCTGTCGGTTCAATTTTGTTTTCAATGCCCCAAAGACCACTACCAATAGCGGCGGCCCCGGCAATATACGGGTTTATGTCTGATGCTGAAATGCGGTATTCAACCCGGGAGGAATGCTCCCCCCCGCCAATCGTTCTTAGTGCACAAGTGCGGTTTTCAACACCCCATGTGGCATCGGTTGGTGCCCATTGACCCGGCACAAGCCGTGCATATGAATTTACCGTACAGGCGACCATTGAAAGAAATTCCGGCATCAATTTCTGTTGTCCCCCGATGAACCAGCGCATCTGATCAGAAATATTATCCGGCTTTGTTTTATCATAAAAAGCACCACCCCCTTGCTCATTTTGCAAAGAGATATGAATATGACCAGACTGGCCGGGGTAATCCACTGACCATTTTGCCATAAAAGTCGCTATCAGCTCACGCCTCTGCGCCAGAACTTTTATGAAGGTCTTAAATAGTGTTGCCTTATCTGCCGACTGCATCGCGCTGCCGTATCTAAGGGCAGCCTCAAGCACGCCTGGGCCTGTTTCCGTATGCAACCCTTCAATTTCCATATCCATTTCAAGACACAGGTTGACCATCTCATGATATAATTCGTTGTGAACGGAGGACCTGAGAACAGAATATCCAAAATTTCCGGGCGTAATGTTTTTTAAATTCTTATAATTTTTTTCCCGTATCGTGTCGGGCGTTTCGTCAAAAACAAAAAATTCAAATTCATAAGCCGATGTTACGCCATACCCCATGCCCTTTGCTTTTTCCAACACACGTTTAAGGACGTTTCTTGGGCATATAGCCGCCGCAGAGCCAATAAATTCAGCCAGAAAGAATAAGACATTCTCTTCAAAAGGTGCCTCACGGCAACTATCATATATTAACTGGATTTCCGCGTCCGGATAAGCTGTATGCCAACCCGTATATGAGCCATTCTCATATAATGTATCGTTTGAATCCCACCCAAGAATGACATCGCAAAAGCCCAGTTTCCCATCCAGGAGTGATAAGAATTTATCCCGCGATATATACTTGCCACGCAATATGCCATCAACATCATTAACAGCAATTTTTATAGTCTTGATGTCTCGCTCAATAACAATTTTTTTCGCATCGGCGGCTGTACGAACCTCTCTAACATGCATGGTTGTTTTTCCTTTTGCTATTAAATTATAACTGTAATGAACATGTTTGAATATGGATATGGATCCAATGGTCGCGTCTCATTAGTCAATCGGTTTATGCCAGTGAATAATATTCACTGCTGGCTCTCTTGAGGGTATGGGACAGCCGTTCAGCCCAGGAAATTTGCGTTTCCTTTGTGGCAATTAAATCCTGCCTTACCTCAATCATAACATACGGTATATTGCGCCCGTCTCCATGAATGGGAATAGTGTAATCATCGATCTCATGAACGGGCCATGGTTGGTTGTCACCCACATAAAGAACCGAATCTTCCCGTAAAATGCGCATTACAATATTCGCAAATGTCATATTTTTTGCATATTGAACACCAATATGCCATGGCCTGTCTTCGTTTCCAAGTTTAGGGGTAAAACTGTGAATTGACGCCAGAATAGTCTGTATATCCTGACGTTGTCTGGTTTCCAGCACGTGTTCAATTTCCTTATGAAAGGGCACGTGAATTTCATCAATACGGGCCATGCGTTGCATCTTGCCAAGCCCTTTGTTTCCGGAAATTTCCGTCCCGTGGCTTACTTCTGGAATCAAACTTTTGGCCTTATATGTGCGATTGCAATCAATAACCAACCTGCTGTATTGTTGAAAAATCAAGGCCGAGCTTAATTGTTGTGCAAGATGACGCGCCACTTGCTTGGCACCCAAGTCGCTGGCGATATGTTGTTTCCAGCAATCATCCATAAGCCCTAAATCACCAAGCGCCGCCGGCACGGCCAAACCCGCATGTTCACACACCAATACGAATGGCGACACGCCTCCACCTTTTTCTACAATAACAGGCACAGGATCTATCGAAGGTTGCAATAGCATGTTTATTCCCGCCTCGGCGTTGTATGCAAATTATAGTAACACCAATGATGCAAATAATACAATATATTATAATATATATTATTCTGGTATATTTATTTCTAAATTGCCTTCACGTAACATCGCAGAGGAAATTTTCTGATTGATCCACGGTTAAAGAGGCAAGACATACAACTCATTATATAAAACCGGAAAACAGGTAGACTCGAAACCTCCTTTATCCTACCGGAAGTTAGTCAAGGCAGGGCCGAGAGCCCTCTCAAGTGGACCAAGAAAAGGTTTAAAATTCTGCCATTGATCCGTGCCTGATTTATAGATTGGTTGACGAACCTGTTCAGAACTTGGGGTACGGACAGCACGTTTTGTTTTGTAAAAATCAAGACAAGCCTGCTCGAATGGGAGGCCGCAATAGTCCAGAATACGCCGCACCTGTGTTTCAAGATCGTCGATCACATCCTCATATTGCACCCGTAATATCCGCCCGGGCAATTCTTTGTCCCAATGATCCATAATTTCCACATAACGCCGGTAATAATGACCAATGTCCTCAAGGCCATAGGAGAATTGCTGCCCCTCTCCGAACAGCTGCTTGAAACCGCTGAAACAGCAGGCCATAGGGTGGCGTCGGGCATCAATGATTTTTGCATTGGGCAGCATCAGGTGAATGAGGGCAATATGGCGAAAATTATTAGGCATCTTGTCAATAAAAAAAGCGGCGCCCTGTCGGTGGTATTGAGTGTCTTTAATATATTCCTCACCCATTTTCGTCAGATCACTGGGTGCTATCTCATTCAGAATTCCCGGGTAACGCGGATTATCCTGAAGCACCTCCCGACCATTCAGCCGATGCGCCAGACCAATAATATTGGCCAGTTCCATCGTGCCATCAACCTGTGAGTGGGACGAGAGGATTTGTTCCAAAAGCGTCGATCCCGCGCGGGGAAGCCCAACAATAAATATGGGATCAGGGGCCGGACAACCTGTCTTTTCATGGCGTTTAAAAAATGCCGCGTCAAATAACTTCTTCTGCGTATCGTATGCCTTGTTCATAGGTTTTCTGTCAAATTTCTCCAAATCATTTTTCAAGGCATTGCCACGGGAATAACAGGAAAAAGCCTCTTCAAATTTTTCACTGTCCTCAAGGTCTTTGCCCAGCGCAAAACACAAATGTATTTTATCATTTAAGGGTGTGGCAGAATTTGCCTCATGGTCGCGCATATGTTGGCGTTCTTTCGGTGAAAAGCGATAGGTTTTCAGGTTTGCCAGCGACCAGAATGCATCACCATATTCGGGCTTGACACTATAGCTGCGCCGGTAAGCCTCAATGGCATCATCAACCCGCCCCATGGTCTTTAAGGCATGTCCCAGCGTCAGAAGAAGCTCATGATCATCTGGTGTTGTTTTCAGGACATTTTCAAAAGTGCTAATGGCCGCTTCAAAATCTCCCATGGCCTGTTGGGCGTTGCCAAGGCAGTTTTGGAAATTAGTATTATTGGGGTCAGAGCTCAGCAGAACTTGTGCTTGTTCCAAGGCTTTATTAAATTTTTGCCGCTTTTGCAAAACATGAACATAGTCCAGCCGTGCGCGTCTAAAATCGGGATCAAACTCAAGACAACTTGCCAATAAAAATTCAGCATCATCAAGGATTTGAAACTTGGACCCTAATTCTGCCAGCAAACGCATGGCTTCGGGATGACGGGGTTGGCCTTGTAAAAAATGACGGCAGAGCTCTTCTGCCTGGTATAATTGTTTTTGATGGATCAGGCTGGCTACAGATACCAGTTCGGGTGGCAAGCTGGAAAGCCAGGCCACATGTTGTTGTGCTTCCTGACCTTTGGGATAATTTGGTATTTCGGCCAACGCCCCCCAACTTCCAAACAAGGCGGGGTTTATCTCAACCGCTTTTTCAAAGGCTGCTATGGCTTCAGAAGATTGACCTAGCTCCTGATAAATATAGCCCTGTTCCTGATATGCCCGGCCATAACCCGGCTCATCCGCCAATATCTGATCAAGATTTGTCAGCGCCTCTGAATGTTTTTCCTGTTTGCGCCGACAAACTGCAAGGCAATATAGCCCTTCAATATGCCCCGGATTTTCCAGGAGCATTTTATTGAGCAGTCCAGAGGCCTCTTGGAGGTTTCCCCTCTGTATCAACAATTGGCCTTGGTTAATAATATTCTCAAGTGATGGTTCTTCAGCCAAGTATATTTCCCTTTTCCCATGATATTCCTAGCATGGTTTCTGCGAGTTATAAATAGAAGAAGGGCCGGTGTGTTGAAGCACCGGCCCTGCAACTTTTCAGAGTGGTTTAAGCATCTTAATAATCAAAAGATACTCTGAAACCGATTGTACGAGGCCGTGTTGGAACGAATCGTAAAACACTTTCCTCGCTAGCAGCACTCAACAAGCCAAGCTCGTCAAAGGCATTATCCACAAATAGAGTGGCGCGCCACTGATCCTTTGAAAGACCCGCAGACAGATTTACCTGAGTATAGCTGGGCAATGTCTGACGGTTTGCGATAACCAGAGAGCTGAAACGTGTTCCGGTCCACGTGAACACACCTTGAGTGAACGCGGAATATTCACCAACGTTCCAATGGTAACGTGCACCAATATTGCCCTCTGTTGTTGGCGACAAAGGAAGATCAGAGCCTTTAGGCGCAATATTAATCAGTGTCGCAGGAAGTTTGGTTATGCGTGAATCAATGTAAGAAAACGAGCCGAATAGATCCAGGTTGTCCCCGGCAGCCCATTCAACCTGTAACTCAGCACCATCAACTTTAGCATCCCCAACATTATCAAAAAAGGTGATATTGGAGATAGAGAAATCAAGGACACCTTGCTGAAGGTTACTGAAATCAACATGGTAAATGGCACCATTGATACGCAGAGTATTATTCAACCACATGGTTTTAAAGCCAAGCTCGTAATTATCCACATCATCGGTACCAAACGATGCGACGACACCTTCGCTGCCCGGATCACCAGGGCCATTTGTCCCTGGAGCTCTGGCACCACGACCGGCAGCACGGTTAAAGCCACCACTGCGGAACCCTTGCGAGAATGTGGCGTACAACAAAGCTTCGTCCGTTGCTTGCCATGCCAGATTCGCCTTGAAAATAACATCAGACAAGTTCTTGGGTGATTGTCCCGCGAGGTTTGCATCCACATTGGCACCGCCAGCGGCCCCAGGCCCTGTGGCGCGTGAACCAAAGTTTGATGATCCCATCAACCCAATGTCAATGCTATAACGTCGCGCACCAAACGTTGCGGTCAGGCGATCCGTAATATCGAAAGCAGCTTCACCAAAAAATGATATTTCTTCGCGATCAGCTTGAAAATCATTGAAGAACACGACACCAGGAGGACGCGGGTCGCCGCCCGTATTGGTAAAGGCTCCAGGGATTGAGAAGTTTGGTTGCAAACCGGCATTGGTGGAACCATCCCAAAAGAAGTCAGTTAAAAAATTGAGCTTATTATCATCATAATAAAGCCCACCTATTGCCCTGAAGCGTTTATCAGAATCTGTGGCAAAACGAATTTCCTGAACAATTCGTTTTTGTTGCGAATATTCCAACGTTGTGGATACCGGGCTAAAACATTGGTCTCTGGCCAAGGTACAGGTGTAATAGGCAGAACTCCCACCGAACGCAATATATTGCGTATAGTCGGTTTTCCCGTTAAATCTACGGTCCGTATAAGAGCCGTTATAGATGACCTCAAGTCCGGCCATCATGCCCTTCAACGTCCACTGCGAAATATCCACCTTGTCATCGGCCTCGTTAGGTGAGAATGTTGATGCATTCAGATCGCGACCTGTGCTTTTAAGTGGATTAAATTCAAATAGACCCTGTGTATCAAGTCTCTGAGCTGTATGCTGAACCAGCAAATCCCAATTTTCATTGACTTGCCAGAGCGCGCTTGCCCTTATCCCACGATAGGTCGCGTCATTATAATTTTTTTCTGTAAAAGCACCATTATTGGCTGATTGAATATTGTCCGGGATAATTCCTCCCAATCCGCGATGATCCTCTGGCAGAGAAATTGTGGCAAAGACATTATCGATATAGCCCGCTTCCGTGGAACTATACCCGGCCACACGAAGTGCCAGTTTATCCTCAACGACCGGAATATTGATATAGCCCTCAAGTTTGGTACTGACCCCACCACTACGTGTAGATGAAGCGCCCACAATGCCTCCCGCATGAAATTCATTCATTTGCGGCTTGTTGGTAATGAGACGAAGAGTACCTGCCTGAGAACTGGATCCAAACAAAGTGCCTTGTGGGCCTTTCAATACTTCGATCCGCTGTAAATCAACCGCATATAAATCAATATTACGTCCTGCGGTCGAGATCGGTGCTTCATCAAGATATGTAGCCACGCCAGGCTCACCACCAATACCGGCCAGTCTGACAGCTGTTCGGCCAGAGTTTATGCCACGTATATAAATATCTTTTTTGCCTGGGCCCTGACCATCTCCACTTACGCCCGGCAGATAGGAGACATATTCATCAAAACTGTCGATGCCAAGCTCCTTGAGCTTTTGCCCACTCACCGCCTGAACTGCGACCGCCACAGATTGCTGGTTTTCAGATCTGCGGGTGGCTGTCACAATGATCTCATCCAGAGCGCGTCCATCTTTATCTGCGCTTACTGTTTCCTGGGAAAATGCAACTCCTGCAGATCCCAGAACAACGGCACCAATCAACGCTGTAGACAGCGCTGTAGTGCCTAAAATTTTCTTATCAATTAACATTTATCTTTCCCCTTTTAGGTTGATATTTCCCATAAGCTCACACAACAAACTTCTAAGTTATTCTCACATGAATGCTCAAAATAAATTATTTTGAAGCATAGGGTTTATAGGCAATTATAGATGACAAACGGCGTTTAAACACCGCACGATAACCAGTCCTAATCCTCATAAACCGGCCAATACATTGAGGTATAATTTTGATCAAAAACACCAGATCCATATACCTCACAACATGACGATAGTGATGACATGTCATTTTGAGGAATTCATATCAAACTTCCCCCTTTCCGCTATCCAGTTTACAATAACTTTTATTTGTTCAGGCAATGGAAGTTTTGTGACCTCCGGCCTTATCGCAAAAAACGCTTTCATTTTAAATGGCCCCCTCAAGTGCTGGTGAGGAAGTTATCTTTTTTTCTGCTTTCCATGTCATGGCAAGCAACACAATGGAGAAAAAACAAGCTGCCAGAATTATGCCAAAGCCCGCATCCCAACCCCATTTATCAACCACAATACCGATCACAATATTTGCCGTCATTGCCCCGCCAACATAGCCAAACAGGCCGGTAAAACCCGCTGCGGTTCCAGCAGCTTTCTTGGGGGCAAGGTCAAGGGCATGAAGCCCGATCAACATCACCGGACCATATATAAAGAAGCCAATGCCGATCAGCATGGCAATATCTATGCCCGGGTTTCCTGTGGGATTGAGCCAATAGACAATCACGCAGATCATGGTCAGCAGCATAAAAACAATCGCCGCCGGGGCACGGCGTCCCTTAAAGACAACATCCGACAGCCAACCACAAATAAGCGTTCCGGGTATCCCCGCCCATTCATACATGGCGTAGGCCCAACTGCTGTTATCAAAAGAAAACGCCTTTACTTCGCTGAGATAGGTTGGTGCCCAGTCAAGAACCCCGTATCGCACCAGGTAAACAAAGGCATTGGCGAACGCAATCATCCATAAAAGTTTGTTATTGAGAACATATTTAAAGAAAATTTCTTTAGCTGAAAATTCGGTCTCATGGTCAGTGCTATAGGCAAATGATTTCGGATAATCATTGTTATGTTCCTCAATACTGGGCAGTCCCTGTGACTGGGGTGTATCCCTGACCATGAGAAAAATAATGGCGGCTATTACAAGAGCAAACAAACCATGAAAATACAAGATTGCATGCCAATCCGCAAAAATTGCCATGCCCAGAATAGCTATGGGACCCACAAACCCGCCGCCCACATTATGGGCTACGTTCCATAGGGCCATTTTCGTTCCCCGTTCACTTGGCGAGAACCAATGGACCATTATCCGACCGCTGGGCGGCCAACCCATCCCCTGAAACCAGCCATTAAGGAGCAAAAGCATAAACATGATGCCCACCGAGCTGGTGGCAAGAGGTATTGTCCCCATGACAATTAGAATGAAAGCTGAAACCATCAGCCCAAGAGACATAAATACTCGTGCATTGCTCCGGTCAGAGACGCTGCCCATAAAAAATTTAGATAAGCCATAAGCAATGGATACACCGGAAAGCGCCAACCCTAACTCAGCCTTTGAATAGCCTTCCTCAATGAGATGAGGCATGGCAAGGCTGAAATTTTTCCGCACCAGATAATAGCCCGCATAACCTATAAAAATTCCAATAAAAACCTGCCAGCGCAGACGCGCATATGCGCGATTCGCCTCACCTGCATGAAGCTTTTCGCAGTGTGCCGCCGGTTTTAAAAACCCAATCATAGTGCCCGTATTCCTTTATTTCTAAGCGATTACTTGCTGGATGATTTCAAGAAATCCACGGTTCTGTCGGTAAAATCTGTGAACACCCCGTCAACGCCAAACTGGAATAAAAAGATATGCAAAAGATCCGTATAATTTTCCGCATAGGCCGGAATTTCCGTGTTTTCTACACGAAAAGTATAGGGATGAACGACCAGCCCTGCCGCATGCGCACGGGATACCAGACCGGTTGTCTGGATATTGCCCACAACAGATTCCTCGCTGATTATCATCGACATTTTCGGCCCGATGCCATCAGCATATTCAGCAATCTCTTTTATACTGCCCTTCTTCTTGATCCACTCACCATCGTCCGCAGGCCATAAAAGCTGGACCAGCTTTATGTCCATCCCCATTTCGGGCAGTAAATCATCATGAATACGTTTTAATTCCGGAGGTTCAAAAGACTGGAGGTAGATTTTGTCCGTTTTTTTCGTATAGCCATAGGCTTTGAGAATTTTGAGGACAGCCCGTGAAATATCCTTACCTTCCTGCCTATGAAAATCAGCGCTTTTAATTTCAGGGTATATCCCGATATCCCTTCCCATAGATTTGTTCAGTCCCTGGACAAGCTCAATTTCTTCTTCAAATGTATGGATTTTAAATTTTGATTCTTCCAAGGGAAAACGGTCTTTAAAGACAGGTGTATGTTGCCCGTCTGACACCTCAAAACGTTCAATTACAGAAAGCTTTTCAAGCTCGGCAAGTGTGAAATCAATGACATAATACTTGCCGTCCTTGCGGGCACGATCAGGAAAAACATCCCGTACATTTGTGACCTGATCCAGATGATGGTCGTGAAGAACAATGATCCTGTCATCACGGGTCATCACTAGGTCTTGCTCGACATAATCCGCCCCCATGGCATATGCCATGGCTTTGGCCGCAATTGTATGCTCCGGCAAATATCCACTCGCCCCCCTGTGGGCGATAACTATTTTCTTGTCACTCAGATCCGCGCCGTGAGACAGGGCTGAATTTGCTAAAAAACCTGAACAAAGCCCGATCGTTATGAGTCGGCTGAAAAACCGGAATAGTTTATAAGAATTCATCATTGCACGCCCTGTAAATTATATACTTTGTTTTGACTGTTGCCGGTTTTGCCGTAATTTCTCATCCACAAATCCAGAGCAGCGATTTCAACGTCACTTAAACGCAACCCGAGCTTGCTTCTGCGCCACAAAATATCTTCCGCTGTCACTGCCCATTCATTTTTCATGAGATAAATCACCTCTGCCTCGTATAAATCACCACCAAAACACAGGCCTAAATTTTCCATTTTCTGAATTTGATTCAATACCTTATCCGCCAAACTGCCATAGCTTCGCACAAGACGTTCCATGTATTTTTTATCGAGGGCGGGGTATTTGAAATGCATTCTGGCGGTTTCCGCCTCTACACTGCCCCCCGCCATATCACCACCGGGCAAGGTTTGCGCTGAGGTCCATTTGTCTTTCATTTCGGGGACAAGGTGTTTTATCTTTTCAAGAACGTCCTCTGCCTGAACCCGATAGGTCGTGACCTTTCCCCCGATAACGTTCAAAATCGCAGGCTGGCCGTTCAAGCCACCTTCGAGGTTTAAGATATAATCACGTGTTGCCGCCTGAGCCATGCCGGTGCCATCATCAAAAAGAGGGCGTACGCCTGCATATTGCCAGACCACATCCTTTGGGGTCAGGGGCCGCTCAAAATACTCGCTGACAAGATCACAAAGATACGTAATTTCCTCAGTGGAAATCTTCACTCTGTTCAGGTCACCCTCATAATCCACGTCAGTCGTGCCAATGAGGGTGAAATTTTCTTGATAGGGAATCGTAAAAACAACCCGCCCATCACTACCTTGAAACGTATAGGCCTTGTTATGATTGTAGATCCGGGGAACTACAATATGACTGCCCTTTACCAAGCGCACCTCTGCTTTGGATTTGCCATTATTCGTTTCAGTTTTTTGATTTTCCGGCTGAATAACGTTCTCAACAATACCAGAGACCCATGGGCCTGCTGCATTAATCAGAATTTTGGCGCGCAGGACCCGTTTTACCCCTGTCATCATATCTTGAACTTCAATCGCCCAGAATTTGTTTTCTCGATGGGCCGAGAGAACCTTGCATCGGCTATAAATCTGCGCGCCTCTATCCCGAGCGGCCATGGCATTTAAAATGACCATCCTTGCATCATCTACGATGCAATCTGAATATTCAAAGGCCATGCGGTATTTATCCCGCAACGCTTCGCCATAACGACTGTTTCGTAAATCGACCGTCTTGGTGCCTGACAATAATTTTCGCCCGCCCAGGTGATCATAGAGAAACAGTCCCAAGCGAATGAGCCAGGCAGGTCTGAGGCCCTTATGATGCGGCAGGAGAAAGCGCATAGGATGGACTATGTGCGGCGCAATACGTAAAAGTGTCTCACGCTCCTCAAGAGCTTTTCGAACAAGGCCGAACTCATAATATTCTAGGTACCGAAGCCCACCGTGAATAAGTTTTGAGCTGGAAGATGATGTTCCCTGAGCAAGATCGCCTTGCTCACATAAAGTAACATTCAGCCCACGGCCTGCAGCATCGCAGGCAATTCCGCAGCCATTTATACCGCCGCCAATAATAAAAATATCGGAAAGTTTTTCCAATTTTTTTTCTTTTCAATTTTGTTATACTTCGCATTTTGTTAATAACGAAAATTAAACGAAAGGAAAAAGAAAGTCAAATAAATGATTTCGCACAAAAACCAAAAATTTAACATAGAATACTATATTTTGAAAAACAGGCGCAGATAACTGAAATAGATTATTAATATCATATAATTAGCACGAGGTGGCGAGGCAATTTCTCTCGAGATGTTCACAAGGAACTTATCAAGCATTTCCGCTTTGACGTTACGGTGCGCTTTGCCGCGCCGCGGCAAATTCCCCTGTGTTCGCAATCCTTAAAGGTGTTGCCAGGATTTCTACACATGTGACTCAAATTGCTAAACGCAAAACCTTGATTCCGGGCATCAGAGACTATAACCTGACTGGCAGTAACGTGTACACTGATGGCTTTCGGGCTTATGATGTTCTTGATGTTTCAAAGTTTTACCACCACGGTATCAACCACTCAAAACTGTTTGCGGATGCCAACCTCTACAAGACACTCCTCAAATGACGGGGCAAGTGAAAATAAGTTCCTTAGTTGTGTCAGTCCCATATAGAAAAACGAAACCAAAAAGAAGAACCATGTTATTAACAGAGCGACACGAAGAAATATTGACCATTGTGCGCAATGAAAGAAAAGCGACTGTAAAAAAATTAGCGTCGCATTTTTCAGTGACCGAACAAACTATTCGCAAAAATTTGAATGAATTATGCGAGAAGCGCCTCATACAACGCACTCATGGCGGCGCCATTCCCTATTCCGGCACGACGAATATGGAACATGAAGTAAGGCGCCTGATTTCTGCAGATGAAAAAAGTAAAATTGCCCAAAGAATTGCGAGCCTTATTCCAGAAAAAAGCTCTATACTATTAACCATTGGAACAACAACGGAAGCTGTGGCCACGGCTCTGGAAGGTCATAATGACCTCCTGATCATTACTAACAACATTAATGTGGCAAATATTTTGCGTGTCCATCCAAAATTTGAAGTTATCATTGCCAGCGGGGTGGTTCGTTCGTCCGATGGAGGGATTGTAGGAGAATCTGCATCCAATTCTCTTAACCAGTTCAAGGTTGATTATGCTATTATTAGCGTGTCTGCCATCGACGAAGATGGTAGCTTGCTGGATTTTGATTTTAGAGAAGTTCAAGTGTTACAAAAAATAATCCTAAATGCTCACCATGTTATTCTGGCGGCGGATAGCACAAAACTTACCCGCACAGCGCCTGTACGCATTGGTCATATTTCTCAAATTGATACGTTTGTTACAGATCGTATAATTTCACATAAATTCAAAAAAAATATCGAGGACGCCAACGTAGAAACTATCGAAATATGCCCTGAAAAAAATGTACCGGAATCAGAGACAGAAGCCTGAGGTTTTGATATTCCTGACATGAGAATGCTATCCGGGACAGACGGTTTTAAAAACATTGCGGCGCACCGGGGCAAGGGTTGATGTTTTCAAGAAGAAGGCCTAACGCGACTTCACCGGCTGTCTTTCACGTTGGCGGGTTTGCCAGGCTTCATCAATCCACATGGGCGCGTTTGTATGAACAAGCGCTGGATTACCCAAAATAATATCGGCCGCTTTTTCAGCAACCATAATGATTGGCGCATTAATATTACCATTAGGCACCGTCGGGAAAACGGACGCATCAACAACGCGTAAAGCCTCAAGCCCTCTGACCTGACAGTTCTTATCAACAACGGCCAGGGGGTCGTCATCAGCCCCTATTTTACAGGTGCCGCAGGGGTGATAGGCGCTTTCAACATTGTCCCGGACCCAGGCATCAATGTCTTTATCACTGTGCACAGCGTATCCGGGTTGAATTTCATCACCGCAATATAAATCCATCGCCGGTTGTGCCATTATCTCGCGGGTTAAACGAATACATTGTCGCCATGCCGCCACATCATCGTCGTGGGCAAGATAGTTAAACAATATGCTGGGTGCCTGATTTGGATCAGGGGATGTGATCTGCACCCGTCCCCGGCTTTTTGGTTTGTTCGGGCCGACATGAACCTGAAACCCATGGCCTTTGATAGACACTGTGCCATCATAACGCATCGCGGCAGGCAAAAAATGGTATTGTATATCCGGCCATTTTACCCCGGCCTTTGAGCGAATAAACGCACATGCCTCAAAATGATTTGTGGCCCCAAGACCGGTTTTGAATAATACCCAGCGTGCACCGATCAGAAGTTTACTAAAGAGACCCAACTTGCTGTTGAGACTGACAGGCTGTTTGCAATGGAACTGAAAATAAACCTCTAAATGGTCCTGCAAATTTTTGCCGACACCTGGTAAATGATGAACCTGTTTCACACCTGCCGCGCTTAGCGTCGCTTCGTCGCCAATGCCTGAGCGTTGCAGTATGGCCGGAGACGCGATTGATCCGGCGCAAAGAATGACCTCCTTTTTGGCATGTAATACTGTGCTTTTTCCCTTGTACGATAAGGCAATGCCGACGGCGCGCTTTCCCTCCAGTACAACACGATCGACCAGAGCATGCGTGATCACAGTCAGATTAGTGCGTTTTTTTGCAGGCTTTAGAAAAGCATGAGAGGTGGATTGTCTAACCCCGCCGCACACCGTCATGTGCATCGCTCCAAAGCCCTCTTGGCGATAACCGTTATAATCATCAGTATGTGAATAACCCGCCTCCACACCGGCATCAATGAAGGCCTGATAGAGCGGGCTAAATGACATGTTATTGCCGCCCGATACGCCCAGTTCACCACGACCACCGCGATAGTCATCTGCCCCATTTTGCCAGGCCTCGGAGCGCCTGAAGTATGGCAAGCAGTCCTGATACCCCCAGCCGGCCGCACCGCGTCTCTCCCATTCATCAAAATCCAGGGCATGACCGCGCACATAGACCATGCCGTTAATTGACGAACTGCCCCCCAGCGCCTTGCCGCGCGGACAGCTGATTTGTCGATTGCCCAAGAAGGGCTCAGGATCGGAATAATAACCCCAGTTATAAGTCTTCATAGCCATCGGATAGGACAGGGCGGTGGGCATTTGGATAAGAATATTCTTGTCACTGCCGCCAGCCTCAACAAGCAGCACCGTATATTGGCCACATGCAGACAATCGGTTGGCCAAAACGCAACCTGCCGAACCGGCACCAATAATGATGTAGTCATAAATGGCTTGCGTCACGCGACGACACCTTCATTAAGAGCCGCACCTAACAAAGCGCGGCGTCTGAATAACAACAGATAAATGCCGCCGTAAAGACCAATGACCAACAGACCGATCCATTCAATCTTCAAGGGCGTATATTGATAGAGCAAGATCAGGGCAGACAGCAAACTCCAATGTACTGTCACGTATAAAGGCCCGCCTAAACGCTGAACGGTCAAGCCCAGGTTTTGAGAATAAAGCCGGGTCAGAGAATCAAGAGAATTGATGACAAAAATTATCCCGACCGTCACCATAGAAAAACGCACAAAGCCGGTAAGCTCTATGGCCTGACTGTACGTATAAAACAGAACCGAAAACCATAACGCTATGGGAATGGATGGCAGGATCAACAGTGCCAGAAGCAATTGCCAGGCACGCAGGCCACCCACAAATCTGGCAACGAATTGCCCGATCATAATGCTCCAGGCGAACCACCAGAACAGATAAAAACTGTGATAGTCTGAAAGCGGGCTAATGAAGCGGTGAATATTTGTAAAATAACCGCTAATATTGCCCATAGTGCTCACCAAACTGCCAAGGCTCATGCCACTAAATATCCATAACCCCGCAATCAGCACAAAAAACAGACCGGCAGAGCCAAGGCTGAGCCATTTTACATAACGAATATCTGTGCTGGATAGCACCGCCAACAACACAACTGTTCCGACCAAGCCATACCTGAACACAGGTGTGATGCCATTGATGTAATTTGGCAAATAATCGAAAAACAAAAACCCGGTGAAGGCGCAAGTGCCAATAATAACGATGTTGTTGATCAGTTTAACAAAAAATATCTCAAATAATTTCAGCTTTGGCTCGATAACACAAAAATAAAATATGGTCAGAAAATAAAAGCCCCAGACCAAAAAACCCCAAAATCCAAATTCAATCGCCAAAGCATTGGTAAACGTGTACTGCACCTCACTTTCATAGATCGGGAACTCGGTCAGGGGAAACATAATGAGGCCCACATCAAGGCCGGATGTAAACAAAATCGCCATAAATGCCATCAAAGTGGTTGGCTGGGTTCCTTGCAAAATAAAGCGGCGATCATAGCGAAAAAGCAGCACGACAGAGGTTGCCAGCGTGCCCATGATCGCCAGTGTCAGTATGAGATTCAATGCATTATTCCTCTCATTCCCGGTGCACGTTAACGATACTCATAAATGTTGAAATGCTCACGGATCAACTAAAATTTTATTTTTTTGATTTTTAGACGTGCCGCCAAAGCACTTTTGTGGATATGAACGGACGGTAATACCCCCCTTTATAGAGGGCATCGTAAGTAGAACGGTTATGCGGCTATGGACATGTCCATGGCCGATTTCTGTTTTGGCGTGATACCGCCGATAGCCATATTGGGTCTTTCATTGTTGTAAGTCCAGAGCCAGTC
>JAJFIQ010000008.1 GCA_021774785.1 Emcibacter sp.
GTCGATTAAACAATCGGGCTGAGAATAGTCACCGACCTTTCCGACGACGGGAATATGCCATGCAAGGCTTTAGAAAAGAAGAAACCCTTCAAAAATTCACCTCAACTCATGCGCAAATATACAACCATTTTAACGGAGAACAGCACCTCGTAAACAGACAAATATTTAAGAAATTTCGCTCAGATGCATTGGCTGAGTGGTGTTCTCTCACGTCATAACGAATAGAGTGCTTCAGCTATTCTTGAGATATTTTAAGTTGCTTTGACAAGGCCCTAAAATCACCTATTTTCCATCATTTTGGTGGAAATTGAAGTCTCTTAAGTCATTGAGAAATAACAATGTAGAATTTGAACATTTTTGGTTTTATTGGCTAAAAGCAGTTAATATGACAGCCACGCGTGGTACAATAAAAAATATGATCCGGGCTTTTTATATGAGTAAAAAGTATGAAAGAGGGTATGGTCAGCATGACCTTGAGGATTATAAAGGTAGTGAGATACAACTCGCAGCGCAAAGAAAGAAGAAAAAGAAATTACATTAACTCTATTTTTCTATAGATTTAGTAATGACCAGACGAAAAGGCACAAAAAAATGCGAATGAAGCAGATTGAAATATTTCATGCTGTTTATTCTACGGGATCTATCAGCAATGCGGCTAAATTTTTGAATGTTTCCCAACCTGCTGTGAGCAAAGTATTGCAACGCGCCGAAGACCAGCTAGGCTACCTATTGTTTAAAAGAGTTAAAGGGAAGCTAATTCCAACCGATGAAGCAAACCTTCTTTTTAGTGAAGTTAGTAAAGTCTACAAGCAAATTATTTCTCTTCAAAACAAGGCCCGCAATCTTAAAGCAACTAACACAGGCCACATATGCCTATCGGTAATGCCGTCTATGGGGCTTAATGTTCTGCCGCTTGCCATTGCCAATTTTTTAGCAGATCACCCGAAAGTGACCTTTGATATTCAGACGCGGCATTATGAAGATATAATACGTTCGCTATATGAGCATGAAATAGATGTTGGTCTCGCTTTTAATCCTTCGGATCATGTAGGTCTTACTTCTTATGAATTTGGAGAGGGCGAATTTGTCTGTGTTTATAAACAGGGAGAACTTGATGAAAGTATAGATCGAATGGATATAAAAGAACTGGATGGCAAGAGCATAATCAGCATTAAGGACAGCGGACCATTGTCAGATATATTATTTAAAAATATAATACAGGCCAAGATAGAAACAAACTCCATGATCTCCGTTCAAACCTATTACATTGCCAAGAATCTGGTAGCCTATGACGTGGGCATAGCCATTGTTGACCAACTAACGGCTATGGCTGAAGGTCCGGGCTCTACACTATATAAAGGCTTTAAATCACCCATTACTTACAAAGTGGCCGGTTTATATTCAGAAAATCGTCCGTTATCTATCGTATGTCGTAGTTTTCTGGAGTATTTCAAAATAGTATACAAACAATTTACTCAACCTGAACGCTGACCCATAACTTTATATTATACGGCCTGAACAACATAGAATTGTTAATTACTTTCCTATCTGACTATAATTTATCAGTATAAAAATAATCTTAATTATAGGTATTATAGGAAAGTGGTTATGGAATTCTTGCCGCCTTATCTTTTGTTTCTTGGCAATGCCAAAGATCCCCTCAGCGTCAAGACATCAAGAGGTGTCGCGGAATGGCGTCCGGAAAAATGCATCGGGCAAATAAGTATGCCGGGTTGCGAAGTAACACTCAAGCTTCCAGAAGTTGATTTCAAAACTGCTGCAAGCAAAGGCGCAAAAACATTCATTCTGGGTCTTGCCAACCGGGGTGGTGTAATAGACCCCTTATGGATTTCCTACATGGTTCAGGCGATGGAGCATGGTATGGATATAGCAAGCGGGTTGCACAAAAAAATTGCCGATATTCCCGAAATAAACCAATTAGCTGATCTGCTTGGCCGACAAATATTCGATGTACGTCATCCCGTTATCGACTTGTCTGTTGGTACAGGAAAAAAACGGCCCGGCAAAAGAATATTGACAGTTGGGACTGATTGCTCCGTCGGCAAAATGTATACGACACTAGCCCTTGAGAAAAATATGAAAAGCCGGGGCCTGAACGTGGATTTCCGCGCCACTGGCCAGACCGGGATATTGATTGATGGCAAAGGAATTCCCGTGGATGCGGTGATATCCGATTTTCTTTCCGGTGCTGTGGAGGCTCTGGCACTGGATAACAGTGAAGATCACTGGGATGTGATTGAAGGGCAAGGGTCACTGTTCCATCCGTCATTTGCCGGAGTTAGCCTGGGGCTACTGCATGGGGCTCAGGCTGATGTGCTTATTCTATGTCATGAGGCTGGCCGTAGCCATATGAGGGGATTGCCCCATCAGCAGTTACCTGATATGCAACGATGTATTAATAATAATCTGGAGGCCGCACGATTGACCAACCGCCATGTTATTTTGGGTGGAATATCAATAAATACTTCTGCCTTAAGCAAACAGAACTCCGATATTTACTGTCAAAATATGGCAGAGGAATATGGCGTTCCCTGTGTTGATCCTTTACGTCAAGGTATGAATTCAATAGTTGATTATATCCTGTCCAAAAAAGGATAATGTCATGATCAGCAGGCGACTATCCGTTTGTCATGAAGTATGGCCACTAAAAGAACCCTTTAAAATATCCCGTGGGGTCAGAACAGAGACACATGTTATTGTGGTTGAACTGGAATATTGTGAAATTTACGGGCGGGGGGAAGCCGTACCCTATGCCCGGTACGGGGAAACAACGGATAGTGTGATAGCCCAGATTGAAGCCGTGACCGGTGCTATTGAGGATGGTATTTCGCCGGAAGAGTTACAGCAAATATTACCCGCAGGTGCCGCCCGCAATGCCGTCGATTGTGCTCTTTGGGATATGCTGGCCCGCTGGAAAGGAAAGAAAGTATCAGACCTGCTAAATATATCCAGACCCGTGGGGATAGAAACGGCAGTTACCATAGGATTAGGCTCTATGGAAAAAATGGCAAATAAAGCATGTCTGTATAAAGACTATCCATTATTGAAAATTAAACTGGATAAGGAAAATATCAGGGCTAAAATAACAGCCATTCGGGAACAAGCACCGGAACCGCGTATAATCATAGACCCCAATGAAAGCTGGACTATGCAGCATTTGATTGACCTAGATGATTTTCTGGCTGCCAAGAATATTTCACTGCTGGAGCAGCCATTGGCGGCAGATCATGATGACGGCTTAAAAACCTTCAAGGGTAAAATCCCCATTTGTGCTGATGAATCCTGTCATACCCGAGAAGACCTGGCCGGACTTGCGGGCAAATATAAAGTGATCAACATCAAGCTGGATAAAACCGGTGGCTTGACTGAGGCTGTGAAGTTAAAAAAACAGGCTGAGATAGTGGGGTTTGATATTATGGTGGGATGCATGGTATCCACTTCACTCGCCATGGCTCCAGCAATGTTATTAGCAACGGGAGCAAGTTTTGTCGATCTGGATGGGCCAATTTGGATGAAAAATGACCGCCAGCATGGTCTGAATATCACTAAAGGTCATATTAATGGATTCTCGCCAGAATTATGGGGTGGATAGAATATTTCATCTCACTGGCGGTAATTTACCTAGATCGTTCTTTTCTATCTTCCCGCTTCTCTATCGCCTGCGTGAAAAATAGCGCATTGGCATATAATCGCTCGGTTCCCAGCCAAATGGCCCTGAAATTAACGTTATGGCTAAGCAAAATAATTTTTCCCTTACCCATGCGATGCAGGGCAATGGCAGGGGTGTTCTGTATTTTTTCAAGACGTTTTTTATCGGCATAACCGGCAATCAACAGATCTTTATTGGCGAAAACCAACGGCGTATCATACGATATAGGTGGGGCAGATAACGTCTTTTTAGCATTATAAAAAACCGGAATATTTTTACGCCCATAACCAAAAATTAGCGGATGAGTCAAGTCAGCTTCTGTCCATAAGACGGCGCCCGAAATTGTACGTTTTCCTAAATCCTGTTCATAGTCCTGATAGGCACGCCGGGTGATTTCTTTTTCTTCCGGCTTGGCTTTGTCTGACTCTTTCTCTTTGTCATCTTTGGCAAAAATAACGGCTTTTTCCACCCAGACAGCGGCATTTTTCTGGGCAATGACGATGCCGCCAGCCGCAACCCATTTTTTTAATATTTCTGGAATTTTATCCCATGATTTGTATGTGCCGTCCGCAAGCAAAAAATGCGTATAATGGCTCAAATCCACTGAATCAAGCCGATCAAAATCCAATATTGTCAGGGGTACTCCAAAATCTTTATCCACCGCATAACGAATTTCGCCAGCCTCTGTGGGGTTAACACCCTTACCGACCAGCAGTGCCGGCTTGACCGGCTTGAGGGTTTTCATGGCAAGGGAGCCTAAATCAGGCCCTAATGACGAGAAAGCTGAACTAAGACCATATCCTTTTACCTGAGGGTGCCTGGCCATAATCTGTCTGACTCTATTGTGTCCCTCTTTGGTGCCGGGTTGAACAATAATAGTTCCCGCATCAAATTTATGTGCTTTACCACGGGATGTAGTGGACGAAAAAGGTAGCAGGGCAAGACGAGGGTGCAAATCATCCGCCATGAAGGCTTGCAGCAAATGTGGTGCCTGAAATTGGTTCCATTCAAAAGCATAAGCCACCGGGGGTTTTTCTGAAAAAGCCTCATTTTCAATAATGTAATTGATCTCAACTGGATTTGAGCTGATACTTTTCAATCGCTTCAAAGGTGAATAGGGAAGATTAAGAGCCAAGGGCAAATTCCAGGTCGAGACGTCATAAAAAATATTGTCTTCAAAGGTTGTCCGTATTTCAAAAAGTGAGCGCACAAGGCCATATTGTGGGCCAAGTATTTTTACCACCCATGCATGGTTTCGATGATAGGATTGCTTGCCCACAGAAATATCTGCAGTCAGCCCATAGACCGGAATTTCATGCAAACTCAGTATATCAAGTAATTTTTGTGCGCGGGCAGGATCACCATCATCGGAAAAAATATAAGCTTTGACCGGATCATTCTTTGCCCTTTCTTCGGCTTCCTTCTGGGCTGTAAACCGGTAATTCAATATATCAGCGCGGTAAGTATCCGCCCCTTTCATAAGGGAAAGTGATGTTGTCAAATGATTGGCTATGGCGTCCCGGAAGCGGATTTTTACCCCGCCGATTTCACGGGCATGGCCGCGCACCGCAGATTGTTCAAACAGCAAACCGATAGCACCCGTTGCATCAGGATAGGCGGAGCCTTTACCATAATAAAAATCATCAAATCTTTCCTGGGTAAGATAAGGTTGAGACCGGTCATCAAGGGCTTTGGCGTGAAATTCTGCAAGACTAAATGTGATGCGCTGGTTCTCTTTTGACGTCAAGGGATGTGTGCGTTTTGGATGACCGGGCTGAAAAAAATAGGTGGGGAAATTTCCGCCCATTTCGTGATAGTCTCCCAATACATGTGGCCGCCACTTCTGATAGGCTTTGATCCGGGCTTTTGATTCAGGATGCACCGCAAAAATCCAGTCCCTGTTGAGATCAAACCAATAATGATTGGTACGGCCAGAAGGCCAGCCCTCAAAATGTGTGCGGTTTGCAGTGTCAAAGTTTTCTGTATCGCCTTTGTGTTGATTGGCATATACTGCAAAGCGCCCAAAGCCATCAGGATTTTGCACAGGTTCAATGATTATGATTGTTTTTGCCAGAAAATCCTTAACCCAATCGTCTTTTGCAGCGGCGAGATAGTAGGCAACCAGCGCAGAGGCATTGGCCCCGGATGGTTCATTGCCATGAACACTATAGGCTAGATTTAACACCAGAATATCTTCCTCAGCCGATTTAGCCTCTTGGTGTTTTTTTAAGATGCCTTCAAGATTAGCAATATTTTTCGGTGAAGAGATATAGACATGGGATATGGCCTTGCGTTCATGGGAATAACCGATAGTTTCCATGCTGACCCGCGAGCTTTTATCGGACAGATGACGCATATATGCGGTAAGTGAATCGGGTGAAATATGCCATTCCCCGATTTCATGGCCAAGATAATCTTCAGGCATCGTCACATTAATATCAAATGACATATCCTGTGAAAAATACTCATGAGTCGGTTGAGCCTGTGCGGTAAGGGTCAGGCAACCGAGGGCATAAATCAACAAGCTTTTTAAAAGCTTTCTAAGTCTCATAAGGTTTTCCATCCGATTTTTACAAATATATTATTCTTTATTAGAATTAACGTCCTGTACAGCGTTTTAGGACTTTACCCGGTAAAATAGCTTGTGATTTTCCCTTATCCACCGCCAATTGACCATTGATCAGTAAATATTCTACACCTTCTGACAAAAGTTCAGGATTTTGAAAATCGGCGCGGGCTTTAAAGTTATACTGGTCAAAAATGACAATGTCTGCTTTATATCCTGCCTTGATATAGCCCCGGTCACAGAGCATAAATGTATCTGCTACAAGGCCACTGCTTCTGTATAAAAATGCCTCTAGGGGCATTATTTTTTGTGCTTTAATATAAGTCTCATACTTTCTGGGAAAGCTGGCATATTTACGAGGGTGGCCCACTGAACCATCTGAACTGGTCATTACCCAGTCTTGACTCATGAAATTAATTACATCATCCTCATTCATATTGAATGATGCAATTTTTGCATCACCATTGCGGGAAATTTCTATGGCCATGCTGGCGGGTGTAATATTATTTTCCACGGCCAGAAAGCCCAAAGTTTTACCTTGCCACTCCGGTTTGCCTTGCGTGATCAGGACTGCTTCCGCACCTCCACGCCGGCGTAAATTTTCGGTAATATCTTCAATTAATTTATCTCTTAATTGGGGATTATTTAACCGTGCCAAATATTTTTCTTTGCCACCGGCTTTAATCTCGCGGGGGATCAGGGCAGCGGAAATGCTGGTCCCCGAAGCAAGCCACGGATACTGATCAGCCGTAACTTTCAATCCTTCTGCTCTTGCCTGCTCGATCATTTTAATAACCGGCACACTTTTCCCCCACACATCGACCCCAAGCGCCTTTATATGGGCAATATGAACCGGAATATCAGCCCGGCGGGCAATTTCCAGAACCTCTTCAATGGAGGCTTCAAGGCCGATATTATAAGTACTCTCATCACGAATATGGCTGTCATAAATACCGTTTTTTTCTGCCGCAACCTTGGCAAGTTCGACCACTTCATCGGTTGCCGAAAAGCTGCCCGGAACATAAAATAACCCTGTTGAAAGCCCTAGAGCACCAGCATCCATAGCATTGGCCACAAGTAATTTCATCCGCGCCAACTCTTCATCCGTTGGCACCCGATTGTCATTATTCATAACTTGGCGTCGCACCGCGCCATGACCCACATATAGGGTAGTGTTTGTGCCAATGCCGGAATGCATCATTTCTTGTGACAGTTTTAGAATATCCGGACTGCCGCCGCCATCATTGCCATTAAACACGGTGGTCACACCCTGCAAGCGGTAATTTGCATTTTCGCGCTGCTTCGCATCATCGCTTTGCAATTCCAGCAAACTATGGGTATGGGGATCAATAAAACCGGGTGCCACAATCAATCCACTAACATTTATGGATTTCTTCGCCCTGATATGATCTGACGAGCTACCTATGAAAATTATTTCATCATTTTTGATCGCAATATCGGCTATTATGCCTTGTGAGTTATCGCCCACGAAGACCCTCCCGCCTTTAAGCAAAATATCTGCCTCTATGGGGGAACTGCACCCGCCCAGTATCAGAAGAATTGATAGAATAAAATATTTCATTAATTGCCTTTCTGCTTTAGTAGATTTTCCATCATTTCCTGTGCAAATATTTCTGCAGCCAAAGCTAGAGCAGCCCGGTCGGTATTATCCCCGACTTCATAGGTAATCGCAGGAATGCCATAGGTTGAATATATGTAATTCTTCGATGTTGGCTTGCCGGAATTTGGACTTTGCTCACGGGTAAATTTATAAACTTCATCAACAAGCCTCTCATCAACCTCTTTCAACCAGTCTCTGGCAAAATTAGCCGGGCGTGTCTGCTCACTATCCGTTTGAGTATAAAATAGATTGCGCCACGTGGAATGAAAGTCGAGAAACAGCACCAATTCATCCCCACCCTCATCAAACCGGGTCAATTCTTTTTTGATGGACCGGGTTTCCGGCTGAGTGAATGGCCCCCAATCACGGTTTAAATCCACACCACCCATATTATGACGCCAGTTTCCATGAATAATCCCGTCCGGATTCATATTTGGTATGATTATCAGATTATATTTATGACGAAATTTTATGGCCAGTTCCGTTTCCTCCAACAAGGTTTCCACAAATCGGGACATGGCCATTGCGCCGGTAACTTCAGGGGGATGTTGACGGCCAACAAGCAGTACATATGGTTTTTGTACATCATCATCAGAGCGTAATTCCAGTTTATATATGGGACGGTCTTCGATTGATTTGCCAATTATGGACCTGGATATGTATGGGGATGCCGCGATTTTACTAATCCAGCTATTATGTTTTGAAACTGGAAAACTTTCTTGAGCAGAAATATAAACGGGATGGTCCGTCAATTTTATCCGTAAGCGAATTTCAGTTTCAGAAACATCCTCGACATCAGTTTGGTCCAACAATTCCCACGTAATGCCATCATAACTTATTTTCGGCGGGTAACGGTGTTTTGCATGGGTATAGTTCAGGATTACCTGTATATTTCCAACCTGCTTTGGCACAAGCCGAAAAGCGTACCAGGCACTATCATTAATAGGTTTGTTTTCAGGGTCAATATATAAATTGAGCGTGGAGGGCGATACCACATCACATCTGTTTGCCCGGGCTGTGGGAAAGTTCACCTGAACCAAGGCCAAGTCACTTTGGCATAATGTTTCTGAATTATCGTTCTCGGCTAAGGAATTAGCGGATATGCTTAAGGGTATGGCAAATACCAGAAGCCAGAATATCATTCGTCTAAACATAGTATCCCTTCACAATTATCAGAGCATATTTATAGGTTGAGATGCGCCGGGTACGCTTATCCGAAAAGGAAATCCCGGTACATTATTTAACATACCGGGATTTATTAGATTAGAATTTTTTACTGATGTCCAGATAGAATTCACGGCCACGGGCATTATGCATACTAGACTTAAAGCCCCTGATCTCATCATCATGACGCGGTGCTTCATCGGTAAAGTTATTGATGCCGAAGCGGGCGCGTGTGTTGGCCAATATACCGTTGCCCTCATGCTCATACTGGATATACATATTGGCGGTAATCCACTGTTCAATTATATGTGGGTCACCGTTGGAGTCTGGACCAGCGCTGGTATCAATGAAGTCACCAACATAGTTGGCCACAAAACCAGCACCAAACCCGCTTTGATGCCGCCAGGTCAGGCTAGCCGAACCGCGCCATTCTGGTGCGCCGTTCCGCTCCAAGAGGCTACCTGCGCCATCAACGGTAATTGACGGGTCAATTTCTCCTGCGGCAATGGCATCTAATATGACAAGGTCTCTTTCAGATTCCTTAACATCAAACTGTTTCAGCTTCGAAGCATTGATTTTAAACTTGAAATCACCTAGCGGCGTATCATAAAGGTCGTAATAAAGTCCAAAGTCAACACCCTGAAAACTCCGCGGCAACAAATTAAGATATTTATCCGTAATGAACAAAATATCACCAATGGCATCAATGCCGGTTCCGGCAAAGAAGGCTACCTGATCTACTGTCGGATCAGCACGAACCACATTGGGGTTTGATGACCCCTGCACGCGCAGAGCATAATCAAGGTTAACATGATTAGCCCCACCAAAAATACCAACAACATCTGTCTGTTCCGTATCCCACCAGTCAACGGTGAAGGAGAAGCCATTAAGGAAACTTAGATCGCCTTCAAGATCTTGTGGGTCGATAACAATACCAAAGGTTTTGGTTTCATTATCTTCCGGTTCCAAATCAGGATTAGAGTTACGCCGTTCTTCCCGTGATTCAGAAAAACCGCTACAGTCCGCAAATTCTGCAAAAGTACCATTCCTGACACCGGCCTCACAAAAAATACTGTCTTCACGGGTGTTGGAACGGGCAACGCTGATTTCATTAAGTTGCGGCAGGTTAGGGGCTTTGAAACCCTTTGCCCAGGACCCACGGGCCTTGAGCCAGTCGAACAAGCCCCACGTACCTGCAACACGCGGTTTAAACCCGCTGGAACCAATGTCTGAGAATTCTTCAATACGGCCCGCAAGCTGTACACTCAATTCATGAACCAGAGGAATATTTTGATTTTCGCTCAACAGGGGAACCAAGACTTCACCAAAAGCTGAATAAACTTCCCGTGAGCCACTGGAATCGCGCGTAGCGGAAGACCCCATTGCATCACTTAGGGAAAAAGCACCATTGACCGGATTGGTAAAGGTAATAGTACCATCCAGACGGTCATCACGGTCTTCATCATAAGATTCGTATCTTACTTCAACCCCAAATGCGACACCAACGGGGCCTGCGGGCAATTCAAAGACATCACCCTTGGATACCTTAAAGTCGGCCAAGGCAAGTTCGGTCGTGCTTTGACGTTGAACATCAATCAGGAACGTATCAATAACACTTTGCGGGTTGGTCGTACTATCCAGTGAATTAGGATTGTTGGGGTCCGCACCGTTAAAGACATTAAAGGCGTCCGGCGTTTCATTATCCAGAGCCGCCGCAAATAATGTTGACGAAACCCGGTTATCGGTTATGTCCGTGGTTCTGGCACGGGAATAAAGAACCGCAGTATCCCAATCCCAGCCCGACTGGCCAAAATCACCGCGCGCGCCGATGAGCGAGCGGAATGATGTATTAACAACATTCACATTTCGTGGTCCCAGTTCGGTAAAACGATAGCGCGCGCCATCAACAAAGACCGGCAGGCCTTCTATGGGTATGTCTAATCCCGGCAAGCGGTTAGGGTTCAGTGTGCCATCAGAAAAATTAACCGGCCCAAAGGGGTTCCAGTAGTTATTGGCCGGTACCACAATATCGCCACTAGAAATAGGCGTGATCGCCTCAATGGTTGCATCTGTTTCAGCACGGTAATAACCCAATTCACCATAAAGTTCGATATTATCATCAAATTCATGATTAAGAAAGGCAAAAACATTAACCCTGTCCCTGTCCGAAATCAATGAGCGGTCCGCGCCCCGGTTATGGCGCAGGTCACGGTCAAGAGAACCGTCATCAATACAGATGCCCGGTGTTGCCAAATCGTTTTCCGTAGTACCACGGCAGGCATTTTCTACGAACGTAGTAGGCTGAATATGGAACCGACCACTGGATGAAGTTAATGATTCCCCATTTTGGCTCACCCGGGTTTTCAATGTGAACTGGCCCCAAGCGGTTCTGGTATGGCGATTATCAAAAGAATTATCATCTTCAAAGGTGGTTCCGATCAGTAAATCTCGCGTATCTGAATTGGCTGCAAGCGGAACCTCGCTTGAATGAAGCCCATCCCGTATTGAAAAACTACCCGCGAGGGAAATATTGGTGCGGCCATCGTTAAAGCTCTTGCCCGCATTCAGGGTGATCTGTTGCTCGTTAAGGCCGGAATTTTCCGCAAAACTACCGCGAACTGAAATATCTAGTCCTTCAAAATTTCTTTTCAGTATAGCATTGAACACGCCCGCAACCGCATCAGAACCATAGAGCGATGCCGCCCCGTCATTAAGCACCTCCACCCGCTGGATACCCGCCACCGGCAAGGCATTCATGTTCGGTGTTACCGCAGGAACCAGATTTTTCGATTGTGTGCCCGGATGATTGACCACCCGCCGTGAATTTATTAGAACCAGTGTGTTACCAGGGCCCAATGAGCGCAAGTTAATAGATGATACATCACCACGGGAATTATTGACCGTATTGTTATTGTCATCCCTAAAATCAACTTCACCCTGTCCCGGCAAAGAGCGGATAAGTTCGTCACCATCAAAACTGCCCAAGGCGTCTAAATCATCCTGACCGAAAATGGTGACCGGTAATGTTTCTGTTACCTTGGCCCCCTTAATATGGGACCCCGTTACAATGACTTCTTCAAGTGTATCTTCCACATCCCCAGCCGCCTGAACAAGCCCCTGTGAACTTAATGTTATAACCGCTGATGATAAGCTAATTGCTATGTGTTTCATTACGTTCCTCACTAATATTTTTTATAGGAGGTTAGATTAGTAGGCCTATACGCAATAAATCAAATACTAATATGAACATTACATATAACCTTTAGGAATAGAGTGGCGGGCTATTCATATTAGACCTCAACGTAATATTAATTTTCATTTAAGTTCCTTCCAATTGCTAAGCGGCTCTAAGGGCGTCAGAAATGCCAATTTTCTGAATTAGACAAAAGGTCTAAAAACATATCACCCTCTTCCCCCTTTAGCGACGACTTTCAAGAGTAAAAAAAGGTCTCTAATTTCCCTTTATTTGCTGTTTCTGAAATTGCTTCAAAAGCAAGAAGGTCATCCTACTCAAGCCGTATCATCAGGTAAGATTTTATTGTCATGCAGATCTTGTTTTGCGGGATACATGGTGAGCTACTCGTTGATTAAATTCAAGATGTCAAACAGAGGTTCTCCTGTTTGTCAATTAATAATATTTTCAGTGATTAAACCTTTACAACCACAGTGGTTTAGATACTTTTTCCAGAAATAGTGTTTTTTGCCATATTCACCAAATATTGGGGTGACACCTGTTCCCCGTCAAAGCCTATGAGACCATTTAAAGTATTTGCATAAGAGAGGTTTTGATCTCATCGTAATTTTGTGAAGGAATGAAGATGAGAACTAAACCTACTAATTTAAAAGCCACCAAGATGGTTAAAGATATCCG
>JAJFIQ010000009.1 GCA_021774785.1 Emcibacter sp.
AGGAGATTAATCAAAAACAAAACTATCAAACAAAGACGCTTGCAACATCGTAAGATAGTCGCTTAATATTAACAATAATCAGAGATCAAAGCCTCCTGATGAAATAAGCTAAATAAGTCTCAAACCATTCGACGACGGACAATACTATTGTACTCTTTCTGGTTAATAAGCAGCCTTCCTTGGATATTATTCTAACATCCACAACAATATTATCACTTTCAATAAAATTGACTTTGGATGTTTTAGACCGCCATCCTCTCGTTACCCCTGTAGGTTTTACTTCAACAAAAATATTTTGATCAGATACTTTATTATTTTGGCGCCAACGGTAACTAACTTTCTCAATCCTATCCGTTTTAATTTCAGTGAAGAAGTATAATGGTTCATTTTTACTGTAAATTGTAGCGCTTTCAATAGGTTCATTCCCGTCGATGGATTTTGCAAAATAAGCCCGATAGACTGTAGGTAACATTTGATCAGGATCTAAAGTAGCATTCCTCTCCCTACACTCATTTTCTAAAGCGTCAAATTGAGCCACGGCGACAAATGCAATGCCTTTCTTATCTATTAACAAAGCTGAATGAGTAATTACAAAGATACCCTCAAGAGGAATATTTGCCTTTAAACTTGTTAATACTCCATCACGTTTAATAACCGCTCTTTGATCAAAAATTTTCAATGGAGAAATATTAATGGAGATTCGATTTCTATCTGTGTCCAATAGTTGTTTCGCTATATAGCCATTTATTCTTTTAAGTAACAGATCAACGACTATATTCCCTAAAGGAAGTACAACATATAATTTGGTACCGTTAACTCTGGCCTTCTTTATTTTGATCCGGTCAAAAGAAGGCAGCCAAATTAATTCAGATCCAGAGAGAGCTACAGAAAAAGCCCCCCTGATATGGCCCGCATATTTAGTATTACTTTCGATATCCTGAAATAAAATATCGGCTCGGATTTCTATTGCCTGCCTACCGAAACTTAAGCTTACATTAGTCAAACTAATTTTTTCATCGTTTTTGAATAAAAGAGAGCGGGCTGCAATTTCTTTCAGAACTCGTGAAGGTATATTGCCAGCAATATTATACTCATTGGTTTGATCAAGGGCCTTATTTGACACTTCGACCGCTATCAGACTTTGTTCATTTCGATCTACCGCCGGTGGGAAACTAGCGCATCCGCTCATTAATAGAATTATGAGTGTTTGAAGAAATATTTTGCCCATTGCATTCATTCAACAAGTTCCCCTTTTATAATATCACCGACAGCCTAATTTAGAAATATAATGAATACCCTCTACCAATGGTAGAGTATCTGCATCTGTTGGTAAAGTTATAATTACTGCTGCCATCCGGTGAAGGGCTATCCATTGTCTGTCTCCTGTTGACAGACTCTACGCAAAACTGGACGAATTTAAAGGGCGCAGGTAAAGATATGATCCAAATTCTTTGATATATGCATATCAGATGTTCTCATATTATTTGATTCTTTTCATACAAAATGTTAAATTATTCTTACTTTAGTTGTTAAACTAGTTCTTAGACCGTACTCTTGCGTAATTAATAATTGAGAGAATTATGAGAGAAAAAATCCTGATGCCGAGAAATGTTTCTACACTCATTGTGGAAACAACGGATGAGATAGTAAATGACTATATGTTTTTCATTAGACGCGGGATTACCCACGAAGAAGCCCAAAGGCTAGTACAAGAAAAGAGAGCAGGGAAACAAAAAGGCTCAGCCCAAATAATAAATATAGGGCATAAGCAATAAATTTATGTGCTCGCTGCATTCTATTGTCAAATATCCATTCTAAAATTATTTTTGCCCTAATGTCATCATCATCATCATTATCGGTTGACTTAATATTTTTTATTTTGGCATTATAAAACTCTGTAGCATTCTCATAATTTCTTACGCTTTCGGGGGCGGTAGTTTTTATAAAAAACACCGCTATAAACCAAGCTATAACTATTCCTGTAAAACTTATCACAGAAACAATTTGCATCTCAGTATATGACGTTTTGACCAATATTAGGTCTATTTTAATTATTGTTTCCTCCAAGGCCGAATAAATGGCAGCATAAATAACGTTTAGCGCAATCAACACATAGAACATCGGCCGCACAAAATTTTCGTTACTAAAGACTTCGATTAAGCTCCGCCACCTCGGTGAAAAAAATCCAGCTTTGTCGTCTAATATCCCTAGCATACTTTTCTCATTTTCCCTTTGCCGCATATATATAGCGGTCATTATTTACAGTATTTAGAATATGAATAAGGCATCCCACTGTTTTCTGCCTCACATACCTATTATGTATTTTTCTACCCCTATAAGCCTGACGAATAACGTTTTTAATTGCAAAACTAACGTCATTGTGAATTCTAAAAACTTGCTGTTGATTTCTTGGTATTTTAAGCATATGAGACTCGAGAGGATCCTCACTAAAAATAATATCCAGAATTTTGGGATTAACTTCTTTCACCAGCAATCTTAAAATGTTTTTAGTTGATCTTTGCATTTTCTTTTCATCATAATAAAACTCTTTAATAATGATCCGCTTAGCAATGCACTCCGCTAAAATTGGATCAAATAACTTTATTTTATGAGCAGCAGCCTTTGCCTTAATTTGTCCAATATCTTGTTCGGGTATCGGAGTGAATTTTTTTATCAATTCAATAACCATTTTTTCTCGCCGTTTTTATTTATACTTAATGTATTAATACCTATATTCGAAATTAGTGCAATCATAACGTTAAACATATATTGCAAATAATCTAATTAGCTGCAGTTGATTTTTTGAACAACTGATAGACGAACTAAATTTTGATAGGAAGCGCTGTGAATAGTATCCGTATTAATCAAGTTATTTTTTGTGTCCATTCCCTGTCCTGTTTGATGAGTAGGATTGCCAGCTTTATCTAAATATGGAAGTTCCCAGTTTTGACCGAAATTGGTGCACCAATCACGTACAAAACTGGGAACTCTTTCTTTTGAGGAATTTCCCTCTTTTAAAGCAACTGCAAGAGCGGCCTTTGGACCAGTTACCGTAATGTTCTGCTTGCCCACATCAACACGGCTCACCAGCATCTTCAT
>JAJFIQ010000010.1 GCA_021774785.1 Emcibacter sp.
GCCCGGCCCAGTGCGTCATAAGAATAGCTTAAAGTTGCCATGGCCGCGCAGGCGCCCTGACAAGCGCTATAGCTGAGCGTGCTCAGTAAATTGTCATTGTCATAGACGTAAGCCTGCTCATAGCTGGTCACACTACCCGCATTTGGGCCCGCACTTGGCGTGCGGGTCGCCTCATGCTGCGCTACCCGGCCCAGAGCGTCATAGCTAAGCGCAATGGCCTCGGTTATGCCGCCAGAGGTTTTGGAGGAAGAAAGCGCCATACCCGAAGCGTTATAGCCAAAGCTCTGCGATGCGCCGGGGAAGGTTTTGGATAAAATACGGCCGTAAGTGTCATAGGTGCTGGTGATAATCTCGCCATTGCGCCGGGTGTGGCTCAGCTGATTACCATCCTTATCATAAGTGAAACTCTCTGATGAGCCACCCGGGAAGGTGATCGAGCTGAGGCGACCAAAGGCGTCCGCCTTTGAAATCGATGCCAAAGCACTGTCCGCGAACATGGTGTTCAGGAGGAGTGCAAAAAGTGCGGGTGTTACGAAGCGGAGCATAAGCAAAACTTACTGCGATTCGGGGCGAGAGGTCAGGCCCAAATAGTTTCGGTTACTATCACCGTAACCCACCTCATCAGCCCCGTGTACCTGAAACACGGTCTTTGCCAGATCAAGGCCAATACTGGTAATAGTCGTGGTCATGAACGCCTCCTTTAATGGTTATGTCTTGTGACACCACCATTATGGCTAACCAAAGAGGTCGCTTGGAAAGTCCATACCATTACCGTAATTCTCATTGCTCATTTTTTGGTAGTCTGGCAGGTAAAAGGTCTATGCTTACCTGCAATCCGGTATTGATATTTCATGATACCTTCAAAATTATAATGTTCTGGCATGTTTTTTGGGTCAGGGATGGAAAAATTATTAAAATCATTAAATATAATTCCCACGAGACCGCGCCAATCAGAATACGAATATAAGAATTTGTCCTTGTTTAAATATGAAAAGTTAATTTCCATTACATGGGGTGTTAACGTAAATAGACGAAATTTTTTATCCTCAAACGTATACAAATTACCTAGCGCATACTTTTCCGAGCAATATTTCCGTGCTCTGAAAAGAAAACCGATCTGATCATTCTTGTAGCAATAACTTTCACCGGTAGAGCAGTCTGCCAAGGGAAAGCTTTTGCTGTCCAGAGTAATGTCCTTCGTGGTGAGCAGGATGACATGCTCGCCACGGACAAATTTGTAAATGGGGCTGGCATTGCTTTGCTCCAGGCTGCCCACATAGTTGGTCATGCATCCCGCCAACAAGGCAAGAACAAGCAAGCTTATAACCTTCAATAACACCTGCATCAGTTACACCCTCTTGGAATCATACAATTAAAATTAGCGCCAACTGAGGTTGCTAAAGCTCTGCCTATAGAGCTCGTTCCCCTCTCTCTTATCATATTAATAGTAGGCGTAACGGGAAACTTTATGACCAAGGCATTACCGGGTCTCGTGAGATGGCCATACTCGTGAAACACAAGTGTGTCCGTTCCAACACTGGGATTATGGCCTAGTTTAACTGCAGTGTTTTGATATGCACTGATAGCGCCCGGGCTGAGTTCAACTTTTCCTTTGAAGCGGCCTCTTTTATTGAAACCACCGCTCGCACCACCACCCGCGCCACCATTGTTGAATGACTTACTTGTAATCGAGAATTTCGTTTTGTTCCAAATTGCTTTAAATTCCTTTCCCGTAAGCGACCCTGTTTCCTTACCGTCGTTATTAGTTATTGAAATGTTAGTATCGTCGTCTAAAGCATTAACGGTTTTATCAAACTGATTTAGGCGGTTTTCCAAATCCTTTCCTGCTCTCTTTCCGGCTTCTCCGGTCGAACTATCCACTTTGACTTCACAGCTTCCGTCGTCTTTTCGGAAGCCACACGTCCCCAGCGGATCAACATTATTGATGGGGTCGCCACCGGTATAGTTGTAGATGTTAAGACCACCATCATAGAGGATGCTGTCTGGCCCGCCGTAGCACCCTTAGAATTGCTCTGTCAGACCTAAAGCGAACCCCAACATTAGTATAATGCCTCCAATAACGGCAAACACAGCGGCCATAACAAATCTCTCCAAAACGGTTTTTCTTCTCTTCTTCATTCCGTTTCATCCTCCCTTAAATCTACTTCTAATATCGTAGTGGTCTCCGACTTCGAAAAGGCAGCGGCAAGCCCCGGGCCTAAAATACTTAATCGAACACCAGAGCCAGCCAGTTTTTGTCCGCTAGAGAAGATTTCCCCACCGGCGCTTCCAATGTCGAATTCCCCAGTAAAGGTTGTTCCTTCCCTATCGCTTGGCGTTCCCAGGGAAATGCCAATTTCACCAGCATCAACATCAAGCGAGAAACCCACAGATCCGTTGTCGCCGGATATGCCATCGTCGACTTGAACAGCAAATTTTTCAACATCGACTACCATATTTAACAGGTTGAGAGGGGAAGTAATTGGACCAAGGTTAGGGTTGAACTTTGAGGAGTCCGGCGAACCAATACTCACTTGCACCAATAAGTCTGCACCTGCATTCGCACCAGGCAAACCGGATGTAGGTGCCGCAACTGTTCCTGATCCTCCAAGCGATACTGTCACGTTGAATCTACCCTTTTCAAAAATCTCCTGCCCACTCGGATCCACATTGTTAATCGGATCGCCGCCGGTATAGTTGTAGATGTTAAGACCACCAGCGTAGAGGATGCTGTCGGGGCTGGGGAACCTGCCTGTGCCGGGATCATAATACCGCTTGCGATAGTAATACAGCCCCGTCTCGGCATCGTAATAGCGCCCGGTATAGCGGAACAGGTTTCCTGATCCGGCCAGTGGTTCCTCGACCCCATAGGGGGAGTACAGATACTGATCCGTCAGCACGCCCGCCGTGTTGACCATGCCGATGACCGAACCGATGCGGTTGGGCATATAGTAATGCACAGCATTGGCGGTGCTGCCGTCCATGGTGACCATGGCCACACGGTCATCAATGCCCAGCCCCGGCACATAGAGCCGCCAGTACCCCAGATCGCTGTCCGCCGTGCCCGGATGTTCACCCAGCACCATGTTGTTCAAATTGGAGAACCGGTAGCCGGACGCCTCGAGGCCCGTCCCGTCCTGCTTGTAAATGCGGGTGTCCTCGGCACCGTAGACATAGCTGGCATTCATCGTTGGGCTGGTATTGCTGGCGCTCACCATGCGATTATTGGCATCATGGGTGTAGCTGCGCTCGGCACTGGGGCCAGTGCACACACCATTGGTGCTGGTGCCTTCAAGGTTACCCGAGTCGTCATAGCACAGGTCTGTCACCTCTGATGCCGCTGTGCCTTCGGTCCGCGTATAGCAGGTCAGCTGATCCAGGGTGTTGGGTGAGGCCGCCCGGAAAAGAGTCCTGTGGACGCTTTTCAGGCCGAACGCCGAAGGGCTATGCCCGAAGGCCGGGTTGAGTTGCGTCAAACTCCTATCCGACCTGGGCAGTGACGCCGAAGCACTGTCCGCGAACATGGTGTTCAGGAGGAGTGTAAAAGCGGCAGATGTTACAAAGCGCAGCACCTGTAGAATTTACTGCGATTCAGGGCGAGAAGTCAGGCTCAAATAATTAAGTGCATTTAGTAAACTGTCACCGTAATTCCAGATCATAAGACAACTGTGTCATGTCACCGTCGGCATGACGTGGCAAACTCGCCAAGCTTGCACCGGCAAGTACGGCGTTTATGAGGAGTGTAAAAGCGGCAGATGTTACAAAGCGCAGCATCTGTAGAATCTACTGCGATTCAGGGCGGGAGATCAGGCTCAAATAATTAAGTGCATTTAGTAAACTGTCACCGTAATTCGCGGGTTTTACGAAGTGCTGCATCTGAGAAAGCTACTGCGATTCGGGGTGAAAAATCAGGCTTAAATAGTTTCGGTTACTGTCACCGGAACCGCTACGGCCACTCAATCGCGTCACGCCTGAACTTAATAGAAAGGAGGTAATCATCTTTAAATGTTAGAACAATCAGCTCTCGATGTATGCCTGGGTAAGACAAAACCCAAGAGTTCGACATAAAGAGAGGCGGATAATTATGCGAGTGTGGACTGACAGTAGGTACAATGTATCCTTTTTTTTCTACATAGTAGCTTGAAAGGTGAAGGCGAGTGTAGGAAGAGCGTAATTTGCTTGTTATCTCAGCCTTTGTATTTCCAACTGCCAATCCTCGATACGATCCTTTGGTAACTAATCCTTCTGGCCGTATTATAGGTTCAACAAATACAATAATATCAAACGCCAACTTGACTAGTGCAATCGCGACGATTGCTATTTTCATATATTTCAGCAATCTCGCAATATCCTTGAACCTGTTATTGTGCATCGTCGGTTTAGATCCTTCCGCAACCGCTCTTCATCAAACTGCACTCTATTAGCAGCCGAAGATCCTACAAGGTCAACATTGGGAAAATTCGTTTGAGCGGTTCCGGCAATCTCTGTGGAACGATTAGTAATTGCAACCCCTGCGGAGTTGCTGTTGGCACCATTTCGCCCTGCGCTTGTGTTACCACCCTGTGCTCTTGCATCGTAGTCTGGGAAATCTATTACCGCATTGCCAACAGCAGTAACTATATCATCAGGAGCCTGAATCTGAGTTATAGTAATTCCATTCATATTCCCCTCCTGAATATCTGCAAGTGCTCCTAGATCGCCACTATCAGTATCATTTCCAGTGCCCACCGTATTTATTAATGCCCCACGGCCACGAGACTCCGACGGCCCAAAAGAAAACCGGGCTGTTACAGGCCCATTTATATCACCATCGGTTACAATAATAAAGGCGTGACTGGCAAATCCCCCTAAAATTCTCCTCGTAATGAAGAACGAATCCGTCCCCAACGGATCAACATTATTGATGGGGTCGCCGCCGGTATAGTTGTAGATGTTAAGGCCGCCAGCGTAGAGGATGCTGTCCGGGCCACCAAAGCGGCCAACACCCGGATCATAATACCGCTTGCGATAGTAATACAGCCCCGTCTCGGCATCGTAATACCGCCCGGTATAGCGGAACAGGTTTCCTGATCCGGCCAGTGGTTCTTCGACCCCATAGGGGGAGTACAGATACTGGTCCGTCAGCACGCCCGCCGTGTTGACCATGCCTATGACCGAACCGATGCGGTTGGGCATATAGTAATGCACCGCCGTCGCCGTGTTGCCCGACATATCGACCATGGCGATGCGATCATCAATGCCGATACCGGGCACGTACAGCCGCCATGAGCCCAGTGCACTGCCCGAGGTACCCGGGTGTTCGCCCAGCACCATATCGTTATAGTTGGCAAAGCGATAACCGGACGCCCCGTCCTGTTTGTAGATGCGGCTTTCTTCGGCGCCATAGACATAGCTGGCATTCATCGCCGTCACCGTGTCACTGGCCGCCGTCATGCGGTTATTGGCATCATGGGTGTAGGCGGTCAAAAATCCATAGGCGGTAACCAGTCAAATTCCCACGCTATGCCAACAACTATGTCAGTTTCATATATAATATATACTCTTCCATTGCGTAAAAATTCCAATACTCTATATGAGCTTGTAAGGACTCCGTCATCACATAATCCAATTATACGACGTAAGTTAGTCCCACAGGGATAAACACCTTTTCTACTAAACCTCGCATCACTCACTTTATCCACCACAGCCGCTCTGCTATCGCCGATCTTGATCCCGAATTTCTCACCTTCGACTATATATCCATAGAAGCGCTTGTCCGTGCCCGGGGGAATTGATGCAGGCGGTTCTGAACATGCCTGCAAAACTATTGATAACGGTATGAACAGGAGCAACACCACACGCATTTTACGCAATTTGTTTATGAGA